>OZ220682.1:0-2450983 GCA_965116365.1 Dehalococcoidia bacterium
GGGAGGACGTCGGCATTCGAGTAGAAGTGCTCAAGTATGCCTACGGTGTATTCCGTCCTGGTTTGGTGAGCCGTTCGACTGTGGTACCCATGTTGACCTCCTGTGATGACGGTAAAGAATCGTATCCATTCGACTGGCCCAAGGGACTGGTCCAGACGACGTTGACGCGCGGAGGTTTCAGTTGCGGTTTCGAATCGCCTGACATCTTGGCGTGGTACGAGGCGGCGGCTTCGGAGCCAGACCGCAGTGAACGTATACGCATCAACAAGGAGTACCTTGCGTACATGCACAACTGGGCGCTGTTCCCGGGTTACGTGACGGTACCGCAGGCTTACTACGCCAACCCGAACTACATCGCGGAGTGGCCGATGCATGTCGGCAACAGCTACAACTCGCCAGAGAACATCGTCCTGAAGTAAGGGAACGGTGTTGTCCCTGCGGGTCGGTTTTGCCGATCCGCAGGGAATCAGAATTTTGCCACGTGATCGTCTAGTTGAGACGATAATGGGTTCAACATGCGTCGCTACCTGATCAGGAAACTCATCTTCGCGATTATCACTTTGCTCGTGGCGACGATGTTCGTGTTTGGACTTTCGCGGATGGCGGGTGACCCATTGCTGTTGTTCGCGAAGCCGGGTGGGTACGGGATGTCACCGGAGCGCGTCGAGCAGTTGAGCCAGAAACTGGGCTTGGACAAGCCACTTGTGGTTCAGTATCTCGTGTGGCTGGGAAGGATTTTGACGGGTGATTTTGGAGAGACGATTGTATCGGAGACGTCGGTCCGTAAATTGATTTGGGAGCGGGTGGCGCCGACTATGCAGTTGGCGGTGGCTTCGTTCATTCTGGCGATTTTGATGGGAGTCCCGTTGGGGGTAGTCTCAGCGGTTAAACGGGGATCGTTGTCGGATTACGTCAGCCGTACGATCGCGCTGATTGGTCAGGCGGCACCGATATTCTGGGTGTGCATCATGGCGATCCTGCTGTTTGCGGTGACGCTGGATTGGTTGCCGGTGGGGACTGCCGGTCCGGATGACGTGTCGTTCTGGACGTGGACGAAGTTCAAGTATTTGATAATGCCAGCTTTTGCGCTTGGCTGGGGTCCGGCGGCGGCTTTGTTGCGATTGACTCGTTCGTCGATGCTCGAGGTGTTGGATTCGGAGTATGTGACGCTTGCGAGGGCGAAGGGGACTGCGTATCGAGTTGTGGTCTGGAAACATGCGTTTCGGAACGCTATTCTCCAGCCGTTGACTACTTCGGCGATCATATTGGCGAGTTTCGTCACTGGCGCGGTGGTTGTTGAACGGATATTTGCGTGGCCGGGTGTCGGGCAGTTGATGACTGACGCGGTGTGGAACAATGATTTTCCGACTTTGACGAGCACGGTTCTGGTGTTCACGGCGGTTTTCGTTGCGATGAATTTCTTGGCTGACATTGCGTATGGGATTTTGAACCCGGTGATCAGGTACGACTAGATGACCGTCGAACAAACGGCTGGCGCAGCGGCACAAGTTGCACCGACGCCTCAGCAGCGGTTGACGTTGTGGTACATCCTGCGTCGGTGGCCGATCCTGCCAGTGGTTTTGATCGCGATTTTGGTGACGATGGGTCTAGGTGCGGACTGGATCGCGCCTAACGATCCGATAGATCAGTCGCTGCCTGATCGTAACGCCCGCCCTTTGTACCAAGATGACAGTCCGTATCTTTTCGGTGGCGACCATGTTGGCCGGGATGTGCTTAGTCGGGTCATACATGGTGCAAGGGTTTCGCTGTCGGTTATGGCGGTTGCGCTGTCTGCCGGGATGTTGATTGGCTGCGGATTAGGACTGCTAGCGGGTTACGCGGGGGGTATCGTGGACGAGATCATTATGCGAATCGTGGATATATGGATGGGATTCCCCTTCTTATTGCTGGCGCTGGTTGCGGCGATCATTTTCGGGGCGAGCTACAGCACCATTATGGTTTTGATGATCTTGGTGGCTTGGGTCTCGTTCCCTCGCAATGTTAGAGCTGACGTTTTGGTGCTCAAAGAGAGTGGTTATGTGGCTTTGGCGAGGATTTCGGGAGCGTCGACGGCTCGCATTTTGGTGCGACACATAATGCCGGGCACTATCGGGACAATAACGGTGATCAGTTCGTTGAGCGTCGGGAATCTGATACTTTACGAAGCCACGTTGAGTTTCTTGGGGGCGGGCATTCCGGCACCGACGCCGTCTTGGGGGAACATGGTCGCTGAGGGACGTGACTACCTGCAGACGGCTTGGTGGACATCGGTGATTCCTGGAACTGCACTGTTCCTGACGGTGATGTCGTTGAATTTCTTTGGTGATTGGTTGCGGGATAGGTTGGATCCGCGGTTGCGGCAGCTGGGGTAGGGTTTTCGATTTTCTTCGCGCCCCCCTTTGTCCTTCGGACATTTCCCCCGCATAGCGGGGGAAACGTATCAAGGCATCCCCTGCGTTCGCTTCGCGAAAGGGACGATGATTTAGACCCCTTCTAATGCCAATTCTTCGGCAAGGTGGCAGGATACTAGGCGGTTGGTCTTGATTTGGCGGAGTTGGGGTTTCTCGGTGGTGCACTGTTCGGTTGCGAAGGGGCAGCGGGGGTGGAAGTGGCAGCCAGTTGGTGGATCGGCGGGGTTGGCGGGTTCGCCGCCTAGGACGACTCTCTGGCGTCGGGCTTCGATGCGGGGGTCGGGCACCGGGATGCCGGAGATGAGGGCGTAGGTGTAGGGGTGCTGGGGGTTGCTGTATAGGTCGGCGCTGGTTGCGACTTCGACGATTCTTCCGAGGTACATGACTGCGACGCGGTCGCTGATGTGTCGGACAACGGAGAGGTCGTGGGCGACGAAGAGGTAGGTGAGTCCGAGTTCGGATTGGAGGTTGGCGAGTAAGGAGAGGATCTGGGCTTGGATTGAGACGTCGAGAGCGGAGACGGGTTCGTCGCAGATTATGAAGTCGGGCTCGACGGCTAGGGCGCGTGCGATGCCGATGCGCTGGCGTTGTCCGCCGCTGAATTCGTGGGGGAATCGTCTGGCCATTTCAGCGTTGAGTCCGACCATCTCGAGTAGTTCGGCGACTCGGCGGTTGTATTCGGCGCGGGTGGATGCTAGGTTGTGGATCGTGATGCCTTCGCCGATGATGGAGCCGGCGGACATCCGGGGGTCGAGGGAGCTGTAAGGGTCTTGGAAGATGATCTGCATACGGCGGCGAAGGTTTCGGAGTTCGCGGCCGCGCATCTCGTTGATTGGTTGGTCTTCGAAGAGGACTCGGCCACTGGTCGCCTTTTGCAGATGCAGGATGGCGCGTCCGAGGGTGGTTTTGCCGCTGCCGCTCTCCCCTACCAACCCGAGGCTCTCGCCTTTGTGGATGGACAACGAGACGTTGTCAACGGCGTGGATGTTGGCGCGGTTGCGGGAGAAGAGAGTGCCGGAACTGACGGGGAACTCGACGCTGAGGTTGTCGACCTCGATGAGGACCGAGGGATCGGAATTGCCGTTATTGTTGGCGGTCATAAGGGTTACGCGTCATTCTCTGTTTGCAGGGCGTTCCGCTTCGCGCCCCCTTTGTCCCCGATCACCCTCACCCTAGCCCTCTCCCATCGAGGGAGAGGGGATTCCGCCTCGGCATACCCCGCGCTCTCGCTGCGCTCGTGCGCGCCCCTTTCGTTTCGAAAGGGGCTTGTTGGGCGTAGTTGCTGTAGATTTCGTTGGCTACCCAGCATGTGGCGGTGTGGTTTGGTTCGACTTGTGCGATTTGCGGGTATTCGAGTGTGCATCGGTCGATGGCGTTTCGGCATCTTTCGGCGAAGTGGCAGCCATCGGGCAGTCGGGCGAGGTCTGGTGGTTGGCCGGGGATCGGATCGAGGCTGGAGCGGGTGTCGCGGTCGATGCGGGGGATAGAGTTGAGGAGTCCTACAGTGTAGGGGTGAGACGGTTTCTCGAAGATGTCGGTTGATGATCCCTGCTCGATGATGCGTCCGGCGTACATGATGTTGATGCGTTCAACGTATCGTGCGACGACGCCGAGGTTGTGGGTGATGAGGAGCAGGGCCATGTCGCGGTCGCGTGTGAGAGTCTGCATCAGGTCGAGGATTTGGGCTTGGATAGTGACGTCGAGGGATGTTGTTGGCTCATCGGCGATGATGAGGTCAGGTTCGCAGCTTAGTGCGATGGCGATCATGACGCGTTGTCTCATGCCACCGGAGAACTCGTGGGGGAACTGTGCCAGCCTACGTTCGGGGTCGGAGATGCCGACGGTTTCGAGGAGTTCAAGTGCGCGGTCTTTGGCTTGGCGGTTTGTGATACCGAGTTGTGTCATCATGCCTTCGGTCAGCTGGGTTTCGATGTTGATGACGGGGTTGAGGGACGACATGGGCTCTTGGAAGACCATTGCGATGCGTCGACTGCGGTATTTGCGCATGTCGGATGGAGGGAGTTGTATGAGGTCGGTGCCACGGAATCGGACCTCGCCGTCGACGATTCGTCCGGGTGGCGAAGGGATGAGGCCGAGGATGCTTAGAGAGCTGACGGATTTTCCGCACCCGCTCTCCCCTACCAGCGCGACGGTTTCGCCCTCTTCGATGTTGTAGCTGATGCCGTCAACGGCCTTGACTACAGTGTCATCTCCATAGAAGTAGGTTTTGAGGTTTTCGACTTCGAGTAGGGGCAATTCGAGTTATCCGCGTTGGATTCCCCATCGTCCTTCAGATGGGATGTATACGCGCCGGCCGAACGTCGTCGGCAGGGGCACGGGGTCGTAGTCTTCGGTATCTGTTGCCCACTTAAGAAGCAAAGCTTGCATCTCGGAGATGATCGGCAAGTTGGCTGGATCACTGGCGACGTTCTGTAACTCCCAAGGGTCCGAAACGAGGTCATACAACTCGTCGGAGCCGTTCGGGCCAGAACCGCGGTTGTCGTCGGGATCAGTGACGTATTTCCAGTCTTTGGTGCGCACCATTCGGCGTCGGCCTTCCGCCTCACGTATCCAGAGCGTCTCCATCAGCAATTTACGACCTGCGTAACCTTGATCCATGAGCTCGTGCAGCACTTTGTCGGTCAACGGAGTGCCGCCAGTCCCGTATTCGCTGAACGCGGCCGCTCGGGGAGGTGAATCGGTCGCTGATGAGAGCGGTCGCCCCTGAATCCGACGGAGAGTTTCGGAGGAGAGTAAATCAGAAGCTATGTCGCGATTTACCAGCGGTCCTGGTCTTTCCACTTCCTCGCCTTCTTCGCCGGCCGGTACGGCGTTGAAATCCGCGACTCGTGAGAGCTGGAGGATGGTCGGTAGCAGATCGATGGTGTTCGCCATCGAGTCATCGACTACGCCGCATGGGACGCCTCCCGCCGGCCAAGAGACCAACATCGGAACTCGTACCAGCGCGTCCCAGAAGACTCCGCCCTTGCCCAGCATGTCGTGCTCGCCGTTGAAGTCGCCGTGGTCGGCAGTAAAGACGACGATGGTGTTTTCTCTTAGTCCTGTTGCGTCGAGATGGTCGAGAACCTCGCCGATCCCGTCGTCAAGATGACGAGTCATCGCCAAGTAGACGGCCATTGCGTTCCGGACATCGTCGGGATCGTCATCGCTCACGCCGAGCATGTCGTGGAGCTGGCGGTTGCGGATCGGTATCTTACCATCGGTGTACTCGTCCGATCTTTGCGGCGGCATGACTACGCTTTCCGGTGGAATCATCTCGGCGTATTTACGCGGAGCTTCGAGTGGATGATGGGGATCGGGATAGGAAAGAACCAATGCGAATGGCTTGTGGTCTGCTTTACCCGGGTCGCTACCGAAGCGGTCGATGAACGCTTTGGTCTGGATCGAGAGTGCGGAGTTTGAGTAGCCCTCGATCGGGTGGTCTGTGACCGCGTAGCCGAAGCTCGGGCTTTGTTCCGGCATGTTGTTGCGCGTCGAATGTGCCTCGAGAATGACATCCTCTGGGACAACCCATTCCATTCCCTTGTTCCCGGGGTTGTCACCTATGTAGTTCATGCGCGGCATGCCACCGTGCGACAGTTCGCACCGAACGTCGATGAGGTCGAGGTCATCTTCCTCGATGAAACAGTGGTTTTTGCCGATCAATCCGGTTGTGTAGCCGAGTTCCTTCCAGATGCGGAACGCGTGAAGTTCGCCCGACGGCATGAGGGTTTCGTTGCGGCGGCTTCCGGTCGAGTGGGCGTAACGGGAAGTCATCATCGAGACTCGGGCAGGGACGCAGAGGGCGTGGGGTGTGACAGCGTGGCGGTACATTACGCCTTCGCTGGCCATGCGTTCGAGGGAAGGTGCCTCGATGCCGATATCGGAGTACATGCGCAGCGCAGTCGCTTTGAGTTGGTCGGCGATGATGAATATGACGTTGGGGAGGGTGTTTGTGGTCATGGTTGTTTCGGGTGTTGGGTGTTTTAGTCAGCCTTTTGGAGTGCGGAAAAAGGAGTTATCCCCTACCCCTCAGGTGGGGGTCTAGTACGTCGCGGAGCGAGTCGCCGACCATGTTGATTGCGAAGACGACGATTGCGATGGTGAGTCCGGGGATTACCGCGATGTGTGGTCCGAATCGGAAGTATTGCTGAGCGAATGTGAGCATGTTGCCCCAGCTTGGCGTGGGTGGTTGAACTCCGAGCCCGAGGAAGCTGAGTCCGGCTTCGGCGGTAATGGCTGCACCGACTCCGACGGTGAATAGAACCAACGAGACGGCCATCGAGTTTGGTAGCAGGTGGCGGAAGATGATGCGTAGGTCGGAAGCTCCAAGGGCTCTGGCGGCTTGAACGTATTCGAGTTGGGACTGAGTGAGCGCGTGGGATCGAACGACTCTCGAAGAGCCGCCGACTACATTGAGAGAAAGTGCGACGATCACCCCCCAGACCGAGAATCCTAGCGCCAGTGTGACGGCCATTGCGAGAACCAATCCTGGGAGGGAGATCAGAACGTCGACGACGCGTTGTACGAGCAGGTCTACGATACCGCCGCGATATGCACTGACGATTCCGATGATGGTGCCGAGTGTGACTCCCAATAGCGGTGCGGCGAGTCCGATCACGAAGGAGGTCCGGCCTGCGTGTTGGAGTCTGGTCAAGATGTCTCGACCCAATTCGTCGCCGCCGAGGATCAGCAACTCATCGTCGAAGCCGCGGGACATCATGGATGCCGCTTTGGTGCTTAATGTGCGGTCGTACTTGTGAGGTGTGAGGATTCCGGCGCTCAGTATGAATAGGAGGATTATGATCAACATCACCAATCCGACCATGCCGGTGGGATGATTCTTCGTTGCCCGCCAAATAGCAGCAATGAACCGGTTTCGCGTTTTTGCCTTGGGCGATACCGCGTCGGAGGGTGTTTCGACAGTTGCCATCGGTTAATACTTGAAGGTCATTCGAGTTGGATGCGTTTGTCGACGGCTACGTAGACGAGATCGATGAGCAAAATCCAGATCATCACGAAAGCACCGAGGACGAGAACGAGTCCCTGAAGCAACTGGAAGTCGCGTTCGGAAGTAGCAGTGACGATCTCAACACCCATGCCGGGAAGGGCGAAGATTCGTTCCAGGACCACTGCGCCGTTCAGGAGGCCGGCGAAGAGCAGTGCGGACAGTGTGATGATGGGTAGTACAGCGTTGGGCAGTGCGTGCCGAAGTATGACTCGGTTGGGGAAGAGGCCTTTTGCGCGCGCGGTTCGGATGTAATCCTGGTTGAGCACCTCCAACATCGTGGACCGTGTGAGGCGCGTGGCGACGGCGGCGAAAGAGGTGCCGATGGCTATTGCTGGAAGTATCAGGCGTTGGAACTGCGCGACTGGCGCATCTAGGAAGGTTTCTTGGAAGATTGGCGGGCTCCAGCTGAACCAAGTGACGAGTGCGAGTAGCAGCAGTATTCCAACCCAGAAGTTCGGGAGCGCGAGGAATATGGCGGAAAAGGTCCTGATGATCTGGTCTGGCCATCTGCCGCGCATCATCGCGGAAAGGATGCCAAAAGGTATGGCCATTGCGGCTCCAATGAATACGGAGAGGATTGCCAACAGGAATGTCACCTCCGCAGTATGGGCGACGACGGAAGCGACGGATTGGTCGCTGACATCGGAATGCCCGAGGTCGCCGCTGAGCAATTGGAGCATAAACCGGGCGTACTGAACTGGTAGAGGATCGTTAAGGCCGAGACGGTCCCTTATGGCTTGGACGGCCTCGTAGTCGATGATGTTGCCTTGGTCGCTGGCCAATCCGAGTGCAACGTCACCCGGCAAAACCCTGGCGAGGAAGAAGGTAAGAGTCGCCAAGATGAACAGGTTCGGGATTAGCAACAGGACCCGTCGGATGATGTAGTCCCGCATAGCTTCAATCCTTGGACGAGTAGTGTCTCTCCAACCTGATCATCACATTGGTCCCGGACGGCGGCATCCGTCCGGGACCAATAGGTGCTGTCTTTACTTGCGTGGGGAATTCTCGTCGACCCATACATCGGTCCAAGTGTGTAGATTGAACCACTGCCCTAGCGCGCCCGGTCGATCTTGGACGTGGTTGGCGATGAGTTCGACTGATCCTACCTGTTTGCCCATCGGTACGACGGGGACCCATTCTTCGCGCATTACGGTTTGTATCTCGCGTGTCACTGCTTGGGCGTCGATGGGGTCAGTTGCGGCTTGCAGTTCTGACAACAGTTCGTAGATCTTGTCGGGCGGTTCGGCGGCGTTAGGCTCTCGACCACCTGGGAGGTATTGTTCAAGGAGGAATGCGCTGACGCTGGGCAGGACGACGTTTGGTGTGCTCATCGAGACTTCGTAGTTCGCTTGTTCGCGGCGCTCGGCCAGCGCTGGCCCGTCACCGACCTCTAGCTCGATCTCCCATCCGGCATCAGCGTAGACCTGTGCTGCAAGCTGAGCGAGTTCCTGGAAGAAGGATCGCGAGTTGACGATCATGGTGAAGCCTTCAAGACCGACTTCTGCGGCCAAGGTCTCACCCTCGGCTATCGCTTCGTCTCTTGTGTCCTTGCTGACTTCCCACAGGTCTGGGATCTCGTCGATGAACGGGTCTACGGTTCCGAAGAAGCCGGTCGGCACGGATGCGAATTCGCCGGAAGGCAGGCTTTCAAGTTGTTGCATCCGGAGGCGGTCGAACAACAGGTATGCGGCACGCCTAGCCTTTAGGTCATCGAATGGCGGCGCTTTGGCGTTCAGGCTGAGGTAGTTGATGCCGGCGAGCGGTGAGACTTCCATTCGGACGGAGTCGCCGATCGACTCTAGTGCGCCGACGGCGGGTGCGAATTCGGCCGGGTCGAAGCTTGCGATGTCGACGCGTCCGGTCTGGATCGCGGCGATGCGGGCTTCGACGTCTGAGAGAGCGACCGATGTCACCTCATCGAGGTAGGGGAACGGATCTCCATCGGGAGCGGTAAGGAAGTAGTCGGGGTTGCGCCGTGAGGTTACGAATTCTTCCATCTCAGCTTCGTCGATGATGAATGGACCGGTGCCGACGACGCGGTCGGGACCGTTCATCCCACCCTCTTGCTCCATGACGTGAGGAGCGAGGACGATGCCCCAAGCGGCGGCGAAGTTCTGGATGAATTCGGCGTTGGTGTTTTCGTGTGCGATCGTGATTGTGTTGTCATCGACGATCGTGATGTCAGTAATCGTCAGCAATGCGGTCAAACGCGGGTAGCGTTCGCCTTCAGGTGGAGACTTGGCCCTTTCGAACGTCCACTTGATGTCTTCGAGGGAGAGATCCTGACCGTCGTGCCATTTGACGCCGTCGCGGACGGTGAAGGTGATGCTCTTGGCGTCGTCGCCGATGCTCCACTCGGTGGCGAGGTCCGGCAAGATTGTTGTGCCATCGGCAGGATCGAATCTAACCAAGTTGCTGTAATGACGTTGCAGGCTCTGGGGTGCGAACCAAACGGCTTCAGTGTTGTAGTCCCACGCGCGCAGTGTTCGCGACGGTCCGCGAATGATAGATCCGCCGCGTTTTCCGCCTGACGGCGGAGCCATCGCCTCTTTAGCCGGTTCAGGCGTCGCCGTGGGCTGTGGGGCTTCGGTAGGTGCTGGAGCTTGGGTTGGTGCGGGTGCCGTTGTGGGGACCGGTGTGGCTGTTGGTTCCTCTTCACCACACGCGGCGATCGCAGCGATTGCGAAGATCGATAGCAGCAGAAGTGCCTTGACGGTGAAGATGGTTTTGAAGGTTTTGGTTCGCATTTCGCTGGACCTCCGATTTTTACCGGGGCTGCCGATTATTGAGGATAGGGATTTGCAATGTTCTGCGCCGTGGTCCCTGTGGGTAAGGAACATTCCTCGTTAAACGCGGCAGATCCTGTTGACTTTTGCCGTGCGTTCAGTATACGCGGTTTGACTTTTGCTTTCCTATAAATTAACTTGCTAGTTGCGTCATCGCGACATTTACAGAAAACCGTCGTTGCCACAAACTGGCGATTGGAATTCTGTGGTTCGCGTTGGCGACGTATGACGAGTCGCACAATTTGTCGGCTCGCTAGTCTGGCAATTGAAACACGAAAGGTGTTGAGATGCGAAGCACGAAATATGGAGCATTGCTTGCCAAGCGATCGCTACTCGCCTTCATGCTGACCGTTGCGGCTGCCGCTCTTACGACCGCTATCGCCTGTGGAGGCGGTGAAACAACGGTGATTCAGACCGTTGAGGTCGAGAAGATCGTCGAGGTCGAAAAAGAAGTGGTTAGGGAAGTCGAGGTCGAGAAGGTCGTCGAGGTGCCGGGTGAAACCGTCGTCGAGGTCGTCGAGGTCGAGAAGGTCGTCGAGGTCGAGGGTGAAACCGTCGTCGAGGTCGTCGAGGTCGAGAAGATCGTCGAGGTGGCGGGTGAAACCGTCGTCGAGGTCGTCGAGGTCGAGAAGATCGTCGAGGTGGCGGGTGAAACCGTCGTCCAGACCGTCGAGGTCGAGAAGATCGTCGAGGTCGAGGGTGAAACAAAGATCGAGGTCGTCGAGGTCGAGAAAGAGGTAGTCAAGGAAGTCGAAGTTGAGGTGGTCGTTATCCCGACACCCGAGCCGGTTCGAGTTGACTCTCCGCACATCACGGCTGATCCGTCAGAAAACAGCTGGCCGACCATCTACGATGCGAACGGCAACCTGTTCCCGAAACCTGATTCATTCCAAGAGGCGCCGTTGCTTGCAGCTCGCGTGGCCGCTGGCGAACTGCCTCCGGTTGAAGAGCGTTTGCCTGAGAACCCACTGGTTCTGAAGCCTACAGACGGCATCGGCAAGTACGGCGGAACCTGGTACCGTGGCTTCACGGGCCCAGCCGACGGACAGAACATGGAGCGTCCGCTCAAGGACCACCTGCTCTTCTACGAGGTCTCCGGTCAGATCCCGCAGCCGAACATCGCCGAGTCTTGGACGCAGAACGACGACGCGACCGAGTTCACTTTCACGCTCCGCAAGGGCCACAAGTGGTCTGACGGGCACCCGTTCACGACTGCGGACATCATGTTCTGGGTCGAGCACATGCTCCACAACGAAGAGTTGAACCCCACCAAGCCTGCGTGGACGCAAAAAGGTGGCGAGACGCTGCAGTTCGAGGCGATCGACGAGCAGACATTCAAGGTCACATCGCCTGAGCCGTACGCTCCGTTCGTGACTTTGGTGGCATCAGTCATCGTCGCTGGTCAGCACACGCGCGGCGATGGTGCTGACGGTCTCTATGCTCCACGGCACTACCTCGAGCAGTTCCACCCCGACTTTGTCGGATTGGACGAGGCGAACCGCAAGGCTGAAGAGGCAGGTTTCGAAAACTGGTTCACGTACTTCAACGACCGCAACCACGCCAACGCCAACCCTGATGCACCGATGCTTACCGCATGGCGCGTGACCGGCAGCATCAACACGAACGAGTGGTCGTTCGAGCGCAACCCGTACTACTACGCAGTCGACACCGAGGGTAACCAGCTCCCGTACATCGACAACGTCGTGCTTACTCTTGCACAGAACCTTGAGGTCCTGAACCTCAGCGCACTGGCGGGTAACTACACGGTTATGGGTCGCCACATCAACATCGCCAAGCTACCGCTGTTCCTAGAGAACGCGGAGTCTGTTGGCTACCGCATCCAATTCTGGCGCCAGCCGCAGTCGGGTATCGCCAACATCTACGTGAACGAGACTTGGGACGGCAATGCTGAAATTCAGAGCTACCTGCAGAACGTTGAGTTCCGTAGGGCTCTCTCCTTGGGTATCGAACGTGATCAGATCAACGAGGTCTTCTTCCTCGGCATCGGAGCGACTTCAGGCCTTTGCCAAGGTTACCCCGACCCGGACAACCCCGGTAAGTACGTCGGTGAGGACGATGTCCAGTTCAACCCAGACAGGGCCAACGCGATCTTGGATGAGATCGGGCTTAGCGCGAAAGACGGAGACGGCTTCCGCCTGATGCCTAGCGGTGAGCGGATGACAGTTCAGTTGCCATCCGTGGTGGCAGCATTCGAAGACTACCCGGCGATCAACGAGATGATCGCACGACAGTGGGAAGTCAACATCGGCATCCACGCCGAGGTCCAGTCACTCGAGCGCGGCCTCCACGGAGACCGTGCGTTGTTGAACGAGCTGATGACAACCAACTGGGAGTCTTCACCGCGATCAACCACGCTGATCACGCCGCAACACCTGCTTCCGGTGGGTGGCGGTGGTAACACTGGCCGTCTGTACGGTGACTGGCACCAGTCCAGTGGTGCGACTGGTACCGATCCGGCCGGCATCAACGACTTGATCAAAGAGCAGATGGATCTCTACGACGAGTCGCAATCCACGGCTGGTCCAGACCGCTCTACGGAGATTCTCCAGCGTGTAGTCACGCTCAACTGCTTGAACGTGAACCCGATCACGACGGTGATGAACAAGCCGACGTACGTTGCGATCATCAAGAACAACGTGCGTAACATCCCGAACCCGTTGCCCTTCTCCTTCCACAACCAGACATCCGGAAACGGATTCCCTGAGCAGTGGTGGATCGACGACGAGAACGCGATGATGGGCAAGTAGTTCGCTACTGTCCACAGAGAACCTGGAATCCAGGTTTGACCAACTAAGACATCCACCCCCGATCAGATCGGGGGTGGATGCTAGTACGTATAAAAGGTTCCAATTAACGGGACGGATCCAACGCCTGACGAACGAATATGCTTGCCTTCTTCATAAGAAGAGTCATCTACGCGATCATAGCCATGTGGGCGGTGTCGGTGATTTCGTTTGTCATCATCAACCTTCCCGCCGGCGATTTCGTCACGACGTACATCGCGACGCAGCTCAACACCGGAAACATCATCTTGGAGGATGAAGCTGAGAGCCTGCGCGAATTTTATGGGTTGAATGATCCCGTCTACGTCCAGTACGCGAAGTGGATCACGCGCATAATTCGGGGTGAGCTCGGCTTTTCGTTCGAGTTCAATGCACCTGTGCGAACGGTACTCAGCATGAACTTGCTGAACACGTTGTTATTAGGTACGGGAGCGATTGTATTTATTTGGATCGTCGCCATACCTATCGGCATCTACTCTGCCGTCAAGCAGTATTCGATTGGCGATTACGTAGCGACTTTTTTCGGATATCTAGGACTTGCGATACCTGATTTCTTGATAGCACTCGTGGTGGCGTACCTGATTTTTGACTTGACTGGTTTTCTTGCGACGGATCTATATTCAGCAGGCTATCGGACCGCGCCTTGGTCGTTTGCGAAAGCCATAGACCTAGGAAAACACTTGGTTTTACCTGTCGTGATTTTAGGCACAGCAGGAACTGCCACTCTGATCCGCATCATGCGTGCCAACTTGCTCGATGAACTGAAGAAGCCATATGTGACGACCGCTCGAGCTAAAGGCGTTTCCGAATTTCAGTTGATAATGAAATACCCCGTGCGTTACGCGTTGAACCCCGTAATCTCGCTGACTGCTTATATCCTGCCGTTCATAATCTCTGGCAGTGTCATCTTGTCCACAGTGCTTGACTTGCCGACGATTGGGAGGGACTTTTTGAGGGCCCTTACAGCACAAGACGTATATCTATCAGGTGCGGTGATTCTCTTCTCAGGTTGGCTGACGATCATCGGAACGTTTGGTTCTGATCTGCTCCTCGCGTGGGTTGATCCGCGCATTCGACTGGAGGACGATTAGAGCCATGGTTGCCGGATCACAGACCGGGCCGAGATCTGAGGCCGAGGAAATCGTCGATCTACACGCCGAAGATGAGGACGAGATCGAAATTATGTCGCAACGCCAGCTTATCTGGCGTCGCTTCAAACGACATCGCCTCGCAATGGCCGCGACGGTGGTCGTTGCCCTCTTGTATTTGGTGGTCGTGTTTGCCGATTTTCTCGCAAGCAACGATCCGTATGACAGCAATGCTGATCGGCAGTACACGCCTCCGCAATGGTTACGTTTGTTCGATGGGTGGAAACCCGACTTGCACACGTGCAAGTTGGTCGGTACACGTAACGAATTTTTCCGTAAGGTGTACGAGCCGGACTGCGACCAAAAGGTGGATGTGCAGCTATTCGGCAAAGGCTACGAGTATTCGCTGTTCGGAATAAAACTTGACCGACATCTCTTCAGCATCAATGACCCTGAGGTAACAGCTGAGGAGACTTTGTTCATTTTGGGCACCGATGTACAAGGTCGCGACCAGTACTCACGCCTCATGTTGGCCATCCGGCTGTCGTTGCTGATCGGATTGATCGGCATCTTCATCGCGCTCATTATGGGCACCATACTTGGTGCCATATCGGGTTTTTACGGCGGGTTTGTCGACAACTTCATACAACGCTCGATAGAGATCATCCGTTCGATCCCGACGGTACCGCTTTACCTAGGCCTTGCGGCTGCCTTCCCGGCAGACTGGTCAGTCGAGCGACGATTCTTCGCTATCACGATCGTAATTTCACTCTTCGCGTGGACGGAGTTAGCGCGCGTTGTCCGCGGGCGTTTCTTGGCTATGCGGCAAGAGGATTTCGTCACCGCCGCGATCACAGCGGGAGCTAGCCAGCGCCGCATCATCTTTAGGCATATGCTGCCTTCGTTCTACAGTCACATCACAGCTGCCAGTTCATTAAGCCTAGCGTTTATGGTCATCAGCGAAACCACTCTGAGCTTCCTAGGTCTCGGACTGTTGCCGCCTGCAATATCGTTGGGGACGCTACTGTTCTCCGCTCAGAACCTACAAACAGTCGCCCTCGCACCATGGCTACTGATGCCGGGTATAGCCGTCGTGGTCTTGGTGTTGTCGCTCAATTTCATGGGTGACGGCATACGTGACGCGGCGGACCCGTACGGGAGTTGATCTGAGATCCAAAACCTATGACAACAGACTCTGCGACAGCTACCACCTCGATGAGTGAGAAACCTGCCGGTCTCAACGCCGAACCGGTGATCTCAGTGCGGGATCTCGAGACGCATTTCTACACGGATGAGGGTGTTGTCCGTGCCGTCGACGGGGTCAACTTCGATGTCCATCCAGGCACCACAATGGGCATTGTGGGTGAAAGCGGTTGTGGAAAGAGCATAACCGCCAAGTCGATACTGCAAATAGTGGAAGCACCGGGTCGGATCGTCAACGGCGAGATCAACTACCGGCGGAGTTCGGGAGAAACGGTCAACTTACTCGACTACGAAGCCGATAGCGGGAGCATGCGTTCCATTCGCGGCGGCGACATCTCGATGATCTTCCAAGAACCGATGACGTCGTTCAGCGGTCTGCACACGTTTGGCAATCAGATCGACGAGGCGTTGCGGCTACATACCAATCTCGCGAAACAAGAGCGCTTCGACCTCGCCGTCGATTGGCTAGCGCGAGTAGGCATTCCAAACCCTACGCAGCGGATGCACGAATATCCCTTCCGGTTCAGCGGTGGGCAGTTGCAACGGGCGATGATCGCGATGGCCATGTGCACTAATCCGCGGGTTTTGATCGCGGATGAACCCACCACTGCGTTGGACGTGACGACCCAAGCTCAGATTCTCGACTTGCTGCAACGGATGCAGGAAGAGAACGATATGGCGATTTTGTTCATCACGCACGACCTTGGAGTAATCTCGGAGATCGCCGATGAAGTAACGGTGATGTATTTGGGCAAGGTTGTTGAATCAGGGCCGGTCTTCAGTTTCTTCGACGATCCTAGGCATCCCTACTCGCGGGCGCTGCTAACTTCGATACCGAGCATGTTTACTTCATCTCGTGAACGCCTCCCTTCGATCTCCGGTTCAATACCACATCCCCAGAATCGCCCTGCGGGTTGTGCGTTCCATCCGCGATGTCAGTCGTTCATGGAGGGCACGTGCGACGTAGGCGAACCTGAACTGGTCAGTGTGAATGAGGAACAGGAAGTAAGCTGTTTCCTGTACGAGGGACAGTAGATGGCGGTAGAAGAAACTACAACAGAAAACGGCAATGGTTCCGCAACGCTCCTAGACGTTCGGGGTTTGGTCAAGTATTTCCCGATCAAACGCGGGTTCTTTCGCAGGACGGTAGGCACTGTCAAAGCGGTTGACGATATCAGCTTCGACATCCGCGAAGGTGAGACGCTGAGCTTGGTGGGAGAGAGCGGGTGTGGGAAGAGCACGACGGCGCGATCCATCATTCGTGCGTACGAGCCGACCGCTGGGGAGATTTTATTCAAGACCGAAGACGGCGAAGCAATCGATTTGGCGCAGCTGTCGTTGGTTGAGATGCGCCCAATTCGGCGTCAGTTACAGATGATCTTCCAAGATCCTTTCTCGTCGCTTAATCCTCGGATGAATATATACGAGATCATCAGCGAGCCATTGTTGGTCCACGGTATTGGATCGAGCAGCGAGCGTGAAGACCGGGTGGCCGAATTGCTGCGTGTGGTCCGTCTCCGTCCCGAGTACATGCGGCGTTACCCGCACGCCTTCAGTGGTGGTCAACGTCAGCGCATCGGCATCGCCCGTGCGCTGGCTCTAAACCCGCGGCTCATTCTTGCGGACGAGCCGGTATCTGGTCTTGACGTTTCGGTGCAGGCCCAGGTCATCAACTTGATGATGGATTTGCAGGACTCGCTGGGGTTGACCTATCTGTTCGTCTCCCACGATCTGAGCGTGGTGAAGCAGATATCGAACCGGGTCGTCGTGATGTACGTTGGTCGGATCGCAGAGATCGGCACACCGCAGGAACTCTTCGATTCTCCGAAGCACCCCTATACTGCGGCGTTGATGAGTTCGGTGCCGAAGCCGCATCCGAGCCAACGTACGAAACGATACGTTCTTGAAGGTGAGGTTGCGAACCCCGCTAATCCGCCGACTGGGTGCTATTTCCATCCGCGTTGTCCATTTGCTACGGATCAATGCAAAGTCGAAGTGCCGCCCCTTGTAAAATCTAAAGATGGTCGCTACGTCAGTTGCCATCGTGCAGATGAGATTGATCTAGTGACCAACTAAATCTCCATCTGTAACTTTTACCGGATCCGTACCCGCCATATCCACCTCCGATATCAGTCGCTTGGGCAGGCTCGAGGCTTTGCAGCCCGATGCCGGGCGGCGACGCCGCCTGACCGCCTCGATCACATTGCTCGGTGTCATGCTGTCCGTCGCTGCATTCCACGTGTCAGTTTTGACGCGCTTCCAATACTTCGAGGAAGTTACTCGGATTCAAGGATGGGGAGCATTATTCTTTTCGATCGCCGCGACGGTCTCAGCGTTGATCGTTGTACCGCTAGCCGTTTATCACATCCGGGATCTAGCGCAGAATCCCGGGCACCCTATTACGTGGTTCGCCTTGGGTGCCGGTTTCGGCATTCTGACACCACTGTTCACAGGTGGGTTCACGCGCGCCGTCGGTGCGTTCACCGGGTTGGCGGAGGGCCATTTAGGGATCGGCGACTTCTTCTCGTTGATGCTTGATGCGGTGCTCGTGTTCCCCTACGACTTCGCGGTTGAAGGCACAATTAACCTCATAGTCGGATTAGAATCCGGTGTGTTTTTCGCTGCGATCGGATACGTCATCGATCGGCTGAATGCGTCAAAGAACGAAAACCTCTCCACGTGGGGACCATGGGTTTTCTTGGGAGCGGCTGGATTACCGGTCTTGCTCTTCTCACTGCTGGGGCCAGCTGAATTTTTGCGAGACTTAGCGTCGTAAAGAGCGGTTAAGGTCTCGCCGGCGATTCATCCGCCGGACTTGAAAACGTCCGAGATGCTCTGCACATTGCCGAGTGAACCGTCGCGGTGCAGATAGCATTGCGCTGCCTGCATATCGCCGACACGGTATAGCGGAGGCATTTCAGCGGTGCACTCCGCCATCGCATACGGGCACCTGGGCGCAAACCTACAACCATCATTGGTCATGTCGCCACCGGTTTCTTGCGACGCCATGTCTCGGCCCCAACGTTCGCTTGGGTTTGGACGCGGGATCGACTCGACTAGCAACTGGGTGTAAGGATGCTGCGGGCTTTGGATCACGTCCTCGACGCGTCCGGTCTCAACTACCGAGCCTTGGTACATGACTATGATGTTGTCGCTTATTTGGAACGCGGTCGTCAAGTCGTGCGTGATGTATATCACCGCGATGCCGAGTTCTTTGTTGAGCAGGTCGATACTGCCGAGGATAGTAGCTCGCAGGGACGCGTCGACCATGGACACTGGCTCGTCGGCGACGATGATGCGCGGTTTCAACAACAGAGCTCTAGCGACCATGATGCGCTGTCGCTGACCGCCGCTCAATTGGTGAGGGAATCGGCCAAGCGTTTCTTGGTGGCGCAAGCCGACGGTTTCTAGAGATTCGATAACCAAGTCACGCGCCTCGCTCTTCGAGCGTGCCAAACCAAAATTCTGGACCGGCGACATGAGGACGTGGTCGACTTTGTAAAACGGGTTATAGACCTCGAACGGGTCTTGCATAATCGGTTGGACTTCACGTCGGAACTCACGCCGATCGGATCGGTTGAGTGTGGCGATGTCGCTGCCGTTGAAGTAGATCGCGCCTTCGGTGGGCGGGATGATGCCCAGCATCAAGCGTGCGAGTGTTGTCTTCCCGCTCCCGCTCTCGCCGGCGACGGCGATGATGCCGGGGTTCTCGCGAGGAATGCCCAAACTGACACCATCGACCGCGATGGTGATGTTGCGCCGAAGCAAACCACCACCGAACACTTTAGTGACGTTTTCGAGTTCGAGGACGTTGTCGGTGCCGTTTGTCGATGTAGGAGTCGGAGTTTCAGCGATTTGAGTAGCCAACTACGCGCTCCCTTCGTACATGTGGCAAGCCACCCATCGGCGCGATTCGATCTCGTTGAGGTGCGGATCAAACGTCGTGCACAAGTCGGTATTCAGTCCGCCTCTAAGGTCCGTGAATTCGTCGCGGAAGTCTTCGTCGTTGTTGTAGATCGGACACCTAGGATGGAATCTGCACCCTGGTGGTGGAACAACGAGCGTCGGAGGTAGTCCGTCGATCCCAGTGAATTGGCCCTTAACTTCAATGTCGGGAAGGCTGCTGATGAGCTTCTTGGTGTACGGGTGCTTGGGATCTTCGAATATCTCTTGGATGGGGGCAAATTCTACGAGGTGTCCGGCGTACATCACACCAAGGACGTCGGCGAACTGGGCCATCAATCCCATATCGTGTCCAACTAGGAGAACAGATGCCTGCATCTCTTGCTGGAGCTGTTCAAGAGTGAGCATGATCTGACGTTGCACCACTACATCTAATGCGCTGGTGGGTTCGTCGGCGAGAATCATCTTGGGTCGCAAAGACGTGGCAATCGCCAGTGCAACGCGCTGCTTCATGCCACCGCTCAGCTCGTGCGGATACATGTCGGCGACGTTGCCATCTAATCCGACGCTGTTGAGCAGTTCGACCACGCGTTCGCTCAACACCGTTTTGTTCGGCATCTCGTCGCCTGAGGTGTGATGCTTGATGCCGTCGATGATCTGGTCGCGGACGCGGTAGACCGGATTGAGCGAGTTCATTGCGCCTTGTGGAACGAGGGCGATGTCTCTGAGCCGGGTTTGTCGCATCTGCTCTTCGCTGAGGTCGAGAAGGCTGAGTCCGTCAAGTCGTACGGTTCCGCCGGCGATGATCGCGGGTGGCTTGTGGAGGCGCATCAACGCCATCGCCATAGTAGTCTTGCCCGAACCTGATTCGCCGACCAATCCCATTCGCTCGCCCCTTTTCAGGCTGAATGAAACGTCGTCGACGGCTTTGACCTGACCGGCATCAGTGTCGTAGTAGACCCTGAGGTTCTCGACCTCCAAGACATTCTCCGAGTGAATGTCTACGTTAACGGCGGCAGTCGGGCTTGCCTCTGCAGTTGTCATCTGATTTGATTACCTGCGGTCAATGGATCGATTGAGGTTGCGACGGCGTTTTGTCGACTAGACGCGTCTTCGGAGCCTTGGGTTTGCGACTTCGTCGAGGCCGGCGGAGATCATGAATAGGCCAACGAATAGAAGCACGATGACGATGGTCGGCGATAGCAGCCACCACCACTGCCCCTTTAACAGTGCGCCTAGCTCGATAATCCAATACAACATTGCGCCGAGCGTCGGCGCGTCGATATCGCCGAGGCCCAAGGTCTCGATGCCGATCGTAGCGAGTATAGATCCGGTTACCGCGGCGACGTAGCTGGCGAGTATGAATGGTGCGAGGTTCGGCATCATCTCTTTGAAAATGATGCCCAGGCTCCCGGTTCCGGACATTCTCGCCATCTGGACGTATCCGCGCTCGCGCATCACCAAGACTTGCGAACGTATGACCCTGGCGGGTCCCGGCCACGCCAAAACAGCGATAGCAACGGCCAACTGGTCTACAGTTAATCCTTTGCCGGGAGTCAAAGAAGTAGCGATGATGATCAAAATCGTCAATCCAGGAATCGGTATCAGACTATCGACTAATACTCGGATGACGGCGTCTATCCATCCACCTGCGTACGCGGCTATGAAAGCGAGGACCATTCCAACGCCGATCCCGATCGCCGCGGCTAAAAGGCCGATGCGCAGTGTCAATGGCGTTCCGACGGTTAGATGAGCCAGGATGTCCCTGCCTTGTTCGTCAGTGCCCAGTGGGAATTCTCCCCATGGGTTCCATCCCGGTTTAACACGTGCCGGTACCGACAATGCGGTCGACAACCCGGTGACGCCCTGTTCTTCTCCGTAAAGGTCTGTCTGCCTGTAGAACGCGTAGGAGAGCAGAACCAAAAGCGCCAATCCGCCGAGAATACTCAGCCCAAGCACCATCAAACGATTGCGGCGCAGGTACCGGAGAATTGGCAGTACGCGCTCGCGGTACACCGACTGTCGCGCTTGCCCGATCATGTCGGGCGCGCCGCCGACTGGTGCAATTGAAGGTTCGCTCTGAGCGGATTCCATACTCGTTTTAAGCCGCTCCGTATCTAATCCGTGGGTCGATCAAGGGGTAAAGCATGTCAATGATCAAAGTGGCAAGTGCAGTACCAAACGCAAGCACAAAAACGGTTCCTTGAATAATCGCGTGATCGCTTATTCGAATGGCCGACAGGAGCATCCCACCTACTCCCGGGTATGCGAAAACAACCTCCACCAGTAACAAGCCTGAAACGATCAGTCCCAGCTGTAGCGCCAGTCCAGTCAGCTGCGGCAATGTCGAGTTTCTAACCGCGTAGCGGTAGAACTGAACGCGTCCGGGAAGGCCTTTCGCCTCGGCGAGAAGCATGTAGTCTTCACCTTTGGTCGTAACCATCATGCCGCGCATTCCCATGGCCCAACCAGCCAACGAGACAAAGATGATGGAGAGCGCTGGCAAGGTTCCATGTTTAACAACGCTGATCAGAAAATCGAAATTGGACCAATCTGGCCAACCAGGAACTCCAGTTTGATATCCGCCGTAGCCAGGTAAAACCGGCCATACGAAAGAAAATATCGTCAGGAGGACCAGTCCGAAAATGAAGTACGGAACCGCGGCCCAAATCATGAATGGGAAGAACGACGCCATCAGGAAGGTGTTGTTCCGTTTCCACTCCATCAAAGCACCCATTAAGGTTCCGACACCAAAAGCTATAAATGCCGTAAGCAGAGATAGTGCCAGCGTCCACATAATTGTTTCGGCTAGCAACTGATTCACTGTTTTGGGCCAGCTGAAGATGGACCTTCCTAGATCGAACCGTGTCAAGTTGCCCAAGAAAGTGAAGTACTGTTGCCACAGGGGTTTGTCGAACCCGTACTTCTCTTCGAATGCAGCGACGATTTCGTCAACATCCTCAAGGAACCCGCCGCGCTGCGCCTCTTGGTAGAACCTTTCCTCTAACGGGTTTTGTCCGGTCAGTCGAGGTAGGAAAAAGATGATGGTACTAGCCACGAAGATGGTTATGATGAACATCGCCAGTCGGCTGACTATGTACTTTAGAACCATGTTGGCTTGGGTTTTTCTGTCGGCCCCGTCATCTCGTTATCGCATGCGGTGCCACGTAGATTTGAGATGCAGTGCGCGTACGGGGCGAATCGAACCGATTGTAGTGTGTGCGATTAGGTTTGTCAATTTCCGAGGCGATTGACTCCGATTGACAAAGCAAGTAAAATTCGACTGTTTGTTTACGTGTCTTACTTGGGCACAACTACTGCTAAATCCAGAAAATCAGGAGGAAGTCAATGCGCAAATATGTAGCGACTTTGACAGCATCTCTGGTATTGGCAGCGGCTCTCGCAGTTGGTGTTATCGCTTGCGGTGGCACTGAGACCGTTGTCGAAACCGTCGTTGTGGAGCGTGTGATCACGCAAGCTCCGGAACGTGTCGTAGAGACTGTTGAGGTCGAGAAGGTCGTCGAACGCGAGGTCGTCCAGACCGTCGAGGTCGAACGTGAGGTCGTCGTCGAGGTTGAGAAGGAAGTCGTCCAGACCGTCGAGGTCGAGGTCGAGAAGGTCGTCGAGGTCGAGAAGCAGGTCGTTCAGACCGTCGAGGTCGAGAAGGTCGTCGAAGTCGAGAAGGTCGTCGAAGTCGAAAAGGTCGTCGAGGTCGAGGTTACTGCGATGGTTGACGACTCGATGATGATGGAAGAGGCGATCCCCCGCGAGCGTCAATTGATTCTGCTCTGGGGCGGTTCCGGAGGAGTTGGTGCCGCGGGACGGTACACCGACCACGACATCTGGAATATCTACAACGGTGGCACGAGCCACCAGAACGGCCCTGGCCTCCTTTACGAGCCTCTGGCCTTCTACTCCGCATTCAACGACACGGTCTACCCGTGGTTAGCAGAGTCTTGGGAATACAACGCGGACTTCACAGAGTTGACCATCAACTTGCGCGACGGCATCTCATGGAGCGACGGCGTCGCATTCGGCGCCCACGACGTGGCTTACACGTTGGAATACCTGCTTAACAACGCCGGCGTTCGCCGAAGTGCGCAGGTCCAGCGCGACATTGAATCCGTCGAACAGGTTGACGATTTGACCGTTAAGGTCAGTTTCCAAGGCCCACGACCGAAGTTCATGTACTTCATGATGTACAAATTCGACATCGGACTTTACATCGTTCCGAAGCACGTCTTCGAAGGCAACGACTGGCTCGAATTTACTCACTTCGACATCGACAGGGGCTGGCCGGTAACCACCGGACCATGGCACGTCGTTCAGACTTCGCCTGAGCAGAAGATCATTAACCGCCGAGACTCTTGGTGGGCAGTTGATCAGGGTCTAGTCGATCAGTTGCCTGACGTCCTGCAGATCGTCTATGTGCCCAACCCTGGTGAAACCCAGATGGCACAGGCCGTTATCGCCAACCGCGCTGACGCCACCCTTGACCTTCGCCCCACAACGATGGCTGAAGTTCTTGCTCGAAACCCCGCAGTGGTCACACATTCTGGTTTTGAGAAGCCATATGGTTACGTCGACTGGTGGCCCATTGGGCTGTTGTTTAACGACAGCAAGCCGCCTTACAACGACAAGCGTGTGCGTTGGGCGGTGTCTTACTACATCAACCGCGATCAGTTGATCGAGGTCGCCTATGATGGCGCAGGAACTCCGTCGCAACTACCGATCCCGTCGTATGCTCCGCTTCAGCGTTACTACGACGCGGTAGAAGAGAAGTTGAACACGACCCACAACACTACCGAGTACAACCCTGACAAAGCCGATGGGTTGATGATGGAAGCCGGGTACGCCAAGAACAGCAACGGATACTGGGAGAAGGATGGCAACGAAGTTATCTGCGACATCCTCGGTTTCGGTATCTTCAACGACTTTGGTCCGATCCTCGCCCGCCAGCTTGACAACCACGGCATCAAGTCTTCGTACAACAACCCGCCCGACGCGTGGGGTCAACAGCAAGCTGGTGAAGCGTCTTGCGGACTCCGAGGTCACGGTGGTTCGGTACGCGACCCGTACTTCACCATGAACCTCTACTACGGCACTGACGCTGAAGAAGCTGGTGAAGGTCACCAGGCCAACCCATACTTCTGGTCGCACCCGCGGTTCAACGAATTGACTGACGAAGTCTCTGCCACGGGCATCAACGACGTTGCCAAACTGGAAGAGCTTTGGACTGAGGCGATGGAAATATGGCTCGACGAACTGCCCGACGTGCAGGTGCTCGAGTGGTACCACCGCATCCCGATGAACACGACTTACTGGACGAACTGGCCGACCCACGACAACCCGTACACCAACGGCGCGTTCTGGCACCTTACGTTCCAGTTGATCCTGAACAACCTCAGGGCAACCTCGTAATCGAGTTCACTCGACACCATAAAGGGCTCGGCCAGTTCTCGCTGACCGAGCCCTTTTCTTTTGCCATCTACACGGGAGCTATAGAGCCTATCGAAGACGAACTGCGCGTTCTTGGATCGATACCGTCAGAGAGTGGTGATCCGATTACGCCAGTCAACGGGCGTGAGTTCGAACGCGCAATAGATCGCGCTCCGCGATGCGTCATTTAACGTGCCCGAAAGACGCCGCCCATTTCGAGGACCAAGACAAGAGTCCCGGGTAGAGTTCAAACTCGCCGCCGCAACCTAGGGTTCGCCACTTCGTCGAGGCCGGCTGAGATCATGAACAGACCGACGAAAAGGACGACTAGGACGATAATCGGCGGCAGTAGCCAGTACCACAATCCAAGTAGCACCGAGCTCGTGAAGATGTTCCAGTAGATCATGCTGCCGAGAGTGGGTGAGTCAAGTGGGCCTAGGCCTAGAGATTCGAGGCCGATCGATGCGAGTATCGAGCCGGAAACCGCGGCCACGAAGCTCGCCAATGCATACGGTGCGAGGTTCGGCATCATCTCCTTGAATATGATGCCAAGCGCGCTGGTTCCCGACATCCTCGCCATCTCAACGTACCCGCGCTCTCTTATCACCAACACCTGTGAACGAATAACCCGCGCCGGTCCTGGCCACGCTAATACGGCTATGACGAAGGCCAACTGGTCGACAGTGAGCCCTTGGCCGGGATTAAGGGATGTGGCGACCAGAACGAGCACGAGCAGTCCCGGTATTGGGATGAGGCTATCAACGATAGTGCGAATAACCGCGTCTACAACTCCTCCGACATAGGCGGCTACGAAGGCTAAAACCATACCTACGCCGACGCCGATCGCTGCTGCAATGAGACCGATCCTCAAGGACAGTGGTATTCCGACGACCACGGCCGCATAGATGTCTCTGCCTTGTACATCGGTTCCCAAGGGGTAACCGCTCCACGGATTCCACGAAGGCTTCTGGTTAGCTTGTACGGAGGCCGCCTTGACGAGGCCGTTCACCCCCTGCCTCTCCTGCAGCAAGTCCTCTTGCTCGTAAAAGAGATAGGAGATCGTAACGAATAGGGTTAACGCCACGAATGCGCCCAACCCGAACACGATCAATCGGTTCCGACGCATGTAACGCAGGATCGGGACTATCCGATCACGCGTGAACTCTGACCGTGCGGCGAGTGAATCCCACCAAGACATTGTGGGCGTATCTGTCTGTACCTGCTCCATAAACGTTTCGTCAGTTAGAGAGTGATTTGATGCGCGGGTCCAATAGCGGGTAGGTTAGGTCCAACACCAAAGTCGCGGCCGCAGTACCGAACGCCAGTAGGAATACAATCCCCTGAATGGTGGGATAGTCGCTCCGGCTTACGGCTTGGACCAACTGACCTCCCACTCCCGGATAACCGAATACGATCTCTACAAGCACCACGCCTGAGACAATGAGGCCCAATGCCAGTGTGAGACCAGTCACCTGCGGGAGCAACGAGTTCCTTACTGCGTATTTCGTCAGCATTATCCGTTCAGGCAAGCCTTTGGCCTCGGCTTGAACCATGTAGTCCTCGCCTTTGGTCGTAACCATCATGCCGCGCATGCCCATGGCCCACCCACCGAGAGAAACCATAGTGATTGACAACGCGGGTAGCAATCCGTGTTTCAAGACGCTAAGTATGAAGCTCCAATCCGACCAGTCAGGCCATCCCAAGACGCCTTGCTGATACCCATAGACCAATGGATACTCGCGGTCGATATTGAACACGAGTAACTGCAACACCAGTCCAAATATGAAGAACGGTATGGCTGAAAGCGCCAAGATCGGTGCCATAGCAACCATCAGTCCCCAGTTGTTCCGCCTCCATTCGAGCAACGCGCCCATAGTAGAACCGACTAAGAACGCAAGCAGCAGCGTTAGCAAACCCAACGAGAGGGTCCAAATGATCCCCTCAGCAAGGATCTCGTTGACGGATTTGGGCCATAAATAAATCGATCGCCCCAGATCGAATTTAACTACGTCGTAAACAAATTTGACGTATTGCTGCCAAAGCGGCTTGTCGAATCCGTATTTCTGCTCGAAAACTCGAACCCGTTCTTGTACTGCAGGATCTTGATAACCACCACGTTGCGCGTCTTGGTAGATCTTTTCTGCTAAGGGGTTCTGACCCGATACTCGCGGCAGGAAAAAGACAATCGTGCTCGCCACCCAAATAGTGATGACGAACATCAGTAATCTGCCCGATATGTATCGCCAAGGCATTCGGCGTTGAGAACCTTATTCCTTCTCGGTCTACATCAGCCGGAGAATCGCTTGAGTGGGCCTCGCCAACTATCGTTGACGAAACCCACTCTTTCGACGTCGAGATTCGACGTCGACCATTAACACCAAGTGTTACTGCACCGGCTCAAGTTCGTTCAGCACCAACTGGAACGTGAGGTGCCAGAACGCCCCATTGACGTACGGGTTGTCGTGGGTCGGCCAGTTCGTCCAGTAAGTCGTGTTCATCGGAATGCGGTGGTAGAACTCGAGTACCTGAACGTCAGGCAACTCTTCCAACCAGATATCCATCGCCTGGTCCCAAAGCTCCTCAAGCCTGGCGATGTCGTCGATGGCGGTCGCGAAGACCTCGTCAGTGATCGCGTTGAACTCTTCGTTGTACCAGTGATACGCGTTCGGTGGCTGGTTGTCCGGCCCTGGTGCTGCATCAGGGTCGTAGGTCTTAGGATCGCCGCCGGTGTAGAGCCTGAGTGTGAAGTACGGGTCACGCACAGAACCGCCGTGCCCTCGTAGACCGCACGAAGCCTCTCCGTTCGATTGCCTAGACCATGCGTCAGGCGGAGTGCTGTACGACGATTTGATACCGTGGTTGTCCAACTGCCGCGCCACGATCGGACCGTAGTGGTTGAAGATGCCGAAACTGAGGATGTCGCAGACGACCACGTTCCCGTCCCTCTCCCAGTATCCGTCGGCGTTCTTCGAATAACCAGCCTCCATCATCAACTCGTCACCTCGCGCCGGATCGTACTTGGTTGTGTCGTGCGTGGTGGTCAGCTTGTCCTCGACCACGTCGAAGTAGCGCTGCAACGGCGCGTACGTAGGTATCGGCAGATACGAGAGTGTTCCTGCACCGCCGAAACCGATCTCAATCAACTGCTCGCGGTTGAGGTAGTTCGAAACCGCCCAGCGCACGCGTTTGTCGTCATACGGCGGCTGGCTGGCGTTAAATAGCAGGCCGATCGGCCACCAGTCGACGTAACCGTAAGGCGGGTTGAAACCTGAGTGCGTGATGATGGCACTGTTACGAGCCAACACTTCACGCATTGTGCCTGTCTGCAAGGACAACGAAGCGTCAGCACGGTTGGCAATCATCTCCTGTGCCATCTGCGTCTCGCCCGGGTTCGGGATGTAGACGATCTGAAGTACTTCTGGCATCTTGTCGACTAAGCCTTGTTCGACGGCCCACCAAGAGTCACGGCGGTTAAGAATCTTCGACTGCGTGGAGGTCTGCACTACTTCCCACGGTCCGGTCGTTACTGGCCAGCCCTTGGCCTGATCGTAGTTCGTGAACTCGAACCAGTCGTGCTGCTCGTATATGTGCTTGGGAACGATGTACACACCGATGTCGAACTTGTAGGTCATGAAGTAGAGGAACTTCGGTCGCGGCCCCTTGAACTTCACCAATACCGTGTGATCGTCGATCTGTTCAACCGATTCGACGTCGGCTTGAATCTGACCTGAGTGCGGAAGGCCCGGCGTTGTGCGAAGGTGTTCAAGCGTGTATGCGACGTCGTGCGCGCCGAACGGTTCGCCATCGCTCCAGTTGACACCTTGGCGGGTGTTGATCGTCAACTCGGTAAAGTCAGCGTTGTAACTCCACGACTCGGCGAGCCACGGATACTCGGTGTCGTTAAACGCGGAGTAGAAAGCGAGGGGTTCAAAAATCAGCTGTGGGCCGTCTTGGTGACTCACGCCCGAATAGACATTCCAGATGTCGTGGTTTGTGTACTGACCGGCAGATCCGACACCACCAGAACCACCCCAGAGCATGATGAACTGGCGTTCTCGCGGGATCACACCGTCGTCCATCATCATCGCATCGTCCTCAACCATGGCCGTCACCTCTACCTCAACCACCTTCTCGACCTCGACGACCTTTTCGACTTCGACAACCTTCTCTACCTCGACGGTCTGGACGACTTGCTTCTCGACCTCGACTACCTTCTCAACCTCAACCTCGACGGTCTGCACCACTTCCCTCTCGACCTCGACCACGACCTCACGTTCGACTTCGACGGTTTGAACCACTTCGCGCTCGACAACCTTTTCGACCTCAACGGTCTCGACGACGCGTTCAGGTGCCTGTGTTATGACGCGTTCAACGACGACGGTCTCGACGACGGTCTCCGTCCCGCCGCACGCAATGGCGAACGCCAACACGGCGGAGATCACAACTGCCAAACTAATTCGTTTCATCTGAAGCCTCCATTTTGAGTCGAGTCGAGTCATGTCTGCCGCGATTAACGGCGAGTCTGTGCGAACTGTAGCACGGACAATTGAATTCGTCAATTTCAGCGCTGGGTGCTTACGATGCTAGGCCAAATCCGTATGTTAAACGTGCGAAATTGGCTCAACATAGCCTCTGGGATTTGCAGGCGACCTGGAACCACACATCGAACTTTTGTGCTCTGATAGATGCCAAGTCACGCCTCGATATGCACAATTGAAGATATGTCAAATTCTGAAAACTCATCATTTAACGAAGATTCTTCTCAAGTGCAGACCCAACCCGAAACCCGTTCCGCTGCTCTTGCACGCCTCCGTGAAGCCGAAAACCAGCGGCTTGACGTTGAAAGAGTCGTTAGAAAACGGCTTATGTGGCTCGGCATCGTCGTCGGTGCCACCGTCGGACTGACGGTCGGATATCTAGGCACCCTAATCACCATCGTCGACAATGGCATTGGCGAATTCGGATTCCAGTTCTACCGTCCGAACTTCGTCGAAAGTTTCCTGCGCATCATCACGGCGTACATACTTGCCGGCGGTGCTGTTGGTGGCGGATTGTCCTACGTTCTCTTCACCACCCGGTCCGAAGCCAGCAGCCCGATCCGGTGGACAATCGCCGGGATCATATACGCGCTCGCAACGCCGCTGATGATCGGATTCCTCCTACCGTTGACGATTCTGATCTTCGTGGACTTCTTCGAGGGACTGCGGCCCGGTCTTTGGATATCAGCCTTCGTGGAAACCTTGCTCGGGTCATTCCTAGACGGCTACATCTATATGGTGAAAGTCCTCAGTGCCGGCGTAACGGGAGCGGTGTTGTTCCTCATAATCTCCATCGGAACTTACGTTGCTTCCTTGCGGTCTGTATTCGCGGAATCCTCATCTCGCACAATCCCAGCTTCCGTGATCTACTACGCAGTTGCCGCCATCATCGCCCTCATCCCACTCGTTCTGCTGACAGTCGGACCGTTCTCGCTGGTTACCGACTTCACGTCCTTCCTAACCGGTGAGCGGTTGTGAATCTCGGTTCATCGCGGGACGAAGGGTAAGTCTCCAATCAAGTACAATCGAAATCTGATTTCAGCCCAAAGAATCAGATATCAGAATCAGGTATCAAATGGCAAGGCAAGTTCCCGGAGAGCCGTACGCCCGAATCACTTCCCAAGAGGCGTACGAAATGGTGCAAAGTGGCGACTCCACAGTCGTCGATGTGCGCAACCCTGACGAATGGGAAGCCGGTCACGTAGAAGGTGCTGTCTGGATCCCGGTCGACGACATCATTCCGCGTTTCGACGAGCTGCCAGGTGACGGCAACCTCCTCTTCATCTGCGAAGTCGGAGCTCGAAGCGGGCTCGCCGCCGAGTACGCCGCCGCCATGGGCGCCGACACTTCCCGGCTCTACAACATCGAAGACGGTACCCCAGCTTGGATCTCCCAAGGGTTGCCACACGCCACCGGCGCGTAATTCGTAAGTTGACAATCGGCAACATGCATAGCTCCGAGGCCGCGTATGATCAGCGATACCTCGGAGTACCCTCAAAAAACTTCACGGGAAGCTCAACGTGAATCTCCTTGTCGTCGGATCCATGGCGTACGACGACGTCGAGACGCCCGCAGGTACTAGAACCAATCAACTCGGCGGATCCGTCACCTACTTCTCCGTCGCCGCAAGCTACTTCACCGACGTCGCGATCATCGGAATCGTAGGCCAAGACTTCCAACCCGAACACCGCGATATCCTCACCGATCGCGGCATCGACACCTCTGGCATAGAAGTCGCCCACGGCCAAACCTTCCGATGGTCTGGTTCATACCTCAAAGACCTCAACGACGCTGAAACCGTCACTACCGACCTCAACGTCTTCGCAAACTTCAACCCGACTGTCCCCCAAGAGCATCGCTCAATACCCTACCTCTTCCTCGCCAACTGCGACCCCGAGACCCAGCAGTCTGTCCTCAACCAGATGACCGACGCCCTCCAACTCGTCGCCGGTGACACTATGAACCACTGGATCGTCGAAAAACGCGCAGCACTAGATCGTTTGATGACTCAACTCGACTTCTCCGTCATCAACGAGGCGGAAGCTCGGATGTACACCAAAAAATCTAACCTCGTCGACGTGGCAGAAGGACTCCTCGACGAAGGCCCCGACAACGTCATCATCAAACGAGGCGAATATGGCGCCGTCCTTTACAACGAAAACCAGCGCTTCATCGTCCCCGCATATCCTGTCCAAAACATCGTCGACCCAACCGGCGCCGGCGACTCCTTCGCGGGTGGCTTTATGGGATACATCGCCGCAACCGCCAAACACGACCCTGAGTCCTACCGCCAAGCCGTCATCGCAGGATCGGTAATCGCCTCATTCACCGTCGAAGGATTCGGCCTCGATCGCCTAGCAAACCTCACCAACGAAGAAATCACCGATAGATTCTTCGAATTCGAAGACCTAACCACTTTCGACACCGCCATACGCCTACCCCTTCGCCAAGACCCAACTAGGGTTTCCCCCGTTGACGGGGGAAATGTCCGAAGGACAAAGGGGGCATAGCAGGTCAACAACCAACCTCGGAGCATCAATGAATTACGACATCACCGATATAAATCTCGCCCGCGAAGGCGCTTTGAAATCGGAATGGGCAGACCAGCAGATGCCAGTTCTTCAAGGCATCCGACAGCGTTTCGCGGAGACTCGGCCTTTGGAAGGTATTCGAATCGCCGCTTGCCTGCATGTCACCTCCGAAACCTCGAATCTCGCGAAGACTTTGGTAGCTGGCGGCGCAGAAGTCGCGTTGTGCGCATCCAATCCCCTGTCAACGCAAGACGACATCGCCGCTCACCTCGTAGACGAGGGCATATCAGTATTCGCGCGGAACGGCGAAGATTCCGACACCTACTACCAGCACATTTCAGACGCGGTCGACACCAAACCCCATCTGACCATCGACGATGGCGCTGATCTGGTGGCGATGCTGCACTCGGAACGCCGCGAGTTGCTTGACAGTACTCTCGGCGGAATGGAAGAGACCACAACCGGCGTCATCCGTCTGAAGGCATTACACGCTGAGGGCAAGCTCGCATATCCCATCATCGCTGTGAACGATGCGATGACCAAGCACATGTTCGACAATCGCTACGGCACCGGCCAAAGCACGTTGGACGGGATAATCCGTGCGACGAACATGCTCATCACCGGTAAGAGCGTGGTAATCATCGGATATGGCTGGTGCGGACGCGGCTTCGCGGACCGTGCCCGAGGATTGGGCGCACACACCATCGTTTGCGAAGTCGACCCGGTTCGCGCACTCGAAGGCGTGATGGACGGCCATCGGGTCATGTCTTTGGACGAAGCCTCGAAGATAGGCGACATCTTCCTGACGGTTACCGGCGGGCTCCATGCGATCGATAAACACCATTTCGAGAACATGAAGTCAGGAGCCGTGGTAGCCAATTCTGGTCACTTCAACGTCGAGATCAACGTGGACGCGTTGCGTGAGATGTCCGAAACTCGGCGCTACATCCGACCGTTCGTCGAGGAGCACACGCTCGAGGATGGTCGTCGGATCAATTTGCTTGCCGAGGGCAGGTTGGTCAACTTGGCTGCCGCCGAAGGGCACCCTCCTAGCGTGATGGACATGAGCTTCGCCAACCAAGCCTTGGCGAGCGAATACATCGCAGCCAACCACGCGTCCCTCAAACCCGGTGTGCACGTTCTGCCAGGCGAGATCGACACTGAGATCGCGTCGCTAAAATTGCAGTCGATGGGAATGAGCTTCGACACCCTTACCGCAGAGCAGGAAAAATACCTCAACTCTTGGGAATCCGGCACCTAACAATGGGGGTACCGTCCCCTTCGCGAAGCGTAAGGGGACGCGAGCGAGCGAAGCGAGATCGCAGGGGATGCTCACACCAACCAAACAACCAACAACCCATCATCGCAATCATTCAAAACCGCGCACATCACAGTTCAAACATCCACACATCACTAGGAATCACTAGATGACACAATCCAGTTCGAACTTCCTCCTCACATCAGAGTCGGTTTCCGACGGACACCCTGACAAGATCTGCGATCAGGTGTCAGATGCCGTTCTGGATGCCGCGCTCGCGGGGGATCCAAACTCCCGTGTGGCCTGCGAGACCTCTTGCACCACCAACCGCTTGTGGATGTTCGGCGAGATCACGACATCTTCCGACATCGACTTCGAAGCTGTCGCCAGAGAAACAATTCGTGGTATTGGTTACGATAACCCGGCGTTCGAATTCGACTATAAATCGTGTGAGATAGGCGTCTATCTCCACGCCCAATCACCCGACATCGATGCGGCAGTAAGCACAGCATTGGAGGATCGCGGCGGCTCAGAATCCGACAACGCGCAGCAGGGCGCGGGCGATCAAGGAATGATGATCGGCTACGCGGTGGACGAAACCCCGGAATTGATGCCGCTCCCGATTTCGTTGGCGCACCGTCTAACCAAGAGCATGAGCGATGCTCGACGCGACGGCGGAATCCCCTACCTTCGCCCCGACGCCAAGAGCCAAGTAACCGTCGAGTACAACGAAGATCACGAACCGCAGCGCATCGACACCATCGTATTGTCAACATGGCACGCGCCAGACGTTGAGCAATCACAGATCGAACAGGACCTCATTGAGCAGGTAATCGACCCGCTCGTACCAAGCGACATGCGTGACGGCGAAACGAAGTACCTGATCAACCCATCCGGCAGGTTTGTTACTGGCGGTCCACACGGCGACGCAGGGCTCACCGGACGCAAGATAATCGTCGATACATACGGCGGCAGCGCTCGTCACGGCGGCGGTGCATTCTCAGGCAAAGACCCCTCGAAAGTCGACCGGTCCGGTGCATACGCGGCTCGATACGTCGCTAAGAACATCGTCGCGTCAGGTCTTGCAAAGCGCGCCGAAGTCCAAATCGCCTACGCCATCGGAAAAGCCGAACCCGTCTCCCTCATGGTCGAGACCCGCGGCACTGGCAAACTGCCGAATACTGCCATTGCAACCCTCGTCGGCGAAACATTCGACCTCCGCCCTAGCGGCATCATCAAATCCCTAAACCTCCGACGCCCCATCTACCGATCCGTAGCCGCATTCGGCCACTTCGGTCGCCAAGACCTAGACCTCCCCTGGGAACAAACCGACAAGGCTGATGCTCTCAAGTCAGCCGCAGGACTGTAGGTTTCCCCCGCTCGCGGGGGAAATGTCCGGGGCCTGCCCCGTACCCCGATACGGGGGACAAAGGGGGACGCGAACCGTAGGGGCAGGTTTCAAACCTGCCCGCTCGCAGCGGGTGCATATCGCCGTCACAGTCCATCATTCAAATCACTAAAATCAACGTAATCAGCGGTTCAAACACTCCACTCTCAACAGTTCGCATCATCCCAGCTTGCTGGTCACTTACTCACGAACTCAGCAATCACTTTGTCCGTGAATTCGATCGCTTCTTGCGCCGTGCGGAACCACTGCGTTCCAGTCTGATCGAACTGTATCGATATTGGATCGTCGTATGACGCCCAATACTGCGCGTAGAACGTAATCGACTTGTCGCTCGATGCTGACTTAACTCCCCTTTTCATCGCCAGGTCGCTAAATCGTTCCCAGCCAGCCTCCAAAAACGGCAACTTGAAATCTCGACCATACCTGCCGCTCTCCAAACCTTCGGCAACGAAACGTTGGAGATCGTTCGCTATTTCGTTTGGCGTTCTTGTAGTCATATCGTCCCCCTATGATCTGTCCCAGAATTCAAGCACCGCGAAAATGATACCGATCATGACACCGATGAGAACTGCGGTGTACACAATCAGAATTCCTGCCACCCACTTGTAAACTTCGGTCTTCGCATTCGAAACTGCCGAATTGGCATCCGATGCCACAGATTTCGCGTCCACGACATCCCTCATCGTCTCCGTAATTCGATTATGAATCTCGACCTCGCGGAGTGCGACCTCGCTTCACACTTTCTCTACCTCAGTCTTAGTTGCTAAATGTTCTTGATCGTTCATATCCTTACACTCTATTGCATGATGGCATGATCCGAGAGTTGCTACAGTTCAGACGACACACATCGCTCCTTCGCGAACCGTAGGGGCAGGTTTCAAACCTGCCCGCCCACAACGGCTGCATACCGCCTTCACAAAGCAAAGGAGGACCCGAACCGTAGGGGCAGGTTTCAAACCTGCCCGCCCGCAGAGGGTGCATACCGCCGTCATAGTCCATCATTCAAATCACTAAAATCAGCGTAGTCAGCCGTTCAAACACCTCCATGCCCCCCATACCCAACATCTCATTCGGAACCGATGGTTGGCGCGCCATCATCGGTGATGACTACACCTTCGCCAACGTCCGCGCCTGCGCCACCGCAGTCGCCAAAGACCTAATTGCGATCAATCAAGGACACCGCGGCGTCGCCATTGGCTACGACACCCGCTTCCAATCCGAAGACTTCGCCCACGCCGCCGCCGAAGTCATCGCCAACCACGGCATCCCAGTCCAAATCTCCGACCGTCCCCTGCCAACCCCCGCCCTCAGCTACGCCGTAACAACCATGAACGCCGCCGCCGGCATCATGATCACCGCAAGCCACAACCCACCCGAGTACAACGGCTTCAAAGTCAAATCCGAAGCCGGCGGCAGCGCCCCTCCAGACCAAGTAGAACGCATCGAATCCCACCTAGCCCCTTTCGCAGAGCGAAAGGGGCGCGAGCAAGCGGAGCGATGCGAGCGGGGTATGCCCGGGGACGGGGGGCAGGGTGCCCCCATTCATGGAGGAAATGCCCAGCGAGGACAAGCAGACGCCCAAATCGCAACCGTCAACATGGTCTCCCCCTACCTAGACCAACTCTCCCGCCTAGTCGACATCGAACGCATCAAATCCGCCGGTATCCGAATCGCCGTCGACTCCATGCACGGATCAGGTGCAGGAATAGTCGCCGCACTCCTCAAAGCCTGCCCCGTACCCCGATACGGGGATGGCAAAACAACCGTCCACGAGATCCGTAACGAGATCAATCCCGCCTTCCCCGGCATGAAGCAACCAGAGCCGGTAGAAGACAACTTGGCTCCTCTCATTTCCGCCATCAAGGATCCCTACCGTCATTCCCACCACGACCATCGTCAATCCCAGCACGCCCCCCGTCATTCCGGCGAAAGCCGGAATCCAGAGGCGCAGAAGACGCGCGGGGCTTTCGACGTCGGCCTCGCCACCGACGGCGACGCTGACCGATTAGGCGTAGTAGCCGAGAACGGCGCATACATCACCACCCTCGAAGTCTTCTCCATGCTCTTCCACCACCTCAAATCTCGACGCAATCTCCCCGGCGGCGCTGCATGCACGATCACCATGAGCAGCATGATGGACCGCCTGACTGAGCATCACGACGTAGAACTCCAACGGACACCAGTGGGCTTCAAGTTCGTCGGACCCGCCATGATTGACAACTCCTGTGTTCTCGGCGGCGAAGAGAGCGGCGGCTACGCCTTCGCCGGACACGTCCCCGAGCGCGACGGCCCTTTAAGCGCCCTATTCTTCCTAGAGAGCATGGCGATGTCCGGCAAATCCCCCACCGAGCTACTAGCCGAAATCCACCAAATCACCGGCCCGCACACCTTCAGACGCATCGACATCGAATTCACCCCCGACCAACGCGAACGCATCGCCACCGCCGTCAACAGCAAAGCCCCAACCACCCTAGGCGGCCTCGAAGTTGTGAACGAAGACCGCCGCGACGGCATCCGCCTAGACCTCAGCGACGGCGCATGGGCAGTAGTCCGCCTCTCCGGCACCGAACCCCTCCTCCGCATCTACGCCGAAGCATCAAGCGAAACATTACGGGATGCAGTGCTAGACGATTTTCGGGCTCATTTGGGGGTCTGAGCGAGACCTACATCCATCCCTAGACTGGCGACCAAGTCGGTTTGCTATCCTGCTCGACGACTTTACCGATACTCATCCCCGTGGGAAGATGACCCGATACCACTGTCCAGTTCTCAGACAGTGCCCGCCATAGCAACCACCGGCGAGATGCGGTAGATAGGTCTTGGCGCCAGTCAAATACGGGACACCAGTGCTGCTCGCGGATTTGAGCGACGTTGTGGAATAGATCGCCAGTTAGAACCGCAGTTTCGCCGCCCGATTGAACCAAGACGCATTGATGTCCGGGCGTGTGGCCGTTCGTGGGGAGTAGCGTCACGCCATCCATCAGTTCGTAAGCGCCCTGAACGAGTTTGAGTTGGCCAATCGATTCCAGTGGAGCTACGAAGGCATCGAATTCGTCGTTAGGGTTGGCTGGATCGCCGTAGAAGTCCCAGTCGTTTTTCGCGATGTGGTAGGCGGCATTCGGAAAGGTGGTCGATGCGGAATCCCCTTCGTCCTGCACGTTCCAACCGATGTGGTCCCAATGGCAATGCGTTGTGACGACGTTGTCGACATCAGAAGGTTCGACGCCGAGAGCCGACAAGTTCGCCAGCAGGTCTCCTTGCGGTGGGCCGTGTTCGTACGGTCCCGGACCAGCGCCAGTATCGACTAGGATGTTCTGGCCAGTACCGTCAGCCTTACGGATGAAGTGGCCTCGCCACTGTGCTTCCCAATACCCCTCTGGCGCTAGTGCATAATGGCGATGCGGATCCCATTCTTCACTGCTCACATCGACGAACACATCGGCGGGATTCCGCTGATATCCGATATGGTCATCAACGACCGAGATTTCGTATTGGCCTACAAGGATTTGCGTCGAACCCATTTTCTTTAACTCCGTTCCAGACGGATACGATTTCTGTGCGCCGTTTGACGGCGTCCGAATTGTTTAGCCGTGTGCCGTTGCAGACACGGAAAAAGCCGTTTTACGGCTCCATCACCTCGATGAAAATCGCCGATCCGTCGCCGAGAACGGAGATGCTACTCATTTCACCCTCGCTCGAGTAAACCACATCTCCCATGCCCGAACGAATAACTTTGCCACCGAGATGAAATTCGACGTTTCCGCGCAAAACCACCCACCAAGCCTCCGATTCACCAGATATAGATGCCATCGGGCCACCCGGCAACACGTGCCACATATCGACGCGGTTCCGCTGATCTAGGATCACCGTTTCCCGCCAATCTTCATCGAGTCCGTGACGATTAACCATGTATTCAAGAGGCGTAAAGATGCGATTCGGCGGTTCCCAGTGATCTTCCAACGGAATCGTTCGCGCCGGTTCAAGCCCCTTCAAGTCATGATTCGATCCCGGCTTGCCAGTCACCATCCTCATACACATCTCGCCCTTCCAAGCCCGTGGATCGTGTCGATACCCGCTCGGAGCGACGATTATGTCTCCAAAGTGCGCCTTGAATGGCTCATATTCGCCAACCCGATATCGCATCTCACCGCCATAAGCCACCCACCACTCGTTGAAATCATCGTGGAGGTGAGGATCACCCGGCGACCCTCCGGGCGAAGAGATAACCGCCATGCGATTCCGAGAGTCCATAACCATGACGCGCGATTTGGTAACCGCCGCGTATCCGCCGCCTGATCGTGCTATCTCGTCCAGCACCGGTCCCTCAACATCGGGAGCGTCAGGCCGAAGCGAATCGACGATCTCTTCGTACGTCACATGGCGAGCGTTGATCTCAGACATCTCAACTTCCGTTAGATTGTTTGCTTTCGAGTTCAGGTTTCACGATGAAATCTGCACTCGTAGCAGTTTAACAATCGGTCAACCTCTCTCGGGCATACCCCGCTCGTATCGCTACGCTCGCTCGCGCCCCTTTCGTATCACGAAAGGGGCTAACAGGTCTCTGGATCTGCGACTTCGACGAATATAGCGGGGCCAGGTCCTTTGGCGGTAATCGCGCTGAATTCGCCGTCGCTGGAGTAGACGACGCTGCCCTTGCTAGCGTCAACGATGTCTCCAGCGATCTCGAACCTCACGTTGCCCTTCAACACGACCCACCAAGACTCAGTATCGCCGTTGACCGATTCGGCGGATCTGCCGGGCATCACGTTGAACATCTCGACACGGTTCCGTTGGTCGAGCAAGACCGATTCTTGCCAGTTGGTGTCTAGTCCGTGGCGTTCAATCATGTACGGCAAGGGCGTCAAAATCCGGTTGGGAGGTTCCCAATCGGGATCCAATCTCACGGTCCGCGAAGGCTCGATGCCCTTGATGTCGTGGTTCGAACCCGGTTTGGTGCAGACCAACCTCATGCACATGTCGCCGTACCATGGGAGCGGCGTGTGTCGATAGCCGCACGGCGCAACGGTTATGTCCCCGAAGGTGGCTCGAAATGGCGTGTATTCACCAACGAGGAAGCCCATTACTCCGCCGAAGGCCATGAACCACTCGTTGAAGTCGGGATGGATGTGGGGGTCCCCGGGGGCGCCGCCGGGTGATGTGATCACCGTGGCGCGGTTACGACTGTCTTTGATTAGGATCCGGTTCGACTTGAATTCCGCGCCGAAATGATTGGAAAATTCTTCTTGTTTTGTGGCGTCGCCTGCGGCAGTTATAGCTGCTTTAGTTCGAAGGTCTTCAACAATTTCGGCGTATAAGACGTGGCGTTGATTGACTTCATCGGACATTTGATGCTTCCTGTTGGACGTGCGCTTGCGGAATTGAGGGCGAGTTTAACACTGCAAGGGTGCGCCTTTGATTGGTGCCGAGAGTGGGATTCGAACCCACACGCCGTTTAACGGGCCGCGGGGTTTAAGCCCGCTGCGTCTACCGTTCCGCCATCTCGGCAGATTCCGCCGCCAGCAACATCTGCCACGCTTAAGATTCTAACTACGAAGCTAGACGCGACTCGCGATTCGGCAAAGGAGCAAGAGATTGGCACAAGGCGCTGAAACGACTGTCGGCATTATCGGCGGTACAGGTTTGTACGACCTTGAAGGATTTGCGAAGGCCCAGTGGGTATCGGTTCAGTCGCCGTTCGGAGAGCCTTCGGACGATATCTTGATTGGCACGTTCCGAAGCAACCGCGTCGCGTTCCTCGCTCGCCATGGCAGAGGGCACCGAGTTCCGCCCTCTCAAGTAAATTACCGGGCCAATATCGATGCGCTGAAACGCGTCGGTGTCGACCGCATCTTGGCGTTCAGCGCTGTCGGATCGCTCAAAGAGGAACTCACACCCGGCACTTTCGTTCTCGTCGATCAATACATGGATCGCACCAGTGGGCGTGAAACCTCGTTTTTCGGACCAGGATTTGCTGCTCACGTCAGCATGGCCGATCCTGTCTGCTCGACCATGAACGATGCAGTCGAACAAGCAGCACTGGGGTTAGACATAGATTTCGTCCGCGGTGGCACGTACCTGGCTATGAATGGTCCGCAGTTTTCGACCCGGTTCGAATCAAATCTTTACCGCTCTTGGGGTTGCGATGTCATAGGCATGACGAATATGCCTGAAGCGAAGCTAGCGCGCGAGGCTGAGATGGCATACACGACGGTTGCGATGGTGACAGACTACGACTGTTGGCATGACGATCACGAGGATGTTTCGGCATCAATGATCCTCGAGTTCTTACGACGTAACACCGAAAACGCTCGGCGACTGGTCGCTGCCGCGATTCCAGTGATTGGTTCGTTGGAAGCGCCATTCCCATCGGGAGTCCACACCGCTTTGGAACACGCAATAGCAACCGCGCCTGCGTATCGCGATCCTGAGATGGTCCGCAAACTCGACGCTGTTGCAGGACGTGTGCTGAAGAATGAGGGCTGGACCGGCTAAAGCTGCCGCAGCCGCGGATCCAAACGATCTCGTATCCAGTCGCCGAGGAAGTTCATTGCGAAGACTACGGCGAAGATTGCCAATCCGGGGAACAAGGCCATCCAATATGAAGTGTCGATATAATCACGTCCCTCGGCGACCATCGATCCCCACGCCGGACGCGGCTTCGGGATTCCGACGCCTAGGAAGCTGAGCGTCGCTTCTGTCAGTATCAACTGTCCGATGTTGAGACTGGCGATTACTAGCACGGTGTTGACGACGCCGGGCAACACGTGCTTGGAGATGATGCGCCTGGCGGATGCTCCCGCTACGACTGCCAATGCCACGTAGTCAGATGCTTTCAGGCGGAGAGTTTCTGCCCTGACTTGGCGCGCGAAGCCGCTCCAACTGAACAATATGAGAAGCGCGATTATCAACACCATGCTCGAACCGAAAACAACTACAGTGGCTAGCGCCACGAGTATGAACGGCACTCCGAGCGTGAGATCCACCATCCGCATCAATATCTCGTCGTAGATTCCGCCGAAGTATCCGGCGATCAAACCGAGTATCGTCCCACCGATGGCACCTGATATCAGAACTACAGAAGCGATCAACATCGAGTAGCGGGCGCCCCAGATGATCCGGCTCAGCATGTCTCTGCCGAGAGGATCAGTGCCTAGCGGATACTCCCATAGGGGCTCCTTCCCGCTGATCGGCGATGATTCCTGCCAGATAGGAGGGCGGTCTTGGTCCCTCAATTTGCCGACTAATGGATCGTGTCGTGCCAACCATGGAGCAAACACCGCGGCGATTACCAATACGGCGACGATGAAAGCTGGCAATACCGGGTAACGGCGCAGGATATGCCAAGTCAACCGCAACGGATTCCTACTCTCTCGCACCACGCGAGGAGCGTTCACAGATCCCAATGTCGTGTCGGTATTCGTTGCCACTTCAACTCTGCCTGATGCGCGGGTCAAGCACTCCGTAGAGGATGTCAACCAGCAGGTTCATACCAAGATATCCGGCTGTTGCGAACATCACGATGGCGCTGATGACTGGGAAGTCGGTTCCGAACACCGACTGTAGAGCCAATCTGCCCAGGCCAGGCCATCCGAACACTGTTTCTGTCACGACGGCACCGGTCAACAACGCGGACAGAAACACACCTGCGAACGTCAAAGGCACAATGATGGCGTTCCTGAACGCGTGTTTGATGATCACCGTCATTTGCGATGCGCCTTTCGCGCGCGCCAGTTTCACGAACTCGCTATCAAGTATCTCGAGCATCGCTGAACGGGTCAGTCTCAACAACGCTGCGGCAGCGAACCACCCAAGCGTTATCGATGGAAGTATCAAACTTCGCAGGTCGTCTTTTCCGCCGGCAGGCAACCATTCAAGGCGTACAGCGAACATCAGAATGAGCATTATGCCAAGCCAGAATCCCGGCATTGCTTGTCCAAGCAAAGCAAATCCACGGGCGAACAGATCCAAGAATGTTCCTCGCAATATCGACGATAAGATTCCCAATGGAATTCCGACCAATAAAGCAAACACATAGGCACCGGCTGCCAGCTGCAACGTGTTCGGAATCTTGCGAATAACCACCGTAGTGGCGGGGATCTGTTCCTTCACCGAGATGTCAAAGTCCAAAAGGACGGCACCCGACAGCCACCGGAAATACTGCTCGTAGTATGGCTTGTCCAGTCCGAAATCGCGTCCCCACTGCTCCCACTGCTCGTCGGTTGTGTACTCGCTCAAAAAGAGATGGCGCGGATCCCCGCTCATCCTCGAAAGCGCGAACACCAAGACGCTGGCGAGAAGCAGCACGATGATGGCCGCTAATAATCTGCGGATCAGCAGCTTTTTCAATTCACGAACTCAACAGTTCTGGCGTAGAAACGATGACGACATGAGACGGCGTGCCCAGATTTTATCTAGGCAACGCCGTCTCCATGTGCTAACCGTGTGACACGTCCAACGACGCATCAGTTACGTCATTCGTCGCTCATGACGACAGTTTCGGGCGCCACAAACTCGGGACCGGTGTTCATATACGGATCGTATGAGGTGATCTCGGGGCGCAACACCACCGATGTCGGTAAGGTGCTGACCGATGCCACCAAGTTCCATTCGTTGACGTACGACCACCACTCGACCGTATTTGCTACGCGTTCCTCAAACGTGGTTGATGCCAAGTCAAGGTTGCGTACGGATATCGCGGTGATGTCATCCGGCAACTCGATGCCGTAGTTGAATCCTCCAGACGGTCGATAGACCGAGCCAAAGAACGCGTCAGGTGGAGCGTTGGTGCCAGCCTGGATCATCCAAGGGATCTGCTTCTGCCGATTGACCAGTCGCGGTCTGGCTGCACCGTAATCTGTAGCGTCAACGGTGACCTCGCAACCGAGTTCGCGCCAGAATTGGGCAACCGCCCCGCCGACTTCAGCGTCCCATTCCTTGCCGGGAGCAACGTGGTACTTGAAGGGGAAGCAGTCAGGATATCCAGCTTCTGCAAGCAATGCTTTGGCCTGATCTGGGTCGTAAGGGACATCAAACTCATCACGCCAGTGCGGGTCTCCGGGGAACGCGTTGATGGCATTCGTCAATGGACTACCCACCCCTGACTGAATCTCGTCAACGATCGTCTGGCGGTCGATTCCGAGTCTGAGGGCCCGTCGCACTTTGTTCGCATTTTCCATCGATACCGGATCGTCGGGGTCACCGATCCATGGGTGGTCAGAGTCGGGCAAGAACCCTTCTCGAGTGCGATAGATGTTTTCACCGTTCTGGTCTGTCTGAGCCCAGTAGTTACCGGCCATCATCACGACTTGGTTGATCGGCGGGCCGACAACCTGCGGCCTTGCACCATCGATGTTGTTTACCGTGTTCTTGATCAGCTTGAGTGGGACCCGCGCGACGTGGATCAAGCCTGTTTGGAGCGCAGCAATTCGCGCCAGCGGCTCCGGCATCAGAATGACTTCGTACGAGGCAACGCTGGGTTGCTGGCGATAGTGTCCCTCAACCGGTTCGGCTCTTACGTTACTGTCAGTGACCCACTCGGTGATGCGGAACGTCCCGGTTCCAACTGGTGTCAAGTTAGCGGCTTCTTCACCCATCTCGTCGTAGAGACGTTTCGGCACGATGACTGGTGCACCCAACGTCGTATTCGAGATGATGTGGTACCAACGCGGATCGAGACTGTTGTCCTTGATGTTCATCCGCACTGTGTTGTCATCAATCGCTTCGAAACCGCTGACAAACCGCTGAACGCCTTGCGCTCTCTGGTTGATACTGCCCTCGCCGAGCGCAGAGTCGAAACTCCACTGAACGTCATGCGCGGAGACTTCGCCCCAGTCGTTACCGTTCCAGTCGGTGTGGAACTTGACGCCGTCGCGGATTTTGAAGGTCACCGCGCTCGTGTCGTCTGCGACTTCCCAAGATTCGGCGATGCCTTCCGTGTATGTTGGGGCATCGAGGTTGAGCTTGGGCGGCGCGGAGTGTTGGGCCCACATCAGAGGCTCGAAGAATCCCCAGAAGATGAGTAGCTGCATGTTGCCAGTACCTTGCTTGCTAGGCAAGAATACGGGCGGATCGACGAGGATTTCGCCTAACCGCAAGTTGCCTTTGAACGCAGGCTTTTCCATCATCATCGCTGGTTCTGGAGTGGCTGTTACAACCACTTGTACTTCTTTTTCGACTTCTTTGATGACTTCTTTCTCGACCTCGACCTCAACTTCCTTCTCCACCACCACCGTCTGGACGACCGTTTCACCAGCGACCTCCACCTCTTTCTCGACAACCACAGTTTGGATCACTGTCTGCCCTGCGACTTGGACTTCCTTCTCGACCACCACGGTCTGCACAACCGTCTCACCCGCGACTTGGACTTCCTTCTCGACCACCACGGTTTGAATGACAGTCTGGCCTTCGACCTGCACCTCCTTTTCAACGACGACAGTTTGGATAACGGTCTCGCCGGGTACCGATTTTTCGACTACGACGGTTTGGATAACGGTCTCAGTTCCTCCGCATGCGACGGCAAGCGCCATCGCTGCTGCCAAGACTGTCAACCCAACCGCAATCCACGACCTGCGCGCCGAAAGGGCACCATGTATCGCGTTTCGCATTTCAACACCTCAGATTCTGAATGTGATTCGTCTTTCGCAACGATTTTGGTTGCGAATAAAGCACAATATAGCACCTTTCGGTTCGTTTTTCGTACGAGACCATGAAAGTCATGTCGGACGACGCAATTTAGGATTGCTTGCGGAACCGATGGCGACAGGAACGAAAACGCGCATCGCCGGTAAAACCCGATGAACGAGTTTGAACGCTGGACAACTGACGACATTCCCGATTTAACGGGCATGATCGCGGTGGTAACAGGTGCCAATAGCGGTGTTGGGTACGAGACCGCACTCGAATTGGCGCGTCGCGGGGTAGGTATCACACTTGCTTGTCGATCGATGTCTCGTGGCGAATCGGCTTTGCAACGCATCAAGAATGACTCTGTGAGCGCAACTGTCGGTTTAGGACAGCTTGACTTGGGGGACTTGGATTCCGTTGACAGGTTCTTCGCTCAGTTCTGCGCAACCCATGACAAGCTCGATCTGCTCATCAACAATGCGGGGGTTATGGCGACTCCGTATCGCATCACTGCCAGTGGATTCGAGTCGCAATTTGGGATCAACCATCTAGGTCACTTTGCGCTGACCGGCAAGTTACTGCCCTTGCTCATAAAGAGTCCGGCCTCGCGGATCGTTAACGTGAGCAGTCTGGCACACCGGGGAGAAAGCATCGATCTCGAGGCGATTCAGTTGACGCGTGAGAACTACAACCGTTGGCGCGCTTATGGTCGGTCGAAACTCGCCAATCTGTTGTTCACTTACGAACTTCAGCGTCGTTTGGAACGCGCCGGGATCCAGCACGTTAAGTCCATTGCCGCCCACCCCGGCGTCTCAAGGACCAACATTGCACAAGGGCTGGGTTGGATAGGCAAAGTCTCGATGCCGATCGCTGGGCTATTCTTCCAAAGTGCCCGGATGGGAGCACTTCCGATATTGCGTGCGGCGACCGATCCGCAAGCGGCCGGTGGGCAGTACTACGGACCCGATGGCAAGAACGAACGGAAAGGCTATCCTGTGATCGTTTCCTCGTCTACTGAATCTCACGATGAGGAGACTGCTCAGGGTCTTTGGGAACGATCCGAGGAATTGACGGGCGTGAAGTTCGAGATCTGAACGCTCATCGCGTCATTCCGGCGAAAGCCGGAATCCAGGAGGGGCGGGGGACGGGAGATTGGAGGCGACGGGCGGATTCGAACCGCCGAATAGAGGTTTTGCAAACCCCCGCCTTAGGCCGCTTGGCTACGTCGCCCCTAAAGTTACGAGTATATTTCCGCCGCCCATCTCGTCGGAAATCTCCGACGATGTTTGGTGCCGAGAGTGGGACTCGAACCCACACGCCCTTTCGAGCACTACGCCCTCAACGTAGCCTGTCTACCAATTTCAGCATCCCGGCGGGACCAGGTTTTACGGCTCACTCGCCCCTGAATCAGAGGAGTTGTGGCAGGAGCGGCAGGATTCGAACCCGCGACCTTTGGTTTTGGAGACCAACGCTCTAGCCAACTGAGCTACGCTCCTGTGCCATGTTGTTGATTTTACATAGGTGCGGAAACTAGATAGATGAGAGTGTGGATATGAATCAAACAGCCGGTGCCACATGGTCGGCGGCACCGGCTGTTGGGGTTCGTAATCCGCTTACGAAACGATGGTCACATGACCGTTGATTCGCCCGTCTCTCCAGTGCTCACGCGGGTGGCGTCGTCGATCTGGGAGACGAAGATCTTGCCGTCACCAATGGCGCCTTCTTCGCCGGTTCGGGCGGACTCGACGATGCTGCTGATCACCGCATCTTTCATTCCTTCTGGAATGACAGTCATGATCATCGTCTTGGGCAGAGCCACTCGGTGGGAGAGGTGGCCGCCTCGTCCGGTGAAGACTTCTACACCTTCTTGTTGACCCTTACCGGTGATGTTCCAGTATGAGTAGCCCTTGACACCGGCTGCGGTCAGAGCTTCGAGCACCGTGGACGTCCGTTCCGGGCGAACCACTGCTTCGATCTTTAGCATTGGTAATTCCTTTCGTGGTTCTTTTGATGTTCTGTTGGGAGGGCGTAGACAACATGCTACCCCCTCGCCAACAGTTAGTTCATTTTCCGGTTAGTCAGCGCCGTCGGCTACGTAACCGCGTTCGCCGTGCGCAGTGATGTCGATGCCGATGTCCTCGTCAGGTTCCGTGATCCGGAGGCCAAGACCTGGGATCTTGTCCAGCACAAACAGGATGATGAAGGAGACGATGCCGGAGTAGGCGAGTGTAGCGACTACTGCGATTATGTTGGCGACGAAGTGTCCGGCGTCACCGTTCACCAAACCGCCATCGCTACCGGTCAGCGCGCCCCAAGCGAAGATACCGGTGGCCAACGCACCCCAGATACCTCCAAGCCCGTGAACTGCAAAGACTTCAAGCGAATCGTCGATTCCAATCTTGTGCAAGATCTCGAAGTGCACCGCGTAGTGGCAGATGATGCCAGCGCCAAGACCGATGGCAAACGAGCCCATGGTGCCGACCCAGCCAGCCGCGGGCGTGACGGCAACCAAACCAGCTACTACACCAGTAGCCACGCCGACCGCGCTGATGCGTCCGGTGTGGATGTAGGAGAGCAAGGCCCATACGACCGCTGCGACTGCTGCCGCGGTGTTGGTGTTGACAAATGCTTGGACCGCGACACCGTCAGCGGCTAGCTGGGAGCCAGCGTTGAAGCCGAACCAGCCAATCCAAAGAATGGCAGCTCCGAGCACTACAAACGGGACGTGGTGAGGTTCAATTCCGGGGCTACGGCGCTTGCCAACTAGATACGCAGCTGCAACCGCGGCGATACCGGCGTTGATGTGGACTACCGTTCCTCCGGCGAAATCAAGCGCGCCTATGGGGTTTTCTTCTGTGCCTCCGATATTGAGACCGCCGATCCAACCACCACCCCATACCCAGTGGCAAACGGGCGCGTAGACCAGCGTCACCCAGAGCACGAGGAAGATCAGGTACGTAGTGAACTTGAAGCGTTCGACAAACGCGCCAGTGATCAGCGCCGGGGTGATGATCGCGAAAGTCATCTGGAACGCGGCGAAGAGCAGGTCTGGAATACCATCACCTTCTGTGTGGCTCACACCTGCTAAACCGATGAAGTCGAGTCCACCGATCACACCGTTCCCGATGTCGTTGAATGCGAGGCTGTAACCCCAAAGCACCCAGACGATGCTCGCCACTCCCATGGCGATGAAGGAATACATCAATGTGCTGACGACGTTGCGGCCGCGCACGAGTCCTCCATAGAAAAACGCAAGGCCCGGCGTCATGAACAGCACCAACAGAGTTGCCGTCAGCATCCAGGCTATCGAGCCAGTATCCATATTTTGTCTTCCTCCCAAACGGGTGATTACGCAATGATTCGGAAGATACGCACATAATGTTTCGACGATGTTTCGCTAGTGTTACGCCGAAGTTAATCATGGAAACATCCGACGAAATTCGTCGGATTAAGATTGCAGGCGCAGTTAAAATTCACTTTGCGCGTTCACGGGGGTTCTCCGTGGAAGATCCGCAATATCCGAAACCAACCGTAAACAGGATTCCCGAGCAATGCCGATCATCGACTCCCACTGCCACTCATGGGCCTATTGGCCGTACCTGCCGGAAGTTCCCGATCCTGAGCATCACGGTTCAGTCGAGACGCTGCTCAATCAGATGGATGTCAACGGAGTAGACAGCGCCACAATCGTATGCGCCCAGATCCATCGCAACCGGGACAACAACGACTATGTCGCCGCGGCGGTGCGAAAGTATCCAGACCGATTGAACCAGTTCGCCGATGTCGACTCGTTTTGGTCGGACACGTATCACACGCCGGGGGCGGCGAAACGGTTGGAGCAGGCGGCGGAGAAGTGGCCGATGAAAGCCTTCACGCAATACGTCGCCAGCGAAGACGATGGGCGATGGTTCAACACTCAAGAAGGCAAGGACTTCTTCTCGGTCGCTCGTGACGTTGGTCTGATCGCGTCGATCGCGATGGCGCCGCACCACCAGAACGAGATCCGAAAAGTTGCTGAGGCATTTCCCGAAGTCCCTATCCTGTGCCACCACATGTCAGCTTTGAAGTCCTACGGCGAAGATGCATGGGCAATGGTGAAAAACGTAACTGAGTCTGCAAAGCTGCCCAACATGCACCTAAAACTGTCAGGTTTCCACTACCTGTGCAGCCCGGAACGAACTTGGGACTTCCCGTACCACGAGACGCATTGGGTTTATGAGGAGTGCTACAAGGCGTTTGGCACTCGTCTCTGCTGGGGTTCGGACTTTCCAGTCGTCAAGAAAGCGATGACACACCTGCAATCGCTCGAAGCATTCAGGTCTCACCTGACCTTTATCTCTGATGAAGATCGCGAGGCGATCCAAGGTGGGACGTTGGAGAGGCTGCTAGCAAATGCCAGAGATGTGAGTTGAGCCAACGCGGTCCTTTTCAGCTGACCGATAGGGCTCGTTCCGCTGCTGCCATTCCGGCGATGCGGCCGAATACGGCTCCGGCCATCATGCCGCCGCCCGACGGGTAGTTGTCGTGCCACAACCCGCCTACCATCTCGCCCGCGGCGTAAAGACCGGGAATGACATGATCGTCTTCGTGCAAGACTTCAGCAGTGAGGGTGATTTTCAGACCTCCGTACGTGAAGGTCATGCCGCAGATCGTCGGGTACGCCTCGAAGGGTGGGTTGGCGATAGGAAGTGCCCAATTGCTCTTGGGCGGAGTGATGCCTGAAGTCGATTTTCCATCAAGACGGAACGGATGGAATTCGCCGTCTTGGATGGAGGCGTTGAATTGGTGCACCGTTTCAAGGAACGCCCTTACATCGTGAATCCCTAGGTCTTTTGCGAGTGCCTCCAGGGTATTTGATTTGAAACCTGTTGCATCTTCGTATCCGCGAATAAGTCCCCTGCGTCTCTGCTCGGCATCGAAGATTTGAAAAGCGATTCCTCTTGGTTGGGACAGGATGGCGCGCCCGGTCTTGGCGTAAGTTAGCCCGCGCCATGTCTCGCCTTCATCCACGAACCGATGCCCGTCAACATTCACCATGATTCCGAAGGGATAGGAGTAGCGGCTCCAGTACACCCCACTCACACCTGGACCGGGCAGATCGTACTCGGGTCGCTTCGAATCCTGCGGCGACGCGTGACAAGTGGACCAACTTCCGTATGACAGAGCGCCCAACTCTAATGCCATGTTTAGACCGTCGCCGGTATTGAATGGCACGCCCCTGAGCTTTACTTTGTCCCAACCGTCGCCGAGATACTGAGCCCGCATCTCCGGGCTCGACTCAAAACTTCCACAAGCCAGAATCACGGCACGCGCGTTGTAGCGAGCATCCCGTTCACCGCTGCGAGCCATCACTCCGGTCACTACTCCCGCTCGATCCTGTAGCAGTTCTACAGCCTCGGTCTCGTAATGCACCGATATGCCTAAACGTTCTGCGGCACGAAACCAGCGCTCCTGCATGGCAAATCCGCCGCCATCGAATGAGACGACATTCGCCGATGTCGGACTTTCGTAAGACGGAATCCATGCGTGCCCGTATGACCGCATCCAAAGGACCGTTTCGTAGGCATCCGAGACCAGAATGTTCGCTAGAGTGGGATCGCTCTGCCCGGCAGTTACTTCCATGATGTCGGTGTAATAGTCCGACTCTGTGTAGGCGTGAACTCTCTCAGCCAAAGACTTGGTCTCTTCTTCGCTGATATCCGAGAGCAACGGCACGAGGTCTTCCATGCCTCGGTACGGGAAGCGCATGTGAACCGTCAGCGCGCTGTTGCCGCCGCGCTGAGACTTGGGCGCCTTTTCCAGCACTACGACGTCGGCTCCCTGTTCCCGAGCGGCCACCGCGGCCGACATCGCCGCGTTGCCTGCACCTACCACCAGCACGTCTGTGTCGACTAAGTTTTCCACTTGGAATTTGCTCCGCACCCGTACCGGTGGAACGAAACTCAAGACATGACGGCGACTTTGTTGGATTCGATCAGATCGAAGTCGATCTGCGCGCCTAAACCTGGCTCTTTGATCGCGTGCACATTGCCGTTCGCATCGTGTTCGATATCTTCCATCAGACCGTACTTTTGTAACTCCGAAGGGAGCAACACCTCAAACATCTCGGTGTTCTTGATCGCCATTGCGCAGTGAAGGTTCGCTACATTCATCAAAGAGTTTCCGCCATGATGAATCTCGTAGTTGACGTGAAACGCCTCTGCCAAGTGAGCGGTCTTCATCACCGCCGTGATGCCGCCTTTCACCGCGACGTCGCCACGCAGGTAGTCGGTCGCTTGGTGCACCAGCCACGGCGCGTACGCGGTGAAACCGCCGGGTGAGTGCTCGGTAGCCATTAGCGGTATGTGAAGTTGCTGCCGCAACTTCACGTAATTGAAGATGTCATCCCCGGCTAGCGGGTCTTCGTACCAGTGATAGCCAAGTTCCTGAATCGCTTGCCCGACTCTCAACGCTCCCGGATAGTCATATGCCCAGATCGAGTCCAACATCAGTTGGTAGTCTTCGCCGACCGCGGCTCGAACGGCTTTGCAGACCTCGATATCCTCGTGAATGTCCTCGGCGGGTGGATGGATTTTGTATGCCGCCCATCCTGCCGCCTGCATCTCTGCCGCCTCCGCGGCGTAGTCCTCGACGGTTGCGAGTCGAGGCGAACTGACGTATGCGGGAATACTCTCTCGGTACGAGCCGAGCATTTGGTAGATCGGCAATCCGGCAACTTTTCCTCCGATGTCCCAAAGGGCGACATCGACAGCGCCGATGGCTCGCATTGTGGTGTTGTTTTGGAGGAAGATCATCGTCTCGTGCAGCTTCTCACGCGCCAATGGATCCTGATCCATGACGACCGGTTTGAGATACGTCATGAGAGACAGCGCATCGAGCTCGGCGCTGCGATTAGATGTGCCTAGAAACGCGTGTCCATCCACACCCTCGTCGGTGCTTATCGTCAGCAGTCCGATTTGGCTAGAGTTGCCGGGTTGCACAGAGTGCTTTTTGGGCAGTGCCGAAGGAAGCCCTTCCCATTTGAACATTGTCAGCGTTACATTCGTAATCTTCATCCTGATCTCCTCGACTTTGTCTGTGGTTTACAGACTTCGCGCTCCAGTGCGTACACCACGTTCGTTTCTCCTTTGCTCTCGTTAACTCAACCTGAAGATGCGAGAGCATCCAACACTGATCCGAATCGCTTCGTAAGGTATGGAGACTCCTGCTCCACTCTACTCACTGACTCCATCAATGGGAAAGCAGGCCCGTGCCATTCTCCATTCCTGTCGTTCACCCGTCTCCCTACCACAATTCCCTGACCTCGAGTGAATCTCTTGAGTCGGTGAATACCTTCCTCAATGACGTCCTTCGGAAGGGGTTGTCGTCTTCGCCGAGACCACTCTACGAGGAAAAAGAGGCCTCGCAAAATGTCGTATTCAAAATACCGAGGGAAGGTCGGCTTCAGCCAATCCGGATTTATTACAACCCCACCTTCCTTTGAGCAAACCAACCGATGCTCAATCAAGTATCGCGCTCCATTATCGAGGAATTTCTTTTCCGCATCCGTATAGTCTCGATCTGTGAAGAACAACACCGCTTCCAAGGGTGGCAGGCTTGATACGATGGAACTCTTACCTGATTTCAGGTAGGCGTCTGGCGCGCAGTTTAGCCCTCCATCTGAAAGCTGGTGCTGTAAGAACCACCTTCTGATCCACGGCAGTTCCGTATCTGTATCACATCCACAGGCCGATAGGATCATATAGAACACGGCAAGTTCACAGTGGCAGAGATCCATTTTTTCCTTGTCTGCTTCAGTCTGAGGAGCATCATCTCTGGTGATGACGAATTTACACCAGGCATCGCTCTTGAGCTGCTCCAACGCGCTGTCGATCGCCGACTGGGGAATCCGTTCAACCTCACCCACTTCGCACAGGATTGCCAACTGCCACCACGGTCCGTCCCATTTCCTTCTGCTCCCGCGGTCCGGCACCGAGAATGCGCGTTCGGACGATATCGCCTCGATTGCAGACTCGATTGCCTCGTCCATGCTGATACTATTCATGCTCTCATGCCATCCTTTGTCCGCCGTCAATGTGTATCGACTGACCAGTAATGGAACTGGCGTCGTCTGACACGAGAAACGCTACCAGTATGCCGATCTCTTCAGGTGTCTGGGACCTTGCGAGCGGGATAAGGTTTGCAACATCTTCGTTAAAGACATCGACAGGATCGGAGCCTGCCAAGGATGGATCGCTCCTCATCCGCTCTGAGATCGCTACGTCATGGAACGCGGTCCAGACTCTGCCCGGGCATATCGCGTTCACGTTGATGTTGTGCGGACCCAGTGTCGACGCGCAGTACTGTGTGTAGTTAATGACCGCCGCTTTGGAAGGTCCGTACGCGTTTGCGTAACCGGGCGCTCCAGAGGGTGGGCCCCACCATATCGGACCTCGCCCAGCACCTGAAGCTGTGTTGATTATCTTGCCGTACTTCCTCTCCATGAAGTGCCCAACTACAGCTTTGGTGCAACGCATTACCCCTTGGACATTGATGTCCATCACCGTGTTCCAGTTCTCCTCCCAATCTTCATCCAAGCCACCACCAGCCTTGCCCTCGACCCTGCCAATGCCCGCATTGTTGATGAGGATGTCTAAGTGACCAAACTCTGAGATCACTTGCCCAATGGCGTCTGCAACCGATTCATTGTCCGTCACGTCTAGGTGCACTGAGAAACTCACACGGCCTAGTGCCTTAACCTCCTCAACCGCCGAGTTCGGACCTTCGCTATTGATGTCAGCAATTGCGACGTTGGCACCTTGTTCGGCCAGCTTCAAAGCGATGCCTCGGCCAATGCCTTGACCGCCTCCAGTAACCAGCGCGTTCTTGCCTGTTAGATCTGCAATCATTCCCTAATCCCTCTTCTGAAACGGCAAGACAATATGCGATGCTCGGTCACTGCTATGCCAGATAGTTTGATGCGCCACTTTATACCGACGCTCCAAGCCCAAAGGCCCGCCAGTGTTGGGGTTTACGTCGAAGCGGGGCCAGTTGCTGCTGCTGATATCCAAACGAATCCTGTGTCCTTTCCTGAACACATTCGATGTCGGATATAGATGGAAGCTGAACTTGTATGGCTCACCCGGTTCCATCATCTCAGGTTCGGTCCAACTGTTGCGATAACGCGCTCGAATGATGGAGTCGGTTATGTTCATTCCGAAGCCGTCTGGGTAGTCGTCCGATGGTGGATGCATGTCGATCAGCTTCGCGGTGAAGTCGGTGTCGACCGCCGAGGACGATGCCCATAGGTGCATCACGATCTCGCCGGTGACCTCGGTATCTTCCTCAAGTTCCGGTGTCTGGAATGTGAGGATGTCGTGGCGAGAGTTCAAGGGCTGGGTGTCGACACATCCGAAGAAATCGGGCCGTCCCCGCTGGTCAAACGCTCCTGCCCGGATTATCGACTCGGCTGCAGAAATCCCGCCACCCATGGTCGGCACCGGGTCATTGGGATCGAACGTGTATCCAGTCGATGGCGACTCGTCCGTTGAAGGTTCGTCCTGAGACAACCCGCCGCCAGCGTGTAGATAGAACGGTGTCTCCAAGGTTCCCGGCAGGGGCCAATCCGGTTCCGATCGCCAATAACCGCCATGGTCGAGAAAGCGGTCATGGTCGTGCTTATTCATGCGCTGACTGCCCGTGCCCATTGTGAAGATACGCACCGGCGACCAATCGGCGAACTCTGTGTGCATTCCCTTCATGTAGTGGTCGAACCATGCCAATCGGAGATCGTTCATATTGATATGGGCTTCAGTGCCGAAATCGACATCACCTGAATTGGTGACTTCGAACGCTCCGTGTATCCACGGCCCCATCAGCAACACTTGCTGCGACTTTTTGACCGCGCTCAGTTTCACGTAGCTTTGCGGCGTGTTACGGGCGTATGAGTCGTACCAACCGCCGAGATAAAGCGAAGGAACGTCAGCGTGCTCATCGTAGTACTCGTCGATCGCATAGCCGCGTTGCTTCCAGTAATCGTCGAACTCTCCGTGTGTCAGGATGTCGATGGCCCACTGTTCATAAGAAGGCAATCTCCGTAATACCGTCGCACCCTCCTTCAACGGCAGTTGGCGGACGATGTCCGGCATGTCGTCCATGAATGCCTTCCTGATCTCCGCCTGTAGGCCGGCATCTGCTATCGCCTCCTTGCTGGTCATGGCCATACGGAAGGCGTAGACCATGAATCGCTGTTCCAAGGCACCGTTTTGGCGCATCGAGCCGTGGTAATAGTTAGATGCTCCGACTGCCACGATCATCGTCGAGAGGTGGGACGGATTCATCGTTGCCAAGGCCGATTGGTCGCTACCCGCATAGGAGCCGCCCATCGTTCCGACTTGACCGTCGCTCCATGGTTGTACGCCAAGCCATTGAACTGTGTCGAAGCCGTCTGGCGCCTCTTTGGCAAACGCGTACCACTCCCCTTCTGACGCGAACCGCCCGCGAACGTCCTGAATAACACCAACGTATCCGCGCCGGGCATAGTACTTCATGTTCGTGACTTGACGGGGCGCAGTTTTGTCATACGGCGTTCGTTCGAGGATGACCGGAAACTTCCCTTCGGCGATGTTCGCTCCTGCCGCCGGCAGGTAAATGTCGGCTGCAAGTTTCACACCATCGCGCATCGGGATCATGACGTTCTTGCGAATCGCAACGTCGTACGCGATTGGCGAACCTTCATATCGGGTCATAGTCGATCGTCTCCTGCCTGAAATCAGCTCGCAAAGTCAGACTGTTGCGTACTGACTCCGCCGCCGTTGGTTACGCTATAACACGTTCAAGATTTTCGCCGAAACTATTCCGTTCGGGCCAACCACGCCGTAGGAAATGCCAGACATATTGCACATAGTTGTCACTTCGTTAGTGCTTATGGGTGCTGCGTTCGTCATCGGAGCGATTGGCTTCGGGTTCGGGCTGACAACGTCTCCGATATTGCTACTGATCCTCGATCCCCAGACGGTGGTCGTTGTGATCAACACCGTAGCCATCATCGCCTTCTCGCTTGTTTTGGTCGAGACCCGAGAGCATCTTCGGAACCGAGAACTCGCACCTATGGCTGTCGCTGCTGTGCTCGGAACACCGATTGGGGTCTTCGCTCTTAGCACCCTCGATGCCTCGGTGCTCCGCATCGCAATAGGCGTGCTAGTCCTCGTACTCACCGCGATGGTGGTTTTCAATGCGGAATGGAAGGTGCCCTATCCGCGCATATCCGGACCCGTACTAGGCTTTATCTCTTCTGCGTCTACCACCGGCCTTGCGATTGGAGGACCGATACTCGTCCTCTTTTTCCTCGGACGGCGGATGGACAGACAGAACGTGCGAGCGTCGATGGCGTTCTTTTTCACCATCATGTACATCGCCGCCGTCGGCTATGCCATCCAAGGGCTCTTCACTTCCGAGCGTCTAATCCTCATCGCGGTTGCGGCACCGGCGGTCGGGCTTGGTTACTGGATCGCCATGAAACTCACCGGTCGGATGAACGAAAGCGTGTTTAGAGCCGCGGTGGTAGCCGTGGTGGTGATTTCGAGCTTGGCGGTTATCGGTCGCGAGTTGCACGCGCTGTTCGGTTAGCCGGAATACCAGTCGCGGTCATTGACTGTCTGTGGCTTGCGAAAACGGCATACGAAGTGGCATTGTCCTCTCCGCTTTGTCGTACCAGCCTTGGGGAGCGTAATCCTTCATGTGCATGTAGCACTTCACATTCGCCTCGCTTGCACCCTCAGCGAATGTGAACAGCCGACTCATGGCGATGTTCTTCTGACCGTGATATCGGGACAAAGCCGCGACGTTGACGAATGTTACACCCCATTTCTGCTCGATATGTGATCTTCCGCCGTGCGTGTCATCCGGGTTCGTGTGGGTGTGGCCGCCGATCCAAATGTCTATCGCACCAGGGTGGTCTGCCAGATACGACTCGAATGCTCCTGCGTCTGGCTGCCCTCCAACGAAATACAGGTAGGAAGCACCGATCGGAGCGCCGTTTTCAAACCTGCCGTGATAGCCGCCGTCTACCCCTTCCCAAGGCCCTGACGCGACTGTCGTCTCTTTCAACATGTGGTGATGCGCGGAGATGATGATTTTGTCTTGGTTGGCCTCCACATTTTCTCGCCACCACTCGAACGTCTCGCGGGTCACGGCACCTGCGGGGTATCCGCCGTATTCGCCTCTGCCTACCGGCGGGCCACCATCGTTGCGGTCGCCCATGACGAGAAAAAGTATGTTGCCGACCTCGAATGAATACCTCTCCCATGTCCCTTTAACCGGGTATGGTCGTCGATCGGCGTGAACTCCTGAATACTCGCTGTTCTCGCCCGTGGGGTCTACCCACTTGCGGAACCACCACTGCGTTTCCTCCTCTGCGCCGCTGGCATCGTGGTTCCCTACCAGATCGTAAAAGTCTTCGCGCCCATGCTTCGTCGACACCCCGTACTGACGGACCACCTCCATCCCTTCCTTGTCATCCGGCGGTGTTTGAGACCCTGAGTAGTCTCCGGCGTTGAGCATTATGTCCCATTCGAATGGCGGGCCTCCCTCATCTCCACCACTCTCTGACTGCAATATCGCCTCAGCCAGACTCCGACGATTTCCGCGCTCCAGATCAGTCCCTACGTGCGCATCGCTCGCCGCCCACAACTTGAAGGTGTTGCTTCCCATATCAATCCTCGTCCAAATCGTCGAAAGCTGGATGCCACCTTAACAGGCCATGTGCTTCGCGGAGAGTGCCTTTGGTAAGTTCCATCACCATGAAGGCGTCTCCGAATTCCTTGCCGTCGATCGCCATCCCATGTTGTGATGCCGGCTCAAAACCAAAACGTTGGTAGTACGCAGGATTGCCCAACACCGTAAGGATGTCGGCTCCAAGTTGCCGACACCGCTCAATGGTTGCCCACACGACTTTTGTCCCGTAGCCGCGCCTCTGCTCCGTCGGTGTAACGCTCACTGGTGCCAATGCCCAGGTAATGAAGTTCGTCGAACCATCAACCCAAGTCATCGGACTTGCGGACGCGTGTGCGATCATCCGTTCATCGCAGACAAGCACCGTCGACACCGTTAAGGCCCCGGTATTCCGCAGGTAATCTACCAACTTCGCTTCGTCGTCATGTCCAAAGGCAGCACGGACTACGTCAGCTATAGCGGCAATGTCGGTGTGGCGTTCATCGCGAACTATCAGTTTCATGTGAGGACAGCGTTGGGTTAGAATCTAGTGTTGGGACTCATGCCCATTTCGGTTTCATTCCCGAGTAGCTCAGCGGTAGAGCAGCTGACTGTTAATCAGCGGGTCACAGGTTCGAATCCTGTCTCGGGAGCCACCATCCCAGACTTTAAATCAGGTCGCCAAACACGGCTATCCAAATGCATGGTGGATCTTTGCTGGTGAAAACGACGCGGTGGCGAACGTGTGCGGGAATTAACACGTGGTCTCCAGCTATCAATCGCAGTGTCTGGCCGTTCTCGTACTCCAATTCCGCCTGACCTTGGAGCAAAACCACCCACTCATGAATATCTTGGTCGTACCACTCCCCAGCCGGTGTTTTTTGTCCATTCGAGATGATGCGTTCGATCTTCACACCTTTGGGAGGAATGAGATCGTTGAAGACCTCTTCATCCGGTAAAGATTCTGGCAGGTCGAAGATGTTGGCAGTCATCGTACAGATTCGGGGATGAAGTCTTTCGGAGCGGGGCTATATCAGTTTGCCGACTCGGAAGCCGACAAACACCGCGGTCAGCGCCGCGGCGTTGCTGATGAGTAGGTTGGCGGCGAATATGGCCCAGCTACCGCTGCGGATGAACGTGGCTTCGTCGAAGGCAAACGTCGAGAACGTGGTGAACGCTCCTAAGAAACCTGTCAATACCAGCAACCGCATATTCTCGGAGATCCAATCACGATCCTCCGCGTACGCCCACATCAGTCCGAAAAGTAGCGAACCGAGGACGTTAACTGTCAAGATCGCCAAGGGAAAGGTTGACGGTGCGAACCGCTGATACGCGACCACAGTACCGTAGCGCGCCAGCGCTCCTGCGGCACCACCGATAGCAACGCTTAGCAGCTTCTCCATGTGCTAAACCTTATTCCATAAGGAATCGTCCAAAATACGGTCAATAGACTAAGCGTTCTCGGAGGCATACGAACCATGGCAGGCACGATGATCACTTTTCCAAGCAACCGCAGTGAGACCAAGGGCTATCTGTCGTTGCCACCGTCAGGCTCAGGTCCGGGACTGCTCGTGATTCAAGAATGGTGGGGGCTTGTCCAACACATCAAGAACATGGCGGATCGGTATGCCGCACGCGGATTCGTGACGCTTGCTCCTGATCTTTACGAAGGTGAAGCCGCGACCGAGCCAGAACATGCGATGACATTGATGCATGAGCTTGAGATACCTCATGCTTCCAAGGTCCTCATCGGAGCCGCGGAATACTTGAGAACTCACGATGCGAACTCAAGTGGAAAAGTCGGATGTCTCGGCTACTGCATGGGTGGCGGCATGACGCTCCTGCTAGCTTCCAACGGGGCCATCGAAGCTGGTGCGCCTTTCTACGGTGTCCTGCCGAGTGGACTACCTGACCCGGATTCGATTCAATGCCCGATCCAAGGACACTTCGCTGAACATGACGACGCCACTGACGCGGTTCCCGGATTGCGAGACGGACTCACGGCAGCTGGTGTCGAAAACGAGTTCTTCATCTACGACGGCACGGAACACGCTTTCTGCAACGATGATCGGCCCGAGGTTTACGACGAGGCCGCTTCGACAACGTCTATGAACCGGACGGTTGAATTCATGATGAAGCACTTGTCGTGACTATTGGACCATCTGACGCTCAGGAGCAGTTCAACCGCCAAGCCGCGAGCTATGCGGTTAGCGTCCCGCATTCCCGCGGAGACAGTCTGCGAATTCTTACCGAATGGGCGTCTCTCGGACGCTACGAATTGGGACTAGATGTCGCAACCGGACCGGGGTTCACTGCGTTCGCGGTCGCTGAGTTCTGTGAGACAGTCATCGCCTCAGACATCGCCGATGGGATGCTCGAGCAAGCCACAGGGATCGCTGCCGAACGGGGGCTACAAAACGTGCGGTTCGAGGCTATCGACGCGCATGATATCCCGTACTCGGACGCGTCTTTAGATCTCGTAACCTGTCGAACTGCGCCTCATCACTTCCGCGACATCGGCAAGTTCTTGTCGGAGGTCTACCGAGTTCTGAATCGCACGGGCGTTTTTTTGCTTTGCGACACTACGACTTCTGAGGATGCCCAACTCGCTGAATGGCACCAGCGAGTCGAAGCGCTTCGCGATCCGTCTCACGTCGCGGCACCGCCTCCGTCAGAATGGCGAACGCTAATCACGGATGCGGGATTCGACATCACTCATTCGACTTCAACGCAGGTAGACATGACGTTTTGGGACTGGGTGAAACGCTCTGGCAGCCCGGAAGATGTTGTTGAAGGACTGCACGCTGACCTTGCCAACGCCTCGGACGCGGTCAAAACCGAATACGGGATATCCAGCATCGACGTTGACGATTTTGGATTCCATTGGCCGGTCTTCACCTGTAGGGCTGTCAAAACCTAGTTCGGCATCACGCTAATGCGTAGCATTTTGAGCTGCGAGAATCGCCCTCGTTTCGATTGACGACGTGTTGGCGGATTTATACTTGGGATAGTCGACGAATCCGTTCGAACTTCCCAATCTGAACTGTAATTTGCGTCGTAACTAGCGTTGGAAAGTTAAAGCATCCAGCCCATATCAACTTCTGCGACATCGATTTCTCTAGGAGTCCTCCCATGGAAACGCAACCCATTATTGAGGCGCACGGCGTCACGAAGGTCTACCGTACACGTGACGTCGAAGTGCGAGCATTGGATGGAGTCGATATAAGCGTTGAGAAGGGGGAGATGGTTTCGGTGATGGGGCCGAGCGGGTCTGGTAAGACCACGTTGCTCAACTGCCTCTCCGGACTCGATACAGTTGAGAGCGGGGAGGTCAAGGTAGCTGGCAACGTGATCGCTGAGATGTCAGACAACGACCTGAGCGAGTATCGCGCCAGCACGATGGGTTTCATCTTTCAGTCGTACAACCTTTTACCGGTTCTCACCGCTCAAGAGAACGTTGAGCTACCTCTAGTTTTGACTGGTGTCAAGCAGGCCCAGGCGGCGAAAAAGGCGATGGAAAAGCTGGAGCTAGTGGGTCTTGCGGACCGTGCGGACCACACGCCTTCGGAACTCTCGGGCGGTCAGCAGCAACGGGTTACTATCGCACGGGCGTTGGCGAACGATCCGGCGCTTGTGTGGGCAGATGAACCCACAGGCAACCTCGACTCTTCAAATGAAGACGAGATTATGGAATTGCTGAGGCGGCTGAATCTGGAGCAGCAGCAAACATTTGTGATTGTCACCCACTCTCAACACGTTGGGGGGCTCACGGACCGCACGATCCGAATGTTTGACGGCAAGATCACGGATGACGGTCATCAGGACGAGAATCGACAATCTGATCTCGCACCGGCGCGTACGGGAGAGAGCGCTGGTTAAAAACACTGCCCATCCCCGATCCTCCTGATCGATCAAAAGGCAAATTATGGAATCGTTATTCGGCCTAAAAATGCAGTACCTCGCCGCGGGCTTAACGGCGACGCTCTTAATCCTGATTCTCGCTATCGCGATCATCGCGGTGCGTAATCGTTTCCTAATAAAGCTCTCGCTCCGAAATATCCCTCGCCGTCGTACCCAGAGCATTCTGATAATCGTCGGATTGATGCTCTCATCGACGATCGTCGCGGCATCACTGGCGATTGGGGACACAATCACTGCAAGCATCCGCAACGCCGTGCTGGATGGCATTGGAGACACTGATATCCGGGTCACCAAGCCGGTGTTCGGCGATCTTGGCGACCCTACTATCCTCCCCGAAGAGATCGAAGAGATCGCGGTGAATCTCTATTCCGATCCGCGTGTTGACGGCATCATGCCCGTCAACTCTGAGGTAGCGCCAGTTCTGAATCAGCGAACTCGGCTGACGGAAGCGCGAGCGGAGGTAAGAGGTTTCGACATTGATGGTGTTATCGGCAACTTCAAACCGCGAGCAGAAGGCGGCCCAAACACAGACAGCAGACTTTCGCCTTTTTCGCTCAATCCTTCAGTAGATGGGCAGGAGATCGACTTCGCATCGCTTGCTGATGATGAGGTGTTGATAAACGAGAGCCTTGCCAATCAACTTGACGCCCAGGCCGGTGACACACTGACCATTGTTACTCCTCTAGGTCGGTTCGATTTCCGGGTGCGCGCAGTCATGCAGATAGGTGGCATTGCGGCGAATGACAGACGTGTCCTCATGTCACTTGGCACGATCAATCAGATCTACGATAAACCCTCGGGATCCGCGGATCGAGTCGACGTGTCGCTCGATCTCGATAACTACGACCTGGAAACCGAGTCGGAAGCGCTTGTTGATGAATTGACTTTGGTGTTCACCGATGCCGAGTTGGCGGCCGAGTTGCACGCGGGTATGAAGCCGTTTAGAGACACGATCGTCTCTGAAATCCGCAATTACATCGACGAGAAGAGTGGAACCAACGAACTTAGTTCCGAGAACGAAGAAGACCTTAACGAATTCATCGCTGAACTTGAGCGCGACGAGCCGACTGAGCGATTCCGAGTTCTGCTCGCGGGGGACGCGTTCCTGGGGCTATTCTTCGGGATCTTGAGCGAAGCCGATCTAGGCGGCTTCTCGGAAGGATTGCCGCAACTGGCTTTCGCCATCGGTCAGCTGGAACGCCTTTCAACATCGCCTTTCAAAGTGTTCCTCACCAACATCGCGGAGCAAGTCGGAAATCTGTTCTTCACCTTCTTTACCTTCTTCGGATCGTTTTCAGTGATTGTTGGTCTGCTCCTCATATTCCTGATCTTCGTCCTGCTGGCATCTGAAAGGCAGCAGGAGATGGGCATTGCGCGCGCAGTCGGTACGAAACGCGGACACCTCGTGCAGATGTTTACCTTTGAAGGTCTTGCGTATGCCATTGGTGCCGCCGCGGTTGGAACAGCGATTGGTATCGGTGTGAGCCGCGTCTTGGTGGTGATTATGGCTAACGCGTTTGGCACGGCTGACGACGAGACTTTTTCGATCCAGTTCACGGTAACCGGTTACTCGGTGCTGACGGCTTTCTCGATCGGCTTGATACTCACGTTGGCCACCGTCATCTTTTCCGCGTATCGCGTCAGTAAGTTGAATATCGTTGTTGCGATCAGGAACTTGCCAGAGGAGTTTGTGGCGTCTACCACGAAGCCGATACTCCGACGGCTACTTGAGTTTGTGTTCTGGGTATTCGGTCCCGTATACGCGCTCGTTGGTCTGATCCAAGCGGTGCGTCGACACGAGGACGTTGGAATTGCAATTCTCAAACTGGTGTTTACGCTACTCATCGTCGGTTGGGTGATCGGGTTGCTCGGCGCATTCTTTCGGATATTCGCGCCTTACTTCAAACAGGGCTGGCCGTACGCGATCATCGGCGTCGCACTCGCCGCGGTTGGATTTTTGAACGAGAGCGCGTGGCAGGCATACATCGGAGCGAGCTTGGCGGTGTACGGCTTGTCTATGCTTGCGCTTGCGATCATGGTTAGAGTCCGCATCCGCGAAGCGATCGCATCCAGGATTTCTTACACCGTCGCCGGAATCTTGATCCTCGTGATGTGGGCGTTGCCGCAGAGATACACGAAGGTAGTCACCGAGGATCTGGAAGCTAACGTGGAGATGTTCATCTTTGCCGGGTTCTTCATGGTCGCATCTTCGGTTTGGATCATCATGTACAACTCCGACATAATCGTCCGCGGGTTACAGGCGACGCTCGGACGGTTCACGGCTGTGCGTCCGATCATGAAGCCGGCGGTCGCGTATGCAGTGGCCAATCGATTCCGAACCGGGCTGACGGTTTCGATGTTCGCGCTCGTGATCTTCGTCTTGATGTCTTTCTCGATACTGAACCAGAGCTTCAGCGGGCTGTTGCAGACGCCTGAGAATGTCACCGGCGGTTTCGACGTGCGGGCAAACATCGACGACGATCTTCCGATTGAGGACATCAAAGCGGATATCGATGCATCGCCGGATCTGGAATTAGGCGATTTCGAACTGATCGTTGGTCAGTCGGACATCGAGTTGGCGGGGCGGCAAGTGGACGGCGAAGAGGCTCGCTTCTTACAGTTGCGGGTGCGCGGGACGGAGCCCGAGTACTTCCGTGCGACCAAGTTGAAGATAACCGCGGCCGATGCCGCTTACCTTCCAGACAGCACGGACTTGTCAGATGAAGACGAGCGAGCCCGAGCAGTTTGGGACGCGTTGGCTGAAGATCCCAACTTAGTCGTCATCGCTAGCGAACACGTAGTGGATGTGCCCGATTTCGGACCAGGTTCCACTGAAGGGTTGATGAAGTTGGAAGATGTCGACTTCGGGGAGAGTGGTTACGAGTTCCAGGCAAAGGAGATCGAGATAGTCAGCGGAGCCGATGGTGATGGGTCGATGACTGTGAAGCGTACCGTGATCGCGGTAATTGACGATCTTGCCGAGAGCATAGAGGGAGAAACGGATGGCGGCCCCGAACCCGGTTTCCAAGGCATCTACACGGATCATCAGATTTTCTCAGAACTTTCTGACGAGCCAGTGCCATTCACCATTTATCGCATGAACGTCGCAGAAGGTGTCGATCCTACGAGAGTGGCATCAACCCTTCAAACAGTGTTCTTGGACAACAGCATGTTGGCGGTTGATACGGAAGAGGAGCTTAGTGCGGAGGTCGCCCAGAGCGAACAGTTCAGTCTGTTGTTCCAAGGATTTATGGGCCTTGGTCTTGTTGTCGGAGTGGCTGCACTAGGCGTGCTCTCACTGCGAGCTGTTAACGAGCGACGGATGCAGATCGCAATAATGCGTTGCATCGGTTACCGCGCTCGAATGATCCGGATTCAGTTCATCATGGAATCGATCTTCATCACGGTGATTGGGACTGGCTTGGGGATGGGGCTTGGCGCGCTGATCTCTTGGTCGTTCCTAGACGACATTTCGGGTGCCAACCAAGGTCTGACGTTCGACATCCCTTGGGGCTCGATTCTCGTGGTCGTTGCGATAACCGTGATCGCCGCGTTGATCACTACTTACGTGCCGGCACGGCAGGCGTCGCAGGTCTACCCCGCGGAAGCGCTGCGGTACGAATAGATTGACCTGTGGCTAGGCGGATTCGATTAGGATTTCGCCGCCGTAGGGTGCATTTGCCAGTTCCGTCGGGTCTCCGTCGATCATCCCGCACACGTTTACCGCGCTGGCGGGGCGGATCTCATCTCCACTACTCGCGGGAGTCGGCCCCCAGAACAGGCAGAGCGCGTTTCCCGGCGGCCAGTAAGCAATGGCACCCTTTTCCACTACTTCTGCGGCGGTTTCATCGTTCGAGGCGGATATCGGTATAGGGAAGTAGATTTCGTCGCCCCAAGTTTGGACGCGGCCGGTTATCGGGAGCGCGTCGGCGATTAGTCGCGCGGTTGGGGAGTCGTTGAGGGTTGCGGTTAGGGAGACGTCGCCGGATGTGATGCGGATTTGCGTCATGACGATTGGCGAGCCTTCCAATCTTGGTAGATGCGTTCGGTTTCTTCGTTGAAGGGGTAGAAGTGTTTGGGTGATACTCGCTCTCGTTGCGTGTACTCGAGGACGGCTTGCTCGACCTCGTCGTGGTGTTCGCACTCATCTACGATCTCAGCGGCCAAACCGGATGGGAGCACGACGACGCCGTCGTCGTCGCCAAGGACGATGTCGCCGGGCCAGACTAGGACGCCGCCACATTGGATCGGTTCGTTGACTTGGTATGGCAGGATGTTCGGTTCTCCGACGGTGGGAGTACTGCCACCAGCAAAGACAGGGTAGCCGTAGCGGATGACTTTGTGACCGTCGCGGACTCCGCCGTCGGTTACGAGCCCCTCGGCGTCCTGGGTCAAGATCCTCGAGAATACGACATCGCCGCCGGTTGAGGTCTTACCGAGTCCCATAGCATCTGCGACTAGGACATCGCCTTTGCGGAGCGTCTCGAGGGCTTGCCATCTCGGGGTTTCATTGAAGCCTTCGCCGTGTTTGCCGGTAGCGATGATGGATGCGAGATCGGGACGCGAAGGGAGGTATTGGAGGGTGACGGCGCGGCCGCATAGGCGTCGGCCTTTAGCTAGGGATTCGACGCCGAGCATGTAGACCTTGTCGTAGCCACGGCGGAGCAGCTGGCCTAGGACGGTTGCGTTGGAGATGGATCGAAATCGTTCCAACAGTTCGTCGGAGACTTTCGCCATGGGTTCTGCCATTTGTTCGGGTTCTCGCTTGTGGGGTGTCTGAAATCGGTTTCAAAGTATAAACGGAGCACCGCGGGTCATAACTGACGTTGGAACGATCGGAGTTAGCGGAACAACTAGAATCACGTTAGTCCCGGCTATCTGAAATCCCGTCTGAAATGTCCGCCGTTCTCAACCCGCTGAAGCAAATCATCGATTGGTTCAATCTGCGACTCGTCAGGTTGGAGCCGCGGGTTCGCGCGACGGTTATTTTCTTGGCAGTGATGATCGTTCTGTACCCGTTAGTTATCCAGATCTACGGTCCGTTGTGGGGGATCTTGTGGTCGGCGTGGTTGGGAGCTTTCGCGATGTATTTCTTGTTCCGGTCGGGATACTTTTCGAAGCGGGTTTCGCTGATGTTGCCGGGACAGCGCAAACCGTATCCGGAGAAGATTCGGAAGATACAAGGCGGTGTGCGGTTCAAGAATTGGGATGAGGTTTCGTATCTGGCTGGGGGGGAGACCGATGGGATTCTTGCGCGTGACGATCGGGTGATCGGTTTAGAGATCGATGGTGACGCGATCGCGTATCCGCTGTCGGCGATGGCGTTGCGGGAGGTTGCGAACGAAGAGTTTGGAGAGTTGCCGATCTCGGTTACTTGGTCGCCGATCACCTATGCGGCGCGCGTGTTTGTGAGTCGAGGTCCAGATGGTGAAGCGTTCACTCTAGCACCGACCGAGCAGATGGTGTTGAACAGTCCGTTGTTGGAGGCTGAGAACGGGAGTTTGTATTTACAGTTCACTGGTGAGGCGATCATGGGGCCGGATGCCGGTCATCAGTTGCAGTGGTTGCCGTGTCTGAACACAACTTGGGGTGCTTGGCGTCATGCGTGGCCGGATACGGAGATGTTGTCGCCGGAGGAGACGCCGGATTCGGATGTTTTCGAGAGCTACTACGCATCGACACGGGCGGGTCTTTTCCCGCAAGGGTCTCGGGACAAGCGTTTGCCGGATAAGGATGTGATTTTGGCGGTGTCGGATCCTGACTCGGATATGCCGATGGGTGCACCGGTGAAGGCGTATTCGGCTCACATGTTGCAGCAGGAGCCGTTGCAGAATGCGGAATTGGATGGGATGCCGATATTGGTTTTGAGCGAACGATCGTCGGCGTCTTATGTTGCGTTCGAGCGAGTTGTGGATAGTAGAGAGTTGACGTTTGCGGGTGAGACGAAGAATTCGTTCAGGCCGAATCGCGTTGTGGAGCGCAATCAGCGCGAGGAGCTGGATGACGAGGCGATGCCGCACTCGGAGTATGATCCGTGGATTTTGCGGGATGAGCAGACGGGTAGTTTCTGGCATGCGGTTAGCGGTGTGTGCGTAGAGGGTGAGATGGAAGGGATTAGGTTGCGGGTGTTGGATGGTCGGTTGTCGTTCTGGTTTGCGTGGTCGAAGTTCCACGGAGATGTGGAACTGGTGCATTGAGGGCACTTTCGTGCCGATAACTTCTGAGACCTTTGGATGCTTGGGCGTTTACATGGATGGTTACTTGGGTAGTTGAAAAATGTTTAATCCGGGAGCTCTGACGGGCATCGTGCTTGCTGGCGGGCATTCGCAGCGGTTGGGGATGGTTTTGCCGAAGCCGCTGATCGGGCTTGGAGGCAAGCTGCTTCTGGCGCGGGTTGCAGATACGTTGAAGTCGTTGTGTACGGAGCAGATTCTGGTGGTACGTCGGGGTCAGGGGGATGATGTACCGGATTTGGGGATTGCGTTGGGGATGCATGTGGTGACGGATGTTGAGGGTTCCCAAGGGCCGTTGTCAGCGATATCGGCAGGGCTGGCAGCGGCGACTACTCCGTTGGCGTTTGTAGTGGGTGCGGACTACCCGTTTCTGTCGCGGGCTTTGATCATAGAGATGACTCGGCTGGCTGGACTTGGAGGGTCGGGAAGCAAAGGTCGGAGTTCGGCGGTTTTTGTGCGGTATGCGAATCGGTTGAATCCGCTTCATGCGGTTTATCCGGTGGATAGTTGGCGGGAGTTGACGGCGGTTGCACTGAGCGAGGGGCTGCGGTCCCCTACTGCCCTGTTGCACCGGGTGATGGATGAGGGGATTCATCCGCTTCAGATCATGACTGAGGATGAGGCGGAGCGGATTGATCCTCGGTTGTTGAGCTTGTTCGATGTTGATACGTTGGATGATCTGGGAGTAGCGAAGCGGATCATCGACACGCGAAATTATCATCGAGTGCGGCCTGATTTGAAACGGGGAGGAATATAGCAAAAGATGAGCAGGATAGTGATGATCCGTCATGGAGAGACGGCTTGGAATGCGGAGCGGAGGTCGCAGGGTTGGATGGATCCGCCGTTGAATGAAAAGGGGATGCGGCAGGCGGAGCTGGTGGGTGAGCATATCCGGGCGCATTACGAGTTCGAGCGGGTGATTTCGAGTGATTCGTCGAGGTGCACGATGACGGCGGACGCGTTGGGTTTGGAGTATTCGACGGAGCCGATGTTGCGGGAGATCAATACGGGTGCTTTCGCGGGGTTGTTGATTGCGGATATTCGGGAACGTTTTCCGGATGCAGTCGACCATTGGGAACGCGATATTGGAAGGGCGCCGGATGGGGAGTCGTGGCTCGATTTGGCGGCGCGGGCGGGAAATTTCGTTGCGGTTTCCGGGATTTTGGAGGTTGATGGTGACGTTTGTCTGGTTTCGCATGGGGGTACGATTCGGGCGTTGCTTTCGGTGTTTTTGGGCTTGAGTATCAATGCGGTGCGGAATTTCGCGCAGAGCAATACGGGGATCACGGTTGTTTCGCATGAGACGGTTGGTGGGGAGCCGAGTTTTGGGTTGGATTTGTTGAATGATGTGGGGCATTTGAGGGCTTAGTAGGTGTAGTCTGAACTGCTGATTACGCTGATTGTGGGGATGGGCTGTGATGCCTCTCCCTTTTGTCCCCATTCACCCTCACCCTAGCCCTCTCCCATGGAGGGAGAGGGGATGGATAGTTAAGTTGGGCACCCCCTGCGAGTTCGCTTCGCTTGCTCGCGTCCCCCTCTTTGTATCCCCTTTTGGGCGAAGGGGAGGTTGGGGTTTTAAGATTGTTGCTGTTTCGTATTTGGAAAGGAAGGTTGGAAATGGGTATCAATAGGCGGGATGCGCAGGTTGTTGAATCGCCTTGTGCGGATGTGGAGATTCGGGTGATGTCGGATAGTTCGACGGGTTCGGAGATGATGACGGTGTTGGAGGTGAGGTTGGAGCCGGGTGGGGCGACGCCGTATCAGGCGAATGTTTCGCATGAGGAGTCTTGGTTCATCTATTCGGGGGATGTGAGTTTTGTCGAGGGGTCGAGGCGGTATTCGTTGACTTCGGGGGACTGTGTGTTGGTGGCGAAGGGGGTTGGGATGTCGGTGGAGAATGTGGGTTCTGAGGCGGCGCGGATCGTGACGATGAGTCCGGATCCGTCGGTGGTTCGCGAGGAGTTGGCGGTGCCGGATGTGGTTGATGGGTTGCCGGGTGGGAATGTGTTGATTCGGGCGGAGTATGAGGCGTTCGAGTTTGCGCCGGGGGTGATGCGGGTGGATATGGTTGATGATGCTCGGGGGGCGACGAGTTCGTATTTTTCGGAGTTGAGTTTTTCGCCGGGGGCGCACACGCCGAACCATTACCATCCGGCGCATGAGGAGACGATGTTTTGCATCGAGGGTGAGATGACGGCGGTGTATGGGGCTGATGAGGGTTTGCCGTTGCCGGCGGGGGATGTGTTTTTGTGCGAGCCGACGATTCGCCATGCGACGAATAATCCGTCGAACCGTCCGAGCAAGTTGCTGGCGATTCATCCGGTGTTGAATCCGCCGCCTCGGGTGATGGTGGATTAAGCGGATTGTGCCGGCGATGGGGGTAATTGACGCAACACTTTTAGTCCCCCGAGTATTAAAGTCGGCCCTACTACGAACAACATAAGGGCAATGGCCGCATTGCTGGCGGTACCTCCTTCGTGCCGTGTTGGATCTGCATTAGTTTGCAGAGCGAGTTGATTTAGTGTGATGGCGAACGCTACGTTCCTGTTCACATCGATTTCGCGGATCTGAGCGCAGATCTTGATTTCGTCGTCTTCTTGGACCAGTGCGCTATCGAACACTCGGATATTTGCCGGTGAGAAGATTTGGACGATTGAGTAGCTGTGGATTGGAATTGAATCGAGAGGATCTGGCGTGATGCAGATTACTACCGGTGTTACAAATTGGTAGGAAGTCGCATCTTTGTTGAAGCGCGATCTGCGTGAATGTGGCGAAGCGACGATACTGAAGATGTCGGATACGGTGGCAAACTGCCGGGACGTTATTTCGGTGATCAACTCCGCTTCTGGCGGATATCTTTGTATTGAGAACGTCATTTGGTCACCCCAGAAGAGCGTTTTTGAGTCGGCTTGGATTTCAAAGCCCGGCAGTTCTGAATTGTTTTTCAGGACTGTTGAACGTCCGTTTGATATTGAACCGGTGAATGGGGCAAAGCTCCGGTATCTGACTAAAGTATCTGTCAGTTTTACTCTCAGAGTAGCTGGCAAGCTGTCTTCTTTGTGGTTGAATGCTCTTACGCGCATACGATAATTGATATCTGGTTTCAAGCCGTAGATCCATGTGGATCGTTCGGTTTGAGGAAGAAACAGTGGGAAAGGTGGCGATTCTGGGTGCCAATCGACAGCGTAGGCAAGAATCTCGGAACCGCCATCCCATCGAGGGTCATCCCAGTAGATCACTATGCCATTTTTGCCCTGTTCAGCGTCAAATTCTTCCGGCGGATCGGGATCGGTGTCGCGATTGTTCCGTGGTCCTCTAGACGACGAATCTGGGGAGATGCCCGGGACAGTTGGTGTCGGGGAGGGAGTCGGTGTTGGTGTATTTGTTGAAGTCAGCGGATCCGGGGCGGTTTCCACTGTATCGCTCCAAGTGACGCCATTGCCAATAGAGTTCTTTGGTTGAAGTGAGATTGTGTATTGAGTCGAGCCTGAAAGACCCTTGATCGTATGCGACGTGACAGCTCCACTCAGTTTTTCGACCATATCGTATTTCGAACCCTCTGAGGTGCGACGCCATGTGAGTTCATACGAATCTACGGGGGCTTTAACCACGGAGTCATCATCTGGAGCATCCCACGTTAGCCTGATGCTGTTGTGCGTCACATCGACTTTAGTCTTTGGTTTCTTAGGGGCTTGAAAGACGAAATTATCAGATTCAGTCACTGTTTGCCCGTTGTCGTATTCTGTCGATATTTCGAGTCTGTATGAGGTGGCTTCGATGTCTGGTATCACGTAAGAGGATGTAGAAGCCGGTAGGGAGATCGACTTCTCTTGAGGTCCATTGGGCTCTGTAGACCAATACCAAGACAGATGGAAACGAATCGGTTGAGCGCCGTCAATCATTCGGGCTTCAAATGCAATTACGACACCCTCCGATGTCAGTCCTGCGTAGCGCAAGGTTGGAGGAGGGGTCGGTGTCGCTGTGAGCGTTGCTGTTGGCGTAGGCGTGGGCGTCGGAGTTGGTGCGACACCATCGGTCTCTACCGTGGTGCTGAATGCTTCACCGTTGCCCAGCCCGTTTTTCGCGAACAGCGACACATCGTAGCTAGTTCCCGACAATAACCCATCAATGCGATACTCACGGTCATCTGCACCCAAGGCAACTGTTGTCCGGGTAGCTCCGGCTTCACTCTTGCCCCACCACAGCTCGTATCCGTCAACCGGCCAATATCTAAAGCCTGTATTTAGGATCGGATCTTTCCAACGCAACCTAATGCTAGTTTCTTTTGTCTCGATCGATTCGTCCTTTGGCTTTCTGGGAACGTTCAATTGCAACGCTATCTTTCCAACGTATCGTTCCTCGCTGCCGTAGATTGCGACCACGCGAATCTCGTACTTTACGTCTGCCTCAGTGTCAGTAATCGTGTACTCGCTGGTGGACGGTTGTAATGTCACGACCGTTTCCGGAGTGTCATTCGTCTTATCTCTCCAACCGAATTCGTAACCTGTTGGTTCAGGAACACCGGTCTGCTCGATCATCCAACTTACTGTCAGATCATCCTCAACCAACTTTTCAAACGTGATCGTCAGCGTCACGGGGATTTGTGTAGGAGTTGGACTTGGCGTTGGAGTGTGAGTCGGCGTGGAGGTCGGTGTATTAGTGGACGTGGGCGTTACGGTCGGCGTATGCGTTGGTGTGAGTGTAGGCGTGTTAGTGGACGTGGCTGTAGGAGTCGGCGTATCAGTTGGTGTGGGTGTTGGAGTGTGACTCGGCGTGGGTGTAGGTGTAGGTGTAGGTGTAGGTGAATGAGTCGGTGTATTGGTGGACGTGGCTGTAGGAGTCGGCGTATGCGTAGGTGTGTGAGTCGGAGTGAATGTCGAGGTAGGTGTCGGGGTATTGGTGGCTGTGGGCGTAGGAGTAGGTGTCGAGGTCGGTGTGGGCGAAGGAGTGGGTGTGGATGTAACGCAAGGGTTGAGGGCTGGTATTCGGATGTTGATACCCGCGGGTGGGGATACTGGCACGATGGCGTTGTCGTCTGCGAATCGTGCATCAGCGGTAATGGTGTGCTGTTGCACGTTGCATGTCTGACCTATGGTTTGAGTTGCCGTAAAGGTCTCGTTGGAATTATCGAACGATGCGACATGACAAGTGACGACGCTTTGGGTAGCGGTGCAATCGTCAGGAAGTTCGCTGAAAGATACACCGTCGTCGAAGGTGATTGTGATGCCGGGGTCAACTTCAAGGAGTCGTCGCTCAACCTCGACCGACCATGAGGCAGAGGAAGTGGAGGTGTCGTAGGTGGGATTTGCGAGAGTAATGCTGGGGCATGTCAGTTCTCGGTGTCTAACGCGGAGACGACGGTTAGATACCGTGATGTCTTGGCCCTCGATTGATGCGCCGACAGTGACGCGCACCCCATTGCCTTCACAGATGTGTTCGAGGGACGTGGAGAGAGTTATTTCGATTTCGTCGTTTGCGGGAACGTCACATTCCCAGCCGGTGGCGACAGCGGTACAGATCTCCGTTGTTTCGGTGATCGTTGTGCCGATGCTGGAGACTGCGGTGATCAATAAAGTTGCGTCAGAACTGCTATTGTTGGACAGCTTGACATCCCAATTGCCGATATGCGTGTCGGGGACTCTCTTAGCGTCGACAACGTTGACATCGAAATCCGAAGGATTTGCGGTATAGTCGCCTACGGCTCTGGTTGGATCCGTTTCTAAGAGTTCGTGGTTTGTGGAAATCGCACCAATGGAGATAGCTATCGAAGACGAAACGACCAACGTCAGGGACACGAACTGAAATAAGGGTGTTCGATGATTCGATTTCAAGACGCGATATCGTCCATGATCTCCTAGCGTCGTTACGGCAACCATAGACGCGTGGTCCGAGCGGCCTGGAGCCACACGATATAACGGATTGAGATGGCGGTTGCAGATTTGCGAACTAGGAGGAATGCATTGAGTGACGAGATTCGCGGCTTTCTTTTCGACTTGGATAATACTCTCATCGATCGTGAGGCCGCGTTCGTCCGATTCGCCACATGTTTTTATGAGGATCGACTTCGCGATGCGACGCCGATGTCTCAGGACGAGGCTGTCGCCAAGATGGTGCTGTGGGACGAAGACGGTTATACCGACCGCACTGCGATGTTCTCTATGTGGGCGAATGAGTGGCCCGAAGCGGGACTCAATCCGGAACAGTTGGTACCTTGGTACCGCTTGGAGATGAAACGACACGTGCAACCGGATGCGGATAATAACCGCCTTCTTGTCGAGCTAAATGAGCGTCGAGTGCCGTGGGGGATTGTCACCAACGGGAGTACGACCGGTCAGCACGTCGCCTGTCGAGCGGCAGGTCTCGATCAACTCGCGCCTTTCATCATCGTTTCAGAATCGGTTGGCTATAAGAAGCCGGATCCGAGGATTTTTCGCGACGCGCTCGAACTGACCGGTCTTACGTCGCCTGAACAGGTCTTGTTCGTGGGCGATAACTCTCACGCTGACGTTGAGGGTGCCAAACGGTTCGGGATGAAAGCCGCGTGGGTTCGGCGCGGTCGGCGATTTCCGGACGGTCTCCAACCGCCCGATTACATCATTGATCACGTTGCGGAGTTGCGGCGCATGGTCCGTCTTTCCGCGTGAACATCGGGCGCGTTTCGGCGGTCGTTGATTGGGTGCAGCATGCATAACACATTCGTAGAGGCCAGTGACGGGTTCGAGATCCGTATCGCATCCGAACGCGACTTGGAATCATTGACTGTTGCGCTCGAACCTGATCTAAGCGCGGCGCATATCGCCCAGCGTTTCGAGGAAAGCAGAAGCGGAATTCGGACCATGCTGGTAGCCACGATAGACGGTTACGCCGTTGGCACCATCAGTATCGGTGGAGGTCGATTTCAGAGGCAAGGATCACTGCGTCTTTTCGCGCTCAATGTCGGCTCACCGTTCCGGCGCAAAGGCGTGGGCACCGCGTTGGTAAAAGCCGTCGAAGCTATCGCCGCTGATCGAGATCTGGACGAAGTCAACCTTGAGGTGACCACCGACAACGAAGAGGCGATCCCTTTATACCGCAAGTTGGGATACAGGTTATGCGGCGATGCCGTGATGGGGCGTTGGGAGCGGAAACTGGACGACGGATCGATTGAGATAATCGAGGAGCCACTGTTCGTGATGGTGAAGAGACTAGCGCCACCGACGGATCCTGCATCGCAACTGCGAAGTTGCTCAAATGCTGGTCAAGTGGAATGAAGATATTCAACACCTTTAGAAAAGAAGATGGATGACGACCTTGCAGAGTTCCTATTTCCGCTGACTGCATTTGCGGAGGAAACGCGTATCTGGGCGCCGCTCGGTACCATGCGAATTGCGTGTTACCTGACGGACAACATGCCACCTCGCAAATACGTGTCGTCAGCCCGAGCGGTCGTGATCGACCACGGCAGAGCGGCAGCGATTCGCTCGGTTGACAACGCGCCATGCCCCGCTTAGAATGACGCAAACCCAAATTTGAATGAGCTAACCCCTAGGAGAATAGACGGTGAACCGTAACAAGAAAGTCGGCTATACATACTACGGGAGAGGTGGCGCGAAGCACACAGGCATCACCAACAACCCGAAGCGGCGTCGGAGCGAACACAACAGAAAAACTGGCGGAAACGGTTTCCTGAAGGTGAGAACCGGGCAGATGACCAAACGGAACGCCCGGCGTTGGGAAAAGCGCCAAAGGAATACCAGAGGCTACTGACCCGGACTCTGGCTTAACCTTCCCCACCAGCTGCGCCCACGCTCAATAATGGCGTGGTGACGCCCCACCTAGGTCGTGCGCTGTGGAAGTTCGCCTCCCGCCACGCCTCCACTGCCACGTTTAGTGTGGCCCCGCGCCGAAAGTCTTCAAGACCATGAGCCAAGTCCCCAGCGGAGGCGTTGGGCTGAAACGGATTGATGAACTCGGCACGCGGATACCCTTCCTTCGCAACCTCGAAAGGGAGCCCTGCCAACGGCCCGGTATCCTTCTCCATCCAATCCGGATCGAACTCTACCGGACCCCGAGCACCTCGCCGACAATCTGGGCGCTCTCGGCGGCACGAACCAATGGACTGGCGATAATGAGATCGAATGTGACGCCGCCACGCTTCCATTCTTCCGCCCGCGAGTGGGCTTGTGCCTTTCCGACATTGGTGAGCGGCGAATCGTATATTCCCTCGTGCACCATTTCGTCATCGGCGCGGGAGCGGCCATGTCGCATCAGGGTTATTTGTTGAGCACTGCCCAACCGGATTTCCAATCGTGGTTCTGGGATTCCCGTTTTGTCTCATCGGGTTTAATCGAGCAGCATCCATAGCGTGGGTAATTCGCGGTCGGCGATGTCGAAGGTTCCTTGAATTGATCCGGCGCGAAACCCGATATCCTCGAATTTCGCCCGCTTTTCCTCGTCTTCGACGGAAAGTCTAGATGTTGTCCGTCCCGATTTTCGTTTGTGACCCCAACCAATCGCCGCGCTGATCAAAGCGTCGTATGATTCGCCGAACCGGGCGTGGATAAACCCATCGACATGGCACGTTTTGTCTGCGTCGACCCACGCGGTAGCAATTCCCACCAATCGCCCATCGCTCGTCTTCGCCGCGAACCACTCGGCATTGTCGCGCTTGACGAGGTAGTAATACTTGCGGCACAGACCCATGCAGGAGTTCTGCTCGGCGTAGCGAGTGGAGATCATTGGCGTGGGGAGGTTGCCGTCGAGGATTTGCCAGTCGTGCGGTGTGAGTAGAAGCGGAATCATTGGCACTCTGAGAGACGCGTCGCCGGGCACGATGTTTACGGGTGATGGCTTGCGGAAGTAATCGGCTAAGCACTCTTCGGGTGAGGCACCGGATGTAATGTTGGCGTAAATCGTGGAGTTCGCGATCCTGCGCCAACCTAGGCGCTGATAGATGCGCGCGGCGTCGGGGTTTTCGGTGCCGAGGAAGACCGCTTCGCCGCCTTTTGAGGCGAACTCCTCGAGTACTTGACGACACAGTCGTCCAGCGATACCTCGGCCTCGGTATTCTGGCCGCGTAGCGACCTCTCCGATGCCGGCGAATTCGGGGTTGGCGCGCGGGGTCATTATGCCGCACGTCCCTGCCAGAACGTCGGCATCGCGTTCTGCGAGCACGATGTGTCGGTTGTGTTTGGCTTCTTCCCCTAGGAAGACACTGATCGGTATGTCGGGGTCTTCAGGTCCGAAGATCTGTTCCCAGAAGGCGAAGAGTTCTTGGGCTAAATCCTCGCGGATGGGAGTCTCGTATCGGTATCGAATCAGTGTTATGAACCCCCTTTAATTCCCCCTTCAATGAAGGAGGAGGGATATAGCGTTCCTCCTTGGATCATCAAGGGGGAGGGATTGGATTTAGGAAACCATCGGTCGGATGTGCGCCCATGGTCGCGCTTTTTCGAACGCTGCTGATGCTGCTAGGACGGTCTCTTCGTCGCCCGGTTTGCCGACGATGTGGAGCCCTACTGGCATGCCGTCGGAGTCGAAGCCGCACGGGACGCTTGCGGCGGTGAAGCCGATGGTGTTGATGGGATGCGTGTGCGGCAGGTATCCCCACCATGGGATGCATGTCGCTGGTTCTCCGCCGATCTCTTCGGGGTATTGTTCGTGTTCGAAAGCGGTCGTCGCCATCGTTGGTGAGAGAAGAAGGTCGTACTTATCGAACTGGTCCCAGAATTGCTGGATCATCCGGTCTCGTTCGCCGAGGGCGCGTCCGTAATCGACGACGCTCAGTTTGCGTCCGTGCTCCAATCCGTAATTGACGTACCACGTAAGTTGATCCTCGGGCAGGTGGCCGTTCACGGCGATGGCGCTCGATGTCGACAGTACGTACCAGGTGTCGAACGGTGCGTCGAGTGTTATATCGGATTCGTCCACGGTGCATCCGAGCTCTTCGAAGACCTTGGCTCCCGCTTCGGCGGCAACCACCACATCGGGATCGACTGCCGCGTAACCCCACCCGAGGCTCCAGCCGAATTTGAGCCCTTCGATGTCACGCCCGACTGCGGATGTGAAGTCGGGAACGGGATCTCGCATTGTTGACGGGTCGCGAGGGTCATAACCTGCCATCACCTCGAGCAGCAGCGCAGAGTCGGCGACGGTACGAGACATGGGTCCTTGTTGGCTGAAGAAATTGGGCGCTGGAGGCCCGTCAGTTCCGGCGTAGCTGGAGACGCGTCCCTGTGTGGGCTTGATGCCGTAGATGCCGTTGAAGCTGGCGGGGATTCGGATTGAACCGCCGCCGTCGCCGCCGGTGGCGAGCGCGCAGAGTCCGGCGGCTAGGGACGAACCCGCGCCTCCACTGGAGCCACCTGAAGTCCGCTCTGGATTCCACGGATTGCCGCATGGCGGGCCCAGTCGATTGTCGCTTGTGCCGAGATGTCCGAACTCTGGTGTGTTCGTCTTGCCGAGCATTACTGCGCCGGCGTCGAATATCTTGTCGATGTACGCGGCGTTCGCATCGGGCACGCGGTCCTTGTACGCGAGGGAGCCGCCGGTGGTACGTACGCCCTTCGTCATCTGGAGGTCTTTGATCGAGATGGGTAGGCCGTGCAACGGTCCGAGGCTTTCGCCCTTTGCGGTCGCTGCATCTGCCTTCGCCGCCTGTTCCAGAGCGATCTCAGGTGTCACTGTGATGAATGAATGTAGCTGGTCGTCGAGTGCTTCGATCCGAGACAGGTATAGCTCGGTGAGTTCCGTTGACGTAATCTGCTTATCAGCGATTAACGCTCGAAGCTCGGTTGCAGGGGCGAAGGCGAGATTTTCATCTAGATTTGGCATGCTTGGCTCTTTTTGGATCCCGATTATTAGTCCGTAAGGATGACGCTTGTAGCTCGCGGTTTAGGGAGTATCGTATCGCCTCGGAGGGGTTCACGACACCGGAGGACGGTGATGTGCCCAAGGTCGGGCTCGTTCGAACGCAGCAGATGCTGCTAACACCGTCTCCTCGCCACCGGGTTTGCCGATGATTTGAAGTCCGATCGGCATTCCTTCGGAATCGAAACCACATGGAACGCTGGCGGCTGTGAAGCCGATGGTGTTGATGGGATGTGTGTGCGGAAGGAAGCCCCAGAACGGGACGGTCGTCGGCTCCTCGCCGCCGATTTCTTCTGGGTACTGTTCGTTGGGGAAGGCGGTAGTGGCCATCGTAGGTGAGAGCAGCAGGTCGAATTTGTCGAACTGCGCCCAGAACTGATCGATCATCCGGTCTCGTTCTGCCAGCGCGCGGGCGTAGTCAACGGCGCTCAATTTCAACCCTGTATCCAGTGACCAGCGGATGTACCAGGTAAGTTGGTCTTCGTGGTCCTCCAACAGATGACCGTAAGCCGCGACTGCGTTCAACGCGAAAAAGGTGATCCAGGTTTCGAACGGAGAATCTAGAGCGAGATCAGATTCATCGACTGTGCATCCTAGTTCTTCAAAAACTTGGGCACCAGCTTCGGCAGATTGACCAACCTCCGAATCCACCGCGGCGTAACCAAATCCGAGACTCCATCCGATCCTCAGTCCAGCGACGTCTCGTTGGAGGGCGGGCATGAAGTCAGGTACGGGTGCTCGCATTGATCCGATGTCGCGAGGATCGTAGCCTGACATGACTTGAAGCAGCATCGCGGAATCTGCGACGGTTCGTGATAACGGTCCTTGTTGGGCCAACAGATTGACTGTGAGTGCCCCGTCAACGCCTGGATAGCTGGACACCCTACCCTGTGTGGGTTTGATTCCGTACGTTCCGCAGAAACTCGCTGGAATTCTAATGGAGCCGCCACCGTCGCCACCTGTCGCCACCGCGCAGAGTCCAGCTGCAACGGAGGCCGCTGCTCCACCGCTTGATCCGCCGGAGGTCCGTTCGGGATTCCACGGGTTCCAGCAGGATTTGCCGAGTCTGTTCTCAGTAGCACCGAGGTGTCCAAACTCAGGGGAGTTCGTCTTCCCTAGCATCACTGCGCCAGCGTCCAAGATGCGTTGTACGCTCGTGCCATTAGCGTCGGGGATGCGATCCCTGTACGCCAGCGAACCGCCTGTGGTTCGTACCCCCTTCGTCATCTGAAGGTCCTTCAGCGATACCGGCAACCCATGCAGCGGCCCGAGACTCTCGCCGCGCACGGTCGCTTCGTCAGCCTTCGCCGCTTGTTCGAGCGCGAGTTCGGGCGTAACTGTTACATATGCGTTGAGCTGTGGATCGATTTCTTCGATGCGCGCGAGGTAAAGCTCGGTGAGTTCCGTAGACGAGACTTCGCCATTAGAGATCAGCTTCAACAGCTCCGTTGCAGGAGTAAAGGCGAGATTTGCGTCTGATGCTGACATTTCCTGATACGTCGCGCTCGGTGCTAACGGCTCTACTACCGGCCGATGGCGTAGCTGTCGCGGCGCGGGTCTGCACCGCCTGAGAGCACGCCGGATTCGTGGTCCACCATGATTGCGGTCATTGCGCCACCTGTCGGTGTCCAGTCGTCGAGCACCTGTACATCGTGACCTAAGCCGACGAGCTCCGCGGCGGTCGTGGCGTCGATCCGACCTTCTAAGTCCAATCGCCCCGGCAAGTATGTGTGCGGCCAGAACGAGTTGGGGAAGTTCCAGGTTGCGAAGCGCGGCTCTTCGATGGCTTTCTGCGGGTTCATGCCGTGGACCGCGACGTTGAGGAACAGTTGCACCATAGAAGTGCACTGAGTATCGCCGCCGGGGGTGCCAAATGGCATCAACAGTTTGCCGTCTTTGAAAGCGATTGCCGGGTTTGGTGTGAGACGCGGTCGTTTCCATGGTTGAAGCGCAGACGGATGTTCGGGGTCGAGCCATGTCTGGGAACCGCGTGACGACATCTGGATTCCGAGGCCCGGAACGATAGGACTCGGTGCGAGCGGATCGCTGGGTGTCGCCGAGAAAGCATTGCCCCACTGGTCGACCGCGCACACGTAGCTCGTGTCCTGCATCCTGCCGCCCGCAGCGCCGGCCATGGCGACGGCTGGTGCGCCGTTGCGTGACACGCCTTGATACGGCCACGGGTTGCCCGGCTCCGGCATCTCGGGAAACGCGTCTGTCATGTCGATATCGGCGCGTCGGGATCGCGTGTATCCCTTCGACAACAAGCCTTTGATCGGCACATCGACTAGATCGGGATCGCCGTAGTAAGCGTGGCGATCTGCGTATGCCAGGTTGAGAGCCTGCGAGACGAGGTGGATGTATTCGGTCGAGTTGTGCCCCATCGCCGCTAGATCGTCGTCTTCGAGCATCTGGAGCGTCTGAGCCACCACCGGACCTTGGCACCAAGCGTCACAGGTGTAGACCGTATACTCCCGGAACCGCCCTGACACTGGGGGCTCGATCTTGACCGAGAATTCTGCCAAGTCCTCCATCGTGATCCAACCGCCTTGGGCATCAGAGAACGCGATCATCTCTTCCGCGATGTCGCCCCGGTAGAACCGATCGCGCGCCGCCCGCAACGCCGCTTCCCTACCTAGATGCGACGCGCCCTGCTCTGCTTCGATCAATCGCCTGAAAGTGCGCGCCAAATCCGCTTGCACCAGAATCTCTCCGACGCGCGGCGACCTTCCGTTAGGCATGTAGATCTCGCGGGTCGACGGCCACATCGCCGCTCCGCCTTCTGGATCGTCCTCGTTTGACTGCAATCCCTCGCAAAGATATGCCGACACCGGGAATCCGTTTTCTGCAAGTTCTAACGCCGGAGTGACGACCTGTTCGAAGGTCATCGTGCCGTACTGGGCGATGGCCGTCAACCACGCGTCTGGCGCGGCCGGCACAACCGTCCTGAGCATGCCGATTGGAATCTGACCCTCGTGGTGCTGATTGAAGTATTCGATGTTCGCGGCGCGGGGCCAGCGACCGAGGCCGCTGATGGTCACGACTTCGTCGGACGCGGCATCGTAGATCGCGATGGGCGCTACTCCGCCGAAATTCGTGGCGCTCGGAAGCGTCACGTTTATGGCGATGCCAGCGGCCACGCCGGCGTCAATGGCGTTGCCGCCTTCTTCGAATATGCGATATCCCGCGGCGGCGGCGAGGTAGTGGCCCGCCGAGACCATGTGCGAAGTGCCCATGATCGGCGGTCGGTATGTACTCATTCTTCCAGGCATCCCATTTCCTCCACACGGTTATAGATGTTGAGACGTGCGCCAGCGCAGGCGGCTACCGCGCAAATTATACGCCGCAATACGGCGAGTTTAGGATGGGATCGATGAGTCTTGTAAAGACACAAAAAGAACGCGACCTAGTGGCCGATGTTCTAGGCGACACCCCAGAAACCGCCATTCCGGCACACCTGCTGAGGCGTGGTCTCGCTGATGTCTACGTGGCAGGTTCGATGCCACGGTTCGACGCGGTGGTCGTCCAGTCGTACCCGTGGCTGGAGGAGCCGTGGTGTTTTGGGAGTGATGCGTTCAGTCTTTGGGAGTTGCTGAGTCAGCTCGACAAGTGGGGCCAACGGGATATGTCTCCAAACGTGCCTCCGGATCTGGCCGACTCGTTGTCGTCGCTTATTCAGCAGGAAACGAACGTTCGAGTCCAACAGTACGGCGACGTGTATCACACCCTGACTGGGCAAGTTAACAGTTTTATTGCACCAGAGGTCCGCCAGCTGGATATACGCGATGTTGACCTCCTAGCTGAGTTTCGAAAAGACCCGCACAGATTGGGGTTCAAGACTTATGAGGACCTGTTGGAGAATGGGCTAGCTGCCGGTGCGGTGGTGGATGGCAGGTTAGTATCCCTAGCACACACGAACGCCGTGACCGCGAACTACGGTGATATCGGTGTCTATACCGATGATGCTTGGCGCGGGATGGGATTCGCAACCGCGTCCGCGTCGATCGTGGTGCGTCGCATCCAAGACTTAGGGCTTACACCCGTGTGGAGCGCAGGCGAGGATAATGAAGCGTCCTTGCACATAGCCTCCAAACTCGGTTTCGTCGAGGTATCGCGACGCGTCTATCTCAACACCACTTTTTCGTCCGCCTTATCCCCCCAAACAGACCGCGACTTTATCTAGGAGAAGCACGGGGCAGCGTAGAGAACTTGGCGAAATATGTAGCATTGCATCATGCCGCCGCTTCTCCCAAAGCAGCTCCGCATGGTTATCGATGAGGCATCGGTGGCCCAGTTGCCGGATGTTCCGCTGCCGGATGGCTACGTGATGCGCGCCTATCAAAGTGGCGATGCCCGCAGTTGGGCTGAGACGCTTCAAGCGTGTGGATTCAAACGCTGGAACGATGCTGAAGTACGGGCCTATTTGGAGGACACCGAACGCCTGGAAGGATCACGAGTGGTCGACTACGAAGGTCGGGTCGTGGCGGCGACGTTCGCCAGCAGGAACATGAACCATGCGCCGGACACCATCGTTCACCAAGGCATCCTAGACTTTGTAGTCACCCATCCAGACCACCGCGGTAAGGGATTAGCTAGAGCAACGTGTACCGAGGTCGCCAAATTCTTCGTCCATCTCGGCTACCAGTCTGTCTCCCTCTTGACTGACGATTGGCGCCTTCCCGCGATCCATGTATACCTTTCATTAGGTTTCAAACCGGTAATGAACCGGAACGACATGCCGAGGCGCTGGGACGCCATTTACGACAAGCTGAAGGAGCAAGGACATGACCACAACCTCCGTCATTCCTGCGAAGGCAGGAATCCAGAGGGGGCATGGGTACCACATGAACGAGGGCAGATATGACCACGCTTAGACTAGGGCTAGCCGGATTAGGGCACGGCGATACCCTGCTTCAGGCCAACAACCCCGAGAACGAAGTGCCGATCCGCGTAACCGCTCTCTGCGACATCGACGAAGCCAGACTCGATGCTGCGGCTAGAGAGCACGGTATCGAAGCAACCACTACTGATTTCGACGAATTGGCGGCGCGCGACGATATCGACATCATCGGCATCTACACTCCAGGTCCTCTCCACGCCCGCCAAATCCTCACCGCACTCGAAAACGGCAAGCACGTGATGGTCACTAAGTCCATGGTCTACACGATGAACGAGATCGAGAGCGTCGTCGAAGCCGTTGATCGGACCCGCCAGGTGCTTCTCGTAACGCAATCGATGCGTGGTCGTTTAGATCTGATCGACGCGAAGCGAGCCTGTGATGCAGGCGAGATCGGTGAATTGTTCATGGCAGAGGCGGACTACGTTCACGATCTCCGCCCCGTCTACAAGAGAACGCCTTGGCGATATCAGATTCCGCAAGACCTCATATTGGGTGGTGCCTGCCATCCTATAGACGCTCTACGCTGGTTCATGGGAGACATTGACGAAGTCCATTGCGTGGGTCTGCGCAGCGGCGTCGCGCCGGAATATCCGCAGGAGGACTGCTTCTTCATCAACGTAAAGTTCGTAAGCGGCAAGATCGGACGTGTGGCAAATCAGTGCGGCATGGTCCACCCTGGAGGCGCTCGAATGAACAGCGTCACCGTGTTCGGCACCAAGGGAACGATACGCAACAACGTAAAGACTCTAGACCCTCAGGGCGACCTGCCTTTTCGCGAGTACCATACGCACCTTCCGCCGCGCACAGGGCACCACGGCGAACTGATCGTCTTGATGCGCCATATGGCAGACTGCGTCCTCAACGGCACGAAGCCCTGGGTCGGAGTGCGCGATGGCGCCAAAGTCGTGTCGACAGGTCTCGCATGCTGGGAGTCGCTTCGCACCGGCAAAACCGTCAAAGTGCGCAACGATTTCTGAGATGTCAACACTCCGCTACGAACCAGACGAAAAATGTCCGCCTTGGGCCGCCGTTGGCACTGCGTTTCAAGGGGTTACGTTGGTTCTTGCACCAACGATTCTGGTAGTCGCGATCACGGTGCGATCAGCGGGTCAGGATGCCGGGTTCCTGAATTGGGCAGCATTCGCGACATTGATCATCGTCGGGTCGATGATGGTGTTGCAAGCTGCAAAGATCGGTCGGCTAGGGGGTGGGCATTTAGTGATCTGCGGGGTCACCACGAACTACATCGCGGTGTCAGTCATCGCGCTGAGTGAGGGTGGTCCAACGATGGTGGCGAGCCTAGTGGTGTTGTCGGGAATTTTCTATTGCGCTATCGCTATGTGGCTACCGTTGCTCCGTAAAATCATCACACCAACTGTGGCAGGCACTGTTTTGATGCTGATCGCCGCGGTAACGTTGCCGTTTGCAATAGATCTGATCAACGAAGTGCCCGAAAGCGCGCCGCCTTACGCGGGGACGGTTGCTGCCGGTATCACTGCGCTACTTACCGTTGCTTTAGTGTTGCGGGCACCCAGATTATGGAGGCCATGGTCTATCTCTTTGGGGGTAATCGCTGGTTGCATCGCAGCGGCACTGATGGGAATTTACGATGCCAGTGCTTTCGTTTCAGCATCCTGGTTTGGCATTCCAGAGATCAGTTTCCCGGGGTTAGACCTGATGCCTAGCATCGAGTTTTGGGCTCTGCTGCCGATGTTTTTGATCGTTACGCTGATACAAGCAATCAAGAACATCAGCGACGGCATGATCGTCCAACGTGTTTCTCGGAAGGTGCCTAGGGCTACCGATTTCCGTCTGATCCAAGGATCGATCTATGCCAACGGAACTGGGATACTGATGTCTGGAGTCGCTGGTACCCCACCAACTTCGACTTATCCATCATTGACAGTTCCGCTAGTCAGCGTAACTGGAGTCGCTACACGGAGCGTCGGGTATGTGATGGCTGGCATCCTGCTGTTGATTGCGCTCCTACCGAAAATCAATGGCGCGTTGCTGACTATTCCGAATCCTGTGTTGGGAGGCTTCTTGGTCTTCGCGCTGGGGCTCGTATTTATCGAAGGTATACAGACCCTAGTACGAGCCGGTCTGGATCCGCAGAAGTCGATGGTGGCGGGGCTCGCGTTTGGGATAGGTCTTGGGATGCAACACGAAAATCTTTTGGCTGGTTTCTTGCCGGAACCGTGGGGAACGTTGCTCGGAAACGGCATTACTGTCGGTACTGCTACCGCCATTGTCCTGACCACGTTAGTAGACCTCTCCAGAGCACGCCCACAACGCCTTGAAACCACCTCGCAATTGTCGGCATTAAAGGATATTGACGAATTTTTACAGAGCGTCGCATCCAAGATGGGATGGGGATCCGAACCAACGGAAAAGCTCCGATCCGCGGGCGAAGAGGCACTTGCCGTATTGTCATCTGCACACTCAGAACAGACTGACGACAAGCCGTCACGGTTGATCATCACGGCGCGCGCGGAGAACGGAGATGTGGAATTGGAGTTCACAACCGTCTCCGATGAAGCCAACATCGAGGATCGTCTTGCCTATCTTGAAGACGAACCTGAAACCGTTGATCCATCCGATATTTCGTTTCGCCTGCTACGACACTACGCGTCTTCTGTCAGGCATCAGAAGTATCAAAATGTCGACATCTTGACCATCATGGTCGCAGGATAGGATCAACGAACTCAAGCATCGTTTCGACGCACTCCTCGGGCTGCTCTAGCTGAAGAAAATGTGTCGCTTCGGGTAAAAAGTCGTAGTCGACGCCGATCGCATCGCTGAGGTCGAGTGTGGGCAGATACGAGTATGGCAAAGTGGGGTCTGCGCCGATCACCTTCATCGGACACTTGTACGATGCAAAATTTATCAAGACTGCATACACGCTGGCATACTCGATGATTTGTGCCTCGTATTCTCTCGGACAACGGAGCTGGAAACCGGACCCATCATCTGTGGTTCTCAGCGTAGTCCTCACGAACAGATCAGGCACACCGGGGACAACCTTTTGGAAATTGGGCAGATAGGGAAGGATTGAAGACAAGTCTTCCAAGGTGTTGAAGCGAGCAGCGCGTTGCCTGGCCAACGTTGCGACCTTCTCAGCGACTTCGTCGAAATCGAAGTAACTTCGCCCGGGTTTGCAGAGCGGGGGGTCGAATAGCACCCAACCATCGAATTGGGCACCCTTGTTTGGGGTCAAAAGCATCGCAAGAGCGGAGACCGAGTGATAGACCCCGACCTTGGGTTTAGTTCCGAACAGTCTGTCGATGCCGTCAACGACGAGATCGTGATCGCTGGCGAAGTCCGGCATCGTGTGGTTCTTCATGCTGGTTACGCGATTCCAGCCATGGTTTCTCAAGTCGTAGATCACCAAGTCGAAATCATCAAGCAAGAGTGACCAAAAGGGATAGTAGAGATCTATTGCAAGCCCATTGCCGTGGCTCAACACCAGGCGTGGACCATCAGGATTTCCGTGCCGCCGCAACGTGATCTTCGTGTCCTCATCGACCTGCACGTCCACCGTCTGGTGGGGTTCAGGCAGGTTCCACACTTTGTCGGAATTCGTAGACATCTGCTGATACTGAAAATACAGCCGAATCAAACTGCATTCAATCAACCATATACGCCAATGCGGCTGCGAACTTTGCAGTGCCCAGATTCACCAGCCGCCAATTGCACTCGCTGATCTGCCTGAACTGAGTGACGCAACTACGACTGCCTTCTCTCATCTCGCGAGGGACTTCGATCTCGCTTGGTTCGGGTCCAGACATCCCTACGCCTACTGCTTTTAGCACCGCCTCCTTGACGGTCCAAAAATCGAAGAACAGACTGTTCTTTTCTCCGAGATCGCTAACCGACGCGATTTGCGCTTTCTCGTCAGGGCTAAGGACTGTCGATACTAATAGTTCGAGGTTTGGGTGGTGCCTGCGAAACTCGACGTCCACACCCAAGATTGGCGATTCGCCTATCGCGATCAAACCGTAATCGCCGCTGTGACTGACGTTGAATCCAAATTGAATGGGTTCATTTTGGATGAGCGCGTATGGCTTTTCCTGATCAGTGGCCCCGAATTTCAGATCATCATTCGAGCACCCTACGCGTAGGCAGAGAATTGAACGCAGAGCGGCCCGACACAAAGCGAAACGGCGTCTGGGACCGGGAAAAACGAACCTTTGCGATCGCTCCGACTCTCCCCCGTCGAGCATACGTATCGCTAATGCTTCGCGACTATCATCCTCCGACACGTCCACCTTGTATATAACCACATCATCGATCGATCCGTATTCCCGCCACCACCGCTCGTCAACGGGAATCATATCTGCGAATCAACTAGTCAATATTGAGAATTCATACGGATCCGTCGCGACGACAACCCACACCATAACTCGGCGAAGGCCAACCGTTGCGACGGACCGAATTTCAGTCAGGTTGTCGGTTTTAGCCGTCTATCCGATCGACCAATGCCTGCAAGGTCGGGATGTTCGCGCAATCATCGACTGTAAGCGACAAATCGAACTCATCGTTCGCCAGTTTCGCGAACGCCACTACGTCAACCGACGAAACGCCGAGGTCGGTAAGGCCGACGTTCAAGTCGTCCCCAACATTGACCGGCTTTCCGTCAACTTCCAGATTATTGCTCACCATTTCACGGAGCCGATCCGCTGTGGATGCCATGGGTATATACCCTCCTGTTATTTTCTTGGCGCTAAAGAGCGATTGTAGCAATTAATTGCGTCACTTCGTAATTGAAAGGAGATTAAGCACTTTTATCGCCTTAAAATTCCCTGTGGCCTATCGTATTGTCCGTTTGGTCTGGGGCGAGAGCCGTCCCGAGTGCACATCGTTCTAGAACCAGTGCCGACGACGCTGGAAGGGGTACAGCGGCAACGCCACTCGACGCCTATTTTCGCCGGCGAACAATCCTTCCCACGTCAACTCGAGACCAGATTCGTATGCTTTTGCAATTGCACTGACGAATGTGCCGTTCAAATGTCGGTCGTCCTCGTCATCTATCGAACCATTTATAGCGCCTACCATTGCCGGCCAACCCGAATTCACTCCCGAATCGATCTCATCGCCGAATCGCAGCACCAAATCCATCTGTGCTGAGGCTAAACCTCGGTGAATCGCGTCAGACGCCAGTACCTGATCGGATTGATTGGACCAATGTCCTACACTCGTCAAGTCTTGACTCCCGATTTCCCTTCCAGTTGAGGTGCTGAACAACGGGACCATCGGCTCCGACCACGCGATTTGGTTCAAGACTGTGTTCAACGCTTCCGACGCGCCCTCGAACGACTCAACTCCTGCTCTCGCAGCCGCCAGTGTACCGAGTGCGGTCGACAGTCGTAGACCATCCTCAAGATCGAACATCCCCGCCGCTTGCGCCGCACTCACCTGACCAAGTCCGCTACCGAACACTAGCCTCGGGTTTACTCCGACGCTGGACCAAAGCGCGGTTAAGGCACAATCGAACGCGTAGTTCGTGGATGCCAATTTAGCCGGGTCTTGACCTGCATTTGACGATTCGGTTTGACTTGCCAGCACCCCTATCAGGGAGTCTCCACGCAGTTCTTGGTATACGACTTCGCACCGATCGAAAACTGACCGCACTGCTGGTTCAGTTTCGTAAAGCGCTTTGGCCATGTCGAGATGCCGTGCTCCACTACCAAGGTAGATGGAGGCCACTCTCCTAGCCGCACGTTCAGGGGTTTCGTCATCGGCGACGCTGTTGTCCATCACATGGTTCAACCCGCGCAACAAAGATTCGACATCGTCGAAGACGACGCCAGCGCGGTGTTCGAAATGACTCCTGCCGATTCCCGCGGTCCACGCCAAATCGGACAGCCAATCGTCCGAAACTGCTTCGTTTTGCGCCTCCAAGAGATCGACGTAGCGGATCGCGATGTCGCGAAGTGCTCCGACCGATCTACCCGACAGCGGTAAGAGGCGAACTGCCCGCGGTTTGCCATCTACTTGATCGTCGGCCGCAGTGCCTTGAGGCACTCCGTTCGTTGAAACCGAAATGTTGTGAGGGCTTCCAATTGGCAACCTCGCCAAGCCATTCAACGTATCTACAGCTGACGACTCGCGGTAGCCTTCGACCAACACGTGAGCGTTGGTTCCAGACATGCCAAACGCGTTGATGCCAGCGATCGGTGCTCGACCGGTTCCATTGGGCCATTCCGTTTTGTCTGCTACCACTCTTACCGGCAACTCGTCCCATTCGACGTGAGGGTTCGGGTCTTCAAAATGCAGATGCTGGGGAATAACTCCCTCGTTCATCGAAAGCACTGTCTTTATCAACGCTGTGACGCCGGCAGCCCACTCCGTGTGGCCGAGATTCGATTTGACGGATCCAACTAATAAGGGGCGATCTGGATCTCTTCCCTCGCCGTACACTGACGCGGCAGCGTTCAACTCGATAGGGTCGCCCAATTGAGAACCTGTGGCATGAGCCTCTAAATAATCGACTTCGGACGGCGTGATTCCAGACTGTACGAGAGCTTCGCGCATCACACGTTCTTGAGCCTGTCCGTTAGGGACCGTCAGACCAGCGCTCGCGCCATTCTGATTGACTCCGGATCCGCGAATTATCGCCCAGATGCGGTCGCCATCTGCTTCAGCGTCGCTCAACCGCTTCAACACAACCATGCCGCAAGCTTCTCCACGAACGTAACCATCGGCGCCGGCATCGAATGGGCAACAAACGCCGGTTGGCGAGAGCATACCAACGTCCATCATGAAGCGTGAAACTGGACGCGACAGAGCCAAGTTGACACCACCTGCGAGCGCCATGTCTACTTCACCGTGCTGCAGACCGACCACTGCTTGATGCACTGATGCGAGAGAGGAAGCACACGCCGCGTCTACCGGCAATGCGGGGCCTTCTAAACCCAAAGCAAAGGCAACTCTTCCCACCGTCACACTTCCCGTTGTTCCGAGATAGCTGTCCGCCCTTCCGCTGGCCTCGATCAAATCTCGATATTCGCTACCGCCCACGCCAGCATAGACTCCGGTTCGGCTACCACGCAGACTTCCGGGGTCTATCCCCGCATCTTCGATCGCCTGCCAGCTAGTCTCCAGCAACATCCGCTGCCGGGGATCCATCAACCGCGCCTCTATGGGTGATATGCGGAAGAACCTCGAGTCGAAGAGATCGATGTCCGATAGGAACGCGCCTCTTCGGTAGGCGAGATCATCAGCGTTTGGATCGCCAACCGCCCCTTCCCAAGAACCAGTGTCCCGACGTCCATCGGTAACCGCGTCGGTTCCGGATTCCAGCATCTCCCAGAACTGCGACAGATTGTCAGCGCCCGGGAATCGACCGGCCATACCCACGATAGCGATTCCGTCTTCTTTACGCTGCGAATCTACAGTAGGTTCAGGCGTTTCGGGCGCCGACGCGACGGCAATCGAGAATACCTGCTTCTCTTCCCCGATATCTCCCAATTCCTCAGAAAGGTGGCGGGCCATTTCCGATACGTTTGGGTAGTCGAAAACGATGGTGTTCGAAGCAACGAATTCGCCATCAAATGCTCGGTTCAAACGGTTCCTCAACTCGACGGCCATCAGGGAATCCATTCCCAAGTCGAAGAACCCGACTGTGGGCGATGGCGATGAGGTCAACCTCAAAACGGCTTGCAACTCCCGCTGCACGAACGATACCAACACGTCTTCACGGTCACTCGCTTGAACGCCTCTCAACTGTGACATCAAGTCTTCAGATGAAGCATCGGCGGCCGTATTGTCAGACGAAGTTGAGGAGATCAGTTCTTCTACCAGTGCAGGCGGCTCTGTCACGGCCTCCTCGAAGACTGACCAGTCCATCGACATCACGACTGATGTCGTCGTATCTTCCTTCACGAGTTGCTCGAGCGCTCGGATACCTTGTTGCGGAGTGAACCAGCGACCACCTAAGGCTGCGCGTCGACTTTCGATTCGCTCGCGCTGTTCTGCGGCTTCGCCGATCTCTGACCATGCGCCCCAGGCGATGCTCTGGCCCGGGAGACCAAGAGCGCGTCGATGACCCGCAAGTTGATCCAGAAATGCGTTAGCGGCTGCGTGGTTTGACTGGCCTGGGTTTCCCATCACCCCAACTCGGCTGGAGAACAGTATGAACAGGTCCAGATCGCGGTCCAATGTCGCTTTATGCAGGTGCCAAGCCCCTATGATCTTTGGCCATAGCACTTGCCCGAAGCTGGCCCAGGTTTGATTTGTCAGCGCGGCATCCGACAGCACGCCGACGCTATGGATGACACCGCCGAGGGGCGGCATATTGTCATCGATGCGGGTTAACATCGCATCGATCGCCGACGTGTCGGTCACGTCGGCTAACTCAACTTCCACATTTACGCCGCGGCTACGCAACGTTTTGATGGCATCTTCTGCTTCTGAGCCGGGCTCACGACGACCATTCAGCACTATAGTGCCAGCACCATGGTCAGCCAACCAGTCGGCGACGGCGAGACCGATGCCTCCCAGTCCACCTGTCACCAAGTAGGAACGGTCTTGACGCAACCCGCCTTTCGCGAGCGGCTGAGGTGTCAACACGATCTTTCCGATGTGTCGGGCGGACCGCATGAAGCCTAACGCCGTGCCCGCCTCTGCGAGCGGCCAACGACTGTGGACTATGGGCGCGACCTCGCGCTTCGATAATTGCTCCATCACCTCGCGCAGAACTTCCCCGACCAAGTCCGGTTCGGTTTTCTTCAGCACATCGAGTTCCAAGATGGCGTAGTCCACATCGGGACGTAGGGCTGCCATCTCCGCTTCGGTCAGGATGTCTCTCCGAGCCAATTCAACGAATCTGCCGCCATGCGCGAGGCAAGACAGGCTGGCGTCGATGAATCCCTCGCTTGTGAGGCTGTTGAGTACTACATCGACACCCTTGCCGTCTGTGGCTTCGAGGATTTCGTTCCCGAAGTCAGTTGTGCGGCTATCGAAGAGATGTGTGACACCTATAGAGCGCAGGTAATCGCGTTTCGGCGCGCTGGCGGTGGCGAACACTTCTGCTCCGGCGGCTTGCGCTAACTGGATAGCTGCTATGCCTACTCCACCGGCACCTGCGTGTATTAGTACGCGGTCGCCTGCTTCGAGTCCTGAATATCGATATGACAGAGCAGCCGACACGTACGCGCTAGGTATGGTGGCGAGGGCTGAAACTGAGATACCATCTGGAGCTGGTGCTATCAGCGCCTCATGGGTGATCATTTCTGGGGCGAAGGCACCAAATCCTAGGCCTACTACGCGGTCTCCAACTGCCATGCTGGAGACGTCAGATCCCACATCGACAACATGGCCGCACAGCTCCCTGCCCAGATCGCCCTCTTCAATGAATCCCATTGAACGGAACACGTCCCAGAAGTTGAGGCCTGTCGCCTCAACGGCAACGCGGACCTCTCTGGGTTCAAGAAGACGCGGTGGCAATTGTTTAATCGCGGGGCGGTAAAAATCACCGTCGGGGTCTGGGGCCAATACCCAGTCGGCACCCTCCGGCAGGTTAAGGTGCGCGTCTCCTTCTTCGTGCCTTACTAGACGCGCCGCATAGCGCTGTCTTGAACGATAGGCGATGTGGTTTTCCTCGTCTGGAAATAGCAGCTCATCCACGATTTCAGCCGACTCGCCAGTCGCGTTGGGGTCCAAGTCGACCATCTTGGGCCGGAGGTGAGATGCTTCCAGCACCAAAACCTTGCCGAGGCCCCAAAGAATCGAACCGGCAAGCTCTCCTGAACTCTCGCGTTCCAAAACCTGCGCGCCACGTGTCATGAGCCACATGCCTTTGGCAGGAATCGAATTGGATTCAACTAATGCTTGTGCAAACGCGAGCGCGCTCTCGCCAGCATGTTTCACGTCCCCGGTGATCTCTTCGGTAGTCGCATGGTTGCCATGACCGTCGAGAGCGTGCAGATGCACCACGCCGTTCAACGGAATGTCTTGTGGCAGATCGTCGATGAGTGATCGCCAGTTGTCGCGACTGTCTGCATCTATCACGATTTCGGTAACCGCGGAGTTGGCAGGTATGTGCCTGCCGTTTTGATGTCCTTCGCTGCGCGCAACCACGACCGTCTGGTTTCGCTCAGACAATTTCTCTGCTAGCTGTTCCGCAACACCGCCGTGGTCGGCTGCCAAAATCCATATGCCAGCGGATTCAGTTACTCGCTCCGGACCCTGGGCCACGATCACGCCCTTATCCAACATCTCGTGAGTGAAGGAATCGTCGACGCCCAATACTTCGGAGTCTGCGAAGCCGGCATCGTTCAACGCTTGTTTCCACACTGAAGGACCGGCAAGTGCGTGGTGCGGACGGTACTCGTCGGCGAAACGCCACCAGCCGTCCAGCTGACCAAAAGTAAGGTCCATCCATCCGAGGCCCCTCAAGTTTTCGAGCGCCACCAGATGAGCCGACGGGGCCATGAGCGCCAGACAGTGCTCCAGCGTTTCCTTAAGATAGCGGGTGGCATGCAAAACGTTCGAGGCTATAAGCAGGTCGTACCCGTGCGAATCGAAGCCTTGAGCTATTGGATCCTTTTCAATGTCCAGAGGCCGATATTCGATGCATCCGTCGCCGTCACCGAACCGGGCTTCAGCCTCGGCAAAGAATCCCGCCGAGATATCCGTGTAGGTGTAGTCGAACTGTCCGGCTGGAAGCTCTGGCAATACGGACGCGGTCGCCGAGCCCGTTCCGGCTCCGACTTCAATCACGCGCAACCGTCGCCCCTCCGGCAATTCGGCTACGAGCTTCCGAACGGCTTCGGCAAGCATCTCGTTCGCAGCCTTTGCTACCGGCGCCTTGAGGTATAGATCGGCCGCAGTGGGTTCTCCACTACTGAACAAAAGCGTTAGTGGATCTGCTTGTCCGCGTAACACGTCGGCGAGTGCCGCGCCAGATCGTCTAAAGAGTCCTACCTCTGTCAAACCGTGCGAATATGTCTCCGACATCTGTATGTGGAAAGCTTCTGGATTCGCCGGCAACTCCACAGGCAAAGTGTCTTCAGGGTCCAAAAGGACCGTGAAACCGTCATCCCTCTCGTCCAACACTCCGGATGCCGCCAACATTTCGAGCAACCTGCGGAAGAGGCGTTTATGCTCCTCCAGTACGCCCAAGCTTTCTCTCAGATCTTCGGCGTCGATCAAATCACCCGACCGACGCTGCCATCCCAGTTTTTCGAGCGTGAGCAGCGCGTACGAACGGGACCAACGCTCCATATCTGTCAGAAGCGCGTTTCTACTGATGGGATCGACTTCTGCCTCGGTGAGGTAGTCAGAGAACAACCCCGAACCAGCGGCGACATCCGACGGGCTCGGGAAGAAATCTGCGGGGACTATCCCCGGCTCGAGTGCGCGATCACGCCATACCACTTGGTAAAGGAGGTCGTCTACTTCTTCGACCGCTGACAGTAGTGCTTCGGGTGTGGCTCGTTTGACTGTGTACCCGCTAAATCCACCGATCAACTCGCCGCTCAAGTCGTAGATGCGCAATTCGCCGGTAAGGACTTCGGGATGCTCAACGGACTGAGTCGATTCACTCATCCGGACGTGACACATCAATCGATCCGGAAGCCGCTTCGTCAACCACATTCGTTCCCAACCGAAGGGGAGATACGTCGGTTCATCAACCGCGCCAGACATGTTACGCGCAACCCCAACGACTTGGAAACAGCCATCAAGCAACAATGGATGAACGTCCAACTCGTTTCGGCCGAGGAGTTCCGGCAAACCAACCTCGCCCAACGCCTCGCCTTCACCTACCCACGCGCTAACCACGGTGCGGAACAACGGGCCGAGATCGATCCCAGTGTCTAATTTGGCTCGGTAGTAATCCGACACATCCGCTGGTGACAGTCGGGCCTTCAGATTTTCAAGGTCGATCCGTTCGCTGACTTCTGGCGTCGAAGCGGCGGTGGACACACGACCTTCGATATGCATCGTCCAACCGCTATCACTGCCTTTGCTGAAGACTTGGACACTGCGAAATGATGTTTGTTCGGATTCGTCCAGCACGACTTGGACAGCCCGACCTTCTTGGTCGGAATCGCTGTCGGAGGCTCTCTCAGAAAAGACCAGCGGGTTGTGCAGCTGCATGTCCTCAAGCACCAATCCGCCACCCTCTGCGGATGATGCCGTGACCGCCATCGCCCCATACAACGCGCCTGGTGCTACGATACGTCCGAAGACTCGGTGGTCGTTCAACCAAACGGGATCGAGAGGCAACACTTCGGTCTCGTATGAGACCTCGCCGCGGGCTCCTTCATGCCGGACTCCGAGCAACGAGTGGCCTGAAACCGCTCTCCGCTGCTTGCCTTGCTCAACCCAATGACGCTCCCGTTGGAACGGATAGGTAGGAAGCGAAATCTTGCGACGACTCTCTCCTGCGAATAGACCTTCAAATGAGATATCAAGACCGGCTCGGTAAGCTTCTGCGACGGCATCAACGAAACTGGTCTCAGCATCTGACGACGACCCGTCCCTCGGCGGCCTGCGCAGGCTGGCTATCGATCCCGGCGCTTCGGATACGTTGGAACCTGCGACCGACTCTGGCCAGCAGAGAGTAGCCATCGGACCGAGTACCGAATGCGGGCCTATCTCCACCACCAGATCCACGCCGAGTTCCGCCATTGTCTTTACGCCGCTCGCGAATGCGACCGCCTCGCGGGCATGTCGCCTCCAGTACGCGCCGTCTAGTTTCATACCGGGTTCAACCGCTTTACCCGTTAGATTGCTGACAAATGTCACTGACGGTGTATCTATGGACACACCTTCCAAGAACGATTCCAATGCGTCAAGCGATGGTTCAACCAAAGCACTGTGAAACGCTTTGCTCGTGTTTATCCTGCGCGCCCGGATGCCTTGGGCTTCGGAGTGCTCGACGATCCGTTCGATGTCTTCAACTGGGCCGCTGACCACTTGGTGTGCGCCGTTGTAGCCCGCAATGCTCAACCCAACGCCAGCCGAATCGGCATTTAGTTGCTCAACCGTCGATTCGACTTCTGCCGCTGGTGCGAATACGGCGGCCATTGTTCCGGTTTCTGTTGCCGATAGAAGTGTGCCCCGCACCGCCGCAAACCGCATTCCGTCTTCTAGAGAGAAGACGCCGGCAGTGTGTGCCGCTGCTATCTCTCCTACGCTGTGGCCTAAAACGACGTTAGGCCGGATGCCTACACTCTCCCACAGAGCCGTTAACGCGCAGCCCAGCGCATACAGCGCAGGTTGCTCCCACGCCGTATCGCCCAGATCCCCTTTCGCGTCGTTCCTGCCCCACATCACATCCAAGAGCGATTCGCCGCGTTCCTCCTTGAACACCTCCTCGCAACGGTCCATCACGGCGCGAACTACCGGCTCGCTGTCATATAGGGCTTGTCCCATCCCTAACCACTGGCTTCCTTGGCCGGTGTACAGGAACGCGACATTGGTCGCTGAAGCTGGCTCCGAAATCGGCGCAGTTTCGGCCAACTCGCTGAGACAATCCTTCAAGGAATCGGCATCGCTGAACAACACACCCGATCGTCGTTCGAAATGGGTCCTCCCGACCGCTGCCGTCCACGCCATATCGGATAGCAATGCGTCGGTCACATCATCAGAGTGATCCTCTGACACCTTTTCATCGAGCCACGTTGTGTAACGCTTTGCGAGGTCTCGTACCGCGCCCTCTGACTTGCCGGACAACGGCAGGAATCGACTTTGACGGTTACTCGTTGCGTCTTCCGACTCGGTAACTTCGGCGACTGATTTCGGGGTCGAAACTGGGATTGTTTTTGCAGATCCGGCCAATCCCCAATCCAAGCCATTCTCAGAGGCGGTCTTATTGGCCGAACCGGAATAGCTTTCCAACACGATGTGGGCATTCGTGCCGGATATCCCGAACGAGTTGACTCCAGCTAGTCTTGGGTGCCCGTTGCGTCGCGGCCAGTCCATATTCTCCGTCGTAACCTGCAACGGAAGACTTTCCCAATCGAGTCTCGGATTAGGGTCGTTGAAATGCAGGTGTTTGGGAATGAAGCCCCGTTCGACCGCCATCACCGCCTTGATCAATCCTGCTATCCCAGCCGCCGATTCCAAATGTCCGACATTGGTTTTTACCGACCCCATGAGGAGCGGCCGATCTGATTCCCGCCCTTCTCCATAAACATTCGCAACCGCTTCAACTTCTATCGGGTCGCCAACTGCCGTCCCGGTTCCGTGGGCTTCGAGGTAATCGACCTCTGACGGCGGAATGCCGGCATCAGAGTGAGCAGTTTGGATCAACTTCTCCATGGCTGGTGCGTGCGGCACAGTCAAACCTGCGCTCGCTCCGCCATGATTAACTGCTGAACCTCGGATCACCGCCCATATGCGATCGCCGTCTGCCTCGGCGTCACTCAGCCGCTTCAAGACAACGACTCCGCAACCTTCACCGCGTACGTAGCCATCCGCTGAGGCGTCAAAGGTTTTGCACTGCCCCTCCGGGGATAGCATCATGGCTTCGGCACGCAGCTCGTATATGCGGCCGTTGAGGATCGCCTGAACTCCGCCGGCTAGCGCGAGATCGGCTTTGCCGTGCTGGAGGTCGCTTACTGCGTCGTGAACGGCGACGAGGGCTGATGCGCAGGCGGCGTCGACGGCTTTGGCTGGGCCGTTCAGGCCGAGGACGAAGGATACGCGTCCGGCTGTCCCGTTTAGGTTTGTGCCGCTGAGTGCGTAGAGGCTGCCTGCGGCTTCGGAGGGTCTTGTGGAATCCAAGACCAACATTCGGTATTCGTCGTTGCTGATGCCGGAGTAGACGCCGGTTTTGCTGCCTTTTAGGCGTGTTGGGTCGATTCCTGCGTCTTCGAGGGCAATCCAGCTGGCTTCGAGCATCATGCGCTGCTGGGGGTCGAGGAGATCGGCTTCTACTGGCGAGATTCGGAAGAATCCGGCGTCGAACTGGTCGATATCGTCGACGAATGCGCCGTAGCGACATGCTTCGTTATCTACGGGACCGTCGCGGAAGATTTGTCCCATGCGCCCTTCTCCCGGGCCCGCGAAGCCCTCGGTCACCGCGTTCCCGCCATCCATCAACAACTGCCAGAATGCGTCTAAATTCGCAGCTCCGGGGAAGTTACATGCCATTCCTACTACAGCAATCGGCTCTCTTGTTGCGTTTTCGGGCATAGATTTAGCGTTGGTTTCCGTTTCTGAGGAGGGGGTTTTGGAGAGGTTCAAGTGATGACATATCGTATCACTTCGCGGACCGAAAAGGCAGGGAATCGGCTTGTGGTCATGCCGGAGTTTTGCCGCTCTTGCCGCGAAATTGCCGCTGGAGCGGCAAGATCATGAGAGGGGTATTTTGTGGTGATATTCGAGGTGTGGTGTGAGGGATGGGGCGGATGTTGACGTGTGAGGGTTGTGGAATGATGTTTTTCGTAGGATTTGGGGGTTTGCCTGGAAGGGGAATTTAGAACAAACTTGCCGCTGTAGCGGCAAAACTCCGGCAAGATTAGTTTTTGAACAAGTTCAAAAAGTTGTCTGAGCCGGGATTGTGAGGATAGAGGAATTGGTGGGATTTTCGGGGTGTGGATTTGCATGGATGGACGGGGTGAACATGATGTTTTTCTGGGTGGTGATGTTGGAGAGAGGGATGGTTAGCTGGGTGTCCAGCCGTCGGTGAATGGGGTTGGGAGGGTGTCGATGATGCGCGCGGTTTGGATGGAGGTGTGGGTGATTCGCTTGATCATGGAGACGATGTTGTCGCCGGATTCGCCTCCGCGTTGATCGAAGGGATTCGCAATGACGTAGTCGTAAACAGCGATCTGGCCAGCGAACTCTTTCCACAGATCGAGCCACGCGACTACGCTTCAGCCATCGGTAGTGTGATGGATGATTTGGACCAAGGACGCATCGATACGTCGTGGAGCGATGCTGGCGGCGCTTCAGTTACATCGGGTAATCCTGTTTCACTGCATTCGCGACACGGGATGATCGTTGAGCGCCGTACCAGGCATGTCGAAGCATCCACGCATAGCGTTTTCCGCGCATTCGCTGGTATCGGCGCGGATTTGTGAAGGCAGGAAGCCGTCGAAGGCTGCTATGAGTACGGGGGTCATTGTCGGTAGTGCCTCGTATGATGATCAAATCTCGGTTATGGAAACGCCTTAACACGCGGGATCGCTGGTACGAACTAGATCGCACATCTCGGCGATCGTGCGGCCCGTCAAGCTTATTCCAAACTCGGACGCCGATTCCCGCAATGTACGGAAAATCGTGCGCAGGTTGACGCTCGCCGGATGCTGTGGGTCGGCGTAGTCTTGATCCTGGTGCGTGTTCGTAACGTATGTCGGGAAGGATGCACGATCCTCGATGCTCCGCGCAATCACGTTGCGGACGATTTCATCATGTTTGTACTTAGTCGAAGCGACATATGGCCACTCAAAACCAATCTCACCTAACTCTCCGCTCTCCATCGGTCTTGAAGTGTCCGACGACATAGGCACCTCGATGAAATCGCTGTCGCCTCTGATGTGGCGGAACGATAGATTGGCCCGGTGAGGATACAACTCCGCACCCGCCCAGATCGCCATCGCCCTCGGCAATACTCTACCTGGGACCGACAGGCTTCCGCCTTCGAAACCGAGATCAAAAAGCACGCCGAAGGTTGCATCGTTCGCCGAATAAACGCCGCCGCGAAAAAATCTGGGCGGCTGGCCTAAAGCGTCCGACCACACCTCCGACGCCGAGGCGATCATCTCGACCTGCTGCCCCGCGGTAAAAGCTCCGAGGTCTCGCGGATACTTGATCGGATCGAACTTGTACGGATGAAGATGCATTCCAAGGCACGCCCCCGATCGTTGCATCTCGAGCAACAGCGCGGTTTGCGCCAACGCTACCTCCGGATGAGCGAAAAGTGTCACCGGATACCCCTCGTAGTCCGCCGCCTCGACGTACGCTCTAATCGAACTTTCGCCCTCTTCGTGCGTTGCAGGTCCGGTGCCTGAAAGTTTGATCGCCAGCGGCGAGCATTCGAATAGAGCGGGTTCGCAATCCATCGTCAAGATGACGTTGATGGCAACCATATCGACTGAGTCTCCCGCGTTCAAATTGTTCGAACTATGCAGCGCGCGTCAGTATACCCCGCGACACGTACCATCCCGCACACGCTGTTGCGGTTCAAACGCGACGTTAAAATCCGTCGACACGTGGGTTGACCGCGGGTATCCCTAGATCGGAGACACACATGGCAGTTGAAACCTACTCCGGCGTCCTGCCGTTGGCAGTGAGTTCGGACGGCGTCAGATTCGTCAAAAACATCATGGTGCCGACTCGCGACGGTACCAAGCTCGCACTAGACATACACGTTCCAAGAGGCGAAGGACCGTGGCCCGTCATCCTCACTTACATCCCGTACCGAAAAGACGACCAACGCCCGCTCACCGGCATGCAAAACCATTGGGCACAACACGGCTACATCGGTGCCCGTGTGGACTGCCGCGGCACCGGATCTAGCGAAGGTTCGAACGACGACGAGTACCGCCCGGTGGAACAGTTCGACGGGTTCGATGTGGTTGAGTGGATCGCTGATCAAGAATGGTGCGACGGCAAAGTCGCAATGACCGGCGGATCCTACGGTGGATTTACCAGCGTTCAGGTCGCAGCCTTGGCGCCCCCTCATCTAGGGACGATCATCCCTTGGAATTTCACCGACGACAGGTACACCGACGATTGCCATTATCGCGGCGGAGCTTGGCGCTGCTACTACGACATTGGCGCTTACGGCTGTTCGATGATTGGCATGAACGCGATGCCGCCCTACCCCGAGTACAGTGGTGAGCGTTGGGTCGAACTCTGGGAAGAACGGTTCGAGCAGAATGTCCCTTACCTGCTCACGTGGCTCGCCAACCAGACGGATGGCGAGTACTGGCGGCTCGGCAGCATACGTGATCGCTATCACGAGATCAAAACTCCGGCATTGCTTATCGGGGGTTGGCGTGACGGCTACTGCAATGCGCCGCTTAGGACTTCACAACACATGACGGCGCCGACTAAGGTGCTGATCGGTCCTTGGAACCATTCCGGTCCAGACTGCGAAACTCCGGGGCCGTCGTTGGCGCGCGAGCATCTCACTGTGCGTTGGTGCGATTACTGGCTAAAAGGGATCGATAACGGAGTCATGGACGAACCAGCGATCAACGTTTATGTCCAGTCGTTTGATCGGCCCGATCCTTATCGCACGCATACTTCCGGCTACTGGCGTTGCGAGCCTACCTTCCCCATTCCCCACAGTCTCACTCGTCGATTGTCCTTCGGCAGCGAACTCCGCCTCGACAACGCTGACGTCTCCGCTGACGGCTATGATGAATATCGGTACCGACCCTCGGTGGGCATTGCTGGGGGGTTGTGGAGCGCGGGTGTGCCGTACGGATTGCCGAGCGAGCAGCGTGTAGACGAGATCTACTCATTGAACTACACCTCAGAACCGCTGGAGGAACCGTTAGAGATCATCGGCATGGGCAAGGCGGTGATACACGTCAGCTCTACAGCGCCCGTCATGGCGTTCGTGGCCCGGCTCTCAGACGTCGGGCCTGACGGTACCAGCGCTCAGGTCACGATCGGAGTATTGAACGGCACACGGCGCAACTCGCTAACCGATCCTGAACCGATGCAGCCGAACGAAATCTACGAACTCCACGTAGATCTTGATGCCACAGCATGGAGGTTCGAGCGCGGGCACAGGATCCGGCTCTCGATAAGCAGTGCAGATTTCCCGAACTTGTGGCCAACCCCCTATCACGGAACGAACCGCGTATACCGGGAGAAGGAGCGGGGGTCGTACTTGGACCTGCCGGTTGTACCTAGTCGGCACGCCGACGACGGAGAGTTGCCGCCCGACGAGATGGAATACGAGGCATCCGCCAATCCAGTGAGATACCCGGAGGAGGGCCAGAACGCCATCCCGTGGGAAATCGCACAGGATATGTTGAGGGGTCGCACCGGGCTAAAGTTGCACCGCATAGATGAGAACAAAGTGAGTCCCGATATCACAGTCAAATTGGAATCCAAGCTGGAGGTCTGGGCAGACAACCGGAATCCGGCAGCGACAACCGCCCTCGGACAGCACCTCAGGACCATAACGCGCGCGGACGGCGTGATCAACGTGGACACCTCCGCCAAAGTCCAAAGTACCGAGGAGTTGATAAACGTAACAATCGACTTGGACATTCGCGTCGACGGTTTGCCGCATCACCAACGGCGATGGGCTGAGTCTTTCAAACGTGAGCTGTTGTGATCCCTACGATGATGCCGCTACCGAGAACAAAGTTGAGTCAAACGCCGTCGTCCGAGTGCAACCCGCCGATCGGAGGCGTTTTCAACAGGTTGCTGGTGGCCGGTACGAGCTTGTCGTAAGGGATTAGGCGACCACCTGTTGCATAAACCATCTTCGGGTGTCAGTCTATGTCGTTACTCGGACTCCGGCGCGCAAATGCACGTTGTTTGGCTCGTACCATTCATGAGGATTGTTTTGGGTTCCGGTGTCGTTGCGATCCACCGACCACACGCCTGCCAGCAGAATCAAGGCCGCGCCATCGATGCGGTGCGACGCGATCTGCTTTGAAGACGTTAGTAGTGAGGATTCCATGTTTCTCCCGGTTCCACAGTCAAAAATTACGGGCGAAACGTTACGCTTTCATTTCGTGAATGTGTCGAGTCTGTTAAATGCACGTGTTCAGAGTTAATAGTCTCGCGTCTCAAAATCCAATTGGAACCCAATTTGCAAGATCGAGTCGTTCGCAGAAAACTTTACGGCTTCCCGGTGCCGTATCACGGTTAAACTGTCCATATAAACAAGGAGGTTGGGCCATGAAATTGTCAATGTCGGCGCGATCCTCGATCCTCGCCTTGGTAGCGCTCTCAGCGTTCGTTTTGGTTGCATGCCAAGAAGAGGCGGAGCCCGTCACCATAATCAAAGAGGTTCCGGTGGAGGTCATCAAGGAGGTTGAGGTTGAGAAGGAGGTGATTAAGGAAGTTGAGGTGGAGAAAGAGGTCATCAAGGAAGTTCCGGTCGAGAAAGAGGTGATCAAAGAGGTTGAGGTAGAGGTGGAGAAGGTGGTTGAGAAGATTGTGGAGGTGGAGAAGATCGTGGAGCCCACTCCGGAGCCGGAGGTTTCAGCGGGACCGCCGATCTACCAGATGGGGATTTTCGAGGAGCCGATCTCTAGGAATTTCTGGAACTACTATGGCGGACCGGCCGGTTCGGTGTGGACGCAGTATGTGCTCGATGGTCATTCGGGTGCTTTGTACGGCTACTCGGACCAGCGGTTCGATTGGGTGCCGGGTCTCGCAGCAGACTTCCCAACAGATTTAGTCAAGGAGACCATCGGTGATGGCGAGTTTTGGACGGCAGAGGTGCCTATCAGGACAGATGTCGTGTGGAGCGATGGCGAACAATTGGACGCTGGCGATTTCGTTTTCACCGTCAACACGGTGATGGACTTGGGTCTCTCGTCGAACTGGGCAGCGGTGGTCGACCAGGCCTTCTTGGAACGCGTCGAAGCGATCGACAGCCACACGCTGAAGGTGTTCTTCAAGACTGCGGACGAAGAAGGCAATCCCCTGACACCCGGGTTGAGCGTCTGGCAGTTTGGACTCGGCTTCATGCCGGTGCTGGCCGAACATTACTGGACACCGGTGGTCGAAGAGGCGAAGAAAGCCGGTGAGATCGAGCAGCAGCAGGAAGCGCTGTTCGCGCATGTGCCGGAGGGTGAGCCGACCCTTGGTGGATTCACCTTCAACAAGTGGGAGCCCGGTGCTTTCTTCGAGAACAACACCGATCCCAACTACTTCGACAGCGGAACGGTAGTCACGTTGTACGACGACGGGGCGTATTCGGTTTCCAATGACCGGACAGGACACTCTGCTACCTACTTCGGAGACGCCAGCGGCGACAAGGTCCTCGAGTACACCGTTGGCCCGCACGTCGAGTCTGAGCTATTCAGCATCTACGGCAACCAAGATGCGGCGATCCTCGCTCTCACGAAAGGCGACATCGACTATGTCTTCAATCCGCTCGGTCTCGAAAAGGGTTTCCTAGACCGTGTCAGGAACACCCCTGACCTACAGATAGCCGCGAACGCCAACAACGGTGTCCGATACATCGGTTTCAACGTTCGTAAAGCCCCGATGAACATCACCGAGTTCAGACAAGCTGTCGCCACGGTGATCGACAAGGAGTTCGTCGCGAGGACTGTGCTTCAAGACGCGGCTATCCCGGTGTACGCGATGGTGCCGGAAGGCAACGAGTTCTGGCACAACGCCGACGTTCCGACGTACGGCAAGGACCTCAGCCGTGGCGATCGGATATCGCAAGCCGTCGAGCTACTCAAGAGCGCGGGCTTCACGTACGAGGAAGAGCCGGAGATCAGTGAGGACGGCAACTTCGTCGCCAAGCAAGGCAAGGGTCTGAAGATGCCGGACGGTACGCCCGTGCCTGAGATGACGCTTATAGCGCCGAGCGCGGGATACGATCCGATGCGGTCGACGTTCGCCATCTGGGCCGACCGGTGGATGAACGACATCGGGATACCGGTGCGCGCCCATCTGACTGGCTTCAATGTGATCGTGGACGAGCTCTTCAGCGACACGGTCGCGGAAGACCTCGACATGTGGATGCTCGGTTGGGGGCTGTCGATCTTCCCGGACTACCTTGAGAACTTCTTCCACAGCAGGCACTCCCCGGAGATCGGTGGTGGTTACAACTGGGGCGGGTATGCCAACAGCCAGTTCGACGAGCTTGCGCTGGGATTGCTTTCGGAGACGACAATCGAAGGGGCGCGCGACAAGGTGTTCCAACTCCAAGAGTTCCTAGCGGAAGACCTGCCATACGTGCCTTTGTTCACCACACCGAAGTTGGACGCGTACCGCCCGTCGCGGATCGAGTTCCCCTACACTTCGGTGCTCGGTGGGCTGGAGCAGCTGAACGGGATGCAGCAGGAAGCGGTCATCAAGTAAGACACCCACTGCCCCATTCGTGAGATCATTCCAAAAACTCCGTGATCCCCGCCACTGGATTCCGGCTTTCGCCGGAATGACGCATGGTTTGGCGGGGATCACGGGGAGGTCACCGACGTGATCCTTAAAACCGGCTAATGGCCAAGTACCTGCTGAAGAGGTCGGCGCAGATCCTCGTCACGCTGTTCGTGTTTCTGTCGCTCGTTTTCTTCATCGTCAACGCGCAACCGGGAGATGTCAGCAACTTCTATGCGCTGAACCCTGATGTGCCGCCTGAGACGCGAGAGCGGCTGCAGGACCTGTTCGGCGTGAACGAGCCGCTGTGGAAACAGTACGTAGTCCACATCAAAAACACGTTCACCGGGAATTTCGGCATATCGTTCAGTCACTACCCCAGATCGGTGGCAGACGTCATCAAAGAGAGGTTGCCTAGGACGGTTGTCCTCTTCATGACGGCGACGGCGCTCTCCTTCTACCTCGGGTTTGGTCTCGGAAAGGTGGTTGCGTGGCGGAGGGGAGGATGGTTCGAATATACGTCAACCGTTAGCGGAGTCACGCTTTACACTGTCTTCACTCCGTGGTTCGGTCTGATGATGATCTGGCTGTTCGCGTTCAAAGCCGGATGGTTCCCGATAGGCAAGTTCCTCGATCCGGTTTTATGGCGGGATGCGCCTATCGACGCCAATTCGGTGTTTACTCAGATGATTTTGACGGCATTCGCGGTGTCGTTCGTAGTGCTCACCGTGTTCGTGGTCACGTCACAAAGGCGGATGAGCAATGCTCGGATCATCCGTATCGTGAGCATGCTTTTGGCAACTCTCGCGGTAGTTGCGGTTTGGATGGCGTCGGGAACGGTGGCCTATGCCTGGGACATTTTGCGGCATATGGTGCTGCCCGTCGCAACACTGACGCTGATCAGCTTCGCGGGTACGATGCTGCTGACGCGAAACAGCATGTTAGAGACGATGCGGGAGGACTTTGTGATGGCGGCGCGGGCGAAGGGGTTGCCCGAGCGCGCGGTGCGCGACAAGCATGTGGCACGTAATGCCCTGCTCCCGGTTGTCACGAGCTTCATATTCAGCTTGGCGTTCGCGGTGGATGGCGGTGTGATCACGGAGTCGATATTCTCGTGGCCCGGTATGGGTCAGACGCTCGTGTCGGCGACGCTGACGGAAGACTTGCCATTGGCGGTCGGCGCTTTCGTGTTCGTCGGAATCTTTGTGCTCGTGGCGCACCTTGTTGCGGACATCCTGTACGCGTATCTCGATCCGAGGATTCGGTACTGATGGCTATGGACAGTGCCCAAACCGTCACGTCAACGTCTGTTTGGCGCGCCCGCCTGCGACTGGCATCTAGATCGGTGCGGGAAAACTGGGGGCTTTTCGTCCGAACTCGTATCGGCTTGTTAGGACTGGCGATAATCGCTATGTACGCGGTTTTGGCAGCGGCGCATCCGGTGCTGATGAATACGGTCTGGGAGCCGCGGATTTACGATCCGGTCATCGGTTATGCATTCGATGAAACCAAGCAACCCGCGCCGCCGAGTCTGAAGCATCCGCTGGGCACGGATCCGCTTGGCAGGGACATCCTCAGTCAGCTCATGTTCAGCGCGAGGTCGGAGTTCCTGCTTGGTTTGCTTGCCGCGACGGTGACTGTCGTGATCGGGACTTCGGTGGGTGCGATCGCTGCGTACTTCGGAGGTTGGGTCGATACGCTCCTGATGAGGCTTGCGGACATCATGATCATGATGCCGGCGATCAGCGTGCTGATCGTGCTTAGCGCACTGATCGGGGTCGAACACTTCGAACTGGCACTTTTGATCGGCATACTGTCGGGCTTTGGCGCGACTGGCGTGGTGCTGAAATCGCAGGCTTTGTCAGTGGTCGTCAAGCCGTACATCGATGCCGCGAGGAGCGCGGGCGGAGGACATTTTCACATCATCTTGGTACACATCGTGCCGAATCTCCTGCCGCTTTCGTTCCTGTACATGATGTTTACCGTGACCAGCGCGATCTTTTCGGAAGCGGTGCTGAGTTTCCTGGGATTGCTCAACGTGCGGATGAGTTGGGGGCTGATGATACACACCACGGAGTCGGCCGGTTACCTGTTGCAAGTCGCTGAGTTTTGGTGGCTGATATTCCCGGCTAGTCTTTCGATTACGTTGCTATGTTCCGCCTTCTATCTCGTGGGACGTTCGCTCGACGAGGTGGTGAATCCGAGGCTGAGGAGACGATGACGACCGATCCGGTTCTAGCAGTCGACGACCTGAAGATGCACTATGTGACTCAGGCGGGGATAGTGCGAGCGGTCGATGGCGTCTCGTTCTCGGTGGAACGCGGACAATCGCTCGGGCTCGTGGGCGAATCCGGCTGCGGCAAATCGTCGATTGCGATGACTTTGCTGAAGCTGCTCCCGGACAATGCGAGGCTTGTTTCGGGCAGCATCTCGTTGAACGGCGTCGATCTTGTGCCGCTCAGCGAAAACGAGATGAGGCCCCACCGGTGGGATCGCATCTCGATGGTTTTCCAGGCCGCGATGAACTCACTCGATCCGGTATACCGGGTCGGAGACCAGATCGTGGAGGCTTTGGAGGCGCATTCCTCGTCGGCAGGTCGGGATGCGATGGAGCGGGTGCGTGAATTGTTCGATCTGGTGAGCCTTGATCCGAGCTACATATTGCGCTACCCGCACGAGTACAGCGGTGGCATGAGGCAGCGCGCGATCATCGCGATGGCGTTGGCGTGCGAGCCGGACATCATCATCGCCGATGAGCCGACAACGGCGTTGGACGTGATCGTTCAAGACCACATACTCCGGGAGATGCAGACCATCCAACGGTCACTCGACATGAGCATGATCTACATCTCGCACGACATGGCGGTGATCGCCGAGGTGTGCGATGTTGTGGGCGTGATGTATGCCGGGAAGCTCGTCGAGTTTGGGCCGACTGCCGATGTATATGCAAGGCCAATCCATCCCTATACTCGTGCACTCATGTCGGCCTTTCCGAGTGTGAGAGGCGACAAGCACGAACTGGTCACCTTGCCGGGAGAGCCGCCGAACCTTTTGGATCCGCCGAGCGGCTGCGCCTTCAATCCGCGATGCGCGTACGCGACTGACGAGTGTCGGACTTCCGCGCCGCCGATCGTAAAGCGGGGCGACCAGTGGGCGGCTTGCTGGAATCCATCGGATGAGTGAAGCCATGAACGACACTCAGGCCGTTTCTGCAACCACCTCTCGCCTGCTGTTGAGGGCTGTGGACCTTTCGAAGCGGTTTCCCCTTTCCTCGGGATGGTGGGATCGAAATCCTAGCTTCGTCCATGCTGTGGACGGTGTGTCGTTCGATTTGATGGCGGGCGAAACTCTTGGGATTGTCGGCGAATCGGGATGCGGCAAGACGACGACGGGCAGGATGTTGGTGCGTCTGGCAGAACCGACGGATGGGCAGGTGCTTTTCGAGAACGAGTCCGGTGATCTTGAAGACATCGCACACCTCAAGGGACAGCCTCTAAAGGATTTCAGACGCAGGGCGCAGATGGTGTTCCAAGACCCGTATGAGTCGATGAATCCCAGGAGGACGATCTTCGATACGGTCGCGGAACCTTTGCAGGTGCAGAAGATAGGCGATCATACTGAGCGGTTGGAGCGTGTTTCCGAAACTGTCGGCTTGGTCGGTCTGACGCCACCGTCTTCATTCCTGTTCAGATTCCCCCACGAGTTGTCGGGTGGTCAGAGGCAGCGGGTGGCGATCGCGAGGGCGCTTGTGATGAACCCATCGTTCGTGGTCGCGGACGAGCCCACGTCGATGCTGGACATCTCCATCAGGACCGGCATCATGCAGCTGATGGGCGAGTTGGCAGATCGCTTAGGCATCAGCTACCTGTACATCACTCACGACCTTGCGGTCGCGAGGTACATGTGCAGTCGAATCGCGGTCATGTATCTCGGCAAGATAGTCGAGATGGGAGAGACGGAAGAGGTGCTCCAGAATCCGGTTCATCCCTACACGAAGGCGCTGCTGTCGGCGGTGCCGGTTCCGGACCCAGAGGCGACGAGGGATCCGATCGACATCAAGGGTTCTGTTTCGGTGCCGGTAGATCCGCTGCCACGATGCAGGTTCTACGACCGCTGCCCGATTGCGGATAACTTCTGTCGCGATAACGACCACCCGCCGCTAGAGGACAAGGGAAGTGGTCGGTTGGCTGCTTGCTACAAAGCGTGAGTGATTCAGTGCGCGGCAGAACGATGCCGAATGGTGGGATGCGGGAAACGAAAGGCTAAACCAAATGGCGGAGGGTGCGGGATTCGAACCCGCGAGGGGGCTCAACACCCCCAACCCGCTTAGCAGGCGGGCGCACTAGGCCTCTATGCGAACCCTCCGTGCCTGATGATGCTTCTAATTCTAACGCCCTAGCGTAGTGCAGGTTTGAAACCTGCTCCTACACGCGGAGTCCGCCTGCGAGTTCAGGAAATCAATTTTCGGCGTAGCAGAACATACGACAACGGCATCACGACGGCGATCATTCCCACCAGAAACAGCAGGTCCCACACTAATGAAGCGTCCATGGTATTTGTCGCAAATGCCCTGCTCAGGTTGACTGCCGGTGCCAAGGGTATGAAGTTCGAGATCGTCTGCGCCCACGACGGCAACACTTCGAATGGGTAGAAGATGCCGCTGAACATGAACATTGGCGTACCGACTACTGTGAAAACCAACGTCACAAAGTTCACATGCGGCGCGGTCGACGAGAACAGGAAGCCGACACCGGCGAAAAGCACTGCTACCAGAAAGACAGGAAGCACGACGAATACCACTGTCCACTCGTTGATCCAGCCGAACGCGACCGCTATTACCGTTATCGAAACCATGCTGATGAAGGCGCGAGTCACACCGAACGAAATGTCGGCGATCAACACTTCCAACACCGACAACGGAGCAGTCAACTGCGTGTCGTAAAGTTGGTTCTCCATCCGGTTGTACGCTCCCATCGAACACTCCACCATCGGCACGAACATTGCGCTTCCGACGATGATTCCGGGCGCGACGAACTCCGGATACGGTATCTCGGTTCCCGGCACGGTGGGTACCAACCTTCCGATGCCGACACCGACGCCGATCATCATGACGACTGGCTCGACGAACATGAAGGCTACTGCGTACTTCCAGAACCGAATGAATGCGAACCAGTGCCGAAGCCACAGCGCCGAGATGCTCCGATAGCGGATTCCCGCGATCGTATTCAACTCAGACCGCGTCTCGTTCAAAAATATGGCTTCAGTACTCATTCGTCTCTCAACTCTCTGCCGGTCAGGACCAAGAACACGTCCTCCAAGTGTGCTGGACGATAGGTGACTCGCATGTCGACGATGCCGGTCAATGTGGAAACGTCCGGCTTCGTGTCCCGCGGAGCCGTCACCAGTACCCGCGGGCCTACCTCGCTGTAATCGCGTCCTTCTTCATCCAATTGACGGCGTAGCGCGGCTCGCTCCTCGCGGGTCGCCGACTCTCCGATCTGCAACATCGCGACCTCGGCACCGACGTGGTGTCTCACTACCTCATCCGGCTCGCCGATGTCGAGGATGTTGCCGTGGTCCATGATCGCCAGTCGATCGCACAGCGTCTCGGCCTCGATCATGTAGTGGGTTGACATGATGATCGTTACACCCGATTCTTTCAATGCACCGAGTTGCTCCCAAACCCGATTGCGGCTCTGGGGGTCCAAACCCGTTGTCGGTTCGTCCATGACCAGCAGCTGGGGACTCGCCATCATCGCGCGCGCAATCGCCAACCTTCGCTTCATCCCGCCAGACAAGGCGTGAATGCTCGCGTTGGCTCGACTTTCGAGGTTGAAGAATCCCAACACCTCTTTAGTCCGCTTGATCGCGTCGCGGTATGACAATCCTGCCAGATACCCATGCATCTCCAAGTTCCGGTGCACAACCAAGGAGTTGTCCAGACCATCATGCTGCGTCACGACGCCGATCACATTCCGCACATCCCGCCCTGACTTTGCGACGTCCATGCCAGCAACAGTGATGGATCCATCGGTTGCCGGTGAAAGGCCAGCCAACATGCGCATGGTCGTCGTCTTCCCTGCACCGTTTGGTCCGAGTAAACCGAAGGTCTCGCCTAGCTTCACATCGAACTCGATGCCGTCAACCGCGCGCAACTCATCGTAGTCCTTAACCAGATTGGACACGTGCACCAAATTTTCTGTTGCGACTTGAGTTTGAGACATGATCGAGTCGTGAAGCGCGCACCAAGGTCGCCGCGCAACTATGCGGTCTAGTTGGGCGGGATGGGGAGGCTGGGCTATATGCCCCGTTACGAGCCAGAAACTTTCACCAAATCTTTAGTATCACTATAACGCCGCAGGAAGCCGCATTCAAAATGAGGAGCAAGTTCAGCCAGGGGTCTCACCGATCCAGACTTCGCCGCCCTCGAAATACTCCTTTTTCCAGATCGGCACCACCTCTTTCAACCGATCGATGAAGTACAGCGCAGACTCAAACGCTGGACGTCGATGCACCGCGCTGACCGCCAACACCATGCTTGTCTGACCGATGTCGACGCGACCGGTCCGGTGGCACACCGCAACATCACCGATCTCCCACTTGTCTCTCATCTCGCCGATTATCTGTTCCATCATGTCCTCGGCCATCGGAGAATAGGCCTCGTACTCCAGCCACAACACCGACCGCCCTTCATTGTGGTCGCGCGTTATCCCGTGAAATACGACTACAGCACCATCCCGGTCTGATCCTACGCGAGAGACCACCTCGTCAGCGTCGATTTCGTCACTCGTAACCCAGACATCCGAGATGCCATTCGCGCCGCCGCTGACCGGAGGAATAATTGCGATCTCGTCGCCGTCACTCAAGATAGTCGATCGGTCAGCGTATGCACCATTCCGTGCCAACATCACGTTCTCAGGCAATTCATACTCAGCACCAGCCGACGAAATCGCTTGATCCACCGCCGCGCCCAGGTTCGCGTCCTTTAAGACATTCAGCTCTACACGCCCCGTCCCGACCCGTTCGCGGGCTCCGGCAAAGAATAGGACTGTCACACGCACTTCGAAATCCCTGTCTCTTCTACGTTGAAACCAAGTGAATCCAAGCGTAGCAAATCGAGTTTCGATGCCGACATCATCGCCGCGTTCAGAAAATAGCAACACATCAAAATCACTCTCTTTTGTCCGTACCACCATCGTGCGATAAAATCGGGATTTAGCACTCGTGCCGAATCTATTCGGTGCACACACAGCAGATATCCGATCCCAGCATCGCTTGGAGATACATGGTTCGAATCAGACTCAAGAGAATCGGCGGTCGCGGTCGGCCTTACTACCGTATCGTCATCGCGGATCAGCGTAATTCCGCAGCCGGAAGATACATTGAACAAGTCGGCTTTTACGACCCCTTCCCTGACCCACCGCAGATAGATTTCGACGAAGAAAAGACGCTCGAATGGCTCCGCAAAGGTGCCCAGCCATCCGAGTCAGTTGAGCGCATGCTCAAGTCAAAAGGCATTCTCGACAAGGTCAAAGTCAATGCTTGAACAAGAACGCCAAGCTGAGGTAGACCAACCCGCTGACGAAGAACCCGTAGAGGTAGAAACGGCGTCCGAAGCAGTTGTAACCCAAGAGCCGGTTGAAGAGACCGAAGTCGAAGACCTCTCCGACGAAGAGCCGTCCTCGTACGACGACATTGGCGAAGTTGAGGGCGAATCCGAAATGCGCGATATGATCGGCTATATCGCAAGGGTTTTAGTTGACGACGCGGATGCGGTCCAAGTTCGGTCCGAATGGAGTGACGGGCGTCTGAACATCAACCTCAAGGTAGCCGACGCCGACAAAGGCAAGGTCATTGGGCGACGCGGCAGAGTCGTCCACGCGATGCAGTCGCTGCTCCGGGTCGCCGCAACTAAATCAAACATGCGAGCGGGCATCGACGTCGAGTAGATCGCGCTTCGCCGTGGTCGAAACGGCTTCATCGGAAAGGAGGGCTTAAATGTCAGGCCATTCTAAGTGGAGCACTATCAAGCACAAGAAGGGTGCGGCCGATGCTAAGCGCGGTCAACTCTTCACCAAACTCACGCGCGAAATCACCGTCGCCGCCAGAGAAGGTTCCGACGACCCGGACATGAACTTCCGCCTGAGGCTGGCGATAGACAACGCCAAGTCTCAGAACATGCCTAAAGACACTATTGAACGCGCCGTAGCCAAAGGTGCTGGCAAAGGTGCCGACGGCAACGCTCTCGAGGAACTCACCTACGAGGCCTACGGTCCCGGTGGCACCGGATTCATCATCCAAACTCTCACCGATAACCGCAACCGCGCCGCGTCCGGCATCCGCTCAAAAGTCACTCGTAGCGGAGGCAACCTCGCCGCCAACGGAGCTGTATCGTGGAACTTCGAGCAAAAGGGCTTGGTCACCCTCGAAGTGGAAGGTGCCGATCCTGAAGAGGTGGCGCTTGAAGTTATGGACATCGGCGCTGAAGATGTCGACATTGAAGAAGACCTCGTAAGCATCACCTTCCCTTTCAACGAGTTCGCCCGCGCCAAAACCGAGCTCGAATCATTGAGCGATGTTCGTGTCGAAAATGCCGAGTTGGCCATGGTTCCTAACAGCACCATAACTCTCGAAAAGTCGCAAGCACTCCAGACCCTTCGCCTCCTCGACGAACTCGAAGAACTCGACGATGTATCCAAGGTCTTCACCAACGCCGACTTTCCTGAGGAAGTTCTCGAGGAGTTCCTCGCCCAACAAGGCTGAGGTCAAGGAAAGCTGAGTCACCGGGGCATGCCCCTCTCGCGCCATCACGTCCGCAGCGTCGTCCAATCCGCGCTCGAAGAAGATTGCGCACATAACGACGCCACCACGAACGCCACGATCGGCGACTCTGATGTCCGCGCCAGCGCTGATCTTGTCGCAAAGCAGTCCGGCATAATTGCTGGAATCTCAGTTGCTGAAGAGGCGTTCAAAGCTCTCGATCTGCAATCCGAATTCGTCGCCTATCTCGACGACGGCCGAGCAGTCGAAGCAGGAATGAAAATCGCCTCGGTATCGGGCAAAGCCGCCGTGATCCTGAGTGCTGAACGCACCGCCTTGAACCTCCTTCAACGCATGAGCGGTATCGCGACACTGACAGCGCGATACGTCGCCGCGGTCCGAGGAACTGACACTTCAATCGTCGATACCCGCAAAACCGTCCCCGGCCTCCGAGTCCTAGACAAATACAGTATCTTGATGGGCGGTGGCGGGAATCATCGCATGTCCCTCGCGGACTGCATCCTCATCAAAGACAACCACATCGCCGCCATGAAATCACAAGGAATGTCAATCGGCGACGTGGTGCGTCACGCGAGGTCCAACGCTCCCTTCTCCATAAAGATAGAAATCGAAGTCGAAAACGTCGACGACGCAGTTGATGCCATGAATGCTGGCGCGGATATCGTCATGCTCGACAACATGTCGCCTGATGCCATGTGCGAAGCCGTCAGTCGTCGTGTCGGTCAAGCGCTGCTGGAAGCATCCGGGAATGTAACTCTCGCCAACGTGCGACAAGTCGCCGAGACCGGCGTCGATATCATCTCCATCGGCGAGTTAACCCACTCTGTCTCAGCCCTAGATATTTCGCTCGACTTCAGCGTCGATTGAGAACGCCTATCCCCGTCGTCTACCTCGGTGGCGATCCGTCGAATCGAGGATGAACGTCGCAGGGCCTTCGTTGACGAGTTCGACGTCCATCATGGCACCGAAAACTCCCTGTTGGACGTTGACGCCTGCGTACTCAAACGCCTCGACAACCCGGTCGAATATCGGACTCGCAACTTCGCCCGGCGCTGATGCCGTGAAACCGGGCCGACGGCCCTTGCGCGTGTCTGCGTATAGCGTGAACTGGCTGACTAAGAGCGCACCGCCGCCGACATCGAGCAAAGATTGATCAAACCATTCGCCGTCGTTGCCTCGGAAGATTCGCAAATTAACGGTTTTGTTGACCAAGTAGTCGATATCCGCTTGCTCGTCGTCGTGTGTAACGCCGACGAGTATCACTAAGCCCTTTTCGATCTTTCCCGTCGTCTCATAATCGACGGTTACTTTGGCTCTGGTCGAGCGTTGGATTACGAAGCGCAACAGTTGCCACTCGTATCAGTCGGAAGACTCGGACGATGAAGACTTGCTCTTCGACTTCTCTTTGGTTTTGGAGCCAGAATCAGACGATTCGCCGTTTGATTCAGTCTTCGATCTGGATGCAGACCCATTCCGACCATAGTCGGTGGTGTAAAAACCCGACCCTTTGTATAGCACCATGGGGATTGATAACATACGGGTCGCTGAAGTGCCGCAATCACCGCACGTGGCTACCGGGTCTGACGTCCAGCTCTGCATCTCCTCGAAGACGTGGCCGTTTTCGCATTTGTAGTCGTAGAGGGGCATCGGGATTAGTGGAAGATTGATCCGCAAAGAACGCTGCGGGATCAACTAGATGATTGCGCGGGTTTCTGCGTGCGACTGGATTCGTTACAACGGCGATTCTATCAGTTGTCAGTGTCCAGTTGCGCCACCAATGCCCGAACGTCGGTAACCGGCAACTCACATGCGTAGTTCCGACAAACGTACGCGGTTGGCAACCCATCGACCATCTTGCGACCTTCGAAAAGCGGCATCGCGGCATTGGTTTCGTCGTCGCCTGCCGGATTCAAGTGGGCTACGATGCGGTCGGGATTGAATCCGCTTCTTGCTTCTTGGAGCATCACGGTCGTTGAGGGATGGTTCTTGTCGCCGACAATCACGACTTGCTTCACGGGATTGGCGTAAAACTCAGCGGCCTGCAACCACCACGAAAACGCTGAGGGTGCCCGTTCCATCAACTCGCGGACCGTCCTCAGGTTGGCTGCCCCGACCCGCTCCAAATCCACGTTTCCGGTGAATTCTGCGCAACGCAACAGCGCCATGGATGCTGCCGAACCACCGCTTGGTTGAGCGTTGTCGAACGTGTCGCGAGGTCTTACGATCAACGCCTCTTGATCGGATCCGGTGTCGTAAAACACCGAAGCGGCAGGATGCCAGAAAAGCTCGATCATGGCATCGCACATCTCCTCTGCCCGTTCCAACCACCTCAGATCGAACGTCGCTTCGTAGAGATGAGTCAACGCATCTGCGAGATACGCGTAATCCTCCAAAAAACCTGGAATTGTTGCGACTGAACCCGCGTCGGCCTTGCAACTTCGCATCAAACGAACGTCCTCACGAACCAATCGGTCGAAAATGAACTCTGCGTTCTTGATCGCGATCTCGATCCAGTCGTCGCGCCCAAACGCCGCTCCGGCCTCTGCAAACGCGCGCATCGCCAGTGCGTTCCATGATGTGATGACCTTGTCGTCGGTCATTGGTGGGACGCGGTTGAGCCGCTCAGTGTAGAGCAACCGTTTCGCCTCGCCGATCTTAGACATCAACTCCTCAACCGACAATCCAAGTTCGGTTGCGACCGATTCGTCAGATCGATGCATGTTGAGGATGCTGTGCCCGTCGAAGTTGCCGAAACGCGTCACATCCCAGTACATTGTCGCGACGCGACCGAGGTCGCTGCCCAACACCTTCTCGATCTCTGTCGGTTGCCAAACGAAAAACTTGCCTTCTTCGCCCTCTGAGTCAGCATCGGTAGCGGAGTAAAACGCGCCTGTCTGACGGTGCCGCATCTCGCGATCCAAGTAGTTGAGCGTCTCCTCAACTACCCTTGCAAAGTCAGGATTTCCGCTTCTTTGCCAAGCGTGAAGATACAGGCTCGCCAACTGGGCGTTGTCATACAGCATCTTCTCGAAGTGAGGTACTAGCCACACTGAGTCGACTGAGTATCGGTGGAACCCGCCTCCAATCTGATCGTAGATGCCGCCTCGGGCCATCTTGGTCAGTGTCAGATCGACGAATTCATGCGCCGGATCATTGCCCTGCAACTTGGAGTGCGTCAACAGGAATTCGTACAGCATGGGTTGTGGGAATTTCGGCTGCAGTCCGATACCGCCATTCTGCGAGTCGAATTCCGGAGCCAAGTGGCGGTACGCCGAGTGAAACATCGACTGCGCGATCGGTTCGATGCTCATTCGGGCACGTGATTGGGACGAAATCGCATTCACGATTCGATTTGCGCTTTCTGTGATTTCCCCACGGCGATCGCGATATGCCTCGGCAACTGCCGCCAAAACCCGCGGAAACGATGGCATTCCGCCTCGGTCCTCGTTTGGAAAGTACGTCCCGCCGTAAAACGGCGCGCCGTCCGGCGACATGAAAACTGACATTGGCCAGCCGCCATGACCCGTCATCGACTGCACCGCCGACATATAGATCGAGTCGACGTCTGGCCGCTCCTCGCGGTCGACCTTGATGTTGACGAATAGCTCGTTCATCAACGCGGCGATCTCTTCGTTTTCGAACGATTCCCGCTCCATGACGTGGCACCAGTGACACGCGGAGTAACCGACACTAAGGAAAATTGGCTTGTCAAGCTCTTTTGCGAGCGTGAGTGCTTCATCGCTCCAGGGATACCAATCGACGGGATTGTCCTTGTGTTGGAGCAGATATGGGGATGTCTCTTGCGCTAATCGATTAGCCACATCATTCCTTTCAAACTCCTACGAGTTCGATGGTGTCGACCGTTCCAGAATCGATGTCTAGTCTGCGAATTTGGTGATTATTCGTATCTGCGACGTATACAACGCCGTCGCGATACGAAATACCAGCCGGTTCATCGAAGCTCGCGTTGAGAGCATTTCCATCGGTAATGCCTTGAGTCCCGTCACCTGCAACCGTAGTTATACGAAGCGTACTCAAATCCATGCGTTTGATTTTGTGGTTGTATGAATCGGCGATATAGACCGCGCCGGGTGCGCATGTCACATCCTGCGGATGCTGCAACACCGCGTCCTTTCCGATGCCGTCGTGGTCGCCGAACGCGAAAAGCCCTGTACCAGTCAGCGTGACAACCCGTCCTTTTGCCCCGATCTTAGCGACCCGTATCGCGCTAGTTTCTGAATCCGCGAAAAAGAGGTTGTTGCCGTCGAGGGCCAAACCATACGGTTGGGCAAGCAACGCTTCCAAACGCTCACCGTCCACGATATTTTCGGCGCCAGTACCGGCGAACGGCTCAATCATTCGAGCACCGACATCCATCTGCCAAAGTTGGTGTGCGCCAGCCATTGCGATGTATAGGATGCCGTCGGCGTATTCGAGGTCGTACGGAGAATTCAGAGGAAACGCCATCGCCTCGCCGCCGGCATGACGGATGAGCGATTGCTCTCCCGTGCCTGCGATTACTGACACCGTCCGGGATGCCATGTCCACGCGTTGGATTGTGTGAGTTCCGGCATCGGCGACGTAAAGCACTTCGCCATCGAGAGCCATGCCTTGAGGGTTGTCGAAAAGAGGCGCATCGAATCCCCAGTCGCTTCCGATGGGGTTCAACACACATGGCGATGGATCGAACGACTCGAGCGCCAACGGACTTTCGCCATTACCGATGATGTCGCTGACTTTGCCGTCTTCGGTTGCGACGATGACGCGGTGACGGTTGGAATCTGCGATGTAAAGCTTTCCGTCGTCCGCGGCGAGTATCTTACCCGGAAACGATAGCGCACCATGGCTTTTAGCTTCAGAACCATACTCGAACGGAACAGGATCGCGGTTCAACACGCCCGCACGATCGAATTCATCCACCATCGCAGTGAGCACGCGGTCCATCGCATCTAGCTGGAATTCTCCCTCATGCCTGCCGATAACTTTGCCTTCTGGATCGATGAACATCAGCGTGGGCCACGCCCGCGCGGCGAATGCTGACATAACACGCAACTCGACATCGTTCACAACTGGGTGGTTGACGTTGTATCGGCTCACCGCGGCGCGGACGTTCTCGGTTACTCGTTCGGTATCGAACTTCGCAGAGTGGATGCCGATCACGAAAAGCGTGTCGGTGTACTTCATTTCCAGCTTCCGCAACTGCGGAAGTATATGCATGCAATTAATTCAACAGTAGGTCCAAAAATCGAGAATAACGATTTTGCCGCGCAAATCTGACAACTTGACCGGTTTGCTCGCATTGATCCATTCGAGTCCATCGGCGAACTCTGGAGCGCGCACCTTTCCGGCGTAAGAGGGTGCAGTGGGTTGTGATGCGGCCATGGGGAGCGCTCCGATGCGGTTAGTGGTTCGACGGATATAGCGCAATTGTCGCACGAGCCGCGTTTATGTTTCGCATAATTGACTTATGCGTGATTCGACAAATCCCGACGAGGCAAACGAGCGAGACGGATCTGAAGGCCCGCCAGTTACTTCTCCGCACGAAGATGATCTGCGTTCGATCATGTTTGGGCGCCCAATCCAACATTCAGAACCAATCGAAACCGGCCAGTATTCCGCGGAACCGAAATCCGATGCGGAACCTGCGTGGTCAGACACAGCATCTGATACCAACGCTACCGATGATCCGCCTTGGCAAGGGCGAGCTTCCCAAGTTGAAGAACCGACTGCCGATCGCGAGTACCAAAGGCCTCCCTTTTTCACTGAAACCGAACAAGCAGACGACGAGCGTCATCCACGCGCGTTGTCGCGCTTTGGCCCGCCTGCCGGTTTTGGACGTCGGTTGATTGCTTATCTAATAGACAATCTGGTCACGATCGTCGTATTGAGCCTGTTGTTCCCGCTGTTGCTCGGACGACCATACATCGACGTTGATGCGATAACTGCCGAAATTGATGCCGCTGGTAATGAGTTAGCGGTGCTGCCCACCGCTACTCCGGTACTCGGTTCAGATAGCCAGATTTCAGAATCCGACGGCACAAGCGCGGCGCCCGCGGAAACACAGCCGATTTCCGAAATATTCGCGGGCTTGTTACTCGCGTTCACTGTAACCACGATCTACAACACTGTCCTTGTTGGCACTTGGGGAACTACGATCGGCAAACGCGCACTTAATGTGTACGTCCTCGACGGCAACGGCAATATCCCTGGGATCCGGTTGGCATTCGCTAGATCGCTTGCCACGGTTGTATCGACGCTAATCTTCTACATCGGCTACCTCTTCATCTTGAGAGAAGACCACCGGGCGCTACACGATCATCTAGTCGGGACTTACGCGATCACCTTGTCAACCGAGGAAGGCCCTGCTACTCGGGGTGAAGAGTTGGTGGATTGAACCAAAACAACCAATCAAGTCGCATATCTGGAGCGAATCAACATGTCGGACAAACTCAAAGTATTGATCACTGGTGCCAGCGGATACATAGCATCACAGATGCTCAAGGAGTATCGAGACAGATACGATTTGACGCTGATTGATGCTATCGACACCGACCGCGATGGCAATAGGGTTGATGGCGTCCAAATCGTCGACCTGATCGACACTGAACGATCTGGATACGAACAGTGCTTTACCGAGCAGGATGCGGTCATACATCTCGCATATAAGCGGTCGAGCCCCGGCGGTGTGTATGGCACTGATGTCCCTCACATCGATCGCTTTGCCACCGAGCACGAAAACGTTCAGATGGCCAACAACGTCTACCGCGCCGCCTACGACGGGGGCGTCAAGCGCGTAGTCGTCGCGAGTTCCAACCACGCTGCGGATTGGTACGAACATGCCCTGATCCACAACCGCAAAAAAGAGATGGTTTTCGAAGACGAGGTACCGCTGTCAGACAATTTCTACGGTTGGGCGAAGGCGGCTTATGAACTCCTTGCTTATCCGTACGCTTGCGGTGCGTTTGGGCGGAAGCTGGAAATCGTGCAGGTTCGTATCGGCAATCCGCGTGAGACGGATGCCGATGAATTGCTCGCGCACGCGGACAAGTTGCACGGTGGCACGGGTCAATCGACATATAAGCGTGGGTTAGGCGCTCATTTCAGCGAACGCGACCTCAGACAGCTCTTCATCAAGGCGATCGAAACTCCCGATATCGAGAATGAGCACGGGGTACCTTGGCTGGTTATCTACGGCATCAGCGCCAACACCCGCGCCTTCTGGTCGCTGGAGAATGCTCGTCGCGTGCTTGGCTACGAGCCACAGGACGATTCCGAATTGAAATTCACGGATCGGATCATCCAGCATTTAACCGTGGATGACCCTGCGGGACCGGGCAAAGTCGGCGATTAGAAGAGTTAGGCGGGAAGGGTCGAATTTGGTGCGATTGCAGCACCGATTGGGTAGGGAGGCTACGAACCCTCGGTGAGAACGCAATCTGAATGTTTCACACCAACGCCCTTGCCCGCCGTTCCATTGGTGGCTCACTTATTGCCGAACGTGAGCACACGATATGGCTTGCTAGAGCAGTGCCGGAACACGCGATTTTTCGCTAGGTTGGTCAACCAACCAGTCGGGTGCGCCGAATAGGTCATCGATGACGTCCCCTGCCGGTTCAGTGATAACTGGGACAGATGACGTGGCACCGACTAGATTGAAGCTCTGTTCTGCGTCTGTTCGAGTCACTGATTCGGCATCAATCTTCTCTGCTATTGGGCGCATCCCGGCAAGGATGCTGATACGGAGTCGGTTTGCTTTGCCTGAATCGCTGTTCGGGATAAAAGATGTTGACAGCACCGCGTTTTGAGACAACTCATTCTGTACGATCGCAATCGCCGAATTTAGGGTTTTGATCGACATGTCGCTCGGCCCAGCGACGATCACGCTGACGAAATCAGCGTCACTCAGAGTCAGCCCTGAAGTGATCGGGCTCTTGATAGCCTCGCGTGCCACTTTCCGGTATTCAGACACATCTTCGCTGGCCGAGTACGAGATCAATGTCTCGCCGCCACATTTGATGGCATCCAACAACTCTGGTGCCGAGTTCAGTGTCCCAGACGATTCGGCGTTCGACGCTGAGAGCACGTTCATTACTACTCGCGCCTTCGCGGCGGAGAGTTCAGACGCCAAATCACCGGCGACCGACGCGCTGGATAATGCATTATCAGCGTCGATCAATGCAAGTGAGCAACCAGTCTTTCGTACGCGCTGCAAAGCTACTCGGGCGGTGTTCGATCGCGTGCGACCCTCAAATGCAAATGGCGTGGTCAAAATCGCTAGAACCGACGCACCTGTCGACATGGCGGTTCGGAGGACCGCGGGCAATATTTCCGCTGTGGTCGCACCGCCTAGACCAGCCAACACGAATACGATCGGTGCTTTGCCGATCAATGTCTTCAGTCGGAACAGGTCGTTTTTGTCGGCATATTCGTCGTCCTCGATTCCTTGGGCCTCGCGAGTGAACATCGGGTAACCGATCGAAATCCGTCGGCCGACGTTGACTGTGCGCAGATCGTCCATCTCGCGATCCACGGCAATAACGTCGTCAGGATTGCCCAAGACTTTCGACAGTTCGGACGCAGTTCTGGCTCCTGCGCCGCCGATCCCAACAATCACGAAATCTTTGGATGCGGTGGCGTTTCGTCCATCTCGTATGATCGTCATGTTGCTCTCCAAGTATTGGGCATCGGAGGAATGCCTGTTAAAACTTTTGTTCGATTATAATCATAGCACACTGATTCTAGTAAAATGCAAGCACGAACGAGATATTTTTCGAATATATGTCTGAGGTGAACGGATTGGAACTTAAAGACGAACTCAAGACCACAGTCGGCGATGTGGGTTTTATGGATAGCGAACCGTCCAACATCCTTAAATCTGCTGGAGAAACCGATCTGACCTACCAATTAAAGTGGGCTGCTTGGCGTTGGCTCTACTCGGTAGCTGAATGTCGAACGATAGGGATGGAAGTCAGGCTAGAAAGACCGTTCGGGCGCGTTGTGGACCTCGTAGGGGTCGGCAAAAACAACATCGTCTACATCGTAGAAGTGAAGTCATCAAGAAGCGACCTGAAACGTGACGACAAGTCGGAAACCGATCGTAAACGTGCTGCGGCACAGCTCACAACACTCCAAGACGCTGCGAATTTGACTGCCATAGTCCTCAACGAAGCACGCCAACATGCTGTCAAGACCACTACATCAGGTACTGACTGGCGACAACATCCGGCTTACGTATCGGCGCGCCGGGATCACGAAAACATCAAAAACCGAATCGCGTCCAAGGAACGCACGTTGGTACGCTTCTCAACCAAGTTCCACGACCCATCGTTCTTGGCGTGTGCTGACCTCCACTACATAATGGCGCCAAAAGATCTGATCCGTCGTTCTGAGCTACCACCATTTTGGGGTCTACTGAACGAAAGTTCCGAAATCGTTGTCTCAGCCGTTCAAAAACAGATTCGCAAGAATACAACACACGTGTTGCGTGCTATAGCCAAGTCCAACACGCGAGATTTGATGAAAGCGTGCGACATTAGGATCGCCAATGCAGCCCCGGGCTAGTATCCGTATTGATGACTACCTAAGCGGCGACTTGCAGGCTACGAAAGCATCTCGCCTAGACGATCAATTGCCAATCGCAGGTTGTCTTGCGAGTTGGCGAAAGAAATGCGGATGTAGCCGTTGCCGTACTCTCCGAATGCGGTTCCGGAAAGGAGTGCAACGCCTGCCTCATCCATCGCCCTGTCCGCAAAGGCTCGACTGTCAAGCCCGGTACCGCTGATGTTCGGGAACGCGTAAAATGCGCCGCCGGGATTTCGACAGGAAACACCCGGAAGGTTGTTCAAACCATCGACAACTAGATCGCGGCGAATGCGAAACTCGTCCATCATCTCTACGACGGAATCTTGGGGTCCTTGCAATGCGGCGATGCCTGCCATCTGAACCGCAACCGATGTGCACGAGACGCTGTTCGTCATCAGTTTCGTGACCGCATCGAGCATGAACTCTGGAAACACGCCGTAACCCAAACGCCAACCAGTCATCGCGTAACTCTTGGAAAACCCATCCAAGATGATCGTGCGGTCGACCATGTCATCGAACTTGGTGATCGACGTGTGCGAGCCTTCGTAGTACATGTCCTTGTAGATCTCGTCTGAGAGGACGACAAGGTCGTTCTCGACGGCGATCTTTGCGATGCGCTCCAAGTCTGCGTCGGAAATCACGCTGCCGCAGGGGTTGTTGGGCGAATTGACAATGATGAGTTTCGTATTTTCGGTGACCAATGCCTCTAGTCGATCAACATCGAGCGAAAAATCGAAACGCTCTTCGAGCGGAATCGGTACCGCGGTGCCACCCGCGTAGTTGATCATCGATTCGTAGATGGGGAATCCCGGGTTCGGATAAATGACCTCGTCGCCCTCTTCGATGAGAGCGAGGATCGAGAAGAACATCACAGGCTTGCCACCTGGCGTCACGATTATGCGTTCGGCCGGAATCTCATAGCCTTGCCGTTCGGTCTGGTGAGTAGCCACCGCTTCGCGTACCGGCATCTCTCCAGGCGACGGTCCATAGTGCGTGTAACCACCGTCGAGAGCGTTCTTAGCCGCTTCGATTATGTGGCCAGGTGTATCGAAATCGGGCTCGCCGATCTCAAGGTGAACTATGTGTCGACCTTGGGCTTCTAGTTCTCTGGCGCGTGCCAACGTCAGGAATGCGGTTTCTGTGCCTAGGCGATCTTGTCGCGATGCTAGTGACTTGGGCAATCTCTCACAACCCGTGTTTTACTAGGAATTTGGTGCCGATGCGTTCGCGTCAATCATGGTTCTGAACCAATCGAGACGCAACTTTCAAGGATACTCCAAACATTTTGAATCAAAGCGGAGAAACGATGGACTATGTTAGGTGGGCGGAGCGTTACGACATCTTCTATGAAGCCGCCCCCGAAGGCGAGTTGGAGTTTTACCTGAACGCCATCGATCGATGCGGGGGATCGGTTTTGGAGTTAGGGGTTGGAACGGGCAGAATCGCAATACCAGCCGCGGTGATGGGTCACGATGTAATGGGTGTTGACATCAATCGTCCGATGCTTGATCGTGCGCGTCTAAAATCCGCTGCCGCTCCTCTGTCCGGCAAGTTGCAATTGATCGAAGGCGACATGTCGAAAATTGATCTCCCACAAAAGGATTTTGACCTTGTAATAATCCCGGCACACACGCTCGCTCTGTTAACCGATGAGAGCGATCAATCCGAAACTTTGATACGCTGCGCCGAACATATGGCTCCGAACGCCACCCTCATCTTCAACCTCTTCAACCCCTCAGATGATTTGATCCACGGAGATCCAGATGAGGTGTTTCTACTGGGTGTGGTTGAAGACGACGAAAACCGTGTTCGGCATGTCTTAACGGGAACTAACGAATTCGACATGACTCGTCAGACAAATCGATGCACTCAAGTAATTGAAACTCTCAATGCCGATGGCGAATCGATCGACCGTGAAGAGTTGCAGGTGCTGTTCCGTTATCTGCACCACCACCAAGTCATAGAAATGCTCGAAAAGGCGGGGCTCCAGGCGATAGACGTGTTTGGCGATTTCGACGGATCGCCGTTGACCGACGACAGTGAAGATATGATCTACATCTGTCGGTTGAAGTGAGCGGCGATGTCCGCCGGCTTAGTTGACGGGCGGTGGCGCGGGAGGTGGCTCAACTGGTTCGACGCCGGGGGCCCGTTCTTCGATATTCGCTATCCACTCCTCGGCGCGCTCGATTATCGTCGGTAGTTTCGGGTCTTGCGAGAGTGATATCGCTTCTTCGAGGTCCCACCTAGCCTCCGCGTATTGACCCGCTCGAGCCAATAAAATCCCGCGATCCAAGAAGTAGGACGCCTGTGCGGGTTGTAGCTCAATGGCATAACTGAAGTCCGCATATGCCGCACTCCCGTCGAGCAACACGTCGCGATGGTATCGGCCACGCCACCAGTAAACACCGCCATCCTCGGGTGCCAAGTTGATCGCGGTTCGGAAATGCTCAGACGCAGCGTCGTAGTCGTTTTCAGCGGCTCTGACACGACCCAACACCAGATGTGCGTTGATTTGCTCATCATCCAATTCGAGCGCTCGCAACGAGTCGCTCTTCGCTCCCTCGAAGTCGCCCATCGACACGCGAACCATCGCCCGTTGCCCGTAGATCGATCCCACATTGGGCCGAAGCGACACGGCGCGGTCGTAATCGACCATTGCATCCTCAAGTTCGCCCTGCATCATGCGCGCTTGTCCACGTCCCGCCCACGCACGAGCGAACTGCGGCTCGATCTCGACGATCGTTGAAAAACGACGCTCGGCATCTTTGAACTCGCCGCGATCAAGCGTCCGATGCGCGGCTGAGTACATGCTCACCGTTTCCCGCGTCGCTGGGGTTGGTACAGGGGACGGTGTCGCCGTGGGGGTCGATGTCGGCGTCAACTCAGGTTGCGGCGTCGCAGTGTTCACTGGTGCCAGCATCACGACTTCCGTTGGCGTTGGCGGCACTTGCGTCGGCGTTGGAGTTGGCTCGGCTTGCTGGCAGGCAGACATCAACATCACCGCGGTCAACGACACGACAAGCAGCATCGCCAGCGTCAAGCGGATTCTATTTCTGAAAATCATCACTGAATCAAGGATACGAATTTGATTAGAAGAAGGTTTCTCCAAGTCATCAGTCGGATCGTATGGCGACAAACGATCTGCTCGTCATCTGCCGATCAAACCTGACACCAACATCTCAACAGCCAGACGACGATCTACGCGCCCGGTTTTCGTTCCGACATCCACGTCCAACATGTGCAGATGCATCGCCCTCAAGCGTACCGATCCCATTCGCGATGCTTGTTTGCACGTTTTGTCCAACAGCCAAGGCATGCTTATGCGTAGATGCTGACCAATCTCGGATCTCGATGCTCCGCGACTCAACATGTGCGCTGTGACGATCAGAATGCGAACTTGACGTGTGAGTAAAGCGAAAATACCTTCGATCGATTCGCCGTTCGCGATGAGATTCTGCACTCCGCCGATGGCGAGATTGTGTCTTCCCTCGATGATCGCATCCATCACATTGAAGATGCGATCTTGGCTGGTGTCGGCAACCATCAGATCGATGTCTTTGGGTTGGAGCATTCGTCCATCAGCGTAAAGAGCGAGTTTTTGAATCTCGCTGTCTAGCCGTCTGACATCATCACCGCCAATCTCGTTGAAGCGATTGATAGCGCTCCCGGAGGCGTGAACGCCATGTAATTCGAAGCGTTGTTGGATCCAATTGATACGGTCGCGTCTATCGGGAACCAGATGTGTTTCCACTTCTGCGAACGAGGCTAAAGCCTTCAACGGGCGAGAAGTCAGGCTTAGTCGCACGTTCTCGACGAATATCAGGTCGTTGGTTATCTGCATCGCTTCTTTAGAGATCCGATCGTCGAACGACTCCCAATCTGCGCGGACTCTTTCGCCTCGCGTGTCAATCGGTTTCAACATGCCCTTCACGACTACCGCGCGTCGATCTGTCAAAAACGGGGATATCATCGCCGCTGCGAATACTTCGGCCATTCTGGCGTTCGGCGCTTCGAAGACGGTCACGTTCGGAGCGCGAAGTTCTGGCGGGCCGAGCGCAGCTAAGTGCGCCTCAAGCGAATTGGCGATGGAGAATTCATCATCGCCATGGATCAATCTGATCATGTCGTATCCAGATTAATTGATGCTTCTCTAATCAGGGTGGTATAGGTAGGAATCTTCGATTTCTATAATCGAATCTTGGTCGCTTCACAATCTCGACAGTAGAAAACGGATGTCCACAGCCATAATCGGCCTCGCCGCCGCGGGAAAGACGACGGTGTTCAATGCGCTGACGCGCGGCTCAGTCGATAAAGGTCTCTACGGGGCGGCAAAGTCGGCCAATATTGGCATCGGCGCCAAACCGGATGCGCGTCTCGATTTCATTCATCACGCGTTCAAGAGTCGTCGCAAGGTTCGTGCTGAAATGACGTTCTGGGATATGCCCGTCGACTATTCTTCAGGCACCGTGCTGAGCCGCGAGACGGTCAACTCTCTTCAGAAAGCCAAAGCGCTACTACTGGTAGTCCGCAAGTTCGAAGATCCTTCAACGCCACATCCGGACGGATCCATCGATTGGCTACGGGACCTCGAGAAACTCGCATTCGAAATCCTGTTCGCCGATATCGAATTGCTCGACCGGCGTGTCGAACGAGTTGAATCCGGCATGAAGGCGCTGAAGTCGTCCGAACGCGTTCAAGCTGTCGCGAATATCGAAGCGCTCAAAGAAATACAGACGCTGCTTGAAGATGGATCACCGTTGCGGTCACTGTCTCTTGATGAATCTGCGTCTCGGGCAATCTCCGGTTCGTTCGCGCTCAGTGGATTACCGTCCGTAGTCGCGGTGAATGTCGGCGAAGACGATATTGGTATCGATCCCTACGAACTCCGTTCCCAAGCTATTGACAGCCTGGGTCCAAACGTCATCGATGACCAAACTGCTATCGTCCCGATATGCGGTTCCTTGGAAGAGGAGCTGAGAAGCATGGACGACGCAGAGGCGGATGAGTTGCGTACCGAATTGGGAATTGCCAGCGACGACAGCGAAGCCCTAATGGATGCCTGCCTCAAGTGCCTGAAGACGCAGACCTTTTACACCGCGTCCGACCGCGAGGCGCGAGCTTGGCACTTCCGCGCTGGCTCAAGCGCCCCCGAGGCCGCAGGTGTAGTCCACTCAGATATGGAACGCGGATTCATCCGCGCCGAGGTTGTCGCTTACGACGATTTCGTGCGTTGCGGTAGCATGGTGGAAGCAAGAAAACAGGGTGTGTTGCGGCAGGAAGGAAAAAACTACACCTTCGTGGATGGCGACATGGCCAATTTCCTTTTCTCAGTCTGACGCAGCCCCCAAAACCTATTCTTCCAACTCAACCTAACCGACAGAACAATCGACCATGACCCGATCCCTATTCATCGTCCGACTAGTGCAACCCTTCCCCGGTCTGGATGGCTACGACACCATGCTGTCGAACTACTGGTCTGCTGTCAAAGCGCAACTCGACCGTCAAGCCATCACTTCCGGCGCGATTAAACGCATATTCGTCGAAACAGTCACGGGCCGCGGCGAAGACGCTCTGGTCCAGCTGCAACAGATCAATCCGTCGGCTAGCCAACTAGTACGCAGCTTAATTGCAAGCGGAGCAGTCATCGAAGAATTCGAAGACACGGAACTTTTGACGGAGTTGATCGATTGGGGGCAATGCGCATCGCAGAATCTGATGTCCGAAAAGGTGCGAAGCATTGTGCAATCAGGCCAAGTAGAAGCTGCTGGTGCTCGCGACGAGCATTTGCAAAAACGGCTCAACGATGCGATCGGAGATGACGAGACCGCAGTCGTGTTCGCGGTCTCTGGTCAACTGCCGATACCGGACCGGATTGAACGATTCATTGTTTCGCCACCAGAATTGGATCAACTCGAACGCTGGTTGCGAGCAAAGATGGAAGAGGCGCGGCGTGAGATGATGGAACAAGCACAGCGCCAAGCCGACCAGCAACCGGGATCAGCAGCAGGCGGATCGAGTCAACAATCATCGGGTGGACTCTGGACCCCGCCGTAGGCACGTCATCTGCCTCCACGCGCGTTGGGAGGCGCGCTTCAGTCAAATTGTCACACCCTCCCCTCAAATTTCCAGATGCCATCGGTGTTGAACGCGCTGGGAACGATCTGAGTGAGCCCATCGCCGTTTACATCCATATCCCCTTTTGCCTTTCGAAATGCAACTACTGCGACTTCAACACGTACGAAGGGATCGAAGCTCTGATGCCTTCGTTCGTCGATGCGTTGTCGTCCGAGATTGGCCTGTGGGGCACGCGGCTTAGCCGTCCTGATGTATCAACCGTTTTCTTCGGTGGCGGAACACCCTCTTACCTGCCTGCCGAATCGATTACGTTGCTTTCAGAACGTCTTCGCAAAGCAACGAATATCGTACCCGGCGCGGAGATGACCTTGGAAGCTAATCCTGACGACGTCAATACCGAAAAGGCCCACGCATGGCTGGAAGCTGGCTTCAACCGCATCAGTATCGGGATCCAATCATTTGACGACCAGATTCTTCACGCGCTTTCCCGGCGGCATGACGCTGATCAGGCAAGACTGGCCGTCGCGACTGCACGGTCCGTTGGATTCGAAAACATCAGCATCGACTTGATGTTCGGTTTGCCAAACCAATCACTAACCGTCTGGGAAGACTCACTGAAACGAGCGATCGAGCTTGAGACAGATCATCTATCGTTGTACGGCTTACAAATCGAACCGGGAACGCCGTTACAAAGAGATGTCAAACGGGGTACCGTCCCAACGCCAGACGACGACTTGGCTGCAGATATGTATGAGATGGCGATGGACGCGTTGGGCGACGCCGGATATGAGCACTACGAGATATCCAACTGGTGTAAGCCCGGGCACCAGTCGCGCCACAATCTCACCTATTGGCTGAACCAGCCCTATCTCGGCGTTGGACCAGGAGCGCATTCTTCGATGATGGGCAGACGATTCGCAAACATGAGGTCGCCACGGAGATACATCTCTGCCATTGGATCCGCTGAATACTCTTACGAAACGGGTACCATGCCGATTGAAGAAGGTGTCATCGCCGTCGATTTCGTCGAAATCACATCTTCTGAGATGGCGATGTCGGAAACGATGATGCTTGGTATGAGGTTGTCTGAAGGAATGGCGAAATCAGAGTTCCAACGTCGTTTCGGAATTCCCATGAGCGATGTCTACAGGCGAGAGATATCTAAGCTTGTTTCAACGGGGTTGATCGAGGACAATGGTGACCGCATTCGCCTGACACGTCACGGAAAGCTCCTCGGCAATAACGTGTTCGGATCGTTCATCATCGCAGGTGATTGAAACCGAGACAGATTTGAGCGAACAAAGTGCATATGAACCCGCACACGGCGGTGTCGACTTCCCTGAGCATCTCAACGAATCGGTCGAGATCTGGGACGAAATTTCAGAGTGGTGGGATAACAAGATCGGTGACGGAAACACTGCTCAGGATTATCTGATCGAACCAACACAGGAACGCCTACTCGCACTGGAGCGCGGCGACAAAGTTCTCGACATTGCTTGCGGTGCCGGTCGCTTCACACGACGCATGGCCGACCGCGGCGCGAAGATCACTGCCATCGACCACTCAAGCGTGTTCATCGAGAGGGCGCGACAGCGTTCGAAAGGTTACGAAAAGCAAATCGAATTCTTGGTCGCCAATGCCGCCGATGCAGAAGCTTTGAGGGCGTTGCGTGGCGCACCATTCGATGCTGCGGTGTGCACTATGGGGATCATGGACATGGCCGTCATCACGCCGCTGGCTAAGACGCTTCCGCAATTGCTGAAACCGGGCGGCAGATTCGTGTTCAGTGTTTTGCACCCCGTATTCAATTCAGATGGCACACGTAATACGTTGGAACGTGAATTCACGGCCGACGGCGTCGAAGAAAGATTCGCCGTTTGGGTGCCCGACTACCTCAAAACGCGAGCTTATCTCGGCATCGGGATCCAAGGTCAGACGCGACCGCATTGGTACTTTCATCGACCAGTCAGCGAGTTGTTGCGAGTGTTCTTGAATCAGGGGTTCGTGCTGACAGGACTCGAGGAACCGCGCTTTCCTCTCGAAGCATTTTCCGAGGCTAAATCGCCACTTTCAAGCGTGTTCTGGCGCGAGTTTCCACTCGTGATGGTCGTTCGTCTCGATTTGCCACGCTGAGGGCTTGACCGCGCGACTCGATCTTCGATGGTGTCCATTCGGTGAACGATTTGCCGATTCGTCCGATAATCCATACTTATCGGGATAATTTAGGAGCCCAAATCCCACCACAATGTTCGTCGCAGGAACTGCAGGACACGTAGATCACGGCAAGTCTACACTCATCGAAAAGCTGACCGGCATCGACCCCGATCGTCTGCGCGCGGAAAAAGCGCGAGGCATGACGATCGAACTCGGGTTTGCGTGGCTCGAACTCGACGACGGAAACGAAATCAGCATCGTTGATGTCCCGGGGCATGAACGTTTCGTAAAAACGATGCTCATGGGCGCTGGAGGTTTCGACCTCGCTCTTTTGATCGTAGCTGGCGACGAAGGCCCGATGCCGCAGACACGCGAGCATTTGGCGATTTTGGATCTGCTCGAAGTTAGCGACGGGATCGTGGTAATCACAAAATCTGATCTCGCCGACTCCGAACTGATAGAGCTGATCGAGATCGAAATATCGGAAATCCTGGAAGGAACGTCGCTTGAAGGTTCGCCAATGGTTGCGGTGTCGGCTGAGACCGGTGCAGGTCTGGGTGACCTGCGCGGCATGATTGCTGACTTTGCTCGAAACAAGGCGGCGCGGACCATTAACGAACGTCCGAGGCTCTTCATTGACCGAGCATTCAGCGTTGCCGGTTTCGGCGCAGTTGTAACGGGAACCCTCGACGGTGGGCAACTGAAGGTCGGCGACGAAGTAGCACTGCTTCCGTCTGGCGAAACCGCCCGTATCCGCGGGTTGCAGAGCCATAAATCTCAGATCGACATCGCTGTTCCGGGCACACGAGTAGCGGTCAGCATCAGTGGGATTTCGCACACAGAGATAGAGCGAGGCGAAGCTCTAGTCAAGCAGGGCCGGTTTGATACCACGTCGGTTTTCGACGCCTCGCTGAGGACGATTTCTGATGCCAAACGTCCCGTGAAACACAATCATCATGTCACCCTATACGGCGGCACATGGGAAGAACCCGCGACAGTCCGATTGCTCTCTCACGACGAGTTGAAGGCTGGCGAAATGGGCTGGGCTCAAATAAAGATGAGTAACCCGCGGCCGATAATCAAAGGGGACCGTTTCGTGATCCGTGACAGCAACGACACGTTAGGCGGCGGTGTTGCACTGATCACTAACGCTCCTCGCCATCGACGCAATGACCCATCGGTCATAGAACATTTGCAAGTATTGTCCGAGGGTCGCCCTGAGGATGTCATCCTCCACGCGCTAGCACAAGTCGTAGTCGCTAACTGCTATCAAATTGCCGAAGCCGCACACGTGTTGACCAGCGATGTCGAAGCGGAGGTGTCCAAATTAACCGATACAGGAGACTTGATCCGTCTAACGGCGGGTGCGACACCTCTATACATAACAAGATCAAACCAAGATTCGTTGCGAGTTCAAGCAAGGGATGCGCTAACCGATTACCACAACAGATATCCGCTACGCCGCGGGATGCCACGGCAAGAACTGCGGAATAGGCTACGGCTCGATTCAAGCGGGTTCGACGCCATAGTCGATAACATCGTGAATGATGGTTTGATGGCGCAAGACGGAATCACTGTCAGGATGGCGGATCACGAGGTCACATTTACTCCCACTCAAAAGCAGGAAGCGGATCGTTTTTTGGGCGTCCTGCGTGAACATCGCTATTCTCCGCCCGCGTGGAACAAGATCGATGCCGAGTTGCTCGGAGCACTCACTGATCGTCGCGAGGTCGTTAGCGCCGGTTCTGAGGTTGTTTTTGCTGCTGAGGTTTTCGACGAGATGCGAGACAAGATCATCGACTACTGTCAGGTTAACGACGAAGTATCGATCAACAACGTTCGGGAATTGCTCGGAACCAGTCGGAAATACTCGCTCGCACTCTTGGAGCAGTTGGACCGCGACAACGTGACCATGCGCGTAGGTGACATGAGGGTGTTGAGATGATGGCATCGACCGAAAAGCTCACGTTGACCTTGCATGATCCGCCGTTCAAGGTTTCTAACCTCTCGTCGTTGTTCCGTTCACTGCAGGCCGCAGTGCGTGAAACCGCAGCCGCGGGCGAGCCGGTCGAGAGTTTGTTTTCGAACCAGCAAGGGCCGTTTCTGGTAACGGATGTAGCTAACGATACCAACGGAGAATTGACGATGTCGCTCTGGTTCGTCGACCGAGATAACCGCCCCCTGACGGATCGATCAGAGAAGACATTTGTCAGCGCGATCTCAGAGCTTGAGCGCACCATACTCCGCGGCTCGCAACACACCTTTTGGGGAGCGCCAGCCTATCAATCGGAAGTTCACGAAGACGATTCTCGTATGTTGCGGTTCATCACAGTTTTGCGCGCCTTCCGATCGGCGACCATTTCGTACGAAGGGCACAGCGTTGTATTGCGGGATGGTCTGTTCGCTTCCGAACGAGCCTGAACAAGTCGATCAGCCAAGACCCATGTCGGCGACTTCGTCTTCGTCGAACCCTAAGAAGTGTCCCACTTCATGCCAAACTGTTCTCAACACTTCGTCGTCCAAGTCCTTGCGGTTGTCCACAGCCTCTTCGATCGGTCTTTGGAAAATGGTGATTTTCGAAGGCAACGTAGAAGCGTGCGACCCACCATCGGCCAGCGAAACACCTTCTGATAACCCGAATAGTGTTTCATCCCGGTGCAATCCGAGTTCGTTGAGTTTAGTGCCTGAAGGCTCCGGCTCAACGACGATGTCGACATTTTCGCTCTGGAGCCGCTCATAAAATTCGGGAGCCAATGACTCGAGCGCGTCTAGAACGATACCGTCGAACTCTTCCGGCGAAACTCGATATGTCATCGTTGAAGTCAGCGGCGCGTCAGGAAGACGCCTGCTCTCGAATTGCCTTCAACGCATCGACGTTAGGTTTGTCAGGACCGTTTTTCTCGTAGCCGGGGACTTCCAAATAGAACGGCACATCGGCGAATGCGGAATGCGACATGATGTTCAAGAATCCCTCTTCGCCTATCAACCCTTCTCCGATGTTGTCATGGCGGTCTACTGACGAGCCGCGATCTCGCATCGAGTCGTTGGCGTGCACCGAGCGCAGCAAGTCGAGCCCGATCTCGCGGTCGAACTCTTCCATGGTTTCGTCAAGCCCGTCCTTAGTAACGACATCATATCCAGATGCCCAAACGTGCTGAGTATCGAAGCACGTAGCAACACGAGGGTTGTCGATTGCTTTGATGAGACGCCCTAACTCCTCGAATTTCGACCCTATGTGGTCACCCGAACCAGCGGATGTCTCGAGCATCAGCAAAGCTTTGCCCGGCGCGTTTTCGATGACTTGATTGACACCCTCGACGAAGTGGTCAAATACAGCTTCTAGACCGGCACCTCGATGGCTCGCCGGGTGGAATACCAGTCCAAGCGCACCCAAACGCTCGGTTTCTGTCAATTCAGCTGTCAGGGATGCTCGGCTCTTTTCTACGAGTTCGGGGTTTGGCGAGCCAAGTGCGGTGAGATATTTTGCGTGGACTATGGTGGGGCCTAGGCTGGATTCCGCCATCTTCTCGTGATAGCTCTGCAAAGGCTTGTCTTTGATGGGCGGCACTCGCCACATCCTAGGAGACGCGGCGAATATCTGTATGCATTCCGCACCGATATCTTGCGCGCGATCAATCGCCTTATCGACCCCGCCGCTGGTTGATACATGTGCGCCTATGAACATCGGAATACCGTCCATTCAACTATGAGATATGCGTCGAGATGCGAACACTCTCGACAATGAAAGTGTAACCCCCGACTGCAAATACACAACGGGTTTCAGAGGTTAGCTGGTGCGACGCCGAAGTCTCGGCAACCTACTAGTGATTCGTTGCAACGCGCCTTCATCCCAAGATACCAGCACCTGCGCTGCGATGAAGATCGACGAATAAGTTCCAACAATGACACCGAGGAGCAACACGATCAAGAAGTCGCGCAAACTCTGGCCGCCAAAAAGCAGCATCGCCATGATAACCGTCGCCGTTGTGATGCTGGTGCCCAAAGACCGGATGATCGATTCTCGAATCGACGCGTTCACTGTCATTCGAAAATCTCGCGACGGGACCAGCAGAACGTTTTCTCGAACACGGTCAAAAATGACGATGGTGTCGTTCACCGAATAGCCGATCACGGTTAGTATGCCAACAATGAAGATAGCGTTGACCTGCGCGTTGAGAGCAACTCCGAGCACCGCGAAGATGCCCAACACAATCAGAACGTCGTGCACGAGTGCAATGACCGCGGAGACCGCGTAGCGATACGATCCTGGTACGGTCCGGAACGCGTACATGATGTAGAGCATGACGAATAGCGCGGCGACAGCGACAGCGATTATGGCGTTGCGCACCGTGCCCTCTGCAACCGACGAACCCACCGTCGCAGTCTCGAGGGTTATGGGTGTATCGCCGGTGATCTTGGTCAACTCGGCGTCTACGACATTCTTGCCTTCGTTGCCTAAATCGTTGGTCCGAACGAAGTATTGACCATCGCCTAGGTCTTGGACGATCGCCTCGGGATGACCGCTCGCTATAAGCGCTTCATTGACAGCGTCCGTTCCGGGATCATTGACGCCGAAGTCGTAGGTGGAGCTAGTGCCAGAGACAAAGTCGATACCGAGATTGAGTCCGGGCGCGAACAGTAACACAACAGAAACCACCGCTATCGTCGCCGATATCGGCAGGAATATCTTGCGTAGTGCTACAAAATCCATCGTTCAGTATCCGAGCCGATTAGGACTGCGCTCCGGGGTCTGTCACGGGGACAAATACGTTAGAAGCCTTGCCAACACCCGAGCGCGCAATGAGCCTCAACATCAACCTGCTGGCGAAGAACGCTGTAAACATGCTCAACAGCACGCCGATACCCAATGTCAACGCAAAGCCTTGCATAATGCTGGTGCTGAAGCGATCACCGAACCAGAACAGTACCACTGCGGTGATCACAGTAGAAATGTTGCCGTCTCTAATCGAAGGCCATGCGCGGTCGAATCCGGTGTTGAGCGCCGCGAGAAGGTCTCGACCCGCTCGTAGCTCTTCCTTCGTCCTCTCGGCGATTAGAACGTTAGCGTCTACCGCAAAACCGAGAGACAAGATGATCGCTGCTGTGCCGGATAGCGTCATAGTGACAGGTACTAACTTGAAGATACCTAGCAGCATCACCGTATAGGCTGCCAGCGATAGGCTCGCCACAATACCCGGTACCTTGTAATACGAGATCATGAAGATGACGAGCAGCACTAAACCGATGCCACCGGCAACCAGGCTCCGTCGTAACGAATCGGCTCCTAGGATCGCATCTACGCTACGCTCTTCTGACAACTCCAACTCGGCCGGCAGAGCACCAGAGCGAAGCTGAATGGCTAGAGTGCGAACGCGCTCGGTCGTGAAGTCGCCACCTGAGATGATCGCCCGGCCGTCGGCAATGCCTTGTCCGCCCTGCGTGTTAACGGTCGGGGCCACAAGTTCGACGTTGTCGAGGTAAATCGCCAACACGTCGCGGTTTCTTGCAACTCTCCCAGTTACCTCGAAGAAAGCGTCTCTTCCGGATTCGTTGAAGACAATTGTCACAACCGGCTCAGGAGGTGTCCCCTCGATAGACGGGAAGGCATCGTCGAGATCGTCGGCCGAGATGTTAGTCGCCTGTTCAGTGAAATACAACGGCGACGCGCAACGCAGCAGCAACCACTCGGTGTCGGACAAACCGTCGGGCGGCCATTCTTCGACGGGCACATCAGACGGGGGTACGATAGGGCCGCACTTCCGCTCGCGGAACTCTAACTGCGCGGTCGATCCGATAAGCGCTTTAGCTTCTTGCACTCCTCCAGACACGGTCCACTGCGTTACATAGCCAGGTGATCGGATCGAGGCGAAGTTGCCGATGTCCGCGAGCTGTCGGGTCAAATTTTCGATGTCCGACGGCAAGATATTGCCCTCGTCGTCAAAAGTGCGTTCCTGCAACGCGCCCTTGAATTCGGCCTCGAAGTAGACGGCATCAACTTGTTGGAATCCGCCTCCCGCGTCGGTCGTGAACAGGATCGTGTCGGTTCCGTCACTGACCACGACATCCTCGAAGCCTGCTGATTCAAACGCAGCTTGGACTTGCTCGGTTGTAGGTGCGACCCTTATCGGATCAGGCAGTTGAATCTGCTCATCCTCGCTGTCCGATGCTGCTTCGTCATCGGTTGCGATAGAGTTGGTTGGATCAAGCTCGGGAACTGTGATCTCATATTCGAAGGTGGCTCTAAGCGTAGCCGGATGCTTCTCACGGAACTGCGCTAGCCAATCATCCGACTCGCGCCCATCGAATTCATCGAAAGTGACGATCATCGACGCGTCTTCGTTAACGAACACCTCGACTCCAGATTTGCCCAAGTCAGTTTCGAAGAAGGCTTCCACGTCTTCCGGCGTAAAATCTGCGCCATCGACCGCGACGTTCAGTGAAGATTCACTCTGACCGGGAAGTTGGATAAGTATACGGTCCGGCGGGTTGCCGAGGACTTGAACAGTCGGTTCGCTTACACCGAAGGCGTTGACACGACGTTCGATGATGGTTCGGATAGCCTCCACGTCTTCCGCAGTAGGTACTTCTCCCTCTGCCGGAATGATGTCGTAGATGAGGTGCGTCCCGCCTTGCAGGTCTAGACCGAGGCTTAATCCCAAGAACGAATCTTCGTTGCCTCGATCGAATTCGAAGTTGACGATGCTGAAGTTGACGCGAGGGATGGAGATGACGACAGCGGCGATGATGACAAGCGCCGCTACGAAAATCAGACCTCTTAAGTCACGAGCCACGTGTAGTTAACCGATGTGGCGCAGGTGCCGACGCGAACGCGCGCAACTCGGCGCGATGCGGTCTTTTTGCGGTTCGCTGTCCACTTTGAATTCAGGTCTTGCCGAGCGGCTTTTCTGCAACTGCGCTATTGACAAAAATGACTTCGATACAACCCTCTGGATCGAAGCCTCAAACATCAAAGTATAGCACCGAGCGAATTACCTCCCATCCCTGATGTGATCCCATCAACGACTCTCGGCATCACCCTCTGGAGGCTTGGCACGGGACTCAAGATCGTATGCAAGTTCCGACATTGAGTGTCCAGGCGTAACCTCGCTCAACTTAGCCTTTGCGACAAGCAACTCCGGCGCAGAATTTTCGGCATGAGGGTGGTTGTGATCTACCTCGTTGTGATGCGCTTCGATGTTGTAGTTGACATCGTGCAGATGAGTTTCCCCGGGTTCCGGCTCCTCACCGACCTCTCTGAGACGCTCGTGTTCGAGTAGGTGATCCATGAACATGATGCCGTTCAGGTGATCGATCTCGTGCTCAAGCGCTTGTGCGAGCAGTTCCTCAGTCGAAATTCGCCATTTCGATCCGTTTTCGTCAAGTGCTCTAGCTGTAATGCTTACTGACCTGCTCACCATCCCGACGTAACCGGGCAGGGATAAACATCCCTCTTCAACCTCCCGCTGGCCCTCGGTCTTGGTGATCTCCGGGTTTACCAACCAGTACGGCTCTTCTTCAGGAAGATGAAGAGCGATCACACGTTTCAATACGCCAACTTGGTTGGCTGCCAATCCGACTCCTTCAGCGTCAACAAGTGTCTCGACCATGTCTGCCGCGAGTTTCCGCACATCGTCGTCGATGCGCCGAACTACCCGACATTTACGCCGAAGTATTGGATCGGGAAAAATGCGTATTTCTCGAATAGTCATTGCGTCCTGGTTATGAGATTTTACTGCCAGACGGCTAGTTCATCTCGATCGGATCTACGTCTACGGTCCAGCCGGGACCAAGCGGAACATCGTCTAGGATTGCGGCGGGGGCATCGCCCTTCAATAGGATTTGCCAGCGGTATCGCCCGGCGCGGCGAGCAGGAAACGACGGAGATGGGCCAGCGACATCGACCTTTACATCGCTCTCAGACGCGAGGTATTGATCGATGCGGGTGCGGACGCTACGCGCTTCCATTGCTGCGTCGTTACTGTCGTAAGCACCATACGACAGGCGGACGTACGACGTGAATGGTGGCAGATCGAAATGCTGTCGAGTCGCGATCTCCTGTTCGTAAAATCCGACGTAATCCTGCGCCGCCGCCGCGGCGATGGCGAAGTGATCAGGCTGGAAGGTCTGAATGATCGCTATCCCCGGTGTGTCCGCGCGTCCCGCCCGACCCGTGACTTGGGAGAGTATCTGAAACGTCCGCTCCGCCGACCTGAAACTGGGGACTGCTAATCCGATGTCGGCGGCGATAACTCCGACTAGGGAAACGGTAGGGATATCCAATCCTTTAGCGACCATCTGGGTTCCGATGAGTATGTGATTGCCGTCACTTTGAAACTCGTCGAGCAACTTCGCATGTTCGGCCGAATTGCGAGCGGTGTCAGAATCCCACCGTAATATCGGAGTGTTGGGGAAAAAGCCGCGCGTTACTTCTTCTGCACCTTCGGTACCGGCCGCGCGCCTCGTGACTCCGGTGCCGTCACAGTTTCGGCACTGCCTCGACGCTCCAACGGAGTAGCTGCAATAGTGACACTGCAACCGGCTGCCGCTTCCCCGGCGCGGGTTGCGATGTAAGGTCAACGGAGTCTCGCAGTTTGGACAGGTCCTGATCGTGCCACACGAAAGACATTGGACGAACGACGCGCTGCCACGTCGGTTGATGAAGAGAATCGATTTCTCTCCGCGTTCAACGATGTCTCTGAGCGCTTCGAGCAACGGTCGGCTGATCATTTCGCGATGTCCGGCTTGGATCTCCTCCCGCATGTCAACGACCCGTGACTCAGCGTAACCTAATGTCTCAGCGTTCGAAGCGTTGATGCGAGGTACGATGTTTAACGCTTCGTTGATGCGGCGCGGAAGTTGCAGGAGCGTGATCGGATCGGAAATATCTGGGGCGGTTGACCTCTGATAGGTTCCGATATCTGGTGTAGCACTTCCGAGCACCAATGCCGCGCCGGAAAGTTCGCAGAGTTTCTCAGCGACATCGCGGGCATGGTATCTGGGCGCACGGTCACTCTGTTTGAACGTCCACTCGTGCTCTTCGTCAATGACCACTAACCCGAGATTGTCGACTGGAGCGAAGATGCTTGACCGAGATCCAATGACGATGTTGTACCTGCCGCTTCTGATTTGATCCCACTGATCGAACCGCTGACCCATTGAAAGCCCAGAGTGCTGGAGCGCGATCTGACCCGGGAATCTACTGGCAAAACGTTGCAGCGTCTGTGGTGTCATGGCAATCTCGGGCACCATGATGATGGCGCGCTTGCCCTCCACTATGCACTTCTCGACGGCGCGCAGATATACCTCCGTTTTGCCGCTTCCTGTCACTCCGAACAATAAGAACCTCTCGCCTTTTCCTGAAGCCCCGGACTGACTGACGCTGGCGGATATTGCGTCGACTGCATCTTGTTGTTCCGGCGTCAATTCGTGACTGATCGCGTCTTGAACCGCGTAGTCTGCTAATGGGTCCCGCTCGACTCGGACCTGCACCACTTCAGCCACACCATCGCCGATCACTGCTCTAACCGTGTGATTGCCGAAGCGTTTCGAAAGATCGGCACGTGCTACAGGGTTCGTAAATGAACCCAAATGCCTGACAAGTTCCACCCGTCGATGAGCGCGACGTCCCTGGTACTGCTCGACCACCTTGTCCACATCGACACCCTTGGAGATCTTGACGTGCGCTTTGAAGATTGCGCTGGCACGCGGACGTTCCCAGATCGATTCCTCGATCGCGATCCCATTCCGGACCAAGGCATTGAGATACCTCTCCTTAGTCCTCCCAATCTGCCTGACGAGGCGGTCACGGCGGATTCGACCAGTAACCGGAATCTCGTGAAGAACTTCGCGCTGTTCCTCAGAGACCGCGAAGCCCGTTAGGACGTTATCAACTCGCTCTGCCAACTCGCCACGCGATACCCAGATGTGAAGTTGCTGGTTGGCACCTGGTGGCAACATCGCTACACAAGCGCGGAAAATGTTCGTCCGATAATAGTCGGCTATCCAGATCGCAGTTTCGAGGAGATACTGGGAGATGAACGGACCGTCATCGACAACGCTGTCGATTTCGCGGATGTTGTCGGTGTCGCAGATTTCGGATACCGAAATTGCTATCCCTTGTATGGGACGATAACCGAACGGCACCCAAAGCAGATCGCCCGGTTGGACGGTTGCACCCTCGGGAACCGCGTACGTGTACGTGCGAAGTCGATCCCTATCTGAGAAGTCAACTGCTACCTCGACGAACATGTTTGGTGCGTAATCTCGACGCGCGATTGATGACGCGACACGTTACGGATGGTTCCCGCACGAAACTAAGGTTAGTTGGCGAAAGTAATTAGTTGCCAACGCCTGTGGATTCCGGCCTTCGCCGGAATGACGGGAGCGATCAGCGTCGCTCCTTGATGCGAGCGTGACGGCCGGTCAGGCCGCGGAGGTAGTACAGACGGGATCGTCGCACCTTACCCCGACGCGTGACCTTGACGGATTCGAGCAATGGGCTGTGGTATGGAACAATGCGCTCCACGCCGATGCCGTACGAGACGCGTCGTACCTTGAAAGTCGAACCCGGGTTCGGGATCTTATCGTCGCGGTAACGTCCAGCGATGACGTTGCCCTGGAATGCCTGCACACGCGTGCGGTCGCCTTCTCGAATGACCATATTTACAGTGACGGTATCACCCGGCTGAAACTCGTCGATCTGCGCCTTCGGGCGTGTTTTGAGCATCTCAGTCGGATTCATGGCGTTACTATTCCTGCGGCAGCGGTTGTTTTGGCTGTTGTTGGTCGGCGCATCGTTCAAAGCAAAATGCGCGTCAACGAATCTATGTGTGCGCACCAGACATTTAAGTATATTTCACTGCTTCAGCGGTTTAGCGGGCGGCGTCGCGCAACCCATCACCCATCCGACAACTCAGCCAACTCTTCGCCACGCTGATAGGCGGCCAATACCGCCTCGATCGACGCTTTGCGAAATCCGCCTGCTTCCAATGCTTGCAGCGCCGCGGCTGTCGTTCCTCCGGGAGATGTCACCATATTTCGCAGTTCCGCAGGATGCTTGCCCGTTTCTTTGGCCAACGCCGCGCTGCCTAACACCATTTGAATCGCCAACTCTCGAGCGTCAGTATTCGTCATTCCAAGCTGTACCGCCCCGTCGATCAGTGCTTCGATGAAGACGAAGACGTACGCCGGACCGCTTGCGCTCAGCGCCGTGGCGATATCGACGAGTTTTTCGTCCTCGAAGTAGACCTGCACACCAAACGATTCGAGCATCCTCGCTGCGAACTCTCGCATCTCAACTGATACTGATGACGTAGCGGTCCAAGCGGTCGCTCCAACGCCGACTTGGCTCGGGGTATTCGCCATAATCCGAATGAGACGGTCACAGCCAATCTGATTAACAATCGTCTTCGCCTGGACACCCGCCATGATCGACATGAATGTGACGCGCTCCGAGCTTTTAGCCACGTTAGCGATTTCATCGGCGACTTCAGCAAGTTGCTGAGGTTTCACTGCAATAACGGCAAGGTCAGCGGAAAGTACCGCGTTGACGTTGTTCGCCGCGACAGTGACGCCGTAAGTGTCAGCGAGATACAAAGCACGTTCAGGTATCGGCTCGCTGACGGTGATGTTGACATCAAGAGCGGCCTCTTTCATGCCGGAAATAATGGCCTCTGCCATCACACCGCCACCGATGAATGAAACGTTCATTGTTGATGTTTCCGCAGGAATTCGCTGCCTAAAAGTAAACGACGCACCCACAAACGAGGGTTTGTCGCTGTGTTGTCGATTATATGGTTCGCAACTCTCGCCCCATTCCGATTCGCTACATGATTCAACTCATCACCAGTCTCAATTCGCGCGTTGTATGATTGCGTACTCCATACTCGTTGGCTGACTGCCGACGTCGGATCCAAGCCTGACACGCCATTTGAAACTGGTTGTCGGGTGTTTTCGCGCGTTCGGGCTGTCTAATTCGAATGGATCACGGTATGCCGCAGATAATCGTCGAAGATTTGATCAAACGATTTCGAGTTTCCGAGCGCGACGCCGGAATCTGGGGCGCGGTTCGGGGGATCGTCCAGCGACGCTATCACACGATCGACGCCCTCGATGGTGTCAATTTCTCGATCGAACCCGGAGAATTGGTCGGCTATATCGGTCCGAACGGCGCCGGAAAATCGACGACCGTGAAGGTAATGTCCGGCATCCTTGTTCCGGATGCTGGGCGTTGCGAAATCTTGGGTCGCATGCCTTGGCGGAATCGTACAGAGCATGTGAGTCGGATCGGCGTGGTATTCGGGCAACGCACCCAACTCTGGTGGGACTTGCCAGTCATCGAATCGTTCGATCTTCTGCGAGACATCTATCGCATCCCGCGCAACGAATACACCGCGAATCGCGATGAGTTCATCGCCGTTTTGAATATCGAAGCCTGCTTGGATGTTCCGGTACGCCAGCTGAGCTTGGGACAAAGAATGCGCTGCGACCTAGCCGCGGCGTTGCTTCACTCCCCCGACATCCTTTTCCTTGATGAACCGACCATTGGCATGGACGCGGTCTCGAAACTCGCATTCCGCGAATTCATCAAGCAGTTCAATCAGAAACGCGGCACAACGGTCATATTGACGACGCACGACATGGACGATATCGAGGTCATATGCGACCGAGTAATGATCATCAACGATGGCAAGATCGTTTCCGACGGAACCCTTGATGAACTGCGACGGCGCGTGACATTGGAACGTCGATTGGTAGTCGAATTGGTCGACAACGTTAGTGAGCCCACTGTCCATCCGCTTGCAAATCTCGCAAGTCAAGACGGCACGCGAATTCACATCCAGTTCGACCCGCACCAGATTTCCGCGGCGGATCTGATAGCACATGCCACATCCCAGAATCAGGTTCAGGACCTTTTCGTCGAGAATCCGCCGATCGAGGAGACGATCGCGCGCATCTATGAGGATCAGACGACTTGATCAGCTACTGGGCAATTGTCAGCGCACGGTTCAGGAGCCTGCTACAGTACCGGTCCGCGGCCTTGGCAGGACTAGTAACCCAGATCGTCTGGGGCATGATCCGAGTCATGATCTTCCAGGCTTTCTACAGTTCCACCAACTCTGAACAGCCGATGAAGGGCAGTGATGTGGAGACTTACATCTGGCTCGGTCAGGCATTTCTCGCGGCATTGCCTTGGAATATAGACACGGATTTGCGCTCATTGATCAGGTCTGGCGGCATAGGTTACGAATTGATACGACCTGTCGATCTCTATTCGTACTGGCTCAGTCGCGCCCTATCCTGGCGAACCGCGCCGATGCTGATGCGCGCGATTCCGTTGCTGATATTCGCGTTTGTCGTCATGGGCATGGCACCTCCAGTTTCTTGGGCCGCGGCAGCAGCATTCTTTGTCTCGATGTGTGCGGCAATCCTTTTGAGCAGCGCGATCACCACGTTTTTGAATGTGACCATGTTGTGGACCATCACCGGAGACGGTGTGACTCAGATGACGTTCGGTTTGGTTTTGATTTTCTCTGGGATGCTGGTGCCGCTCCCTCTCTACCCTGATTGGTCGCAGCCGATCATCAACGCTATGCCATTCAGAGGTCTTGTCGATACCCCTTACCGGTTGTATCTGGGGCATATTCCAGTGTCTGAATTTGCGGGGGTTTTGGCGCATCAGTTGGTTTGGATCTTGGCGTTTATAGTTGCCGGGCGAATCGCTATGGCGAGAGCGTTGCGCAGAGTGGTGGTGCAAGGGGGATGAAGGTGCTGGACAGTCTTTTCATTTACAGGCGGTTTCTAGCCGTTTCCCTTCGGGCGCAGATGCAGTACAAAGCATCGTTCCTGATGCAACTCGGTGGTCGCTTGATCATCACTGCAGGGGAATTCATGGCGATTCTTGTGCTTTTCGATCGATTCGATTCGCTGATCGGTTGGAACGTGTACCAGGTCGCATTTATCTATGGGATCGTCAACATCTCTTTCGCCGTTGCTGACGCGATGACCACGGGTTTTGATCTGTTTGGCGACATGGTCAAGACCGGCGATTTTGATCGGATTCTGATTCGCCCCCGATCTACCGCTTTGCAACTTGCCGGGCAGGAACTGACGCTACGGCGCATCAGCCGTTTGACGCCGGGGCTGGTGGCTCTGACGTGGGCAGCGATGAATCTCGACCTGAACTGGACTTTTGCCAACGCATCGTTGCTGATGCTTTCGGTCGCAGGCGGAGCGTCATTGTTTGCCGGGTTGATCGTGTTGCAGGCGACCCTCGCGTTCTGGACCACCGAAACGTTGGAGATGATGAACACATTGACCTACGGCGGCGTCGAAACAACTCAGTATCCGATCAACATCTATCGGCCATGGTTCCGTAACTTCTTCACTTTCGGCATACCGCTGGCCACGGTCAGTTACTTCCCCGCGCTCGCGATTATGGGCACACCTGATCCCCTAGGCACGCCGTTATGGTTCCAATACATTGCTCCAGCGATAGGAATCGCGTTCCTGATTGCCTCGCTCCAAGTCTGGAGGATTGGAGTGAGGCACTACCTATCGACGGGTAGCTGAAGGAATTCAGGCGATGCCTCGTCGCGTTGCCAGCGCGACCGCGAGTTTGATGGCCTCAACCATGCTGGTGGATTGGGCCATGTTCTTGCCGGCAATGTCGAAAGCGGTGCCATGGTCTACTGATGTGCGAATGAACGGGATCCCCAAGTTTACCGACACCGATTCCTCGAACCCGTGAACCTTGATGGGGATGTGCCCTTGATCGTGGTACATCACCACAACAACGTCATACATACCGTCGATGGCTTGATTGAATACTGAATCCGCTGGGTGAGGACCTGTGGCGTTGATGCCTTCAGAACGGGCCAGTTCGATCGCCGGGTAGATCTCTTTGGCCTCGGTGTCGCCGATGAGACCGTTGTCGCTGGCATGCGGATTGAGAGCGGCGACTGCGATCCGCGGATTTCGGAAGCCCCATCGTTTGAAGTGTTCGTCAGTTATTCGCACCGCGGTGTAGACATTCTGAGTTGTGACAAATGCGCACGCTTCGGGCAATGATTTATGCGTTGACAAGTGCATGCAACGCAAGATGCCGCTGACGAGCATCGTGTAAACGGTGGCACTATCGGTGAGACGCTTGAATACTTCTTGGTGTCCGAGATCAGCTGCGCCTGAGATCTGCCAAGATTCCTTATTGACGGGCGCTGTAACCATCGCGTCGATTTCGCCAGCCAAGCACATCTTCGCGGAGGTTTCTACCCACTCATGGGATGCTTGCCCCGAATCGGAGGAGTGCTTGCCCTGCGGGAACTCTACGTCCTCGTAGTCACCGACGCTCAATACCGATACGACCTCGGCGGAATCGGGCGTTTCAGCAGGTTCAGCGATGCACTTGACCGAGATGTCAATGCCTGTTTCAGCCACTGCTTGGCGCACCGATTGCTCAGTGCCAACGACGAACATACGCGCAGAATCGTTGACCTTTGGATCGGCAAGAGCTTTTACGACCACTTCGGGGCCAATGCCCGAAGGGTCGCCTAAAGTAAGGGCCAAGAGCGGTTTGACACTGTTCATCTTCCGACCTCGGTCCTACGAATCAATCTCCGCGTCGTTCGTGTTGCCCTGTTATCAGCACTTGCTGTAGCCGCAGGTGTAACACTTCATGCAACCTTCTTCGTACGCCATTCTCGGCGCGAAGCACTCAGGACAGGCCTCTGACGTCATGTGCGTGCTCTCACCAGCGCTACTTTCGCGTTCGCCAGATTGTGGCATACCGATCTGGTTGGAACTCGGAGGCTGGAGCAATGCAGTCTGGGCCGGATCCGCGCCGGGTGCCAAACTCCCTCTCGGCGGGGACGAGGAGTGCTCGAGCATCACCTTCGCGATGGCATCCGGGACTGACAGAATCTGCTGACCGCGGTCCCATACCGGGGCGTCAACGATGTTGATCAACTGGTCGATCACATCATCTGGTGACACACCTGACCTCAGAGACAGCGAGATCATACGAGAGAGGGCCTCAGCCATCGCGCTGTCATTTCCACCCGCTTTGCCGTGGTTGGTAAAGACTTCGAACGGAAGGCCTTCGCTAGTGAATGACAACGTAACGTAGATCTTGCCACGGCCAGTTTCGACCTGCACTGTCTTCGATTCAAGCACTGGAGGTCGCGGCTGTCGGTGCACGTACGCTACCGCACCGTTTTCGGCTGGCTCGATGCTCGTATCGGCATCTGCATTCTCGTTTGTGCCTTTGGTCAAAACCTCTTTTTCGCGGCTGCCCGCACGGTATACGGTGATGCCTTTGCACCGCGTCTCCCATGCCAACTTGTATGCTTCTTCGACATCCCCTTTGGTCGCTTCGTTAGGGAAGTTGATGGTTTTGGAGATACCCGCATCGACGCTCTCTTGGAAGGCCGCCTGCATCAACACGTGATCGCTCGGAGCGATGTCGGCGGCGACGTGGAACAACTCCTTGATGTCCGCGTCTACGTCATCACGATCCTGCAAAGATTCACCATTCGCGAGGGCGTCCAAGAGTTCGTGGCTGTAACATTCGCGTTCCCTGACCACTCGGTCGAAATTCGCGTCTGCATAGGTCAACGTGGTTTCGCCACCGAGGATGTTTTGCTTCCTGAACGCGAGCGAGAAGATCGGCTCGATACCGCTAGAGCACCCGGCGATCATCGAGATCGTGCCGGTAGGAGCTACTGTCAACCGGCACGCGTTCCGCATGCGCGGATGTGATTCGCCGTTCTCGTGCCAAGCACCGTACGGGCCTCGAATCTCAGCCAAGTTCGCAGATGCCGTATCTGATTGTTCCTTGATATAGCGCATGACATCGCGTCCGATGACAACCGCTTCTGGACTGTCGTATGGGATACCAAGAGCAACGAGCATATCGGCGAAGCCCATGACACCAAGTCCGATCTTGCGCGTCTGGAGGTTCATTTCCCTGATTTCAGGGATCGCGTACTCGTTGACATCGATCGTGTTGTCCAAGAAATGAACAGCCAACCGAATGGTCTCACCCATGCGATCCCAGTCGATGCCTGGGAGTTTGTTCAGGGTGTGTGCCTGAATTCCGGCGTACTCGGGGCGAAGCAGATCAAGCTGCGCCGGGCTACGTTCTATGATGCCGGTGGCTATCTTGCCGACAACGAAGTTCGATAGATTAATCGATCCTAGGTTGCATGATTCATACGGTAGCAGCGGCTGTTCTCCGCACGGGTTGGTGGCGGTAATCAACCCGAGGTCTAGAACCGGGCTATTTCGATTCACCTCATCGAGGAAGATCATGCCAGGCTCGCCGTTGAGCCATGCACCGTCAATGATCTTGTCAAATACTTCTCGAGCGTCCTGGCGTCCGACCTCGACCTTATTGCTGTCGGGATCGGCAGGGTTCTCTCGGAAGTAAAGCGGGTAGTCTTTACCCTCCACCACGGCGCGCATGAATTCATCCGATACCCCTACGGAGATGTTGAAGTTGTGAATCTCCCCCTCGACGCTTTTGCAGGCTATGAACTCGAGAATGTCGGGATGGTGAACATCCATCACCGCCATATTGGCACCGTCGCGTTTGCCGCCTTGAGTCACCAGTCTTGAGGTAGCAGACAAGTAGCGTAGCGTCTCGACTGGGCCACAAGCTTTACCATGCGTTGTGGATATCGACGATCCTTTAGGCCTCAACTCAGAAAGCGCGAATCCTGTCCCGCCACCGAACTTCTGCACCATGGCCTGATCGTGCGACGCACGTGTGATGCCCTCCATGGTGTCTGTCAGTGGCAGAACGAAGCACGCCGAGAGTGTTCCCTGGCCGGTGCCCGCGTTCATAAGCGTAGGCGAGTTGGGCAAGAAGTCCAAACTGGCCATCATCTGATAGAAGCGGTCCGCGATCTGATCCACTCGATCCGGCGTCGCTCCGTAGAGCGTGTCTCCCTTGGCGATAGCGTGCGCGACCCGCTGAAACATGCCCTGCGCGTCTTCAGCAACTCTGTCGTTACGGTCCCGCACGAAGTAGCGCTTCTCTAATATCACCTCGGCGTTTTCAGAAATCTCCGCCGGTATGAACCCATCATCCGGAACGTCAAGCATCCATCTCCCGGTCGTCGCCTTAGCCATGTCTGTCCCCCATTTTGGTCATCGATTGATTAGCGTCAATCCTTAGCAGGTAATTGATAGTTATGAAGCCGTCGCAGCCTTCGATCGATTTCGACGGCTTGAGTACCGGATCGCCGGTCTCAATGGGCTAGGCAACAAAGTGCCTTGAAGATCGGAGACTTCCGAAGCTGCACGGCCTAGCATGTCAACCTCAGCAGCGAATCGTTCCGGATCTTCGAAGTCGTTGTAAACCGACGCAAACCGCAGATATGCCACATCGTCGAGCGTTTTCAAGTGGTTAAGAACCATCTCGCCTATGACGCCGGATTCGATTCGATCGCGTCCTTCGTTGACAGCTCGTTTCTGGATCTCTTCCACTATCTCTTCAATCGCGCCTACCGGCAGGTACCTCTTGGCACACGCGATCTGAATGCTTCTGGTCAATTTCTCCGAGGAGAACGCCTCTAATTTGCCGCTTCGCTTTTCAACCATCAATCGCGTATTGTACACACGTTCTAACGTTGTGAAGCGAACCGAACAATCCGCGCACTCGCGACGACGGCGAACCGAGTTGTCTCTGACACGCGTGTCGAGGACTCGAGTCTCCGGATGCCTACAGTCTGGACAGTGCATCACGGTCTGGCTCCTGGCTCTCGCAGGACGCCGATCCTAGCTCCCGTTTCTATCGTCGAAACACCACATCTAGTGCTCGTAGCAAGAAAATATACTACATGCCCGACATCACGCGCTCAGAGTTTTGTCTGCAATTTACAAGGAATTGCGATAATTACGCGTTCGATCCTCGACTGTGATTCGAGCCTCTGGTCCGAGCGTCAACTACGACTTCAATCGGAAAATCAGAACCGGATTGCGCGAATCGTAAGACTTATCGCGCGATATTACCGGCCTCTAAGGAAGCGCTGATACTCGCGTTCTATCGACCGGTGCGAAGGCGGTATATTCAAATCGCTACTATTTTCAAGCTTGGCTTGGGCCTTTTGCGCCCGCTCTTCGCCATACGCATCAACATCCGAAATGTCTTCGAACCCGGTTGCGATTATGGTGATTTTCAGCTCGTTCTCCATTCGGAGATCCTGAGTCGTACCAAAAATGATCTCCGCCTCAGGATGGACCTGCTGTTTCACGGTCTCTGAGATCTTTCGAACTTCTGCCATCATCAAATCGGGTCCGCTAGTGATGTTCAGCAGCACTCCGGTCGCACCATCGATGCGGACTTCAAGCAACGGTGAGCTAAGGACAGACGTTATCGCGGCGTCTGTGCGGTCAATTCCGTTTCCCTTGCCGATCGCCATCCACGCCGGGCCAGCGTCATGCATCACCGTCCTCAGGTCCGCGAAATCTAAGTTAATCTCGCCAGGAAGCAGCAGCAACTCGGTGATCGACTGGATGCCCTGCCGCAAAACCTCGTCGGCCATCCGAAACGCTACCTCGACCGAGGTGTCAGGCGCCGATACCAGAAGCAGCCGTTCGTTCGGGATGACGATCATAGTGTCGACTTCCTCGGCAAGGCGTTTCAAACCCTCAGCGGCTTGTTCATCTCGCTGATACCCCTCGAACGGAAACGGTTTGGTGACCACGCCGATCGTCAAGCAACCAAGTTCGCGCTTAGCGATGTTCGCCACGACTGGCGCACCACCAGTGCCGGTTCCACCGCCCATCCCGGCAGCTATGAAAACCAGATCGGCACCACCCAAGACCTCGCGGATCTCCTCGCGGCTATCCAAGAAACACTCGCGTCCTATCTGTGGATTCCCGCCGACACCGAGACCACCAGCAATACGATCGCCGACGCGCAGCCGAATCGATGCTTCGGTGTGCGCCAACGCTTGGGCGTCAGTGTTCGCTGCGATGTACTCGACGCTCGGGATCCGACTTCGGTACATGCGTGTGAGCGCGTTCGAACCACCGCCGCCGACGCCTACAACCTTGATGTTGACCGACGGATTGCGCCTGCGCCTGATTGACGTTGATAGCGTGGTTGTCAACTTGAACTGATGCGCCCTTCGACACGCAAGCAATCACCGAATAAGCCTACGTGCCAATAGCCTCGCGACACGCGCTTCGTAGCCGCTGAACTTAACTTTACACTTCATAGCGCCCGCTGATGAAGGTCGTCTAGTTCCGTCGCGCCCACAAGAACACGTCAATTCGCCACCCGTTGGGCCGCGCTTATCGCGGATGTCTATCGACCGAGCAGAGAGCGTATCTTGGCACCAACGCCAGCCGGTTCGCGGTCATCCCGCGCAGGTTCTTCGCCATCTTCTGAAGTAGTGTGTAGTATCGTTATCGGCTTGCGTTCGACATGGTTGTCGCGGTCGATGCGATCCAAAGCCCGGAGACCCATACAAATCGCGCCCGACATCGACGGATCGCTAACGTCATCAGGCAGACTCTTGATGCCCATCGGTTTGCGAACTTCGACACGGCCCCGCAACCCCATGGTGACCTTCGCGAACGTCGTGAGCCCCGTCAATTTGGCTCCACCGCCAGTGAATACCACTGTGAGAAAGTCAGTGTCGGGAAGATTCGGGACTTGCGATATTCGCGACTTGTACATCGTCATCGTCTCGGCGGCTCGCTCCTTGAGCAAGTTGGAGACCGAGACCCGTGTAAGTGAGCGTTCAACATCGATTACCCGTTCCGAACCTGTAAGCGCGGTCGGGTCGATCTCATCATCGAAACCGATCGTGTCACCGACAAGCGTTCCGGCGGCAAGCTTCACCGCCTCTGCGTTCTCGAACGGTAGCTCGTATGCGTACGCGATGTCGTTAGTGAAGTGGAATCCGCCGATCGGCAAAGAACTGAACACTGCAGCTCTGCCGTGGTTGTAAATCGCTATCTCTGTGTCGCTACCTCCGATGTCGATCAGCACCACGCCAGCGTCGCGCTCGTACGTGCTCAACAAATACTCGGATTCCGCTACCAGCGTCGAACCACCGTGGATCGGGGTGACACCTGCATTTTCAACCGCGTCGAACACGGTACGGTAGTGCTCCATGTCTGAGACAACCAACAATGCTTCGACTTCCAAGCTCTCCGGGTGCATACCAACCGGCGGCTTTCGGAACTCGGTGCCATCATCGACGCGATAAGCTGTTGGCGTTGCGTAGAGAAGATGGTCCGTTGCCTCGATCCGTTCATTGGCAGCCAAACGAACGGCTTGCACAATATCCTCTTCGATCACCCCGGTTGCGAAATCGAAACCGCTGACTCGCCCCCATCCCGAATAGGAATCGACGTGTTTCCCACCAAAGCCTACGTACGCTTTGTTGAATTTCAGGGAGCACTGATTCGACACCTCTTCCACTGACGTTCGCACCGCCGCTGTCGCCTCGCTCCGATTCATGACATCGCCGTCGTGTATCGATTCACTCGGCAAAACGTCGATCGCCAAGATCTCCGGCTCGTTATAGTTGTCCCGGCGGATAACTACACTACAGACCTTGCTGCTGCCGACGTCGATTGCTAGTCGAATATCTTCGTTGTACATCTGGGTCGATGCTCCTTCAAACTATGAATTGTTGCAACGTCGTTGCATTCAGATCCGGCTCGCTACTCTAAGTTTGGCGCTACGGCTGCGGGGGTTGGCAGCCACTTCTGAAGACCTGGGTGTAAGGGCTCCTCTTATCACCGGCTTAAGCGTCGGAGTGTGGTTGCAGGTGCAGAAGGGCGATTGCCGCCCCTCGGAATCGCAGATACAGTCCGATGCCGCGGTACGAAAGAAGTTCTTCACTATTCGGTCTTCTAGTGAATGGTACGAAATCACCACTATCCTTCCACCAGTTCCCGTTACATTTACAGCCTGTTCCAAACCCGCCTTCAACACAACCATCTCATCGTTGACCGCGATTCTCAGTGCTTGAAATGTCTGAGTGGCCGAGTGGATTCCTCGGCGACCGCGCCGCTTGACTGACGAGATGATGTCCGCCAGATGTAAAGCATTCTTCACTGGTCGGTTCTCAACGATCGCCGACGCGATGCGACGCGATGCGCGTTCATCACCGTAGCGATAGATGATGTCACCGAGTTCCCGCTCCGGGTACTGATTCACGATCTTGTTGGCATCCAGACCACCATCATTTGAAAATCGCATGTCGAGCGGGTCGGAGCGGCGGAACGAAAAACCGCGCGACTCTCGGTCCAACTGCAACGATGACACGCCGAGATCCATCAACACTCCGTGAACTGGAGCGAACCCATAGCGCGTTGCGATCGCCTGCATCTCTGCGAAATTTTCGTTTACGATCCGCACCAATGAGCCGAATTCTTCGAGACGTTTTTCGGCCGAGGCAACGGCTTCTGGGTCCGCATCGATGCCGATCAACTGCCCGCCCGGCGATGCCGCGCGCAATATCGCTCTGGCGTGCCCCCCCTCACCCAACGTCGCGTCGATATAGCGTCCACCATGAATTACCTGCAAGGCGTCCAAAACCTCGGATAGCATCACGGGTTCATGGAACTCCGGAGGGTTTCCTGATCCGTTCCCGCTCATTTCCATCAAGGCCAATTAGCGATTTACAACTACTCGGCTGCATCAAGATTGATTACAAAGCAGCCCAGATTCGATCTCAGCACCCAATCCCGCACCACGATTCGGAGCGTGCAAACTGATTGGGAGATTGTCTTCCTTCGAGATTCTAGGATTCGGCTTTTAGGTGATTCCACACGCGTGGCTGCGTTTACGTCGCAATATCATCGTGTGTAAAGCGCAAACCAAACATCACAGCAATCTATGACTAGAGGCATAAGATACGCAGTCTTGACCAGCAGCGATTCCGGTCACGCTGGCGAACGTGCAGACATCGGCGGCGACGCTGTCGTGTCATCTATGAGCAACAAAGGCTACGTGCTCATGCAAAGATCATTGCTGCCTGACGATCTCGAAGGTTTGATCAGGCAACTTCAAGAATGGGCCGACAATCCAGATGTGGATCTGATATTGACTACTGGAGGAACGGGTTTGGGACCGCGCGACGTTATGCCCGAAGCCACTTTATCGGTAATCGACCACCAAGTTCCGGGCATGGCTGAGGCGATGCGCGCGGCGTCTTTGCAAATAACGAATATGGCCATGCTGTCCCGCGCTGTTGTCGGGGTCGCGAACCGAACGCTGATCGTAAACCTTCCGGGCAACCCTAAAGGTGCGGTCGAAACCCTCGACATCGTGCTTCCCGTACTGCCGCACGCGATCGAAATCATGCGCGACACCCACCGAGGTGACCATCCGATCCGCTCGGATACGCATTCACACTAATCCGTACGCTGAACCGCCGTGAAATTTCACGTAGTAACACTCTTCCCTGAGATGTTTGAGGGGCCGCTGACATCGAGCATCATCGGGCGAGCAATCGCAAACGACACCATCGAATTCGACTTTGTCAACCCGCGCGACTTCGCCACGGACAAACATCGCTCAGTCGATGCCCCACCGTACGGGGGCGGTCCCGGGATGGTGATGATGCCAGTTCCACTCGCAGAAGCCGTCGATTCTATCAACCACGAATATCCGCCAGACGCACTGCCGACGACGATATTAATGTCGCCCCAAGGTGGTCCTATGACGCATCAACTGGCAGAAAAACTCTCGCAGATCGATGCCTTGACGCTGGTATGCGGACACTACGAAGGCGTCGACGAGCGCTTCATTGAAGAGTGCATCGACATCGAAGTCAGTGTCGGCGATTTCGTAATGACCGGAGGCGAGATTCCAGCGATGGCCGTCATCGACGCGGTTGCGCGACTAGTCCCTGGAGTGTTGGGCGATTCGGGATCGGTGGAAGAAGAATCGTTTTCGAATCAGATCGGGGGAATGTTGGAAGGCCCTGTTTATACGCGTCCTGCGGTATTCCGAGGGCGTCGGGTTCCCGAGGTGTTGCTGAACGGCAACCGTCACGAAGTCGAACGTTACCGCAAAAGAATCGCCGCTGAACGCACAATGGCTCGGAGACCCGATTTGATGCAAGGATGGGGACCTGAGCCCGAATAGACCACGAAGATTTTAAGCGTTCAAAACCCGCGAGAAATCCGACGAATCAACATCAACTTTACGATATTGTCTCGTTAGCAATCCAAAACCTCCGACGAACGCAGTTTAACCCGAACTGCAATCCCCCGGCTAACCATCACCACTGTTAACTCTCGTCGTTACTTCACCGCTTGCAACCGCTCTCAGCGTCCCGCTCGATTCGCGGATCAATAGTCGCCCAAATTCGTCAACATCTTCCGCGACGCCAGACACTACCTCGTTGATACCTTGTTCAATCGCCATCGATACCGATACGTTTGATCCCAGCATCGTCAATCTCCCGCGCCATTCCGGCATGATTGATTCTCCCCTGTCGACAGCATCGTAAACATCGTTGAGTTTTTCCAGCAAAACGCTTAGAACCGCGACGCGATCGATCGCTCCATCTGATCCCACAAGTTCGCGAATGCTGGTCGCCTGATAGTCCCTGCAGTCATACGCGGTGGTCCTCATGTTCACATTCAGTCCGACACCCAATATCCCTGCGAACGTGTCCGCCACCATGGATCCCTCCGCGATGACCCCGCAGATCTTTTTGCCGTCGACCAACACATCGTTCGGCCATTTGATTTCGACGATCGAGTCGGTTAGCGTTTCGACCGCCAATGCGACGCCTAGGGAAGCCATGATTGTCAGCTGACCAGATATCGAAGGCCTCGGGCAGACGATGACCGAAACTAGGATGTCTTCGCCGGGCTCAGAGTCCCATGACCTGTCGAAACGCCCACGCCCTCTCGTCTGTTCATCGGCAATGATTACTGTTCCGTGCAACTCATCGGCGTTGTCGGCACGTTTCACCAACTCGCGCGCATCGTCCATCGTCGAAGATGTTCGGCGCAGGTGCACGATCTTCGTCCCGATACTTCCGTGGAACTTGGATTCCAATCCGATGAAACTCGGCTTCCCTTTGTGGTTGCTCGGCATTTGAGTTCAGACGCGATTGTATTGTTGTTTTAGAGGCCTGTTGGCCTCATTCTTCTCCATTCGAACCAACATATCGTTTCACTATGGAAATACGTCAAGTTAGAGACGAAGAATTCTTCCAGTGGCGCATCGCCGTTAGGGGCAGTCTCGGCGACCACACAAACCCCGAAAGCACCGCATTCATGCGCGCTCACCGTGTCGAGATCGACCGGTTACTCGTGTGCATGGATGGCGACACAATGGCGGGCTCCGGAGGCGCAGACTCATTCGATATGACCTTGCCTGGCGGAGCTCAGGTACCTGTAGCGGGCGTCGCTTACATTACAACTGCTCCAACGCATCGCCGCCGCGGCGTCCAACGCAGCATCATGAAGCGCATCCACGACGATGCTCGCGAGCGCGGCGACGTTGCATCGATCCTCTGGGCGAGTCAAAGCCTCCTTTACGGGCGTTACGGCTACGGAAACACGATGCCTGTCCACAACTGGCACATCGACCTGCGCCACACTAGTTACGAATACGCGCCGGAATGGTCCGGGCACTACGTAAAAGTTGAACGCGACGAAGCTATCCCACTGATGACTGAAGCGTATGAACGAGCGCGCCCCCACCGTACCGGAATGATCACTCGAACCGCGAAACGTTGGCTCTACGAAATCCACCCGATTGAAACCAAGGACGAATTCTTCGTCATCTATGTGGAGGGCAACGACGCTCTTGCGTACGCCCGCTACACGATTGACAAGGATCCCGAGGACGAATTCAAAGGCACGATGCACGTCGTCGAAGCAGTGGCCGCGACCGATGCCTCACACGCAGCCCTATGGCGATATCTCTTCGATCAGGAACTTGTCGACGACTTAAAGGCGCACGCTCGCTCGGTCGACGATCCGGTCGTCTGGATGCTCGCCGAACCACGCCGGCTGCGACGCACGCTCACCGACGCCATCTGGATGAAATTCCTCAATGTACCAGCAATGCTAGAGCAACGCACTTACCCTGTCGCGGATTCGCTAACGCTGCAAATCATCGATGCTGAAACTAAAGAGCCGCGGAACCTCGCAGTCGAGTTTGGTTCCGAAGGTGCGACTTGCCGAGATACTCACGCGGCTCCCGATCTGGTGATGAACGAATCGGAACTTGCCGCCATCTATGCTGGCGCGGTCGAATGCTCGATGCTGGCCGACATCGGCCTCGTCGAAGTATCGGCACGGACACCCAATGCCGCGCTGCGAGCTGATGCCATCTTCCGCACCTCGCCCGCGGGTTGGAATCCGTATCACTTCTAATCCTTCATCTTGCCGTAGAGAATCCCAGACCTTGAATCCTCAATCCGACAGACTAACTGGCATCGAGTTTCGACCGGCGCACGAACATGAGCGGTTGCGGTTTTCGGTCGCTGAGATGAAGGGCTTCAGTGGGCATTTCCTGCCGCAAGAAGGCGAGTTGGAATACCACAAAATCGATGACCCAATGAAGCACACCGTCTGCGCGTTCGATGGCGATGACATCGTCGGCACGACGCTGTGGGAACCGTACGAATTGACGGTGCCGGGCGGAAAATCTGATTTCTTTGGCGTAACTGGTGTCACGGTCGCCGCGACGCATACACGCCGCGGCATCCTACGAGAAATGATGCGGAGGCTCCTGCTCGAAGGACGCGACGCTGGTTACCCGATCGCCGGGCTTTGGGCAAGCGAAAGCAACATTTACGGTCGTTTCGGATATGGCATCTCGGGTGAAACGGTTCTCTCCAAGCTAGACGTTCGACACGGAAGCTTCCGCGCGATGCCCAAGGTTGCCGGCGAAATCCGCTTCGCCGATGTTGCGACGATGGAGAAAGTCGCACCCGTCGTGTGGAGCAGAACCGCCGAAAAGACCGTCGGTATGATGCTCCGGACGAAAGCGGATTGGGACTGGATTTACGACCGTCGACGGATTCCAGGTTTTGGCAAACGTAGGGCGTTCTGCGTTGTGTACCGCGAAGGAGACGAAGCACTCGGATATGCGGCGTATCGGATCGAACACAAGATGGAAGGGATGCACTCGTACAACACAGTACGGGTGATCGAGCTGATCGCGGCCACTACCGCCGCGGAGGCGGCGTTGTGGCGGTTCTTGCTGGACATCGACTTGGCAGGTGAGGTAGTGCACCACCACCCGAAAAAGTCCAACCTGCTTTGGCTTCTCGCCGATCCGCGCAAACTTTCGTTTGAACCGTACGACTCCCTATGGGTTCGAATTCTCGATCCGATCAAGGCTTTGACCGGGCGCACTTACTCGGCCGCTGGTCAAGTCGTCATCCGCCTCACCGACGAATTCTGTGCGTGGACAGAGGGGAATTACGAGTTGCGTGTCGACTCTCACGGCATGGCTACATGTGAGGAAACGGGACAGGACCCAGACGTTACACTTCCAGTCGCGTCCTTAGGCGCCATATACATGGGTGCCCACTATCTCGCCGACCTGCAACGCGCAGGACGCGTTACCGAACACAAATCCGGCACTGTCGCTCAGATTGATACCATGTTCCCTACAAGTGGAGTTCATAGCTTCCTACCTGAGTTCTAGACCAAAGATGCACAATGTCCCTCTTCACTCCAGCCCATCTCGGCAAGTGGGAACCCCTCTACATGAGGTTGCTTGAAGGCGAATCATTGCCTCTGACGGAAGACGCGGCATGGATGTTGGGACGAAAAACGGGTGTCATTGCCGTCGTCCATGAAGGTGAACCAATTTATATCGAAGCAACAAAAGACATAGGAAGAACAATCAGCGAGTATCTCAACGGTGGTGCCAACTGCGATTTTCGCGCCAAGATCGGGATCGTCGAACTCGGCGCATCGCCCAGAACCGCAGTTGAGAGATCGCGCAAAGGGCCGCTTGCCGAGCGTATCAACAGATTGCTACCGCAGTACCGCTTCTCCGCTGTTCCTGCAACCGAAGCTGTCGCAGAACGACTCGCGGCCGCGTTCACGATCGTTGCAGATCCAAGACTTAATGGACCGACCGCTGAAGCGAACGCGATCATCGACGCGTTGCCGAATTGACTACCCCCTTCCATCCCCCTTACTCATAAGGGGAATAAATGGGGTTCACTGACCTAACCGAATGCTGAACGAATACTCCGAATACCTTCCGCTTGCCGCGCTCATCCTCTTCGCCTCGTTCGTCGCCTACATCATCTGGCGTGGCAACTACAAAATCGGGGCTTATATCGTGCAAGTCGCCGCCGCATTTTTCCTTTCTTCAGTCGCCGGTTTCACCCTTTACGTCCTCAGTTCGGTGATGGTCACGACTTGGCTCCTCGCCGGTAGCAGTGGATTCTTGATGATCAACGCGGTCGTTATGCAGGCCGTGGGAGCCACGATCGGTTTCGCAATCGTGAAACGATACGGAACATCGGAAAACCAAGTCAGTCTGAAAGAGATGGGGATTTCCCTCGTTCTCGGAATCATCGGGGCATACATAGGCTTCAACCTTTTCAAAGATGCAACCTTCGCCGCCGACTTCGTCACCAATGCCAACAGCGTCGCCGGCGCGTATTTCGGCGCCGTCATTTTCGGCAACGGATTGCTCATCGTAGGCGGACTAGCGAACGTTCTGCGCAATCGCGAGCCTTGAACGATTAGGCAACAGGTAGAGTAGTTGTCGTTGAACTACCGTCCTTTTCTGGACGTGTGACTGAGAGGGCCGCCATGCATATCACTGATATCGAAGTCATCACATTCAAGAGCGAGGCTAACAACGTTCCGACTAAGTGGGGATATGGTCAATGGCTAGACAAAGCTCAACCATCGCTTCACGGCATCACCAAAATCTCTACCGATGAAGGCGTATGTGGTTACAACACCGGCGGAATGGGAGGTTACTTCGGAGGTGCGTTCCCATCTGAAGTCGCGGCGATGGTGAAAGGCCTCCTAGTCGGCGAAGACCCACTGAGCCGAGAGCATCTCTGGTATCTGATGCGTGACAACCATCAATTCCACGAGTCCCTTATCGGCACGCTAGACACCGCTTTGTGGGACCTCGCTGGCCGATATGCCGGCATGAGCGTTTCACAACTCATCGGCAAAGCACGCGACAAGGTGCGCGCATACGCCAGCACGTTCCCGAATATGGGCACACCCGAGGACTACGCCAAATTCGCGCTCGAATGCAGGGCGCAGGGTTACACCGCGTTCAAAGTTCACGCTTACATCTACTGGAACCCGATAACGAACCAGCCTGCGCCGCGCCGTCCCGCATTTCCTAAAGAAGACATCGAAGTCTGCGAAGCCGTGCGCGACGCAGTCGGTGACGAAATGACTCTGATGCTCGACCCTTGGGGCATATACTCCCTAGACGAATCGATCTACGTTGGGCGTGAGCTCGAGCGTCTCGGCTACTACTTCCTAGAGCATCCGATGCACGAGTTCAGAGTCGAGCCCTATCGCCGCCTTTGCAACGAACTCGACATCGCCGTCTGCGCCCCTGAGCACGCTACATGGATGCACTACTCGCGCGCCGAATGGGTGCTGCAAGGCGCTTCTGACATCGGCAGAATCGATGTCAACTTCGGCGGCATTACCGCTTGCAAGAAAGCGGCTGACGTGTACGAAGCGTTCGGCATACCTTGCGAGATGCACGGCGGCTGGTTCGGCAACGCCGCCATACTCGGTGCTACTACCGATGAGACTTGCCTCTTCTACGAACGAGGTCTGCTACGTCCGGAGTTTGACTACGAAGCCACGCCACCGTATCTCAACGCCCCTTGCGATCCGTTGGACGACAAAGGCAACGTCCTACTGCCTCAGGGACCGGGGCTCGGCATGGACTTCAACTGGGACTACATAGACGACAACCGCGTCGCTTGATATTCAAACGACGCGGTTGCGTGATTTACGTCTTTCCAGCGAAGACTAGATTCTCGCCTGTGCGGGGATGACAGGACGGCTTATCGACGTCCCCGCTTCTGGAGTTGCATCATGTGATTGCGTAGGAATGGCGGGATCTTCATCTCCTCCGGATTCTCGATCGCCTGCTCGATCATCTCCGTGTCCATCCTGCGCTGCTCCTCGTCGGTCGGGAAGCCAGTGGCAATAACGATCACGCGGATATCGTGACCCATGTTGGCTTGGCGAGCAGTTCCTAGGATGATGTTGGACTGCGCGGTCATCTTGCTCTGGACGATGCTAGAAATCTCTTGGACGCTGTACATCCTCATGCCCGGGCCGCCGGTGATGTTGACCAACGCTCGCTGAGCACCGGTGATGTCGACATCTAGCAGCGGACTCTCCAATGCTGCGTTGACGGCATCCAATGCACCGCCCGGTTCAACGTCCGACGCCTGCCCAACACCCATCCATGCGGGTCCAGCATTGGTCATCACAGCCCGCACATCGGCGAAGTCCAAGTTGACTTCGCCCGGTTCAATAATTACGCGCGCAATACCCTCCACGCCATCTTTGAGGACCTTGTCCGCCATGCGCCATGCTTCCTGAGTAGTCGTGTCAGGTGCCGCGGCGTCTAGCAATCGGTCGTTCGGGATACGGATGAGCGTATCGACATACTTCTGAAGCTCGTCCACACCTTCTTCCGCCTTCGCCATGCGGTGAGTTCCCTCAAAGCTGAACGGCATGGTGCAAACGCCAATCGTGAGCGCGCCCTGTTGCTTTGCTATCTGCGCAACGACGGGTGCCCCGCCAGTTCCGGTTCCACCACCCATACCGGCAGTGACGAATACTAGGTCAGCGCCATCCAAGATCTCAGCGATCTCCTCACGGTTCTCTTCGTGACAGATGCGACCCTGTGAAGGATCTCCACCGACGCCCATGCCTCGAGCAGTGGTGTCGCCGACACGAAGGCCGGTCGGCACGGTCGCCAACTCCAACGCCTGAGCATCGGTATTCATGACGATGTAGTCGACTGTATCGATCGGGTCGCTGTACATGCGGTTCACGGCGTTAGACCCGCCGCCGCCGACACCGACAACCTTGATGTTTACCTTCCCGATGCCGAGAGGCTGTCTGCCTTGCGGCCTGTACTCGAATTCGTCGTGTATCTCACGCAACATGTTTTCGTCCTTCACGATCTCAAAGAAACCATGGCTGTGCTGGTAGCTGCCACGCGGCATCGAACTGTGCTGGAGAGATTCGCACCTCTCGATTCAACGTCGCAACTCGCGTCGCGTCCCAGAGTGATTACTACGCTATGCAATTCACACCGCGCGATGCAATACCACAGCGCGCAGTTACTAAATTCCTAAGATTCCCTTAAACCTCCTAGCCAAGACCCAAGTCGACTCAGGCATCAGCGTTCGAAACGATTCTATCGACTCGCCTAACATCGACGTTACATATCAGCCCAATCCAACTTACACTTGGGAAACTGAGGAGTGGCACAAATTGACACGGCCACCCGATTGAAACCTGCTCCGTAGAAAGGGAAATTGAAACATGAACGGCTACGAAGCTGTTGCGAAGATTCTTAAGAAGGAAGGGTTCGAGTGGCTTGCCTGTTTCCCATCCAACCCCATTATCGAAGCGGTCGCCAAGGAAGGTATTCGCCCGATCGTATTCCGGCAGGAACGCGGCGGCATCATGGCCGCTGACGGTTACTCGCGACTCATGGCCTCCAAGAGCAAATACGGTGTCTTCGCGTGCCAAGGCGGTCCGGGCTCCGAGAACTCCTTCGGCGGTTTCGCACAAGCTTGGGCTGACAGCGTCCCCGTGCTCTTCATACCCGACGGCCCCGGCAACTACAAGGTCGGCGTCGCTCCTAACTTCAGCGGCCCACAGAACTTCCAACACATCACCAAATTCGCCGCTGCAGTCACATCCACGGACGCCATCCCCGCGCTCATGCGACGCGCAACCGAAGCTCTCAAGAACGGACGGCCCGGCCCGGTGATGGTTGAGATGCAACGCGACGCTATGGGCGACGACGTACCGGACGCCGCAGTCGAAAACTACGTTCCGACATCCAAGCACATCTTCGCACCTTCCGCCAGCGACATCAGCGACGTCGCCGATCAACTCCTCAACGCTCGAATGCCCGCTATCTGGGCGGGGCAAGGGGTCCTCAACGCCGGTGCCAGCGCGGAACTTCAAGAACTTGCCGAGCTGACACAGATCCCCGTCATGACCACCATGCCGGGAAAGAGCGCCATGGACGAGCGACATCCGCTGGCTCTAGGCGCCGCGAACCGAACCGCTCCTAAACCTGTCTGGACGTGGCTCAAGGAATCCGACGTTCTGTTCGCGATCGGCGCAAGCCTCACCGTCACCAACTACGGCATCGATTTGCCGTCCGGCAAGTTCCTCATTCACTGCACTAACAACCCTGCAGACATCTCGAAGGAGTACGCCACCGACATCGGACTCGTCGGCGACGCTGGGGAAACTCTTCGTCTGCTGATCGACGAGATCAAAGGACGCATCGGCGAAGAAGGCCGGAGAGGCGACACCTCAACGCAGGAGGCCGTCGCACAAGTCCGCGCCGAATGGGAAGCTGACTGGAGCGGCCTGCTCAACTCCGACATGGTTCCGATCAATCCGTACCGCCTGCTCAAGGAGATCGGCGATGCCGTCGACCACGAGAACACCGTGATGACTCACGACGCCGGTCACCCGCGCGATCAGATGATGCCGTTCTACACTGCCACTAAGCCACACACCTACATCGGCTGGGGCAAGAGCACACACCTCGGATACGGCATCGGCTTGATGATCGGTGCCAAGATGGCGATGCCAGAGCGTTTCTGCGTCAACTTCATGGGCGACGCCGCGTTCGGAATGTCTGGACTCGACATCGAGACTTCAGTTCGCTCCAGCAACCCAATCACGACCATCGTTCTTAACAACGGCACGATGGGTGGGTACAACAAGTCGCTGCCGGTTGCGATGGAGAAGTACAACGCCGGCAACATGACTGGCGATTACGCCATGATCGCCGAAGGCATGGGCGCCCGTGGCATCACCGTGACCGAGCCGACCGAGATCGGCAACGCGGTCCGTGAAGCCCACCGTGAGAACTTCGAGAACGGCCGCTCAGCCCTGATCGACGTTCACACCCAACAGGAGTTGAACTTCAGTATCTACGACTAGGAATCGTTTCACAAACGGATTACTAGACTTAGGTAGAAAAGCGACGGCCCCGTCTTCCATTGGAGGACGGGGCCGTTTGCTATCCAGTTGATGACGCTATGCGTCAGCGGAGGCTAGACTAACCCGCTTCTGCTAGCGCCTCGTGGACGCGAGCGGCTACGTCATCAGGAACGTACTGTTCCCAAATGTCGGAGAAGTTCTCGAGGTAGTAGAGCGCTGCCGCGTCTGACGTCTCGTTGTTCTCGGTCATCCACGCTTCGGTGGTGATGTGGCTAGCTGCCGTGAAGTCCCAGCGCCGGAAGAATTGAACGAGTTCGGGTGCTCGCTCGATGAGCGTCTCGTGCACCGCGATCTTGATCTCGGCAGTCGGGTATGCACAGCCTTTACCAGATTCCCAACACTCGTCTGAGTAAGCCGGCTCTTCCAAGATGTAAAGGTCAAGCTCAGCCGACGGCTTTGTCGGGCCCCAGAGGTAACCGATCCAAGGGTCGCCGCGACCATAGGCCGCTTCAAGGTCTGCGAACAGACCAGCGCCGGAACCGGGGTTGATCGGCTCAACGTGATCCAAAAGACCGTAGGTCTCGAACTTTTCGGAGTTCACAACCTCGCATGCCCAACCGGGTATGCAGTCCACGAAACGAGCTTTGCCGTTCGAGTCAGCAGTCACGAACAGATCCTTGTAGTCGGGGATGTCAGTCACCGACACTAGACCGGGGTTATCGTCCTTCACGTATTGAGGGATGACGAAGCCCTGCCAGTTGTCTTCGAGACTCTTGCCCACGTCAACGACGACGCCGCTCTCAAGAGCCGCGTCCCAAACCTCTTGCTGGTTCGGGAGCCAGATCTCCATCGTTACGTCGGTGTCGTTGTTTTTCAGGCCTTCGAACAGCGAAATCGTGTCACCAGCGACAGCATCGGTCGGATAGCCGTACCCGTGCTCCACGATAAACCTAGCGATTCGAACCTGCAATTCAGACGATGTCCAGTTCAAGTCGGAGAAGATGATTGGTTCCTTCTCGACTTCGGCCGTGACCTCAACCACGACCTCTTTCTCGACCACGACTTCCTTCTCAACCACAACTTCCTTTTCCACCTCACGCGTGACCTCTACCTCAACCTCCACCTGTGTCTCGACTTCTCGAGTCACCTCCACTTGCACTTCACGGGTGACCTCAACGGTTTCGGTACCGCAGGCCATTGCCACGACACTCATGCCTGCGAGTAGCAGCACAAGCGCCAGCAAACTGGAATTTGTGACGTGTTTTCTTGCTTTCAACAGCAATGTTTCTCTCCTTTGTTGTGTTGCGTTTTCAGCGCCGGCGCCTAAGCGAAGACGCGAAAAACCAAACAAAGGGGGAAAACCCACCCATCAACCAGCCGTAGTACCACCCACGTCCGAGATACCCATCGCTGCACGTTGACGCTTCGCAAACGCCTGCGTGATGCGATCGATGATGATGGCGAGGAATACGATCCCTAATCCCGCCAAGAAGGCGTTACCGGGCTCGATTCGTCCCAAAGCTCGATTTACATCTTCACCTAATCCACCCGCACCAACTAAAGATGCTATCACCACCATCGCGAGAGCCATCAACGTCGTCTGGTTCACGCCGGCCATTATGGTGGGAATCGCCAACGGAATCTTCACACGCAGTAACAGTTGCAGATTCGTCGCACCGAATGACGTTGCCGCCTCGATCGTCTCCTCAGGCACCTGCCTGATTCCGAGATTCGTGAGACGAACCGCGGGAGGCACCGCGTATATCAGCGTCGCAATGACAGCCGGGACGTTTCCTAGACTGAAAAACGCTATCGCCGGAACTAGGTAAACGAAACTCGGCATCGTCTGCATGCCGTCCAGTATCGGCCGCAGTATCTGATCCAATCGGTCGCTCTGTGACGCCCAAACACCGACCGGCACCGCGATCACGATTGACAAAGTCACCGTCACTACGATCAACGCCGCCGTCTCCATCGCACTTTCCCACAACCCGAACACTGCGATCGTCAGCAGCGACGCGACCGAGAACACCCCAACGCGGATGCCTGCCATTCGCCATCCCAAAACGCCGACACCGATGATGAAAGCTGGCCACGGAATCCAGATCATCACGTCTTCGAGCCACACCAAAGCTCTCAGAAGCATGTCTTTAATGAAACTGAATATGAAGTCCAAATTCACATTCATCCAGTCAATGATCTGGTCGATTCGCAACCCTATCTCTCGTCCATAATCTATCGGGAACTCCCTGCCGCCTTCCCAACCGATTGCCATGACCAACGCGGTGACCAATGCCGGGATCGCAGACCAGCGCACCCAATATGGGATGCGGTCCACCAAACCCTTCAACGGGCTTTCACTCTGCGTGACAGCTGTGTTTTCTGTTGCTTCGCGTTCCATCTCTGACTCTCCCATTCGCTATTGCGCCCCGTTTTCGTCGGTTTCCGTGGTCGGGTCCATCACCTGCGCCAGTGTTTCGAGGTCCACCTCTCCTATCAGCACCCCGTCATCGTCCAGCACCGGCACCGAGTGGTCCGCGCGCAGGCCGTAAGGCACCAGTTCATCCAACACCGTGTCACTCGACACCGCCTCGTCGACTGTCAATGTCACATCGCCGATCTGCGCGGCACCTTGACGGATCGCCCAGTTGATGCGTTGCAGTCGCGCCGTTCCGACGTAGCGTTTTTGGCTATCGACGACTAGCGCATAGCTGAGGTCGTCTTCGATCAGCTTCTCTTGGACCTCAGAAGCCGTACTGTCTTGTGAAACGACATGCACCGCCTCGCCCATCACCGAAGCCGCCGTCATCAACGAATACTGACGGACATCTTTTGTGAAATCCTTCACGAACGCGTTCCTCGGACGCAACACGACGTCCGTAGGTGTCCCCGATTGGATGATCGCTCCATCGCGCATGATCGCGATACGGTCTCCGATATTTGCCGCTTCGCTCAGGTCATGCGTGATGAATATGATCGTCTTGTGCATCGCCGCCTGCGTCTGCACCAACTCTTCTTGGAGGTCACGACGAATCACCGGGTCCAACGCGCTGAACGGTTCATCCATCAACATCACTGGCGCATCCATCGCGAATGCGCGAGCCAACCCTACGCGTTGCTTCATGCCACCGCTCAACTCGTCAGGCATGTTGCGTTCCCATCCACCTAGACCCACCGCTTCAAGCGCCTCAGCCGCCCTGTCGCGGCGCGTGCGCCGGTCCACGCCACCCAGCTCCAAACCCCAAGACACATTGTCGATGACACTCCGATGCGGCATCAATCCGAAGTGTTGAAAAACCATCGCCAACTTCGTCCGCCGCATCCGTAGCAACTCCTCATCGCTCATCGACCTCACCTCGTCATCGCCGATCCAAATCTCGCCTCGATCCGCCTCGATCAAACGATTGATGCATCGAATCAGAGTCGACTTTCCACAGCCCGACAATCCCATCACTACGAATATCTCGCCCTGAGCAGCATCGAAAGAAACATCAGACAGCGCCAACACCGCCCCCGTCGCCTCCTGTATCTCATCCTTGCTCGCCCCGCCCTGCGCCATCTCAATCCCAGCATCGACATCACCACCAAAGAGTTTGTAGATGCCCCGCACCGATACCGCGACATCCGACCCGTGCTCCGTTTCACGGGTTGCATACCCTAAAGTCAAACCAGTACCCCGATCTCCTACTAAGAACCATCCAAGCCCACAACAAACTCAACCGACCCACCAAACAACCATAACGGAAGCGCGAATCTCGACCTTTAACCGAAGCTAGGCTTGAAACTCTTCAAACCGCGAGGACTGATCGCGCGGGAACGCACGAGGCATCCAACGAATTATCCCCGATCCGTAATCTCCGCCATTCCCGGCGTCCCGGAGCCGATGATCAGGTTCTTTGCGCGGTCATCCGCGCCGACACATACGATGAAATACCGGCTGGCATCGTGCTGTCCGTGCAACATCACCCGCTCCTGCTCCCACGGAGGCAAGTCATACAGCCATCGCCACTCGTATCGCACCTTCTCGGGCACATTGAAATGCGCCACCATTTCGCTCGCCGGAGCCTTCACGTGCTGGTGCAGAAACTCTTTTGCCGCGCTCTTGGTGTAACCGGATCCGGCTATCGGACGCGCGTGTGCAGGAGCCAACAGGATCAACGTCGCGCCGCCAGGTGATTCGTCCAATTCGCCGTGAAGATTCGCTATGTGTGCGCTCGAATGTCCGCATGACGCCGCCAATGATTTGAGCAATCCATCTGCGGTATCCACGCCTTGGTTGCCGTGATCATGCTCGCCGCCGGACGGAAAGATCGACACCACATTCTGATCGGGCCGATACCCCTTCTCGACGTGGAACGGGTCCCATGGAGAATCCTCCTCGTTTTCTGCTATGCAGAAACTGAACTTCCGGGGAGTCCCGATGGTATCCATATCCAACATGCCCGGATACCAGTGCCCGCCATTCTTCAACGTCAACGTGAACGCGCGACCAATCGTCACATTCACCTTCGACATCTTGCCCGGCCCCAATGTAGCCCGACGATAGTTCAATCCGATCTCATTCCGTATCGGACCGTTCACGACGACCAACGGAGCACCTGCCGATGTCGACATCAACAAACCGCGAACCTCGAAGGGCTCCATGCTCGAAATCGCCTTGCACGCCGCAATCACGACGGGTAGATGCTCGGGTTCGCAACCCGCCATCACACAATTGACCGCGATCTTCTGAACTGTTACGATCCCGTTCCCTGGAGGCAATGTGCAGACCACATCCTGAGGATCCAGTGTCGTGCCCGAGAGCATTCGCGCCACCTTCTCCTCGGTTGGCGGTATCAGCGGGAAACCGTCTCCCCAATCACGATCTAAGAACTCATTGTTAAACGCATTTAGCGCTCCGAATTGATCTTCTCCCTTGAACTTGAAACGCTTCTCCTGCGCGTCGCGCAAGGCCTGATTCTCGATCTCCTCCCCCGATATCCCCCGCGTCAACAACTCCATGATCTCGTCGACAACGGGATCCGTCTGCTCGATCGCTTGATCCGTAGTGATGTTGTTGTAGACCAATGGCACTTCAACTCGCGGAAGCGGCCCCATGCCAAACGCCTTCGCGCTCGCATCCGCGTCGTGCTGGAAACCGTTTGAGAGGATCACGACGGTCGGTACTCCCGCCTTCTCCAACTCAACCATGTCGTAGACAAGCCACGACGTGCAACTCCCTCAATCAGCCGTACAGCCAATGGCGACATCAATCTCCGAAATGGCCTTCGCCCGTAACGGATCCGGAAACGGCAAAGCACCAGAATAGAACCGCACATCAACCGACGGTTCCGCCTGCTTGATCAATTCGCCCGCCCGCTTCAACGCATCGTCGCCGTGCGCCTTCCCGTTCCACATCAAGCCAATCACCTTGTTCTTCAGACTCGAAGGACGAGGCGCGTAAGGAAACGCACTCACCTCGCCGCGCTGTGGTGAAACCGGATTCACAACTTCAAGCTCGTACATGTTGCCCTCGATGCATCGTGGTTACGGGTGAATCTCGGAAGATTCGAACCCTGAATCTTGGCTCTGTCAGCACGTTTAGGATATACCGCATAAATCTCGTATTCATTGCGAATCACGACATTGAGCCGATGAACTGATACGTTTTTCATAAACGAGACGGTAATCGGTGAACTATTGAAGTAACATCGTTCCATATCCATTGCGCTCGCGCAGTTAGGCGCGGGATGAAAAGTGTACTGCTTGAAGCCAACCCAAACATAAGGAGCGTCGAGATGAAACTATTCACAAGGCATCGGAGGATCAGCCTATCTCTGCTGACCGCGCTTGCCGTATCTGTAACTGCTGTCTTCATGGCCTGTGGCGAAACCGTCGTCGAGACCGTCGTAGTTGAACGCGAGGTCGTTGTCGAACGTGAGGTCGCAGTACCGCAGACCGTCGTCGTCGAGAAACTCGTAGAAGGCGAGACTGTGGTCCAGACGGTGGTTGTCGAGAAGGAGGTTATCGTCGAGGGTGAGACTGTCGTTCAGACCGTCGTCGTCGAGAAAGAGGTTGTCGTAGAAGGCGAGACCGTCGTTCAGACCGTCGTCGTCGAACAAGAGAGAGTCGTCGAAGTCGAAAAACCCGTCGTTCAGACCGTCGTCGTTGAGCGAGAAGTTGAGGCGCCTCAGCGATCTGGCGGTGAAGTAGTAGTTGGGACTGTCTACGTGCCCCCACCCCTCTACCTACCATCGGCGCAACCTTCGCCCGAATATTGGAAGGTCCACGCGTGGGGCATCACGGAGACCTTGCTTCGCACGGACCGCGACGCACCGCCTCCGGCACATGGCACGCCCGGGACCAGTGGATTGGGCACATCCTGGAGCGTTAACGGTGACAAACTGACGTTTACTGTTCGCGAAGGCGCAAGCTTCAGTGGAATGGGTCAGGATTGGGGTCCGTTAACAGCACACGACGTTGTGTTCTCCTTTACCGACGCCGGTAAAGAAGGAAGCCGAGCGGCACGAGCTGGATCGTTCAACGATGCCAGCGGCCGAGGTATCTGGGGATGTGAAGCGACCGATGACTACACGCTCTCCTGCGACCACAACTCATCGCTGTTGTCACCGGACTTCATGTACCACATCTCGAACGAAAACGGCCTTGTATCAATCAGCAGCAAAAACGTGTTCGACACGTTGGGTGAAGAGCAAGCCATCCTGACGCCGCACGGAAGTGGACCCTGGGAAGTCACCAAGCAGGTCGGTAACGACGAGTTAGTAGCCCGAGCTAAACTCGACCACTGGCGCTCGCCTCCGCTCGCCGACTCGCTTCGGATTATCGAGATCCGCGAAGCGTCCCAGGCGGCAGCAGCACTAATCACTGGCGAGATCGACATCGCGCAGATTCCAAACTCGCTAGTCATCGACACCGAGAACCGATCGCGCGGCCGACGCGTCCAAATCACTGGCGGTCTCCCGCAAAGCATCTACTTCGGCGGCAACTTCTGGACCGACAAGAACTACCAAAACGAGGAAGATATCCCACCGCGTCCAGGCTTCAAACCCGACGACGATCACCCTTGGATCGGCACTGGGCCAGACGACGAGAACGCCAACACCGTCCGCAAGGCATTGTCATACGCGTTGAACCGGAACGTGATCAACTCCACCATCCTCGGTGGTTTGGGTCGTGCCTTCTACACGGAGGTTGGATACGAACCCGACACGCCATGGTGGCAAGATCACTGGCTCAACGAATACAACCCTGACATGGCCAGGCAGATGCTTGCCGACGCTGGGTACCCCGACGGATTCTCGATGGGGTTCTGGGTCCCGCCGGACAGCCCGTTCGTCAACCCCGAAGTCGGAATCGCGGTCGCCGGGCAATGGCGTGATATCGGAATCGACGTCCAAGTCACTTCCGAGGCCTACTCCGCTCGCCGACCCAAGCTCGTCGAACGCTCCATGGAGATTCCTTGGATCTTCGTCAACCAAGGCTCACCACCTTACACAGGTGTCAAGTACTTCCGGTACAACTCCAACCCCGGGTGGAACTCTGGTATCGAACTCCCTTACGACACCATGAAGGGTTGGGATGAGAGATACGCCGGACTTGATGCGGTAGCAGACGCCGAACAGATCTACGCTCTCAACACCGACATTGAGAACTTCCTACAAGAAACGGCGGTCTCATTCGGCGTCGTCGAGCTAGTCAAATGGTGGGTGTCCGGACCTGATGTTCTCAAGTGGGACTCGTACCGACACAACGAAAACGCGCCGAACTCGTTCGATCGCATCCTGCTTGATGAGTAATCGGTCCCCGTACTCCGATTAAGCATTTCGCCCGTGAGACCTGAGTTCTCGGGTCTCCGGGCGATGTGTAGCTGACAGGCGATCTCCGATACGTCTGATATAGGTCGATTGCCGCTACCCCATATAGCAGACAACGCAACAGGCAATGAAGGTTTTCCTTTTAAGAAGGCTTGTATACAGCATCGTCTTGTTGCTGGCGACCACGGTTTTCGTTTTCGTGATGTCACGGCAGTCCGGCGACCCACGTCATCTCTTCATGAGCGAACAGAGCACGCAGGAGGAGTGGGACGCGTGGGGTGTCGAATTAGGCTTAGACAAACCGCTTTACCTGCAATACTTGATTTGGCTGAGGAACGCTGCAGTCGGCGATTTCGGGGAATCCATTCGCCAGCGACGTCCGGCTCTCGACGTTGTCGTTGAGCGGATACCCGCAACAATTGAGCTCGCTCTGGGCTCGTTCATCTTCTCAGTGATGACCGGCATACCGCTGGGTGTGCTCTCAGCTCTAAAACGAGGCACAGTCCTCGACTACGTTGGCCGCACCTTTGCTCTGATCGGTCAAGCAGCACCTGTGTTCTGGCTTGGCATCGTTCTGGTGCTCATATTCAGCGTGAACCTCGGTTGGTTGCCAGTCGCCAGAAGAGGCGGATTGGAACATTACATCCTGCCTTCGGTAACTCTTGGTTGGCTATTTGCCTCAAGTTTCTTGAGGCTTACCCGTTCCGCCATGCTCGAAGTTCTCGACTCTGAGTTCATCAAGTTCGCACGCGCGAAAGGAGTCAAAGACTCCCGTGTCATCTGGAAACACGCTTTCCGAAACGCCTTGCTTCCATCACTTACCTACGCAGGTCTCCTACTGGCGGGCCTAATTACTGGCGCGGTAATTACTGAAACAATCTTCTCTTGGCCGGGTTTAGGTTCACTGGCGGTCACATCAGTTCTCCAACTCGACTTCCCTGTGCTCACCGCGGTGGTATGCGTCATCACGTTAGCGTACGCAGGGATGAGTGTCATAGTCGACTTCACATATGCCCTCGCGGACCCACGGATCAGGTTGGAGTGACGTCGTGAACACAGCCTCCAACACCGCTGGTGACACTACCGCCGTTCAAGTCGTTCAACCCAGCGACTCCTCGCCATTCATCAATCGCTGGATTCGGCGTATCCGGTACTGGCCCGTCGTTCCCTTCATCATTATTTCCGCTTTACTGATCGCGGCCATCTTCGCCGATCAATTGACTTCCTATGACCCCGAAAAAGACGACCTGATTTCGCGGAATATTCCTCCCATTTGGCAGGAAGGCGGCGACCCTGATCATCTTCTTGGCACTGATCCGCTGGGGCGCGACATGCTTACTCGCATCATCCACGGCGCACGGATCTCACTGCTTATCGCCGCCATAGTGCTCTCGATCGGCACCGCAATAGGTTTGTTAGTAGGACTAGTAGCTGGTTACCTAGGAGGCACGATCGATGAGGTATTGATGCGGATCGTTGACTTCACATTCGCGGTGCCATTCATCTTGGTCGCCCTCGTGACCGTTATCGTCTACGGACAATCATTCGCTTTGGTCATCGTCTTGCTCACGATATTCAGCTGGAACGGTGTGGCGCGCCAAGCCCGCGCCGAAACACTGAGCCTAAAGACCCGCGACTACGTTGCCGCATCGCAGGTAGCCGGCGCCAGCATTTGGCGGGTTATGTACCGACACATTATGCCCGGACTAATCAATACCATCATCGTCGTCACTACCCTGAGACTCGGCTCCCTGATTCTCACAGAAGCCAGCCTCTCTTTCCTCGGCGTCGGCATCCCGCCACCCACACCGGCATGGGGCGTGATGGTCGCGGAAGGACGCAACTACATCTATACCGAGTGGTGGATTTCCTTCTTTCCGGGACTTGCCATCATGCTCACAGTCCTAGCTTTCAACTTCTTGGGCGACTGGTTCAGAGATCGCTTCGATCCGCGCCTAAGACAACTTGACTAACTAGCTCTCCCTCCCCTTGATACAAGGGGAGAATCAAAGAGGGGTTTACGAGAGGACACCCAAAATGAAAATCGCATGGATCGGCATCGGACACATGGGCAAACCGATGGCCAAACACATGATGACTGCCGCCGATGAGTTCACCGTCCACGATCTCAATCCCGAAGCCGCGACCGACATGCTCGAAGACGGCGCGCATTGGGCTGACACTCCCGCCGAAGCCGCTTCCGGCAAGGACCTTGTCGTCACGTGCCTACCCATGCCTCAACACGTCGACGCCGTCGGCTTTGGGGACGACGGAATTTCCGAAGGGGTCGAAGACGGTGCTATTGTTATCGACTGCACTTCGAACTCGCTCGACATGGTTCGATCCCTGCATGAGCGATACGCCGACCAAGGCATCACATTCCTAGACACTCCTGTAAGCGGCGGCGTAATCGGAGCCATGGAGCGTGACCTAGCTGTCTATGTCGGAGGCGATCACGACGCGTACCAATCCATAAAGCCGACTCTTGACGCCATGGGCGACAAGGTTCAGTATTGCGGAGGTATCGGCACTGGCACGATCTGCAAACAGATGAATCAATTGTTCGGCGCCATAGTCGGCATGGCGCGCATGGAAGTGATAACCGCCGGGGTCAAAGCAGGCGTCGAGCTAGATGTCCTTGTCAAAGCGATCCACGAAGGCTCCGGTGGCAAGCGGCGTCCATTCGACGGATTTGGGCGTCCGCCCGATGACGATTACGAAGATACCGAACTCTCCTTCTACTTGGAGCTAGGCGCAAAAGACGTCCGCCTTGCCAACGAGATCGGACGCTCGCTACGCGTCCCGCAACCGCTAGCCAATCTGACCGAAGCGCGGCTGATCGAAGCGCTCAACCGAGGATGGGGCAAGAAACGCAACGAAGTCGTCGGCGAAATCCAACAGCAAATCTCAAACGTCGACCTCCGTGTTGATGGTTGACAATCGCCACTCTCCCCTTTTTGTGTAGCGCAGTGGAGCAAAAGGGGGACGCGAGTGAAGCGCAGCGAAACTCGCAGGGGGTTCATAACGCCGCATGATCGCCTCCCCAACCCTGTCTTAAAATCACATAGAAGCACACAACCACCCAAGGTTCTCCAATATGAAGACAGCAGACCCGGCGATAAACACGGTCATCGACAACATCGGCATCATGGTCGCCTCAGAAGGAGGCTCGCTGGAGCTCCTCGAACTCACCGACGACTACATGAAGGTCAAGTACAACGCGGGCACCAATGAAGAGTGCCCGGAATGCGTGCCCATGACCGACGCGGTCTACCAATTCATGCGAGCATCGCTAGACATCCACGCGCCGCGGATCGCCACGCTGGAAGTGGTGGATTAATCGTCCCAGCCCAATTCGTTGAACGTCAACGATTTCGAATTAGTGGTTATGCGTGAATTGCGTTCCCTCGTTACGCAGAGCTAATCCAATTCCCCATCCGGATCCCGTTACCAATCTCGGTGTGGTCATCTCAACATTCAGAAGGTTGCGCGCGTGAGCACCCCCAATATTCCGATCGATTTTCCTAGGGAATTCGCCAAAACTCCACCTCCTGACCAAGGCGAACGGCTACATTGGGCGGATATGCCGCGTCGCGTGCGTGACGAAATCGAAAGACGATTGGGCGGGGCCGTTGTCGCCGCAATCACGCAACCCACCGGCTTTTCACCCGGCGTCGCAGCTGTTTTGACCACTGTTAGCGGGCGTCGGTTCTTTGTCAAAGGCGTAGGGCCTGAGCCCAATGCCGTCACGCCCGAGATACACAGACGAGAGATCAATGTAATGACCCATATGCCAGATGGCGTCCCCGTACCACGACTGTTGTCGTCCTACGATGAGGGCCCAGGCGGTTGGGTCGCATTAGTATTCGAGTACATTGAAGGGCAGCATCCCGCACAACCTTGGCGAACCGACGAGATCGAACACGTGATCGCTGCCATCGAGGTTCTGAACTCCGCGCTTACACCGTCGCCGCTCCCTCCGGAGAAGATCGGGAAGGCAGGCGATAAATTCGCCACAGCCATCAACGGTTGGCGCAAGATTCGCGACGATTCGAGCTCCGACGTCGCTCAGTTGGACATCTGGTCGCGGCGCAACATAGATGCCTTAGCGGCGATTGAGGACACGGTCGGTGATGCGTTGCACGGCGACACCATGTTGCACGTCGACATCAGAGCAGACAATATTCTCATCACACCTGGCCGCGTGTGGTTCGTCGACTGGCCACACGCCAGCATTGGCCCCAAATGGTTGGACGTTGTCGCGTTTGCTCCGAGCGTGACCATGCAGGGAGGGCCACCCCCGGATGAAGTTATCTCGAGACACTCCGCGTGTCGCACTGCTGATAACGACGCCATAACCGCAACCGTCGTGGCACTAGCTGGATACTTCACGCGCCAAGCAATACAACCACCGCCCCCTGGACTGCCTACGTTGCGCGCCTTTCAAGATGCTCAGGGTATCGTCGCACGAAAGTGGGTCGCCCAACGCACGGGACTTTCTTAACCGTTCCGGCCACGTTCATATAGGAATGCTCTCTTGACATCGACCTCGGCGAGGCGGACTGTAAGCCGAGTTCTGTCCGGGTCCCAGCGAGGTTTACAACCCGCAGGCCTTCCTCCCTCGAATCGGACCCTGTGCGACCATCCATCTCCGATCACGGTCGCCCGTGACCTCTAGCGGCCTACCCGGGAGCTGACGCGGGCATTCGTCTTAGCGCTCCCCTATTTGGCCTTGCACCGAGCGGGGTTTTCATTGCCGCCGACGTTACCGCCGACGCGGTGCGCTCTTACCGCACCGGTTCGCCCTTACCTGATGAAACGCACAACTAAATGCGCGTTCACAGGCGGTATTCTTTCTGTTGCACTTTCCGTCGGGTCGCCCCGCCCTGCCGTTAGCAGGCGCTCCTGCCCGTTGGTGCTCGGACTTTCCTCCACGAAGACGATCTAGTCTAAACCGCCCTCGCCGCGGTCGCACGTCCGCCTCGCACTGACCTCAGAGTAACATCCAACGAACTAGGCTCTCACCCTAGGTCGAACCTTTACTCCGTCTTCCGAAACCTCGACATCCTCGACCAACGCTATCAGCGCGTCACGCGCCCGTTCCACATCGCCAGAACCGACCACGTCGGCTATCAGATCACGAGTCCAACGCTCGCGCGACACCTTGCCATTTTTCGACCCGCTCGCGCTATTGCCAGTCTCCTGCTCCTCTTCGATCAAGCGGCGCACTCGCTTGATTTCTGACAGAAACGGCTCCAAGTTTTCCAGATCGCCACGACCGGTCGATACCACTCGCGCTTCATTCAAGAACGTCTTCTCGGCATTCTCCATCTGCTGCTCAAGCGTCAGACCGGTCTCAATGGGCCTGATCTGTTTCACCTGCTCCGGTTCCCACGCCATCACCGCTTTACGCACCTCGCCATCCAAATCGTCGGCTCGCCACTTGGGGCAGACGATGCCGTTGCCACTACCGTTCTTAGCCGCGCGTCGATACTGACACTCGTAAAACTCGTAATAGCGGTAGGTCTTCGAAGTTGTTGTGTCATCTTGCCGACGCCAAGTCCTTCGGCGCGTGAGACCCGGCACGCCATGACCGCACTCACCGCATCGCAACAACCCGCCGAGCAGGAACGGATCTTCAGATTTCGACAATCTCCGCTGCCGTTGCTTTACCGTCAATTCGTCCTGCGCACGACGGTACAACGATCGGCTGATTATCGGCTCGTGGTTGCCAGACACTAGGAAACCGTAACGCGTATAAGTGCCTACGTAAACTCGATTCTTCAGGATTATTGACACCGTCGCCGTTGACCACGGCTTGCCCGTGCGCGTCGGGATGTTCCCTGCCGCCAATCGCTGAGCGATCAAACGCATCCCGACACCGTTGCTGACGCGCTCACCGTTTTCGTCGGTCGCGTCTTGATCGCCGACGTACCATTCGAAAATCTGCCGCACAACCTGCGCCTCTTCAGGCACCGGTTTCAGCGAACCATCCGCTCCGCAACGATATCCGTACGGTGTCCTACCTAGCACCTTCCCACGTGATGCCTTTTCGCGAATTCGATTACGGATCCGCTTGCGCAGCCAGTCCGGTTCGCCCCGCAACCCGAGCAACTCCTCACCGTTCTGCAACGGATCTGGCAGCTCCATATCTGTACAGATCGCGTCCGAACCCGATCGTCGGATGTACAGAAGTCGCTCGACCAAAGTCTCCAAATCGCCTGCTAAATGCGACGCGTCCGGGATGACCACCAACGCGGGCCGGCCATGCAGGCCCTCGAGCCGTTCCATCAACTCCGCAAATTGCGGGTCCCCGAACTCCTCCGGTATCTGCCGAGTGAATGCCGTGCCCAAGCCCTCACTCAACTCCGCCTCGACGCTCTGCAACAACTGGTCATCCTCTTCCAGACCAAGGATGGCCGTCAGATGATGACCTCCAGACCGGCAATACTCGACGATCTGTTGGACGGGGTCAGCAGAGCTATCCAGCCTCAGCCGGCTTTCAATCTCCGTTATTTGCCCCCACGAACCGGCTACTGCACCAACAGAACCATCCCAATTTCGGGCATTGTGGGTGACAGGCGCATCTGAGTCGTCTTCGATCTCGCGTCGCCTGACGTAGCCGATGGCGCGCATGTCGAATCAGTCTGTGCTAAGGGTGATCAAGTACTTGCCGCAATGACACAGTATCGGGTCTGTGGCCTGCTTTAACACGTTCAGTTCGCCCATCGAGACCCGCTCGGAACAACCAGCGCAGATGTCGCGTTCCACAACCGTCACCGCCATTCCGCCGTTGTTCTTGAACAATCGGTTGTACTCACCGAGATGTTGCGCCGGAATCGCGCTAGCAGTCTCGTTGCGATGTTTCAGAGCCTCGTTGTACTCGGTAGATATCCGCGACTGCTCATCCGTTCCCGACTGCTTCTGTTCCGTCCAATCGACCTCCATCTGGTCCAGCTGCGTTTGCAACTCTGCATGAACAGTTCGCGCCTCATTCGCCGCGTTTTTGATCGGCTCCATGCGCTGGTCTATGGCATCGATACGGTTCGCATGCTCTTGGACTTGCAACTCCATGCGGTAGTAGTCCCGAGGATTCGTCACATCGCCACCGCTGTAGAGTCTCTCCTCCACCTCCACGCGGTTCTGATTCTCCGAAGCCCGTTCGAGCTCCAACCGCTTCATCGCAACTTCTGCCTGCATCTGCGACCGCCTCGCTCGCTCGCACTTCTCACGCAGATCCTTCAATCGTTTCGCCTTGTCCTGTAAATCCAGCGAAATCTGCGAATACGACTGTCGTTGCCGTAGCAATCCTTGGTCGATTTCCTGCAACGCGAGCAGTGCTTCAAACGTGTTCAAATCTAAGGCTCCCAGCGTGTTTCCCAATCGGCGCCCACAACGGCGCGATGACACTTCGAACATCTAACTTAATCATATCAAACTCACTTCACAGCGTCGATTTCTCGCCGTTTTACGCCTTCGTGAACTGCATGAGCCGCATCGCGTTATACATTAAACCGAGATGCTTTTCACTCTCGGAGAAACCGCTTAACCAATGCAGCAACTCCCAACTTTCGTCAGGAACTCGCCGCGAACCCGAATCGTGTGCACCATCGGACCAGCAACTGGCAACGTCGTCCGAGCACGACAACTGATCCGCGCGGGAATGTCAGTCGCACGCCTCAACCTCTCGCACGGCGACTCCGAGCAACACTTCGAGTACGTCGAGGCAATCCGCGAAGCCGCCCATCAGACCGGCGTCCCTATCGGCATCCTAGCCGACTTGCCCGGTCCCAAATATCGCATCGGTACCGTAGATCCCGACCAAGCCATCACACAGAGCGGCCGAGAAGGCATACCTGTCAACGCCCGCGACAAATTCGTTCTCACCGCTGAGCGCGTCTATACGACCTCAGAACGCGGGACCGTCTGGCCCTCTGGACTTCACAACGACATCCGACCGCGCGCCCGCATCCTCATCGACGAAGGAGCGGTCGAACTACGCGTTGATCGCGTTGACGGCGTTGACGGCGTTGAGATCCACTGCACTGTGCGACGCGGAGGACTGATCCAGTCCGACAAAGCCGTAACCGCTCCCGGAAACACCTCAACCCTCGACTACTTCACAGACGAAACCATCGCCGCCCTCGACTTCGCTATTGAAGCCGACGTTGACTTTGTAGGTCTCTCGTACATCCGCAACCGCCACGATCTCCGAGCCGTTCGCGATCGTTTGGCAGCAGCTGGACGAACCCCGGCCCTAGTCGCCAAGATCGAGATCAAACAAGCCGTCGAAAACCTCAACGAGATTCTCGACGAAACCGATGCCATTATGGTTGCCCGTGGAGACCTCGGCGTCGAAATGCCGCTCCACCTCGTTCCCATGATCCAGAAGCGCATGATCCGGATGGCCAACGAGGTCGGAAAACCCGTCATCACAGCAACCCAGATGCTCGAATCCATGCGCGACAACCCGTACCCCACACGCGCCGAATCGACCGACGTCTATAACGCCGTCCGCGATGGCACCGACGCTGTAATGCTCTCCGCCGAGACATCCGTCGGCGATCACCCCGTCGCGGCAGTCAGATTCATGGCTCGCGTCTCCAAACTCGCCGAACGCTTCCTCGACAATGCCATGCTCGGAAACCGACGCATGGCAATCATTGAAAAGGAAGGGCGACACGCACAAATCAACTCCATCATCGCATTCGACGCGGCACGAACCGCCGACACCCTCCGCTCAAAAGCGATCATCACCTTCACCGAAACCGGCACCACCGCCGATCGCGTCGCCGCCTTCCGACCTCGAACACCCATCATCGCACTCTCCCCTAGCGAAAAGGCCCTAAACAACCTCTCGATGCGCTGGGGCGTTATCCCTCTCCTAACTCAACGCCTCGCTGAACTCGACCAGATGTTCGACTACGCTGCAGCGCTGGCAAAAGAGCAAGGCTTCGCAAAAGACAGCGACACCGTCGTACTAGTAGCCGGAGTCCCCATCGGCAAATCCGGCAGCACCAACCTGCTCCGCGTAATCACCATCGGAGAAAACGAAGACGGCCCAGCATCCTAGACTCGCACCTCGATCCTAACCAGGCCCTGCCTCAGCCCTCTCGCGCCGCTCATCCAGAATCTCGACAGATCGCGTCAACCTAGACCTCAAATCCTCTACTCGCGACACCTCCGTAGGCACATTGCCGTAGCAAGCCGCGTTGAAGCGAGATGTGATGTCGTCGATAGGAGCACCGTCCAGAACGGTTGCCAACTCCGGTTGTCGCTCGGTAGGCGTCAATCGCGAGTTGAACTCCCAACCGCGCTCCAGAGCCATCTCCAACGTCTCGAAATAGAGGATGAAGACCTCCTTGATACCCGGCTCGTCAGGGTAGTTCCAAAGATGTCGCGGTGTGCCCCGACGCGTCATCCAGTCCGGCAATAATCCTTTCAGCAGGTCGAGGTATGTCACCTCCTCCACTTCGTCACGGATCGTCTCACGTTCGATGCCGTCGTCGCGGTTCAACCGTCTTATGATCCGCCGATACGCCAACGCCACCACGATTAGGACCACGAACAGCAACAGGAAAGTCAGCGGCCACTGCAATATCTCCAGCACCGCTTCCACCCACGCGCTGTCTGCCGCTTCCGTCGCTTCCCGTTCCGGAAACTCCGGACGCTGCCCTTGCCCCTGCTCTTGCTCCTGTTCAGGAGGCTCCGAGCCGAAGAGGGACTGCAAGAAGTCGATGATCTTGGCGATCACCCAACCAATCGCGAGTAGCGGATATCTCAACACAAACAAGATCGCGTCGACCGTCCATCCCCACAGAACCCACAGCGCATTCAAACCCGCGTACCCGTACCGTCCTCCGAAGAACCCCGCCACCAGTCCCGTTCCTAGAAACAGCCCTAACGCCGCGACAATGATCCGCATCCACTTGCCAGCCACCGGTGAATCGTTCGGCAATCGCGCAACTGCCATCCCGCCAAGCGTCGCGATGAAATACGGAATCAGCAACTGCGCCAACCCGATCGGTTCGGACACAAACTCGTCGACGATCAAACCCACTGCCAGTACCACCAAACCACGCTTGAATATCCGCTTCAAGTGATCCGGCGCGTCGCTATCATCCCGAATAATCGTCGATGTCCGCCGCCAAATCAATAAGCTCACGACCAACGCGATCAGCAGCGAAGCAACCGACTCTCCCGTCAAATCACGGTTGAAGAGGTGATATACCCACGCCAGATCGAAGTTGAAACCATCGCCGAGACGCGTCGTCGCAACCGCCACATAGATCATCGCCAAGCCCGCGGTGCCATAGATCAGCGCGATCGTGACTAGACTGCCGCGCAAACCGCCCACGATCCAAGACGTCACCATCCCGGTCAGGTACAGGAGCAGCACCATGCCCCAGTGCAACGGCGGATAATCCAGGCTCAACCCAGCGCTGATAACCGCGATAATCGTGAATAGAATCACGCTCTCCGCAACCGCGATCGCGGTGAATACGATCTGATTGCGCCAATCAGACACGGTCGTACTCGCGCACCGGAGCATTCATCCGGGCATTCATCTCCATCTGCTCGTCCACTACCGACATCAGTAGCTCTTCAACATCTGCGTCGATCTTGAATATCTCGCGCGCATCCACAACCCGTATCCCGGTCACTCGAGGTGGCTCCTCACGCCCTACCCACGCAATCGACACGCGGTGTCCCACTTGCTGCGAGTGATGCAGATACGCAACCACCGGCTCCGTCAAAAATCCCGCAACCAGTATCAATGAAGACCCGTTCGTGATCGCATGTGCGCCACGATCCACCGCCAACGTCTCCAGCGATGTCAGTGACAGGGGCTGCACAAACGCCAGCGCCTCCAAGATCGTCCGAACGTGATGCGGACCATCCCCAGGCGTAATCGCCGCCATCACCCCGCGCGTCGGACGTACACCGTTCGCCACCAGTCCGACTCGATAACCGAGGTCAGCACACCTCACCGCAATCGACGCCGCACCTGTAACCGCCGACTCCAAAACGTCGTACTTGTAACCATGCCACGCGTAGTCCACCGTCCGCGACTCCATCATCACCACAACATCGTTGCTCACGCTTTGATCGTACGTCCGAACCGTCAGCTCATCGCGCTTTGCGCTCAACTTCCAATCGATACGCTTCATCGGATCGCCTGGCCGATAGTCCCGAATGCTGCGAGGTCGCGACGGATCGTCCAGCAACGTGTTCCGGCTCAGCGTGTCGCCCATCGGCTTCGCCGCCGGCAACTCCCAACCATCCAACGGCACGATGCGCGGGTAAACCGTCACCCCTTGCAACGAACGCGAGTCGCGCCGGACCGTCCCGAACAACCCGAAAAGATCCCCGCTCCGCAACTCCGTCGGACCGATCGAGTAGTGCCCACGATGGTGCGCCTTGATCTTGTGCCGGAACCGCACCCGCTCGTAACCCGCCAGACTCGTCGTCTCCACAATCTCGCTACCACCCGCATACGCCCGACGCTTCACGCCCTCGTCGCTCAAAGGCAACAGACCCGTCGGCAAAAACTCGATCAGCTGCACCCATGGAATCGGCAACGGCTTCCGATTCTCCAACGTCATCACAATCTCGACCTCATCCCCCACAAACGCGTGAGAGTCCGACGGCTGAGCGCCATACGCCACCTCCGCCAACGACAGCTTCGACCACAACGTCCCCCCTGCCGAGATAACAAACGCCGTCGTCCCCAACGCAACCACCAACCCCGAACCCGTTCCCGCCCCGACCGCAATAACCACCAGCATCAACAACATGAAAAGCTCGCCAATTACATCAGGAGCCCGCAAATCCTTAGTCCGCTTCTCCCGAAACGTCCTAATAACCGGATTAATCATCATCTCAACACCCCAACACGTCCCCCCTCCTTCAGGAGGGGGTTAGGGGGAGGCCCAAAGGCACCGCGCAGTTCCCTCTCCCCTCCGTGGGAGAGGGCTAGAGCCTGCCCCGGGCTTGAACCGGGGGTGAGGGGGATCATCTCACCTCTCTATCGGCACCGGTACCTGCGACACAACATCATCGATGATCTGCGACGCATCCCGACGCCTCATCTGCATGCTCGACTCCAAAACCACCCGGTGCGACAACACCGGTGCCGCCAACGCCTTGACATCATCCGGCATCACGTACCCGCGACCATGAATCGCCGCTTGTGCCTGTGCCGCATGTTGCAACGCCAACGATCCGCGCGGACTCGCTCCCAATCGGATCTGCGCATTGTTCCGCGTCGCCCGCACTACCGAAACCAGATACTCGCGCACATGGTCCGCGATCCGGACCTGCTCCACCACGTCCCGCGCCCGTTCGACATCCTCTGCCGACGCGCAAACCTCCACCGACAACGCCGCATCACCAGTCTGGAAACGCCGCAACATCCGCGCCTCCTCATCGTCCGACGGGTATCCGATCGACAGCTTCAACAAGAACCGGTCCAGCTGCGCCTCTGGCAGCATGAACGTCCCTTCCATCTCCACCGGATTCAGCGTCGCCAGCACTAGGAAAGGCGAACTCAGCGCCATCGTCACCCCATCGATCGATACCTGCTGCTCCTGCATCGCCTCCAGCAACGCCGACTGCGTCCGAGGCGTCGCCCGGTTGATCTCATCCGCCAGCAGAATCTGCGTAAAGATCGGGCCCGACTTAAACTCGAACTCACTCGTCCCCGCGTTGTAGATATTCACCCCCAAAACATCCGACGGCACCAAGTCCGGCGTGAACTGCACACGCTTGAAGTCCAGACCCAACGAAGCCGCAATCGTCTTCGCCAGCGTCGTCTTACCCGTCCCTGGAACATCCTCCAGCAACACATGACCACGCCCCAGCATGGCGATGATGGCAAGCTCTATCGCCTCATCCTTACCCACGAAAACCCGCTGCACATTTTCACGGACCTTCCGTGCGAAATCCTGCACGAAAGCCGCGTCGACATCCGTTTCCGTCGATTCCCCAAGTTTTTCTGCGGTTTGAGTCAAGAGAACCTCGATATCTCGATACAACACACCCGAAACCCACACACAACGCAACCTCTAATCTTAACCCCAACACCCCCTCATTCAGGAGGGCAAGAGGAGCACCGTCCCAAGGCAGATCCCTCCCCCTTTTGCGAAGCCAACCTTCTCCCTCCCCCTCTCTGAGGGGGAATTGAAGGGGGTGCCAGCGCAGCGAGACGCAGGGGATGCCCGGGGCGGCGCCTCCCGTCATTCCGGCGAAAGCCGGAATCCAGAGGGGCCGGGAGGCGGTGGCATCCCCTCACCCTCGCTATCCTTCCCTCCCCCTCCTAGGGGGAGATTAAGAGGGCGGCCGGGTGAGGGTGATCGGGGCGGCCAAGGGGCCGGGTTTCCCCCGCTGAGCGGGGGAAATGTCCGAAGGACAAAGGGGGCCACCCCCTACGCTATCCTTAACCCCATGATCCCCCTAATCCAAGATCACACCGACGACATCGCCGAAATCTGCCGCCGACACCACGTCAAGCGCCTAGAACTCTTCGGATCCGCAGCCGTCGGCGACTTCAACCCCCAAACCAGCGACCTCGACTTCCTAGTCGACTACCATCCTTTCTCCGGACCCGGCAAAGCCGACGCCTACTTCGGACTTCTCGAAGACCTCCAACAACTCTTCGACCGCCAAATCGACCTCGTAGTAGATCGCGCCATCGAAAACCCCTACTTCCGACAGTCCGTTGACGCCTCTAAGGTCGCCATATATGAATCCTGAAGCCCGCACATTCGCCCTAGACATCCTCGAACACGCCAACCTCATCCAAAAATTCCTCGCTGATAAAACGTTCGACGACTACGCCAACGACATCAACACCCGCTTAGCCGTCGAACGGCTATTCACCATCATCGGCGAAGCAACGAACGGACTCGCACGTCACGACCCTTCCGCCGCCGCAACAATTACCGCATACCCCCGCATAATCGCCTTCCGCAACATCCTCATCCACCGCTACTCCCAAGTCGACCACGAAATCGTCTGGGACATCACCCAATCCTACCTACCCACCCTCCTCACCGAAGTCACCAACCTCCTCAAACGCCCCTAAAAACCCCTCCCCTTTTTGCGTCAGAAAAAGGGGGACGCGGCAAGCGCAGCGAGACGCAGGGGGTTCATACGTCCGACCCGAGCAACCCCGTCATTCCTACCAACACTCACGCCATACCGCGCCCTCTACGTCATTCCCGCGAACACGGGAATCCACAGCGCGGTAGAATCGCCCCATGGCAACCACCACAATCTCACCTAGAGAACACCGCCAAATCGCAGTCGACTTCCTCGCCGCATCAGACGAGGAGTTCGAACGCGGCGACGCCCTCCAAGGCGCAGAAAAACTATGGGGCGCAGCCGCTCACGCCATAATGTCCATCGCAATGGAACGCGACTGGCCCCACGAGAACCGCCGCTCCCTGAAAAACGCAGCCGAGTGTATTGCCCAAGAGTACGACGACCCGTTGATTGCCGCCAACTTCGCCATCACCGAAAAGTTCCACGTCTACTTCTACCACAGAACAATGGAAGACTGGGAACGCGACTCCGACCGCCCCCTCGTCCACGACCTCGTTCGCAGAGTGTTGGACTCGGAGTAGCAGCGCCAGCAGACTACCCCGTCATTCCGGCGAACGCCGGAATCCAGAGGGGCACTGGAGGCTACGGCATCCCCTCTCCCTTACCACTCTTCCCTCCCCTCCTAGGGGGAGATTAAGAGGGGGTGTCGGGTGAGGGTGACCCGTCCCCTTCGCGAAGCGCAAGGGGACGCGAAAGAGCGAAGCGACTTTCGCGGGGGATGCCCGGTGCGGACGGGTGAGGGTGACCCTCCCCTTTTTGCGTCAGCAAAAGGGGGACGCGGAGCGCAGCGAACGCAGGGGGTTCACACCACAACCGTCAAACCTACGCAATCCCCCGTCATTCTCGCGCAGGCGGGAATCCAGAGGTGTGCAGTGTGGGATGATATACCCGCTAGCTTCGGACATGTCCGAAGGACAAGCCGTCAATCTGAAGTTAATCCTAGCTTGTCCAATAATCTTTCAGGAACAAGCCGTAATTCAATGTCACCAGCTAGAATTGTTTGTTTCAATTTGCGGCGAACATCTGGTCTACGCATCCGTTTATGTTCACTGACAGAAAGAACATGAGCAAGTAAGCAAAGTTTTCCGACGCTGAAGTGCATTAAGTCGTAATGTAATTCATTGGCCAACATGTCAGGGGTTTCACCAATCTCTTTGTTGATTACAATGCCGGATTCAATCAATTCGTCATCCGAAAAAACGACGTAATCGAAATTAGAAATATCGTTTCGCTTCAACGCTATTGCGATACACACTCGCTCTATGTCGACTTCTGAATCCACTTTGTAAACCGACAATCTATCATCTTCCACTTCCAAATCCAAAAGTGCTTCAAGTGCGACCTCACCTTCTTCCAACCACTCAGGACCAGGGTTAGGGATCCAACGATTCTTACGCGTGGCCCGCAGAAAACGACTCATTCGTGTTCGCGCAGTTCCTCGATAGCCGATTCAAACTCGGGCCGAACAAACGGATTGGTTTCGACCTGCAGCGCCGACTCTAACGCCGGGATCGCCCTTGGGTCCTCAAGCGCAGCCAATCCAAGCGAGGCTGCATCCCGGGTCCGCGCGTCTTCAGATTTCAATTGGTCTGTCAACAGCGCTAAACGTTCATCATGTGTGGAATGGTCTTCGATATTTCCGAGCACCCGTAACAACTCTCCCGTGACTTCAACGTTGATCGGTGTCGTTTCAAGCATTTCGGAGACAGAAAGCACAGCAGTAGCTCCGAACCGTAAAATCATAGCCGTCAATACCGCGCCGAATCTCGATTCCATACCGTCATGGAATACTTCTTTCAAGGCATCTCTTGTCAATTTCCGCAAGAAAATCGATAGTTGATGTTCTAGACCTAATTGTGGTAAATCATCTGATCTAACAGTCACGGAATTAGGGTATGCGGCCACCGATGCAATCCAATTCTGAAACGGGTTAGCTAGATCTTGAACTTCATCATATGTTGGCTCAGACACATCTTCTGCAAAGTATTCGTCATAATACGCGTTGAATACTCGAAATTCGGGATAATCAGTGCTATTAACCGTATCATTCTGTATTGCGACATTTCTGAATGGCGCTCTTCGAGCATTCAAGCCAACATACATATCATCCCAATTTGGTATTAACAAATTGCCTGAACGATCGAACTCAATCGGGTTGGCAAAATTTACAAGTCGTTGTTCGGCATTGGGAACTAGGTTCTGCCAACCGATCTCATCAGTCGGACTTTCGATTGCGGATATTTGAGAAGAGTCTTGCATCAGACATCTCCTTTACTCGCGATCGCGTTCACAAACAACAACAATTCATCAAAAAGTTGATGGACTTCGTTAGTATCGAATTCCCTTGTGGATTCAGCCGCAGTATTGATGTCTAACTCAAGGCGACATGCAATTCCCACCGGCGACATCGAGACATCTATGGGACCTCCAGAACCCAACGCAATCGCTATGCTTCCAGATTGGGCAACAGACCATTTGTTAATTTTGTTGATTCTCAATCCATTAACGACGGAGGACTCCACTGGTCGATTTATCTGATACAAGAAATCTGGTGTATGTACATCCTTCAAATCGACTGCCGGCAATAGAATGTCCAGTTTTTCATACGCCATTCTTAAATTCGCGACGTTCTGCAGCAACACAGCTCCAAACGCTAATCTAATGATTGGCTCGCTTTTCTTCAACCATTCGTCGTACACTACTTGAAATGATCCAATCGCCTGCGACATTGGTCCGAGTATAGGTTCAGCCGACAACGGGCCGCTCGTGGGATCTGGCACGGAGTGTAAAATCCAGTCCACGCGATCCGGACGTGCGTTCGCCATCAATTGGTGCCCAGCAAACCGACCAGACTGTTGCACTAATGCATCCCTTGGCCGCGAGATTTGTTGGTCTGGTTCGCTCGAGGTAACTCTTTGCCACCAATCAGGCGATTGTAGGTTGATGGAACTCGCACGGTGAAACGTCGTGAGACGCAAGTTCTCAGCTTGCCAACTGTTCATTTCTTGGGGCATATCCAGTCCAAGTTTTTCTAGCAACCCAACTCGCCTAGGTTCGCTGACGATTGTGCAGGACGATCTCCGTTTGAGCACATTGTAACCAACGACTATTCAGGTCGCAACACTCTGTGTTCAGTAAAGAGTGCATTGCTAATCATAATTTGTCTCATTGCAAGGCTATACGCACAAGACTCCGTCTCCGCTTTCTCAACGCTTCGAAACACGGCAACAACGCGCCACACATCCCCATCTCAAACAGCCCGCGCCAACCGCGCCCGCAGATACTCCATCGGACGGTCCCCCTTCAACGAGTTGCAATGCCCACAAAGCAGCTGCAAATTCTCAATGTGATCAGTCCCACCCTTCGACTGCGCGATGATGTGGTCCACCGTCAGATGCTGCGGCAAGAAGTGCGTCCCACACCCATTGCAGTGTCCGCCCTGCGTCCCATACAGCACCACCTTCGACTCGCTCAACGGCGGCGCCGGCTCACGGTCCGTCCGCTTCGGAATGTCCGACCTCGCAATCGCCTGAACACCACCCATCAACCCAAGCTCATTCCGGGCCCGCTGCTCCACCAGCTTCACCGCCAACGCTGACAAATCGATCCCGATCCACTGACGATCCAACCGCTCAGCCGCGATGCAAGTCGTAGCACAACCGCAGAACGGGTCTAGCACCACATCGCCGGGATTCGAACTCGCTTCGATGACGCGTTCCAGCAACGCGATTGGCTTTTGGGTAGGGTAACCAGTCCGCTCTTTGGCTTGCGACCGAATAGGACTCACGTCTTCCCAAATGGTGTCAACGGGAGTCCCTTGCACCTCGTCTAGATATCGCTTTTGGCGAGCAAGTCCCGTCGATGTGTAGTGAATTAAACCGTTGTCGTGCGCCTCCTGCATCCTTTCCTTGGTCCATCGCCACACTCTCGTATGCCCGTTCCATTCATACGTCAAATTCGGGCGATTCGGATTCGGGTTGACTAAGTCGCCCGATGTATACCGTCGTCCCGTTTCCGGTTCTACGTAGCGATAGAACTTCTCTATGTAGTCGGGATCGTGAGGTCGAAACGGCCGGTTCCAAATGAAATCCTGACTCTTTGTGTAATAAAGCAGAATGTCGTTGTTTCGCGGATAGCCCTTGAACGCCAATCCCTTGGCATTGGTGCGCCGCCAGATGATTTCTCCACGGAAGTTGTCTCTTCCAAACACTGCATCCATCAACGCCTTCAGATAGTGCGACGCCGTGCCGTCGCAGTGCAGATAGATGCTCCCCGTCGACTTCAGAATCCGCCTCATCTCCAACAGCCGCACCGCCATCATGATCAGATACGACTTCATCCCGCTCCCATGACTGTGCTCACTCGCATCGATCACCTTGTAAAGCGCCAGATCAGTCTCAGCAATCTCGTTGTGCCAAGCCTCATCCACATCCGTCAAATCCCAAGTGTCCTTAAACGCCGCACCCGCCGCCTTACTACCAATCGGCGCCGCATAGTCCCGGTTCGAATTGAACGGCGGATCCAGATAGATCAGATCCACACACCCATCATTCATCCCCCGCATCACATCCAAATTGTCCCCCTCGAAAATCGTCCGATTGGGAACGTTGCACACGCCCATCTGTGCCTTCGTTGTCGTCATGCTCTTCAGTGTACCGCCTGCACAAACACACCCCCGAAGACCGTGTCACACCCAAAAATCACAGCCCATCATTCCAATCACAAAAATCACAGTTCAAAAACCAACACCAAAAATCCCACCAATCCTTCAATCCCCGCAATCCCCGGTTCAGACAACTTTTTGAACTTGTTCAAAAACTAACCATGCCGGAGTTTTGCCGCTCACAGCGGCATGATTCCCCTTCAACATGCCGCTCATGCCGCCAAATTGCCGCTCCAGCGGCAAAACTCCGGCATGAGCGGCATATCGCCACAACGTCTTCAGACCCGATTCACACCCCAACACCAAAAATCACAGCCCATCACATAAATCAGCGTAATCAGCGGTTCAGACAACAACCACCGGATTGACCAACGTCCCAATCTTGTCGATCGAGATGCTCACCAAATCACCCTCGGCGAGCGTGAACTCCGGCGGCGGTATCGTACCCGTTCCAGTGCACACCGTCGTCCCATTCGGAACCCGGTTATGCCGCTGCAGCCAGTCCGCCAAGTAGTTGCAGTCACGCTTCATCAACGACGTGTTCGCAGAACCCTCGAACGCCGTCTCGCCATCGCGTTCGATCTTCAAACCCACATCCAGAGTCTGCGAATCACCAACTACATCCGGCGTAACAATACACGGCCCGATTGCGCAAGACCGGTCGTAAACCTTCGCCTGCGGCAGATACAACGGATTCGCACCCTCGATCGAACGACTGCTCATATCGTTCCCAACCGTGTAAGCCACGATCTCGCCCTCATACAGAACGAACGCCAGCTCCGGCTCCGGAACGTCCCACTCCGAATCAGCCCGGATTCCCAACGCATCACCAGGCGATACCAACCGCTCCGCCGTCGACTTGAAAAACGCCTCTGGACGATCCGCGTTGTACACCAGCGCATAAACATCCGGCGATCCGCTCTCCGCCTGCCGCTCCCTCATGCTGTCCATGTACGTGACCCCGAACGCCCATACCTCAGGCGCGAAAATCGGCGGCAAAATCTCATCGCTCGCACACAGCTCCTCAACAGAAACCTGACCACCACCGCCACGCTCCAAGATCCTCATCGCCACGTCATCGATACCGACCCCGCTGAGATGCGCCGCCTTGAACAAAGACAACGTCGAATCCGCCTCCGCCGTAATCGACGTCAAATCCGTAATCACACCCTCTTCAGCCTCAACACCAACATGGACCTCATCTCCGCAACGGGACTGGTAGTAACGCATCTGATCGCCTTTCTTGACTCGGATTCCCCGACTGAAATCACTCTACAGCACCGAGGATAAAATCTGTGGTGACCCTCGAAGCGTATCAAGATTCAGCCGCGTTCAACTTGACGCGGCAACATCCCACGCACATTCCCACCCCATTCATTGACCAACTCGCGAACATTACGTGTCATCACCCCATCGCTGGCAATCGTCCTGGTCGCCGCGTTCACCCTCGTCTCGGTAAACGCGACAACCATCTCCGCGCAGTCACCTAGACCGATAGACAACGAAGTCGTCACACACAACGTCATCCTTGGCGACAGTATCACCGTCTGGATCGAAACCGAGATCGACGCCGAAATCAAAGAAGCACGGTTCTGGGTGCGACCCCACGGCCGAGACACCATCCACTCCTATTCCTACGTCGATTTCATCCAAGATGCGAGCGTTCGCGGAACCGGAGAGATCGATGTCCGATCACCCTCATACTTCCCCCCAGGCACGATATTCGACGTCCGCTTCGAGTTCACAACCGTCGACGGCGAAATATACACATCGAAGACGTACCACGTAGAACACATCGACGATGCCCACGATTGGCGACGCATATCTGACGACCGGCTCGAAATCATCTACTACGGAATCAACGACCGAGCAATCGAAAATCTCCACTCGCGAACAACCTCACGACTCCCAGAAATCAGCGCCGCGCTAGACGTCGACGACCTGCCGCAGTTCCGCGCCGTCATCTTCCCAAACCTCCGAGAACTCACCCTCCACGGCCCCACCATCAGCCAAGCCGCGACTCAAGGTCACTACTTCGGCGGCTTCGCATACGACGAATACAACCTCACAATAATGTCGTCGCCATCCCATCAAACCCTCATCCACGAACTCACCCACCTCATCTTCGGACGCGCCCTAACCTCGCCGTACGCAACTTCCGCACCAGCATGGCTCAACGAAGGCAATGCCAGCTATTGGGAGACCGGCAGCCGAAGCGAATCGCTGCGAAGATTCCAACCGATCGCTCGGTCCGGCAACGTCACAGAATTCGCCGCGATGAACACCGTCCCCGGTCTGCGTCGAGACATCGGCAACTTCTACACCCAATCAACCGACTTCGTCGCATACCTCATTGAAAACTACGGACCCGATTCAATCGGCAAGATCCTATCCGAACTTGATGCCGGCAAAGACATCGACAACGCCATGCTAGCCGTCTACGGCGGATCCTTGGCGCAAATCGAAAACCGTTGGCGCGACGAATGGGGCCTCCGATCCGTTTCATCCGTCGAAACCGAAGTCGACATTCAGAAAGACTTGCCGCCAACCATCCCCGGCTTGCCAACCGTCAAAACCGGCACCCTCGAACAGTCTGAAATAGATAGTTCCCAACAAAAATCAGAAGCAACCCCCGCGCCGCAAGCCACAGTTGCTCCCCAACCCACTGCGGCCCCGCCACCAACAGTCGTTTTGTCCACGCCGCCTCCGACTCGCGTCCCCTACTACACCACCGGCCCTGACGACGAATGGCCGCAAGTCAAACCCAGCGCCATCATCGTATTCCTCCTCCTAGGACTCGGCGTCATCGCCATGATGTACCGAAGGTTCAAAACCTGATACATCTCTCGCGCGGTAACATCAACCCGTGATGCCTTCCGCGAACCCGACTACTTCTTTCATCTACTCGCACGAGCAGTCACAACACGTTCTCAGTCCGACGCACCCCATGCGTCCAATAAGACTGATGCACATGCACGAACTCATGCGTAGCGTCGGACTCCTCGACTCCGAAACGATCGCCACTGAATCACCGCGCCTAGCCACGGACGACGAGATCGCAATCTTCCACGACGCCGACTACATCGAAGTCGTCAAAGCCATCGATGCCGGTGCCATCGTTCCCGGAATGCACCAATTCGGCTTCGGCCCCGGAGACAACCCGCCACGCTCAGGCATGTTCCGCCATGCCGCACTCGCCGCCGGAGGTGCCATGCTCGCCGTCGAACGCATCCTCAGCGGCGAAACCAAAAACGCCTTCGTCCCTGCCGGCGGGATGCATCACCACGCCATGAGCGACCGCGCATCTGGCTTCGGCATATTCAACGATGCCGTCATCGCCATCAAACATCTCATCGACCAAGGACTTCGCGTCTTCTACGTCGACATCGACGTGCACCACGGCGACGGCGTCCAAGCCGGACTCTACGATACCGATCAAGCGATGACTGTATCGATCCACGAATCCGGCCAGTGGCTCTTCCCCGGAACTGGCAATCCTGACGAAATCGGGATCGGAGACGGTGCAGGATACAGCATCAACATCCCCCTTGCCCCATACACCGATGACGAACTATGGCACCAAGCCTTCGACTCAGTCATCCCCGATTTGGCACGCGCCTTCGAACCCGATCTCGTCTTCACCCAACTCGGCATCGACACCCACCGCAACGATCCACTCGCCCATCTATCCCTCACAACCCAAGGCCACAACCTAGCAGTTCAGAAATTCGCCGCCCTCGTAAACGAACTCGACTGCCCGTGGATCTCAGTAGGTGGGGGCGGCTACGATATGACCGCCGTAGCCCGAGCCTGGACCATGGATCTAGCAACAATGGCCAATCTCGAACTCACCGACCAAATCCCGTCATCCTTCACTTCACTGCCCAACATGCCCACCTTCCACGATCAAGGTGATTACCGCATCGACTCCGACATCCGCAACGACATCATCCGCCACAATCAACTAGCGATCGACGAAATCAAGCAGCGCATATTTCCCCGCTTCGGCATCTGAATCGAACCGGCATCAGCGGCAACTTCGTAGGCATAAAGAATCAATAACCCCTCTACCGGTTGTCCCGATAGAGGGGTTATTTCAGCACTGAATTGCGAGTTAAACCTCGCGGAATCGCCCTTCCACGGTATCGTCATCTGGAGGTTGCTGCCCCTCGTCGCCGCCCGGCGCGGCTCCGGCAGCAGCACCAGCGTGGATGTGCTGCCCAGCTGCCATCATCGCTTGTCGTAGAGCTTCCGATGCGGCTTTGACGCGTTCAGCGTCCGCGTTTTCGTCGGCGAGCACGGTACGCACCTCGGACGTCTTCGATTGGATATCCGACTTGACATCCTCGGGCAACCTCTCGCCGTGTTCCTCAATTAGTTTGTCGGCCTGATAGGCGGTCGATTCGGCGAGGTTTCGCGCGTCGACGGATTCTCGGCGGAGACGATCAGCGTCGGCATTATCTTCCGCTTCCTTCACTTTTGATTTGATCTCGTCCTCGGACATGCCGGAACGCCCGGTAACCGTGATGTGTTGCTCGCGTTGCGTCGCCTTGTCTTTCGCGGTCACCGTAATGATTCCATTGGCGTCAATGTCGAACGACACTTCGACTTGGGGAACTCCGCGCGGTGCCGGTGCGATTCCATCCAGCGTGAAACGACCAACCGACGTGTTGTCAGCCGCCATCGGACGCTCGCCTTGCAAGACGTGGATTTCGACTGACGACTGTCCATCTGCCGCGGTTGTGAACGTGTCAGATTTCGATGTCGGGATCGTCGTGTTGCGCGGGATCAACTCGGTGCGAACGCCGCCTAGCGTTTCGATGCCCCAAGTCAATGGAGTGACGTCAAGCAACAGGATGCCGGATACATCACCTTGTAACACGCCAGCCTGAAGCGCGGCACCGAGGGCAACTACTTCGTCAGGGTTGATCGATCGGTTCGGCTCCTTACCGAATATCTCTTTGACCCGATTAATGACCGCCGGCATGCGCGTCATGCCACCTGCGAGAATTACGTCGTCGATGTCGGCCGCGGTCACGCCAGCGTCGCGTAACGCGTTCTGACACGGCCCGACGGTTTTCTCCACTAGATCAGCGGTCAGCGATTCTAGCTTCGCACGCGTCAGGGTTTCGACGAGGTGTTTCGGACCGCTCTGGTCTGCCGATATGAATGGAAGGTTTATCTCGGCGCTCGTGACCGAAGAGAGCTCGATCTTGGCCTCTTCCGCCGCCAAGCGAAGCCTTTGCGCCGCTGAAGGATCCGTACTCGGATCCATGTACTCCTTCTTCTTGAACTCGTCAACGAGGTATTCGACCAACCGGGTGTCGAAATCGTCACCCCCCAAGTGAGTGTCGCCATTGGTGCTCTTCACTTCGAAGACACCATCGCCCACGTGCAGGATTGTGATGTCGAAGGTTCCGCCACCGAGGTCATAGACGGCGACGGTTCGGTCGCCCTCCTTATCGAGTCCGTATGCGAGTGCGGCTGCTGTTGGCTCGTTGACGATGCGCAAAACGTCAAGTCCGGCAATCGTCCCGGCAATCCGGGTCGCCTCTCGCTGCGCGTCATTGAAGTAGGCGGGGACAGTGATTACTGCCTGTGTGACGGGTTCGCCCAATCTCTCCTCAGCATCGGACTTCAACCGCGCGAGCAACATGGAAGATATCTCAGCCGGAGGGCGCACGCTGGCGTCGAACTGAATGCCCACATCCCCGTTTTCGAGGGCCGACAGAGTGAATGGCACTCGTTCCTGGTCGCTTCTGACTAGTTCGTCGTCGAACCTGCGGCCGATAAAACGCTTGGCAGAGTAGACGGTGTGTTCCGGATTGGTAACTGCCTGTCGCCGGGCCATCATGCCGATAAGTCGTTCGCCGGTCTTAGTGTTCACCGCAACTACCGAGGGCGTGATTCGCTGTCCTTCCGAGTTTTCAATGATCTCGGGTTCCCCAGCGCTCATGTATGCCATCGCGGAATTGGTAGTCCCTAGGTCGATGCCGATAGCTCTTGCCATTTCTTGTAACTTGCCTTTCTTTACCAGTTCGATCTGGTGGGGTTCGTCATTTAGTTTTGTTGGGCAGTCAACCCGTCTCAGATTCGTCCGATCTTCGACCGACCAAGACTTTTGCTACGCGCACTACTCTAGATGTCTCAATATCTTCATATCCAGCTTCGATTTCCTGCACAACCTTGCCTACTCCGTCGTCGGATGTCGGCATCGTCGCCAACGCCTCGTGCCTTGCAGGGTCCATATCGTGTCCGATTGACTCAAATCGTCGGAAGCCTGCGTCGGTCAAACCTTTTTCGATTTTTTCAGCCATCGCCTTGAAACCGTCGAACCAGTTTGGATCCATGTTTTGCTCTTCAGCGGTCTCCAACGCGTTCGAAAAGTCGTCTGCGACGGTCATTATGCGGGCAGCCACGATTAAACGAGCCTGCTCTGCTGCGCTTGCTTCTCGCTCAGCGGACACACGTTTTGCGCGCTGGACATCGTCGTAAGCCCGCACAAGATCGGATTGGAGCCGTTTGATCTGCGATTCCAGGCCTTCAGTATTGCGACGTGTTTCGTCGCGTTCGACTTCATACTGCTCTAATTTCGCGCTCGCTTCGGTTAATTCGGTTCGAAGCTCGTTACATTCGATGATGAGTTGTCGAACTGCCCTTCGAGAACGCCCACCGCCGATCGATGCCCGGACTGGCCTGCGAACTCTGCGTACCCAACGTCCGTCCAAATCCGATCCGTCGGTCCCCATCATTCGACTCCCAGGTAGTGAAGAATCACTTTGATCTCATCGGCGACGGCTTTGGCGGAAGCGGAGTTGGTCAAATCCTCGCTGTTTTCCAAAACATCGAGCATCCCGCGCATGTGTTGAACCAGTTCAAGGACGAGGCCTACACCGCTAAGGTTCAGTCCGAGATCCTCGGACAGTCGTCGTACGATTTGAAGCCGTTCGAGGTCTTCTTCGGAGTAAAGTCGCCTACTTCCCTGGGTTCTAGACGGACTTACTAACCCCTCACGGTCGTATTTCCTGAGGGTTTGCGGATGCATATCCGCCAATTTCGCGGCGATGCTGATTATGTAGAGAGCGTCGGCACGCCCGGCAAAACGCACTCGCACTCTGCCACGCCTCCGCGTTTGCTGCGCTTCCTCGGCTTGACGCGCCAATTCTCGCCGAGTTGCTTGTGCTGCGATTTTGTTTACAAGACGAACGAACGCGTCCGCGTTTGGGATCGACGCGCTTGCATCCGAGGATTGATGCTCTTCGTATCTCTGTGTCACACTAGCTCCAACGAGGTGGCAAGACGGATAACTGAAAAATTATGACCCGCTATCCGTTGTTTCACATTGTATTTCATGATAATATACATGATACGCTTTGTATCAATGTTGACGAAATCCATCACGAGAACCCCTCTGCGAAAACTCTGAGACAAGAAATTTACGAAATCTTGCCAAAATCGCTTGACAAGACCCGTCAGAATGTATTAAAAAGTTTTCAACCAGTCAATTTCGCCGTCGAACGTGCGGCGATGCTGAACAGAGCAAGAAGCGAATCAAGAGATCGAAGCAAGACAGACAACCTTAGACCAGAGGTAATTCGAAACCAGCATGTCAACAATCTACGAAAAGCGTTGCCCGCATTGCCAAGGCGACATCCTGTTTGCAATCAGGCTCGAGGGACCAACTCTCAAGTGTCTGCAGTGCACCAGACTGATCGATCGTCATCAGGCACGCGAGCTATTGACGCGAATAGAGCAACCAGCGGCCTGACGACTGGGGCAATCCAGAGCGGAGTGATACACGAAACTCATTCCCAGATGAAGCCCCGGTCGAGAATCGGGGCTTTTTGGTTCAGAGCAAAACAACCAACATTTCATCTGAAAACCCAACAACGGAGACAAGCAATATGAAACAGACTGCGATCTTCCCCCGGCGTTGCCCTGTATGCGAGGGCGACGTTCAGTTCGGACGCGGGCTGGACGGAATCACACTGAAGTGCATCCAGTGCACTCGCATCATCAGCCCTGCGCAAGCGCGTCAGATACTCGTCGACATGCAACGCGAACGCGCGGCAGTCGTCAAGGCAGCTTGATGCGATGCATATCTGAGCCTACGAAACGCTCAGTCCAACGAACCTAAACGGCTCGGTGACACTAGGTCTCCGGGCCGTTTTTCTTTTGTTGATCGAGCAACTTGTCAAAGAATGGTCCGGGGTTCACCCCGCGTCGAAAGACCACAAGTCTGTCTCCACGCCTATGACCTCGGCCTCGGGGGCAGCGCGCTCAACCATTTCCAAGGATCGTTCGAGAATCTGGTCAGCGGTTCGCCGGTCCCCACTGACGACCGCTATGCCGAGAGTTGCCGCGTTCCATGATTCGTTAGGATCGACTTCAGCAACAGAAACCGAGTGTCGATTTCGCAACTTTGCAACGACGGAATGAATGACGCGACGCTTGTCCTTAAGTGAGGATGACGCGTGAATTTCGAGTGAAACCTGTGCTGCCGCGATATGCATTTAGGGCGGTCCTCGCGTGTGTGACGGATTTCGTTGTCTAGTTCAAACCATGGCGAGGCACGATTCGCGTGTGCGATCGACTATGTCAGAACGCCAGGTATGGCTCGCTTTCGACGGTTACGTAGTCGCAGGGCGGGAACTGAGTCAGCGCGTCGACGTCAATCTCGGTTCCCCATCCTGGTCCGTCGGGAACGGTTGCATGACCATCACTGATGGGAATCATCTCTGTCAATACAGCTTCGTACGCGCCTAGGAAACTCACAAATATCTCCTGCATGAACGCGTTAGGCATCGTGAGATCAAGGTGCAAACTGGCGACCGTTGATATCGGACCGTTAGAGTTGTGCGGCGCTACCGATACATAGTAAGTTTCTGCCACGGCGGCGATTTTGCGCAGCTCTGTTATGCCGCCTGCATGGCAAATATCGGGCTGGATGATGGTGGCGGCATGCGACTCCAGCAACGGTCTGAAATCCCATCTGCCGTAGAGTTGCTCGCCCGTCGAGATCGGAATGTTGGTGTGGTTTGCGAACGCCGCGAGCGCATCGATGTTATCCCAAAGAATCGGCTCCTCCAGCCACGCCACATCGTATTCCTCGATCGCTTTGGCAGCACGTCGCGCGCTCCACGGGTCCAATCTTCCGCGCACATCGACAGCGACTTCAACCGAAGAGCCGACCGACTTCCGCACGGCTTCTACGAGTTCAACGCCTTGCTGGATCCGCTCCGGAGTAATCACCTGCGGACCGTAAAACGGGTAGAACTTCATCGCTCGCCACCCCTCATCAACCAACTCGGCGGAGCGGCGACGGTAGTCGTCTACCGTAGTCGCGCCTTTTCCTAGGCCATCGTCTTCATCCGGGTCAAACCATCCGTTCGCATAGGCTCGGATGTTGTCACGCACCTTTCCTCCCAACATCTCGTATACCGGCACCCCTAGTGCTTTTGCCTTTAGATCATTGAGCGCGAGATCAATCCCGCTAATCGCGCTCATAGTCACCGCGCCTCCGGTCCATGTCACGCGTCGATGGAGCGACGTCCAGATGTGCTCGATCTGAAAGGGGTCCTTTCCAACTAGATACTTGGCGAAGTCTTCAATCTCGGCGGCGACTCCGAGATCCTTGTATTGGGTGCTAGCCTCGCCCCAACCGTAATCTCCTGTGTCTGTCGTTATCCGCACAAACAGCCAGTTCGTCCCGGCAGTCTTGTGTACGGGTGTACGCATCCTGAATATGTCGACGTCGGAAATCTTCATGAGTTGGGACCGTCCAGTTGAGGTTTCTTGGTTCGATGCGACGATCTTGCCGCAACGTTACATCCTACTCGCGGTTTTGAGGCGCCGATACTCAAGTCAAGCCTTTTTCGCGGCGTGTTAACTTACTCAAAAGTCGTTACGATCCGTTTCAATGAACATTTCATGTCAATTGAATTGAAATCCGCGCTTCATGCTGCTTGGCTACACGAGAGGCTTGAACTACTTCGAAGGATCGCAGCTGTAACGGTAGTTTTGATTGGACTCGCGCTCGTCGGGTTTGCGATTGTGATGATCACAGTTGCGAGTGCCAGTGGACGTTCTCTTTCGATGCCGGAAGTAACGTGTTTAGAGTTTACTTCTTGGGAAGAAGCTGACAGCGTCTTTCAGACATTGGAACCATCATCTCGAGAGAAACTCGCGCTCGATACGAACGGCAACGGTATTCCCTGCGATGGCATCCTGCCACGCGAGCGCACCGATCTCGAAGAGTTCAAGGTCAACTGCAACGATTTTCAACATCGCGACGAAGCCGAACACTTTTTCGAGGTTTATGATTCGCTAGGCGAGAATCGGTTCGGGTTGGATCGCGACTTGGACGGGCGTCCTTGCGAGACACTGCCGCCGCTGGATAGCATGTCCCGGGTTCTGAACCGATTGGACCGTCTCTGGGATGACGACGCGAGGTTTGTCGCGGATGCGAACTGCGGCGATTTTGAAACTTGGGTTGAGGCGAACGAATTTTTCTTGCGAGCTGGCGGGCCTGAAAGCGATCCGCATCGACTGGATAACGACAACGACGGCATCCCCTGCGAGTCGCTGCCGGGAGCTCCGTAATCTCGGCACAGGACATCAACATAACGTCCTTAGCAGCACCATTGACCCGTTCAGCACGCGCGGAATCGTCTTATCATAACCCGACTAGAATCTTTGTTTGAGTTCAACTGCAACTATCGATCACAGCACAATCCGCGAATGAAGCTTGCTTGCCTCTTATTGCTCTCGGCGTTTATGTCAGTTCTGGCGTCGGCCTCCTGCGAATCATCGGAATCCACTGCGATACCCGAACCCGCTCGATTAGATGAGTCAGCCAGTCCTACCGTTACGGCACCAGCGACTGCCACACGCATGCCAACCGTTACTCCATCACCTAAGGTGACACAGGCAGATCCTTCGACCACCCCCGTACCAACATCAATCCCAATATCTCCAACATCAATTTCCACATCAACACCTACGCCGTCTCCGACACCAACTGCCACTTCCTTTCCTGCGACCGCTACATCAACACCGATTCCTTCGCCAACACTCACCTCGACTCCTTCGCCGACCCCGGTGTTACCAACACCGACCGCTACTACCGCAGTAACGCCATCTTCCCCGACTGCCTCGCCATCACCGTCGCCTGTTCCTGCTACTCCAACACCCACTCCCTCGCCGACTCAAACGGCGGTCCCACCAACTGCAACTGTCACTCCAACTCCGACACCGACTCCAATACCTCCCATCCCTACTCCATTCATCGGTTATTGGGATGAATTGCGACTTCATGAGGTATTCAGCGGCCGGAATTTCAAATTCCCTGTCGACATGTTCCCGTGGCCAGGAGGCGGGATGGCCGTTGTCGATAGAAAGGGCCACGTCAACGTACATTTCAAGGTCGGTTTGCCAAGGTTGGTTCTCAACCTGATTGACGAAACTGCGTACGAAGGTGCGGAAACAGGGATGCTCAGCGCGGCTTTAGATCCGGATTATGAGGAGTTGCCGTTCTTGTACGTCTACTATTCAGTTCGCGGCGAAGGCGAGAAGACGCGACTCTCGCGTTTCACCATCGTTGACGGCGGAGCACGACGCGATACGGAACTTGTGATTCTCGAGATTCCTCAACCAGCGGACATCCACAACGGTGGGGATATCGAGTTTGGTTCGGATGGAATGCTTTATCTTGGTCTGGGGGATGGTGGTCCTGTGTGGGAAAAACAGTCTCAACGCGTCGACACTTTCTTAGGATCGATAATTCGCATCGATGTCAGAGGCGCGACAGAAGAGCAACCTTACAAAGTGCCTTCCGACAATCCGCTAGTTGCTAATCCCGATGCACGACCTGAGATTTGGGCTTGGGGTCTGCGTAATCCTTGGCGTATGGACATCGATCCTGAGAGTGGAAAAATCTGGGTCGGAGATGTTGGTTGGGCTCGTGTCGAAGAAATTACTGTCGTTGAAGCCGGCACCAACCACGGTTGGCACTTGTTTGAGGGTAGCGAATGTCGGGTAAGCGGGGAAACTGGAGTAACCGAAGAAGACTGTAATGACGCGAGAGATGAGATGATATTCCCGGTTCACGAATACTTGCACCCGGGCAACGGGTGCGCGGTGATCGGTGGGTATGTGTACCGGGGCACAGCTATCCCGTGGCTACAAGGTGCCTACATATTTGGAGATTTTTGCACGTCCAAAATCTGGGCATTGACGCCTGTAGGCGAATCCGAGTGGTGGTCTCAGCACATGTTGACCGTGGAACCACATCGGCGGATCACTTCCTTCGCCTCAGACGAAGAAGGCGAGATTTACATTCTCACCCTAGACGGTCCGATCCTGAAGATCGTCGGTGCTTCGAATGTAGCTGACTAACCCTGCGCGCCTTTGCCTAGCGCTGTCGCTGCCGACGACGCGAGAACCGCAGTCTAATCTGAGCGCGTCGCAACGATGCCAGTGCGCGTTCCATGTCGAGATCGGAACCGTGAGTGTCGATCCGTTCTTGCGCCCTTCGCACGGCCTCTTCTGCTCGCGCTTCATCAATCTCATCTTCGCGTTCAGCGGCATCGGCCAAGACCGTCACGTTGTCGGCCAAAACTTCCATAAAACCGCCTGTTAGAACGATCGCCTGTTCATCACCATCGATGCCGAAACGCATCTCGCCAGGGACCAGAGTGGTCATCAAAGCCGCGTGCGACGGCAAAACCGTGAGTTCGCCATCCGCTCCGGGGGCAGTAACGTAATCAACGACGCCAGAAAACGTTTCGCGTTCGGCAGTCACTATGTTGAGGCTCATTGGGGCCATTGCTGAACTACTGACTCATGAGAAGTGTCATGTGATCTCTAGAATGTTGCGGATGCTTAAGCCGCGGCTTGCTCCTGCATTTCTCGGCCCTTGGCTACGGCGTCTTCGATGGTGCCGACCATGTAGAACGCCTGCTCGGGCAGGTCGTCGTGCTTGCCATCCAAGATCTCCAAGAAGCCTTTGACGGCATCTGCACGGCTAACGTAAACGCCAGGTAATCCGGTAAAGACCTCACCTACGAAGAACGGCTGAGTCAAGAAGCGTTGAATCTTGCGCGCTCGCGACACTGTCAACTGGTCTTCATCTGAGAGTTCTTCAATGCCCAAGATGGCGATGACATCTTGCAGGTCCTTGTATCGCTGCAGCACACGCTTCACGCCGAATGCCGCTTCGTAATGGTCGTTACCAACGATTGCCGGCTCCAAAATTCTCGAGTTCGATGCCAATGGGTCGACAGCCGGGAACAGCGCTTGTGCAGCCAACGCGCGGTCTAGTGACACGTTCGCGTCCAAGTGACCGAACGTCGTTACGATACCCGGGTCGGTGTAGTCGTCCGCGGGCACGTAGACGGCTTGAAACGATGTGATGGATCCTGCCTGTGTCGAGGTGATGCGTTCCATGAGGTCGCCCAACTCGGTAGCCAGTGTGGGTTGATAACCGACCGCTGACGGCATTCGGCCGAGAAGAGCTGAGACTTCCATACCAGCCAAGATATATCGGTAAACGTTGTCGATGAAGAGGAGCACGTCTTGACCACGCTCATCGCGGAAGTACTCTGCCATCGTCAAACCGGTTAGCGCGATTCGGGCTCGCGTTCCGGGAGGTTCGTTCATCTGTCCGAACACCAAGGCGGTCGAGCCGATGACTCCAGACTCGTTCATCTCATGCCAGAGGTCGTTACCTTCGCGCGAGCGCTCGCCGACACCTGCGAAAACTGACACACCGGAGTGCTCTTGTGCAATATTGCGAATGAGCTCCGTGATAATGACGGTCTTGCCTACTCCCGCTCCTCCATACGCACCGACTTTACCGCCACGCGGGAATGGTGTGATCAGATCCAATACCTTGATGCCGGTCTCCAAAATCTCGGTAGTTCGAGACTGCTCGGCAAATGAGGGCGGCTGGCGGTGAATTGGCAGGCGATCGGCATCGGAAGCTACCTGCTCCCCGCCGTCGATTGCATCGCCAAGCACGTTGAAGATTCGCCCCAACGAGTTCTCGCCGACAGGCACTGCGACTGGCTGACCGGTGTCGATGCATTCGACGCCTCGGGCTAGTCCGTCGGTCGTTCCAAGCGCAAGACATCGTGCCCAGTTGTTGCCTACGTGCTGCTCAACTTCAAGCACTAAGCGTTCGCCATCGACATCCAGTTCAAGACCGTTGTAGATCTCCGGTAGGTCTTCCGGTGGGAATTCGACGTCGACAACCGTGCCGATAACTTGGACAACCTTGCCTTTGCTACCTTGTGCCATTTGTGTGAGGCTCCTATATCCTGTTTCGCTCCGCGTTATCTACTTCACGGAGCCTATTCGTTTCAGCTGGCGATTTCGCAGCAGTCCTTAGTAGTTCAATTTCGCGTTTATCTGCAATCAACCTTGAACGCCTGCGACACCGCCGACGATGTCCAATAACTCGCCGGTAATGGCTTCCTGCCGTGCCTTGTTCAGGTCCAACGTCAATTCGTCAATCAATTCATTCGCGTTGTCAGTCGCGTTCTGCATGGCGATCATTCGTGCGGAATGTTCGCTAGCTTGCGCCTCCAAAATGGCGTGGTAGACCTGCGTCTCGATGTACCGCGGGGCCAGGCTGGACAGCACATCTGCTGGTGATGGCTCGTATATGTAGTCGAGATACAACATCGGACCATCGTCGGAACCGGAAACGTCTGTTTCGATCGGAAGCAGTTGCAGGTTGATAGGCTTTTGGACGGTGGTGTTGACGAACTGGGCGTAAATTAGTTTCACGGTGTCGGCTTCGCCAGAGCGATATCGGTCGATTATGAAGGACGAGATGTCCAGTGTGTCCGCCAACCTTGGCCGGTCTCCGACGGAGAATGTCGCCACCAGAGATTGACCCGTCCGAGCTACAAACCGTTCTCCTTTGCGGCCCACACCTACCGTGTCTATCGGGACCTCAGACGAACTAAACTCCTCAGCTGCAACTCGAAGGATGTTGCCCACGAGAGCGCCTGCTAAACCGCGGTCAGGGGTCAGCAGTACGAGCAGTTCTCGGTGATTTGGTCGCCGCTGCAAGAGCGGGTCCAACGTTTCGTCATCGTCTGCCAATCGCATGGTCAAATGCGATAGCACTTCGCGCATCTGATCGGCGTAAGGTCGACCGTTCCGCACCATCTGTTGTGCGCGTTGCATACGCGACGCGGCGATCAACTGCATCGCGCTGGTGATCTTTGCGGTGTTGCTGACCGACCGAATGCGGTCGCGTATGTCCTTCAGGCTCGGCATGTCTTTGCCTTAGGTTCCTCGCAACTAAGCGGCCGCCAAATCTGCGGTCTGTTTGAACGCCGCAACCGCGTCCATCAGCTGCCCGGCAGCCTCATCAGTCAATTCACCAGTTTCGCTGATATTGGCAAGCAACTCTGGCATGTTGGCCGCCATATAGTCGTACCACTGGCTCTCAAAGTCTCGCACCCGCTCAACCGGCACATCGTCCAACGCGCCTTCGTTGGCGACATGGAACAGAGCGACCATGTTCTCGTAGGTTACCGGCGCGTTTTCCTCTTGCTTCAACAGCTCGCGGAAACGCTCGCCACGCGCCAACTGCCGACGCGTCACAGGATCGAGGTCTTCGGCACCGAACTGTGCGAACGTAGCCAATGCGTCGAACTGCGCCATCTCGGTTTTCAAGCTACCTGCAACGTCTTTCATGCCGCGTCGCTGCGCGGACGAACCCACGCGGGTAACCGAGATACCGGAGTTGACCGCAGGACGGATACCAGCGTTGAAGAGGTCAGGCTCTAGGAACAGCTGGCCGTCGGTAATCGAAATCACGTTTGTGGGGATGTATGCGGAAACATCGCCAGCGAGTGTCTCGATGATCGGTAGGGCCGTGATCGATCCTCCACCGTACTCAGGCGCCATGCGCGCCGCTCGCTCAAGCAATCGAGAGTGCAGGTAGAAGACGTCTCCCGGGTAGGCTTCACGTCCGGGAGGTCGCTTCAGCAGCAGCGACATCTGCCTGTATGCCCAAGCGTGTTTCGAAAGGTCGTCGTAGACGATCAGGACATCTCGACCTTTCGACATGAAATACTCCGCCATCGCGCATCCGGCGTACGGAGCCAAGAACTGGGTTGGTGCTGGGTCGGAGGCATTAGCGGCCACGACAACCGTGTTTTCCAGTGCGTTTTGGTCGGCGAGTCGTTGAACCGTCCCCGCAACTTTCGACGCCTTCTGGCCGATTGCCACATAGACACCGATCATGTCAGAATCGCGCTGGTTGATGATCGCGTCGATGCAGAGTGACGTCTTGCCGGTGGAGCGGTCGCCAATAACGAGTTCGCGCTGTCCGCGTCCTACCGGAACCATAGCGTCGACGACCTTCAAGCCGAACTGCACCGGCTGGTTGACTGGCTGACGGGAGATAACACCGGGGGCGATTTTCTCAACCGGCAACGTTTCGTCAGTATTCGGTGCTGGTTGACCGTCTAATGGACGACCTAGTGGATCGACAACTCGACCGAGGAGGGAATCTCCAACCGGGACCTCTAAAATACGGCCCGTTGATCGGACTTCGTCTCCTTCTCGGATACGGAGATAGTCACCGAGAATAACGGCACCAACCGATTCCTCCTCCAAGTTCAACGCGAGGCCGAGGATGTCGTTCGGGAACTGGAGAATCTCGTTCAGGCGGACACCAGCGAGGCCGTGAATGCGTGCGATGCCATCGCCCGCTTCGACGACGGTGCCGACGTCGACCATCGTGAGTTCACCGCCGAATTCTTCGATTTGGCGTTTGATCACTGAAGCAATATCTTGCCCTGCGGTGGTCATCGAATTACCTTTCCTTAACGTGCCGACGGGGTGAAATGAGCCCGCGATACTGTAGAAGCTGTTGTTTCATTGCAATTGGTCATGCGGACAATGGGCGCTGAGCTAGCGACTCCTGCATCGATCGCAATCGTGATCGAGTGCTGCCATCAAATAATCGATCGCCAACCCTTGCTACCACTCCGCCGATGATTTCTGGATCTACTTGCTCCGATACCTCGATGCGATCGTAACCTGTCAATTCTTGCAGACTGTTCACGATTCGTTCTCGACGAGCATCGTCCAATGGAACGGCGGTCGTAATCAGAGCACGACCGATTCCGAGGTGGTCGTCCGTCAACTCGCGGAACGTGTCGCAGACACCGGCGAGCCGTTCGATGTCGCCGTTAGTGACCAGCAATGACACGAGGTTCCGCACCAACGGATCAACATCGCTCAGCAATGTGCCGATTCCGTCGAGTTTGACGCTCTCAGGGACAGATGGTGCCGACATAAAGGCTTGTACATCAGATTCGGCAAAAGTACCTCGAGCAATCTCGAGGTCGCTTATCCACGTTTCGAGCGCGTCGCGTTCAACCGCGATCGCAAACGCGGCTTGGGCGTATCTTCTCACTGAGGTCGATGCCATCTGACGGTATTAATCCTGCCTAGTGGTCCGATCAGTTGTTGCGAGCATCGAGCCCTTCTTCTAAGACTCGGTCAATAAGCTCTCGGTGCGAATCCTCGTCGAGCGACTGCTCAACAATTCGCTCAGCGGCGAGAATGGCGATACCCGCGAATTCGCGGCGGACTTCCTCCACCGCTGCCTCGCGTTCTCGCCGGATCTCCTCGCGGGCCCGGTCAAGCATTTCGTCGACTTGAGCTCGAGTGCGTTCAGCTTCCTGGTCTTTTAACCGGGATGCAGCTTCGCGGGCTTCGACGATGAGGTTCTGCCCTTCTCGACGAGCATTAGCCAATTCTTGCTCAACGCGTTCGGCAGACGATGCGGCTTCGGCGCTAGCTCTGTCGGCGGCTTCCAAGCTCTCTCGGATGCGTTCCGCCCGTTGGTCCAACATGCGAGTGATGGGTCCGTACAGGAACATCCGCAGGAAGACCGCGATAACGGTGAACCCGACCAAGAAGGTCAATAACCTAGACAGGTCTATTCCCAATGCGTCCATGAGAATCTCCGGTTCGTTCTACATCACTATGTTCGCCACACCAGCGGAGAAAATCACTCCGGCCACCTTCCGTGACCGATTCCCCGCCGATGTGCCAAAGTTTCGACTTCTAGGTGAACAGCGTGATGATCGCCACGACCAAGGCGTAGATCGCGATCGCTTCCGTGAATGCAATCGCAAGAATCATGTTCTGGCGAATCGCGTCGGCAGCCTCAGGGTTCCTGCCCAGAGCTTCCATCGCCTTGCCTGCCAGCATCCCAATGCCAAGTCCCGGACCTAGGGCTCCCGCCCCGATCGCAAGGCCAGCTCCGATTGGTGCCCAGTCTTCCATCGTTTTAGACCTCCTGGTCTCCGTTTTTGGTATCCACGGCGTCAGTCTTTTCTGACCGCGCCGATGCTTCACACGCATTCGAATCTGCCTTCATCGGCCCAAGAATCGAACGCAGCATGCCAAATTTAGTAGTGCCCGAAAGGGACCGAACATGAACAATCCTCATCTGCCTAATGCCCCTCCGCACCATGATGGTCGCCTTCTGGATGATGGTGCGGCATGATCGCAAACGCACCAAACATCAGTGTCAACACCGAGAAGATGATCGCTTGGATAAACCCGACGAACAGCTCCAACCCGATGAACGGAATCATTCCGATTAGAGGGAACAAGAACCCCATCGCTATAAGGAGTATCTCGCCAGCGAACATGTTTCCGAATAGTCGGAAAGTGAAGCTGACGACTTTGATGAACTCGCCAACCAACTCCAACACCCCCACAAAGAGGTCAATCGGGTTGCGTTTGAACGGATTGCCGATGAACTTGTCCCAGTACCCGCCGATACCCAGAGTCTTGATACCCCAGAACTGAACGCTGACCATTGCAAAGATCGCGATCGCTAAGGTCATGTTCAAATCGGTGCTCGAACCGCGTAGATATGGAACCAAGATCCCTGCACGTTTGCCAACAAGCGACGCATACTTTTCCGGATTTTCACTGAAGAATCCGGTGTTTGGCACCGACGCGGGAGCGACGCTCTCACCAACTCGATCCGCAATTCTGATGACATCCTCCGCGGTCGGGTGAGTCGGATCGGCGACATCGTATGCAACTACATCGATGAGACTCAGTTTGTAGTCGTTGCCACGGCCGAACGGCAGCAACCGAATGCCGCCTCCATCGAAGATCACAAAATCTTGTTCGCCGTACGTCTCGAGGGTTTTGCCAACGAGCTTCTGCACCTCTTTGACATCAGCGTGAGTTGCGAGGTAGTGCCCCATCCCTTCACCCATCTTGCCAACGTCGTGGTGCAATCCCTCCAAAACCTCTGCGTAGCCCTCACTCTCCGCCTTGCCTTCAAACTTGTGGAAGAAATACTCCGTCGTCGTCTCGACACGGCCTATGTTTCCGATTACGGGCAACACCCCTAGCCAGTTTGAGAACAGCACGACCAAGAAGATCGCCGTCGCCACGGGTATGAATATACGTCCCGCTTTGCCAGACGTCGATTCCGCCAGCCCGATGAAGAACTCGTAAAGGATCTCCATCAACGCTTGCCAACGCCCTGGCACCTCGGAAATCTTGCGCGTCGCCAACCACGTCAACAACACGAGGACAACTATCGCGGCGGCGAACATCACCACCGTGTTGTAGAGCGGGTAATCGCCGATGTAAGCGACCAGTTCCGAAGGAACTTGCAGATGAGGAACCGCACCACCGATGAATCCACCACCGAACGCGGCACCGAGGGCACCGCCCAAAACCGAAATGACTGCCACAGCGAGTAAGAAAACCGCTATGGCGATGCCTTTAGGGGATGAGAGCAATCTCTCCCCCTGCTTCTTGGTTCGGCTCTATCGACATCTTTCGGCTAACGTTTGGAAGGACGGTCACCGTTGCTTAACGCTTCGCGCTCCAGAAGTCAGACAGCATCCGCATCATGCCAACTAACGCAACTGCAACCCCTAACAGGATACCGACCACCAGCAGCAACGGTGCGCTGCCGATAAGTCCGTCTAACCACCAACCCAGCAATGCCCCGCCAGCGATACTCACGCCGACGAACCAGCCGATCATGGTCAGTCGCGCTAAAGTCGGGATGATGCTAGACATACTCTTCGGAGTCCGTTCGTCAGGCATCGCAAACCCGCCTCCACTCTGAACAATTATAAGCACCAAACTCGCCGTCACTCGGGCGAAAGCGAAGACATTGTAAAACCCACCCATGTCCGGGCAAACCAACGCGATACCCGCGTAGGCGGGTATCCAGAGGGACTATCGGGGTGGAAAAGATGCCGCTGTTTTGCCGATCATGCCGGATTTTTGGGGTGTAACGTGGGAGAGGGGATGTCCGGCGGCCCGTCAGAATAGCGTAAAGATTTTGTGCCACATTAGTTTAATGTAACGATGCATCTCTGATAGGTTGGCATTTGCCGACGCGAATGGATGTCGGAAAGAACGTGCTAACAAAGGCATGGAGATGCAAATCGAAGAGATCACCTCCGCACTGAGGGAGCGGGGCGCGGTGTGGCAGGCGGTGGGATTCGCCGCGCTCGGAGCCGCGTCGACTGCGGCGTTGTCGGTATACTCGGATTCAGACCACTGGATCATGGCGACCTACCGCATCGGTGCCACGCAGCAGCAATGGGCCTTTTTCGCAATCATCGCCCTCGCAATCGAAGGAGTCCGAACAGTGTTCGAGAAAGCAACCGAAATCCGACGCAGATACTCCGCCAAAGCCGATGCCAGAGCTGAAGCCAAAGGAGAGGCAAGAGGAGAGGCAAAAGGCCGCGTATTAGGCCGGGAAGAGGAGCGGGATCGGTTTAGATCGGAACTGCAGAAGCGCGGGATAAAACTCACAGAAGCCGACGAAAAAGCACTGTTCAACCCCAACGGCCGCGAGAACTAGGAGTTGCGCGATCCCCTTCTCGGAGCGCATCTCCTGATATCTCTTACGCAATCGAAGGAGTCCGAACAGTGTTCGAGAAAGCAACCGAAATCCGACGCAGATATTCCGCCAAGGCCGATGCCAAAGCTGAAGCCAAAGGCCGTGTGCTAGGCCTAGATGAAGGCAGGCAAGAGGAGCGGGAACGGTTTAGATCGGAACTGCAGAAGCGCGGCATCAAGCTCACCGAAGAGGACGAAGAAGCGCTGTTCAATCCCAACGGTCGCGAGAACTAGAAGTCGCGTACTTCGCTACCTTCGCAAAAGCTTCAGCCCCAACTGTCCTTGCCCTTCCACTCTCCCTTCTCAGCGGGAGATTTAAGAGGAGGTTCACGTAGTGAGACCGCACGGGGTTACGAACCAGCGCCAATTTGTGCCAAAATCGGAACTCGGCAAAAACGCGCTTGCCGTAACATGTGAGGCTTGAAGCCAAGCACTCATGTCCGACCAAAACTAATGATTGACCTGTAGCCAAATATTGGGTGTGCCGTTCACTGCCTCGCGTGAAGATATCCAACGTGCCTATAAACGCCCCTCATGGGAATGGGACCCAGAACACAATGATCATCCTACTGCGTCACTTAGGAGCGCCGACATTAACGAAGCTTGGTATTTGGTTGGGCGATCATGAACGGCGACTTGAATACGACCGTGACTACTTCAGGTTCAGATCTGAACTCGCTGTTGCAATGGCACGGAACCGACGTAAAGGACATGTCAATAAAATGACCTCATGACGCGCCTACTATGAGCTCAAGATACAAGAGGCAGACCCCACTGGATGTTGCCGTTGCCAGAGTCCACGATGCAGACACGCTGGAATTATTGCGCTGAAAAGAGCCTGAATCTTGCTAACAGACGATTGAGAACTCATTGTGGCAAACGAAGAACACATCAAACGGTTGCTTGAAGGCCCTGAAGTCTGGAATGAATGGTTTTCGCGCGAGCAAAGACGATTGCGCTTTTTCAGACCTGACCTATCTGGTATCGACGTACGAAAGATTTTCCAGGACGCTGGCAAAATCGGGGAAAACACTAGACCTGATCTCAGCAACTACATGTTCCAGTTCGCGAATTTCCAATACGCATATATTGATTCAACGATACTTAATAATGCCCATTTCCAAAACGCAGACTTCCGAGGCGCTAATATCTACCACTCAACAATGAAGTCTGCGGGATTATTCCGCGCAGATTTTCGAAATGCAAAAGCGTGGGGTGTCGATTTTACCCAAGCTGAACTAGGGCGCGCAAAGTTTGAAGGCGCCACTTTTGAATTCTGCATATTTGATCAATCTAGTTTATCCGAAACAGACCTTTCAAACGTCGATTTTTCGAGTTCACGGATATGGCGATCGTGCCTGTATGAAAATCCTCAGCGTTTTCAGTTGTGTAACCAGAATGCATCACAGACCAGACCGTCGTTTCGAATTTCTAGCGTCAAAGACTTGATGACGTTGAGACAATGTCTATCTAACATTGATCCACATCTTGATACATACGCGCTAACCAGAATATACTATCGTGGTGAGAATTCAGGATCGTGGGAGTTGCGTCCCTACCTGTTCAGATCACCTGAAGACTTCGCAGACCCGCCGACCTACGAGCTAGAAGCTAAACTTCTTACGCAACTTATATCTTCGGAGCCTTCGTCATTCGCTGGTCTCTCCTCATCCTTTGAAGAGTTAGTCGTCGGTGCCCACTATGGGTTGCCGACAAGACTCTTGGATATCACTCGCAATCCTTTGGTTGCTCTGTATTTCGCTTGCCAAGAAAACGAGGACGAAACCGATGGAAAACTGCATGTTTTCATCGCTCCCGAAGGATTGATCCGCCCTTTCAATAGCGATACCGTCAGTGTCATTGCAAATTTCACTAAACTTTCACGCCCGGAGCAGAACTGGATGCTGACTAAATCTGTATATGATACGGAGCAAGATGTAGACCCCATTGAGACACACGATATTCACCTAAATCGTTACGGATATCGAAACATCGTTGCCCGGTTGAACCACTTCATAGCTCAAGAAAAACCATATTTCGAACCGAGAATCGACCCTAGGGATTTATTTCGGGTTTTGGTCGTTGAACCTAAACTATCGTTTGATCGTCTTCGCGCTCAGTCGGCGGCGTTCTTGATTTCGGCGTGGCACGAAAGGTTCGAAGAGACAGAGATCAAGAGTGTCAATCCTGACATACCTGTATACGCTCATTACGTCGCCTTGATTCCGAATGAATGTAAACCAAGGTTGAGGAGAGAATTGGAATGGCTGAACATCACCGAAGCATCACTCTTCCCCGGTCTGGACACCGCTACGAAAGAGATTCGACAGCGTTTGCTTGGCAGCTAGGATAACACGCAGGAATCTCAATAAGTTTCTCGGCATGCACGATCAGCGCCATCGTATGACCGTGTGTAGATCCTTTACTCGGACAAAGTACCCAACTTCGGGTTAGACGTTCTTCGGCAACCTCTTAGCCGCACCGTAAAAACATATTTCCAAACTCATCGACGGTCGCTCGGTAATCGGGGTGAATCACGGTTGTCGAATCGACTTCTTCGATGATTGCTGGGCCTGTGATTTCATCTCCTGAGCGGAGGTTGTAGCGGTCGAATATTGGACAGTCCACTCGTCCGTCTGTCTCGGCGAAGTAGACGGGTCTGGTTTCCTTTAGGGCGTTGGTCGTGGTGTCATCGGCGCGCCTGATCTTCGGTAATTGAGGCTTGGGGATCACGCCTACGGCGCTTAGGCGCAGCGCGACGAATTCGACTGGTTCTTCTTCGGCCTTGAAGCCGTAGGATCGCTCGTGCTCTTGATGGAACTGCGCCAATATTTCATCTAGCGCGGCTGCATCTAGATCCTTTTCTTGTAGGGGGACTGTCAGTTCGTAGCTTTGGCCGACGTAGCGCATGTCGGCCTGCTTTATGAAGCGGGTGGCTTGGTCTGCCACGCCTTCGCGGGAAAGGGCTGTCTGCCCCTCAGATCTCATTCGGTGAAACTGCGCGTTGGCAACGCCGAGGTCGATTTGATCGGCTCGTTGGATTAAAGCGACTGAGTAGTCGTGTTTGATGTCGGTCACTAAAAGGCCCATCGCCGAGGTCGTGCCTGGACTCATCGGCACCAAGACGGTGGGCATCTCGAGTTCTGCGGCTAGGCGGTTGGCATGAACTGGTCCGGCTCCTCCGAACGCTACGAGGACGAATTCTCGCGGGTCGTAGCCGCGTTGAACAGAAACTCTGCGGAGCGCGCCGACCATGGCACTGTTGGCTATCTCGACGATGCCGAGGGCGACTTCGTCCACATCCATGCCTAGCGGTTCGGCGCATCGTTCGTTGATGGCTCGCCGCGCGGCATCCACATCCAGCTCCATCTCGCCGCCCAAGAAGTAGTCGGGCGATATCCTTCCGAGAACGAGATTCGCGTCGGTTATTGTCGGCTCGGTGCCGCCTTGCCCGTAGCAAACTGGACCCGGGTCGGCACCGGCACTGCGCGGTCCGACTCGGAGAATGCCGCCGGAATCGATCCACGCGATTGATCCGCCACCTGCACCAATCTCGACCAAGTCGATGACTGGCGTACGGATCGGATAGCCGGAGCCCCGAGAACCGTGTTCAGTTGTCGCAGCCGTTCCGCCGACTTCGTAATCCTTTGTCACTCGTGGAGAACCGTTCTCTATTAGTCCAGCCTTGGCTGTGGTGCCGCCCATGTCGAACGAGATGACATTCTCATGCCCAAGGGTTTCGCCAAGTTGAGAAGCGGCTATTACACCGGCGGCTGGTCCCGACTCGACCATGAAGACGGGTCGATCCATCGCTGCTTCGAATGTGAGGACTCCCCCGTTGCTCTGCATCACGAGCATCTCGCCTCCAACTCCGGATCGACGCACGCGGGCCTGAATGTTCCCCAAGTAATTGGAGACTACGGGACGTATAGCGGCGTTGATAACGGTTGTGCTGGCGCGGAAATACTCCCTGAATTCTGGCGCGACTTCCGAAGAAAGTGAACACAAAATCGACGGCAATTCGGCTGCGAGGATTTCGCCAATCCGTCGCTCGTGTGCCGGATTGATGTATGAGTGGAGAAGACAAACCGCGATCGATTCCACGCCTTCTTCGCGCAACTCTCGAACCACGTCCCGCACTGCGTCTTCGTCCAGCGGGACCAGCACCTCGCCCCTGTAATCCAATCGCTCTGGAACACCGAAGCAGAGGTATCGCGGTACCAAGGGTTTCAACTTCTGGAACTGAAGGTCGTAAAGGGTTGGGCGAATGCCTGTCTGGATCTCCAACAAATCTCGGAAACCCTCTGTGGTGATGAACGCGGTCTTGGCTAGATTGCCTTCGATGATGGCGTTGGTTGCCACTGTCGTTCCGTGAACGACGTACTTCACCGCGTCAGGTTCGACTTGTCCATCATCGAGCATTCGTCGTAGGACATGAAGGAAACCATCAGACGGATCGGTGGGTGTAGAGGGAACCTTTGCGGTTCGAATCTCGCCGGTGGTCTCGTTGAGCAGGATGCCGTCGGTAAAAGTTCCACCGATGTCGATGCCGAGACGGTATTGATCGTTCACGGGTCGGATTCTCTTTGTCCAGAGACGGCAGAGCGAAGAGTCGCGGTTGCATCCACATCAACTGCCCATGTTTCAGAGTCGATGGCAACTCGATAGATGTCACGCGCGCGACTTGGACTGACGCGCCCATCTCGGACATCGCGCAGGACATCTTCGGGATCGCGTTGCTCTGGCGGCCCATAACCACCACCGCCGCAGGTGCGGTAACTCACGACATCGTTTTCGCTGAGTTGGACGGTTACTTTCGATGGCAGTTGCGTCGCATCTGAATCTGGATTCAGAACATAGTGGGCGGGTTCGCCGGAGTGTCCTCCAAAAAGTCCGTGAGGCCCCCAACGCTCACGGTCGGCCAAGATGGTGAAGGATGCCTGATGGTCTGGGAAAAGATAGTCCCGACGCAGTCCCAAACCGCCGCGATACTGTCCTGGACCTTCGGAGTTCTCAACCAGTTCGTAGCGGGTTATGCGTACCGGATAGTTGAGTTCGGTCTCTTCGATCGGTGCGTTGGCTGTGTTCTTGCCGTGGGGTTGCACGGCATCTGGGCCGTCACTGCTGGCCCGTGCTCCAAACCCGCCGGCGATGGTTTCCAAGAAGCAGTATGTTTCGTTGCGATACGGGTCAAAGCCGCCGAATCCGGAGTGGCAGATCATGCCTTCAGTGCCCGCCGGCACCTTTTCGGGAATGGCGTCTGCTAATGCTTTCAGCATGACCTCAGTGAGACGAAGCTGCGTCTCCCATCCGCCGACAACTGGAGCGGGTGCGGTGCAGTTGACCACGGTGCCTGCGGGGGCAATCATATGCACGTTGCGATAGAAGCCTGAGTTGACAGGGACATCGGGATCGATCATGCACTTGAGTACGAAAGCTACTCCAGAATGGGTTTGGGCATAGGTGGAATTGACGGGCGCGCTTCGCTGCTCATCGGAGCCGGTGAAGTCGAACAGTAACCCTTCGTCGTTGATCGTCAGTTTGACCACGAGTTTTACGGGTTCGTCTGTATACCCGTCGCTGTCCATCACACCCTCGGCTATGAACACGCCCTTCGGCAATTTCGCCAGTTCCGACTTGGTTCGCCGATCCGTGTACTCGATCAACTCGTCAATGTAGCTTGAAACCACGTTCTCACCCATCTTGCCAATCAGAGCCTTAAATCTACGAATCCCGGTGTTGTTCGCTGCTATTTGGGCGCGGAAGTCTCCAGCCGTCTCACGCTTCGCTCTGACCTGCGCGAGTACAAGATCGAACACATCACGATTGAAGTCGCCACCGCTTACGAACTTGACAGGCGGGATAATGATGCCTTCTTGATAGACCTCTCTGAACGCCCCGATGCTCGCCGGTGCGCCGCCTCCGACGTCGACGTGGTGGGCCAGGCTGGCGACGAATCCTACTGGCATGGAGTCGAGGTATACGGGCGAAATAAGGGTTATGTCGTTGAGGTGCACTCCTCCGGTATATGGAAGATTCACGAGGATGCCGTCGCCTTCGGAAAGATTCTCTAACCCGTAGGATTCGAGTGCTCTCGGGATCGTCTCCATCAACGAGCCGAGATGGTTGGGCTGACTGAATGACTGCGCGACGATGCGCATCTTGCGGTCGAATATGGCGCAAGAAAAGTCGTGACGCGTCTTGATGTTGGTCGAGTATGCGCTGCGACGGAGAGCCGAAGCCATCTCCTCAGTAGCTTCGACCAAGGCGTTGCGGATGACTTCGAAGCGGATGGGGTCTATGGGTGTTTCAGATGGCATTTCGGTGAAGCAAGTGACGAGGGAAATGATAGCAACGTCATCCGTGCAAACAACGCCCACACGCGATAACGTATTCGCATCGCAACTTGCCTGACCGCTCATAGGTTGAACCCATGAAATACGACTTCATCGTCATCGGAGCCGGATCTGCCGGTGCAATCGTAGCTACTCGTCTGAGTGAGGATCCGAATGTTTCGGTGCTGCTGTTGGAAGCGGGGCCCGATTATCCGACCATGGATGACCTGCCGATGGAGATCAAACTTGGCTACGGGTTCGACCGCAACATTTGGGCGCGTGCGTTCGGCAAGGACAGCAAGCACAACTGGAACTTCATCGCCAAGTCGAATGATCTGTTCCCGGACATGATGGTGCCGCGGGGGAAGCTGGTCGGGGGTTCGAGTTCGGTGAACGCGCAGATCTTCTTGCGGGGAATGCCGGAGGACTATGACGACTGGGCTTCGTGGGGCAACGACGAGTGGTCGTTCCAGAAGTTGATGCCTTATTTCCGGCGTATCGAGACGGACGCCGACTTTTCAGACGACTACCACGGGACTGATGGTCCGATAGTGGCTCGTCGTTTCAAGCGTGACGAGTGGAATCCGGACCAGGAGGCGTTCGTTGAGGCGTGTCAGATGCTCGGGTATCCCTACTACGAGGATGCGAACAACCCTGACACGACGGGCGTGGGACCTCCGCCGTTCAACAATCCGAACGGGGTGCGTTGGAGCACTAACATCGGGTATTTATCGCAGTCGAGGCATCGACTGAATCTGACGTTGCGCGGTGATTGCCATGTCCACAAGCTGATGTTCGACGGCAATAAGGCGATCGGAGCGAAAGTGGAATCGGGTGGAGAACTGTTTGATGTCTATGCCGACCAAGTGGTTTTGTCGGCGGGTGCGATCTGTTCGCCGCAGATACTGATGCTTTCGGGGGTTGGACCAGCAGATCACATCAACGAGATGGGAATTCCGCTGATGCTCGACTCGCCGGGGGTTGGACAGAATTTACGGGACCACCCGCAGGTCTCGACGATTTTCCGCACCTATGAACATTTCCGTCAAGACCCGCTTGCGTCTAAGATCCAGATCAATCTGAAGTTCACGTGCAAGGGCTCGAAGTGGCGGAACGACATGTTCATACACCCTCTGTCATGCACAACGCAGGAAGGCGTTTACCTCATATCCAACACGCAACCGATCGGGATATCGATGATCTCGGCACTGTATCTGGCGGAGGCCGCTGGTGAGATCAAGCTGCAATCGATTGACCCGCATGTACAGCCTTATCTGGACTACAACCTTCTAGGCACGGATTTCGACAAGGAGCGGATGCGGGAAGCGGTGAGGAAGTGCATCGAGATCGGGGAGCAGTCGCCGTACGAGAACATCATCGAAGAGCTGGTGGCTCCGACGCCGGAGGAGGCGGCTGACGATGAGCTGCTGAACCTCTACATGATGAAGTGTGTAGGCACCAGCCACCATGTCTCGGGCACGTGCAAGATGGGACCTGACAGCGATGAGATGGCGGTGTTGGATCAATACGGCAACGTAAAGGGGTTGGAAAACCTCAAAGTGGCTGATGCGTCGAACATGCCCGATTGCATACGAGCAAATACGAACGTCACATCGATGGTGATCGGCGAGCGCGTCGCCGACTTCATCTTGGAAGGCAAGTAACGGAAGGGCGTTGAATATCGACGTTACTTGCTGGCGGTCTCTTCGCCGTCGTCGTCCATGCTGAGCGACTCCATGAACTCGCTGAACGCGCTTAATTTCTCGCGTTGCTCAGGTGTCACCGGGGTGGTCGCTTCTTCATATTCGCGTTCCCGCGCGCCGCGACGCGACGCTTCTTCTGCCGAACGGCGGCCCTGCAGGTCGTTGTCAACTTGCTCCATGACTTCCTCAGCCATGTAGATGGGAACACGGGCTCGAACTGCCACCGCTATCGAATCGGATGGGCGGGCGTCCAGCACGATCACATCTTCGCCCACACGTACGCTTACGTCGGCGAAGAACGTAGATTTGTTCAAACCGCGAATGTAGACGTACTGCACAGTGCCGCCGAGTTCAGTGATGGCGTTGAGCAGAAGGTCGTGAGTCATCGGTCGTGTCGCTGGCGGATCATTTGAAACCGCGGCGATCGCCGAAGCTTCGTTGCTGCCAATTATGATCGGGCAAACACGCCGATCCTCGTGATCCTTGGGTCGAAGAATCAAGCACCGCTCGCTAGAACCGTCACGCCCCATCGTGATCTGGTGAATTTCCACCTCAAGCATGACGGATATCTCCCTTGACCTGGCAGCGGTTGACAATTTTGATGCCCATTCGACCTGCGCGTGTGCGACACACCGTCTAGCGGAACATCCAATTACATACTGTACTACGGATTTCCAAATGCAAATCCAGTGGAGCGGTCTACTTGAGGACTTCGGATTAGCTTCCGACGGGTGTTCGACTCTTCATTCTGCGTTGGACGATCGGGCGTTCAAGCATGACTCGTCGACCGCATCCTGAGCACAATAATCCGATATCCGCACCGATTCGATAGACCTTCCACTCGCTAGAGCCACAAGGATGCGGTTTTCGCAAAACAACTGTATCCCCGACCTCGAAAGGTACCACTTCACCGTCTTTGGGGCGGTCCTTTGAGCGATCTTTGCGAGTTTCGGGCGTCACAGGGGTCTTTATCTACCCAACGCGATTTCAGCGCGCAGATCTTCGACTGCGCGACGGGCGGCAACGTCGAAGTCAACTTTGGATTGCGACGCGTAGATGATGCCACGCGACGAGTTGATGAGGATGTTTTCGTCGCCTAGTCTTGCCGCCTCTGTTGCATCACCGCCCTGCGCGCCGACTCCTGGTATAAGGAATGGCGCATTCGGGTGAGCAGTGCGCAACGATGCTAGCTCTTGCGGATAGGTAGCTCCGACTACTAAACCGACGTTACCGCCGTCAGAGAGTCCAATGGTTTGGCGCGCTACACGTTCAAAGACCGTTTCGCCGCTCGGTTCATCGACGACATCCTGAACATCTGTCGAACTGGGATTAGATGTGCGGCAAACCACAAACACGCCTTTGCCCGGATATTCCAAGAAGGGTGCGACCGAGTCCGAACCTTGGTATGCATACACCGTGCACGCATCCACGCACCATGTTTCGAACATTGCCTTCGCGTATGCCTCAGCTGTGCTTCCAATGTCGCCACGTTTAGCGTCTGCTATCACAAACGCTCCTGGAGCGACGTCGCGAATGTATCTGATCGTTTTTTCTAGCGCTTCGAAACCGGGTAGTCCCATCGCTTCATAGAATGCGTACTGGGGTTTGTAGGCAGCGACCAAGTCGTGAGTAGCATCGATTATGGCTCGATTGAATTCGAAAACATCGTTGATCGGCATCTTCGATGGGTCAGGGTCCAAGCCGACGCAAACGCAACTGCAGGAGCGCCTCTGCGCTTCGACGATCTTCTCACGCATCGTAATGGTCATCACTGTTGTCAAGTCGTATCCTCGTAGGTTCAATGAGTAAGCCACCTGAGATTATTTATACCTTCAGCCACTCGAGGTCTGACCCACGCGCTTGCAAACCCGCCGCACCTACTCGGCAAGATATCGAGTGGCTATTCACCGTCCTCTACGACACCTACGGCCCGCGAAATTGGTGGCCAACAGTCCATGGCGGTGCGTTCGAACTCGTCATCGGAGCCATATTGGTTCAAAACATCTCGTGGTCGAACGTCGAACGCGCGCTGATCAATCTGCGGAAGGCTGATGTGTGGTCGTTCGATGCGGTCTTGAATACACCGGATGAGGAGATGCACGTGTTGATCCGTCCTTCGGGGTACTACATAACTAAGACGCGGAAGCTGAAAGAGTTCGCAAGGTTCATTCTGGAGAATCACGGGGGCGATCTGGGCGGGCTGTTCGCGTTGCCGATTGATGAGATGCGTGAACATTTGCTCTCAGTTTGGGGCATTGGCGAGGAGACGGCGGACGACATCATTCTGTATGGGGCAAAGAAGCCCTCCTTTGTCATCGATGCTTACACGAAGCGCCTCATCGGTAGGATGGGTTGGGAAATTGCGGGGAAGAGTTACGCGGCGTACCAGAAACTCTTCCACGATCTCCTTCCTCACGACGCCCAGCTGTTCAACGAGTATCACGCCTTGATCGATTATCACGTGGCGCGGATCTGCAAGAAGAAACCAGCTTGTGACAAGTGCGCGTTTGCCGAGCAGTGTCCGGTCGGGCTCGGGGTTATCCAGCCGTGATCGTGATGCTGCTGGTTTTGAAGACGACGTAAACGTCCAATCCGGGCTCTACACTAAGCTGATCCACGGCTTCTGAGGTCAACTCGACGACGAACTCAGCACCCGCGTCGACGAATGCGAACGCGCCGAACTCTCCCCGCTCAACTCGACGAACAACGCCGCTCAACACATTCCTCGCGCTGATCGCTTCCGGCCGCTTCAGCGCCAACATGATGTCTGAAGCGCTGATCGAAGTCGTGACTCGTTGGCCTGGTTGCAGGTTGCTGGATTGGGCGACAACGTCGATGTTCCCAATGCGGATCGAACCCGATTCGGAAACCGTCCCGACGAAGAGATTGTCTATATCGCTCCTACCGACCCTAGTCGACGAAACCATTTCGGCGACCAGATCGACAACCGGGCAGAACGACTTGGCCCGTCCTCGCTCCAGAACTAACGCGTTCGCGGATAGTGCCATCACATCTGATAAAGAGTGCGAGACGTACACCATCGGGATCGCATACCGTTCATGCACCTGCTTCAAATAAGACACGACCTCGTTCCGCAAACCTAGGTCTAAGGAGGCTACCGGTTCGTCGAGCAGCAGTAGTTTAGGTGATGTGGCGACGCTTCTTGCCAAGGCGACGCGCTGACGTTCGCCACCTGACAACGTTTCCGGATACCGATCCAACAACTCATCGATTCGCAAAAACTTGCACAACTCATCAGGATCAACGGTGCGTTGCTCGGTTGGCATGATGCGGTAGCCGTATTCGATGTTTTCACGAACGGTTTTGTGCGGAAACAACATCCCGTCCTGAAATACCATCACCACACGCCGGGTTTGCGGCGGTGTTCTCACACGCTCGCTTGAAGAAAACAATGTTTGTCTGCCCAACCTGATGAAACCGTCGTGTGGTTCTGTCATCCCAGATAAACACGCGAGCAAGGTAGACTTTCCGGCGCCAGAGGGGCCGAAAATGGCGGTGATTCCGTTTGAAAACTGTCCAGCGACGTCAAGATCGAAATCACCTTGTCGCAGCTTCAGATCAAATTCGAGGAATTTGTCGGAGTTCTCAGCCATTTGAACCTATCCCCGTCTTCGAACGCTCACGGTAGTTCGAAACCAACCGGTTGTGTATCGCCAGCGCGATGCCTCCGATAATCACTGACACCGCGGCCAACACCCAAGCGCCTGAGAAGTCGCCTGCCGCAATGCGGGAAAATATGGCGCTCGGCAACCCCTGGGTGTCTCCGGGAATGTTTCCGGCGAAGACGATGGTGGCCCCAAATTCGGCGAATGATCGTACGAAGCCGAGCAACAACCCGGCAGCGATGCCACGCCGTGCGAGAGGCAATGTAACGTCCCACGCAGCCCTCAATCGGCTGGCTCCTAGGTTGCGAGCAGCAAAGACCAAGCGTGGATCTACCTCGGCCAAACCGGCGATGAACGCCCTGACCACTAGAGGAAATGCCACGACCGCGGATGCGATAGACATTGCGAACCAACTGAACGCTAGACCTTCAGTTATCGAACCTAACGGGCCGGTTGCGCCGAAAAACCACAGCAAAACAAATCCGACGGCAACTGGCGGAAGCGCCAGAGGCATCGAGACTAGGAGGTCAATCGCAAATGCCAAGCGTCCTTGGCGGCGGACCAAGTAGCCCGCGACGAGTAGTGCGGGAACCAACATCCCGGCAACCGCAACCAAAGAAGATTGGAGGGAAAGCAGGGTTATGTCAAGGATTGATGCCACGGCTTTGTCCGATCAACGCCTGAACTCGTAACGCTCGAAGATGGCAATCGCTTTTGGTGTCGCCAAGAAATCGGTGAACGCTTCTGTCGATTCGTCGCCCTGTAACGGTGCGGCGAAGTATTTAGGCTGGGTCGCGTCACTACTACTCTCAATCTCGAAAGCTATCTCCACATCGTCGGTTGACGCGGCGTCGGTTTGGTAAACCAAAGCGTAATCGACGCTGCCAGTCGAGGCTGCGGCTAGGGCAGCTCGGGCGTCTAGAGCGGGTATGATCTGGGGTTCCAATTGTTGCCACAGTCCTTGTTCTCTGAGCGCCGCTACGAAGTATTCGCCGGCTGGTGCCGTATTCGGATCTGGCATGGCTATCCTGCCGGCTCCTAGCAACTCTTTAAGGTCGTTGATCGATCCATCGTCACTTGACTGTCTGACCGCGACTAATCGGTTGGACAGTACATGGATCTCGTCGCCCTCGGAGATCTTGTATGCGCTAACCAATTTGTCGATCGGGGTACGCCCTGCGACGATCACACCATTCGCTGGAGCCCCGGCGATGATCTGATTCGCGATGAGGTTTGATCCAGCGAAGTTGAAGCGTACTTTGTGACCGGTCTCATCTTCGTAGGCAGCTGCCACCTCTTCCATCACATCCACCAAAGACGCGGCCGCGAAGATGAGTGGGGGGGCATTTTTAGAGGTACAAGCAGTTACGGACGCGGCGATGGCGACGACCGCTGCCGTTGCGACAATGACGCCTGCTCTAATCACGAATTTGGTTTCCCTGTTAAGATTGAAACACGATCGCATCAAGGCTAAATCCGCGCGCCACCAACCAATTCTTGTCGAGGCTCCCATGCCGAATCAATCGAGCGCCGAATATTCCGACGAATACTCGTTCACCGAGTTTTCATCGCAACCTTTCTACCGCAAGGTCAACTCTCGCCTTGTCGATATGTCCGGCGTGTTTAATCAACATAAGATTATCGACTTGGGTTGCGGCACGGGTGGAATCACCAAGCTCATCCTAGACCGCTTGACGGGGACCAAAGAGACTGTGATCTACGCGGTAGACCACTCCGCTTCCGCGTTGAGGTCTGCGGTGGAGGAGTTAGGAGGGCGAAAAGAAGCCGCTATCCGATTCGTCCATGCCGAAGTCCAGAACTTGGCATCGTCGGTCAACGAGCAAGTCGACGCGGTCATCTATTGCAACTCCATCCACTATGTCAACGACAAAGTTGCGCTGCTGAATCAGATCCGGGAGCGTTTGCGACCCGGTGGCATCCTCGCGTTCAACACCTCGTTCTTCGAGGGCTCGCACCCACCCGAATCCCACGATTTCTATCGTCGATGGATGATGCGGTCACTTCGGACTCTGCGCAAAGATCACGGCCTATTCCCAGACAAAAACGCGGACAAGACGGGTGCGCGCCGTCAGTTGACGCCCGAAGAGTACAAGGAACTACTAGAGGCCGCGGGTTTCGAAATCGTCCGAGCCGAGAATCACTGCGTTGAGGTTCCTGAAACGGGTTTTTACCACATAAGCGGGTTCCGCGACTGGATCGAGGGCATAATGCCCGGCGTTCCGCTCGGCAAGGGACGCGACGCGCTCCAGAAGTCGCTCAAGCAGGTGTTCAAAGAGATGGAGCTGGAGACGGTTCCGAGGGTTTGGCTGGGGGTTACTGCGCGGCGGGCGGAGTAACTTTCAACCTGTTCGCCGTTCAATCGACAGCGTTCATCATTAGCCGCTCACGTACTCAGTCAGCGTCATGACGTTGAGACCGCCATTCTTATCGCCGGTCGTCTCTGGAGCATAGACCGCTTCGACCGCACATCTGGCGGTGTCGATTGAGGTGAAGCACGGAATTCGACGTTCGACTGCTGCCCTACGGATGTAGAAGCCGTCCTGCTCGGCATCGCGACCGCCTGTCGGAACATTGACAACGGCTTGAACCGTACCGTCGTTGATGACAGTGACTACGTTCGCATCGTTGGCTGACAACAGACGCTCCACTTCAGTCACCTCGTAACCGAGGCTACGCACGAACCTTGCTGTGCCGGACGTTGCATATATGCCGTGACCGTTTTCACCGAGGGTTCGGATTAGCCGCTCCGCGTCTGGTTTGGCTGAATCTGCAATGCTCAACAACACGTTGTCGCCGTGATTGATCGAGTGCGATGACGCTATCAGCGCCTTGGTGACGGCGGGAACGTAAGATCGGTCAATACCCATCACCTCGCCAGTCGATTTCATCTCGGGACCAAGGAAGGTGTCAACGCTCGTGAGTTTCGACATCGAGAACACTGGAGCCTTGACGGCGACGAGGTCTTTTCGAGGCATTAGGCCGGTGCCCCACTCCATGTCACGGAGTTTCTTGCCGAGCATGACCTGAGTGGCGATGCGGATCATGGGGATGCCGGTGACTTTTGAGATGAAGGGTATCGTCCTTGACGACCGGGGGTTGACCTCGATGATGTAGGTTTCGCTGTCTGACACATCGTCTCGCCCCCGTCCGGGATCCGCCGCGTTGCTGCGGTAGGTTCCACCACCAGTTATCACGTACTGGATATTCATCAGCCCCTGCACATTCAACATCCGCCCGATGCGCCGCGTGTAATCGACGATAGTTTCGACCTCATCGCCCGTCAGCCAAATCGCCGGATAGACCGCGAACGAGTCGCCGGAATGTACACCTGCACGCTCGATATGCTGCATGATTCCGGGAACAAGCACGTCCTCACCATCACAGACCGCATCGACTTCAACCTCGATGCCTTGGAAATAACGATCAATGAGTATCGTCTGACCGGGCGCGGCCTGCAACGCACGATCGAAGTAGCGTTCCAACTCGCTGGGTTTATCGACAATCTCCATCGCGCGACCTCCGAGCACGTAGCTCGGCCGAACCAGCAATGGGTATCCGAGGTTTTCGGCGAGTGCAAGCGCGGTCGCGGTGTTGGTTGCGGTGCCGCCCGGCGGCAGCGGCAAGCCGTTGGAGGCAGCCAAGTGTTCGAATCGGCCTCGGTCGGTAGCGTTGTCGATCACTTCGGGGTCCGAACCGAGCACCATGTCTTGCAACCCTGCCGCGTTCAACGATTGCGACAAGTTAATTGCGGTCTGTCCGCCAAATTGGACAACGATTTTCGGTGGCTCGGGATCGCCGCTTGACGACGACCCATTGCCCATCTCGTTATCGATGATGTCGCGGACACTCTCGTCATCCAGCGGCTCAAAGTAAAGGCGGTCCGAGGTGTCGAAATCGGTTGAAACAGTCTCCGGGTTGGAGTTAATCATGACGGCGCGTACGCCTTCGCTCTGCAACGACCACGCCGCATGCACCGAGCAGTAGTCAAACTCGATGCCTTGTCCGATGCGAATCGGGCCTGAGCCGATCACCACCGCCGATCTGCCGTCAATCGGTTCGGCCTCGTTTTCCTCTTCATAAGTGCCGTAGAAATACGGCGTCGACGCTTCGAATTCGCCCGCACAGGTGTCGACCATCTTGTAGACAGGAACTATCCCAAGTTCTTTTCGCAAATCACGGACGCGTTCGGAGAGCCCGATACCGGTGAACTCCGAGATATCCTCGTCACTTAACCCGACGCGCTTGGCACGACGCAGCAGATCCGCGCTCAAACCCTCTGAATCGCGTAGTTCACGTTCGACATCGACAATCCGCGCTAGTGCCCGCGTAAACCAAAGGTCGATGCCAGTTGTCAGAGTCAGTTCTTCCGGCGTTGTGCCGGTACGAAGTTTGAAAGCGAGCTTCCACAATCGCAGGTCGTCACCAGATAGATCGATGTCTGGCAACCCGTTGTCGCGCCATTGGGGGTCTTCCCATCGCAGCGACCTCTTCCCGTCCTCTAGAGAACGAACGGCTTTCATCAACGCCGCCTCGAAGCTGCGGTCCACAGCCATCACTTCGCCGGTGGCCTTCATCTGAGTACCGAGGGAACGATCTCCGCCACCGAACTTGTCGAATGGCCAGCGGGGGATTTTGGCTACACAGTAGTCCAATGCCGGTTCAAACGCGGCACGCGTCTTGCCAGTAACAACATTGCTGATCTCGTCCAAGCGAAGGCCGAGCGCAACTTTTGCCGCCACCCTCGCGATTGGGTATCCGGTTGCTTTGCTTGCGAGGGCCGATGAACGAGAAACTCTAGGATTGACCTCAATGACGTAGTACATCGGGCCTTCGTCATCGTAACCTGAGCCTTCGCCCAGTTGAGCGCCCACTTCCCTGCCGGGTCGATATGCAAACTGGACGTTGCATCCGCCTTCGATCTCGAGGCCGTCAATGATGTGCAACGCGGCGGTTCGAAGCCGCTGGTAGTCCTTGTCGGTGAGCGTCTGACTGGGCGCGACCACGATCGAGTCGCCGGTGTGGACACCCATCGGATCGAAGTTCTCCATGTTGCAGACGGTGATGACGTTGCCGGCACTATCCCGCATGACCTCGTACTCGATCTCTTTCCAGCCGAGCAACGATTTCTCGATCAATACTTGCCCGACAAGCGAAGCAGCGAGGCCGGATTCGACAATCTCGTGTAGTTCAGGAACGTTGTTCGCTACACCGCCGCCAGTGCCACCCAGCGTGTACGCGGGTCGAACCACGATGGGATATCCGATCTCCTCAGCCGCTTCTTCAGCGTCGGGTATTGTCGTTACGGCAATACCGTAGGAAATCGGCTCTCCGATCTCCTCCATGAATGACGCAAAGAGTTCACGGTCTTCTGCTTTGCGGATGCTCTGGGTCTTGGTGCCCATGACCACGACATCGCTAAGGGCGCCAGCTTCTTCCAACTCCACGGTCAGGTTGAGTCCAGTCTGTCCTCCGAGAGTCCCAAGAATGCCGTCTGGTTTCTCACGCTCGATGATCCGTTGAATAACGGGGACGGTAAGGGGTTCGATGTAGACGCGGTCGGCTACATCTTCGTCGGTCATGATGGTCGCGGGATTCGAGTTGACGAGGACGACCTCGACACCCTCTTCTCGGAGCGATTTGCAGGCTTGGGTTCCGGCGTAGTCAAACTCTGCTGCCTGACCTATGACTATAGGACCGGAACCGATGACGAGAACTTTTTTCAGGTTTTCGTTGCGGGGCATGTTAGCTCGCTATCGCCTATTGGAACGCTGCCTGATTGAGGCGACGAACTGGTCGAAAATCATTTCGCTATCGTGGGGTCCGGGTGATGCCTCGGAGTGGAACTGGATCGTCATGATGCCATGGGGCTCATCCGCTAGCCCCTCAACAGTGTTGTCGTTGAGGTTGATGTGGGTCACCTTCACACCATGCCGATCAGGGAGCTTGTCCGGATCAACGGCGTATCCGTGGTTGTGTGCCGTCACGTAGACTCGGCCGGTCCTGAGGTCTTGCACCGGTTGGTTGCCACCGCGATGCCCGAAGTGGAGCATGAAGGTATCGGCACCCAACGCACGCGCGACCAGTTGATGCCCGAGGCAGATTCCTAGAGTAGGGATCGAATTTGTGCCGTCACCATCTAAATCGGAGAGTTCGCGAATGGTTTCGACCGGACCATCCAGGACCGCTGGATCACCAGGCCCCGGGGAAAGAACGATACCGTCGGGCTTGAAGGCTTTCACTTCAGATGCGCTGACATCGCATGGAAAAACCTTCACTTGGCAGTTCCGCGCCATCATGCTGCGGAGAATGTTCCACTTGACGCCGAAATCGATGACGGCGATGCGGAGTGAGCGATCCCCGCTGATGTCCGCGGTAGCAGTGCCTGCGCGTTGAGACCTGACTAGAAGTTCCGCTGCTGGGCGAGTGCCGTCATTACCGTCACCATGCCAGTCGAACTCCTGCTCGGTCGCAACCTCGTCTACCCAGTTCTGGTCGCCGTACCATTGCGCCGCTTCCAACGCCGCAATGGCAACCGCCTGATCGTCTCCCGGCACGATCGCACCCATCATCACACCGCCCGACCGGATGCGACGCGTGATTGCTCGTGTGTCGACCCCTGAAACCCCCGGAATACCGTTCATTTCGAGATACTCGTGAATCGTCATCTCCGAGTGCGGGTGCGATGGCGCGTCACAGTCGTCGCGCACCACGAACCCCTTGACCTGGATCTGCCTCGATTCGGCATCCTTGAGATTGATGCCATAGTTGCCAATCAGCGGATAAGTGGGTACCAAGATTTGTCCGCCGTACGAAGGATCGGTGAGCATCTCCTCGTAACCAGTCATCGACGTGTTGAATACGACTAAACCAACCGATCCCGTTTCCGCACCCAAACGTCGTCCGCGGAAGACCGAGCCATCGCTTAATGCCAGTAGCGTAGGGCCGCGTGAACTGCTAGGCATCCTTCGCTCCGTCCTCGGTTGCGTCCCACACTTTCACACCTCCGACGAATGTTGCGGCAACTCTCGATAGTACGGATTTGCCCAACAGTGGCGTGTTGTGGCTTTTGGAGCCGAGTGTCGACGATTCGACGATCCAATCGCCTTGCAAATCGATGATCGCGACATCGGCCTTTGAACCGGGTTTCAGTGTGCCGATGCTGTCGTCGCCCAATACCGTTCGCGGCCCACAGGTTAACCGCTCAATCGCCAAACTGATGTCGATACCGGCCATTCCGCAGACCAATGACAGCGCCGTCTCGAGCCCGATGATTCCATTAGCAGCCTCGGTAAAAGTGCAAACTTTGTCCGTCGCAGCATGTGGCGCATGATCGGTACCGATCGCGTTGATGGTTCCGTCAACCAACGCCTCGATCAGCGCCTGTCGATCTTCTTCGGTACGCAATGGCGGCGCCATCTTGGCTAACGTGTCGTAGGCATTCTCGGTGAGGACATCCGGCACATTGCCGTTTTCTCCATAGACCCACCGCTCCGTGAGTGCCAAATGGTGGGGTGTCACTTCGGCGGTGACCTTGATCGATTCGGATTTGGCGCGACGGATGAATTCGACGGATTCGGCAGTCGAGACATGCGGGATGTGCAAACGCCCGTTGGTTATGCGAGCGAGCTCGATGTCGCGGGCGATCATCATCGATTCGGCACTGTTGGGAAGACCTCGCAGTCCGAGATGCGAAGCGACGACTCCTTCATTCATGTCCCACTCCGCTACTAATCCGCGGTCTTCGGCGTGATTGATTATCGGCAAGTCGAGGTCGGTAGAGTAAGTCAAGGCTTGACGCATCAAGTGAGGCGACATTAAAGGGTCGCCGTCGTCGGAGAAACCGACGGCACCGGCGTTGGCCAACTCGTGCATCGGGGCCAGTTCGTCGCCTTTGCGCCCTTTGGTGATGGCACCGATCGGTCTTACTCGAACGGCGGATTCGGACGCGCAACGGAGCATCAATTCACCTAACACCGACGCGTTGTCTTGTGCCGGGTACGTGTTCGGCATAGCGCAGATCGTAGTGAAACCACCGCGAACCGCGGCATCAGACGCTGTCTTGGGGTCTTCCTTCCATTCTTGGCCAGGAGTTCGCAAATGGGTATGCAGATCGATGAAACCGGGAGCGACGACCATCCCTAACGCATCGAACTCTTCGCACACGTCCGCGGGTTGGGATGTGCCGATTGATTCGATCCCGCCCACGACACCGTTAACCAAGACGACATCGGCAACGGAATCAATCCCTTGCGACGGGTCGATAACTCTGCCGTTTCGGATAACTAATGGGCGTGATTGCTGGTTCACAGGATCTCTCTCGTGGGACCGCAGTAGTGCTCCAACACGGCCATTCGCATTGCCACGCCGTTTTCAACTTGGTTTTCAACTAGGCTCAACGAACCGTGAGCGATATCCGTACTGATCTCAAGTCCTTCGTTCATCGGACCGGGATGCATCACCGGCGCGCCCGGTTTTGCCAATGCCAGACGTTGGGCGTTGATGCCCCAGACCCGGGAGTACTCGTTGACATCCGGTAGCAAGCCAGACGTCTGTCGCTCGAGTTGCAGCCTGAGGCACATGATCGCGTCAGCATCTCGGACCGCGTCTTCAACCGATTCGTGAACGGTCACCTCAGTATCCAGGATGCCCAGTGAGTTCTCACCCGGAGCCCAGTCGTGTGGAAGGAGCGTTGGAGGTGCAGCTATTGAAATTTCAACGCCCATTTTGCGAAATGCAATAATGTCGGATCGAGCGACTCTGGAGTAGAGGATGTCGCCCACTAGCGCCAGTTTTGCGCCTTGCAGGTTTCCAAGGTGGTCTTGCAACGTCAGAACGTCAAGCAACGCCTGTGTTGGATGGCCGTGTGCGCCGTCACCGGCATTGATAACGACGGCGTCGACATGGCGCGCAATGAAATGTGGAGCACCTGAATGCGGGTGACGGACAATCAACGCGTCGATACCCATCGCGTCGAGCGTCAGCACTGTGTTGAGCAGTGATTCGCCTTTACTGACGCTGCTCGTTGAAGCCGCGATGTTGATGACATCAGCACCAAGCGCTTTACCAGCATGTTCGAACGACACTCGTGTACGTGTGCTGTTCTCGAAGAAAAGTGTGTAGATTGAGCCACCGCGCAAGGAATCCGATTTGAAGGGTCGAGATGCACGGAGCTGGCGGAACTCACCAGCTCGTTCTCGGAGCTTATGGATCTGTTCCGGGGTCAGAGAATCGACGTCGAGAAGGTGCTTGGAATCCGTGTTCAACACCGCAGCGCGTTGTTGGTATTCCTTGGCCAAGGTCAACGTCACTTAACTAGACCCCCAATGCGAGGTGATGAAACATTGCGAGTTATCGCAACACGATCTTCGCCGTCGACTTCCACCAACCGAACATGAACGCGTTCGGTACGCGAAGTAGGCACATTGCGACCAACGAAATCAGGGTTGATCGGTAACTCGCGATGCCCTCGATTTATGAGCACTGCCAGTTGGACGTATGCGGGACGCCCTGACCGCATCAACGCGTCCAGTGCGGCTCGTGCAGTCCGTCCGGTATGGAATACATCGTCAACAACCACGACACGCATTCCAACCACGTCGGTGTCGCCCATGCCGTTCAACGGGTCTGCGCCGTTTGACCCATTCATGTGCGGGTGATGCGCATCGTCGCGAAACGCCGATGGATCGAGAACCGCGGTTTGAGGACGCATCGATTCGAACCGCTCGATCAGATCCGCAAGTCGAACTGACAGGTGTTCGCCCCGAGTCGGGATGCCAGCAATTAGGAGATTTTCGGCACCGTGATTGCGCTCGATAATCTCATGCGCCATACGGGCCAGCGCTCGGCGCATCTCGGACCCGGTCATCAGGTTCCGTTCGAAGCTTTGATCACTCTGGGACATACAGGTGCGATGGTTGCCGTTGCGCGCTTGACCTAAAATGAAACGCCCTCGTCGTTGACCGACGAGGGCGTTTGTGTTTCGTTACGGTATGCGAACCTATGCCTAGGCAGCGTAAGTTACTTACACGGAAAGATCTCGCACCTTGCCAGCCACACGGGACTGATTTAAAGGCCTATGCTGTTACGAACGGATGATAAGCGGGGTGTTCGGCTCCAGTTACAACTGCTGGTTCGCTCTAAGAATCGATGCTATCACGAGAACCGTTGAGGACTGAACTCGCTGTATCTCGATCCGCTTTCGCTTTGACCAGTCGCTATGTCGGCGGCCAATTTCCCAATTGCCGGTCCTAACTCGATGCCTATCGGACCGCCGCCGGTCGCTACGGTGAGGCCTCGTGCTTCCGGCAGTTCGCCGATGATGGGTAGCCCGTCCAATGTTGCTGGACGCAGGCAGGCAGTCTGCTGGGAAATCGGTTTTTCCGCTAGGAACGGCAGTGCGCGTTCAGCAGAATTTCGGATCGCGTCACGACCTGAATCTGACGGTCTCTCATCGAATCCAGCATCGGTGTGGGTTGTTCCAACATGTAACAAACTGTCCGGTTTGGAAGATGCATAATCTGAACCCCACCAGAGCGACACAGGAATAGGAGGTTCATCGCCAAGATCGTAGCGCAGTATCTCGCCCTTCAAAGGAAATACAGGTAGATCGATGTGAGATGTTGAGACGCCTTGGGCTAACAACGTACGGCTCCACGCCCCTGCAGCCAGCACTACGGTGCTAGTGGAAATGGTGCCATCAGCAGTATTTACGCCGGATACCGCGCCGTTTGCGATGTTTATTTCCAACACTTCGGCAGTTATCATCTCCGCTCCGTTACGTTCCGCCACCGCCCATAGCGCATTAGTGAAACCGGCCGGCGATATCTCTCTCGCGCCACCAAGGTAGAGGGCTCCGATAACTTCGGTCGAAATCCGGGCTTCAATATGGCTGAGTTCGCCGTATGCGAGCCACCGAACATCAAGTCGGTCTTCTGACCACTCGTCGCGAAGAAAGCCAGCGACGCCTGACGGTTTCAACTGCGCTGCTTCGCCATCCTCAAATGCGAGTACTAAGCCAGCTTTTTCCACGAAATGGTAGCCAACGCCGGATTGTTCAGGAAGTATTTCCGCCAATTCGTGATGAAGATCGATAGATTCGGCACGGAACCACTCGACAGGTGGACTGCCGGGAGGCGGCTGGAACCGGGTGTGTAGGGAGCCAAATGCAAAGCCTGACGCGTGTGCGGCGACTGCATCCTTCTCGATGAGAGCGACACTGTGGCCAGCCGATGAAAGATAGTACGCCGTGGCACATCCGCTTATACCCCCGCCAATCACTATCGCGTCGTAACTCATCGTTCAAATGCCAACTAGCCGTGTCATGTTCTGACTCTAACGCGAGCGCATAGTTGCGTAGACCTCATCGGTCTGCCGCCTGCGTCTGCGCGCAACTCCTGTATTTTGCGCCGCGATCGCAACGCGCTGTGCAACACTACGCGCAACGTTTCTGTCGAACACGCTCGGAATGATGAAGTCAGGGTCGAGATGTTCGGCCGGTATCACGTCGGCAATCGCCTGCGCAGCCGCAATCTTCATCTCCTCGTTTATGTCCGTCGCGCGGACATCCAATACTCCGCGGAACAGGCCCGGGAAGCACAACGAATTGTTTATCTGGTTCGGATAGTCCGTGCGACCCGTCGCCATTATTCGAACGTTATCGGGGATGTTCTCCGGCAAAATCTCAGGATTGGGGTTTGAAAGTGCGAACACTATAGCTTCGTCGGACATGCTTGCCACCTGTTCCCGAGACAGAAGATCGGGACCAGCCAAACCCAATACAAAATCCGCCCCTTCAATGCACTCGGTCAACGACCCATTCACATTCTTCGGGTTCGTGTTGTCCGCGAACCACTGCTTCATAACATTCCCATCGTAGTCTCGATCTCGCGATAACGCGCCTTGCCGGTCAAAGCCGACTATGTCCTTGACGCCGTACGACAACATGATCTTTGTGCTTGCCGTTCCTGACGCCCCAGCGCCCAAAACCACCGTCTTCAGATCCCCAGGCTCCTTGCCGATCAACTTCAACCCGTTAATCAGTCCCGCGAGCACCACCACAGCAGTCCCGTGCTGATCGTCGTGGAAAATCGGGATGTCAAGACGCTCCTTGAGCTGATCCTCAATCTGGAAACAACGTGGCGCGCTGATGTCCTCAAGGTTGATACCCCCGAATCCAGGCGCGATCGCGGTCACGATATTAACGATCTCATCAGGATCGTTGGTGTCCAAACAAATCGGCCAAGCGTCGACGCGACCGAACTCCTTGAACAGCAACGCCTTGCCTTCCATCACCGGTAGTGATGCCGCAGCCCCGATGTCACCCAATCCAAGCACTGCCGAGCCATCCGTCACGACTGCAACCGTGTGACCTTTGCCTGTTAGCGCCCACACCGCGTCGGGATCTTCGTGAATCGCCATACAGACGCGGCCGACGCCCGGGGTGTACGCCTTCGACATGTCGTCTCGCGTCACGACTGGCACCGTTGAACGCATCTCGATCTTTCCACCCACATGCATCAAGAACGTGGCGTCAGAAACGGTGTTGACCGAAACATCTTTGATCCCCGAGATCGCTTCTACAACACGCCTGGAATGTTCCTCACCTGAGGTGTTGATGGTGAAATCGCGGATCATGTTGCCGCCGTCGGTGGAAACAACGTCGATTGCGGCTGCATCGCCACCACACATGCCGATCGCCGACGTAATCAAACCCAACATCCCAGGCCGGTTCGGATACTCGGCTCTCACTGTAATGCTGTATGCAACTCCAGGATTTGGTCCTGACATTTCTGTCTCCCCGATAAATCGCCCGATCAATGACGATAGTCCAATCGAGTTAGGCGGTCATCAACTTCATCGCGAATTGATAGCTACAATTCCTTCTCTGAAATCGTGCAATCATGGTATCACCAGCACTTGCCTGCATCTCATTTTGGCATTGTCTAAACCCATTGTTGTAACCTGATTCACGCAACACATTGAATGCAGGAAACATCATGACACAACAGAATCAAACGCAGACTCCCACCCTGCGAGGGCGGTTCACTACATGCGAAATCACGCGCCGCATCGACTTGACTGAGGATTTGTGGAAAATCTGGTTGAAACCCGCCCAACGCTTCGACTTCAAGCCAGGGCAGTACTGCACTATCGGCGCGGAAGGCATTGAGCGTCCCTACTCCATCGCCTCATCTCCCGACGAACCCGAAATCGAGCTCTTCATCGAACTGGTCCCACCACCCGACGGCAACTTGACGCCCGTACTGTTCGACTTGTCAGTGGGAACCGAGCTAACGCTGCGACCACGCGCTAAGGGCATTTTCGTCTTCAAACCCGAATTCAAAAACCACGTTATGGTCGGGACTGTAACCGGCATCGTGCCATACGTCTCGATGTTGAGGAAGTTGCTCAATGATCCCGAATGGAACGCCGACGGTCCGATCAAACGCGAAGACTACAACTTCTACGTTCTCGAAGGCGCAAGTTATCTCGACGAGTTTGGCTACGACGATGAACTCGGAGATCTTGCCAACGCCCATGACAATATCGAGTTCTTCAGTTCAGTGAGTCGACCGACCGAGTCTAGAAATGACGGTTGGGCAGGCGCAACCGGGCGTATAAACACGCTGGTCGAAGAATTTGTGAAGGAACGCAACCTTGCGCCCACAGAAACCGTCATCTATGCCTGTGGTCACCCCGGCATGATCGAAGACGTCAAGGAGCGATACGCCGAAACAGATTTCCACTTCGAAGAGGAACGATTCTGGAAAGACGACGATTAGCATCGTGGTCAAGCGAACGGGTTGTACCATCGATTGATGCGATAGATGATTCGACCGAGGCGGAAATATCGGGCGACCAATACCTACGCCGACTTTCATAGGAGAAGCAACATGGCAGAAAAAATCGGTTTCATCGGGCTCGGAATCATGGGCAAACCCATGGCCAAAAACCTGATCAACGCGGGCTACGATTTGACCGTTTACGACATCTTCCCGGACCCCATCGATGAGCTTGTGGAAGCAGGCGCGGCTGGTGCCGCATCATGCGCAGAAGTCGCGAGTGCTACCGACGTCGTGATCACTATGGTTCAGGACGGACCGCAAGCGAAACAAGCAATTCTCGGCGAAGGCGGCATCATCGAAGGCGCATCCGAAGGCGATCTGGTTGTCGACATGTCCTCGATCGCACCTGGGGTCTCTCAAGAACTCGGCGCAGGACTTGCTGAAAAGAACATCAACTTCCTCGACGCCCCGGTATCCGGCGGCGAACCATTCGCGATATCCGGTGACCTAGCAATCATGGTCGGTGGCGGTGCAGGCGATTTTGAACGCGCCAAGCCGCTGTTCGATATCGTCGGTAAATCGGCGGTTCTATGTGGTGCACACGGTGCCGGTAACGTCACCAAATTGGCAAATCAGATCGTCGTCGGCGCGAACATCCACGGACTGGCCGAAGCGCTCGTTCTCGCGACTGCGGCTGGCGTAAATCCGCAAACCGTTTTCGAGGCCATCCAAGGTGGACTTGCCGGCTCGAACGTGATGAATGCCAAAGCCCCGATGATGATAAGTCGAAACTTCGAGCCGGGATTCCGCACCGAACTCCACTACAAGGACATCAACAACGCAATGGAAACCGCTCGGGCGCTCAACGTGCCCCTGCAGGTAACCGCCAACCTGCAACAAGTGCTGACCGCATTAGTAGTCAATGGTGACGGTCGAAACGATCACTCCGGTATCCTGCGCTTTGTAGAACAGGTTGCAGGCGTCGAAGTTCGCGAACTGTAGAGTTTCTAGGAACTCAAGTTGGGCGTTGGCTGGGCAATCAATCCCGCCAACGCTTGACATCATCTCCTACCTTCGTCGTCTTCCCAACCGCGCGACAGATCTTGGAGGAACTCCTCTACCTCCGGCGACAACTCCACCTCTTCCTCTTCCGCTGGCTCCGCTTCTTCCGCATCGTATTCCAACTCTAGTCGTGCGACGAGTTGTGCCAATCTCGGATTGTCGGCACTAGAGATTTGAACCTGCGAATATTGCGTCTCGCCCATTCGTATCTCAGGCATGCGATCCATCGGAACTTCGTAGATTTCCGAAAGTACCGACAATATTCGTGATGCTCCGACGTAGTCATTGTCGAGTTTCAGGTAGAGCGGCAAGTGCACGATCATGGACAGCGTCTGCAGATCTAGTTCGGTCCTAGCCAACTCGGTCAACTGGGACACCATTGAAGTCGGTCCCTCGTAGCGGCTCCTGCCCAATCTCACGCCGGTCTTGAACTGACTAGGCGGTTCCCATCCACGCGCCGAACCGGTCACCTTTAGCGGCCGCGTGTGCGGCACCGAGTCGTACATCGAACCCACTAGAACATAACGCTCGACATTGAACGCCCGCAGCAACTCAAGAACCGAATCATTGAAATCCTCGGCCCATGCATGAGGTTCCAATAGCTTGAGAATCACGATGTCTTGCCCATCGGGAACACGCGCCGCAACAACCTCAGTATTTGGAATTCGGAACGTCCGCTCGCCACGTTTCATCCGGATTCTGGGACGATATCGAGTATGGTCGTAAAACTTGCCGGGACGTTCCAGCGCACCGACCTTCTTCGCACCGTACATTCGACCGAACCGGTTAACTACGATCCGGCCAACGTTGCCAACGTTCACCCAGGGTCGCAACGTTACGATGCAATGTGGCGACTCGAAGGTCGACGGATCGGTGTCTATGTGAAAGTCGCCTATCTTCAACGGACAATCTCGATCGTTTCATCTACACCTACGCCAGCCCCGCATCAACCTCGATGGCGTATCGGCAAGCTATTTGGCAGCCGAGCGACCATGCGTACAGGATAATCCAATCTCCGATTCGTTGCTCTGTATCATTGCTGTAGGCGGATTCCGCTTCAATGACTACGACATCCCAAAGCCGTTCGAAACCCGAAATCAACGACGAAATACAAAGGTGACACGCTCAGATGCCCTTCAAAATGGTGTTCCTTCCCCCGAACTCTCAACACAACCTCGACTTCATGACCAGACTGCAAGATTCGGTCCCCGACGCCAACTTGGTAGCGCCGCCAGACGAAGACGAAGCTGTAGCGGAACTCGCCGATGCCGACGCGGCATTCGGGACCATGAACCCCCGACTAGTAGCCGCTGCCACAAACCTCCGTTGGCTTCAGGCTCCTGCCGCGGCACCACCCGCAGGCTACTACTTCGACGAGCTGATTGAACATCCCGTCCAAGTCACCAACTTCCGCGAGATCTACAACGATCACATCTCCGTCCACATCGTTGCCATGATGCTCTCCTTCACCAAGCATCTCAATATCTACCGCGACCATCAACGCGACCGCAAATGGAAAAGACTCGTCGGCAACCAATACAACAACATCTTCCTGCCTGAAACCACCGTACTCATCGTAGGTGTCGGCGGAATCGGCACTGAAACTGCGAGACTTTGTCAAGCATTGGGTTGCAACGTAGTCGGCGTCGACGCTCGATGGGAATCGCCTGGTGCGAAAGACCATATCGACGAAATGCGCGATCCCTCGGAGCTTGACAATGTCTTGCCAGAAGCCGACTTCGTTGTACTTACTATCCCGCACACGCCGCAGACTGAAGGAATGTTCGACGCGAGCAAATTCGCGCTGATGAAAGAGACAGCGATCTTCATCAACATAGGTCGCGGAATGACAACCAAGCTCGATGACCTCAACGACGCCCTCCGCAGCGGCGGCATCGGAGGTGCCGGACTCGATGTCTACGAAATCGAACCTCTCCCCGCCGATCATCCGCTATGGGATGCGCCGAACACCATCCTGACCCCCCACATCGCTGCTGACGAAGGCCGGCACCTCGGCGAACGTCGATACGAGGTCGTCTCCGACAACATGCGCCGTTTCGCTGCCGGCGAACCACTACGCAACTTAGTGGACAAAGAAAACTGGTTCTAGTAAGTCCACGATCACCGCATCACTCGCAGGAAACCAAACGATGAATGACCCACGCCTTACCCCCGACACCGTTGACTTTATGGAGAAAGCCGCGACGCTCGACATGCCAGCCTTTGGCGAGTGTTCGGCGGAAGAACTGCGCGCAGCTTCCGAACGGCGCAACCAGATAATGAAACCCGCCATCGAACCCGTGCGGAAGGTCATTCGTCGCAAAATCGACGGACCTGGCGGCGAGATCCCCCTGCGTACCTACATTCCCGAAGGCGTGGAACCACCATATCCCGTGATCATGGTTTTTCACGGTGGAGGATGGACCATCAGAAGCTACGAGTTGGAAGGCCCGACTTCCCGCGGACTAGCCAATCGAGTCGGCGCACTCGTCATCTCGGTTCAGTACCGCCTCGCACCGGAAACACGTTTTCCCGGTGCCGCGTACGATTGCTACGCCGCAACTCAGTGGGCGGTCCAAAACGCGGACGAGTTCGGCGGCGACGCTACGAAACTGGCGGTCGCGGGAACCTCCGCCGGAGGAAACCTTTCAGCAGCTGTCTCCCTGATGGCTCGAGACCGCGGAGAACTAAATATCTCCCACCAGGTGCTCTTCTGTCCTGTCATCGATCACAACTTCGAACGTGGCTCTTACGACGAATTCGCTGACGGATACGGACTAACCAAGGTCGGCATGCAGTGGTTCTGGGATAACTACCTCGGTCCAGATGGTGATGGATCGAACCCGTACGCCTCGCCCATACAGGCCGACGATCTAGCCGGTCTGCCCGACGCGACTGTGATCGTAGCCGAATGTGACGTTCTCCGAGATGAAGCGGAAGACTACGCCGCCGCGCTCAAAAATGCCGGTAATGACACCAGATTGACCCGATATGAAGGGGTTCTGCACGGATTCAACTGCCAACCCGGTTACATTCATGCAGCTGAATCTGCCCTTGACGAGGCCGCCGACCGGATCAAACGATCCTTCGCAAATGTTGGTTGAACTTACGCCTAAAACCCTCGTAATGCCTGAAAATACCTAGCTTTGAAGCGGTGAATGCATCCTCTGTTTCCCAACTTAAACCCCGATTTCTATAATCTAACCGCATATCGAGTTTAGGCAAACTCGGCAGTAACACTGCGATTAGGAATCGAGGTAGCACATGGAAATCACCGCATACTCGGTAAAAGAGAAGGCTACGGTCCCGGTACAGAACCCGGAAATCGTAACCATGAAGAATGGTCGCAAGGCTGTTCAGGGCCTTTCGCCCGCCGGCAACAAGGTGTTCCGCATTCTTTCGAAAGCCGACGCTGAGTCGCTCGCGAAGCAAATCGGGTAACTCAAACCGAGTAATCCACAGACGCGGGCGCGATTCCCTTGCGATACGGCGATCAATGTTATCGTCGCATCGCGCTGGACATTGCGCCCGCGTCCTTTATAATTAGCGTGCCGGCGAACCTGACCATTGGTTTGCTGAGGCGGTGGCAATCGGGCCACGAGCCGGATACGAAATGAAAGGAGGGACGTCTAGGTAATGGCATATAGCCGTAGAAGAGGTGTCTCGACTTAGGCGAGATCCCCCTATAAAACTTCCCGGCGATGAGTTTCGTCTCATTGCCAAGGAGTTAAAAATGTGGGGTGCTCTCCGACCTAATGTCTGAGACACCTCCCGGCGGGTGGCATCACTCGGATAGGCAACACAAGCCTGTCCCGGTGGTGCCACCCGCCTCTTTTTGTTGTTGTACGTTTCCTTTGATTTCCCTGTTAGCCTTAGCCGAAGCGTATTCAACACCACACAGGTTGAACCCATGTCCCCTATGATGTTCGGCTTTGGCAGCCAACGCCGACGCATGTTAGAAGGCGAACTACAACGCTTCGCCGAAGAAATGCCGCAACTCGGAATGACCCGATTGATACTCGTCGGCGATCTGGTCAGTGGCGAACCAACCAAACCTGACACGACTCTAGAGCTGATCGTGGTTCAAGAAACCGACGAACCTTTTCACCGACGTTCCGACTTCTGGGTCACGCATCTACGCCCTTCCGTCGGCACTACTTTCCACGTCTACACCGAAACAGAGTTCTTTGAGTTGTCCGAGTCGGACCCAATGCTGGTTCGGGCACAGCAGTACGGCGACCAGCTTTACTGAACCTCGTTACCGGTCACCAATCAACCCAATCTATAGATCATCATCGAAGGATCGCCATGACCGATTACTCATCGCTGAAGCTTGTGCCGCGCAGCTGGATGGTACAGTCTAAGCACGACCTCGAAGCCGCTACAGCCAATGCCGAGGACGGAAGACATGCTCTAGCTTGCTTCTTGGCCCAGCAATCAGCGGAGAAGGCGGTTGTCGCCTTCCTCTACAACCACGGAGCCGAACACGTCTGGGGACACGCCTTGGCGGACCTCTGCGCCGATGCCACCGCCTTCGACCAATCCTTCGAGTTTGTCAAATCGATAGCCGGATTGCTCGACAAGCACTATGTCGGCGCACGATACCCGCAGGCGCTTATTGGCGGCGCACCATGCGAATCTCACGAGGCACTGGATTCCGAGCGCGCATTGGAGATAGCGCACGACGTGCTCGCGGGCGTGGAGGAGAGGTTGGGACTACACTGACAGTCCTAACCTGGTCGATCTAATCGTACTGGCTACCTAGACGGTATAAAGCGTAGGTGCGCTCGGAACCGGCGCGATCTGCTCTGGCGTCAGCTCGTACGCCTCTTTACGGTAGACCTGGATGCGGTGGCAACCAAAATCGGCTATGTACATCAGGTCGCCACGCTTCGGGTCGTTGTGGAAGCGCATCATCGCCGGGCCACGCAATCGACGCGTGACCTCCAGCTCCGCAGATTCGCGGTTTCGGAGAACCGTCGTGCTGGACAAGATGTAGATCCTGCCGCTCTTCGACAAAACACCGTCGCCGATGAAGCGATCAACGTAGCGACCATTTAGATCGAACTGCTGGACTCGGTGGTTGCCACGGTCAGCCACGTAGACATCACCATGCCGGTCCACCGTCACGCCAGCTGGTCGATTGAACTCGCCGATGTCGTTGCCACTAGAACCAACAGTCCAGATGTGGTTCCCGTCGGAGTCGAACTTCTGCAGCCGGTCATTGCGCCAGTCGGAGATGTAGATCGCTCCGTCGTGAGGATCAACGCCTACTCCCCACGGGTAGTTGAACTGTCCGTCATCGGTTCCGAACTCACCGAAACCGCTGATGTATTCGCCTGACGATGTGAACTTCTGCACGCGATGGTTCTGCGTTTCAACAACGAGCATGTTCCCGTCGTTGTCCCACGCGATCCCCGACGGCCGGTTGAGTTGGCCGGGATCGCTTCCGTGCGTCCCCCACGTGTCGAGCAACTCGCCATCAGAAGGTCTCCAGACGGTTATGGTGTGGTTGCCTTCATCCGATACGTAACAGTTTTCGTCGGCATCTCGGATCATCTGCACCGGCCACACAAAGTCTGAACCAAAGATGTCCAAGTCGTCATCGTTCCAGTTGATGCGACGAATCTGTCCGCCCTGACCATCGGTGCGATTCAGCACGTAAAGTCGGTCTTCGTCGCCGATCACAATATCCATCGGATACGTGGTGACACGGCGCATGCCGAGTGTTGTGTAGAACGGGAAGCCAGCACGCAGCAACGCATGAGGCCTGCCATTCGTTCCGTTCATGGAGCCATTGCCGTTTTCACTCACGGTCAAATCCTCCCAGTGTGTTTTGACTTGCTATTGTCTACCCCTCACCCTAACCCTCTGCCACGACGGGGAGAGGGGATTGTCGTTATACCAACGTCTTCTCGTACGGTTGGAGCTGTTCGAAACTGCCGCCCACGATCGGGACGGGGTCTAGTCCGAACCACTGCTCAAGGATCGTGCCGTACATCCCCCGGAAGTCGTAGGTGTGCCTCAAGTCCTCGTCGTTCAACCAGCTTGGACGGTCAAGTGGCGGGTACTCGGAGTACAGGCCACCCTTGACGTGCTCGCCGATGAGGAACGCGCCGCCACCAGAGCCGTGGTCGGTTCCGGAGCCGTTGTCCTTGATGCGTCGACCAAACTCGGTAAAGACCAAGATCGTTACTTCTTCTGCGGCATCGTGGTCGCGGAGGTCCTGCAAGAAGTCTCGGATCGCTTCCGACAACTCACCGATGAGCTTGTTGTGGGCCGGGACTTCCTGCGCGTGGTGGTCGTAACCCAAGTGGTTGGTGTAGAAGATGCGCGTGCCGAGGTTGGCGGTGTGTACGCGTACAACGTCTCGGAGCGCTTGCGCGATTGGGTTGTCTGCGTATTCAACGTTCGACTTGTACATACCGGGAGCGACCGCCAGCATGTCCGCACCTTTAAGCACGTCACGTCCAGTTTGCCCGAGGTAGTCCATTACGAGACCGGAACCAACCGCCGGCGTATACATCCGCTTGAAGATCTCGAGGTTCTCGTCGCGCTCTTCTGTAACTTCGATATTCGACATCAGACCGTAGTTGTCGAGGTCACCGACAGAAGTCGCGGTGACACCGGGTGCGGCCAGAGCCCGTGGCAATCCCCGGCCGAAGTTGACTGCGGTGACTGGGTTCTCGCCATTTGGATCCATCTCGCGGATCACTCTTGCCAACCAACCTTCGGTCGCGATGGTTTCCGGTTCGCAGGTGTGCCAGATGTCCATTGCACGGAAGTGCGAACGGCTCGAGTTTTCATATCCGATGCCTTGAATGATGGCGACTTTGCCCTCATCCCATATTTCCTTCAACGCACTCGCATTCGGGTGGAACGCCAACTTGTCGGTTATCGGGATCACCTTATCTTCCGGCATCCCTACGAGAGGACGCACGTCGTAGTAAACACCCTCGGTATAGGGGATGACCGTATTCATGAAGTCGTTGCCACCGGACAGTTGGATTACAACCAACACGGGATCCATGTGCTTCCCGTTTGTCCCGTTGCCATTGCCGTTCATTGCCATTTCAGTTGCTCCGATTTGCTTCTTTGCCGGACCCTGTTTCCGTCATTCCCGCGCAGGCGGGAATCCAGCGGGGTTGTTGTTTATTCGAACTGGAACTCGCGGGTTGATACTGCAAGTGTTATCAATCTCAAGACGCGTTCCTCTGTGTCGCTCTCGAAGTCACCGCCTTCGTATGCGTGTTCGACCAAAGCTTCCTTGGTCTCATCATCGGCGTCCAATCGGCATAGGTATTCAAGCACAACGTCCACAACCTTTTCCGGTGTCCGAGGCGCGTCCAAATCTTCGACCGCATTGATGATGGCACGAACACCCGGTTTAGAAGGATCGCTTAGTGTGTTAACAGCAAAGTTGACTCGTTCAGTCAACGTTCCACCGTCGATCCACTCTTTGCCTGTGTGCCAGCCTTCGACTGATGGCGGGTCCATAAGTGTCTGGCCCATCGCGACGAGGGTGCCTTGGAAAGTCTCTAACCCTACGTCAACGTCACGGTAGTCGCCCGAAATCTTGAGGACGTTCGCCACGAAGTTGGTCGGCGATTTCACTCGCTTCATGCGCGCATTCTTGAAGAAATCTGATTTCAGCATCGTCTCGACGACGTGACGGATGTCAGCGTCCGATTCCATCCACGCATCGACCAACTCCTGAATCGCCTCCGGGTCATTGGGTGGCTGGATGCTCCACGCTGGAACCTGCGGCTCGTCTGCCACAAAGAAGGTGTAGAGATGTCGGGCGATGAAGCGGGCGGTTGCTTCTTGGCGGGCGATGATGTCGATGATGTCCTCGCCGTCAAAGTTGCCCTTGTGACCCAAGAACTCCTTCTCACCCGCGTCGTGGTCATCCTCGCGGTATATGAACTCGGCTTCGAAGTGACCGAACGGATAGAGCGGTAACGGCTGAGTGAACGTCCAACCGGTGAAGGCTCGAGCCGCGTTTTTGATATCGTCTTCGGTGTAGTTACCGATGCCCATCGAGAACAACTCGAGGATTTCACGGCCATAGTTCTCGTTAATCGAGTAGCCGTGGTTCTCGTTGTTGTCGAGCCAGAAGATCATCGCCGGGTCTCTTGAAAGCTCCAGCAGGATGGTTCGGAAGTTAGCCATGCTGTTGTCACGAAGCATCTGGATGTGGTTCACCATGCTCGGAGTGTGCTCGCTCTTGGTCCAGCCGGTCGCCAAAATTCCGTGCCAGAATAGCGCCATCTTCTCTTCCAGAGGACGCTCGGTGTTGATCATTCTGAACATCCACCGCCCATTCCAAACCGCGCCGTTGTCTTTGTTCGCGGCGAGATGGGGGTAGAAGCGACCCAACAGGTCGTCTTCGACTTGAGGGAAGCGCTCGGGATGAACAAGATCGTCCACTATTTCGTCGTAGGACTTCTGGGCATAGCGCTCTATTTCGGCCCGGTCAGCGCCGAAACCGGCGCGGCGCAACAGGTGAGCGACTAGGTCCAAGTCGGTCTTGGTCTGCGCAAGTACCATGTCTCTTCCTCTTGGATTTCCGATCACAAATGGATAGTGTGCACTTTATCAGCGAATCTTAACGAACGCGACGCGGCAAAGCAACAATCGCGTCGAAATCGCACAACGGATCGGCGAGTTCAAAGTGGGATGCAGATTGCTTCGTCAGCTGGCGCTCTGGTTCACGTAGATCGTCTTCGTCTCCGTGAAGAATTCGATTGCCGCCTTGCCCTGCTCACGCGAGCCGCTGCTCGACGATTTCATCCCGCCAAACGGAACCTGAGGTTCGACTCCAGCCGTTTCACCATTAACCTTTACAATCCCAGCCTCGATCCGATCCGCAAACTGCAACGCCGCATTCAGATTCCGCGTGAAAATCCCCGCGCTCAACCCGTATCTCACATCGTTCGCGATACCCAACGCATCATCTATGTCTGCCGCCGGAATGATGCCGAGGACCGGCCCGAAAATCTCCTCGCAAGCCACGAAGTCATTTGGCGAAACCTTCGACAAAACCGTCGGCTCCACGTACGTCCCGCCATCATACGAACCACCTGATGGCACACCACCACCGGTCAGCACGTTACCTCCATCATTGACACCGCGTTCCACCGAAGCAACGATGTTCTGCCTCGACGCCTCGTCGATCACTGGTACTACCACCGAATCGGCGTCCGCCCCCGGACCGATCGCCAGCGCCTCCGTCTTTTCAACTACCAGATTCGTGAAATCCTCGATGACATTCCCGATCACAATAGCGCGCGAGGTAGCCGTGCACTTCTGACCCGAGTACTTCATCGCGCCATCAACCGTAACTTGAGCTGCTTGCTCGAGATCCGCGTCCGGCATCACGATCACCGGGTTCTTGCCGCCCATCTCCAGCTGGAACTTCACCCCTAGACTCGCCGCATATGCCGCAATACCCATTCCGATTGCCGTCGATCCCGTGAACGACACCGCAGCTACGCCATCAGAGCCGACAAGCGCGTCACCTACCGCACCACCAGAACCGGTAACCAAGTTAAAGACTCCTGCAGGCAATCCGACGGCGTCCCACATCTCGGCTATCAACACACCCAAGTGCGGAGTCGCCGATGCCGGCTTAAGCACAATCGTGTTTCCGTAAACCAGCGCCGGCGCCATCTTCCAAATCGGTATCGCCAGAGGGAAGTTCCACGGTGTTATCAGCGATACGACACCGATCGGAACACGCTTTGTGTAGAGCAAGATGTTCGGATCAACCGAAGGCACAACATCGCCGACCGGGTTCGATCCCTCAACTCCAAAATACTGCAACAGTGCAACCGCACGTCCAACCTCGCCACGCGCCTCAACGATGGCTTTACCGCATTCGCGAGTTATCGCCTGAGCGTACTTTTCCGTATTCTGATTCAGGTATTCAGCCGCAGCCAACAGATACCCGCCACGCGCCAACGCCGACATCGAACCCCAAGCACGTCCTGCATAATCTGCCGCACCAACCGCGCTTTCTACGTCTGCTGAGTTCGACGCTTGAAACTCACCTATCACGTCGTCCAAGTCAGCTGGGTTGCTGCTCTGCGAAACCTTGCCCGTCGACGCCCCGACCCAGTTTCCGCTGACGTAGTTCATAAACGTGTCTCGTTCTGCCATCAATTGATCTCCTGTCTCGTTTAATCCGGCGGATCAGTGCCAGATCTCAACATCATCCCAAGTATGTACAAACATCGCCAAGCGGTTGGCGCTCTGCCTCTGGCAACGCTGTCGGAAAGCCGATGAAGAAGGCCCCAACCACTGCCCAATCGGGATTCACACCTAGGGCCTGATGCACCTCTTCAGCCTTGCAAAGACGTCCGGTTGACCACCCTACCGCGAGGCCGAGTGCGTGGGCCATCAACTGCATGTTCTGCGCCGCGCAACACGTCGCGGAGAAATTTTCCTCGGTTATCTCCTCGTTCGAGCCAGGGATGGCATATATGAGCATCAGAACCGGCGTTAGCAAAACCTCGTCCCGAGCGTCGGCGGAGCTTCGTTCACGGTTCGCAGGGTTTGGGTTCTTGATGTTATTCCAAGTCCACTCGTAAACCGCATCGGCGACCTTTTTCCGCGCATCGCCGTCTTTTTCGAGGACTATGAAACGCCAAGGTTCGGTGTGTCGATGATTGGGTGCCCAAGTCGCTGCTTCAACTATCTGGTCGATCAACTCGCGCGGTACAGGTTGAGGGCTGAATTCACGGACTGTGCGGCGAGTTCGGATTACCTCCATCACCGCGCCAGCGACATCGTTAGCAATAGAATTTGTTTGTGCTGTCACGGGTCTCCTTTAATCGATTCTCTGGTCTGCTCAACGACCCGCTTATCAAGCGATTGTATGCCAAAATACCGACGCTTCACCTCGAACCACGTTCCCGATTGCGCAACCCATGAGCCGATACGGCAGAGCAAGAAAAGTCCACGCCAACACCGTCGAGGGGCGACGCGCGGTGCTGGAAGCTCTACGCGCCGAGCGCAACATCGATCGCCTGTTGGTTGCGGACGGCATCGAAGTCGGACCGCAGATGCAAGAGATTTTTTCACTCGCCGAAAATGCTGGCATCAGTGTCGAACATCTCCAGCGCCGAGAACTTGATCGCCAGTCCCAGACCAAGAAGAGCCAAGGCGTCGTCGCCGTACTGCCCGACACTAGATACGTATCCGTCGAAGACCTCATCTTCGAAGCTGACCGCAGATCGCAAGCGCCTTTGATCGCCGTTCTAGACGGCATCGTCGACCCTCACAACCTCGGAGCCATCGCACGCACCATGGACGCTGCCGGCGGGCACGGCATCGTCATCCCCGAACGACGCGCGGCTGGTATCTCACCCGGCGCAATCCGAGCCTCTGCAGGCGCACTCATGCACCTGCCTGTAGCCCGCGTAGTAAACATCCCCCGGACGATCGAATATCTCAACACCCTCGGCTTGCAAACTCTCGCCTTAGCCGCAGACTCCGACACCGACTACACAGCAGCAGACTTCACGATCCCAACCGCGATCGTGGTCGGATCCGAAGAAAAAGGCGTCGCGCGCCTAACTAAGGAACGCTGCACCGCCACAATCTCGATACCCATGCATGGCCAACTTGCTTCTCTGAATGCCTCCGTCAGCGCAGGAATCGCACTCTACGAGGCGGTTAGGCAACGAGCCAACGCGTAAAGCATGGAAATCATCCCCTCTCCCTTGATGGGAGAGGGCTAGGGAGAGGGTGATCGGGAAGGACGGAAAACTCAGTTCTCGCAGTCGGGATGACCGTCTTCCCAGCGGCCGAACGGGATGTCGTGCTGCCCGCCCTGGTTGATCTTCGACATCTGCTTGCGGCAGTCCATCCACATGTCATGCCACTTAACCGGGTCTCGCAGTTCCGACTCAGGGTTGGACCTGCTTCGAGCGACAAATTCCGGGAACGCTACGCGGCCGGAGTGCGCGCCAGTGTTGTGGTATCGAAGGTCGAACGACCAGCGCATGTTGTCGCTGAGGTTCGCCAACGAACCATGAACCGTCCGCTTGTGCATGAAGATGACATCGCCGCGCTCGGTCGGGAGCGGAGTCGCGTTCATGTATGGGAACAGTTTCTCCGGAATCTGCCTGCCCTGCACCATCGTCGTGTTGAACGCGTAGTTGTTGCAGTGCGTCAACAGGTCACCGCGGTGCGTACCCGGAACCACGTTCAAGGGACCCGACTCGACCGGAGTGTCGGTGAGCGAGAACCAGACCGTGACCATGTTGGTCTCATCTGCTTCCGGCACTACCACACCATGGTCCTGATGCCAGAGCGTCGCACCGATGATCGGCTGCCCATCGTCCGTTTTAGGTAGGAACTTTTCCGGCGGCTTGATGCGGACATGCTGCACCGGGTTGGAGGAAATCTCCGGACCGATCAACTGCTCGAGGACATCAAGTAGGTTCTCGTTCACGAACGCGTTGAAGACCGCAGGCCCGAACCAGCAAGGAGTGTCTTCCTTGACGTCCTGGAACGGCAGCGAAAAATCGAAGTACTGAGCGTGTTGTCGCCCCGTCTCTTGATAGATCTTCAAGATACGTGCGTCGAACGGCAGCTCCTTGTATTCGGATGCAATCTCGCCGTCTTCGTACAGATCACGTGCCAGATTGTCGAGAACACCTTCGTACTCCTCGATGATCGGGTCGAGCACCGTCGCCGGGTCAAGAACACCCTTGACCTTTACGAAACCTTGCTCTTGGAAATCGCTCACGACGGATTTCGTCGCAACAGCCATGTCAATCCTCCACATTTGGATTCATGTCGTTTAATGGCAACCGATTTTACCCTATTCCCACACCCTTTTACACGCCTTGGTCAACATTTCCGCAACGCCCCTTTCGCAAAACGAAAGAGGCGAGAGCGCAACGAGCGAGGTATGCCGAACCGTCCCTTTCGCGGAGCGAAGCGAACGCAGGGGATGTCCGCAGAGGGACCGGGCGATGGTGCAAATCCCCTCTCCCCTCCGCGGGAGAGGGTTAGGGTGAGGGGGGATCAGAACTCCGCCCGGATACATGCCACCTCGTGCCGCCGCGTCAGCGAACCCGTGCTACGCATCTGCGGAACAACCTCAGCACAATCATCTATCGCAATCGGACAACGGGTTCTGAACACACATCCCGACGGCGGATTCGCGGGACTTGGAATGTCACCAGTCAACACAATGCGCTCACGCTTGCGTTCCAACACCGGGTCGGGCATCGGAGCCGCCGACAGCAATGCCTGCGTATACGGATGCAGCGGATTGTCGTAAATCTCATCGCCGTCCGCGATCTCCACGATCTTGCCGAGATACATCACCGCGGTCCGGTGCGCGGTATGCCGAACCACTGACAGATCGTGCGCCACGAAAACGTACGCCAAATCGTGCTCATCCTGTAAATCTTCGAGCAAGTTGATTACCTGCGCCTGAATCGACACATCCAGCGCCGACACCGGCTCATCCAGCAATATCAGGTTAGGGTTCGCCGCCAACGACCGCGCGATCGCTATCCGCTGCCGCTGTCCACCCGAAAACTGGTGCGGGTATCGGCTCGCCACACCCGGATGCATACCCACCATCTGAAACAACTCCGCCACTCTGTCCATATACTCGTTCTTCGAATCAAAAACCCGGTGCGCCCGCAATGGCTCTCCCACGATATTCCCGGCCCGCATCCGAGGGTTCAGCGACCCATACGGATCCTGAAACACCATGCTCATCCTCCGCCGCGCGTTCCGTAACACATCCGACGTTGCACCCACCAACTGTTCACCCTGAAATATCACACTCCCAGAAGTCGGATTCTCCAGCTGTATAACAGCCCGCGCAACCGTCGTCTTACCCGACCCGCTCTCGCCAACAACCCCCAGCGTCTCACCCGGATTCACATCGAACGACACCCCATTCACTGCCCGTATATGCCCCACCGTCCGCTGTAGAATGAAACCCCGATTAATCGGAAAGTGAACATTCAAATCCCGCACCGAAAGCAACGGCACCGCACTCAAATTCACCGCCGCAATCTCGCCCATGTACGCCAACGCCCCAACCGCATCAGGCGCGGTAGCGACGGCTGTGGCGGGGGACGTATGGGACTGTTGTGGATCTAGCACGTCTATCTGGTATGGCATAAGAACAATTCGTCGATACGTTTGACAGTCACGGTCTACTCATCCTCCACGCAAGATGGTCATCCGAACATTGACCCATGGATTCGTTGATGCGTTCAACGTCGTAATACGATTCCGACGTTAACAAGGGTTCTCAATGAACATTGCGCGCGCAAGCATGAGGCCAAGAAGCAGATCAAGGTCCGACTCGCTGCATCTATCTGCGCGATGCATTCAGGCATTGCTCAGACCGATGGGACATACTGGTGTCGCGCACGTGACCAACCGAACAACATGTATCGGTACTAGCGCCATTTGATGGCTATTTTCTCTGCGTCAAATCCGCTCAATTCCAAAAGATTCCGAAGCATGTCCATTTTCGCGGCAGAACTATATTTGGTGTCGATTATTAGTCCGGTTGGCAGATTCACTGCGGACCCAAATCGATTACCGTTCTCGTGGAGCGGTTCAGTCGCAACTACATACTTCGCTCCTCCCTCGGTGGATTTAATAGGACAGTGATTTCGAGTCAACAAACCTTGAACCGCCAGTCGTCGGATGATTTCCACGAACGCGTCGGTGAGATTTTTGACTTCGAACCTGTCGTCAGCAAAACTGACCGCAACGGCGCGCCTGCCAGTCGGTGAAAACGTTCGGTCAGCAACAGAACGCCAACCTTCGCCTAGTTCGTTTCGGTGCCGTTGATGATCCGGAAAATCACTTCCCGGATATGAATAGGGTTGATCTTCTATTGATGACGGATTTTCGCCGTTTCCGTCATCTGCATAGTAACCTCGGCTACTACCTAACGCGTCTGCGAAAGCGTCTCTGAAAAGCCGCATAAAGGTCTGAGCACTCTCCAACGGCTCTCGTTTCGAAATATCCAGTTTCGCCTCATCGCCCGATATAGGTCTAACGGTATAGATGAACCAACGGTCGCCGTCACTCTTGCACACGAGTCTTAAATCAGGTAAGTCTTGATCCGTTCCGTAACGAATGATCTGACCTGGACTGGCTTCTAAATTCTTTCCAAGCGCTTTAGCTTCGATCACGGCCACGACTTGATCATTTGATAACAACGCGTAATCAGGCTTTCCAGATTCAGATTTGAATTCCAAATGAACTTGTGCCGGATCTTCTAAATCCCATTCGAGCACTCGGAGCATTGGGTCAATCAAAAGCTGCCGAGTCCTCGTCTCGTGACCACCAATGTAATCGCGATGACGATCAATGCGTTGCCGCATTAAGCGTATTTTCGCCGCTATCCGGTTTTGGATGTCGAATATCGCTTGCGTGTCCATTGAAGATTGCCGCTAAATTGCTCTGGATAAGTATCCTACCACTACCCAAACCGCAAGTTACCCCACCCTCTCCCTCTCCCAACACGCCGCAACGTGCCCCACACCAACCTCCTCCATCCACGGATCCTCCGCCGAACACCGCTCCACCGCATAGTCGCATCGCGGATGGAACGCGCATCCCGGCGGCATCATAGTCGGATCAGGCACATCCCCCGGTATCTGCATCAACTTACCTGACTCCCGTGCCGAGTCCAGCCGCGGCACAGACCCCAACAACCCCAGTGTGTACGGATGCTTCGGATTGCCGTACAGTTCTTCCGACGGTGCCATCTCGCGTATCTTCCCGGCATACATCACACACACTCTATCCGCGTACCTCGCAACCACCCCGAGATTGTGCGTAATCATCAACAGCGACGTGCCAAACCGTTCCGTCAGATCCTTCATCAACTCCAAAATCTGAGCCTGAATCGTCACGTCCAACGCCGTCGTCGCCTCATCCGCGATCAACAGTCGCGGGTTGCAGCTCAGCGCGATGGCGATCATGATCCGCTGACGCTGACCGCCGCTCAACATGTGCGGATAGTCGCGCATCCGAGACGACGGATCGGGTATGCCCACGAGGTCGAGAAGCTCGGCCGTCCGGGACGACGCCTCCCGTCGCGTCATCCCCAAGTGCTCCTGCAACGGCTCCACGATCTGACGCTCAATCGACAGCACCGGGTTCAACGATGTCAACGGCTCCTGAAAGATAATGCCGATGCCGGGCCCGCGCACATGTCGCATCTCTCGCACATCAAGCTGCAATAAGTCCGTACCCTCAAACAGCACTTGCCCACCAACGATCCGACCTGGCGGATCAGGCACTAATCGAACGATCGAAAGCGCCGCCACGCTCTTACCGCATCCCGACTCGCCGACCAACCCGACCGTCTCTCCCTCATCGATATGCAGATCAACTCCATCGACCGCGCGCACCACGCCGTAATCGGTATGAAACTCCGTCTCGAGGTTCCTCACCTCCAACAGATGTCGGGAAGCCCCAGCCAATTCCATAGACACGGTCCTATCGATCTTTCCAGTCCATATCAACGCACCTCAACGGCGCACAATACGATACATGCAATCTTACTCAAGCACCACAACTCCCCTTCGCAAAGCGAGGGGGACGCGTGCAAGCGAAGCGAGAACGCAGGGGGTGCCCCTGCCTACCCCCTCTCCCCTCCGTGGGAGAGGGTCAGGGTGAGGGGGAACCATAAAACCAGTGATACCATCATCTACCTACTCAACGCCGACCAACATCGAAATTGTCTCTCTCAACCGTCGATAACCTGCTTCACGTCGGCGTTTCGCAAGTGCCTATCACGCCCCCGATAGGATTCACTATCGCCGGTCCAGAATTCCCAGACCGACACGCACACGCCATCGACGACGACCTCGCCGTCAGATGCATCGTCCTTAAGTCATACGACACAACCGCCGCGCTCGTTTCACTAGACGTGTACGGCATCGCCGATTGGCTCAATAGAAACATCACTCAAGCAATCACAAAATTCACTGGTATCCCGCGTAATAACATCACCCTCCTTAGCACCGGCAATGGCACATCGCCCCCCCTATGGAGCGAAGAAACCGACCTCTTAGACCAATACCGCAACTACGTCGCGTACCTGCCCGACATCATCGCTGGAACCGCGCTAGACGCCGCACAATCCTTAGAACCTGCTGCCGTCGGTACTGTCACTGCCTCTCTCCCTAACCTCAGCTGCTTCGCCACTCCTTCAGACGATGAAGCTCTTGAAGCCGAGCGCGAAATGCTTCAACTGACCGTCATTCAAACCGCTGACGACCATACCGCCTGTCTGCTCTACAACTTCGCCTGTCCAGCAACCATCATCGGCAGCACCACCGCATGGACCGTCGACTTCCCCGGCATCGCCTCGACAGCACTCGAACAAGCAGGTGCCGAAGCCGCTATCTTCATCCAAGGCGCTTCAGCTGACATCCGCCCATTCGACTGGTTCGATAGCAACGCCGACATATCTCATGCCGAACGCCAATGGTCCGACGCGCAAGCCTTCGCCATCTTGCTAGCCACCCAAACCATCCGCGCCGCATCAAACGTCATCACCCGCCGCAACGCACCAGTCAAAACCACGACATCCGGCGACGGCAACGTGACTGCCTTAAGAATCGGCGACACGACTCTCGTCACCATCAACACCTACCAACCAATCCAATTCGCCGCAGATCTCCGAACCGCAGTTCCCGAAACAAAGCTACTGGTCAGCACGAACCCCGCCGGTGGAATGACATCAGTCGACCAACGCGCGGTTGTACTCGCTAAAGCCGTCGAATTGGTAAAGCAAAGCGGAATATATCCTTAAATCTAAGGCTTTCCCAGGTCGTCTAATGGTAGGACGGAGGACTTTGAATCCTTCAATCCAGGTTCGAATCCTGGCCTGGGAGCCATGCATTGTGTGCTCTGCACTCGCCTGATGTTGACCAAAGGAAACGCAATTTGAGTTGGCAGTCAGGTACGCAGATAGTTCAGTTTGAGATGTGGGGAGAAGGGGTAGGCACGGCGCGGCCAGTCACGGTGGTGCAAGACACTGCAAGTTATATCGCTCTCTATTCGCATCCCCGTACTCGGATCGTTACGCGGGGCTTGGAGAATCGAGGCGCTCTCGAATTGCGAGATCGGATCGACTTATACATCGCAGCGCTTGATCCGCATGTAGGTGAGTTTCGTGATGCAGTTTCGTCGGGGAAGAACGTATTGACCATCACTCGTACGAATTCTTGGCATTCGGTTTGGCTGTTTTGGTCTTCAGAATGGGAGTTCGAGAACTGGTACGTGAATCTCCAATCGCCGCTCCGCAGATTACGTCACGGTGTCGCGTATCACGATTTTGTTCTCGATATCGTCGTGCAACCAGACATGTCTTGGTCATGGAAAGACGTGGACGAATTCAACGAATTGACCGCGCGTGGTTTCTTCGCGGACGATCAGAAAACGCGCATACGAGATGAAGCGGACAAAATGGCCGCCATCATCGACAACCGAGGCGCACCCTTCTCAGACGGATGGGAGAATTGGCGTCCGGATCCCGCTTGGCCAACGCCTCGTCTCCCAGACAACTGGTCCGATATCGCCTGATACGGTCCGCGACCAATACGTTGGTTAGCCCGAGAGCCTGCGCGTTGTTGAATAAAAATGGGCGTGTGCTCAAACTGGCACACGCCCATTTTCGCGTCTAAAGCGTTCCGATGAAGAACTTCAGTTGCTAGCCGCCAGACGGCGCCGCTCCTCTTCGCTCGCCCGGATCTCCGCCTCTTCGTCGTAGATCGAAGCCTGCAACGCTTCGTCAGTCGCCAAACTCCACGGAGTGTCAACCACCCAGTGGTCCGGTTCCTTCTCAACCAACGGCGGCCTCTCCATCGCCCATTGATGCGATTGGTCAACCTCGATCGGCGTACGAGTCATGAACACATCACCCGGCGGCGGGTCGATCGGAGACACGACCTCACCCGGAAGGATGATCTCATCCCGCGTGATGTCCGGGTGCGAAGGAAGCGCCGCAGAAATCAACGCGTTCGTGTAGAGATGCAACGGGTTGTTGAAAATCGCCTCAGTGTCACCCATCTCCTGCACAACGCCGAGATACATCACCGCCATCTCGTGGCACATGTAACGAACCGTCGCCAAGTTGTGCGCCACCAGCAGATACGCCAATCCGTGCTCGTTCTGGAGATCCACCAACAGGTTCATGATCTGGGCACGAATCGACACGTCGAGCGCCGACACTGGCTCGTCCAAACAAATCAGCTTCGGGTTCAATGCCAGCGCGCGCGCAATTCCGATGCGTTGCCTCTGACCACCTGAGAACTCGTGCGGATACAGGTTCATCTGATACGGGTTCAATCCCACCTCGACCAGCAGATCGCCCACGCGGTCCCGGATCTCCCCACGCGTCATCGTAGTAGCGATTTCTAGCGGCTCACCCACAATCGCCTGAACCCTCATTCGCGGGTTCAGCGATGACCAAGGGTCCTGGAACACGGCCTGCACCGAACGTCGGAATTCACGCCGCCCGGCACGCGTCATCGTTGCGACATCTTCGCCCTGCCAGTAGATGTTCCCCTCAGTCGGCTCTTCCAAGCCCAAGATCACTTTCAACGTTGTGGTCTTGCCGCAACCCGACTCGCCGACCAAGCCGAAGGTCCTGCCCTCCCGCACATCGAAGTTGACGTCGTCGATAGCCTTCAGCCAGCTCCGCTGGCCTATACCAAGAAAGCGTCCCCCAACGTCAAACCACTTCCGCAATCCACGGACCTGCAATATCGCATCCGACGGATTCGATGCCCCCGGTGCCTCCGGGATTTCTACTGGGGTAGTTGTCTCTGTCGCCATCTATTGATTACCTCTTGAACCGATTACTTCGATCATTGGCCCGCTGGGATTAACCGTACGAAACGAGATGCTTGTAGTCATCAAAGCTCTCCACCGACGCACGCGACAACTGCACAAAGTGCCCCGGCGAAACCTCAACCAGTTCCGGCCGGATGTTCGCGTCTTCCTCGTTGTACTCCAACGGTGACCTTGGCGCGAACGCATCGCCTTCGGGAAGGTTGTAAAGCAACGGCGGCTGACCCTCGATCTGAGGCAACCGACCCGTCTTTTCCTCTAGCTTCGGCACCGAGTTGATCAGCGCCTTCGTGTACTCGTGCAACGGGTTGTTGAAGATCGTCCTGACATCCGCTGACTCCACGATCCGGCCGGCATACATCACCGCCACACGGTCACACATCTTCGCCACGATACCGAAGTCGTGAGTGATGAAGATAATCCCAACACCAGCCTCACGCTGAATCTGGCGCAACAGCCTCAGATATGCCGCCTGAATCGTCACGTCGAGCGATGTCGTGGGCTCGTCCGCGATAATCACGTCCGGGCTAGTCGAAATGCCGATAGCACCGACCACGCGCTGCCGCATCCCGCCCGACAACTGGTGCGGATAGTCTTTCGCGCGCGTCTCCGGCGCCGGAATTCGAACCTTCCTGAGAGCGTCGACTATCGAGTCCCAAAGATCCTTACCGCGCAACTTCTGGTGGATTCGAATCGCCTCGCCGACCTGGTTCTCAACCGTGAACACCGGGTTCAAAGCCGTCATCGGGTCCTGCAAAATCATCGAGACTTCACCGCCGCGGATCTCCGTCATCTCGCGCTCGGAAAGTTCCAACAGGTTGCGACCGTTCAATACCACCTCGCCGCCCACAATGTGGCCCGGAGGCGAAGGAACCAACCGCATGATCGACAGAGCTGTAACCGATTTGCCGGATCCGGATTCGCCCACTACACCCAACGTCTCTCCCCGCCGAACGCTGTAGGTCACACCGTCAACCGCCTTGACCGTACCCCAGCGCGTCGCGAAGTGCGTCTGCAAATTGTTGACATCCAACACGATCTCGGATGTCACAGCTGACGGACCGAAACCGTCGCTATCAACCTCCGCGGCATCTTCGAGCATATGCTCACGCTCTTGGGCTGCAGCCGTTGTCATTTCTGCCATATCGATACCTCTCCCTAACTTGTATTGGATGCTCGTCGGGGCGTGGAAGTTTCTAGTGTCTCGTTCTTACCGTTTCAAACGCAAAACGTACGCGCGTCTACGAGTCGCGCAACGCGTGTGTATGCACAATATCAGATATTAACCGTCGGTGCAAAACTCACAGGTGGATTCTGCCAAGCCGACCTCAAGCCAATCCCAAGTCATCGCTAAGCGTCGTCAATGACCGATCCACCGCATCGACGATGAAATCAACCTCGTCACGGTCAACAACCAACGGCGGACACAACGCAATCACATCGCCAGCCCTGAACGAAACCACACCATTGTCAAACAGTATCTTCGGCAATCGACTTGCCAATCCCGCACTCGCCGGGAACGGAGTCTTATTGGCTCGATCCTGAACCAACTCCACCGCTGCTAACAGACCTAATCCGCCTCGCACATCACCGACGATCTCGTGATCCCTCAGTCGCTGCAACTCGTCGTAAAGGTAGTCACCCATCCGTCGGCTATTACCCACCAAGTCTTCCTCTTCGAACACATCCAAGTTCGCCAGCGCCGCAGCCGCACTCACCGGGTGCCCGCCAAACGTCACCAGATGCCTGAACGTCTCGCCCGGCCCGCCTAGGAACGCATCCGCGATCTTCTTCGTCGCAATCGCCGCACCTAGTGGCGAGTAACCACTCGTCAACGACTTCGCAACCGTCGTGATGTCCGGCTCCACATCCCAATTCATAGGCGCGAAATACTCGCCAGTGCGACCGAAACCAGTGATCACTTCATCGGCTATCAACACCACACCGTACTCATCCGCAATCTCTCGCAACCGCTGCCAGTACTCCGCTGGCGGAATATGTATCCCCGCTGCCGCAGATATCGGCTCCGCAATCATCGCCGCCACCGACTCCGGACCGTTGTGCTTGATCGCTACCTCAAACTCGTTCGCGCACCGAATCGCCACATCCACCGGATCGCCTTCGAACGGCAGTCGATACGAATCCCAGTTCGTCACATGAATCGCGCCCGGCATCTCGGGCCCACAGGGATCAGCCGCCGGACTCCGCCCCAGGCTCACCGCCATCGCCGTCGCTCCGTGATACGAGTACCGACGCGATATCACCTTGAACGCACCCGCTTTGCCCGTCAACGACTGGTACTTCTTCGCCATCTTCACCGCCGTCTCCACTGCCTCCGAACCGCCAGACAAGAAAAACGTCCGCGCATCCTTGTCGTGATACAGCTCCGCAATACGACCAGCCAACTCGATCTGTGATGGCGTCGCAGAGTTCGCCGGCGGCGTCTCGATACCCGTCAACTGCTCGTACATCGCATCGGCTATAGGCACCCGCCCGTAACCGGCAGCCTTATACCAAAGCCCACCCATCGCATCGATCAAACGATTGCCATTGATATCCTCAACCCACGCACCCTCGCCTTTGACGAATATCTGCAAGTTGCCACGCCAGTCCTCAACCTGCTGAGCGTGCATGAAGAGATGATCGCCCGCGATGCTCTGCAACTCCTCCATACGCTCACCGCTAATCGTTGCTTTCGTCATCGTTGCCATCGACGAGATCCTCTCCATTCGGCGCTTAGCCAAACTAAACTCAGATTAAGTTCATTCTAATCCCGAACCGCGTCCGAGACGAATACACGCTAAAGTTCCACAAGATATAATGGCGTGTGAAATGGCTTCCCTGTCCGGGCGGTTCCGAACCGTCGAGTGTTCTTGTATCAGCCCCTAGCAGGGGTTAGTTGCACGTTCAATCTCACGGCCGGGCGCACACAGTAACGCGATTCGGCTCCAATACCCCTGCAAATCGAAACGCAGGGGTCTTTTTTTGCCCAAGCTGACTCGAATACCACTCCCAAAACCACCCGCAAACAGGCGACTAATTCATCCTCCACCGGAGAAATCCCCATTGACCATCCTCAAGACTGAGAACTTGGCCTTCGAGCACGTTGAGCCCGAAACCGTCGAGCCAAGAGTCCTCGACAGATTCTCCGATGATCAACTCGCGTCCATAAACCGCGAACTCGAGGATGCTCACCCGTCCGAGATTCTCCGATGGGCCGACGACACCTTCGGCGACCGCTGCATCCAGATGTCCTCATTCGCCATCGATGGCATGGCAATCTTCGACATGTACTGGAAGGTCAACCCCAAAGCCCGCCTCGCAACACTAGACACGATGCGCCTCTTTGAGGAAACCTACGACCTCATGGACCGCATCGCCCGCCGCTACAACACCGAGGTCGAGGTCCACTATCCCGACATCCGTGAAGTCGGACGCATGATCCGCCAGCACGGTATGAATCTCTTCTACAAAGGCGTTCAGAACCGTCAACTCTGCTGCGAGATACGCAAGGTAAACCCACTCAACATAGCCCTCAACGAAGCCGACGCCTGGATCACCGGCCTACGTCGCGACCAAGGCATGAAGCGCTCCGAGATCCAGATCGTCGAGAAGGACCTCGCCCACGACGCCTACAAAATCAACCCCGTCGCTAACTGGACCGCCGAACAGATCCGACAATACGCCATCGACAACAAAGTCCCCTACAACATCCTCCACGACAAAGGCTTCCCCTCAATCGGCTGCGCCCCCTGCACCAGAGCCGTCAAACCCGGCGAAGACGAACGCTCCGGACGCTGGTGGTGGGAATCCGACCCCGATGCCAAAGAATGCGGCATCCACAGTGTTTCTGCTACTTCCTAGGGCCGACTTGGTCGTTCCAAAAGAGGTCGGCGATTAAGAAAAAAGATCTCTAATCCGGTAGATCGCCACTATCAGAACGGCGGTGCGGTGCAAAAGGAATGCCATCGCACTCACCGCTATACCCATAGCGGTCACGTATGCTGCGAATACTAAAATTCTGCCACGTTTGAGCATGTGGAAACCAAACCACTCGATCAGGCTTCAATACCGAGGATTCAAGCGCTCTTGATTTAGACGATATTGGGCACTTCGAGCGTTGAAAAGAAACTGTCCCACACTTGTCAAAACAATGGAATGCCTTTTGGAATCTGGAACTGAAAGACCAACTCAACGGGAATTCGGTGATTTCACATTTTTCCAAACTAGATTCCATAACTTCCCGGAAAAACCCGCCGAATCAAAATAGCCGTTGTAGTTAGCGTTTACGTCGCCAAACCGGACGAAAACTAACCCCAGTGGTGAGAATCCGCCCCTGACGCCAAAGAATGCGGCATCCACACCGCAACCGTCGGCGATTAGATTCCCAAAACCCAAAAAGAATGGGACGACCACAAAGGTCGCCCCATTTTGCTTATCTCGCCAACCCTAACGCAACACTCAACGGTGAGTAGTGCCGAGGTTAAGCCACTGCCCCATTGCTCCCCTGCGCAAACTCAATCACCGCCTTCCGAGCATCATCATCCCGCATCTGCACCGGCGGCGACTTCATGAAGTACGCCGACGCCGGCTCAATCGCACCACTAACACCCTTGTCCAGCGCTATCTTCGCCGAACGAATCGCATCGATCGCAACCCCCGCCGAGTTCGGACTATCCTCAACCTCCAGTTTCAACTCAACATTCAACGGAACATCTCCCCAAGACGTCCCCTCCAGACGGATATACGCCCACTTCCGGTCCTCTAACCACGCAACGTGGTCGCTAGGGCTGATGTGAACATCTTTCGTCGGCAGATCCTTCTCGAGTTGCGACTGTACCGACTGCGTCTTCGAAATCTTCTTCGTCACCAACCGCGCGCGCTCCAGCATGTTGTAGAAGTCCGTGTTCCCACCGAAGTTCAACTGATAAGTCTTGTCCAGCCGAACACCTCGGTCCTCAAACAACCGAGCCAATAACCGGTGAATGATCGTCGCTCCTACCTGCGACTTAATGTCATCACCAACAACCGGCACACCCTTGTCCTCGAACCGCTTCTGCCAATACGCCTCCTTCGCGATAAACACCGGGATGCAGTTCACAAACGCACAACCCGCCGCTAAAACCTGCTCCACATACCACTTCGTCGCCTGTTCCGAACCCACCGGCAGGTAGTTGATAACAACATCCACCTCGCGCTCTCGCAGAATCCCAACAATGTCAGCAGTCGACCCCGGAGCCTTCTCAACAACGTCCTCCAGATACTGCCCGATACCATCATGCGTCATCCCACGGTCCACCGGAATCCCCGCACGAGGAACATCGTGGAACGGCAAAGCATTGTTCGTCTTCGCGAAGATCGCCTCATTGATGTCCACACCCACCTTCTCCTTGTCCACGTCGAACGCCGCAACCACGTTCACATCGCCGATCGTGTATCCACCCAGAACGTTGTGCATCACACCCGGCACAGCCGCCGAATTCTCATCAACCTCTCCATACTTGTGGATGCCCTGAATCAGTGACGAGGCACAGTTGCCCAAGCCGATAACTGCAACATTGATACGACCCACAGGGGTTCTCCTTTCAACCGGCCTCGCCAGAGCCATCGGCTCCACATCACGAGACCCCGATCCTTCCGTTGACGCAACAGCAGAACCAGACGCCGACGCCATCGCGCCTTCATCGACAACCGCGCTCGCCAGCGGACGGTTAGACCCCGGAGCCAGCGCCGCCTGCAGCGCCTCCTCCGATACGATCCAACTCCTGCCCAGCCGACTCGCCGGTATCAGCCCCTCACGAAGCCACTTGTAGACCGTCTTGCTGCTGACATCCAATCGCTCAGCAACATCACGCACCTTCAAATTGGCCATGCTCAAAGCTCCTTACCTGAACTTCCCAACCCACAACCGTCATTCCCGCGCCCTCCCACGTCATACTCGCGCAGGCGAGTATCCAGAGAGGCGGGTAACAGGGCATCACAGTTCCACTTATTTCCATCAACTTCCACTATTTTCTAATAAACAACCCTAAAGTGCAAACACCCAAGCCCCTTTCGCCCAGCGAAAGGGGCGCGAGCAAACGAAGTGACGCGAGCGGGGTATGCCCGGTGCCAGCTTTCCCCCTCCTTCAGGAGGGGGCCAGGGGGAGGACCGTCGCGGCGATTCACTCTCCCTCGCCACTCTTCCCTCCCCTTTTGCGTCAGCAAACTCCCTTCCCCTCCCCCTCTCTGAGGGGGCTTGAATGGGGCGCCGCGAAACGAGAAATCTATCCCCTCTCCCTCGATGGGAGAGGGCCAGAGTGAGGGTGAGATGGGACAAAAGGGCGGGGCAATCACAGCCCATCACTCAAATCACAAAAGCATGTCCCGGGCTTGAACCGGGATCACAGTTCAACTTGACTCCCGCAACATATGTAGTAATATAAACAACAAGCGCCGATCCGACGGCCATCGGGTCGGCGCACGGAAAACGAAACATCGCCGCGCCCGGGGCACGCGCAACCTTCGGACGCGAGGCAGAAAAAAGACAACTGAATAAGGTAAACAGGCAGCGAGCGGGGCAGCACGGGGTCGCCAACACACGACCCGCCGGCGGTGCCCGCCACAAGTCCTGAGAGACGTCTGAGAAGACGGGACGAAACGCTGCCGAAACCCGGTTACGAAGACCGTTGTCGCTGTAGTGCTCGGGTGCGGAGCATATGCCGGCTCCGCCAACGAAAGCAAGCCAGACGGCGGACGCCCTCCCCAATGCCATTCCCGCGCACGCGGGGATCCAGAGGGGAACGTGCCAAACCCAGGTTGTTCCGGGGAGAACCGGAATCCAGAGGGGAGTAGCGCGGGGGAGTCTGTCCGTTCAAGACCCGGGCGAACGGTCTTTTATCCGGCACACGTCTTTCCGGTTCGTCGGGCGGAAGAGGCTGCAGCACCAGCGAGAGGAATGAATCGAGCGATGACGGGAGCACCTCTTTCAGACGCTTCCCGGAGGGCCGACGGTCTGGCGACGTCGGCGGTGCTGGACACAAAAACACCTGCCAGCCTAGGTAAAGCATGCGAGTTGTCGCCCGCGCGCAACCCAGACGCGGCGATGCTTCGAACACAACGAACCATAGGGTTTCCCCCGCTAGCGGGGGAAATGTCCGAAGGACAAAGGGGGCCCGCACGCCTTCAATTAGACGCGCCCAAAACCATCCCTCCCCTTTTTGCGTCAGCAAAAGGGGGACGCGGAGCCCAAGAGACCGACACAAGAACGCAGAGGGGCAGGGGGTGCCCGTACCCCGATACGGAAAAAGGGGCCTGCGTCAGTAGAATCCCCTCCTCTCCCCTCTCAGGGGGAGATTAAGAGGGGGCAGCCAAGCGAACACAGGGGAGGACCGCAGTTCAGACAACTACACCCATCCTTAAGATCATTACCAATCCTGCAAATCCTGGTTCAAAATACCCACTCAAACCCCACTCTTGGTAAGATGTAATCCGAGCGACCGCTAAGGTCCAGATCAAGAGAATTCTGTAGCCAAATCACCGATGCGAATCGCCCAAGTTTCACCATACGACCTCTCGTATCACGGCGGCGTGGCGGCTCACACGGCCAGCCTCAGCAGAGAACTCTCCCATCGCGGCCATGATGTCGTCCTCTTCGCCCCACGATCCCGCCCCCAAACCGCTCCTGACGTCAGCGGTCTCGAAGTCATGCCCCTCGGCGGCAGCGTCCCATTCAACGCCAGCGGGTCCGTGTCCCGAATATCCGTGAGCATCAAAGCCGCAAGGCAGATGCGACGTATCCTCACATCAGAGCGATTCGACGTAGTTCACATCCACGAACCCCTCATGCCCTTCCTAGGCGCCACTGCCAGCTGGTTCTCACCTTGGCCCACCGTCGGCACATTCCACGCCTACAGCGATAACATCCATCCCGGATACCTTGGATTCAAACCCGTATTCACCCTCATAGCCGACAAACTAGACGGCCGCATCGCCGTTTCCAACGCCGCCAAAGCATACGCCTACAAATACTTCCCCGACAACTACACCATCATCCCAAATGGCATTGACGTCCCAAGGTTCGAAAAACCTCGGCCAAAACCCAGCGAATTCAGAGACGACGCCATAAACCTTGTCTTCGTTGGCCGCGTTGGCGAAAAACGCAAAGGGCTCCGCTTCTTACTCGGCGCGTACAGCACCCTGAGGTGGCGCTACCCCAACCTCCGCCTAATCGTCGTCGGCGCAGGCGTCCCAGACCGCGAATCCTATCGAATGATGGGCGAACGAGGCATCGACGACGTCATCTTCGCCGGTCCCGTCACCGACGAGGAACTCCCCGCCTACTACCAGCACGCCGACGTATTTTGCGCTCCCAACACTGGACACGAGAGCTTCGGGCTAGTACTCGTCGAAGCCATGGCATCTGGCGCACCGATCGTCGCCAGTCGCATCCTCGGATTCGAAGGCGTCGCAGATCACGAACAAGATGCACTCCTAGTCGATGTCGGCGATGAATACGCCATCGCAAACGCCATCCAACGCCTCATCGAGGAACCCCAACTGCGCAACAGCCTCGTCCGCAACGGCCACGAAAAAGTGCAACGCTTCGGGTGGGCCAGAGTCGCCGACGACGTCATCGACTACTACCTCGAAGTCACTGCCCGCGCACCGCTACCATTCGCGACGCAGCAACGGCGAACCAGCAGTGGTTGAGTCGGAGAGCGGACTCCAGAAGCTCCGCAAATCCGCACGCGCCGCGATCGCGCGTTGGTTCGAGGAACCCATCTCAGCCGCTCTTGTAGCTATCGGTTTCAACGCCAACGCCGCAACCATCGCCGGATTCCTCCTCGCAGTCTTAGCCGCCGGATTCGCCGCCATCGGAGAGTTTCTAATCGCCGGACTGATCAGTATTCCCGCCGCACTATTCGACATGATCGATGGTGCCATCGCACGGCGCACTGGCAAAGTCTCTGACAAAGGCGCTCTCCTCGACTCCACCTTCGACCGCCTCTCTGAAGCCGCCCTCCTTCTTGGACTGCTCATCCACTACTCATCGACTGACGCCTTTCGTCAGGATGCCATCATCCTCGCGTTCGTAGCATTCGTCGGCTCCATCATGGTCAGCTACATCCGGGCCCGAGCCGAAGGACTCGGCTATAAGGGAACATCCGGCTTCCTCACACGCCCCGAACGAGTCGTCATAATGACCGTAGCACTCATCATCGGCCAACCGATATGGGGCCTCTGGATACTCGCCGTCGGCACCCCCCTCAGCGCCTTCTACCGCTTCTGGGCAGAATGGCGAAACGCCAAGTAGACAATCACCCTGACTTACCCTTATATAGACACGTCCAACCGCATCGCATTGGCGTAATTCCTAAAAGCAACGTCGTTCGCAATCAATGCTCCGAACAATGAACATGGTCGTCAAACTAAGTATCACCACACTAGCGCTCGCGCTCTTCGCGGCGCTAACCACGTTCGCATTCGATCAATCCGCAGTCGCCCAAGAGCCCCCCGTACGTTTCCTCGACGGAGGCCTGGAAAGCAACTTCCCCGAAGACATTCGCTTTTACACCTCTTTCGAATCTGACATCGAAATCGACGATGTACGCGTTCGCTTCACTACCGGCCCAGCCACCACCGGCCAGTACGACTACCTTGACCTCACCGAACAAACCGAGTCACTCATCGACGGCGAACTCCTCTGGCGAGTAAACACCTCCGCTCGTTATCTCCCACCCGGAACCACCGTCGATTTCGTATTCGAAGCCATCGACAAAGAAGGCAACGAATACCTCTCAGACCAATACAGCGAAATGGTTCTCGACGCCCGATACGAATGGGACGTCGTCAGTCGCGGGCCGATACACGTCTACTACCACGGCCCCGTCCAAGTCCGCGCCGAACGCCTTGCCGACGCAGCCCAAGAATCGATGGAACTCATGGGACCCATCATCGGCAGCGAAATCGAAACTCCCATCATCGTCACTCTCTATAACAACAACGCCGAGATGATCGGCGCTGTAAGCGCCCGCAGCGCAACCATCAGCCGCGAACTCATCACGGAAGGTCAGGCATTCTACGACCACTCCGTAGTCCTCGTCCTCTCTGGAAACCGAGACATCGGAACCCTCACCCACGAACTAACCCACATATTGGTCGGACGTGCCGCCGAAGGCGGAAACGCACTTGTACCTCTGTGGCTCAACGAAGGACTCGCCGAATACGGAAACCTCGACAAAGGTCTCTCGTACGTCTACTTCCTCGACTGGGCCGTCGACACCAACCGTCTCATCCCCTTCACTCGCCTCCAGACATTCCCCGGCGACCCCAACTTGGTCATCGTATCCTACGGCCAAAGCCGAGACTTCATCGAATATCTAATTGAGACCTACGGACCTGAGAAGATAGCCGAAACCATCGCCTCCATCGCCGAAGGACGTAGCGGCGATATCGCCATCCGAAACGTCTACGGCAAAACCGTGCAACAACTCGACAACGAATGGCGCGCCGACATCGGCGCCGACCCGTACGTCCCACCAACTCCCACGCCCACAGCGGAAGCCGAATCTGGTGCCGAGACCGAATACAAACTCCTCACACTGACACCAGTCAAAGGCGGCATCGCAGTCGGTGAAACCGGGACCGAGCCGACACCAGAACCCACCAACACCCCCATACCACCCACACCAACTGTCGAACCCACCGCTGAACCAGAGGTCATGGTCAAGCCAACCGCTGTTGAAGGACCTCCATCAGAACCAGCGCCTGAAGCCGATACTCCCGAGGAGGAACCAACCAGTTCTGGTGGCCTCTGCAACTCAAACGGCAATGGCCCGTTAGAAGCCTCGCCGTTCTTGATTACAGCCCTGTTGGCGGCGCTATTCCTCGCCCGTCGCATCCGCAGGTAGCAGACTACCAACCAAGCGCCGAACCGTCCTTGCGCGGCTCCGTACCGGCGCACAACACACCCGTTTCCGCATCTCGCGAAACGACCTGACCGCCACCGAACCCGACGCGATCATAGGCTCGCTGAACCACGATGTCGTGACCGCGCTTCCGCAGCTCGGAGACAACAGAAGCGTCGAGGTCTTCCTCGACCCTCACACTCTTGTCGCCCTGCACATCGATGCTGAAACGTAGTGCATCCAGCGCCTTCTGCGCATCCATGCCGAAATCGACCATGTTCGAGATCACCTGCAAATGACCTTGCGGCTGCTGGAACCCGCCCATCACGCCGAACGACAACCACATCTCATCATCCCGCGTGGCCATCGCCGGAATGATCGTCTGATACGGACGTTTCCGGCCCTGCAAGTAGTTGGGATGATCAGGATCGAAGGAGAACAGCGAACCCCGATTCTGCAACGCGATACCCGTTCCAGGAACCACTAACCCCGAACCGAATCCGGCGAAAAGACTGTTGATCAGAGAACACGCATTGCCATCACCATCCACCGCCGTGCAGTAGATCGTGTCTCCACCACCCATAGGATCGCCGTAAGAAACGTTCGGGTGCGCCATCATCGAGTCGATGCTCGACCGACGCCGGTCACCATACTCCTTAGAAAGCAACGGGCCAATCGGCACCTCCGCAACCCGCGGATCCGCCACATACTGCAAAGCATCCGCATAACCCAAACGCATCGACTCGATCAAGTGATGATAGGCGTCCGTGGACTGGCTTCCCATATCGCCGATATCAAACCCCTCGGCGATGTTCAACGCCATCAGCGCCGCTATCCCCTGCCCATTAGGCGGGCACTCCCAAACCTCTACACCACGATAGTTGACGTGTATCGCCTCGTCCCAATCCGAATGATGCGACGTCAAGTCCTCCTCCGTCAGCCATCCGCCCTCCTGCTGCACATACGCCGCAATCTTCTTGCCGATATCTCCCTTGTAATACGCTTCACTGCCACCCTCCGCGATCACCTGCAAGGATCCTCCAAGCTCCGGCAAAGTCGCTATCTCCCCACACCTTGGCGCACGACCGTTGATCGGCAGCATCTCCGAACCCGATGGACGGTGCCGCAGCTTCGTCTCGCAACCTTCCCAACCGCGCGCAATCACCTCAGAAACCGGATACCCATTTGTCGCGTAGTCGATCGCCGGCCTCAACACCTCTGCAAGCGTCATCCGACCGTAGTGCTCCAACGCTGTCTCCCAGCCATGAACCGTCCCCGGCACACTCACGGAAAACGCGCAACCATCCAACTCGTTCGGAATCGCGTCGAACCCGGCCTTTCGAACATCGTCAACATCCGCCGCTGCTCCGGATCGACCACTCCCATTCAATGCCGCAACTCTGCGCTCATCCTTGTTCCAAATCAGCGCAAACATGTCACCGCCAATGCCGGTCGAACCGGGCTCCACGACATTAAGCGCGGCCGCCATAGCCACTGCGGCATCTACCGCGTTGCCACCATCGAGCAACATTCGCAACCCGGCCTGCGCGGCCAACGGTTGGCTCGTTGCCACTGCACCATTGCGGGCCATCACCGCAGATCGACGAGACTGAAAATACGTGGAGGAGTAGGGATCGATCTTCGACACGAGAGGCACCTGCTGACGATTAGACGGAGTAAGTTCGCCTTACATATTAGCAAGCGATAACTGTGTCAGCGAACGGAGTCCAAGTCCCCCGGCTCTTCGCCTCTACGATTCGCCAAAGTCCGCGGCATCAGGTCATGTTTTGTGTCGTGACCCAAGTGGAACCGCCGAAGCTCATCAATCATCTCGCCGAAAAACGATATGCCCGTTCCGTCCGTCGTGCTCGCTATATGCGGTGTCAGGAAAACATTCCAAAAATGCCTGATCGGGGAATCAACCGGAACCGGCTCAGGATCGAACACATCTAGACACGCGTAGATATCGTCGTGCCTCAAGCGCTCTATCAGAGCATTCGACTGAACTACCTGCCCACGCGACACGTTCACAAACACCGCGCCATGCCGCAACCAACCCAGTTCTTCGGTACCCAACATTCCCTCCGTCGCAGGTGTATGGGGCACCAGACACACCACAACGTCGGGAACGCTCATTACGTTTTTCAACGACGTCATCGTGAAATTCATCGCCGACGCCACTTCCCGCGGAAGATAAGGATCGTGCACCAATATCTCGACTCGAAACGGCACAAGCAACTCTATTAGACGGCGAGCGATATTCCCACCGCCGATCAATCCAACCGTCCGACCAGTTAAATCGCCCATCATCTGAAAATCTGGGTGGTGCACGCGTTGGTAACCCGTACCCCACTCCTCATGGTTGATCATGCGACGGTAATGGATCCCGACTTTCTTCAAACCCATCAACATCATGGCCAACGCCCACTCAGACACCGGCAAACTCGACGCATGTGTCGTATCCACCGCCTTGACCCCCCGCTCAAGGCAAGCCTCCACATCTATCCGTTGCGCAAAACGATCCCCTTCCAACTCGCCGACCAAACGCATCGACGGCGCGGCATCCAAGATTTCGCCCGTCACGCGTGGCGCGCCGTGGCAAACAATCATGGCATCAACGCCCGACGCGAAATCTATGAAATCAGCGATCACCTTGGAGGAAGATTCCGGTGGCGAATACCAGTCGGAAAATTCGTCGAACTCCCGAATCTCGAAAGTTGCGAACTCATTGAGACGGTCGACCTCGTGATCCTTTATGCCCCGCTCTACATAGCCAGCGTTACATGCCAACCCGACCCTCAATTTGCCGCTCATGAGAAAGCCCTCCGACTAGCGTGCGCGCGGATTAAGAATGTCGTTAAGCGCGTCGCCGAGTATGTTCCAGCAGAATATCATCATCCAAACCACCACAATCGGCGATAACAGCTGCTCTGGGTGACTGCGCAACGTCTCGACCGCCGCGCTACCAGTTCGAGCCGTCACATCCCCGATCATCACTCCCAGACTTGGCCGAGGCGGCTGAACCCCGACGCCGAAGAAGCTGATGATCACTTCGCCAAGAGCTACCGCACCCATGCCGAAACTCACGCTTACCACCAGCGGTGTGATGACATTAGGCAGGATATGCCGGAACAATATTGTCGGCGTGCCAACACCCATGGAACGCGCAGCATCCACGTAAGGCGCGGTGCGAATCGCCAATGTCTGCCCGCGGATCAATCGCATTGATCCGAACCACGATATCGGCAAGAACGCTATGCCCAAGACGATGTAGTCGATAACGCCTGAAGATACAACACCGGAAATGAATGTGTTGTCTTCAATCCAGTAACCGAATTCCTTGATTCGAGGACGTACCGTGGCGACGATGATCAGCAACAATAGGACATCCGGGATGACAGCAATTACCTCGCCAATCCTCGAAATAAGTATGTCGGCGATACCGCGCAGATAGCCAGCCGCCATACCAAATATCAACCCCAAAATCACACTCGCAGTCAACGTCGTGACCAACGTCAAAATGACCGTCGTCTGGATACCCCAAACAACTCTCGAAAAAATGTCTCGCCCTAATCGATCTGTGCCTAGCCAGTTCTCCGAGTCTGGAGCTGCTTGCGTTTTGGCAAGATTCGTCTCCGAGTAGTCGTGAGTCGCCACCACTGGTGCCAGTAATCCTACTGAATACAGGAGTATCAAAGCGCAGACTGCGAACACGGCAAGTTTGCGCTTCCGCAATTCGAACCAAGCGTGATGGAAGAAACCGTCAGGTGCCTCCATAATGTCCAGGTCGGACGAGGTTGGTTGGCCTATGTTTGCGGATCTCGATCCTTCCATATCACGCCCTCAATCGAATACGTGGATCGATGACCGAGTACATGATGTCCGTGAAAAGGTTCGCCAACGCTAACATCGTCGTGCCCAAGATAGTCAGTGCCATCAGCAACGGATAGTCGCGCTGGAATACCGCCTCCAACGACAACCTAGCTACACCCGGTATTCCGTAGATGAGCTCGACGATTAACGACCCACCGAACATGCCGGCAAGCGAAAAACCCATTATCGTCATGATCGGGATCAGCGCATTTCGAGCGATATGCCTGCGATTCACCGTCATATGGCCCATCCCTTTGCCATGGGCAGTCCGAACAAACTCCTGCCCCAATACATCCAATGTAGACGCTCGCATGTAACGCATGAAGACAAACGCGCCAGGGACGCCGAGCGTCACCGCGGGAAGTATCGCCTGGGTCGAGAATATCCCGGACCATCCGGAAACTGGTATCCAGTCCAGCCACAACGCGAACACCAGAATCAGGAATGGCGCAGTGAAAAATACTGGCAACGCATAGACCAACAGCATGAACGTTGTCGCCGTTGGATCCTTCCATGTCCCTTGACGCATAGCCGCCCAGAATCCCAACGGCAACCCGATGATGAGTGTCACGAGGTATGAGACGATGTTGAGTTCAAGCGAAACCTTCAATCTAGGTACGAGCAGTTCAATTACGTCACGGCCCCGATATCTGTAGCTTTCGCCCAAGTCCCCTTTTAGCGCATTGGAAATATAGCGCAGATACTGAACCATAAACGGGTCGTCGAGCCCGAGGCGGTCACGAATTCGCTCTATGGCTTCGGGGTCGGCGCGTTGGCCCGCCATCAACTCCGCAGGGTCGCCTGGCGTGATGCTACTCAACGAGAAGATGAATAACCCCGCGAAAAACAACAGAACGGGCGTCCAAAGCAATCGGCGGGAGACATAGATCAGCATCGCGCTACAAATCCTAGCATTCGACGCATCGTCTCACAACCGGAGCAATGGACGCCCGCACCTAGTCGGTACGGATCGACCTAGAAATCTATCTCGTCAACCCAGACTTTTTCAAAGGAGTATCCACCAAGCGGCGAAAGGTTGAAGTCCTTGATCCATGGTTTCACCAAGACCTTGCCAGAACTGCCCCACCACATTGGTATCCAAGAAGCCTCATCAACGATTATCTGCTCCGCTTGTTGGTACAGCTGGATGCGACGCGCTGGATCTTGTTCAGTTGTCGCCTCGTCAAGCAAAGCGTCGACCTCCGCATTGGCGTACTGCGTCTGATTGATCTGGCTGTCGCTGCGGAACAGTACATCGATGAACGTGTGAGGGTCTGGATAGTCCGGACTCCAAGCCAGCGAAAAAGCCTGTAACCGATAGTTGTCAACCTCTTCCAGGAATGTAGCCCACTCGACTTCTTGGAACTCGACTTCCACGCCAAGGGTTCTGGCCCACATATCACCCACAGCCACCAGCCAAGCCGGTGGCGAACCACCAGTACCTGGAGCGGTCAACACGATGCGTGGACGGGAATCAGCGTCCGCATACTTCGACATGTTCAACTCTTCGGTTGCTTTGTCAGCATCGAAACCCAAAGTCTCTAGATCGGGATTGAATCCGATGAATCCGGGTGGCGTCGGCCCGTACGCCGGGGTTACCCGTCCGCCAAGAACCGCCTCCGCAATCAACTCCTTGTCGACCGCGTAGTTCAAAGCCCTCCGGAAATGCACGTCGTCAAACGGTGGAGACTCGGTGTTAAAGCCGATGTACCAGGTGACGAACTCCGGCGGAACATCAACGACCTCTCTTGAAATCGGCTCGTTCGGATCTGTGACCCGCTCATACGCTGCCTGTGGGATACCGGTTATGTCGATCTCATCATTCTCGTACATCGCCATTGCGGAGCCGCCGGCCAAGTTGAAGCGTACCTCGTCCAAGAACGCCTGCGTCCCGGAGTAATTCTCATTGCGTGCAAGAACCAACTCAACACCGATCTCATATGACTTCAGCACGAACGGTCCAGTGCCTATCGGATCGTCAGTCCATATATCGCCACCCGATTCGATGTTGTCTCTGCTGACCACGTAGGTCACCGGATAGGTCAGCTTGGCGATAAAATACGGCTTCGGAGCGTCGATCTCCACCTCCAACGTGTGATCATCCACAACGGTGATGCCTGAAGCCGATGTTGCGTTGCCGTCAACCATCTCGTTGATCCCGACAATATCGCCGAGGAATTCCTTCACAATCGGCGATCCCGTTTCCGGCAACGCCGCACGCTCCCACGACCACTTGAAGTCTGAAGCCGTTACCGGGCTGCCGTCGCTGAAAACGGCATCCTCGCGCAACTTGAACCGGTAAACTGTGCCCTCGGCGCTAACTGTGAAGCTTTCCGCCAAATCGAGCACTACAGGTTCATTTGGATTGTCGGTCAAACGCATTAACCCGCCGAACACTTCGGTCACGATGTCGTACGAAGTACTATCCGTCGTCAAAGCCGGATCCAACGTGGTCGGGTCGGAACCCAACAATTTGAATACTCCGCCGCGCCGGGAATCGAACTCTTCCTCGTCTGCTTCCTCCGCCTCTTTCATCTCAGCAGTCGCGGTCTCTTCCGCGGTAACCGTCTCTTCAGCCGCCATTGCCGCCTCTGCCTCCGCGGTGACCTCTGCAACAGCAGTAGATGTTGCCGCAGCAATCGCCGTCGCCGTGGGTGCTACGCTCGAGCTGGTTTCAGCTGCTGGAGCTTCTGTGGGAACACCGGTCGCTGTAGGTTGCGGCACCGCGGTTGCTGTCGGCGGGATCGGAGTCGCAGTAGGCTCTGCCGAGCTACATCCAATCGCGAACATCACCGCAAATGCAACTCCGACTATCAACAATCTTGAGGCGAATTTCATCTCGCGCCTCTCCTTCAGTTCTCTGGGGTCTTCGTTTCTTGCACTAGATACAAAGTATCAAATTCACATCTGAATTTGGGAAAACACGTGCGTTTGAAATATCGGGCGAGTGACCGTAGCTGGCCACCCTCCCGATGAGCGTTTACAAACCGAGCAGGCGTATATCAGCCGTCTATGTAGACGTACTGATAAATGGGGACAGACAACGGTGGGAACGTCATGCCTCCAACTCGCTGCTTCACGAGCACCTTGCCCTCGACACCCCACCATAGCGGTAGCCAAGCTGCGTCTTCCACTATCATCTCTTCAGCTTCTTGATACAGCTTGATCCGACGCACCGGGTCCGCCTCGATGTTTGCTTGTTCCAGCAAGGCGTCAACGTCAGGGTTCGAGTAGTTGGTGTTGTTGATCGAACTGCCAGTCCTGAACAATACGTCTACGAACGTGTGCGGGTCCGGATAGTCCGCTTGCCACGCCAACGAGAAGGCTTGCAAGCGGTTGCGGTGCAAGTCCTGCAGGAACGTCGCCCACTCCACCTGCTGAATCTCCACATCGACCTCTAGAGTGCGTCGCCACATATCAGCCACCACCTCGGTCGTCAAACTGGGAGAACCACCGGTTCCCGGCAACGTAATTACAATACGCGGCCGCGTTTCAGGATCCGCATACTTCGACTTAGCTAGCTCTTCCTTTGCTTTCTCCTCGTCGAAAGCCAATCCTTCCAGATCAGGGTTGAACCCGACAAAACCCGGAGGGATTACGCCGGTCGCTGGTCGCACTAGGTCGGAAAAAACCGCGTTCGCCACGAGTTGCTTGTCCACCGCAAAGTTGAGCGCACGCCGGAAGTGCACGTCATCGAACGGCGCTTCTTCCACGTTGAATCCGATGTAACTGGTGCTGAACGACGGCGGAACCTCGACGACATCCTTCGACAACTCTTCCTCCGGATCAGTGACGCGTTCAAGGTCCGCAAGCCCGATGCCGGTGATATCGATCTCATCGTTCTCATACATCGCCATTGCTGACCCACCTGCCAAAAGCATGTGCACCTCATCCAAGTAGGCAGGATCGCCCCAATAGTTCGGATTCTTGGACAAGATCATCCGCTCGCCGATGCTGTAGCTCTTGAGCACAAACGGTCCAGTGCCGACTGGATCATCGGTCCAGTTTTCACCGCCCGACGTCACGTTGTCGGCGTTGACCACAAACGCTATCGGGTATGTCAGCTTCGCGATGAAGTACGGCTTCGGCGCGTCTATCGTGACCTGCAGCGTGTGATCGTCAATCACCTCAATGCCTTCAGCAGTGGTCGCTTCACCGTCGATGATCGCCTGCACTCCAATAATGTCACCGAGGAACTCATCTACGATCGGAGATTCCGTTTCTGGCAGCGCCGCACGTTCCCACGACCACTTGAAATCAGATGCCGTGAGAGGTGACCCGTCGCTGAACTTCAGATCATCCTTGAGTACGAACTTGTAGGTCTTCCCCTCGTTGCTCACAGAGTAGCTCTCAGCCAAATCCATCGCTATCGGATCGTCAGATTCCCCGGTCAACTTAACGAGACCACTGAACAACTCGATCACGATCGCGTAAGACGTCCCGTCTGTCACCAGCGCTGGGTCAAGTGTCGGCGGGTCCGCCCACAACCTTCTGAAAACCCCTCCAGTCGGTTTGTCATCGCCCACCCGCTCAGGGGTCTGCAACAGTTCCGGCGCAACCTTGGCTTGACCTGTTGGTGTTGGACGCTCAGACCGTGCTGGTGGCGGTGTAGAAACCACCGTCGGTACTACTTGCGTCGCAGTAGGCTCGGGGATCGGTGTAGATGTCGGTTCCTCTTCGCTCGAGCACGCCACCGCAAACATTGCCAATGCGGCGAGCAACGATATACCCAAGAAACGTGCCTTCTTCATCATCTATCTCCAGATTTTCACAGTGCGTGATATTTTCGGCGTCTGATAGTTGTTACGTATTTGCCACGCGATGTGGATTGCGTGTTTGCGATGCAGTATCACTAACACGATAAAATGTTTCCCCTTTTGTACGACGAAAGGGAGTTAGGGGTATGCACCGGGATCGGAGCGGGGTATTCGTATTTAGTTGCCAATCGATGACTGAAGATACGCCTTCAGGAAGCCGTCCAAATCGCCCTCCAAAACCCCGCGCGCGTCAGACACCTCGTGATCGGTGCGGTGGTCCTTCACCATCTGATACGGGTGCAACACGTAGCTCCGCACCTGCCTCCCAAACTCCGCTGATACATGATCACCCTTGAGTCTCGCCTGCTCCGCAGCACGTCGTTGATTCTCGAGATCGGTTAGACGTGCGTGGAGTATCTTCATCGCCACTTGCCGATTCTGAGCCTGTGAACGTTCATTTTGCACCGAAACCACAATACCGCTCGGTTCATGTGTCAGTCGCACCGCAGTAGAGTTCTTCTGCACGCTCTGACCGCCGTGTCCGCTAGCTCGAAACGCCTCCATACGAACCTCAGACGGATCGATCTCAACTTCATCCGCGTCATCGGGCTCCGGATATACCTCAACCAGCGAAAAACTGGTATGCCTTCGATGTCCGGAGTCGAAAGGCGACAGCCGCACTAATCGATGCACTCCACGTTCAGACTTCAGATATCCGTAAGCATGGTCCCCAGCCACACGCAACGCCGCGGATTTGATACCAGCCTCCTCACCGGGCGTGAAATCGAGTACTTCGGTTTCATGTCCCGATTGCTCACCCCATCGCGCGTACATCCTCAACAACATCTCCGACCAGTCTTGGGCATCAACTCCGCCTGCACCCTGCTTCACCGACAGTATCGCTGGTCGACCATCATGCTCACCGTTTAGTTGAAGCCTGAACTCGTGCTCGGCCAAATCAGAGCGCAATGCAACAGCGTCTAAAGCCAACTGCTCCAGCATCCCCTCATCCGATTCATCACCTGCCAACTCTACGAACTCAACCAACTCTTCCGACCGTTGGACCAACCCGTCCCAAGTGGAAACATCGCTCTTGAGCGCATTCAAATGCTGCATGTGCGATTGCGCCCGCTTATGGTCCGACCAAAACCCCTGATCCAGCGTTTGTCGCTCCAACTGATCTATCTTCGACCGTTTTTCGGGTAAGTCAAAGATGCCTCACGATCTGCGCGATACGCCCGCGCAACTCTTCGGCATCAGATCGCAGTTGAGGATCCATAACAGGATTCAAGTATATGAACAGTTAAATTCGCAGAACCGTACAAAAACAACTGCGCCCCTTGGTTTCCCAAGGGGCGCAGTGTGCGTTTCAGTCTCTCGACCTTTACGGCGCGATGTCGTGGTCCTTCGTGTAGTAGACCCAGACACCGGTTCCGATTGTGATGCCTTCGTCTGTCTTCACGACATCCCACGTGTTGTTGACGTGGTCCCACGTGTAGGCACGGGTGTAGTTGCCGAGGTACTCAGCCGCAGTGATCGGGTCGTTGTTGCTGTTGCGCAACGTCTCGCCCGCATCGTCCTGCGTCTGGTCACCGTCGACGTCAACCACACCGACGAAGTTCCAGCCCGTGTCTGTCGGGATGTCCGCCGGGCTCGGCTGACCATCCGTCGCACGGTCGCCACTGCCTGAAAGCTTCACAGCTTGCGTGACGAAACCGGTCGAGTGGACCCAGTAGCCGTAGCGTGCCTCAATGTCATTCAACGTTCCGTACTCGTCGTGCGTTGTCCAAACACCGTCCATCTTAGACGCCGAGCGCCACGGACTGACCGGGTTGGTCGCGTCCCAACCAATTACGACGTCAACAGCGTCGTTGGTGAAGACTGCGTGTAGCGCACGGTCGATCGGGTTCGCAGGGAACGATACCGAGTTCCAGCCAGCCAGCAGGCTGAGCACGAACGGAGATCGCTCTTTGACCGTGAACGAGTAGGTGTGGTCACCCTTGTTGTTGGCAGCATCGTTAGCTTCGACGTAGACGGTGTACTTACCGTAGTCGAGCGGCTCGGGCCACCAGACAAACTCGTTGTCATCGAGGATCTGCAGGTCGGCTGTGTAGTCAACCTTGTCGATCGTGAACTTCGTCACGTTGACGGTTGTCTTCTCATCCTCGAAGTCGAGCAACACGAACGGGCGCGGCTCAAACACGTCATCGCCATTATCTGGCACCAAGCCGTTCTCACTATCCCATGCAGGCATCAACTCGGTGTCGAGGTTGAACGTCGAGGTGGTCGACGAGTAGTTGAGCAGCTTCTTAGTCCCGGTGTCATCCGCATCGTACGAACTGCGGTCGCGGCCCCATACGATCACCGACAACTTGCCTTGCGGAACCGCCGCTTCGCCAGACAGGTTCGCCCAGAGGTACTCCCACCTGTTGCCCGGTCGGGCAAGCGCCGATGTTACCGCTACGTCAAGATAGCCGTCATCGCCACACATCGTGCGAATGTCTGCGATTTTCCCATCGGTGGACTTAACGGCGCTCTGGCCTTTATGTCCATCTCCCGGCGCAGCCATGCCAATGTCTGTGCTGGTGAACGCGCCTGTGCGGTTCGATGCGAACATGGCGACGTTGTTGTCGTCTGCGTTTCCACCCCAGGAGAGGTTGGAACACACTACCGAGAACTGCGGCGCACCTTGGATGTCCTCATTCGACTCTATCGAGATCGTCATCTGATCTTTAGTTAACTCGCTAGAGCCTTCGCCGTCAATGTCTTCGTTGAGTCCAGAGCCGCCGCTCAGCGAGATCGTGAAGGTCGGCAGGATGCCGTCATTCACTTCGATGCCTTCCAGTCGGCGATCAGTCGACTCGTTGCCGGCCAAGTCCAGGACCGACGCTCCAGTGGCAAGATCCACCTGTGGCGTCGCGTCCGGCTCGAGCGTCTCTTCGAGCATCAGGTAGACATTTCTACCGTCAACATCGACATCCGTGACTGTGGCACTCTCGCCGCTGTCAAGTTTCACGACGAAAGTTCCAACGCCGATGGATGATGCGTCAACGTCGTTGTCGAACACTACCTTCACGCCGGAGGTCGATCGGTCTTCATCCCCGTTTTCATCGGTGAAGAAGCCGGTGACCGACTGCTTGGCCCTGTATTCGGGGTCTACGTCGTCAAGACGATACTGGTGGCGTGAGTACCAACCGAGCACGTTGTGAACACCGTACTTGTCGCGGTCTTTCTTTATCGTGCCGTAGTCGTGGATGAAGGTCGGGTCGCTGGGTTGGCTGTCGGAGAAGCCGTAGTTACCCGCGATATCCAGAACCACCGCCTGAATGTCGATCGTGTTGTTGTATCGATTATCGGTACGTGCAGGCGGGAAGTCGATACGGATTACCGTGTCGAAAATGCCAGAAGCATCGCCGTCTTCGTAGTCCTCGGCACCCCGGGCCTTGTAGTCAAGGGCGTCGTCTCCGTCTTCATCAGCTTCAGTGTCGTGATAGACATCCATGCTCTTGATGATGCCGAACGTCTCGTTGTTGTACTGACCATCCGCAGGCTCCGCGTAACCGGCGTAGTGCCCGCGCAACGCCGCGACACCATCGTCCTCGCAAGCACCAGCAGCGTCATCATCCGCATCGACACAGACATGACCGTAAGGATTACCTGCTGTCGATAAGTCAGTATCATTTCCATCGACTCGGAAATTCCAGATCGGGTCATCGTCGTTGCTGTCGTCTTGGTTGTCGGCGTAGACCCTGAAGGAGTTGTCGCGCAGTCCTGCGCCACCGCCATCGGTGAACGTACCTAGGATGTCAGGCGAGTCGTCCTTGCTGCTGTCGCCGTGCGCTGGCGAATCGATCTGGATGGCTGGCGGATCCTTGTCAATGAGGATCGTGGCAGTACGCGTGTCGCCGTTCGAGTTCTTGTACGAGATCGTTACCGGTCCGCTCTCGATGCCGATAACTGCCGCACCATCAGCGTCTGACCCAGTCGCGGCTCCGTCATCCAAACCCCAGTTGTCGCGCTGGTTACCGTCCATCGCGTCATCGGCATCGCCGATGCCGTCGGCATCCGTCAATCGCAGGAAGCCCTCGTACACACCGGTGAAATCACCCGTCTCCTTGAGCCACAGGTTCTGGCTCGGGGAATCGCCGTCAGCACTCGCGCGTAGCGCTAGCGCATCCTGCTCATCTGGCGTGTCCTCGTTTTCGTCGTCAACGAACACAGGCTCAAACATTTCCAAGGCTGAATCGGGTGTGACATCGTTTTCCTCCCCTTCAGTGTCATAACCGATGTAGTTCGCCTTCTTCTTGCCGCCTGCGAGAATCTCAGGCTGGCTGGTCTGGAAGTAGATGGCCAGAATGGTCACGTTTCCGCCAGCTGGAACCGACACGGTCACGCGCATCCACGGCGCAATCTCGCCTCTAACCCCAGAACCCAAGTCCTCGTCCAGAGACACATGGTTCTTCAGGTCCATGAACGGGCCAGCACCAGTTACCCCATCGCCTCCATCAGCCGCAGCTATGCCATCGTCAACCGTCCCGAACCAGACGATCTTGCCGTCGCCCCTAGGCGCCATGGGATGCGCCGCGGCACCAGTTCCCAACGTATTGATCTGGATGACACCAGAGGATGAAGCGACTACAGCTCCGGTTGTGCCTACGGCGAAATTCGCCACAGCTGCTTCTACCGACAAGTCGACGACGCCATCACTGCCAGCTGTGCCATCAGCCAGGAGAGTATCCAACTCATCCGCCAATCCGTCACCGAGAACATCCCTAATAACGCTAGCCCTAGTTCCGGTACCGACAACATCCGTTAGTGTCAAGGCAGTTGTACCGACTTGATATAGCTTCCCAGTGCGCTTGTCTCTTCCCTTGTCATCAATGCTGATCTGGATGAGGTCAGAGTTGGTGAGGATCGCGCGTGGCGCATCGCCCGAAGTCTTAGGGTCGATAGCATAGGTGGCATACACCGAAGTTCCGGTTGCCACTTCGGTGATGGCGTCGCGTCCCGCGACGCTGTAGCCTTCATTGTCGCCAATGCCGCTGTCAGCATCTTTGCAATCGCTGACTGCGAACACGTCGCTGTTCGTCGTGTAGCACGTACCGACGTTCAGAACGTCGATCGTTCCGGTAGCCGCTTCTACCGTGCCCGATGATCCGCCTCGTACCGCCACAACCGCAACGGCCAGTATCAGCACGGCCAGAGCCGTCAAGATTCTCGATGAAAGCTGCACAGCTGCAGTCCTCCTCTATCTATATCTCTACCGGTTCGATACCCGACACAGCAACGCCAACGCTCAATGCGTCGGCGATGAAGCGGTCTTGCCCGGATGTTTCCATAGCACTCTCAAGACGCGCAACGAACCACACGCCCGCAGGCACGCCCTGAAATCTATATGATACCGAATATATGCCACCGCGTGTGCGCTGTCAATCAATTTCTTTGAGAACTATGATTGCCATGACGTTTAACGACGCGTTCCGACGGCGCTTTCTGAACCCCGATTGCGGCGATGCTCCACAATGGGCCGTCACGGGGCGCAGCGGCGGTGTCCCCCTCCCCTTTTTGCGTCAACAGATTCTCCACCCCTCCCCCTCTCTGAGGGGGAATTGAAGGGGGTGCCGCGCAGCGAAACTCGCAGGGGGTTCATACACCCACGCGACAGCTAGTCTACCCCCCCCCCCCTTCCATTCCTCCTCGGGCATCAAGGGGGAGGGACTGGGTATCCCTCTTGCGCTGTATAAACCCCCTGCGTCTCGCTGCGCTCGACGCGTCCCCCTTTTGCTGACGCAAAAAGGGGAGGAGCAAAAAAACACCCCCGCGTCTCCGCGGGGGTGTCTCTCTGCGCTCTATCCTGTCCCACTCTCCCTCGATGGGAGAGGGTTGGGGTGAGGCTGAGCCTTACGGCGCAATACCGCCGCCGTAGTAGACCCAGATGCCTTCACCGATGGTGACCGTCTCGCCACCTTCGAGGATGTCGAAGCGGTTGCGTATCGCATCCCAAGTGTAGGCGCGAACGTGGTCACCGAGGTAGCCACTAGCGCTGATTTCGGTGTCGCCGTTCTTAAGCGGCTGCCCATAGTGGTCCTGCGTCTGGTCGCCGTCTTGGTCGACGACACCGACGAAGTTCCAACCCGGGTTGGTGGGTATCTCAACCAAGTCTGCCGGTACGGTGGTGGGGTCTTCGCGGTTGCCCTTGCCGACCAATGCCACCGACTGGGTTACGAAGCCTTGGGCGTGTACCCAGTACCCGTAGCGCGCGGTAATCCGGTTCAGGGTCGCGAAGTTGCTGTGCGTCGACCACTCGCCTTCCATGCGGGTTGCGATGCTCCAAGGAGCCTCTGGGTTCTCGCCGTCCCACGCCGCAATCATGTCCACTATCGGCTCAGTGAATACTGATCCGACACTAGGATCGATCGGGTTGGCAGGCAGCGATACCGCGTTCCAACCAGCGATCAGCTTGACGTCGAACGTGGCACGCTCGGCGACCTTGAAGCTGTACTCGTCTGAACCGGTCTTGTTGCCAGCAGCGTCAACGGCTTCAACCGCCACATCGTGCGAGCCGAGAGCTAGGCTCTCCGGCCAGTACAGGAAGCGCTTCGCGCCTAGTGTCTGCACCTGCTCTGTCTGCTCAGTACCATCAACCGTCAACTTGCTAACCGACACCGTCGATTTGTCATCGTAGTTCAACAAGAGGAACGGGCGTGCATCGGTTACCGTGGCACCATCGCCAGGCGTAGCAGTCAGCTCCGGCTCGGTGATGTCGAAGTTGAACTCAGCTGTTGCCACACCCCAGCTGTGGGTGTCGGATGCAGCCGGCGTCGTCGGTGTGCTCCGCTTTTGCAGGCTCGCGTACGATTTGCGGTCGCGTCCGTATGCAACTACCGTCAATTTACCGTCAGACAATGCCTTGTCACCGCTGAAGTTCTGCCACTGGTACTCCCACTCGAGACCTGGGCGCGAGAACGACTGGACCTGCTGCGGACGAATCACAGTAGCGTCATCACCGCACATGTAGCTTGCCGGTACGGAGAAGTTAGCGCTCGAGTTGCTCAACGGTCCGCTGCGGTCCCCAGTGAAGTCCGAAAGACCCTTGTCATTCTCGCTATCAGCGTCGTCGCTGTCCCAACCGATGTTCGAGCACACCACCGTAATGGACGGAGTGCTGTTGATCTCTTCGTCTGAAGCGACCGTTATCGTCATGGCTTTGTTGGTCAGCTTGTCTGACGCTTCGTTTCCTTCACCAGTTCCCGAGCCTCCGCTCAAGGTCACCGTGAATTTCGGCGCGATGCCGTCATTAACTGCGACTGCAGTGGCGAGTCCTCCGCGCGTCAATCGGTTGCCCGCCGGGTCTGAGATCGCTTGTCCGGCGGCGATGTTGACCGACGGCGTGGCATCCGACGCTAGCTCCTCAGCTAGCAGCAGATACACCTGTCGACCCTCGACTGTGACGCCCGTGACTGTCGCCGATGCGTCGCCGTTCATGACCTCGAACGTGCCAAGGTTGATGGTATCGGCATCTACAGCCGCGTCGAAGGCGATCAAGATGCCGGAGCGGTTCACTACCGGTTCCTTGTCGTCGTTGATGCCGTAGAAACCTGTAACCGACTGCTCTCGGTAGACCTCAGGGTCCTTCTCGTCGAGGAAGAAGATGTGGCGAGCGTACCAACCGAGTACGTTGTACATACCAGTCTTACGGTCGTCATCTTCTGTGCCGTAGTCGTTGATCAAGCGCGGACCAGCCTCGTCGCTGTCGGAGAAGCCGATGTTACCGGCTCTGTCCGCTACCAGCGCGTGGAAGTCGATCGTGTTGTTGTACGGATTAACTTCAGGCGCATCATCAGCAGTAGTTTCATTAATCCTGATGCGAACCGAGTCGGCGAACGTGCCGTTCGTAGCGCCATCGCTGTACCGGTCACCACGAACATTCAACAATGCATCGTTGTTAAACGCTAGCCCATCTCTTATGCCGGAGGAGGTAGTGTCCATACCATACAGGTGCGTGTGCTCGATGACACCGAATTGGCGGTCATCAGCGCTGTACCCTTGGTAGTTCTCGATAGCTCGAACTACCTCGCCAGTTGCGGGCATCGCCACATATCCGTAAACCGGATTTGTCGAATCGTTAACGCGCAGATCCAACGCCAAATTGTTGTTACTGTCGTCTCCACCGCTCTCATTATCGTCGTTGGAGTTGTCGACGTACAGCTGGAACGAGGTCTCTCGTAGTCCAGAATCGCTGTCACTGAATGAACCCGCGAACTCTGGCGATGTGTCCTGATCCTCGGACTTGTGCGCCGGAGTGTCGATTTGGATAGCCGGCGGCACAGTATCGATCATTATCGACTTAGTCTGCACATGGCCATCAGTGTCCCGGTACTCGATCGTCACTGGGCCACTCTCGACACCGATAACCGCGACTTCTTCATCGCTGGCCGATGACCCGGTCGCGCTCTTTACTTGCAAGCCCCAGTTGCTGAACGGATCGCCTCCTGCAACATCAGGTCCATCACCGTCCGCGTCGGTCAGGCGTGCGTAGCCCTCGTAACGACCAGTGAAACGTCCCGTCTCGTATAACCAGAGGTTCTGCTCACTAGCGTCACCATCGGACTTTATCTTTACCGACAAAGCGCTGTCGCCATCAGTCTCGGATGTGGTGAAGTCTGGCGCGCTCTCATCAACTTGATCTGCCTCGGATCCGTAGTCTCCACTCTTCTTCCCGCCAACCAACGTTTCCCGTTCACTCGTGTTGTAGACGATGTACTGGAGAACAACCACGCCATTAGAAGGCTTGTTGACCTGCACGTTCAGCCAAGGTGCAACTGCACTAGCATCGGCAACGTCACCCTCGGCCCGACCAGAACCACGGTCCTCGTCAAGAACCAACGAGGTGCCCGACAAATCCATGAAAGCTGACTTGACGTCGCCGCCGGCAGTATCGTCGCAAGCGTCATTGGCGTCGGGTGTAGTGGTGTCATTTGTACACAGATATCCGAAGAACCTGATGACCGCGTTATCTCCAGCGTCCATCGGAAGATAATCAGGTTGTGGAGTAGTCGGTGTAGTCCCAGTGTCTTCTGCGACTATCACTCTCAACCCGTTCTCGACACCAGGATCCAACGCACCGAGACCATTTGCGGCGATAGCATCATCATCCCAACGCATGACATTGCCCGCTAGGTGATAACTCGCGATGGTTCCACTCGCATCTTCTCTGGTCGTAACGATGTTTGCTGGGACTGCTGATCCACCAATAATTCTGGGACCATTGTCGATTGCATCTATGTTTGGAGTCACCGTGGTGTCAGCCGCACGATCATCATCCGGCCTTGTACCAATATTCTTGAACACCGCCGTAATCTTCGCGAATTCAGCGGCGGACAATTCGCTGTCCGCGCCGTCAACCGGCAACACCACGGGTGTCCGCTTGTCGCGCCCGGTGTCTTGGATGCTGACCTTGATGAGATCGGAGTTGGTGAGGATGCCGCGTGGGTCGTCGGCCGCTGTCTTCGGGTCGTGCGAATAAGTGGCGTAGACGGTGCCCACTTCGCTGATGCTGTCGCGCCCGGTCACGTTGTACGTGCCATCCCCGTCGTTACAATTCCCGACTGCGAACACGTCGCTGTTCGTCGTGTAGCACGTACCGACGTTCAGAACGTCGATCGTTCCGGTAGCCGCTTCTACCGTGCCCGATGATCCGCCTCGTACCGCCACAACCGCAACGGCCAGTATCAGCACGGCCAGAGCCGTCAAGATTCTCGATGAAAGCTGCACAGCTGCAGTCCTCCTCTATCTATATCTCTACCGGTTCGATACCCGACACAGCAACGCCAACGCTCAATGCGTCGGCGATGAAGCGGTCTTGCCCGGATGTTTCCATAGCACTCTCAAGACGCGCAACGAACCACACGCCCGCAGGCACGCCCTGAAATCTATATGATACCGAATATATGCCACCGCGTGTGCGCTGTCAATCAATTTCTTTGAGAACTAACACGTTAATGACACCGAGCGACGCCGCCACGAGGCAAGGTTTCCCCCGCCCGCGGGGGAAATGTCCGAAGGACAAAGGGGGCGCGCTCCGACACGCGGCGGAACGCCCTAAGGACAAAGGGGGCGCGCGTCGAGACCCGGCGGAACGTTCCAAGGACAAAGGGGGCGCCGCCAACGCCCCTCCCCTTTTTGCGTCAGCAAAAGGGGGACGCGGAGAGCGGAGCGAGACGCAGGGGGTTCACGACGCCACGACGCTGCCCCCTCTATTCTCCTTGGGCATCAAGGGGGAGGGAGCGGGCATTCCCTGAGCGCTTGCCGGATCATGTGTATGACGCCTTCCATGTCGTTGACGACTTCGTGGTTCCAAAAGCGGAGCACTCGATAGCCGCTCCGGTTCAGGCGTCGGGTGCGGGGCGTCGCTGCGCTCGTCGTGCTGGCCTCCGTCGAGCTCGATGACGAGGCCCGCCTTCGGGCAGACGAAATCCACGATCGCGCTTCCGATCACCTTTTGGCGCAGAAACCTGTGTCCGTCCAGACGCTTCATCCGCAGCCGGTACCAGAGCAGACGCTCGGGGTCGGTAGGGTTGTTGCGCATTTCACGCGCGACGTGTCGGAGCTGGTATTTCGTACGTTTCATGGGAGGCATGATACGCAGGATTCGCGAGTCGTCGATCATGGATGGCGAAAGCGGCATAACCCCCCTGCGTCTCGCTGCGCTCGCCGCGTCCCCCTTTTGCTGACGCAAAAAGGGGAGGAGCAAAAAAACACCCCCGCGTCTCCGCGGGGGTGTCTCTTCGCTCTATCCTATCCCCCTCTCCCTCGATGGGAGAGGGTTGGGGTGAGGGTGATGAGTCTTACGGCGCGACCGTGGTGCCGTCTGGGAAGAAGACCCAGATGCCTTTACCGATCACCATGTCACCGTCGTCTTCGAGGACGCGGTAGCCATTGGCGATGGCATCCCAGGTGTAGGCGCGCTTGAAGCCAGGCATGTAGTCCTCAGCCTTCACGTCTACATCTTCGCTGTCTTGCAACGTGTCGCCGAAGTTGTCTTCAGTCTGGTCGCCGTCTTGGTCGACTACTCCGATGAAGTTCCAACCCGGAACGGTCGGAATACCGATCGGATTCGGCTTCCCGCCAGTCTCACGGTTGATCGGGCCCTCTAGATCGACGCTCTGCTTGATGAACGCCATCGAATGCACCCAGTAGCCGTAGCGGACCACTACGTCGGTCAGCGGCGCGAAGTCCATACTGGTCGTCCATACACCGTCAACACGAGAAGCGATGCTCCATGCCCCATTCGAATTCGTCGGGTTCCATCCGACCACGCGGTCGATAGCCGGGTCGGTGAAGACTGCATCAAGCGCGGTGTCCACCGGGTTGGCCGGGAACGAGATCGCGTTCCAACCAGCCGAGATGTCCAGCACGAACGGATCGCGCTGCGTGACGTTGAAGGTGAACTTCGTGCCACCGGATGGCTTGTTGTCTGCCGCGTCGCGGGCATCAAACTCTACCGTGTGCTCGCCGTAGTCCAACGCTTCGGGCCAGTACAGGAACCGGTTCTCGCCGATGTCGTCCAACGAGCCCAAAACATCCACTTTGTCGACCATCAGCTTGGTCACCTTGACGTTCGTGCGCTCGCCTGCAAAGTCGAGCAGAACGAACGGACGCGGCTCCGCAACATCGGAGTCGGGGTCTGGCTGCACATCGCCGCCAGCTGTGCTCAACGGGCTGTTGAACGTCGTATCAAGCGTGAACGCCACGGTCTCCGAGCCAAAGTTGAGGCGAGGATCGGGGGTGCCCGCGTCACTATCCGGCTTGTCCTTGTAGTAATCGAAACCGCCGCGGTCCCTTGCCCATACGACGACCGTCAGGCCACCATCGGGAAGCTCGCTGGCTGCGCCAGTCGGATTCCGCCACGCGTAGACCCAGTTGTTGCCAGGACGCGACAGCGACGACGATTCGATGAAGGATTTTGCCGGATCCGCGGCAGCACCGCATCCTCGGTTCATCTCGAGATCGGTATCAGCGTCGTAGCCCATACGGTTAGCCTCGAAACGGCCCAAGTCATAGACAATGACTTCGCCATCGTCGTCCTTCGCGAGCGAGGAACCGTCGGCTTCGTTGAACTTAATGTTCGAGCAGACCACCGACACCTTCGGCGCACCGTTAATGTCTTCGTCCGACTCGATCGCGATGTCGATAGCTTCCTTCGTCAGCTTATCCGGGCCTTCGCCACCAGTGCCGGTTCCAGAACCGCCGCTCAAGGTCAACGTAAAGACCGGCAAGATACCGTCCTTCACCTTGAACGAGCTCACTCGATCGCCATTTGGCTTGACAATGTGCTCTGCACTGCTCAGGATGTTGCCGGCCAAGTCTTCGATCTCGCGGCCATCTGAGATGCTCAACGTCGGCCGGGCATCAGATGCCAGCTCCTCGTCGAGCTTCAGGAAGACCAGCTGGTCTTTCACCAGCACATCGGCGATGGCGATACCGGTGCCATCGTCATCCTCAAGCGTGAAGGTGCCACTGTCGACCAGCGAACCATCCACCGCGTTGTCGAATACGACCATCACTGCGCTACGGTCTCTGATCGGAGCACCGTCGTCCAAGCCATAGAAGCCGGTCGCGGTACGATCTTCGAGGATGTACGGGTCGACCTCGTCTAGCCAGACTGCATGCTTCGAGAAGACACCGAGCACGTTCGGCTTGGTGCGTTCCGCGAGCTTTTCGCCCAAGTCGTTGATGAAGCGCGGCTTTGCCGGGTCGCTGTCAGAGAATCCGACGTTACCGGCCAGGTCACGCACTAATGCTTGGAACTCGATCTTGTGGTTGAATGCACCGTCTGGGAAGGTGTAACCCGCAATCTCGTCGAAGTCGATCTCGATCTCGTCGGCAAATTCGCCGTCTGGAGCACCGTTCGCGTAGGCGTCAGCCTCGACTGACTTGTACGCCCGCGGCGTCAAGGTGCTTTCATCCATCCATGTGACTGATGGGATGACACCATACTTAGACGTGGTGTCATAACCCGTGTATTCCAAACGCCGGTCGATCCCAGCATCGATACCCATAACGTAGTCGGTTTTAAGTTCCGACAGCACCGTTGTGGTATTTCCTCTTCGGGGATCGTTGTCTACGTAGAGCTGGAACGTGTCCGCCGCCAATCCGGCATCACCATCGTTGATGGTGCCGACGAACGACGGCTTTTCGTCATCGCTACGGCTATTGTGAACCGGCGAATCTACATTGATCACTGGTGGGTCGATATCGATCTGGATCGTGAACGAGCGCGTCTGTCCGTCGCTGTCGCGGTAGTTGATCACCACCGGCCCGTTTCCAACGCCTAGCGTCGCGGAACCATTAACGGTGGCATCTGAGGCATTCCCTTCACCATCGATGTCCACACCCCAGTTTTCGCTGCCCGTGCCAGCCGTACCATCACCATCAGCATCCGTCAGGCGCAGGAAGCCCTCGTAGACGCCATCGAATATCCCTGTCTCTGTCAAGTACAGATCCGCGTTGCCATCGTTGCCGTCCGAAGTTGCCTGCACGAGTAAAGCGGTGTTGTCGTCCTTCTCCGATTTGGTGAAGAGGACATCATCTGTATCTTCATTAGCTTCACCACTGCTGCTGCAGGTGGTGACATCATCCGCGTCAGTTGTTTCCTTGTAGCACTGTCCGCCGTCCAAGTGCTCTTGATCACTAGTCTCGTAGTAGATCACCTGCAAGATGACTTCACCACCAGTCGGCACACTGACATTCAAGACCATCGCCGGAGTTCCGTCTTCACCCGAAATCACGTCCTCGTCGAGTTTGACGTTACCGCCAATATCTTTGAAAACTTCACCTGTTTCGCACGCGTCGTTATCGTTGGCACTCACGCATCCGAAGAACTTCACTTTCCCGTCCGGCGCGATCGGCTTGAAATCGCCAGTACCTCGCCAGACGATGGTGTACGAGCCAGAGGAATCAAAGTTGGTAACTGCCGCACCAAAGGCGAAATATGGAGTCTCAAGGGCCAAGTCTGCCAATTCTCCTGGCTCCACGCCAACCGAATCGGCAACTACCTCTAGGGAGCCGCCATCTTCTGTAATGGTGTCAGGGTCACCAGACACATAGTCACTGGCCAACGTCCATCTATCGTCCGCTCCATCTGCAGGTACAGAAGTATCTTCTCCGTCGAAAATGGGAGGCAGCGGATCGGCTGCAGTCGTCCCATCGTCCTGGTACTCAGCCGATGCCAACGCAGTATTAGCTGCTGTGCCTCCGGCATTGGTAACCGCAATCAAAACCGGGTCTCTGCGGTCGCGGCCGGTGTCTTTGATGCTGATCTTTATGAGGTCAGCGTTTGCAATGATTCCGCGTGGCGCTTCAGCAGCCGTCTTCGGGTCGTGAGCGTAGGTGGCGTAGAGTTCATCGACTTCGATCGCCTCGTCCAGTTCGCCCGCCTCGAAGAATGCCATCGTGTTGTCGATAGCAGCGTCGGTGCCGTTGTTCATCGCGTCCGCGGCGATTTTGCAGTCGGCGAGCTTCAGCGCATCCCCGTTGGTGGTGGTGCACGCGCCCACGTTCATGGCGTCGATCATTCCGGTAGCTGCGCTGACTTCATCGGACGCACTTCTGTCAGCCACTATGGCGACAGTAAATGCGAGCACTGCCAGTGCTGTCAAGATTCTCGCTGAAAGCTGCACGCTTCAGTCCTCCTGCTTACTTTCCCGGCACGATCGTGCGCAGATTTGCTCAACCGCAAAGCTAAGCGAAGTCCGCAACGCCCTCTGTCCGGATCTGTGCGATGTTTGCATAATACTTGCAAGCGCGCCAACGCGCAACGCGCGCGACGTGCCATGAAAAGTATATGATACCCAATTCCCTCTGCGCGCGTAAACCCCCAATTAATCGATTCATTGATTTTCGCGCATCCCTCCCCTTTTTGCGCCAGCAAAAGGGGGATGCGTAGAGCGAAGCGAAACGCAGGGGGTTCATACAGATGGGCAGCAGACCTGCCCCTTTCGCAACGCGAAAGGGGCGCGCACGAGCGCAGCGAGTGCGCGGGGTATGCACGGGGAAGGGCAAGGGCGTGTGCGAACGGCGGCAACCCCTCACTCCCTCCCCGCGCATACGCCGCTCGTTACACTCGCGCCCCTTTCGTCCCACGAAAGGGGCGTATGTACATAAGGTAAGAGCAGGCCCCTACTCTCTCCCTCCTTTTTGCGTCGGCACACTTATCCCTCCCCCTTTTGCGCCAGCAAAAGGGGGACGCGGCGAGCGCAGCGAGACGCAGGGGGTTCATACAACCACGCACTCCCCATCCACCCCAGTACATAAATAAAAGATAGGGGCAGGTCTGAAACCTGCCCCTACCGTTTCACCTTCCCCCTCTCCCTTGATGGGAGAGGGTTGGGGTGAGGGTGATCGCTCTTTGCCCTACGGCGCGATGCCCGTGCCTTCTGGGTAGTAGACCCAGACGCCGTCGCCGATCGTCATCGTGTCGTCCGGTCGCACCACGTCGAAGCGGCTGAACGTCGCATCCCACGTGTACGCTCGCACGTACGTCGAACCCAGATACTCGCCCGCAGGGATGAACCTCTTGTCGCTGCCCTTGAGGTCGATGCCGAAGTGGTCCTCCGTCTGGTCGCCGTCCTGGTCGACCACGCCGACGAAGTTCCAACCCGGTTCCGTCGGGATCGAGATCAAGATCGGAGTGCCGCCAGCGTCGCGTGACGTGCCGCCCTTAAGCTCGACCGGCTGCCGCACGAAGCCGTTAGACTTCACCCAGTATCCGTACTTGGCACGAATCTCGTTCAACGCGCCGTACTTCTCGTTCGATTCCCAGACACCGTCGCGCCGCATCGCGATGCGCCAGCCCTGAGTGTCCCAACCGATGACCGTCGTGACCGCCGGGTCCGTGAAGACCGAGCCGATAGCTGTGTCGATCGGATCCGCCGGCACCGAGATGGCATTCCATCCCGCGTTCAGCGCCATCACGAAGTCTCCACGTGCCACAACTTCGAACTCGTAGCTGAAGGCGGCTTCGTTGCCCGCAGCGTCCGTAGCCTCGACTTCAACCTCGTGATCACCCTGCGACAGGCTCAAAGGCCAGTACACGAACCGGTTGTGGTCAGGCTGCTCGAAATCGCTGGCGATCTCTACGCCGTCAAGCTCTACAGAGTCGAGCGTTACCGTCGTTGACTCGTTGAACTCGATCAACACGAACGGTCGCGCCTCTTTGGACTTACCGTCCGGAGCAGGCTGCAAGTCGCCGCCTTTGCTAACGTCGCCAGACGGGTTTGGATACACCACCGTGGTGTCCAGTGTGAACTCTGCCGACGCCGAACCCCAGTTCTGGACTGTGTCGTTGCCGTCAAGGGAGGTGAACCGCGAACGGTCGCGAGCGAACACAACTGCCGTCGCTAGACCATCCTCGAGGTCTGTGCCCTTCCACGTGTAGTCCCAGTTCTCGCCCGGGCGGCTCAGAGACGTAGCATCCTGGGGCACGAAGTTATCGTCGAACTCGTCATCGTTAGCGTCGTAACCGCAGGTGTACTGGTAGGTTCCAGACGCGCTCTTGGTTGCCTTCGGACTCGTGTCAACAGGAGACTCAGAAGGTGTGGTATCGAACGCACCGCTTCGGTTGGCTATGTAGTCGTCAATGTCTTTGCCGATCAGGTCCGATGAACCCTCGATCGCGTTCTTGCCTTCGTTCCAAGTCAGGCTGCTGCAGACCACCGCAATACGCGGAGCGCCTTGTAACTCCTCGTCTGAGGAGACGTTAACCGTGATCTGGTCCTTCGTCAGTTTGTCCGGACCTTCATTGCCAGTGCCACTGCCGGAACCGCCGCTGAGCGTCACCGTCAGCCTCGGCGAGATACCGTCGTTCGCATCGAACGCCTCTACCTCTCGGCCGAACGTCTCATTGCCAGCCATGTCTTCGACCTTCTCGCCTTGGGCGATGTCGATCTCCGGTGTGGCGTCCGACGCAAGCTCAGCCCCCAGCTTCAGGAACACGAAGTTCTTTGCAGCATGGGCATCTATGATGTTCCCCGCTGTCTCGTCGTCCAACTCGACACTGAATGTGCTGGTTGATACCGACGATGCCGCGATCGGGCCATCGAACACGACCATGACACCAGCGCGGTCCGCAATCGGCTTGCCGTCCGCGTTCAAACCATAGTACCCAGTCGCAGACCGAGCGTTGATGATCTCCGGATCCTTCTCGTCAAGCGTAATGATGTGCGCCGAGTAGTAACCGAGAACATTGCCAGCCTTGCGCTTCGTCGAGTCCGCCTCTCCAAGGTCGTTGATGTACCGCGGGTTCGCAGGATCGGAGTCGGAGAAACCGATGTTGCCAGCCATGTCCATCACGAACGCTTGGAAGTCGATCTGGAACTCTCGATCCCGGACCGTGAAATCGCTGGTCCCGTCGTATAGATCGAGCCGCAGCGAATCGTCGAACGATCCACTGATCGCACCGTCGTCATACGCTTCCGACTCGATGTAGCAGTCGTCCTCGCCGTCAACGCATCGGTCGTCGCCCAAGTCGTATAGATTGCTTGCCATCGATACGATTCCGAACAATGGGTCCGCGTCTGTGAAACCTTTGTACTCCGCGATCCGAGTCAAACCACCGGTGTCAGGACCCATCACATTATCCGCATTCGGAGCTTTCATGTGCAACGCGAAGTCCGTGTTCTTGCCATCCTTGCTCTCTACTTGGTTGTCGACTAACAGCCTGAATGACTTGTCGGCCAGACCTGAGTCGATGTCTTCTAGAGTGCCCGCGAAGTCCGGAGTCTGGTCTCCACTTGAAGAACCATTCGCCGGGGATGTAACCGACACCCTTGGCGGAGTTTTGTCAATCTCGATGCGCAATCTCTGGGTGCTGCCATTCGAGTCGCGGTACTCGATAGTGATCGGACCGCTCTCGACCGCAAGCACCGCAACCTCTGCATCGTCATCGGAGCTTCCAGTTCCATTCTTGGCTTGTCGGCCCCAGTCTGTAATGTCCGTCTTTGCAGGAGTGCTGTTGTCATCTCGGCCATCGCCGTTGGCGTCGGTCAGCCGAACAAAGCCTTGGTACACACCGTCGAATCTACCCGTCTCCTTCAAGTAGAGGTTCACGCTGCGATCCTCAAGATCACCATCCGCGATCGCCTGCACTACCAAAGCTTGGTTGCGACTCTTCTCATTCGACGTGTAGACAACATCTTCGGTACCGTCTTCCTTATCTGTGTTTTGATCACCGGAGTTGGTACGGGCACATTTCCAACCATCGGTTCCGCCCCTGTCAACCAGTGTGAGATTGGTACCACAAGAGTGATACACCTGCCCACCGACCAGGTTCTCCTGATCGCTCGTCCGGTAGTAGATCGCGTAGATAACGATTTGTTCTCCGGCAGGCACACTCGCGTTGACACCCAACCAAGGTGCAGTATCTTCAGATGCTTTGCCGTTTGACGCGTCCTCGTCAACCTTTAGGTAATCCCCAAGTGGCTCGAAGTCGTCGCTACCGTCACCTGCATCGCCGCACGTTGGGTCACCAGTCAGTGCCACACACCCGTAGAACCTGACCTCGGCTCCCGCACCAACATCGAAATCACCGGGAGCGAATTTAAACGTATCGGCTGTTCGACTGAAGTTCAGAGTGTGGTTCCCACTGCTGTCAATAATGGAATTGGGGGTGCCCGCACCATCCTGGTCATGCACGGCGATACCGTCCGTTCTGGCACCACTCACAACGGTCTCTGAACTAAATATGATGTCCATGTCACCCGTTACAGGGGGATCGCTCTGTTCTTCTCCAGTCTGATAATCTAGGCCGTCTTCATCGAGGTCACCCTTAATTGCTTCGCCCAATGAGTCGGCTACTTCATCATCAAGCGCAGCAGTCCCACCGCTCGCTCCGCGGATCAATACCCCGGTTCGCTTGTCGCGATCGGCGTCGGCGATGCTGATCTTGATCAGGTCAGAGTCGGCAAGGATGGCTCTCGGCGCGTCGGACGAAGTCTTCGGGTCGTGCGCGTAGGTCGCATACAGTGTCGATACTTCGGCGATCTTTTCGCGTATCTCCCAGCTTTCCGATCCGGTACCGCCGGATAGACGAGGGTCGTCTCCGTCTTTGCAGTCGCCCTTGAAAACCGTGCCGTCAGTGGTCAGGCATGTACCCACGTTCATGGCGGCGATGCTTCCGGCGGCGGCATTAACCGTTGGCGTGCTTGTGGCTGCCGACTGCATCACGAACAGCGCGCCGATTAGCGTAAAGAGTGCCAGCGCACCCAGCATCTTCGATTTCATGCTTATTCTCTCTCTCATGCGGTTCTCACTCACTGTCTTGTGGGTCACCGTATTGTCGATAGAACCTTGCCGATACAATTGCACCCTCCGCGCAAGCAAGCGGCAACCCGCTCACATACACAAAGACGCGCCACTCGGCGTTCATGTTCCCGAATATACGAACCTCAACGAATCCGAATCAACGCACCACAACGCGTTTAGCGAAGCATTTTCATCCCATACCCCTTCCGCAACGTAAAAGGCGCACACACAAGCGAAGCGAGTGAGGGGCACGCACGCCCCCTTCGCAAAGCGTAAGGGGGCGCGAAAGAGCAAAGCGACTTTCGCGGGGGATGCCCGGAGAGGAGAGGGGCAGGCAGCATACCTCCCCTTTTTGCGTCAGCAAAAGGGGGACGCGTAGAGCGAAGCGAGACGCAGGGGGTTTTACGGCGCGATCCCCGTCCCATCGCTGAAGTACACCCACACCCCATCCCCGATGGTCATGGTGTCGCTCGGGCGTAGCACCTCGAAGCGGTTGAAAGTGGCATCCCAGGTATAGGCGCGGATAAAGTTCGCGCCTAGATAGTCTCGTGCGCTGACCGGGTTGTTCTGGCTGTCTCGCAACATGAATCACATCTAGCGACACGTCATCGAACGTAATACAACGTAACAAGCATTTAGGCTGATAAGATAGCCTGCTACGCAGGACGCACACCAAAACCGCGGTAAACCCATATGCCTGTAGAGATAAATGAGGTCACAACGGCCAACCTCGTTCTAGTGAATTTCGAGGCGCTGAACAACGAGCATGGGTTGTACCGTTTCGCTGAGGGTGTTAAAGCCTTTGTGTCGACGGGGCAACAACTGGATATGGCACTGAGCTTGGACATCCAATCAGAGCGCATCAGCGTTGTTCGTCGCCTTGAGGGAAACACCATCATAAAGAGGGACTATCCCACCTCTCTTGATGATCTTGACCGGCTTGCAGAAGTTGCGGAGCTCGTCATCGCGAACACCGATACTCCGCAAGAATTGCACACATTCGGCTTCAACGTAGAAGCGGCATGCACACAGTATTCGGGCGTGCCTACTTCGCGTTATCTTGCGGGGCGCTTCTTCGACCTTCGCGGTTTATCCAGTGGCGGATTCGGTGGATTCGGGTCAACATCATGGGACCTGGAGTTCTCGGACGATGAGATAAGGTGGCGCATCAGCGTGCGAGTGATGGAAAACGTGTTTGATACACCGAACCTGTTCGTCACCCTGAATCGCCACCACCAAAATCAATACCTGCCTGATAAGCGAGCCATCAAAGAGATGCTGTCAGAGACATGGAACGACATCCCGAAGTTCATTGAGAAGTTAGAGAGTACGCCATGACGATGCAAGAGACTCGCATTGATACTTCCACACCAGTTGAACCTCAAAATCGTTCGGCCGCTTGGAAGTTGATATCGCCAAGTGAAGAAAATCTAGGGCGACCATCGATTAAAGCTTGGGGGCTGGGGGCTGGCTCTGACGTCAAAAAACAAGGTGTAACGACCTTTGATCCGGCAGATATCGTCCCAAAAGTCAAATCGTGGCAAACTGACAATAACCCGTCCAGCGTGACTACAACCGGCGAAACTCGCATGACGGTATTCGTATCCGGCAAAGAGTGGTGGTCGACAAGCGGCATGAATGAAGCCAAACTCCGCTTCAAAGACGCGCTAGAGGATGCGGCTGACGATGAAGAGGATGCTCCTAGTGACACGGCGCTGACAAACGCGTTACGAGCCGTGCAAATGATGGATGCTCACTGTCCACAGGATGTGTCGAGCACCGTGGTTTTAGACGGTGGCTTCGAGGCGACCGTCCGGGGGGGCAACCGCAACTACATATCTGTTGAGTGTCACAAAGACGGCGAGGTTTTGGTGATGTTCAACGTCAGGTCATACGCACGTTACAAAGGTATGGACGAAGCCGAACGAGAAGGCTTCCTGAAGGCGTTGTTGGAGACTCTCCGGTATTGACCCCCGAAATCTCCTTAGGGGAAGTCGAACCGCACGAGCACGTCGGGCATGATGTGGCACGTAGTTCCGAAGCGAAAGCGCGCACCTATTCGACGATCCGCAGGTCGATGCGAAAAAACATCAGTATTGGAGACGGACGCGAATTATCGGTCAATCGCGTCAGCGAGGCGGAACGTCGGAACGAGATCGCCGATCTTGTGAATATCATTCGGCAACGCCGAACACCTGAAAACCAACAGTTCCAAGGTTGGGCAATGCTTTGGGTCGAAGAGATATCGCACGAAGGATTCACGGTGCAGGCTGACCCTGCATCAGCTATTGGCGATATGCCCGAAAACCCGTATCACGCGCTCATTATTCTGCCAGAATCGGGATTAAACGACCCAGACGAACGCGATCAACACATCAGATTCTTATCCGAGTTGGCCGCTAAAAACTGGAAACCCTGCCCGCGCTATTGAGGGATGATCGCTCTATCCCCTACGGCGCGATCCCCGTCCCGTCGCTAAAGTACACCCAAACCCCATCCCCGATGGTCATGGTGTCGCTCGGGCGTAGCACCTCGAAGCGGTTGAAGGTGGCATCCCAGGTATACGCACGGATGAAGTTCGCGCCCAGATAGTCTCGTGCGCTGACCGGGTTGTTCTGGCTGTCTCGCAACGTTACTCCGAAATGGTCCTCGGTCTGATCGCCGTCAATGTCGATGACCCCGACGAAGTTCCAACCAGTCGCGGTCGGAATATCCGTCAGGCCCGGCACTGCCCCTTCCACACGGTAGACCGGACCCCGCAGCGCGACGCGTTGCGACACAAACGCAGATGACTTCACCCAATAGCCGTAACGTGCCCGCACCGACGGCAGCGTGCCGAACATCTCGTTCGATTCCCACACCCCATCTCGGCGAATCGCAACCCGCCAGCCTTCGGTGTCCCAACCCACCACCGCCTGAATCGCCGGGTCCGTGAAAACCGCGTCTATGTGCGTATCGACTGGATCCGCGGGCAGAGATATCGCGTTCCAGCCGGTGACGAAGTTCAACACAAAGTCGCCACGCTGCGTCGACTCGAATTTGAAATCGAACTCCACCGAGTTGCCCGCCGCGTCCGTCGCCTCAACCTCGATCTCGTGCTCGCCCCTCGCCATGCTCAAGGGCCAGTACACAAAGCGGTTCACATCTGGACTCTGGAATTCGTCCGCGATCTCAACGCCGTCCAAAGTCACCGAGTCCAGCGTCACACTCGTCGATTCCGCAAATTCAAGAATTATGAACGGTCGCGGCTCGCTAATTTCTGAGGCATCGCCCGGATGAACATTGCCACCACTCGGCTTCAAAGGCGATTCGAATGTCGTATCGAGCCTGAAATTGGTAGATGCCGCTCCCCAGCTCTGAACGCGCTGACCCTCGCGCACATGCATCGAGCGGTCACGAGCGAACGCTACAACTCTGAGCCGACCATCTTCCAATCGGCCACTTGAGCTGCGGGAATTCGACCATTCAAACTCCCAAACTTCGCCCGGACGCGCATTCCCCTGCACCTCATGGAACTGGAACGGAGTCGCGTCATCGCCCGATCCGCACATATACCGAGTACCCGAAGCCTCCTGCGGCTTGCCATTGAACGCGCCACTGCGATTAGCTATGAAGTCATCAACGTCATACTCGATCTTCCGTCCGCCTATCGCCTCCTCCCAATTCAGATCCTCACACACCACTACTATCCTCGGCGCGCCCTGCAACGCCTCATCCGATTCGACGCGTATATTAATAAGGCCATTCGTCAATTGACCCGGCCCTTCGGCGCCTTCGCCACTACCGGACCCTCCGCTCAACGTAACCATCAAATTCGGCGAAATCCCATCGTTCGCCTCAAAACGCCGCAGCTCCCGACCCGACGTGATGTTCCCCGCTCTATCCCTAACACTCTCACCAGCCGCGATGCCGACGAACGGAGTCGCATCCGACGCCAACTCGTGCCGCAACTTCAAGAACACGTACTGCTCATGGACAGTTACATCCACGATTTCAGCCTCTGATCCGTCATCAAGCTCCACGTAGAAAGTGTCGAGCGTTATCGACGAAGCCGAAATCGGACCGTCGAACACCAGCATCACACCTCTGCGGTCCGCAATCGGCTCAACCGGTCGTTTGTCCAGGTCCACACCGTAGTACCCGGTGGCAGACCGTGTCGTGCTGATCTCTGGGTCCTTCTCGTCCAGGCCGAAGATGTGCGCCGAGTAATATCCCAAAACGTTGGGTTCATTGCGCTCTCTCGGGTCCTCGACACCCAGATCATTAATGAAGTACGGATCGTCCGGATCCGAGTCGGAGAAACCGACGTTGCCGGCTAAGTCCACCACAAACGCTTGGAAATCGACTCCGAACTCCAAGTCGTCACTATCCAATCGCAAGCGCACCGAATCATCGAACCGTCCCGACGAAGCGCCGTCCCTATAGTCGTCGGCGGTGATGTGGCAAACTCTCTGATTGCGACAAGAATCGTCGCCCAAATCGAAAAGACGCCCCGGAACTACAACGCCGAAGGGATCATCGCCTGTTCTATAGCCAATATAGTCGGCACGACGCGAAACGCTTCCATTAGTCCCGGTCCCCCTCACACTCGCCTGCGGAGCTATGCCGTCCAGTGCGAAGTCCGAATTGCGAGACGCATCCGCATCGTTATCAACCACCAAGCGGAACGATTCTTGAGCAAGTCCTGCATCGTAGTCCTCGAACGACCCGATGAAATCGGGTGAGTGGTCATCGCTCGACGACAAGTGGCGCGGAGTATCGATCGTTATACGCGGCGGTTCGTAATCAATCGCAATCCGCAGGCTCTGACGACGCCCGCTGGAATCTCGATACTCGATCGTTACCGGCCCGCTCGCTACACCGATGACCGCCGCGTCCGATTCTCCGCTGCCCGGTCTGCCGTGCCGAACCTTGGCACCCCAATCCGTGCTCGAACCAGACTGATCGATATCGGTCCCATCACCATTGGCATCCGTCAACCTTATGTACCCTTCGTAACGCCCGGTGAAAAGCCCCGTCTCAGTCAGATAGAGATTCACGTAAGATTCGACGCCGTCCGATCTCACGAGCAGAAGCAACTCGTCGTTCCCAGCGACCTCGTCACGGGTGTAAACGACATCTCCAATGCCGTCTCGTTCATTCGCAGGACTGCTTCCGCACTTCCAAGCATCGCTACTCCGGTCGCGAGTCGGCTCGTTCGAAGATGAGCCGCAGTGATAGTAGGTAGAACCACCCGCCATATCCTCGAGACCGCTCGTCTCGTAGTACATCGCGTAGATCAGCACATTCCGATTAGCCGGCACACTCGCGTTTACCACCAGCCACGGTGCGATCGAAGGGCTATTACTACCCGAGCTCCTGTCCTCATCAACCTGCAACGACGAAGATACATCCGCCAACTCATCGTCGCCCCCACTACCCACAGAGCAACTCGCGGCACTTGTTACGCAGCCGAAGAATCGGATATCGCCGTCAACATCCATCGGTCGATACGAACTGCTTCCACTCATATTCAATGTGTGGCTGCCGGAGGCGTTGATCTGAGCAGGACTTGAGCCGCCCCTGACGGTCAACACCGCTCCAGACTCGAAAGCTACGCTGTCATCACTGTCAATCAAGTCGCGATTCACCAGTAACCGCTTGATCTCAGCCAAATCACCAGTGATAATCCCATGGCCCTGACCTCGAACGAGTACCGCCGACCGTTTGTCGCGCCCCGGATCAGAGATACTGACCTTCAACAGATCCGAGTCTTGAAGTATCGCCCTTGGCTCATCCCATCCCGTCTTCGGATCATGCGCGTAAGTCGCATACAACGTCGAAACCTCCTCCACCTCATCCCGGATCTCCCAACCGGCCGAGCGGTTGGAGAGATGGCAAGGTTCTTCCTCAAACACCCTGTCATCCGTTGCCAGGCACGTCCCAACATTCAACGCGTCGATAACGCCTGTCGCCGCATCCGCACGTTCGGCATCGTTACCCGCAAGCTGCAACGCTAACCCACCGAACAAAACCGCGACGAACATCACCACTCCCAACAGGTTCCACCTTATGTACCCATTGTTGTACCTGGGGATTCTCATCAGCGCTTAGTCCGGGTTGTCGGTATCAGCGGTCGGATCAATCGACTTGCAACGGGTAAGACCTAATCCGTCGCGTCGCAACCGAGCCGCGTTCATAAAGATAAACGTTTATGACACGGATTTTGTTCCATCGAGCGGATAGAAGTCACTTCTACTCGCTCGAATGAAGCGATCGAGAACGATTACGCCCCTACTTCTCGGTTATGCTCCGCAGGAACGAATCGTTGTCTTGCGAACGCGACAATCGCTCGATGATGCGTTCAGTAGCCTCCGTCGGGTTTCCACTCGAAGATTGCTGTTGGAGCAAAGCGAGCATTCGGCGCAACAGCCAAACCTGTCGCAACGTCTCAGGGCTCTGCAGCAACTCTTCATGTCGAGTCCCGCTGCGGTCCATCGCGACGGCCGGGAAGATTCTTCGTTCCGCCATCGTCCGGTCAAGGTGCAACTCCATGTTGCCCGTGCCCTTGAACTCTTCGTAGATCAAATCGTCCAACCGGCTACCGGTATCGATCAGCGCGGTCGCCACGATCGTGAGACTTCCACCCTCTTCGCAATTTCGAGCCGCGCCAAAGAACTGCTTCGGCGGATACAGCGCCAGCGGGTCCATTCCACCTGAAAGCGTCTTTCCGCTGCTCGGCAACTTCACGTTGAACGCACGCGCCAAACGCGTCAGGCTGTCAAGCACCAGCAATACGTCTTCACCAGACTCCACCAATCGCTTCGCCCGATCAAGGGCCCGATCCGAAGTCTCGCACTGATGCTCAACCTGCTCGTCGAAAGTCGAAGAGTAGACCTCGCCTTTTATCGAACGACGCATGTCCGTGACTTCTTCAGGACGCTCACCGATCAGTGCCACGACGATATGGACCGCCGGATAGTTTTCCGCAACCGCGTGCGCGATGTCCTTGAGGATCACCGTCTTACCCGCTTTCGGTGGTGCAACGATCAGTGCACGCTGACCCTTACCAATCGGGGCGATGATGTCGATGATCCGGGTGTTCATCCGCTTCGGCGCTGTTTCGAGCGTCAGCTGACTGTCCGGATAGACCGATGTCAACTGCTCGAAACGCGGCCTGCGTTGCGAGAACGCAACATCGCGGCCATTAATCAGCTCTGGCCACAGCAACGGGTTGTTGCCTCGATTGCGAGTCCGTTCACCTTGCGACCGTACCGGGCCTGCCACGAAGTCTCCCTGGCGCAATCCGCTCTTTCGAATCAAACCGTTCGGAACATAAATGTCATCGTCGCCACCGCTACCGCCGGGCGGACGCAAAAACCCGTATCCCTTGTCATGAACATCCAGAATGCCCGCCCCGATCGCAATGCCAGTGGTTTGCGACCTGTGCTGTAGCACCTGCAACGCCAACTCAGTGCGACGTGCGGGAATATCCGTGAGGCCGATACTCCTGGCCTCGGTCATCAACTCCGCATTTGTCTTCCCGCCCAGATTGCCAAGAGCATCTGGGCTCAGACGTTCAGGTTGTTGGTGGGTTTGCCTTGGGCCTACTGCGACCTGTCGGCGCTGACCATTCTGTTCAATCGCAATCGACGCATCTATAGGCGTACGTGTCATGAAGCACCTTTGCGTTAAGGCTTGGTGAATTACCGAGGTGAGGTATCGCTACTCTGCGATCTATCTCCGAGTGAAAGCGGTAGCATGCCCGCCGAACGTCCACATCTACAAATCTAATCTCAACGCCACCGTGCACGGCTACCCGCGTATCTGCGCACAAAGTTTATATAAGTCTGCGACATCGAGTCAAATTCGTTCGCGCGTTACGTTGACAGTTGGCGGGTTTCTGGAAAATTGCGTTGCGTCAAGCTGACTTCAAATCGACGAACCCGCTTTGACAAACAACGGCTGCTGGGTACCTTCCGGACGGTACTGCCGCGCGTACCTGACAAACAGATCGAACAGCGGATGCGGCTGCTCCGGACGCGAGCGAAACTCAGGGTGGAACTGACTTCCGAGCATGAACGGGTGATCGGCGATTTCAGCGATTTCGACCAGCGAAAGCTCCGGATTCAACCCGCTGCTAAGCAGGCCCAAACTCTCCAATCGCGTTCGATACGCGTTGTTGTACTCGTAACGATGACGATGTCGTTCCGTGATCCGAAGGTCACCGTCAGACAGTTCTTCGCCCACGTCAGCCATCGCATAAGCCTCGTGTGCGCGCGTACCGCGCGCTAGTACACAGGTATACGCTCCAAGTCGCATCGTTCCCCCAATCTCCTTAACCCCCTTCTGTTCCTCCATCAGAGCGATCACCGGCTCCGATGCCGCAGGATCGAACTCGGTCGAATCCGCATCTTCGATACCTGCGACATGCCGAGCAAACTCGATGATCATCATCTGCAATCCCAGACACAGACCCAGATACGGTATCCCACGCTCGCGAGCATATCGAGCGGCGCGGATCATTCCTTCCGTTCCGCGCTTGTCGAAACCACCAGGCACCACGATCCCTTGCGCCTTCGACAAATAGCGTTCACATCCATGTTCCTCAATCATCTCGGACGGAGTCCAACCGATGTCGATGCGAATCCCTTGATTCAACTCCGCATGGCGCAACGCCTCGACTACGGACAGATACGAATCGTGAAGACTCGTGTACTTGCCCACGATAGATATCGACACTCGCTCCAGATCATCGTCGGAATGATCCGTGCCGTTGTTTACAACGCTAGTGTCGTCGGTCAACGACCTCCACACCTTTGGCACGGTTGGTTTGCGCCGCTCGAATCCCAACCGATCCATAATCACTTCCGCCAATCCCTGTTTCTCCAACCAATCTGGTACCGCATAAACATTCCCCAACGTCGGCAGATAGATGATGGCATCTCGGGGAACGCCGCAGTGCAAACTGATCTTGTCTTTGAGATCCGAAGTCGCTTCATCCGAATCCGTCGGATCGTTCAACCTGCACAAAATCGCATCCGGTTGAATGCCCAAGGCGCGCAATGCTCTGACACTGTGCTGCGTCGGCTTCGTCTTGAGCTCATTCGTCGGTTTCAGCAGAGGCACGAACGTCAGATGAATCGAAAACGAGTTCTGTCGCCCCTCCATGTCCCGCATCCACCGGACCGCTTCTATGAACGCTTCCGCCTCCATGTCTCCGACTGTGCCGCCGACCTCAACTATCACCACATCTGCATCTTCCGCCTCGCCGAGTTTCTCGATTCGCTTGGCAACCGCGCTCACCAGATGCGGCACCACCTGAACCGTCTGCCCCAAAAACTCCGCCCCTAAGCGCTCCTCGTCCAGCAGTTCGTTGTAAATCTGACCAGCGGTCACATTCGACAGGATCGTAAAGTCCTGGTTCAAGAAACGCTCGTAATGACCCAAGTCGAGGTCCGTCTCGCTCCCGTCCACCGTCACAAACACCTCGCCATGCTCCAACGGCGACATCGTGCCAGGATCAACGTTTAGATAGGGATCAAGTTTGAGAATCGTGACCTTAAGACCCCGATTCTTCAACATTCTGCCGATAGATGCGCAGGCGATGCCCTTACCTAGAGAGCTTGTCACGCCGCCCGTGACGAAGATGTATCGGCGGCGCTTACTCAACGTGATTGGCGCGCATGTCTGATGAGTTCGGCACATAAAAAGTTTATGCCAAATACTTCATCATTCGGCAACCCTTTCCACAATCTCTCGTGAATCACCCAGATATAGAATCTCAAGGTGGAATCGAAACTACCTACCCAAACCTCATGAACTCCGAAATCCTGTCCGTCGACGACGTGAAACATATCGCCCGTCTGGCCGCATTGCGTATCGACGATGAAGAAGTGCAGACGATGCGCCGACAGTTGTCCGATATTCTCGCTCATTTCCAAACTTTGGCCGAACTCGACACCGAGGGTGTACCGCCAACCGGACACACCACCGATGCACACTCGGTGATGCGCGATGACCAAGAGATGCCGGCGTTAGAACGCGACCGGACACTTGCAAACGCACCATTCGTTGACGGCGAATTTGTGCGCGTTAGGCCGGTCATCGAATGAGTACCGTATCCGAAACTCAAACTTCGGCGCGCGATCTGCGCGCCAAATACGAAAGCGGTGAAACCACCGCCCGCGAAGTCGCTATCGCTCACCTCCAACGCATCGAAGAGATCGAACCTCGCACCCATGCCTTTCTTACTGTTCTCGATGAGGAAGATGTAGTTGCCCAAGCCCAAGCCGCTGATCAACGCCTAGAAAACGGCTCCGCGTCTGCACTGACCGGCGTCCCATTCCTCATAAAAGACAACATCTCTACCGAAGGCGTCCGAACCACCGCCGCTTCGCGCATTCTCGACGGCTATGTCCCGCCATTCGATGCGACCGTCGTTTCCCGACTCAAGGAAGCCGGGGCCATCATTCTGGGCAAGGGCAACCTCGACGAATTCGCAATGGGATCGTCGAACGAAAACTCCGCGTTCACTCCCGTCGTCAACCCTTGGGGAAAAAATCGCGTACCCGGCGGTTCGAGCGGAGGTGCCGCGGCAGCCGTCGCAGCTGGCGAAGCCGTCATCGCGCTCGGTTCAGATACCGGTGGAAGCATCCGACAGCCTGCATCACTATGCGGCGTCGTCGGCTTCAAACCGACCTACGGCACCGTCAGCCGCTTTGGACTCATCGCCTTCGGATCATCCCTCGACCAGATCGGCCCCATCGCCCGTACAGTCGCCGATTGCGCCGATACCGTAAACACGATCTCAGGTCTCGACCCCCTAGATTCGACTTCACTCGACCACAAACTCGACTTCGCCAAATACTTGATTCGCGACATCGATGGCATGCGCATCGGTGTGCCTCGCGAATACATCGTTGACGGGATCGAACCCGGCGTCCGCGCCGCTTTCGAAAAATCTCTGACCGTCCTAGAAGGGCTTGGTGCTGTCGTCGAAGAAACGAGCCTTCCACTTACAGACCACGCACTCGCTGTCTACTACATCATCGCCCCATCCGAAGCCTCGGCAAACCTTTCCCGGTTCGATGGCGTCAAATACGGCATGTCAGTTGATGGAGAGCCGAACGCCCGCGAATCGATCGAAGCCACAAGAGGCAGCGGATTTGGCCCGGAAGTGAAACGGCGCATACTCATCGGAACGTATGCACTCTCAGCCGGGTACTACGATGCCTACTACAAGAAAGCACAGCAAGTCAGGACTCTTATCCGGCAAGAGTTCCACGACGCGTTCCAGAAGTTCGACGTAATCGCAACACCAACATCGCCGACAGTGGCCTTCGAACTCGGAGAAAAAACGCAGGATCCCTTCCAGATGTACCTCAGCGACGTTTGCACCATCCCGGTCAACATCGCAGGACTACCTGGGATATCGGTCCCGTGCGGATTATCCGAGGGCTTGCCAGTTGGATTGCAGATCCTCGCACCCCAGTTGGGAGACCGCACGGCGTTACAGGTCGCACACGCTTACGAGCAATCGGCGAATTGGAACCTGACACCACCAGAACCATGTACCGAATAAACGACCTCAAACCACCGCTCGTCAAAATCATCGCCGTGATGTCCTTGATCGCGCTCTCAGCCGTATTTGCCTGCACAGCGGATACGTCAGAAGAGACACCTACCGCCGAGCCCGAACCAGAGGTCAGCACACAAGACTTGCAGTGCCCTGACCTTGTCGAACAACCAAAAGTCGGAGATACACCGTTGGGGCCACCGCCCGGAATGCCTTACATATTCACTGGCACCGCATACGTTGATGGTGCACCCGCACCAGCAGGCGAGCTGCTTTACGTCAAACTTACGACATCAAGATCGCACCCCGTGGAAATCCTCGAGGACGGAAAGTACATAAACATCATTCACGGCCCCGTAAGCGATCTGGATCGCGACGTGCCCTTCGTATTCTGCTTAGGAGATCCGGAAGGTCGAGCCGTTAAATCAGAAGAAATCGTTGAATACGAAGACAAGGGAACGTTCCACGAAGTTGACATGGAACTGAATTTCCCGATGTCTCCGGCCGACTTGCCATAATGCTCCTCGAACTCGATGGAAAAAGCCCCGAAGTCTATCCCACTGCGTTTGTCAGCGCTCAAGCTACGCTGATCGGCGATGTGCGCGTCGGTCCTCAATCCAGCGTTTGGCAAGGCGCAGTCATCCGAGCCGATAGCGGCACCATCTCGATCGGCAGAGGATCGAACGTCCAAGACAACTCCGTCATCCACGCCGACGATGACGCTTCTATCGGCGATGGTGTCACCATCGGACATGGCGTCGTCTGCCACGCCAAGACGATCGGCGATGGATGCCTTCTCGGAAACGGATCAGTTCTGAACGACGGAGTTGTATTGGGAAACGGATGCCTCGTCGCAGCTGGCTCTGTTATCCCCGAAAACGCTGTATTTGAGGACAATCAACTCATCCGAGGCGTCCCTGGCAAAGCCATCGGCAGACTGCGCGCCCGGCACCAAGAACTCCAGAAACGCGCCGCCCTCAGCTACGTCCGCCGCATTGAGCGATACAAACTGGCATCATCTCCAGACAACCCGCTCTAAAGCCGAGGCCTACATCCGCTCCGGAGCGTTCATCCCCATGATGTTCAACGTCCCGGCAAGCACGATGCGCGCGGCATCTACAAGCAGTAACCGCGCCTTGGTAATCTCCGCGTCAGCTGGATCGCTAGAAATGACCCTGCACGCTTCGTAGAACCGCTGCAATTCACGCGCCACCTCGTACGCGAAATGCGGCATGTGGTGCGGCTCCAGCATCTCCGCAGATCGCGCGATTACATCGGGCAGCTCGTTCAACCGTCGCATTAGCGCAAGCTCCTGATGCGTAGTTAGCAACGAAACATCGCCGTCTTCGAACTCAATGCCCCGCTCTGATGCTGCGCGCAACACCGCGCAGAGACGCGCATGGGCGTACTGCACATAGAACACCGGGTTCTCCGATGTCTCAGCCTTAGCCAACTCCAGATCGAACTCCATGTGCGTACCCGGAGTCCGCTCCAAGAAGATGTAGTGGCACGCATCCGGACCAACCGCGTCCAACAACTCGTCAGCGGCGATGAAGTTATCTTTACGCTTGTTGAAGCGCACCGTCTCGTCGCCCTTTTTGAAGTTCACGATCTGGTTGATGATGATCGTCAATTTCTCTGGGGCGACTCCGAGCGAATCCACAACCGCCTTCATCCGTGCTATATGCCCATGGTGATCGGCACCCCAAACATTGATAACGCGGTCGAAACCACGTTTCACGAACTTGTTGTAGTGATAGGCGATATCGGTTCCGAAGTAGGACGGACCACGCTCCCTGCTCCGAATGATCACACTGTCGCTCTCAAGACCTATCTTGGTACCGAGGAACCACAGCGCGCCTTCGCGCTCCGATACGTAGCCGCGTTCCTCCAGCAACTTCAGCGAATCATCAAAATCGTCGCCTTCGATCAACGATTTCTCGCTGAACCACTCGTCATACTCGATTCCCATCCGCTCCAACGTGCCCCGGATATTCGCCAATGTGCGATCCAATGCTGGGGCTGATATGGCTTCCATAGCTTCGTCTGCATCTAAGTCGGCTATGGGATCACCTAACTCGGAGTAAAGCTCGGCACCGAGTTCAACAACATACTCGCCAGGATAGGACTCCGCACCGAGTTCAGCGTCCTTACCTGCCGCCTGCAGAAAACGCACGTACGCAGATTCCGCAAATATTCGCATCTGATTCCCAGCATCGTTCACGTAGTACTCGCGCTGCACATCGTAACCCGCAGCATCCAAGATGTTCGCCAATCCGTTGCCGATTGCAGCACCGCGCACATGTCCGATATGCAACGGACCCGTAGGGTTCACGCTCACAAACTCCACCTGAACGCTTTGCCCTGCTCCGACATCCAAATGCGCAAATTCGACTCCTGCTTCCCGAATCACGTGAATCTGGGAACGCAGCCATTCATCATCCAACTTGAAGTTGATAAACCCGGGACCGGCGATGCTCACATCATCCACCATCGCAGTCGACGCTACGTTGTCTACGATCTCGGTTGCGATCGCTCGAGGCGCCATTCGCATGCTCGATGCCAACGCCATCGCCACGCTCGTGCTGTAGTCGCCATGCTCCGAGTGTTTCGGTCGCTCGACCGACGGCGCAACCTCACCGATCTCCGGCAACGAATTTGATGCGATCGCCGACTGAAGAGCCGAAACAACCATCTCTGCTATCTGTTTTTGCGGGTGCATCGCTATCCCATCTCATTCACGAAATACGCACGACAATACGCATGTATCCTGCTATCACACCACCTCACGTATATATAAGGATAAGAAAACGCAACCCTACCACGCCTCCAAACCCTCACACAATCGCCATGCCCAACACCCAACAAACTCAAAGAGCCAAAGACATCTACGACGCAGGCCAACGCCTCGGCATACCAATATCCAAGGACCACGCTGAACTGGTTGCGAAATCGAGCGATTCGCTATATGACGCCATCGACACCGTGCGCTCCTTGGAGTACCAAGACCACGAGCCTTGCAACGTGTTCCATCCGGTGGTCTTGGTAGACGGTTCTGGCAAAGGAGGCGATCAATGAGCGATAGACGCGAAGACCTAGCATTCGCTTCCATCCACGAGCTAGCCCCCAAAATCAAAGACGGCTCCGTCTCTCCAGTCGAATTGACGCAAATCGCACTTGAGCGCGTCGCTAAACTCGACTCGAAGTTGAACTCCTTCCTCGACGTTTGGCAGAATGAAGCACTCGCGTCCGCCGCGAAAGCCGAACGGGAGATCGCAAACGGCGACTACAAGGGACCCATGCATGGCATTCCCATAGGTCTCAAAGACCTTGTCGACGTTGAGGGTAAAGCGACCACCGCCGGTTCCAAAGTCCTGCAATCCAACATCGCAATATCCGACGCCACAGTTACCAAACGATTGAACCGTGCCGGTGCAATCACTATCGGTAAAACCAATCTCGTCGAATTCGCGTTGGGTTCTGCAGGTGTAAACCCATACACCGGCGATGCCTGTAACCCTTGGGATACCGACAAGATAACCGGCGGTTCTAGCAGCGGATCTGGTGCCGCCGTCGCCGGTGGATTGGTTTACGGCGCACTCGGATCCGACACTGGCGGGAGCATACGAATGCCAGCATCCCTATGCGGACTCGCCGGTCTAAAACCGACCTACGGGCGAGTGCCACGCACCGGCGTCATGGACCTTTCATGGAGCAAAGACCACGTCGGTCCCATGACACGACGAACCGCCGACTGCGCACACATGCTCAACGTCATCGCCGGGCACGATTCGCGCGACATCGCATCTTCCACTCGGCATGTCCCTGACTTCACAGCCGATCTCGACAAGGGTTTAGACGGATTACGGATAGGCGTACCTGAACACTACTTCTTCGACCCCGACATCGTCGATCCCGAAGTATTTTCAAGCGTCAACACCGCGATTGAGTTGCTGGCGAATAACGGTGCCGAGATCGTGTCCATACCCATGGAGTGGGTATCGCAAGGTCGAGCCATAAACGTGATCATCTCCGTTGCCGAGGGCCTCGCAGTGCACGAAAACCTGCTCCCAGAACACGCCAACGACTATACGCCTGCCGTCCGCATCAGAATGCTCACAGCGCTCAGCATTCCGGCAGTCGATTACATCCGCGCCCAGCGCGCCAGACAGGCCTTCAGCGTACAAATGGCTGAAGCGACTAAGCACGTCGATGTTCTCGCAACACCTTCGATACCCGTCCTTGCTCACACGATCGCGGAATGTACCGTTGCGCCGGGCGAAGCACTTGCAGAAAAGAGCCATGAAATCCCACTCTTCACCTCGATCTTCGATGTAACCGGCGAACCCTCGCACTCGGTACTCTGCGGCTTCGACTCCACCAATATGCCCATCGGACTGATGATTTCCGGTCACGCATTCGACGAGTCGACCGTGCTCCGAGTCGGTCACGCCTACGAAGAACTAACCGACTGGCACACCAAACGACCACCAATCAATTGACCGATAGGGGCGGGGCTGTGACCCGCCCTACGCATCAGGCAAGTCCATAACGAATTTTGACTGCCCCAACTAACAGTCCCTTCTCCCGCTCAGCGAGACCGCTGCAAAAGCCTCGTCATTCCAGCGAAAGCAATACCATGCAGGCACATACGGGAGGGAGACGAAGATCGTCCCCTTTCGCCTCGAAAGGGGACGCGAGCGAGCGAAGCGAGATCGCAGGGGTATGCGGGTGGGGACGCGGGGCCGGATGGACTCGACCATTTGCCCCAGATTCGCAACGGCATCGATCGCGGGGGAAATGTCCGAAGGACAAAGGGGGCCATATCCCGACCATCTACTCAAACAACCATCCTTCAACATCATTCGCATCCTAGTTCAAATCCATGCACACCGAAACCGACTCCACACATCCCAAGCGCTCACGATACGAACGTTACGTGAGTCGTCCATCGATGCGAAAGGAACGCGGCTTCGCCTGCATCGGACTCGACCGACCAACCGATCCGGTCAACGTAGGTCACGCGCTCCGTGCCGCGTTCTGTTTCGATGCCAGACTAGTCATCATCGGCGGTAACCCATCAGGCATCCGACTCCCGAAACTCCACACCGACCCCATGCGGTCATTCCGCCACGTCCCGGTTATCAGATCCAACAACCTCCTCGACGCCGTCCCCGAAGGGACCACAATCGTAGGCATCGAACTCTCCGACGACGCATCGACTCTCATGGACTTCAATCATCCCGAACGTGCCTGCTACGTCTTCGGACCTGAAAACGGCTCCATCTCCGACGATATCCTCGACCGTTGCACCCAAAAGGTCATGATCCCCACGATGGCATCCCTCAACCTCGGTATGACCGTCAACATCGTCATGTACGATCGTTTAGCGAAGGCGTGGCCCAAGATGCAATCCAGACTCGATCGCATCGACGAAACAGTCACTCACACAACCTTTGGGATCAACGAGTGATCTCGGCTCGTTCATCCAGCCGTTCCCTCTTCAAAGGCACATACTACGGCTGGTACATGCTCGCCGGTGCATCCGTCATGAACGCCCTCGGCGGCACCATCGTATGGCAAGGATTCGCCGTATTCTTCATCCCCGTCGCCGAATCCCTCGGCATCGCATACTGGCAGACTTCACTGGCATTCGCACTCGCCAGAGCCGAAAACGGTGTCCTCGGACCCATCACCGGATGGGCTCTCGACAAATTCGGATACATCCCGTTGATCCTCAGCGGAACCCTCATCACCGGATTCGGCTACATCCTACTCTCAAGACAAGACACATACATCGCGTTCCTGCTCGTTTACCTATGCGTCGTCTCCATCGGCTCATCCACATCCTTCATGCAAGCAACCACCGCCGCGCTCAACACATGGTTCATCCGATACCGCGGACTAGTCATGTCTATCAACAGCGCAGCGTTCAGACTCGGAGGCGCGATCGTTATTCCGCTACTATCCGTGGGAGTCATCAACCTCGGTTGGCAGACCACCTCAGTCATCGTCGGCATCATCTTGGTCGTTGCAATCGCACCGTTATCACTGCTTTTCAGACGCTCTCCGGAGAGCATGGGACTCAAACCCGACGGCGGCATCTCCTATACCCACATGCGCCGTCGCATCAGAGAACGCACCGCAGACGCGAACAATACCTCCCAAGCCGTGACCGCCGACACTTCCCAATCCGGGACTTCCTCCGAAGGCGATTTCACCACCAAACAAGCCCTCAAAACCCCGTCTTTCTGGATCTTGGTTACCGCTACGGCCCTCCGAATATCCGTGCACGGCACCATATTCCTGCATTTCATCCCGATCCTCGTCTCCCGAGGCGAAGCTCAACAGACCGCAGCCAACCTAGTCGGCGCGATATCCCTCGCCGCCGTACCCGTAATCATCTTCACCGGCTACATCAGCGACCGCGTAGGACGCCCCCTGATGCTCACCTTCCTCTACAGCGCCTCAGCAGTGAGCCTGCTTCTGATAACGCTCGTCGAAGGCACTTGGCCCATATTCCTTGCCATGCTCCTCTTTGTCGGGTCAGAAGCCGGCAGCTCCCTCAACTGGGCAATCATCGGAGACCTCTTTGGACGCGCCAGATACGCCACCATCCGCGGCATGATGGCACCCATCTACAACGCCGCCCTCATCGTCGCACCCGTAGCCGCCGGATACACCTTCGACCGCCTCGGCACATACCAACCCGTGCTAATAACCGGCACCATCCTAATGTTCACAGCCGCCGGCGTATTCCTCATCTTGCAACCTGCCGTGAGGAGAAGCAGATTAGCCTGACAATAGGCAGAAGTGGCGAAAAGATCAAGTTCGCATCACAGGAGAGTCGCGCAGATTTGCCAATCGGGAACTGTGGAAATCATGGTCGGGGCAACAGGATTTGAACCTGTGACCTCTTGACCCCCAGTCAAGTGCGCTGCCAGACTGCGCCATGCCCCGACTCCGTATCCGAAAGTCTATCAAAGCACCATATTCGACCTCTCAATCCACCGTTCTCACAATCGGGGAACATAGAATCGGTGAGAAATGGTCGAACAACAAAATTACCGTGCCCCGCGCGGCGTCGCCGACATCCTTCCCGACGACCAAACCCTCTGGACCGCAGTCAAATCAACTGCGATTATCACCGCACGCCAGTTCGGATACCAGCAGATCGACACTCCCGTCTTCGAGCACACCAGCCTGTTCCGCCGCGGCGTCGGCGACGAGACCGACATCGTCCAAAAAGAGATGTACTCCTTCGAAGACCTCGGCGGCGACTCTCTAACCCTCCGACCTGAAGGCACCGCACCCGTTTGCCGTTCTTACATCGAGCACGGTATGCACAATCTACCGCAGCCAGTCCGCCTCTTCTACATCGCCCCGATGTTCCGATACGACCGCCCCCAAGCCGGCCGCTTTCGGCAGCATCATCAGTTCGGATGCGAAGCCATCGGCGACCCTTCGCCAAACATCGACGCCGAAATCATCGAGATCGGACTACGCTACATAACCGCTCTAGGACTGTCCGACGTCACCGTTCGCATCAATTCCATCGGCGACCCAGCAACCCGAACCAGCTACGCCGACGACCTCCGAAATCACTACGCAAAATACGCCAAGGACCTGCCCAAAGTTGACCGAGACCGGCTCGATCGCGCCCCGCTCAGACTCCTCGACTCCAAAGAACCCGCAACTCAAAAACTGAGCGCCGACGCACCCAAATCACTCGACTACCTTTCCGAAGAAGCCCAAAACCACTGGGAATCCCTGCTCACACTTCTCGACGGTCTCAAAACCGCCTACCCAAACTTCAGCTACCATATCGACCACACATTAGTTCGCGGATTGGACTACTACAATCGCACCGTCTTCGAGTTCGAACCGTCAACCGAGGGCAGTCAAACATCCCTCTTCGGCGGCGGACGGTACGATCCCCTTATCGGAATCCTCGGTGGCGATGAAACGCCTGGTGTCGGTTTCGGATCCGGAATCGAACGCATCATCCTTGAAATCCAGCGCCAAGAATCTCTGGAAGTCGATGATTTTCCCGCAAACGCCGTTGTCATTCACGTCGGCGAAAACGCGACGCGGCGCGCCAACTCAATCTCTGCTGAGCTACGAAACTTGGGACTTTCCGTTATCACGGCTCCGTACGGCAAATCCATGCGCGCTCAAATGCGTTACGCAAACCGCGCAAACGCCAACTACGCCATCATCATAGGCAACAGAGAGATCGAGCAAAACGTGGCCGCCATCAAACCCCTCCAATTCGACGGTGAGCAGCTTACCGTTGACCTGGAAGCAGACGCCATCGCGAAAACTGTGTGCCCCATCTTGTAATGCCTACCCCTGATCCCAAAGTAGAAGACCGCCTCCGCGCGAGCCTACAAGCAGCGGCCGACAGACAGTCGGAACTTGAGACGCAGATGTCACAACCAGACATCGTCTCCGATCGCCTGAAGATGCAACGACTCGGCAGAGAATACTCGCGCATATCAGCACTAGTCCGGCTCAGAGATGAGTTCGACGCAGTAATCGATGAAATAGCAGATGCCGAAACAATCCTCTCTGAAGAGTCCGACGACGACATGATAGAGATGGCGCGCGACATCATCCTTGATCAGCAGACACGTCGCGGCGAGCTCGTCCAAGAAATCCAAATCGCGCTCATTCCCCGCGACGAAACTGACGACGCCGACGCCGTTCTCGAAATCCGCGCTGGCACCGGGGGCGACGAAGCAGGCCTCTTCGCCAACGAACTCTTCCGCATGTATCAGCGTTTCGCTGAAAACCACGGTTGGCGAACCTCGGTCCTATCCCTGAACGACACCGGTATCGGCGGCATCAAAGAGGTCGTCTTCGAGATCGAAGGCGAAGGTGCATATCCGCGTCTAAAGCACGAAAGCGGCACCCACCGCGTGCAACGCGTCCCACAAACCGAATCTCAAGGGCGCATCCACACCTCCGCCGCAACCGTCGCCGTCCTCCCGAAAGCCGAAGACATCGACATCGAGATCGACGACAAGGATCTCAAGATCGACATCTTCCACGCCGGCGGACATGGCGGACAAAACGTCAACAAAGTCGCCACCGCTGTACGCATCACACACGAACCATCCGGCATCGTCGCCCAGTGCCAGAACGAACGTTCGCAACTCCAAAACAAAATGCAGGCGATGGATATCCTTCGCACTCGACTATGGGATATGGAGCTTCGGCGTCGAGCATCCGAAGAAGCCGCAAACCGAAAAGCCCAAATCGGCTCTGGCGACCGCTCCGAAAAAATCCGCACCTACAACTTCCCCCAATCCCGAGTCACCGATCACCGCATCAACCTCACCAGCCACAACCTCCCGAAAATCCTCGACGGCGAAATCGACGAGTTCGTGGACGCGCTCCTTCACGAGGAGCAAACCAGAAAAATCCAAGCCGCGTCAGATAGCTGACATTTCCCTTAATTGCCGACTATTGCGGAAGCAATCCGCGCAACCACATCTGCTCTCCTCAACGTAGGCATTCCTTCCGACGAAGCTCGTGTCGAATCTCGCATCATGTTGCGACGGGCATGCGATTTCACCCAAGCGCAACTTCTAGCAAACTATTCAAACGAACTACCTACGACCGCCGTCAATCGTCTTGAATACCTCCTGTCTCGCCGCGCATCCCGCGAACCCCTAGCCTACATCCTGGGCGAAAAAGAGTTCTACTGCCGTAACTTCCAAGTAGACCGACGCGTGCTCATTCCAAGACCTGAAACCGAACTGCTTATCGAACTTTGCACTCAATTCGCCGAACAACATCATCTGCAGCAACCCAATATATGCGACATCGGCACCGGTTCCGGCATCATCGCCATTACCCTCGCACACGAAATCCCGAACGCCAAAATCACCGCCACCGACATCAGTGAAGACGCGCTCGAACTAGCCAATAGCAACGCGAAAAGTCACGACGTCAACATCAATTTCGCTATCGACGATGTAACGCAACCACAGAACCGCACTCAATTCGACATCATCCTATCCAATCCTCCGTACATCAAATCGAGCGCACTCGAAACTCTCCAACCAGAAGTTCGCGACTGGGAGCCTCGCCAAGCCCTCGATGGCGGAATGAGTGGCATGGACGTGCTGCATCCACTCATCGAATCACTCCCAAACCTGTTTCGCCGAAACGGGCCGACTGCCGCATTTATCGAGATAGACCCGCCGGTAGCACAATCATGCATCGAAACTGCCCGCGCCGCTTTGCCTGATGCTGAAACCCAAATCCACCTCGATTTCGCCGGATTGGAACGCGTACTCCTCGTCCTACGCGTTTGACACGCCAAAACGTTAGAATTTCACGAACCCAACATCGACCGAACTATCGGAGCACAACGTGTCCGACGCCAACACGCTCAACTCACTCTTACAACCTTCATCCGGGACTGACGCCGCTGTAATCGCACCCGACATCGGATCATGGTCTTATGACGAACTCGACTCCGAGGTTGCCCAACTCGCAGACATCTTGGCCGCGAACGGCGTCAAACCAGGAATCCCGGTATCGATCATCCTCATTAACGGCTACGAATTCGTGGCGACATTCCTCGCCGTTGCCCGAACCGGCGCAATCGCCGCACCGCTGAATCCCGCATACACCACTGACGAGTTCACGTTTTATATGGAAGATGCGGGAGCGCGCGTAGCCATTCTCCCCAGTGGCGCCCATCCCGCACGCGAAGCCGCAGCACAACTAGGCATCAAGACCATCGAAGCCGATCTGACCTCATCTAACGGTCATCTCCACGTAACTCTTTCATCCAACGGTGTTGAACTAACTTCAATGGTTGACGCCCACGCCCCCGCCGATTCCGACATCGCGCTCTTTCTCCACACTTCTGGGACCACCAGCCGTCCCAAAGGCGTCCCACTCCGACACCTGAACCTGATGAAGTCCGTCGAAAACATCAAAAACACTTACGCACTCACGCCCGACGACACATCCCTGATCGTGATGCCGCTATTCCACGTGCACGGCCTCATTGGAGCAACCCTTTCAACCCTCAACTCCGGCGGAACAGTAGTCGTTCCTCCGAGATTTTCCGCAAGCGCTTTCTGGCAACAGCAGTCAGAAACCAACTCTACGTGGTACTCGGCAGTCCCCACAATCCACCAAATCCTTCTCACACGAGCCGACGATGACGAAGCCCCGCACGAATCTTTCCGGCTGATACGATCATGCTCCGCTGCCCTAGCGCCTACCGTGTTCGATGCTCTCGAAGACCGTTTCGGCGCGCCAGTACTCGAAGCCTACGGCATGACTGAAGCATCGCATCAGATGTCCAGCAGTCCTTTGCCACCCGGCGCACGTATCCCCGGAACCGTCGGTAAAGCAACTGGCGTCGAAGTCGCCATCATGGCTGACGAAAAAACCGGCGAGTTGGCAAGCATCGATGACCGTGGCGAGGTCGTTATCAAAGGTGAAAACGTCATGTGGGGCTACCACAACAACGAAGAAGCCAACGCCGATGCATTCGTAGATGGGTGGTTCCGCACCGGCGACCAGGGCATGCTCGATGACAATGGTTACTTGACACTTACCGGCCGGCTGAAAGAGCTTATCAACCGAGGCGGAGAGAAAATCTCCCCACTTGAAGTCGATGCCACGTTGCTCGAACATCCCGCCGTCGCTGAAGCAGTCTGCTTTGCTGCTCCCGACGAGAAATACGGCGAATGCGTCCAAGCTGCCGTGGTCCTCACCGGCGATTGCGAGCAACAGGACATCCAAGATTTCTGCCGCGAACGCTTAGCCGACTTCAAAGTCCCTGACGTGATCTACTTCACCGACGAACTGCCCAGAACCGCCACAGGGAAAATTCAACGACGCCACGTCTCGGCGGCATTCGTAAACAGCGAGTGACAGTCATCAATTCACCAGCAGGCTGAGGAAGATGCTGGCAAGACCCAAGTACATCACAATGCCGCAAATGTCGGTCGCGGTCGTCACTATCACCGCCGACGCCATGGCAGGGTCGATACGCAACAACCGCATAAACATCGGAACCATCACGCCGGCCAACGCCGCCAGTATCAAGTTCAATACCAACGATCCGGTCACTAGCAGCGTCAACGCCCAGTCGTTTTTCCAAAGGTGAACAACTACGCCGAGTATCCCGCCGACAGCTAACCCTTGTGCGAGAGACAGGACTAACTCAAACAACAAAAGCTGCCACACGTTCGAAATCGAACGTTCTCCTAGCGCCATCGAACGAACTATGATCGTCACCGTCTGAGTGCCCGCGATCCCCGCTTGTCCCATCACCACCGGCAAGAACGCTGCTAGCAACACCATGGCATTCAGCGTCGGTTGGAACAAGCTCAGAACATAACCCGCCAACATCACTGTGAATAGATTCAAGACGAGCCACGGTAAACGGTTGCGGATCGCTTCGCGAACGTCGTAGCCCGTAGCAATGCTTCCGCCCACGCCGAACAGACGGAACATGTCCTCCGTCGCCTCTTGCTCTGCCACCTCGACTAGGCTGTTCGAGGTGATCACACCTTGGAGCTGACGGCGTACGTTCGTCACCGGGATGCTCGGAAGACGGTAACGCTGCATCAACCGGACAGCGCTCTCTTGGTCTTCAGTGGCCGAAACTGAAATCACATCTCGGTTCATTACCTCGCCGATCATCGCATTCGGCGGCGCAAATACCAGCTCTGATAACTCCATTCTGCCCACCAACGTGTCTTGGGCATCAACAGCGAAAAGTTCTCGCAGTATCTCCGGATCAAGATCCATTTGCCGTAGCACCCGAAGAGCGTGTCGCACCGTCCAATACTCGCGTAGCTTGGCGAACGTCGGTGACATCAGACCGCCAGCGTCATCGTCATCATGGATCAGCAGATCACCGATGATGTTCAGATTCCGCATCCGCACCAGCGTCTGCGCTGCATCATCCCAAGCGATGCGATGCAAAAGATCTGTTGCTACTTCCGGAGACGTTTCATCCAAAACCGCCGGACGCCGAGTCTCCGGTATTGAATCGAAGACGCGCGATCCACGGTCAACATCCAGATAGTCCAAGACATCAGCAATCGCCTCATTAGCCATCCGTTCCAACAGTTGACGCAGGTGGTCTTCTGAAAGCTCCGCTACAACCGCCGCCATATCTGCGGGGCGAAGTGGTGATAATCGCTTGATCGCAACCGAAACGCCACCCACCTCCAGCAGATCGCTCACTTCAGAGAGAACGTCGCCCAGCTCCCAAGGTTCTGGAATTCTGGTTGCCACTGGATGATCCCGGTTGCCCTACTGGTCGCGGCTTATCACTCGTCACGGTCCGATAACATCGGCACACGCAACTTCAAGCGATCTTGCAGCTAATTTCTGCGACGCTATCTCAAATCGTAGCCATGTCGCATCGGCCGATTCAATACTTCGCGAATCATCCCCAATCCAACCATCGGACGAACCATCTGCGGCGATAAGATGAATAGATAAACGGGGTTCGGTCTCGGGCCTCGGAGAGCGACGAAAGGTCACGATCCATGCTTCTAGGTGTTGCCGGTTTCGTCAAAGGCGACTGGCTGAATGTCAAACCCGAGGACGTAAAAAAGGTGGCTGACCACGGATTTGTCTCCGCGCTCCTGACCATCTCCGACCCGTCCGCCGAAAGCGATGAAGACATTACGAATATCAAATCCCTTTATGCCAGCAACGGCCTAATCATGCCGATGACTCGCGGCGGCTACGGCGGTGGGTTGTGCAGCGATGACGAGAATCAACGATCTTGGACCGTCAACTTCTTGGAAGACACGATCCGATTGTCCGCCAAGATGGGTTGCCCGACCACGTACTTCCGACCAGGGAGCCTCAATCCCGATGGCGCGTGGTTACCGCATCGCGAGAACCGGTCCGACGCAACATTCGACCGCCTCGTCAAAAGTGCCAAACAGGCGTGTGCAGTCGCTGATTCTGAGGGCATCAAGCTCGTCGTCGAATCTGGTGTCGTGTGTCCTCTATACACCCCGCAACGCGTTCGAGATTTCTTCGACGCCGTCGGCATGCCCGCCCTTGGCTACAACATGGATCCCGTCAATCTTGTTGGCTCTCTAGATATCGCCTACGACACAACATCGCTGATCAACGAGTGCATCGATCTTATGAGTCCAGAGATCGTTGGCTGCGACGCCAAAGATTTCACTATTGTGGACGCGTTATTGCCCCACTTCGAGGAGGAGGTTATCGGCGCACCCAACGCCATGCTCGACAACGTGACGCTGCTGGCCAGACTGCAAGAGGTTGCTCCCGACATCGTAGTCACCGTGGAACATTATCCCGACGAGAAAATACCCGCCGCCGCGGCAGGAATTCGCAAGGCCGCAAAAATCGCCGGCGTGGTTTGGGACTGAACCGTCCGCGACTAGAATCGGTAATAGTCATCTAGGAGTCAGAAAATGCCCGCAGACCTGTCAGACAAGAGATGCATCGTTACCGGTGGTGCAACTGGCATCGGACGTGCCTCCGCCATCCGTCTCGCTGAACTTGGGGGCCAAGTCGCAATCTTCGATAACAACAACGAAGATGGCAATAACACCGCTATCGAGATCAATGACAACGGCGGCAACTGCCGATTCTGGAGCGTCGACGTCCGTGACGAAGCAAACGTCTCTGGTACTGTGATCGCTGCTAAGGCATGGCTTGGGGACATCGATGTCCTTTGCAACTTCGCAGGTGTACTCCAGGGCGCTTCGATCCCGCTTGACGACTTCCCTGAAAAAACTTGGGACACAGTACTCGACATCAACTTGCGCGGCACGTATCTGATGGCTAAATACGTAGTGATCGAGATGCTCAAAAAACCCGGACCTCATCGCGGAACCATCATCCTCACCGCATCGGGTGCTGGAGTCAAAGGCGGATCTTCGTCATACGCCTACGGCGCGAGCAAAGGTGGTGTACACGGCTTCACAATGGTCATGCAGCAATACCTTGAAGCCCAAGGCATTCGCGTCAACGATTTCGCCCCCGGATCAGTCGACACGCCGCTCAAGGTCGCTCAACTGAGATCTACTGGCGCTATCACCGAGCAACCCGTCGAACAAGTCGAACAAGCCGTTTCGTCGCTTACTAACCCCAGAGACGTGGCCGAGATCGTCGCTTTTATGGCGAGTGATGAAGCCAACGCTCTGCGCGGAATAGTATTTACCGCCTAAAACCCACCGCGATCCAATTACGCTCTTAACTCACGGGGATTCGATGGCGGCAGATTCATCAACGCGCGACGTTGCTAAGGCGTTCGCTCCCGGAAACATCTCCGGGCTCTTCAAAATCATCGCCCACGATGATCCCGCAAAGATGCACTCGCTCGGATGGGGATTCACCGTCAGCGATGGAGTAATCGTCAATCTAACCCGATCGACATCCAACTCGACTCAAGTCACATTCAACGATGAGTCAATCGATTTCCCAACCGTCTCAAGCGCGCTTCGGGACTTAGCAGACGTAAAACTCAACGTCGATATAGCGTCAAACTTGCCGTTGTCCAGCGGTTTCGGGCTGAGCGGTGCCGCAACGTTTGCTGCGTTGATCGCCGCCAATAATCTGCTCGATCTCGGCAGGTCCCGCGACGAACTCGCCATGATTGCGCACGTTGCCGAAGTCAGAAACCTCACCGGACTCGGAGACGTTTGCTCGCAATACAACGGTGGTTGCTTAGTCAAAACCACAGTCGGCCACCCATTGGCGGCGACAACGATCGACATGCCGCCAACCCCCGTCTACTGGAGATACTTCGGAAAAATCCGTACGAGTGAAATCCTCGCCGACCACGAACGCCACTCACGTATCAACCGAGCAGCCGACGAAGCTCTGACCACCATTGAGGACGCAATCGAGAGCAACACAACCATCACCTTCGAAGAGTTGATCTCTCTAGCACTCGATTTCGCTCAGTCCAGCGGGCTGTTGATGGACGACCGCGTCAAACGCTCCATCAATCAGGCAAACTCCAACGGCGGTGTCGCAACCATGATCATGCTGGGAAACGCCGTCTTCAGCACCGCGCCATTCCCCGGTTGCACCGAAACGATGCTTTCCGGAACCGCCGCCCATCTGATCGAAGACTAACTTGATTGCGCGATCGCTTCGATCAACTGATCGTGCACTCGCGGCCAACCAACCACCACCATCGGTAATTCATCGTCACGCGCCCAATCGATCGCATCGCCATTTCCGTCAGTCGCGCGTCCCCCCAGTAGCATCGTCGCCAGCGCTCCAGCCGCAACGTGCATCGGATCGATCCGGTAAAACACCACTGCCGCCATCCGACCGGTTGCGACAAGCATCAACGGATACGCCGCCGATGCAAAACTGTTCGCCTGAAGAACACCTGTCACCCAGTTCAGTCCACCAGAACCCAACAAAGATCTCCAAACGTCTTGACCGTCGATCTCCAAACCAACCGCGACCTCGCCCAAATCTCGATCCGACTCTGCGACGATCAACTTTTCACCATTCACTTTCACACCCGAACCAACCTCGGACGTCAACAATGTCCCCACAGTTGGTGTCGCGAGCGCTCCGACGACCAACTCGCCATCCGCGCGCATCGCAATATTCACTCCCCAATGATTCATCCCCGTGCTGAAGGGCACTGTGCCGCACAACGGATCAACCAACCACTCAATCTTGCTGTCGGGTTCGATCCCGCCTCTCCCCAAATCAACGTTGCTCTCCTCAGAGATGATTACGCCGCCACAACCAGATTCCTTCAAAACCTTCGCGATTGCACGGTCAGATTCGATGTCAGCCTCAGTTACTAGAGCACCTGGCGATTTTTCCCAACTCGAAAGATTCTGAACCCCGCTCGCGAAACGGGTCATCAAAACATCACTCGCCGCACCTGCCGCCGCAATTGCGGCCTCCAAGTACGCCCCATAAGGATCGCTTCCCATTTCCTCTCCAAGTTCGTTAGTTGGCTTGTAGTACCATTTCCAATGTACTTGTCCCCAATCCCGAACGGGCGATTCATCCCGGACGACTAGGAGCAGATCTGGCTAATGTTCGCGACTATCGGTCACACTTTCGAACTCATGAAGATGAGCTGGAACGTCCTGATGAAGGACCGAGAACTCATACTCTTTCCGGTATTTTCAGGCTTAGGACTCCTCATTCTAGGATTCGTAGGCCTCGCAGCTGGTGTCGCCGAAAGTGGAAACCTGATCGCATTTCTGGTGATGATCCTCTTGGCATACTTCATCACCACCTTCTTCAATGCCGCTCTCGTGTCCGCCGCCCTCGAACGGCTCCGCGGCGGAGATCCCAACGTCACGTCTGGCCTCGCACACGCAACCAAGCACATACACCACATCTTCCTCTGGTCAGTAATCTCTGCCATCGTCGGCACACTCTTCCGAGTTCTCAGATCACAGACCGACAACTTCTTCGTCCAGATGATCTACAGCATGATCGAAGGTGTATGGGAATTCATGACATTCTTCGTCATCCCTGTAATGGTTTCCGAAAACGAAGGTCCCATTTCCTCCATCAAGCGATCCGCCAGCATCATTCGACAGACGTGGGGACGCCAGATCACCGCAACGTTCGGCTTCTTCATCGTTTACATCATCGCCATCATCGCTGCCGTCGTCCCGGCCATACTGCTGTTCCTTATCTACCCGCCAGCCGGAGTCATCGTCGGCGTTCTTCTCGTCGGCCTCGCCATAGCAACCGTCCAGGCACTCGAAGGCATCTTCAAAGCCGCGCTTTACGACTTCGCTGTAGGCGAACAGCCTGAAGGATTCGACCTCCGTACGCTACAGACCGCATACCGCCCAGACTACGCTAGGGCTTAATGCCTCCTGCACTTCAACGGCAATCCTGGACGGACTGAATTACTCGTGGGCATCCGTAATCCGCGTCAAGTCGAGATTCGTATCTAAAAGCGCACACGCCAGAGCGCCGAAACGAAAATGCCCGCAAAACGCTACCTACCGACGCGGATCCAATCCGTTGCGATCTTATTGACAGCCGTCGTCGGCATCCTCACCGCAACCCTTGCGTCTACCGCATTCGCACACGAAGGACGCGCTGTTGGCGACTACATCCTGGTAGTCGGTTTCCTTCAAGAACCGGCCTACGAAGGGCAACTGAACGCCGTATCTCTAGTCGTAACCAAACTGTCCGACGAAGCGACGAGTCAAACCCAAGACGCAAAACCCGAAGACGACCACCACGGTAATCAATCCGCAGTCAACCACCACCATGCAGACACACCTGCCACTGTGGAAGCTACTGATGTGACGGTACACGGCGCAATCTTCACCTCTGCCCAGATCGATATGGATGAAGAGTTTGAGTTCGACATTACCGAAGATCTGGGTGGTCTAGAAATTCCCTACCACGTTCATCCCGGCGACCAGGAAGGCGTCATAGTCGTATCCACAAAGAAGGCCGGTCACGGTCATGACCGATCCATCAAGATCATGGATGATCACGTAGTGCCAGACCGACTCGAAGTGATGATCGGTGACACGGTCGTGTGGGAGAACCAAGAAGCCCATGCTGCCGTAGTCATGAGCGGAACTTTGTCGCCTGTGACTACCGACATGACCGCGCAGATGGGTGGCGATACAATGAGCATCGCTAATGAATCCGGCGCGACCAGAGACCGAGTCAGCGGACTTGCCTCTAACCTCCAAGTTGAAATCTCCCACCTCTCCACATCTGTCTCCCGAGTCCTGTCCCTAACCGAACTCGTCGACGATCCCGGCCACTATGTCGCCGAGTTCGTACCTACTGCCCCCGGCGACTACCGAGTGCGCTTTTTCGGATCCATCGAAGGTAACGCCATCGACGAAACCTTTGACTCCGGCCCAGACACCTACGACACTGTCATCGCTTCCGACGCTATCCAGTTTCCTGTTGTCCTAGAGAGCAACCGCGAAATCCAAAACGCAACTCGCGGCGCACTCGACGCAGTCCAAGATCTCGAAACCGATCTCGAAGCGACCTCATCGGATGCTCTAAACGGCATGGTTATCGGCATCGTCGGCATCGTATTCGGAACCATCGCTATCGGCATTAGCGTCTACGCCATTACCATTGCCAGAAGACGCAACTGATCTGATCCGCATCGGTGGCGAAACCTTATGACCACAATTCCGCTGCACGGTTCCGTAGGCTATTGGGACGAGATCGGCACCGTCATCGCCATCGTCTCATTCGTCGTCCTGACCAGTTTCTTGGCCTGGTCCAGCGGCAAAAAACGCCGTAGAGCACAACGCGAAAGACGTCTGCGCCGCCTGCAAAGGCAACAGGCCGATGCAATGAACCACGCAAATATCGAGGAATGACCAACACCTCATGACCTCGCGAGCGCGTGCGATCTACATTCCAACTGTCGTCTTCGCATTACTATCCTGCCTCGCAACTATCTTCCTCGTCGAGCAATCGGCATCCGCTCACGCCAACCTCCTAAAGGCGTCACCCGAACCCTCCCAAGCACTTGACGCACCGCCTGAGCGCGTCATCATTTGGTTCACTGAACCCATCGAACCCGCGTTCAGCAGCATCGCCGTCCTCGACGCTCGAGGCACCGACGTCACCGAAGGCGACACAACGTTTGACACGACCGAACCCACTGCGATGTGGGTGCCACTCGTCCAAGTTGAACCCGGAACTTACACTGTCGTTTGGAAAAACGTGTCGTCTGTCGACGGTCACAAGGCCACAGGATCGTACCTATTCTCGGTCGGGGAACCGCTTGGGACCGGGAGGCAGACCGATATCGCTGAACAGCCGATTATCCAATCTCCGTTTGACCCGATCATTCGTTGGATAATCTACATCGGCATCGCAGTCTTCGCTGGAGGACTCCTATTCGAACTCCTCATCGCCACACGCGTCGCCCGCGCTGAAGACGAATACCAATCGCTCTCGTTCGCGTTCGCAGTTAGCAACCGCTTCTCTTCCATCGCCCTAACCGCAATCATCGTCGTCATACTCGCCCAGATCGCCCAGATTGCGCTGCAATCCGCAATCGCATTCGACGACGCAGCCGCAGCTATCGATCCAACACGCGTCTTCGACGTCTTAACCCAAAGCGATTGGGGCCGTTTCTGGTCGTGGCGATTCACCGCCGCGGTGCTCGCAGCACTGACTCTCTTCACCGCAACACAAACGAGAAAAACCGACGCAAGCTCACTTAAAGACGACGAACTCGATGAGCTTGCCTTCACCACCGAATCACCATTCGGTATCGCCGCACTGGCTATCGGCGGCATATACCTCCTTCTTATCTCCCTCACCAGCCACAACGCCGCAACGCCAACCGACATCCGATGGTTCGCTATTACAACCGACCTCATCCACGTTATGGCCGCAACGACTTGGGTCGGCGGAATCGCTTATCTGTTGGTCGCATCAATCCACGCCATCCGTTCAGACGATCAGATATTCCGAACTGTTCTCCTTCGATTCGCAACGCGTTTCGCCCCCCTCGCCATCTTCGCCACAACCGTCCTCGTTGCTTCCGGTATCGTCTCATCTCTGATGCAGGTCACAATTCCCGAAGCATTCAACACTCCTTACGGACGCGTTCTCGGCGCCAAAATCTTCCTGCTTGCAATTCTTATCGGATTGGCGACCCGTAACAACCGCTCCGTCGCCAAATCCGCTAGATCCGACATTGCGCCCACTCATTCCCTCCGGCGTTATATCACCCTTGAACTCGCCGTCGCGTTCGCTGTCCTCCTAGCTACCGCGGGCCTCGCCAGCCTAGAGCCAGCACGCCTTTACGCCGAACGCAAGAGCATCGGAGTCGCTGACTACGTCAACGTAAAAGACACCGTCGCTGGTGCCACGATCGACGCAAAACTCGATCCCGGCGACACCGGCAACAACACCCTCATAGTCAACATCACGGACGACGGCGAACCATTCCTGTCAGCTACCGACGTCCGCGCTCGGATCAAATACTTAGATGACGACTTTGGCGAGTATTTCGTGCCCCTCGCAAGCGAATCGCCCGGCCAATGGCTACGTGACGACATCACCATCGGCGTCGCCGGCGCATATCAACTCGACGTAACTGTAGTCCGCTCCGATTCCTTCGACTCTCACGTCTCCACCAGATTCTCCGCAAAATCCGGTGCCCTCGCCTCAGACCTCATCCGACCATCCGCCAAAACTGTCATGATCGCATTCGGCACTCTGATCGCAATCACCGGCCTTGCTTACCTCGTCGCCACAGCGATCATCGCCAAACCCGTTCGCCCCAACATCTATCCGCAATACGGCATTTCTGTCGTAGTCATAACCATTGGTATCGTCGCCATCCTCAACGCATTTACCACTGGCATAGGGATTCCCCACGAAAGCAAAGGCAACCCGTTCCCACTATCACAAGAGTCTGTCCAAATCGGACTCGGAACCTATTCAACCGCCTGCGCGACCTGCCACGGTGATACCGGCCTGGGCGATGGCCCTGCCGGCCTCGCTCTCAACCCGCCGCCAGCCGACCTCGCTGTCCACGTACCCCTACACACCGACAACGAACTCTACGGCTTCATAGCAGATGGTATCGAAGGAACCCCAATGGTCGCCCAACTAGGAAACCTCGCCTCCGACGAAATCTGGCACCTCGTCAACTACATCCGCACAATCAGCGAATAAACGGCGTAACCATCAAACCGTCTCAGCTGCCCCAGATGCGATCAACTCCTCAATCTCAGCATCGCTGAATCCCGACTCATCCAACACTTCCCGCGTGTGCTGACCCATCAATGGGGCCGGGCTATGTATCTTCCCTGGAGATCCATATAACTTCGCTGCTAATCCGATATTCCGCGTCTCCCCAACCAGCGGATGCTCCAGCGTCACATCCATCTCCCGCGCTTGGACCTGGTCATCCGCCCACACCTGCTCCATGTCGTAGATCGGACCTGCCGGCACTCCAGCCGCATCCAAAACCTCGCACCACTCCTTTGTCGACCGCGTTCCGAACGTCTCCTCCAAACCCCCTTCCAAAGATTCACGGTTGAGCAATCGCCCCGCATTGTCCGCGTACCGCTCATCCTCCAGCAGATCCTCTCTCCCCATCGCTTGACACAACCGCTCCCAATTCGATTGATTCGGTGCGCCGATCGTGATGTGCCCGTCCGCCGTCCGCAACGCCTGATACGGTGCTGACAACCGATGCGCCGAACCCAGCGGCGGTGGAACGTTGCCAGTCGCAAAGTAACTCGCCGACTCCCACACCGTGTACGCCAGAGCCGCCTCCATGATGCTCACTTCCAGATACTGCCCTTCACCCGACTTCAGCCGGTGGACATAAGCCGACAATATCCCGTACGCCGAATACAACCCCGCGTTCAAATCCGCCATCGGAACCCCGACCTTCACAGGCGGCGAACCCGGAATGCCGGTGAAACTCATCACCCCACTCATCCCCTGCGCGATCAAATCAAACCCTGCACGCTCCGCATAAGGTCCCGTCCGACCAAAACCCGATATCGAACAGTAGATGATGCCCGGATTCAACTCACGAACCGCGTCGTAATCCAGCCCCAAACGACCCATCACGCCAGCGCGGTAGTTCTCGATGATCACATCCGCATCCGCCAACATCCGACGCATCGCCGCCACACCATCTGGATTCTTGAAATTCAGAACTACGCTGCGCTTGTTGCGGTTCATCGCCAGGAACGCTGCCGACTCACCTTCTAAAAACGGGGGACCCATTCGACGCGTGTCATCTCCGCCACCCGGCTTTTCGATCTTCACGACATCCGCACCCATGTCCGCCAACAGCATCGAACAATACGGACCCGCCAAGATCTGCGAGCAATCCAATACTTTGATGCCCTCTAGCGGCGACGGCAACGAACTCGCGTCTGGCAATTCCATCGCGACATTTACCCCCAGATGATCCGATCCGACCCTGTACCGACCGCCTAGCCTACGCACCCGACATCTGATAGATCTTGCCCTCTGTCTTGATCGCCGGCGCGTAAACCATCCGTGCACCGTGCATCTCTCGGATCGTCTCAGCTCCGACATATCCCATACACACCTGCAACGCCCCAACCAAGTTCAAAGTCCCGTCAGATGTCGAAGACGGCCCGAAAAGCAACTCATCGAGCGTGTATCTCACGCCAAGATCGATCCGTGTGCCCCGAGGCAGAGAATCGTGCCACGTCGCCATACCCCAATGCATCCCCTTTGCCGGCGCCTCCTCAGTCTTCGCAAACGGACTCCCGATCATCACTGCATCCGCACCACAAGCAACCGATTTACACACATCGCCACCGGTCCGCAATCCGCCATCTGTAACGATCGAAACGTAACGACCCGTCTCATTGAAATACGCATCTCTAGCCGCTACACACTCCATAGTCGCCGACACCTGCGGCACACCTATACCCAGCACCTCGCGGCTCGTACACGCAGATCCAGGACCTACGCCAACCAAAATCCCGTGCACACCCTCTTCCGCCAACTCCTTCGTTACTGAATACGTCACTGTGTTCCCAACGACCACCGGCACACTTACATCTTTAACCAAATCCGACAATCGCAACCCGATCGGGCTATTCTTCGATCGATGACGCTTGGTAATCACCGTGCCTTGCACCACTATCATGTCCGCCCCCGCATCTGCGGCCAACGGCGCATTCCGCTTCGCCGTCTGCGGCACAAATGAAACCGCCGCTTTTCCGCCACCCTCTTTAATCTCCACTACTCGCTGACCAACCAACCTCGGATCCACCGGCTTCGAGTACAGCTTCTGCAGCAACCCCGTCGCCTCGTCCTTCGGTGCCGAGGCGATGTCGCTGTAGATCTCCTCTGTCTCCTCGTACCGGGTATGCAAACCATCCATGTTCAAGACCGCAACCCCGCCGGCATCCGACATCTTGACTGCAAAATTCGGATCTACTACGCTGTCCATCGCCGATGCCATGAACGGAATATCGATCCCGAACCCGTCGAAACTCGTCGACACATCCGTCATATCCGGGTTGATCGTCTCATCTCCGGGCACGATCGCTACATCATCGTAGCCATACGCTGGCGGGAGGGTTTGCATTCCGATGGGTAGCTCCATATCCTCAGAGACTCCTATGCTGACGGCCTGATCGCATACCCATACATTCACCGCCCCTGCGCTCCAACTCGTTCCGCGCGCCCATTACCGAAGACGTACATGAACGCCCCCGCGAACGCCCGAAGAACCGAGTATGACCGAAGCAATCCAAATCTAATGCGATACTTGATTCACCTAATTATCGCAGAAAATCACCTGCTACGCGACATTCATCGGCCTCGAATCCAACCCACAATCGATGGCAATTCAGAGTCCCAAAATCGGCATCATTGGAGCCGGGCGCGTCGGATCCTCCTTCGCAACCGCCACCTACCCAGACGGCAAAATCGTGGCGGCCTCATCACGCCGTCCCGAACACCGCGCGTGGCTGAAACAACGACTGCCAAACATTGCCATCGTAGACGATACAGCCAGTGTCGCAGAACTCACCGACATCATCTTCATAACCACCAGCGACGCCGCAATTAAACCCGTCTGTGACAGTATCCCTTGGCAACCCCATCACAACGTCATCCACTGCTCCGGCGCACTCACTCTATCCGTACTCGAATCAGCGGCAAACGCCGGAGCGTCCGTAGCAGGATTCCATCCCCTCCAAACCTTCCCCGGCTACGCCAACTCCGATCGTCTCTCCAACATTGCGTATGCCATCGACTGTGATGACAGAGCACTCACCGCGTGGCTCCAATCATTTGCCGACGCACACCACAGCAACACGTTCACCATCCAAGGCGAAACCGCACACGCCGCCTATCACGCATCCGCCGTCCTTGCCTGCGGACTCCTCGCAGGGCTAGTCGGCGTCTCAGCCGAACTCTGGCAACACGCGGGCGTTGATCGCGATCGAGCCCTTAAACTACTCGCCCCGATTCTCAAATCGACCATCGAAGCCATCGCCGACGACGGTCTCCCCGACGCCATCTCTGGACCATACGTCCGTGGCGACCTAGAAACCATCCGAACACATCTCGATATCACCTCCGATGTCAATCCCGATACATCACGCGCATATGCCGCACTCGCACTCGCGCAACTCCACATCGCCAACGAAAAAGGAAACTTGGACGACGTAACTCTCAACACCATCAAACGACTCCTCAGCGGCCATCTAGAGACACTATGAAATCGCCCGACTTATCCTTCACTATCGTTGAGATCCGCACCGCGCACCTCGCATTCCCCGATACCCCAGGATATTGGGAACAGTACCGCCGCCAGAACGAAGAACCATCCGCGACGCCGGATCTCGCCCGTTACGAGTTCAAACCCGGGTGGCAAACCGTCTACGCCACCATGGTTGAAACACCGCTGGTACGCGTCAAACTTGCCGATGACCATATCGGCTGGGGCGAATCCAACACTCCCATCGCACCCGAAATCGTCTGCGTCATGATCGACGCCGCCATCGCCGAGATGGTCGTCAACCGCGAGTTCGCCAACCCGACCGAACTATGGGACTTCGTCTACGACTCTCAGCGCGGCCGCGGCGTCAACTCCGGGTACTGGATGGACGCGCTAGCCGCACTCGACATCGCGATCTGGGACGGACTAGGCAAACGCAACAACCTCCCAGTAGCCGCACTCCTCGACTCTCAGCCCAGAACCAACATCCCCGTATACCTATCCGGCCTCCGACGCGCGACTTTAGACGAACGCATCACCCAAGCAAAATCCCTAGCCGAACAAGGCATCCGGGGCGCAAAAATCTTCCAATCCGGCGACATCGAAGCCGCACTCCAAGAACTTGACGTCCTCATGCGCGGAGCGCCCGATGTCGAGCAGTGGATGGTCGACACCCTCTGGATGTGCACCCTCGACGACGCAATACACGCCAAACGCGAATTCGGCGAACGTAATCTCCGCTTCTTCGAATGCCCGCTCCAACCCGAAGACATCTCCGGGCACCGCACACTGCACCAAGCCGAAGGCTCACCAATCGCAATCGGCGAGCACTTCCGCACAACATACCAACTCAACGACTGGCTAACCCCCGATCCCGTCTTCGACGTCTACCAACCAGACATCGGCCGCACCAGCATCTCCGACTTCATCCGCCAGCGCGACCTCGCCTACTCAGCCAACATCCCCGTAACTCCACACATGGGCAACGGAGTCTCCGTGTTCCAAGCCGCCACGCTCCAATGCGCCGCTGTATCCTCGCCCGAACTCCTCCAAGAGTTCCAAGGCGGTCTCTCCAACCTCCTCCAAGACGCATCCGACACCGGATGGCAACTGAAAAACGGCGAATTCATCCTGCCAGACCGCCCCGGACTAGGCGTATCCATCGACCAAGACGGTATCGAACCCTACATCGTCCGACATTGACCGCCCCTTTAGCGGAGCGCAAAACCTTTCCTCTCCCTTTCCTCGAAGGGGAGATACAGAGGGGTTCTGCGCGGGGATGCCCCCGTGCGAGTCGCAGAGAACTTCCCCTCTCCCTCGCGCCCTTCCCTCCCCCTCTCAGGGGAGATTAAGAGGGGGTCCAGCGTGAGGGTGACGGCGCGGATGTGGGGCCCGTCTCGCATACATCACCAATCCCCGTGCCAAGTTATGCACATGTCCCACACTCAGGTGTTTCGATTCACACAATCCCACAGCACAAAACACACTGATTGCGCCGCTTATCAATGATTCGCTAGTAGCAATTATTGCAATCTTTAATCATTCGTGTGTTTGCATTTAGACACCGTTGCACCACCAGGGTTTCCCCCGCCCGCGGGGGAAATGTCCGGGGCCTGCCACGTACTCCGATACGGGGACAAAGGGGGTGCCGTGACTCAATGAGCACCAACTGACGACCAAAACCTGCTCTCCGCATTGCACGAACCGGCACAATCCTCTTCCCGCTCGGTACTCAACAGCGTCAATAGACACGGCGCCGAATTCTTCCACCAACTCTTCGACCGCGGCTTCAACTGGGTCGTCGCGTCCGAAGCCGTTGTCGACATCGGAGTTCTCGCCCGCGTCGCCGCCCAGTCCTGGGTCGCTTATGACCTCACAGGCTCGAGCCTCTGGGTCGGCGCAGTCGCCACATTCCGTGCCGTCCCATCCTTCCTCAGCCCCGCCATCGCCGCATACATCGGCAACCGTGTCAACCATCGACTTCTCGTGGCAATCATGCGAGCATTCATCGGCATCTTGGCAATCGTGCAAGCCATCCTGATCGGCACCGACACCATGCGACCGTGGCACCAAGCGGTCCTAACACTGTTAACCGGACTCGCAATAGCCTTCGCATGGCCATCCTTCGTCACATTCCTACAAGACATCGTCCAACCCCGCATGGCGACACGCGCAAACGCCATCCTCGCCTTCTCACACAACCTCGGAGAACTCATCGGTCCTGTAACCATCGGCATCATTATCGCCCTCGTCGGCGCCGACTGGTCATTCGTCTTCATCGCCATCCTCTACTTCGTCGGCTCATACCTCATCCTCAACGTACCAGTGCCAGACCACGACTCCCGGGTCGGCAACTACCATCACCCCTATATCTGGATCCTCAGAATAGGTCTCCGCAACATCGGCCGCTCCCAACCACTTCCATGGCTAATCGCCATGCTCCTCACCACAAACCTCCTCGGTCTATCCGTTTTTCCCCTCATTCCCGAGTACGCCATCGCCGTCTTCGACAGCGGAGGCATAGGCTTCGGCCTCATGACTGGCGTCTTGGGCGGAGGACTAGCCGTCGGGTCAGTAGCCGTTGCCATACTCGGCATGCCGCAACGCACTGGGCTCATCGCCATCCTAGCCAGCCTCGTATGGGCCGCCGGAAGCATCGCATTCGCACACTCTCCGAACCTGCAAATCACCCTCCTCATCCTCTTCATCATGGGCATCGCCAGCATGGTCTGGGGCAACGCCATACTCACCATGATTCGATCCAACCCCTTCACAATTAACCACCCCAACATCATGAGCCTCTACACCATCACCATGGGCATGATCCCCATCGGCTGGACCATCGCCGGAGCCATCGCCCACTTCACCACCAACGAAACCGCCCTCCTAACCTCCGCCATCGCCAGCATCTTGGTCCCCATCCTCGCCTTCATCGCATCCCCAGCGTTTCGAAGAGCGTAGTTAAAAGCCCGTCATTCCGGCGAAAGCCGGAATCCAGAGGGGGAGGGCAAGGCGGTCCGCCCCTTTCGCGGAGCGCAGCGGAGTGAAAGGGGCGCGAGCCCTAAAAGCCCGACAAAGGAGCGGGGTATGCCCGCCGAGGCAGGAAATCGCAAACAACCACCAACCCATACGAAAACCTACACTTCCGCTATAGGACTTTGCAAAACCCATTCTCTCGCACACAACTTTCGATAATCAAACAAACACCCAACCGAATTCTCAAACCTCATCTACCCTTCTTCCGTGGCTACCAAACACCAAACCGGCCCTACACGAACGCGCCCCTCACGCGTCTTCCGCGTCTTCGCCATCCCCGGTTTCGCGCGCCTCCTAACATCCGAGGCACTCTTCGACATCGGCGCCGTAGCCCGAACCGCCGCGCAATCCTGGGTCATGTACGACCTCACCGGCTCCAACCTATGGGTCGGGCTCGTCTCCGGCATGCGCTCCATCCCCATCCTCATCCTCCCCATCTTCGCCGGTGCCATCGCCGACCGATTCGATAAACGCAAACTCCTAGCCTTCGTCCGAATCGGACTAGCGACCGTCTCGATCGTCCAAGCCATCCTCCTGACGCTCGGCATCATCCAACCGTGGCACATGCTCGCTCTCGCTCTCGCCGCCGGTTCCGTCGTCGCGTTCGCAATGCCCACATTCTGGGCATACCTAGCAGATCTAATTCCCGCGCGTTCATTGTCGAGAGCCACCGCGCTCGTCATGATGGGCCAAAACGCCGGAGAGATGGTCGGTCCCATAATCCTCGGATGGATCATCGCCACCGCCGGAGCCGACTTCGCCTACGCCGTCATCGCCGGAATCTACCTCTTCGCAGCCCTCTTCCTCCTCAACTCACCCAAAGGCCGCTACGCCGTCGCTGATTCCGAAGCGGAAGGCAAACCGAGCTACTACGAAAGCGTCAAACAGGGCATCGCATACGCCCGCAAGTCACCCGTTCTACCGTGGCTCTTCATCATGAACTGCTCCGTAAACATCACCGGCGTCGCCATCTTCCCACTCATGCCCGAATACGCCACCAAGATTCTCGATGTTGGTGCCGTCGGTTTCGGAGTCATGTCAACCGCCCTCGGCGTCGGGCTCGCCATCGGAAGCATCACCGTCGCCATTACCGGAATGCCCAAGCGCGTCATGCCGCTAATCATCGTCACCAGCCTAATCTGGGATTTCGGCATGATCGGATTCGGTTTCTCACGCATTTACCCCCTCACGCTGTTTCTCCTGTTTGCCATGGGCGTCGCAGGCATGATCTGGGTAAACGGCATCATCAACCTCTTCCAACGCGAAGCCACCGGCGAGATGCGAGGCAGAGTGATGTCCCTCTACGCCATCGCCATGGGGCTATTCCCCCTCGGCTGGACCTTCGGCGGCACCCTCTCAGCCCTAATCGGCAACGAACTAACCCTAATCGTCAGCGCCCTAGGCGGCACTCCCCTAATCCTCCTAGCCATGCTCCTAACCCCAGGCCTGAGACGTTCATAACCGCCCCACACCCCTTTCAGAGCCAGATTCAATCCCCTCTCCCTCGCCACTCTTCCCTCCCCCTTTTAGGGGGAGATTAAGAGGGGGTCTCGGGTGAGGGTGAGATGGGACAAAAGGGCTGAGAAAGTCCACCCTCCCCTTTTTGCGTCAGCAAAAGGGGGACGCGGCAAGCGAAGCGAGACGCAGGGGGTTCACACACCACCAAAATCCCACCAATCCTTGAAATCCTTCAAATCCGGGTTCAGACAACAATTTGACTCCCGCAACATATGTAGTAATATAAACAACAAGCGCCGACCCGAGTGCATTCGGAACGGCGCACGGAAAACGAAGAATCGCCGCGTCGCGAAAGGTCGTCGAGCTCAACCTTTCGAAGACGCTGCAAAAAGACAACTGAATAAAGGTAATCAGGCAGCGAGCGGGACGACACGGGGTCGCCAACACACGACCCGCCGGCGGTGCCCGCCACAAGTCGTGAGAGACGTCTGAGAAGACGGACGAAACGCTGCCGAAACCCGGTTATTAAGACCGTTGTAGCTGCAGGGCTCGGACGCGGGGCATACGCTGGCTCCGCCAACGAAAGCAAGCCAGACGGCGGACGCCCTCCCCACGTCATTCCCGCACAGGCGGGAATCCAGAGGGGAACGCGCCAAACCCAGGTTGTTCCGGGGAGAACCGGAATCCAGAGGGGAGTAGCGCGGGGGAGCCTGTCCGTTCAAGGTTCGGGCGAACGGTCTCTCTATCCGGCACACGTCTTTCCGCTTCGCCGGGCGGAAGAGGCTGCAGCACCAGCGAGAGGAACAATCGAGCGATGACGGGGGCACATCTTTCACACGATGCCTCCCGGAGGGCCGACGGTCTGGCGACGTCGGCGGTGCTGGACAAGAAACACCTACCAGCCTAGGTGAAGCATGCGAGTTGTCGCCCGCGCGAAACCCAGACGCGGCGATGCTTCGAACATCGATGACCCCCTCTCCCTCGATGGGAGAGGGTTAGGGAGAGGGTGAAGAACTCCCGTTCAATTAAGCGCGCCCAAAACCATCCCTCCCCTTTTTGCGTCAGCAAAAGGGGGACGCGGAGCCCAAGAGACCGACACAAGAACGCAGGGGGTGCTCGCAGGAGGTGCCCATCACAACCCATCACTCATCATTAAAATCATTCGCCATCATTGGCACCATAGTTCCAAAGGAAAACCATGAAAATCACCAAAGTCACTCCTCTCATGCTCGATCGTTACCTCCTCGTCCAGATCGACACCGACGCCGGCATCTCCGGCATCGGAGAATCCGGCGCATGGGGATTCCTCGAAGCCTCCGAAGCCGCCATCGAAAAATTCGGACGATACCTAGTCGGCGAAGACCCGCTACGCATCGAACACCACTGGCAGTACATGTACCGCTTCTCCCACTTCCGCGGCTCCGCCGTCATGGGCGCTCTCAGCGCAATCGACATCGCGCTCTGGGACATCATGGGCAAACACTTCGACGCACCCGTTCATCAGCTCCTCGGCGGCAAAGTCCGCGACCGAGCCCGCGTCTACTACCACGTATTCGGCGACACCACCGAAAAACTCGTGCGTGGCATCGCCGAAGCAAAAGAGATGGGATTCACCGCCGTCGGCCACCTCACCCCCTTCCTTGACGAGGAGCGCGACGTCCCATACTTCAAGACCCACGCCGAAAAGATCCGCGACGCCATCGAAACGGTCCGTCTATACCGCGAAACCGTCGGCAACTCCGTCGACCTCTGCATCGAGATCCACCGCCGTCTCACACCCACCGAAGCCGTCCAACTCGGATTGGGCATCGAAGAATTCCACCCATACTTCTACGAAGACCCGATAACACCGGACAACTTCGACGAGATGGCATACGTCGCCGACAAGATCAACATCCCCATCGCAACCGGCGAACGCTACACCTCCCTATGGGAATTCGAAATGGCGCTCTCACGATGCTCAGTCCAATACGTTCGCCCCGACGTATGTCTAGTAGGAGGCATAACAGGAGCCAAGAAAATCGCCGCGTTGGCGGAAGCCCACCACGTCGGCGTCGTACCCCACAACCCGCTCTCACCCGTCAGCACCGCCGCATGCTTGCAGATCGCAGCAACCGCACCCAACTTCGCGCTCCAGGAGTACCCCATCGGCGAAGATGTCCCACCGAAATCCGACATGGTCGGCAACACCCCGCAACACGACGGAAACGGATACCTCATGATCTCCGACCAACCCGGCATCGGCATCGACCTCAAGCCCGACGCCGTCGAAAAGTGCCCACCCACCCCGCGCGAGGTTGAAACCCGCCTCCACTTCGACGGCTCCGTAATCGACCAATGAGTTCAACCCCTGTCCCTTTGCCCTATCTACCCCTTCCCCCTCTGGGGGAAGTGCCGAAGGCGATGGGGGCAGGAGCGAAGCGAGTGCGCGGGGTATGCCCAGTCCAACACCCGCGAATCATGTTCGCCATCAAACTAAAACGAAAACCCCAAGTTTGATATATTTGCATCACACGGGATTGAACCCGACGTTCGAACCCGCAACTACACAAATCTGGAAGAGAGGAAACTGACATACCAAGGAACTATCGCATCAACCATCGAATCCGCGCACCAGAAGTGCTTTTGGTGCAACGCTCGAGCAATGGTGCTGCCTCATCCAACATCATGAGGCGAAACGAGGCCCTAAACCTCGCACAGGACATGGGGCTCGATCTAGTTGAGGTCGGCCCTGATCAGAACCCGCCAGTCGTCCGATTGATGGACTACGGCAAGTTCAAATTCGACCAATCCAAACGGGCCAAGGAGGCCCGCAAAGCCTCGCGGGCAACCAGCCAACTCAAAAAGGTTCGGCTCACCGCGAAAATCGCCGACAACGACATCGCGCAAAAGACGAAGCGCGTCCTCCAATTCCTGCAGGACGGTGCCAAAGTGCAAGTCTTCGTCCGCTTCCGCGGACGCGAACAAGCGCACCCCGAGATCGCAATGGACGTGTTGCGGCGTGTCGCTAAAGGTGTCGCCGAGTACGCTCGATTGGAGCAGAAGCCAGTCATGGAAGGCCGGACCCTGAGCATGTTGCTCGCACCAAGAACCGGCCAACCTCAACCCAAACCGTCAAACAACACAGCACCCGCTGACCGGCGCCATCGACGACGCCGAGACAACGGTGCGCCGGTTGAGACGCGCGACTCGGAGCCAGTCGCCCAAACCGTCTGATTTCAGAGTATTCTGCTCCGAAATCGTCCGGTCAACGTTGAATATACGCGCCTGTGCGTAACTCGCACAGGCGCGTATTGCATAATTGAACAATGCCAAAATTGAAAACCCACAAAGGCGCGAAGAAGCGCTTCCACATCTCCGCAAAAGGGAAAGTGCTCCGCACCAAGGGGCCCAAGAGCCATTTCCGAAGGCGCAAAGCCAAGCGGATGAAGAGATTGCTCGGCGGAAAAGTCGGCATCGACTCCGAAGTAATGGCGAAGGGAATCAAACAGGCCCTCGTCGGTTCTTCCCGATAACGTCTAGAGGTCAAACGTGCCCAGAGTAAAAGCAGGTACTACGCGACGACAACGCCACAAGGCCATCCTCGCAACCACTAAAGGCCATCGCGCCGCTCGCAGCAGACGATACCGCGTCGCTAAAGAGTCGATGCTCCACGCGCTCGACTACGCCACACGACACCGAAAACTCAAAAAGCGTCAGAACCGATCCCTCGCCATCACGCGCATTAACGCCGCTGCTCGGGAACACGGCATCTCGTACTCGGTGCTCATAAACGCTCTCAAAAAAGCCGAGATCACCCTCGACCGCAAATCCCTCGCCGAATTGGCCATCCGCCAACCATCCGCTTTCGCAAAGGTCGTCGAGACCGCAAAAGAAAGCCTTTAGATCACGCCGGTCGGGATTCTATCCCGCCAAGTGGCGATCCAAGAAAGTCGCCACCCGATCCACGTATTCCTTCGGATGCGTCCTGAACGCCTGAGCGTGACCCGCGTCCGGAGCTATCCAAAGCTCCTCGCAATCTCCCGAGTCGATATCCGACTGGCTCAACCCGCACGCCCGCGCCAAGTCCCGCGCGTGTGTAACCGGCACCATATCGTCCTGCGCGCCATGAATCACCAACATCGGCGTATCGCACTCCGAAACATGCTGCACAGGCGAAACCTCTCCCAACCTATAGCCGACCAGCATCTGAAGCATCACGTCCAACCCCGGACGCACCAACTCCGCAACCCCGGCGCGCATACCTGTCCGTACCTTGATAATCGACCAGAAATCGCTGAACGCACTATCCGAAATCACCGCGCCCGCAACACCCGGATTCGAACACGCCAGCGTCGCCGCCACTCCACCTAACGAGAATCCCAGCACTCCGATGCGCGTTCGATCCGCTCCAAGCCAGACCAGATGGTCCAACGCTCCAAGCACATCCAGCCTCTCACTCCAACCCCCGGTGAAATCAGCATCATCCGATTCGCCGCAACCCCGCATATCAAACATCAACACGCCGTAACCCAAATCCCACATCGCCTTCGCCAAACCCATCGCGCCAGCCTGCGGATCAGCCCGATTGGCACCATCGCCGTGGACAATCACCAGCCAACGCGTGTCGCGCGCCACCGGCGTCACCTCCACCCCTTTCGGCAAAACGAGCCAACCTTTCAGAAGATGCTCGGGATCTGCCAGGTCCCTTCGACTGTTGAAGGAAATCTCCATGAATGGAAGCCCCACAGAAGAAGGATCGTCATGGACCGGCATCCTCCGCGCACGACGAGACATTCTCAAAGCCAACGCTGCCGACGCACCCAGGTACGCCGAGGTCATGGCACCAGCAACGATCGCGGCCCGGTTTATCCAGCCCACCGTTCAACCTCCCTCAAAACGCCGTCGTGTCGACCATCACCGCGATGAAGAGCAGGAACAGGTACAACAGCGAGAACTTGTACAGGTTCGCCGTATCGCCACGATCGCCCGTTCGCCACAGCTTGAAAGCTAACGCAAAGAAAACCAGGCCCAGCACCAACGTTGAAACCAGGTACAGCACCCCGATTTTCGTAGTCGCAAAGTAGAACAACACCGTCAGCGGCAACAGCAACACTGTGTACAGAAGTATCTGCAGTTGCGTCGCCGATTCTCCCGCCACCACCGGCATCATCGGAATCTCCGCCCGCGCGTAGTCGTCCTTGATCAACAATGACAACGCCCAGAAGTGCGGAGGTGTCCAGAAGAACACAATCGCGAACAGGTACCAAGCTTCGAGTTCAAGCGTCCCCAGCACCGCAGCGTAGCCCACCAAGGGCGGAATCGCTCCCGCTGCTCCACCGATCACGATGTTCTGCGTCGTAGTTCGCTTCAGCATAGCCGTATACAGCACCACGTACAGCGCCGATCCTGCGAGCGCTAGCGACGCCGCTAGCACATTGGTGAAGAAGTAAAACACAGCGAACGATGCAACGTTCAACCCGATGCCGAAAATCAGCGCGTTCAACGGGCGAATCCGTCCGCCCGCTACCGGTCTATGATCGGTCCGGTGCATCTCGCGGTCAATATCCTCTTCGTACCACATGTTCAAAGCACTCGCACCGCCCGATGCCAAAGCCCCACCAATTAGCACTACCACGATGTACTGCCAAGGCGGCACTCCCCGCGCCGCTAGAAAAGACCCGCCAACCGCGGTGAACAGAAGCAGAGACATGACACGCGGCTTGGTCAAAGCCAAGTAATCGAGCAACGTCCGCGAAACCGTCCGGAACCACTGCCTGCTTTCGACCGTCGCAGCCATCACGCCACCGCTCCCGAAATCGACGCCTTCGAAACATCGTCTCGTTCAGAAACATCGGCAAGACTCCGACGCGCCACCGGCAACAGTACCAGCAACGTCATCAGACACATCGAAACCCACTGCAGCGACGCGAACGTCAGATGCGAAACGCGTGCCCACTGCGCGAAGCCCGTCCACGGATTGGCCGCGCCCAACAGAACTTGCGTCACGATGATCACAGATATCGCGATACCCAAGATACGCAAAGCCCGAGCCGAAGATTCTGACCCTCCCTTCACCTTCATCGCCATGTGCGCGGCACCCATCGCCGGGAAAATCGATATCAGCGCCAATACTCGATGCGTCACATGGATCCAAACCAACTCGTACTGCGGTATGATCGACCCGCCGCAAAGCGGCCAAGAGGGGCACACCGCGCCGGCCCCGCGCCAGACCGCATAGGATCCAGACAGCAGCGCGATCAATGTCATCGCCGATCCCGCAAGTGCCATCAAGACCAAACTCCGCGGCAATCCCGTGTCGCGACCGCTGGAACGCAGGTAAACCGTCGCCACTAGCGCGTGTGCCATCAGCAAAAGCACCGACTCCGCCAGCAGCAGATGCAACGTCCTGAGCCCAGGGTCCAACTCGCTCAGCACCACCGCGCCGCCGATGCCGCCGGTGATAGAAACCGCGATCAGACCCGCGGTCGCAGAAGTCACGACCGATGTCTCTCCGCGGTGCTTGACCCAAACCCTCAAAACCGCGGCGATTATCGTCAATCCGACCAAGACGCCGATAGTCCGATGGGTGTACTCCATCATCGCGTGATACTCGAACGGAGGAATCCAGTTCCCGAAACACGTCGGCCAATCAGGACACCCATCGCCGGAACCCGTGACCCGCACCGCACCCCCCATCGTTATCTGGATCAGTGCGCCGATCAACGATGCCGCGAGCAGAATGATCAATACGCGGTCGGCCCAGATCTGTCCGCCCTGTTCTCTCCGCTCGGTCCGCGTTTTCATCGATCGTGGCGTGTGCAACTGGACCGACAGACTCGCCGACCCGGCAATCTCAGCGGCTCTAGTTCAATCCGAGACAACCGGGCGCTTACGCCTCTTGCAACGGTTTGACCGCGATCAAAACCGCGGACACCACAATGCGGTGATCGTACACCCTGAAGGGCCAACAAGTCACCAATGAGATTTGAGCGTTGCTGCTCTCCGTCAAGCTCAACTCGTCGCGATGAAGCTGCCGCGTGTGCGTGACTCGGTACATGTACTCGGCGTCCGAGGTCGTGATAAAGATATCCACCGGATCATTGCTGATCATCTCTGATATCTCCGGCAAACGTCGGAAGATATCGCCCTCGTTGCTGATGAAGTTGTCCAGATGGCCGAAGTACCATCCATTAGCTGCCTCACCCGGATTTGCAGTAGTGGGAATGTGCCCGACAACATTGTCCGGCGTGCTCCATGCGCGCGAATCGCCTAGGTCTAGGATCTCCAACTCTGAGACCGTGCCATCCAAATCGATCGCCGGTATACGCATTCGCACGCCGCGCTCCGCGTCGTCGGGGAGAAGCGATGTGTCGGAGGCATCCACTGGTATGAATCCCTCTGGTATCGTCGGACCACCGAACGGCAGATTGCCCGCCCAGTGCGGCTCCGACCAGTAACGCGGATTCATGCTCCCACCCGGATATATCGAAGCGAACGTGTCCAAAAGCACCGCCGTGGGCACGACGGGCGCAGCTTCAACATCGGACCGTGACGTATCGCCGATCTCGGCCGCCGACATCAGAGACGGAGTTTGACCGGGTCCTGCCGACCCGTCGAACTCACCGACCGTCTTCGATGCTACGGATCCGGTCCGCCGCTCTGGAGCCACGAACGCACCTCCAGGCAGAACCGATGTGATCGATACCGTCTCGGCGCTATCGACATCCGCCGCCTGTTGCAACGCTTTCGACGACTCAATGGTCTTCGCAGACACCCTGGTTACAGGTTCGACCTCTATCGATCCCTGCGCTGCGTTGCGCGACTGGGGTTTTGGAATGCTCTGCCCGAGAAAGACAAGTTGATCTTCAGGTGCCGCCGCGTCCACATTAAACAAATCGGCATCTGAGCCTGACTGCATGTACGCGTACAGGTAATAACCAGAGATCGCGACCATGGCGATGCCGACAATCGCCACAACGAAGCCAACAGGCCTCGCCAATCTCGAAATTCGGCTCATTTCGTCATCACCAACGGTGTTCGCAATGCTACCGCCGGACGACGAAACGTCGCTTCAGCGGCCTCTAGGCCCCTCGAAAATCGGTTCGTTAACGTGTATATCGCCATTGCGAATCTTAAGGTTGTAGTCGCAATTCGGGCTTGTACATACCCACGCTTTATAGTGTACCGGCGCACCTTGGCCGCCGAAATCCGACAACGGCACTAGTACACCCTGCTCATCGCAGGCCAAGCATTCTGGCCATGGACTCATCGCTTCCAACGTCCTACCTCCGCCGACGCTGCTTCTGCTTCTCAACATCACCCGGCGAAAGGCGTTTCCTCACCCCGTCGCACAGGCCCGCGGACACCTCCAGCGGAAGCGTCCAATAACGGATTCCAGTTTTCCAATAGTCTACCACCTTCCAGAGATGCCGCGCAATAGCTCAGCGTCGCGGATATCGCGCCTTCTCTCCGGACAACGATAAATTCGCTTCGGGGTTGTTTGCCAGGTGACTAACTTTCGATACGCTTGAATCATCGGCGCGGTTCTTAGACTGCACCGAAACATTGCCAAACATAAACCAAGCACTCGAGCATAACGCCAACCCCCTGCTCGCAACATGTAACTGCTGTGATCCTCGGAATCGAAACCTCCTGCGATGAGACGGCCGTCGGTATCGTCGACACCGACGGCAGGCTGCTCGCAAACATCGTCTCCAGCCAGGCCGACATCCATGCGCGATACGGCGGAATCGTACCCGAAGTCGCGTCTAGACAACACGTTAGAGACGTGTCGGTAGTCGTCGAAACCGCGCTCGAACATGCCGATCTTGAATGGTCGCAAATCGACGCCGTCGCGGTCACCAACGGACCCGGACTAGCCGGGTCGCTCATGGTTGGCGTCAACTACGCCAAGGGCGCGGCAGCGGCAGCTACCAAACCGCTCATCGGCGTCAACCACCTCGTCGGCCACGTCATGGCTGCATTCATCAGACTGCCGATTGATGAATGCAGCAGCACTAGCGCGGCCGATCAAGTCTCGGAAACACATGCGCCGGTCGCAAGCGCTTTGAACAACCTCGGCGATTCTCCGGCTATGTGCCTCATCGTCTCCGGCGGCCACACGGAACTCGTGCTCGCCGAGTCCGACGGCGACAGCTTGAAGTTCAAACTCGTCGGCGAGACTCGCGACGACGCCGCTGGCGAAGCGTTCGACAAAGCGGCGCGTGCGATCGGACTGCCGTACCCGGGCGGACCCGCGATACAGAACGCCGCCGACACTGCTTCCGATGCTGATGTCGAGCCCTTGCCGCGCGCTTGGCTGCGCGGTTCGCACGAATTCTCTTTCAGCGGACTGAAAACCGCGGTATTGAATCGGGCGCGACACGAAGGCATCTACCCGCGAGCAGAATCCGAACCAGATCCGGCCACGGTCGCCTGCATCGCCAAAGCCTTCCAAGATTCGGTTATCGATGTTCTGGTTTCCAAAACGATACGTGCCGCCGAAGAGTTCGGCTGCTCCGCCATCGTCCTGGTCGGCGGTGTCGCCGCGAACCGCCCGCTGCGCGAAACGATGCATCAGACCTCGCCTCTGCCCGTCGTCACGCCGCCGATCCCACTCTGCACTGACAACGGGGCGATGATCGCGCGTGCCGGGTTGGACCGGTTTCTAAACGGAGCCCGCGACGGATTCGACTTGGACGTCACTCCGTCCCTAAGAATCGGCTGAAAGCGGCACGGCCGCGATTTATCCTCGCCGGTTCAGATCGCTCGATGCGTGTGCGAATTCTCCAGCTTCGCCAAGACTTGCGCGGCGAAACGATCCGCCTCGTCGGCGTGCGACTGACCAAACTCGATGGTCATTTCGGCCCCGGAATGCGACCTCAACACCAATTGCAGGTCGGGCGGCCTCAGAAAATAGTCCGCCAGCAACAACCCGCTCATTAATACCACGACAGCGCCGATGATCAATCGCATATTGCCCACCCCGTCCAATGCCTGCCACATCCCGATCGCAGCGCCGATTCCGATCAATCCCCACGCCAACGAGCGCTTGCTCGGACGGGCACGTGAAATCGCCAACGAACCGACCTCGGACAAGGGCATCGAGGCGTGCAGAACCTTGGCATCCGGCGCTCCGCGCAGCAATACTCTTCGGTTCGTCAAAACAACCTCGGAACCGCCCTTGCCGTGAGTGGAAACCGAATCGATCGTAGTCTCGCCGGGATAGAGCTCCGACACGCTACGCAATTCCGGCTCGGTCTCTCTCGCCGATTCGACATCAGCTGCCGGTTTCGACGACGCCTCCGGCACGACCTCTGAGACTGCCGGCCGTTCATCTACCTCGCCCGAAGCACTTTTCAGCTCTCCGGTTTCATTATCAACTGACGATTGACTGATAGCCCGACTAGTGAGACACGCAGGCGCGTTCGAGCACGTGCAAAAGCGCGTCCCGCCGCTACCTCTCGACTCATTCACTTCAGGCACCGTAGCTTCTGAGACAGCTTGTGCGTCGACACATGAAACCGAGTAGTTAGCCGTAGGGCCTAGCGAACCGCCTCCCAGCTGCGACGGAACACCAGAGCACGAGCAGAAACGCCTTGCATTAGACATCGCGGTCACGACGAGAGCGCCCGGTACCCCAAATGCAACTGACGAGCCGCACGTGGACGCAACAGCATCGAGCGATAGATGTGCATCACGCCCTGTTGACGACGGGCACCCCGCAGTCGTCCGACTCGAAACCCGCGCCGAGCGAGAACCTGCTTGGCTTCCCCGTAAACCGAATTCGACGGTAGGGATGGATGCTCGCGATAAAACCTTAACGCGCTCGCGTAAAGCGCATCGTCACGCCCGCTCTCGCCCCAAGCCGCCAATACAGGAAGCACCGCGTTGACGACGATTTCACTAGCTCGTCCTGCTCCCAAAGCACCTTCTCCGACGCAGTAGCGCTCGCGCACGTTCGAACTCCGTTCGGCGTCTCCGATCGCGTTCAACGCGTGCCGCAGCGGCCCGCCGTTGCACCACCACGCGGCGACAAGGTAAGCCGCGGCTGCCAACCGCGCCTCTGGGCGATTGGACGGCCGTCCGGCGGCACCTGTCCAACTCGGAACGCCTCCGGCCAAACGTCGCACCGGCAACCATCGCGGGCGCTCTCCAAAACCTGCGGCCCAACTCAACAACTCCGCTGCACGGGCAACCAATCGCGACTCTCCATCGCGTCCATCACTGACATCTGCGTCCAAACATGCTAATCCGGCCAGAAAAGCCCATGGCAATCGTTTCGCCAAGCACCTGAACGCGCCTCGGTTCCGCGGATAGCCCAGGCATTCGAAGATCGCCATCTGCAACGCCAGATCAGGACCGAATTTCTCGACATCCGTCCGCACGCTGCTGATCTTCAGCGCGAACCGTTCGTCCCCCATCGCGTCCAGCCAATCGCCGACCGACCTCTCAGCATCGTCAGTGGTCGCGCCGCTGTTTTTCTTGAACGTCGGCTTGCCGTGATCGTCGATCAACTGACCTATGCTAAGCTCCGGCACTTCGAATCCCAGCGAGTTGACTGCCACGGCCCGCGCTGTTGAGCTGCCATTTGCCAGCTTTGTCGCGACCGCGTGAAACGTTACTCGCCCATATTTCGAGTCGGTATCGTGCCCATGGCCGAACCAGTCCCCAGGATCTCGGTGAACCTCGACATCTCCGACGACCTCCGAACCATCATCACCCTCGAGCACCGCGTCCCGAAAATCAGGCCCGTACGATCCTCCGGGCATACCCGAGTAGAGCATCCGGTACTGCTTGCCGTCCGCTGTCGATAACGGCACCCGGCTGCCGTCGGCACGGCGCCAAGCCTCATGCAGCACCATCTCATGAACCTCTACTCCCATAATCCGCAAAGTTTATCGCATCACTAGAGGCGATTTTCGTCGAGTGTTTGCGAGTGTGGCTAGTATCCTTGGCAGGTGCCCCAACTTCGTGCGAAAAACGTCGTACGAAATGAGTTTCAAACTCGGAGAAGAGTATGCCCGCAGTAACCAGCGTCGAGTTCCACCAATTTTCCGCCAAGCATCATAACGCCGATCGTAACTGGCTGTTGGTGCAGCTGAACACCGACCAGCCCGGGTTGTACGGGCTTGGCGACGCAAGTCCGATGGAAGCCGACGACGCCGTCAAGCTCCTTGCTACCCATCTGGTAGAAAAATGGGTCGTTGACCGAGACCCGCTCGACACCGAAGCCATCTGGACGGATATGTACCACAACGCTCCCGGCAAACGCGGACGGCTCGCCATGACCGCTATCAGCGGGATCGACATCGCGTTGTGGGACCTCAAAGGCAAGATACTCGATCGACCCGTCTACCAGCTCTTGGGCGGCTCGCAACGTGAAAAGATACGCGTCTACGCCAACGGCTGGTACGCCAATCCCGGATCACCCGAGCAGAACGCCGAAGAGTCGAAGGTCGTCGTCGACATGGGTTACACCGCGATGAAGTTCGATCCCTTCGCCCAGACTAACTACTACAAGATCTCGGAACGCGAAGCATCAATCGCCGAGGCCCGCGTCGCTGCAGTTCGCGAGACCGTCGGACCAGAAGTCGACATCCTCGTCGAGGCGCATGCCAAGTTCGATGTGATGAACGCCATCAAACTGGGCAACCGCCTCGAAAAGTACCGCCCCCTCTTCTACGAAGAACCGGTATCCGAGGAACGCGTCTGCGAGCTGTTGGAAGTTCGTCGCAAAGTCGGCATCCCGATCGCGACAGGGGAGCGCCTCTACTCGAAGTTCCCGTTCGCCGACATCATCGACGCCCACGCCGTCGACGTCCTCCAGCCAGACATTGCCAACGCCGGGGGCATCACCGAGTTGAAGAAGATCGCCGTCATGGCCGAAGCCAAACATATAACCATGGCCCCGCACAACGTTTGCTCGCCGGTCGGCGCCATCGCCGAGATGCATCTAGATGCATCGATCGTCAACTTCGAGATCCAGGAGTACCACGCCGAGTTCTACTCGCCTTGGTACTTCACCGTCTGCCGCGGCTTGCCGAGACAGCAAGACGGCTACGTAACGCTCAGCGACGCCCCGGGCCTCGGTATCGAACTCGACCTCGAAGAGATCGCCGCGTACCCGCCGTTGAAACGGCCAACCGCCCGCGGTGGAACCAACCGTCGCATCTGAGTCGCCCGGCGACTCTTCTTTTCGGCACTGACTAAAAGTCTTGCTAGAATGCACGCAACCAGAGAACTTGGAGCCATGACTTTCGAAAGAGACAAAAGATGATCGAGAACACAATCCTCAAAGCTAATCGCGAAGGCCGATACGCCCTGGTGTTCGCGCTGCCGTTCCCTTCGTACGACTTGATCGAACTGGCCGCCCACGTCGGTTTCGACGCGATCACAATCGACGGTGAGCACGGAGCCTACTCAACCGAGAGCGTAGACAACATTTGCCGGCTCTCCAATGCCTGCGGCATGTCGGTCAGCGCCCGCGTACCCAACATCGCCGCTTACCAGGTGAACCTCTACCTCGACCGCGGCATCCAAGGCGTCACCGGGCCACATGTAGAGACCGGCGCCGAAGCTCAGGCTCTTGCCGATGCCTGCCTTTTCCCCGAGGCGGGTTGGCGATCATGGGGCGGCGGACGCGGCACCGAGTTCAACGACCCCGAGAAGATCGCCGAATACGGCGGTCAGCGCGCATTCATGAAATGGGCCAACGACAACATGATCGTCATGGCCCAGATCGAATCGAAGAAGGCGCATGACAATCTCGACGAGATCCTCGCAGTGCCCGGATTGACGGGCGTTGCCGGAGGTCCCAACGACTTCGCCGCCAGCATGGGGCTCGCCGGTCAACCTGAACATCCGGACCGCGTCGCCGCCACCGCGGACATCGAGCAGCGCGCCGTAGCTGCTGGAAAGTCGATCGGCGCAACCACCTTTTCCATCGGTGTCAGGGAGTTCATGTTCGGGCAGGCGCGCGAGTTCTGCCAGGAAAACCGCGCAAAGCCATTCAAGGCGTAACAAATGCCCGGAAATTTCCTTCGCCTTGGCCGCGTTTGGCAAACCGAAACGCCCCACGCAGGCGTATCGATTACATAGCTAGGCGGACTAAACCGAATAAGGGTGATTTAGAATCCAAACCGTGAAGATGCGCAACTCATTGATCTATGTTTTGATCGCGGTCGCCGCGATCGCGTTGATACTGCTGTTGTTCAGACAGGGCGACGGATCGCAGACCATACCCTTCAACCGCGTCGTCGAAATGGCGCGCGACAACACCGGACCAGCGCTGAACATCGAAGTCAACGGCGACACTGTCAAGATCGACAATGGTACGCAAGTCTTCACATCGCGCAAAGAGACCTCGACCAGCGTTTTCGAGGCGCTCTCGAACGCTGATGCCGACCTGAACAACTACCGCCTAGACGTGCGCGGGCAGAGCGGCCTCGCCACGCTGCTGCAGGCCTTGATCGGTTTCCTTCCCCTCATCCTCTTCGCCGGGCTGCTGATCTTCATGCTGCGGCAGGCACAGGCTGGCAATAGCCAGACCATGAACTTCGGTCGCACCCGCGCCCGCATGTTCGTCGGCGCCAAGGCGACCGTAACCTTCTTCGACGTCGCTGGCGTGCCCGAAGCCAAGGAGGAACTCGAAGAGATCGTTGAGTTCCTGAAGTTCCCGGAGCGCTTCCAAGCGCTCGGAGCCAGAATCCCACGTGGCGTGCTGCTAGTGGGCCCGCCCGGAACCGGCAAGACCCTACTTGCCCGAGCCGTGGCAGGCGAAGCAGGAGTGCCGTTCTTCTCGATTTCTGGTTCTGAATTTGTCGAAATGTTCGTTGGAGTCGGTGCTTCGCGCGTTCGAGACCTCTTCCAGCAAGCCAAGCGACACGCTCCATGCATCATCTTCGTTGACGAAATCGACGCCGTCGGTCGTCACCGCGGCGCCGGTCTCGGCGGTGGTCACGACGAACGAGAACAGACGCTGAACCAGATCCTCGTCGAGATGGACGGATTCGACACCAACTCCTCCGTCATCGTCATCGCCGCGACCAACCGACCCGACATCCTCGATCCGGCATTGCTCCGACCCGGTCGATTCGACCGCCGCGTGACGCTCGATACTCCGGACATCCGTGGTCGTACCGCCATACTTGACGTCCACGCCAAGGGCAAGCCCTTCGACAAGGGCGTCGAGATGCAGTCCGTAGCCAGGCAGACGCCTGGATTCTCGGGCGCAGACCTCGCCAACCTCATCAACGAAGCTGCACTACTCGCCGCCCGCAAGAACAAGAAGTCCATCGGCCTCGACGAACTGCTCGAATCAATCGACCGGGTCTCGATCGGCCCGGCTCGCAAGAGCAAAGTCATCACTGAAGACGAACGCCGCCTAACCGCTTATCACGAAGCTGGACACGCCGTTGTCCCCTACTTCATGCCCGAAGGCGATCGTATCGGAAAGATCTCCATCATCGCCCGCGGACATGCTGGCGGATTCACCCGCTGGGAGCAGGAGGACAAGTCCTACCTGACTAAGCCGTACCTCCTGTCACGCATCGCCGGTGCCATGGGCGGACGCGCCGCTGAGGAACTCAAACTCGGCAAGATAACCACTGGCGCATCGCACGACTTCGAGCAGGCCACGCGCATCGCACGCGAGATGATCATGCGCTACGGCATGAGCGACGAACTCACCTACCGATCCTTCGGCAAGCGACAAGAAGCGATATTCCTCGGACGTGAGATCTCCGAAGAACGCGACTACAGTCTGAAGACCGAGGCGATAATCGACCGTGAGATCGATCGGTTGCTTCGCGAAGGTGTCGAGACCGCAACGAAGATCTTGACCGAGCATGAAGACCGACTAGAAGCGGTGTCCAGCTTCCTCCTCGAAAACGAGACCATCGACGCCGATCAGTTCGAAGCCATAATGGAAGGTCGCGATCCACTCGCCACTCAATGCGAAACCCGCGATTCTGGTGATGGCGGAGACGTCGCTGAAGACCCCGAACCTGTCGGACGAACCGAGGGGTCATCCGCCGTCGATCCGTCACCGGCTGGCTGAAACCTCATCTATCCCCGGTCGGACGCCCGGTCTTCTGCGGGATGGTCGCTAAACCACCCGCTGATGTCTTGCATTCCCGTCAATCCGATCGATGCGAGTCGTCGACCCCGACCACTTCATCATCGACGAGTGCCTGCGCCTCCTCGTTCGAATACCTCAGCAACTCGGTGAGCACCTCGCGCGTGTGCTGCCCGACCGTCGGAGCAGAGCCGACCACCATCGGCGTGCGACTGAACTTGATCGACTTGCCGCTCACCCACATCGTCCCCGCCACCGGGTCCGGCACTTCCATCATTATCTCGCGCTCGTGAAGCTGTGGTTCGTTCGCAGCCTGCTCGGTGGTATTGACTGGCGCACAAGGTATGCTGTGCGCGGAAAGGTCCTCAACCGCCTCCTTGGTGCTGCGCTGCTTTAGCCACTCACTTATCCCTTCCTCCAAAACATCCACGTTTTCGGTGCGATCATCGCGCGTCGCGAAGCGCGGATCGTCGAGCCATTCGGGATGTTCCAACGCCTCGCACACGCGAGGCCACATATTGTCGTTGCCTGCGGCGAGGATCACATGACCGTCTTCGGTTTCGTACATACCTCCGAACGGAGTCCCACCACCACCGATCGCAGTGTCCGGCCGCGTCGTCTCCACGCCTTCCCCCAGATAAGCCGATATGGGTATCTCATTAGTCGTGAAGCCAGTATCCGCGAGGCAAACTTCAAGGGCCTGACCTTCTCCCGATATCTCGCGTTCGCGCAATGCCGCAAGCGCTCCGATGCAGGCGTGCAGGGCCGTGATACGGTCGATCAGCGGGAAATACGTCTTGATCGGGGGCAAATCGCCAAAGCCGGTTAGCGACATAAGACCACCCATCGCCTGACCTATCGGATCGAAACCGACCTTGTCACGGTTAGGACCGTACTGCCCGTAAGCTGAGACGTTGATCATGATTATCTTGGGGTTCAACTCTTTGAGCTTGTCGTATCCGAAGCCCATTATGTCGATCGTCCCCGGACGGAAATTCTGCAGGAATATGTCGGAAACTTTTACGAGATCGCGTAACACCTCTTTGCCCTTTTCGGTGCGCAGGTTGATCGCGAGACTCTTCTTGCCGCTGTTGTACTGCACCCAGTATGCCGACTGGCCCCGCACCCACGGCCCGTTCCCACGGCTCTCGTCGCCGCGCACCGACTCTACCTTGATAACCTCAGCGCCCATGCGCGCAAACATCAGCGCGCAGCGCGGTCCCGCCTGATAGCGCCCCAAGTCCAGCACCCGAATTCCTTCGAGCGGCGTCTTCAATTGACCGTTGTCAGAAGCCATCGGCTACGAATCCTTTCTTCCTTTGCGGGCGATAAACTCGGCGAAGCCTTCTTCGACCGGCGTAGGTTTAAGCTTGCCCTTTTGCGCCGACGCTTCGTTGTCGTACATCCAGCGCCAGCCCTCACCCACATCATCGATCATCAACTCTTTGATGCCTTGCACCATGCGCGGATCGTTGGCGGCAATCTGCTGAGCAATCTCCATTGCCTTTGGCATCAGCGCATCGGCACTGACGAGATGGTTCAGCAACCCGATCCGATACGCCTCCTCTGCCTCAACAACCCGCGCGCTGAACAGTAGTTCTTTGGCTACGGGCCAGCCGACCTGCATCGGCAGGCTCCACGTCGAATTCACGCGACCATAAGACGCCGCGAGAAAGCGAAAGCTCGAACGCTCGCATCCCACGCGAATATCGAAACTAGACGCCATCACTGCGGCACCGCCATACGCAAGACCATTCAGTGCCCCGATCGTTGGCTTCGTGCAGGCTGCGACATGCCACGAGTACTCGGCGCGGTTTGGGTCTGGCGGCGGCGGATTCTCCGCATTGCGCACCTGTTCGTGGATGTCCCCGCCCGCCGAAAAGGCCCGCTCACCAGTGCCAGTAAATATGACCGCCTTGATATCAGCATCCGACTCCATGTCGCTTATCGCAGCATCAACCTCGCGAGTCAGCCGTCTGCTCAACGCATTCAGAACCTTTGGGCGGTTCAGACGAATGATACCCACGCCATCATCTTTGGACACAACAATGTCTTCGTAGCTCATGGTCAGGCCTTTAGTGTGTCATCGCTTCACTCGGTTCGTCAGAAGTATAGTCTGGTGCGCCGCAAACGGAGATCACTATTGAAGCGTTGCATGATTTCCAATGACCACTCGCATCGACCGGGAAGTTGACCATATCCTAGCTCTCAGCACCTCCGTCGGAGTTGCTTTTGCACGAGTTATTAATCTTTGGCGTATACTTGCGAACTGTGCAACAAGGTTTCATCCGTGCTGGTCGCCGTCTCATAAAATCGACATCCGCGGCCGCGGAACACGACGTGACAATCCAAGCCATACAAAGGCGCGACGGGGCCATTCTCGTCTTACTGCCCAAAGGGCGGATCGAAGCTCCCGATATCGAAGAGTTCGAAAAGCCCATTCAAGAGCGCATCCGCAATGGTGATTCGAATATCATCATCGATTTCGGTGAAGTAGAAGCCATCGATTCGGCTGGCATCCATTCCCTCCTTTCAATCGCCGCTCGCGTGGTGATCCGACAGGGCAAATTGGTGGTTTGCGGTCTCGGTGCCAATATTCGGACGCTGTTCAGCGTCACATCCTGCGACCAAGTTGTAGAGATCGCCGATTCATACGACGATGCCGTGAAGAGTTTCCGATGAGCGCGGCTGCAACTCGCCACCGCGAAGTCAATCGCACGAAACTAAACTTACTGTATGACTATCGAATATCGAGGAGACCTCTGGACAATCGGCAGATGGGTCTCCGGCTTCTACAACAACGCTTACTTGGTGACCTGTAACTCCACCAACAAAAGCGTCATCATCGACACTCCCGACAAGCCCCACGAGCTGGTCGCCGCCGCCGCCCAGACTGACGTTCAGGCGATCCTGATCACCCACAACCACTGGGATCATCTCGAAGGATTCGATGTCGTAACCGATCACTTCAAGGCCCCTGTCGGCATTGGCGCGAACGACGCTGACGCCATCTCCGACAAAGATGGATATCGCGATCCGATCGATGTTTCCCAAGACAATATCCTCCAAGTCGGGGATATCTCGATACGTTGCATGGAAACACCAGGGCACACTGCTGGCTCTACATGCTACCTACTTCCAGGCGACAATCCCGGCTCCTCGCCCCACGTCTTCACCGGCGACACGCTGTTCCCTGGCGGCCCTGGAAAAACTGGTAGTCCCGAGGCTTTGAATCAGATCATCACTAGCATCACCAGCCAATTGCACAAGCTACCGGCTGACACCGTAGTCATGCCAGGTCACGGAGATTTCACGACCATCGAACAATCCGCGGAAGAGTACGCCGTTTTCGCCGCCAAACCGCGTGACCCCGGACTCTTCGGCGATGTCGCGTGGCAGTGACACCGCTCCGGAAACTCGGCCTTCAGGCTTCTTAACCGAGAAACCTCGACTTCGATACGCCGCCATCGCCATTGGTGCAGTTCTCACTTGGATCTGCCTCGACGTCTGGCTATCCCGGGTATTCCGCGAATATCCCGTCGGATTCCAAAACCAAGATCCAACACTGTCGTCGTTCATCTTCGGTTGCCTATTCGTTACCGCGGCTATCGGCATCTCGATATTCCTCGCAAGGACCGCCGCGACCCGCTATCTCGTCATCTATGTGGCAGCTGGTTCTGTCGTCCTAGGCTCCGCTATCCTTTTCGCCACGCTGAGCGACCGGGTGGAAACTCAGACCGCCATCAGAAGCGCCGCTGCTGCAATCGTCGGCTCAGCAGCGTTGATCGCAACCGCGGTGACTTACGCATCTTCAACTTCAAAACCTCTCCTCGAACAACTCCGCCTGTACCTACCAGAACGACGGAAGTTCATAGCATTCGCCTTACCTTTAGCAGCGTGGGTGGCGATTGCTATCGCATGGCAATTTACTCCCTTCAACCCCGTCGCTCATCCCAACGCGCCGGATCCCATCATTGGACTCAACAGCGCGTTCGCCAACAACGCATTCGCCACGATCATCTACGTCGCTATTCTCGTGCCGATAGTTGAGGAACTCTTTTTCCGCGGAATGATCATCACGTTTTTAGCAAACGCCACACACCCCGCCATCGCAGTCCTCATCTCCGCGTTAATTTTCGCGCTGTTCCACATCGATCCAAGCTACTTCTCAATCAACCAAGTCATATACATCTTCTGCCTTGGAACCGTTTTCGGCACCGCGGCGATAATCACGAAGTCGATCTGGCCCGGAGTATTGATGCACGCCCTGAACAACGCGTTGGTAACTCTGCAGTCGATCCCTTTGGCAACCTGAGCGACGGATAACATTGTTAGGTTGTGAAACGCTGAGATGTCGAACCCCATACAACAAGCATTCATCCGAGCCACAGACGACGGACGTACGGCGATCGTACCGTTCGTCACCGTCGGTCACCCCCGGCGCGACAGCACACCTGCCGTTGTCGAAGCCCTCTCCGATGCTGGTGCCGACGCCATCGAACTCGGCATCCCTTTCAGCGACCCTCTCGCCGAAGGCCCAGTCATACAGAAATCCAGTTTCCGCGCCCTCGAGAACGGCATCACACCCGAAGCCTGCTTCCAAAACGCATCCGAAATCCGAAGACGCGGCATCACCACCCCGTTGATCTTTATGGGCTACTACAACCCGATGTACCAGATCGGTCTCGAAGAGTTCTGCTCCCGCACCAAAGATGCCGGCGTCGATGGCATCATCGCTGCCGATCTTCCCGCCGTCGAAGCGGGTCCGCTTCTCGATGCCTGCGCAAAGGCCGACATCTCCCTAGTTCCGCTATTGGCCCTCACCTCAACCGAAGAGACCGTCGCCCATGCCTGCAAACAAGCATCCGGCTTCGTCTACTGCGTATCGCTACTCGGCGTAACCGGGGCTCGCGCCACAGTGTCACATCGCGTCAAATCATTGGTCGAACAGGTCAAGTCACACACCGATTTGCCCGTCGCCGTCGGTTTCGGAATCTCTAATGCCGAACACGTCCGCGAGGTCGGAAAATACGCCGACGGCGCGGTGATCGGCAGCGCGCTCATAAATTCGATGCAAGACAACGACCACGAAGACGCACCTCAAACGGCTGCCCGTTTCTTACGGTCATTGAGCGAATAGATAGCAGCTTACATCTCCGCGTCCGACGATAAAATCACTGCGAAGCCACCAGAAATCAATCCGAAACCCTAGGAAGTCATGACTGCAGTACGCGGCGTCCGAGGCGCCACAACCGTCCCTGAAAACTCGCGCCACGACATCATGGACGCGACCGAGGAGCTACTCAACGAAATGGTCGCCGCAAATGACATCGTCTCCGAAGACATTGCCGCAGTCTATTTCACCCTTACTGCCGACCTGAACGCTGAATTCCCTGCCGTCGCGGCACGCGAACGCCTTGGTTGGCGGCTTGTGCCGCTGATCAACTCCATCGAAATCGACCGGCCCGGTTCGATGCGCAAATGCATACGGGTAATGCTCTTACTCAACACTTCGAAGTCGCAAGAAGATATTCGACACATATACTTGAGAGATGCCGTAGTGTTGAGAGCCGACATCACTGATGCTCAATAATCGAACAAACCAACTCGCGAACACAACCTCTGCTTGTGGCATCTTCGCGTGCCTCGATACCTTCAACACCAACGCATCGTTCTCTTTTGCCCGCGAAACTTATCGCTGGACCTATATCTGCCGGCGCCGCGCTTAGAAGCATTGGCACTCTGCCCGCGCGACGTCGAGATACCGCAAATTTGCGATCTGCGCGGAGCAATCAGATAACCCAAACTTAGTGCCCAAAATCTGCGCGCGTCCAAATATCCAAAACAAAGAAATACAACCCAACCCGAAAACCCACAACCTCACCAAACACGGAGAACCAATGTCCTCAAGAATCAAAAATCTCAATGTGGCGTCGATCAGCCCCCTCGATCCGCCTTCCGAATACCTCGCCGAGATCCCGATCTCGCGCGAGGTAGAAGAACTAGTCTTCAAATCTCGGCGGCAAGTCGCAGACATCATCGCTGGCAAAGACGACCGTTTGCTCGTCATTACCGGGCCATGCTCCATCCACGACGAAGCTGCCGGACGCGAATACGCCGAACGTCTCGTCAAACTCGCCGACGAAGTCAGCGAAAACGTCATGGTCGTCATGCGCGTCTACTTCGAAAAACCCCGAACAACCGTCGGATGGAAAGGATTGATCAACGACCCGAACCTAGACGGTTCCTGCAACATGGCAGAAGGCCTCCGACGTGCACGTCAGTTCCTCCTGGATGTCGGCGAGATCGGTCTTCCAACCGCCACCGAGTTCCTCGACCCATTCACGCCGCAATACATATCCGACCTCGTCTCGTGGGGTGCCATAGGAGCACGTACCGCAGAGAGCCAGACGCATCGTCAACTCGCCAGCGGCCTCTCCATGCCCATCGGATTCAAAAATGGAACCGGCGGAAGCATACAGCTTGCGGTCGACGGCATGATCGCTGCCAACGCGAGCCACGCTTTCCTCGGCATCGATGATGCTGGCGCTGCTGCCGTCGTACAGACCTCCGGCAACGACTCTTGCCACATCGTCCTAAGGGGCGGCTCCGACGGCCCGAACTACGACGCCAAGCATGTCGCGATCGCCCAGAAAGCGTTGACCGATAGCGGCATGCCACCGAACCTGGTGATCGACTGCTCGCACGCCAACTGCAACAAGGACCACACACTGCAACCAGTTGCGTACCGCGACGTGATAAGTCAGCGCGCGAACGGCAACCGAGGCATCGTAGGTCTGATGCTCGAAAGCCACCTCAACGCTGGCAACCAATCGCTCAATGGAGATCGATCGACTCTGAAGTACGGCGTATCGATCACCGACCCGTGCATCGATTGGCAGACCACTGAAGTGCTACTCCACGAAGCTGCCAAGGTGCTCGCCAAACCGGCAGTTGCAATCGCCTAACGATGCCAACGCATCGCTCGATGGCATGACGACATGGGGTTGCACCGACAGATCGCTCCCATTCAAGAACCGGGTAGCGAAGCCTGCGTAACCATTGGCACGTTCGACGGCGTACACAAAGGCCACCAAGCGCTCCTGCAACGACTCGCATCCGTAGCGCAACAGAACGACGCCCGGAGCGTGGCGCTTAGCTTTAGCCAACCCCCACGCTCCGTGATAGAGCCAACGCTCCAGACGCCGCACCTCTACGATGCCAAAACACGCGCTGCACTCATCAGAGAACAAGGAATCGACGCCGTCCGACTGATCGACTTCGACGATGAAATCCGCGTCATGTCCACCGAGAAGTTCCTAACCACTCTCCAAAGCTCACTTGGTATGACAGACCTCATCATCGGCGAACGTGCCGTCATGGGTCACGACCGCCAAGATGTTGACCGAATCGTCGAAATCGCCAATCGCAACGGATTCCAACTTCACACGGTTCCACCCGTCATCCGAAAAGATCAGATCGTCTCCAGTTCGCTGATCCGTTCAGCCATGGCCGCAGGCGATGTCAAATCTGCAGCCGACATGCTCGGACGCCTCTACGAGCGCGGCGGCCACGTCTACCGCGGCTCCGCACGCGCGAGAGAGATGGGTGTCCCCACCGCCAACATGGAATGGTCAAGACAACTCGTGATGCCCGCCAAAGGTATCTACGCCACATGGGCAAAACTCCCGGATGGTCGGATCCTACCCTCCGCAACTTACATCGGCGACAACCCCACTCTAGGTGGCAACCTAGGCACCTTCGAAGTCCACATCAACGACTTCGACGAAGACCTTTACGACCAAGACATCAGCGTCGAATTCATTGAATTCATCCGTCCAGATCAAGAGTTCGAAAACCCCGACGAACTTAACGAAGCCATCCAAAGCGACGTGGCCAAAATCGCCCAAATCTTCGCCAACCTCCCATCACCAAACTGACCTCAAAACCCCAAACTCCCCGACACCAGATGCCCCAGCAATTCACCAATATCGTCGATGACCTCAAATGGCGTGGTGCCCTCTCCGATGCCACTCCAGGCGCCGAAGACCTTCTAACCAACGACAAGATCACCTGCTACAACGGCTTCGACCCAACCTCCGACACCCTCCACATCGGCAACCTGCTACCGCTGATGTGCCTTGCTCGTCTACAACGCTACGGTCACACTCCCATCGCAATCCTAGGCGGCGGCACTGGCATGATCGGAGACCCTAGCGGACGAACTGACGAACGCTCCCTTCTATCTATCGAAGATATCGACGCCAACGGCGAAAAAATCCGTGTGCAGTTGGAACAATTCCTAGATTTCGACGCCAAATCCAATCCCGCGCAACTCATCAACAACGCCGACTGGCTTCGATCTATCAACTACCTCGATTTCCTCCGAGATATCGGCAAAAACTTCACCGTAAACACTATGATCCGTCGCGATTCGGTGCGGACGCGCATGGAGCGCGAAGGCGAAGGCATCTCATACACCGAGTTCTCATACGCTCTACTACAGGCCTATGACTTCCTAATGCTCTACGAGCGCGAAGGATGCAACTTCCAATCTGGCGGCACTGACCAATGGGGCAACATCCTCGACGGTGTCGACCTCATTCGTCGAAAGCACGGTCCTGACAAGAACGGCCTTCCGCGCGCCCATGGCATCGTATTCCCGCTTATCACCGACTCCAAAGGCGACAAACTCGGAAAATCCATCGGCGGCGCTCCAGCCCTCGACCCCAATAAATTCTCCCCATACCGCCTATACCAGTTTTTTTTCAACACCGACGATGCCGATGTCATTCGATACATCAAACTCTTCACATGGTTCGGTCCCGAAGAAGTCGAGCCCTTGGAAGAAGCTGTCCGAGAAAACCCCGGCCGACGCGAAGCTCAACAAACCCTAGCCGAACAGATCACCGAAATCGTCCACGGCCAATCCGGACTCGACCAAGCCAGACGCGTTACCCGCGCATTCTTCCGAGGCGAATTCGACACGTTATCTGCCAGCGAACTCGACGACCTCTTCGAAGGGTCCGCCTCGGTCCAAGTCGAGAAATGCGACATCGACAACCGCGCCCTCTCCTTCGAAGAGCTGGCCGTCGCCACATCCCTCGCCCAGTCATTCGGCGACGCTCGCCGAACCGTCCAACAAGGCGGCATGTACCTCAACTCAAGCCGCGTGGACGACCCCGCGCGCGAAATCACCCCGGAAGACCTACTCCACGGCAACCTCATCGTCCTCCGCAGAGGCCGCCGCGAACACCGCTTAGTCCGCGTTCTCTAACGCCACACAATCTAAAATTGAACATAGACGAACCCTAACCTAAACCCAAGCCGAAGATGACTCAAAACTCCGAACCAAATCTCCGCATCCCCGGTCCCGTGCCCCTACCTGATGACGTGCTTCAGATCTCTGCCAAGCAGATGATCAACCATCGCGGACCGGAATACGCTGACATGCTCGAACGCATGAGCGCCAACCTCCGAACCGTCCTAATGACCAAAAACGACGTTTACTTCATCACGTCGTCCGGAACCGGAGCAATGGAGACAGCGGTATTCAACACCGTTTCCCCCGGAGATAAAGTTCTCGCCATCATCATCGGATTCTTCGGCATCCGATTCGCCGAGATCGCAGAAGCCGTCGGGGCTGATGTCACCAAACTCGAATTTCCGCTCGGTCAGGCCGCCGACATCGATGTCCTCCGCGACGCCCTGCGCGTGGAGCCCGATTACAAAGCCGTAATCCTCACCCATAACGAGTCTTCCAGCGCCGTCTCAAACCCGCTCGAGGAAATCTGCAAAACCGTCCACGACGAATCAGACGCGCTGATCCTTGTCGACGCCGTATCCTCAGCCGGAGGTATGCCAATCGCTGTAGATGCATGGGGCATCGATGCCTTAGCTACCGCATCGCAGAAATCATGGGTCGCTCCACCTGGCATCGCAATGATCGCCTTCAGCCAAAAGGCGTGGCAAGCTTACGAAACCTGTACTACACCCCGCTACTACTACGATATCCAGCAGTACGAGGACTTCCTACAGATCGGGCAACCACCGTTCACGCCGTGCGAATCCGCCATGTTTGCACTCGAAGTCGGACTGCAATCCATGGTCGATGAGGGCATCGAAAACGTCTTCAGCAGACATCACGAGATCGCCGAACATACACGCAACGGCGCCGAGAAACTCGGCCTCGAAATCCTACCTGAACGCCGTTACGCGTCGGATACCCTGACAGCAATCAGACTGCCGGAAGGCCTAGACGGCAAAGCCTTCGTATCCAAAGTCATGACCGACCATAACGTCGTTCTCGGCGGAGGGCAAGGAGAACTCACCGGCAAGATCTTCCGTATAGGTCATATGGGATGGGTCGAAAAAGATCACATCGATGAAGCCCTGTCTGCCGCCGAAGCAACGCTCAAAGAAATGACCGCCTGATACTACCCATCGGGGAAGTAGCCCGATGATCATCACGAACTCGCTAAGACGCAAAATCCCATCAAGAATCATCTCATGTGTCGCCATCGCGGCGCTGTCAGCGATGTTTCTGGTGTTCGCTTGCGAATCTGAACCAGACACACCCACTCCGGTACCGACATCATCACCACCACTTACTGTCACTCCGGCTCCTACCGCAACCTCCGCCCCCGAGCCGACCAATACGCCTGCACCACAGGTCAAGGCGGTCGAAGTCGAACCCACTGCTACCCCGGAACCCGAACCGACGGTCACTTCCACACCAGACCCCACGAACACACCAACCGCAACTTCAACCCCGACCCCTACGCCCCAAGCGGCAACACCAACCAACACGGCAGTCCCACCAACCGACACACCTGTCCCGCCTACCAATACTCCGACACCCACCAACACACCAGAACCAACATACACTCCTACTCCGACCGACACACCTGAACCAACAGCCGCCGCACCATCTACTCACGGATCCACATACTCAACCGAAGAACCAAGTCCCACAACCGAACCTACCGATACCCCTGTCCCACCGACCGACACGCCCGAACCTACCCCGACAAACACTCCTATCCCGCCAACGCCAACATTCACACCCGAACCAACACCCACTGACACGCCCACACCGGAACCTACACCAACCCACACGCCAGAGCCTACTCCCACACCAACGCCGACACCGGAACCAGTCGCATCGGGACCTCTCGCACCCGACTTTTTCTTACCTTCCATCACAACCAGCGGTAGCTACTCCCTCTCCCAGTTCCGAGATGAGAAATCCGTCGTTCTCGTCTTCTATCGCGGCTTCTGGTGACCGTACTGCCGCGCGCAGCTAGGTGATCTGCAACGAAAATACGACGAGTTCAAATCGAAGAACGCCGAAATTCTGGCCATCAGTGTGGACGATCTGACAGGTGCCGATAATATCGCGAGTCGGGTAGGCATTACTTTCCCCGTGCTCTACACGTCTGGAGATTCCTCGGTCATGGAGGCCTACGACGTTTACAGCGGCAGCCTCGCCATACCGTCCGTCTTCGTAATCAACCCACAAGGCGAGATAGCATGGCAATTTATCAGCCCGAACTACACTCAAAGGGTGCTCCCTGAAAGGGTATTGCGGAATATCCCATGAGAACCATTACTGGAGTCCTTAAATCAACTACCGCGATCGCGCTCATCGGCCTATTCGCGTTCACCATTGTCGGGTGTGGTCAGGAACCCGACACGACCGGCTCATCGTCGTCAATCGATGAGACTACGGCACTGGAATCGCAGCAACAGGTCGTTGAAGTTGCCGAAGCCGTGCCAAACCTACCCGTCGCCCCCGATTTCACCCTCCCTGCCGCAAACCGCGATAGCACCGAAATCTCCCTCTCCCAATTCCAAGGCGATAAGCCCGTAGTCCTCGTCTTCTACCGAGCATATTGGTGAGGCTTCTGCACACGGCAACTAGGTGAGTTGCAGAAACACTACGACAAAATCTCAAACGCCGGAGCCGAAGTTCTCGCCATCAGCACCGACGATCTCCGCGGTGCCGAATCTATCGTCGCAAAGGCCGTCACCGAATTTCCCGTCTTATACACGAACAAAAACAACGATGTACCGATCAGCTACAACGTCTTCGACCTCTTCGGCGATGGTCTAGCCTCTGCTTCCGTATTCATCGTCGACAAAAACGGAAACATCGCCTACGAAAACATCGGTGAAAACTACAGACACCAAGTCTCTGGCGAAGAAGTCCTAGAAGCCCTGGCAGGCCTCTAAATCCGCATGCGTAACCCAGTCGATCGCATCCTCCGAGGTTTTTCGACGAGGCATCTACCAATCGCGTTCGTTGCAGCCCTCCTCGCGACCATCGCAGTTGCGTGCGGATCCTCTTCATCCGACAGCGGTGAAATCGCGCCTGACTTCAGTCTCCCGGTCGCGAATCGCAACATCGACATCACTCTCTCCGACTTCCGCGGCGACCAAAACGTTGTCCTAGTCTTCTATCGAGGCTTCTTCTGAGGTATATGCCTCGGGCAACTCGTCGAGTTGCAGAGCTACTATCCACGCATCCGGCAACAGAACGCCGAGGTTCTTGCCGTCAGCATGGACGATTTCCGAGGCGCCGCCACAATGATCGCAAACTCCGGCGCCACATTCCCTGTCCTCTACACCACCAAAAACCACGAAATCCCTGCCAGCTACGAGGTCTACGACCTCCACAAAGACGGCGTCGCCGCGCCCGCAGTATTCATCATCGACACAAACGGCAACGTCACCTACGAATACATCGGTAAAGACATCGCCGACCGACCAGACACCGCCGTTCTTCTAGCCGAACTCCAAAAACTCAACGGCTAGCCGTCTGACTCAAAGATCACATTCGAGCGACTGTATCACCGCGCCGGCTGGCGGCTTCGGATAGAAGTTCGTCGCCTTAGGCGGCAGGCGATCACCACGCGTCACTATGTCCACAAACTCACACATCGGAATCGACCGCATCACGATCCCCAACTGCGCCTCACTCGAATCGACACGACTCACCACATTCTCAACCTCGTACTCGAAATCAACCGTCGCATCAATCCGATCAACACCAAACGCAACGTCCAGAATATCCCGGTGCAACCTACGGTAGTCAGACCGCTCCGCAGCATCCGAGCCAAGCGGCTGACTGGACCCCATACTCCGCATCCGAGCAATCTTGAACCCTTCCTGCAACCCATAAATCCCAAACACAAAATCGTCGTCTTTACGCTCGCCGATCGCTTTCAATAGGTCTCCACCGCGCCAACCCACCTCAGCTCGATCGGTCAACGAGACAGACTCGACCTCGCAAACCGCTTCGATGCGATTCACTAGTCGCGCCAATTCATCCTCTGTCGCCCCATGTATCACACGGTGATACCCACGCGTGATCAGCCCCGGTTCATCGATCGACACGATATGCATCATCCGGTAGTTCGCCGCCTCATCCGACGCGATCTCACGCTCCGCTCTGATCGCACTCCGATACCGCATCGCAGCCTCGTAACGGTGATGTCCATCCGCAATGAAAATCGCTGAATCTCGCATCAATCCACGCAAAACCTCCAACGTCCCCGGATCCTTCAGCTGCCACAACCGCAACGAGTAACCTCCCGACATCGTTGCAACCTCCAACGGCGGCCCACCCGTCACCGCACGTATGATCCCGCCCACCGAGTGTCGGATGTCGTCCTGAAACACCACCAGCAACGGACTCAACGCCGAACGCGTCGCCTCCATCATCCGCACCCGGTCCTCAACCCACGGCCCGCGCGTCTGCTCATGCGGAAAGATGATCCCGCGGTCATACTCCTCCAACCGCACAGCCGCGATAAACCCCCGTCGCGTCTGCGCTTTGCCGCCGTATTCGAACGACTCCTCAGTCACATAAACCGAAGGCTCTTCATCCCGCATTAAAATCCCATCAGTCTCCCAACGGCCCTGTGTCTCCGCAACATATCCGTAACGATCCGCACCCTCCCGCGGTGCCAGCTCCAATCGCACGATGTTGTGCTCCGACCTGCTCAAAAGCTCCCGTTCTAACTCAGCCGTAATCGTGTCGAACGGCGGCGAAAGATAGTCCCCCAAATCCCGCCCTTGCGACGCGGCGCTGAACCGGATACCCCGAAATGCACGAACCTCAGCCATCAGTTACCGGTCTGTTGCCTTAGATCTCCAAACTGCTCAAGCGCGTCAACCCGCACCACATCGAAAGTATAAACAGCGTCCCTGCTTCGCCTTTAATCACAAGTGCAATGCATCATGGAATCGTATGGAAAAGTACCAAATATCCGAGTGGGCTGACAGTCATCCGCGATGGTCGGAAGTCGTGAGGTTCTTCAATCAACATCAAAGCGGGTTTCCTGAATTTATCGACGGTTACGATCAACGCGACTCAAGAGTCCTCATCGCACACACATCTCAGACTATCTTAGGGATCCTTAGGCTCATCGTTATTCCAATCGGTCCCGAAGACAATCTTCCGGCTGTGAAGATCAACGGCAAAGAGTTGCTGCAGGCAAAGGTGATAAATTTCTTCGTATTGCCGCGATTCCGACGCAGACGTATCGGCACGAACCTGCAAAAGGCCGCGATCGATTTGGCAAGAACCCTGCACTGTTGTCAGCTGGCGTCATTCAGCTATTCCCACAGCCGCGAGAACCACGAGCTAAAGCTCCGAATGGGCTTCACAGTGCGACCCGAAACCCGCGGCAGTGATCGTCACGGACTGTATTTCATCATGCCGCTCATGTCGGACGGCGAATCACAGATCGCCTGATCTGAATCATCGAACGGCTTTGTCTCATCGTGTTTAATCCGCCAAATACTCAGGCGGATCAACTGCGCGCGCCTAATAATCCACCATTGCTAGAATCTTGACGACACCAGCTGTACGTAATCCGCTAAATCCGCCTTGACCACCTCCAACACTGCATCCCGCGCGACTGAACTCCGCGCAACCCTCAATCGCGCCAATTACGAGTACTACGTGCTGAGCGATCCGTCGCTCTCCGACACGGAGTACGACACACTACTCCGCGAACTCCAAGACCTCGAACAAAATCACCCGGATCTCAAAACTCCCGACTCCCCAACCCTCCGCGTCGGTGCACCTCCATCTCAGCAATTCGAGCCGGTCCAACACCCGGTTCCAATGCTCAGCCTCAGTAACGTAACCAGCGAAGAGACCTTCAACGCCTGGTACCAGCGAGCCCTCGACTACCTCGAAATCGACTCCGCTGATCTCACACTTGAACTCAAAATCGACGGGCTCGCAGTTGCCGTCACATATGTCGACGGCATACTGACGCAAGCAGCCACACGCGGCGACGGCACCCAAGGCGAGAACATCACCGACAACATCCGAACCATCAACTCCGTACCGCTCGCCCTCAACGGCGACAATGTTCCGGGCACCATCGAACTCCGAGGTGAAGTCTTCTACCCCATCTCCGCGTTCGACCGCCTAAACGAAGAGCGAGAAGCCACCGGCCTCCCCGTCTACGTCAATCCACGCAACTCCGCATCCGGCTCCCTCCGCCAACTCGACTCATCCGAGACCGCAAAACGCCCCCTCGACATGTTCTTCTACTCCATCGGTTACGCCGAAAACGGAGACATCCCCAACTCGCAATACGAGACCCTCCAATCCCTCAAACGATGGGGCTGCAAAACCAACGATTGGTCCCGCCGCGTCGCAACCGTAGAAGAAGCAATGGCCGCGATCCAGAACGTCGCCGAAACCCGTCCCGACCTTGACTTCGGCATCGATGGTGTCGTCATCAAGATCGACAACATCACTCTCCAAGACCGTCTCGGAGCCGTAGGCCGAGATCCTCGATGGGCCACCGCCTACAAATTCCCCGCCGAACAAGCCGTCACTAATCTCCTAGAAATCCGTACCAACGTCGGCCGAACCGGTGCCATCAACCCCTACGCTGTCCTTGAACCCGTCGTTGTCGGAGGCGTCACCGTTTCGCAAGCAACCCTCCACAATGAAGAGGACATCAACCGCAAAGACATCCGGGCTGGCGACCGCGTCATCGTCCAACGCGCCGGCGACGTCATACCGCAAGTAGTCGGCCCTGCTCCCGATAACCAACGCCCGAACGATTCACAGCCCTACCGTATCGAACCCAACTGCCCCGCCTGCGGAGAGCCCGTAGTCCGCGATGAAGATCAGGCCGACATCCGTTGCATCAATTCCACTTGCCCGGCGCAGTTTGAACGATTGCTGGAGCACTTCGCGTCCCGCGGCGCGATGGACATCGAAGGTCTGGGTGAAAAACTCGCCAAAGAGCTCGCACGCCAAAACCTCGTCTCTAACATCGCCGATATCTACACTCTCCAGGAGCGCATGGACGACCTATTAGCCATGGAGCGAATGGGCGAAAAACGCGCCCAAAACCTCGTCGACGCCATCGAACAGTCCAAATCCCAATCCCTCCCGCGTCTCATCTTCGGCCTCGGCATAAGCGGCGTCGGATCTGAAATCGCCGAAACTCTCTCACGCGAATTCCGCAATCTACCCAACCTTCTTGAAGCGGACACGGAAAAACTCACCGGAATCGAGGGCATCGGACCCATCCTCGCAAACTCGATCCGTGAATGGACGCTCCACGAACCCAACATCGCCTTAGTTCAACGCATGAAAGACTTGGGAGTCGACCCTGAAGACAACACCCCCGAACCCGCAGCCGACCACCCCGTCAAAGGCCTCACCTTCGTTATCACCGGCAAACTCGATACCTTCTCCCGAACCGAAGCCGCAAACGCCGTCAAGGCGCTCGGCGCAAAAGCCGTCGGCAGCGTTTCCAAAAACACTGATTACCTCGTGGCGGGCGCCGATGCCGGATCCAAACTCGAAAGAGCTGTTCGTCTCAACGTCCCAGTCCTCAACGAAGAACAATTCAAACAAATCCTAGACGGCCAAATCCCTGACCTTTCCGATCCAGCCCAAGAAACGACAGAGCAACTCCTTTGACCAAAACGAATCCCCTCTCCCTTGATGGGAGAGGGTTAGGGTGAGGGTGATGCACCCACAGTTCAGAAAATGACACGCAAACCCAGCCCCTTCGAACGCTTCACACGCCTCTTCGCCGATCCGAAATCCCGCGCACCTCAAACTCAAAAACTCACCAATCCTTGGATCATCCTCGCTATCGGCAACCCCGGGCCCGAATACGCCGAAACCCGACACAACATCGGTTGGTGGGCCGCCGATATCCTCATGAAGCAACACAACGCCCCTCTCCGCGACGAGGGCCCGTCGCGCATTGCCCAACTGACCATCGAAAACCAGACTGCCATCGTCGCCTACCCCAAGACCTACGTGAATCGCTCCGGCACCGCCGCCAGATTACTCTTGAACCACTACCAAACCGAAATCACTCGACTAATCGTCATCACCGACGACATCAATCTTCAACCCGGCCGCATCCGCATCCGTCGGTCCGGCGGCGACGGCGGACACAACGGCCTAAAATCCATCATCGACGTACTTCACGACACCGCATTTCCCCGCATCCGTATCGGCGTCGGCAAACCAACCGAGAGCGACACCCAAATCGATCACGTCCTTGGCCAACCGCCCAGCGAGGAACTCGCAGCCATCCAAACCGCCATCAACCGTGCAGCCCAAGCCGCCCAAACCATCATCACCCAAGGCGTAGAAGCTGCCATGAACGAATTCAACTCATACAGTGCCTAGCATGGTCAAATGTCGACATGTTCACTGACATGCGATAATGAAAATCAGATTGCCTAACAGAGTTGCAACCGTGGAACCGCGACATGTCTACCGCTTCCAAAAAGATCCAACGGGAAGAAACCGCATCCGAGTACTTCGAGCGGATCATGCAGAAAGTCACCAAACGACAGCAACGTCGTCAAGAACGACTCGCGGGACATCTCCGAAAAGCGTCCTCTAACGCTAAGCGATAGTTTCGCGTACCAAGTTCTGGAAACCCGAAAGATCCGCAAAGAAGTTCGGGTAGGCTCGTCGGAGCGTCTCGACAGATTTCGCTGAAACCATCACAACTGCAACCCTAGGGTCGCCGCGGTGTGAACGCTCTTGTTCGGCATACATCGCCGTAGCGTCTTCTGTCTCGTGCTCCGTGAATACCGTACCTCCCACGCTATTGCTACGTAGATCTAACCGCATAACGACTAGCCCATTTCTGAATTCCGGGAATTCCGTAACCAGATGCGTAGCCGTCTGAAATGTCGTCAACCGTTGCAGGATGCCTGCCTCGCGCGCACATTCTTTGATTTCCGCAACCAACGAGCGGTGATCGTTCGGAAATCCAGGAATTAAGGGCGAATTTTCTCGTTGCGCAATGACCGAACTCATCAGCGCGAAGAAGCGCAACCAAGCCTCATCACCCTGACTCGATTTAAGCTCATCGCCGATAAAAGTTCCAACTGTTTCAACCGCTGTAGCCCATTGGTGTTGCAGTTGAGACCTTACTTGAAGCTCAGTCTTCAGACCTCGTAACTCCGGTTTCGATTCACTCGCGTACCCGTAGACCAAATGCAAACCGCGATACCCAGATCGCCTAGGGTTATCGATGTAATTCTTGTAGTCGAGACGTTCGTGCCTAATTTTGCTGTCCGCGAGATCACCTGCAAGACGAAAAGCTTCATCCGCCGTTGGCACGATTGCCCGACAACCGCCGATATCCTGCATCCGTGAAAGGTTCAACCATGGCAGCCGTTCAAGCTTTGAGATGATCGTCGGCATTCGTTTCAATCTCTGCGCCACAATGCCTCTGTTGCCAACGCGCCTGCCGAGATTGTTACGAAACGTCTTAAGCGGACCAGTGTGGGTCGCCCGCCAACTAGTCACCAATTCGAACGCGTTTAACCAGTCCCTGTCATCCTCACCCTCCGCCGGAACCTGAGCTAAGACACGCCCCGCTGCATCTATATCCTTTGCATCAAATTGGTGGGCAAAAAGCATCTAAAATTCCCTTCAACACGAAACATAACGCTTAACCCGATTTTATTTTCTCCATCCCCACCCGCTCCCAAAGCACCTCCGGCAAAACAACACTCCCATCCTCCTGCAACCCGTTCTCCAAAACCGCGATAAACGTCCGCGGCATCCCCAGTGCCGACCCATTCAACGTATGCGGGAATCTCGTTCCACCCCCACCTTTAGGTCGGTAACGCGTGTTGTTCCGCCTAGCCTGAAAGTCCGTGCAGGTAGACAGCGAGCTGATCTCAAGCCACTCCTGCGCCCCAGGCGACCACACCTCAATGTCATACGTCTTCGCCGATTGAAAAGCGATATCCCCTGCGCATAGCTTCAACAACCGAGTCGTAAATCCAAGTCGCCGACAAAGCTCCAGCGATATCTCGATCATCTCCTCCAACGCTTCTTCCGAATCATCCGGCTCCACGAACCGGAACATCTCCACCTTCTCGAACTGCTTCACCCGCTTCATCCCGCGTACATCCCTACCCGCAGCCGCATGCTCCTTCCGAAAACACGGAGTGTGCGCGCAGTACTTCAACGGCAACTCGGCATCGATAATGCTGTCCTGATGGATGCCATTCAGGGAAACCTCGGAAGTCGGAATCATCCATAAACCCGCATCCTCGTCACGGTAGAGATCATCCGCGAATTTCGGCAGATTGCCAGTTCCGATCAAAGTTTCTTCACGCACTAGATACGGCGGATTTGTCTCCTCATACCCGAACTCGTCCACCAACGTATCCAGCAACCATCCGACAATCGCTCGATGCAACCTCGCACCCTGCCCTCGCAACATGTAAAACCTGCTGCCCGAAATGTTCGCCGCGCTCTCCATGTCGATGATGCCGAGATTATCGCCGATATCCCAGTGCGGTGTGTCCCACTCCCGCGCAGGCGGCGGTTCAACCTCACTCACCACCTCGTTAAAGCCCTCGTCTAAACCCTCCGGCACGTCTTCAAGCGGCAAGTTCGGCAAACCCAGCATCAGAGTCCGCAACTCAACCGCGACAGAGCGAGCTTCTTCCTCAAGAGCCGATATCCTGTCGCCCGTCGATCGCATCTGCTGAATCTCATCGTCCGTAGGCCGACGTTTCTCTGCACCGATGGTTCGAGACACTTCATTCCGAAAATGACGGGCCGAATCCGTCTGCTGAATCAATGATCGACGCCTCACATCCAAGGAGATGATCTCGTCGATCGGCGCAACATCTTCGCCACGCTTAACGAGGCCAGCGCGCACCGCCTCCGTGTCGTTGACTATTCTGCGTAAATCCAACATCGCTTCGAGTCCTCAAGATCTCAACTGCGGAAACAGCGTAACTTCTCGTATCGAACTTTCACCCGTCACAAGCATCGCTAATCGGTCAATCCCTATCCCGAGCCCCCCAGTAGGCGGCATCCCGTGTTCAACCGCCAGCAAAAACGACTCGTCTAACCGATCCGCCTCAACGTCATCAAACTCCTCCCGCTGCCGTTCCTGCTGCACGAACCGCTCGCGCTGATCCACCGGATCGTTGAGCTCCGTAAACGCATTCGCCAACTCACGCCCTAACACGAACGCCTCGAAACGCTCCACAACATCGTCAAATCCCGGTTTCTTCTTCGCTAAAGGCGACATTGCCAACGGGTAATCGACCAAGAAGGTCGGCGCAACCAATCGCGGCTCCACCGACGCTGATATCACTTTGTCCAGCAACTGCTGCCACGTTGAATTCGGCTCCACATGCATCCCGCGCTCATCCATTGCCGCTACCAACGCTTCCCGCGTCGGACACGCGCGGAAATCTATCCCCGACGCGTCGATAATCGCCTCGCGCAGATCCAACCGAGGCCAAGGCGGGGCCAAGTCGATCGTCTCGCCCTCCTCACCGTCCGGCACCGGCACTACAGTCGTCCCATTCACTTCCTCCGCGACGAAAGCCACCATCTCTTCCGTCATCCGCATCACATCGTTGTAATCCGCATACGCCTCGTAGCTCTCCATCGTCGTGAACTCTGGATTGTGATCAGCGTCGATCCCTTCGTTGCGGAATATCTTGCCGATCTCGAAAACCTTGTCCATTCCACCCACGATCAACTGCTTCAAATACAGCTCGGTTGCAATCCGCAGAAACAATCCACGCCCGAGTGCGTTGTGATACGTCTCGAACGGTTCAGCGAACCCGCCTGCCGCAACCGGTACCAGTATCGGCGTCTCAACCTCCATGAACCCTTGTGCCTCCATGAAACGACGCACCGAAGACGCAACCTTAGAACGCGCCCGAGCGTTCTCCATCACTCGTTCATTCGCCAGCAAATCGAGATACCGTTGCCGAACCCGCGTCTCTGCATCCTGCAATCCGTGCCACTTTTCAGGCAATGGACGCATCGACTTCGAAATAATCCCAAACGTGCGCGCTTCGACTGAAATCTGTCCCCGTCGCGTCCGCATCACCGGGCCTGACACCGAAACGAAATCGCCGATGTCCAGCATCGAAAGCAACTCGAAGTCGTCAGCCAGCACATCCGCCCGCGCCTGCACCTGAACCTGACCGCTTCCGTCTCGCACATCCAGAAACGACATCTTACCCATCCCGCGTCGCGCCATAACCCGTCCCGCAACCTTCACCATCTCCGTCTGAACTCCGTCTTGGTCATCAGTATCGGACTGTGACTCCTCGCACTCCATGTAAAGCGCAATCGCCTCTTCTACGGAATGAGTTCGCTCGATCCGAGCCGGGAACGGATCGATGCCTTGTTGCCTCAGCTGATCAACCTTCCGCAATCGGTCGAGTTCCAAACGCGAATACTTCGAAGCCCCATCTGTCTCAGGCGAGATTTCGGGTCTATCTATCATTTGGCTCAACTGCGACCTTCCATACACATAATCAAGCGCACACCAACTGAATCAATCTTACAGACCTCCACTGTTGCCATAACCCTCGTGAGAAAACGCTATAAATCGCGTCGTGCATCGTTGAAACACACATCACCCGATTCCGCATAATCGTAGTCAACGCTCCCACGAACTAAGTGGTGGCGCAGGTACGATGTTGCGCCGCGGCGCAATTCGGAGTGAAACACGCGGAAAGGAACAGACGTATACCCAGACACGGGCTACGACCGACATCTTCGAGGACCCGCTCAGCCATCATCTCGATGCTCGGTCCGAACGGCGCAGACGGAATGACCGTGCTCGACCTTTACGCTGGCACCGGAGCCGTCGGCCTTGACCTCCTCGAACATGGCGCTACGCACGTCGACTTCGTAGAAATCGACCGTCGAAGAGCCGCAAAGATACGACAAGAGACTGTTGCCAGAAACGTGTCCGAAAAGGCTTCTACCTACCAAGCAGATGCCATCAAGACATTGGCCCGGCTCGCAGGCAACTCCTACAACCTCGTTTTCGCCGACCCGCCATACGACATCGACCCTTGGAAAGACATCCTCGCCGGACTCCGCAAACACAACCTCCTCGAACCCCACGCTTGGATCATCGCAGAGCACGCAACTAGGAACCAACTGCCAGACACTATTTCCGGAGCAACCGCCATAAACCGAAAACGATACGGCGACACCAGCTTAACCATCTACTCCTTCCCACAAACCTCTGACAACCAATAAAGAAAAACCCGAAGATCACGAAACACAACTATGAGCGACGTCGTAGCTTTGTACCCTGGCACATTCGATCCCGTAACCAACGGCCACACCGATGTGGTCCGACGTGCCGCCGCGTTGTTCGATCGACTCATCGTCGCGGTCTACGACGGTGATCACAAACGTGTGACCTTCGACATCGATGAACGTGTAGGAATGTTGCAAGAAGCCATCACCGACGCTCCCAACGTCAAAGTCATTCCGTTTCGCGGTTTGACCGTCGATTTCGCCCGAGAAACCGGCGCGAAAGCGATCGTCAGAGGGCTTAGAATCACAAGTGACTTCGAATACGAGAGCGCCATGGCATTGATGAACCGACACCTCGACAATGACATCGAGACCGTCTGCCTCTTTTCGTCCATCGAGAACCAATACGTAAGCTCATCACGCGTCAAGGAGATCGTCACACTCGGCGGAAACATCTCCGGTCTTGTACCCCCCAACGTCGTGGCGCCGACAACTTCGAAGTTGACACCACAACCCGCATAGCCAACAACCATCGAACACAAGCAACCAACACCAGTGCAATCGGTACCCATACGTCCGACGCACAAGGAGAACAAAATGGCAGTAGAAACCCGCGTCAGCTACAACTCGGACAGCACTGAATTCGTGTCGGTTCAACCAGTCATCTACGAGTTGATCTCAAGAATCGCGAACTCTGTCGAGGAAAACCGTGTGCGCGCTACTGGACGCAGCCTCGTTAGAGCCGACGAAACGCTGGGACTCATCGACGAACTAAAGCGCGAACTCCCCAAGGTGACCTCGCTCTCCGATCAGATCGTCACCAAACGCGACCAGATGCTCAGCGATGCCGAAGAATTCATGCAGACGGCACGCAACGAAGCGATGCAGGAAGCCGAAGAACTCCGTAAGCGTGCCGAGGAAGAGCGCGACATCATCCTCGCCCAAGCCCGAAAAAAGGCCATGGAGACTATCGACCAGACATCCGTTGTTAACGCCTCCAAGGAAGAAGCCAAGCGCATCATCACCGAAGCTGAGGAAGAATCCGAGAAGATGCTAATCCGGGCCAAACGCGAAGCCAACACCATCGTCGAAAACTCTGAAGAACGTTCCCACCGCCAGACCAACGAGACCGACGAGTACTCGCGCCGAATGCTCATGAAGCTCGAAGAGCGGCTCTCTCACACCCTCATGCAGGTCCGGCAAGGCATCGACATGGTCAACGAAAGCATGGAAGAGCGCAAAAAGGAACACGCTCACAACATCGCCATGCAGGCCGCTAAGTACGCAACCAGCAACAATCGACGCTAGGCGACGAACCTAGCATTCTTAAGCGACTTCCCCTCTCCTTGGCAACCAAGGAGAGGGGTTTCTTGTTTGCTATTGCTAGCCGTCTTCGCTAGTCGCGCTCGCCCAGTAACCCTGCCCGACGATTACCAGCCATGAGACACCGACTATCGCGAAGTAGGTGACATGCCAGATCAGCGGGGTTGGCCGCGACGCCGTAACCACGTTCTGGAACGTGAACACTGCAAAGATGATCGCGCTCAAGAACAATCCGAACAGGATCCAGGGCCGGCGCGCCGCTGTGCCGCTACGCATGATGAACTGGATCAACGTCCACAGGAAGATGATCCCGACGATCAATTCGAAAACGCCCGTGAAGTAGTACGCGAATTCGCCGAGTCCCGTCCCCCATCCCATCTTGTCTAACGCACCGCCAAACGGGTTCCCCTTCTCCGCAAACTTCACACCGATGTGAACCCCGGGTATCAGCTTCGCCAGCCCATTCGCCAACCAGAACAGCATCCAAAAGATCACAGTCGCCAATTCCAGCGACCCCAGCCGAACCATATAACTCCTCAAACCATCCATCGTTTCGCCTCCTGAGCGGTATTGGGGATTGGTCGTACGAGCAGTTTACCACCACGAATATTTAATGCCGCTAAAACAACAAATGACCGGGATTTCGATTGGGAAACACCGTGCTCATTCAACCACGCTTTGACCCTTGACTTAGATCTCCCAAAAACCCCGGGTCAACTTTCTTGAATTCCCAACCCAACGATTAAACTTTGCAGCTCCATCTATTAATTTTTGCCGCTAAGATTCAATGTTTATGAATCCCAGTACCTAACCGATAGCCTCCGCACCCTCTTCAAGTATCTCCAAGTACCGCGAATAGCGGAAAATCCGACCAGCCGACCGACCAGTGATTTCGTGAACAATCCCTAGTTCACACATCAGCTTAAGAGCCGATGAAGCGGCCGGAAACGAAAGCTCGGTCGATGTAGCCGCATCCGATATTGACAACTCCGGACGCCTCATCAACTCGTCGAAAACCTTCAAACCAGATCCCGCCCGTCGACCCGAACCTCCGATCCGAGCACGGTCCTCGTCAAACATCCGCCTCAATCGATCTGTCGTTTGATGCGCGTTTTCGGCCGTCTCGATAACTCCTTCCAAGAAAAACGTAAGCCACGCCTCCCAGTCTCCAGTATGACGACCAGATTCATCGAGCAACTCGTAGTAACGCTGCCGATGCGTCTTCAGATACAGGCTCAGATACAACACTGGCTCCTGCAAAACACCCGCGTTAATCAGCAGAAGCGTGATCATCAACCGCCCAACACGGCCATTGCCATCCAAAAACGGATGGATCGTCTCAAACTGCACATGCGCCAGCGCCGCCCGCACCAATGCGGGAATCCCATCATCCACAGCGTGCAAAAAACGCTCCAGATCTCCCATGCAACCTTCAACATGCGTGTACGGCGGCGGCACGAAAGCCGCGTTACCCGGACGCGTGCCCCCGATCCAGACCTGCGATCGCCGAAACTCACCCGGTGCCTTATCCGCACCTACACCCTTAGATAACAAAACCTCATGAATCTCTCGTATCAAGCGATTGCTAACCGGAAACCCGCCTCGCAACCGGCTGAGCCCATGCTCCATCGCCTCAACGTAGTTCGAAACCTCCACCACATCCGACCCCTCGTCAACATTACCGCCATGCGCATAACGATACAAATCCGACAACGAAGAACGCGTACCCTCTATCTGCGAAGAAAGCACCGCCTCCTTCTTCACATACGCATCGATAAACAACTCCCGGTTCGGCAACACTCGCGCACTCCCGTCAAGCCTGCCCACCGCCGAAGACGCTTCTGATAGCAGCGTCGCCAATTCGCCGCCCCACATCAACGGCGGCTCAGGTGGCAACGGTGTCGGAACAAACGCATCTACACGTTCGCCACCAGCGGTCGTCGGGACGTATGAACGAGTACTCTCGCGCTTCATCAAACAAACACAATTAACACTTACACTCTTAAATATTAATTCATAGCCTTCCCTTTTGCGTCAGCAAAAGGGGCGCGCAAAGGCACAACAACCCCTTCCTTAAATCCTTAAAATCCCTCAAATCCGGGCTCAGACAACATCACGGCCCATCATCCTCAAAAAATCATTCAAATCCTAGTTCGGACCTTCCACCCCCGGACCGTAACGCTACGAACCGATTCCTCCCACGCCGTACCGTCCGAACGCGGACGCATCGGAACATCCGACATGATCTCAACATCTACAAATCCCGATCGTTCCATACGCCCCAGATATCGGCTCAGCAGATCCGCGCCGCCAACGCATGAAACCCACTCCTCAGCAGAAGAACGCACATCATCCGGCAACTCTTCAGTAACCACCATGTCCGAAACCACGAAACGGCCTCCCGGCTTCAGCACCCGATAGATCTCGTCGAACACCCGATCCTTGTCCGGCGACAGTGCGATCACACAGTTCGAAATCACCAGATCGACACTCGCATCCAGTTGTGGAATCGCCTCAATCTTGCCCAGCTTGAACACCACGTTATGCGCCTCCAGCTTCTCCGCATTCTGCCGAGCCAAATCGATCATCGCATGCGTCATGTCAATACCGATTACCTGACCTTCCTCGCCGACCTCCTGAGCCGCCAAGAAACAGTCGATCCCACCACCGCTGCCAAGATCCAACACCGTCTCGCCCGATTTGGCCTCCGAAAGCCCAATCGGATTGCCGCAACCAGCCGAAGCCGCCATCGCCTCAGGCGTCAAACTCTCCAACTCTTCCGAGTCATAGAGCCCATCAGCCACCGTCGCCATCTCAGAACCATCATCCCCGCAACACGCCGATCCAACCTCCTCAGCACAACATCCTGACGCAGCAACACCGCGCTCCGCAACCTGTGTATACCGATCCCGAACCGCCTGCTCCACCGACCCAGCATCAAACTCTTCGCGACCAAAAACTCTCAGCAGCTCCGCCAACTCCATACCCTCCTAAACTCGTAGCACTAACAACAATCTTACGCCGCAAAACAACATTCTCTTCGCGCCGCGAGATCGCGGGGGAATATCCGAAGGACAAAGGGGTTCACTCAAAATCCCGGTTCAGACAACTCTTTGAACTTGTTCAAAAACCAATCTTGCCGCCAAATTGCCGCTGACTGCCGGAAATTGCCGGATTCAGCGGCAATTTCACGGCAATACAACGTCTCAAAAACACACGCCGAATCCCACCTCTTATTACATGCCCGATCACCACTTCTGCGTTACTATTCCATCACAGCGCCGAATGGGGCGCCGGACAATCTTCAAGGAGATGGCGATGGGCAACGAAACCCCGCTAAAAGAACGCATCCGCCGAGGCGATATCGTGATCGGCGTCTCGGTACCAATGACCGCAGACAAAGCGCAACTGGAAGACATCCTCTCCAAAGACGACTACGGCTTCGTGATGACGGACAGCCAGCACAGCCCCTTTTCGGAACACCAGATGGTCGAGTTCTGCAACACTGCCGATGAGGTCGGCATCCCCGTCCACCTGCGCATCGACCACCCACGGCACGCATACCTGCTCGGAAACCTCGCCGACCTGGGACCCGCGATGTTAGAGATCCCTCTCGTGGAAGACCCGGCCACAGTCCGCGAAGCCATCGAGTTTTTTTACTTCCCGCCAAAGGGTCGCCGCAGCTTCGTCGGCGGCAACCGATGGGGTGCTGAGCTCGGAAATGACATGACCATGTACGCCGAGTGGTGGAACAACAACGGCATCCTCTGCATACAGATCGAATCGCTCCGAGCCATCGAGAACATCCGAGCCTTATCCCCGCCTGGCGTCGACATGTTCTCATGGGGGCCGTCAGACCTCGAGTGGGACCGCAAAATGCACCCCCACCATCCCTTCAAGACCGACGACGACTGCATCAAGCACGTCATGGATCAGGTCAACGACCTCGACGTCCGAATGAGCTACCGATCCTACGACCCCAAACTCCGCAACAAATACCTCGACATGGGCGTGACGGTCCTATTCGAAATGGCGCAAACCTAGCCCGATCCCTTCCGTCCCTTTCGCGAAGCAAAGGGAACGCGGAGCGAACGCAGGGGATGCCCCACCACCACACTGCCATTATCAAAGGAGACCTACAAATGGGCAATGACGCAAACCTCAAAGAACGCATCCGGCGCGGTGACATCGTCATCGGAGTCGGCATACCGATCGGCTCCACAAAGTCCCAGTTCGAAGACATCCTCGGCAAGGACGACTACGGTTTCGCGACGTGCGACAGCCAGCACAGCCCCTTCTCGGAGCACATGCTGGTCGACCATTGCAACATCGCCGACGAGGTCGGAATACCGATCCACTTCCGCATCAAGCACACCCAGTTAGCCTTCTTGGTCGGCAACATCGCCGACCTCGGACCGGCATTCATCGAGATCCCGCTCGTCGAAGAACAGTCGACGGTACGAGAAGCCCTCGACTGGTTCTACTTCCCGCCTGAGGGCCGTCGTAGCTGGGTCGGCGGCTACCGCTGGGGCGCCGAACTCGGTCATGACCGTCCCGGATACGCCAAGTGGTGGAACGAAAACGGCATCATCTGCTTGCAAGTCGAGTCCCTGCGTGCCATCGAGAACATCCGCACCCTCGCGATGCCGGGCGTTGACCTGTTCTCATGGGGCCCAGCCGATCTGGAGTTCGACCGGGAAATGCATCCGCATCATCCGTTCAAGACCGACGACGACTGCATCAAGCACGTCATGGACCAGGTCAACGATCTGGACGTCAGGATGAGCTATCGGTCCGGCGATCCCGCCCTGCGCAACAAATACATCGACCTCGGCGTCACCGTCTTGATGGAACGGGCGCAGTAGCCCTACAACCTCAACCGCCGCAAAACCAAACCCACCAACCGCATCACCACGGTCATCACAACCTGAAAGATGACCGTGCGCAAGATCTGACGTACAAGCAACCCAACCATGGTTGCTCATAGTCTAGCCTACGTCGGAACCGGGCCTCCCCCGGTCACATGCGCGTGCAGATGAAACACCTCCTGCCCCGCACCTCGGCCTTGGTTGAACTGCACACGATACCCCGAACCCGTAATTCCAGTAGCCTCAGCGACCTTTCCAACTCCCACCAATATCCGACCGAGCATCCCCACATGCTTATCCTCTGCTTCGTGTAGGCGGTCAAAGCACGTTTTGGGAACTACTAGTACGTGGACCCGTGCCTTTGGGTTGATGTCGTTGAACGCCAGAACATGATCGTCCTCATATACCTTGCTACAGGGAATATCACCCGCGATGATCTTGCAGAAGATACAGTCGTCAGACATTTTCGATCCCTCTGGCTTCCAAGTCAGAGCGTTCGGCCAAGGTTTTCGATGTGCGAATCCGAATCTCCGAAATCTGCACGCCACGAAAGCACTCGCCGAGTGTAGAGGTGCAAATCGTGCTCCCATGTGAACCCGATCGCTCCATGCGACTGATGCGCCTTCCACACTATGTCGTGCATCAAAGTATTCGCGGACCACTTCGCCTGCGAAACAACCCGTGAGGCCATCGCACCGTCGACATCCGCACTCAACGCCCATGCCGCCCGATCCGAGAGATGCTTCGCCGATTTCACCTTCGTCGCCATATCCGCCATGTAATGCTGTATCACTTGGAACGCACCGATCGGACGCCCAAACTGCCGCCGCTCTTTCACATACTCGATCGTGCGATCCGCAACCGCGCTGCCCGCACCAACCATCTGCGTCGCCCTCGCCGCCGCCCCGTACAACATCATGTGATCGACGACATCAGCGCCACCACCAGCTTCGCCGACAATCGTTGCTGTCGGAACAACAACCTCGTTCATCTCGATATCACAAGCCGGTGCACCCGAAGCCATCTTCACCCGGTTGATATTAACCGTCCCTTCGGCAGACTTCACCGGCACTGCGAACACAGTCATACCTGCGTCAGTCTCAACAGGCATCAACACCAGATCCGCGGAGTTTCCGTACGGAATGAACCTACTTGTGCCGCTGATCACCCAGCCATTGGAGGTCTCTGAAGCTCGGACGCCCATCGCATTCGGATCCGTCGAACCATCCATCCCGACTAACGACGGAACCGTAACCATCTCGCCAGTCGCGATTGATGGCAGCCAATCCGCCTTCTGCGCGTCGGATCCAAACTCACTTATCGCAGAAGCCGACACAACCGCCGACTCCACCAGCGGCCCTGGTGCCAACGCCGCACCCCACTCACCGAGCAACACCGCCATATCCGACATGTCCATGCCTGAACCGCCGTGCGCTTCCGGCACGATCAGTCCTAGCCAACCCAACTCGCCGATCTCTCGCCAAAAATCGTCGGTATAGCCCCGCTCATCCGTCGCCATCGCACGAACGAAGTCGGACGGTGAACGGTCAGAGAGATACTCCGCTGCACTGCTTCGGATCAGTTCCTGCGTTTCGTTTAGTCCGAAATCCATGATGCAGATCTAGCGACGGGGCAGTTCAAGGCCACGGTAGGCAATGATGTTCTTCTGAATTTCATTGGTGCCCGCTAGTATTGGACCCGAAGTCTGATACATCCGCATCTTGAAGATACGCCCAGCGAGATCCTCGTGCTCATCCGGATCGTCGATCAGACCCGGCATCCCAAGCAACTCAACGCCAAAATCGAGCACCGCAGTATTCACCTCGGTAGCCGCGATCTTGCACATACTTGCCTCGGTCGACGGCGGGTGTCCGAGCGATTGCAGCCACGCTACTTCGTAGGTGATATAGCGCGCCATCTCGATCTCAGCTTCAAGCTCCGCCAAACGACGTCGCACCTTCATGTCGTCGATCATCAGCGAGCCATCGAATCGCCGAGTTGTCGCCGCATAGTCGCGTATCTCTTCCCACGACTTCTGCGCCCAAGACACATAGTCGATGTTCCCGCGCTCGAAGTTGAGCAGGTTCATCGCGACATTCCAACCATCGTGCAGTTCGCCGACCAGATTCTCGACTGGAACATGGACATCATCGAACATCACTTGATTAAAGCTGTGCGCACCGGCAATGTTGATGATCGGATTGACCTGAACCCCCGGCGACTTCATGTCCACAAGCAAAAAGCTGATACCCGCATGCCGTTCAGCATCGCGATCAGTGCGAACCAACATGAACATCATGTCCGCACGATGCGCCAACGAGGTCCATATCTTCGATCCGTTGATTACGAAGTGATCGTCTCGAATCTCTGCGAACGTCTGCAAAGATGCCAAGTCCGAGCCCGTGTTCGGTTCTGAATACCCTTGGCACCATTGGATGCCGCCCTGCGCGATGTCCGACAAATACCTGCGCTTCTGCTCTTCAGTACCGAAAACCATCAACGTCGGACCCAACATCCGCGTGCCAAACCGATCGTTGCCTGGTGCTCGGCGGTACGACATCTCCTCCGCGAATATCAGGCTAATCATGGGAGACGCCTCTTGCCCGCCATACTCCTTCGGCCACGTCATCGTCAACCAGCCACGTTCGGCCAGCTTGCGACGCATGCGGCAGTAAAGCTCCCATCCCTCCTCACTGGACTCGTCGTTGGGACCTATCCAGCCGTCAGGGAGTTCTTCGTCAAGGAAGTCCCGTAGTTCCTCGCGGAATGCGAGTTCTTCTTCGTTGAATTCGAACCACATAGCGGATCCGATTAGTCGGCAGTAACCGCAAGGCTCGTGATGGTTTTGACGATGCCACCGACCTGATGCATCTTAGTGCTAACGATCCCACCGATATCCACGAGATTATCGGCCTCGACAACTGCGATAATGTCGAACGGTCCGGTCACCATATCAACGGCGATCATTTGATCGATCTTCTTCAACTCGGTCGCAACTTGGGCGGTGCTGCCGACTGATGTCTCGATCAAGATGTATGCTCGGGTCTTCATTTCTTTGTGGTGCTCCTATCTCAGAGGTTTGCGTATTGCATATGCTAACGCCCGAAACGCAAATTGACGACTTTCTGAAAATTACTCAAAAATCAAGCGCACGTTCAAATTCAGACCAGTCCCTCACCGGGCCCACCACAGACATCGCCAACTTGTCCGATATGACCACATCGGAAGCTACCATCCGCACATCTTCCAATGTCACCGCATCCAACGACTTGATCCGGTCATCCAACGTCTCGACGCTACCGCGCAGCAACTCTTGCGCCGCTAGATCGTTCGCCACCGCCCTGCTCTCCTCCATCCCGAGAAGCAACCTGCCCTTAGCCAACTCACGTGCGTCGCTCAGTTCCTCCTCAGTGATCCCATCCCTGATCTTTGCCAGCTCATCGACGATTACACTGAGCGCCTCAACTGCCCGCGGCGGTTCTACACCCGTATGGATATCCACCACCCCGCAGTCGGTGAGCGAGTGCATCGAACTGCCGATCCCATACGCGAGCCCGCGCTTTTCCCGAACCTCTTCGAATAGCCGACTGCTCATGCTCCCACCCAAAACCACCGTCATTATCCGCAACGCGGTCCGTCGCGAGTCGTTCATCCCAACGCCCTTGAACGCCAGCGCCATGTGCAGTTGTTCAAGATCTCGACGACCACCACTCACACTAGGCCCTACCAAATTGTCGTTGTAAGGAAACATCCCTCGTGGCTCACCGCTGGGCAAATCCGACAAAAGTTCGGCTATTTGGTCAACCACCTCATCATGTTCGATGTTGCCAGCAACGCAAACGACGATGTTGCAACCCACATATTGTTCCATGTGGTAGTCAATCATCACCTCCCGCGGTATCGCCTCGACACTCTCGATGGTGCCTGCGATGTCCCTACCCAAAGCCTGATCCGGCCACAACGCCGAATCCAGCAACATTCCCGCCAACGCCCCCGGCGAGTCGTGCGTCGCCCGAATCTCCTCCAACACCACATGTTTCTCTTGCACGATGTCCGACTCGCGGAACAACGGCGACTTGATGATGTCCGCCAGCACTTCAACACCGCGTCGATAGTGCGGCAATGCCATCCGACACCAATAACCCGTGCACTCACGATCCGTAAACGCGTTGATCGTGCCCCCTACGCTCTCCACCACACCGCTGATATCCCTCGGACGCGGCCTGCTCGGAGTGCCCTTGAACAGCATGTGCTCGAAAAGATGCGAAACACCCGCCTCATCGTCCGTCTCGTATCGGCTCCCAGCGCCGACGAGGAACACGACACTGACCGCCTTGGTGTGCGTCATACTGCTAGTGATGACGCGGATACCGTTCGCAAGCGTGGTTCGCTCGTATGCGGATGATGTGTCCAGCTCGACGGCGGTGGAACGCTGCGTTAACGGCATGGTCGATATCAGAAAATGTTTCGCGCGGTTGACACTCAAGAGTAGCATTCGCCGCGACAGCTACCCACGAATCCGCTCTATCGCTAAACCCGCGGCAAATCGACCTCGTCGCCCGTCGCTGCTTGCCAAATCCTGATCCGCGCAGCCATGTCCCGTATGCGATCCCGCTGCCTCGGATCGTCGTACAGATTCACTATCTCGTGAGGGTCATTGTTCAAGTCGTAAAGCTCGCACTGGTCTGCTGGACAAAGATTCAGCTTCCAGCGATCCGGCGTAATAACCGTTCGCCAGTGCATCGAAGCCATACGGTTGATCTCCGGAGTACCCAGGTTCCGGTCTCCCATCCCGTTCCACTGCACAAACACGTCGTTCTCGCTCAGATCGGCGTCACCATTCAAAACCGGAGCAAGACTCTTGCCCTGCATCTCCCAACTATTCGAGATGCCCGATGCGGTCGGAGCGAACCCATCGCCCAGAACTCCACCTGAAGTCGATTCCGATGCGTCGCTGCCGCCACTCAAATCTAGCAACGTAGGAACAAGATCAACCAGCGAAACCGATCCGCTGATCCGCGTCGACTCCTCAGCCACGTCTGGTTCAGATCCCGGAACGCGTATCAGTAGAGGAACACGCGATGCTTCTTCATACATCGAACGCTTCTCCAACATCCCGTGATCACCAGCCATCTCGCCATGCTCGCTCGTGAAGACGATGATCGTGTTGTCGAGTTGACCGGTAGCCTCTAGCGCGTCCAGCATCTTACCGACTTGACGGTCTACCAGCGTCACGTTCGCGAAATACTGCGCCCGCAACCGACGCCAACTGTCCGCAGCCGTCAGGTCGTGATAGTCGTCGATTCCGAGCGGGTTCAGATTGCCTGCCATGTAGTAGTCCGCCCGCAATCGGTTCAGCAGCGAACTATCATCCGGACGTTTCAGGAACGCCGGACCGACCGAGATATCTTCCGGAGCGTACAAATCATTGAGTGGCCCGGTATACGGCGGATGCGGTTCGAAGAACGACACGTAGAGCATGAACGGCATGTCGCCATTCTCGGTTTCACCATGATCCCGGATGAAATCCGCCGCGCTGTCGCCGAGGAAATACGCCTGCGTCTGCTCCTCGGTCAATCCCGCAGTCGCAAACCAGTTCTCATACGACCGATTGATCCCAGGCGGCTCGATACCGTGCTTCCGCAGATGATCGTTATAGTGCGCCTCGACGTTCCGATACTCCCGCTTCGTTGCCCGAACTCTATGAAAATCCTCAACACTGATCCACTTGTCGAAACCGTGCTGCTGGATCATGTCATTGCCGAGGTGCCACTTCCCGAAGTACGCGCAGTAGTACTCCTCGCTGATCCGCTCCGCAATCGTCGGACAATCCGCCGGCAACGGGATGTTGTTTCGATGTAAACCAACCGCGTGCGGATATAGCCCCGTCATAATCGACGCCCGGCTAGGAGTGCAAACCGGTTGCGTGACATACGCGCTCTCGAACACAAACGACCGATCGGCGATCCTATTCAGATTCGGCGTTGCAATCCAATCGTTGCCGTAGCAAGCAAGCGAATCCTGCCGCTGCTGATCAGTCAGTATGAAGAGAATGTTCGGGCGTTCAGATGTCGGGCTGCTACTTGTCATGGGGCGATCACTAATTTCCTTCGGCGCGGTTTAACGTAGGATTCAGGTTACTATCTGCCATTCTCCATCCAAAACGTATCACCTTCAATCCTCAACACCATGCCCGAAGAGCAAACGCCGTCAACACCCATAGACACCGAAGCATTGGGTCGAACCAGAAGCCCTCGCCGCGAAGACCGCCCATGGGGTTCATACGAGGTCTTGACCCGAGGGCCCGGATTCCAAGTAAAACGACTGAGCATCAAGCCCGACAGCCGACTCTCCTACCAATGGCATCGCCACCGCGCCGAGACTTGGACCGTCGCCCGAGGCATAGCCAAAGTAACCATCAACGGCGAAGACCAAATGCTCGGCCCATCCCAGTCCATACACGTCCCACGCACCCACAAACACCGCATCGCCAATCCATCATCCATCGAACCCCTCGAAATCATCGAAGTCCAAACCGGCGACTACCTAGGTGAAGACGACATCGTCCGCGAAGACGACGACTTCGGCCGGGCTTGAAATGAATTCCTAAACAGTGTCGTAAGACTCCGCCACATGCAATCATCCTCCGCCGTCCCAGTCGCCCCTCCCGCATCCAACGAGGCAACTCGGCGGTCGATGATGTCCAACCGCCGGGCAGACACCAAACCCGAGATCGCATTCCGAAGCATGTTGCATCGCTCCGGACTGCGCTTCCGAAAAGACCGCTACATCAAATTCGAGCGACGCGGCGTCAAAGTCGATGTCGTATTTCCCACCGAGAAAGTCGCAGTCTTCATCGATGGCTGCTTTTGGCATCACTGCCCAGAACACGCCACCATGCCCACCCGCAACTACGAATACTGGTCGACCAAGTTCCAACGCAACATGGATCGCGATAGGTCAAATGACCAGAATCTTCAGAACCTCGGCTGGCAAGTCATCAGAATCTGGGAGCATGAAGTCAAAGATATCGAGCTTGCCCAACACGCAGTCATGCAAGTCAGATCCGCACTACGACACCGAAACGACTGAACACCCCATCCGAGTTCAAAATCCGAAATGTAGAATTTTCATTCGCCGAATCAAACCTCCTACATCGCAGTAATGCCATCCAAATTGAATGAAGAACAGATACTCGCAATTCTGGAATCCGCGTACTCTGGTGCCGTCTATGACGCCATGCGGGAACTCGGACTAGACGACGGAATACTCCCCAACGACATCCAGCCAGTTGACCCGAACATCCCACTCGTCGGCAAAGTCTGGACCTGTTCGGGCGGTATAGTCAAAGGCATTTCGCAGGACGATTCCCTTCTCTCTTGGACTGGTATGCTGAGCGCCGCACCATCCGGATCCGTCGTCGTCTGCCAACCGAACGACTCAACCATCGCGCACATGGGGGAGCTATCCGCCGAGACACTCAAGTTCAGGGGCGTCAAAGGCTACATCGTGGATGGTGGCAACCGCGACACCGACTTCATCCTCAAACTCGGATTCCCAGTATTCTGCCGCTATCTGACTCCCTCCGACATCGTCGAACGCTGGATGGTCCAAACCATGGGCGAACCGATAACCATCGGCGATGTGGACATCAAAACCGGCGACTATATCGTCGCTGACCGCGACGGTGCAGTGGTAATCCCCGCGTCCGCGGTATCCGACGTCGCCAACCGCGTTGACGAGGTGATGAACACCGAAAACGAACTGCGAAACATGATCCTCGACGGCATGGATCCGCAGGAAGCATATCTGAAATATCGACGCTTTTAGCGATGACATCATCGAATCCTGCCCAGCCCCTATTCACCGAAAACCTGCGAGCACCCGGATGGATGTTCGCGTTCCTCGGCCTCATGCTCGGTGCCGTCTCCGGAGGGCTGACAGCAGTCGGCATCCGAGGTTTCACCGACGACCCCCTAATCTCTGGCGGCGAATCGCTCATCTTCTACATCTCATTCACCATCGCAATCGTCGGCATCGTCTACGTGATGCTCAACTCCACGCTCATGGAGACCAAAGCAACCGCCGACGGCATCACCGTAAAATTAGGCGTCCTCGGCACCCAACGCACATTCGATTGGAACAACATCACCGCCATCCGCACCGCCAACCACAACATCGCCCGCCACGGCGGCCGCGGCAACCCCTTCGCCCCATCCGACCGCCGCTCTTGGACGATGTACGGAGTGCGAAGCGGGGTAGAAATCGAGCTCTCCGACAGTCACGAAAACCAGATCACTTTCGTATCCAGTTCCAACGGCAACAAATTAGTAGCCGTCGCCGAGCGATACATCGCATAACCCCGTCATACCCGCATAGGCGGGTATCCACAGGCGTACAGCATTAGGGTTCTCCCTCACTGCTATCATCACACCATCAAACTGAACCTCTGTCATCTGTGGAGGCTTTCCGATGACTACATCAACCCTCGCCGCAATCATCTACAAGCAGGGCGAACCCGCCGTCGTCGAAGCTTTGGAACTGGACGACCCGGGACCCGGAGAGGTGATGGTCAAGATCGGCGGCACTGGCGTTTGCCACAGCGATCACAATGTGTATTCGGGTTACCGTCGCACAGATGACCTCCCAACGATCCTAGGGCACGAAGGTGCAGGCACCGTTGAGAAAGTCGGTTCCGGAGTGCATGGATTGGAGCCCGGCGACAAGGTGGTTTTCGCCATCCGTCCCATGTGCGGAAAGTGCAAGTATTGCTCAACCGCACGTTGGAACCTATGCGATCCGATCTCATCCCATCAACCCTCTGCCCAATTCCGCAAACACGGCACGAGTTACTTCGCTGGTTTGGCGACCTATTCGGAATACACCGTCGCGTGGGAAAACAACGTCGTCAAAGTAGACCCCGACGTGCGTCTCGACCGCGCCGCTCTCGTAGGATGTGCTGTGATTACCGGCGTCGGAGCAGTTGTCAACAAAGCCAAGGTGGAGACTGGTTCAACAGTAGCCGTTTGGGGTTGCGGCGGCGTTGGACTTAACGTCATCCAAGGCGCATATATCGCCGGCGCATCACGCGTCATCGCTATCGACGCTAATCCTTCCAAGTTCCAGTACGCCACTAGACTCGGCGCCACTGACACGGTGGACGCATCTAAGGACGACGCTGTCGAAGCCGTACGGGAACTAACGGACGGAGGCGTCGACTACGCGTTCGAAGTGATTGGCCAGCCTGCGACGCTTCGTCAAGCACTAGAAGCAACATGCGAAGGCGGGACGGCTGTCCTAGTCGGCGCTGCCCCAGACGATGGAGAAGTGATGATCCCAATGCGCCACCTGTTCCTCGACAGATCGCTCATCGGATGCAGCGCCGGCACGGGACGACCACGATACGACTTCCAATGGCTAATCGCGATGTACCGACAAGGACGCCTGAATCTGGATGATCTAGTTACTCGAACGCGTCCCCTGACTGAGGTCAACGAAGCTTTCAGGGACATGGAGGCCGGTGCAGTAGCGCGAACGGTGTTGGTGCCCTAAAACGACCAATCGCCCGAATCAATCGCTACTTGCGCTCACTTGGCTCTGAAAACCAGTGCGGATGTGCGAGTTGTCGCAATACGGCTTGGTGTTCGAGATGCCACACCGACAGAGCCGCACTTTTCCATGTTGCTTGAACTCGCCACCTTCAGAATCGCGCAGTTCGAAATCGCCGACTACCTGTAAGGCATCGTTGTTCCAAACGTATATGCGAGTTGGTTCGATCAAGATTTATGCCCTGCAGGAGTCGGAAAATCCAGCCAAGTTGTGTGACCCGTCGCAGAACGGCTTTTCCTCCGACTGCCCGCAACGACACAGATACGCCTCCCCCTGAACCGGAAACTCATTGCCGTCGGCGTCACAGACCACGAAGTTGCCGCTGACCCAATACGGTCCGTTGTCGGATGTTGTCACTGTGGTATCTGCCATCTACTTACTCTCCCGCTCTGGAGCGTCTTTTGACGCTGGAATTATCTTCTAACCGCATTGTAACGCGTATCATTCCGTTATCTCTAACCGAACACCCAACATAGCGCATCGTGGTGCTGAGGCGCAGAAACGACGGTAGTCACATGAAAATCACCGAAATCAAAACCTTCCTGATGTCCGGCGGCGGCAGCCGCAACTGGTGCTTCGTAAAGGTATACACCGATGAGGGCATATATGGCGTCGGCGAGGGATCAGGATGGCCAAGAGTGGTTCAAACAGCCGTTGATGACCTGGCCAATATCGTCGTCGGTGATGATCCCATGGACATCGAACGACTCCACCAGAAGATGATCGTAGCGATCATGGGACACGGCATGACCGGAACACCGGGATCCGGCGCGATCAACGCCATCGACATGGCCCTCTGGGACATCAAAGGCAAGGTGCTGAACACGCCAGTGTGGAATCTCCTCGGCGGAAGGGTACGTAAGCGCATCCGAACGTATGCTCATGCACATTCGCCAGAACGCGCACTCGAATTGAAAGAGCGCGGCATCACTGGAGTCAAAACCGGCGGCGTTTACCGAACGGTTGAGATCGTCGACTCGATCCGTCGTGCAGTTGGGGATGAAATGGACATCATGGTCGACGCCCACGGCCCGCCGTGGTTCACTACAAAAGACGCAATCATCGTCGGTAAAGGATTAGAACCTTACAACCTCCTCTTCTACGAAGACCCAGTGCCTCCGGAAAACACCGAGGCGATGCGACGCGTTCAAGACAATGTCGATATTCCGATCGCGGCCGGCGAGCGACACTCCCACATCTGGGGTGTCCGCGAAATCATCGAGGATGAGATCGTCGACGTTGTCCAACCTGATTCCGGTCGAATCGGCGGCATCACGCAGCTGAAAAAGATCGCGGCATTGGCAGAGGCTCACTACATCAACGTAGCTCCACACTCCGGGTCACTCGGCCCAGTAGCGGAGTACGCCGCGATCCACATCTTGGCGTCGATCTCCAACGCCTTGATACTAGAACGTTTGGAAGACGATGTACCGCAAAGATACGAGGTTATCCAACCGCACCTGCCAACCATTGACGGTTACATCACAGTCCCCGAAGAGCCCGGCCTAGGCGTCGATTTCGACGAGGATGTCGTCGCCGCCAATCCACCCGACCCCAACGTCCGCACAGGTCCAGATCCATCAAGTGGACACTACGAACCCGGCACTTACGACGAATACGTCTACTACCAACAACGCTATCGCCGAGGCCAAGAATTGCCACGCCTCAGATGAGGTGCCCGGGGAACAAAGGATACGCCAACACCTACACAACGCCCCTTTCGCCCAGCGAAAAGGGCGCGAGCAAGCGCAGCGATGCGAGCGGGGTATGCCCCAGCGGCAGGGCTGTGGTGATATCCCCTCTCCCCTCCGTGGGAGAGGGCTAGGGTGAGGGGGAACCGGGGACAAAAGGGCGGAGCAATCACAGCCCATCATTCAAATCACAAAAATCACAGTTCAACTTGACTCCCGCTACATATGTAGTAATATAAACAACAAGCGCCGATCCGAGTGCATTCGGACCAGCGCACGGAAAACGAAGAATCGCCGCGTCGCGAGAGGTCGAGCTCAACCTTTCGAAGACGCTGCACAAAGACAACTGAATAAAGGTAATCAGGCCGCGGGCGAGACCACACGGAGCCGCCAACACACGGATCCACCGACGGTACCCGCCACAAGTCCTGAAAGACGTCTGAGAAGACGGGACGAAACGCTGCCGAAAACCGGTCACGAAGACCGTTGTAGCTGCAGGGCTCGGACGCGGAGCATATGCCGGCTCCGCCAACGAAAGCAAGCCAGACGGCGGACGCCCTCCCCAATGTCATTCCCGCGCACGCGGGAATCCAGAGGGGAACGCGCAAAACCAAGGTTGTTCCGGGGAGAACCGGAATCCAGAGGGAGTAGCGCGGGGGAATCTGTCCGTTCAAGGTTCGGGCGAACGGTCTTTTATCCGGCACACGTCTACCCGCATCGTCGGGCGGGGGAGGCTGCAGCACCAGCGAGAGGAATGAATCGAGCGATGACGGGGGCAGTTCTTTCACACCATGCTTCCCGGAGGGCCGACGGTCTGGCGACGTCGGCGGTGCTGGACACAGAAACACCTACCAGCCTAGGTAAAGCATGCGAGTTGTCGCCCGCGCGCAACCCAGACGCGGCGATGCTTCGAAAATACATGACGTAGGGGCAACCCTTGTGGTTGCCCGCCCGCGGGCCACACCCGTTCAATTAAACGCGCCCAATAACCTCCCCCTTCGCGCAACTAAGGGGACACGGTAGGGGCAGGTTTCAAACCTGCCCGCCCGCAGGGTATGCCCCCTTCAACTAAACGCGCCCAAACGACACCCACCCTCAAAATCATTCCCAATCCTGCCCACTCCACTTCAGTCATCACCCCGTTGTCCCACACTTTTCGGGTTATGGTTGATAGTTGCGATCTGATCACAGGCGAAACCAAGATATGGAGCAAAACTAGATGTCCCTCAAAGTTGTGGTTGCTTGCGAGACCTTCGTTGATGTCAAGGGCATCATCGAGTCGGCAGGCGATATCGAAGTCGAGATTGTGAAGCCGTTCGAGGAGACCGAGCCTTACATCGAAGCCATGAAGGATGCCGATGGTGCGCTCGTCGCTACCTGGCCGCTCACCGGTCGAGATGTTTTGGAAGCCTGCTCCAAGCTGAAAGTCGTTAGCCGCATGGGCGTTGGCGTCGATTCGATCGATCTCGATGCCGCCACCGAACTTGGCGTTCTAGCCTGCAACGTCCCCGGCGTCAACACCGTCGAAGTTGCCGACCACGCAATGGCGATGCTGCTGTCAATACTTCGCCGTATCCCGGAAACCGCTGCTGCGACCCGCGAAGGCAAGTGGTCCGACGACCCCGCTTTGATGCGCGAATTTCAGGAGACGGTAGATCGCGTCGGCGGCAAGACGGTCGGAATCCTAGGTTTCGGGAATATTGGACATGCCTTCGCACAACGGGTTTCAGGCTTTGGACCACGACGCATCATCGCGTTCGATCCGTATGCATATCAATCTACTGCCGACTTGTACGGAGTTGAACTCGTCGATCTCGACGAGTTGTTGTCAGAATCGGACATCATCACGATCCACGCTCCGCACACCGATGCGACCAACCACATCATCAACTCCGAAACTCTCGCGAAGATGAAATCGACCGCGATCTTGATCAACTGCGCTCGTGGCAAACTGGTCGACCAAGTAGCGCTTCACGCTGCGTTGCGCGACGGTCAAATCGCCTTCGCTGGCATCGACGTCACCGAGATTGAACCAGTGGCATCCGAAGACCCCGTACTTACATTGCCAAACTGCTATGTAACGCCGCACTTGGCCGGCTACTCGCCCACATTCTTGGAAGAATGCGGTCAGAAACAAGCCGAAAACGTCAGCTTCGCACTAACTGGCCGCGCACCGCACGGCCTTGCCAATCCCGACGTAATCAAGACCATCGCCGTCCAACGCTCCGGCGACGGCGGCCGCTGGGCAGGGATCCCCGACTTCTCAACAGGATTGCCGTTCTAGGCGAAGCAGATCCAACCCGATTCAGTCATTCCAAAACCGTCATCATCACCACACGATTGGTGTTGGTGCCGCGTCGATTGTTGGTCACACCCCAAGTGTTTGATGTCTTGGTGAAGTCTTGTTGATTCACAAGCACACCGATGACCTCAACCGGGAGTTGCGCGTCACGGATGGCACCTAAAACCACATCCTCCAGCTTGACGGTTGCATTGCGCACCTCACCGACCTCGTAGCAAATAGTTCCTCCGGGCTTGACGACCCGGCAAAGCTCTTGCAGCGTTTCGGCCGTGAAACGTTGCCAGTCTTTGATGCCTTGCAGGATCGCTATTGGCTGCGCGTCAATGTCGATGCCAGCGAACCACGCTCGCACATGGTTGTCAGTCCGGTAGTCCACGGTATCCAAGAATGGGGGTGAGGTGACAACCAAATCGACCGAATCGGTTGAGATTTCCGGCGTATTCCTAGAGTCGCAGCAGTAGAGATCAAATTGGCTGTAGTTCAAACCGCCATGCCTCAGCAAGGACCGACTCTTCCGCAATATCAGTTCTTTGACATCACGTTCCGGTGGCGTCTGCCCGCGCCTCTCGTTGATCCGCGACTGACTTTCGATTGATGCCGCTTGATTGGGCGGCAACGTGTAGACGGAAAAGAAGCCGGGGGAGTGCCCCGTCAACCGGCTCATCGCCACCAATCGGATCCAATCGTCCACATAATCGAACGTGCCTGCCACCTCACGTTGGCTCAGCCAAGAGCGCAGCGCGACGATTTGTCCCAGCGTTACCGGGTGAAAGAACACACCGAATCTCTTATCACCCAAAGTTGGCTCGCCAGTAATCCAGGGCACTTCACCCAAACGAGTTTCGATCTCGCACAATTCAGGAGTATGCAAACGCGGCCGCGTCATCATGATCGACATCGGATTAGCGTCGTTTCCAAGTGCCCGCCGGCCCATCAATGCCGCTTGTATCGGTGTGGTTCCACGCCCCATGAACGGGTCGTAGACCGCATCGGATGGCTCGGTCAATCGGTCGATGAAAAACTCAGGAAGTTGCGGCTTGAAACACGCTCGATAGCTGATTTCGTGCAAAGCATGACCGGCCCGCTGCGCGTTCGTCCAGAACTCGTTGACGAAATAACGTAGAGGCCGCGTGTCAGCAGATGAAGAAACTTCGACGACTTCGGTCTTAGTGCCGAAGTCGTCGAAGTTGGCCAACCCATCGACAAAGCTGTCGATGCGGCTGCGATGTTGCACGCTGATCACTCCGCGAGATTGTAAGCAACTCCAAGCGATCAGCGTGTCAAACAAGGCTAGCTACTACCTGCTGTAGCCGGTGCTGGGTGCCGGTTGGACATTATCAACCAACGAATTCAGCACGAATTCGAAGTCGTGGTACGCCGTCGTCCCGGCCATTGGCGAACCCACTCCTCGCAGCATGTTGGCGAGGTCAGACAAATCCCGATATATCGAACCGGGGTGTCCGCTACCGTATTCATGCAAACCGCTGTACCGGTCAGCAGCCAAAGCGACGATGGCACCAAAGTCGGTAGTTGCCTCGGGCACCGCAAGCACCGAGTCGATCTCCTGATGCTGGCGATTTCCTTCACCCGTGCTGGGAGTAACCCAGCGCACTTCGACTTCACCGAGTGGTTGATCCGAGTTTCCAAGCAGGTAAGGGTCCACGAGTTCGAGTTCGAAGAACACCGTGGTGGCTGAACCGGCAGGCAGTTCCGCGAATTTCTTCTCCGCACGGGTGAACGACTCGTCAGAAGTGACGCGGTTCTCGTACCCGATCATTCGCCAGCTACGCACCAGATTCTCGTCCCAGATAACCTGCGCCCGCGTCTGGTCCGCGAAAGGGACTGACAAGGCAAGCCAGCTATCGCGGTTGAATAGCCTGCGACCTTCTTCCGGCTCGCTCAGGTACCGATACCAACCATTGCCATGCTGTGCCAACTGTTCGAGCAGTACGTCGTTGTAGTTGTTGATCCCCACGCCGATCGTGATCAGCCGCAGCGGGTTGTCGGGATTGTTGTCAGATGCCGATTCGAGGATCGCGAACGGGTTAGTTGCATCGACGTTTGCCACGCCATCGGACATCAGAATCACGTAGTTGTACGCGTATGGTCGGCTTCGGCGCATCTCATCAGCCAACTGCACACCTAGATTCAACCCAGCTTGAACGTTGGTACCACCATCCGGCCTAAGATCACGAATCGAGTCGCGGAGTGCCCTGCTACCGGGGTTCTCGTCTTTGACCGTCAAGCCGCGCTTCACGTTGTTGTCGAAGTGAACGATCGACATACGATCATCTCGACCTAGGCTCGACCGAATGGTTTCGGCTGCTTCGCGAGCAATCGCGACGCGGTTACCATCAGCCATCGAGCCAGAGCCATCAAGAACCAGTGTGACGTTCAATGGCAAGTCCATCACGACATCCGGCGCTTGGAACGCGACCCGCGCCAAATGCAGACCGCTGTCAAGCGGGTGAGGGATGATGTCGGTCTGGATGTTGAACGAGTCGTCGTGGCGCGGAAATTCGTAGCCATAGTTGAAGGCGTTGATCCACTCTTCAGCACGCACTGATGCAGGATCCACCTCATAACCGGCTCGCGTCCAGTTCAGTGCCAGCTGGAACGAAGTGCGATCGGTGTCTAGACTGAACGTCGAAGTATCGTCCTGCGAAGTCAGCGCGAAGTTCGAGCGCGTCGTGTTCTGGAAGGTCGTCGCACCGGGTTGGGAGGGTTGAACTGGTGGTGATGTCTTAACGACAGGAGTGGGATGTGCTACTGAGGCTGCCTCCGCCGCTGGAGCGGGCCTCGAAGTTGCCGCAACCGCGACCTCCGCTTCCACAATCTTCTCCACCTCAACCTCGCGAATCACTTCCTTTTCAACTTCAACTACTACATCTCTTTCAACGATTACCGTCTGCACCACTGTCTCACCCATCACTTCCACTTCCTTCTCAACGACGACGGTTTGGATTACCGGTTCGCCTTGGACCTCCACCTCTTTCTCGACGACTACCGTCTGTACCACCGTTTCACCCGGCACTGGCACATCCCGCTCAACGATTACCGTCTGTAGCACCGGTTCGCCGGGCACCGATTTCTCAACCACTACCGTCTGCACTACTGTTTCGCTCCCGCTACACGCGATCGTCGCTACGACGACTGCTGTGGCGATCACGAGTGCGAATGCCGTCATTGGTTTTGTTATGAGGCTTTTGATCTGTTCTGTTTTGTTGCTCGTCATTTCGTGTTCTCCGTGATGTTGTCTTTGATCACTGGAGAACAGACGCACTCGCTTACAGATTTGTTCCCTGAGTTTTCAAAATCGCCGAAAAAAAGAGCTCGGAACCAGAATTTGGTTCCGAGCTCCTACCGTTTCTAGGTTGTCGGCTTAAGCGGACGCCGTCGACTCAGTCCGATCTTCGCTCTCTTGGTTATCGTCTGGCGGCGTCGGAACGTAAACAACTCGTTGAACGTTGCGCTGACGACGAATGATGAAACGGACAACGAAGAAAATGACAGCTCCGAGGATCAGCCAGATCGGAGAGGTTATCGCTAGCCAGATGCCCGCATTTCCGGCGAAGGACGCGACATCTATGAGCGCGTTGACCGCGTTAGTGGCTGTGCCACCGGGATTGAAATCGGAAGATTCGATCTCCGGACCGGGATAGACGTAGACAGGGACATAGTGAGTCTCTTCGACCTCGCCCGCATCACTGTCACCTCGGATTTCGAAGATGACTTGATAAGACTCTGGTCGGTGTCGGTCGAAGGTCTGCTCAATCTCGACACCGGTGTCACCGGAAGAGACAGTGCCTTCGACAACAGGAGAGCCATCGCGGAAGTCCCATGAGTACCGAACATTGCGAAGCGTGTCGGGATGGTTGAAGGAGGCGGTCAGTGTAACCGGCTGGCCTTCCTCGATGTCCCACTGCGATGTCGTCACGAAGGCGTCAAAGCGCGGCAGTTCGGAGACATTGGCCCATAGCTGATCCTCCCCCTCAGCCAGCCCTCGATCCGAAAAGGCCTTGACAGTAGCGGTGACTACGTGAGGCGATAGTTCATCGGAGTGGTAGGTGTGGCGCACCGGGACGCTTAAGAGTCCGTCTTCACCTTGTGTGCGTAACCCGGAGTAGACTGTTTGGGGTCCAGAGCCGTCGCCGAAGTCCCAGACGATCTCGAAACTGTCATAACCTTCGGGTGGGAAGAAGCGAGCCGTATATTTGCGTCCGATGCCGATACCCACGTTCACGTCTTCTCCTACATCAACTCGCATCGGAATAGGTGAGCGGTTCACGGTAACGGATAATCTGGAGAACGCGGCAGATTCGCTGATGAAAGCCAATCGTCCGTCGATGCGTTCGAGCTCGGCTTGCCAGTTGGTTATCTCTCGTTGAACTTCGAGGAGTTCTTGGACACTGTCGTAGTTTTCGTTTCGAAGCAGTTCGGTGAGCGCGTCAACGGTTTCCTGGACAGTAGACCGCCTTGCGCCGAGGTCGATATATTCCTCCGTGAAATCAGTACTATCGGAATTTACGGAGATGACCTTGGCGACGTTGGCCGTGATCTGTTCGATCACGGCATCCAGCGTTTCTGCAGGGATTCGGATGGTGATGTTGTAGAAGCCGTGGTCGCTGGTGTTACTGTTGACCACCCAGCCGCCGCGCCCGACGGCGATGTCACCGATATCGTCAATGGTTGCGATCGGATCGTGGGATTCCACGCTCATGTCGGCGTTGCGGACGATGATGCGGTTTTGCGGTTGGAAAGAGATATCCACGTTCTGGGCGGATTCGGACTCTGACATCTCCATCGCCATTGGGGCAGCTGTGGGAGCGGCGGCAGCGGCAGGAGCCATCATCATGGCTTCTGCCTCCATCACCTCTTTTTCGACAGCAACTTCCACGACCTTCTCTACTAAGACGGTTGCGACGGCGAATTGAGCCTCTGAATCGCCTCGCGCGGCACGAGCACCAGGAGCGCCTGGTTCACCTTGGTATCCATAGTCAAGGGACTCGCCGGCTCCACTGCAGGCGATAGCGAATACGAGGGTGGTCGCCAATGCGATGACGATTGCTATACGTAGTAGTGACATGATTGTGCCTTTGGCTAGTTGCTCACTATTATCTAGACGCTGGATGACCGAGATAAGTTCCATGCAACGGATTTATCCTTCTTATAAGTTGCGGCGCAGGCGTTGCTCGCGATTAGGATTCGGAAGGCGAAACTGATGGCTGATGCAAACGGCAAGAAAAAAGTTCTCATCACTGGCGGTGCTGGTTTGATCGGTGGTGTTCTCATCGACCGTCTAGGAGATCGCTACGAACTCTCGTCATTGGATCTGAGAGAGGCCGATGGCGTGCCGTCTCATGTCGCCTCGCTCGATGATTTAGATGCTATGCAACCTGCGTTCGCTGGAGTAGATACCGTCGTGCATTTGGCAGCCGATCGCTCCGCGTACGCAGAGTGGGAGTCGGTGTTGCCGAACAACCTCGTCGGCACCTACAACGTCTTCGAGGCGAGTCGACGCGAAGGTGTCAAGCGCGTCATCTTCGCCTCTTCAAACCACGCCACGGGCGGCAACTATCTTGATGAGCCGTGGAGCCTTGTAGGCACCGGAAAGTTCGACAAACTCGAAGCTGGCAAATACCCACTCGTAGATGAAGACACCATGATCCGCCCCGACGGCTTCTACGGCGTCTCAAAAGCATTCGGCGAAGCCATCGGCAGCTACTACAATGACTACCACGGCGTGGGCTCGATACATCTCCGTATCGGATGGGTCATATCCACAGACGACCCGACATTCTCGCCATTCGCTCTATCGCTATGGCTCAGCCACCGCGACACAGCACAGATCGTGCGATTGTCGATCGATGCGCCGGCGGACCTGCGCTACGGCATCTACTACGCTACGTCTGACAACAAGTGGAAAATCTTCGACATAAGCCGGGCAAAAGCGGAACTGGGTTATGCCCCTGAAGACGGCTCGGGAAGCGAGTTTATCGAAGGCCCGCCTCCTATGAGGGATCAGTAATTCGTCAAACTTGACTAGCGCTTTTGGTCGTCCACTTCCTGCCCAATATCTGATATCCGCGTCTCCAAACGTCGCAAACTGTCCTGAGTCGCACGCAGTTCTTGCAACAACTCTTCGCGCGACACTGGAGGCTGTAACTCTTTAAGCGCGTCTTCCTTGGCGCGATCGAGGTTGTTGATGACCACGGCGATGAAGAGGTTGACTACTACGAACGTGCCGACGACAACAAAGCTGACGAAGTAAATCCAAGCGAACGGGTTCAACTCCATCGCCTTAGCGTTTACGTCTACCCAGCCTTCCAAAGTGATGATCTCGAACAGCGTCAGAATCGAGATTCCGATGTTCCGCCAGTGTTCCGGATCGTGTTCGTGGAACAGTTGGAAACCAACGATCGCGTAGATGTAAACGATGATGCTCATCAACATCAGAATGTGACCGACGTTAGGTATCGACTTCACCAGCGCGGCAACAATCAAGCGCAGGTCTTCGATAGTCGAGATCAGTCGCAACACTCGCAGCAACCGACCTAGTCGAGCGATCATCGCGAACGCTCCGGTGGCCGGGACTAGCGAAAAGACGATGATGGCGAAATCGAATATGTTCCAGCCGTCGAGAAAATACCGTTGCGGTCGCGGTGCCAAAGCGACCATTTTTATGATCGCTTCGACAATGAAGACCCCCAGAATCACCTGGTTGCCAAGCGTCAGCAAATCGCCATAATCGTCGGAGATTTCCGGCACTGTACCCAAGCCAAGGAACGCGCCGCTCAACAGGATCAGGGCGATGATGAAGTAGTCGAAAAACGGGTTCGACACGATGCGGTTGGCGATCCGTGGCAAACCGCGATTTGTAGGTTCGTCTGGAAACTGTTCAGTCTCTTGCATGTCCATCAAAACTTGTGGTTGGCGGAATTGGAATTATCGGTTACTCCCGAGCATTCGCCGCCGATCGCGTGAATCCGCGCGGAATGATGTGGCCGTGCCCCCGCATTTGGAAGGTGCCATTGACGTTCAAACCCGGGAATTGCCAGCTACCCCCCGCGCCCGGTGGCCAATCGACTGCGCCCGCGCGTCGCATCCATTCTGCATATAGCGACGCCAGCTCTGAAACCCGATCCGCGTCACCTTCCGCGAGATTGTCCAGTTCGGTTCGGTCTTGCTCCAAGTTGTAGAGCTCCCATGGCTTGCCATGCTCCCGCACCAACTTCCAATCACCCACTCGGATCGCCTGATTACCCTCATGTTCCCATGCAAGCGGACGCTGCTTCGACCAGTTGTCGTTGCCTTCCAAGACTTCGCGGAAACTCTCGCCCTCGTGCGGCGTGATCTCGTGACCCCTGAACTCCGTCGGATACTCGCCATCGCCAAGGTCGATGCATAGCGCGTTCAGATCCATGAGTTGGACCGGCGTATGCGAGATTTTTCCGGCGCGTCCCCTATCGGATATTCCTGCCGGCCAGTTGACGATCAACGGTGTTGCGATGCCGCCCTCATGCGTCCAACGCTTGAACCGCTTGAACGGCGTGTTGCTCACATTCGCCCACTGCGTGTCGTAGCTCATGTAGGTGTCATCACTGCCCGGCGTTATATCTGGCGAGTTGCCGACTTTGACTTGCCGACCATCGCGTGTCAGAGGCACAACCCGAGAATCATCGACATTGGAATTATCGCGGTCTTCACACAGGAACTCTGCACATCCACCGTTGTCCGACAAGAAGATGACGACAGTATCGCGTTCAACATCATTCGCTTTCAACGCATCGCAGATCTTACCGATACCCTGATCCATCCGCTCGACCTGCGCCGAGTAGACGGCCATTCGCATACCTTCCCACTCCTTGTGGGCGGCGTCTTCCCACGCCTCTACCGTCTCGTCACGCGGTGAAATCTCCCACTTCTCGTCCAACACGCCCGATGCCTTCAAACGCTCATGACGCGCCGTGCGGATGGCATCCCATCCATCCGAATATTTGCCGCGGTAGTTCTCGATGTTCTCCTCGAGAGCCTGCAACGGCCAGTGCGGAGCCGTGTACGCGACGTGTAAGAAGAAAGGTCGATCATCGTTTTGGACATCATCGACCATCCTGACCGCGTGGTCCGTGATCATGTCCGTCAAGTAATCCGTGCCAGAAGCCTCCACAGCTTTGCGGTCGATAAAGAAGCGAGTGTGATTGAAGTAACCGTTACCACCCTCGAACCAAAACATCTGCTCGAAGCCACGCTGCAACTGTGGATGTCCCTCGTCCGCACGTTCGGGGTCCGATCCACAGTGCCACTTGCCCGAGATACCAGTGCGATAACCCGCATCACGGAGCACCTCGGCAATAGTGACACAACGATTGTTTAGGTACCCCTGGTACGACGGCTCGCCCTCGATGTTGTTGCCCATATGACCAACGCCTGTCTGGTGCGGGTTTAATCCGGTAAGCAGCGACGCCCGCGACGGGCAGCACCTTGCGGTGTTGTACATCTGCGAGAAGCGCATTCCTTCTTCTGCCAACCGATCGAGATTCGGCGTTGATATCTCACCTCCAAAGCAACCAAGGTCGGAGTAACCCATGTCGTCTGCGAGGATGAGGATGATATTTGGACGTTTCGGAGCGTTGTCGTCGGGCATGGTTTGTCCTGCGATTCTCTAGGGATTCTCGGTCGCGTTCAGCATCAAACAGAATAAATCGATTCCCACGTTCTCGGCAACGTCAGTTACTCGTTCGCACCTGTGGTATGAATTACTGCAAACACTCTTCAGGAGGCAACTGAGATGATGAGGATCGGCACACGCATCAGCCCGGATTGGCTGGATCGTCCAGAAGACCTGCGCTTCTTAACTCAAATCGGCGTCGACGCGGTAGACATCACAATGGATATGGTGCCCGGATACTTGGAGACTGGCGGTGCAGCTAGTCGCGACGGTATGGCGATGGTGGTCGACAAACTAGGTGAGGCAGGGCAGGTGATTGAGCGCGCAAACTGCTTGTCGAGCCAGTTCCACGATGTCTATCTCGGTGGACCCAACGCCGAGCAGGAGACGCGCAACGCGTGCATCAACGCGGAATTATGCGCCGAGTTTGACATCCCCGTTTTGGGTGTTCAGCCATACACGAACAGCCTTATAAAACGTGACCTACCGCCGTTGGTCGAATACGTCGAGGGACGCGGCGGATACAAACACGCCAAGTTCGACCTGCGAGAAGCTTTGGCAGCACCCCGTGCGTCGGACGCGTCCGACGAAGAAGTCCTTTGGCAACGACACATCAAGCACTACACCGCGATCTGCGAGGTGGCAGAACCCGCTGGCGTAAAAGTCGCCACGCACGGAAACGATCCACCTGTTCCGATGCTGCACGGCTACCCACAGATCATCAACAGCTTCGAATCGTTCGACCGATTGTTTAGCGAAGTACCATCGCCAGCAAACGGCGTCACCTTCTGCGTCGGCACACGCTACGAGTCCGGTCAAAACATCTTCGAGGGCATCAAACACTTCGGCGAGCAGAATCGACTTTTCCACGTGCACTTCCGCAACGTGGTTGGAACAATCCCCGAAAACAAGGGCTACATGGAAGTGATCCCAGATGCCGGGGATCTGAACATGTACGAAGTGGCGAAAGCACTATACGACGTCAACTATGAGGGCTGCATCGACTACGACCACATCATGCGATTAACAACCGACGGACCTGAAGGACGCGAGTACATCGCATATTGCGTCGGCCACATGCGCGGAATCATCCAATCGCTAGAAGCGGTCCACAAATCGGACTGAAGCGCACCTAGTCGAAAAACGGCGGGAACCACTCGCGCTTCAAGTTAAGCCCGAACCCCGGCTCATCACTAGGCTTCAGCTTGCCCTCAAACGGCGCTACCGTACCCGGCAACCGGTCCTTTTCGTGCAGAGGCACGCCCGGCTCGGTCATTACCGGACCGCTACACTCGATCATCGGTACCGCCGTCAGTCCGTAGCAAGCGTGTTGACCGTACGCCGTGCCACCGCTGCCATGCGGTATCACAGATAGTCCAGCGGATTCAGCGACATGGCAGATCTTTATCAACGGTGTCAACCCGCCGCACCAGATGATGTCTGGCTGGAGGATATCGACCAATCCTTCTTTAGCAGCATGGAAGAACGGGTAGATGCCGTACCAGTGCTCACCTGTGGCCAACGTCTGCCATGGCACACGCGTCCGGAAGCGCTCGTACTCGTCTAATGTGTCAGGCAGGAACGCGTCTTCAAGCCACTTGAGGTTGTACGGGCGCAATCTCTCGGCAGTTCTGACAGCAGTTTCGACATCCAGCCCCATCCAGAAATCGAGCATCAACTCCGCATCTGGCCCGACCAGCTCCCGCGCCTCGGCGATCTCCTCCTCCAACCGGTTTATACCTTCGATGCCATCCGGCGGTCCATAGGGGCTGAACCGTTTGAAGTTTTCGAACCCAAGCTCCTTCTGCCACCAAGTGTCGTTGCCGGTGGAATAGAGCGGCTTAAGGATGTCAGTGCTACCGCCGAGAAGGCTGTAAACGGGTTTTTCGAGTAGCTTGCCCTTGGCGTCCCAGATCGCAAGATCGACCGCGGCGATCGCGTATGCTACAAGCGCGTTGGTGCCGAAACCGGAAGTGACACGGATCATCAGATCGTAGAGGGTCTCGGTAGACATCACGTCACGTCCCTCAATCGCTGGTGCGAGGTAGTCTTCGATGAGCGACGCGGTCGTGCGGCCGTGATCAGTGAAACCGAACCCCCACGTGCCGTCTTCAAGCGTAACGACGCAACCGACATCGCGATCGCCCCCTGGAACCTTGCGACTGAACCCGAAATTGGGGTCTTTTGTGTAACGCCGGAGCGGAGTAGCCTGCGCATTCAAATCACCCCGTGATGGCCCCGGCCGCGGCACCGTCATCGGCTTCAAACGCGGGTAGTTTACCTTGGTCGCTTCTACGGAGACTATCTTCATGTTTTCACCTCGTCGCAAATATGCTACTAAGCGCTCACACCGTGCTCGATGGACAATCCGCCGACAACGGACATTCGCCGCACAGCGGCCTCCGCGCCTTGCAGATCTGTCGACCGTGCGTGATCAACTGCATGTGAAGCTGGAAACGGAGTTCCGGTCGAACTTGACGCTCCATGATCTCGTGTGCAGCGTCCGCGGTCGTCTTCTCTTCGATCAATCCCAGTCGCTTCGAAACGCGATGAATGTGCGTATCAACCGGAAAAGCGGGCATTCCTAACGCGAACGCCATCACCACAGCAGCTGTTTTGGGCCCTACTCCGGGCAGTTCCACCAACCACTTTCGAGCATCCTCAAGCTCGTAATCCCTGAGAAATTCAATCTCCAACTCGCCGTGACGTTCCAGTATTGACGCCAAGATATCCTTGATCCGCTTCGACTTCTGGTTTGACATCCCGCCATGGAAAATGGCATCGGCTATCACCTGCTGGTCGGCGACCATCACCTCCTCCCACGTCGGAATTGTCTCGCGCAGTCGATCGAACGCGCGCTCCGCGTTCAGGTCCGACGTGTGCTGAGTCAAAACTGTGAAAATCAGCTCGTCGAGTGCGTTGTAGCGTGGCGTCTGCTCGAATTCGCCGTAGATCGCGGATAGTTTCTCAATGATCGTGTCGGGCGACATCCTATTGGCGGAGATTGAGCGCGCCGACCTACATCGAGTTGACGCGTAGAGCTATTGAAGCCAGCGCGTCTCTACTCACCGATGGCGGCGCCACCTCAAGACGTTTCAACGCCTTATCGATGAATTCCGACGTGGTAGCCTCGGCACGCTCCACACCGCCGTTGCGGCGGATCGTGTCCAACAGCTCTCCGAGCGCCGCTTCACGCTCTTTTTCAGACAGGTTGAAAAATCCCTCGATCGCAGCCGCGCAATCCGGATTCTCGGAGGCGTAGATCGCTGGCAAAGTCAACTTGCCGCTCAAGATGTCCTGGTTGGCGGGTTTGCCTAGCTCATCAGTGGTCGACTCGTAGTCGAGAACATCGTCCTTGACTTGGTATGCCATTCCCAAGTAGTATCCGTATTCCCTTAAGGCGTTGACCGCGTCTTCATCAGCACCGCCTAGAACTGCACCGCTTTCGGCCGATGTCGAGAACAGCGAGGCCGTCTTGTCGTAGATTCTTGCGAAATATTCATCTACGGTGACTGGCACGTTCCAATTGCTCACCATCTCGTGTAACTCGCCGCGAGCGAGTTCGGCAATTGTTTCGGCGAAGCGGCTGATTAGTCTGACCGATCCAGTCGCGCAAACGAATTTCGCCGACGTTGCGAACACGTAATCGCCGAGGAGTACAGCAAAGTTATTGCCCCACAAAAAGCCCGCCGTAGCCTTGCCGCGCCGAACATCCGCGTCGTCAACCGTGTCGTCGTGTATCAGCGCTGCGATGTGTAGCAACTCCACCGCTACCGCCATGCTTATCATCTTTTCGTCTGGCACCGCTCCCCACAACTTCGATGCGAGCAGGGTCATGGCAGGCCGCATCTTCTTACCCGGAGTCGACATCACATGCGTAAGACGCTCGTCAAGCGTTTCGAGCGCGTCGATACCCGCGGGGCAACGTTCGATCTCCTCGATGCTCAGTTGAGTTATGACTTCAACCACTCGGTCAAGGTCTCCCTCGATGGGAGCGAAAATGTCTTGAGTGGGCGTCGTTTGAATGGTTGTCATGGCGTCCTAATCATCCCATTCGAGCGGTCTGAATTCAAGCAGTTTCTCAACTGATTCACGGATTACCGGTCTGTTGTGCGAGAAGTCGTTCTCTCTCTTGTTCGACAATCTCGGGGTCCAGTTTGCGGAAAAGCGGTCGTGGTTTTGGCAGCGGTGCTCCGGGCTCAACTGCGCGTGTTCGCCAACCGTCGCTGGCGGTTTCCCCGTCGAAGCCTAGCAGATTGTGAATCTTGTCGCTTGAGAACGGAATGAACGGATAGAAAACCGTGCGCAGTGTTGATATCACGTTTAGCGCCGTCCACAACGTATTAGCAGCCTTTTCAGGATCACTCTTCACCGTCCGCCAAGGCTCTTCCGCGTCGAGGTAACGATTACCTACGCGAGCTAGTTCCATCGCTTGGTACAGCGCGCGCCGGAATCTACGAGTTTCGATCGACGTCGCCACATCATCCAATGTCTGCGAACAAGCATCCAAGACTTCTTGATCCTGCGCTCCGAGATCGCCCGGAGTGGGCACCTTCCCGTCAAAGTTACGCGTCGTTATCGTCAATGTCCGATGTATGAAGTTCCCAAGCGTCGCAACCAACACATTGTTGTTCGCCGCGAGGAACCCTTCCCACGTAAAGTCTGAATCCGACGTTTCGGGCATGATCGATGCCAAGTAATACCGCAGCGGGTCGACTTCGTATCGTTCGAGATAGTCCGGCAGCCAGACCGCCCAGTTTCTGCTGCTTGAGAATCCTTGACCGTCCAGATTCAAGTACTCGTTCGCGACCACGTCGGTTGGCAGGTTCAATCCCCCGTAACCCATCAACATCGCCGGCCACAACACAGTGTGGAACGGGATGTTGTCTTTGCCTTGGAAGTAATACGACTCAGCGTCTGGTTTGTGCCAGAACTCCTTCCAGTCATCCTCATCAGCAGAGTTGATAGCCCATGCTTTGGTGGCCGAGAAGTATCCGATTACAGCTTCAAACCAAACATAGATGCGTTTCTTGTCATAGCCCTCAAAACGATGTTTAGGAACCGGCACACCCCATTCGATGTCGCGAGTCATCGCGCGGTCGTGAAGCCCTTCGTTAAGGAAACCAATGGTCTGATTGCGGACGTTCGGCCGCCATTCGTTCTTGTCAGCTACCCACTTTTCGAGCGGCTCTTGGAAGGCGCTCAACTTGATCATCAAGTGTGTAGTCTCTTTGAACACTGGCGTCGAGCCGTCACGGATGCTGCGGATTTCGATCAAATCGGTCGGGTCGAGGGTACGGCCGCAGTCATCGCACTGATCACCACGTGCGCTGTCATATCCACACGCAGGGCAAATGCCCTCAACGAATCTATCCGATAGGAATCGCTGCTCCGACTCGGAATACGGCATCAACTGGGTATCTTCGTAGATGTAGCCATGCTTGTCGAGAGTCAGGAGTACGTCCTGTGCGACATCTTCGTGAATCTTCGTGTGCGTATGCGTGTAGAGGTCGTACGAGAATCCCATCCGCTCCATACAATCCGCCCAAATCTCGTGATACTTGAACGCGATGTCCTCGGGTCGCACGCCCTCGTCGACCGCCCGCAATGCAGTCGGAGTGCCATGCATGTCACTGCCAGACACCATCGCCACGCGGTTGCCAATCATACGGTGATACCGAGCAAATATGTCGGCAGGCACGTTCATCCCGGCGATGTGCCCGAGATGCGGTTCACTGTTGACGTAGGGCCAGGCTACGCAGACGAGGATGTTTTTGGACAAGTAGAGGCTCGCTTAACGCCGTTCTTGATCGCTAATCGGCTTTAGACAATCGGAGATGCAGCACGACGCTACCTCTCGATTCTACTTGCGAAATGCCACCGTCATTCCACTCATCTCGCTCAACGCTGTCGGTGCAACACTTGGTAGACCTGTCGCCGCGGATAGCCGATCTCAGCCGCGACGGCATCAACGAGATCCCGACGAGACTCGTATTCATCGTCCAACTCGGCAGCGATGTTGAGTATTTCTCGCTCGGCATCCTCTGCTGACATTGCTTGTGTGCCCACAGTCGACCGCTCGAGCGGCGCCACAACGATCACGAACTCTCCCCTAGGCTTCTCGAAATGCAAGAGCGCTTCATCAGCAGTTCCGCGCCAAATCTCCTCGTACATCTTCGTCATCTCACGGCATATAACAAGATTCCGATCTCCGAGAATCTCGGCTGTGTCTACAAGTGCGTCGCGCAATCGATGGAGTGTTTCGAACATAACGGCGGCCATCGATTGCCCTGCGATCTGCTGCAACACCCTTCTGCGTCTACTCCCGTTCGCCGGCAAGAAACCGTACGAAGCGAACTGATCAGCATAAAAGCCGCATACTGAAAGCGCTGCCATAACAGACGACGGGCCGGGGATCGGCACGACATCGTGGCCCCGATCAATTGCAGCTGCGACTATCGCCTGCCCAGGATCGTTAACCCCAGGGGTTCCTGCGTCAGAAACCAACGCCACATCTCCGTCATCTAACAGCCGCACTATCTTCATAACATCCTTCTCGCCGGACCTCCGATGAAAACTGATTAGTCTTGCTGTCGATTCAACACGATCTAGCAACTTGCGCGTCACACGCGTGTCCTCAGCTACAACCACCGACACCGACCGAAGCAGTTCCATCGCGCGCAGAGACAGATCCTCAAGGTTGCCAATTGGAGTGGCGACAATGTACAGCGTCGGCATTCTGGGTTTAGATTACTATGGCGCAATGAACGCCCTCCGCACCGCGATCCTGATGCGCGAGCACGGCATCAGCCGAATTTGCACTCGCGACACCGACTTCTACCGCTTCCCCTTCCTCACCGTCATCGATCCGTTGCGGCAATAACCCCAAGCGTTTCCTCAACCAAATCGCGCCCTGGTTGATGGTCGTCAAGGGCAGGATGCGGCGGCTCCGACATATGCCCATACACCCGCCCCGATTATCGCCGCATCGGTCGGTGCCAAACGACGGAATTCACCATCGATCGGATCCCAAGAGAAATAACGACCGAACTCGCGAAACAGATATTCGCCGACTGTAACGATGTCGCCTTCGAGATTTCGCAGTGGCTCACCGAAGTCGTCTTGGGTTTGGTCACCATTTTTGTCGATGATGCCTACGAAATACCACCCCCAAAGTGATCCACACGATTGTATTTGTCTTCTCCAGGTCGCAAAGACGTTGGCCGTTCGAGTCAGTGCAATCGACTGTGTGATGGATCGCGATGATTTGACCCAGTAGCCCCTATCAGCAACAACCTCTGGCACTCCAGAGCCGACCACAGGTTCCCAAGAATCTCCGTTCCGCGATGACATTGCCCATGGCCTCCATGGATCATGAAGGTCCCACGAAATAATCGCTTCGATTGCTGGATCTGTTAAAACGTTCTCGATCGCCGGATCGATTGGATCGGCAGGGATAGAGACCGCGTTCCAACCTGCCACCAGCGGTAGTACAAAGTCGCCGCGCCGTGTCGTTTCGAAACCGAATGCGAAATCGGTTTCATTACCCGCAGAATCGTTGGCTTGTACTTCAACGCTGTGTTGCCCCTGATGCATGCTCAATGGCCGATAGACAAATTCGTTACCCCTGACGGCTTCGAACTCGTCGACGATCTCCTCGCCGTCGAATGTGACGGACGCCAGATTGACCGAAGTAGCTTCTGGGAATTCGAGCAACACGAACGGGCGTCGCTCGCGTATGACTGATCCGTCTGGCGGATGGATTTTTACTTGCCCCAAAAGTGCCTCGGAACCGAAACGGGTGTCGAACCCGAAATCGCCCCTAGCTGTCGCCCAGTTGGAAACATCCTCCCCGTAACGGTCATATCTCGATCTATCTCGCCCATACACGACCACCACCAACTCTCCGTCGAGGAGATTCGTCGCAGATCCCGTCGGGTTGCGCCATGTGTATTCCCAAACTTCGCCCGGGCGCGAATTCGCTATATCTTCCGTCAATTGAAAAGGATCATCCATGCCGTCGCCATCTGCGTCATAACCGCACGTGTATTCGATACCTCCTCGCTCTTGCGGCTTGCTTGGAAATGGTCCGTCGCGATTCGCTATGAAGTCGTCAATGTCACGCTCAACATCTCGTCCGTCAACAACCTCGGTCCAATTCAGGCTCTCGCAAACCACGACTATCCGCGGCGCCCCTTGTAAAGGCTCGTCGGATGTGACCCGGATATCGATCGTGTCCTTGGTCAACCGATCCGGGCCTTCACCACCCTGACCTATCCCTGAACCCCCGCTCAATGTAACCGTCAAACGCGGTGCGATTCCATCCTTAATTTGAACAAAACCCAACTTCCGCTTGTTGGTCGAGTTGCCGGCTAAGTCCTCCACTTCTTCCCCTTCGGCGATGCCCACGATCGGCGTCGCGTTAGAAGCCAACTCGTCTTTGAGTTTCAAAAACACATAGGCACCATCGACTTGCACTTCCACGACCTCGGCGAATGAACCGTCGTTTAGCGACACTTCGAATGTGTCGATGGACACCGTCTCGGGCGCAATCTCGCCATCGAAAACCAGCATGGTGCCGTGGCGATCAACGATCGGAAGTCCGTCGCCGTCTAATCCGAAGTAGCCAGTTACAGAGCTATGGCTATGGTTCTCGGCGAAAACTGACGGCATGAACGTTACGACGCCGATGACAGCAAGGAACAGAAATGCTGCTAACGCGATTCCGTAAACAAAGGATTGACTGCGTTTTGGCATCATCTCCTGCGTACTCCGAGGAAATGAAATACGTCGATTGACTGCCTACCGTTTCGCCAGCAGTGCCTCGATTGCTGACTCGTGTTGCTCGTCGGCATGATACGAAGACCTTACCAACGGTCCAGACGCGACGTGCTTGAAGCCCATCTCCATACCTACGCTCGCAAATTCGCCGAACTCGCTAGGATGGTAGAAGCGGATCAGCGGATGATGTCGCTCCGATGGCCGCAGATACTGACCGATCGTCAGTAAGTCGCAATCTACGCTTCGCAGATCGCGCATCGTCTCGTACACCTCGTCCTTCGTCTCACCCAGACCTACCATCATGCCCGATTTAGTGGGCATCTGCGGGTCGATCTCTTTCACGCGGCGTATCAGTTCCAGCGAGAGATCGTAATCACCTTTAGGGCGCACCTTGCTGAAGATCCTGCGCGGCGCTTCGATGTTGTGATTCAAGACCTCCGGCCCAGCGTCGACCACGCGCTTCAATGCGGTCCGCTCGCCGCCGAAGTCGGGTATCAGAACCTCAACTTTGCATTCCGGCGTCAAACGATGAATCTGAGTGATTGCCATCGAAAATATAGACGAACCGTAATCAGGTAAGTCGTCGCGGTCGACCGATGTCACTACCGTGTACTTCAGATCCATCGCATGCACCGTCTGCGCCAATCGGAACGGCTCTGCCCAATCTACGTTCTGCTCACCCGGCCATCCGGTCTTGACGTTGCAATATGAGCAGGCACGCGTGCATGTGTCGCCAAGGATCATGAAGGTTGCGGTTCGACGCTCCCAACAATCGCCGATGTTAGGACACGCCGCTTCTTCACACACCGTGTGCAAGGCCGAACTGCGGAAACGCCTTTTTAGATCGGTGTAATTCTCGCCGCCCGGTGCCCGCACCTTGAACCATTCCGGCAATCTTCGCTTCGCAGGTCGTGGCGCGCCATTGCGCGAAATCGTCCACGGCTTGACGGTCGGCTCTGGGAGTGTCTGGGTCAATTGGAAGTTCGAAGCAACCGTATCAGACGCGCAATCTTACGCCGTCGATCACATAATTTCAGGGTATCAAAACGCCCAGTTGTATATTGGGATTCGACCCTTTGGCACGTTGGATTGCGAAGGATAACGGGCGGATAAGAAAGCGCGGAAGGTGGCGGTCGTCGAATCTGGAATGGCTAAACGAAAACACAGGAAACGTTACCGCGGACCAGACCTCACGTCTCACCTAGCCGTCGAGATCGGTGACACGTTTGAATTGCAAGCAGGCGATTTCGATGATCGCGGGCTCGCTACAGCCGAGTACGAGACTGCTCCGGTAACCATCTCAGGTGCGATCCCTGGCGAAAAAGTAGTCGCAAAAGTCGTCAAGGTCTACCCCGATCGCATAGCCACTCTCGTCAAAAACGTCGAACGCGCATCTGAACATCGCGTCGAGCCAAAGTGTGTCTACTTTGGCGAATGTTCCGGTTGCCAATGGCAGCATGTCGACTACGATCGCCAGCTCGAGATCAAGCGAGATATTGTCGTTCGCGCGCTGTCGCAATACGAAGATTTACGTGACGCTCCGGTAGCCGAAACAATGCCGTCTCCAAAACGCTTCCACTACCGCAATCACGCTCGTTTCACGGTCGGGCGAGGTGACGAAAACGGCATCGCCGGCTATAAGAACGCCGACAGTCGGCGTTTCGTACGGGTCGACGAGTGCGCCATCATGGACGAGCGCATCAATGCAACCTTGTCGCAACTCCAAGGTCGACTCAATCGGATGACCCAGTTCTCCATTCGCGTGGGTAGCAACACTGGTGACACCATCATCCAACCGTTGTTGCCAGCCGAGATCCAAGACGTCCCGTCTGGTCGTCAAAAATACATCGAGGAGGTGAAAGGCGCCAGATTCCAAGTTGCGGCCTCATCCTTCTTCCAAGTCAACACTGCGCAGTTGTCTGCGGTCGTGGATGAGATCGTCTCAATCCTCGAATTGGAGGGTGACGACACTCTGGTCGATCTATATTGCGGCGTCGGAACTTTCGCTCGCCTACTGTCGCCTCACGTCAAGTCGGTGATCGGGATCGAAGAATCGGCTTCGGCGATCGAAGACGCCAAAGCCAACTGCGCCGATGTCGACAACGTAACGTTGATTGAAGCTAAGGCCGAACTCGCGGCGGTCGAACTCGCCAAATCTGGACAGGCTGTTGACATCGCGATCATCGATCCACCGCGAATCGGTTGTCATCCTCAGGCGTTGGAAGCTCTCAAAACGCTCGCGCCACGCCGGATAATGATGGTTTCGTGCAACCCTATAACGATGGCTCGCGACTTGAATGCTCTTTACGAGAGCGGATTTAGACTGGTATCAGTCCGGCCCGTCGACATGTTCCCACAGACTAGACACGTCGAATCTCTCGCCCTCTTGGAGAAATAAGGGTCGAAACAATCGTCGACTGCACCGTATCCGCCATGTCAAACTCTGACACCGCAATCTCGCTCCCCAATAGCGAATTTGGCGAAGAAGCGCTCGGCGAAAACGTTCGCTTCATCCTCGCATCCGGATCGAAACGCCGAAGAGACATTATGGCGCTAGCCGGACTGACCTTCGTAGCGTTGGATGGTTTAGGAGGTAATTCCGAAATCACCTCCGATGTAGAGCCCGATGTCCACAAACTCACACGCAAAAACGCCCACACAAAGCTCGACTCGGCTGTCGCGGCCAATAGGAATCGTATGCCGTGGGACACTGTAGTCATCGCTGCCGACACTGTCGTTGCTCTTGAGGGAGACGCTCTTGGCAAACCCGGCGACCGCGACGAGGCAGTCGACATGCTTCGAAAGTTGCGAGGAAGGCAGCATCAGGTCGTCACCACGGTCGCCGTGACTTATGCGCCTCATCGTCAACGCGGAGAATCATTGACACACACGGTCGTCACCAAAGTAAACATGCGAGAGTACGACAACTCCGAGATTTTCGACTACGTCGCGACAGGGTTGCCTTACGACCGAGCTGGAGCCTACGGTGTCCAAGACGGCGGGTTCAATCCAGCTGAAGCGGTCATCGGTTGCTATCTCAACGTCGTCGGACTACCGCTATGCGCAGTCCGTGCCATGCTGCCATCTAGATCGTGCACGTTTGCCAACGCTCACATCTATGCCACCTGTGCCGCACATGAGGAGATGAGCACGCAGTGAATTTCCTCGGCATTGGTGGCCTTGAACTAATCGTCGTGTTCATCATCGGATTGCTTGTAGTCGGACCTGTCCGGTTAGTCGAAGGTGTCCGGACAGCCCGTAAATACATGACAGAACTAAGGCGGCAACGCGAAGAGCTGACGCAGATGGTCGAGGAAGCGGTCGATGTTGAAGGAATTCGAGAGCATCTCGACCAGGACGGATTGTTGGATGACGTCCGTGACCTGACATCAGAGCTTAATGACATCCGCGAAGACGCCCAAAGCATCACCACCGATGCCACCGAACTTAAGTCGCTAGCACGTTCAGTAGTCAGGCCTAGTGGTTATTCCAAAACTGCTCCCGGCCCGCAAAGAGCAAAGCGGTCGACTGATGTTTCGCCGGAAGCCCCGACCGCCGAGACAGATGCCGAAACTCGACCCGAAGGTTCGGGAGCGTCGTCGTGAAGGACCGGCCGACCCAGTTGATGTCCCACTTTGCGGAGCTGAAGAAACGGCTCTACATCTCAGTCGCGGCGATCTTGATAGCGACGATTTTGGCGTTCGCTTTCTATCGGCCCATACAAGATTTCGTCCAACGTCCCGCGATCGATGCCCTTGAAAGCGTGCGCCCTGATGATCCGGCAAGGCTGGTCCAGCTCGACATCACCGAAGGCTGGACGGTTACCGCAAAGGTATCGGTGCTTGTGGGATTCGCCGCCGCTTTCCCGGTCGTCCTATATCAAGTCATCATGTTCGTCCGCCCTGGCTTGAAGGGCAGCGAACGACGCACGCTATATCTCCTGCTCCCAGGTGGCACATTGCTATTCATCGCCGGCGCGGCGTTCGCGTACTACGTGGCAATTCCACCTGCGATCCACTTCCTGCTGCAGTTCGGGGGCGAGATCGCTCTGGTTACGCCGCGACTATCGTCCTACGTGACCCTAGTCTCGACGCTTATGATCTGGCTTGGCTTGATCTTCGAAATCCCAATTGCGATGTTTATATTGGCGAAGCTGGGAATCTTAAGACCTCAAAGCCTTTCAAAGCATCGGCGCTGGGTTATCCTATTCGCCTTTGTTCTCGCGGCGATCGTGACGCCAACCGTCGATCCGGTGACGCAAGCTCTCGTGGCTGGTCCGATAATCGTTCTCTTCGAACTCGGATTGTTGCTTACGAGATTCGCAGTGAGGAAGTCCGAAGCCGAGAATGCGGCTGACCGAAAAGTCGCGGATACCGGCGGTTAGTCGGACTTCTCGACTTCCGTCACATCCGCGTTTTTCTCATCCGCGTTTTCGGCGTTGTCCTTGTTGCCGATGCTGCCGCGGAACTCTTTGATGGCGGTGCCGATACCTCGTCCGACTTCTGGCAGTCGTCCAGCGCCGAAGATGATAAGTACCACGACGACGATCAGGAAAATCTCAAGTGGGCCTATGCCTCTGCCAAACATGTCGTATTGAACCTTGGAGTGCGGTGATTTCGGGTCCGATGGTTAACTTCGATGACGGAACGTCAAGATTGATTGTAACTGACCAGCGAATTCCCACGATTTCAACCGCGCGTTGCTGCGTCTTGGCTGGACGAAATTAGCGCCCAGCCAAAATCGCGGGGATGGCCGGCTCTCAGTAACGCCTCACGACACCGATGACTTTGCCTTCGATGCTGACGTCTTTGGCATCCTCAATCAATGGATCGTAATTCTTATTGTCGGGTTGGAGCGTGACAGTCGGCCCGTTCGGGTAGTATCGCTTGACTGTGTGCTCTTCACGGCTGGAGACGTACGCAATGACCATGTCTCCCCGCTTGGCACGATTGGTCTTCTCCATGATGATGATGTCATCTTCCATGATGCCGGCATCGATCATCGAATCGCCAGTCACTTCGAGTGCGAAGGGGTCGCGCGCGTTCCCGACGAGCCAGTCCGGAAAATCGATAGTGTCGAATTCGCTTACTTGGTCCCACTCGACGGCTTTGGGATCAGGCAACACTACAGTCGGGCCAGCGCCGACCATGCCAACGATCGGGATGCCTGACTGGACATTCAACGACCGCGCGTTGCTGTTTCCCGACAAAAGGCCTTGTTCGATCATCGGCTTGACGTGATAGTTGACGTTGGATGCTGAGCTGATGCCGACCGCTTCAGCTATCTCGCGCAGGTTCGGGCCATAGAGGTTTTCGCGCCGGTAGTCGCGAATGAACTCCCAGATCCGGCGGCGCACTTCTCTGGTCTTGGCTCTGGGCTTGGGCATGGTTGTGATGTTCCTCCGTATGTCGATTGGTTCGATTAATACTATTGTAGTATATTTTACATATGTGTGATTATGTCAAGCGAATTCCACAATTTTTCGCCAGATTCCGAGCTGCTTCGCCGGGCCAACGCACGACTGATCGGCACTCAGCCTAAATTGCGGTTGCATTAGAATCGGTAGCATTCGAATCTTCTCAATACTGACCAGGCATTCGCCTAGTTCGGAGAATCGTCGATGGCTCTAGCTTCCGACATCCCACCTGATACTTCCCATCAACTCGGCGATCGCTACGATCACGCCGAGATTGAGCCTCGTATCAGAGAGCTCTGGGACGACGCCAACATCTATCGATGGAATTCTGACGATACCACCCGCCCGAAGTGGTTCGTTCAATCGATGTTCCCGTACCCTTCTGGCGACCTCCACATCGGACACTGGTTTGCCTTCAGTGGCGGTGATGCAGCAGCTCGATTCAAGCGCATGGAAGGATACAACGTGTTGCATCCCCAAGGCTTCGACGCCTTTGGGCTGCCAGCCGAAAACGCCGCTATCCGAGGCAATGTCCATCCTAGTGTCTGGACCTACGACAACATCGCCAATATGCGTAATCAGTTCCAGTTGATGGGCAACTCGTATGACTGGTCCCGCCAGATCATCACTTGCGACCCTGAGTACTACAAGTGGAACCAGTACTTTTTCCTGAAGTTTCTCGAGAACGGACTCGCGTATCGTTCCGACGGCGCCGTCAACTGGTGTCCCGAAGACCAGACGACCCTCGCCAACGAACAGGTCAAAGACGGCAAGTGCGAACGTTGCGAGACTGTTGTTATCAAGCGCGACATGCCGCAGTGGTACTTCGCCATCACCAAATATGCTGACGAAATGCTGGACATGTCCGGCATCGACTGGCCCGAGAAGGTCTTAATCAGTCAGGAAAACTGGATCGGCCGATCCGAAGGTGTAAACATACGCTTCGACATCTCCGAGTACGACCTCGGAACTGAGTCGATCGCTACATTCACAACCCGTATCGACACGATCTTCGGCGTCACCTTCGTAGTGCTCGCTCCCGAGCACCACTTGGTTGACAAGTTGACCCAACCCGAACACAAAGCGACGGTCGAGGAGTACGTCGCCGCGGCTACCCGAGAGACCGAGATCGAGCGAACCTCAGTCGTGCGTGAGAAGACCGGCGTGCCCACCGGTTCTTTCTGCGTAAACCCGCTAAATGGCGAACGCGTCCCCATACTCGTCGGCGACTATGTATTAGCTACCTACGGAACTGGCGCGGTCATGGGCGTCCCTGCCCACGACGAACGCGACTTTGAGTTCGCCAAAAAGTACAACCTCCCGATCCGAGTAGTTGTGGCTCCCGAGGGGTGGGACGGCCGCGATCTCGACGCGGCTTATATCGCCCCCGGCGTCCAAGTCAACTCTGGCGAGTTCGACGGACTCCCGAGTGAACAAGGCAAACAAGCCATCTCAGACGCCATCGAAAACAACAGGTGGGGCGAACGGATGGTCACCTACCATCTCCGCGACTGGTTGATTTCTCGTCAACGCTACTGGGGAACCCCGATCCCGATCATCTACTGCGACGACTGCGGAGCAGTTCCCGTCCCGTACGAAGATCTACCCGTGGAGCTACCGTCAGACGCTAAGTTCCAACCATCGGGCCGGTCACCGCTGATCGAGCACGAGGAGTTCCTGAACGCGCCTTGTCCCAACTGCGACAGACCGGGCAAGCGCGAGACAGACACTATGGACACGTTCATGGACTCGTCCTGGTATCACATGCGCTACCTCAGCCCCGAGGACGCTACCCATCCATTCGACAGGAAAGTCGCCAACGGCTGGGCGCCGGTCGATCAGTACACCGGCGGCATGGAACACGCGGTGATGCATCTCCTCTATGCCCGGTTTTTCAACCGCGCCATGCGCGATATGGGCTACGTCGATTTCTCCGAACCGTATGTCCATCTCTTCAGTCACGGCACTTTAACAACCGAGACAGGCAAGATTTCTAAGCGCTCCAATCCTCTAGCACCGGACCCCCTTGTGAAGGAATACGGTGCCGACACTCTCCGCTGCTACCTCATGTTCTTAGGCCCGTGGGACCGAGGCGGAGCCTGGACCGAGTCTGGCATCAACGGCATCCGGAGATGGTTGCACCGTGTTTGGGACATCGGTACACGTGACGCTAGCGAACTGAATGGTGAGGACCAAGCTACCGAGCGCGAACTTGACGTGGCATCCCACACACTGACCAAGCGCGTAATCGAAGACATGCGCGCCTACAAATACAACACTGCCATCGCCGCGTTAATGACCTATGTCAATCAGATGAACGATGCTTGGGAAAATGGCGGCATCACCCCTGAATTCTGGCGCTCCAGCGTGCAACGGTTGCTGCTACATCTAGCGCCACTCGCACCACACATCGCCGAAGAATTGTGGCTGCGCAACGGCTGGACATTCTCCATCCATGAACAGACGCTGCCAGAATGGGATGAGGCTAAACTAACCGTCGATACCATCAAGATCGTAGTGCAGGTGAACGGTCGTGTCCGAGACACCATTATGGTTCCGAGCGATGCCGGCGAGAAGGAGATCGCCGCTGCCGCACTCTCGTCACCGGGGGCAGTTCGTCATACACAAGACAAAAACATCCGTCGCGAAATCTACGTCCCGGGGCGACTCTTCAACATCGTCGTCGGCTGACAAATACTTCGCTCAATCATTCTCTTCAGTTGTTCGAATGACCGTTGCCGTTGCGGCGTTCATTCAAGTCGTCGTTGTGGAAAATCCCGCGCTCTTCGCCTTGATACGCGTGCACCGCGACCTCGATTCCATCGACTCCTACTAACTGGTTCATCTCTTGGATGAAACGGTTGACGATCTCGCGTAGGTCTTCCTCGGTCAGATTCTCTCTAACAATTAACGTCGCGTGCACCATCCCATGTGGAAAGTGCACATCCAATCGCCCGACATCGCGGTCTTCACTGTCAACCACGAAAAACGATTCGGAGTTTGGAGTCCGCAGTTCTCTGTGCAGCGTATAGTTCGTCATTTGCACTAGCCCTAAGCCTCTCCTCATAGGAAGGGGTTCTTAGTTATTTGCGTTCTTGAAACTCGCGAGATTTCAATCCAAAGTCGCCATGTAACGTGGCCTATGTGCGGACATGACCATCGCCGATGACCACCCATTTGTAGGACATGATCTCGCGGATCCCCATTGGCCCGCGCGCGTGCAGCTTGTTGGTGGATATCGCTACCTCTGCACCCAAACCGAACTCACCGCCGTCGTTGAACCGAGTCGAGGCATTCGCGAATACCGCCGAAGCGTCGACCTCGTTCAAGAAGCGCTCAACCACATCAGCATTCTCTGCAACCACCGCCTCGGAGTGGCCCGAACCGTAATGTCTGATGTGCTCCAGAGCCTCGTCGATACTACGCACAACCTTCACCGACAATATCAACGCCAAAAACTCCGTGCCGAAGTCGTCCTCGCTTGCCTGTTTGACCTGCAATGTTCGTCGTTTCGGACCGAGTAACGCCCAAGCGCGGTTGTCGGCGCGTACCTCAACGCCAGCATCCGATAGTCGGTCAGACAAACCATTCAAAACTGCACCGGCAACGTTCTCGTGAACTAGCAACGTATCCAACGCGTTACACACCGTATGCCGTTGCGCCTTCGCATTGAAAACCACATCGACCGCCTTATCGATATCCGCGGATGCGTCGACATACGCATGGCACACGCCTATCCCACCCGTAACTGCCGGCATCTTCGCCTTTTCCGCCACCATGTGAACCAGTTCCGAGCTGCCGCGAGGGACCAACATATCGATGCAGTCGTCCATCTCCAACATCTCTCCGACCAGGGCACGATCGGTGGTTTCCACGAATTGGACGGAGTCCACTGGCAAGCCGGCCGCCACTACCGACTCTCGTGCCAGGGATGCCAACGCTGAGTTCGTCCGGATTGCTTCCTTACCACCGCGCAGTATTACAGCGTTTCCGGCCTTTAAACACAAAGCGGCGATATCGATGGTGATGTTTGGACGACTCTCATAGATGACGCCGATCACACCCAAAGGAACGCGAACCCGGCGTATGAGCATCCCGTTGTACGCCCTACGTTCTTCCAAAACCTCGCCCACCGGATCGTCAAGATCCGCGATGTTGATTACCGCGCTCGCCATATCAGCGATTCGATCTGCGTTCAGGATCATTCGCTCCGCAACGTGCTCATCCAGACCATCGGATCTGGCCGCCGCCAAGTCCGCATCATTCGCCGCCAATATGCGATCACTCTCGACATTGAGTGCCGTCGCCAAAGTTCGCAACGCCGCGTCGCGCTGGTCAGCAGTGCAACGGCCCAACTCTTCTGCCGCCGCCCGCGCTGCTGATCCCATGGCGCGAATGTCCACCGTCGCCACCATTGATGTCGGTTTTTCTACTGTAACCATCTCTTAGCTGTCACCCTGATCTGTTGCCGACACAGAGAATTTCCGTTGCCTGATTCTCAATCCGATGAAGGTATTGGTCATTCTGATGTCGATTCCATCGCCCCGATTGCCCCGATCACCAGATTATTGCGATGCACGATCTCACGACCGAAATAGTTCTCCAAAATATTGGGCATTTCGCCCGATCTCTTACCCATCACGAGCCGCGTCTCGGCTGCCGAGTAGTTGCTGAGGCCCCAAGCTACATCCTTGCCGGATAACGACTTCACTCCAATGATATCGCCACGCTCGAAATCTCCATCGACCGCGGTGACTCCAACTGGAAGCAAACTCACTCCCTTCTCAGTCAACGCCCGAACCGCACCGTCGTCAATAGTGACCGCGCCCGTAGCTTCGGTTCCTCCGGTGAGCAGCCACCGCTTCCGACTCTCCGTCGGCGGAACCAGCGAGTGAAATCTTGTCCCGATCTTCTCTCCGTCCAACAGTCTGCCGACGATATTCTCCACGTGCCCATCCGCGATGACCATATCTACACCCGACAAAGTGGCCACCTCAGCGGCCGCGAGCTTGCTTCGCATTCCCCCACTGCCGCGGTTATCACTCGGACCACCAGCGAAGCTTCGGATCTCTTCAGTTATCTCGTACACGTCGTGTATCAGCATGGCGTCTGGAGCCTGGTGCGGGTCCGCCGTGTGCAGACCATCCATCTCTCCCAGCAACACTAGCAAGTCAGCGTCTAAAACATTCGCCAGCATCGCAGACAACCGATCGTTGTCTCCGTAAGTCACGCCGACGATCTCCTCAACCGCAACTACGTCGTTTTCGTTCACGATCGGTACGATCCCCGCCTCCAGTAACATCTCCATCGTGCCACGCACATTGAGGTATCCGTCTCGTTGGTTCAACACGCTGCGAGAGAGCAGAGTCTGCGCCACATCGATCCCATACCCTCCGAACTCGCTCTTGTACAAGGCGATGACGTCCACCTGTCCGATCGCCGCCGCTGCTTGTCGAGCCGTTACATTCCGCCGTCGAAGTCTTCCTCGACTCTTGGGGCTGCGGGTAATAAGCGTGTCCATACCAGCACCTACCGCTCCCGAAGATACGATCACCAACTCCAGCCCCGATCGATGTGCTCCTGCGATCTGCCTAACGAGGTCGGAAATCGTCTCGACGTCAAGCTCCCCCGAATCCCGAGTAACGATATTCGTGCCCAATTTGAACACGGCACGCCTGATCGCGCGCTTATCTGGATTTGTCTTAGCAGAGAGGCGCGCCATAGGTGAGATTATAAGGTTGCAAACCTTACGTAATTTCGCGGATCCTCGATACCTGCGTTGCGCAGACGAACGATAGAATCGAACCCTAAGAACCGCCCGCAAGAGTTTGCGGGCTATTAGCGCGCGTAACCGCATGCCGTCAAAAACGCAACCATTCCTTGCGACCCTAGCTGACCGATTGGCCGGCACGACTCAGTTCGCCGCAATTGGCGGTTTGCTAAACCAACCGAGCTCCACCGTTCCCACTGTTTGCCCCGAGCCAGCAAATCCTTTTCTGATTGCCGCGCTTTGGCGTAATCTCGGATTACCTACTCTGGTCATCACTCCGAATCCCGACTCGGCTCAACGCATCGTGGATCAATTGCCTACGTGGACCGGCACCCCAGATATCGACGAAGACGACTCGCCGATCCACCACTTCATCGAAACTGGCAGCATCCCATTCGAACGTTACGAGCCAGATCGCGGCACCGCGCAACGGCGCCTGATGACGCTCGATGCGCTCCGCCGTTATTCGGCCGAGGAGCCTAATCCGCCGTTGGTCGTAGCTTCCGTTCACGCAATCGCGGAAAAAACTGTCCAAAAATCCGTCTTTGCTGGCATCATCCGAATACTGCGCGTTGGCGACCGCATCGATTTGACTGAGACCATGCGACATCTCACCGCTTCCGGCTACGAGGTGCAACCCACCGTCGAGCAACCCGGCACCGTGTCCCGACGTGGTGGCATCATCGACATCTTCCCTGTTGGCACTGTCCATCCAGTTCGCATCGAGTTGTTCGACGACGAAATCGATAGCATGAGGCTGTTCGACGTCGAGACTCAACGCTCTTTCGACGACGTTAACGAGCTGCAAATTGTACCGGCGAGAGAAGAGTTGCCAGCGTTCGTAGATCCCCAAGTGATCCGCGACTCGATCGGCTCGCTCAACACCGACAACATCGATTTCACTCGATTTTCCACTCGTCGGTTAACCGACGAATTGAACCTCGTCTCCGAAGGCGTTATCGACAACGAGCTTGCCTTCTATGCCGGGTTCTTCAATCGAGGTTCTCTGTTCAACTACTTACCGCCAGAAACAGTCCTCATCGCCGTGCGCCCCCGAATAATCTCGGAGTCCGCATCTGGTATCGACCGACGTTTGGAAGAGATCAGGCGCGTGAAAGAACGCCGTGGGGAAGTCCCCATCAACTTCCCGACTCAACACATGCTCTGGCCCGAAGTCGCACAACGCATCGAAACCGTCGGTCGGAGGCTGGAGATCGATCCATTTGGGATCGACACACGCGATCTCGGCAAGAAACTGCCACTGCCGATCAACCGCCAACTAACCGTCAGCAACGTAGATCCGAGCACTTTCGATTTCGAAGAAGAAGAGCCTGTTAGCGCAGTCCTAGACGATCCTACCGTCGCGCTGCAACGCGCTATAGAGGATGGCTCAACCCAGATTGTCGCCATAACCAGCCACGCCGTCCGACTTTACGAACTAGCCGAAGAAGCCAACATACAAACCCGCTATGAACCCGCCGTTTTCTCTCCCTTGGTGGGAGAGGGCCAGGATGAGGGGAGAAACAGTCCCAAGGCTTCCGTCGTCATAGCCGAAGGTTACGCAACTTCCGGTTTCGACCTTGAACTGGATGACGGCAACAACATATGCATCCTCACTGATGCCGAAATCTTTGGCATCCGTCGCCAACGCCGCCGTACCCACCGCCGGGCGATGCGACGCGGGCCGCAGCTCGAGCAGCTGCAACCAGGCGTCTATGTCGTTCATGTCGATCACGGAATCGCCAAATTCCTCGGCACCGAAACCAAGGAACCCGACGGACGCGAGCACCTCGTACTCCAATACGCAAGAGACGACCGCGTATACGTGCCCACGGAACACATCGATCGCATTCAGATCTATCAAGGGGGCGGCGAAACCGCTCCAAAGCTCTCCAAATTGGGCACTCAGGAATGGCGGTCCGCACGTCGACGCGCGAAACGAGCCACCGAGATCGTCGCCAACGAACTCCTCAGCATCTACGCCGCCCGCATGTTGGCGAAAGGTATCCAAGCCGATCCAGATACTCCGTGGCAACAAGTGCTAGAGGCAAGTTTCCCGTTCGAAGAAACACCCGACCAACTAACCGCCCTCCAAGCCGTTAAGAGTGACATGGAGGACGAGAAGTCGATGGACCGCATCATTTGTGGCGATGTCGGCTTCGGAAAAACCGAGATCGCCTTGCGGAGCGCCTTCAAGGCCGTTCAAAACGGTCGCCAAGCCGCCGTTTTGGTACCAACAACCCTCCTCGCTCAGCAGCACTACGACACCTTCAGGGAACGCCTCGCGCCGTTCCCTGTCGCAGTTGATGTCATCTCCCGATTCCGGTCTCGTGATGACCAGCAAGACATTCTCGAACGGTTAGCAGCCGGCAGGATCGACATCATCATCGGAACACACCGGTTGATCCAGCGCGACATCGTCTTCAACGACCTCGGGCTGGTCGTCATCGATGAAGAGCAGAAGTTTGGTGTCAGACACAAAGAGCACATGAAGAGGTTGCGTGCCGCTGTCGACGTCCTGACGCTCTCCGCCACTCCGATCCCGCGCACCCTTTACATGTCGATCGCCGGCATCCGCGATATGAGCAATATGGAGACCGCCCCTGAAGAACGGCTGCCTGTACGCACCTTCGTCTCCGAATCCAGCGACGACCTTATCCGGGAAGCCATCCTTAGGGAACTCGATCGCGGAGGCCAAGTCTTCTTCCTGCACAACCGCGTCAAAGGGATCGAACGCGTCTCACGCCGGCTCCGAGAACTCGTCCCCGAAGCCGCGTTCACGATCGGTCACGGACAGATGCCGGAAGGACAGCTAGAGGAGGTTGTCACCGCCTTCGAACGCGGCGAATACGACGTCCTCGTGTGCACCACCATCATCGAAGCTGGCATCGACATGCCTAACGTCAACACACTCATCGTGGATGATGCCGACCGCTTCGGATTGGCACAGCTCCACCACATCCGAGGTCGAGTAGGACGCGGAGCCAAGCAAGGTTTCGCCTACCTGCTAGTTCAACCCAACAAATCGTTGACCGAAGAAGCCGACGCTCGACTGAACACCATCCTCGCCGCCACCGAACTCGGCTCCGGCTTCAAAATCGCCATGCGTGACCTCGAAATCCGCGGTATGGGCAACGTTATCGGTGCCGAGCAGAGCGGACACGTCGCCGCCATTGGGTTGCACCTCTACACTCAGTTGCTCTCCCAATCCGTAGAAGAACTCAAGAAGCGCATCGAGCAATCACCTGACGGAGAAATCCCCGCTCCTGCTCCCGCAATCGGCAACGGCGAAATCTCTTCCTCTTCTCTCTTTGGGGGAAGTGCCGAAGGCGATGGGGCCCCGACCAACGGCCATAAACCAAAGTTGAATGGTCACTCCGACGACGATTGGCAACCACCAAGCATGATCCGTGCAGACATCCGCCTCGGCATCGACGACAACGTGCCTATCGAGTACGTTGAAGACCTTGCTCAACGTCTCTCCTTCCATCAACGGCTTTCTTGGGCCAGAAGCGAGCAGGAGATCAACGAACTCCGCGCCGAACTCCGCGACCGCTACGGTCCAATCCCCGACAGCGTAGAAGGCCTGCTAGAAACCGCACGCATTCGGTTGCTTGCAGAACAGGCCGATTGCGCTTCCGTCCGTGCAAGCAACGAACGTGCCCGCATTATCATGAACTCTCCCGTCGGCGGAGCGAAAACCCAGCTGCAACGCCTTCTCGGTCCTCAAGCTCGCGTCGGCAACACCCAGATCGTCATCGAAGCCGATAAAGGCATGGACGCCCACGAGTTCGTCGAGGAGATCGCCGCCGTCCTCGAAACCATCCGCAACTTCAAACAGCGCATCATGGCGTTGCTCAACGCTTCCTAGTTCTCATCCAACCGAACTCTTGGGCTAGTGTAAAGTGATCATGCCGCGTGCGTCGCGACGCACGCGCGACGAATTCCGCACGCGAATCCTAGGGGATTAACGCATGAACGTCATCTGGATTACTGCCGACACCTTCCGACGTGACCAGCTCGGGGCTTACGGAAACGACATCATTCACACTCCCGTTCTCGACGCATTAGCCGCGAAGGGAACCAGATTCGACAACCACTATGCTTGCGGATTCCCGACGATGCCTACGCGCGCCGACCACCATACCGGCCAGTGGACGATGTCCTTCATGGGTTGGGAAGCTTTACCCGATCACGCCGTCACACTTTCGCAGATCCTCGGCGATCAGGGCGTCCACACTGCCGCAGTGATCGATACTCCGTTCTACACCCGAGGCGGGATGAACTACGACCGCGGTTTTCAGTCTTATTACACCGTGCTCGGACAGGAAGGATCGGGCACTCGCGCGGCACAGATCGGTCACCATGAATCGCGAGATGTCGTTGCAGATTGGCGTAAAGAGGCAGACCGCTGCGCTGCTCGAACCATGACTCAAGCCGGAGATTGGCTGGAAAAACACTACAAAGAGGAACTCTTCCTCTACATCGACACCTGGGACCCGCACGAGCCGTGGGATCCGCCCGCTTACTACGCAGAACTCTACCAACCCGACTACGACGGCAGCATTATCCAACCCCCATACGCCTACTGGCACGAGACTGACCACCTGACCGAACGCGACCTCGAAACCGCGTTCGCATGCTACCGCGGCGAGATCACCATGGTCGACACTTGGATCGGTTACTTGCTACGCAAAGTCGAAAACATGGGGATCGCAGATGATACTGCGATCATCTTCACGACCGACCACGGCTTCTACTTCGGCGAACATGGCGGATATCTCGGAAAGATGCATTTCGGACGCCGACCAAACGGACAACGATACTTCCACGGCGACGCCGATTCGATTTGGGACTTCTCACCGCTCTACGAAGAGCTGGTGCACATTCCGCTCCTTATCCACGTCCCCGGAGTTGCGCCCGGTTCTTACGACGGATTCTCGGCCGCTCTAGACGTCATGCCCACGGTCCTCGAGATCATGGGACGCGAGGTTCCGCCTCACGTCCAAGGCAAATCTCTGCTGTCAGCTATGCGCGACGCCAAAACTCCGCAGGCGCGCGACTTCGCGGTGTCAACGATCCCCTTCGCCAATGCCGACGACACTATTCGCTCCGTCGACAACGTCGAACGCAGCATGTCGGCATCCCAAGTGACAACCGTAACCAGCGGTGGTTACTCTTTCCTATACTCCATGGATCCCGGCCGATCTCAACTCTTCCACCTGTCCACGGACCCCGGCCAGCAGTCCGACATCATCAGCACCAACATGGATACTGCGAAAGAACTCCATCAACTCCTCTTGAAATTCATGCGAGATACCAACGTGCCCCAACGCCTCATCGACACTCGGCTGGAGTTGAAGATGTGATCCCGGCAATCTGCTTTTTTAGTGAACGTTTTGCTTTCGTTACAATCCTTTATCCATGTCGGTCGAACCAGCAAGTCTTGAATCTTCGCTTTCCCGCGACCGCGCCACCTCCTGGATCGACCACATCCAAGCCATCAACTCCATCGGCGAATCGATCCTAACCAGCGGATGGAAACCAACCGCCATCCTCGCCATAACAAGAGGCAGACTAATCCCCGCAACCGTCCTCGCATACATGCTCGACGTTAGACGCATCCACACCGTGCGAGTCCAACACTACGACAACACAAACAACCGCCTCGAAACCGGGCCTCAATTAGTAGAAGAAATCAGCCCGTTCGACGCGCTTGACGCCTACACCGAACGCCTCTTGATCGTCGACGACATCATCGACACTGGTGAAACGCTAAAGCTTGTTCGTCGCGCCGCCCACGATCACGCCGATGAGGTCAAAGTCGCCGCTCTCTATGTCCGGTCCGACCAGATACACTCCGCTGACTGGTACTGGAAGGTCGAAGACGAATGGGTAGTATTCCCCTGGGCGCCGGAAAATTGACCGCGTTTTCTACACTTATCCGTTGGCAAGTCAACAGCCGACGCACATAGTTTGGAAACGCCATGAAGATAACCAACATCCGCCTCCGCCACCTCATCGGTCACATGGAAGTCGACGGTCCGTTCTTCGAAGACCGCCTGCTCCAGCCGACCGACATCTACGAAGAGTTCCGCACCGATCGCGACCAGATTGGAAACCGTGGCACACAAGTAGATAGCGGAACCTTCAAAGTCGAACAGACCTTCGTCCAAATCGATACTGATGAGGGTGTTAGCGGCATCTGCGGCGGCATGTTCGCCGGCGTCCCTTGGCACATCTGGCAGATGAAAGACCTACTCATCGGACGCGACCCGCTCGCGACCGAGTTCCTCTGGGACATCATGCACCGCACAGCCGTTCACGGGCGTCAAGGCGAACCGATGATGGCCATATCACTCCTCGACAACGCTCTCTGGGACCTCAAAGGCAAGTGGCTCGGAAAACCGGTCTACATGCTCATCGGCGGACCGTGTCGCAAGTCAATGCCCGCATACGCCTCCATGCTCGGACACAACGTAACGGACATGGGCCTTGTCCGTGAGCGCGCAACCATGGCAAAAGAGCGCGGATTCACCGCCCAGAAATGGTTCTTCCGACACGGCCCAATGTCTGGACACGAAGGGCTGATGAAAAACATCGAGATGGTCAAAACTCTCCGTGAAACCGTAGGACCAGAGATCGACATCATGCTCGACTGCTGGCAGTCGATGGATGTCAACTACGTCGTCAAACTCGCATCCGCGATCGAGGAATACCAACCCCGCTGGATCGAAGAAGTGGCCATGCCCGACCGCATCGACTCCTACCGCAAGATCCGCGAAAAGGTCAACATCCCCGTATCCGGCGCCGAGCACGAATACACCCGATGGGGCTTCAAACGCTTCATGGACGCCGAAGCTCTCGACATCATCCAACCCGACCTCAACTGGGCCGGCGGGCTCTCTGAAGTCCTCAAAATCTCTGCCATGGCCACCGCCTACGACCTCATCACCATCGCCCACCAAGGCGTGACCCCCGTCGGCATGGCCTGGTCCGCATCACAGTCACCGATCCACACCCCGTACGTCGAGATGCTACTCAAACACGCCGCACTCGCCTACCACTTCGACAAAAACAACGGCCCAATCCTCAACAACGGCAACCTAACCGTCTCCGACGAACCCGGATTCGGCTACGAAATCGACGACGACAAAGTGGAAGAAGAGACGGAGATTACTTTCTAGACAGCAGTCGTAACGACCATATTCGCTTCCCGCTGTTCGGCTGCTAACTGCCCAGCAATATACTTGCAAGCAGACCGTTGACGATGACGATTCTGACGAGTTCCCAATGACCCTCACTCCGCCAATCCAACGCGATGTCCCCGATGAACTTGGGCGATTCGGCAGGTACGGCGGCCAATTCGTACCCGAAACCCTCATGGCCGCTCTCGGCGAACTCGAAGAAGCCTACCGAGCAGCACGCGAAGACGAATCGTTCTGGCAAGAACTCTCCAACCTGTTGACGGATTACGTCGGTCGTCCCACCCCCCTTTACCACGCCGCAAACCTGAGCCGAAAACTCGGCGGAGCCCAGATTTGGCTCAAGCGCGAAGACCTCGCCCACACCGGCGCACACAAGATCAACAACGCCATGGGGCAGATCCTCTTGGCGAAGCGCCTAGGCAAGAAACGCATCATCGCCGAGACCGGTGCCGGTCAACACGGTGTCGCGACCGCCACCGCCTGCGCCATGATGGGCCTCGAATGCATCGTATACATGGGCGAAGAAGACATCCATCGCCAAGCTCCCAATGTCTACCGCATGAAGTTGCTGGGCGCATCCGTTGAACCTGTCCTGTCAGGTAGTCGAACCCTCAAAGACGCCATCAACGAAGCCATCCGAGACTGGGTGACCAATGTTCAGACCACCCATTACTTGATCGGAAGTGCAGTTGGACCTCATCCTTATCCGATGCTCGTACGCGACTTCCAAAACGTCATCGGCAAAGAAGCTCGTGCCCAGTGTCTTAACCAGATCGGCCGTCTACCCGACTACGCCGTCGCATGTGTTGGCGGCGGTTCAAACGCTATCGGCCTATTCAGCGGTTTCGTAGATGACGAATCCGTTGGACTAATCGGCGTCGAAGCCGGAGGCGACGGCGTCGAAACCGATCGCCACTCCGCAACCATCACCAAAGGCCGACCCGGCATCCTCCACGGCGCGATGTCCTATCTCCTACAAGATGAGTGGGGACAAGTAACCGAAGCGCACTCCGTATCCGCCGGTCTCGACTACCCCGGAGTAGGCCCCGAGCACTCATACTTCCACGACATCGAACGCGCAAAATACGCCGCGGTTGACGATGATGCCGCCCTCGACGGCTTCGATCTGCTGTGTTTGACCGAAGGCATCATCCCCGCGCTGGAACCATCTCACGCCCTCGCCTACATCAAAGATTGGGCACCGAGCCTCGACCCATCGAACGTCATCCTCATGCTCCTAAGTGGCCGCGGCGACAAAGACCTCGAAACTGTAGCGGGGCGCCGCGGCATCGAGATTTGACAGCGCGTAGTTAACCGTTTAGCCGTTCGAACGACACATCACCGCCCGGTACTGCCTCGAAACAGACTCTACCTTCCTGCATCAGATGCATCCCTACGGTCGGTTCATCGCCGGTCGCCAACACCGCGCAACGGTAACGTCTTCCGGCAAACACCACGATACCTTCATAAAGGTCTACGCTAATCTCGCTCGCGTCTCCCAGAGTCACCGAATGTTCTGCTGCCCACTCCAGCTTCAAATCTTCAACTACTCTCAACGGCAATGAAACAGCTCCCGTGAAACCGGAGTCCACCAGTGCTTCGATCACCGCCGACACCTCCCCCGGCCCTTTTCCGACCTCGATCGGCACCCAAGCCATCAAACCTTCTTCGCCGCGACGAACGGAACCGATTCTCATTCAAATGACCGATACTGGCGAATCCACAACCTCGCGTAAATGTTCGGATGCTGAACCACCACAGGATGCGATCCTGGGCTCTGATCCCGCATTTCGAGTGACACATCAATCGAGTCTCCCAGTAGCCACGCGCCAGTATGGGCATCTATCGCAACGTACCGCCCATCATCTTCATCGGAGAGCTGTGGTTTGATTTCTGAAAGATAGATTCCGATCGCCTTCTCGCTTTTTTCGCTTAATCTCCTGCGCGTCTCAACCATCTCAAACCTCCATCTCCATAACCGGCTATCGCGTACATTTTAATCGGCGAGCAGAGATCACCTCCAACGCTGGGCTACTCACACCTTCACGACATAAGTAGACGCAATCTTGTCGTGCCAACCCTGACGCTTCCCATCGAACAGAATCCAGATGTAACCCAACAGGAGGATTATCGACGAGATGATTTTCCCGATGACCTCGCGAATTAACGTCCTGCCGAACCCGATGGAACTGCCATCCGTCTTGACGATCTTTATTCCGATCGCTATCTTGCCCGGCGATTGCCCTCGAGTCGCCACCATGATAAGCACCACGATCCAGTAACCAATCGACAACACCAAGTTGACGACGCTACCATCTCCCCCCATCGCCGATCCGATTACCATCCCCACGATCCCAACCAAAACAGAAATCACGAAATCCACTAGGAATGCCCCGAACCGCTGACCCACCGACGCTATCTCCAAAGCCGACATTCCTTCCGGCACATCATCCGTAACCACGTTGTAATCCATCATGATCTCCCATCCATTGATCTGTATTTCGTAAACCGTACCATCAACTCTTACGCGGCGCTCGCGTCAAAACGATCAACAACGCCGCACCGCTCATCAATCCGACTCCAACCCACCACGCCGGGTCATACGACCCCGTCCAATCCCGAACATAGCCCGCCGCCGGAGCACCGATACCTCCGATCACCAAATTGATCGGATTCGCCAATCCACGTATCCCGCCGACGCTACCACGTCCAAAGTAATCCGCCCAGATGAAATTGTTCAAAAACATCATACCGCCGATCCCCATGCCGAAGATCCACATCGACACAAACATGATCGGCAGATTCGTGGCGTAGATCGTCAAGACACTTGCGCCGGCCAACATCGAAAACCCGAACGCTCCCAAGAACCGCGCCGGAACCCACCTCACCAGCATCCCGAACAAGAACGTCGATCCACCAGCAGCCACCGCATCGAACGCCGTCGCAAACGATATCAACGTCGGGTCCATACCCCGATCCATAAACGCCGCGATACGATGCAGCGCCACCGTCCCAGTAGCCAGCTGCACCATCGAAAAAACAATCACCAACCGCCACAACGTAGTGGTTCTGACCGCTTCCCCTACTGTCCATGAAACCTCATCAACCACCGCTCTGACCCCACTTCCATCGCCATCTTTGCCAACGTCCGGGGTATCCCCATCCGGCACTAACCCCACATCCTCCGGTTGCCGACGTACAAATATCGCAGCCAACGGCACGATCACAACAATCCCAATAACCGCCAACACTATCCACGCGCCACGCCAACCGATCTCGTTGATCAGCACTTGCGTCAACGGTATGAAAAGCAACGCCCCAACCGGTATTCCCAAACCCACAAACGCCACCGCCTTACCTCGATTTCTCACGAACCATTTCAACACCGGCACCGTCGTAACCAGCGCACCCGGGCCGCTCATCCCGACCAAACCCATCACCACAAACAACACCACCAGATGCCACGCCGAAGTTACATATGCCAACCCGATCAACGCTCCACCCGTCGCCAGCGCCGCTACCGGCAGCATCACCCTTGAACCATATCGATCCAGCAACCACCCGATCAGCGGACTAGTAGCCGAACTCGCACCCTGTCGAGCCGTCTGTGCCCAACCGAAAGCCGCACGACCAATCCCCAACTCATCACCCATCGGCTTGATAAACAACCCGAAATTCAACGACCCCATACCCATGCTCACCGCACCCGTAGCAGCCATCACCGCAACAATCACCCATCCGTAGAAGAAGGGCTCACGCCCGCTACCCGCTCTCTTCATCAAATGCATCATGCCAAACTACCACAAACCTCCACGCCCCTTCCGAAGCGAAGGGGCGCGAGCAAGCGCAGCCCAAAACGACCGATAACAGAGCGGGGGATGCCCCCACACCCTCCGTCAGACCTCCGAATCAAAGTAAACGGACAACAATACCAGGCTGAATTTATTGACGCGTAATGAACCCCTCAACTATCCTTCACCATCAAACAAGGGCTATACGCAATGCGCAAAATATTGATACACGAGGTAAACGCTATCCTCCTGAGAGGAACGGCACTCGCGGTCATCTTGACACTGTCACTTGTATTGATTGCCTGCGGCGACGGAGCTTCCGAAACACCCACTCACACACCGGTGGTTCCTCAACCAGAACCCACATCCACGGCAACACCACAAATCGAACCCACGTCCACACCGGCACCCGCTCCTACTGCAACACCCAAAATCGAGCCTACACCCACGCAGACAGCTACTGAAACTCCTGAACCCACACCCACCGAGAACGCATCCGGGGGAGCCGACTCCGAAGCCAGCGAACCGTTAGACATCGCGGAACACCTCCTCCAAACGACAAGTCAATTCTGGGAGGTATACAACAAGTACGACATTGACACGCTCAAGACCTTCTACGAGGAAAACTACTGGAACGAGCAAGAGGCAGAAGTCCAGTCAAACATGCAACCCTTCAAGAACTTTAATATGAGCGTCACACCTGATGCCCCCTCTACACCCACCGAAATCGCCCCGGGAAAATGGGAGATCAGGCAAACCGCACGATTCTCTTTCGGTTCTGTGAAAATGATCTTTATCTACGAAGAATTCGACGGAGACTGGCTACTCACCCACGCAGAAGGTCAGTAGACCAGAGGGTAGGGCAGGGGTACGACCGCCGCAAGGCGGAATAGCAATGCCCAATAAAACCAAGATCGAAAAAATCGAATCCCTGCTCCTCGGCGGTGCCGACGGATCGCCCGGTTGCCATCACGTCGTGCGTATTTGGACTGACGATGGGACTTACGGTGTGGGGGAATCCTCTTGCTGGGCGTATCTGAACGCCACCGACGCGATTGTTAAGAAACTGGGCGACTACCTAATCGGCAAAGATCCTTCCCGCATCGAGCACCACTGGCAATACATGTATCGCATGGGACCCTTCCGAGGTTCCGCCCTTTCCGGAGCCATCAGCGCCGTAGACATCGCGCTCTGGGACATCAAAGGCAAGAGATTTGACGCGCCGATCTGGGACCTCCTCGGCGGAAAGACTCGAGACAAGATCAGGCTCCATCTCCTGATGGCGCCCAAGCAACAGCTGGAACACTCCGAACCGCACAACCGCAGCGAAGAGGCGCAAGCGTTGTACGAAGCGGCAAAGGAATCAGCCGAAGCCGGATGGACCGCCATAAAGACCGACCCATTGCCCAACGGTTTCGAAAACATGACTCTCGAACGCCTTATCTCCGACACCGTCGACAACGTCGCCGCGATGCGCGAAGGCGCCGGCAAAGACGTAGACATCATTCTCGAAATCCACCGCAAACTCACACCTATGAACGCCATCGCGCTCGCACAAGAAGTGGAACAGTTTCACCCGCTCTTTTACGAAGACCCGATCCAGATCGACAGCGTGATTCTCCAAGGCAACGTCGCACAACGCACCACCAATCCCGTCGCAAATGGCGAACGAGTCCACAACATCTGGGAATTCCGCGACATGCTGCAAGCCGGAGGACCCCAATACGTCCGGCCCGACATAGGCCTCGGCGGCGGCATCACACACGTCAAAAAGATCGCCGCAATCGCCGAGTCCTACCACTCAGCACTCTGCACACACAACGCCCTTGGTCCGATAACCACTTCGGCCGCAATCCAGGTCGACGCCTCGATACCCAACTTCGTGACACAGGAATACTCCCCGGGGGACGAACTCCCTGCCAACGCCGTATTCATTAACCACCACAAGCGCGAAGGCGGATATATGCTCCTGCCCGACGCACCCGGCATCGGCATAGAAATCGACGAAGACCTCCTACAAATCGCTAAAACAACCTACAATCCCCGAATCTGGAACATGCCCATCCGAACCGACGGCTCGGTCGCATATGCCGTCTGAATCAAATCCCCTCTTCCTCGATGGGAGAGGGTGAGGGTGAACGGGGCGGAAGGGAGGTCCGCTCTCTTCGTAAAGCGCGAGTGCGCGCGAACCAGCTCAATCCGCGCATAAGACATCGTGCTAACATCACCACAGCCAAACACATACACCCCCTCCTCCGGGAGGGGGCAGGGGGAGGACCGCCCCAAGGCGGTACGAAAAAGGCGGAACAACAATGCCCAACAAAACCACAATCGCAAAAGTCGAATCCATGCTCATCGGCGGCTCCGACGGATCACCCGGCGGACACCACATCGTTCGAATCTGGACCGAAGACGGCACTTACGGCGTCGGACAATCCTCATGCTGGGCATACATGGAAGCCGCCGACGCCATCGCCAAAAAGTGCGGCGACTACCTCGTAGGCAAAGACCCTTCACGCATCGAGCACCACTGGCAATACATGTATCGCATGGGCCCCTTCCGCGGCTCCGCACTCTCCGGCGCAATCAGCGCCGTCGACATCGCACTCTGGGACATCAAAGGAAAACGACACGACGCACCCGTATGGGACCTCCTCGGCGGCAACACCCGCGACAAGATCCGACTCCACCTCCTAATGGGACCGAAGCAAAAGACCGAACTCCCGTTCCCCCACGACCGCGGAAAAGAGGCACACGGCCTTTACGAAGCTGCCAAAGAGTCTGCCGAAGCTGGTTGGACCGCTATCAAGACCGACCCTTTGCCCAACGGCTTCGAGAGCATGACGCTCGAACGACTCATCGCCGATACCGTCGACAACGTCGCGGCCATGCGTGAAGGTGCCGGCAAAGACGTCGACATCATCCTCGAGATCCACCGAAAACTCACTCCGATGAACGCCATCGCTCTCGCACAAGAACTCGAACAGTTCCACCCCCTCTTCTACGAAGACCCCATACAGATCGACAGCATGGTCCTACAAGGCGGAATCGCACTGCGCACCGCGCTACCTGTTGCCAACGGTGAACGCATACACAACATATGGGAGTTCCGCGACCTTCTAGAAGGTGGCGGACCCCAATACGTCCGACCCGACATGGGCCTCGGCGGCGGCATCACCCACGTCAAAAAGATCGCTGCACTCGCCGAGTCATACCATTCCGCACTTGCCACCCACAACTTCCTCGGACCCATAACCACCTGCGCCGCCATCCAAGTCGACGCCTCCATACCCAACTTCGTCACCCAGGAATACTCCCTCCGCGACGAACACCCCGCCAACGCCGTCTTCATCAATCACCACAAACGAGAAGGCGGTTACATGCACCTACCCGACGCCCCCGGCATCGGTTTGGAAATCGACGAAGACCTCCTCGAAGTAGCCAAAACCACTTACGAAACCCGCGATCTAAACATGATCCCCATGCGTACTGACGGATCCGTAGGCTACTCCGTATAACCCACGTCATTACCACGCACGCGAGAACCCACATTCCCTTCTCCCTCGATGTGAGAGGGTGAACTGGGCGGAAGGGCGGCCCAACTCTCACGTCATTCCGGCGAAAGCCGGAATCCAGAGGGGCGGGAGAGTGCGCCCTCGACCATCAAATCCAATGATTCTGCTGCCTTGAAGGAAACTGTGCATTGTGCAGATACCCTTCGGTATGCGGACTCGCCCCCGCCGGATTCTTAACCAACGCCTCCTCATCCAACTCGATACCCAGCCCGACACCCGTCGGCAAGTCGAAATAACCGTCTTTCTGGAACGGAAAATCTCCCTTCACCACGTGCCGATACCAATCCGCATGACCTCCTTCTTGCACCAGGAAGTTCGGTGATGCCGCATCGACGTGCAGCGCGGCCAGTGTGTTGATCGGACCGTAAGGGTTGTGCGGACAGAACCCGAGGTAATATGTCTCCGCCATCGCCGCCAGCTTCTTCAACTCCAATATCCCGCCAGCGTGACAGATGTCGGGTTGTACGAACTCCACAACCTGCTTCTCAAAAAGCTCGCGGAACCCCCACTTCGTGTAGATCCGCTCCCCGGTCGCCAACGGTATGTTCACCGCGTCGCGCACCTTCAGCATCGCATCGATATTCTCCGGCGGCACCGGCTCCTCGAACCAGAACGGGCGATACTGCTCCAGCGCACGCCCCATGCTGATCGCTCCCTCTGTCGACAACCTCCCGTGAACCTCGATCATCAGCTCCACATCATCGCCCACAGCATCCCGCACCGCCTCCACCTTCGCCAGCGCATCGCGTTGCGACTCCGCCGTATGGAACAGACCCTTGTGTGAATGCGGATCGCCCTTCAACGCCGTCAATCCCTGCTCTACCCACGACATCGCATTCTCCACCGCCAGTTCCGGCGTCTGACCATCGAACCGACCGTACGCCCAGAACTTATCCCGCATCGCACCGCCCAGAAGCTCATACACCGGCACATTCAACGCCTTCCCCTTGATGTCCCACAGCGCAATGTCGATCCCGCTGATCGCCGCCATGTGCAGCACACCGCCCCGCAGATTGTGGCTGAAGTTGTAGAGCATCTGCCACGCCTCTTCGATTCGGAACGGATCACGACCCACAAGAATCTCCCCCAGTTCCTCGATCACACCCGTAACCGAGACCGCACCCATCGTGGCTTCTCCCCAACCATCAATACCCTCATCCGTCTCTACCTTCACGAAGACATAGTTGCGATTGACATCAGGCGGCGCTGTCGCGAACGCTCGGATTTTCGTGATCTTCATAGCTGTGCTCCTTTGCTGCGTAAATCGTATCGAATTGGAAGGTGTACGATGTTGGACATCGGGATGGGTTGATTGGAAAGTTTTTCAGTATCACAAGAAGGGGCGGAATGACCGAGGACACCGACGGTCTATTGAGCGCAGGAACGGTCGACGATATCCGCGACCGAGGTTGCACAGTGATCACCGGCGGTGGACACACCATCGCCGTCTTCGCCAAAGACGACACCTTCGCCGCCGTCGACAACCGTTGCCCCCACATGGGCTTCCCCCTAGACCGCGGAACCGTCAAGAACGGCATCCTAACCTGCCATTGGCACCACGCCCGCTTCGACCTCGCAAGCGGCGGAACCTTCGACCCCTTCGCTGACGATGTCCGATCATTCCCCGTAACCGTCATCGACAACATCGTTTACGTCGACCCGAATCCTCCCGAACAAGACCCCGTCGAACGCTGGTCCAAACGCCTCCAAGAAGGCATGGAAGACAATATCCGCCTCGTCATCGCCAAATCCGTTCTTGGCTTAAACTCGTCACCTGCCGACTATCGCACACCCTTGACCATCGGAGCCTTGTTCGGTACGACGTATTCCAACGACGGCTGGGGGCCCGCCCTCAGCATGCTCACCAGTACCGCAAACTTTCTACATCTTCTGCGGTCCGATGATCGACCTCTTGCCCTCTACCAAGGCCTGCGTCAGGTAGCCACCGAATGTGCCGGTCAACCCCCGCGCTTCATCGTTGAACCCCTACCAACCGGCGAAACTCGGCCCGAAGTCTTCAAGCAATGGTTCCGAGACTTCATCGAAGTTCGAGACACCGACGGTGCCGAACGCGTTCTTCGAACCGCCATCGACCTCGGTCTACCCAAACACGAAATTCACGACATCATCTTCGCCGCCGCGACCGACCGCATCTACATCGATGCCGGTCACGTAGTCGACTTCTGCAACAAAGCCTTCGAACTCCTCGACCATATCGGTTGGGAGCACGCGGCGCAAGTCCTAACCTCCCTCGTCCGAGGCATGGCCACTGCACGTCGAAGCGAAGAACTCAACTCCTGGCGTAACCCGATCGACCTCGTTTCACTAGTTTGGGACGCCCGCAACGCGCTACCGAAACTATGGGAACAAAGCGCGAGCATCCGAGGCACGTGGACCGATCACGACAACCTACCAGAAACCATCCTCGGCGACGATCCCTACATCACGATCGCATCTATCAACGAAGCTATCCGTAACGGTGCGACCGCCGAACAACTCGGCGGTAAAGTCGGATACGCCGCCTTCCTACGCATGGCACGGTTCCATACTTCGAACGAATTCGGAGATTGGGACACCGTGCACAACACTCTCACCGCTGCCAACGCACTCCATCAAGCTCTCGATCGTGCACCTTCGATAGAGCTTCTACGCGCCGTGTTCGACACCGCCATGAGCGTCTATCTTGACCGCTTCCTCAACATGCCCCCACAACGCATTCCGGGGCCCTCATCCAATGGAAAGACTGACAACCTACCACGAGAGCTCCTTAATGCGATGAACTCTCAACAACAGGTTGAGCAATCCGCAAGGCTCGTCACTGACTTCGTCGCCAACGCTTCGGAACCAGATGACATTATGCACACGCTTGCACACGCGATGCTCCGCGAAGACTCCTCGTTCCACCATTTCCAGATCGTTGACGCAGCCATCAAACAATACCAACACCGAAAACCGAACCCATCGGCCCGCCACTCGCTCGTCGCCATGGCACGTTTCCTAGCCGCTCACTACCCAACACCCAGATCCGTCAACCAGACTTACAACATCGCCGTGCGCCTCCAACGAGGCGATGAAATCTTCAGCGAGGCTTAAGGAGCTTCGCCGATAATCTTGCTCAATAGATTGAAGAATCCCTGCTTCCGCGGCGTGTTGATACCCCAGTTGACGGGCACATTCTGATATCCGTCGCTATAGTCGCCGAACTCCGATTTGCCGCCCGCGGCATCACCCGGATCGAAGTAGCCCCACGATGCATACGCTGACAACGCTGAGAGGAAGTTGTTGTCCGGTTTGTCGAAGTCGAAATGATCGTCCTCGGTAAAAAGGATTGGCTTCTCCGTGTAGCTCGGTAACGCTCGAGTGTCTGCCACCATCCCCGCAATCCTAGCCGGCTCTGTTACACCATTGCCGTGGACCATGATGTAATCGGATACCGCGACTACATCGTCATCCGGAACTCTTCCCCCGCCATACGAAGTCCCGACCAGCAAGCGTCTCCCGCCGACTTGGATAACCTGCGCCCGTCCAATCAGCTCCGCAACTCGATGCGGTTGCAGAATCTCATGCTCGTACCGCCGAATATTCGCCTCGTTGTTGATCTCGATCAACACATTTCCATAGCCCAATTCCAATACCCATCGAGTCGCATCATCGACGGCCCGGCAAACCGCAGCTTCATCCTCCAACCGCTCATCTTGCCCGAAGTAGAAATATCCAAGTATCACTACCATCCCAAAACGGTCACATGCTGCAATCAACCGCTGGGTTCGATCCAGGAATGCCGCCTTCAACGAACCATTCGGATTGAACGCGGAGTTGTGCCAAGGCTGTGAATCCGGGCTTGGCAGCCCCGCCCAAACCACGTCATCGTCGACCTCAATCCCCCGCTCCGCCATATTCTCCCGAAACATCGGCTCCCTGTAGTACCCAGTCGGACTTCCCCCCTGCAAGTTCACTGTGACCGCCAACAACCCATATGACCGATACACCGGCAACATCGCTATGAACTCGTCCGTATTCCGATCCGCGTCCCACTCGCCAGTATCCGGATACGCAAACAACCCTCGCGTCACCGGATTCTCATCGTCGAACACCGCATTCGTCATCCGACTATTCATCAGCAACCCCTCAACCTTCCAACCGCGGTACCTCTGTCCCTCATAGGTCGGCTGGCCGTTTATCAGCCACCGTTCACCTTCAATGCTCAACTGAGTTGTCGAAGCCATAACACCTATTGCCTTTTTCGACGTACCGTCGCAACGTTTCAAACCGACTCGCCGCATGTGGAGCCAAGTCAAAGACAGAGGTTAACTTACACTTTTGTTAGCGCCTGTCATAATCGAAAAATCAAGAATGACGCAGACAACCGAACTATCCGACGCTGCACAATCAAGCACATTCGATCCTGTCCTACCGGAAGCCGAGGTCGACTTTGTCGAGATCGAAACCCAATGGCTCGAGCGGTGGAACGCGCCCGACGCAGACGGTCAAACCATCATCGACCGCTACCTCACTCGCAACAACGACGCTGAGAAGAACTACTCCTTCATCGACGGCCCGATAACCGCAAACAACCCCATGGGCGTCCACCACGCGTGGGGGCGAACCTACAAAGACCTCTTCCTGCGTTTCCGAAACATGCAGGGGTACCGTCAACGTTTCCAGAACGGATACGACGGACAAGGACTGTGGATCGAGGTCGAGGTCGAAAAAGAAAAAGGCTTCAAGTCCAAGCACGAAATCGAAACATACGGTGTCGACAAATTCGTCACCGAGTGTAAAGCCCGCGTCGATCACTTTTCCGACATCATCACACGCCAATCAAAGCGGCTCGGATACTTCATGCAGTGGGACGACTCGTACCACACCAAATCTGACGAGAACAACTACACCATCTGGGCGTTCCTCAAGCGTTGCCACGACAACGGCTGGCTTTACAAAGGAAAAGACGTTATGCCGTGGTGCCCACGATGCGGTACCGGTATGTCGCAACACGAGATCGCCACTGAGGGCTACGCCGAAATCGTGCACCCCGGCTTCTTCATCCGACTGCCGCTGCTTGATCGTGAAGGCGAGGCTCTGCTGGTCTGGACCACCACTCCGTGGACTCTGGCCGCCAACGTCGCCGCGGCCGTCAATCCCGAACATGACTACGTCAAAGTTCGCAACTTTTTCCCTCGCCCCTCCGTGGGAGAGGGTCAGGGTGAGGGGGAATCCCACATTCTTTGGTTAAGCGCTAACCGACTCCACGTCCTCGACGGCAAGCACGAAGTACTTGAACACGCCAAAGGCAGCCACCTCGTCGGATGGCGATACCGCGGTCCATTCGACGATCTAGAAGCTCAATCCGAAGCCCGCGAACAACACCGCGTCATCGAATGGGAAGACGTCGGCGATGAAGAAGGTACCGGAATCGTCCATATCGCCCCCGGCGCAGGTTCCGAAGACTTCCAACTCGGCCGCGAGTACGGTTTGCCAACTATCGCACCCCTAGACGAAGCGGGTGTCTACGTTGACGGTTTCGGCACACTATCCGGAAAATCCGTCGATGAAGTCAATCCCATCATCTTCGATATGCTGCGCGACAGCGGCGTCTACTACAAACTCGAAGACTACTCCCACCGATATCCCGTCTGCTGGCGTTGCAATTCCGAACTCGTGTTCCGATTGGTCGACGAGTGGTTCATCTCGATGGATGAATTGCGCCACACGATGATGGACGCAACACGTACCATCAATTGGGTGCCTGCTTTCGGCGAAGCCAGAGAACTCGACTGGCTCCGCAACATGCAAGACTGGATGATCTCAAAGAAGAGGTACTACGGTCTTGCACTTCCCATCTACGAATGTGGCGAATGCCCCAACTTCGACGTAATCGGATCACGCGATGAGCTGCGGGAACGAGCCGTTGAAGGCTGGGACGAATACGACGGTCATTCGCCCCATCGACCATGGATCGACGCCATCAAAATCAGGTGCTCAAAGTGCGATGTCCCGATCGAGCGGATCGCAGACGTCGGAAATGCATGGCTCGACGCCGGCATCGTCAGCTTCTCCACCATCGGTTACAACGACGACCGAGATTACTGGCGAGATTGGTTCCCTGCCGATTGGATCTCAGAGTCGTTCCCCGGCCAGTTCCGCAACTGGTTCTATTCCCTAATCTGCATGGCTGCTGCGCTCGAAGGCGTCGCACCTACTAGAGCCGTCTTCTCCTATGGGTTGATGCGAGACGAAAACGGCGAAGAGATGCACAAGTCGAAGGGCAACGCGATCCCGTTCGAAGAGGCTGCTGACAAGATGGGCGCCGATGTCATGCGATGGGTCTTCGCCCGCCACATACCGCAAAACAACCTCAACTTCGGATACGGAGTTGGCGACACGGCCCGCAGGCGATTCGTGTTGCCGCTGTGGAACATCTACTATTTCTTCACCACCTACGCGCGTCTTGATGGCTGGATGCTCACGCACGAGATGATGGAGCGCCAAACTTCCCAGGATCATGATCGCTTGGGCGAACTAGACCGTTGGGCTATCTCTGAACTCAACGCACTCGTCCGATCAGTCACCGAAGACCTCGAAAACTGGCGCATAGAGCGCGCATCCGAAGCTATCGAGACGTACGTTGAGCGTCTCTCTAACTGGTACGTGCGCCGCTCCCGACGCCGCTTCTGGAAGTCAGAAGACGACAACGACAAACAGGACGCGTACAACACCCTATACACCTGCCTAACCACTCTCAGCAGGTTAGTCGCGCCCATCATGCCATTCATCTCGGAAGAGATCTATACCAATCTCGTCAGCCGGAGATGCGACTACGCGCCACAATCCGTGCACCTTGCGGATTGGCCGACGGCAGATGAGGGGGTTATCGACGATGCTTTGGCCCTTCGAACCAACTTGGCGATGCGACTAGCGTCGCTGGGCCGATCCGCCCGATCTGCGGCTCGGATCAAGGTTCGGCAGCCGTTGAATGCCCTGATCGTGGAACTTAACTCACCTCAGGAACGTGAAGCGTTGCCGATGATCGCCGATCAGCTCAAAGAGGAGCTAAATGTCAGGGACGTGCGCGACACTTCGGAGTCCGACAGCCTTATGGCATATCGATTGCGACCGAACTTGCCAGCGCTGGGGCCGAAGTATGGGCGGCAAGTGAACGAGATCAGAAACTTGCTTAACGAAGCCGATGCGGCTGTCGTGGCAGCCACGGTCCGCACCAGCGGAATCGTCCACCTCGGCGAATTCGAACTCAATCCCGACGAAATTCTAGTTGACAACGTCGCAGCCGAAGGCTACGCCGTCGAATCCGACGGCACATACACAGTGGGAATAGCGACTGAGGTGACTCCCGAACTACGCGCAGAAGGCTACGTCCGCGACATCGCCCATATCGTCCAAAACATGCGCAAAAACGCCGGATTGGAAATCTCCGACCGCATCCACCTCAGCATCGATGCACCCGCGGGCAGCGACGTGGCAAACGCCATCGCCAACCACACCGACTACATCGCCAGCGAGACCTTGGCTGTCGGCATCAACGGCGAAATCGCAAATGAAATCGCGCGTGATCGCCACGGTGTGGATGGGGTTGAGGTTGAGATCGCGCTAGCCAAATCCGCCGATTAACTATCGGCGGCGACGAGAACCAACTCGCCGCATCTTCGCTCGTCCCTACGCGCCCGGTTGCTCGATCTGAACCGTGATGATGTCAGTACCGTGAAATTGCTGGTGACGGACTGAAGAGGCGTAGTTGTGCAGAAGTTGGAGTGACAACTCCTGTTCAACAACGCCGCCGTCATCGAAATCTTGAAGTTGCCTAACGCGATCTTCGATGTTCTGTCCGCCTTCACCGCCTATGAACTCAAGCTCTGCTACGTCACCCTCGCTCGATGCAATGACCACCAGCGTACGTTCAACTTCACCAGTTTGGTCGTCATCATCGTCCAAATCCAAGTTAAAGTCGATTGGCGCCAACGTCAGCAACGTCTCCTCTCCTACGGCCATCAATTTGTCGCGCATCGCTTCGCCCCACCGTCTGCTATTCGCAAAACTGGTAATGAAGTCATTCAATTCGGGCAGAGAATCGACGTCTAGCTTGGATCGAAACCGCATACGCCTCGGGTTGGTTAACTCGAGGTAAAGGATCATCGCGATCGCCGCAAATCCGCCGGTCGTTATGCCGCTCTTCATCAATCCATTCAATATCGGGTTGAGGTCCGGTACGTCGAAAAGCCTGAACTGGAAAGCAGCGCCGATCCAGAAACACATCCCGGCGACGATGAGTTTCTGGGGGTTGGGTTCGGATTGGATCACCGTCCGCGCGCCATCCGCGAAAAGCGTGCCGGTTACCAGAACCAAGTAGCCGGTCATTACGGGACCGGGAATTGTACTCAAGAGACCTGATGCTTTGGGAACAAATGCGAGCATTATGAAGATCAATCCAATGGCGTAACCGACATGGCGGGATGCGACGCCGGTCGTCTGCATAAACGCGGCACCAGCCGGATTAATCGCGTTGGGTACCGCGCCCGAGATGCCCGCGAGCGCGTTGGAGATGCCGGAACCAGCGATCGCACCTTGGACACCGCGGAAATCGACCGAACGACCGTCGTGGAATGAAGCGTTCTGCGCCGTAATCGCTGCTCCGTTGGTCTGGATCGCGATGATGATGCCGAGAAACACGTAAGACGGCAACAGGGTCCAGAACGGGACACCAAACTCGACGCTCAATCCCGGCCACTCTTGCGGCAGACCGATCCAAGGAGCTTCCACTACACGGGATACGTCGTAGATCCCGAGGAACGCCGCCGCGACGCATCCGCCAACGATCCCAATCGGTGGACCCCACAACCTCAAAAGTGCGGAACCACGCAGAGCGAGCGCGGCGACGATGACCAATGTCACGAATGCGGTCAGTGAGCCGCCAACCGGTTCTTCGGCCGTCGTGTCATCCAAAAGTTTGAACACAACCGAAGCCAAAGTGATCGACAAGATCATCATCACCGTGCCGCTGACTATAGGCGTGACTACACGGCGGAAAACGAACAACCACCTAGAAACTACGAGTTGCACGATCGCCGAAACGATAACCAGTGAAGTCAATGTCGCCGGACCACCCTCGACTACCGCAGAGATGCAGAAAGGTATCGCAAACGCGGCAGTGAACATCGGCAGCACGATGCCGGCGCCAACCGGACCGATCCGGCGCGTTTGGATGAGAGTAGAGATCCCGACGACGATCAGCGACGCGAACACCATCCAAATGACGTAGCCTTCACCAAGGTCCGATGCTTCTGCAACGATGACAGGAGTCACTAAAAGCGTTGCCGAAGCGATCAGACTGAATTGCCACCCAAGTCCGATGGACGTGCGAATCGGAGGGTGATCGTTAGCCCCGTATCGTGGGTTCTGAGAAGCGGCAGGCGTAGGGAATTTCTCCGATGATTAATAGTTTTTCGAACAAATACGCATGGTACACGATTCAAACACCGCTCAAAATAGGTTTCCGACCATTTAGTTCGCTGGGGGTAATATGACGATTCATATGTCCCATCCAAAAGGAATGCCGATGAAGATTACCCGCGTGACCCCCATCCTCGGCCAAGGCAACATCTGCGCCAGCTGGGTCTTCGCCAAAGTCGAAACCGACGATGGATTAATCGGATATGGCGAAGGCACACGACATGCCGGCCCTGTGATCGCTGAAGCAATTCGTTGGCTCGAACCGCACGTGGTGGGCAAAAATCCCTTCGATGTAGAAGCCCTCTACAGCACGATGTTCAAAGCAACCCACTACACATGGGGCAGCATCTTCAGCTGCGCTATCACCGCTATCGAAACGGCGCTGTGGGACATCATGGGCAAAGCCACAGGCAAACCAGTGTATGAACTACTTGGTGGGAGAGTGTGGGATAGGGTTCGTCTCTACTCACATATCGGCGGCGGCAGCCAGATCATCCGCATGAATGTCGATGACGGTGCGATAGCCTCTGACGACTTTGGTGCCATTAAGGAACGGGCGCAAGATCTCGTATCCCGCGGCTTTACCTGTGTCAAGACGTTTCAAGCAGGGCGCTACAAGATCACCGAAAACAACAGCACACGCCTCGGCGATTTCTGGCCCAATATGCACATGGGCAGGGCCGACATCCAAGCAACGGCACGAAAGGTCGAATTCATTCGAGAGCAGGTCGGCGATGAGGTTGAGATAACGTTCGACGCCCACGGACTGAACGCGGTCTCGGCGCTTCGACTCGCTAAGGCTCTCGAGCCATTCGACCTGCTCTGGTACGAGGAGCCAGTCCACCCATTTAATCTGTCTGCTCTGAAACAGTTGCGTTCGCAGACTTCGATACCGATCGCAATGAGCGAACGACTTCACGCATCTACGGAGTTCGCACAGGTCATAGATACCGATGCTGTCGACGTGGTCATGGTCGATGTGCAGTGGTGCGGCGGCGTATCGCAGGCGAAGAAGATCGCCGCTCTGGCCGAAGCAAGATATCTGCCCGTGACCTTGCACAACTGCAACAGTCCATTGGCATCGGTCATCAACGCACACATTGCTATGACACTACCCAACTTCCTAAACATGGAGTTCATGGATCCAGACGTGCCGTGGCGCGATGAGATCATTTCAGAACCATTGAATGTCCGAGATGGACACCTAACAGTGAACAACAAGCCCGGCTGGGGCGTCGAGATTGACGAGGACGCGCTTACCAGATATCCCTACGATCGCGAAGTTAGTGCATACGAAAAGCGAGATCAAGGATTGCAGCGTTGAATCTCACTCCATAGATGGAAATTCGCCAACGCGAAAACGCTCGGTTAAAGTCCGATGTTGTTATACTGCAACCAAACTTAAACGTCGCGACGAAATTCGGTAGGTAAGCGATGAGCACGAACGAATTGCAATTGATGGCACACCTCATGCGGCGGGCTGGCTTCGGGGCTTCTAGAGAAGAACTCGAAGCACTTGTCGAACAGGGTTATGACGAAACCGTCGAGCAACTTTTGGACACCGATAGCCCGAGTTCCATGGACATCGATTTGATCCGGCGATATCACCCGGACCACATGGGCATGATGGGCAACAACATCGGTTCCCATTGGATGTATCGAATGATCTCAACCGATGCTCCGTTGCGCGAGAAGGTCGCTCTTTTCTGGCATGGGATTTTCGCAACCGGGTATGCCAAACTCGCTAACGGGAAGGTCCTACACGACCAAATTCGGATGTTCACACGCGTCGGCATGGGCAAGTTCGACAACATCCTGCTTGAACTGTCGAAAGACCCGGCGATGATCGTCTGGCTAGACAACTGCGAGAACCACAACGGCGCGATCAATGAGAACTACGGTCGCGAACTGCTCGAACTCTTCTCCATGGGCGTCGGCCACTACTCCGAGGACGACATCAAAGAAGCTGCCCGAGCATTCACCGGTTGGACAATCGGCAACACCGACTACATGACCTTAAAGTCGATGCGCGACTCTATTTGGCCCTACGGGCGTTTGTCCTTCCACTTCGAGTTCAAACCTGAAGACCACGACAACGGTGAGAAGGAGTTCCTAGGTCGCAAAGGTAACTTCGACGGCGGGGACATCATCGACATCATCTGCGAAGAGGAAGCAACAGCCCGCTTTATCGCAAGGCACATGTACAGCTTCTTCGTAGCCGATGAGCCTCCAGTGCCGGAATGGCCCTACAAACCGCCGCGCGACCCCGAAGCTATCGAAACTCTCGCGAAGGCATATTTCGACAGCGGCTATAGCATCAAGGAGATGCTACGAACACTCTTCCATTCCGACTTCTTCAAGTCTGAAGACGTGTGGTACCAGCGCGTCAAGAGCCCCGCAGAGCTTATGGTCGGTGTCCTCAAGCTCACTGGAGAGTTCCCGCGACCGCGCGAGGAGATGATCACCACTCACCTGCACACCATCTTCATGGGGCAACACCTGATGAACCCGCCCTCAGTCGAGGGCTGGCACTGGGGCACTGAGTGGATCGACTCCGGCGCACTCGTTGAACGCGTCAACTTCGCCTCGGAACGCCTCGGAAATCTGGATAGCCCGGGCGTACAGAGCATGATCGAAAACGTCATCGGCGACGACGAGAACGTAGATCCTGCAGAACTCGTCGACCGGGCGCTCCAACAGCTCTCGCTGACGCATGTGACAGACGTGACGCGCGAATCCTTGATCGAATTCGTCGAACAAAACGACGATATGGCAGGCAACAATGGCGGACAGACTCCACGCGAGCGTGCCGCCAACGCGATCAAGATCGTAGCCGCTACCCCCGAGTTTCAAAGGGCATGATCCGTTCGCACAATTCTGATCGGACTTGAACCCTGCCCATTGGAGTAATTGCCGAGACACAAAGATGGCCGAAAAACAGCAAAAATCAGAGCGGCTGGCATACAACCGCACCATCGGAGTCACAGCCATGTTCGGCCGTGGCTTCTATTACCCGGTCGACATCGTCGCCGGCGAGGATGACCGCTTGTACGTCCTTAACCGCTCGTCAGATGGCGACAAACGAGGCGTACGTGTCACAATCATGAACCTCGAAGAGGACTACTTCGGTATCTTCGGCGCTTGGGGAGCCGAGAATGGCCAGTTCACCTGGCCCAACTCGATCACTATCGATAGCGAGCAGAGAATCGTAATCAGCGACGATTACCTCAATCGCATTACCGTGATGTCCACCGACGGCGATTTCATCGAAAAGTGGGGCGAACTCGGTTCCGAAGAGGGGCAACTCGATGGGCCTACCGGCCTCACAATGAACGACGACGATCTATTGATATCCGATCACCGCAACTTCCGAATTCAGCGGTTTTCGTCCGACGGCGAATTCAAAGGAGCCTTCGGTAAAGCCGGTTCGGATGAAGGCGAATTCAACATGCCCTGGGGGATTTCATCTTCTCCTGACGGCAATGTGCTGGTCGCCGACTGGGGCAACGACCGAATTCAGAAAGTAACCCCCGACGGTGAGTTCGTCGCGGCTTGGGGCAACTCCGGCGAAGGTGAAGGCGAACTTCACCGACCGTCCAGTGCTTGCGAAGACGAAGACGGATACGTTTACGTCGCCGACTGGGGCAACCACCGGATCCAAGTCTTTGATCCCGACGGCGAATTTGTCCAAGCGAATCGCGGGCAGGCCACGATCTCAAAGTGGTCGCAAGCATTCCTTGACACAAACAAAGAAGAGGCCGCCGCGCGAGCAGAGGCGAATCTTGACCTAGACCCGGACCTGTTCGAGAGAGACGCCAACGAAGAGTCGTCTCACATCGAGAAATACTTCTGGGGTCCATCGTCGATCAGATTGATCGGCGACCACGTGTACGTCGTCGACACCGTTCGACACAGAATTCAAGTCTTCGACATAATCGCTTAAACCAACAAGGGGATTGCCAAAACCGCAACGCCAAATTATCGCCTCTCCCTTGATGGGAGAGGGTTAGGGAGAGGGTGAATCAACCCCTCGCCCAGGAGGAAATCCAATGACATCGCAACGTGACCCAGCATTGGTGGTCATCCAACTGTCGGGCGGAAACGACGCCTTGAACACGGTAGTGCCGTACACCAATGGCATCTACCAAGACTCCCGAACGGCGATCCGTCTCGAGGAGCACGAAGTTCTCGATCTGAACGGCAAACTCGGCCTGCACCCCAGCATGGGACCGATCAAGAGCATGTGGGACCAAAACAACGTCGCCATTGTGAACGGAATCGGGTACCCCAAGCCCAACCGCTCTCACTTCCGATCCATGGACATCTGGCACACCGCTGAATCGGTCGATGTCGCCCCCGACGGCTGGCTCGGACGAACCATTAGGGAGATCGATCCCGAACACCAGAACGTCGTCGCTGGAGTCAACTTCGGACGCGGCTTGCCGAGGGCGTTGCACTGCAAGGGCGTCCCGGTCGCATCCGTCGGCAATCTGGCCACCTACGGACTAATGCCCGACATCGACGATATGGCCACCCGCGACCTTGCGCTGAACATCTTCACCCGAATGTACGGACCGCGCGAAGGCCGAGATGCCATTTTGGAGGCGATCGGCGACACAGGAATGAGCGCGTACCTTGGTGCCGACATCCTAAGGGCGGCTCCCGAACAGTACCGGTCCTCAGTCGAGTACGGCGACAACATGATCGCACAGCAGATGAAGGACATCGCGCAAGTGATGTGCGCCGATGTCGGCACCCGCGTCTTCTACACGCAGCACGGGTCGTATGACACTCACTCCGGCGAGCTACTCAACCACGCGACGCTTTGGGACGAACTCTCAAACGCCGTCGGCGACTTCTTCACCGACCTTGAAGAGCATGGCCTTGAAGACGACGCGGTGGTAATGGTCTTCAGCGAATTCGGTCGTCGGATCGACGACAACGGTTCCGGCACCGACCATGGCTCAGGCGGCGTCGCGTTCGTCATGGGTTCCAACGTCAAAGGCGGCCTATACGGCGAATATCCCTCGCTCAACCCCGTAGACCAAGTCGAAGGCGACATGGCCTACAACAACGACTTCCGAGGCCTGTACGCGACCCTGCTCGACGACTGGATGAGCATCGATCCCAACCCGATCCTAGGCGGCAACTACGAACAGTTCGACATGATTGCGCGGTAGCCCGCTCGACCGAAGTCAACAAGTTCTTAAAGCGGCGCAACGGTGGAAAACCGTCGCGCTGCTTTTTTACCAAAGCCGCCGAACGCTGTACCGTTCGAACTGAGACTCGTTGGAGACCGGATTTTGGCCCTTCATTGTCGTCGGTGTGATTGGCGTCGGCTATGGAGTTAAATCGACAAGAGTCGAACGTTGAACGTTCCTTTCGATCTTTGGGCTCGCGTTAAAATCGAATTTGCTGGTCACCGCAACCTCTTGCACTGAACTGATCCATCAACTCACTCGAAGCATGTACAACTTACGCAGTCTCGGCTGGTACAACTTTCAACAACTCTGCGTAACAATTGCGCAGGAGGTACTAGGGCAAACTGTCGAACGCTTTCTTGACACCCACGATGGTGGCCAAGACGGTGCCTTTATATGCAATTGGACCGCGTTGGGAGATGAAGTGTTGGTGGGTAGTGTTGTCTTCCAATGCAAATTCACGAGCAAAACCGATCGCTCGATTCGCCCTTCCGACTTGACCGACGAATTGGAGAAAGTGGAACGCCTCGTCGCAACGGGTGATTGCGATTCATATGTTCTGATGACCAACGCGGACTTGACCGGAACGCGAGCACTAGAAATCAAGTCTCTTCTAAGGTCCGTCGGCGTGAAACATGTATTGACACTCGGTTCAACTTGGATTTGCGAACAGATCCAAAAAAACAACCGACTTCGCATGCTCGTACCGCGGGTTTACGGCCTCGGAGACCTTAGTCAGATATTGGATGAACGCGCTTACGAACAGTCCCAAGCGATCCTCGATTCGATGCATGAAGATCTGTCGAAGGTTATCGTTACGGACGCACACCGGCATGCCGCTGAAGCGATGGATAAACATGGTTTTGTGTTGTTGCTCGGTGAACCAGCCTCAGGCAAAACAACGATAGCATCAATGCTCGCCGTCGCGGCTACCGACAAATGGGGCGCTAATCTGTTAAAAGTCGACGGTCCGAGACATCTGATCGATCATTGGAACCCGTCAGAGCCATCTCAGTTTTTTTGGATCGATGATGCATTTGGAGTGAACCAATATCAGTATTCAACTACGAATGCATGGAACCAAGCCCTTGCGAGCATGAACTCTATGCTTGCGAAAGGGGCGAAAATAATCATGACTTCAAGAGATTACATATACAACCGCGCAAAAAACGATCTGAAATTGAGTGTTTTCCCCTTGCTCTCAGACAGTCAGGTAGTGATCGACGTGCAAGGCCTTACTGAAACCGAAAAACAGACGATCTTATACAACCATCTAAAACACGGCAAGCAACCCCGAGAGTTTCGGACCGAGATCAAACCGTTCCTCGAGAAAGTTGCACGCAGTCCACGTTTCATCCCTGAAACTGCGCGTCGTCTGTCAGAACCTACTTTCACAAGAGATTTCGTCTTCAGCGAACACTATGTCGATCGATTCGTCGAACTACGCGAACAACACCTCATTGAGGTTTTAAAAAGCCTCGACTCGGAAAGCCAAGCCGCCCTCGCGTTGATCTATATGCGCAACAACGCAGCGAAAAGCCCCCTTCAATTGACGGCACATGAACAAGATGCGTTGCACCGCTTAGGGGGTGACCTTAGCACGTGTATCGCAGCACTAGATGCCCTCGATAACAGCATGGTGTCCCTTGCTCGAGAAAACGGAAGGTTCTTTTGGCGTTTTAAGCACCCGACCATCGGCGACGCGTACTCCCAAATTTTGGCTGAGAGGGTTGAGCACTTGGGCATTTTCGTTCAAGGGACATCGCCTGACCGGTTGCTAGATCTCGTGTCGTGTGGCGACGTAGGAATCGAGAGATCCGTTGTTTTGCCGGAACCTTTCTTTGAGGAGGTCATCGACAAGGTTGAAATAATCGGTCGCTACGTTGATTCTGGGGACAAGTGGCTCAACCGGTGGGAACAGAAGCGGAAAGTAATGGGGTTTTTGGCCAGTCGGTGCTCGAAGGAATTTCTAGGGTTATTTCTGCAGAGGCATCCAGAAATCACCGAAAAAACCATCGACGTAACCCCGTTTGTCGGCTATAGCCCAGAGTTGAAACTAGCCCGGCGCTTGAAGGAGTGTGGTTTTCTGCCTGAAGTGGCAAGGCGAGATTTGGCTTCGAAACTGGCCGAGTATGCGATTGAATATCAAGATGCATGCGCGATTGCAGATCCGGACGCCCGAAAGATATTAACCGAACTGGAATACTCCGAATTAATCGACGAGATTCGATCTGAAGTATTACCTAGGCTCGACGACATTCGTTGGGAATTTCAGTCGAACTCTCCGTCCGGCTACAACCCTGACGACTACATCCTACCTCTGGTCGAATACTTCGAAGCATTGAGAGAAACATTCATAGGCGACATCGAAATTCATGAAAAGTTAGGCACGCAAATCGACTTGGCGTGGGAATGGGCATTCGACGAAATGCCCTACGACGAAGAATCCGAGCGTACGGCGTATGGGGCCATTGCCAAAAATGACAGTCCGTCGAGCACTCGAAGTATCTTCGATGACGTCGATGAGTAAGCCGAGTGCAGTCAATGCAACGTTTTCCACCTCATCACCGCAAACATCATCGCATATGTGTAATGATGGGATTCCGATAGTGAGAATTGATCACCTATTGCAAGTCGATGCCCCTCCCGCAACATCAACTCGTCTTAGGAAGCTGGTCAAAGAAGCTATCATCTAAATCGATCAAGCCTTTCATCGAACCGAATTCTCGCTTCCCGGTGGAGCGGAATTTTACCAACTTCGCCACCGCCACCCCATCCCGCTCAATCAAAACCTCATCCCCAGCTTCAGTCCGATATGGGATCGGTTGACCGGCAGGACAGTTAGACCCAATGGCTGGATCAAGCTTCTAACCGGAGTTTGGGGTATCTGCCCGGTCGCCGATAGTGCGAAGCAGAAGATAGCCAATTGCACCGGCCAGTAAAGACGCCCCGAATATACCTATCTTGGCCTGATCCACCAAGCTAGGATCGTTGAAAGCGATGCCCGATATAAAGATCGCCACCGTGAAGCCGATCCCCGCAAGGAATCCTACGCCCAAAATATGCCTCCAACCGACACCCGTGGGCAGTTCAGCAAGGCCAAACTTGATGGCCAACCAGGTCAGCCCCAAGATACCTATGGGATTTCCGATTAGAAGTCCTAACGCGATACCCAAGGTGACTTGACTTTCAAGTGCCGCTGACAAGGTGTCGGCATCAAAGATGATCGCCGCATTGGCGAGAGCGAAGAGGGGGAGAACGACGAAGCTGACCCACGGGTGAATGGTTGCCTCAAGGCGTTCCAAAGGTTCTTCGGTCCCTCGGCTGAGATCCTCGATCTGGGCTACGATGGTCTGGGCCTTCTCCTCGTTCTTGTTCGCCATCGCCAGCCTGAAGTCGTGAAGCAGATTCTTCACTGCGGAGGCGTAATCTTTGCGAAGCAAGTCTGGTTTTGATGGCACGATGGCGGCGATCAAAACTCCAGCCAATGTGGCGTGAATTCCAGACTCCAAGAAGAACTGCCACATCACTACACACATGATGAGATAGAAGCCTATAGACCTGATCCCGAACCTCACACATAGCGCGATCACTGCGAAAAATCCGACGCCGAGTCCGAGATTCGCCCAGTTGATCGCCTCGGTGTAGAAGACAGCGATAACACCGATCGCGCCCAAGTCGTCGACGATCGCCAGTCCTAGCAGGAACACTCTGAGTTCCGGGGGCACTCTCCTGCCAAGCAAGGCGAGGACACCCACTGCGAAGGCGATGTCGGTCGCCATCGGGATCCCCCAGCCCACAAGGTAGTCACCCGAATAGTTGAATAGGACGTAAATCAACGCTGGCGCGGACATCCCCCCAATCGCCGCGACGGCTGGCAGGATCGCCTTTCTGAATGCCGAAAGTTCTCCGTGTACAAGCTCTCGCTTGATCTCAAGACCGACGACGAAGAAGAAGACGGCCATCAGCCCTTCGTTGACGAGATGCCGCAGGTCCTCCGAAATGGCGAAGACGTGGATATCGAATGAGACCTTGATGTGCCAGAAGTCGACATACGACGCTGACCATGGCGAGTTTATCCATACAAGTGCGACAGCCGCCGCAACCAGCAAGAAGAGTGCGCCGACCTCCTCCGTATGAATGAAGGACTGTATCGGCCCGCGAACCGCCCTAACGATATAGGCGGGTTGCCTGATAGCCTCGGTGATATTTTCTGGCTTATCTTTCACGCAACATGTTTCGAAACTTTGGAGCCAGACGACAAGCGGGGGTTGCAAAATGCAGGGGCTGCCTCGCGTTTAAGGATAATGGTGGGCCGTGCAAGACTGCATTGCGAACTTTTTGCTGGGAGTTCGTTATGAGCCAGCCTGAGGAATCGCCCCTTTACATGCAACCATATGGTTGCGTATTATATTGTGTACATGCACAATGACCTGGTATTCAAGGCACTCGCGGACCCAACGCGCAGGTTGATGCTGGACGAGCTCTCCGAGCGCAAGGAGCAGACACTTTACGAACTCACAGCGCGCTTGATCATGCGATACGACGTCTCCATCTCCCGACAGGCCTTGGCTAAGCACATTGATGTATTAGAAAAAGCGGGGCTCGTAAGCTCAAAGAAGCGTGGCAAGTATCGGATGCTCGTCTACAACGATGAACCCATCAAGACTGCCATGAACCGATGGCTCAAATAACTCGATGAAAAGAAAAGGAAGTCAGATATGCGCATTACACTCTCCGGCGTTTTCGTAAGTGACCAGGACGAAGCCTTGAAGTTTTATACGGAGACGCTCGGCTTTGTGCTAAAGCATGACGTGCCTGCAGGGGAGTACAGGTGGATTACCGTCGTCTCGCCCGAAGACCCGGATGGGACCGAGCTTCTGCTTGAACCAAATGAAAACCCGGTAGCACAGGCTTATCAGAAAGGGTTATTTGACCAAGGCATCCCAGCGCACTCCTTTGGTGTTACGGACATCGGTGCAGAGTGTGAGAAGCTGAAGTCATTGGGCGTAACTTTTACGATGGATCCGACAGAAATGGGCCCTGTTACTATTGCGGTCTTTGACGACACCTGTGGCAACCTGATCCAGATAATGCAGACGTAACGACGACCGACCAGACTATCCCGTTTGGGATGCGGGTGCAGGCGGACCACATCTCCAAGATGTCGAAGCCGTAGAGGCCGGACGCTGCGGGTCCTTCATTGGTGCAAGCGCCTCAGCACGCGGAGTGCGCGGAGCGTGATCCATCGGTTCGGCTCTCCGGGAGCACCGGCGATCTCCTCGTAGAGGGTGTCCTTGTGCCGCACGTCTAGGTGCCAGCGTCCATCGGGAAGCTGACGACTTTCAACTGTCTCGATGGCTTCTGCCAGGCGCGGATCGTCCTTTAAGCCTGCAGTGGCCGCGTATTCAAGGCCCCGCAGGACATCGTAGCGCCACAACGGAGGAAAGGCGAGGCGCCTCCAACCTTCGTCGATGACATCGCCCGTGGAGAGCCGCCGGAGGAGGTGCCGCTCTAACAGATACTCTCCACCACGCTCGCGAGCTTCCGTGATGGCCGGGTCTTCCCCGAACGACTCTTCGTGTGCGAGCAAGCCCTCCAAGACGCAAATCGTCGTATGGAATGAGGAGCGCACGGAGCCGTCGTGCGCCTCACAGTTCCACCCACCATCCCTGAGCTGCTCGCTCAGCACAAGGTCCACCAATCGGAGGCTCGGCTTCCCAAAGTAGGCGCCGAGCGCCACGACGCGCCCGTTAATGCAGGGCTCTTCCTCCCCCTCGAAGAACGGAGAGTATCCGTGCCACGGGCCCCAGTTCACACTCGAGTGCACTATCTCGATCGCGCGTCGAGTGCGATAGTTTTCAGGATCCACGCCGAGATCACGCAGGTAGAGGAGTGTGTACATGTTCGTCCACCAGAACGGGTGCCCTTCTCCATCGCCCCACTGCCCGTCTGGGCGCTGCTCATCGAGCAGTCGTCGACCCCATCCCTCATCTGCCACGCGGGCACGCTCGGCGTCGACGTCATCGGCGTCGACTAGATCTTGGAGGACTTGCCAGCGGATGGAGGGGTCTGAGTCAAGAAGCCAATCCAGCACAGAGGCGGCGGGGGGCCACGCCCCAATCCCAACATCCCTGCCTGTGTCGCGCGCCATGGTCTCGGACTCCTGTTACCGGTCTGTGGACTCCGCCGAAATCGATCTCAATGGCGGAGTTCGCAAATCGGTACGTCATGGTGGGCGATGGAGGACTCGAACCTCCGACCTCATGCGTGTGAAGCATGCGCTCTAACCAGCTGAGCTAACCGCCCATCAAAATCCGGTTTTCCCCGCTCGCGGGGGAAATGTCCGAAGGACAAAGGGGGCGCGCCGCCTAATGAAGTCTGGTGGCGATGACAAGACTCGAACTTGTGACCTAGCGCTTATGAAGCGCTCGCTCTAACCTGCTGAGCTACATCGCCCCCGATAAATCAACCCTTCAACGACCCTTGGGCACCCTCGCGCCGTATCCACAATAGTACCCACGGCAAACCATGTGGTCAAGATCGGCGTGTTGTCGGCAAGGTTTGTTTTCTCTGGATTTCAGTCGTCCCGTCGTCATTCCGGCGAAAGCCGGAATCCAGAGGAGTGGGGCAGCGAGAATGACGGGCGGGGCTATTCAGCGACGTATTCGCCGCTCTTGCCCCCGCTCTTACGAAGCAGGCGTAATTCCGTCACTCGTATTCCGCGCTCAGCCGATTTGCACATGTCGTAGACCGTCAGCGCAGCGATCGACGCCGCTGTCATCGCCTCCATCTCTACGCCCGTTCGCCATCTCGCTCGGGCAGTCGCTTTGATCCGCAATCCCGTACCATCCGCTAACTCTTCAATATCGACCTCGATCTGCGAGATCGGTATGTTGTGACACATCGGGATCAGTTCGGCTGTCCGCTTTCCTCCCATCACACCAGCGAGTTTAGACGTCGCGATCACGTCACCCTTGCCGATGCCGCCAGAACGGATCAGCGACAGCGTCTTCGCAGACATCACAACCTCGCACCCAGCCGTTGCAACTCGTTCGGTGATCGCCTTATCTCCGACATCCACCATCCGCGCTTCGCCCGATGAATCGATGTGCGTCAACTCAGGTTGGGGTTTAGTTGCTTCGTCCGTCCCAACCAAACTTTCAAATGACGGCGCCTGAACAGTCAGAGCACTTCCTTTCCGTTCATAGCCGGTATCGATAAGCTGCTCGTTTTTGGGCAATCGCGACGCCTCACGCACCATCGCATCACATTCTTCGTTCTGCCGATGACCGGCGTGGCCCTTCACCCACCGAAATACAACATCTCGGTCGTCAACCGCATCGAGAAGCCGTCCCCACAAATCAGGATTCAGCGCCATATCGCCTTGTTTGTTGCGTCGCCAACCGTTCGCACGCCAACGCTTCGCCCAGCCCTTCGACATCCCGTTGACAACGTAACTCGAATCGGAGACAACCTCAGTCTTTCGCCCATTACCCAAACCCGCCGTGCTCTCAAGCCCGGCGATCACGCCCATCAACTCCATGCGATTATTCGTCGTCCGGCGATACCCCTTCGACATCCGCCAACTCTTCCCATCAGCTTCGACCACCACGCCGAAGCCTCCCGGACCGGGATTTCCGATAGCACCACCATCGGAGTAGATAGAGAGATCTGTTCCTGCAGCAGGGCTCATATCTGACCACTATTTCTGGTCAAGCCCAACTACTCCTCGTGCCCGTCGTCCACCAGCAGCTTGTCTTCCGGCTGCCCCGCTGCTTCTTTCGCTAGCTTGTCGCACATCTCATTCTCTGTGCTGAAAGCCTCGCTGAACCGGGAATGCCCCCGCACCCAGCGGAACTCTACTTTCTTCAGCCGATCGCCTGCGTGAAGAATGCGCTTCCAAAGATCGGTGTTCGCCGCTTTGTCACCGTCCTGCTTGATCCACTGGTTCTTGCGCCATCGCTTCGCCCACCCACGCGTCATCGCGCTCACCAGATATTCCGAATCTGTGACGACGATCACCTTTTCCACATCGTCGATCTTGCCGTCGGCCTGCAAGTTCACCAGAAAGTCCAACGTCTCTGCGGCACCCATCAGCTCCATACGGTTGTTGGTCGTATGCTTATAGCCCTGCGATTGGCTCGCACGTTTGCCCTTAACCTCCATGATCGCCGCCCATCCACCGGGGCCAGGGTTCTCGAGTGCTGACCCGTCCGTGAATATTCGGATCAAAGTCCCTGCTTTTACCGCTGCCTCCTCTTGCTCCTTGAACTCTGTATCCTCTCGAACACGGTCGACCTCACGCCTCGCAAGGTTCTGGGCCTGCTTCAACATCACGTCCGAATTGGCTGAATCTAGCGCTAAGCGAACTTCAACCTCATGCCGCTGCATCAGTCGCCGGAATTCTTGCCACAGATCCGCGTTGCGAACTCGGTCGCCCTCACGCCGGTTCCATTTGTTCTGGCTCCAAGTCTCCAACCAACCCCGATTCACCGCGTTTGCCGTCAATTCGTGGGGCGTGTCGAGAACGATCCGCAACCCGTCCTTCCGCATGATTCTGCGAGTTTCACGCAGCGCATCGATGCACGCCGTCAAGTGCATCCTAGCAAAATTCGTCGTCTGGAATTTGCTTGATACTCTCTCTACCTTGCCAGGTATCTTCAACTCGATGCAATACGCCCCGACACCGGAATTTCCTACGGTAGCGGCGGCGTAAGAGATGTGACAATCGGGTGTAAGTTCATTCTCGCTATCGCTATCCTTGCCGTCGGGTTGGTCATCCGTGCGATTTCGGCGTCCAGCATTTTGCGCGAGTGTCCAACTCACCTGTTCATGCCGATCGATATGACCCGCCAAACGTTCGAGTAAATCGCGATGAACTATTTCTTCGCCGTCAACGTTGATCCAATCGTTCGTGCGCAACACCGCTAGTTGTTCTGGATCGCCAACTGTCTCAGCAACCCATGTAGATGGCGTCACCACCTCTACGGTCGCGCCAGACAGATCCACGGCCTCAATCCCTTTGACCGCCGCCATCAAGCAGCACCGGATGAAAGTGGCGTCTTCATCTACCACACCGGCGATGGGCTCTAGTTGCTCGTCTCCGACCTTGACCATCGCGCTGTACGCACCAAATCCCTGGTGCGCTTGGTAGTCGACACCGCAGTTGATGCGAACCATCGTCGCCGTCTCTTGCTTTGTCTCGGTCTGTTGTGTCATATGGACTTGCTACATCTCATCCCGTCGTAAAGGAACCTTCGATTGAAACATCGTAAATCAATAGCATCATTATCGCTTTCGTCAATTCAGCCGCCGAGACGAAACATCTCGATCTTTTCTCGGTGCGATCCAACGCCAGTCATATCCGTGTTCGCCGACCGAAGCTCCGAATACCGATCGCGCCTGGATAGCCAGACACGCTCAATAATCTCGCTAAGCTCATCGTCTGAGGCACCCGATCGCATGGGGTCCTTCAAATCAGTTCCACGCGTCGCGAAAAGACATGTGACCAACCGACCTTCAGTCGTCAATCGTGCACGGGTGCAATCGCCGCAGAATGGCTGCGTGACTGAGGTAATCACCCCGATCTCGCCGGAACCGTCTAAATACCGGTACCTTGACGCCACTTCGCCTTGGTAATTCGCATCAACCGGCTCCAGTGGAAACTCGGAGTTGATCAGGTCGATGACTTCCTTCCCAGACACAACCTGCGACAGATCCCAATCATTTAGATTGCCTACGTCCATGTATTCGATAAACCGGACAATATCGCCCGTTCCACGGAAGTATTCCGCGGTCTCGATGATGGTCTGTTCGTTCACGCCACGTTGAACCACCGCGTTGATCTTCAACGGCGAAAACCCAGCGTCGCGCGCTGCTTCGATACCCTCTAGAACTTTCTCCGGTCCGTACGGCCGACCGCTCATCTGCTTGAATACTTCCTCGTCAAGCGCATCCAGACTGATCGTCAACCGATCTAATCCTGCTTCCTTAAGCTCATGGGCATAGCGAGGCAATAAAAACCCATTAGTGGTCATCGCGAGATCCGTCACGCCGTCTACTGAAGCCAAATCTTGGATCAGCGACGTGACATCCGAACGCACCAGTGGTTCACCTCCGGTGATTCGAATCTTTGAGACGCCGAATCCAATGAATATCCGCGTCAATCGTACGACCTCTTCGAATGAGAGAATCTCTTCCCGCTTCAGAAACTCGTAGCGCTCCCCGAATATCTCCGCCGGCATACAGTACGGACATCGGAAATTGCACCGATCTGTGACCGAGATTCTCAAATCACGGACGTTTCGCCCCAGCGTGTCTTGGATCTTTCGGCTTGTAGAGAGGGATGTCACGCGCTGACTACCTTCATGCTCCGTTGGCGAAGCAAGGAATCACGTGCTTGAGATTGTACCCGTCGAACAATCGGGACCAATTTTTGTCCCTATCCGCCGAGTAACAATCGTTCCAGTGCAGGAGCGATCGCACGGATGGCGTTTCCGCGGTGGCTCAATCGATCCTTTTCTTCAGAATCCATCTCAGCCGTTGTTCGCCTCTCTCCATCGGGAACGAAGACTGGATCATATCCAAAACCATTCGCTCCGCACTTCTCAAATGCAATCATGCCCTCGACCGTGCCCAGTGCGTGCAAGAATTCCTCGCCCATGTCTGGTCTGCAAACCGCTACCGCACACACAAAGCGTGCCGTGCGGTTCTCTCGAGGCACGTCCGACATCCTGCTCAACAAGAGATCAGTCCGATCTTCGTCGCTCAGCCCATCACCGCCATATCTAGCTGAGTGAACCCCAGGCGCTCCATCTAACGCATCCACTACCAGACCCGAATCGTCGGCCAACGCTATTGAAGCGAAGTGTTGTGAATAGTAGCGTGCCTTCAGCTTCGCGTTGTCTAGGAAAGTCGCGCCATCCTCGCTCGGAGCGCCTACGTGGGGCAATTCCTCCAGTCCTACGAACTGCGCCGGAATATGCTCAAGCAACCGACGAAATTCGCGCACCTTGCCGGAGTTCTGCGTCGCTATTAGTACGCGTTGGGGAATCGCTGGGCTCATGACAGAGACCTCAAGAGAGCAGAACTTCGAAAATTCCCGTCCAAAGATCCAAAATCCGATTGACGACTGGCTTCAGAGTTGTTAACTTTGCGACTTGCGGCGCGGAATGATATTCTAATCTCTTGGTTGAACTTGATGCCCAACGCCCCCGAGGGAAACCGCGCTAACGCACGCGCGATTTAAAGCCGAAAAGTAGCTGACAGACCGTCAAACCACTACGACAAGACCGCATCTAGATGCAACACTGGCTGACTCCCTCCAACTTCAACAAGCTCGCACTCGTTGTGCTTGCTCTCGCCGCAACTTCTATCCTCGCGGCTTGTTCCCCTGAGCACCCGCAATCCACTTTCGGATATGGCGGCCCCGTCGCACGAGACCAAGGCAATCTTTTCATACTGATCTTCTGGATCGCCGTAGCCGTCTTCATCGTCGTCGAAGGCGCCATCATCTACGCCGCAATCCGATACCGCCGCCGCGACGACAAGATCCCCAAGCAGGTCCACGGCAACACCAAGCTCGAAATCACTTGGACGGTGCTCCCGTCCATCGTGATTGCCGCCATCGCCGTGCCAACAATCATCGGCATCTGGGAACAGCAGCGGGGAGCGCCAACTGACATGGGAGACGTTCTCGAAGTCGAAGCCATCGGCCACCGCTGGTGGTTCGAGTTCCGTTACCCAAACCAAGAAGTCGTGACTGCTAATGAGATGCACATCCCGGTCGGTAGGCCAGTTAATGTGCAACTCGCATCTCAAGACGTCATTCATAGTTTCTGGGTACCTAAACTCGCCGGCAAGATCGACATGGTGCCTCTCAACGACAACCTCCTCTGGTTCATCGCCGAAGAGCCGGGAGTGTACGACGGGCAATGTGCCGAATTCTGCGGCATCGCACACGCGCACATGCGTTTCCGCGTAATTGCTCATACGGAAGAAGGCTTCCAACAGTGGGTCGCTGGAATGCGCACACCCCCAGTAGCATTTGAATCTGGCAGCTCAGAACAGCAAGGACAGACCCTCTTCGCAACCCACTGCAAGACCTGCCACACCGACGACTCATGGCGACAGGACGCCTACTCTCTCGAAATTCAGCAACAAGACTCCCGGTGGACGACTTGGCTTGACGACATCGAAAATTCACGCATCGTCTCCGCGCCAAACATGACGCACTATGGTGATCGGCTCTTCCTCGGCGCGGGTATAAAAGAGAACTCACGCGAAAACTTGATCAAATGGATCAACGATCCCAACGACATCAAGATCGGCACTTCGATGCAGGCCCATGCCGCTGTATATCAGGAACGCGCCGACAACAAGATCAATCTCTCGTCTCAAGAGGTCGAGAACATCGCAGACTATCTCCTCGGACTCGTTCCCGGCGACATTGAGCAACTTGCCGCGCCGCAGATCACGGGCGGCACTCCTGAGGAACGTGGCGAGCAGCTCTTCGTATCCATTGGTTGTAACGCCTGCCACTCGCTTGACGCGGAAACCACGATCGTTGGGCCAAGTCTTATCGGCATCGCTGACCGCGCTGGTACCCGAACTAGCCTTTCCGCAGAAGATTACATGCGCGAGTCGATCAACGATCCCGCCGCATTCATCGTCGATGGTTTCACCAACTCGATGGTCGTGCCGAAATTGCCAGCCAGCCAAGTCGACGACCTAATCGCTTACATCTCTACCCTTAAATAAGGACAAACCAACTCGGATAGACTAGAAACACAGCGTTCGTCAACGGCGCTGAGTCACCTCCAAATCACCTCAACCATGCAGACCACACATCCAGGAGTAGGTAGCGAACCCATCTCGATGAGGTTCCCGCGCATCTTCCCCAGGCCGAAGAGCGAATACGGCATTTGGAGCTGGATAAGCACGGTTGACCACAAGCGCATCGGCACCCTCTACGCCGTAACCTCCTTCCTTTGGTTCCTAGTTGGCGGCATCGAAGCGCTAATCATGCGCTTGCAGCTTTCCCAAGCCGACAACACCCTAATCGATCCCGAACTCTTCAACCAGCTCTTCACGATGCATGGAACCACTATGGTGTTCCTCGTCGTGATGCCGCTCTCAGCAGCGTTCTTCAACTGGCTCGTGCCGCTCCAGATCGGTGCCAGAGACGTTGCCTTCCCGCGCCTAAACGCATTGAGCTACTGGATATTCCTGTTCGGCAGCCTCTTCTTGAACTTCTCATGGTTCGTCGGTGACGCACCCAACGGCGGTTGGTTCGGCTACGCGCCAAACTCACACGTAGCGTTCAACCCCACGCACGGCATGACCTACTGGGTCATCGGCCTAAACATCCTTGGTATCGCCTCCATCGCCGCGGGTTTGAACTTCATCGTCACCATCCTCAACATGCGTGCGCCGGGCATGACCCTTACGAAGATGCCGGTGTTCACATGGATGACATTTGTCACCTCGGTCCTCATCGTCCTCGCACTGCCGGTCCTGACCGTCGCCCTGATCCAACTTCAGGTCGACCGCCTCTACGGCACGCACTTCTACAACACTGCTGCTGGCGGCGATCCCGTCCTGTGGCAACACGTCTTCTGGCTTTTCGGGCACCCCGAGGTTTACATCCTCATCCTCCCAGCAATGGGCATCGTTTCCGAGATCCTTCCTGTCTTCTCACGCAAACCGCTCTTCGGATACACCTTCCTAGTATTTGCCGGCGTGGCAATCGGATTTATGGGATGGTTCGTGTGGAGCCATCACATGTTCACCGTCGGACTTGGGCCAGCCGCCAATTCCGCATTCGCCATCTCCACAATGGCCATCGCAATACCGACAGGCGTCAAGATCTTCAACTGGCTCGGAACCATGTGGGGAGGCTCCATACGTTTCTCAACTGCGATGCTATTCGCCATTTCGTTTATCGCCATGTTCACCATCGGCGGCCTCTCCGGCGTAATGCACGCATCCGTGCCCACGGACGCCCAACAGCAAGACACGTACTTCGTCGTCGCGCACTTCCATTACGTCCTCTTCGGCGGCGCAATCATGGCCATATTCGGCGGCATCTACTTCTGGTGGCCCAAAGCTACCGGATACATGCTCAGCGAAGGGTGGGGCAAGGCTAACTGGCTCTTGATGCTCATCGGCTTCAACCTCCAGTTCGCGCCGCAGCACTGGCTCGGACTCGACGGCATGCCGCGCCGCGTATTCACCTACGCCGAAAACATGGGATGGGAAAACACCAACATGTACGCCTCCGCCGGCGGTTTCCTGATGGCTTTCGGCGTCCTCCTATTCCTCATCAATGTCTTCTACAGCGCTCGCAAGCGCGTACCCGCAGGCGATGACCCGTGGGACGGCAGAACTCTCGAATGGTCAATCGCTTCTCCCCCACCCCACTACAACTTCGAGAAGATACCCAACGTTGAGCATCGTGACGATTTCTGGTTCCGAAAGCACCCTGAACTCATCGCTGAGTATTACCACGACGAACACGAAGGCGAACTACGAGCCCCTTCAGGCGCTCAGTTCGACGACGACGTGGAAGATGAACATCACGACGAACATGCATCAGACCATCACGGTGACGATGACCACGGCCACGGCATCCATCTCCCCGACATGTCTTACTACCCATTCATCCTCGCCTTGGGACTCACCATCGTCGGCGCAGGACTAATGACGATCATTCCAGTGATTATCATCGGTGTCGTCATTCTGCTATGGGGCCTAATCGGTTGGTCGATGGAACCCGTCAACGACCCTGTACCTGAAGGCGCGTCGCACGGTCACTGATCGAACTAAACTCACTTAATCCCGATATCCCAACGGAAAGCTCCCTCAATTGGCATCCGCATCCGCCACATACGAAATTAAGAGCGAACACGGCGAAGTCATAAACACTTCGACCGGACTGAGCAACAAAAAGTTGCTCATGTGGGCATTCCTAGGATCCGACGTGATGTTCTTCGGATCCTTCATTGCCACCTTCCTTGTCTACCGCAACCGAAGCCTCGTGGGACCTTACCCGGCCGACATCCTCGATATCCCCATCACGTCGGTCTCAACCTTCGTGTTGCTCATGAGTTCATTGGCGATGGTTCTCGCTCTCTCATACGTCCAAGAAGGACGCAAGAAACTTGGCACCTTGTGGATCTTCGCAGTCGTAGTTCTCGGCTCCATATTCCTGCTATTCCAGGTATATGAGTTCAACCACTTCGCAAAGGTTGGCCTTACACCTCGGACAAACTTATTCGGCACAACATTCTTCATCCTCACCGGCCTGCACGGCGCCCACGTGACCCTAGGGGTCTTGTGGCTCATGTTCCTCGGCTTCGGCAGCATCAAAGGCACATTACGCGCCGACAACGCCATCGATCTTGAGCTAGCCGGCCTCTACTGGCACTTCGTCGACATCGTCTGGATCGTAATCTTCACCGTCATATACCTAATATCCGCTCGTGACGTCGCTCCCCCAGGAAGCGTCCCGTGGGTGCCCGGCGCGCACTAAGCGTAACCAAATCCGACACTGAACAAAATCACCAACCCAAAATGTCGAACTTCTTGAACAAGATCCTCTACCACGATGGCCGAGGCTGGTGGGATCTTCCTCGTACGCAGTGGCAGGAACCTAATCCGAAAATGGAAGGTCCGCTAGGCGACGGTGTAACCCCAATCAAGAGGATATGGGAAATCACGACCGCTGCGAACCTACATCACGGCACACCCGGGTTCTACGTGCTGATCGGTGCGATCCTCAGCATCATCACCATCGTCGAAGTTTGGGCCTTCGCTTGGCTATTCCTCGGCGACCTGCTCGTTCCGTTGATGCTCGTTCTCTCTCTTGGCAAATTCGTGCTCGTCGTCGGATTCTTCATGCACCTCAAGTTCGATCGCAAGTATTACGCATGGATATTCACGGCCTGTATGGTCATCGGTATCGGTATATTCGTGGCGCTCCTACTCCTTCTGAACTACGGCGGTCAAGTTCAGCAATAGCATCCACATTGGGTCGCCGCGCAAGAGGCCGACGCCTAATGCCGCACCGTCACGGCTGATTATCCACCCCAGCCGATGATGAATCCCTCAACTGACATCGCCAACTCATTCGGCGATTTTCTGTCGGCGTGGTCGCTTTCTGGACCCCAATTCATCATCGTCGTCTTCCTCGCCGCCGTCTACATCGTCGGTATGTTGCGACTCCAGATCCGCTCTGGATGGCAAGCGATACCCATTCGCAGGGTGATTTACGCGATCGCCGGATATATCATCCTTTTTTTCGCCGTGGCAGGTCCGCCCGAAGCCTTTTCCGAGGACATGTTTTTTGCTCACATGACGCAGCACATCCTCATCGCAATGGTCGCATCTGTATTGCTTCTGGCAGCTACACCGATGGCCGCTTATCTCTGGGCGATGCCTGAAACCGTACGCGTCGGACTCGCTCCATCGCTCGCCGAACACGGATGGCTGAGAAACATCAACGCAACCCTCACCAACCCTAAGTTCGCATTGCCGGCATTCGTCCTCACACTATGGGGGTGGCACATTCCCGAGGCGTACTCCCTAGCCGTCAGAAACGATATCGCACACCTCGCAATGCACCTCTCAATGTTCGCCACCTCCATACTCTTCTGGTGGCCGATAATCGGGCCTCCACCGGTCAGGTCGCAACTCACCGATCCCCAGCGCATCATCTACCTGATCCTCGTAGTAACCCCTACCGCGGTCTTAGCCGCCATCATCACACTATCTAACTCCGTCATTTACACCACATACATCGACACGCCTCAACACTTCACCTTGACTCCGACTGAAGACCAACGCATCGGTGGTTTGTTGATGTGGATACCCGGAAACATCATCTATCTTGCCACTCTAACTACCCTCTTCCTCCGCTGGTTCGCTCAAGAAGACCGCAAAAACCGACGTTATAGGCTGACTCGCTCGCAACTCGAAGCGACTCGTAGGAGAGTTCGCGAGCTAAACGAAAAGGATGGCGACTGACGCAGCGGCGCCCTTAAGGCGCGTTGAAACCCATACCGCGGCTCGTCGACTTCTCGATCCGCTCCAAGATCTCGATCATGACGCGCTGATTCTCCTCCAACTTCCCCACTCGTTCGGTCAGACTCGTCATCACATTCAGCATCGATACAAATGAATTGCTGAGCTGCGCATAGTTCTGGGTGTGTTTGTAGTCAGATTCGGCCAGCTTTTCCTCAAGCCTGTCGAAGCGCGCGTCAACGTCTTGCTTCGTGGCCAGTTCTTCGTGAGTGTGCGTAGCAGTGGTCATGCTTTGCCTTTTTCGCAGTCCCCAGGATCCATAACCCAAGTCTACACAAGCCTGCTTGCTCCACATCCCCTGTTAAAATCCAACTCATCGGGCGGTTAGCTCAGAGGCCCAGAGCGCTTGCCTTACAAGCAAGAAGTCGGAGGTTCGAATCCTCCACCGCCCACCAGCCTCAACGGCCTGCAACTACGGATTCAGCACTCATGTCTCATCGGTCCGTCATTGGGAACACGTCGTACGCACGCGGCGATCCTCATCCGACATACAGAGTCCTCCACGACCAAGCCGAAGTCGAGGAATCAGACGATAAGAAAGAGGGAGAGGACGGCTGTTGCGGATGCTTCACAATTCTCATTCTCATACTGGGCGCAATCGCCATCGCATGGTGGCTCGGATGGCTAAATTCATTCTGGAGCTGGGCGACCGATATGATCTGCGAAATGTGTGCCTAAACGACACGCCCCTTACGGCGACTGGCACCGACTAACTTGTTCTTCACTCTGGGTCTACCCGCCAAGACTCCACAACCGCTATCGCAATCCCACATAGACGATTGATCTCCTCCAGAGGTGCTCCTCCCTTAACCGTGACGTAAAGACCCATCAGCACCACGTACGCCAAATCTGCCAAACTCTCCACGTCTCCCGCTAATCTGCCCTCCGCAGCATCCCGCTCCAAAGCGCTCCGAAACGCACCGCGCACCCGCTCTCGGTATCTATCCGCACGCGCAACCAACTCCGGCTCGGAACGACCAAATTCGATCATCGAGTTCACCACCAGACATCCCATCTCTGCTCGTTCCGGTTGCTTGGCCACAATCCCCGCGAACGTCCTAAAGAAGTTGACCACACCATCTATTCCTCCGTCGTCAACGCGACGGAATATCACATTGATCCGGCTCTCAAGATAAAAGTCGATCGCTTCGTAGAGCATCTCCTGTTTCGAACCGAAGGCCGAGTACAGCCTCGCGCGCGCCAAACCAGTTGCAGACTCAAGATCCGCGATGCCAGTCGCCTCGTACCCATCCGACCAGAACTGATCGCAGATACTCGCGATCGCCTCTTTAGTATCGAACTCCCTCGGTCTCGGCATGACTGCATCGTACCATCATGCCAACTCATTGTTGACAGATCGGTAATGAATAATTCATAATTTTACCGATTGGTAAACAACATCGCTGAAGGACACAAATCCCATGCCCGCATTCGTAGAGGCCACCGTAACCGCCAACGCTCCAAAGGAAGCCGTCTGGAAGGTGCTAGCCGACTTTCCGAACATCGCCAACTACACTGACACCGTAAGGTCCAGTCACTCGACTAGCGAAAACGATTTCGAAGTCGGTGCCACGAGACACTGCGAGTTGGCTCCGGCCGGATCCGCCGACGAGACCATTACAGACATCAAGCAGGGCGAAAGTATCGTCATCTCAGTTTCCGGTGCGGGTGGCGGTCCCATCAAGGAATCCACCACTACTTTCTCGATAAGCGAGATCGATGCCGAAAGGTCTCGTCTGACGATGAGCGCCGAAATCCAACCCAAAGGCGGGATTTTCGCCGGCATCATCTCAAAGATACTTGAGCGACGCCTGCCGAAAAGAGCCCAAACCGTCGTCAGTGACCTCGCAACATCAGCCGAGAAAATGGCATAGGCGATACAGAACCAGAACCAACCATGCGTATCCGGCGTTTCAGACGCCTCAGCTATCCCAAGCGCGCTTCAACACTCGCTCAAAGGCTTCTACAAACCCGTCTAACTCCTCATAGGTGTGCGCGGCTGAAACGTTCCCGGCGCACTTGCTCGACAGCAGATAACCCTCGTTCATCATTCCCATGAACACCATCTCCAGCAGATCGCCGTCGTTGGTCGCGTAAGAGCGATAGTCCCGCACTGCCTCTGACGTGGCCTGTATCGCAAACAACGATGTCGCGCCTGTGACGCCCATCGGGGCCTCCATCTCGGAGATCACATCTCTTAGCTTTTCCCGCAGATACTCTCCCTTCTCCTCCAGGTCTTCGTAAACATCCACTGACAACTCCCGCAACGTTGCGACACCCGCTGCCGCGGTCATCGGATTGCCGTTGAACGTACCGGCGTGCGCTACCTGCGGACCGCCTGCTCCGCTTGGGTCCCATAGCGACATGATGTCTTCTCGACCGCCAAACGCACCTACTGGCAAACCGCCACCGATCACCTTGCCGAAGCATGTCAGATCAGGTGTGACCCCGTAGTACTCTTGGGCGCCTCCGCGCGAAGCTCGAAACGCGATCACCTCGTCGAATATGAGCAGGATGCCCAATTCGGAAGTGATCCGTCGGATGCCTTCCAGAAACTCTGGTTCAGCCGGAACCATTCCGCACTGACCGTTGATGGGCTCCACAATAACTGCCGCTAACTCGTCGGCGTATTCCCGTATCACTCGCTCCGCGTTTTCGAGGTCGTTGTACGGCATGATTACGATCTCATCTGCCGACCGCGGTGTCATGCCACGCGTCATCAATACCGAATCCGGCGACTCGGCATCACCGGCCATTCCGACAACCGGCGTCACGCTGATTTGAACTGCGTCGTGGTTACCGTGATACGCACCCTCGCATTTCGCCAGCATTGTCTTGCCCGAAAACGCTCTGGCTGCACGGATCGCGTTCAACGTCGCCTCCGTCCCCGAATTCACAAATCGCACCTTGTCCAGCGACGGGACTCTCTCGCACATCAACTCGCCCCACTCGACGACTAAAGGCGTTGGCGCTGGATAAGATACTCCATGCTCAAGCTGCTCTCGCAGTGCGTCTATCACCGCTGGATGCCGATGACCCAGGATCAACGTCGTCATGTTGTTGATGAAGTCGACCCGCTCGTTACCGTCAACATCGACGATTTTCGAGCCCTCGGCTCGCGACACATAGATCGGAAACGGTCCCCAGAAAATCGAGTTCCGAGTATCTCCGCCGGGTAACCACCGCTTCGCTTCCTCATGCTTGGCCGACGAACCACCGTTCAAGCCAACATAGCGCGCTCGCTCAGCACGCAACGAATCAGAAATCTCTTGCTTTGCCATGCGGATATGTTAACCCTGTACCTCACCTATATGGGCAGCTTTCGAGCCTGCCCTTTTGTCTCTGTTCCCCCTCACCCTAGCCCTCTCCCACGGAGGGGAGAGGGGATACTCTACTACCCGACAACCTGCGGTTTACGCTACATCACCGGTGGGTGCGGAAACTCCCGCTGCCAACTTTCGCGACCGAATCCGGGATCCTGTGACATGTCTCCGTGCTGAGCTAAGCGGTCTTGTGATGCCGCTTCGATGGACGTCATCACCTCCTCGAACAGCTCGCCTTCTAACCGGTGTCGAACCTCCGCGTAGGCTGGATCATCCAACAGATTCACTTGCTCTTGGGGATCGTTGTCGATATCGAATAGCAATGCCTCGGCTGACTTATACCGATGCAACTTGAATCGTCCGTCGTAGTTCATCCAACCGTCTGTCAGCATTCCGAAGATCCGGTCACGACCAACGTCGCCCGGCATCCCATCGCCCGGCAATGGCACCGCGTCGTACCAGACTGGCAGATCTATGCCAGCCCAACTCAGCATCGTTGCCGTGACATCGCGCAACTCAACCAAGTCCTCAACCACCTGACCTCCGGCAACCCCCGGTCCCATCGCCAAGAACGGAATCCGAATCGCCGATTCGAAGAATGATGCCTTGCCGATGAGGTTGTGGTCTCCGAGGTAGTCGCCATGGTCTGATGCCAACACTATGTAGGTATTGTCCAAGATGCCCTGGCGTTCCAACGCATCCATGATGGCGCCTACTTCATAGTCGATCTGCTGCACCAGACCCGAGTAGTGTTTTCGGATCGTGACCTTCGTCTCATCCGGAAACTGCTCATAGTCAACTCCGTTCCAAGGTCGGCGGTTCCCGGAGACGTTGGTATCTCGGAGGCTTGGATGGTGTCCTGGGACTTCAGGAGCTGCGAGGGGCAACTTGCTCTCGTCGATGCCTTCTAGAAACTGCTCGTTCGGGTCATATGGACAGTGCGGACCTGGAAATCCCACCATCATCGCGAAGGGGCCCTCACTACCGTAGCGGTCGAGGAACTTCACCGCCTCTGAACCGACAAAATGGTCCCAAGAGTGCTCCCATGGGATGTCGTGGATGATGGCTCCCTTGTTCTCGTGATATCCCTCCATCTCGTCGCCGTGCAACTTCCGCAGGCCGTACTTCTTGAGGTGGTGGTAGTAGTCATCCCGCACGTGCAGCCACCGCTTGTCCTCGCAAACTACCCGATACTGGAACCCGCGCCGCTCGTCCCACGGGTAGAAGTGCATCTTGCCGATGCCAGCGGTGTAGTAGCCCGCGTCATTCAATATTTCGGGCCATGTCTGCATCCCGGCTTCACGCCAGTCGGCGCGGAGGTTTTGGGCATTGTTGGTGACGCCGTTGCGGATGGCGTTCGCGCCAGTGAGCAAAGCTGTCCGGGCAGGCACACAGACCGGCGACTGGGAGAAGCCGTTGGCGTAGCGCACTCCTTCACGCGCGATCCTATCGATGTTCGGCGTCTGCAACCAGTCGGCACCGTAGCATCCCGCGAAATCCGATCGGAATTGGTCGGGGAAAAGGAAGACTATGTTTGGTGGTTGGTCGCTCGTGCTCAATGGGGTTTCCTTCAATCCAGTTCGGCTACCGCGGCGGTGAATGCGGGCAGCACTTTTGCCCAATCGCCGACTACGCCATAGCGGGCATGTGAGAAAATGTTCGCCTCGCGGTCTTTGTCGATGGCGACGATGTTGCGCGCTGATGAGCAGCCTGCCATGTGCTGGCTTGCGCCGGAGATGCCGACGGTGATGTAGGTTGTGGGGCTGATGCTTTTTCCGGTCAATCCGACTTGATGCGAGTGATCGATCCAACCGGCGTCGCAAGCGGCGCGGCTGGCGCCCAACGCCGCATTCAGCAACCCGCACAGCTCGCGCAGATTATCGAACGGCTCTGGCCCGCCAAGTCCGCGACCGCCCGAAACTACAACATCGGCCTGTTCCAACGGAATTCCCTCGCCCTCTTCCAACACTGTCTCAACTAGAACCGGGACCGCGCCCGCAGCACTGACATCCGACATATCTAGCCGTTCGATCTCCGGCATACCCCCGGACACGGGCGAGGGCTCGAATGCTCCGGGACGGACTGAAACCACTTGTAGTCCGTCACCTGCGAACTCGTAAACAGCCATCGCGCTTCCGCCGTGCACCGGACGAGTAACCGCCACTTTGCCGCCAGCGTTTAACGCCAAATCGATGCAGTCTGAAGCCAAACCAGCGGCAAATCGTGCGGCCACCCGCGCCGAAACCACTGATCCAGCATCAGTTTTGACTACCAAAACCACGCTCGGATTCAACCGCTCAACCGCCTGGCACGCCAGTTCTGTTAACAGCGAATAAACACCGCCAGATCCGTCAGCGGCTACGTCCGCGTGCTCCAACAAAATCACATTGCCGATACCTATGCCCTCAAGCACACTATCGTCGAACGTGCTGTCAACAGCCAGACACAATGTTGCATCTCCGTCAATTCGTTCAGCGGCATTTACCAACTGGCGAACGGTAGGGTGCAGTGCACCGTTAAGCACCTCGCCGACGATGAGAACGTCGTTGCTCATATCAGCTTCGCCTCCCGCAACCTGAGTGCAAGCAACCGACCGGAATCTGCCTCATCCTCACCCTCGATGAACTCGACATTCGACTCCGACATTGGAACGAATAGCCGGGTCATCGCCAACTTTCCGTTATTGGCGATATCGCCGATCCCGAGGTCTGCGATCGTCATTGTCTCGGGTTGTTTGCGGGTAGCCGCCATGATGCCTCGTAAGTTCGCGTACCTCGCCTCGCCAAGCTCATTCGTAACCGTCATAACTGCCGGCATTGGACATTCAATGCGTTGGAATCCTCCTTCGGCCACGCGCTCGACTTCGAATGAATTGCCAACAGCATTCATCGCGAGATTTCGTACCAAAGTGACTAGTGGAGCGGACATCATCTCGCTCAACATGATTGGGACGTGCGCCTGATCCCAGTCGGACGCCTGTCTGCCTGCTAGCACCAGATCTGCGCCGCCGTCGCGTTCGATCGCGGCTGCCAACACTTGCGCGGTTCCAAGAGCGTCCAAAGATTCCGATGCCTCGTCATCGACCAAGACCAATCGGTCTGCACCGATCGCCAAGGGCTTCTTCATCACATCCAAGGCAAACTCGGTTCCTACCGAAAAGATCACGATTTCGCACTCAACTCCAGCGTCTCGCAACCGCAACGCTGCCTCGACCGCGTTCATATCGAAACCGTTGACGATGGGTGGGACACCGGCCGGCGGGATCACTCGCAACTCTCCCTCGTCGACTTTGAACTGCGACGGGGGGATGTCGGTGTCTGGCACCTGCTTGGCGCAGACTGCTATCTTCAACATGTGTTACCTGTCAAGAAATCCGCTCTGGATTCCCACCTGCGCGGGAATGACGGACTTCAATTCTAACCATTCGCTTCACAGCGGAAAACCGCTCTCGAACTCCTCACGTATCATTCAACGAATCTGCTTCCTGCGAACATGCGTAGTCAAGGAGGGCAATCAATGAAAACTCGCTTCGTCGGAGTGGTCGCAGCGTTTGCCGCGATTGTGGTCGTATTCGCAGTCGTCGTCTTGAGCATCGCGGCGATCGAAGATTACCAGGAGAACAAGGGACAGTCTTTCATCGAGCGTGCCGCTAGTATCGTAGGCATCGGGAATTTGACGGAAAACGAAGAACCGTCTTTTTACAAGATTGAAGTCACCGAACCGGACGCTAAGTCATTCGACCGACCCGAATTCTTCCGATTCTTCGGGCGGTCTGAAGACAGCGAGGAATGGTTGGACGACCTGTTTGAAGGCGGTAAAGGGGGATGGTTGGGAGGCGAAGAATACTTTGAGTTCGAGGATCGGATCGAGGAGGAGTTGCCGTTTGGCAGGTTCGATTTCGAGGGGCGTTGGCGAGCTGATTGGATAGACGAGTTGGTTGAGCGTGGATGGATGACGGAAAAGGATGCCGATGAGTTCAGGTCGTGGTTTGACGATCTGCCGAGTGAGTTCGAGGAGCGGGTTCCGAACTTTTCGGGTGATCGGGACTTTGAATTTGACAGCGATGATGGGCGATTCAGATTCCGGTGGCGCTGGGACGGTTCAGATGATGATTGGTTTTTCGAGAACCGTCCGAAGTACGACAAGGACCCCAAGAACGGGGTCTAGTCGTGGGCGACGTCGCGGCGTTCCCATCCGGGGCGGAACATTCTGAGGAAGTTGGATTTGCCGTAGGGGTGCTTGGCGGCTTCGGTTTCGTCTAACTCGACGCCGAAGCCGGGGGTGTCGGGGATGCGGAGTTTGCCGTCTTGGACTCGTTCGAAGCCGTGAAGAACGTCGGAGACCCAAGGCTCTAGGAAGTCGTCGAAACATTCTTGGATGTAGATGTTCGGGGTGACGGCGTCGATGTGTAGGGCGATCATTGTTTTGAGCGGGCTTTCGGCGTTGTGGGGAGCTAGTTGGGCGTGATGTGCTCTCGCCATGCCCGCGATTTGGAGGGTGCGCCAAACGCCGCCTACGCCTAAGGGTTCCGGGTTGATGATGTCGGTAACGTCGGCGTTTAGGAATCGTGCGAAGTCGTGTAGTTCGTGCATTCTCTCGCCGGCGATGACGCGTACGGGGACTCGTTTTGCGACTTCGATGAGGGCGTCTACGTCGTTTGAGAGTACTGGGGTTTCGAACCAGGTGACGTCGAACTCTTCGAGCCAGTTGCCGATCTCGATTGCGGCACCGACGCTGAATCGGTCGTGGGCTTCGATCATGATCTCGACATCGTCGCCGACGGCATCTCGGACGGCTCTCAAGAGTGCTTGAACTTCGCGCGTCTCGGACCTGCTCAATGCGAGGTATGCGGTGCCGAAGGGGTCGAGTTTCAGCGCGGTGTATCCCTTGGCGACGACTTCGGATGCTTTTTCTGCGAAGCCTTCTGGTGTGCGGTCGCCGGAGTACCAGCCGTTGGCATAGACGCGGATGTCGTCGCGCACTTTGCCGCCGAGTAGTCGGTGGACAGGGGCGTTGAGGGATTTTCCGAGGATGTCCCAACATGCCATTTCGATGCCGGACATCTCGCGATTCACGTTGAGGAATCCTGCAAGATAGAGTTCGTTCCAGATGGCGTGGATGTCGCGCGGGTCGCGTCCGATTACGAGGTGCTTGACTTCTTCGACGGCGGCGACGGTTGGTTGTGTGCTGAGACCGCCGGTGGCTTCGCCGATGCCTCGGAAACCTTCATCGGTGTCTACAACTACGTAGATCCAGTTCTTCCAAGGGTTGCCGACTACTACGGTTCGGATATCGGTGATTTTCATATCTGAGGCTCTTCAGCCTTTGGTCGGTTTCAGCAGTTTGGCATCGGTCAGGGTCTGCACATCTTGCGCGTTCCAACCCGGCGCGCACTCGTTCAGGATCAATCCATCCTTGGTTACTGAGATGACTGCGATGTCGGTGATGATGTCGGTAACGCAGCGTTGAGCGGTCAGTGGGAAGGAGCATTCTTTGAGGATTTTGGGCTCGTTGCGTCTGGTGGTGTGTTCCATCGCTACGATCACGCGTTTGGTGTTGGCTGCCAGGTCCATGCCGCCGCCGATGCTGCCGATGCCTCTGGATGGGAGCATCCAGTTTGCGAGATCGCCCTGTTCCGAGACTTGCATCGCGCCGAGGACTGTGGCGTCGATGTGACCGCCACGGATCATGGCGAAGGATTCTGCGGAGTCGAAAAAGGCCATACCGGGGGTCATCTTGGTGAACTGTCCGCTGGCGTCGATGAGGTCGGGGTCGCCTTCTTCTGGGGGCAGTAGTTCGCCGTATCCGAGTACTCCGTTCTCGGCCTGGTAGCGCAGGTGTACGCCTTCTGGTACGAAATCGGCGCATAGGGACGGGATGCCGATGCCGAGGTTTACGACTGCGCCATGGGGGAGCATCTCAGCCGCGATGCGCGCGATGTCGGCGCGGGAGAGGCGGGGAGCTGGGTCGGTGAAGGTGTGAGATTGTTGTGTGGACACGGCGAGGCGGGATAGTCTGGTGGAGTTTGATTATCGCGCAGGTGGTGGGCGAGTTTTTGAACTGTGATTTTTGTGATTGGAATGATGGACTGTGATTGGGTGGGGGTGGGGGTGTGAACCCCCTGCATTCGCTTCGCTGACCCCCTCTTAATCTCCCCCTGAGAGGGGAGGGGAAGGGATTTTGCTGACGCAAAAAGGGGAGGGATGGTTCTTAGGCGCGTTTAATTGAAGGGGGTGTGCCCCCTTTGTCCTTCGGACATTTCCCCCGCGAGCGGGGGAAACCCTGCGGGCGGGCAGGTTTGAAACCTGCCCCTACGTCAGATATTTCGAAGTATCGCCGCGTCGTTTCGATCGCGTGCGGCAAGTACTTTTGGTCCAGCACCGCCGACGTCGCCAGACCGTCGGCCCTCCGGGAAGCATCGTGTGAAAGATGTGCCCCCGTCATCGCTCGATTGTTCTTCTCGCTAATGCTGTAGCCTCTTCCGCCCGGCGATGCGGAAAGACGTGTGCCGGATAGAGAGACCGTTCGCCCGAACCTTGAACGGACAGACTCCCCCGCGCTACTCCCTCTGGATTCTGGTTCTCCCCGGAACAACCTTGGTTTTGCGCGTTCCCCTCTGGATTCCCGCCTGCGCGGGAACGACGTTGGGGAGGGCGTCCGCCGTCTGGCTTGCTTTCGTTGGCGGAGCCAGCGTATGCCCCGCGTCCGAGCCCTGCAGCTACAACGGTCTTAATAACCGGGTTTCGGCAGCGTTTCGTCCGTCCTCTCAGACGTCTCTCACGACTTGTGGCGGGCACCGCCGGCGGGCCGTGTGTTGGCGACCCCGTGTCGTCCCGCTCGCTGCCGTACTCTATTCAATTTTCTTTGCAGCGTCCTTGAAAGGTTGAGCTCGACCTTTCCCGACGCGGCGATTCTTCTGGTCGCTCCGGAGGACCGTCGTCTTCAGGAGCGTCTACTTGTTGTTATACTACATATGTTGTGGTTATGCAAGTTTTGGACTGTGATTTTTGTGATTTGAGTGATGGGCTGTGATTGGGTGGTAGTGGGTGTGACCCCCCTGCGTTCGCTTCGCTCCGCGTCCCCCTTTTGCTGACGCAAAAAGGGGAGGGATGGGTGTCTCTTTTGAACTGTGATTTTTTTGATTTGAATGATGGGCTGTGATTGCCCCTCCCTTTTGTCCCATCTCACCCTCTCCCATCGAGGGAGAGGGGATGTACGCCACATCCCTGCCGCCCCGGGCATACCCCGCGCACTCGCTTCGCTTGTGCGCGCCCCTTTCGTTTTACGAAAGGGGCGGGTTCATCTGAAATACCGATAGAACGCATCGCCGAAGTCGACGGGTCGCCGATTTAGTCTGCGGCGTTGCAGGGGTGGGATTTCGGACAGGCGGGCTCGGCGTCGCGCCTCCATGCGTTCGCGTTGTTCGGGGGTGGGGTTGGCGATGTCCACGACGCCGTCGTCGGTCATCACCCAGGCGTGGAAATCTGATCCCTTCTTCGGTTCGGGGGCGGTGAACGCGAGGGCTAAAGCGTCGGCTTTGTCGGGGCTCTGACGGCCGGATTTTCGTATCTGCTCCTTGGATTCGAGCATCAGCTGACCGGTGGAGTTGAATGAGTAGGTCAAGGACGCGAGTTGAGAGATGAGTTCCGCGTCGCGCGGGATCGAGATGCTTTGTTCTGCGAATCTGTCCTTGAGCTTGTCGAAGGCTTCGGCCCTGAGGTTTCGGTAGCGTTCGGTGTTTTCGGATTTCTTGCCGCCGTTGAAGCCGATGGTTTCGATCTCGCCGATCTCGTTCAGACGGTCGAGGACGCCCGCGCCGATGCCCACTTCGTCGACCACGATCTTCTTGACGCTGTAGCGGCGCGCGAGGTCGAGGGCTTTACCGGTGGTCTCCATCAAGTTTGACTTTCGGAATGTGTTCAGGCCGACGACTTGCTGTCCTCTGCGGATCACGGCGACGGTCTGGTCGTCTCCGAATCGTGCGATGTCGAGACCCATGACGGCGTCGCCGTCGATGCGGTCGAATCGCCGGTCTACCGCCTGTTCGATCAGTTTGAGCGATATGAGCGTGTCGTCGGCTTCTGAGGGGAAGTCCCCGAGGACGCGGGTCTGGTACGCGGAGGAGCGTTCGCCCCGCTGCTTCTCGAACCGCTCGACCCATTCGGGCGTCAGGATGCCGGTTGGCAGCGGTTCTCCGGACGGGATTTCGTCGGTGAAGGCCGGCGTGTCGAACGCGGAGATGTGTATCGTGTGCCACTGGTCTCTATCCTTGTGGAACGCGTCGTAGAAGGTGCCGGCCAACGCGGACGGGTTGCCGATCATCAGCATCTTGGCGTTTCGGGTGGTCATAGACCCCGAGATGGCGTCGTAGACGAATTCGTGGACGCCTGCGGCTTCGTCAACGATGATGAGCAGGTTCTCGTGGTGGAATCCTTGGAACCTCTCGGCGGTGTTGGTGGAGAATCCGAAGGCGTAGCGTTTGCTCGAAATCTCGAGCTTGTTCTCGGAGATGCTCCCGCCGATGAGATCGCGGTTGTTGCGGTGGATCTGCCGGATCTCGCGCCACAGCAGGCTCTTGACTTGCCGTTCCGTGGGCGCGGTGGTGACGACGACTGCTTCGTCGAAAGACATCAGCCACCATAGAGTGGCGAGCGCGGCGGTGAAGGTCTTGCCCGAACCGTTGCAGGACCTGACCGCGACGTAGTTGTGTCTGGAAAGCGCGTTCAGGATTTCTTCCTGCTTCCGCCAAGGCTTGATGCCGAGCCCGTCTTTGGCGAACCTTACTGGATTCTGAACCCAGAGCTTCTCGTGACTCGCGCGCGGCTCAGATGCCGTATCGGGTGTTGCCATGACCTCGTCTTCCTCCCGTCATCATGTTAGAACATCAGTGGCTATATCTCTCATGATAGCCGCGACGGGGCGGGTTGTGCAAGGGGGGTTGTCTGAACCCGGATTTGAAGGATTGATGGGTGTTGTTTTGAACTGTGATTTGTGTGATTGGAATGATGGACTGTGATGCTGTAGATGCGCCTCTTTGGATTCATGTTTGCGGGGGTGGCGTTAGAATGCGTTGCGTTGGTCTTCGCGTGAAAATTACGCTGGACTAAACACGCGATCTGTCCTTCAAACAACCGCTCCGAATGCGCCCTGAATCATTCTCACTGAATCCTTACGAGGTCTTGGGAGTTTCGCCCAATGCATCGAATGAGGAGATACAGGCGGCGTACCGTCAACACGCGTTGCGTTGGCATCCTGATCGTAACCCTGATGACGAATACTCGATGCGTATGATGCAACGCATCAATGCGGCATGGGCAATCTTGAAGGATGAACATAGCCGCGCCGCATACGACCGATGGGAACGCGGCGAAGCACGCTCAGCATCTGGACCTCAAGCGTGGCGACGACCTCATACCGATTCGCCTCCTGGCGGAGAATGGTACAGTCCGCCACCCCCACCGGTAATATCGTGCCCTCGGTGCAACAGTACCAACGAAGAGAACTCCATCTACTGCTACTCTTGCGGGTACTCGTTTGACGAAGCGCAGTTTCGACAGCGTTCGCAGTCCGGCGGTTCTGCGTCCGGTCACAACGCAGATACAAGTCAGCAATCTGGCTTACCCGCCGGTTTCTACGAAAGACTCGGTGCGTGTATGACCGATTGCATCATTGCGTTAGCTTTGGCAATGGCGTTCACATTGACTTTGATGGGCCAACTGGGGATGGACGACGTGCCGGTAATTGGCGGACCATTCGGCTGGTTATTCTTGGCGTTGCCCTTGTTGTATTTCTCCGTACCGGTAGTGGTTTGGTCAACAACGTTAGGAAAACGATTTTTGGGGCTGCGAGTAGTTCGTAATGATGGGTCTAAGATCGGCATCGGTAGAGCATTCGCTAGGCATTTGTGCTACTTCATTTCATTCTTGATCCTCTTCATCGGTTTCCTGATGATCGCGTTCAGGGAAGACAAGCGCGGATTACACGACCTGATCTGCGACACGAAAGTCGTGTATCGATAGATCGGTGTCGCCGTGGATCGGCTGGTTTTCCCTTTTTAGACGGGTACTGCGAGCGAGGGCAAACAGATAGCTCGAGAATGGAGATGAGTTATGGCTGAAAGTTTCACCAAGTGGGATGTTACCGAGCACCTTGGAACCAAGGAAGATGTCCGTCTGTACCTTGAGGCGTGTTTTGAAGAGGATCCTGGTGATGGGTCGCTGATAAGGGCTGCGCTCAATGACGTGGTTCGGGCGCAAAACATGGCACAGTTGAGTCGTGATGCTGGTATGAGTAGAGAAGGGTTGTACAAGGCACTATCTACAGACGGGAATCCATCTTTCGCCACTGTTCTGCGAGTGGTGCGGGCTCTAGGTATGCAGCTTCGGGTTAGTGTGTAGCCCGATCACCCCGTTCACCCTCACCTGAGACCCCCTCTTAATCTCCCCCTAGAAGGGGGAGGGAAGGGTGAAGAGGGAGAGGGAAATCCCACGTCCCCGTACCCTCTGGATTCCGGCTTTCGCCGGAATGACGGGCATGGCGGGTATGGCGGGACAGGTGCGGGCGTGACGGGGTGGTCCCTCTGCGGGCAGGTTTGAAACCTGCCCCTACCGCGCCCCCTTCGATTCTCGAAAGGGGCGTTTGGGTTTAATCGAGGTCTGCTACGAGGTTTACGGCGGCTTCGATGTCTGGGAGGACTCCGCGTTGGGTGGATTCTTCGGAGTGGATGATGGTGCGGTTGGTGTCGATGATGAAGAGGGAGCGGATGGACATGCCGCGCTCTTCGTTGAAGACGCCGTAGGTGCGGCTGACTTGTCCGTGAGGCCAGAAGTCGGAGAGGACTAGGGGTGCTTTTGAGACCTCATGCTGCTCGAAGTTGGCGGTTACCCACGCGAGTTGCACGGGGACGGAGTCGCAGCTGATTTCGAGCAGTTCTGCGCCGGCTGCGAGGGCTTGTTCTCGGATCCCACCAAGGATCCCGAGTTGATTGGTTCAACCGCCAGTGAATGATGCTGGGTGGAAGGTCAGAATTACTCGTCGGCCAGAATCCAGCAGATCGTAAAGTCGCACGCGCTTTGAATTGTGTGCGGTTAATTCGAAGTCGGGGGCTTTTTCGCCTTTTTTGAGGAATGACATTTAGGACATACCTTTTGTGATTTGTTTATGTGTGCATCACATTACTATGTGGATTCCCGCCTGCGCGGGAATTACGGTTATATTGTCGAGAATAACGTGGCGGGGGAAACCCTACCCCCTCCGCCCGGGCATACCCCGCGCACTCAATGTGTCGGTCGTTTTGGGCTTGTGCGCGCCCCTTTCGATTCTCGAAAGGGGCGTGTGGGTTAACGTGCAATTTCGTGTGCGAATTCGTCGATCCAATATATGCGATCTGCCCATGACTGCAATTCGGTGGCTACGCCGGCTCTGAATACGGCGAGTTCAATCTCTTTGCCGGAATCGCTTACGAACTTGATGGCGTCGAGGAGGTCGCCGTCACCGGATGACAGCATCAATGTGTCGTACGAGTCGAGATGGGTTAGGGCGAGTGTTGCGAGGCCGACATCGACTCCCTTTTGCGACCTGCGGGTCAACGGATACACGCCCGTTGAACATGTTGGTGAGAGACACTCGAGTTGCACAGTGGTTGCACACCCATGGCAGTATGCGTGGCTGGCGTCGGAGTCTCTGAGGTTGTATAGCTTGGTGATGATTTTGGGACCGCTCGGAGGGGCTGATTGGAGCCAAGAGTGGAAGCGCTGCATACCGTCGTTGCGATCGTTGTCGGGCTGCAACGCGTTGAGGTAGTAGGCCCTCCAGAACGGGCCGACGGTTGTCTCCAGCTTGTTTTTGAGCAATAGATAGTCAAAGTTGTAACCTTGTCCGACTGATGACTGAGTGCTGAATAGATATGCCCCATCAATTAACCAAAGACGTTTGGCTCCGTCGCCGGGTGGGTAATCTGTCACTGGATCGGCGTATCCGGTTGTTTCTTGATTTCGCATATTTTCCCTCACAATTTCTTAATTGTTGCTGATCGGATTTGTTTGTATCGCTTGTTACTGCGATCACGTATCTTTTCTATATTCATTGCGTTCGCGAAACAAGCACAGGCGCAGTACACTGACGGCATGGAATTTAGTTCGCTTGATTCAAAGGAAGATCAAAGTGCGTTACCAATCTCCTCATGGCATCACTGGTCAGTCGTTTCGTCCGCCTCGAATGGGGTCGAAAGGTGCCGTTGTAGCCAATCATACGCTTGCCGCGCAAGCTGGGATTCGCACGTTGCATCGGGGCGGGAATGCGGTTGACGCTGCGATCTCCGTGGCGTTTGCTCTAGGCGTGGCTGAACCGGCGGGTTCGAGCATCGGTGGGGACGGTTTCGTGATGACGTACATGAAAGATAAAAAGTCCGTGGAAGTGGCTAACGGCACCGGCGCGGCGCCAGCATTGGCGACGGCGGAACGCTACTCGGATGGCATACCTCTGACCGGGATCTTGGGGACGTCGGTACCGGGGATATTGGATGCGCTGTTGGCGACGCATGAACGGCACGGTCTGTTGCCGCTGTCTGTCTGCGTGGAACCGGCGATCGAGTTGTGCGAGGATGGGGTGCCGGTCTCGCATCAGCAGGCGGTTTCGTCGATGCAGTGTGCGCTGTTGCGTGATGCGCCAACGTCGGCTGAGGTTTTTGCGCCGAATGGGGAGTGGTTGAAGCCGGGCGAGTTGAGACGAAATCCTAATCTTGCCAATACCTATCGCACCATCGGAGAGCAGGGTCGGGATGCGTTCTATGAGGGTGATATTGCTCGAGAGATTGGTCGTTTCAGTGAAGAGTGCGGTGGTTTGCTGCGGTACGAGGATATGAAGAATCACAAGGTCAAGTGGCAGGAGCCGATCTCAACGACCTATCGGGGTCGGACGGTGTACGAGGCACCGCCTAATTCATCGGGGCATGTTCTGCTGCAAGAGTTGAACCTGTTCGAGAATTTCGACGCCGAAGGTCTTGGATATCTGACGTCCGAGGCGGTTCATGTGATGACGGAGTGCAAGAAGCTGGCGTTTGCGGATCGGGAAGCATATACTGCTGATCCTGATTTTGTGGACGTGCCTGTAGAGGGGATGTTGAACAAGGAATACTCTGCCGAGCGTGCGAAGCTCATCGATTTCGAACATGCGCTGACGGACGATGAGGCGCGGGAGGGCGATCCTTGGGCTTTCATGGAGCGTAGTCCCGATGCCTCTAGGAAGTACCGGCGGGATGGAATGATACATCATCCAAATGGTTCCAGCGTGCCGCATGATGCGTTTGCGGCGCGTGGTGCGGCTGGATCGGATACGACGCACTTTTGCGTTGTGGATCGATGGGGTAACGCGGTGGGAGAGTTGCAGAGCATTCAGATGGGTTACGGCTCGGGATTGATCGCTGGCAACACCGGTGTATTGCTGAACAACCGGATGACGTACTGGCATTTGGATCCGGATCACATCGATTTTCTGCGTCCGAGGCAGCGTGTGCGTCACACGATGAATCCGGTGATGGTGCTGGATGGGCCGGTTGAGACGGGTGGTCAGTTGGAGCTGGTGTGCGGCACTCCTGGGGCGGATACTCAGGTGCAGACTAACTTCCAAGTTGTGACTGGTGTGTTTGATCACGGGTTGACGGTCGCGGAGGCGATAGAAGGTCCGCGTTGGACGCATTATCAGGGGCGGACGTCATCAACTTATCCGCATACTGAGGCGAACCATCTGGACATTGAGGACCGGGTGGATGAGGGTGTAGTCGAATCTCTAAGGGCTCGTGGGCATGAGGTAAATGCGATCGCTCCGTTCGCTGGTGCGGGCAGCGAGGGGGCGATTCAGGTGCATCATGAGTCCGGGACGATGTCGGCTGCTTCGGATCCGCGTAGGGATGGGGATTCGGCGGTTTGGTAGGGGGATCATCCGCGAGCGGGGGAACCTGGCCCCATGGCCGCCCTTTTCACCCTCACCCTAGCCCTCTCCCATCAAGGGAGAGGGGATGCCGCATCCCCTTATCCGCACCCCTCTGGATCCCCGCCTGCGCGGGAATGACGTATTCACGTGTTCGCCCAGCGGGCTAGGGCTTTGTGGGGGTTGGTGATTTCGTCAAAGGAGGTGTAGTACCAGTCTTCCCAGTTGTGTTGGGGGAGGCCGGTGAAGATCATGAGGTTTAGGGGGTATTCTTCGCATTCGGTGACGCGGCGGTGGTCGTCGCGGAAGAGGAATGTGGGTTTGTTGAGGGCGATGGCGGCTCCTAGTTCGACCATGACGCCTTCGTCGGGTGGTATGCCGTTGAGGATCGCGAATATGGCGTCAGAATCGGCGACGTCTTTGATGTCGGCCTGGCCGATGCGATAGGCCCAACCTGGGGTCAGGTTCCCCTCCTGATTGTTCCGTTCGAAGGGCTCCCGTACTTCTAGGCCCAGGGATTCCAACGCTTCGACGAAGAGGGGGAGGAGCAGGCGGTTCTGTTGCTCTGAAAAGCCGTAGGGATTGGCGAGGTAGATGGTTTTCTTCATCTTGTGATTGGAGTGGCTATGGTTGATCGGTTTGGACGTTGCACAATTCTAAGTTCAAAAGTGAAGTGAATGTGAACCAGCTTTGTTCGTGTTCGCTGGTGATAACATCGTCTGCACTACAGCACCGCCGATTGATATTCGCAACTCGGCGCTGGGTTTATCTGTAGCGAACGAGATGGCTCGGCGCAAACGTTGACTCCATGTATGAAGAGGTTTACTATGCTCGTGATACATAACTTTCATTTAATTGAACTGAACACTCGAGGAGGGCGAGATGAGTGACCGCGAGAAGGATACGCCCGAAAAACCCGAAGATGAGGCTGATGCTGAAGAGTTAAGTTTGGGAGAGTTGGGCGCGGTCTTCGGCGGTTGGCACCCTGCTCCGCCTCCACCTGATCCGCCTAGCGATTCCAACCCGCCTGACGGCGCATAAGTGACGGGACTTGGTGGAGCTGGGGGGATTCGAACCCCCGACCTCATCATTGCGAACGATGCGCTCTCCCAACTGAGCTACAGCCCCGAATCACGTCTTTTCAATGGTATAACGTGGGCGTGCCTGCCCCTTGGCCACCCTGTTCACCCTCACCCTGACCCTCTCCCATCAAGGGAGAGGGGATTAATTGGCTCCCTCCTTGTGGATGGACGTTCTGTCCCGGGAGCGGCCCACACCGTGTCGGGGTACGGGGCCGGCTGTGCGGGAATGACGTAGGGGCGCTCTGTTCACCCTCTCCTTGGCCCTCTCCCATCGAGGGAGAGGGAATTGTTGGCTTCTTCACCCTCATCAACTCTTGAATTGATACATCGGCTCAAAGAATCGAAAACCAAGTCTGAATTTCAAGACTTGAAATGATACATTGTCTCAATATAATTGAAGATCAAGTTTGAAATCCGATGCGACATCGACGATGTCGCATCCTGTTGCAGGTCACTTGTAATGACTTGCAGCCTTGATGAGCTAAGGAGCTAAGTTCCGAAATGAACCACGGAAAACTGATTGAGAGACGCGTAATAGGCAACGCGGGTGGTAGAGCAAAAGGCCTTTTGCTTTTGGTCGCGTTAGCTGTTGTGGGTGGCCTGGTTGCTTGCGCAGATGAGAGGATCGTCGAAGTGCCAGTGGACCGGCCAGTCGTCCAAACCGTTGAAGTTGAAGTCGCTGTCGAAGTCGAGAAGGAGGTCGTCCGCGAAGTCCAGGTTGAAGTGCCGGTCGAAGTCAAGAGAGAGGTTGTCCGCGAAGTCCAGGTCGAAGTGCCGGTCGTGGTCGAGAAGGAGGTCGTCCGCGAGGTTCTGGTCGAAGTGCCCGTGGAAGTCGAGAAAGAAGTAGTCCGCGAAGTTCAGGTTGAGGTGCCGGTCGAGCGGACGGTTGAGGTTCCGGTAGAAGTACTGGTTGAGCGGACGGTCGAGGTGCCGGTGGAGGTCGAGGACGATCACGACGACCATATGGAAGAGATGGGCCACGAGGAGCTAATCGGTCGACTTCTCGTTACGGATGGGGTGGAAGCACACCTCTCCGTGATCGATCTCTCGACCGACGACGTTGAGAGCGGAATCTTCGACATTGCAGGGCCCAACGCGAGGATCTACCCCAGCCTCAATCACCGTTACGCTTTCGTCCTCGCTCGAGGACCCGAAGGCGACGACGACCGCATTCACATCTTCGACGGCGGCGTTTACAACGAACCGCACGGCGATCACTTCGATTTAGTGACGGAGCCCGTTTCACGCCATTCGCTTGAGGTCGTCGAAGAATGGCCGGTTCACTCCGTCAACAGCAACGGATGGACCACCATCTTCGCCGATACCAATGGTCACGTGCTTCTGTTCGATGAAGAGGGTCTGGGGAGATCAGGCGGCGAGTACGAGCCAACTGTGCTTGAGGCCGGGATCCAGCACGGCTCCGGGTTCGCGATTACCCATGAACACGTAGTCATGTCAGTCAGTAACCCGCTCTGCACCGAGTTCATCCCGGGCACGTGGGACTGCTTGCCGGTGGGCGCTGTGGTGCGCGACCTCGACGGTGATGTCGTCTATGACGCAGCCAGCGACTCCTGCACATTCCTGCACGGGGAGGCATACAACGAGCACGGCGCCTTCTTCGGTTGCCAGGAAGGTGTGCTTTTCATCCATGAGGACGGCGGGCAGTTCGGGCATGAGGTTCTTCCCTATCCGGCGGCGCTTGGTGAACCGGGAATGTCCGCGATCATCACGTTTTACTGGCACGTCGGCAGCGACAACTTCTTTGGCATCGGGAACCGGCGGGAAAGCGGTCAGGCCGGCGTCTGGCTGGTTGACCCGGTCAACCGCGAGATTCGCGAGATGTTCCCTGACCCCAGCGCCGCGTTTGTGTTCTCAAACGACGGCGAGATCTTCTACATCCTCGCAGATGACGGTGTTCTGCGCGCCTTCGACTCACACGACGGCGAACAGATCGAATCGGTGCGGGTGCTTGAGCCGTTCGAGAGGGTTTTCGGAAGTCCTTCGCCCGCGATGACTGTCGCTGGCGAATGGCTGTTCCTCTCCGACCCGTATAGCGGTCGTGTCCTCGGAGTTCATCTCGAGCACATGGAGATCGAGGAGGAATGGCAGATCGGCGGTGCGCCGGCGAACTTAACGTTCGTCGGACTGGGCGTTGATGGCCACCATGATGATGAGCACGCCCACGAGGATGAGCATGACCACGAAGTTGAGGTCGATCACGACGACCATGACGATCATATGGAAGAGAAGGGCCACGAGAATCTGATCGGTCGACTTCTCGTTACGGATGGGGTGGAAGCACACCTATCGGTGATCGATCTCTCGACCGACGGCGTTGAGAACGGAATCTTCGACGTTGCCGGACCCAATGCGACGCTCTACTCGAGCGTTACTCAGCGTTACGGCATCGTCCTAGCTCGAGGACCCGAAAACGGTGACGACCGCATTCACATCTTCGATGGCGGCGTGTTCTACGTCCCGCACGGCGATCACTTCGACCTAGTGACGGAGCCCGTTTCACGCCATTCGCTCGAGATCGTCGAGGAATGGCCGGTCCACTCCGTCAACAGCCACGGATGGACCACCATCTTCGCCGACACCAACGGTCATGTGATTCTGATTGACGAAGCGGGCCTGGCAAGCTCAGGCGGCGACTACGAACCGATCGTGCTTGAGGCTGGAATCCAGCACGGCTCCGCGTTAGCGATTTCCGATGAACACGTCATCATGTCTGTAAACAACCCGCTCTGCACCGAGTTCATCCCATCGGGGAACTGCCTGCCGCTCGGCGTTGAAGTGCGCACGTTCGACGACGAAGTCGTCTACGACGCGGCCAAAGACTCCTGTCCTGAACTGCACGGCGAGGCGCACAATGCACACGGCGCAGTCTTCGGTTGTCGCTTTGTCGGAGTGCTCTTCGTACACGCGCACGACGGGGAGTACGAGCATGTGTTAATCCCCTATCCACAGGACATCGCCGATGAACTCGCGCTCGGCCTTCTTTACGGACATCATGACAGTGACAACTTCTTCGCCCCGGCGACCCTCTTCCCCGGCGGGCAGTGCTGTGATTTGGGCGGCGTCTGGTTGGTCGACGTGGTCAACGGCGAAATGCGTGAAGTGTTTCCCGATCCCAGCGTTACTGCTACGTTCTCGAGCGACGGCGAAACCTTCTACATGCTCGCCAATGACGGTGTTCTGCGCGCCTTCGACTCTCACGACGGCGAACTGGTCGAGACCATGCAGTTGGTCAACCCGTTCGAGACGGTGTTCGGGAGTCCTTCGCCCTCGATGATCGTCGTCGGCGAATGGCTATTCCTCGCCGACCCGAATAGCGGTCATGTCCTAGGGGTCCACCTAGAGCACATGGAGATCGAGGAGGAATGGCATCTCGGCGGGGCGCCGGCGAACTTGACGTTCGTCGGACTGGGCGTTGATGACCATCATGAAAACGAGGACGCTCATTGAAAAGTGCAACCGGATCAAGGGGCTGACCCAGAGCCAGACTGATAATCCCACTGTACTGCTGGACACCTTTGCAAGCTCCGTTCAGTTTCAGAGCAGAAACCGCACTCGCCTCGAGTCGATACTGATCGAGGCGAGTGCGGGAGGCGAGCGCCCTCTGCTGAACGCCGTCGATCAAGGCTTCTTGGACGATACCGCGCGTCTAGGGTGGGGCGGCGAGGAGCATCACTGCTCGGACATCGGCTCGGTTGTGTCTCGACTCAGGTCGCTGCACTGAGCTGCCAGATTGTGGACACCTGAAAAATTGGGATGCTGGCATCCTGTCAACCAAATCGGAGCACATGTAGGTTACGAAAATGAACTCAGAGATTAAAGCGTGGCGCGAGCGGGTCTTGGCATTTGACCGGGACATGGAGGACATACGCGGGGAAGGGCAAGGGCACGGTCGTCGTGTGTTTGCCTCCGAGCCGGTGGATCCGTACCGTACCGACGATCCCGCGCTCAACGTCTTCTATGAATTCGTGGGCGAAGGCACCGAGGTCTTGGACGTTGGCGGCGGCGCGGGCCGCTTCGCCCTGCCCCTGGCGACACGAGCCAAGCGGGTGACCGTGATAGATCCCTCCGAGGAGTCTTTGGATTTGCTAAAGACACGTGTGGCGGAATTCGGGTTTACCAACGTAACGTCCGTCAACGAGCGGTGGGAAGAGGCGGAGGTCCCCTCGGCGGACGTGACCCTCTGCTCCTGGGCGATACATCACGTGGTGGAAGCCGCGCTATTCGTAAGGAAGTTGGAAGAACGCGCCAGGGACCGCGTGGTGATCCTGGAGATGATGGAGTCACCCGGTTCGCAGATAGCTTCATTCTTCGAGCGTGTGCACGGCACCCGCCTCACGGCGTTGCCCGGGGTCCGGCAATTGCTGAATCTCCTGTGGGCGATGGATATTTTCCCCGACGTGACGATGCTTAGTCCTGAAATTCCGGTTTTGGGCACAGACCGCAGTTCAACGCTGGAGAAACTTCGGCGAATGTTGGCTGTGGAGGAAGGCACAGATGCAGACGAACGACTTAGCGCGGCGGCAGATGAATTTCTGGAAGAGTCCAGCGAGGGTCTGACCGTTAAGGGCGCGAGTATGCGGCGGCAGGCGATCATTACGTGGCGGCCGATACAAAGTGGTTCGAGGGGCGGGAGCCCGAACTGAGTTGCCAGCCGTCGAACTACCTGCTGATTGCCGATGGCCACCCTGGGATGTGGATACGCAGGGCGCTGGAACGTGAGGATTTCAGAGTTATCGACAGCCGAGTTGCCAGTGAAGAAGTAGGCGTTGAAATAGTCGCCAACGATTCGGATGAAGAATCCCCGTGGCGATTGAAGATGGACAGTGAAGACCACTACTGTTCAGATATTGGCTCACTTATTGCTCAGGTTGCTACGCACGCCCTAAACGAACCCGATAACTGTCCAGCATAAGTGGGAACATTACCCACAAGGATCTGTTCTCGCACATGCAAAGGGAGTACGGGGATTGCTTCTACGGTTCCGATGCTTCGGAGGTTGCTTCTTCGGCGATGGCGGTGAAGGTGGCTTCGACTTCTTCGGATACGGCGGTTATGGTGGCCGCGGCTGCTTCGTTGACGGCTGTGGCGGTCGCTCTCGCGTCTTCTCCGGTTATTCCATCGACGAGTTTGATGTCGAAGATTAGTGTTGCGTTTGCGGGTATGCGTGGTGGAGAACCGGCTTGCCCGTAGCCGAGGTCGGGTGGGATTCGGATGCGTCTACGCTCGCCGATGTTCATGTCTTCCAGCGACTGTCGCCAGCCGGGGATGACGAATGGCAGGAAGAAGCGGGCGGCGCGCTCGGTGTTGTAGGTGGTGCCGAACACGCAACCGTCTTCCAGCCATCCGGTGTAGTGCACCTCGTACTGCCAGTCCGGGCCCGGACTAGGGCCGTCGCCCTCTTCGAGGATGGTGTAATCAACACCGTTTGCGCCCGGTCGATAGTCGGCGTCGGAAACTTCCTCGAAGCTCGGTCCTTGAGACGGGTAGACCTCGTTTAAGCAGGTACGGGACGACTGCGTGGGGTCGACAAAAGAGATGACCAAATCGTCTTCGCCGGGGTTTGCACCGCCGCCGCGGCAGGCGGTTGTTGCGAGTGCCGCGAGGATGCCTGATGCGATGATTACCGCGGTGAGTAATAGGGTCGCGGGTTTGGTGCGTGTTTGCATGGTTTTAACGCTATATCAAATGGGGTGATGTCTCTCCCGTTACCCCCGCACCTTGGCCACCCTGTCACCCTCACCCTAACCCTCTCCCGTCAAGGGAGAGGGGATTTGTTGGATTCTTCACCCTCTCTCTGGCCTTCTCCCATCGAGGGAGAGGGGATTTGTTGGATTCTTCACCCTCTCTCTGGCCTTCTCCCATCGAGGGAGAGGGGATTGTTGGATTCTTCACCCTCTCTCCGACCTTCTCCCATCCAAGGGAAAGGGATTGCGAGGCGGTTGATTTAGTGGTTGTGGACGATGTCCATGAAGTTGGCGGCGCCGGAGTTGATCCATTCGGGGGTGTTTGTGAATAGGAGTTTGACGCCGAGGTCTAGGAAGCGGGTGACGTTGGCGGTGCCGCAGATTGCGCCGGCGGTTCTGCCGGAGGCGACGATGCGACGGTAGGCGTCGTTCATCGTTTCGACGACGTCGGGATGGTCGATGTTGCCTTTGTGTCCCATCGAGGCAGCGAAATCGCCGGGTGCGACGAAGAATACGTCGAGGTTGTCGACGGCGAGAATTTCGTCGAGGTTGTCGTAGGCGATGATGTCTTCGAGGAGGATGATCAGGAGGGAGTTGTCGTCGGCGACATCCATGAAGTTGGATACGCCGAGTCCCTGTCGGCTGGTGTAGCTGCCTCGTTTGCCGATGGGCGGGAACTTGCCGCCGTCAACGACGTTTTGGGCTTCTGCGGCGTTGTTGACGTGTGGGACGACGATGCCTTGTGCGCCGCGGTCGAGGGTTCGGTAGATGAGTCCTTGGTGGTTGTCGTTTACGCGGCAGACGGATGTGAGGCCCCATAGGTCGCAGGCGCGGGTGAGGTTTCCGAGTTCGGATGCATCGACCCAGCCGTGTTCGCCTTCGAGCCAGATGCCGTCCATGCCGTGGGCGGTGGCGATCGGTCCGAACGCGTCGATGTCGTCGGGGTGTGTCATGCCGCCGACGATGGTTGCGATTTCGCCGGCTGCGATTTTGTCTTTGATGCGATTGGGTCGGATGTCCAATTGAGTGGTGCCTTTCTGTTGTTTGAACCGCTGATTGCGCTGATTTTAGTGATGGGCTTTGATGGAGGTGTTAGTGGTTTTTGACGATGTTCATGAAGTTTTCGGCGCCGTCGTTTATCCATTCTTGGGTTGTTGTTAGGAAGAATTTCGCGCCTAGGTCTAGGTAACGTTGGAGACCTGCTTTACCGCAGGTTGCGCCAGGGATCTTGCCCGCGGCGTTTATGCGGCGGAAGGTGTCTTCCATGGTTTTGGCGACTTCTGGGATGTTGGCTACCTGGTCCCAGATGCCTTTGTGTCCCATCGATGCTGCGAAATCGCCGGGGGCGACGAAGAAGATGTCGATGTGTTCGACTTCGAGGATTTCATCGAGGTTCTGGTAGGCGATGATGTCTTCGATGAAGACGATGAGCAGGGAGTGGTCGTCGGCCAGATCCATGTAGTTGGGGACGCCGTGGCCTTGTCGGCTGGCGTAGTTTCCTCGTCTGCCGATGGGAGGGAACTTGCCGCCGAGGACGACGTTTTGGGCTTCTTCGGCGGTGTTAACGTGAGGGACGGCGATCGCCTGGGCTCCGCAATCGAGTGTGCGGTAGATGAGGCCTTGGGAATTTTCGTTGATGCGGACCACTGGGGTCAATCCCCAGAGGTCGCAGGCGCGGGTGAGATTTCCTAGGTTGGCGTGATCGACGCCAGCGTGTTCGCCCTCGAGCCATACGGCGTCGATTCCGTTTGCTTGCGCGATCGGGCCGAAAACGTCGATGTCGTCAGGATGGGTGAAACCGACGACGGAGACGGCCACTTCGCCGGCGTAGATTTTTTCTTTTACGCGATTGGGTCTTAGTTGCATTTCTTGGATCGCCTTCTTATCTCGAGTGGTTGTTTACGAAGTCGGTGAAGCTGGCGGCGCCGGCGCTTAGCCATGGGCCGATGGAGGTCAGGAGGAATTTGGCACCTAGATCGAGGTATCTTTCTGCGTCGCCTTGTCCGCACGTCGCTCCGGAGTTTCGGCCTGCGGCTTCGATGCGACGGAAGGCGTCGTTCATGGTTTCTACGACTTCGGGGTGGTTGATGTCGCCGGTGTGACCCATGGATGCGGCGAAGTCGCTTGGTGCAACGAAGAAGACGTCGATTTGATCGACTTCGAGGATCTCGTCGAGGTTGTTGTAGGCGATGATGTCTTCGATGAGTATGACGAGTAGCGAGTAGTCGTCGGCGACATTCATGTAGTTGGATACGCCGTGGCCTTGGCGGCTGGTGTATGCGCCGCGTTTGCCGATGGGAGGGAACTTTCCGCCGTCGACGACGTTTCGGGCTTCCGCAGCATTGTTGACGTGGGGGACGACGATGCCTTGCGCGCCGCAGTCGAGGGTTCGGTATATCAGGCCTTGAGAGTTCTCGTTGATGCGGACTACGGGTGAGATGCCCCAAAGGTCGCAGGCGCGAGTGAGGTTCCCGAGGGTTGAGGCGTCGACACCTGCGTGTTCGCCTTCGAGCCACATGCCGGCGATGTCATTTGCGGCGGCGATTGGGCCGAAGGCGTCGATAGCGTCGGGGTCTGACATTCCTCCGACGACGATGGCTACTTCACCGGCGGCTAGTTTGTCTTTGGCGCGATTGGGTCTGAGTTGCATGAAATGGGATGCCTTTCTTGGATTGGCAGTGGCAGAGGGTTCAGCGAACGCGTGATTCGGGTTGGCGCACCGTCGCGATTTTACGTGATGCGAGGTGGTGCCGTGGTTTAATCTAGTGCGGTATTTGCACTTGAAAATCGCTTAAACTACTACAGCGAACATCACAGTTCGAGCTGCAACAATCCGAGGGGAATTCCGAAATGCTAGAGCGATTCAAGGTACCGGAGGCTGATCGTGTTTACGTGATGCCTGAGAAGATGCATCAGGTGACGAAGGATATCTTCTTGAAGATTGGGTTGGATGAGGATGGCGCGCAGGATTCGACTGATGTTTTGCTCGGAAACGATTTGCGGGGGAACGAGTCGCATGGTGTGTCAAACGGTTTGAGGGGGTATGTGAGGAGTTATGCGGCAGGTCAGTTGAATCCAACGACGGAGTGGGAGATCGTTCGGGAGACTAGCACGACGGCAAACATCGATGCGAAGGATGCGCTCGGGACGCATGTCGGCCCAACGGCGATGGAGATGGCTATCGAGAAAGCGCAGCAGCACGGCGTTGGCGTGGTGACCGTCTACAACACAGGCCATTTGGCGGGATGCAGCCACTATGTCTACCAAGCGATTGAGGCCGGGATGATCGGTCACTGTATGACGGCTGGCGGCGCGGGCATCACGATTCCGACTTGGGGTTCGCGTCCGTTTTTGGGAACGAATCCGATCGCTTATGGTGCGCCAGCGCGGACGATGCCGCCATACATGCTGGACGTGGCGACCACTCAGGTGGCGGCGAACAAAATTTGGTTGTTGCGGCGAACAGGTGCAACTGTGCTGCCGGGCTGGATTACCGACGACAACTACGAGCCACAGCTTGAGGAGACGCCGGCTCCTGGTCCGGAATCTCGGGGCAAGTACGGGATGTTGCCGATTGGCGGGACGCGTGAGAACGGATCGCACAAAGGCTTCGGGCTTGGTTTGATGAATGAAATCATGTGCAACGAGTTGACGGGGTTAGGCCCGGGCCCGTTGAACCCGCATCAGGGCGGTCACTTCTTTGTGGCTTATGACATCGAGGCGTTTACGGACAGGGAGAAGTTCCTCGACGATATGGACGAGTTGCTGAAGGCGGTTGCGGAACATCCGCCCGGCAAGGGACACGACCGCGTGGTGTATCCGGGTCTGTTGGAGGCTGAGGAGATTGAGAAGCGGTCGAAGGATGGGATTCCGTATCACACCGAGGTGATCGAGTGGTTCGAGGGGCACTGCGCGGAGGTCGGTGTGGAGTGTGATTTGAGGTGAGGTTCGTGGTTAACGCGCAGCAGTGGAGGTTGGAGCAATGAGTTCGTCGATCAAGTTTGTGTTTATGCCGCCGCAGGATGAGTTGACGCGGTGGTTTGCGGCTCGGTTGACGGATTCGATGCCGGAGTATGAGGTGGTGTCGCCGAAGGATGACGCGGAGGCGGCGCGGGAGATTGTGGATGCGGATGGGGCTTTTGGGTGGGTTTCGCCTGAGATGCTGCCTATCGCGCGCAGGTTGAGGTGGTTGCAGAATCCGGATGCGGGACCGTTTTTCGGGTATTACTACGATGAGCTGGTCAAGCATCCGTGTGTGATTTCAAATCCGCGGGGGATTTACTTCGATCACATCAGTCATCACATCATGATGTTTGTGCTGGCGTTGTCGCGGGGTTTGCCTTGGTACGTGGATGCTCAGAGACGAGGTGAGTGGGAGAGGGATGCTCGAAAATCGGAGTATGTGAGTTTGGGGGATGCGACGGCATTGATCAATGGTGTTGGCGGGATCGGTGCGGAGGCGGCGAGGTTGTGCGGGGCGTTTGGGATGCGGGTGATTGGGCTGGAGCCGCGGGTCGAGCGAGAGGTTTGGGGTGCGGAGATTCATTCGCCGGATGAGATTGATCGGTTGCTGCCGGAGGCGGATTTTGTGATTTCGACGGTTCCGCATACTCCGGAGACCGAGGGGATGTTCAACGCGGATCGGTTCAAATTGATGAAATCCTCGGCGTATTTCATCAATGTTGGGCGCGGGATGGTGTGCAAAATCGATGATTTGGCGGATGCGATCGAGTCGGAAGAGATTGCGGGTTGCGGGCTGGATGTTTATGAGATCGAGCCGCTGCCGCCGGAGCATAAGTTGTGGCGGTTGCCGAACGTTTTGATGACGCCGCATGTGGCGGTCAGGGATGCGGGCGATATTCCAGAGCGTCGTTTCCAGATCATTTTGGAGAACGCTCGACGGTTCGCACGAGGTGAGGAGTTGATGAACGTGGTGGACAAGGAACGTTGGTATTAGTTCGAGCTATTTGTGATCGATTCCGCTCATCCATAATCTGAGTCCGATGAAGAATCCTGAGCCGCTGGCTCCAATTGCGATTGGTCGCCATAGCGATTCGCCAATCACGAATGCGTCCGCGATGAGGCCTGTGGCACAACCGATGAGTGCCACGCCTAACAGCCATTTGAAGGTGTTTCGTGGAGTAGTGGTTTCTGAACTCACTTCTTAATCCTTTTCAATTTGGTCAGCGTGTTTGCGGTCATGTTATTAGGTGTGATTTCTCTCGCGGTTTGAGTAATTTCCCTGAATGGTTGTTGGATTTGCCTAAATGTTGCGCTGAAACCTGTAGCGGGGAGATTGCGGGTTGTCGAAAGATGTATTGATGCGTTCCGCCAAACTCAGCTCGTTGTGGTTTCTTATGATCGTTTTTGTGCTTGTCGTTTTTGCGGTAATTACGTACAACGATCCGACGGCGAACAGTTCTGCGGACGCGAATCAAGGCCCATCAGGAACTGAGGATCAGGTGGAAGTCCGGTCGGTGTTCGAGACGAACGAATAGTTCGGATGAGGTTTGTGACTGCTCAGGAGTTTTCTTCTGGGAGCATTGATTGGGCTGAACGCATGGCCCGGGTGCTAGATTCGACGGGTTCAGTCTCGGGGATTTCTTTAGTGGTTTGGACGCCGAGTTCTGGGAAGCGCCGGGCTTGGGTCAGGACGCGGGATTCTAGGGAGCCGACGCCTCGGTTGTAACGGCTGACCGCGCGGTCGAGTGCGGTTCCGATGTCGGCGTAGTGAGTTGCGAAGACTTCTAAGCGGTCGTGTAGTTCTCGTCCGAGTAGACCGATTTCGTTCGCTTCTTCGGCGATTTTGCGTTCTTGCCAGCCCATGGCGACCGTCTTAAGAAGGGCAACGAGGGTTGAGTGGGTGCTTATGACCACGTTGTTTTGCAGAGCACGGTCGATGAGGTTAGGACGTCGTTCGACGGCTGGAGGGAGTGCGAATTCGGGGACGACCATCACTACGAAGTCGGCGGAATCTGGGAGTTGGCTCCAGTATTCTTTGCCGGCTAGGGAATCGGCGTGTTCCTGCATGTGTCGGGCGTGACGATCGAGGTGCGCCGATCTTTGTGCGTCGTCGGTAGTGTCTTGTGCTTCGATGAGGGCTACGAGTGAGACTTTGGAGTCGAGGATGATGTCCCGGCGGTGCGGCATGTGGACAATGAAGTCGGTGCGTCCGCCCTGGTTGTCGGATGTTTGGGTGTCGTAGTGGATTCCCTTGACTAGTCCGGAGAGTTCGAGGGCGCGTTCGACTTGCATTTCGCCCCATTGCCCTCGGGCTTGAGGTCTGGTGAGAGCGGTTGATAGGGTTCGCGTTTCGGTGGCTAGCGATTCGATCTGCTGTTTGAAAGCACCAGAGGTGTTTACCCATTCGCGGTCGAGTTTGTCGACCTTTTGGGAGAGGGGTTTAAGTGTTTCTGTAGCGCGTTCGAGGAACTGTTTCTGCTGGTTGGACAGAGTTTCAGCGGACATTGTTTTGAAGCGGTCGCCGAAGAGTTTTTCGAGTTCGCCGCGCTCGACCAGGCGTTCCTCTGCGTTTTGGAGTTTGGTGTTGAGATTTGAGACATCGGCAGTGAGTTTCTGTAATTCTGATCGAAGTTGGTCGCGTCGGGATTGTGTGGACTTGAGTTCGTCGGCGACGCGTTCGTGCAGAGATTTTTCATTTGCGAGGTCGGTTTTGAGGCTAGCGTTTTGGATCTCGAACTGGCGAGCATCGTCGAGATGCTGGTTGGCGACGTCGAGGTCGGCGCGAGCAGACGCGAGTTCGGCTTCGGCTTTGGCTTTTTCTTCTGCTAACCGAATGAGTTCGCTGGCGTCTTCGCCGTTCTCGGTGCGGCGTCGGGACATCATGATGAATGCGCCAATGATTGTGGCGCCAACGATTGTGGCGACGATGATGATTGCTGCGTCCATGAAGTGTTTTGTCCTGCGTTACTCAGAGCGGTCAACCGTTCAAGAAGCACGCTTATCGTTTACGATGCTACTAGCGAATTCGAATCAAAGTCCAACCGTGGTTGGAGAGGTAGAACCCATGATCGTCGATGTCCACACCCATTTGCCGAGCCATCAGGACACGGTGCCTGAGGACGAGATGTTGACGGAGTCGACGATGCGCTCCGGTGAGACAGTGCAGCTAACGAACAGCATCGCCGACTATTACAGTGACATGTCGCCGGTCGACAAGACGTTCATCTTTGGGATTGCGCCGCGTCCTTGGAAATCCGAAGAGTTCGTCACGAGGCAAGCCGGCTGGGATGCTGGTTTGAACCACAACGACATTGCGTCGTTGACGGCGCGCAAGAACCCAGACAAGGCGATTCCTTTCATGTCGTTGCATCCGTTGGATCCGAACTGGGAAGATGAGTACGACCGGTGTGTGGGTGACTTGGGTTGCAAAGGTATCAAGCTAGGACCGAACTACCAAGATTTCGATCCGCTGTCGCCGGAGGCTTTCAAGATGTTCGCGCGGTTGGAGCATGACGGCATCCCGATCATCTTCCATCAGGGGACTTCGCCGATGACGGAGGCGCCGTTGACGTACGCGCATCCGTTGACCACCGAGAAGGTAGCGATGGCGTTCCCGAAGTTAAAGATGGTACTGGCGCACCTGGCGCATCCTTGGCAGGTGGACTGCATATCGGCGGTGCGGAAGCATCCGAATATGTGGTGCGACGTGTCAGCACAGTTCTACCGTCCGTACTCGTTCTGGGAGGCGATGCTGAAGTTCCACGAGTGGGGTTCGACGCAGTACATCCTGTTCGCATCGGACTGGCCGGTGACGAGACCGCAGGACAATATCGATGCGTTGCGGGGTTTGAACAAGTTTGCGAAGGACCATCATCTGCCGGGGATACCGGAGGATGAGATCGAAGGGATCATCAATCGGGACGCGTTGGATATTTTGGGGGTGGATTAATCGTTCCCCCTCACCCTAACCCTCTCCCACCAGGGGAGAGGGAATATTAATGCTCCTTTGTCCCCCGTATCGGAGTACGGGGCAGGCTCCAGACATTCCACCGCACAACAGGGGCCCGATATGTAGGGTTGGATTAGTATTGGAATCAGGTTGCCGAGGTGGCGAAACGGTAGACGCGCTACGTTCAGGGCGTAGTGTCCGCAAGGACGTGCGGGTTCGACTCCCGCCCTCGGCACCAGGTCGAAAGTCAGGTGTCGCTGGATGACGGTGGTAACCTGAAAGGTGTGGTCCGCGCGCTTGTAGCTCAGTGGATAGAGCGCAGCCCTGCGAAGGCTGAGGTCGTGGGTTCAAATCCCGCCAAGCGCGCCATTTCTTTTGTTGGCGACGACCATGCGAGCGACTCCTCGTGCGCGTGTGCGAAGGAGCTGCCTGATGCGAACTGATCGCGTCGATGTGTTCTGGGACTGGGTTACTCGCTGTATGCGGTCTGGAAGATGATGCCGTCGTGACGGATGGACCAATAATTGTTGGTCAAGCCCGATTGCGATCCATCGGCAGATGCCGCAGCGACGCTGAACCATTGACCATTTTCGGTGGTCTTCAGCGTGTTGGTAGCCCAATCCGTGAGGGCAGGATGTGCGGCGAGTACTCGGACATTTCTGCCACGAAGATGCTCGAACAGCGGAGATACCAGTAACGAATCGTTCTCGTCGACCACGATCAATCTGAAAACACCCTCGATGCTTTCGTCGCTGTTGTAATAGTCGACGACTGCATCGAGACCTTCGGCTTCGTACTTGTCGATCGCCCGCTGGACGAAGTCGACAGCGGTTTCTTCTGCGTCTTGTTGCGGCGGGTAGTAACCGGAGGCGAAGATCATGCCATCGCGCCTAACAGCGTACGAGACCTTTGGGACCTCTTTCAGCGTGGCTGGATGTGGCCACATGTATTCGATCCAATGTCCTTCCTCGGTCGCCTTGGCAATCTCTTTCCCGAGTTCGTAACCGTTGGCGCCCACCACATCCTTGATGTCGGTTCCTCTCAACCGGGGTAGCAGAGGATGAACGTGGTAGATGTCGTTTTCGTCGGTTGCGAATAGGTACCACTGGCCTTGGAAACTGGCGACGCTGTTGTAGAAGTCCAACATGGCGTCAAGGCCGTCTCGCTCGTAGAGCGCGATCGCGTTCTCGACGTATTCGACTGTGTAGTCGCGCGGATCGGCTTCGAGCCAAGGCTGGGTGACCGGGTCTTCCCCGGCGGAGTAGTAACCAGAAGCGAAGATCAGTCCGTCGTGGCGAAGCGCCCATGTGGTCTTGTGTTCCTCGTTTCTGGTGATCGGGTTTGGCCACAGGTATTCGACCCATATGCCGTCTTCGGTCGCTTCGGCGATCTCTCGCCCGAGTTCTTGGCCGTCGGAACCCACGACATCTTTGATGTCGGTGCCAATGAGGTGGGGGAATATCGGATGTGCGAGGTAGAGGTCGTCCGCACCAATCAAGAACAGGTAGAGAGTGCCTTCGAGACTGTCTTGGCTGTTGTAGTAGTCGATAGTTGCTTGCAGTCCGTCGGACTCGTAAAGTTCTACGGCGCGATTGACGTAGTTTCGGACAGGTGCCTCGATGTTTTGTTGCAGCACGAAGTGACCAGCATTGAACACGAGATTGTCGCGTCGGATCCAGACGTTTCGCTTGGGTAGCTGCTGGGCGGTATCGGGATGATCGGCAAGAGATTCAGTCCACTGCCCTTCTTCAGATGCAGCGGCGATTGCCCTGCCGAGGTTGCTGGCTCCGCGTCCGCTTACCTGCAATCCGACCTCGTACTGCAGCGCAGATGCGACCATGACTCCTGTATCGGTGTCGATGATTCTCAACCACCTCCCGTCTTCGATGCTCTCCTCGCTGCTGTAGTGTTCGATGGCCGCATCGAGACCTTCGCGCTCCACGAACTCGATGCCCTTCATCACGTAGGCGATGGTGCGTGCATCCTCGTTACCATCGATCTCAACCACCGGAGTAGGTTCAGGTTGTGGCGTCGAAGTCGGTTCTGGGAGGGGGGTTGCGGTTGGTTCCGGCACCGGAGTTGAAGTTGGTTCTGGGACAGGAGTGGAGGTGGGCGCTGGTACCGGCGTTGCCGTGGGTTCTGGTTCGCTGGTGCAGGCGATTCCGATCATGGCGAAAGACACCAATAGGATTGTCAGCATGACAGCTGCTCTGGCGTTTAGTTTTGCAACGATCACCGTCGCCTCCGCTTGATTTTTCGTTGAGTTTCCTTGATCGTCCGAGCCGCATGATTGGGATAAATCACGTCGAACGAACATGCCCGATTGAATTTCGTATTATATCTGTTGAGATTAAGTATCATGCTCGTTTTCACTAATGGGACATCTTTGATTTCGTTCAAATTCAGTACAAAAAAGTAGCGCGCCCGTGCAGCGCTTTATCGAGACTCAGAGAAGAGCGGCCGTGGATCAGATTCGTTACCAACCAAACGACGAGTGCCCTCGCGTAGTGGCGTTTTCGTCTGCTTTGCAGATACTATTGCCCAACTCCATCAGCTTAGTGACGCTAGTGACGTTGGTAGTTTTGGCTTCTGGCGAGTCTGAGGACTATCTGCAATGGGTCGTGATAATGGCGCTGGCGGTCACGGGTCTGAGCATGATCGTTCACGCTCTACGGTTCCAACGTTTTGGATCGGGACGTTTGATAGTCGCTAACTTCAACGTGCCCTTCCTGGCAGTTAGCGCTTTGGCGTTGCAGATTGGTGGACCGACTCTGCTGGCGAGCTTGATAGTGGTCTCCACAGTGCTGCAATTGGTGCTGACGATTCGTTTGGCTTCGCTGCGTCGTATATTCACTCCGGCGGTTACCGGAACCGTGATCATGCTAGTTGCGGTATCGGCTGTCCCGTTCATCGTGAGAGTGACAGTGGTACCTCCGGAAGAAACATCATTGGTACTGTTCTTGATCCCCGGCTTGGTTGCATTGTCGATCGGTGTTCTAGTTTCTCTACTGGGCACTCCGCTAATCCGAATGTGGGTTTTGCCGATAACGATAGCCGCGGGTCTTGCTGTGGCCATTCCGCTGGGTCTATACGATGTTGCTGGAGTCTCGGCGGCGCCGTGGTTAGTTTTTCCGGACCTGGACCGCGTAGATTTGGGGTTTTCGTTCAGTGCGGAGTTCTGGGCTCTGCTGCCTGTGTTTGCGATCGTAAACCTTACGGGCTTCATGAAATCGGTGGGTGATCTTTCGGTGATATACGGCGCGTCCTACCGTGAACCGGTCGCGCTGGATTTCAGGGTTGTCCAGGGTGGTCTCAACGTGACAGGAGCCAGCACATTCATATGCGGTTTGCTTGGGATTCCGCCGGTAGCCGCACCATGGTCGGCCACGGCTTCGTACATCGGAATAATCGGAGTCTCTGCTGCGAGTGTAGGAGTGTTTCTGGGGTTGATGACGATCGCGGTTGCGTTGTTATCGAAATTCCTTGCCGCTTTAATCGCAGTACCAGGCCCGGTCGTCAGCGCGGTTTACGTGATTATTTTCGGTATGCTCTTTATCGAAGGTGCACGCATGGCTTTCAGTGACGGGTTCGACAGAAAGCAGTCACTCGCAATCGGCGTGCCTTTGGTAATGGGTTTGTCCGCGGGCAGTTTCGGCTCACTCATTCACGGCGACGCGAGTTACGTTTTCGGAAACCCGATAGTAATGGGTGCGGCGACGGCTGTGGGGATCGCGATATTCGTGGAGCTGTCGAATGTTCGGAATCGCCCGATCAGAGTCGATCTTGCTCCTTCGGCGTTGCCGGCCGTGGACGAATACTTGAGCCGCTTTGCCGATCGCTACAGGTGGGCGGAGGACGCCAAAAATCGGTTGCGGCTTGTGGGTGAGGAGACCTTGCTGATTTTGTTGGATCAAGAAGATCATCAGACGTCTGGAGAAGAGTCGAATGGTAACGTCCGTCGGTTAACTGCGACGGTTCACAGAGATCAAGGATCCGCAGAGGTCGAATTCGTGGTCATTTCGGACGATGCCGTCGATGGCAACTTGGAGAACCGGCTGGCGTTCTTGACGGATGAATTCGTTCTGGAGGACGACGAGCGTGAAATTTCGATGAGGGTTCTCCGCCACTCCGCTTCGTCCGTGAAACATCGCAAATACCACGGCATAGACGTTATATCTTGCCGAGTCGAAAGCGGACCAGCTAAGTCGCCGGTGCAAGCGGGTATATAATCTCACGCATCGGGTTGGGCGGTTAGCTCAGTTGGCTAGAGCGCGTCGTTGACATCGACGAGGTCGGAGGTTCGAATCCTCCATCGCCCACCATTTTGCAACTAAGTCTTGCATCGTCAAATGGCTAACAGGCTGACAGCGTTGACACCGAGTGAGGGCGACCGCTTCAGGCGTCGCACCCTCACTATGATGGCGCGGGTCCGCTAGTTCATTCCGGCCCCGCGCCTAATCCCTAGATCGAATGGCGGCGGGGTTTCACTTCGCACTGATCTGTTTCGTGCCTCGTCGACGCGGTTGTTTCGCGTTTGTCCGTTGCCTGACAAATCGAGTATTCATTGGTGAGAAAAATGGCAAGCAGCGAACAACATATAGCTGGAAAGAGTAGACGAAAGAGGTTTAGAGACCTCAGTCCTGAAGAGCAGGCGGAGTACCGTGACGCGTTGCGGCACTCGGCGGCGCACGTTTTGGCGGAGGCAGTGTTGAAGCTGTTTCCGGAGGCGAAGCTGACCATCGGACCGCCGATCCGTGACGGTTTCTACTACGACTTCGACGTTGAGCGTCCGTTTACTCCCGAGGATCTTGAAGCTATTGAAGGCGAGATGCGGAATTCGATTCGCGCGAACACTCCGTTCGTAGAGCGCGAGGTTTCGCGGGATGATGCGCGGATGTTAGTGGCGGATAACCGGTACAAGCAGGAGATCATCGACGGGATACCCGAGGATGAACGAGTGACCTTCACGAGTCATTCAGATGGTGCTTTTGACGATCTTTGCCGAGGCGGGCATGTGGATACGACGGGGCAGATCTCGGCATTTAAGTTGTTGTCGACCGCCGGCGCGTACTGGCGCGGTAGCGAAGCGAACCCAATGCTACAGCGCATCTACGGCACCGCGTGGGAATCGCGCGACAAGATGCGCGTGTATCTGAAGCAGCGCGAGCAGGCGCAGCAGCGGGACCATCGTCGTTTGGGTGCGCAGATGGGTCTGTTCTTCTTCGATCAGGTGGCGCCGGCCAATCCGTTTTTCCGTCCGAAGGGCGCGTTTGTCTACAACACGCTGGTCGATTACGTGCGTGGTCTGTACCAGCGGTACGGGTATGACGAGGTGATCACGCCGCAGATGTTCAAGACGGATCTGTTCAAGACGTCTGGGCACTATGACAACTACATCGAGAACATGTACATGCTGGAGATCGATGAGCAGGAGTACGGCATGAAGCCAATGAACTGTCCGTCACACGCGGTGATGTACTCGAAGTCGTTGCACTCATATCGGGAATTGCCGATTCGGTATGCGGACTTTGGACGGCTGCACCGGTACGAGTTGTCTGGTGTGACGGCTGGTTTGACTCGGGTGAGGTCGTTTGCGCAGGATGACGCTCATATCTTCTGCCGCGAAGATCAGATCGCGGAAGAGGTGAACGGCTTCATCGACATGCTGAATGAGAGCTACGAAGTGTTCGGTTTCGACTCGACACGTTTCGTGTTGTCGTTGCGGCCGGAGAAGCGCGTAGGGTCAGATCAGCAGTGGGATCGTGCGGAATCAGCGCTCGAGGCTGTGTTAAGCGAACGCGGTGGTGAGTTTGAGACTGCTGAGGGTGAAGGTGCTTTTTATGGGCCTAAGATCGACATGTTCGTGCCGGATGCGCTCGGGCGCGAGTGGCAGTTGGGGACGGTTCAAGTCGATTTCAACCAACCGGAGCGGTTTGATCTAGAGTATGTGAACGCGGCTAGCGAACGGGAGCGTCCGGTGATGATTCATAGGGCAATGCTGGGCTCTTTGGAACGCTTCATCGGGGTGTTGATCGAGCATCTAGGTGGCAACCTGCCTTTGTGGCTGTCACCGACGCAGGCGATGATGGTGCCCATAGCTGACCGTCACAACGACTATGCGTATGCGGTTGCAGATCGGATGCGAAAGGCGGGATTGCGGGTCGAGGTGAATGACGCTAGCGAGCGTATGAACTCGAAGATACGCGATGCCCAATTGCAGAAAATCAACTACATGCTGGTCGTTGGTGATCGGGAGATCGAAGCAGATTCAGCGGCGTTGCGGACGCGAACCGGAGAAAATCTAGGCGCTATAAGTGTTGATGAGATCATCGCCAAACTCGGTGACGAGGTTACGAGTATGGCGTTGTGAGTGTCTCGGCACTAACGATAGGGATTTAAAACCAGGTCTAGCGCATCCTTGTAGAGGTCGTATTCGGTTTGTCTTGTGGCGCCGAAGATGCGTGCGCCGCGTATCAATTCGCGGTTGTATTCGGCGCGATCTGTCGGCATTGCAGGAGGCTCTACCGCTAGGCCACGTGTAATCGCGGCGTCGACTACGCCGTTGATGGCGGCTAGGACTTCGGGGTGCTCCCATTGCCCGGGGTATCCCATCTTTGCACATAGGTCGCCGGGGCCGAAGACCACGCCGTCAACGCCATCGACGTCCATGATGGCTCCTGCGTTTTCAACGCCGAGGGGGGATTCGATCTTGGGCAGCACTAGCATTGCGTCGTTAGCTTCGTGGTAGTAGCGGGCTACGTCAGAACCGTCGTAGCCTGCATTTGCACCCATGGCTAGTCCTCGGACACCTTCGGGCGCGTACTTGACCCAGCGTACCAAGTCTTCCATCTGTTCAGACGTCTCGGAGTGCGAGAGGATGATGCCCATTGCGCCAGCGTCGAGGACGCGTGAGACGAGGGCGCGTTCGGGGGCGATGACGGTTACTACTGGTGCCATGCCGTTGTCGCGGACTAGAGTGAGGAACAGGGATAGTCTGCCGTCGTCGTTCAAGGCGTGTTCGGCGTCGACCATTAACATGTCGAACCCGGCGTTGGCGGCGATTTTGACGACCGATGGTGTCAGCGCTTCAAAGATGTTGACGCCGAATATTGGCTCGCCAGACTTAAGCTTCTCTTTGGCAGGGTTAGTGATGAATGGTCGTTCTACGTCCATGCGTCGTTACTCCAAACCGAGCAGTTCTAAAGAGTTTCGGTTGATAATCGCTTCGATCTCGTCTTCGGGTATTGGTGGTAGGTTGTGTTCTTTGGCAAATCTTGGGATCGCTCGCAGATTGTCCATCGTCTCTTGGGGAGTCCAGAGGATCCAGTCTGATCCGAAGAGCATCTTGTGCGTCGCTGAGAACTCGTAAAATACTCGCATCGCGCGCCACGCCATCCAAGGCCGCGACGGCATGCCGGAGATGTCGGTCCATACGTTGGGATGCTTTCGCACGACCGACATGCAGTCTTCGTACCAGGGGTGAGAGGTGTGGGCGAGGATCATTTTGAGGCGCGGAAAAGCGATGGCAACTTCGTCCATGGCGAGTGGATGGGCGTATCGGAGGACGGCGTCAGGTGAAGCGGACATTCCGTTGTGAAATACGATGGGCAAACCGTCCGATTGGAGTCGATCAAATAGGCTGAACGCGGCGTCGCTCACCGGGTCAACCGCTTGGTAGCTGAGCGCGAGTTTTATGCCTCGACAACCTAATTCGCCGACGGCGCGTTCATACTCAGCGTCGATGTCTGGTTGCTCGGGATGGAGCGACATGAATGGGATGAATTTTTGAGGGTTTATCGCTGCGACTCGCGCCGCTATGTCATTCTGGTTCAGATTCTCGTCCCAACCGGCATTCCAATCAGTTAAGGGGTGTTTGTCGCCGCCTGGACGAGGAGCTATTCCGAACACGAGCGCCTTATCGACTGGTTCCATAGCCTCTACGTACTCGCTCAGCGATCCGGCGAGCTTGACTCCGGTGCCGATGAGCGGGTTTGTGGTGACATCTTCCGGCGGCACGTCATGTTCGTGCGTCGGGTTGTGGGAGTGGACGTCGACGATCAAAGCTATGCTCTCAAGTGTTCGATGTGTAGTTTACGGTGCAACGTGTTCAGGCGTGATTCGAAGCTGGACAACCTGACGTTTCGCAGCCGTCTCTAGGGTGTTGTGCTAACTCCATGCTCTAAAATAGGTTTAAACGCATCGGACCGTAATTGACGCAAATGCGATGCATGTCGCCTAGTCGGAAATCGCCGCCGGTCATCCTATCGCTGTTAACAATAGCCAGACAAGACTTTCCATGCCCAAAGATGACGAAATCAGACTCCACCGTGGGTTGAGAGAAATCTACTTCGACCGTACCGAGACCACTTTCATCGACGGCGGCAATGGGGTTCTGGAGTATCGGGGCTACAACATTCATGATCTGGCGGAACACTCGAATTTCGAGGAGACGTCGTATTTGCTGTTGCATGGTGAATTGCCTACGCAGGAGCATCTGGATGCTTTCGACGAGGAGTTGCGCAGCCAGCGTGAGTTGCCAGAGCAGGTCTTTCCGATAATCGAGGCGGTCAAGGACTCGCACCCTATGGATGTGCTCCGTACGGCGGTCTCGGCCATGTCGGCGTTCGACCCGGATAAGGATGCGGAGTGGGACGATGTGGAGGCAACGTTCCGGAAGGGTATCCGGATGACTGCGCAGGTGCCGACGATCGTTGCGGCGCACTACAACATCCGACGCGGCAACGATCCGGTAGCTCCGAACTCGGACTTGAACCAAGCGGCGAACTTCCTCTACATGCTTGATGGCGAGGTGCCGTCGGACGATGCTGCGCAGTTGATGGACAAAGACTTGGTGTTGCATGCCGATCATGGGTCTAACGCGAGCGCATTCGCGGCTCGTGTAGTGGCGGGTACCAAAGCTGACGCCTACAGCGCGATTGCGGCGGCAATCGGCGCTTTGTCGGGACCGTCTCATGGCGGAGCGGCAGAGAACGTGATGCAGATGGCTCGGGAGATCGGCAGCGCTGACAACGCCGAGACTTACGTAAGGAATTTATTGAGGCAGAGGATCCCGGTGATGGGGTTCGGTCACCGCGTTTACAAGGCGGAAGACCCGCGGGCGCGTCACCTACGCGAGGGTGTCAGGCGGTTGAGCGAGGAGAAGGGAGAGCCGGAGTGGTACCGCATTCTCGAAGCTGTGGTTGAGGCGATGTCTCCGTACGCACGGCGCGGTGTACACGTCAACGTCGATTTCTTTGCCGGTGTTATCTACTACCTCAACGGCATTCCGCAGGACTTGTTCGTGCCGATCTTCGCTATTGGTCGAGTACCGGGGTGGGTCATCCAAGTCGTTGAGCAGTACCGTCGGAACATCCTGATCCGACCGCTGTTGAAGTACACCGGCGGTCGCGAGCGCGACTACGTTCCGATCGCTGAGCGCGGTTAGTCACCTTCGTAGATGCCGGAAGAATCTACACCGGCACGTCAGATTATTGAAGCCGAGATTCGGGCGAAATGCCCGATCACGTTCGCGCGCTTTATGGAGATTGCGCTCTACGGGGCGCATGGCTACTACACCACGTCGGTGAACGCGGGCTCAGACTATGCAACTTCTCCACAGATGCATCCGGCGTTCGGGTCTTTGATTGCGGGGTATCTTTTCATGGCTTGGCAAGCACTCGGCGAACCGGCGACATTCGATGTTGTGGAGTTGGGTGCTGGCGATGGCGGGTTGGCGCTGGATATTCTCGATGCTGTCGAAAGTGGGCAAGGCAATGGGGATCAGGCAGATCGATTCGGTGAGGCGCTCAGATATCGCGCGTTTGATCTCCATCCGCGGGGATCGGTTCGAGGGATTGATGAGTTATCGGAGCTGGGTTCGATTGTCGGTTGTGTGATTAGCAATGAATTACTTGATGCTTTTCCGGCACATGTCTTTACGGTTCGCGGTGGTGAGGTTTTGGAGTGCTTTGTGGGTATTGGCGGCGACGGTGAGTTAGCGTTTGTGGAGGGTGATGTTTCGAGTGATGAGATTGTGGATCGTGTGGGCGAATACGCCTCGATTTTGCCGGAAGGTTATCGTGGCGAGGTGAATCTTGGCATTGAGACATGGGCGAAGAGCATAGTGGGTGTGTTGAAGAGCGGATACGTGTTGACGATTGACTATGGATACGAACGCGATACGTTGTATCACCCGGCAAGGTGCGAAGGTTCGTTGAGGTGTTATCGGGACCATGTCCTCGGTCAGAATCCGTTTCGAGATGTCGGACTTCAGGACATGACGGCGCATGTGGATTTCACTGCGGTCCGAGAAGAGTTGCGTGAGGTTGGTTTGAGGGAAGTATCGCCCTTGTTAACGCAACGGGATTTTCTGTTTGGTCTGGGGATTGGGGACTATATTCGGCAAGTTCGTCGGGAGTTGGTTAAGTCCGTTGCTGAGGTTGAGGTGCATCGGTTGACTTCGGAGTTGCGCGGATTGAATTCGCTGGTGGACTCTCGAGGCCTCGGTGATTTCAGAGTCTCTCAGTTTGGGGTCAATGCACCGTCAATTGAACTTTCGGATCTGGAGTTCGCGCCAGTGTATCGATTGCCGGCATATGTGCCTCGTCATTTGAGCTATTTTTCGTACGATTGAAGGTAGTAGAGAACACTGCTGCGAGTATGCGGGATGGAGATGAATAAGAGAACGCCTTTATACGAGGTTCATGTTGCGAGTGGGGCGACGATGGTTCCGTTCGGTGGTTGGGAGATGCCGGTGCGGTATCCGACACGGATCCTTCACGAAGTTGGGCAGGTTCGTAACGATGTCGGTATCTTCGACGTGTCGCACATGGCCCGGTTGGAGTTCACAGGCGCGGATTCTGGTCGGTTTTTGGATACTGTGCTGAGTGTCGGGGCATCGCGATTGGAGCATGGGCAAGGTCGCTATCACATGATCTGCAACGAGGATGGTGGGATCATTGACGATGCCATTGTTTACAGCCTTGAGACTGACCGTTACCTGCTGGTGGTAAACGCAGGGAACGCTGATGTTGACAAAGATTGGCTGTCGTTGCAGAAGGGTCGCTTTATTGAACGTGCAGGTGGGGATGTTGATTATGTCGATAGAACCGATGAGATCGCAATGATCGCAGTTCAAGGTCCGAACGCAGTTGCGATGCTAGGCGAGATGACGAATGGCGAGACTGACGCGATCGGACGTTTTCATGCGGGCGAGGCGACGTTGGATGGCGAGCGGATACTTGCCGCTCGGACGGGTTACACGGGCGAGGACGGGTTTGAGATCATGTTCGACAGTTCGCACGCTCCGGCGATCTGGGCGATGCTGATTGAGGCCGGGGCGACTCAATGCGGTTTGGGTGCGCGAGACGTTTTGCGTTTGGAGGCAGGCCTGATGCTGCACGGCGTGGACATGACCGTTGAGAACAATCCTTACGAAGCGGGGCTGCGATGGACTGTGCGTCCGAATCGACCGGAGTATTTGATGGGTGCGGTGTTGCGGAAGATCAGGGATGCCGGCATGCCCCGGAAGATCGCAGGGTTTGAGATGCGATCGCGGGGCATCGCAAGACACGGACATGCGATCTCGATTGACGGCGAGGAGGTCGGCGTGGTGACTTCGGGATCGCACTCGCCTACGCTGGGCTCTGCCATTGCGATGGGTTACATAGACATTGAGCATGCTGAGTTAGGGACGGCGGTGCAGATAGATGTTCGAGGGAAAACAGTGGAAGCTGAGGTGGTTCCGATGCCGTTTTATCCGCATTCGTACTGAAACTCATAGGTTGCCACCTTACGTATTCGAATTTGTTATAGTCAATGCGGTTATCGACACCGGTACCGACGGAGGCAAACTGCGTTGTATCCAGATGATTTGAAATACTCGTCCGAGCACGAATGGGCACGCGTCGGAAACGGCGATGTGGTCGAGGTGGGCATCACCCACTATGCACAGGACACTCTTGGCGATGTTGTATTCGTCGAGTTGCCTGAGATCGGCTCACGAGTAGATCAGTTCGACAAGTTCGGCGAGATCGAATCGGTTAAGGCGGTGAGCGATCTTTTCTCTCCCGTTAGCGGTACGGTCACCGCTGTCAACGAAGAGTTGGAGCAGTCACCTGAGCTTTGTAACTCTGACCCTTATGGCGACGGATGGATTATGGAAGTCAAACTTGACGATCCATCAGAGCTGGACGAATTGATGGATTCCGAGACGTACCAGGGAACGCTGGAGTAGTTTCAGTTGAGCAGTCCCCAGTCCCCGCATCCATTCATTCCAAACACGCCGTCAGAGCGTGCTCAGATGCTGGCGACAATCGGCGCCGACCAATTCGATGAACTGATAACCGACATCCCCGAGGAGCACCGCAACCCGCCGTTGCGGTTGCCCGATTCGGCGTCGGAGTTGGAAGTTACGTCTCGGATGCAGGCGCTGGCAGCGCTGAACCAAGACGCCGGAACCCGACCATCGTTTTTGGGTGGGGGCGCGTACCGGCACTTCATTCCGGCGACCGTTGGTGCGGTGTTGCAGCGCGGAGAGTTCGTGACGTCTTACACCCCGTACCAACCCGAAGCGGCACAGGGCGTTCTTCAGAGCGGTTTCGAATTTCAATCGGCGGTTGCTCAGATATTCGACATGGAAGTTGCGAACGCGGGGATGTACGATGGGCCGACGGCATTCGCCGAAGCTGGATTGATGGCGGCGCGCGTCAGTCGTCGGAACCGTATCCTGATACTCGACACCGCAGATCGACGATTATTCGAGGTCGCAGAGGCGTACACACGATACCAACAGGTCGAGGTGGAGGCCATTTCTCGTGAGCGGGTGATGAATGGTGACATACCGGATGACGCGGCATGTATCGCGTTTCAGTCGCCGAATTTCTTGGGACGCATCGAAGATGTGCAGGCACTAACGGATGCCGCGCATGATGCCGGTGCTTTATCGGTCATGCACACTTACCCGATTGCTCTTGGGATGTTTAAGCCGCCCGGTGCGTTTGGTGTTGATATCGCGACTGCGGAGGGACAACCGTTGGGTGTACCGTTGACGTTCGGCGGCGCGTATGTGGGATTGTTCACAACCAAGCAGCGCTATATCCGGCAACTACCAGGCCGCATCATCGGCATGACCACTGACACAATGGGTAGGACGGGCTATACGCTGACGTTGCAGACTCGTGAGCAACATATTCGGCGTGAACGCGCGACCTCCAATATCTGCACAAGCACCCAGTTGATCGGATTGATGGTTTCGGTCTACTGCGCGACCATGGGCCCGAGCGGATTACGGCAGGTTGCTGAGCTCTCGTATCACAAGGCGCATTATCTGGCGAATGCGATCGATGCACTGCCCAGCTGGAAAGTGATTCGTGCAGAAGGTTCGACATTTTTCAACGAATTTCCGGTTCAGTGTCCGATCGCACCAGCTGAGGTCAACCGCCGGTTGGCGGAGCGAGGCATCATCGGCGGCTTGGATGTTGGGCATCTGGTTCCGAACGGTATGCTCTTCTGCACCACCGAGATGAACAGCCGCTCTGAAGCTGATCGACTCATTGCGTCGCTGAAAGACATGGGTTACGGGGCTGCGGCATGAGTAATAACGTGATGCCCAATTCCAGCGTTGCTGACATGCCCGACCGTAGCTTGCTAATGGACCGGTCGGTACCCGGCCGAAAAGCCATCAATCTACCCTCGCCAGACGTCCCGATCTCGGAGATGCCGGACGATGGATTGTTGCGGGAACCCGATGACTTGCAGCTGCCTGAGGTATCGCAACTCGATGTCATCCGATATTTCACCCTACTCAGCCGACTCAATTTCTCCATAGACACGAACTTCTACCCTCTTGGATCCTGCACGATGAAGTACAACCCGAAGCTCAACGACCAGATCGCGTCGTTGGGAGGGTTCGCCAATATTCACCCATTACAGGATGATGCAGGCGTTCAGGGCGCGCTGGGTGTAATGTTCGAGTTGCAGCAATGGCTAGGGGAGGCTACTGGGCTGCCCGGAGTAGGGTTGGCGCCACTCGCCGGGGCGCAGGGCGAATATGCGGGGCTCCTCATCGCACGCGCCGCCCTAAACATGCGAGGCGAATCGCATCGAGACGTTGCTTTGATACCGGACTCGGCACACGGCACGAACCCGGCTTCAGCAGCGATGGCGGGATTGAGTGTTGTAACCGTGAAGACCGACGAGTTCGGGAATGTGGATGTTGATGATCTGCGCGCGAAGGCTGATGAGAACACCTGCGTCTTCATGCTCACCATCCCTAGCACATTGGGGTTGTTTGAGCCGAACATCATCGAGATCAACCGCATAGTTCACGATGTCGGAGGATTGGTTTACGCGGACGGGGCGAACTTGAACGCGTTGCTTGGATTGGTGAAACTTGGGGACTTGGGCGTGGACATTTGCCATTCAAATCTGCACAAGACCTTCTCGACCCCGCACGGCGGGGGTGGTCCCGGTGCTGGTCCGGTTATGGTGACTGAAGAACTGGCGTCGTATTTGCCTGAACCGGTGGTTGTCAAGAATGAAGACGGCAGCCTCCAACTAGGACGTCCTGGCAACAGCATCGGCAAGATCAACGGCTTCCACGGTTCGTTCTCGATACTGGTGCGGGCTTACACCTATATGCAATCACTCGGCGGTAACGGTTTACGAGCGGTTTCCGAAAACGCGGTGATCAATGCGAATTACGTTCAGGCTCAACTGCGCGACCGATTTGATCTCGCGGTGGACCGCATATGCATGCACGAGACCGTATTGAGCGGCAAGCGGCAGGCCGACCGAGGAGTTCCTGCGCTGAGCATTGCTAAGCGATTGCTTGATTACGGCATTCACGCGCCGACGATGTATTTCCCGCTAATCGTTCCCGAGGCGCTCATGGTTGAGCCTACCGAGACCGAATCGAAAGAAACGTTGGATCGTTTCGTGGCGGTGATGCAGGCGATCGATGATGAGATTGATAGCGATCCAGACTCGGTCAATCATGCGCCGCACACTTTGCCGAACACGCGGCTGGATGAAGCGACGGCGGCGAGGCGACCAGTGCTGAGGTGGCAAGACTAGACGGAAAAAACCGTTTGAGTGGTATATTTGGCTCACGGTTTTATATGCCGTAAAACACTGGCAGTTTCGACTGATCGAGTATTAGCCGATCATCAAAGCGGCACTAGATTGGCGATCAACGGAGGAAAGAATGTACGTAGGAACCCAGGTAGCACCCAGAAACGACGATGACCTCCGCCAGTGGGCGCAACTCGGTGTCAACAATATCTGCGCCGACCCACGCGAAGGAAACGCCCATACCTGGATCCGAGACGACCTAGCTCGATGGCGAGAACACGTTAACTCGTTCGGCATCGAGTTGGACATGATCCAGTTGCCGCTGTCTTCCACACCGATTGAGCGCGCTGAAGCGCCGAGCATTATGCTGGGCATCGATCCGGACCGAGACCGCGAGATTGAGGTAGTCAACACACTCATCGAGAACTGCGCTGCCGTCGGAATCCCTGCCGTCAGATACAACATGAACTTGATTGGTATCCCTCGATCCGAGCGGGAGCCGGGTCGGGGAGGTTCTAGTAACTCCACTCTGCGATTCGACAAGATAGCCGACGATGACGCACCCGGCATCGCTGGCGAAGTCTCCGAAGATGAATTCTGGGAGCGCATCGACTATTTCCTTGAGCGTGTAGTTCCGGTGGCGACCGAGAACAAGGTGCGCTTGGCCTGTCACCCACATGATCCTTACACGCCTCCAGGGTTCCGAGGCGTTACCCGCGTGTTAGGCACACCAGATGGGTTGAAGAAATTCGTGCACATGCACGAGAGCCCGTATCACGGTCTTAACTTCTGCCAAGGAACGGTGACCGAGATGCTCGATGATCCGGGCGAAGAGATATTCGACATCATCCGTTACTTTGGGAGTCGCGAAAAGATCTTCAACGTTCACTTCCGCAACATTCGCGGGCACAAGCTCGACTTCATGGAGGTGTTCCCGGATGAGGGCAGCATTAACATGTTCGAGTGCATAAAGGTCTACCAAGAGGTCGGCTACAAGTACATGTTGATGCCGGACCACGTGCCGCATATTGCCGGTGGCGATCCGCAGGGAACAGCGTTTGCTTTCGTGTACGGATACATCACCGCGTTGTTGCAGGCGATCGGTGAACCGCGCAAGCAGCCGTGGGTCACCAAGGGGCCATAACTCACTGCTATTCCGGCGAAAGCCGGAATCCACAACCATAAATATCGAAAAGATTGTTCAACTTAGACAACGAATACAACATAGCGATCATCATCGCTATCGCCACCGTTGTCGTCGCGGTCGTCCTCGAGATCGGGCTTAAGATCGCGAAAAGCCGCATCCGAGGCGGCGCGGAAGATTTCGACCCATCTCCCAAATACCTGGTTCTCAACGCCCTCGACGGTCCTCTGATCCTCATCATCCTCCTCATCGGCGGAACTTACTCAGGATCCCTTGCCTTAAACCACTGGCATTCAGGACGCGATATCGATGCCGATCTCGCACTCCTCGTCCAAAGAATCGGAGCCGCCGCAATCGTGGCTGTCGGCGCATTCGTCATCACTCGTATCGGGTCGCTGCTCCTTGACTGGTACGCCAGTCACGTCGCAGCCACTACCTCGACTCAACTCGACGACCAACTCATACCGTCATTCAAGAGGATGTTGCCTATCCTCGTGTACGCCCTCGCCATCCTCTGGGGGCTTGCCATATTCGAGATCGAAATCAGCCCCCTCCTCGCCACACTCGGCATCGGCGGCATCGCGATCGCTCTGGCGGCGCAGCCTACGTTGTCCAACTACTTCGCAGGGACGTACGTCATCTCAGAAGGCGAGATCGAGCCAGGCGACTTCATCGAGATCGAAGGCGGGCCATCTGGTTTCGTAGAGGACATATCTTGGCGGAGCACTAAGCTGCGCTCCCGCTTCAACAACCTGATCATCATTCCCAACTCGATGATGTCCGACAACATGATCACGAACTACTCACGCCCAGCATTGGCGATGAATGTGATCGTGACAGGCGGCGTGAGTTACTCGTCGGATCTTGAACAAGTCGAAGACATCTTGATGGATGTCGCGAACAAGATCGTCGTCGAATCTGAACATGCGGTTACGGAGACTGAGCCACGTGCTGGTTTCAGCGTTTTCGGGGATTCAAACATTGATTTCTGGGTCTTCTTGCAGGCGACGGACCGTGCCGGTTCGTTCCAGCTCAAGAGTCAGTTGATCAAGCAGATCCACGAGCGATTCAACGAAGCGGGAGTCGTGATCAACTACCCGATCCGGCATTTAGTTGTGGACGATGTGCCGGAAGAGGAAGCGGCGGAGGCCGAGCGCGAGCCGACGCCACCGGAGCAGATCGTGGAGTTTGTGCGGAAGAACTGAGTAAAACGGTTCATGTCAGCCTCCTCGCCGGGTCTTGACAACGCTGATATCCCAGGAACTCAGAAGCCGCGAACAAACCCTCGCATTACGCGTCTTAGGAGGATGTGCAAAGGCCTTGCAGCCGTCCGATCACAGGGTGAAGACCTCGAAACTCACGGCGTAGTCGCACCCGAACTCCTCACCCACAGCATTGGCGGTCATCGTCAGGAACATCTCTGGGTCGAAGTCCCGACCAAGGCCCTTGATGTAGATGTCGTGCTTCTCCAAAGACTCCACTCCCTTGTAGATATGGTCCCCCACGTCCACCGCGTGAGTGGCGTTGGGCGAGGCACCTACCAGCACCATCTTGACCTCGTTCCACGGCTCCAGTCCACCTTCGTCCAACTCTGTGAAGATCCAGCGATTCCCTGCGTCTCTGCTTGCATCCAACGTCGCGAGGCCGACGGCGCGGTGGTCTGACTGATTGGTGCCTCCACCGCGGAAGCGCATCTCGAAGTTCATCGTCACCACCACGTCCGGCTTGTGCCGTCTAATAGCTTTGGCGATGTCGCGTCTCAGGGGCAAGCCGTACTCCACCATCCCATCTGGATAGTCCAGAAACTCCACAGTGTCCACTCCTACCACCTTCGCGCTGTCGATCTCCTCTTGAGTACGCACTCTCCGAGTCTCGCCCGGATGCATCGCGTCGATACCCGCCTCGCCCCTCGTCGCCAATAGATACGTGAACTCCTTACCCTCTGAAGTCCACTTGGAGATGGCGCTGGCTACTCCGTACTCCAGATCGTCGGGATGTGCAACTACAGCCAATCCTCGTTGCCAGTCCTCGTCCAGCGGTTCGTATCTCTGTTCAGTCATGCAGCAGAGCCTTTCTCAACTTGCCTCTTCAAATCAGACTTACGAGAAAATATAACGAGAGAACTTCTCGCTTCGTCTCTTTGCTCTTGTCATTACGGCGGGGAGTGCATCGCAACCCCGATAACACGCCACCGCCTCGTGCTTTAGTCTCTAACTCGCCAACAACCACTCCGTCAGTGGTCCAACTTCCCGTTGACGCGAGGCCATGTTGACGTCGAGGCGTTCGAGATGCTGTTCCAGCGTCAATTGCCCGGTAGGCACACTATGCGTCTCGAAGAACTGCTTGATGTCGGCCGCCTGTTCCGGTTTCGATAACGCCTGAACGCCGCTAACCATCCTGACGATGGCGTTGTCAGGATACATCTCCAACATGTCGTCCCAGTGAGATTTGATGAACTGCCATGCCGCGAACCCATGATGGCGGTTGAACATCGCGCCGCCTGCCAGATAAGGGGCATCTTGCGAACGGACATCGCCGTTCAGGCACATCGCGAGGGTGTTCTGAAACTCGCCTTTGCCCGGGAACGATGCCAGCAACGTCATGTAGCGCCGCTCTTCCTGGGGTGTTGCAGGGTCCTTAAAGCGCCCTAGAAACGTTTCGTAGTCGTTCGCCGAGCCAACGATTGCGACGGCGTTGGCAGACGCAGCGGCTAAGTTGGGTTCGATTGCATTACCGGCCAAATAACCGTCGTGCAGTTCGCGCAACCGCGCCATAGCATCTTCGTCTCTAGCCGTGATCCCTAACGAGCGGCAAAGCAAACCCCGCAGTTCAAAGTCGCGGGGGGAGTCGCCATCGCGTGGGTCCCAGCCCAACCGCGACAACCCGGCGCTGTAGAGCGTACCGAGACGCGAACGCATCCGACTCCTTGCCGCTTCGTCATCGAGGATGCGTTCCAAACTCGCCAAGTTGCGTGTCAACAGAGTCCAGACGTCAAGATCGTCTTCATCTGAGTACCCCTCAGCCAGGTTCAAATAATCGATTGCGGAGGAACTGCCGGCCGCCATTGCCGCCCATTGATCGTCCGCCAAGCTGTAGCGTTCGATCGCCTCCATCTCACCCATTGCATTGCGCAACGAGGTCATCAAGTCAGGCGAGTAGCTGACTCTGTAAAAGCCGTTGCTGCCGCCGTTCGCGTTCACCCATCGAGCACTAGCCAATTCAGCAACTTCGACATCGTCCTTGGTCATCAGCATCTTCATGCTTCCGGGATTGCCATCGGAATCGGCGTACCTGATGCCCATCGGTATCGGCCAGACGGTCTCGTCAGCTTCTTCGGGCGATTTGTAGAAAAAGCGCTTCTGGGTCAGGATCGTCTTATCGCAACCGTCGCATTGCTTCACGTTCACCAACGGGTAACCCCGCTGGTAGATCCACGCGTCCATGGTGCTGCGGACCGGTTCGCCCGTAACCTCTTCGAGCGCGTCCCAGAGGTCGGAGGTCTCGGTGTTGGCGTATTCGTGCTTCTTCAGGTAGTGCCTGATGCCCTCTCGGAATCGATCTGCCCCCAGGTGTTGCTCAAGCATCCGCAGAACTGAGCCGCCTTTTTCGTAGGTGAGGAGGTCGAACATTCCGTCGGCGTCGGCGGGTGATTTGACCTCGTACTCGATGGGACGTGTCTTTTGCAACGAGTCGACATCGAAAGCGGCGGATCGTTCGAGGCTGAACTGGTCCCAGCGTCGCCACTCCGGATTGAAAGCGTCGGTGCACATCGCGGCCATGAAGGTTGCGAAAGCCTCGTTCAGCCAGATGCCGTTCCACCACTCCATCGTCACCAGATCGCCGAACCACATGTGGGCTAGTTCGTGGGCGATCACATCGGCGATGCGGAGGAGTTCGGGTTGAGTGGCCCGTTCCGTATCGACCAGCAGGATCACCTCGCGGAAAGTGACGCAACCGAGGTTCTCCATCGCGCCAAACGCGAAGTCTGGCACCGCCACCAAGTCGAGTTTCTCGCCCGGATATGGAATGCCGTAGTAGTCGGTGAAGTATTTCAACGAGAAGGCCCCGGATTCGAGAGCGAAGGAAGTGAGGTGGCCTTTACCGATAGGATGGATAATGCGGAGCGGTACGCCGTCGACGTCAACTGGCTCGGTCGCTTCGAAGGGGCCCACGATGAATGCCACCAAGTAGGTAGACATCTTGATCGTGGTGCCGAACTTTACAGTCCGCTCGGTGCCGTCTTCGGAGGTGGTTTCGGAGATGATGGGGCCATTGGATGCTGCGAAGAGGTCGGCGGGCACAGTCAATGCGATTTCGAACGAGGCCTTCATCGCTGGCTCATCGAAGCATGGGAAGGCTTGTCGAGCGTCAGTGCTCTCAAACTGGGTGGTCGCTATCTTGCGTTCTTCGCCTGATTCGTCGGTGAAAGTTGAGATGTAAAACCCGGCGAGCTTGCGGTTGAGGATGCCTTCGAAGTCGATCGATAGCGTGTATGAGCCGGACGTCGCTTCCCCATCGAGGTGGATCGTGACTCGTTCGAGTTCCTCATCATAGGTGAAATCGGACGCTCCGATTGTGCTGCCGCCACCGACCAGACGCGCTGACTCCAGTTCGATCTCTTTGGCGTTGAGGACAATATCGGAGACAGTTTCGGTTGTGTCGATGGAGATATCGACTTTTCCGGTGAAAGTCTCAGATTCGAGATCTGGGGTTAGGTGGAGGCGGTAGTGGCTCGGGGTTACCGAGGTTGGGAGGCGGTAGGGGTTGGTTTCAGTCGTGGAAGCAACGGTGTCGGACATGCGGGTTCCTGTATTTGACGATTCAAACGGCGCGCTCGTCGCGCGGCACAATATCTGAATCTAAAACGCTGGGGTGCGTTTAGGGGAACTTTCGCAATCGCCCCACGCTGGATTCCCGCCTTCGCGGGAATGACGGCTCGGCTTCGGATATGGGTCAGATGGTTTCGAGCGTATCCTCGGCTTCTCGCGCCTCGACTTCACCGAACTTGCCTGCTGCAACCTCGCGCAGTTCGGCAAAGTCGTTTTGGATGCCTTTGAGAAGGATTCCGACGTCGCTTGAGTGGAGGACAAAGCGGGAGCCTAGCTCGATGGCTGTGGTGGAGGTCTCGATGGATTGCTGGTGCACCATCGTTGGGACGCCGTATTTCTCGCCGGTGTCGATTATGTGCTTGAGGACGTCTAGGTACTGGGGGTTGTCGACTTCGTCGGGGATGCCTAGGGATGTTGTGAGGTCGTTGGGGCCTACGAAGATACCGTCGATCTCGGCGCATTGGAGGAGTTCGTCTAGCCGGTTGACACAGGGTTCGGACTCGACGCCCATGATGAAGATGTGGTCTTTGTGTCGGTTGTGGAGGTATTCGCGTGTCTTCTCGCTGGGGAGTTCGCCGGTGAGGCCGACGCGTTCGAAGTATTCTCCTTTGAGCGGGTGGAAGCGCACCTTGTTGGCGCACCTTCGTACCTCTTCGACAGTCTCGCAGTATGGGACGAGCACACCGTCTGCGCCTGCGTCGAGTGCGATAGCGACGTAAGAGTCGTCGGTGTTTGGGGTTCGGATTATGCAGGTGACTCCCGCGCTCTTGATGCTGGTTACGATTTCGGCGATGCGAGCACGGCTGCGCGAGGTGTGCTCCCAGTCGATAATGATGTAGTCGAGCGTCGATCCGGCGTATACGCGTGACCACCGCAAGCCTTCGATTGCGGCGATCATAAATCCGAATACGGGCTTGCCCGCTTTGAGTGTCGCCTTTAGCTGTGCAGGTTCCATTGGTTGTTACTCCATGTCGAGGACTACTTCACGCCCTGTGCGCGCAGATTCCTCGGTTGCTTCCAACACCTTGAGCACGTTCAGACCGTGAACCTGCGGTATCGGCGTGTCGTCGTCGCCGCGTTCGAGCGATTGAATGAACTCGCTGAATTCGTCGAGTAGGCTGTCGCGTTGCAGCACTTCTTCTTTGCGCCACGTGCCTCCAGATGTATTGGCGATGTAAAGCGCGGGAGCGTCGCCGCCACCGTATGGCAGACGGAATCTTGCCATGCCGTTGGTGAAGAACCAGTCGCCGCCGTACTCAGTTGCGCCGCGGTCCCAAGCGATGCGACTGACGCAGGCAACGATACCGCTCTTCCAGCGAATGAAGTACATGCCAGTGTCATCGGCTTGGATCTTCGGGTGTTCAGAGTTGGGGTGTGTGAATTGCCCCTGCTGCGCTGAAACCGTTGCGACATCGTAGCCGATTATCCAGAGGAGTCGGTCGATCTGGTGTGTACCGTCCATCTGTCCCATTCCGCCACCGCGCTCGCGGTCAAGCATCCATTCGGGTCGGTTGTATGGGCCGTATGGCTTGTGCCAAACGTCGTAGGCCATAAGCACAGATCCAAGATCGCCGCTGTCGACGACGCCCTTCATCGCCCTAACCGCCGGATAGTAGCGCTGTGTGTGCGCGGTCATCAACTTGACGCCGTTCTCGCGTGCCGCATCCAGCATCTCTTCCGCCTGCGACGCCCAAACCGCGGTCGGTTTCTCCATATAGATGTGCTTGCCAGCGGCTGCAGCGTCAAGAGCGGCTTGGTGGTGGAGCCAGTGGGGGAGGGTGCCGATGATCACATCAACGTCGTCGCGTTCGAGCGCGTCGTGATAGTCGGCTACGAAAACGACATCGGGATGTCGGTCCTGCCAAGACGCAGCGACATCTTCTCTCGGTTCTGCGACGACCTTGATCTCAGCGCCGGGAGTGTTTTTGACGACGTTGATGTAGTTACCACCGATGCGGCCGGTGCCCAGTACTGCAACTCCAAACGACATATAGCAAAGTCCTGCTTTCTTACCACGTGTGCGAGTCAGGGATTGACTCTAACAGCGAGATGCGAAGGTAATGATACTTCGCATCGGTTCGGAAAACCGTCGGCGAAGTACGGGAGGGGCGGCTAATCCACACCCAACAACCCGCGCAACTCCACCACACTCCCAATCTCAACATCCGGTTTTGGCGCGTCGTCCGGATACCGCTCGGTCACGCGCACCCACGCAGTCTTCATGCCAACGCCGACCGCTCCCGTGATATCGGTGTATGGATTATCCCCGACGAAGAGTATCTCGGACGGTTCAATATCGTCGATGCCGTCATAGGACAACTTCAAACGGCGAACGGCTTCTTGATAGATACGCGGATCGGGTTTGTCTGCGCCGAAGAGGCGCGACACGATGGCGAAAGGAACGACGTCGACGTAGCCGCTGTGTTCGAGTTTGATGACTTGGGATTTCTTGCCGTTCGTGACGACAGCCCACGGGAAACCGGCATCGTTCAATTCTTCGACGAATTCCATCGCCCCTTCGATCGGCTTAGCCTGTCTGCCCAAAGTGCCAAAGAACCAATTCTCGAACTCAACAGGTTCTAATGGGACTGACGGCCATCGCGCGGTGATGAGTAGCGCAGCGTCCTGCGCGTCAATGGTGCCATGGGGCGAGAGCGACCAGAAGAAGTCTATCGCTTCGCCCCAATCGGTTGTTGATTTGATGTCTGGTTGAGTGTCATAGAACTCTCGAAACGTCGCCTCGAACGCCGTATTTCGATCCAGCAGCGTGTCGTCCAAGTCGAACAGTGCAGCGCGGATATGTAGGGAGTCAATCGCCACCTAGTTGTTCACCGAAGCCTGCAGGAGTATCTCGACCGTCACTTCATCTTCGACAGTGAAGAACTGGCTCACGGGCGCGACCATCCCGAACTCTTCCCACACGAACTCGGTTATCCCAAGAACGACCAAATCCGTGCCATTGTCAAGGCGTGCCGTGATGTCGAATTCGAGGTCGGCTTCTGTGCCGTTAACGTTCACCCTGCCGATCAACTTGGTGTTGAACTCGGGTTCACGTCCGTCCAAAAACGTCGCCGGTACGTCGCCGAGGTCAGCAAATTCGACCGTGGCGATGGGCTGGTTAGGGAACATCCGCTCGCGGACGTAGCGGTCGCGACGTGATTGATCGCTAGTCAACGTATGCAGGTCGATTTCGATTGATGCGTTGTCCGAACTGAAATCTACGACTCCGCTGATTGTCTCGGTCTCAAGTGATACGACGACGTCTGCGCCTCGCAGTGTTTCGTCGACTTTGAACAGGCCTTTGGAACCGGGACCTACCGTGAAGACTTGGGCAAATTCCGACCCGATACCTGCCACCTTCGACGTTGGACCGGCGTCCAAGTCGATCGAATCACCGACACTCACAAAGTTTCCGGTAGATGCGACCTGTCCGCCTTCGATCTTCCAAATCTCAATCGTGTTCAACACGTCTCCGTTTTCGTCCATCTCCTGTTCGCCCGCGGCACCAACGTAGTCGATGTCTTGGCCTTGGCTGATGAGTTCGAGGGCTCTGCCGAGATCGCCGGGGCCGACTTGTTCGCCCGGGGCGTTTGCGACCTTGGGGATCGCGGCCTTGATGTCGTCGCCGTCTTCGGAACCGGCCTCGGCGATGGCCAGTGCAAGAATCGCTGCCGCGTCAAAGGCTTCCGAGATGAAAATACTCGACGGATCACCACCGAGTTTCGACGCGTAGAGATCCTTGAACGTTGTCTGCGATGGCGTGCCCGGAGCACCCGGCGCCGTGCCGTAGTTGCCTTCAAAACTCTCAGCCCCGAGATCGTCGAACATCTCTTGGTTCTTTGTTCCGTCAACGAACATGAACTCTTCGAAGAACTGGCCTTCGACCGCTTCGCGCAGATAGACGCCCGCGGTTTCGGGGTAAGACATTGCCATCAGGACGGTTGCGCCGCCCTGCGAGGCCTGGCGAAGTTCAGAAGTGTAGCTTGCTTGACCGCCTTCGATCGGCACGGATGCCGATACGGTCCCACCGAGACTCTCAAACGTTTCCGAGAACACCGTTGAGAGTCCTTCGCCATACGCGTTGTTGATGTACATCGTCGCAATGTTTTCGTATCCAAGTTCGTCCGCAAGCTGCGCAAGTATTACGCCCTGGAACGCATCGGATACGGTGGTCCGGAAAACCAAGTCGTTGTCGTCGAGGCTCGAGATTGCCGGAGAGGTTGACGCTGGTGACACAAGCACCGCACCGTTCGGGATCGTGACTGATTCGGCAACTGCCAATGTCACTCCGGACGAGAGCGAGCCTACGATGGCTTCAACGCCGTCGATGTTCACGAGCGCGCTCGCCGCGTCAGTAGCTATCTGTGGACTCGTGCCGCTGTCGCGATGGACCATCTCGATCTGCCTTCCATCGATGCCTCCCGCTTCGTTTATCAGCAACGCCGCGAGGTCGGTGGCGAGGACGATCGGCGGGCCGAAAACGGCCAAGTCTCCAGTTGCGTCGATGAGCGTCCCGATCTTGATCGGGTCACCACTCGGTTCCATCGTCGTAGGAGCAGCCGTGATGTCAATCGAGTCGCCGGGGCTGGCAAAGATACCGGTCGAAGTAACCTGTCCACCTTCGATCTTCCAAACCTCGATGGTGTTCTGCACATCACCGTTCTCGTCGAAATCCTGATCACCGGCAGCACCGACATAGTCGATGTCTTGGCCTTGGCTGATCAACTCTAATGCTCGAGCGAGGTCACCGGGGCCGACCTTCTCACCCGGCGCGTTCGCTACTTCACGCATCGCAGCCTTGATGTCAGCCCCATCCTCGGAACCTGATTCGGCAATCGCCAGTGCCAATATCACCGCGGCGTCAAATGCCTCTGAGATAAAGAGGCTTGATGGATCGCCGTCTAGCTTGGAAGAATAGAGGTCCTTGAAGGTCTCTTGGGTCGGCGTGCCGGGTGCGCCCGGGGCAGTACCGTAGTTACCTTCGAAGTTGTCGGCACCAAGGTTGTCAAACATCTCCTGATTCTTTGTGCCGTCGACGAACATGAAGTCGTCGAAATATTGACCTTCAATCGCCTCGCGCAAGTATACGCCGGCAGTCTCGGGGTATGACAAGGCCATTAGAACCTCGGCATCTCCTTGTGAGGCTTGGCGTAACTCGGATGCATAGCTTGCCTGACCACCTTCAATGGGGATGGCTGCGGAGACTGTTCCGCCCTGGCTTTCGAAGTTCTCTGAGAATACGTTCGATAGACCTTCGCCATATGCATTGTTGATGTAGAGCGTCGCGACGTTTTCGTAGCCGAGTTGGTTCGCGAGTTGTGCCGCAATCACCCCTTGGAGCGCGTCAGACACGGTCGTTCGAAACACCGTGTCGTTGTCGTCGAGGCTGGTGATCGCGGGCGAAGTAGACGCCGGAGACACCAGAACAGCACCGTTAGGAATGGTCACAGATTCTGCGACTGCGAGAGTCACGCCAGATGACAGCGAACCCACAATCGCTTCCACACCATCAACGTTGACGAGCGCGCTCGCCGCGTCTGTCGCGATCTGCGGGCTGGTCCCGCTGTCTCGATGGACCATTTCGATGGGACGACCGTCGATACCGCCAGCCTCATTAACGAGCAACGCGGCCAAGTCGGTTGCCAGAACGATCGGGGGTCCGAACGCGGCCAGATCCCCAGTCGCGTCGATCAGGGTACCGATCCGGATCGGTTCGCCGGTCGGCTCCATGGCCTCGGGCGCCTCGGGCGGAGGCACAGATGTCGCGGTCGGAGGCACCGAGGTGGCCGTAGGCGGCACCGGAGTCGGTGTTGGTTCTTCGGTGCTGCATGAAGCAATTGCGACGCTGACACTCAAAGCAGCTATGAGCAAAAGCACAAACACTCCAGGCATTCGAACGGCGGCGTAGGATTTCAGTACTTGCATTTCGTGTATCCGTCTAGTTCCTTTCCTCGACGATGCGAGGTTGCTCGCATCGTCGCCATTTCAACTGCTTTCGCAGTACTCCTTTACAGCATCCATGTCTTTAACCAAACCCATTCTGATTACTAACTTCATGATCGGCACTAGGATCCTTGACTTGAACGTGTATGGAGCCGCATCCATCACCAGCGTTAACTCTGTCCCACCGTCGACTGGACGCACCGTGAAAACCGAGTCCCATACCGTGCCGCCTTCGTCGGATACTATCCTCACCCGGTCGTTCTCGACGTATTCCGTAACTTCCAAGACGGTAGATGCTTCTCGACCCATCATCAAACGTGTTTCTCGGAAACGCGAACCGACGCCGCACCTGACGTCAGACAGAAACTCGACATCGACGATGTGCGGTATCGCCTCGGAGTAGTTGTCGATTTCGGACACTGTGCGGAATACGAAATCTACAGGTGCATCGATTGTTTTGCGGACGGTGGTTCTGGACATTCGATCACTCTCAGGAAGCGTCGCCCTCTGTTGAAGCTCGATCCATAAACCAGATTCTATCGGTAGCATCGCTAACTTCCACCGGGACGTGCACACAACTCTCGTCATTCCAACGAACGCGGGGACCCATGGGCGGTGCAGACGGGGATCTGCCAGACAAATCCTCGATATATCGGGAGTCAGCTACACGAACTAATAACGGTTCACCGTATGGACGAGAGATCAATCTCATCTCCCGGCAACGCGTAGATATCGCTGTCGATGATGGTGTTGTTTTCGACGTACCAGACCCGCATCCAACTAACGACGTTCCCGTGTTCATCAAAGTCGACGTTTCCAGATGCCCCTACATAATCGATATCCTTGCCGTCCCTCACCAACTCCAAAGCCTTCGCAATATCCGCCGGCCCTACAACTTCGCCTGGAGGATTAGCAACTGATCGCAACTCGTTCCTCACCGCCACTGGGTCATCGCTCCCTGCCTTCTCAATAGCTAAAGCGAGCACCGCAGCCGCGTCAAACGCCTCCGTAATCAGCGACGCAGAAGGGTCTCCGTCGGTACGCTCCTCGTAAAGTCGCCTAAACGCCTCGACGCCGGGCGACGCAGGCGCGCCTGGTGAAACGCCGAAATCCCCTTCGAAGTAGTTGCCGCCAATCGCGTCAAACATCGTCTGGCTCCGTGTCACGTCGACAAACATGTAGTCGTCGTAAAACTCCCCCTCGGCCGCTTCGCGCAACAAGATCTGACCGGAGTCCGGATAGGCGATCGTAACCAAAACTTCAGGTGAGTCTTCAGCCGAGTCTCTCAACTCCGACACATAACTCGCTTGCCCCAACTCGTGCGAAACCGCAGCGGTCACAGTCCCGCCCATACCTTCGAACGCTTCAATAAACGACTCGTTCAAGCTCGCACCATAGGCATTGTTCACGTACGTCGTCGATACTCGCTCATAACCCGCCGCCACTGCCAACTCCGCTAGAACTTGGCTCTTGACCGCGTCGTTCACTCTGGTTCGGAACACCATGTCGTTATCCGCCAACGCGGTGATCGCGTTCGATGATGATGCTGGCGAAATGTGCAACACCTTTCCGGGAATCGTCACCGACTCCGCAATCGCAATCGTCACACCCGAAGAAACCGCTCCCAACACAATCTTGACGCCGTCCACATTCACAAGTCCGCTCGCAGCGTCGGTCCCCACCTGTTCACTCGTGCCGCTGTCTCGATGCAGGGCTGAAATTCCGCCGCCATTAACTCCACCGGCTTCGTTCACCAACTCAAACGCTAGATCGATCGCCTTTTGCATACCGGGTCCGAGCGTTGAAAGATCGCCGCTGACTGGCAAAACCGTACCTACTGTGATATCTCCACCACCGGATTCATCTGCAAATAAACACCCATATCCAATGGTTGAGACAGCAAACACAATCAAGAAAAACAACGCCGTTGACAGTAACCTCGTACGCGCTGATTTGATCATTTCTAGTCGCATCTTTTGTTTACTCCAGTTACTTGATTGACGACAAATCGATATCATCGCCAGGAAATGCGAAGATATCTGTGTCTTGTATCTTCCCATCCACCATCTGCCACACCTGCATCGAACTCAATACATCACCGTTCTCGTCGAAGTCGATTGAACCCGCGGCTCCCTCGTAGTTGATGTCCTTACCGTCTCTAACCAGCTCCAAGGCCCTCGGTATATCTCCTGGGCCGACCACCTCGCCCGGCGGGTTGGCGACTGACCGCAACTCATCGCGCACGGCCACCGAATCATCCGTATCAGCCTGTTCAATTGCCAACGCGAGCACGATCGCGGCATCGAACGCCTCCGCGATTATCTGGGCATTCGGGTCGTTGCCAGTGCGTTCCGAGTAGACCCGACGAAAAGCTCTGACTGCGGGTGTCTCTGGACTGCCAGGGGCGAGTCCGAACGAACCATCGAAATGGTTACCGCCAATAGTGTCGAACATCGACTGCGACTTCGTCTGATCGACAAAGATGAACTCGTCGAAGTAACCACCCTCGGCGGCCTCGCGCAACAATGTTGTTCCCGAGTCGGGATAGGCGATCGTGATCAATGCCTCGGGATCGTCTTCCGACGCGTCGCTTAGTTCTGAGATGTAACTAGCCTGCCCCAACTCGTGCGGCACCGCGGCAGAAACGATACCCCCAATCGCCTCGAAGTTCTCGATGAATGACTCGTTCAAGCTCTCACCATACGCGTTATTTACGTAAGTAGTCGACACTCGCTTGTAACCGATGGCCTGGGCCAGCTTCGCCAAAGCCTGCGCCTTGATGCCATCGTTCACTCGCGTACGAAAAACCATATCGTTGTCGTCCAGCGCCGATATCGCCTTGGATGACGATCCCGGAGATATCTGCAATACTCCGTTGGGAATCGTTACCGATTCTGCTATGGCGATCGTAACCGGCGAGGCGTGAGCAGCCATGATGAAGTTGGTGTGGTTGACGTTCACCAACCCGCTCGCGGCATCTGCGCCGAGAGTTGCGTTCGTTCCACTGTCGCGATGGAACACCTCGATCTGCGAACCGTTGACTCCCCCTGCTTCATTGACCAGATCGAACGCCAGACTGATCGAAGTTTGCGCGGCCGGCCCCAGAGTAGAGAGGTCACCGCTTACTGGCATCACTGTTCCGACCTTGACATTGCCCTCACTATCATCCAGCAGTCCGCATGAAAACCATGACAAAGTTGTCGCCGCGACTGCGACAAATGCAACGAGGATTGGAGTCGAGCGGGAACCACTCGGCTTTGCTAGGAGATGTCTACGCAAATGACCACCACCAATTTAGAGATACGATGTATCTCTAGATTTTAGAATTCGCGCGCCCCTAAAGAAGGGACGTCACCAATTGGCGACGCAATCAACCCGATTTAGGAGGCGGTGGCAACGATAAACTGGGCGCCTCAGTGAAACCGAACTCGTTCACGGTTAAAAAATATCCCAAAACTAGCATTACCGATGGCAACGCTACTGCGATAACCAGCAAAACAGTCTGGGCTTTCCAGCGTTCAATAACGGGCGTCAAAACGCTGACAAAGATCGTAACGATTGCGCCAAGTGGAACGATGTAGCGAATTGCATGCGTTATATCAGCGCCATACTCGATTGCTGCCGCCGAGGCGACGGTCAATAACAGCAACACAGTCAACACGATATTGAATGTCCGCGACCGACTTTGAACGTCACCTTTGATACGCGCCCATATCATTCCGGCGATGATCGCGGCGATTAACGAAACTACGGCGACACTCCCCGCATTCGCCACTAAGTCGTCCGGCGAGGTGAGCGGCGCGTTCACGCCCATCGCGACCGCCCCACCGATCAAGGTCGCGATAAACGCTGGCAATCGATCCTGAATGTGACCGCGCAACCCGGATCGGGTTTCTTGAGTTTCGCTATCCATTGTCGCAAGTGTTCGTCGTTTTGAACGCTCTACGGCTTGACCATACCGCCATCAGCACGGCGAACCGTATCCCAAGCACCACCAAACTCTCGCTCCTTGAACGGGAACTTAGCTGCCATCTCTTCGTCGATGTCGATGCCTAGACCGGGTTTGCCGTTCGGCCACATCACACCGTCGCGAACCTCGGGGAAACCCGGGAACATCTCTCGCGTCCGATCTCCAGGAATCGCATATTCCTGGATACCGAAGTTGTAGCAGTTCACATCGAGCATCAAGTTCGCAGCGTGGCCTACTGGAGAGGTATCGCCGGGCCCGTGCCAAGCTGTCCGAACGTTGAACAACTCACCCATCGCCGCAAATTTTTTGCCCGGCGTGATGCCGCCGATCTGTGACATGTGCATCCGCAAGAAGTCGACCAACCGATCTTTGATCATCGGAATGATCTCATGTGGGCTGTTCCAAAGCTCACCCATAGCGATCGGGGTCGCACATTGCTGGCGCACCATCCGGAAATACTCGTTGTCTTCCGGGCTGAACAGATCTTCAAGGAAGAAGAGCTGATACTTCTCAACCTCTTTAGCGAACCAAACGCCGAGTATCGGCGGGATGCGTTCATGGACGTCGTGGAGTATCTCGACGCCGTAACCGAAGCGGTCGCGGATATGCTCGAAGAGATCCAATGCGCCTCGTATATAGGGTTTCGGTTCGAAAACGCCGCCGGGGTGGGCATACAGCTTGTTGGGGTCGTAATCCCGCAACCAAGAAGTAACCGGGATTGGCCCTTTCGAGACATCGCGCTGATTAATCGAACCGTCGCCCGAAGCGCCGTGAGAGCCGTACGAAGAATAACCCGTGGTAGCGACCTGAACACGTATGTGATGGAATCCCTGCTCCATGTGCTCCGCCATCCTGTCGGCGGTTTCTTCCTTGCTTCCTCCGCTCGCATGAACGTAAACCGGCGCCGCTTCACGCGCCCTGCCTCCCAAAAGGTCGTAAACCGGCATTCCCGCCATCTTGCCCTTGATGTCCCAAAGCGCTTGATCCACTCCTGACAGCGCATTGTTCAACACTGGTCCGTTTCGCCAGTACGACGACACATACGAAGACTGCCAGACGTCCTCAATATCGGCAACGTTTTTATCGAGGAGGAACGGACGGAGGTAGTCATCGACGGCGGCCTTGACTGTTGAGGGGCGTTGCGTGAATGTCGCGCATCCGACTCCGTAGAGGCCAGGTTCCGAGGTTTCGATCTTCACGATTACCAGCCGAATGTTGTCCGGCTCCGTCATGATGACTCGGATGTCGCGAATCGTTACGTTGTCTGCAGCGGTCATTTTGTCTCCTTAGTGAAGGTTAATGATATGACGCACGTACCGCCTTTTCTCGTTAACATGCGAACATACATATCGGCCTTTCAAGGAGCGATGCGATGAAAGCGATGACTTGGCATAGTGGGAACCATTTCACCCATGACGAGGTCCCGGACCCAGTCGCGGAACCGGGCTTCGTGGTCGTGGAAATCGACACCACCGGCATCTGCGGGACGGACGTGCACATCACTCAGGGCCTCTTCCCGGCCATACCCGACACGATCCTCGGGCACGAGGGCGCCGGCGTGATCGTGGAGGTAGGCGAAGGCGTCTCAAGAGATCGCATCGGGCAGCGCGTCGTCGTGAACCACTCGGCTCACTGCTTCGAGTGCTGGAACTGCCGCAATTGGAATATTTCGCGATGCGAGGTCGCGCCCGGTTCCTCAAACGGCCTCTTCGCACAATATGTCGCTCTGCACTCCCGCGTCGCCCATCAGCTACCGGAAAACCTTGATATGGAGACGGCGGCCATGACTGAGCCGGCCGCCTGCTGTCTTTCCGGTGTCGAGATGCTTGACATTCCTTATCGCGCCACCGGTCTCGTTATCGGCGCAGGGATTATGGGACTCTTCACAGCAGCGTTCATGAAGACGCACGGCGTCGAGACACTCGTCGTGTCCGAACCCGTAAAGGTCCGACGTGAGATGGCCAAGCAGTTCGGAGCCGATATTCTCCACGACCCCAACGATGCTCCTCTAGAGGACGTGGTGGCCGATGTCACCGATCAAGGCCGCGGCTTCAGCGTCACAGCCGAAGCGGTCGGCAAACCCGAACTGGTCGCCGCCTGCATCGACGTCACCAAACCCAGAGGCATGGCGCTCATGATCGGCGTCAGTCCACAGGGTGCACCGTTGCCGGTGGACCTCTACGATATGCATTTCCGCGAGATCAAACTCGTCGGTGCCTTCGGACGAGGCAACGTGTTTTACCGTGTGCCTGGCGAACTCGAGAAACTCAATCTCGAAAACGTCATCTCTGGCCGCTTTCCGCTTGCCGAACTCCCCGACGCCATCACCGCCTCAGCCGAAGGACTCGGCGTCAAGTTCGCCATCAAGCCGAACGCTTAACCCCACAATCTATGGAAATCCGATATGAAGGCGATGACTTGGCAAGGCGGAAACCGGTTCACTCATGACGATGTGCCGGATCCGGTTGTGGAGCCCGGATACGTGATCGTCAAGATGGACACGACGGGGGTCTGTGGGACGGATGTGCACGCTACGCAGGGACTCTTCCCTTGGTATCCGCCGCAGATAATGGGGCACGAAGGCTCCGGCGTGATCGTGGAAGTCGGCGAGGGGGTCGCCAAAGACCGGATAGGTCAGCGGGTGGCGGTGAACCGCAAGGCGCAGTGCTACGAGTGCTGGAACTGTCGGAACTGGAACACTTTCCGCTGCGAAGTCGCGCGGGAATCCGAGAACGGCATGTACGCGGAGTACGTAGGTCTAGACGCCGGTGCCGCCGTCGAACTGCCAGAGGATCTCGATATCGAGACCGCCGTTTTGACGGAGCCGGCGTCGTGCTGTCTCTCCGGGGTCGAGATGCTCGACATCCCTTACCGCGCAACCGGTCTGGTCATAGGGGCCGGTGTTATGGGGCTATTCACCGCCGCCTTCTTGAAGTCGCACGGTGTCGAGACGCTGGTGGTGTCGGAGCCGGTAACGGTGCGCCGCGAGATGGCGACACAGTTCGGGGCGGACATCCTTCACGACCCGCGTGATGTCCCACTCTCTGATGTGATCGCTGACGTCACCGACGAAGGTCGCGGCTTCGATGTCACCGCCGAGGCGGTCGGCAAGCCGGAACTCGTCGCCGCCTGCATCAACGCCACCAAGCCGCGTGGGCAGACGCTCATGATCGGCGTCAGTCCGGAGGGTTCGCCGCTGCCGGTCGATCTCTATGACATGCACTACCGGGAGATCAAATTGCTCAGTTCGATGGGTCGAGGGGATGTGTTCCACCGCGTGCCGAATGAACTGACGAAGCTCAATCTCGAAAACGTGATTTCGGGTCGTTACCAGTTAACGGAACTGTCGGACGCCATAACGGCCTCGGCAGAAGGGCTGGGTGTCAAGTTCGTAATCAAACCGAACGGCTAAAACCCCAACATTCAGGAAATTACGACATGAAGGCACAGACTTGGCACGGCGGCGCACACTTCACGCTTGATGACATCCCCGATCCAGAGCCGTCGGCCGGCTACGTGCTCATCGAGATCGACACCACTGGTATCTGTGGCACTGATGTGCACGTGACGCAGGGGCTCTTCCCGAAAGACCCACCGCAGATTCTGGGGCACGAGAGTTCCGGCATCATCGTCGATGCGGGCGAAGGGGTGTCAAGGGAGCGGATCGGACAGCGAGTCTGCATCAACCACCCCGCAAACTGCTACGAGTGCTGGTCCTGCCGCAACTGGAGCGTGTGCCGCTGCGAGAACCAGCCGCCGATCTCAAATGGCTACTTCGCCCAGTACACGGCGGTGGCGTCGCGCTCGGCCATCGAGATACCAGATTCGATCGATCTTGAGACGGCCGCTCTTACCGAACCCGCAGCCTGCTGCCTCTCCGGAGTCGAGATGCTCGACATCCCATACCGTGCCACCGGGTTAGTCATCGGTGCAGGGATCATGGGTCTTTTCACCGCCGCCTTCTTGAAGTCCCACGGCGTTGAGACTCTCGTGGTGTCTGAACCTGTCAAGGTCAGACGCGAGATGGCAAAGCAGTTCGGAGCCGACATACTCCATGACCCATACGATGTCCCCCTCGCAGACGTCATCGCAGACGTCACAGATCAAGGACGCGGATTCAGTGTCACCGCCGAAGCGGTAGGCAAACCCGAACTCGTGGCCGCCTGCATCAACGCCACTAAGCCCCGCGGGCAGACTCTCATGATCGGCGTCAGCCCGGAAGGGGCTCCGCTGCCCGTCGACCTCTATGACATGCATTTCCGTGAGATCAAACTCATCGGAGCCTTCCGGCAAGGTGACGTTACGCACCGCATCCCCGACGAACTCGCCAAACTCAACATCAACAATCTCATCTCCGGCAGATACTCGCTTGCCGAACTCCCTGATGCCATTACTGCATCTGCCGAAGGCCTAGGCGTCAAATTCGTCATTAAACCAAACGGCTAGCCGTTTTCGCCATAAAGATCCGTCTCGCGATGGAACGCGAACCAGCCAAACCAAAACGAAATGTTCGAAGGCACGGTCTTCAACACGTTCGACGGGTCTGAGGCATTCGTTAGCCTTTCTCGCGAAACGTCCCACTCCGTCCCGTTCTCGTCCACGATCCTCAGCGGGAACCCCTCCTCGGGCGCATCTTCAGGCAAGCTAAACGTAAGCCCATCAGGATTCTCGTAAATGTGCGCATCGGAAGTCGTAGCCGATGCCACAACCACCAAGTCGATGTCAGCGATACGGTCATGGACAATCCGCTCCTCCCGCAACACATCGATCGGGTACGCCTTGTTGACACCTTTCACGGTCACTCCTAGAATCTCCGCCTTCGGTAGTAACGCCTCGTCCCGGTGCGCGATTGGGAACATCGAGTCAGGATTGGCGCGGTAGGCATAGTAGATGGAGCGTTCGTCGTTTTCGTTGGTGTAGCTCCACGGCGGATAGGTGCCGCCCTCGCGCGTAACCACCGTCGTGTCGGGATGCTCCGCTTTCCACTCGCCCCACGTCGTCCTAGATGTCGGGAAGAACCGCAGATCGACGTCGGTCCCCACCAGTTCCCCGACAATCGGCTCGCCAGTGAACTGGTGCCACAGCGTTCGCGTTGCGCGGTCGTACATTACCTTGTTGCTGCGGTACAAGAACCCCGAGGTCCCGAAGGTCGTCGGCTCGCCGTTGATGATGGCGCGATACCCGATCGCGCTGTTGCAAAGCGTTCACCAAGTGAGCGATAAAGGCTCGCCCCCCAAAACATCGTTCGCCAATTCATGGGCATTGATGATCCGCAATGGATACGCGCGATGCGCGCCGTTGATCGACACGCCGATCACCCGTTCATCATCTTCCAGGTAATCGGCCAGCGGATCATCTGCAGGAGCGTGTGCAGGATTTTCTAGCGGTGGTATGCCGTCTGGGACTACCCCACCCCATTCGAGTTCCGTCAAATCGAAATCGTCACTGGTCTTCCCGCCAAGATGCGGGTTCAGGAAAGCCCCGAAGCGACCGTCAATCTGCCGCAGATAGTTGATCTTCCACTCCGCATATTCGGACGGAGGTGGGTACTCGTCGCTGCGCCTGCCGATCCACTCTGACCACAACAACCAGTTGTCGCCGATGGTTTCGTCTGTCAGGAACTGGAGCGTCTCAACCGCAGCATCAATCGCGTTTTTCGATGTCAGGTATCTGAACGATTCGATCAGAGGCCGGACCTGTGATTTGTCGTTTTCGGTGCGGATCTTTTCAAGTGTGGTGATTGTGCGGTCGTTCAACGGTCCGAAACCCGGTGATAGCTCGAAACCAGCGAAGACGAGATACATGGCGGAGTTCGGGTTGTACGGAACCGGGGTTGAGGTCGGTCGTACAGTGGGTTCCAGTTCAGCTGCCCCAGTCGAAGCGTCACTAGGTTTTGTGGCGGCTATCAACGACATCGGGTTCGTGAGTGCAGGCGTCGCCGTTGCTTCCCGTTGCATGGTTCCGGCGTTCGTGTTGTTCGCGACCCAATACATCGCTCCAACCAATATCGCAGCGAGCATCCCTAGGGCCGCGAGCAGTCCGATGGTTATCCCGATGTGTTTCGCGTTCATCTCACAAGTGCCTGACTCGCCTCAGCTATGTCTGAGTAGATACCAACACCGACAGCCCCAGTCAGAGCCGCTCCGACTGCCGCCTCTTCCCGGACCTTACCAATCGAAATCGGTCGGCCAAAAGCCTCCTCTGAGCATTGCCGAAGCGTCGCGTTAAGCCGCAACCCGTTACCAGAACCGACGATCCGATCTCTCGTGCCGGCTCCTAATTCGACCGCGCTTCGGTAAGAGTTGGCGAGTTCGAACGCCATTGAACGGAACACCGCTAGCGCCATCGCCCCCGGCGTGAAGTTGCCTGGCGTTATGCCCGCAAACTCACCACGAGCGTCCGGGTTTTCACGTGAACCTGTGAAGAGGGCGGAGGCAGTCATGGTGTCGATGGTGTCGTCGGTCAAGACGGATCCTGCGAGGTCTGCAAGTCTTTCGTAAACCCTATCTTGATCTACGTCTGCGATGCCGAAGACGTTTTGTGCGGTTCTCACGAAAAAGTCTTTCAGCGTCCGAAAAGTCCGCCCACCAACGACTCCGACGCCAGCCAAAAGAAAGCCACTCGCAATGTGCGGACGAAGTTCCAACCATCCATGATCGATAGAACCGTCGCTTGGATCGTGCCTAAGTAACGACAAATCATCGAGAAATACGGTCGCTTGCCCACCCGTTCCTACATTGATCGCCACCGTATCGCTCGCAACTTCAACAGCCCCGGCAAACGCGCATTGATGATCGCCAGACGGGACGGAAACTGGAGTGCCAGCTAATAATCCCGTAGTCTCGCTCATTTCATCAGTCAATCCGCCAATAACGGTGCACGAATCCACGATCTCAGGAAACAATCCACGGTTAATGCCAAGTGCGCCGATCAATTCGTCGTTCCAGGACCGCTTTGGAACGTTGAGGACGCCCCAACCAGCTGCATCCGTTGCATCGGTAGCAGGTCGCCTCGAGCCAACTAACTTATGCGCCAAGAACTCAGGAGCAGTGATGGCGGCTTGAGCCTCCAAAGGCATCATGTCCATGTAGTCGAGCCAATATAACGTCGGTACTGTGTATCCAGTAACGATGGGGCAACCCGCGTCCTTGAACGATGGGAGCCCTTGACCACGCCGTATCGCACTACCTCTCGATGCCATCGCATCCAAGAAGTCGCCGTTAGTGCCATCAACCACGTCCTTGCAACGCTGGTCTTGCCACGCGATAAACGGGCCGATCGGCGAACCCTCAGCGTCCAAAAGCTGGCAACCCTGTTGCTGCCCAGTGACTCCAATCGCGACAACCTCATCAAAATCGAAACTCGAGGATATATGATGCACAGTCTGGACAACGCGCGCGACCATTGCTTCGATGTCCCATTCGGACCTGCCAATCAGGCGGTCTTGCGCCGATGTCGTCTCGGCATCGTTCGGCAACGAATGTGAGGCGACCATTTCGGCTCGGTCGTTATCGACGCGAACTGCAACTACCGTGACCGAAGTTGAACCGAGGTCTATACCCAAAGCGACTCGCATGGGCATAGTCTATGCGTAGTCGCCGCGAACGGTTCTGGGATTAGGCGACGCGAACCAGCCTGCGTTTGAAACTGTTACCAAAAGGGCGACAGGTGACCGTTTAGCCGTATTAGCCGTAGTTGCAGCCGATACCCTTATATCCGATCTCGACGTCGCCCTCAGCCGTGACAAGCACTGGCGTGATCCGATCTCCACCGGAGAGACGTTCGACTTCGCTCCAAAGATCAGGTTGCTTCGAGACGTCGATCTCCTCGTAATCGATACCCTTCTGCTGTAGATCGGACTTGAGCATATCGCAGTATCCGCAGGTCGGGTGGGTGTAAACAACCGCAAGATCGCGCGTTGGTTCTTTGTTTGGCATGGTACGGATTATAAACAGGTTTTAACGCTTCATCTTATTGAGACGTTATCCACTTCGTCTCAGCCTCAACGCATTCAGCGAAACCGACAACGAAGAGAACGCCATTGCCGCCGCCGCCGCAACGGGGCTCAGAAATCCGCTTTCACTGATGATGAACCGCAGGTAATCCGGCGGTGGCGAATCCTCGAACACCAGATGCAGTGCTCCCGCAGCAATCGGAATCAGCAGGACGTTGTACGCGAACGCCCAAAACAGGTTTTGACGAATCACCCTAACTGTGGACCGGCTGATCGAAATCAGGCGCGGCATTGCCGTTGGTTCGTTATTTACAAGCGTGACATCCGCCGCCTCAATGGCGATATCAGAACCGCTCGCCATCGCGATACCAACATCCGCAGTCGCAAGGGCTGGCCCGTCATTGATCCCGTCTCCGATCATCGCCACTCTGCGGCCTTCACCGCTAAGTTCAGTTACTCGCGTCGCCTTCTCGGACGGTAACACCTGAGCATCAATGTTTTCGATCCCGACATCCCTGGCAACAGCGTTAGCCGATTCGATCCGGTCACCGGTGATTAAATGCGTCTCAATACCCAACTCTCTCAGCGATGTAACCGCCGCCTTCGCATCGTCTCGAACGGTGTCCTGCAAACCGATCGCGCCAACCAACTGACCGTTTATAGACACCGTAACCGGCGTTTGGGCACTAGCTTCGATCAGTTCTACCGCCGAGTGAATACTAGCGTTTTCCTCCAGCAACACTGCCGACGGATTCATCACGGCCACAACCGCACCGTCAACCCGAGCGTAAACACCCCGGCCGGTGATCGATTGAAATCCTTCCGCGTTCGGGATTTCAAGATCGCATTCCCGCGCGGCGCTTACAATCGCCGTGGCAACCGGATGCTCAGAGAAGATCTCCACGGCCGCAGCCGATCTGATTACCTCGTCTTCCCTCAACGCCGAGCCAGCATCGACATGAATTGCAACCACTTGCGGCTTGCCCGCTGTCATGGTACCGGTCTTGTCGAACGCCACCGTGTCCACGTTCGCCGTCCGCTCAAGCACCGTGGCGTCCTTGATCAAGATGCCGTGTTCAGCCGCACGTCCGATGCCAGCGACAACCGCGGTCGGTGTTGCCAGCCCCAAAGCACAAGGGCACGCGATGACGAAAACCGTCACCGATATCAGCAACGCGTTCGGTAACGAGGGATCAGGCGCCATCACCAGCCAGAACACGAACGATGCCAAACCGGCAACGAGAACCGCAGGCACGAACCTCGCCGTAACCTGGTCAACAAAGCGTTCGATAGGTGCCCGCGTCGATTGTGCTCGCTCTACTTGGCGGATGATCTGCGAAAGGAGAGTCGCTTTACCAGTGGTCGTCACGCGGGCTTTGCAAACAGACGCAATATTCAGCGTGCCCGCAAAAACCGTGTCGCCTCGCTTCTTCAATGCTGGCATGCTCTCGCCGGTCAGCATCGACTCGTTAATCTCGGCGACGCCGTCAACCAGCCTCGCGTCGGTGGGCACGCGTTCGCCTGGCCGGATCACAACTGTTTCGCCGATCTCAATATCGTCGATCGCCGCCTCCACCACGCCATCCGCTCGTTCCACGAGTGCAGTACGCGGCTGCAACTCAATCAGCATCCTAACCGCTTCGGATGCTCGCAACCTAGTCCTTCCTTCCAACCAACGCCCCAGCGAAACCAGCCCAATGATCGCCGCGGATACCTCGAAATACGTCCCTGTGTGATGTTCCGGAGCCACGAAACTCGCGGCATTCGACCACAACGTGGCATCGCCAACAATCAGTTGCGAGAGCGTTACCAACGTACTGTAAGCGAACGCAACCGATGTCCCCACGACCACCAACGTGTTCATATTAGACGTCTTGTGTTTGGCTGCCACCCACGCCGAGCGATAGAACGGGGCAGCGATTCGCACTTGAATCGGCGTTGCAATCACCAAAAACAGAAGATTCAACGCATAAGAGGGCACATCCGGTGCAAACGCCGAACGCACCATCGTAACCACCATCATCAACACCATCGCACCGATGCTGACGATCGCACTGTTTCGAACCGCCAGCAGCTCTGATCTCTGCGCCTCGAACCTCGAATCGCCAGATCGATCCGATGCTCCGGCCTCAGCGTCTGTAACGGCCGGAATATCCACGCCGTAACCGGCATCATCAACTGCAGCTGAGATGGCTTCGAATATCTCGCCGCCACCTTCAAGCACAGCGACATCGGTGCCCGCGAAGTTGACGTTGGCCGAATTGGTGGCTAGCGACACCTCTGCCGATTCAACGCCGGGAACGGAGGAAATCGCTTCGGTAACGTGCGAAACACACGCGGCGCATGTCATTCCGCGGATGTAAATGGTCTTGGAAACCATCGCACGCGCCCTTTAACAGTGTTTGATCGAAGGACTGAATCCAAAAGTCTCGATAGTTTAAGGTTAATCTGCCAACGCCCAGTCAAACGGAGAATTCATGGATCACAGCGAATCGTCGTCAGGTCTCCCACGCCGACAAATCGTTATCACGATGGCCTGCGCGATGACCGGGTTGTTCCTAGCCGCTCTCGATCAGACAGTCGTCGGCACCGCGATGCCGCGAATCATCGCCGATCTGGGCGGTTTCGATCGCTACACCTGGGTAACCACTGCTTATATCGTCGCATCGACGATCACTGTCCCTATAGTGGGGCGCCTGTCCGACATATTCGGTCGCAAGCTTTTCTACATCCTCGGTCTGATCCTCTTCTTGATCGGCTCCTTAGCCTCCGGGACGGCGGAGTCGATGAACCAGCTGATAGCGTTCCGAGCGCTCCAAGGAATGGGCGGCGGGGTACTGTTGTCGTTGGCTTTCGTTATCGTCGGCGACATGTTCGCACCCGCTGAACGGGGCAAAATCCAAGGCGTCGTGGCTGCCGTATTCGGATTGGCCTCGGTCATCGGCCCGACTCTGGGCGGATTCCTCACCGACACGCTGTCTTGGAATTGGATCTTCTACATCAATATTCCAATCGGAGTCGCCCTTGTGCTTATGATGCTCCGCTTCTTCCCGCGCGTTGAACCTGACATGATGGATCGATCGATCGACGTTGTGGGCATCCTGACCCTCATTTTGACAGTGGTGCCATTGTTGCTCGGACTGTCGCTTGCAGGCGTAGAGTACGCGTGGTCATCACCGATAATCATCGGATTATTCGCGGCGTCTGCGGTTTTTCTATCGGCGTTCATCTTTACCGAGTTGCGTACCAAGAATCCCATAATGCCGCTCGAGATCTATAAGAATCGTGTAATTAGCGTTGCCCTGCTGGCGGTTTTCATCACCGGGTTCGGTATGTTCTCGGCCATCATCTTCATCCCACTATTCTTCCAAGGGGTATTAGGATCATCGGCTACCAGCAGCGGTAGCTTCCTCACGCCCATGATGCTCGGAATCGTGATCGGAGCAGCCATCTCAGGGCAGATAGTATCCCGCATCGGTGGGTATCGAATACCGGCTACCTTCGGGGTAGTGCTTATGACGGTCGCCGCGTTTCTCCTGTCCACTATGTCTGCCTCAACGCCCTACGGCGTGGCAATCGGTTTTATCGTGGCGCTCGGATTCGGCTTGGGATTCACTTTCCCGTCGTTCACGATCGCAGTGCAAAACTCCGTTGAGCATCGATTCCTCGGCGTTGCCACGTCGGCCGCACAGTTCGCCCGGTCCATAGGCGGGTCACTCGGATTGGCGGTGTTGGGAGCGTACATGACAAACACATTCCAATCCCAATTGAAGGAAAAACTTCCGCCTCAAGTACAAGACGCGTTAGGTGAAGGAAAGATCGTCGAATTGTCAGAAAATCCCGCCGCGATGGTGAACCCAGACGCCTTGCACACGCTGACTTCGCAGTTGGGGTCATCAGGGATCGTCGCAGACTCTCTATTGTCCGGTCTTCGAGACGCCCTCGCATCCTCGGTCTCGGGGGTGTTCCTTGTCACCTTCTTCATCCTGCTCACATCGGTAGCGGTCGTGTTCTTCTTGAAAGATCGACCATTGCGCACGGAGATCGGATCTAGGCCACCTGCGATGAGCGAATAAGAGGACTTCGCTCGATAACCGAACGACCAATATCGACACCAAAGCGCATTTGGGAAATCGCCGCGGAACGCGCGAAAAACACGCACAAAAACACGCGGACTTCGAATATTATTAAGATAGTGCACGTAATCCGCGGCCACGCCCGTTTAGGGCATTACATAGCGCATCCAGAGCTGGGAAAAAATCCCAGTCAGGGTATGCGTGTTTCTGCGCGCTTAGTACTGTGCCGCAATCCGTCATCGGTGCCGAATCCAATACTTCGCGACTAGGATAACCCGTCGCTTCATTGGATCCCACCTGCTCAAGGAGAACTGAATGGCAATCTCACCTGCATTGACCGCTGGCGGCAGAGGCCGCGCGTATCGCACCTTTGGCGACACCAAGGTGCCGACGGACATGCCGGACCTCATTCAGGTCCAAAAAGATTCGTTCGAATGGTTGCTTGGTGACGGCCTTCGACAGCTGTTCCAAGAAATCTCGCCAATCACCGACTACTCTTCCGACAACCCGAAATACGAGATGAGTCTCACCGAGCATGAGATCCTCGAACCCGAGTTCTCCGAAGAAGAATGTCGCGAACGCGAGATCACTTACAGCGTGCCTTTGCACGTCACCATCGAGTTGAAGATCAACGAGACCGACGAGATCAAAGAGCAGACCATTTTCTTCGGTGACATGCCGAAGATGACGGAAAACGGAACCTTCATCATCAACGGCGCCGAGCGTGTGGTCATTTCACAACTCGTTCGGTCTCCCGGCGCATACTACTCGTTGGACGATGACCCCGCCACCGGAAACCGCCTGTGTAGCGTCAAGCTGATCCCCTACCGCGGCGCATGGGTCGAACTCGAAACTAGCAACCGCGACATCCTCTTCGCAAAAGTCGATCGCAAGCGCAAGCTGCCCGTAACCACGCTGCTACGAGCAATCGCAGCCGTCGATGACGGGACCGAAGGGGACGCGGAAAATCCCATCAAACTCGACTCGCTCGACGCAATGCTCGAGGTCTTCGGCGACCCAACTGACGGCGAGGAAGATTCTGACATCAGAGACTTCATTCGATCGACGTGGAATTCCGACGCCGACGCAAAAGACGAAGATGAAGCGCTCAAAGAGTTCCACAAGCGCATGCGACCGGGTGAACCGGCCACCGTCGACGGTGCACGTCGCCTAGTTCAACAAATGTTCTTCGACTCGAGGCGTTACGACCTAGGAGATGTCGGTCGTTACAAGCTCAATCGGCGCATAGATGTTGATGTTGAACTCTCGCGACGAACGCTGACCAAGCTCGACTTTGTCAACATCATCAAGCGCATGATCAAGGTCAACAACGGCGAAGCAGTCCCCGACGACATCGACCACCTAGGGAACCGACGCGTCCGCACCGTCGGCGAACTAATCCAGAACCAAATCCGAGTCGGACTGGTCCGGATGGAACGCGTCGTGCGCGAACGCATGACAACGCACCCCGGAGAGACGACACCCGCCGCGTTGATCAACATCCGTCCCGTCGGTGCGGCGGTCAAAGAGTTCTTCGGCGGCTCTCAGTTGTCCCAGTTCATGGACCAGACCAATCCGCTGTCCGAACTTACGCACAAGCGACGCCTCTCCGCTCTCGGGCCCGGCGGATTGACACGAGACCGCGCCGGCTTTGACGTGCGCGACGTTCACCACTCACACTACGGTCGTATCTGTCCTATCGAAACCCCCGAAGGCCCGAACATCGGATTACTCGGGTCGCTCGCGACGTACGCCAAAGTCAATGAGTTCGGCTTCGTCGAGACGCCTTACCGCAAGGTCCGGACAACCATTTCGAACCGATCTGACGATTTGATCGGCCGCACTCTGCTCCAAGAGGTCCGCGAAAAAAGTCGGAAAACCATCGTTGCCGAAACCGATTCGGTGATCGGCGAGGAACTCGCACGCCGCCTGCGACGGCTCGGAGAGCAAGAACTGGAAGTCCGTCCTTACATCTCGTTGCACGCGGAAGATGTTGAATTCCTGTCCGCTGACCAAGAAGAAGAAGTACTGATCGGCGAGCCTACCACGCCCGTCGACGCTCTCGGCCAGCTCCGCGGTGTCGTACGTTGTCGAACCGGTGGCGAACAATACGTAAAAGCTCGGCCTGAGGAAGTTGACTACGTCGACGTCTCTCCGTCGCAGATCGTCAGCGTATCAGCCGGGTTGATACCTTTCCTTGAGCACGACGACGCGACGCGCGCTCTCATGGGCTCCAACATGCAACGCCAAGGGGTGCCCTTGGTGATGCCTGAAGCACCTATCGTCGGCACCGGCATCGAATATCGAGCAGCACTCGACAGCGGGCAGGTGGTCCGCTCAGAGACTGATGGCATCGTCACCTCCGTGACCAGCGACAAGATCGTCGTCACCGACGAAGATGGCAACAATCACAAATACCCGCTGACACGGTACGAGCGCTCGAACCAGAGCACGTGCATAAACCAGCACCCGATCGTAAACAAGGGCCAAGTAGTCAACGAAGGTCAGGCTATCGCCGATAGTTCATCCACTGACGGCGGTCGATTGGCTTTGGGGCAGAACGTGCTCGTCGGCTTCATGAGCTGGGGCGGCGGTAACTACGAGGATGCCATCATCCTGAGCGAGGATCTCGTAAAAGGCGATCGTTTCACTTCCACGCACATCCAGAAGCATCAAGTCGAGGCCCGCGAAACCCAACTGGGTCCGGAAGAAATCACGCGCGACATCGCCAATGTCGGCGAAAGCAATTTGGCCAACCTCGATGAAGAAGGCATCGTGATCCCCGGCACCTGGGTCGGCCCTGGCGACATCCTCGTTGGAAAAGTCACTCCTAAGGGCGAGACAGAACTTACCGCCGAGGAGAAACTACTCCGGGCCATCTTCGGCGAGAAGGCTCGCGACACCAAAGACACCAGCCTGCGAGTGCCACATGGAGAAAAAGGCAAAGTCATCAAGGTACGCGTCAGCAAGAAGGAAGACGGCGATGAGTTGCCGCCCGGCGTCTCTATGATGGTTCGCGTCTGGGTCGCTCACACACGCAAAATTATGCAGGGCGACAAGATGGCCGGTCGGCACGGCAACAAAGGGGTTGTCGCTATGATCCTGCCGCGTGAAGACATGCCGCACTTGGAGGACGGAACCCCGCTGGACATCGTCCTGAACCCGATCGGAGTTCCATCCCGCATGAACCTCGGGCAACTCTTGGAAACCCATCTGGGATGGGCAGCCAGAGAGCTCGATTTCTCCGCCATCACCCCGGTTTTTGACAGCGCCAGCGAGGTGGCTATTGAAGACGAACTGGCTCGCGCATGGTTCGTCACCGCGGCCCAGGCCAGAAACCATCGCGACCTCGATGACCGTGAGATCGACTACGAAACGGTTCGAGAGTGGCTCGCAGATCGCGGTTACGACTATGACGAATTGCGGAGCCATGCCATCGAACACGCTGGCAAAGCCAGCGAAGCTTGCATGAGAATCTGGTTGAACGAAGTCGCCGGTCAAGAAGTCAACGATCTGGATCGTGATGGTCTCCTCGAGGCCGCGCGCCGACTCGACCGTGAAATAGGCAATGCCGCACCGGTTCTCGGGAAGCAGTCCTTGATCGACGGACGAACGGGTGAAAGGTTCGACCAGCCAGTGACCGTCGGCAGCATCTACATGATGAAGCTCATTCACTTGGCTGAAGACAAGATGCATGCTCGGTCAACGGGTCCATACTCGCTGATTACGCAGCAACCGCTGGGCGGGAAGGCGCAATTCGGTGGCCAACGCTTCGGCGAAATGGAAGTTTGGGCTCTGGAGGCATACTCCGCACCACACACACTTCAAGAAGTGCTCACCATAAAATCCGACGACGTCAAAGGAAGAGTTCTCGCCTACGAAGCAATCGTTAAAGGCCAGTCGGTGGTCTCTGCTGATGTGCCTGAATCGTTCAATGTCCTGATCCACGAGCTTCAAGGCTTGGGCCTGGACATTTCGATGATCGGTGATTCCAGCAGCGAAGAAGAAGGTGAAGCCGGTGAGGAGATTGCCATACCCGATGTTGGCATCGATGACGACACCGACATCGCTGCGCTTGGCGGAGATGTGTTGGATATTGGCTCCGAACTGCCGCCACCGGTACTGGAATTCGATGTCGACTTCGAGGACGACGATGAGCACGAGGGCGAGAACGGGGCAGGTCCGTTGGAAGAGAATGGCTCGCTGGAAGATGACTTGAGTTCATCGAACGGCGAAGCAACCGAAATCGAAGCGGATTCAGACGACGAATAATCCTTGAGCGGATGCGACGTGCGCTGCATCCGCTTACACCCGGTTGGCGACACAAAGTCGCGTTCGCGACTAAACGAGGTTACACGGAATGGCATTCACACCCATACAGCAAGCGGCTCCAACTACGGAGAACGACTTTCGCGCGATCAAGATCTCTATCGCATCGCCGCAGATCGTCAGGAAATGGTCATGGGGAGAGGTCAAAAAGGCAGAGACAATCAACTACCGCACGCTCCGACCTGAGCGCGACGGTCTTTTCTGTGAACGCATTTTCGGCCCGACGCGCGACTTCGAGTGCTACTGCGGGAAGTACAAGCGACAGCGCGACATGCGTATGCGCCGCGAGGGATTCGTCTGCGACCAGTGCAAGGTCGAGGTTACCCGCGCGTCAGTGCGTAGAGAGCGAATGGGACACATTAACCTGGCGGCGCCAGTTGCACACATCTGGTTTTCCAAGGGGACACCGTCTCGGATGAGCATCATCCTCGACATCACGCCTCGGAACCTCGAACGCGTCCTTTACTTCTCTTGCTACATCATCACAAGCGTAGATGAAGAAGCTCGCCTGCAAGCCATAACCGAACTCACAGATTACCGTGAGCAGGAGCTGGGACGCATCGAAGAAGAGCGTCTGCAATACAGCGTCAGCGAGCAAGACGAAGAGTTCTTGGCGATGCTCATCGAACGCATCGTCGACCTGCACAACACCTTGGGTGTCGATCCCGAAGCCATCCCGAACGCGCCCGAAGGCGCTTCGATGCAAGACGAGATCGAAGTCAAGCTCGCGCACTACAAGGTCATGTTCGAACAGGACATTGCCCGCAAGATTGAACGCGCCGAAGGCCTGCAGATCAAAACCGAGTTGAACGAAGCTGAATACCGGGAATTAAAGGACCTCTTCGGAAACGTGTTTGAGGCCGGAATGGGTGCAGACGCCATCCTTGAACTCCTCAAGACTCTTGATCTTGACGAGATTCACGCCGAGTTGAACGAAACCATCCGCAACACCTCCGGTCAACGGCGAGCGAAAGCGGTCAAGCGCTTGAGCGTCGTCGAAGCTTTCCGCACCAGTGGAAACAGGCCCGAATGGATGATCCTCACTGTCCTGCCCGTATTGCCGCCCGAGTTGCACCCGATGGTGCAGTTGGACGGCGGTAGATTCGCGACCAGCGACCTTAATGATCTCTATCGTCGCGTCATCAACCGCAACAACCGTCTCAGCCACCTCCTGAAACTCTCGGCTCCTGACATCATCGTCCGCAACGAGCGACGCATGTTGCAGGAAGCCGTCGACGCATTGATCGATAACGGTCGCCGCGGGCGCGCCATAATGGGACGCCACAACCACAAGCTCAAGTCGTTGACTGACCTGCTCCGCGGCAAGCAAGGCCGCTTCCGCCAAAACCTACTCGGCAAGCGCGTCGACTACAGCGGTCGCGCGGTCATCATCTCTGGCCCGCAAATGAAACTTGATGAATGCGGCATCCCCAAGGAGATGGCGTTGGAATTGTTCAAGCCGTTCGTCATGAACCGCCTCATCACGGAAGGCCACGCCCATAACATCAAAACCGCCAAGCGACGCGCCGAGCAAGCCGACGACGAAGTCTGGGACACTCTCGAAAAGGTAGTGGACGGCCACCCGGTGCTGCTCAACCGCGCACCCACGCTCCACCGCCTTGGAATCCAAGCCTTCTACCCCAAGCTCGTCGAAGGGAAGGCGATACAGCTCCACCCGTTGGTATGCACCGCATTCAACGCTGACTTCGATGGTGACCAGATGGCCGTACACGTACCGCTGTCACCCGGAGCCATCAACGAGGCGAAGACTCTGATGCTCAGCACCAGCAATATGCTCGCCCCTCGTTCCGGCTCCCCAATCGTTTCACCGACGCTCGACATGCTTCTAGGTCTCTACTACATGACCGGACCGGTCATGGACACCGTGGTGCCCGTGCCAACCGATGCATTGACAGCCGATTTCGCCCAACAGAATGGAAATTCAGCTACCAACGGGCACGCCGGAATCAAGTACTTTGGAAACCTCCAAGAAGCCCGATACGCAGAGGAAACTGGTGAAATCGGGTTGCGAGACCGCATTCGCGTTAGGGTAGCCGGCGGCACCTGCATTTGGACCGACTCGACCGCAGCTGAACCCGTCACCATTAGTGACCCGCACGACTGGATTGAAACGACGGTCGGACGCATCATCTTCAACGACATGCTGCCCGACTCCATCGGATTCCACAACTATGTCATGCGCGAAGACGAAATCGACGCCGTAGTCCACCGCTGTTATAGCGAGTTGGGCAATACCGGAACCGCCCTCGTCCTCGACGAAATGAAACGGCTTGGATTCGAGTACGCAACACGCTCCGGAACCACCATTGCAATCAAGGACGCCGTGCCTCCACCTGAGAAGCAAGAGCTCCTAGAAAACGGTCGCGCACAAGTCGCCGAACTCCAGCGGATGTACGAAGAAGGCGTCATCACCGACGAAGAAAAATACACCGCCACGATCGAGACTTGGAACGAAACTTCCGACCGCGTTACCGATGCGGTAAAGGAACACCTCTCCGAGTACAACGGCGTCTTCGCAATGTCGGACTCTGGTGCCAAAGGTAACTTGGCGCAGATCAAGCAGATGGCCGGCATGCGTGGATTGATGTCCAACCCGCGTGGCCGCATCATTGATGTGCCCATCGAGGCAAGCTTCTCGGAAGGCCTGTCGGTGCACGAATTCTTCGCTTCCACGCACGGATCGCGCAAGGCCTTGGCCGACACCGCGCTCAAGACCGCCGAAGCCGGATACCTCACACGTCGTATGGCTGACGCCGCGCAGAACGTCATCATCAACGAACGCGACTGCGGTACTCCCATCGGAATGACCATAACCGCCGAAGCTTCGCGCGCACTCAACCTGCCATTTGAAGAACGCATCTTCAGTCGTTACTCAGTCAGTGATATTGTCGATCCCGAAACGGGCGATGTCATCGCCACGCCAGACGACCTTATCGACAACGAACTGGCACGCCGAATCGCCGCCGTTGGCCTCGAGGAGCTGGAGGTTCGATCTCCAGTGTCCTGCATGTTGGACCAAGGCATCTGCGCAAAATGCTACGGAAGCATGCTCGCAGACAACCGCCCATCCATCATCGGAGAAGCCGTCGGCATCGTCGCCGCTCAGTCGATTGGAGAGCCGGGCACCCAGCTCACGATGCGTAACTTCCACACCGGTGGTATCGCGAGCGACCGCGACATCACGACCGGTCTACCCCGCGTTCAAGAACTGTTCGAAGCCCGCAACCCCAAAGCACCCGCGATACTCTCGGAGATCCCGGGCACTATCCGCTTCCGTGACGCCCAAGGCAGCCTCGTCATTGCTGTTGAAAACGTCGAGACATACCACGAAAACGTCGAGATCCCTGACGGTTACCGCTCGGCGGTGGAAGTCGGCGACTGGGTCGACGCCGGTTCCAACCTCATGACGTTGACCGCGGCAGGTCGACGCGACGCAATGGGCGATGATGGTGCTCTCGCACTTCCCGAAGACTTGGTTTCACAAGTCTCCGGCGAAGTTGAAAGCATCAATGACGACGCGATACGCATCGTCTGGCATGAAACCGCCGAACGCGAATACATGCCGCAGAGCAACGCCGACATCCTCGTCTCCGAAGGCCAGGAGATCGAACCCGGAACGCAGTTGACCGACGGTACCAGCAACCCGCACGACATCCTCCGCATCACCGGAATCGAAGCGGTCCAGCGCTACCTCGTCGAAGAGGCGCAACGCGTCTACCGCTCGCAAGGTGTAAAAGTGCACGATAAGCACTTCGAAGTCGTCGTGCGTCAGATGCTCCAAAAGGTGCGAATCGAAAGCACTGGAGACTCGAAGCTGTTGATCGACGAGGTCGTTGACCGCTCGCAGTACCTGCAAGCCAACGAGGAAGTCCGCGAGCAGAACGGTGAACCTGCAACCGCATCTCCCGTGTTGCTCGGCATCAGCCGTGTATCGCTAATGTCGCACAGCTTCTTGGCCAAGGCATCGTTCCAGGAAACCGAACGCGTCCTCACCGACGCCGCGCTGCAAGGCAGTGTAGACAGACTGACCGGCCTCAAAGAGAACGTCATCATCGGACGGATGATCCCCGCCCGACTCGACCGCTCTGCCGAAGGCCGAGAACTGCTCGGACTGCCCGACCCCGAAGCCGTGCCAGCTCAGCCCGTCACCCAAGGTTGGGAAGAAGCTCTCGCAGCTATCGCCAGCGACGACATGGCTACCTCCCTCGCCGCCTTCAACGTCGACAGCGATACCGCAAACGTATCCATCGGCTTCTCCGGCGACGACGACAGCGCAGGCGACGGGGCAGAACCCGACTTCTCGAACCTCGCCAGCGCATTCTTTGGCGACATGGCTCAGCCAGACGAACCCGTCATCGCCTTCGACGACGACAACGACGACACGTAGGGGCAGGTTTCAAACCTGCCCTTACCCGCGAACCTTCGCAAAACTACGCCCCTTTCGCAAAGCGAAGGGGGCGCGAAAGAGCGAAGCGATTTTCGCGGGGGATGTCCGTCATCAAATGCGCGCAACTCCCTCGTCATTCCGCCGTTACTTATTCGTCATTCCCGCGCAGGCGGGAATCCAGAGGGGCGGTGCAAAGGCGGTTAAAGCCGAGTTTCACGCGATTATCATTGCCCCTTAGTGACCATCGTCATTCCGGCGAAAGCCGGAATCCAGAGGTGAGGACGGGCACCCAACAACCAAAGCCAAACATCCTGTCATCATTCCAAAATCATGGCAATCACAGTTCAAACTAACACCAAACGCCCCAACGTAATCGTCTTCATGACCGACGACCAAGGCTACGGCGATCTGTCGTGCATGGGCGCTACCGACTTCCGAACACCAAACCTCGACAACCTCGCCGCCAACGGCGTCCGCTTCACCGACTGGTACTCCAACAGCCCCGTATGCAGCCCCTCACGCGCCGCGCTTCTAACTGGGCGATACCCCGGAAACGCAGGAGTCAGAGCCATCCTGCAAGGTCACCGCACCGCTTCCGGTCTACCAAATTCCACGCCGACGATCTCATCACTGCTCAAAGACCGTGGCTACCAGACCTCGATGGTCGGCAAGTGGCACCTCGGTCTCACTGACGAATGCCGTCCCCACTCGCACGGCTTCGACTACTGGTTCGGCTTCCTCGCCGGATGCATCGACTTCTACTCCCACATCTACTACTGGGGAGCCAACCGCCCCGGCCCCGGCATCAACCCGACGCACGACCTCTGGGAGAACAACGAAGAAGTCTGGCACGACAGCGAATACTTCACCGAACTCATCGCCGAAAAAGCCATCGAACGCCTCCGCGCCATGGTCGCCGAGAAACGCGCCTCCGGCAAACCCTTCCTCCTCTACGCTCCCTTCAACGCGCCGCACTACCCCATGCACGCGCCCGAGAAATACACCTCTCGCTTCTCCCACCTGCCGTGGGACCGCCGCATCATGGCCGCGATGATCTCCGCCGTCGACGATGCCATCGGCGCAATCATGAACGAACTCACTCGCCTCGGCGAATCCGACGACACACTCACATTCTTCGTCTCCGACAACGGCCCATCCCGCGAGACCCGAAACTGGCTCGACGGTACTCTCGATCCCTACTACGGAGGCACCTCCGGCGGACTCAAAGGCCACAAATTCAGCCTCTTCGACGGCGGCATCCGCATGCCAGCAATCGCGCACTACCCAGCCCGCATCCCCGGAGGCCAAGTTGTCAGCACCCCCTGTGCCTCCATGGACATCGTACCAACCGCACTCCACGCCGCAGACGGAACCGCTCCCACCGAAGAATCCGGCGAATTCGACGGCACCAGCATCCTAGACCTACTCGCCGACGGCACTGAACTCCCCGAACGCGACCTCTACTGGGAGCTAGACGGCCAAACCGCCATCCGCCGAGGCAACTACAAACTAGTCATCGACGGCGTCCTAAGAGAACGAAACGCACCCCAAACCCACATCCACCTAGCCGACCTCTCAAACGACATGTCGGAGAGCAACAACCTAGCCAATCAAGCACCAAGATTGGCATCCGAACTAGAAAACGCCGCCCTCAACTGGCGAGCCGGCATCCAAGAACGCTGGGACCGCGACTACGCCCACCTAAACCACGGCATAGTAACCTACGCTGATTTTCCGGTGGGTTAAATTACCCAATCAGGATGCCGATACCGCTCCATCGCATCTAAACTAACCTCAACCCCCAACCCCGGCTTCCCCGACACCTTCACGTACTGCCCGTGAAAATCGATCGGTTCCTCCAGCATCGCCTGATACATGGGAATGAACGAAATCGCGTGCTCCAATCGGTAGAAGTTCACCGTCGACATGCAGACATGCGCCCCCGCAACTATCTGTATCGACCCCATCGCATTGTGCGGACTGATCGGAACGTAGTACGCCTCCGCCATGGATGCGATCTTCTTGATCTCGCTGATGCCGCCCGTCCAGACAATATCCGGCATGATGTAGTTCGCCAGATTCCTCCTGAACACCGGCAAGAAGTCCCAACGCGTATACAGTCGCTCGCCAACGCAGATGTTCGGAACCACATTCTGCCGCACCGTTTCTAGAGCGTCCCAACTCTCCTGCGGCAACGGCTCCTCGAACCACTCGATGTTCGACTGCTCGTGCAACGTGTTTGCCAGCCGTATCGCCGTCGGCACGTTGAAGTTCCCATGCGCATCGATCAAAATCTCCGGCTTCGGACCCACCGCCTCCCGCACCGCTCGCACGATGTCGTAACCCAGCTGTTCGCCGGCATGTGAGATGACACCGTCAGTGAACTTCGTATGAACCGGCACCATCTCATTGAACGGGTCCAGCTTCATCGCCTCGTGACCATCCGCCACGACCTTCTTCGCCGCCTCGTAATAGTCCTCCGGCGTCGTCGCTCCCGTGAACCAACCATTCGCGTACAGCCTTACCTCGTCCCTGAACTTCCCTCCCAGCAACTCGTACACCGGCACCCCCAGCACCTTACCCTTGATGTCCCACAGCGCGATATCAATCCCGCTGATCGCCGTCGATGCGAAACCGCGCGAACTCATGTACGTGTACCGACGGAACAACCGATGCCAAAGCGGCTCGATGTTAGTCGGATCCTCGCCGATCAGCACCTCCTTCATCGCCAACACTGCACGCGCCGTCAGAAAACTCCCACCGCCCGGATAGTTCGTGCACTCGCCCCAGCCGTGAATCCCCTCGTCCGTATCGATCTTCACAAACGTCCACTGACGCTCGTTCGGCCCACCGTAGCTATGACCCGGCGGTGTCACCACATAAGCATTGATATCCGTAATCTTCATCGCACATCTCCTGCGTTCATGTTACCCAGACAACCCTCCCCTTCGCGAAGCAACCTATCTCCTCCCCCTTTTTCGGGGGAGATTAAGAGGGGGTCCCAGCGAAGCGAGAACGCAGGGGGTGCCCGCGTAGGCCCCGTCATTCCTGCGAAGGCAGGAATCCAGAAACCGGTTTAACCGCAAACAACGACGCCACCGCCGCAAGCACCCCCACAAATCCCGCACCCACGAAAAACGGCAAATAGCTAGATCCCACGAAATCAAAGATCAATCCCGGAATCATCACCCCGACAGCCTGCCCCAACGTCGTAAACGGCTCAGTGATACCCCGTATCGCACCCAATGCCGGCCGCCCGAAATAGTCCGCATACGCCACCGGCGGCACAACCAGCATCCCTCCAAGCCCGAAACCGAAGAACGCCGAGAACGCCAACGCCTCAACCGTCGTGTCAGTCAACGTGAACAGGAATGCCCCAATCGCCAAGTTCAGCGCAACCGCTGCCATCACAAACCGCGCCGGCACACGCTCAACGATCCGACCCCAAAACAAGCTGCTTATCCCCAGAAAAATCGCATTCAAACTGATGCTCACTCCCGCAGTAACCGCACCCAAACCCTGATCCTGAAAGAATGCCGCGGCATGAGTATTCGACCCCGCGTGCATGAAGAACATCATCCCCGTCGCCAGCGCCAACAGCCACAACGCCGGAGTCCGCATCGCCGCGGATGATGTCCAACTCGGCTCTTCTACAACCGAATTAGCCCCCTCACCTTCCTCTTCATCCGTCGAATCTTCCACATCATCACCATCCGGCCGCAACCCCAAATCCTCCGGCTGCTCCGATATCAACAACGCCACCGGCAACAGTGCAACCACAAACACCACCACGCTCAACACGAACCAAGCATCCCGCCAACCACTCTGCGCAATCACGATCGACGCGATCAACGGAAAAAGCACCATCCCCGCCGAGTGCGACAACCCTAATATCCCGTTCGTCCGACCTCGCATCCGTATGAACCACCGCGAAACAACCACAGACGTCCCGATCTGCACCGGACTCGCAAATATCACCCGCCCCGTCCCATACGCGATATAGAACACCCACGGTATCGTCACACCCATCACCGTCAAACTCACATCCGACCACCGCAACACGAACGTCGAAACACACAACACCACGACGCTCGCCGTCAACACCGCCCGCGCACCATACCGATCGATCATCCGACCAATAATCGGCGATGTGAAAGTAGCCGCCAATCCACCAGCAGCAGCAGCACCCGCGATCAGCGTCCTACTCCAACCCAGCTCCTCCGATAGCGGATAAATGAAAACCGAGATCGTCAGACTAGCCGCCGCATTACGAGCGAAATTCGCCGTCCCAGCCGCACCAAGAATCCACCACCCGTAGAAAAACGGACTACGCTCTGCCAACCTCTGACGCATCACGAACCGCAAATCCCTCCCCTTTTTGCGCAGCAAAAGGGGGACGCGGCGAGCGCAGCGAGACGCAGGGGGTTCACAACGTTAACAGGGCGGCGAATCCGGATGCAAATATTCCGCGATCGCATCCATGCTCACATCAACACCCAACCCCGGCTTACCCGACACCTTCACATACTGCCCATGGAAATCGATCGGCTCCTCAAGCATCGCGTTATATGCCGGTTTCGAAGCTATCGAGTGCTCCAACCGGTAGAAGTTCACCGTCGACATGGCAACATGCGCCCCCGCCACAACCTGCAAAGACCCCATCGCATTGTGCGGACTTATCGGAATGTAATACGCCTCCGCCATCGTCGCAATCTTCCGAATCTCGCTGATACCACCTGTCCACACGATGTCCGGCATGATGTAGTCCGCCAAGTTCTTATGGAACACCGGCAAGAAGTCCCACCGCGTGAACAACCGCTCGCCCACACAGATATTCGGCTCCGTATGCGCCCGAATCGTCTCCAAACCGGCGAAACCCTCCGGCGGCAACGGCTCCTCGAACCACTCGATACGACTCTGCTCGTACAAATTGTTCGCCAACCGTATCGCCACCGGCACGTTGTAATGCCCATGCGCATCGATCAAAATCTCGAACTGCGGACCCACCGCCTCACGCGTCGCACGCACGATGTCGTATCCAAACTGCTCACCCTCCTGCGATATCTGACCCGTCTGATACGCCGTGTGATACGGACGCATCTCCAAGAACGGGTCCAGCTTCAACGCCTCATGCCCCGACTCCTTAACCCTCTTCGCAGCCTCGCCATACTCCTCAGGCGTCGAACACCCGGCAAAATACCCATTCGCATACAACCGAACCTCGTCCCTGAAACTCCCGCCTAGAAGATCGTAGATCGGCTTGCCCAACGCCTTACCCTTGATGTCCCACAACGCGATATCGATACCGCTGATCGCCGAAGTCGGCAGACCCCGTGACCCCATATACGTGTACCGACGATACAGCTTGTGCCAAAGCGGCTCGATATTCACCGGGTCCTCACCCACCAACGCCTCCTTCATCGCCAAAACCGCCTGAGCCGTCAAAAAACTCCCGTAACGAGGACTGTTTGTAGCCTCTCCCCAACCAGATATCCCTTCATCCGTATCGATCCGCACAAAAGTCCACTGCCGATCCATCGTGCTACCCCAAAACGGCCCCTGTGGCTCAACAACCCAAGCCTTGACATCTGTAATCTTCATCAGTGACTCCCTCCAGTTTCAACCCCGATCACTAACCCAGCGCGCATCAAGTCTACACGCCCCGTACTTCAGAGAGGTTACCGAGCAGCCGTGCCCTCCCCTTTTTGCGCAGCAAAAGGGGGACGCGGCGAGCGCAGCGAGACGCAGGGGGTTCACAGCCCATCTGCGCAATCAGCGTAATCTGCGGTTCAGACAATCACCCCAACCCAACCTCATACAACCGCTCGTAACGCGTCGGCCGATTATGATGCAACCGACTCCGCATCAACACGATCCGATTAACCGGCACCCCCACATCATTGCCTCCTCCCTCCGGCCTAGCCTCCAACCACCTCTGACCAATCGCCGCCAACACCCGCTGCTGCGTCCCGCTCCTAACCCGTCCCACCGTCACATGCGGACGATACTCCCGACGCTCCGCTGGAAACCCGCACCTCACCATCGCACCATCCAACCGCGTCGCCAAACTCGACATCCGCCGCAAGTCGCCATCCATACCCGTCCACAAGATCCGAGGCGTCCGCTCGCCCGGAAAACACCCGTTCGAACCCAACTCCAACATCAACCGAGCCGAGTCCCCCGCAACCTCATCCAACTCCTCCTTCAACAACGGCAAATCATCCTGATGCACATCACCCAAAAACTTCAGCGTGATATGCATATTCTCCGGTGCCGTCCACCGGACCGCATCATACGCAACTGCGCCACGAGACGGCCTACGCCTCTGCATCCCTCCATACGAAACCGCACGCATCGATCGAGCCATCGAATCCAACACCCGAATCGCCCGACGCGGCAACATCACCGCCACAAACAACCGCCAATAAAGCGCATCCTCCTCAACCTCATCATCACTAACACCCCCCGGCAACAAAACCGGCTCAACCTCCCGCCGAGTAGCCCCACGACTACGTCGAGGACGATCACCACCATCATTCCCGATCACCACACCGTCATTCCGGCGAAAGCCGGAATCCAGAGGGGCAGGGTAACGGGGATGTTCACGCGGACGCTGCATCCAGTAATCATAGCCAATCACGCCAGTAATCCATCCCCTCTCCCTTGATGGGAGAGGGCTAGGGTGAGGGTGAACCGGTGCCACCACACCATCACATCCCCTCCATCCTGTCCATCCATGCAAAATAAAATTCAACCACCATGCTCACAACATCCCCCGACATCTGGTGGTCACCAACCACCCTCCAATTCCAACAAATCCACGCCCGCGGCGGCACCGACTGGACCACCATCAACCTAGTCGACGCCGACGGCATCGCCGGCCAAGGCGAGATCACCTCCACCCAGCTCTCCGGCTCCGTCGCCGCCATCACCGCTCGCCTCGCCAACCGACTCCGCGGCCAGCGCATCGCATCCGACGACCACGCAATGCAGATCCTCGGCGTCACCCCCGAAGCCTGCGAAGAAGACCAGAAACTCGCCACCGCAGTCTCCGCACTCCGCTGCGCAGTTGCCGACGCGCTGGCCCAACGCGCACAACTCCCCCTAGCTCGATACCTCCGACTGACCCACGACCACGAAGGCGACCTCCCAGACCGCGTTCAACTCTACGCCAACATAAACCGATCCCTACTCCCCGACGACCAAGGCCCGGTAGACCGCGGCCCCGACGACTTCGCCGAAATGGCAGTCGAGGCCGTAAACAACGGCTTCACCACCATCAAATGCGCCCCCTTCGACGAGTGCAAGGCCCCATTCGACTCCACCGGCCTCCCCCATTGCGCCGAAGCCGGACTCGAACGCGTCCAGACCATCCGCGAAGCCGTCGGCCCCGACATCACCATCTTCGTCGACTGCCACTCACGCTTCGACCTCGACTCCGCTCTAGCCCTCGAACCCGAACTCCGAGCCGCAGGAGGGCAGTGGTTCGAAGAACCTGTCGATCCCGTCGAACACTCCGACGACCTCCGCACCATCCACGAGCACTCCACACTTCCCATCGCCGGAGGCGAACACGCATACGGCGTCAACCTCTTTAAACGACTAGTCGAAGAAGACATCCTCGACATCGTCATGCCCGACGTCAAATTCTGCGGCGGACCCGTCGAAGCCTACCGCATCGGCACCGAACTAGAACCCGCATACCCCGGCTCCGTCTCCATGCACTGCCCCTCCGGCCCCCTCTCCCTCCTAGCCAGCGCACACGCCACCATCGCCTTCCAGAACACCCTCCCCCTAGAACACGCCGTCTACGAAATCGACTGGCGACACACCCTACTAGAACCCCACGAAAACATCCAAAACGGACACCTAATCATCCCCCAAGCCCCCGGCCTAGCCGCCCGAGTAGACCCCGCAACCCTAGCCTTCCGAGGCAAAACCTGGACCGAATAATCCCATACACCCCATCGCCGAACAAAACGGCCCCATCGGTAGGGGCGGGTCTGTGACCCGCCCTTGCCCCTTTCGCATGGCGAAAGGGGCGCGAGCAAGCGAAGCGATGCGAGCGGGGTATGCCCGGGGAGGAGCGGGGAGGTTATCCCCTCTCCCTCGATGAGACCTTTGCACAACCACCGTCATTCCGGCAAAAGCCGGAAACCAGGTAGGGGCGAGTCCGTGACCCGCCCTGCCCCTTTCGCAAAGCGAAGGGGGCGCGAGCGAGCGTAGCGATGCGAGCGGGGGATGCCCGGGGAAGGGCAGGGTGGAGAGTTATCCCCTCTCCCTCGATGGGAGAGGGCTAGAGCCTGCCCCGGACTTGATCCGGGGGTGAGGGTGAAATGCCGGCCAAGGGCACACCCAATCACACCCATCATTAAAATCACATAAATCACAGTTCAAACACACATGCTAGCCTCCGACATCCTCCCACCCCGCACCGTATCCTCCCGCGGCATGAAACGAATGCTAGACCGCCTACAAACCGACTCCCCAAACCAATACACCTTCAAACTTCTACCACCAGATTCCCCCTCCTTCAGGAGGGGGTTAGGGGGAGGCCCCTCCCCTTCGCGAAGCCCAAGAGACCATCATCAGGGACGCGAGCAAGCGAAGCGACGCTCGCAGGGGATGCCCGGGGAAGACCACGGCGACGAGCAATCAAAGCCCACCACAAAAATCAGCGTAATCCGCGGTTCAGACTTCCCCTGGCTCCCCAAATCCGCTTTGAACTCCCCCACCGGATTGGCATTCTTATACACCAAAACTCCCGACACACCTTACGAACCCCGACTAGCCATCGCACCCCCATTCCCCATCACCTCCGAAGTCGAAACCACCGACCGCGAAACCCTCCTAAACTCCATCGACCCGCCCCTCCACGTCGCCATCATCCTCATCCGCTACGGCTACGTAGCCATCGCTATCGCCCACGACGAAACCATCATCACAACCAAAACCGACACCCGCTGGGTACCCAACAAACACCGCGCCGGCGGACAATCCGCCAACCGCTTCAAACGATCCCGAGAAAAATGGGCCCGCGAATTCTTCGACAAATCAGCACGCCTAGCCACCGAACGCTTCGCTGCATACCCCCACCACATCGACCACCTAATCTTCGGCGGCGACAAACACGTCATCAACCAATTCCTCCAACGAGCCAACTTCCCCAACAACCTCTCCCACCGCATCCTCCAACGCCGCCTAAACACCCTCCGCCCCAACCGCAACGCCCTAAAAGACGCCGTCCGCCAGGCGTGGTCATCCACCATCTACGAACTAGCACCATCCCCTCTCCCTTGATGGGAGAGGGCTAGGGTGAGGGTGATAGCCCCCTTCGCGAAGCGTAAGGGGGCGCGAGCGCAGCGAGCGGGGGATGCCCGTAGGGGCGGTTCGCGAACCGTCCCTACTACCAACCAAACAAAAATCACAGCCCATCATTAAAATCACACAAATCAACCGTCATTCCGGCGAAAGCCGGAATCCAGAAACCGATACCCCCCATGAAAATCACCGCCATAAACTCCCACATCGGATACGGCCCCCGCTACCCCTGGGTCTTCCTAACCATCGACACCGACGAAGGACTCACCGGACTCGGCCAAGCCCAAGGCGGCATCGTCGCCCACATGATCCACAAGGCCATCCCACACCTCGGCGACCTCCTCATCGGCGAAGACTCCTCACGCATCGACTACATCTGGACCCGACTCTTCTCCGAACTCAACTCCACCGGAAACCGAGGCTTCGGATCCGCCCTCATCTCCGCCGTCGACATCGCACTCTGGGACCTCAAAGGCAAGCGACTCGGACTCCCCATCTACGAACTCCTCGGCGGCAAGTTCCGAGACAACCTCCGCCTATACTCCAACGGCTGGTTCAACCAAGGAAACACCCCCGAAGCATACGCCCGCGCCGCATTCGAGACCGTCGCCGAAGGACATACCGCCATCAAGATGGACCCATTCTTCGAGTTCGACGACGTCGCACCCCTCCAGCACGGACACAACATCTCGCCTACCGGACTGCGAAAAGGCGTCGAGATCACTCGCGCCGTACGCAACGCCGTCGGACCCGACATCGAGATCCTCATCGACCTCCACGGTCGCTACGACGTCGCCGCCGCCGTCAGAGTCGGCAAAGCCCTCGGAGAATTCGACATCGGCTGGCTCGAAGAACCCGTCCCACCCGAAAACCACGACGCGCTCGCCATCGTCAAAGACCAAGTCCCCATGCCCATCTGCGTAGGGGAGAGGCTAGTCACCCGCTGGGACTTCAGACCCATCCTCGACAAGCAGCTCGCCAACTACATCATGCCCGACATCGTCCGTTGCGGCGGCATCTCCGAAATGCGCAAAATCGCTACCATGGCCGAGGCATACTACATCCCAGTCTCCCCCCACGACGCCACCGGGCCCATCACAATGGCCGCCGGCGCCCAAGTCATGATCTCCACCCCCAACTTCTACCGCCTAGAAATCGCCTACTCCGAACTCCCCTACTACAACGCCGCCCTAACACCACCTCTCGATGTTCACGACGGCTTCTACCACGTGTCAGATCGGCCGGGGTTGGGGCACGAGTTGAATCCGGATTACGTGGCGGCGGGGGCGAAGAGATCGTTAGTAGATTAGTTACCCAAATGCCGATCAGGGGGATTTCGAATGGACGACCAACTCAAATACCCGCTTCGCCACATCTCGGTGCGAGTGCCTTGGCACGACAACGGTTGGAACGGAACGATCTGCACCGATCCCAAAGGCAATTCATCGTGCCTGAAATTGCCGCAGATCGCAGAGAAAAAGAACGAAAACTTCGAAGCTCAATTCGCTGGGACTCGATTCGAGAACTTAGATGATGATCAAATGCCGCCATGCTTGCAAGAGCGAGCAGGTTTCATGAACCCGCGTACTGCTTTGAAGTTTCACGCTCACCCATATGTATGGAATGAAGATACTCACGGGCACTTCAAACCTACACTGATCGCGTACCCGCCCTACTCTGCGCCAACGATCCCATTTAGGTGGATGAGAAGGGATGCCCTGTCTGAATTGCAACGACAATGTCCGTTGGACGGGGTATTAGAAGAATTGGAACCGACACTACGATTCACGAAAGGGTGGTGGCAGGATTTCCGAAATCAAACTGTGCTACTTGAAAAGTTCTGGGCGCATGCTGAACCGGAAGAATCTTTGATTTTCTTTTACGCCAAACACGTCCCCCTAGCAGAAGAAGTACCAGGGCGCCGTGTTCTCATTGGCGTGGGGCGAGTAAAGCGGGTACATTCACTCAAAGAATACGACTATGAAGGTCATAGCGACGGACGTCTCAGGAGCATGTTGTGGGAGAGGATGATCGAACACTCGATCAGGCCAAGCCATACGGATGGCTTCTTGATGCCATACCAAACGGCATTGGATTTGTCCCGTGACGGCAATGAGTTCAATCCTGCAGAAGTCGTAGCTCTTACGCCCGAAGACCGTTTCACAGAATTTTCATACGGTACCGAACATCTGGGCGCAGATACGGCGATAGAGGCATTGAACAGCATGCGAACGGCCCTGTTGAGGTCAGTCGAACTATTCGGTGCAGATATCCGTAAGGAAGATGCATGGATCGAAAAGGAGATGAGCAGTCTGTGGAAACAGCGAGGACCATTTCCAGGCATTGGATCAGTTCTTTCTGCGTGGGGTGTACCCAAGGGTCATTTCATCGCAAAAGGTCTGGAAGATCTCGCGTCGAATTCGGTCTCACCATGGTCGATTTGGTATTCCATTCTTGAAAAGCCACACAAGCATCTGCCTAGAGAATTGGCGAATTGTATCGACGCCACAATCGCTCAGGCATGGCAATCGATGCCGAGCGAACGGCAGGCATTTCTGGAACTTTTGAGCAGGATAGACCTTACCCCGCAGCAAGCAGACTTACTCGTCACTCCCGAACAAAGAATGGAAGCCGGACTCAGAAACCCAGACTCCGATTTCTTGAAAAATCCGTACCTGATCTATGAAATCACTAGATTGACGACAACTCCGGTATCCGTGAAGGCCGTTGACCGCGGAATGCTTTCTTCTCAGTCCATTGACGGCAAATTCCAAGTTCCTAAGCCCACACGTATTGACACACCCGTTGATGCCCGGCGGTTACGGGCCTTGACCATCAAAGAGTTGGAAGCCGCGGCCCAAAACGGTAATACGCTCTTACCGAGAGCAAATGTAATTACGGAACTTCGAAATTCAGATCAATCTAAAGATGGAACCCAAACGCTAGTCACCGCAGACGCATTAAACGTTGCCGAACGGCAATCCTTCGATCGCGAAATCCGGATGGTCAGCTTAGCCGATGGGACTCCGGCGTACCAGCTTGTGCGGTTAGGGGAAGCCGGTGATCGAATTCGTCGCCTAATTGAACGAAGGATTTCCGGGAGACGACACGACATTCGGGTCGATTGGCGACAGGAGGTTGACCGCGCGTTTGATCCCTTTGATGCTGATCCAACTCAAGCCGAAGACGAAACAAGAGCTCGTATTGAAAAATCAGCCGCCCTAGAAGAGATAGCCAATTCCCGGTTTAGCGTATTGCTCGGGTCAGCCGGAACTGGCAAGACATCGCTTCTTTCGATCCTGTGCGCACATCCAGAGATACGAAGACAAGGTGTACTGCTGTTGGCTCCTACAGGCAAAGCGCGCGTCCGGATGGCACAACTGATCAACCCGAACGGGGCTAAAGAAATCCAAGCGTTCACGTTGGCTCAATTCCTCATACGAACAGACCGTTATTCGAGCGAGACTCAACGGTATCTGACTACCGGCAAACCCGGATCTAAAGAGGGTGGGACCGTAATTGTCGACGAATGTTCCATGTTGACCGAGGAAATGCTCGCATCATTGTTCGAATCATTGATTGGATTTAAACGGTTGATCATGGTTGGCGACCCGGGGCAACTCCCGCCTATCGGCGCGGGACGACCGTTCGTGGACATCATTGCACGACTCAAACCTGCGGATTTTGAGCCTGGAAGTCCAAGAGTCGCGCCATCATACGCTGAATTGACAGTGCCTAGACGCCAAGGAACGCGGGATCGCGATGATTTGGCGCTTGCTAGCTGGTTTGGCGGTGAACACAACCCGAGTCAGGATAGTGTCTTTGAGATTCTTGCTGGACACAGGAGTAGCGCAAATCTCAAAATCTACACTTGGGACGCGGCCGACGAATTGATCGACAAATTGCCAAAGATCCTTTCAGAACAGTTGGGATTCGATCCGCAAGCCGATGAAACTCTCGAATTCTCTCGAACCTTGGGTGGTACAGTCTCAGAAGGTTACGCGTACTTTAACCGGAAACGATCGGGAGCGGCCGCGGAGGGTTGGCAGATACTTGCGCCAGCTAAGCATACACCATGGGGTGTTGACCCTTTGAATCGATTTATTCACCAAACCTACAAGGGCAAGCAAATCCACGCGGCAAAAACTCAACAATATCGGTTTTTGAAGCCCCAAGGCGGTCAACTCATCGTCTACGGCGACAAGGTCATTAACACCCGAAATCGGGCAGTTCCAAAGCGTTTGCGATGGCCAGATGAGGACGGGTATCTAGCGAATGGCGAAGTAGGCATCGTTGTGGGGGAAATGCGAACCAAAAGATACCCACATACTCCCAAACATATGCAGGTCGAGTACTCGACTCAACCGGGTTATGTCGTGAAATACTTTCAGGACGATTTCAATGAGGAAAGCGATCCTGATTTGGAACTTGCGTACGCATTGACAGTACATCGATCACAAGGGAGCGAATTTAAAACGGTTATTTTGGTTTTACCGAAGTCAAACCGGATACTTTCGCGCGAATTGATGTACACGGCGCTGACGAGGCAAACTGAGAGAATCGTCCTACTATTGCAGGGCTCACTAAACGACCTACAACATCTTAGTGCCGAGCAATATTCAGAAACTGCTGCAAGGTTAACTAACTTATTCGCACCACCAAAGCCCGTTGAAGTCGGGAACCAATTTCTTGAGTATAGGTTGATCCATCGAACGGTCCGAGGAGAAGCCGTGAGGTCAAAATCGGAGGTGATTATCGCGAACTTACTCTACGCGCAAGATGTTCCCTACCGTTACGAAGAACCGCTTGAGATAGATTCCACTGTGAAATACCCTGACTTCACGATTGACGATGACGACACTGGCGAGACCTACTATTGGGAACACTTAGGGATGCTAGACGATGCTGCGTATCGTCGGGCATGGAAAGAAAAACTGCTATGGTACGAATCTCACGGCATCGTCCCACTTGACAAAGGAGGCGGATCTCGAGGCAGTTTGATCTTGACTGAGGACTCTAAGGATGGCGGATTTGACTCTCGAGCCGCTGGACGACTCATAACCGAAGTTTTCGCGATTTGACGCCGAGCGCGAAAGCTGTGTGGCGTTCGTTTGGTCGATATTTAGCGTATTGCGACATCGACTAACACCTATCCTCGCTGATTCTCTACATAGACCTCCCACCTCTCCCCCAACCTCCCCTCATCCGGCCTCTCCACCCGCCGCGTCGGCAACACGATCCGCTGACCCTCCAACCCCTGCAACCCATGCTTCAACATTGGCCCATCTATCTCATAAAGGATGTCTGGCCGCACATGGATCACGTAGCTCGGATGCACCCCCAGCAGCAACCGGTCAAACGCCGCGTGGTGCAACCGACACAACGACATCCCGTTACTAACCACCGGCTCCCCGTGCAACGCACTGTCCGGCGTAATGTGCGCCGCGTCCAACAATTCCCGATGCTGCAAACTGCAAAACGCGCACTGACCCCGATACGCCCGTAAAACCCGCTCCCGGAACGCCCCCTGATGTATCCGACGTTGGACCTCAGTCGCCACATACTCCTTCTTCAACTCCCCGAACGGCTCTCCTTTGTCCTGCAATCCGAAAGCAGGATCGACGAATCCAGCCTCTTCGCAAGACACCGAAAACTCTAGCGAGCCCATCCAGTCGCCAACAATGTATGCCGGCCAGATCGCCATGTACCGTCCCGGCACCAGCCCGTGGAAATACACCAACGGCAACCCCAGCCGCATCGCCTCCCTCAAACCCACATTGTCCCGGTGATACGGATCGGTTCCTCGATACTTGTAGCGAAGCATCTTGTCATCACCCATCCGGTCGTCATACGGACTATTCGGAGACGTAGTGATCGACAACGGCAGACCCAAAATCCGAGGCTTGAAAATTCCCTGCTGACTAATCAACGTCACTCGTTCGCCCTGATATCGAAAGCCCTCCAACAACACACTCCGGTCAACCACCCCATCCTCACCCGAAACCCGCGACCCAAGCCAAGCAAACGCCGCGGCCCTCACACGCTTCTCATGCTCCAGGTCATACTCCAAAACCATCCGACGAATTATACGCCCAACACCAAAAATCACAGCCCATCACAAAAATCAGCGCAATCCACGGTCCAGACAACTTTTTGAACTTGTTCAAAAACTAACCATGCCGGAGTTATGCCGCTCACAGCGGCATGATTCCCCTTCAACATGCCGTTCATGCCGGAGTCATGCTGTTATATCGGCATAACTCCGGCATGAGCGGCATATCAGCCACAACGTCCTCAGACCCGATTCACACCCCAACACCAAAATCACAGTCCAAAAACCAACACCCAAAATCCCACTCATCCCTTAATCCCCGTAACCCCCGGTCCACACAATTTTTTGAACTTGTTCAAAAACTAATCTTGCCGCCAAATTGCCGCTGCCAGCGGCAATATCCCCCTTAAATTGCCGCTGACTGCCGAAAATTGCCGGAATCAGCGGCAATTTGGCGGCAACGGCGGCAATTCAGCGGCAATGTTTTCAGACCCGATTCACACCCCCGCCGGACGCGCCCGGTACCCCGCGTACCGATCCCCGTACATGAACTCCTCGATATTCACCTGCTCCCCACCCAGATCGTTCGACGTGTTCGCCGCAAGCACCGCCGCAAGCGAATTCAACGATGATCGATAGCTGTTCCTCGTCAACGAATCATCACCATCAATGATCGATTCCAAGAACGTTTTCGCCAACTCATACGTATTCGGCATCGCCATTCCGTCATAACCCGGGTCCTCGCAGATCACCCGCCGAGTCTCCTCAATCCCCGGACGCAAAGCCGGCGACCAGTCATCCCCCGCGTAGTGATAGTCCACGATCCGGTTCCCCTCAAACTTGATCGTCCCATGTTCCCAAATCACGCAATCAAACCGACCGTTATAGTACGATTTCGCCGGTTTCGTGAACACCAACGTCCCGATCGCGCCCTTTTTGAACCCATAAGTGACGTTGTAATAAATCGGATTATCCCCCTCCGAAACCCACAAATGCTCCGGTCTATCGACATAAGACGCCCTTACCCACTCCACATCATCATCCGACCAGTACCGCATAATATCCGTCTGATGAATCCCCGCCTCCACCATCGAAGTCCCCGACCAAGCCCGATTCGCCGTCCAAATCCGGTTCTCCGGACCACCCCGCTCCTCAGTATGCGTGTGCTTCACACCATGACCTTCAACAGCACCCTCAGCCACCATCATCATCGCCGCCGTCCACTTATCAGATAGGTGGTCTCGGATCGCCTTGTACGCCGGATGGAACCGCATCTGAAACCCCACCGTGTTAGGGATTCCAGCCTTATCAATAGCCTCCGCCTGCGAAATCGCCTCATCGAAGAACAGCGTCTGCGGCTTTTCCGCAAACACCGCGATCCCGGCCTCAGCCGCCCTTTCGATCTCGCCACGGTGCTGATTCGGCGGCATCGCGAACCAAATCACATCCACCTCACCCGAAGAAATCATCTCATCCGTCGACGAAAACAGCAACATTCCCCGCTCATCGTAGTTGGATTCGTACTGCTTGATCTTCTCCGCACTCAGATTCTCGGTAAACGGATCAGCCAACGCCGCGAACGTCCCGATCTCCTCCGACTGCAACCTCACCAGCTGCTGCAGATGGTTCAACCCCCGCTGACCAACACCCACAAGTCCGACACGCAGTTGCCTAGCCAATTTTCTATCCGCCTTCCTGAGTCCTAACTTCCGGCAAATTTAGAAGTGAATCGCCTCGCTCGTAACCGCCGCCGCCGCTTCCTTCACAACCTCTGACATCGTCGGGTGCGAGTGCGTAACACGGTGAAGCTCCTCGCTCGTACCCTCCAAATACCGCAACATCCCCACTTCTGCGATCAGTTCAGTCGCTTCGCTGCCGATTATGTGCGCTCCCACGACTTCACCCGTTTCATTGTCGACAATGATCTTGGCAAACCCGCTCGGATCGCCGACTGCCACCGACTTGCCGGCGACCTGGAACGGCACCTTACCAACGCTGTAATCGAGACCCTGATCCTTAGCTTCACCTTCCGTAATCCCGATCGATGCAATCTGCGGATGGCAGTAGGTGCAACGCGGCATTGCGAGGTAGTCCTCGATCGGTTCAGGGTCGTGACCAGCAATGGTTTCGGCTGCCACGATGCCCTGATCAAACGCCACGTGTGCCAACGGCAACTTGCCAGTAACATCGCCGACGGCGTAGACACCGCCTACGTTGGTGCGCATGTTGCCATCAACCTCGATGAAGCCGGGGCCGTAAGTCTGAACGCCGACGTTGGCCAAACCGATGTCGTCGGAGTTGGGTTGGACGCCGACGCCTAGCAGGACTTTGTCGCAGGTGAAGGTCTGCGTTTCGCCGTCTTCGCCGACGGTGTAGCTGAGAGTGACCGTGCCATCGTCGTTCCTCTCCACGCCCTTGACCATCGAGCCAGCGTTGATCTTGATGCCTTGGCGCTTGAACTGGCGCTCGAGTTCCGCAGAGACCTCTTCGTCCTCTTTCGGTACGATGCGCGGGAGGAGCTCGAAGAGCATTACTTCAACGCCATATGCGTTGAAGTAGTAGGCGAATTCGCAACCGATGGCAGATGCGCCGACGATGGCGATGGCGTTGGGTTGCTCTCTCAATTCGAGGGCTTCGCGGGATGTGATGATCGACTCGCCATCGATTTCGAGGCCGGGCAGCGACCGGGCACGGGCACCGGTGGCGATGATGATGTTCTGTGCGGTTACCCACTGGTCGCCGTCGATCTGGACACGACTTGATGACATGAGTCGTCCGGTGCCTTCGATGACAGTGATGTTGTTCTTGCGCATGAGGTAGCCGATGCCGCGGGTGAGCGTGTTGGAAACGCGTCGGGAGCGGTCAACGGCTTTGGCCATGTCGAAACGGACGTTGTCGAACTCGATGCCCCAATCGGCGGCGTGCTTCATCTCGTTGACGAGTTCAGCATTTTTAAGGAGGGACTTAGAGGGTATGCATCCCCAATTGAGGCAGACACCACCTAATCCGCCAATTCCGGTGCCGTCGTCTTTCTCTACGATGGCGACGCTGAGGTCCAACTGAGCCGCTCGGATCGCGGCGTGGTAACCGCCGGGGCCAGCGCCTAGGACGACTACATCGAAAACAGATTCTGAGTTGGACATCTAGGGAGTTACCTCAACACGGGCGACGTTAGACAAGCACAAGATTCGAGTCTATAACCCGACATATCAACCATCCACACGGGTTAACTCATACAGACCGCGTAGGATTGCCGCAGTTAACGATCCCAACGCGGTGAATATGGCAACTCCGATGGCGAAGATGACGAGGTATGGGATCCAGCTGCCAGGGCATTCGCGTAGGCTGCTGCAGACCCACCATGAAGCCATGGCGTAACCGAGGAATACGATGACGCCGGCAAGAAATCCTGCGAGCGCGCCGATCTTGATGCACCGTTTCATGGGGTGAGATTCTAGATGTTTCGGTAACGGTTACTGCCCAATGCGATACAGTGAGATTCAACGCGAAAAACCAGTCGCAAAAGGCCATCGCCATGCAATCCGCAACCGTGTCCCGCAGCCCAGCCGAGTTGAGGCAAGCAGCCCTCGACCACATCTTCATCGGCATGAACAACCATGCCATGCTCGGCGAAGAGGGTGGTCCGTTAGTCGTCGAACGTGGCGATGGCATCTATATCTGGGACGTTGACGGCACTCGCTACATCGACGGGATCTCCGGGATGTATTTCCGGAATACGGGGCATGGTCGCGAAGAGATAGCGAAGGCGATCTACGAGCAGATTTCCGATCTCAGCGCCAATGTCTATGCCAGCGTTACACCAGCGGCTGTTGAGTTGGCGGCGGAGATCGCGAATCTGACACCGGGGAACCTCACGCGGACTTTCTTCTGTCAAGGCGGGTCCGAGGCTAACGAGTCGGCGCTGAAGCTGGCCCAGGCGTATCAGATGCGGATGGGTGAGAAGGGGCGATACAAGGTGATCTCGAGGCGCGGATCGTATCACGGCGCGACGTATGGGACGATGTGGTTGGGAGAGCATCCGGGATTCCCACGGACCGACTATCAACCAAAACCGTCGAGCGCAGTTCATGTTCCAGCTCCTCACTTCTACCGTTGCGAGTTCAACTCCGATTCGCCGGAGCAGTGTGGAGAGTTGGCGGCGTTGGCGATTGAGAAGGCGATCATCAGCGAGGGTCCGCACTCGGTTTCTGCGGTGATAGGTGAGCCAGTGACGCAGCCGATGGGTGGTGTTGTGCCACCTGAGAACTACTGGCCGATGGTGCGGGAGATCTGTGATCGATACGGTGTAGTGCTGATTTTCGACGAGGTGATCACTGGCTTCGGACGTTTGGGTGAATGGTTCGGTGCGGAGGTGGTGAACACTCAGCCGGACATAATCTCGTTCGCCAAGGGCATTACGAGCGGTTACTTCCCGCTGGGCGGCTGCATCGCTGATCGGCGTATCGCTGACGCGTTTGCGGGCGGTCCGGAGAAGACTTGGAGCCACATGTACACGTACTCGGCGCATCCGGGCGGCGCGGCAGCGGGTCTCAAGAACTTGGAGATTATGAAGCGTGAAAACCTCGTTCAGAACGCTCGTGAGCGGGGTGTCCAGTTATCCGACCGTTTGACCGAGATGATGGAGCGACATGAGATCATCGGTGATGCGAGGGGCATGGGTTTAGTGCAAGGGTTGGAGTTAGTAGCGGATCGAGAGACTAAGCAGTCGTTCCCACCGGAGGTAGGGATCGGGGCGAGGTTTACGGATGCTTTGAAGCGTCGCGGGGTATGGATCCGGGTCGGCGCGTACATCTTGCCGCTTTCGCCGCCGCTGTCGATCACGTCGCAGGAGATTGATGAGCTGTGCGATGCGGTGGAGGATGCGATTGTGGAGGTTTCGGCGGGCTTGTAGTTTGGGTGTAGTCTGAACCGCGGATTACGCTGATTTTTGTGATGGTCTGTGATGCGGTGGCTTTTTGTCCCCGTTCACCTAGGCCTCTCCCATCGAGAGAGAGGTGATTTAGTTGAGTTGCCAGTTCCAGATTTGGTCGGCGAAGGCGAAGGTTTGGGGTTGGCCACCGGAGTGGATGAAGATTATGGGTGTTTCGGGGTTGATGTTGCCTTTGCGGATTTCGGCTAGAAGGGCGGACATCGATTTTCCGGTGTAGGTTGGGTCTAGGATGATGCCTTCGGTTTTGGCTACTAGGTGCATGGCTTCGATTCCGGCTTGTGTGGGGATGCCGTAGGTGATAGTGTAGCCCGTGAGAGTGGTGATGTCGCCAGGTTCGAGGGAGGTGTCGAGGTTGAGAAGGTTGGCTACTCGGTTTGAGCGGTCGAGGTAGATTTCTTGGTAGTTTTCGGGTGTGTAGTGGGGTTGTGCGACCGCGGTTGCGGTCCAGGGGTTTCCGGTGTTGCGTGCGTAGAGTCGGATGCCGGCGATGGAGCGTCCGCAGAGGCCCCAGAGATGGATCGGGATGTTGCCAAGGTCGGGTATCCCCTGCGTTCGCTTCGCTCCCGCGTTCCCTTCGCTTCGCGAAAGGGACGAGATTTGGGTGTCTAATTCGGCACCAGTTTCGAGGAATCCGATCATTCCGGCGATGTCAAAGAAGGAGTTGTCGGAAACTATCGTTGCGTTGCGTCCGCTTGCAAGTTCTTGGGCAAGGAGGTCTTCGGCTAGGGATTTAGCGGCGGGTTGGTCATGTACGCGGTGGATGATGGCGCCTGTTAGGTGGGCGATGAGCATGTTGCCCATAACTGGGGCGTCGACCATGTCGTAGGCGACCCAGTGATATTTGATGCCGGTCTTGGCGCAGGCAGCGGCGACGAGGCGGGCGTTGTTGGAGTCGTAGTGGTTGATGTTGATGAGGGTGTCGACGCCGCGGTCTAGGAAGTGTGCGAACAGGAACTCCATGTGTCGGGCTTTGTTGCCCCCGAACGCGAAACCGGTGGTATCGTCGCGTTTGATGAAAAGGGGTGGGACGGCTTTGAGGTCGGTGCCCATGGAGTCGGCAATGGCAGCGCGTAGCCGGGGCATTTCCTCGAAGGGGGTATTTTTGCGCGCTAGTTGGATGCGCGGGAGTTCGGCGATGGAGTCGAGGATGGTTTGGGGGTGCATTTGGGTTTTCACCCTCACCCTAACCCTCTCCCATCGAGAGAGAAGGGATTTGGCTTGGTTGCCAGTTCCAGAGTTGGTCGGCGAAAGCGAAGGTTTGGGGGAGGCCGCCGGAGTGGACGAAGACTACGGGTACGTTGGGGTCTAGGTTTCCGGCTCGGATTTCGCCAATTAGGGCCGACATGGATTTTCCGGTGTAGTTGGGATCGAGTATGATGCCTTCGGTTTTTGCGACCAGGTGGATAGCTTCGAATACACCTTCGGTGGGGATGCCGTAGTCGTCGCCTGTGTAGCCGATGATGGTATCAAGGTCACCGGGATCAAGTGCGGTGTCTAGGCCTAGGAGTTCAGCGACGCGGGTTGAGCGGTCAATATATACGGCTTCGTAGGAATCAGGCTGGGTGTGTGAGTATGCAGTGGCGGATGCGGACCAGTTTTTTCCGGTGTTGCGGGCGTAGAGTCGTAGTCCCGCGATGGAGCGTCCGACTAGGCCCCACATGCGGAGGGGCACATCGCCCACGCCGGCCGTGGCCGTCTGGGCGTCGAGTTCGATGCCCGTTTCGACAAAGCCGATCATGCCGGCAATGTCGGAGAAGTCGTTATCGGAGAGGATGGTGGCGTTTCGGCCCGCGGCATTCTCATCGGCGACGAGTTTTTCTGCAACTTCGCGGGAGTATTCTCCGGGGATACGATGTATCTCCGCACCGCTGAGGTGACCGATGAGGAGGTTGCCCACAACTGGCGCGTCAACCATATCGACTGCCACCATATGGCACTTCATGTCCATCTTGGCGCAGGACGCGGCGACGAATCGGGCTTGGTTGGAGTGGTAGTGGTTGATGTTGACGACGGTGTCGAAGCCGCGCTCGATCAGATGAGCGAAGAGGAACTCCATATGTCGGGCTTTGTTGCCGCCAAATGCGAATCCGGTGGCGTCGTCGCGCTTGATGAAGATGCAGGGGACGGCATCGACATCGGCGTCCATCGACTCGGCGATTGCGGCTCGGAGTCTTGCGGCTTCTTCAAACGGTGTGCATAACCGTGCCAGTTTTATGCGCGGGAGTTCGGCGATGCGGTCGAGGATTGTTTGGTTGTTCATGTTCGTTTCCGGTTGGGTAGCCAACCGCCTTCTCTGGGGCCGTAGTCGATAGGCATGACTTGTCCGGCGCGGATGCATGATACGGGTTCTAGGGCATATGGGCCGATGTTGATTTGGCCGTCACCGTCGATGTATTCCCATTCGCCTTCGTGGACGCGGAGCAGTGTGAGATCGGCGTGGGTTCCCGGTGCCATGCAGCCGAGCATTCTCTCGGTTTCGAGACCGAGAACGGCGGCAGGTTTTCTGCACGACATGACGAGTGCGTCTTCGAGTGTGACGCCTAGGGAGATGACTTTGCCGATGGAGTCCATCTGGGAGAAGGAGGTGCCAACATATCGGCTTTGAAGGGTTACGTCGGAGCTGATGGTGTCTGGTATCAGACCGCCGTCTAAGACTCGTTTGGCGGCATCGAACGAGAAGTTTCTGCCTCCGACGCCGATGTCGAACTTCACGCCGCGGGCACGGGCGTCGAGTGCTTCGCGCAGCAAGGTCTGATCTGAGCCGATCAGTCCGCCTCTCGCGCCGCTGAAAGAGTGAGTCACGATGTCGTTTTCGCTGAGTAGGTCAGCGAGGATTTTCGGCGCAGCATTCAGGGCTTCATCTGATTGCCCGGTAGTATCTCCAATGTGGACCATGAGTCGGACACCCGCGTCTTCGGCGATCGATTTGGCAGCCTTGGGGAGGTTCATGCCAAGTTCGGAGATGCCGGGTGAGACCATTCTGGCTTTTACTCCGATGATGACATCGCGCCGCGCATCGATCGTTGCAACTGCCTCATCGTGTTCGATGTCGAGAGCAGAGGTTACTTCGGGAATGCGGTTGACGCCTAGCGAACCGACGTTGAGGAGGGCAAGAACTCGTGTTTTTGCGCTTGGGATTACGTGATTAACTAGACCTCCGATGTTGGCGATGCCACAGGATCCAGCGTCGACGAGGGTCGTGACACCTGAATGGACGCCTGCGACGTCGGCGTCTTGCATCATGTCTTCGACGTATGGCGAAGAGCGACGGAGGCCACCTGCCACGTGGGTATGGAGGTCGATGATTCCAGGGGTTACAACTAGGCCGGTGGCGTTGATGGTGCGGGTGGCGACGTAGTTTTCGGGGACATTTTCGATCGCGATTATCTGATCGCCTTTTATGGCGATGTCGCCTTTTTCCAGACGAGAGGTGTCGGTGTTTAGGAGCTGTCCACCGTTAATGCGGAGATCACATTGGACCGTTTCGGTCATCCTCGCCTCCAGGTGATCGCAAGTGTGGCAGAAAGTCTATCAGCGCATCAGGGGAGTGTATGAACCCCTTCCGTCTCGCTCGCTCGTCGCGTCCCCCTTATTGGGGGCAAAGGTCTCTAGTGCGGATGTGGGTCGTGATGCCCGGCGAAGTAGATGCCTTCGAGCGAGGTGGGTGGGCCTTCGGGTTCTTCGGATTGTCCAAAGGCGAGGTAGTGCGGAGGGTCGCCGTCGATGATGATGTATGCGCTCAGTGAGTTGGACAGGGGATTGTGGCCGCCAAGCCACTCGACTTCTGGGCCGTCAGTTAGTTGAACGGGTCCGTGACGTACCGGTCGTCGTACGGCTTCGAGGCTGATCTCCGTGGCTCCGGGCGGGCCGACTCCCCATCTAACTAGCCCTTCGTAATCGGATGGAATGATGAATCGCCAACGTGGAAGCAACCCCGACCAAGGTGCAACCTCGATCGCCGCGCGGTGGTGGACTTCTTCGAAGGGGTGATGTATCTGCCACCGATAACGCGACTGCGGCTCGTCGTACGAGACAGTGCCATGTGTGTGGACGTGTTCGTCTGACGAGGCGTCGTGATGGTGATGTTGGTCGGCCCCCATCGCCTTCGGCACTTCCCCCAAAGGGGAAAGGGGAGGACGTTGATTCGAGAGCATCAGCTCGCAAGAGCTTTGTTGAGGCGCTTGGTCAACCGGCTCTTTTTGCGAGAGGATTGATTGCGATGAATAACGCCTTTACGGGTGGCGACATCCAATGCGCTGATTGCTGCACGGAGCGTCTCGGCTGTTGCTTCATCAGATGGAGATTGGTCGATCGCGCTACGTGCGGCCGTGACGCGCGTCCGTACGAAGGAACGCACGGATCGGTTTCGCGCCGCTCGGCGACGCTGAACGCGCATTGATTTGGCTGCAGGCATTTGGGACCTTTCTTGACGAAGTTACCGCGTTGAACCTGTTTGAGGTTCTAACGCGTTTGATTCTATATAAGCGGTGCGCCAACCGCGACGGTATCGAAGCGTTTCAGTGGATACGCATTACGGATGACACACCTCGGACTGCTTCCAAGCGGTCGAAAAGCCTCGCCAATTGCTCTAAACCGCTGGTATAGACCGTGAAGTCTATCCGTGTGCTACCCCGACCGATGTCTTCACCGGAGGTCATCTTGTGTAGATTCATGCGTTCATCGCGGATTACGCCGCATAAATCGTGTATCAATCCGATACGATCCGAACCTTCGACTCGCAGGCGCGCAGGGTATGTGCCGGACATGTGACCCCATGCGACTTCGACAAGGCGGTCGTGGTCAATGGCATTTCGGAGGTTTCGGCAGTTGTCCCGGTGGGCAGATACTCCGCGGCCGCGGGTGAGGTAGCCGACAATGTCGTCGCCGTAAACAGGGTTACAGCAGCGCGGGAAGTTGACTTGAACGCCGGGCAGTCCCATCACGACTACGCCTTTTGCGAGGTCGGAAACGCCCTTTTTGTTGGCTTCGCGTTCGCCAGCTGCCAACTGTTCCGCGATGACGTTTTCTGGCCGATTGTCGTCGATCGCCTTAACAACTGTTCGGACTATTACCGAGGGTTGCTGTCGGGTCTTGCCAAGATCGGTAATCAACTCCTCGGTAGAGGGGTAGCCCATCAGATCGGCAATCTCCTCCGTGTCGACGGTGTGTCCCATTCGGTTTAGCTGGTCGACGACTCGCTTTAGCTGTTGTCGTCCTTGTTGCAGGTTAGTTTCGCGGGCTTGGCGACTAAACCACTGCCGAACCTTGGCTCGACCGCTGTTGGTTACCAAATAGCCTTTCTCGGTGTCCTGCCAATCGAGACTCGGCCCGCGAGGGGCGCGCGCTTTTCGTATCTCTATGACATCGCCCGGCATCAAACCGGTGTTCAGCGGCACCATTTTGCCGTTGACCACCGCGCCGACGGTGCTGTGTCCCAGTTCGGTGTGGATCCGGTACGCGAAGTCCAAAGGCGTTGCGCCGGGCGGAAGTTCGATCACATCACCGGCCGGGGTGAATACTTGGATTCGGTCTGTGCTGAGCGATTCGTCGACATGATCGATGAAATCATCGCCATCTTCCGCATCGCCCGTGAGTGACAACATGTCTTTCAGCCAAGACATTGTGCGATCGGAAGAATCTCTGTCGCCCTCGTTGTTTCCGCCTTGCTTGTACGCCCAGTGAGCGGCGAATCCTTGTTCGGCGACCTCGTGCATCTCGCGCGATCGGATCTGCACCTCCAGCGGTGTATTGTCAGGCCCGAGGACGGTGGTGTGCAACGAGCTGTAGCCGTTGGACTTGGGTTTCGATATGTAGTCGTCGAACGTGCCTTCGATCATCGGCCACAAGCCGTGGACGACACCCAGAGCGTTGTAACAATCGGCGGTGCTTTGCGTTATCACCCGCAAGGCGATCAGGTCGTTGATCTCGTCGAATGTCCGACCCAGTTCTTCGTAGCGCTTCTTCTTACGCGCGATGCTGAAGAGGTGTTTGGCACGCCCGGTTATCGATGCCTCGATGTTGTTCTGGTTGATGATCGCGTCTTGAAGAATCTTGACGGCACGGTTCGTGTAAGCCTCGCGTTCCCGCCGCTTTCGCTTTACAAGACCTGAAATCGTGCGATATTCCTTATGATCGAGGTAGTAAAACGCTTTGTCTTCGAGACGCCACTTCCAATCGTTCATGCCCAGTCGATCGGCCAACGGGGCGTAAATGTCCATGGTCTCGCGGGCAATACGCTCCTGCTGTTCCGCTTTCAGGTAGCGCAACGTCTCGATGTTATGCATGCGGTCAGCAAGCTTGATCAGCAGGACTCTGCGGTCTTCGCCGGCGGTTACAAACATCTTGCGGAGGCTTTCGATTCGCTCCTGTTTGCGGTCCTCGTAGTGTCGGCGCTGTCTCGACCCGCCACTCGAAGCGGCCAACTCGATCTGCTTCAACTTCGTGACTCCGTCAACGAGAAGTGCCACGCTGTCGCCGAACTCTTTGCGGATGTCGTCCACCTCGATTCCACAGTCCTCGACAGTGTCATGGAGCAGACCGGCTGCGATCAAGTCCGAAGGCAGAGCCAATTGCGCCAGTCGCAGTGAAACGCTGATGGGATGGATGATGTAAGGCTCGCCCGACTTCCGCGTCTGGCCGTCATGAGCCAAGTAAGCGTACTCATACGCGGCCTTGATAAATTCAATCTCGTCCGGAGGGAGGTAGCTCTGTACCTCCTTCATCAGATTTGTTAACGAGCGCTGGTATCCGTTCCGGCTTGAAGGCCGCGTAGATTTCGAGGATTTAGGGACGAGTGTTTGGGTGGTCGCCATTTCCAGCTTCGCGTACCGCTTGTATCGTACGAAACAGCGGCTGTATCGTGTTTTTCAGTTTACACGTAACGAATAACCCCGCGAAATGAGTTAGGCGACGAGATTCAGAACGCGACAGCCTCATAGCCTCCGCGATCCGTCACCGGCTTCGCGTTTGGATTTGGGCGTTAGAATTTCACCAATTGAAATTGAACAGGCGGGAGATGTCGATATTCTTGATCGGCACAGAAATCGATCGAAATTCCGTGTTTACCATGCGAAATATCAGCAATATCAGTGCAACTATCCCGAAACGGATCGGGGTCGTGTTGACACTTGTGGCAGTCTCCGCGTTCGCTACCGTCGCGTTGATATACGAACCAGCCAACGCGGGGGACCCATCTCCGGTCAACCCTCGCGGTCCGATACCAGCGGTCCTATCGGATTCCGATGGCAACACTTATGAAGTTTTCACCCCTGAAGAAGGCGGAGAGATCGTTGGCGAAGATTATTCGTTCATCGCGGTGCCTGGTGATGTGCCCAGCGCGTACATCATTGGCGCGCGAATGTCCAAAGGAGATGAAGCTTCAAATGCTGGCATGACGCATCACCGATACACGCTTGCCGGTAACTACTACACGATCGACGCGGTTGATGAGAATGGCAAAACGCCTTCGCCTGGATTCAGGTTCCGAAACCCGCCTCTAGCGTGCTTGCCGATACCCCAGCATTTCTTCGCAAATATCGATTCGATGACTGTGATAGCGACCGACTCTGAGGGCTTGACTCAAACGGTCTTGAACTCGGGGACGAGGGTTCAAGGCACCGGTTTGAAGTTGTGTGCATTCGTGGGCACAGTTCCGACTATCTTGGCGGTCGGTCTGGATGGTGCACCGGGCCCGTTGCCACCGACGCCGGAGGTTGTGGTGGAGGTACGCGTGGTTGAACTACCGGTTACTGGTGGGCTAGCCCCGAATCAGACAGGGCTAGTTCTTTTCTTCATGTTGGGCATAGCCATAGTTGTAGTCGGCTGCTCAGTGTCCAGGGCTACTCGCCGTCGCAACACTTGAATCTGGGTTCATCTCCGCTAAGTCAACAAATCTGACAGCTCGTCCAAGATCGTATCCAGTTCTTCTCCGTCGTAACGATCGAATGGTTTCGAGCCAGGTTGCCGTGTAACTGGTGTTTTGATGATGCCTCTTCGCCAGAAGGCTTGTTTGTAGGTGGTAACGCCGAAGAAGAACTCGAAGTTAAGAGACGGAAGTATTCGATTGAACAATGCTCGCGCTTCGTCTGTAACCACTTGCTGACCGTTTTCGTCCACACCACCTGCTTCTAACGCCTCCCAGACCGCGACGTGCGCCTCGGTGATGTGACCGGCAGGCATCGTACCGGCACCGCCACGGCGATACTCGGCCAAAAGGAAACGTCCGCCCATGCCACCCATGATCGATTCCACTTTGTCTCCGCAGGTATCCAGCACCGCAGTCATAACGTTGCCCGGTAACAGACTCTCTTCCTTCAGCAGCCGTGCTCCGGGGATTTCTTCAATGATCCGGATGATCGTTAGCGTCGGAATTGTCGGACCGGTAGGTGGTTTGTTGTTTTGGAGCCACACCGGCAATCCGGTGGCATCCCATAACGCTCCGTATAGATCGATCGTCTCCTGACCGCCACCCATGCCGTTTGCAGGCATCGCAATGATCGAGTCAGCTCCGCACTCCACGGCGACGCGTGCTCGCTCAATGCAGTGCTCGATCGATATGCCGCTCGCGCCAGCCACAACCGGGACTGCGCCATCGACTGTGGCGACACCGACCCGCAGGACCTCGTCGCGTTCTTCATCAGTCAGACGAGGTCCCTCACTTGCGTTTACCGGCATCACAATGCCGTGCGCGCCGGCTTCTACGCAATACGCAACGCAACGGCGCAACGACTCGTAGTCGACACTACCATCTTCGTGGAACGGCGTTACCGGTATCGAGAAGACACCGCGGTTCTTGGAGATGTTGCCGTTGCTGGACTGTGATGCCATGATTTCCTCACCTCAAGTTGGAGTTCGATGAGCGTATTTTAGGGGCATAATTCTATTCGGCATCGTCCGTATATCTCGAACGATCAGCGTACAGTGGTTGCGATGGCTTGAATGGCAACGCCGTTTTACGCTTGTTGCATCTGTATCGAAGGAATCCAACGTGTACTGCTATGAAGATTGAACGAATCGAACTTCACCAACTAAACGGTAAAGTCGCCGCACCATACAAGTCATCGATGCAATGGAAGACGCATAGGGGGACTGTCGCTGTGCGTGTGGTCGCTGACGACGGGACGTACGGTTGGGGAGAAACCGGCGGAGGCGCGTCCGCAATCGCCGAAATAGCCGCGAGTGTAATCGGGAAGAATCCCGCGCATTTTGGCAGTATCTGGCAATCGATCATCAACCCTCGTTATCAAAGCGGCGGATACGGTGGCCTAGCATCCAAGACCGCCAGTGCGATCGATATTGCCTTGCACGACCTTGTTGGCAAAGCTCGTGGTGTACCGGTTTACGAACTGTTGGGCGGAAAGGTTCGCGATCGCATCTGTGCCTACGCAACCGGTCTTTTCTATACCGAAGCCGACCTCAATGATCCGACATGGTCATGTCTGTTAGACGAAGCGCAGGAATATGCTGAAGCTGGATTTGTTGGGATGAAAATGAAGATCGGTGGCTTTACCTTTGCAGAGGATGTAGATCGCGTTGGAGCTTTGCGGCGTACTATCGGCGACAACATTCGAATAATGGTTGACGCGAATGAGGCATACGATCCGATGACGGCGATTTCGATGTCTCGACGGATCGCGGATTTCGACGTTACATGGTTCGAAGAGCCTACGAGTTCGCGAGCCTTGGAAGATAATCTGCTGATTACTTCCCAGTCGCCTGTCCCGACTGCTGGCGGAGAATCAGCGAGCACTCGTCGCGATGTTGCGCATCTTCTGGGACGACGGATATTCGACATCATCCAACCCGAAGTTGTGAATGTCGGTGGCATCTCTGAACTCAAGCTGTGCGCCGACATGTCAGAGGCGTTCAACGTACGTTTTTTCCCGCACTTCTTCAACACCCACATCAGCCTCGCGGCCATACTCCACACTCTCGCGGCGATATCTCAAGCTCCCCCAGCGCATCCGAAGGAGCCGTTCGTGAACGAACCTGTCACTGAGTTTGATCAGACATCACACCCGGTTAGAGAGGCGTTGACCGATCCATTCTTCCAGCAATCGAATGGATACATCGACGTTCCCGAAGGTCCGGGTTTGGGTATCGAAGTAAACGAAGATGCGTTGGATTACTTCCGGCAGGGCGATGTTGTAGTGGTTGACTGAATCGGCTCTTGACTTGTCGGCGCGCATTTGGCCGAATGCGCGCGTCACGAAGTCACTTTTCGCGGTGAATGTACCTGCGCGCCTCAGAGATATCATTTGGTAGTCCAATTCCACCACGATAGGATCGATATTCGCTCATGAAATCTAAGAGCACCAAAACAATGCGTGAGTCAACGCTGCAACTCGGCGACCGTCACATCAACTATGCTGAAGGACCTCAAAACGGTCCGACGTTGCTGTTGATACATGGTATTAGCGGTCGCTGGGAGGACTGGGACTCGGTTTTGCCGTTTTTCACCCCCGATTGGCATGTCTACGCGGTAGATCTTCGCGGTCACGGAAAGTCTTCATGGGTTAACAACGATTACAACTGGCGCCAATACGCATTGGATCAAGTCGAATTCATTGAACGCTTGGTTGGTGAAGCGGTATTCGTCATTGGGCATTCTCTTGGCGGGGTTACCGCAGTGGGTCTCAACGCTTTGCGATCTGATTTGGTACGAGCGGCGGTCTACGAAGACCCTCCCCTGTTTGTCCACCAACGATGGGAGGGTAACCAGTTCCGCCTCAGTTTCACGGCAACCCTCCAAGTGTTAGACACGAAACCAGACTTTGACACCGTTTTCGCCCATGTCCGGGGGACCAACCCTGATCTCGATGACAACCGTTGCCACGACCGTGCCGAAAAGCTGATGGCTATGGATCCCGACGTATTTCGAACCACCTTAAGCGGTCGGGCACGAACCAATTGGCGGACGGAAAACCTGCTCCAACGCGCTCAAGCTCCGGGCCTTCTGCTGCAAGCCGAACCGTCACTTGGCTCGGCCTTGTTCGACGATGAGGCGGAGAAAGCGATGAGTTTGTTGCCACGGGCCGAGTTTGAGAAGTGGGATGACTCGGGACATGGTATGCACAGTTCGTTCCCAGAACGTTTCGCCGATCGAGTATTGAGATTTTTCGACCCGATTCGAAACGACTGACGATTCGACAGTGCCCAAAATCCGAGTATCCTTATCCCTGCCAGCAAGATGTCGGGGTGCGCCAACTTGATACCCGTCTACCAACGCGCCAGAAAGGATAGATTGGAGCGAATATGAGAGACCGTCTCGCGCCGATTACAGCAGTCGTTCCTTATCTCATCGTCTTTGTCGGTAGTGCTTGCACCCTCATCCTAGAGATCGTTGCGGGTCGAATCCTCGCCCCGGTCATCGGGGTGTCTCTTTACACCTGGACTAGCATCATCGGCGTGGTGCTGGCTGGCATTAGCGTCGGCAACTACATTGGCGGACTCGTCGCCGACAAGTACCCGTCGCGCCAGACGCTGGGTTTGATACTGTTCGTTTCTGGTGCTTTCACGGTCGTCATATTGCCGCTGATATCCATTGCCGGGGATGTTGTCGGCGATTTGCCGCTGCTACCGCGCATAGTGACATTGACCGCGGTTCTGTTCCTCCCAGTCAGCTTGATTTTGGGAATGGTTACGCCCATAGTAATCAAGTTGCAACTACAGGAACTCTCGAGAACTGGCGATATCGTGGGCAGGTTTTACGCTGTCTCGACCGCTGGTTCAATCCTCGGTGTTTTTCTTACCGGATTCGTCCTGATCCAATGGATAGGCACTCGCCCAATAGTCTTGGCTGTGGCGATCGTGCTATTCGCGATGGCGTTGTTATTCGGAGATTTATGGAAAATCCGAGGGAAGTTGCCGGTTGTGTTGCCAGTGGTTGTCTCGTTAGTGGCCATCTTGTTGAGTTTCACTTATGAAGACATCGATGATTGGGTGGAATCGGGTTGCGACGAAGAGAGCAACTACTTCTGTATCAAGGTCCGCGAGCGTACTATCCAAGACCAAACTGTCAGAACGTTGACTCTCGACCAGCTCTTGCACAGTTACGTCGCGAAAGACGATCCGTCTTTCCTCGTATACGGGTACGAGAAGATCACTGCCGACTTTGTGGCACTGCAAGAATATCGGCGAGAGACGCCGAAGGTCATGTTCATCGGAGGCGGTGGATACACGATGCCTCGGCTCATCGAACACCGATACCGGGACTGGGAAGTCGAAGTCGTCGAGATCGATCCCGTCGTCACTCAAATCGCTCACGAGTACCTTTGGCTACCCTTGAACACAAACATCGTCAGCTATCACGAAGATGCGCGGATGAAGGCGCGAGAACTCGACAAAGGCACCTATGACATGGTTGTCGGCGACGCGTTCAACGATTTCTCGGTTCCGTACCAACTCACTACGCACGAATTCAATCAGCAGGTCAAGGAACTACTTAACCCAAACGGAATCTATATCGTCAACATCGTCGACAACATAGAGATTGGTCAGTTCCTGCGCGCCTACGTCAACACCATGCAACACACATTTGACTACGTATATGTGCTAAGGGACGATGATCTGTGGGAACAAGATGAGCGGACCAACGTTACCTATGTCGTCGTTGGTTCGTCGACGCCGATATCCTTTGAGGATCTGGTGGAAGCCAACGAATCCGTCGGTTGGCATGAACCGATAACTCGTTTCATGCCCGACGATGTCTTTCTCCGCTGGTTCCACAAGGAAGAGCCGATTATGCTCACAGACGGCTTCGTGCCAGTGGACCAGATGCTTGCTCCCGTGTTTCTGCACAGCAGATAACAGCAATAAACGGTAGGAACTAGACGTCCGCCTCGAATATCTCGCCAAGCGCTTCGTCGGTTTTGCCGAACATCACGCGCTCCTCTTCGGGCGTAGCATGATCGTAACCGAGCAAGTGAAGCGTTCCGTGAATTGCCAGCATCGCTAACTCGCGTTTGAATGGGACACGCTTCTCGATTGCTTGGCGTTCGGCTTGGGGTACTGAAATCGCTATGTCGCCGATCTGGTTTATGAGTGAATCATCATCCTCGTTCGGGAACGGTGCTCCAGCATCTCGCTCGAAAGAAAGCACATCGGTTACGTGATCCTCGCCTGCGAACTCCCGGTTGAGCCTGTGCAATTGTTCATCACCAGTCAACAAGACCGCAACGGATGCGGATCTGTCTCCGACGAACCCTTCTCGGTGCAGGATGGTTGCAACAGCTTGCCGAACCAGCTCGACAATGGCGATTGAAACCACGGCTGCCCCAGATATCCATCGGGTATCGATCTCCACCTCCACTTGATTCGCCCGAGTCATACACCATCCGATGTGATTAGGAAAGATTCCTCGATACCGCTTCCCGCAACCTTCGCAACATGCTGAGCAACGGCGAGTATTTAGAGTCCATATCGGCCAAATCCGATGCGACGGCGGTAGCTTCTGTTATCCCGCTCCTGATCTCGGGCACTGAAGTCATACTAATCTCCGCGTACAACTTCGCTTGCATGAGATTCGGCGTCAATCGCTCGGAAATGACCTCAGATTGAGTGAAGTCGCCACGGGCAACGGAAGTCAGTGCCAACGCTTCCGCAGTCTCGATCGCCTCTGCGATTGATTCCGTCAGTTCGGCGGCAGTATCCGGCTCGTCCTTGGACATGGTGTTGCCCTGTTCAAACCTCTGAACCAACCCAACCGTTACTCGAACCACTTGGAGTCGAACGCCAAAGACATCGGAGCCCACCAATCGTCTGGCCCCGCTTCTGGAACTTTCTGCTGGTAAGTCATCATCAGGTCGTTCCACTCCTCCGCCCGTTTGGTCGAGGTGTAGCTTTGGAAGTCGCGGCTCGGATCGAAATCATCCGGGGCGGTGCAGTACATGAACAGATGGTTTCCGATGCGGAATATCTCCATGCGTTCAATGCCAATGCCTTTCAGCGCTTCCAGCACCTCAGGCCATACGTTGCGGTGGTACTCCTCGTATTCGGCGATGATCGCGGGATCGTCTTTGAGGTCGAGGGCCTGTGCGAATGATTTCATGGGCGTTTCACCGTTCGATTGGTTTCAGCGATCGCGAATTAGATTCGGTCGGACGCCGCGATCAGCGGCTCCGTTGCGGAGTTTAACACTGCGTTCGAAGCCGGTTTCCGGCACCGTACAATCTTTGCCCTAATCGGAGTAAATCGGCAGTTGAACACCCACGATAGTGCCTTCTTGAGTGCCGACGAAGAGCATGTCGTCTTCGATGGCTGGGGTTGACCTACAAGACACACACGGATCATCGCCTGGCCAGAGGTCCAATGTGTATCGGGTATCACCCCGTTCTAGGTCAATCATGTAAAGAAGCCCGTGGCTGTCAATGACGTAAACGTAGTCACCGCTGATCACCGGACCTCCGGCAATCCATCTTCGCTCCTCGGTAGACTCCACCCATAGCCGTTCCGGTTTTTTGCCGGTGCCGGAAGTTCTCTTAGTTGCTTCTTCACGATCCGGGTTTACTGCGTAGATCGCACCTGAACGATCCGAGAAAACCACGATCTCTTCCGTTGCGGCGATGTCTCCCCGTACGTTGCGCTTCGATGCCGTTGTAAAGACCCAGCTGACCGTATTGCTGGTGTATTGGATAAGCTCACCCGCGTCGTTGCCAAAGTAGATATCGGGACCGTTTCGCACGACAGCGGTTCGCAAAGGCTCAAGATCGTCGCCTCCGCCTCTGCAGTCTTCGTCTTCTTGACAATAGGGCATTTGCGTCCCGCGCAACCTAGCATTCCCGTTGCGTCCACCGGTGTCCGTATGGAAACCGTGCAACGTACCATCGCTATCCGCTTGGCCATTCCCAATGTAGAAGGCATCACGGTGTGCAGTACCAGCTTCTATGAATCTCCAATCTTCAGGATCTTGACCGATCCTCGGGTTTGCCCATAGCAGTCTGCCCTCATCTTCGCTCGTCCTATCCGCGTTGAAGGCGTAGACACGGCCGTTTGCTGGGGCGATCACCATGTCTTCATAGATTGTTGGCTTTGTTTCAAACGAGTCGCTCCGATCATCCTCATCGCACCGGTAGCACCAACGCCTTGACCCGTCATCAGTGTCCAGCGCGAAGAATCCAGTGTGGTCGGTGCCAAAATAGAGAATCGCTCCGTCTTCGCTTAATACTCCACCACTCGTGACATCACTACCCGTGTTGTAAGACCATTTTTCTTGGCCCGAGGACGCGTAGATGGCGTAGATCTTGTTGTCTTTTGAGCCCGCGTAAACCACTCCGTCGCGGACGGTTAAATCCGCATTAGATGCGGTGGTTGCGACGCTACCAGACACACCAGTTTGGAATGTCCAACGGAGCGTCAAATCCGTTATGGGCTCAGGGGTCGGAGTTGGCGTAATCGTGGGTGTTGGAGTCGGGGTTGGAGTGTCGGTTGGCTCAGGTGTAGGCGTGGGTGTATCAGTCGGCGTGGGCGTAGGCGACGGTTCGGGCGTAGAGGTTGCCGTTGGTTCTGGTGTATGGGTAGCGGTTGGCTCGGGTGATGCTTCCACCAGCGCACGCAACGGCTGGATGTTTTCCTCGTTCAGTCTGGCGAGTTCGACTAGCTGGTCAAGTTCCGGCGAACGCTTCCCCTCTGAAGCAGCTTCCAACTCCGCTACTCGCTCCATCAGCGACGCGTTGCTGCTTATCAATGCATCAACGTCATTCCTATCCCACTCTTCGATAGATATTGCGCTCAATTCGACGAGAGCTGCCGACAACTGGATCAGTTCCTCGATGAGATCGAGAGTTGCGAGGAGGTCCGCTTCCGGCGTATCAGTCGGTGTCGGTGTTGCGGTATCCGTAGGAACGGCTGTGGGCGTAGCTGTCGCGGTCGGCGTGGACGTGGGAGGGACGGGAGTTTCTGTGGGAGTTGGAACTGGTGTCGACGTGTTCGTCGGCGTTGGTTCAGGCGTGTGAGTCGGCGTTGGAGTTGGAGTGTAGGTTGATGTTGGTTCCGGACTCGGTGTATCGGTTGGCACGGGAGTACGCGTCGCGGTCGCGGTGAATGTCGATGTAACTGTGAAGGTGGGGGTCCGAGTAAACCTAAGAGGGCGTTGGGTTGTGATTTTTGCGGCGGCATCAGATTCGGACTGTGTATCGGTAGCAACTGCTTTTACTTCGGGCTCGCCCGTTTCGACTATTGCAGTTTCAGTTTCGCTGTCGGAAGTACACGCGATCATCAACGCGAACGCTCCGCTGAGCACGATTGCAGCCGCGAAAAGGATGCCGCGCCGCGTCCAAGAGCCGTATTTGCGCACGCACACCATCCTTAAAGGTTAACGATTTCCCATACGACGAATCCACACTGTGCAGTTCTCCTATCCAATCGGTAGCGAGACGATGAAACATTCCGATCAGATATAGTCATTCATGTCGTCGTACCGAGTCCTATAGCGCGGAGTGTCACCGTGCGGAGGTGATCAAGATATGAAACGCGTCGGTTTTCTGATGAAGATCAAGCCAGAAGTGATGGAGGAATATACGCATCATCACGCGAATGTATGGCCAGAGATGCTGGATGCTTTGCGTAAGCACGGTTGGCGCAACTACAGCATCTTCGCCAAGGATGATGGTACGTTGTTCGGATATGTAGAGGTGGATGACTCGTTCGAGAAGGCGTTGGAAGGAATGTCTGGAGAGGAGGTCAACGATCGGTGGCAGGAGTTCATGGCACCGTATTTCGAGATACCAGAGGGTGCGCGACCGGATCAGATGATGATCGAGTTGACGCAAGTGTTTTATACCGACTGAGTGACAGCACCGGGAGCTTGAAATGGCATTGCCACCCTTCATCGACACGCATCACCACCTGTGGGACCTCGAGAACAACCCGTATCCCTGGCTGACTGAGGGTATCGACCATTTCGTCGGAGATTACTCAATCTTCCGCCGAACGTATCTGATCTCACACCTCCATCAAGACGCGGAAGGGCTGCCGCTCATCAAATCGGTTCACGTCCAAGCTGAGTGGGACCACGAAGCCGATTCTGTCGGTGAAACCGCGTGGCTCCAAAGCGTTGCAGATTCTGAGGCATCACGCGGGATGCCCCACGCCATAGTCGGATTTGCAGACCTCTCGGAACCCGATGCTCCTGAACTCATCGCCCGCCATGCTGAACACGCCAACTGGCGTGGGATCCGACATATGCTCAATTGGGCCGAAGACCCAAAGTGGCAGTTCACCGACCGCAACGACTTAATGACCGATCCCGACTGGCTACGCGGATATCGCGCGCTGGCCGACCACGACGGTTCATTCGATCTTCAGGTTTGGCCCTGGCAACTCGAAGACGCGGCTGGTTTAGCGCATCGAGTCCCTGAAGTACCGATAATCCTGGACCATACCGGGATGCCGCGTGATTGGGACGACGCAGGTGTCGCTATATGGCGTGACGGAATGAAAGCTTTGGCCGATACCGACAATGTCTCGGTAAAGATTTCGGCGCTCGGTATGTTCTCAGGCGAATTCACTGCCGATCGGATCAAGCAGTTCGTCTTTGACACCATTGAAATCTTTGGTGTGGACAAATGCATGTTCGCCTCCAACTACCCCGTCGACATGCTTTTCAGTTCCTATGCCGCCATCTGGAACGCATATGACGAGATAACTGCCGACTTCTCCTATTCGGATCGCGACAAGCTGTTCAAGTCGAACGCCGAGAGATACTATCGCATCTGAACCCGAAGGTTCGGCGTTTTCTGGGTTTTGTAGATAATGTTGAATTGGCAAACAACCAGCTCGTCGACTAACAAGGAGAAACACGACGATGACGATTGCGCACCTGCGAACCTACACCATCAACAAAGGCATGATGGATTCATGGCTCAAACTCTTCGATGAAACCCTCATCGACGTCATGGATGGCTTTGGTATGAAGGCCGAGACTGTCTGGGTCAACGAGGAGGAATCGCAGTTCATCTGGATCCGGTCATACGGTGACACGATGGAAGAGCTCGAAAAGAAGGAAGAGGCGTTCTACGGCTCAGACTGGTGGGAAGAAAACATGCCGCTCGTCCGTGGTCACCTGGCACACCGTGACATCAAGGTGATTAAATCGGTGGACTAGCTCTCGCCAACACTTGAAAGCAGAATCATCGCCGAATCCGCATCGGCCCGCACCAAGCAGTTCGAACTGCTCGGGGCGCATGGCAGCGTATCACGTACTTTCATCGTTCTGGTTGCTCCGATACTGAATCTTCTGGGTTGGCGGCTCAGCCATCCGGAGTTCTGGTTCATTCCGTCAACTCTCGACGACGCGGACGCGCGCATGGTGCACGCCTTGCACTCAGACGCCATCCCAGATCGGACACTGGCCGTTGTCGAGACGCGTGCACTAGGCGCCGACATCGTCACGGGCATCGAGTTCCACCTCCAAAGATGCGTCCAAACCGGCGTCGCAATCTTCGCCATCACCGACGGGCGATATTGGCATCTTTACCCGATCGTGGAGGGTGTCACTCCGGGGAAACCAGCCGCGATGTGCAACTTGTTCAGCACGGAAGAATCTGATATCGCAGCGATGACGATGCTGAAGTGCAGAACTCCAGCATTCGATGACATCGCCGCTCAGGCCCCCGCCACCTAAAACCAAATCACAGCAAATGACAGATCTCACCACGCGCAAAGCTCTTACCTTCGACCTTTTCGGTACCGTCCTGGATCTCGGTGGCAGCCTCACTCCATTCATCGCCGACTTCATCCGCGGGCGCGATGCACTTGACCGAGTCGATCCCGATGCGTTTTGGGCGGAGCTGAGGCACCGGCAACGCATCGAGCAGTATCAAGACTCGCTGTTGGAACTCGGGCACACAGGGTACCTCGAAACTGCACAGAAAGCGTTCGTCTACATCGCCAAGCTCTACGATCTCGCGCCGATGCCTGACGAAGTTGAAGCCTTCATGGCAGGATGGCAACAGCTCTCTCCGTTCCCTGACTGCCTGCCCGCGCTCGAACGGATGAAATCCTCTTACAATCTCGTAGCATTCTCAAATGGCAACCCATGGTTCCTCGACCACCTAATCGAAAACCGTATCAAGTTCGATTTTGATGATGTCTTCTCGGTTGAAGAGGTAGGTGCATTCAAACCGCACCCCGGGGTTTACCGCGGCGTGGCGCGGCACTTAAACATGGAGCCCGGAGAATTAATCATGGTCTCTGCCAACTCTTACGACGTTATGGGCGCTCGAACCTGCGGACTCCGTGGCATATATGTCAACCGATACAATCTGCCCTTCGAAGACACCGATGCCCGTTACGAACCAGACTTGACCGTCCGCGACTTCTCAGAGATGGCCGACCACCTCTTGGCGGACTGAAAATCATCTTCCCATATGCCTGACCTCACCGACAAAATACAACCAGGGCTGAAGCACGAACGGGAGTGGGCAGTCGCCGATTCCATGCTCTACTCGCCGGGCGGGGATCCATCACGAGCCACTCTCTCGAGTCCATCGATGATCAACGAATTGGAAACCACGGCGATGTTAGGCCTTGATCACTTGCTACCCAACGGCGGGTTTACTGTCGGTTTCCACGTTGACATCAAACACGTGGCACCGGCACCTCCCGGCGCTCGCATGAAGACGACCGCTGAACTCCTCGAGGTATCGGGCACCCGCTTTCGCTTCCACGTCGAAGCCCATGATCTAGACAGCGGAAAGCTGATAGGCATCGGCACGCACCGCCGCGCCGCGATCTTCCCCTAGAACGGCGTCCGATCCGCGGAAGCGGAATTATCTGGCTGGCCGCGCATGCCCTCTAGATCGACGGACGATACCGTTCCCAACAGATAATCGTTCTCGAAAACCAGCAAGAGATCGATACCGCGTTTGGCCAACAACTCCCGTGCTGACGAAATATCCGCATCCGGGTCAATCACGAACGTCGATACTGGACGCGTAACATCCGCCACCGTCAAACCAACGCCCTGATTCGCGCTCAGGCCCAGCGATTGCACATCCCGCATCGACGCAACTCCAGTCACACGTCCTCCATCAACCACTGGTATGTCGGTATCCGGATGCCGCGAAAGGACATTCCTGACCGCAGCGTCCAATGGCGTCGACGCGCTTAGAGCGGTCGGCACCGACATCATAACTGAGCGCACAGGAATTCTAACTACTCGTTCCTCACGGCGATTGCGACTCGCGCGACGCGTTTCAGCGGTTGAACTTGGCAAAATGAACATCGCTATCAACATCAACCACAACCCACTCGTCAGATCACCATTTCTGATGATCAAAACGACTCCCGCAATAATCATCGCAATCGCCAACACCTGTCCGGCTCTCCCAGCCATGCGCGCGGCAAATCGGCGATTCCTAGTCAATCCCCAAACCGCGGACTGCAAGACTCTTCCACCGTCAAGCGGCAATCCGGGCAACATGTTGAACACCGCAAGCGCGATGTTTTGCAACCCGATGTAGAACAGAATCCCCTGCAGTAGCGCCGATGAACCAGTCGCGAACGGGTCACGATACACGAAGTACAAAACCGATGCCACGATCCCGATCGCTAGCGACATCGCCGGACCTGCCGCCGCGATCAGAAAATCGTGCGACGCCCGGGACCGCAACTCCCGGATAAGGCTGACACCGCCAAAAATCATCAGCGTGATGGAGATAACCGAGTATCCAAGACGCTTTGCAGTAAGGGAATGAGCTAACTCATGCGCTAAAACCGACAGAAACAGACACAACGTCACAACTCCCGCGATTACCCACTCTTGCGTCTCCGTCAATCTGACCGAGATGAAAGGCAGTCCGCCAGAAGCGATCAACATCGTGATCAACACGAACCCAATCAACCACGACCAGTGGACCCGGATCGGGATGTCGAACATTGTTCCGATGCGCATGGATCAATTCTTTAACGATGTCAGCTCTGCGAGTCAACGTGCAAACCGCAGCCGTTTACACGTCTAAAGATACGACTCGACGCGGGATTGATATTTGTCGGGCCCGCGAAATCATCCCGCCTCGGTGTAGATAATCCACATTTCGAACGATTCGCTAGGCCGTCAAAATGTAATCTAACGGATTGGAGATGGTTGATTCATTCGACACGACGATAGCTGCAGCCGAACGCGCGGGCGTCCGTTTCGATGACGCGTCGCCGCCCAGTTCACATCGCATACGGCAGAACGATGAATTCGAACTCCATTTCATCGATTGGGGCGACGAAACCGGTGCCAAGCCAACTCTGATCTTCATCCACGGATTCCTACAGCAAGCTAGGACTTGGGACTTCACATGCCTCGCCTTGCGTTCCCGATTCAGGTGCATTTCTCTTGACCTCCGCGGCCACGGAGACAGCGGACGACCCGTCGAACCCGACTACTCGACTCACTACTACCTCTTCGATCTCCACCGATTGATCGATCACCTCTCGCAGGACATGGGCATCGAAAGATTCGGCCTCTGCGGTCTATCCCTCGGCGGGCACCTCTCATATATCTACGCCTCTGAAAACCCCAACACCGTCGACGCCATCGTCGTTGTCGATGTCGCCCCTGAGGCCAACCGCGAGGCGCGAAAAGGCATCAGCCGCTATATCTCTGCCTTGCCAAAAGACGGCCCGTTCGAGGCGCTAATCGACAAAGTTACCAAAATGAGCCCCATGCGTTCTCGCGAAGCAGTCCGCGGTTCATTGCTGCGGGCAACCCGCTTCAAGCCCGACGGCACGTGGGAATGGAAGAACGACTCTCGCCTGCTCGAACGCCATCGAGCCAGCTTCACACCCGAAGAATACTGGGCAGCACTCGAAAAGGTATCCGTCCCGTCTCTGTTCGTGCTCGGGCAAAACTCAAAGCTGGTTGCTCCAGAAACCGTCCGCCGCATGGTCGAGACAGTCCAAGGAAGCTCCGCCACCTACGTCCCCAAAGCAAGCCACCGCGTACCCGGAGACAACCCCATCGGCTTCATTAAAGCCATCTCACCATTCCTCGACAGATACGTGCTAGATGACTGATTCGAAGGCCTGTCGCCTGTAAAGGTCTGTCGCCTGTAGTAAACCGAGGTGCCAAGTTCTTCTACGGTTGGCGGATATTGATCGGCGCTACAGTACTCTCATTCGTCGCAGCCTTAGCGTCTCTACATGAATTCCCGATCTTCTCGGCAGACGTAATTTCGGCGTTATCGTCGGCATGACAATCGCAGTCCATACCGTTGTTGGCGATCTGTTCTCACACCTGCCTTCCTACGCATACGACATCGTAGGTCACGAGTTCGCCCAATTCGGAGTGGTGATGATTGCGCTAATAATCGCCGCGTTCCTCATCCTCAAAATGGAACTCCAGTCCCGAGTCGCTGCCAGAATCCGACGCGCAAATCGTCGCCGAAATCCTCAATCTGCGCCATAGCAACGCTCTCATTTCACTTCCGAATAGCACCCAAATCCGAGATTTATATCGCTTCCGCGCGATATCCTGACTCACGCATTAGGGGCACCAACCCATGCTCGACCGCGCCCCGGACTTCGTAATCAAGCAGATCATCGGGAGCCATCGCGTCGCTTAAAAAACGCCCATCCAACATCTTCTACGGTTGGTGGATCGTTCTCGGCGGCGGTCTTACCCAGTTCTACGCGTCCGCGGTATTCTGGCGCGGCTTCCAAGCTTTCGTAGACCCCATCCTCAACACCACTGGATGGAGTCACGGAGTATTCGCCGCTGCGGTCTCTATCCAGCGCGGAGAGAGCGGACTGATTTCACCATTCGTCGGTGTGATGCTTGACCGTTTCGGACCGAAGCGCGTCATGATCTTCGGCATAGTCCTCACTGGCTTTGGCTTCATTCTGATGAGTCAGATGCAGACGCTCTGGCACTTCTACGCCTCAGTGCTCCTGCTCGCACTCGGAATGTCGTTCGGCACCTTCATCGTCTTCGTCGCAACCGTCGGCAACTGGTTCGTCCGGAGGCGTGCACGGGCATTCTCCACGCTGATGACCTTCTCCGCGGTCGGCGCGATCGCACTTCCGCTACTCGTCTGGGTCATCGACACCTATGGTTGGCGACCAGCCCTGCTCTGGATCGGCGTGGGATTCTGGATCATCGGCATTCCCGTAGCGTTGATGATGCGACGCCGCCCGGAAGACTACGGTCAGCAACCCGACGGCGATGCCGAGTTGCGAGTCGCCGACGCGAACGGTGGTGCCCGCCGCCCGGTGCGCGAAATCTCGATCGGCGTGCGCGAGGTGCTGCGTCTGCGAGCCTTCTGGCAGATTTCCATCGCTGTAAGTGTAGGACAGCTTGTAAGCTCTACCAACCTATTCCACCTTCCGGCACTTGTCGAGTACGAAATCAGTGCATGGCTCGCCGCAACAGCCGCTGGTGCCGTCGCTATCGGCGACATCTTGGGCCGTGTCAGCATCGGCTTCATCGGCGACCGTTTCGATAAGAAGGTCCTCCTAACTCTCTCCTTCCTCGTCCAGATGCTAGGCGTCGGCGCCCTTGCACTGATCAACCACACCTTCCTTGGCATCGATTGGGGGCTCATTCCTCTGCCGATATTCGTCCTCGGCTTCGGGCTCGGGTTCGGTGCGTCCATACCCCTCCGCCTCGCGATCCTCGCTGACTACTTCGGACGACGCTCCTATGGTTCAGTCGTCGGCATCGCGAGCTCCGTTAGCGCCATCTTCGGTACTATCGGGCCCCTATTCGTCGGCCTCATGTACGACTTCACCGATTCCTACCGACCGGCTTACGCCATCATGGGCCTCATGATGCTGATCGCTATACCCATGACCATGACCCTCGAATCCCAAACTAGAGTTGCCGCCAAAGTCCGCCAAGCAGCTCGCAATCGCGTCAGGCGCATGGCGATGAGGCGAGCGGGATGAGGTGCTCACGACAGCCGTGAACATATGCCCTGTTAAGATGATTTCTCGGATTTCACCTCACAACCGAGACCACATCAGGGACAACGTCAAGATATGCCGGGCAACATAATTCTTCCGCAATGGGGCATGGGAATGAACGAGGGGCAGGTCGTCAAATGGCTCAAGGCCGTCGGCGACCCCGTCCTCAAGGGTGACCCCCTAGTTGAGATCGAATCCACCAAAGTCAGTGCGGAAGTCGAAGCCACTGCTGATGGGACGCTGGGCCGGATCATTGTCGAAGAAGGAAAGACCGTGCCAGTCGGCACAATCTTGGGTCTACTGCTGGAATCCGGTGAATCTCCCAGTGACCTACCGGACGAAGAGGCTCCGCGTGAACGGGCATCACGCTCATCAGGACCTTCACGCCGAGGTGCAACACCTAGGCGCGGACGTGGCGGACCGGTAGTCACTCCTCGAGCCCGCCGTCTCGCACGAGAACTAAACGTTGACCTCGATGCTATTGAAACCGGCACTGGTCCCAGCGGAAGAGTCACCGAAGACGATGTCCGAGCCGCAGCTGAGGGCGGAACGCCGACCTCCGATGTCGGCATGGCGCCGAGTCGCACTATCCCGCTGACCGGTATCCGAGGTGTAATCGCCAAGCGGATGTCTGATAGCGCGTCGGCCGCATTAGTAACCCTCAACACCACTGGCGACGTGACCGAAGCCATCGCCATCCAACGACGGTTAACCCGAGAGTGGCGGCGATCACGTGTACGCCCCCAATATCAAGACCTGGCGATAGCCGCTACTGTCAAAGCACTCAAAGATCACCCCCTGGCTAATGCCCACATCACCGACAAAGAGGTACAGATCTTCGATACCATCAACCTCGGATTCGCGCTTGCAGTCCCCGACGGTCTCCTAGTGCCTGTCATCCGAGACGCGGGAACCAAAACACCGCTCGAACTCGCTGTGGTGGTGCGAGACCTGGTTCGTAAATCCAAAGCCAACGAACTCCGCGTGGCCGAACTGTCGGGTAGCACGTTCTCCCTTACCAACCTGTCCGCATACGACATCGAAAATTTCACGCCGCTCATCAACCCACCGGAAGTCGGCATCCTCGGAGTAGGTCGCGTCATCGAACAACCCACGGTCAGCAAATCCGGCGACATCGAAGTCCGATCCATCGGCTACTTCTCGCTCACATTCGACCATCGAGCATGGGATGGCGCACCAGCCTCCGAGTTTTTGCAGGCGGTAGTGAAGAATTTGGCAGAACCGGAGTGGATGGCGGAGGAATAGCGGTAACGTGACCGAACCCGCAAGAATCCGCACCCAACGATTGCTCCTGCGGCCATTCGAACTCAAAGACGTTAAGGATGTGTTCGACTACGCCTCCGATGCCGAATGGTCCAAGTTTCTGCCGGTTGCGAATCCATACACAGTCAGGGACGCGGAAGCGTTCGTGGCTCGTCAGATTCTGAAGAATTGGGATGAAAAGCCCAGGTTTGCGATTGAATTCAAAGGCGTCGTGGTTGGTAGCGTCAGGTTGACCATCGAAAATGCCCATTCGAATGCCTCATTGCGTTACTCGATCGCCCGTCCGTGCTGGAACCGCGGATTGAGCACAGAGGCCGCGACGGCCGTTGTGGAATGGGGTTTTGAAGAGTTGGGATTGCAGAAGGTCTATTCTCGCGTCGACGTCGCAAACATTGCCTCTTGGCGAGTGATGGAAAAATCGGCATGACGCTCGAGGGAACGTTGCGCAGTCATGGCGTCAACAGGGGCGTGCGGCATGACTACCGCTCCTACGGCGTCCTGCGACACGAATGGGAGAGCCAATTCGCACTCGCTCAGAAATGAAAAGCCACGAAATCATCCGCACCAAACGTCTGCTCCTTCGCCCCTTCACGTTCAAAGACGCCGACGACGTGATGGCTTACGCCTCCGATCCCGAATGGTCGCGTTTCCTGCCCGTTCCTAATCCTTACACGCTGAATGACGCCGAAGAATTCATCGCCAAAAGCATCCTGAACAGCCGCGACCAAGAACATGGACTCGCGATCGAGCTAGGCGGTCGCGTCATCGGCGGGATTGGCCTGCGGCTCGAACCACCAATCGCTGTCGGATCCTTGCACTACAGCCTTGCCCGCGACCATTGGAACCAAGGTTTGACTACAGAGGCAGCGCAAGCTGTGATTGATTGGGGCTTCACCGATTTCGGGCTGGAGAAGATCTACTCTTGGGCAGACGTCGAAAACGTTGGCTCCTGGCGAGTAATGGAAAAGATCGGAATGACACGCGAAGGCACTTTCCGCAGTCACGGCGTTAATCGCGGTGTGCGTCAAGACTTCCACTACTACGGCATACTCCGGCACGAATGGGAATACCAACGACGATGATGTAGAGTAGATTTCCAACGCGACTTTGAACCATCGAAGAGGACGAACAATTGAAAGCTGAAAACATCCGAGATTGGCTGTGCGGCCCCATGGTCGCGGTCGCAACACCTTTCAATGAGGACTACTCGCTCGATCTGGACGCGCTGCAGACCAACATCCGATACATGGTCGAGAACGGCGTCCACACCGGTCAAGGCACCTTGCTAGTTGGTGGTGCCGGTGGTGAGCACCCCACGATGAACGTCGAAGAGCGCAAAGCGGTCATGACCGCCGCGATGGAAGCCGCTAATGGCGAGGCGCCTGTCCTTACCAGCGTCCAGCACACCGACTGGCGAGTCATCATCGAACTGGCCAACTATGCTCACGAAGCCGGACTCGGTGGCGTCCAAGTCGGACCTACCTACTACTACGAGCCGACCGAGGGCGACGCGTATCGTCTGTTCGAACTCGTGGCCAAAGAGTCCGATGTCTCGATCATGATCTATCACACATGGTGGGAAGGCCTCACGATGAGCCTCGAACTGTTGAGCGATCTCGCCGACATCGAGACGGTTCGGGCGTTGAAATGGTCAGCACCAAACGAGGCGCTATACAAAGACGGGCTACACGAACTGGCTGACCGCCTGGTCTGCATCGATAACTCTGGCCAGCAAATCTTCAGTCACATCATGGGCGCGCGCGGTTTTATCACCCACCTCAGCGGCTTCTGGCCCCAGTATCCAGCCGAAATCTGGAACCTGCTTGAGGCCCGCGACTACGAAGCGGCACGGCAAAGACTCGCCGACTTCAAATGGCGATGGACAAAGTGGCGAGCCAAAGTAGCCGCTAACACCGGCGGCGAAGGACCATTCATCAAGTCCGCCATGGAGGCGGTTGGCCTCAAAGCTGGACCTCCGCGGCCACCGTCGGTTAGAGCTTCGCAATACCTCCTCGACGAGTTGGAAGTATTCCTCGACGAGTGCAACGTGCCGCGCGTCAACCAACAGCACGGCGGTGCGATGGCCGCGGGCTGATTCTTTCAATCCGCCCTTTGCCGACTAACCGCAGCGGGACAACCATCGAAAGTGATCGCGTTGACCAGCTAATTTTGAGATCGAGTCGGGGTTTTCAGGCCTGTATCAAGCTTGTTCCGGACTTCTCGCTTAACGCGCGCGGCCAGTTCGTTGTCGTGGTCCGCTAAGAATCGAGCAACACTTGCCGGATCATGGACTACTAACTCGCGAAGCGACCACGACAATGCCTTGACGACCATATCATCGCGATCGTCGACCAGTGCTCGACACACCGACAGCGTTCTCTTCGCATCGCCTTTTCCGCCATGAGTTCGTACGTTTAATGCCACCGTGCTCACTAGGGCTGCTCTTCGCCACCAACGGTCTTCCGATAGCGCCCAACCATGGATCGTCTCGTCGGCAATAAGACCATCTCGCCACGCAGGGCCTGACAGTATTCGTGCGAAGGCGTCGACGACGTCCCAGCTGTGAATTCCCGAGCCTAGATGTTCTAAGGCTACTTCATCGAGTTGAAGATATGCTTCTTGGTGGTTAGCAATCACTTCATACGCAACCCACCGTTGGCTGAATTTGTCTAACAGTTCCCACGCTACTCGGAACACCGAGGAAGGGCGTTCACTGGACAATAACGCGGTCAATCGCCTCCGTAATTTCCGGACTGAAGCGGTATTTCGCTGCTGTAATGATTCGATCTCAGCGTTGAAATCTGCCGCGATCTGGGAGGCTTGTTTCATTGGCTTCGGCGAGCTTCACCCAAGATTCCGAACCTCCACGACATCTTCTCCGATGTCGTCTGCTGGTTCAAAGCCGAGAACTTTGCCGTAGAAGTAGAGTTCGGCTTCTTGGGCGCGGATGATGTTGACCGCTTGACGGAATCCGTGTTGCTCTCCGGGGAAGCCGATGTAGGCGTACGGAAGTCCCTTCGATTCAAGAGCTTCGACCATGATCTCGGCCTGCGACGGGGGGACGATTTCGTCTTCTAGTCCCTGGAGGATGATCATGGGGGTGGCGAGTTGGTCCATGAAGTTGATCGCCGAGCGGTCGTGGTAGCGTTGGGCTTCTTCGGGGTATGGGCCGACTAGGGAGTCGAGGTAGCGAGACTCGAACTTGTGAGTGTCGCCGATGAATACCATGAGGTCGGCAATACCGTATAGGGCGGCGCCGGCGGCGAAGAAATCCTCGAAGGTCAATGCATTAATCGTGGTGTAGCCGCCTGCCGATCCCCCGCGAATGATGACGCGATCTTTGTCGACAAGATTTTGGTCGATTAGGTGCTGCGCGGCCGCTATGCAGTCATCAGTGTCATAGATGCCCCACTTGCCTTTCAGCGCGTCGCGGTATGCCTTGCCGTAGCCAGAGGAGCCTCGATAGTTGACATCAACTACCGCAAACCCGCGGCTTGTCCAGTAGTGAGTCGAGAGGTCCAGTCCCGTTCCAGATGCGCTCGTGGGGCCGCCGTGGCAGATGGTGACGAGGGGTGGAAGCTCGTCGTCTGGGGCAGTGAAGTCTTTATTGGTCGGTTCGTAGTAGAACGCATGGGCTTGACCATCGTCGGTTGTTGGGAAGATGATGTGTTTGGGAGAGGACGTGTATCCCGGGTCGATGGCGATGTCGCTAGGGGCGTAGATGGTGGAGCAAGTTTCTGTCTCGAGATCTAGGCTGACGATGGCGGGTTCCCGGGTGGGTGATGCTCCGACGAAGAGGACGGTTGCGCCGTCAGGCCCAGCTGTTATGAAGGAGATTTCGCTATAGGGGACGGAGATGCTATGCGGCAGATGATGCGACTCGGTGTCCATGATCAAGATCGAGCCGTCGGTCACTCCTCCTTTGCCGAGAGCGATTCTGTGGTCTGGAAGGTGGGCGTATGAAGTGAATGCGAACTGCCAGTCGGGGCGGCCGTAATCCGACTGTTCGTTTAGGAGGTTGGTAGGTTGACCATCTTTCCAGAGATGGATGTTCCACCAGCCGGTGCGGTCGGTTACGAAGTGAAGGATGCCGTTGTGGTTCCAAGTCGGCTGGACGACGCTCTCGCCGGTGTCGTCGATGAGCCGCGCGGTTGTGCTGACTGTGGCATCGTTTTGGTTGAAAGAACCTGAGACCAGCGAGTTGCCGTCCCAGGGCATATTCGGATGGTCCCACTCGGTCCACACGATGCCGTCGTGATTCGCAGCCACCCGAGGCGCGCAGTAAAAATCGCGGCCGGTGGCTACGACATGCGCGTCGCCGGTCGACGTGTCGATCGCTACGATTTCGTTGGTCGCTTCATTGCCATCGTCGGTGTGGGTCTCTCGCACGCAGAGGAGGAACTTACCGTTCGGAGTCAGTGTGAGGTCGGCGAAGCGTACGCCCCGAGGGATCGGAGGCGCATCAGTCAGCGGCTCGATCGCACCGTCAGGATGCTGCCTATAGATGCGCTGGTCTACCCAGTTCGTCAGATAGATCGTCCCGTTCTTGACGGCATACGAACCGCCGCCGTACTCGTGCACAGCGTTGCGAACGTTGAAGCCCGGCGGCGTGAGCGTGTCCACCCGCCCCTCGGCGTTCCGGCGCATCACGACGATCCGTCCGCCCTCGGCAGGCCTCGCATCCAGCCAGTAGACGTCGTCACCGTCGATTTTGATCTCGTTGAGGCGTCTTTTTCCGCCGCTGATTAGCATCTCAGCGGAGATCGGCGATTTCCAAGATCCATAATGCGCGATGGTCGTCATGATTGCAGGTCTCCTGAATGGTCTAAGGAGCGGCTCAAGTCGTGAAGTAAAAGAATAACGCGATTAGGCGTGACGCCCCGCGATGTCGCCGAGGTCGGATTTAACGGTTAATTTTCGCGTTCGACGTTGACGGTTACGATGTCGATGCCGTGGTATTTTTGGTGGTGGATGGATGATGCGTAGTGGCGGAGGAGTCGGAAGGAGATTTCGCGGTCATCGGGAATGTCGGGAGTTTCGCCGAGGTATGAGAGCTGGTCTTCGATGTTTTCGCCCTCTGATGCGGCTATGAACTCGAGTTCGACTTGGCTTCCGACAGCGTGTGCGGCAACGATTAGACGCTTGGGGCGGTTGTCTTCGGCGGGATCGTATGCTTCGTTCAAGAGTGTAGTTAGGGTCTCTTCGCCGACTAGTGCGATGCGATTCTGGCTGGCTTCGTTCCATCCGGACGATGAGGCGAAGCTTCGGAGAAAGTCGGTGAGTTGCGGAAGTGCGTCTCGATCAAGTTCGAGGCGTATACGCTTTCGCCGAGGTGCGGTGATCTCCATGAAAATCATGGCGATGATCGCAACGATGGAGCCAGAAGTCATTCCATTGCCGAGGAGGATGCTGATGAATCCATCGCCTAGTAGTTCGGGGAACACCCACTGGTTTTGGAATCCGACACCGACCCAGAACGAGAGGCCTACGATAAATGCCTTTCGATAGTCGAGGCCATCTTGGATCACGATCCTCATTCCTTGCAGGAAGAGCAGAGCTATGAGTACAAGGATGTATGCGGCGGCGACAGGTTCTGGGATGGCGATGATAAGCGCGGTGATTTTGGGGAAGAATGCGAGTGCGAGGAAAGCGATCCCGATGACTATCCCGACGCGTCGTGCGGCTACTCCAGTGACTTCGGCGAGTGAGATGCTTGTGGAGTATGTGGTGTTTGGGAGAGTTCCAAGGAGTCCGGAGAGGAGATTTCCGACGCCGTCGGTGTTGAGTGCGCCTTGGACGACTCGGAAGTCGGTGGCTTTGGGGTTGCGGTGCGAGACTCTTTGGATTGCGACACCATCTCCAATGGTCTCAATGGCACCGATGATGGTGACGATTATGAACGCTGGTAGAAGGGCCCAGAACTCGATTCCAGGCGTGACGTCGATACCGGGCCATGAACTGAAGGGCACGCCAATCCAGTCAGCGTCAGCGACCTGCTGAATGTCGTACAGCCCGAATGGTGCACCGACGATACATCCTACGATTACGCCGATTGCGGGTGACCATAGGCGTAGCCATGAGGGTCCGCGCAGTACCAGAACGCCGACGGTGATGAGGGTTGCGAGGATTGCGGCTGGAGCGGCGATATCGTCGGTATCGTCTGCGACGTTTCCGAACGAATCGAAGAGTATGGGGACTACAGTGGCGGCGATGAGCATTATGACGGTGCCGGCCACGGTTGGTGTGAAGACTCGGCGTAGCCATGAGAGCCGGTATGCGAGGAGGAATTGGAAGAGCGAGGAGATGATGATGAGCGAGGCCATGGTAGCGGGACCGGCTTTGACGAGTGCTGCGACGCATACGGCGATGAAGGCGGCGGATGTTCCCATGACGAGGACGTATCCGGAGCCGATGCGTCCGAAGCGGACGGCTTGGAGGATGGTGGTGATGCCGCTGATGATTAGTGCCGCGAAAACTCCCCATGCTATGTAGCTTTCGGGCTGTTCAGCGATGCGTGCGACGATGACGACGGTGAGTACGATGGGGGTGACGATGAGTGCTGCAGCTTGGAGACCGGCACCAATGGCGATGGGTGGGGGTGGGGTTTCGCTGGGTTCGTAGCGGACGTGGTCGTTTTGGGTGGTGGAGGCCAAGGGGAGTTTCCTAAAGGCACAGTCGCGAATTGCTATTGAGACAGTGTATTCGCGGATTACGCTGATGTTTGTAATGTGCCTTGATCGGGGTGATGCTTGTTGGGGTATTAGGGGATAATTGGGAGAATTAGGCGGGATGGCATTTCGTAGGTGTGATAAATGGTCTGATGCGCAACTCTTAATTCCGTGTCCGACCAGTAGTCTTTACCGGTGTTGTGATTGCGGTCGAAGTTCGGGAAATCAGAACTGGTCACGTATAGGCGAATCCGTTGGCCCTTTTGGAAGCGACAACCAATCGGGTTCAGCTTGATGTCATATTCATACGGAACACCCGGCTCGGTAACCGCGACGCGATCATAACCGTCGCGGTACCGCGTCCGCATGATGCCGTAGGTGAGGTTCACGCACAGCCTATCTTCGTGCACGATGGCTAGTTTGACCGCGAAGTCGGTCTCGGGCGCATCGGTGGACGCCCAGAGTTTGAGACGAACCGGGCCGATCACGTCGAGGTCTTCGGTCATGGGTTCGGTTTCGTAGACAAGGACGTCTTGTCGATGGTCGTTGGGTGCCTGATCCATTGGGATCGACTGCGAGTTCTGATGCATGAGAGACATGACCGGGTCGCGGGGGTCATAGGTGAAGTGGTCGGTGGGAGCGCCCCCTGCCGCACCACCCCGGGCACCCCCTGCGGTCTCGCTTCGCGAAGGGGAAGGAGGGTTGAACGACAGCAAGCCGTCACCGTCGGCTGTGTTGGCAGCCCCGGATGACGAGAGATAAAAGTCGGTGTACTGCGTTTCCGGCAACGGCCAAGCGTCGGCGCCGATCCATTCGTTGCGATTCAGGACGAAGAGTTGGACGGGTTTTTCGTCTGCGGTGCCATTGTCGATGCCTTTGAAGGCGTAGTCGTACCAGCGGACGATGAGGTCGGCGTAGGTGGTGTTGGCTTCGGGGCCATAGTCGATTGGACCGACATTGCCTGTGTAGTTGGTGGCATCGTGTCCCCAAGGGCCGACGATGAGTCGGTGCTGATCTCGGAGTTCGGGATTGCTGTTTGTGATGAGGCCTTCATAGTTGTCGATGGTTCCGATGAGGCGGTCCCACCATCCTGTGATCTGCATGATTGGGACTTCGACTTTAGAGTGTGCGTCGTCGAAGCGCATAAAGTCATGTTGGGTGTTTCGGAGGAAGGTCTGGTACTGATCAGTGAGCCCAGCGAAGACATGCTCAGGTATGTCTTCGAGGGGTAGCCACCAGATGTATTTGGAACGTTCGACGGCGTTCCAGCGGAAGGTGGCCTCCTCGGGAGTAAGAGGGCCGTCGGTTCGTCCTTCTCGGCGTCTGACGTCGGCGGCCATCATGTACGTCCACTCGAGTCGTCGACCGGTCTCCCAAACCCCGAATGTGATGTCAAGCATATTCATGGAGATGCCTGAAGCTAGAGCGGCGGCGAGGCTGGGCGGATTTGAGTGGAGGGTCATCCAAATCGCCCACGATGCGTTGGAGTGGCCCCAGGTGCCGACGCGACCGTCGGACTGGGGGAGTTTGGCTGCCCATTCGATGGTGTCGTAGCCGTCTTGGATGTCGGTGGTCTCGTGCTTGTCGCGCCACATCCAGAAGTATTCGCCATCGGAGGCGTAGCGCCCTCGCATGTCTTGGACAACGACCGTGTACCCACCTTTTGCGATGTCAATGGCGTGCCCTTGGTAGCGTGATAACAGCTTGTTATAGGGCGTTCGGCAGACTAGGACCGGTTGCGGTTCAGAGTCGGGGTTGTGATAGATGTCGGCGCGGAGGATCGTGCCGTCGCGGGTCGTACACTCCGCGTCGCGGGTGATCATGAGGTCTGACGTGGAAGTAGTCATGTTGGGATGATATTTGACTTGGTTGACTTGGGGTAGGTACACTTTGGGTTTAGCAATTGAGATTGCAATGGCTGTGAACGGGGTGAGTAGGTTCGTTGGAACGCCATTTTAGAGAGCCGTGATGATCCGCTGAAAGTCCGGCATGGCGATGCGAAACCGAATTGGGCCCGTGAGCCGCTTCGGGGAAAGGCTAGGTGCCGAGTATCTGGAGCCGAGTAGGACACGTTAAAGTCCTGAATTAAGTTGCGGCGGTTAGGTTCCGGCTTTCGCTGGGATGACTGTAAACGTCGAAACAGGGTGGCACCGCGGGTTTGTCCTCGTCCCTGTCCTGAGAGAAATGAATAGATCTGGGACGGGGATTTTCGTTTGTTGGGGGTCTCGGTCCTGGAGAGATGGATAAGCGAAATGGCTACTACGGTTAACCACCCCCATCCTAACCTTCCCCCATCAAGGGGGAAGGGAACTGAGGCACACTTTGATGTGTTGCCCGGTGCCAAACCCCGAATATTGACGGGGATACGTCCTACGGGGGCACTGCACCTCGGGCACTACGTCGGCGCGCTCAAGAACTGGCTTGATCTTCAAGATACCTACGAGTGCTACTTCCTGATTGCAGACTACCAAGCGCTGGGCGACCATTTCGATGACGTCGATTTGATTAGAGAGTCGGTGTTGGATGTGACGTTGGATTGGCTGGCTGTCGGGCTGGACCCTGAGAAGTCGGCGTTTGTGGTGCAGAGCTACGTACCGGAACATGCGGAACTGACGATGCTGCTGTCGTTCGTGACGCCGCTGGGGATGCTGGAACGGAACCCGACTCTGAAGTCGGAAATCGATAGTTTGCCAGTGGAGAGTCGGACTGTGGGTTTCTACAACTATCCGATGAGCCAGGTGGCGGATATCTTGTTGCCGCGCGCGCATCTCGTGCCGGTGGGTGAGGACCAAGCTCCTCATATCGAGATGACGCGTGAGGTTGCGAGGAAGTTCAACCGGATGTTTGGGCGGGTCTTTCCTGAGCCAGGGACATTGATTGGGGATGTCGGAAGGTTGGTCGGGACTGACGGGGATGCGAAGATGAGCAAGTCTAAGGGCAACACGATCATGCTGAGTGACGATGCAGATACGGTGAACCAGAAGGTGAGAGGGATGTTCACGGACCCGAACCGGATCCGGGCGGACATTCCTGGCCGCGTTGAGGGTAATCCGGTGTTCGAGTACCACGATGCCTTTAACCCGGATGTCGGACAGGTTGACGAGTTTAAGGACCGGTATCGGAAGGGGAAGGTTGGCGATGTTGAGGTGAAGCGTGCTCTGGCTTCAGCGTTGAACGAGTTTTTGGGGCCGATCCGGGAGCGTCGAGAACGGTACAAGGCGGATATGCCTTATGTGGAGGACGTGTTGATGGATGGTGTCCGGCGAGGTCGGACGATTGCCGAGGAGACGATGACTCGGGTTAGGGATGCGATGCGGATCAGCTCATACACGTCGTCTTGGTCGTAGCCGAAGTGCCCCCATTGCCTTCGGCATTTCCCCAGAGGTAGAAAGGGAAGCATTTCGGCTCAGTCAGCGATAACCACTGCTCTATCGAATGGACACGACCAAAGATGAATAACGACATGTACACGCCGGATTTTGATACCTTCGAGCGCTTGGCGGGCGAGGGTTACAACTTGATTCCGGTGTATCGAGAAATATCAGCTGATCTGGAGACGCCGGTTTCAGCGTTTATCAAAGTGGCTCGGGGGCAGAGATCGTTCCTGTTCGAGTCTGTAGAAGGTGGTGAGAATGTGGCCCGGTTCTCGTTCTTGGGGACGGAACCGGCGGAGGTGATACGAACAGGTCCAGGGACGGTGCATGGAAGTGTGGACCCGTTAGATGTGTTGAAGGAACGGTTGGCGCATCTGCGGTACCCGTCGGTTGAGGGGTTGCCTCGGTTTGACGGGGGTGCTGTCGGGTATGTGGCTTACGATGCGATCAAGTATTTTGAGCCGCGGGTGCCGGAGATATCGGAGGAGGATCTAGGCATGGGCGTGCCGGAGGCGATGTTCATGTTGACCGACTCGATGCTGATCTTCGATCATGTTCGTCACAGCATTGTTGTCGTGGCTCATGCAGCGGTTAGTGCGGATACGGATGTTAGGGATGCCTATGATGGTGCGACGGCTCGGATTGAGACGCTGATTGATCGGTTGTCGGAGCCTTTGCCAGCGTCGGCGATGCGTCGTTCTGGTTCGCCGGCTCACGCGGCAGCGCGGGCAGATGACGCAGACATCGACTACGCGTTCGTAGGTTCGGCTGCTGCAATGCCTGCGGGTTGGTATACCGATGGATCCGATGAGGCGATCGGACATCGTTACGTTCCCAACATGTCGAGGGAGAACTACCGGCAGATGGTGGAGGCGTGTAAGACGGCGATATATGACGGGGAGATCATTCAGGTTGTGGTCTCGCAGAGGTTGACGCGTCGGACGGCAGTCGAACCGTTTGACCTTTATCGCTCGTTGCGAGCCATAAATCCGTCGCCCTACATGTTCTATCTTGATCTCGATGGCTTCCAGATCATCGGAGCATCGCCTGAGTTGCTCGTCCAATCAGTAGACGGCGAAGTGGCAGTGCACCCGATCGCTGGATCGCGCCCACGCGGTCGCACTCCAGAGGAGGATGATGCACTCGCTCAAGAACTCTTAGCAGACGAAAAAGAGATAGCCGAACATGTCATGCTCCTAGACCTAGGACGCAACGATGTCGGTCGTATCAGCCGCCCAGGCACCGTGCGAGTGACACAGCAACTGGAGATTGAGCGCTACTCGCACATCATGCACATCGTCTCGCACGTGGAGGGCACGCTAGACGAGGGGTACGACGTGTATGATGTGTTGCGCGCTGGGTTCCCGGCAGGAACGGTGTCGGGTGCGCCGAAAATCCGGGCGATGGAGATCATCGCTGAGTACGAGCCTGACAAGCGGGGACCGTATTCCGGAGCGGTCGGCTACTTCTCATACACCGGCAACATGGACACCGCGATTTCGCTCCGCACGATGACCCTGCGTGACGGTGTCGCCTACTTGCAGGCCGGGGGCGGTATTGTCGCCGACTCCGATCCGCAGACCGAGTACGAAGAGACCCTGCATAAGATGGGCGCGCTGATGCACGCCATCGACCATGCCGAGTCTGTGATGGAGGCATGAGACATGCTGCTTCTAATCGATAACTACGATAGCTTCACTTACAACCTGTTCCAGTACTTGTCAGAACTGGGTGCGGACGTCGAAGTGATCCGGAACGACAAGGCGACGGTTGAGGAGTTGGCTGAGATGGGCCCGGAAAGGCTGGTCGTCTCGCCCGGCCCTTCGCATCCTCGGAATGCGGGGATTTCGATAGACGCGATAAAGCACTTCGCGGGGAAGATTCCAGTTCTCGGTGTATGCCTTGGTCATCAAGCGATCGGCGAAGCGTTCGGCGGCGTAGTTGATCACGCTGGGGAATTGAAGCACGGCAAGACGTCGATGATCGAGCACGATGGCAAAGGCGTGTTTGAGGGGCTGCCGAATCCGTTCGAGGCTGTGCGGTACCACTCGTTGGCCGTTCAGCCTGATGCTGTGCCGCCGGGCTTCGAGGTTTCAGCGCGGTCGGCGGAGAGCGAGGTGATCATGGGAATGCGACATCCTGAGATGCCGATCGAGGGGGTGCAGTTTCATCCGGAGTCGATCTTGACGCGGCCAGGGAAGGATTTGTTGCGGAACTTTTTGGAGATGGAGAACTAATGCGGTCGTCGAGAAGACCATCTCAATTTGAGCAAGACTGGGGCACCGTCGATATAACTCAAAAGGAATAACAACATGAACATCCAACAAGGTATCCAAGCTGCTGTTGACGGCGTTGATCTTACGCAATCCGAAGCTGCTGATGTGATGGCACAGATTATGGGGGGCGAAGCTACGGAGGCGCAGTTCGGAGCGTTTGTGACTGCGCTTCGGATGAAGGGTGAGACGCCGGATGAGATAGCGGGTATGGCATCGGTGATGCGTGAGGTTTCTCTGCATGTGAGTCCGGGTGTTGATACTGTGGATACGTGCGGGACGGGTGGGGATGCAATGGGCTGGTTCAATATATCAACAGCGGCGTCTTTCGTGGTTGCCGGCGCAGGCGTGCATGTCGCCAAACATGGCAACCGGGCGATGTCTGGATCGACGGGGAGCGCTGATGTCTTAGAAGCATTAGGCGTTAACGTGATGCTCGGGCCGGAGGGCGTATTCCGTTGCATTCAAGAAGCCGGTATCGGGTTCATGTTCGCCCAAGCTTTCCATCCGGCGATGAGGTTCGCCGGTCCGCTGAGGCCGCAAATCGGGATCCGGACAGTGTTCAACATCTTGGGGCCGTTGACGAATCCGGCTGGGGCGACCAGACAGGTTTTAGGTGTGGCGGATCGCGCCACAGCGGAGAAGATCGCCAAGGCGTTGCAACTGCTCGGCACTGACTACGCGCTGGTGGTGCACGCGGAATCGGGGGCCGACGAGGTAGACATTGAGGGGCACACGCTGATGTATCAGGTGACGCCGGATGTGTTGAAGCGACGTCGGACTCGTCCTGCTGACTTCGGGTTGCCAGAGGGTAGTCGTGACCATCTGGTTGCGGATTCGATTGAGCACAGCGCGGAGATCATACAAACAGTGTTATCTGGTGCTGGAGGTGAGCATAATGCGCCTCCGAGTCCAGAACGGTCACGGTACAACGTAGTTGCGATCAACGCTGCGGTGGCGCTGCTTGCGGCTGGCAAGGCCGACAGCTTCAACGATGCCGCGTTAATGGCCAAGGACAGCATTGACAGTGGCGTGGCGGCGGCCAAGCTCGCCGCGTTGGTAAAGGTCAGCAGCGGGTTGGGGTAAGAGGCTGTATCCGAGTTCGGGATAATGCTTCCACGCGCTAGAACTGCGCGGCTGGGGTTAGAGGTGTAATATGTCGGAAACCCTTTGAGGGATTCTCGGCATTGCCATCCGCGCGGCGTTATTCCGAGCGGATTCATGATCTCGACGAAAGTAAAACCCACGCTCAGCCGTTACGGTAACTCGTTGCGTTACCGCGATTTCCGATGGGTGATGCTCGGAAGTTTGGGCGGTCAGTCGGCGTACTGGGCGCTGATCATCGCGCGCGGTGTGCTGGTGCTGGAGATGACGGGTTCCTCGGCGTTGGTGGGAGTTGCGACGTTCGCCGCGATGGTGCCACGATTCTTGATGCCACCCGTGGCGGGGTATTTGGCAGATCGATTCGATCGCCGGTCGGTTCTCGTCATCGCGTACGTGCTCCAGTTTTTCAATGTATTGGCCCTAGCTGGTTTGGCGTTCGCGGGCTTACTGAACATCTGGATTCTGGTCGCGTTGTCATTGCTCAACGGCAGTTTTAGGGCATTCCAGATGACGGCGACACAAGCTTTGGTGCCGAATTTGGTGTCAAAGGACGATTTGTTGAATGCGATCGCGCTTAACCAGTTGTCTTTGCAGGGAGCACGCTTAGTAGGGCCGGCTCTGATTGCACCAGCGTTGTTCCTTGGCGGCACAAGTGCGGCGTTCTTGGCTTGCGCGGTTTTGTACGTCGCGAGCATAGTGTGTGTTACGGCAATTCACACGCGCTCCACCGGAGCCTTGACGAAAGGCGCAGGAATGTTGCAGAGCTTGGTGGAGGCGGGCGCGTACTCTTGGGCGGACCCGCAGCTGCGGGTGTTGTTTGTTCTGATCGCTCTGCACTGTGCGATGACGATGTCGTTTGAGACGATCTTGCCGGTGCTTTCGCAGGAGGTGCTGAGTAACCCTGAAAACGCGAACACTTTGATGATGGCGGTTGGGGGTGGTGCGCTGATCGGAGTTTTAGCCATCAGCGGGACGCGCAAGGCAAACAGCCGCGGAATGATACTTCTAGTCACTGGCGCGCTGAGCGGTGCTTCGATGTTGATATTGGCTATGGCGCGCGATCTTCCCACCGCGATGTTAGGTGCTGGTGCGATGGGTGCAACGCAGGCCGCATTTATGGCGATTGCGGGAGCGATGGTGCAGTCGCTGGCTCCAGACGCGATGCGTGGGCGGATCACAGGATTCAGCCACATCATCATCGGCGGTACCATGGCGGTGTTGAACTTGGTGAACGGTTTCGCGGCGGACGCTATAGGCGTCTCGAATGTGTTGTGGATACTGGGTTTGGGCTTTACGGCGATCGTGGTCGCGAGCCTCGCGATCGGCCCGTTGAGGAACATCTATCGCGGTGTGGCGCCAGCTCCGGCGGCGGCAGGGTAACGCCACAAGCCTTCAGGCTCCGTTCGTGCGGTTGCGTGGATCACGGGCTGTTTAAGATTAGGATTACGCCCCTCACTTTGATTAGGTGCTGTTCGTGACCACCGATAACGGAAAGATCTCTATCCTTGATCGCATTGTCGCGGCTAAATGCAAACGTATCGCTGCGGACAAATCGGTCGTGTCTCCAGCAAAGATGCTGGGAGCGGTGGAGGAAGCTAATCGCGATGCTGAGCCGTTGGATTTCGCCTTGGCAATCGGTTCGTCTGCTTCGGTATCAGTGATCGCCGAGATGAAACGGTCTTCGCCTTCGGCGGGAGTGATGGACCTCACGCTCGATCCTGCGCAACGGGCCGAAACTTACTGTAAAGCTGGTGCGGCTGCGATTTCTGTATTGACTGAACAGGATTTCTTTCGGGGTTCGCTCGCGGATTTGGAACGTGCTGCCGATGTGGCACACGGTCACGGTGTTGCGGTGTTGGAAAAGGATTTCGTGGTCGACGAATACCAGATTTACCAAGCTCGGGCGGCGGGCGCGGACACGGTACTTTTGATAATCGCCATCTTGGATCCGGTGCAGTATTCGGATCTGTACGATGTGGCGACGGGCATCGGCATGGAGCCACTTGTCGAAGTTTTTGATGCTGCCGAGCTCGATTTGGCCTTGACGAGTGCCGAGCCTCGGATTGTTGGTGTGAACAACCGCAACTTGAAGACGCTGACCACGTCGTTGGATGTGTTCCCGGCACTGGCGAAACGGATTCCGGATGATGTTGTGAAGGTGGCTGAGAGCGGAATGCGGGGCGCGGATGATGTGAAGCGCATGGCGGATGCGGGTGCTAAGGCGGTGCTGGTGGGCGAATCATTGATGACGGCGGATGGCGATCCGAGTAAGTTGGTATCTCAGATGGCGGGTATCAGCGTATGAGTTACGAGCCGAAAGTGAAGATATGCGGTGTTCGCGACGGAGACACGGCGTTTGTTGTTGCCAGTGCCGGAGCGGATTACTTTGGTGTTGTGCTTGTGGAGGGTGTTCGCCGACAACTTTCGCCTTTCCATGCCCAAGAGGTGGTTCGGGACTTTCGCATCCGATCACGGGACCATCGGGGCAAACGTGTCCGACAAAAAGGGCCTCAAGTCGTAGGGCTATTCAGGAACCAAGACGCGCGATGGGTCAATACAACCGCTCGGCAGGTTGACGTCGACTACGTGCAACTCAACGGGGAAGAGGATGAGGCTTACATGCGGGCGATGTGGAAGCCAGTGATCCGACAGGTCCGGGTGAAATCCGACTGGTCGCGTGACGAGTTGAGCGATTTGGTCGATCACCATCTTTCGCAGGATCGGATCGTGTTGCTGGATCGGTATGACGAGGATCAACCGGGCGGGACGGGAAAGATGTTCGATTGGGGCATGGCTGAGGGAATCGCTGACCGCGAAGGTGTGCTCCTCGCAGGCGGTCTGTACCCCGAAAATGTCGGGGATGCGATCCAACAACTCAGTCCGTGGGGCGTCGATGTCTCGACTGGCGTGGAGACCGATGGAATCAAGGATCACTCGAAGATCCGAGCGTTTATAGAGACGTCGAAACCAGTTTAGGGGCGGTCTTCGGATCGGGGCCTTAGTCGCGTACGGCATTGTGCCCCCCCTGCGTCTCCCTACGCTCGTCGCGCCCCCCTTTTGCTTTGCAAAAAGGGGAGCGTACGAAAAGCTTTCAGCCCGTCTATACTTTGCAAGCATCTAATCCGAGGATCGGTAGTTCGCGCGCGGAGGCGACGTCTTGAAAGTAGCTCAGATCGGCACGAAGCATGGTCACGCGGCTGGCGTTTACCAAGTGATGCTGGAACATCCGGGTGTCGAGGTGATGGGTTGCTACGAACCAGACGCGGAGCGTCAGGCTTTTTGCGCTGAGTCGGGTGGTTGGGAAGATGTGATCTGGCTAGATTCGATCGACGAGATTTTGGACAATCCTGAAATCGTCGCGGTCGCATCGGAGGGTGCCAACCGAGAGAGTCTGGCGCATACCGAGGCGATAATCCGCGCTGGCAAACATTGCTTCTACGACAAACCGGCGGGCGATGATTTCCATCGATTTTTGAGGGTTATAGAGGACGCCCGAAATCAGGACTTGCAGGTGACACTCGGGTACATGTTCCGCAAGCATGACGGCTTTGAGCGGATGGCGGACTGGGTGCGGTCGGGATTCCTAGGGCATGTTTTTCAAGTGCGCGCTCATATGTCCACTTGGCTACCTGAGCGTTCAGCGGGCGGGCAGTACACGGATCGGCAGGGGTTGTCTTATCACCGAGGCGGCGTGCTCTACGACCTCGGAGGACATATGCTCGACCAGATCGTTTGGATGATGGGGCGGCCCGAGCGCGTGACTCCTTACTTGCAGAACGCGACGTCGGAGACGCGGGATTTCATGGATAACACGTTGGCTGTGCTGGAGTATTCGAATGCGCTGGTGACGTTGGATATCGCGGCGATGGAGCCGCGACCGATGGCACGGCGGTTTGAGGTTTACGGCACCGAGGGCTCGGCGATCATGGAGCCGTTCGAGCCCGCGGAGCAGCTTCGGTTGTGTTTGACCGAAGCGAAGGTCGGATACGACGAGGGCGTGACGATGCTCGATCTGGAGGATCGGAGGCGATATGTTGACACGTTTGCTGCTTTCGTCGAGACGATCGAAAACGGTGTGCCGCCGCTCCGAAGCCGGGAGCACGAGCTATTGGTGCAGGAGACGTTGATGCGATGCACTGGTGGGTTGGCTGGGTGATGTCTGAACTGTGACTGGAATGATTGACGGGATTGATTGTCAGAAACGGATTTGAAGCATAAGGGCACCAAGACTAGGTCTTTCGGCGCGGGAACGCGCGAGAACCACGATGCCAGCGCTTACTACTCGCGTCAGTTGATGCCGATCGGGCTTGACGCTGACATCGACCCTAAGCCGCAACCTGAAAACTCGCTACCCCAGTCTGCTCGGAATCGATTTTTTCTCAAGAGCAGCGAGGACATGAGCGATTTACCTGACCGTTGTGTCCATCTGATGGTTACCTCGCCTCCTTACAACGTGGGTAAGGACTATGACTCGGATCTTTCGATGGAGGAGTATTTGGGGCTGATCCGCAATGTGATGCTTGAGACGTACCGGGTGTTGGTCGATGGCGGTAGGGCGTGTGTGAATGTGGCCAACATCGGTCGCAAACCATACATTCCTCTCCACGCTTACATTATTCAGATAGCTGCTGAGGTCGGATTTTTCATGCGAGGGGAGATTATCTGGGACAAAGGGATGAGCGGGTCGTCTACAGCGTGGGGAAGTTGGATGTCTCCTTCCAATCCGACATTGCGGGATACGCACGAGTACATATTGGTATTTCAAAAGCCGCCGTTTGGACGAAAACGTATCGAAGGACGCGAATCAACGATCGAGCGTGATGATTTCTTGGAACATACGAAAAGCACCTGGAGTTTTCCTCCTACATCTGCAAAACGTTCTCAGCATCCGGCACCTTTTCCAGTCGAGCTTCCGAAGCGGTTGATTGACCTCTACACGTTCTCGAACGAGGTGGTTCTGGATCCGTTCATGGGTTCAGGCGCGACAGCAATGGCGGCGGTAGAAAGTGGACGCACGTTTGTCGGTTACGAGATTGAAGCAGGGTACATCGAAACGGCGCTGGAGCGTGTTGCCGAGGCTGCGACGCGAGAAGCGCCGTCTTGATCACCAACGAAATCGTTGCCGTTATAGCGTCCGCGATCATGGCATATCTGCTAGGTTCGTTGCCGTTCGCGGTGTTTGTGGCTAGGCTTGCGGGGGTTGATATTTTCACGGTGGGGACAGGGAATCCTGGGGCTTCCAACGTTTTTCGGAAGGTGGGTCGGAAATACGGCGCGGTGGTGTTCGGGCTGGACATCGCGAAAGGTGCTGTTGCAGTGGGGGTGGCGATGCTGATCGGTTGTCCTGACCTGTTATTGCCGGTGGCGGCAGTGTTTGCGATTGTGGGTCATTGGTTGCCGGTGTTCATGAGATTCAAGGGTGGAGCAGGATTGGCGACGGGGGTAGGCATAGGTGTGGCGTTGATTGGAGTTTGGGGATTGGTGGCTGCGGCTGCTGGGCTTGCGACCTTGCCGATCATCAAGGACGGCCCAAGGTCTGCGGCGGTGACGTTGGCTGTGGCGGTTGTGGCAGCATTTTTGACGGGGCCGAACTGGATCGCTCTCGGCGGGATGGTGTTGATATTGGCGATGCTGGTGGCGCGGTTGTTTTTAGTGGAGTATCCGAAAGATCGGCGTGGCGAACGTCCTGAGCCGCATGTGCGGAGTTGACTAGATGCCGGTTGCCCGGCCTCTCAACCACTCGGTTCACCCTCACCCCAGCCTCTTCCACCGAGGGAGAGGGGATTCCGGCCTGCCTTTTGCTTCTGGCTGGGCTTTCCGCCCGCTGAAGCCCCGCTCTCCCCGGAATGACGGTGGTTATATATTGGATTGGTGTTGCGAGTAGCGGCGAAGGACTGTGAAGGACTGTATGGGGAGACCCGAAAGATGACGACGAGTCAGGAATACAAGGATTTAGAGGCCAAGTACTACATGCAGGTAGTGCGACGGATGCCGCCGGTGTTGGTGCGGGGTGAAGGCTCGCGAGTTTTCGACAACGATGGTAAGTCGTATCTAGACTTCACGGCGGGTTGGGCGGTGCTCAACATGGGGCATTCGCACCCAGCGGTGACTAAAGCTGTCAGCGAGCAGGCTGGCAAGATCATGCAGATGTCGAACCTGTTCTACACGACTCCACAACTTCCGCTGGCGCAGTTTATCGTCGAGAACTCAGACGTGGACCGGGTGTTTTTCTGCAACTCTGGTGCGGAGGCGAACGAAGGTGCTAGCAAATTGGCGCGCAAGTGGGGGCGCAAGAATCTGGACGGCGCTTACGAGATCATCACGGCTCTGGACTCGTTCCACGGTCGGACGCAGGCGATGATGGCGGCGACGGGGCAGCCGCATTACCAAGACAACTGGACGCCGCTGATGCCGGGCTTCGTGAATGTTCCGTACAACGACTTCGACGCGATAGCCGGTGCTTATGTCAAGGGCAAGACTTGTGCGGTTCTGCTTGAGCCGGTCCAAGGCGAGGGTGGTGTGAACGTTCCTGACAACGGGTACCTGAAGCGAGTGCAGGATTTCTGCAAGGAGAAAAATATCCTATTCATGCTCGACGAGGTGCAGACCGGGATGGGGAGATTGGGGACGGTTTTCGGGTACCAGCGTTTCGAGAGCGTGGAACCTGATGTGATGACGCTTGGCAAGGCGGTGGGGTCTGGTGCGCCGCTAGGGGCGTTCGCGTGCAAGGAGTTCTGCTCAGTGCTCGAGCCGGGGGATCACGGCTCGACATTCGGTGGCAATGCGCTTACGACTGCGGCAGGCGCGGCGGGTGCGCAGGCTTTGTTGGACGAAGATGGTCCCGGACAGGCTATGCGAAACGGCGAGTACCTGATGGGCAAGCTCAATTCGTTGAGGGAAGAGCACCCAGTCATCACCGAGGTCCGCGGCATGGGGATGTTGGTCGGAGTCGAGATGTCGGAAGAACTGTCTGCGGGGCTGGTCGCCGACTGTCTGGATAACGGATTGTTGCTGAATGCGGTGCGACCGAATATGCTGCGGTTTATGCCGCCGTTGAACGCCAGTATGGAAGAGATCGACGAGGCGGTGGGGATAGTCTCGTCAGCGCTGAGCAAGGCCACTGCGGGAGACTAATTACCCGTCTGCTCGGCGCCATCTGCCGCAACCACTAGAGATAAAGCCGGTGTCTGCCGGATCGATCGTCACCTCGATCTGTATGGTGGTGAATGATCGGTGGGCTGCGGAGAACTCGTCGCCAGATTCGATCACGTCAGATTCGGCGTGCCTGAATCCTGCTACTCGCTGCCATCGGCAAGTCGGTCTGGGCCGTCCGTCGATGAAACGGGCGGTCGGCACTTCTGCGAGGTAGGTGCCGGGGACGACCTCGGTGCCGACACGGTAAACGCCATCATTGAAAGTGTCGTACGGGGCGAGGGGGAGCCGGTCCTCGATTTTGCGCCAAATGTCGCATCCGTAGGTGACGAAGCCTGCATCCGTTGGTTCGATGGTCACGATCCAGCGGTCGTTTGTCTTTCCGGAGATGACAGTGGCAGTAGCGTCGCCGGTGAAGTCATTTGCGATGCTCCACCTGCAACTGCCGAATCTTCGAGGCTGGGCGTAGTACGTTCCTGGCTCGATATGCGCGCCAACGAGGTACGATCCATTGCTGAACCTTCTCGGAAGCTCTGATTGCGGAGGCTGATGCGTATCCAGCGGTGTCCATTCACCGCAACCCGCCGAAGCGAAGCCGATATCGGTGGGTAGAATCGTCGCGATTTTCGGCCCGCCAGCAATGACTTCAACGATGTTGCCAGAGGTCCAAGTGAAATCGGACAGTCGACGCCATCGGCACGCCGCGATGCCTGTGCTCGTCGCGATGTACGTGCCGGGCGAGATATCTACGCCGACTCGATAAGTGCCGTCTGAAAACGTTGATGCGACAGTAGCATCTTCTGCTTCGTCAAGTCTGCTCCAAGTTCCGCAACCGCGCGATCTAAACCCTGTGTCAGATTCGAGAATAGTGGCGATTGCTTGCCCGGCACTGTGGTAATCGTTGATCCGACTGAAGGTGTCGCCGTCGAAGCCTGAGAGTCGGCTCCAGAAACAATTCGAATCTTCGACCGCGTCCGCTATGTAGGTGCCCTGCCCAATGTCCTGATTGACGATATAGATACCGTTCTCAAACGAATCTGGGAGTTCCGCCGTCGAAACGGGTGATTCTGTCGTCACCAAAGTCCAAATGCCACACCCTTGGGAGTAGAAACCTACATCATGGCTATGGATCGTCGTTATCGAATGGTTGACTGACTGCTCAGAAACGGTGTAGTCGTCCGGTTCGCCGGTGAACGCGGACAATCGGCTCCAATAACAGACTCTGCCATCCGGTTCTTTGGCGACATAGGTACCTGGTGAGATCTCGGTGTTAACCGCCCACGTACCGCGCTCGAAGGTTACAAGCGCCTCCGATTGATCATCGGGGACGAATGGCTCCCATCCACCGCATCCGTAGCTCTTGAACACGGTGTCGGTCGATACAATTTCAGCGATGTTACGTCCCGTCGGTATGCGCACCGCGGGGTTGTTGCCGGGCCCGGTTCCAAATCCAATGAACCGACGCCACGAGCATTGTCCTCTTTCGCCGCCCGGCGATTGATATAAGCCGGGTGATATGTGTAGGTTGACGACATGTTCGCCGTCGCCGAAAGTCTTGGCGGCGTCTACCTCAATGTTGGGATCGACTTGGGTCCAGTGTCCGCAATCGAAGGACCGGAATCCAATTGGGGCGTCTGGCAGTTCGACGATGCCTCGCAAAATGCCGCTACCGCCTTCCAAGATGTCCTCGTCTCGACCAGTGAAACCGCCGAGGATGAACCATCGACATTGGCGGCCCTCGCGGGCATCTGCGACGTAGACCCCCGGTTGCACATCGATGCCCACTGCGAATGTTCCAGCGCCTATCGTGGGCTCTGGTTCAGTATGAACGTCGTCGGGATCGAATCGCGTCCAAGGTCCGCATCCATCGCTGTAGAAGCCAGTGTCCGACGGTAGGATAGTTGCGATCTGTCGTCCGATGGACTGGTAGCCGCCACTGAAATCCGACACTGCAACGTTGAACGGCGAGTTCCGGAACCATCTGCAAGTGCTGTCGCCCGAATCGGCTACGTAGTCGCCCGGTTCGATATCAACACCGACCACATACGAGCCGTCGTTGAATTCCGATAACGGCTCAGTCGACCGGCCTCCCTTTCGAATCTGCCAAGTGCCACATCGGATCGAGTAGAAACCGCCGTCGCCAGTCTTTAGCTCCACGACAGGCTCGCCGACCCTCCACCATGTGACCAAACCGTCGTAATTCGGCTGATATGTGAAGTCGGTACGCGTGAACCATAGGCAACGTCCCTCGTTCTGGTCTGCGGTGTAGATGCCGGGGGCGATGTCGACCCCGACCTCGTATAAACCCTCGCCGAATTCTCTTAGCGGAGGGGGGCGTCTGCGCGTTTCACGGGGAGTCCACTCGCCGCAGCCTCTAGTCTGCACGAGCGTATCGCTTTCCGTGATCGTCACGATCGCTCTGGCCCGAAAGGTTGGGGTGCGTTGCGCGCCGTTGGTGTCGGTGATGCTCAGCGCGCAGATGCCGTCTTCGAACTCTGCGAAGTATGTGCCGGGGGCGATGTCGATGCCAACGCGGTGGGAGCCGTCGGAGAACGTGGAAGTGATGACGTCTGCCGCGGCGACTTGCCCAATCGCGCTGGTGGTCAGTGTCGCGACGACTGCGAGAGCTGCGCTGATAATAGGTCGATAATGCTTCACACCATCGAATGTTAACGCCGCTTGGACGCGAGGAGACTGGCTCCGAAGAAACTCGTTATCGGGCGTCGCGCATGGTTTGGCGCTTCATCTGGGTTCTAGCCGGGAGGCTGTATATGTCGATGAAACCGACGGCGGCGGCGTGGTCGAACTCGTCTTCGGTGGAGTATGTTGCCAGTTCGAAGTCGTAGAGGGAGTACGGGGATCGTCTTCCGGTGACGGTTGAGGAGCCTTTGTAGAGTTTGATTCGGACATCGCCGGTGGTGTAGCGCATTACGGAGTTGACGAAAGCGTCGAGGTTTTCGCGGAGTCCGGTGTACCATCGTCCGTCGTAGACGAGATCGGCGTAGAGTTGTGCGAGTTGGGCTTTTACTCGTTGCTGGTCGCGCGAGAGGGTTGCGGTTTCGAGGGCAGATAGCGCTTGGTAGAGGACGACGGCAGCTGGTGTTTCGTAGACTTCGCGCGATTTGATGCCTACGAGGCGGTTTTCGAGGTGGTCGACTCTTCCGACACCGTGTGATCCGGCGAGGAGATTGAGCTGGTCGATGAGTTCTACGAGGTCCATCTTTTCGTCGTTCAGTGCGACCGGTACGCCCTCTTCGAATGAGATGGAGACCTCTTCGGCTTCGTCAGGTGTCTGGTCTGGTGCTTGTGTCCAGGAGAAGGCATCTTCGGGTGGTGCGAACCAAGTGTCTTCGAGGTCTTCGCCTTCGATAGCGAGTCCCCACATGTTGCGGTCGATGGAGTAGACGCGCTGGTCGTCGCCGACTTCGCGGAGTTCTAGTCCGGCGCGGGTTGCGAACTCTTTCTCTTCGTCGCGGGTCATGTCCCATTCGCGTGCGGGGGCGATGATGCGAAGTGGTTCGCCGTGTGCGGCGAGGGTTTTGATTCCGGCGTCGAAGCGTACTTGGTCGTTTCCTTTTCCGGTGCATCCGTGTGCGACGGCAACGGCTCCGACTTGCCGTGCGGCTTCGACGAGTTTCTTGGCCATCAGGGGGCGGCCGAAGGCGGTGGAGAGTGCATATGCGGATTCGTACATTGCGCCGGCTTTGAGTCCAGGGACGATGAAGTCGCTGGCGAACTCGTCTTTGACGTCCCAGACGAGTGATTCGACGGCGCCGGCGGATGCGGCACGTTCTCGGATGCCTTCGAGTTCGGGGCCTGCGCCGATGTCGACTGAGAGGGTAACGACGTCGAGGTCGTAGTTTTCACGGATCCAGACGATGGAGATGGTGGAGTCCATCCCGCCGCTGTAAGCGAGCACGCACTTGTCTCTGGCCATTTGTTGATGGGTTCCCTGATTGGTGTTGATTGAAAGGGTCAGGTGGGCGATATGCCTCAACTTTCAATCGTAAAACGGTGGCGGGGATTTGCACCGTCACCCGGCACCTCTGGATACCCGCCTACGCGGGTATGACGTGAGGGGGAGCGCTTTCCATCTCTAGTAGGCGGGTTTTTAGGGGGAGGCCGATGGTGCCGCCGAAGCCGTGGAGGTTGCCGTTGGAGCCGATTACTCGGTGGCAGGGGATGATGATTGGTACGGGGTTGGTGGCCATTGCTCTGCCGGCGGCGCGTGCGGATTTGGGGTTGCCGGATGCTTGTTCGGCGAGCCATGCGTAGGTGCGAGTTTCGCCACGGGGTATGGTGCGACATGCGGCACGGGCATGTTGGGTGTATGGGGTCCAGGCGGAGTCGTCGATGGGTATTGTGTCGAGTGAGATGGGCTCGCCGTTGCAGTAGCGGGTCAGGAGTTGCTTCGCTTCATTGAGCGTGGCGTTGGGGCCGCCTAGTGATCCATTTTTGATGTCAGAGATGGCCTCAATGGCAGTATCGGGGGTTGGTTCGGGCAGGGAGGCTCGTACAATGCCGCGTTCGGTTGCGGTGATTGCGATCCATCCGAGTGCGGTTTCGAAGATTTCGGAGGAGATTGGTTGTGGTGTCATGGTTTGATTGTAAGGTTGGGCGCGTTTAGTTGAAGGGGGTCTTCACCCTCTCCCTAACCCTCTCCCATCGAGGGAGAGGGGATCGATGGTCGAAGCATCGCCGCGTCTGGGTTGCGCGCGGGCGACAACTCGCATGCTTTACCTAGGCTGGTAGGTGGTTTTTTGTGTCCAGCACCGCCGACGTCGCCAGACCGTCGGCCCTCCGGGAAGCATCGTGTGAAAGATGTGCCCCCGTCATCGCTCGATTGTTCTTCTCGCTGATGCTGCAGCCTCTTCCGCCCGGCGAAGCGGAAAGACGTGTGCCGGATAGAGAGACCGTTCGCCCGAACCTTGAACGGACAGATTCCCCCGCGCTACTCCCCTCTGGATTCCGGTTCTCCCCGGAACAACCTGGGTTTGGCGCGTTCCCCTCTGGATTCCCGCCTGTGCGGGAATGACGTGGGGAGGGCGTCCGCCGTCTGGCTTGCTTTCGTTGGCGGAGCCAGCGTATGCCCCGCGTCCGAGCCCTGCAGCTACAACGGTCTTAATAACCGGGTTTCGGCAGCGTTTCGTCCGTCTTCTCAGACGTCTCTCACGACTTGTGGCGGGCACCGCCGGCGGGTCGTGTGTTGGCGACCCCGTGTCGTCCCGCTCGCTGCCTGATTACCTTTATTCAGTTGTCTTTTTGCAGCGTCTTCGAAAGGTTGAGCTCGACGACCTTTCGCGACGCGGCGATTCTTCGTTTTCCGTGCGCCGTTCCGAATGCACTCGGATCGGCGCTTGTTGTTTATATTACTACATATGTGGTGGGAGTCAAGTTGAACTGTGATTTTGTGGTGTGTGAACCCCCTGCGTCTCGCTTCGCTTGCCGCGTCCCCCTTTTGCTGACGCAAAAAGGGGAGGTTGGGCTTCCCCGCCCTTTAGTCGCATCCCACCCTCACCTGGGACCCCCTCTTAATCTCCCCCTGAGAGGGGGAGGGGAGGATCGCGGATGAGAGGGATGCCCGTTCACGCCACATCCCCGGGCATACCCCGCTCGCGTCGCTGCGTTTGCTCGCGCCCCTTTCGCTGGGCGAAAGGGGCGTGGGCCTCTTTCTGGATGGACGTTCCGCGCTCGCCTGCGCAGGTATGACGGGGGCTTTGCGGTGGTTTAGCCGGTTGGGGAAGTGATTCGGGCGTCTTTCCTTGCGACGATGATTAGGAATGTTGGGACGATGCGGGTGTCGTCGAGGCCGGGGTGTTGGGCTATGGCTTCGTCGGTGGCGTAGGGTTCGATGAAGTCTTCGAGGATGAATCCGGCTTGGATTATCCATCGCATCCAGGTTTGGAGGGTGTAGCTGTTGCCGGTGGTCTGGAAGGGGTATTTGTAGCGTTCGCTCATCCATGTAAGGGTGAACGGTGTTTCGTCGAAGTAGTCGCCAATTTCGAGCCCGATTTTGTTGCCGTCGGCGTCTCGGACCCACTCTCGGTACATCGTGTCAGTTACAGGATGGGTGTTGGTGAATACCAATCGTCCTCGGTCTCGGAGAACGCGGTGGGCACCGCGTATAACGCGTCCGGGGTCGGGCATATCAACTAGTGATACGCAGGCGGTTACCAAGTCGAATGATGATTCTGGGAAGGTTTCGATGACCGCTGCGGCATCGTCTCGGATGTATTCGATACCTAGTCTTTCTTTCTCTTCGAGTTGGCGAGCATGGTCAAGTTGTTTGGGAGAAAGATCAACGCCGACTACCTTCGAAGCGCCATTTTTGGCCATTTGGCGGCTGAAGTAGCCGATACCGCATCCCAGATCGAGGACTTCTAGACCCTCTACGTTGGCACATGCTTCTACCATCGCTGGCCCGAAGAAGTTGAGGCGATAGTAGTCGACGCCGCTCATCTGGGCATCGGCGTAGGCGTCTGACGCGATGTCCCATTCGCGCTGGATTGATGCGAGATCAAAGCGATTCGCTGGTTCTCTCGTCTGGTTCTTCTTGGTCATGAAAGTGTTCTATTTGTCGTTCAGCTGACTGATCGATACATAGTCTCATTTCGACTATGCATACGTGGTATCATTTTGGTTTAGACACTAGGTATCACACACACTGGTCACCTTTGTGTGCGGGAGAATTGAACAATGAATAACATCGGTCGAACGGTGCGTTTCGGTTTGTCTTTGCGGATTTGGCTTTTGGGGGCCATTACGATCGCGGTTTTGACGTCAGCGATCGCGTGCAGTGAAGATCCTGAACCGACATCGACGCCGCTACCTGAGCCTACTGCAACAACAGCACCGCCGCAACCTGCAGCGACGACCGCACCACCAGCGGCCACAACCGCACCGCCGACGGCGACGTCCGTTCCGCCAACCGCGACCCCCGAGCCGGAAGTAGAGGTGATTGACGCCGAGCCTTTGAGCATAGTAGCTACCAGCAACATAGTTGGCGATTGGGTTTCGATTGTTGGTGGCGATCGAGTCGATGTACTAAATCTGGTGCCGCGCGGAGCGGATCCGCACGCTTATCAGCCCGGTGCTCGCGATATCGCTCGCGTGGCCGATTCGGATCTCGTGTTTGCGGTCGGGTTGCAGCTTGAAGGGCTGTGGTTGGAGGAGCTGATCGAGAATGCAGCGGCCGACCACGATTCCGTGTTTGAGATCGCGGAACACGTAGACCCGATTCCGTTCGACTTCGAGGTTGACGCCCACGGTCATGGTGAAGATGAGCACGGCGAGGATGAACACGCTCACGACGAAGATGAGGAAGCGCATGACGAGGACGAGCACGCGCATGACGAGGATGAAGATGAGCACATGGAGCATGAAGAAGGGGAAGGGGTTGATCTGAAGGGACGGCTCTTGGTCGGTGATGCTGACTCAGGACATCTAATCGTCTTAGATCTGATGACGGAAGAGGTCTCGGAGCTTGACATTCACCTTCCCGGCCCGGTCTCGGCGATTTACGCGAGCCCGAACCATCGATTCGGCTACGCGATCTACCGCGGCGATGAGGGTCCGCATGCAGTCCACGCAATCGACGGTGGAGTGTTCCTCGTGCCGCATGGCGACCACGAAGATTTGGTTGTGGTGCCTGTGAGTGAGGTGGGACTGGTGGTCAACGACGATCGCCCGATCCACTTCACCAACGGTGGTGAATGGTCGGCGATTTTCCACGACGGCAGCGGTCGAGTGGCGCTGTTGAATGAGCACGAGATCGAGGAAGAAGGGCACGCATACGACGTACCGTATCTTGACGCCGGCCCGCAGCATGGTGCGGCAGTACCGCTCGAGAACGATTTGTTTGCGGTGACGGTGATGAACCCGGATCCCGACGACGCCTTGCCGATCGGCGTCGAAGTCAGGAATCTCGACGATGAGGTGGTCTGGGATGGTAGCCGGGAGGCGTGTCCCGGGATGCACGGCGAAGCGCACAACCACCACGGGTCTGCGTACGGCTGTAACGACGGTGTATTGTTCATCGAACCCCATGGCGATCACTTCGACTATTGGTTGATCGAGAACGGCGAGGGCATGCCAGAAGGCGGCCGCGTCGGTTCCGTGTGGGGGCACCATGATGCGGAGCATTTCTTCGGCTACGCAGTCGTCGTGGGTCCGCAAGGATTTCAAAATGCAGGGGTCTGGATGATCGATCCGGAAGGACAGGAGATGATCCAGGTTCTTCCACCCTCTGACGATAAAAACGTTGTGACCGGTGCATTTGGCCACGACGGTTCGGTGGTCTACGTGCTCACGTATGACGGCATGTTGAACGTTATAGACGCCGCAGATGGCGACGTGATCGGCGAAGCGAAGCTGATGGATCCCGTTGAAGCGGGAGGCGGCGACGCTGTCCCAAGCCTCATCATCGTAGGCGAGACGCTGTTCATGACTGAGAGCGCGCACGGACATGGACATGTCATTGCGTTCGATCTGGATCACATGGAGGTCGCGGAAGAGTGGGAACTCGACGTGTCTCCGACTTCGCTCGCGTTCGTGGGCATCGTGTCTGACGACGACCATCCTGAAGCTGGACACGCTCACGAGGATGAGGATGGGCACATGGAGGAGGACGACCACGCCCATGAGGATGAGGACGACCACGCCCATGAGGATGAGGATGACCACGCCCACGAGGATGAGGACGAGCACATGGAAGAGGGTGATGCGCACGGTCACGGCCACGACCACGCACACGGCGCGTTCGATCCGCACTTCTGGTTCGACCCGGAACGCGTGATCATAGCGGTCGAGGAGATCGCCGAGCAGCTTGGTGAACTAGAACCAGCTTCAGCGGACTACTTCAATGCCAACCGTGACGACTACATCGCCAAACTCGAGGAGCTGGACCACTGGATCGAGGACACCGTCGCAACTATCGATGACCACGACCGGATCATGGTGACGTCTCACGACGCGTTCGGGTACTTCGCCGCACGGTTCGGTTTCACGGTCGCTGGAGTTATCATCCCCGGCGGAGGCACCGAGTTAGAGCCTTCGCCTCAGGAGTTGGCTGAGCTTGTGCATGAAGTTGAAGATTCGGGTGCAACCGTCGTCTTCTCTGAGGTGCAGATCAGTGATCGACTTGCGAGAACGTTGGCGCAAGAGGCCGGGATCAGGCTAGTCGGCGGATTACATGTTGGCACCCTCGGCGGTGACGGCAGCGGTGCCGAGAATTACCTTGGCCTAATGCGGACCAACGTTGGTATCATCGTCGGAGCATTATCAGAATAGGCCATGCTCGATGAGCCAAGCCCACATCCACGATCCGAAGCTTGAAACGCATACGGCACCGCTCCCGGCGGTTGACGCGCATTGCATGTGCGTCAGCTACGGACAGGACACCGTCCTAAGGGACGTGACCTTCTCCGTGCCGTCGGGAGCGTTTGTGGGCATTGTAGGCCCGAACGGTGCGGGGAAGTCGACGTTGCTGAAGGCGCTGGTGGGGATCATCGAACCGACAGAGGGGACGGTGCACATCTATGGGACCATCCCATCCCGGTCGCGGAGGATGGTCGGATATGTTCCCCAGTCGGACGATGTTAACTGGCAGTTTCCGGTTACGGTGTGGGATGTAGTGATGATGGGCAGAACACCGGGTATGGGTGCTTTCCGTTATGAATCGGCAGCAGACAAGCACGCAGTGATGGATGCTTTGCACCGAGTCGGGTTGCTGCACCGGAAGGATGAGATGATCCGTGCGTTGTCAGGCGGCCAGCGACAACGCGTGTTTGTCGCGCGGGCTTTGGCGCAGGATGCACGTGTTTTGTTGCTAGACGAGGCGTTCAGCGGCGTGGATGTGGGTGCGCAGTACGAGTTGGTGGCGGTGCTGAGGCAGTTGTGCAAAGAAGGTCAGACGATCTTATTGACTACGCACGACTTGGCAAATACGGCTCGGCAATTAGACATGGTGCTGTGCCTCAACTGTCATCTGTGTGCTTGTGGTCCGCCGGATGAGGTTTTCACGCCCGAGGTACTGGAAGAGCTTTACGGCCCGCACGTCGTGTCGACGGAGAGCGGTTACAACATCTGAAGTGGCTGAGCGGTAAGGCGTCCATGGACGTGATTTCTTACATCATCGAGCCGTTCCAGTACGAGTTTTTGTTGCGGGCGCTGGCGGTCGCGGTGATCACCAGCATCACGTGTCCGTTGGTCGGCGTGTTCGTTGTTACCAGAGGTTACGGCTTCATGGGCGATGCGATGGCGCACGCGATATTACCTGGCATGGCTTGTGCGCTGATCGCTGGTCTGAGTCCGTGGGTCGGGATGTTGCCGTCGGCGCTTGTGTTCGCGTTTTTGGTCGGATTCGTAATCCGCAAAACCGGAATCCAAGCTGATGCAGCGATCGGGATCCTTTTTGCAACGCTGTTCGCGGTCGGCATTTTGGTGATGTCGCTCTGGGGTGCACAGGTGACGGTGAGCCTCGAAGACATCCTTTTGGGCCAGCTTTTGGCAGCTAGTGAGAGCGACATCTTGGTGACGCTGGGCGTTGCGTCTGTGACGTTGCTGATATTTGCCGGTTACTTTAAGGGGCTGATGTTCGTGAGTTTCGATCCGGTCGGAGCGGAGGTCGCGGGCATACGTGTGGAGCGGATCGACTATCTGCTTCTGGCATTGATTTCAGTGGTTGTCGTCGTGACCATTCAGGCCGTCGGCGTGGTGTTGGTGCTTGCGATGTTGATAGCGCCAGCGGCAGCGGCTACCCTGGCGGCGCAAAGGGTTGTGCCGACAATCGGCTTCGGGATACTGTTCGCCCTTATCGCGTCGATTGTCGGGCTGTACGCCTCTTACTACTGGAACTTGCCGTCGGGAGCGTCCATTGCGCTTGCGTCTGGTTTGATCTTCGCGATCGTGGCGTTGGTTAGACGACGCGTATCTTGAATTTAAGCTTCGGTCTAGGGGAAAATCCTAGACATCGATGCGGTGGTCGACGGTCTCACCAGTAACATCTACGTCGTATCGACTCAAAGCATTGACTGCGTTGCATGTGATAATCGCATGTAGCGGGGCTGTACGGGTCGCAGTTAGCGCGCCCTTCCCACCCAAAACGCCGCTACTCGATTTAATCTTGTGGTCTGGTGCAGAGCTGGATGGATCTGATCTCTTACATCACTGAACCGTTTCAGTACGGTTTCATGCTGCGTGCGCTCGGAGTGGCGATAATCGTCAGCATCACTTGTCCGTTGGTGGGGGTTTTCGTCATCACGCGCGGTTATGGGTTTATGGGCGATGCGATGGCGCACTCCATTTTTCCCGGCATGGCGTTGGCACTGGTCATCGGGTTTAGCCCTTGGTATGGCATGCTGCCAGCTGCGCTAGTCTTCGCGTTTCTGATCGGGTTCGTGATGCGTAAGACGGGGATTCAGGCAGATGCGGCGATCGGGATCTTGTTTGCGAGCCTTTTCGCGCTCGGGATCATTTTGATTTCGCTTTTCGGATCACGAGTCTCCGTGAATCTTGAAGACATACTGTTGGGCCAGATCTTGGCGGTGACGACCGGTGACGTCTTGATGACGTTGGGCGTTGCGTTGCTGACGATGGCGTTGTTTGTCGGTTACTTCAAGGAGCTCATGTTCGTGAGTTTCGATCCGATCGGAGCGGAGGTCGCGGGCGTGCACGTTGCGTGGATCGACTATCTGCTACTGGCGATGATTTCGGTGGTGATCGTGGTTACCATCCAAGCTGTCGGCGTGATTCTCGTTTTGGCGATGCTGATAGCGCCAGCGGCGGCGGCTACTCTGACCGTGCAACGGGTTTTGCACATAATCGGCTTCGGGATATTCTTCGCCCTGCTGGCGTCGATATCCGGTCTCTACGCGTCTTATTACGGCAACCTGCCTTCAGGAGCCTCGATCGCTCTAGCGTCCGGCATCATCTTCGCCATCGTCGCAATGATCAGACGGCGGATTTCTTGACGCGCCTAGCGAGCGCGTTGCCGCCTGACCATCATAGCCATCGCAACCCCAGCGACTACGGCTACTACACCGATCGTCGGTAGCAGCAAGATCGCTACCACATTTCCGTGATCACTGCTTCTAAGTCAATGCTGTTATTGACTTTAATTAGACATTGTATCTGATGGAAAATAGTTCTATTGATATTGGGTTGCAGGTTCTATATCAGTTTAGAGCACTTGATTTTGATACGTTATCCATTTGAGCTTGCTTCTTTTTGATACGATATCTTATCTAAGTTGCTATTCGATCCGATTCTAAATCACGGCATCTAGTTGAACAGGAAATCCACTGAATGAGCTCATTGTAGAGAAATTGCCGGAGGTATTATGGCATTTCCAAGAAAAGCATGTAATATTAACTTAAGTTCGCTGAAACTATATGATTTATGTAGTCAGCGGCAATGGAATGCCTCTCATTGTTGAAGCAAATGAAATAGACCGTAGGAGAGAAAAATGGCTGTACATGTCCATGAGACGCATGAGTGCGACACGCACGAGCACCATGCCGACGAGCACATTCACGACATGCACGAGTGCGACGACCACGAGCATCACGCCGATGAAACGGGGCATAACCACGACATGCACGAGTGCGATGACCACGAGCATCACGAGGGCGAGCACATCCACGACCCGCACGAGTGCGACGACCACGAGCACCACGCATAACAGCGACGGAAGTTTATGAGCCCCGCAGATCGTAGGCGCAGGCTCATTTAGACCCTTGAATTAATTGTCGATAGAATGTCTCAAATGCTCTTACAGCAACGTTAAGTTGCTTCTTCTCGAAACCAGCTGCCCCAATTATATGGAAAGGGGAAGGCTCAATTAACAGAGACTTCAGTGGTGCGATATCCTACTCAGGATCGGTCGCAACACACCGTGGGCAAACATCATAGACTTCTATCCGATGGTCGATGATTTCCCCCATCACACCTTTAACCGACAAACTCAGAGCTTCGATCGCGCGTTCGATTGCCTCGGCGTTGAAGTACCGGACCGCGGTGCAGACCGTGCACACCGCATGATGGTGGTGAGACGGCATATTGTTGGAACCAGGTTCGTGATCCAAGTCTGCTGAGACACTGTATGCCATCTCATCGCCCGGCATCACTACCTTGCAGATGATGTCCGCATCCTGCAGGATCTTGAGCGTGCGGTAAACAGTCGCACGACCGATGTGCGGCAACTCACCACACACATCCTCAGCCGTGAATGTCCGAGGCACTTGCGAGATGCAGTCGATGATTTCTCGTCGCGGAGCAGTGACTCGAGCATTTCGCTCGAGCAGCGCTGTAACTATCGAATCAGGTGTGCGCGGCATGTTTAATCCTCCAAAGTGGCGCGCACCGCGTCGGAGATTTTTTCCGACGACGGGTATACCAAGCGCTCGAGCACCGGCGTGTACGGGATGTGAACCTGCTCGGCGGCCACTTTCATGATGGGCGCCTGAAGGTCCCAGAAACCCTCTTGCGACACGATTGATGCGATTTCTGATGCGGCGCTGCATACTTTGTGCGCCGGGTCGGCTACCACCAATCGACCAGTCTTGGCAACCGATTCCAAGATCGCGTCCTTGTCCAACGGGACCAAGGTGCGCGGATCAATAACTTCCACTGATACTCCCTCGTCCTCCAGCTCCTCCGCCGACCGCAACGCCATCGGCACCGCACCGGCGATCGCCACAACAGTCACGTCAGTCCCAGATCTTGGGACGTCTGCCACGCCGAAGGGAACCAATGCCGCTTCGCCCTCTTCGACTTCGCCCGACGCGCCACCTAGCGTCCCATCCTCAAACACGATGCATGGGTCATTGTCACGGATCGCCGTCTTCAACAGGCCTTTGGCATCGCGCGGTGTTGCCGGAACAAGAATCTTGAAACCCGGCATGTTCATGAACATCGGATACGAGCGGTCCGAGTGGTGCGCCGCCGAACCTCCGCCATAGAACATCGTGGCTCGGTACACCACCGGCAACGTCGCCTGACCGCCGAACATGTACCGCATCTTCGCAGCCTGGCTCACCAACTGGTCCATAGCGACCCACATGAAGCTGGTCAGCGTCTCCACGATCGGGCGCATTCCTACTAGTGAGGCTCCGATCGCAGCTCCGAAGAAACCGTTCTCAGACAATGGGGTGTCGAGCACACGGTTCTCGCCGAACTGATCTAACAATCCAGCAGTCGCGCCATAAACTGAGCGGCGAATGTCCTCGCCCATGATGAAGACGCTTTGGTCACGCTCCATCTCCTCGATGATCGCCTGATTGATAGCCTCTACGTAGATCGCGTTGGATGCCATGTTGGGGGTGCTTTCGAAATCTTCGGGTCTAGGTTTATCTGACAGTTGTTAGCTACGGAGCCGGAATCGGGTCGGCCCACATGTCGTCAAAGAGCTCCTCTGGTTCCGGATACGGACTGTTCCGGGCGAACTCCACCGCCTCTTCGACCTCCGCCTCTTTCGCCTTTGATATAGCGTCGCACTCCTCTTGCGTAAGGATACCTTGCGAAGTGAGAGTTCGTTCCAAAACATCGATCGGATCGCGCTCGCGCCACTCATCGATCTGGTCCTGCGTGCGATACTCGCCTCGTCGCACCCGACCCAGCCCGAGCGAATGCTCCTCATAGCGATAGGTCAACGCCTCGATTAGCGTTGGGCCTTCGCCTGCCCTGCCCCTTGCTACCGCTTCACGAGTAGCTTCGTACATCGCAATTGCATCCTGACCATCCACCAAAACACCCGGCATGTCGTACGCCGCCGCACGATCAGAGATGTGCTCCACAGATACCGAGTCGTGATACGAAGTCGTCACCGCGAACTGGTTGTTCTCGCACAGGAAGATGACTGGCAACTGCCACAGCGCCGCAAGGTTCATCGACTCGTGACACGCGCCTTGGTTCGATGCGCCGTCCCCGAAAAAGACCATTGACACAAAGTCCTCGCCCCTGATCTTCGCCGCCAACGCCGCGCCAGTCGCCACCGGAACTGAAGACGCCACGATGCCCGACTCTCCTAAGATTCCAATCGAGAAGTCCGCCAAATGCATCGATCCGCCCTTGCCCTTGCAATAGCCATCGACTCGACCGTAAAGCTCCGCCATCGCGCGCTTCACGCTGCCACCTTTGGCGAGCGGATGACCGTGCGAGCGGTGATTCCCGGCGATGTAGTCGGTATCCTTCAGCGCTGCGCAAGCCCCCACTGCCACCGCCTCTTCGCCAATATAGGGGTGAGCCGCTCCAGTGAACTCGCCCGCGGAGTGGACTTCCATCACCCGCACTTCGAAATGACGTATCAACCACATCCGCTCCAGCATCTGCACCAGTATTTCCTTGCTGACGTTCTCCAACTCTGATACTCCCGTTGTCTGGAAATTAACCGACGACTCAATTCCACAATTCGGTTTGAACCGCGTTGCCCTATCTTATTTCAAAACCATCCACGCGGTAAGTACCACTGAGAAATTGTCTCGCCCCTGTCGGCGATGCGGGATCGAATCTACTCCCGTTTAGAATCGCTACATGATTGATGAAGCCACGATTGAAGCCAGAGCTGGCAACGGTGGAAACGGCCTAGTAACGTTCCTCAGGGAAGCGTTGCGACCCCTCGGCGGACCAGCCGGTGGTAACGGCGGCAACGGCGGATCAGTCACCTTGGTCGCCGACCCTTCATTGAACACGCTGCTGAAGTTTCGATGGCGACGCCACTTCATCGCCAAAAACGGCGGTAACGGCGCGAGAAACAAGCGCCACGGTGCCAACGGTGAAAGCGTTGATGTAACTGTCCCAGTCGGCACCGAAGTCTGGCGCATCGGCAACCGCGCTGGCGAACCCGAAATCTTCCTCGGCGATCTCGTACATCCCGGACAACGCCTCGAAGTCGCAAAAGGCGGCCGAGGCGGTCTAGGCAACGCCGCCTTCGTAACAGCCGTAAATCGCGAACCACTCCTCGCTGAGTCTGGCGAAACCGGCGAAACCGTCAAGTTGAGACTAAATCTCAAGATCCTCGCAGATGTCGGATTGGTAGGAATGCCCAACGCTGGCAAGTCCAGCCTCCTCACCGCCATCAGCGCCGCACGCCCAAAGATCGCCGACTACCCCTTCACCACACTCGAACCCGTCCTCGGCATCGTCGAACACGGAATCGATGCATTCGCCGCGGTCGACATCCCAGGCCTCATCGAAGGCGCATCCGAGGGCATCGGACTCGGCCACGAGTTCCTCAAACATATGCAACGCACGCGCTTGCTTGTGCACGTCGTCGACGGCAGCGAAGGCGAACCCGGAGAGCGAATTCGCGCCATCAACCAAGAACTCGACGCATTCGACCCCAGACTTGCGCAAACACCGCAGGTCGTCGCGGTAAACAAACTTGACCTCGAGGAAGTCGAACTGCTAAGAGATGAGATTGAAGAAGAAGTCCGTCAAGCAGTCGGAGAAGACACGCCGGTGCATTTCATCTCGGCCGCCACCCGACGAGGCATCGACGACTTAGTCGCAGCCGTCTCCTACCGTCTGGCAGACATCAGGAAACAAGACACAGCCCAGAACGAAGCAACACAAGTACCGTATCTCCAAGACGGCCGCGATCCTCTCGACGACGACAACCTGCCCGTGTTCCAACCACGCATGGCCGATACACGGATGGTGGTGCGTACCGCCGCCGACTCCTACCGCATCGTGTACGACAGGGCAGTGCGCCTAGCACTCGGTTCAAACCTCGACAACTGGGACGCATTGGTCCAGTACCACCAGCGCTTGGAACGCATGAACGTCACCACCGCGCTCCGCCGAGCCGGTGCCAAGAACGGCGACGTCATACTCGTCGGCGAGTGGGAATTCGAGTGGCAATGAGCCCGCGGCGAGTCGTCGTGTTCGGCGGGACCTTCGATCCGATCCACAACGGACACATCGCGATCGCCAAATGCCTGCGCGACGAACTAGGCGCTGATTCCGTCGTCATGGTCCCTACCGGGCGTCCATGGCTTCGCCCCGACGCTCCAGTTGCCACACCAGAGGATCGACTGCGAATGGTCGAGTTGGCCGTCGAAAACGAGCATCGGATCGAGGTCTCAGACGTAGATATCGTGCGAGACAAGACGACCTACTCCATCGACACCATCCAAGATCTCCGACCCCGATACGGTACTGACTGCGAGTTCATCTTAGCCATCGGCGCCGACGCCGTCCCTGATCTCCATCGATGGCACCGATACGACCAACTCCTCAAAGAGTGCACCTTCGCAGTCGTCGAACGCCCCGGCTCGCCTTTAGACGACACGACATCACTACCCAAAAACACATCCGTGATTCGAGGCCCTATGGTCAACATCAGCGCCTCAGAAATCCGCTCCAAGATCGGGCAAGGCGACCTCGCAAACACGGCGAATTTTTTACCCGAATTAGTGCTCAGATTTATCATCGAGAAGGACCTCTACCGATGAACTATGCAGATGCCATAGCACGCGCCGAACGGCTCTTAGAGCGTGCTTTGGAACTCGGAGCCCTGCGCTACGGCGATTTCACTCTCTCATCCGGCTCCAAATCCTCTTACTACTTCGACGGACGGCTGCTCACGACCGACGGCGAAAGTGTCGAGATCGTCGCCTCGATCTTCCTCGAGGTGCTCGCGAACCGCGACATCCACCAGTTCGGCGGACCAGCCGTAGCAGCCGTACCGATCATTGGCGGAATCGCCCTGATGGCGCACACCAACGGATACGACCTCAAAGGCTACTTCGTCCGATCCGAGCAAAAGCAACACGGCATGGGCAAGCAGATCGAAGGACACATCACCCCCGGCGACCGCGTCGCAATCTGGGACGACACCATCTCAACCGGCGGATCACTACTTGACGCCGCAGATGCCATCGCCGCACTACCCACCCACATCGACATCGCCCTCTGCATCCTTGACCGCAACCAAGGCGGCAGCGACAAACTCCGAGCGCGTGACATTCCCCTATTCAACATCTTCACCAGCAACTCCGAAGGCCGCGTGGAAGTCGACACCCCGGCGCTCGCCAAGTGGTTCGACTAACCGGATGAAGGACCTGATCATCCGCCAATCAATGCAGGGCGGCGCCCGTCTCAAAAGCACCATCGCTGGCTTCATGCTCATCTTCACCGCCGTTGCAGCAGTGGCGATGGTATGGACCCGTCTGCAGGCCGATGTCGATCACGAGACCATCGAGGCAACTTTCAGAGCCATCGATGAAAACAGCACGATGTACAACTTCCACGGCACCGCGCGTATTTGGTTCGGCGGTCTCCTACTCGCATCGAGTTACTTCGTCACCCCCGCACTCTCCCTGACCCGCTCCGTCGGGCTCCCTATGTCAAGACTTTTCATGACGCTCGGAGGCGTTGCTATGATCATCTCCGGCGTTCTCATTATCATTCTCCCAAGCCTGATCATCTTCAACGAAGCATTCGGAACAACAGACCCCGAATCAATCTACAACTACCGTGGTCTCGCTGGCAACATCGGCAACTCCCTCATCGGATTAGCTATCTTCTCGATGGCGCCCACCCAATGGAAATTCGGCGGACTGATGAAGCTGATCGCCGCGCTAGGCTTCATCCTCGGCCCAACCATGCTCCTCGTATGGTGGGATGCCGACACCATCTCACACCGCATCACTGGCACGGGCCTCTTGGTCTGGCTCATCCTCACCGCAATAGGTCTTTTCATCCAAAAACACGGTCGTAAAGAGCCTGAAGACCAAGTTGCAAAGCTAACCCATCGCCTCCAAATAGGCGATGTCAACTAACCGTCAAAATCCTCACAAGTACCTGACAACTCAACGTCATTAAGTCAGGCTCAGAGAAGCAACATCGCGCGGCGATGTCAAAACCCACCTGTTGATTGACATCAATCCGACGTGATTTTGACATCGCCTCCCATGCAAGTTTCGGCGATGATGCAGTTTGAGGCAGATGATCCCAAGCGGAATATTGCCGTTATTGACGTGCTTGTTGAGATTAGTTAGTAGTCATTGGAAGTTTGAGTTATCCAGCCAAGAACTAAACATCCAAGTTCTTAACCTCAAGCGCATTCGCCCGGATGAAGTCCCGCCGCGGACCAACTTCTTCACCCATCAGAGTGCGGAAAATATCGTCGGCACTGATCGCGTCCTCCGCGGTAACCTGCAACATCAACCGGTTCTGCGGATTCATCGTCGTCTCCCACAGCTGATCCGGATTCATTTCGCCAAGACCCTTGTAGCGCTGAATGTTGATGCCACTCGTATCTGAGTTCTCTTCCAACGCCTCGGGAAGCTCTTCCCAGTTGATGTCGTCCAACACGACATTTTCCCGACGCTTAATCGAGAACGCATCAGCCGAGATGAAATCGGCTACACGCGGATAGAGCCTCTTCGCTCGACGGATCGCAGGATTGTTGTACACATCCTCCGTGAGTTCGTAGTCTCGGATCATGTACGTCACCGGCTCTTCCTCCTCATCTTCCTCAGACTCTTCATTGACCTCACGAGTGAAGGCCGCCTGATCCTCATCCACACTGTCGTTAAATAGGTCGACTTGGACTTGGAAAGGACCATCCTCACCTGTCAGATCGTCGTTCAACTCCGCGATGATCTCGGATGACCGATCTCGCGTGAACGTCAAGTTCTGCCACTCAGGGTCGCGCACCAGATCGAAAAACACATCTTCCGGAACCCCCAAAGCGTCCACGATGCCGTACGCCTCTCGGAACTCCCGCAACTGCGTAATCGTGCTGCCCAGCGACTTGCCCTTCACCTCGATGTCAATGTCGTCATCGTCAGAGGCGATAGAGAGCCCGTTGAAAGCCCGCTCCGCCATCCAACTGTCAAGATCGGCATCAGCATAGAGCCAGTTGCTACGACGCCCCTTAGAAGCCTTGTACAACGGCGGCTGAGCGATGTACAGATACCCCTCGTCGATTAATTGCCGCATGTTGCGGAAGAAGAACGTCAGCAACAGGGTTCGGATATGCGCTCCATCGATGTCCGCATCCGTCATGATGATGATCCGGTGGTAACGCAGCTTCTCAGAGTCGAAATCCTCGCCCATGCCAGCACCGATCGCCGTGATGAGCGCCGTAATCTCGTCATGCGCGAACATCCGCTCCGGACGCGCCTTCTCGACGTTCAGGATCTTGCCCTTCAACGGCAGAATCGCCTGGAATTGGCGGTCGCGTCCCTGCTTTGCCGATCCGCCCGCCGACTCGCCCTCCACGATGTACAGCTCAGACCGCGACGGGTCTTTCTCCGAGCAGTCCGCGAGCTTGCCCGGCAACGACCCACCATCCATCGCATTCTTGCGAATAATGAGGTCACGTGCCTTCTTAGCAGCCTCGCGCGCCCGCGCCGCAGTAGATGCCTTATCGATGATGACGCGCGCCTCGTCTGGATGATCCTCGAGGAACTCCGTCAGATACCGGCCCACAAGTTGCGCGACCGCTCCCGAGACCTCCGGATTGCCCAAGCGACCCTTCGTCTGACCCTCAAACTGTGGATCCTTCACCTTGACGCTGATAACCGACATCAACCCCTCTCGGACGTCCTCACCCGAAAGTGTCGCCACACCGTCCTTGCCGATGTTCAGCAGATTGTTCTTCTTTGCATAGTCGTTCACCACCCGGGTCAACGCCGTCCGAAAACCGGTAACATGCGTCCCGCCGTCGCCAGTGCGAATCACGTTGGCGAACGATAGGCAGTTCTCCACGAACGACTGGTTGTATTGGAATGCCACCTCTACCGCGACCTCGTCCACCGTGCCCGCGGCATAGATCACGCTGTCGTGGATGCCCCCACGCCGACGGTTGAACGTCCGAACGAAGCTGCGAACACCCCCATCGAACCGGAACGTCACATCGTTGTGCGGCCAGTGCGTCTCTTCATGCCAATCGCTTCGGAGACGAATCGCAAGCCCTTGGTTCAGATAAGCCATCTCTCGCAATCGACCGGTTACACCGTCCCAGTCGTAATTGATCTCCGGGAACACCTCGCTGTCCGGCATCCAAGTCACCTTGGTGCCCGTCCCTTGGAGATCGGCCGATGTCTGCTTCCGCACCGCCATGTCATTCATCGTCACGCCACGCTCGAACCGCTGCGAGTAAACGTACCCATCGCGCCGCACCTCGACAACCGTCCACTCCGAGAGAGCGTTAACCACCGACGCACCAACACCATGCAACCCGCCAGAAACCTGGTATCCCTTGCCGCCGAATTTTCCACCAGCGTGCAAAGTCGTCATCACCGTTTCGAGCGCCGACTTCCCAGTCTTGTCGTGCGTATCGACCGGGATCCCGCGACCATCGTCAATAACCGTTACCGACCCATCCTCGTGGATATGAATATCCACAGTGCTCGCAAACCCCGCCATCGCCTCGTCAACGCTGTTGTCGACGATCTCACGAACAAGGTGGAACACACCCTCGGGACCAGTCGTGCCGATGTACATCCCCGGACGCTTGCGGACGGCCTCCAGGCCCTCCATCACCGTGATGTCTTCAGCGTTGTATTCGGACGAGCCCGTGTGTCCGTTGCCGTTCGTTGCGATGGTAGTTTCGGTTGTCATGGTCCTCCAAGCAGAGAGTCCAGTCGGTGTGCCTACCGCCCATGCCTCACACACCCACAATCTACGACCAAGAACTCGGTATGGATTGGGCGCTCCTCGCGTACGCGCGCACGCGCGTCTTTAAGAAACGCGGTTTGTCATCTTTACAATCTTATCAGCCCACCACCCCCAAATCCCGATTCCAGTTGCATTCAAACTGGATTCGAGCCCACATTTTCCCAACTTATGGGTTTGAGGACTGCTTCGGCATTTCGCTTACGTCGTCAGCTTGTTTCGATTGGCGTTGATCATCCGCATCAATCAACTCACGCAGGATGGCATCCCAGGCTTCCGTCTGCTCATCGACCGGCAGGTCTGCCATGGCGTCAATCGTTGCCTGTGCCGCCACCTGAACCGCCTCCTCCTCAGTCACTCCCAAATCTTGAGCCACATCCCGTGCCTGTCCGATCACGATGCTGGGTAAATCGACATCCGTATACTCGGTCTCGATCGTCCCGGTCACCGCCCCTTGCACCGCGCCGGCCAAGGCTTCCCGAGGGTTCCCGACGGCTTCGTATGTCGCAGTGATCGCTGTCCTGAGCGCTGTCTGGAACTGTCTCGTAGTTCCGGTACCGGCCTCGGCAATCGCCCGGACAGCACCATTCGCTACACCGAACGCGATCTGGGAACCTTGCGCGCGAGCTTCGCGCGCACTCTTCGACGCGGCTTCTACGGCTGACGTGACTTGACGCCGTACTCCTCTGGCTGTCTCACCGCCGCGAGCCGTCGCGTCGAACAGCGACTTCGTCGCCGCAGAGATCTGATATGCCGTGACCCCAACCGCGATATCCAATCCCGAAACCCTCGGCACATATCGCGTAGTTAGCGGCAAGTGCGACACGAAGCCGCCTCCTGGCACTGCACCCAGCACCCTCAAGTTCTCCCGAGTTTGTCGATTCAACTCGTCGAGCACCGTATCGGTCTCGGTTTCACCCGCTTCTCGGATCCTTGCCAAGACCGGAAACGTGATGAATCCGAAAACGAACGCCACGGCAAAGAGGAAGTCGTATCCAGTGAGGGAAAACGCTGAAAGGTCGAGAACACGATTCGGATCGATCCACTGAATCGCGATCCTGAAGCTCCGGGTCTCAAAGATGTCCGCGAACGCGCCACCGATCAGCGGTGCCGTGCCAGCACCGATGTTCAGGGCCAGCGAAGCCGCGGCCATATACGACGTCGCTTGGCCTGCAGGAGACATCTTCATACGCAGAGATGTCACTCCTATGTTTACGCCAGCAAGAGCCACACCCAAAAGCAGGTGCATGAAGATCAGTATCGGGATTGTCCCGCCATGACGATCAGGCAAAGTCGTAAACGTCCATCCGATGATCACCAAGAAGTACAACGATGCAGAGATCGACAAAATGACCTTGCTGCCGAACCGGTCCGCCCAATTGCCCCAAACTTGGTAGAAGATGACACTGCTAAGTTGGCTCAAAATGCCTAGCCCGACGACAAAGGAGAGCGGCATATCCAAACGCTTGAGCATGTACACCGCGAAGAAAGGAACCGCCAGATTGGTGACAAAGTAAAAGACGAATAGGAAGTTGATGAACTTGCGAAAATCGCTGTCCGTGAATGGGTTGGCCAAACTCTTCAATGTGTCGCCCAGCGATCGGGTCGCCACGCTCTGCATCCGAGGCTCGGGTATCCGCGACATGAACCCGACAGCGCTGTACCCGAGGATTATGGACCCGAACAGAAACGCGATCGAATATCCAAACACTTCCTGATCAGCCCCTGAAAATCCCTTCCACCAATCCACGAATAACGCTGCCGCTAGACCAGTTATGATCGCCGCAATCGTCGCCAGCCTCAATCGCCGACCGAAGAATATCCCGGCTGAACCAACCGGAACCATGTCTCGTAGCCAACTGTTCCAACCTGTAACCACGAATGATGTAGCGACACCACGTATCGCAACAAACACCAAAAGCAGAGTCACTGCTCCCACATGCGGCACGTCCAAGATGAGCGGTATCAACGCCACTGGAATCCACGTCGAGTAGGCGATCAAATACGTGACCACCACCAACGCTTTCCGCATCTGCAAACGCTCGATCACAACTACCGCGATGATTTGAAGCGCCTGCGACACAAACGGGATCGCAGTCAATATACCGATGTGCAGGTTCGACGCCCCGATCAGAAGCGCGAACGCCGAAAGGAAGCCAGCGGAAACGAAACCGTCGGCACCAGCAGCAGCGAAAATCTGCTTGTCCATCACCGAGAGACCACGCTCCCGGTCAGCATCCGTCAGGTTGTCCTGCGGTTTGAGAAAGCCCAACATCAGACAAATCTCTAGGCAAAAACGATGCCCTGATTGTAAAAATACAGCGCGAACCCACCGCCAAACCTGCCCCAACATTCCTCATCCCATCCATCCCGTCCATCCATGTAAATTCAATACGCCACCAACACGGGGATGTCCGCACAACCACCGTCATTCCCGCGCGGGCGGGAATCCAGAGAGATGGGGCGGAGATACAAATCCCCTCTCCCTTGATGGGAGAGGTCTAGGGTGAGGGTGACGGGGCGGACGCGGGGCAACGCCGATTACCCTGCTAAAACCTTCTACTCAAACGCCACCGGATCCACAACCGCACCCTTCTCGAGCGCAACATTGATCAGCTCTACAAGCCGCTGCGCCGACTCCGGCGTCAACTCCACCGCGATCCTCGGGCCCAACTTCTGCGAAGCGTCCACAAAATCGATGTTCAGCGCATGCTCCAGCGTCATCTCCGACGGATGGTCATACGAAACCGTCACCTGATTTACCTGCATCCAACCCGGCGTACCCTTGCCGCACCCAGTAACCGCGGTCTTCTCAGCAATCATCGTGCACATAACGTGTTCTCCTTATCCTTGGGAATGTCGGACCCAAGCCCTATCCAAGATGCTTGGCGAGGAACGCGAACGTCTTCTGCCAGCCGTCCACCGCCTGCTCTTGCCGATACGGCGCCCGGTCGTAGTAGAAGAAACCATGACCCGCATCCGCATACATGTGGAACTCGTACTCCTTGCCATGCTCCTTCAACGCCGCTTCGTGGATCGCCACCTGCTCCGGCGACGGACTAGTGTCCTCTTCCCCGAACAACCCCAGCACCGGACACGAAAGCCCCGAGGTGTAATCGATCGGCGCGACCGGGTTGTTTTCTGTCAACTCCGAAGTGTCCATCACGACTCGCCCGCCCCAGCAATCCACAACCGCGTCAAACCCCTCAACTCTTGAAGCCGCCAAAACGACATGCCGCCCGCCTGAACAGGTCCCGAACGCGCCTACCTTACCATTCGAATTCGGCTGCGACCTCAAGTACCTCATCGATGCCGCGAGATCTCCCACCGCCTGATCGTCAGGAATACCACCTACCGAACGAGCATGAGCCGCAACATCCTCCGGCGAAGCATGACCGATACGGTGATACAAGTCCGGCGAAATCGTCGCATAACCATGATGAGCGAATTTCCGCGCGCACTCCCGATACCACTCGTCCCACCCCGGCATATGGTGCGCCAGCACCATCCCCGGATGCGGACCCGGCCCCAGCGGACGCGCGAAATACGCGTTTATGGCAGTCCCGTCTTCCGCCTGAACACTGACCGTCTCCGCGATCATGCCCTCATACATATCTGTCGTATACACAACAATCCTCCATTCATTCATCTCCAACTCAACGCTATCGATATTACGCCAACACCCAACTTTTTGAACTTGTTCAAAAACTAATCTTGCCGCGAAATTGCCGCTCCTGCGGCAAGTTTGTTCTAAATTCCCCTTCCAACCAACCCCCCAAATCCTACGAAAACCAGCGCTTCACACCTCATATGTGCCTACATGCTGCATATGACCTATCCCACATCCCGAATAACACCGTAAAACACCCCGACAGCGAACATGCCGCTCCAGCGGCAATTTCGCGGCATGAGCGGCAAGATCGCGGCTATACAACGTCTCAAAAACACCCCCCGATGTTCAGTGTTATATTCGCATCATCATGACTGAAAACGGATCAGACGCAAACGGTATTCACCCAAAAGGCCCACTCGAAGGCATCAAGGTCATCGAATTCGGCAACTTCGTCGCCGGCCCCTTCGCCGGACAGATTCTCGCCGATATGGGCGCCGAAGTGATCAAAATCGAACCCCCGACCGGCGATCCGTGGCGAGTTTCGCAACCCTTCGCACCCTACGAAAGCCGCACCTTCCTCCCTTTGAACCGCGGCGTCAAGAGCGTAACCCTCAACTTGAAAGACCCCAAAGGCAAAGCCGCCTTGGAGAAAATCGTCAAGATGTCCGACGGCGTCATCTCAAACAACCGGCCCGACACCGCCAAAACCCTCGGCATCGACTACGACTCCCTATCCGCCATCAACCCCGCCATCATCTACGTCGACATCACCGCATACGGCATGAAAGGCCCGTTAGGAGGGGCTCCTGGCTTCGACCTCGTGATGCAAGGCTTCACCGGTGCCGTAACCTCCGAAGGCAAGATCACACCCAACGGTCAACCCGAGGTCGTCTGGTCATCTTCCTACATCGACCTCTCCTCGGCATACTGCGCAGCCTTAGGTATAGCCGCAGGCATCATCGGTCGCGGCGACAGCGGCAGGGGCCAAAAGGTCGAGACCAGCCTGATGATGAACGCCTTGGCGATGCAGTGCATGAGGATCATGCACATGCTCGACGCACCCACGCCGTCGATGACCTGGTACCAGGAGCGATACCCGCAGCTCATCGCCGAGGGAAAGACATATCAGGAGTTGCAGCGAGATTACCAAAGCGTCGTCAGGCCCTCGATTTACCGCTGCTACTACCGAGCCTACCGTACCAAAGACGGCGGTATGTGCCTCGGCACCCTCGACTGGGCCGCAAGAGCACGACTGTTAAAGCACCTCAACCTCGAAGACCCGCGCGTCACCGACCCCGACTACGATTACGATGCGCCCGATGCCGACAAACTAGCGCAAGACATGATCGACACATTCGAGGAGATCTTCGCCTCCAAAACCACCGCTGAGTGGGTTGAGGAACTCAACGCCAAAGACATCCCCTGCGGCCCCATCCGCTTCAGCGAAGACCTTGTCTGGGACGAGCAAGCCGCCGCCAACAACTACATCATCGAACTTGAACACCACACCGGGCACCGCTACCGAACCTCCGGCCCCATCCTAAACTTCACTGCCGGCATGCCCGACCTGAAGGCCTCCCCAGCCCTAGGCGAGCACAACTGGGAGATCCTCCGCGAAGCAGGGATGACTGAAGAAGAGATTGCGGCGGTTGTGGGGTAATGTGGTTTGCAGGTACCCACATGAGACTGGCAACCAAAGCCATTTTATAGCCTAGAGCAACCGATTTCGGCCCGCGCGTCGTCCCGTATGTTATGACCGCTCGCGAAGTGTTTCAACCCGCCTAATCGTCAAGACATGCCAGCAACCGAATTCGATCCTCAACAGTTCAAGCGAATCATCGCGTATTACCGCAATTGCCTCGCGTACGATTCCGACCGCTCAGTGATCCTTCGGGACGACGATGAAGGGCAGACATTCATACCCCTTAAGCTCAAAGCCGAATGGACTTCTAGCGGCGAGGGTGAACTGAAGTCGGATCTTGTCGGTAAATATTCGAGATCCGCGTCTGAACTGCAACAACGTCGACCATCTGCTGAGATTATGTACGCCTACCCATTCGTTGTCCGACGCAATGATTTCGGGCGGAATTCATTAATCCCTGTCTTCTTGCAACGTGTGGAGCACGAACTTGAGGGCAAAACGTTGAGCGTCAGATTGGCTCGCGAATCACCGGAAGTAGAAGTAAACGACGAATTTAGCCGATTCATCGGTGTCTCCAATCCTGAAGGAAAAACTCAACTTTACGAACAGCTGGGCCTCAATCGGGCCGCGGATCTCCCGCCCGAAGGTTTGAATTACTTAGTGCGTCGTTTGATTGAACTAGAGCAGCTGCCGGAAGGTGAAACACTGGACCCTACTTGCATACGCGTGGGATCGATTGTAGAGGCGGCAAAAAACGCCCCTGTGTTGAATCGACACGCTCTGGTCATCACAGACCGTCCGCGATTTACACAAGGGTTGGATAAAGAACTGACAACCCTAGCCGGAGATTGGCACGTCGACAGCGTCGATTCAACGTCGGCTGGGTTTTTCTTTGGCGTTCCTGTTAACGACGATTCACGCGCAAACGCTCCGGATCAGACCAACGAAGGCATAACCGAAGTTGTTCCATTGAACGATGAGCAACGCCGCGCAGTGCAGTCGGCATTTCATAACGACTTGACAGTCGTCACCGGACCGCCGGGCACCGGCAAATCTCAGATCGTGACGACTGTCATCGCTAATGCTTGGTTGCGAAGGCAAAGCGTTCTCTTCGCCAGTTACAACCACAAGGCCGTTGATGTCGTCGAAGACCGCGTGAACCGCCTTACTAGTAGACCTTTGATGGTTCGTACAGGTCGACGCGCCGGGGATCGAGACCTACGAAATGGGATCATCAATTTCTTGGTGAATATCCTTTCCTCCGTTGTGAGCGATCATGATCGACTGGATTCAAGTGACGCGCGTCGGGAGGTTGAGCGGTTAGAGAAAGACCGGGTGTCAGTTTGGCAGACATTAGAGGATGGGCGCGCACATCGCAATCGCGCTTATCAACTCGACAAAGAAATTATCGATCTCAAATCGGAACAGGCGAATCTGAACGAACGGTTCGACGCGGCACACCAGTCACGCGAGCAAGACAAGACCCGCTTAGACGACGCAATCCGCGGTATCAAGGAAACGATACTGCAGCTGCACCGCGACCGTGATGAAGCTCGGAGTGCTCGAGACGACGAGATTGCCCTGAACCACTCAGAGATTCAAGAACTGCTCGCAGCGATCGAATCTCTGAGAGAACCAAACGACCGGGTACGAATCGAACATCCTCGTATTGATGCCGACATCGGTGCTGAAATTTCCAACATTTACGCCGAACTTGATTCGTTGCAACAACGGAAAGAGGCGGAAACGCGGATACGCGACGCAAAGGTCGCATCTCGGAAAAGAAAGTTGGAGCGTCTAGCCAGTGATCTGGACCCGCAACAATGGGCCCGCCAAAAAAATCAGGATTTTGATGCCCTTAGATTTTTAATGCAAGACGCATACAGCGCTTTGACAGCCGAAACCGACGGTGACGGTTCGATCTGGTCAAGATTATGGAAACCGTGGGGACGGGGGACAAGGCTTAAACGCATTGAACGCTCAATTGACGCATGGGCCGACGTATTTGACATCCTCGGAAAACCACCAGCGGGCCCAATCGTTGCTTCTAGATTGGATCGTTGGGCGAGTTACACGTCCGATGCGTTAACCGCGTTGGCCGAATGGGAGCGAGACGCAGAGCGCAATTCCGAGATCGCCAGCCAGATTGACGAACTCGAAAATGAGATCACCAAATTCGAGGCAGAATTCGACGAGAAAGAATTTGATCTCCGTGAGGCACGGTTAAGTCAGTCCATATCGGATCGGGTACTGAAACAGATCGATATTCTGAATGAACGCATCGCCGGTCACCGTAGGCAGATTCGAGAGGTCAACGATGTCTTCGAGCGTAAGGAATATGAACAACGCATCGCCGACCGGAGGAGCGAGATCGGACGCCTGAGTACCGAGCACGAGACTCGGCACGGCGCAAAGTTCGCCGAACTCGATGCATCGCAAGCAGAACTTCAGTCGACGCTGCAAGAAAAATCGCGCGATTTCGCCGCTACCACCGCAACGTTGGCGAAGATGCCCATGGTTAACGGCTTGGCGGCGGAACTCAAGCGCGTCGAAAAACAGGTTTGGGATGCCGGCGAGCGACTGCTAGACGCAAATATGCGCGTGTTGCCGGATCGCTTCGACAATGACACGAAGCACGCGATTAATAACTTCCGGGCGGTGTTTGAGGAATTGCAGAATGACCAATTGGGCGGTCAGAGATATCGACGACTCATGCGGACATTGGAGGGGCTCTTCCCGAAGGTGATGTCCACGCTACCTGCTTGGTGCGTCACTAACCTATCGGCGAAAGGCAACATCCCGCTTCATGCCGGGATGTTTGATCTAGTGGTGATTGACGAGGCTAGTCAGTGCAACATCCCTTCCGCTTTACCGCTTCTCTATCGCGCCAATAGGGCAATGATCATTGGCGACCCCAATCAGCTGCGGCATATTACCAAGATTAGTGATCTGCAGGATCAAACCTTACAGGTGCAACACAGTCTAGATCCGACATCGGATCAATCGTTATCTTTCAAGAAACAATCTTTGTTCGACATCGCAATGGGCAACGCGGGAAGAAACTCCTTGCATTACCTGCGGGAACACTTTCGCTCACACTCAGACATCATCAGTTTTAGCAACAATCGGTGGTACAACGATCGGTTGCTGGTGTGTACCGACTACAACGAGTTGGGGGTGCCATCGGGACAGAACGCGGGAATACGATGGCACAAGCTGAAAGGACGCGTTGAGCGTTCATCAACCTACAACGGCAACATCAATAAGCCAGAAGCCGAAGAGTTGTCGGAACAGGTTGTAGATCTGATAGGCAAACGTGGTTTTAGCGGTAGCGTGGGCATAGTGACTCCTTTCCGTGCCCAGGCTAATCTGATCATCAATATCCTCAACCGGGAACTTGACTCCGATGTTTTGCGACGTTGCGAGTTGATTACAAATACCGCCCACGCGTTCCAAGGCGACGAAAGGGACGTCGTGTTCTTTTCGCCTTGCGTCGAGTTTGATATGCCCAGGGGCGCAGAATGGTTCATCGGCGGAACGGACAATCTATTCAACGTGGCGATTACTAGAGCGCGCGCACTGCTTGTGGTCGTCGGAAATCTTGACGCGTGTTTGGCTTCGGATATCGCCCACATTAAGGGTTTCGCGGAGTATTACAACGAAATCATCAATCCAAAAGATCGCGCTGATGAGCCGTACGGATTCAAAGATGGGCCCAACGTCGGGCATTGGGAAAAACGGTTCTTCGAAGCGCTTTGCGATGCCGGGTTGAAACCGACGCACCAATACGTCGAGGAACAGTACCGCCTAGATTTCGCGTTCGTGACTGAAAACATAAAACTTAATGTTGAGGTCGACGGTGAAATGTATCACCGCGAATGGGACGGGAGTCGGAGCCGTCAGGATCTGATGCGAGACCACCGACTACTCGGCATGGGTTGGCAGATAAAGCGGTTCTGGGTCTACGAGATCCGAGATGAGTTAGAAAGATGCGTTGCCGAAACCAAAGAGCTTCTTCTCTAGGTCACCTCCATGCCCCACATCTACCTAGCAACCCCCATCACCAGCGTTCCCGAAGCCCAACGACAAATCATCGTCCGCTGGTGCCACTGGTACATCCAAAACGCGCTAGCTGACAAGGACGTCTTTTGCCCCGCTATCGAATACGACACACGCTGGGCGAACGGCCCACCTCAGACGGAAGACGACCTTATCGCCATCCGAGACCGCAGTTGGTCTAAATTGGATGCCAGCGACGAGTTACACGTCCTGCATCCCGACCTCTCAACCAACGCCGCAATCGAATTCGGATACGCGATGGGACTGAAACTCGAGAAGGTCGTGGTCATTGCGTTCGCCGAATGGCTAACAGGCACGTTGAAGGACTATCGCCTCCGACTGCTTATGCATAAACCATCCGTCGAGTTCAAGTCTTGCAGCCTGGCGGAATTGGGATTAGTTTCGACTAATCACTAATGCTTCGCTGCCACATCTCATCGATACCCCGGCCCACGCCCACGCTGCCAAGCGTGCGCCCTGGCCACATCCTCGTCTAATTCGACCCCCCATCCAGGTTTCGTCGGCACATCCAGCAACCCGCCATCGTGGAACGTAAGCGGCCCCCCGGTCAAATCGTCCTTCCACGGCACATCGTCGATGTCGATCTCGCAGATCCGCACGTTCGGCAACGTGGCGCACAGATTGATCCCCTGCATCGTCGCTAAGTGCGAGTAGTAGTTGTGCGGAGCCACGTTTATCTCATGCGATTCCGCCAGCATCCCCACATCCCTCCCGCGCGCGAAGCCTTGCCATGGGACATCGATCATCGCAATGTCCATCGCCCTTGCCGCGAAATACGGCCGGTAATCCCGGATAGTGAAGAGATTCTCCCCTGATGTGATCGGGCAACTCGTGCTGTCCTTGACCTCTTTCAACCCGTCCACCTCATACATATCGATCTCGACCCACATCATGTCGAACTGCTCCAACACTGCGCAGATCTGCTTCGCCGCCTGAGGCTTCACGTTGAAGTTCAGATCCAGCGCAATCTCAATATCCGGCCCCACAGCCTCCTTGAAGGTACCGATGTACTTCTCAACATGCCGAAGCAACCCTGGTTTGATCGTCTGATCCGGAGTATCGGTGCCGAAACCATACCCGTAACCATGCGTGTTGTCGTCGAAAAAGATGATGTTTGTCTTGAGCGCCTTGAAACCCCGCTCCTTGACCTCGTGACCCAAATCCGTCACCGCTTGAAACGAGTCCATCGGAGGCACACCAATGAGTTCGTGGTTGCGCGATCGCGAAGAACCGCAATGCGACCAGTAAACCTGCTGCTGCTCCCGAGTGGGCCCGCCGAACAAGCTATGCACCGGCACGCCCATCGCCTTGCCCTTGATGTCCCACAATGCCAACTCCACACCCGCTATAGCCCGCGCCGCTATCCCGCCAGGCGCTTGCCGAGACATCCGGTACATGTCCCAGTACCGTGCCTCGACCGCCAACGGGTCTTGTCCCAACAGAATCGGCTCATAATCGGACACCGTACCGACCACACCGTAAGGATTTCGTCCGTCCGACATCTCACCGTATCCCGTGATGCCCTCATCCGTGCGCACCGCGCAGAACTGCCACGGACGCCAACCGGCATCAACTACGAAAGTCTCAATCTCTGTGATCTTCACGCTGCAACTCCTAATTCTGAGAGCAAATCTGGCAACTGCCAACGGGCTACGTCGAAGGTTAATTCAGCATATCTTCTACAACCATCAAACCGTCGGCGATAATTGAAAGTATCAGGAATATAGAGTAGCCCGTACTGGAATTCCCAGCGGGCGAATGTGTCGATATGGTCGCTGAAAATCACAACTCCAACGACGTCGCGGTAGTTACGTCCAATGGCTACGAGCCGAGAATGTTCAATGCCGGTGTCACACTCAACCCCGCCACTAAGGCTCAGATCGCTGACAGTGTCAACGAGATCCTCAAGGCAATCGGACCCGAAAACCTCGACCCACAAGGCACCGAACGAACCCCCCTCCGCGTCGCCGAACTGTTCGACGAACTCCTGAGTGGCTACTCCATCGACCCCGAACAACTACTCAACGGCGCCCTCTTCGATGTCGAATACGATCAACTGGTCGTCGTCAAATCGATTGAGTTCTATAGCCTCTGCGAGCACCACCTACTGCCTTTCTACGGTTACGCCCACGTCGGATACCTTCCCGACAAAAAGGTCGTCGGCCTCTCAAAAATCCCCCGCATCGTCGACATGTTCGCCCGGCGCTTGCAGGTTCAAGAACGCATGACGCAGGAGATCGCCAGCTTCCTCGACTCACTCATCGACCCCAAGGGCGTCGGAGTAGTAGTCGAAGGTACTCACATGTGCACGGTCATGCGGGGTGTTCGAAAACAAGACCCCCGTATGGTAACTAGTGCTGTCATGGGATCTCTCAGAGACAATGCCGCCACGCGCGACGAGTTCATGGAGCACCTTCGCAGCACCTCGGTGTGATTTTCGCTTAACGAGTCTCCGCAGTCTCTGTGCGCCCGACAATTAGCCCTCGACGACGCTATTGCAGTGGTGAAAAACTCATCGGCAGCAACAACTTGTTCGCCTGCGTGAGCGGAGCGATGCCCCCGGGGGGCGGCCAAATCCCCTTGGCGCGCGTCTCCTCACGGATCGCCGCCCGTTGGTCGTAGCTCTCATAGGCCCACATGTGGATCCAAGTGTTGAGCGCGCCGAGTTCCGAATACCAAGCGCCTACCAGCGGCGAGTACTTCTCCCGTTCCTCGATGTGCTCGCCCCAAATCTCGATCACCCTCGGGATATCCGGCGGCGCATAGGTGTAAATCCGCATCTCGTACACAGGTCCCAGCTTGGCCTCGCCACGATTCTTCATGAACGGAGCCGGAAGAAAAATCTCAGACCGCATCTTCCTTACGAACTCGGCGTTATCCGGCGGCCAGATGCCTTTCTCCGCAACCTCCGCCCGTACCCTTCTCCGCTGCTCCAGATCGTCGTATGGCCAGACGTGAACTACTTGGTTTATCGGTCCAACCTCCGTGAACCAGAACCCGAAGAGCTGCGAATAGTTTTGGCGACCCTCTTTGATCTTCGACGCCGCCCTCGCCTCAAACTCGGGCACACTCCTCGTCTTAAGGTCATACGTCCTGAATTCGTAGATCATCTTGGTTCCTCAGTTGTCTCGTCTCTGATTGCTCGAAGGCTAACATGTAGGCGAGTATGGAGGGATCCTAATGGAAATTCAAGGCGCGACAGCACTGGTCACCGGCGCGTCAAGGCGCATCGGAAGGGCGTTGGCCCTGGCGCTGGCGAACAACGGATGCGGCGTGGCGATCCACTACAACACCAGCCAAGCCGGAGCGCTCGAAACTAAAGCTCAAGTACGCGAACGCGGAGTCGACGGCGAAGTCATTCAAGCCGACCTCGCCAACTCAAACGAATGTGAGCGCCTCTGGAAAGAAGCCGTAGACGCCATGGGCACCACTCCCAACATCCTCGTCAACAACGCCTCTTTTTTCGCCCGCGCCCGCCTTGACGATGTTTCAGCCGACGCGTTCGATCATGCGATTGCGGTCAACGTGCGTGCCCCTATGTTGTTGGCGCAAGCGATGAACCGGGGACTGGCTCCAGATGGCGTCGGCAAAATCTTCAACATCAACGACCGCAGACAAGTTTACCGATCCCGGTTCACTTACGCCATCACTAATACCGCTCTCACTGGCATGACCAAGGCCTTGGCCGTCAGTTTGGCACCCCGAATCCAAGTCAACGAGCTACGGTTGGGCGTGATCATGCCGCTCTCCGACGACGGGACTGACGATGTTTCTTCGTATTCCAGTCGAACTCTCGGCCCGGCACGACGGACGGGAACATTGGACGAGGTCAGCCAAGCTGTCATCAGCGTCATCGGAAACGACTACATCAACGGAGCCTCGATCAGCGTCGACGGCGGCCTGAGCGCAATCGACTGAGTCAACATCTTTTCACACGTTTCGTAGCCGTTTTTGCGTGAATGGCGGATTAGATGTATCATTTCCGCACGCGCGGACGGTTTGCTTCAACATGCCGTCCAACAGCAATGAGTTCACGTTCTCATGCGCAAGACGCTAGTCACAATCGACGGACACATCGGCTCTGGTGCCTTTGATGTCGGTAAAAAGATCGCCCGAATGTTCAGGTTGCGGTACTTTGACCGAGCTCGGTTGCAGGCGCTAAACCGCGAAGCCGCCGACACCGACCTTGTTTTAGCGTCAACTGGTAACGATGGGGAGTTCTCCGATCGTCTCTGGGCTTGGATCGAGCGCGCCGCGTCTTACTTCGCCATCGGTGCAGCGGGCGACGACCCGCTTCTGCAAGGTGCCGCCGACATCCACAGGCCGCTGACTTGGGACACGAATGGCCCTTCATCTGCCAACACGCTCGACAAAGCCTATGACCTCGCTCAAGTAGCCAAAGACGGTAACGCGGTGATCGTGCATCGTGCCGGAGCTGTGGAACTCGCCGATGTTGAGCAAGTCTCCCGCGTCGGCATCTTCGCTGAATGGGACGACCGTGTCAACCGCGTCATGGCGCGAGAAGGGCTGCACGATGTTGCGCTAGCCGAACGCATCATCTCCGAGCGCGAAAAGGCACAGAGAGAGTACTTCCACAAGATGCACAAAGCGGATCCGGAAGATCCGGAGCTTTACGATTTAGTGATCAACACTTCGGACAACAATATCGACATCGCCACGATCCAAGTTTCCCGCCACGTCAAAGAAGCCCGCGACGGCGTTCCTGTTTGATCATTGCCTGATGTCAGGCCAAATCAGCGTCTGATTGCGGCAATAAACCCCGAGACATCATCTCTTGCGCCTCACGTAAGTCTTTGTGGCTGTCAACCGAGATCCAATTCGCGCTCGATTTGATCGCATGGATCCGCTCCTCGCTCACTAGCCGAGGGAAGGTCGTCGTTTCGTGATCGCCAACGTCGGGTAACTGGTCTTCGATTTCGCGTTCAAAGACGTAGATGCCACCATTTATCCAGAACGGCAATTCGGTCTTTTCAGCGAAACTCGTCACCACTCCATCGTCTGAAACGAGGACCACGCCGAACGAGCTGACATACGGTATCAAAGTTATCGTGGCTGCCGCGCCATGTTCGCTGCGTTGCTGGATAAGTGGTGCCAACGACTGATCGCTCAAAACATCGCCGTTCACCACAATCACATCCTCGACACTTCTAGGCACCAGCCCCATCCCTTGCTTCACCGCACCGCCTCTGCCCAGCGGTTGATCCTCCGGCGAATAGTGCGCACGAAATCCAAACCGAGAGCCGTCGCCAAAGTGCTCCTCGACCTGCTCCGCCCGATATCCCGTCAAAAAAACGATATCCGTGACACCGTTCTCACACAACCAAAGCGCTTGATGCTGGAGCAAAGGCGCGCCGTTGACAGGCACCATAGGCTTGCAAATGCCATCGGTAAGCGGTCGAAGCCGCTCGCCGCGACCACCAGCGATCGTCAATGCCCACATGTAATGACCTTTCGCACACCTTCATGGTGCAACACGAACGTTGAATACAAAACCGCTGTGCTCAATTAAGCGACGAGACTTCAAAAGAGAAACACCGTGGCGTTCAATTGGAGTTGAGCCACTCCCAGCAAGCATCGATCTCCTCTTCCGTCATCGGCTCTTGGACGACGATCGAGGGTGACGCTGGCTTGCCGTCGGTACCGTCGCCCATCCACTTCGGCCACACCGCGATGCCCGCGCCCAACTCCTCGCGAGTTATCTCAACATCCGAAGGTCGCCATCTTACTTTGCACTTGTCTAACCACCCTGTCAAAGTCTCCGGACTCTGATTCGTTCTCCACGCTATGATCACGGCCCCTAGCGCGCACATCTCGCCATGGACCCAGTACTTGTCCGCCGCAATCTCAACTACGAAACAGAACGCATGGTCCGCGCCCGGTGCGCGCTCATCCTTGATCAACGCGTCGTCGCGCGCCTGCACGGCGTCCATGATCTCTTTGACTGAAGCCGGTGTGAGTTCGCCGTCCGCGTCCAACGTCTTCGGAAACTCAGTCACGATATGGTCGTACAGCGCTACAGCCCTCGCCGTCTTCTCCTCCTCAACTGGTCCGGTCTTCCCCAACTCCGCGTTCCGCCGCCACTCCGAGAGTCCCGCGTAACCACACAACACGTCCCCCAATCCAGCCGTATTCAACCGCTCCGGAGCCTTCAACACCACGTCATAGTCGACCAGAACGTACTCGCAGTTCACCACCGCCAATTGGCCGATGATCTGGCGCCCATCCCAGTCTGCGACGAATCCGTGAATGATTGCGCCTGTCGACACCACCGTCGGAACCTGCACCAAAGGCTTGTCCTTGCGTTTCGCCACCAACTTGGCATGATCCAGCGCACGTCCAGCACCCATCCCAACGACCAGGTCGATATCGTCTGGCAATGAGTCGGAGACTTCAATCAGATGCGTCCGGTCGAGCCACTCGTTATACCCGATTCCCGCCGGTTCATGATCCAGTTCGTCCTTGGTCGCTGCCCATGCCGATGGTGTCGTGATAACGACGTATCGTCCCCAATTCGCAGAGTCTGATTTGAGCAGACCATGCCCAAATCGGATGTCGTAATCCCGTGCAAGTCTAGCTTCAGTCATTGCAGTCTCTCAGTCCCGAATTCGGCGCGCGTGAATAAGGTTACTCTAAAGTCCAAGGGGCGAAGCGCAATCATTGAACGAACGAAGGAAAAGACACTGGACCAACTGTTGGTTGGCAGGAATGCTCGGATTCTTCCTCGTGTCGGGACGTCGAAATCGCCGAGACCAAACTGGCGATGACGACGATGCTGGCACTCCGAAAACCCAACCAGTGCCGGCAATGGATGCATCCGAAGGCGAGCCACACGGCGTAAGGCATACCGTTGTCGCCGAAGAAGATCACACCGGCGATCCGATTCCTCAAATGCCCACTAATACCGACGACGCAGTTCAAGCCCCCGGTAATCCGTTGCAGCAGATCACCCCCGCTCAGTGGGTCATCGCAGCCGTCGTTCTCATAGCCGTCCCGGTCGTCGCATATCTCGGCACCTTCTATCTCTACCCCTATATCCAAGACCTGATCGAAGGCGAATCACCTATCGACACCGTCCTTGCTGAATACGGCGTTGATGAAGACGCCGAGACACAACTCCTAACCATCCGACGAGGCGATCTCGTCAACTCCGTATCCATAAACGGGACCCTCGAGTACGCAAACCGCGAACGCCTCTCTTTCGGAACCTCCGGAACCATCGACACCATTGATGTCGAAGTCGGCGATTTCGTCTCTGAAGGCGACATCTTAATGTCTCTCGAAGCCGAAGCCATCGTCAACGCTGAACAGAACCTGCAAACTGCCAGCGTCGCACTCCAAGACGCCGAAGACAAGCTTGAAGAGCTGGTCAATCCAGATGACAAAGCAATAAGCGACGCAACTTTGACGCTTCTGAAGGCCTACCAAATCCTAGCCGACGCCGAAGATGCTTATGACTCCATCCTTGAACCTAGCGACGCCGACATCGCCAAAGCCGAACTAGAAATCGCTAAAGCTACAGCCGCCGTTGAGGACGCCGACGCAAAACTCGCCGATCTGAGAAGCCCCGCCGACATCGACTTGGAGAACGCAAGACTAGCCATCGCGGAGGCCCAAAACTCCCTGAACCAGCTGGTACGCGAGCTAGAAGATCTGACCAGTCAGAAGAGCGTCGATATTCGGAATGCTCAACTCGCTGTCAACGAAGCCGCCAAAGCACATGACGACGCAATCGAGGCATATCAGAACACCATCAACGTCGACCAATCCGCGATCAGCCAAGCTGAACTGGACCTTGAAAATGCCAGCCTCGACGTGATCGAAGCCGATACCGCGGTTACAGACGCGCAAAATGCCCTCCACGACGCCGAGGACGATGCAGACGACGAAATCACCAGCAAAAAGCTCGAAATCGCTCGAGCCGAAGCGGATGTCGCAGCCGCACAACTCGCATACACCGACGCCCAAGACGCTCTAACAGACGCCAGACTCCCATTCGACGAGGAAGAAGTTGCTGACCTGCGAGCCAAAATCGCAGACACCCAGAACGACATAGAAGTCGCCGAAAATCAGCTCCAACGACTCGAAATTGAGACCGAAGCAGAGACTAGAAAGCTCAAATCAGACCTTTACAAAGCTCGTGACACGTACCAAAACGTTTTCTATAAATGGCTCGGAATGGAAATCACCAAATACGAATGGAAGATGTCCCCGGACGAAATCTTTGTCAACATCGGCAAAACTCTGTCAGAAATCATGGTCCCCATAACTCATACCGAAAGGTTGGAGCAACTAAGCTCGACATCTTCGGACTGGACCGTTGATGATCCTCAAACCCCTTGGAACGAGTTTGTGGTCGCAACCTGGACCACGTTCTTTTTCTCCGAACTCAGATTCGACTGCACCGAAGAAGAGGCCGACATTAATTCCGAGTGCGTGAATGTCGAATTTGATGACGCATGGGACGATCTCCTGCTCAAGACCGAAGCATACGAGACCGCCATGCTCGCAAATACTCAGCAGTTCGACACAACCCAAGACACCCTCGATTCCGCAAAAACCAACCTTGAAGACTTTGAGGAGCAGTTGGATGAGGCCTTAACTCCCACAGACGATGAGACTCTCGCCGACCTCGTAGCCAAGGTCGAAGTCGCATACTACGCGCACGTTGATGCACAAAACAAACTGGAAAACCTACTCGAAGAGCTGGATCGGCTTGATCCCGAACTCGAAGTACACCGCATCCAAGCCAGCCAATCCGTGGCTGTCGCGTTGGAAGCCGCTAATGTAGCACGCAACAACCTCGCGGAGGCACACGAAACTATAGGCGACTTAAGAGATGGTCCCGACGACATCGAAATAGCCATCGCCGCGGCGAAGGTCGACAAAACCGAAGCCGATCTGGACGACGCCATCAGGACATTAGAAGATCTCCAAAACCTCGAATCATCGGACATCATCGTCCTAAATCAGAAAATCAGCACTGCCCAAGCCGATCTCCAGAGCAAAATTGATGACCTCAACATCCTCGTCAATGGCGACGAAGTCGAAATCGCTCTCGCCCAATCCGAACTAGCCTCCGCACAACAGGACCTAAACGATAAACTAATCGCCCTCCGAGACTTAGTCTCACCCAACCAATCCGACATCGAACTCGCCCGTCAAGAGATCGAAGTCGCTAAAGGGGACCTCAACGCTGCCGAAGAAGACTTGAACACCCTAGTCAACCCCGATCCGGCAACCGTAGCATTGCGACGCGCAGAAGTGGCCACTGCACGCGAAGAACTCGCCGCCGCCCAAGCTGCAACCGAGGGCACCCAGATCATCGCACCATTCGACGGAGTAATTGCTGACATCTTCGTCGAAGAGGGCCAGACTGCAAACCCCGACAGTCTAGCAATCATCATCGCCGACCCATCCATCGTCGAAATCTCCGGTACTGTCGACGAGGTCGATGTCCTGTTCCTCCAAGTCGGGGATCCCGCATCTATCGAACTCGAAGCCCTCGGCGACGAAGCACTGATCGGTAGTATCTCTGACATCGCCGCATTCGGCGAATCGAACCAAGGCGTTGTCACGTATCCGGTAACTATTCAAACCGAACAACCAGCAGATACGCAACTGCCCGAAGGACTCAGCGCCGTTGCCGAAGTCGTCATCCGCGAGCAGACCGATCAACTCCTAGTCCCAATCCAAGCCCTTTTCGGTTCAGTCAACCAACCCATACTGCTCATCTCCAAACCTGACGGTACGCTTGAACCCCGCAAGGTAACCCTTGGCATCTCCGACGACTTCTGGACCGTCATCGAAGACGGTGTCTCAGAAGACGAAACCATCCTCATGACAGTAGTCGGCGCCGACACCAGTCAATTCGGCGGCTTCCGCGCAATCACCAGGTCGGTCTCTGTCAGCGGTGGCCCGCCGCCAGGACGATAGTCAACAGCCAAAGCAGAGCGATAGTGAGTACTCCTACATACGCGTCGCAATCCGTTATCCGTATCCGTGATGTAACCAAGATCTACGAGATGGGCGACGGCACTATCCAAGTCCGCGCCCTCGACGGTGTCACGTTGGATATCCGCGACGGTGAGTACGTCGCGATTATGGGAGCATCTGGCTCAGGCAAATCCACCCTTATGAACATCATCGGATGCTTGGATGTCCCGACTAGTGGCACTTATCACATTGACGGCCAAGCGGTGGAGGCGATGTCCAACAATCGCCTCGCCGACATCCGTAGCCGAAAAGTCGGCTTCGTCTTCCAGACCCATAATCTCCTGCCACGCCTCACCGCCTTAGCCAATGTTGAACTCCCCATGATGTACGGACACTGGCCAAACCGTAGGAAACGCGCCGAACACGCTCTCAACTTGGTCAACCTCGGCGATCGCATGGACCATCGACCAACCGAACTCTCAGGCGGCCAGCAGCAACGCGTCGGCATCGCACGAGCACTCGTCAAAGAACCCTCCGTCCTACTAGCCGACGAACCCACCGGCAATCTCGACACCGCAAATACTGCCGAAATCCTAAACATCATCTCCGACCTGAACCACCAAAACGGCATCACCGTCATCGTAGTAACCCACGAACGAGACGTCGCCGCAAGAGCCGATCGCATCATCACCCTAAGCGACGGCCAAGTAATCAGCGACGAAACCAAACCCTCACCCTTGATGACTAAGGGGGAGTTGGAGAGGGTTTAGATCAGCCCCAAGCCGCGTGATCCCAGATGTCTCCTCTAGACATAATCCGAACCTCGATCTATTCGCTAACCGCGAATCGACTTCGCGCGGCACTCGCCCTACTTGGAATCGTCCTCGGTGTCTGTTCTGTCATCACACTCATGTCCATCGGTCGTGGCTCTACCGATCGCATCACAGAACTTATACAAGGCTTGGGCAGCAACCTCTTGACGGTCATACCAAGCGGAGAACCCCTTACCCTGACAGACGTCGATGCCCTCCGCGATCCCCTCTATACACCCTCCATCAAGGCCGTAGCCCCGCAAATCGGCACCTTTGGCACCATCCACATAAACAACAACACAACTCAAGCATCCATTACCGGCATTACACCCGAGTTCCTAAATGTACGAAATCTCGAGATGGGCACTGGTACCTTCATCGGCACGCCGCACGTCGAATCTCTCGCCGAAGTCGTCGTACTCGGCGCACAAGTCTCCGATGACCTTTTCGGAAACCAAGACCCCACAGGCGCAGAAGTGCGCATCAACGGCAGACGCTTCCGCGTCGTTGGCGTCCTCGCATCCCAAAGCGGGTTCGGTTCCATGGACGACCAAGCACTCATACCCATCACCACCGCATACTACCGACTTTCAGGGCAAAGAATTCCCGGCGGCGGTATCAGCGTAGATCAGATCTCAATCCAAGCCAATGACGTCGAATCCGTAGACCAGGCCATCGAAGAGATCGAAACGGTTCTGCGCCTCAGCCATCGCATCACCGAGGCCGACGATTTCACCGTCTTCAACCAGCAGGAAATCCTCGACACCTTCGACGAAGCAAACCAGACCCTCGTCGTATTCCTCGGCACTGTGGCCGGAATCTCTCTACTCGTAGGCGGTATCGGAATCATGAACATCATGCTCGTATCCGTCACCGAACGCACCCGTGAAATAGGCATCCGACAAGCTATGGGCGCCAAGCGTCGCGACATCGTGGCTCAGTTTGTAACCGAAGCCGTCTTCCTCACCTTCGGCGGTGGCATCATCGGTGTCATTGCCGGGCTCACCCTCGCAACCGTGATCGACGGGCGATTTCTTATCGGCACCGAATGGTCCACACGGGTCACCAGCGACATCCCGGTCATCGCCCTCATCGTATCCATAGCCGTCGGCCTCTTCTTCGGCATCTACCCCGCAGTCAGAGCCGCAAGATTAAACCCCATCGAAGCCCTCCGATACGAATAAACGAACCCAACGCTACATAGTGATCTGAAATGAAGAGCCCATTCGCAATACTCCTAGCAACCGTAGTCCTAATCGGCATCATTATCGCCGCCGCCGCGATCTTCTTCTTGGGGCCAACCGACCAAGACGACGACGAAACCATACCCATCGCCTCAGAAAGCGAACTCCCGACACCAAGCACCCGCAACGCACTCGCACGACCGCAATCCGACAGTGGAGCGACGCGGTCTGAAGTGGTCATAGTTTCGACATCAGTAATCACCGAAGAAAGCTCTACCGATGAACTCTCCCCAGAGATCCAAGAACGCATCGAAAGCGGCGAAGGGGTAGTAGTAATCACCGCCGAGGCCAGCAGTCGCAGAGGGTTCGGAGGCGGCCCCGGCGGCGGAGCAGGAGGCCCCAACTTCCAAGCCATCCAAGAAGTTATGGAAAGCAATCCCGAGATCCAAGAACTCCTCCAAAAAGCACAGTCCGGCAACATGAGCCAAGAGGACCAAGCACGTCTCCGAGAACTCATGCAAGAAGCTCTAGCCGATGCCGGCATCGAAGCGCCCGAAGACGGACAGGGCAGGGGCTTCGGCACGCCCCCGACCCAAGGCACCATCTCCGCAATCTCGGGATCAACTATCACCATCGATCACAACGACGGCAACGGACTGTCGACAGACGTCGAAATCACCGACAACACCAATATCAGTGTCATTAGCCAACTAACTCCCTCCGATCTGACAGAAGGCATAAACGTAGCTGGAACCGTGCAGCGAGGCGAAGGCGGACGCATCTTCATCGTCAACCTAGCCGTTGTTCCGGAGCAGCCAAGCACAGCGCAAGGCTTCGGACGAGGCTTTCTAGCTCCCCGCGGTCTGTTTGGTTCCGACAACGATGCCACAAACCTCTCGAACATTGAAGGAACCATCACCGAAATAAACGGCCAGCAAATCTCCGTAGAAACCACTCAGGGCACACTCCGCATGACGACCAAAGACGACTCTAGAATCATCTCCACCAACCCCGGCACCATAGCCGACATCACCGAGGGCATGGCCGCAATCGCCTTCGGTGGAAGCCCGCCAAACAACCTAGTCATAGGTCCAGAATTCATCCTTCAGTAAGACAACACCCCCAGCATCCTAAACACAGGCAGACGTCGCCAAGCCGGGCTAGGTCAATGACGGGCGCCCCTGCGTAGGTTTGCAGGCGAACGATATCCATGCCCGAGCTCCCAGAAGTCGAATCCATCCGACGATACTTGGTATCAAGTGATGTGAGTGGGAGGCGTATTGAGCGAGTAGAAGTCGGATGGTCAGACAGTATCGCCGCACCTGCCGCCGACATCGAAGATTTCGCCAACAAAGTCTCCAATAGGCGGATCGGCAACTTAAACCGTCGCGGTAAATACCTCGTATTGCCGCTGGTCGAAAACGGCGATAACAAATCTCATCTCGTCCTCCACATGGGCATGACCGGCTCTCTCCACGTTCGAAACCCCGCTGATCCACCAGTCAAATACCTCCGAGCCGTAATCTACCTCGACGACAACCGACGAATCGAACTCAACGACTCCCGAAGATGGGCGAGAATTTGGGCAGTCCCGGAAGCGTCCATGGCATTCCCTCGACTAGCACCCGAGCCTTGGGATTTATCACCGCCGGTGTTCGTTGAGCGCATCCGCGCCAAACGATCACGCATCAAACCGACCCTCCTCGACCAATCGCTCATAGCCGGAGTAGGCAATATCTACGCTGACGAAGCACTCCATCGCACAGGGATTTCTCCTCTTCGACGCTGCAACCGAATAAGCGCTGCACGCCTACAACAACTTCACTCCAACATCATCGTAGTGCTTGAACATGCCATCGAATTCATCTCTACCCACCCCAGCGAAGACGGCAGCCCCTACGTCGTCGATGCCTACGATGAGCGCATGAGGATCACCCGCGGCTCAACATCACGATGCCCCGACTGCAACCAACTCGTCACATCCCGACGAATAGCGGGAAGAACCGCTTACTATTGCCCCGCCTGCCAGCATTAGAATCAAGACATCACACCCGCATCAAGTTCAAAGGAGGGGTGGCAGAGCGGTTTAATGCGCTGGTTTTGAAAACCAGTGTCACCTCACGGTGACCGCAGGTTCGAATCCTGTCCCCTCCGCCATCAACCCAAAACGTCCAATGGGCACCCAATCGCCCGATCAGCAATCCAATGCAGTCCCCAATGCAGTCCGAAAAACCTAAATCAGCACTCATCGTCGGCGCAAAACGCGTAGGCCAGATCGTCGCCCGACGCCTAGCGAGAGAGGGCATCAACCTCGCCATCGCATACCGTAACAGCGCCGAAGAAGCTCAACTGCTCGCCGCATCCATTTCATCTGTCGATACCGCATTGATCCAAGCCGATCTCAGCGACGAGCATCAGGTTCGCGGGGCGGTCTTAGAAACGGTTGGTGCTCTTGGGGGCCTCGACTATGTGATCAATCTCGCCTCGGACTACCCATACGCACCATTCGATGAACTCGATGGCGCAGCGTGGGATCGCGCGATGGCCACCGCGAAAGGCTCATATCTACTCGGAGTACACGCAGCACGCCAGATGCGCCGAAATCCCGGCCCAAACCGCGGACACATCATCATGTTCGGAGATTGGGCCGCCGAAGAAACACCTTACAACGACTATCTCCCGTATCTCACCGCCAAGGCCGCTATCCACTTCATGACCAGGTGTTTAGCAGCCGAGGTCGCCTCCTTCGGAGTACGAGTGAATGCCGTCGCACCTGGGCCAACTATGCGCCCACCCGAAATTACTCCAACCGATTGGAATCGTGCCATCGCCGCTAAAGCCCCTCTGCAACAAGAATCCTCCGTCGCAGACATCGCTGAAATCATCGCCACTCTCATCTACACCTCATCCATCACCGGCGAAATCATCAGGGTCGATTCGGGACGGCACATCAGGGGTGTCTAAGCCCAAAAAGTACGAAAATGACCTACAAAGTAACGACCTCCATCGACTTCTGCTACGGACATCGACTCCTGAACTACGAAGGCGAGTGTCGACACCTTCACGGTCACAACGGAAGAGTCGAAGTCGATGTAGTGTCCAAAGAACCAGACCACCGCGGGATGGTGGTCGACTTCTCCGACATCAAGGCGATCGTGAAAACCTGGATCGACGACAACCTAGACCATCGTATGATCCTGCACCGCAGGGATCCGCTAGTCGCCGTCCTATCTGAACTCGGCGAAGCCCACTACGTAATCGATCGCAACCCTACAGCCGAAAACATCGCCGCGCACATCCACGACATGACCTCATCTGACGATCTCAACATCACCGAGATCCGCCTCTGGGAGACACCCAACTCCTACGCAACATACCGCGCCGACACCAACGGGCACCAAACGTCGTGAACCCACCTACCGCGGTTCTCGCCAGTGGCGGCATGGACAGCTGTGTCCTGCTCGCCAACATCGCCGAAAAGGGCATCGCTTACCCCATATACGTCGAAACCGGCATCCCCTGGGAATGGGCCGAAAAGCAGATGCTCCAAAGATTCATCCAAACCCTCGCCAACCCCAACATCAAACCCGTAACCACCCTCTCGCTCCCGGTCAAGGCCCTCTACGGCCAATCCCACTGGACAATGTCCGGCGAAACCGTCCCCGAATACGAAGCCCCCGACGAAACCGTATACATCCCTGGCCGCAACATCATCCTCATCACCCTCACCGCGATCTGGTGCAGCCTAAATGATGTCCACCGGATCGTCATCGGCTCGCTCGCCGGAAATCCATTCCCCGACGCAACGCCCGAGTTCTTCGAAACCATCGCCAACTCCAACGCAATGGGACTCGACCATCCCATCACCGTCGAAGCTCCGATGCGCAACCTGCACAAAGAAGACATCCTAGCCGCCAACGCCCAATCCCTCCCTCTACACCTGACCCTCACCTGCGCCAACCCCCAACTTGGTGCCGACAGCGCAATCATCCACTGCGCCCAGTGCAACAAATGCCGCGAACGCCACGAAGCCTACATCGACGCCGGAATCCCAGACAATACATCCTACGCAAAAACCTTGAATGACATCCCCTATCCCTTGACGGGAGAGGGCTAGGGTGAGGGTGGAAAAATGCACCAGCCGCCTGAAAATGCCTGGTATGTCCAATTCTTCAAAGGCGACTACCTCCGCGTCTACGGCCACACCCTCCAACAGGATCGGACAGACCTTGAGACCCAATTTGCAATCCACGCCTTAGGCATCCAACCCAATCACAACGTCCTAGACCTATGCTGCGGACAAGGCCGCCACAGCATCGCACTAGCCAAAACCGGACTCTCAGTAACCGGCGTCGACCTCAGCGAAGAGATGCTAGCCATAGCCCGATCCAATGCCCATGTAGCCTCGATTTCCCCCGTTGACGGGGGAAATGCCGAAGGCAAAGGGGGCCTCACCTTCCACCAAGCCGACATGCGCCATCTACCCGACGACCTCGAAAACCAGTTCGACGCCGTGATCAACATGTTCTCATCCTTCGGATACCTCGAATCCGAAGAAGACGATCAGCAAGTCCTCCACCAGATAGCGAAAGCCCTCAAACCTGGCGGCAAACTCCTCATGGATCTCCTAAACCGCGAGTGGGTAATCATCAACAACGAGGAGTACGACTGGAACCAACACGATGACGGCCGGGTCGTATTAGAACACCGTGAACTCGACCTACAAACCAGCACCAACCATCTCACCTACACCGAAATCCTCCCCGACGGTACCCGCCGAGAGATGTCCGACCTCCACATGCGCCTCTACGCTCTCACTGAACTAGCCAAAATGCTCACCACCGCAGGCCTCACCCTCAAGCACGTCTACGGCGGTTTCCAAGGCGAACCTTACACCGTAAACACCCGACGCATGATCGTGGTGGCTAGTAACCCCGGATTAGGAGAGGGGCGTGCGTAGGCTGGTGCTGGTGAAACATTCGATGCCCGACATCGATCCTAGTAAGCCCGCGTCGACTTGGAGACTTGGTAACGTCGGCCGACATCGAGCAGGAGTTCTTGCAACCAAGTTGAGATTGTTCAGTCCAGAGCTGATCTGGTCAAGTCGAGAACCCAAGGCTGTCGAAACCGCGAGCATAGTAGCTAGAACATTTGACGTTACGGTCAGAATGGCGGATGGCCTAGAAGAGCATCACAGAGACGAGGTGCCATATTTGCCGAAACGAGAGTTTGAGAACGCAGTCGAAGCGTTCTTCCATCATCCGGACCAACTTGTACTCGGATCGGAAACGGCGAAGCAAGCATGTGAAAGGTTCACGGCATCGATTGAAAACGTAATGAAGGCGGGACAAAAGGACATCATCGTGATAACTCACGGCACTGTAATCTCACTTTTTGCCGCAAGCGTCGCCAAAGTCCATTCAATGTCCCTTTGGCACCAGTTAGGCCTGCCCTCATACGTGGTATTGACTCTGCCGTCTATGAAAATCCAAACAATCGTCGGCAGCGTGACAGCGCCTGAAGATGCCGATTGAGTCACCCGGATTCGTCTGGCGCTTAGATCGAACGTTGTTGACAGGTTGAAATAGGAATGGTGGGTTGGCATGGAGAGGCGAACCCTATGCCGTCAACGCCCGTCGCATGATCATCGTCGCCGCCAAGTGACATCTCATCGTCCGCCCAACCCCGCCGCGCGCCTCAACTCACTAAAACTTTCGGATCAGTGTCTGCCGCGATACCGCGCGTTAGGCCCCTCTAAAATACCGCGCTGCGCGTCCGTGAGGTCCGGGTAGTCATCCGGATCGAAGTAGTCCGCTGACCACGATACCGAGTGCGGACTGTACTTGAAAAACACTGTCCTCCGTTCGTCCGCACCAGCCCAGGGCAGCGTGCCGTGCGTCAGTGCCTCTGTGAAAATGATCGCAGTCCCAGCAGGACCCGTTACCCGCTCTACCAACGGACCGGGTTTCTCCATCTCCTTCCATTCATCCGGGAACGAATAGTTGCTTTTGTGCGAGCCTGGTACGCAGCCGAAACCACCGTCGTAGGGCCCCACGTCCTTCAGGTTGTAAGCCACTACCGACAGCCCGTTGTGCATCTGCCCGCCCTCGAAGCTGAAGTAATGCGTCGGATTAAACGGTACCGCGCCGCCGTGGAGCCGAGTGCCTATCGGTCCCTTACCCGACCTGATCACGTCGAGATAGACGTGATCAAGCCGGAAATCGTCCCCCAGCAATTCCGAAAGATACGGAGTAATCATCGGGTTATCGATCAAGTCGCGATATTCCTGCCCCCAATCAAGCAGCGGACCAAACCTGTGTGTACGCATATCCGGCGGACACTCGCTCGCGATGTGCTCGTCCAGCACGCCGTTGAGCCTGCCGACTTGCTCCTGAGTCAGCGCATCGGGTACGACGAGGTAGCCCTTCAGGTCAAAAAGATATCGTTCTTGGTCGTTCACCGAGAGCCTCCTGCTGGCTTGCGGATCGGGATAAGTACCCACGCTTTTTTCGCTGGTCAATACACCGCGCAAAATTGTAGCCGCTTGTCAGCGGTCACGATTGCAACCGAAAAAACCAACGTCACGACATCGCTATCGGCCAAGGTTTGTCGGCGTCACTCGAGGAGTTCTATTGACAGTGTGTAATTGCCCACATGTTCCGGATCATCCAATGTCGTCGGCGTCCAATCATCATCCAACGACCGCAGCGCCCCTGAATATCTTCGCGACATCACGGCAATGTAGTACTCGTCCGACGCAAGATCCTCTGCATTCAAGATCAAATTGTAGGTAAACACCCTCGGTGATCTCGTAAAGTCAGGCTCACTTCCTAGTTCCACACCGTCCGCGTCGAACAGACTCAACTGCGGTTTCCTAAGACTTTCGTCAAGGTGCAGACTGTCCCTAATGAGACGGATCTCGTATGACTCTCCTTCGGTCGCTCTGAACCGGAAGAAATCGAATTCGTTTGCCAATTCGATAGTCCCTGACAAGGGTTCCCCAACTTCGATCAGCGTCGCGCTCGAAAAATCGTCGCCGTGGTCGTTCAAGTAATCGAGACGATCGACCGTCAGTTCATAGTCGCCAACGCCGAGACCAGAAACCGTTACATAGTGTTTGCCCGACATCTCCGCCTCCCGGAGGAGCCGCGTGTCTGCGAGCTCTAGTAACTCGCCCGCCGGGTCGAATAATTTAAACCTAGATCTGAGCAAACTGCCTGGTTCAATGTCGATCTGATAGAGATCTCCGCGTTCCAAGACGAAACTGAACGTATCGGGATCGCCGACGTTAGTTACATATTCCCAGTTGTACCCGGCGTCAAAACCGATCACGCCCGACACTGTTTCGCCGAACTCCAACGCGGTCGCGTTTTCTTCATCGTCTCCGTGGTCGTCTCGATAGTCCGATCTGGAAACAGTGAAGGTGTAACTCCCCTGATCGGACGAAGACAGGTAAACGAGGTGGTTGCCAGACATCCACACCTGCCACGCGGATCTTTCATCATCGGGTCCCAACCATTTGCCTTGGGGATCGTACACAGACAAATTCACCCCATTCAAAGTTCCGAGTTCAACCGCGATATCGTAAGCCTCGCCAGCGACACCAGCGAATGTGAACGCATCGCGATCGTAGGCGTTGAGGATGTATCCCTCCGTTGGTTGGCCGATGAACACTGCCGTAGGCTCGTTTTTGCGATGGTCGTCGGCGTAGTTAGAAGCATTCAGCGACAGCGTGTAGTCACCGATCTCCTCGCTCCAGACACGGATAAAATATCGTCCCTCATCGATCGCTTGCCATATCAACCCCGATTGTTCCCGCGCGATCGATCCGCCCTCGGCGTTTGCCAAGTCGAAGTGGATAGCTTCGTCACCCTCCGTCTCGATGCTCATCTCAAACGCTTGACCGCTGACCGCGTCAAAGTAGAAATAGTCATCATCAAGGTCCTCGCCAAGAGATGCTGACACGCTTCCGCCTTGGCTAATCTCGGTTGCTGATGCCGGGTCATCGCCGTGGTCATCGCGGTAGTTCGATTCGGAAACCGAGATCGAGTAAGAACCTTGATGTCTGCGTGAATCTCGTCCCGATACCTGCAAGAAGAAACCACCGGATGATGGCGCTTGCCAGACTCGTAGGTCACTTATCTCCCCGATCGGACTGTGGTCTGTGTCGATTAACGTCACCGTCAGATCATCAAGTCCATAGTCCGGGATCCAGTAGTCGTCGCTCAATTCCACCTCTAACTGGTAACTCACACCCTCTTCGGCAACGAACCTGAAATAGTCGTGTTCGTCAACTTGGCAGATGGTGCCTTGAACCGTCCCACCGATCGGTATCTCCGTCGCCCCCTCGAAATCGCTAGCAAAGTCATCCAAGTAATCCGAGATCGAAATCTCGAACTCATACGGCAACGGCGCGGCACCCTTCACATACAAATAGTGGACACCGCCGCTCGACGACTCCCACAAAACCGGTCTGGAAGTGCTGAATCCAAATTCACCCGGCTTTAAGACTTGGATCACGAAATACCGCTGCGCATCAATCGAAGAGTCGCCTGGGCGCCAATTGCCGTAATTCAGATCCAGTTCATATACGAGCCCAGGTTCGGCGATGAATTGGAATGCATCCAGTTCTTCGTCAGGTTCCGTTCGGAATTTCACGTCGAGATTCCCTTTGACCAAACTCTCGACCGCGATCTCAGTCGCATCGTCCGTCTCGTCGCTGTGATCGTCTATCTCCACGACCTCAGGCAGTGAGGTGCACAGGCCGAAACCAATCAACGCGGCAAGCCCATGGCGATAATCCTCCAAGTCGACTTCTGGTAACCCGGCTTTAATCAATCGGGGAATATCCATCCGCTCCATCAGGCGATCGGCGCAAGGTTTTGCGCGCCCCGCCCGGCGCTTGTCGAACTCTTCGCGCAATCGGTCTTGATATTCAAGTCGGAGCAGAGATGAGAAGGGGGCAGTCAGCTTCAATAACCTCACGGCCGTCTGTCTATTCAAGCATTCCCAAATAGCGACGTCCGCAATTTCAGTCGTACCATCGAAGACCGATTCGGCGAGAAGAGATTCGTAGCTATCCGATCCGATTTCGTTGCGAATGCAGTCACGTTCTTCCTCCGATAGCCCGTCTACCGCATCGCCCCAGACCGTTACGGATTCGGGAGTCCAGATCCACCTCCTAGTACTAGGAAGAAAGTTGATTGGTCTCGCTTCGTAAACCGGAAACGTCCAGTAAGGGATGGAGCCAGATTGGTCATTGAACCAACACCCCGTCATGCTGTTCGACGTCAACGTTAGTTTGCGTGGCACGAACCACTCGTATGTCACGTGGATGTCGGTTACCGAGGATTCAAGGTAACGTGCAAAATCGACGTATTGCAGCAGTGAGCGATGGCACGCGTCTATCTCTGCGAGTTCGTCATCGGTGCGATCACCATCGGGTCTGAACGTGTAGAAGGCGGATAGGTACAGATCAATCGCGTTCTCTTGCGTCAGACAGCCCCAAATCTCCAACTCATGCCGGTCTGTCACTCGCTGTCCGGACACAACGTTTCTTTCGAGCATCTCGTCAAAGTCGTCTTCTTCGAGCGCCGAGCGGATACATGAGATCTCGGCTTCACCCAACGTCTCGAAATACTCGTCCCACAGAGTCTCGTCGTCAACCGTCAGTTTTTCTTCCTCGACCAATACCTCGGCGATCGGCGTTGAAGTAGCGGTAGGTTCAGTCGTCGGCGTGGGCTCCGAGGTGGGAGTGGGGTCCGGTTCGCTAGTGGCCGTTGGAGTCGGAGTGTCAGTGGGTTCTGGCACGCTGGTAGCGGTTGGAGATGGAGTATCAGTGGGTTCTGGCGTAGCGGTCGGCGTCGCCGTAATCGCCTGCTCGGATGTAGGAATAGATGTCGACGTTGGAACGATGGTGCTAGTTGGGGTTGGCGTGTTGGTCGGCGATGGTTTCGATGTGGCGGTCCGGGTAGGCGAAGCGGTCAAAGTCGGGGATGGTTCGGCAGTCTGGGTCGGCGTGCGCGTCGCCGTAGGTGCAGGAGATTCGGTGGGCACCAGGGTCGGCGTCGCGGTAGGCTCAACCCGAACCACAGGAGCGACCGTCGGTGGTGGTAGGGGAGTCGGTTCAACCGGAGTTGGCTCTGCAGTCTCACATGCCCAAAGAGAAACTGCCAGAACAAAGCCAACTGCGATCACGAGCAATCGAGTCAGTTGGACAGCGAACAGACGTTTCATGGATTACAGCTAGCCGAGAGGATTCATCGAGATTCCACAGCCGAGATCTCGAATAATACGGCTTTGGACAACTATACGCCCAATTCAGGCGCGGAGTCTTAACCCAAAATCCCCGCCATCGCCTCGCCGATATACGCCGGCGATTCCACAACCGTAGCCCCTGCCGCCTCTAGTGCTCTGTTCTTCTCCGAAGCCAAACCAGCCCTACCAGTGATGATCGCACCCGCATGTCCCATCCGCTTTCCGGGTGGCGCGGTCTGTCCGGCAATCGAAGCCACTACCGGCTTCGTCACGTTTTCCTTGATGAACTGAGCCGCCGCCTGCTCGCGCGTCCCGCCAATCTCGCCGATCAAAACGATCGCCTCGGTTTCGTCATCGTCTTGGAACTCGGTCAGCACGTCGATGAAATTCGTCCCCGGAATCGGGTCACCGCCGATGCCTACACACGTCGACTGACCCATTCCTACCGCGCCCAACTGTGCCACCGCCTCATAGGTCAGCGTCCCAGATCGCGATACCACGCCCACGTTGCCCGGTGTTACCGCGGCACCGGGAATAATGCCCAGCTTGATCCGATCGCCAGGGTGTATCAGCCCCGGACAGTTCGGGCCCAGCAGCCGCGAGTTGGTGCGATCCAGATACGCCTTCGCCTTCATCATGTCCTGAACCGGCACGCCTTCCGTTATCGAGACGATAAGCGAGATACCAGCATCAGCCTGCTCAAGGATCGCGTCCATCGCAAACGGCGCAGGAACAAATACCAGCCCCGTATTGGCACCTGTCGCTTCGACCGCTTCCCTCGCAGTCTCGAAATAGGGCACCTCATCCATGAACTTCATTCCGGCACGGTTTGGATGCACCGCGGCAACCATATTCGTCCCATACTCCACGATCCGCTGCGCTTGGAACGAGCCGTCACGACCCAATCCTTGCACCAATAGTCGGCATGGATCTTCGACGAGGACTGGCATGATTAGTTGCTACCTCCCATGCTGGCTAGTTTGTCCCGGAGCACTTCCGCAGCACTAGCCATATCCGGCGCCGGCGTGATATCCATATCCGATTCGTGCAGCAACCTCAAACCCTCTTCCGCGTTCGTACCCCGCATCGCAGCCACGATCGGCGTGGTCGCTCCGACATCCTTCGCAGCGTTGATTATGCCGGTTGCCACAACATCGGACCGGGCGATACCAGCAAAAAGATTGACCAATATGATCTCAACATCCGGATCGCTGACAATGATCTTGAAAGCATGCTCGATGCGGTCGAGGTCTGCCGACCCGCCGATGTCGAGAAAGTTCGCAGGCTCTGCTCCAGCCCACTTCGTAATGTCCATCGTCGCCATCGCCAAACCCGCGCCATTCACCATGCACCCGACGCGCCCGCCTTCGAGCTTCACGTACGCGAGGTCAAACTCTGAAGCCTCGCGTTCCAACGGGTCCATCTGATCCGGGTCATGTAGCCCACGGAGACCAGAATGGCGGAACAGCGCATCGTCCTCAATCCCGACCTTGGCATCCAAAGCAATCAGATTGCCGTCTTCGGTCTCGATCAACGGGTTTATCTCGACCAGCGAGCAGTCGTTGTCGGTAAAAATCCGGTACGCGTTCGATATCAACGCCGTCGCAGGCCGAATGAGAGCCGACGGGAATCCGAGGGCCAGCGCCGCATCCCGTGCCCGATAAGGCAGCAGGCCGATCAACGGATCACCCACGATGCGAACGATCTTCTCCGGATGTTCCTCCGCCACCTGCTCAATCTCAACGCCACCCTCGCGCGTCGCAATAATCACCGGCGCACCCTCATCCCCATCCATCACTACCGACAAGTAATACTCGTGCGCAATATCCGCCGCCGGAGTGACCATCACCTTGTTAACCGGCACACCGCTCGGACCCGTCTGATGCGTCACCATCCGTGTGCCCAACATCGTCGAAGCCGCATCCACCGCTTCATCAACGTTCGCCGCAAATTTCACACCGCCAGCCTTACCGCGCCCACCAGCATGGACCTGCGCCTTCACAATCACCGGACAACCCAGCTCTTCAGCCGCGACCTTCGCTTCATCCGCAGATTCCACGATCCGCCAAGGCAGCACCGGAATCCCGTAATCTTTGAAAATCTGCTTGGCCTGATATTCGTGTAAGTTCATGCGGAGCGGTGCAGTTTCAGGTCGCGACGACTCATCGATTCTAGATGATGTGTTTTTCGCAATTGTTAAACAACCTGTATCGGTCGACGCGCGTTATGTCAGCAAACCCGTCTCGCGTAAAACCTTCTCGATCGCTGCCCTAGACTCTTCAGAAACTGGCGGTAACGGCCTCCGCGCATCCCCGTACTCCCATCCCAGCATCGACAGCGCAATCTTCGGTGACCCGATCGACTGCATAACAACCGGGTTCAATTTCGAAGCCACCCGCTGCAACTCAACAGCCTTCGCGTAATCCCCATGGAACCCGGCGCTGATGATGTCCATGCACAAAGCAGGAGCGATATTCCCCAGCAACATGCACGCCCCATCACACCCGATCATCGTCCCAAACGCCAGCAACGCCCCGCTGCAATTCCACTTCCTCACGCCGTCCGGAATCCGCGGCAACACCTGCTGCTCAAACAGAATCGAGTGGTCAGTTATATACCCAAACACATTGTCCATCCCACACAACTCGGCGATCACCGACGGAGGAGCAGCTGGAGCGCCTCCCCACGCAAACGTCTGATGGATAACCACCACCGGCACCGGACACCTCGACGTCACCTCCCCGTAATACCGCACCAAATCCGCAGAAGCCATCCCCCTTGGTATCCGCATTCGAATGAAGTCCGCACCCGCCTCGGCATAGTTCTCAGACAGCCGCAAAGTCTCCCGCGCCGATCTTTCATCTACGCCCGCGATCACAAACTTCTCACCACCATGTGCCGAGACCACAGTACGAACGGTCTCCAACCGCTCCGCTTCGCTCAACATCGTCTCCTCGCCGTTCGCCGTCACCACTACGAACCCCGAAAGCGGCGTCTCGAGCCATCTCCCGACATTCCGCTCAAGCGCTCCGAAATCGACCGACTGCTCGTCGTCGTCCCGGAACGGTGTCGGTGTCGGTGCCACGACTATCGGCTGGTCAGAAGATGGTATCGTTGACATTAAGAATTACGCCTCGATGCTTGCTTTGCGAGATGTATGCGAGTTTAACGTTGTTCAGCAGGCGGCTCAAAACCCCACGTTCTTATCTGCTGACCGCAGCAATAGTAGCGCTTGGTCTCATATTGATCAGCTGCGGATCCGAAGAAAGTGACGGTGGAGAGGTCGCGCAAATCGCCGCGACCGCAACTTCTGCCCCCGATCCAACCGCAACCACGGCTCCTCCACCAACCGCGACGCAAGCACCAACCGCAACAATCGCACCAACCCCAACCGAGACACCGTACTGGGCAAAGAAGATCATCCCCGGGATCGCAATGGAGCAGTACCCGCCGCTCAACGACAGAACCGACTACGAACTCCGTAACACTCAGGAGTGGCTGAACGGAGATCCCACGACCATCAAAGAGCTCAGAGAGAGCGGAAGGATAGTGCTGGTCGATTTCTGGACCTACACTTGATACAACTGTAAGAACACGTGGCCAGCCCTGAGGGCATGGCATGAGAGCTACGCAAACGCCGGGCTCACCATCCTAGGAGTGCACACTCCCGAATTCGATTACGAAAAAAAGATCGATCGTCTGACAAACGCCACCGAAGAGAACGACATCGGATGGCTCGTCGTACAAGACAACGAATACTCCACCTGGCGATACTTCACCAACCGCTACTGGCCCGCAAAATACATGTTCGACCTCGACGGCAACCTCCGCTTCCGCCACTTCGGCGAAGGCAAATACGCCGAAACCGAGCAAGTCATCCGCCTCCTCCTAGACGAAGCCGGCTACGATATCAACGGCATCGAGCCCACATACCCGCTACAGTAAGGCTCTATCCCCTCTCCCTCGATGGGAGAGGGCTAGGGTGAGGGTGAAATGGGACAAAAGGGCGGGGCCCATCACAGCCCATCATTCAAATCACATAAATCACAGTTCAAACAACCCGCGTCTTAAACTCTCTATACATGACCGTCTACTCCAACCAACGAACCCTCACAATCCCCCAAAACCCCCTCCCAGACGGGCTACCCACCAACCAGCGAGTAGCCATGGACGGCCTGACCTTCATGTCAAAACTCCCCGAGGACTGCATCGCCGCCGCATTCTTCGACCCCCAGTACCGAGGCGTCCTAGACAAACTCGGCTACGGCAACGAAGGCGTTCTCCGAGGCAAGCAGCGCTCGGAACTCCCACAGATGTCATCCAACACTATCGCCGAATTCATCCGAGCCATCCACCGCGTCCTCGGACCCAGCGGGCACCTCTTTCTCTGGATCGACAAATTCCACCTATGCTCCGGCATCGACGATTGGATACAAGACACCACTCTCGAAACCGTCGACCTCATCACTTGGAACAAATCCCGCATCGGCATGGGCTACCGCACTCGCCGCACCGCCGAATACCTAGTCGTCCTCCAAAAAGCCCCGAAACGGGCCAAAGGCATTTGGACACGCCACGACATTCCCGACGTCTGGGAAGAAAAAGCACCATCGTCCAAATCAAACGCCGTCCACCCCAAACCAGTAGCCCTCCAGCAAGCCCTCATCGAAGCCACCACCGCTCCCAACGACCCCGTCCTAGACCCCGCCGCCGGCTCCTTCAGTGTCCTAAAAGCCTGCCAACTCGCAGGCCGCACCTTCGTCGGTTGCGATGTGAACGGTTGAAATCCCCGCGGATTCAGTTCGACTCAAACTGTAAATCCGTTAGATCGATCTCCGAAGAACGCTTCGAAAGTCGATGCATCTCAACGCCGACCACCTCATTCGATTCGTTGTAGTCAAGCACCACGCCTGGCGATACTTCCTCGGATTCAACGATCTGCGAATCGTCAAGTCTTAAATAAAGCGCATCCGCCTTCTTGTCTACATTGAGTCTCATAACTGCCCTCTCATCCTACGATCAAAGAATACGCTGATGACACGCCAAGGCGCAACTTGCGTATTCACGACCACACGCAAAACGCGGTTTTCGTTTTCGGGTATGGGACTATAAAACCTCTCTAACGTCCTGTCATTCGGGTCAGGTACCCTGAGAGCAGGTTCCGCAACTGTGCGTTCGACCCATTCCGGCGGTACCAAACGTTCCGCCATGACGTACAAAGCATGCCAACTGTACTCTAACCCCGGCGTTACCGACCTTTCGCCCCCGTTTACTGTCAATCACAATGCCCCATGTAAATGATCCTCCCAAAGGGCTTGAACCAAAGGGTTTGAAACCTTAGACGGACATCTGAAGAGTTAGTTTACGACCGCACAACAACTTTTCAGAAACCGCACCTTCCGGATGTATCCTAAACCACGCAACGACAACCATTAACCAACCCAATCCCCATGTCCCACCACTCCCTACACGACTCCCCCTTCGACCTCTCAAACAAAACCGCCTTCGTAACCGGCGGAAACGGCGGCATCGGACTCGGCATCGCCCAAGGCTTCATCGAACATGGTGCCAACGTAGCCATCGCCGCACGCAACGCCGACAAACTCACCGCAGCCGTCGAAACCCTCACCCAAGCCGCCGGAGGCGACTCCTCGCATGTCCTAGCCCTCTCCTGCGACGTCACCGACCGCGCATCCATCCAAGCAGCCCTAGATGAGACAATGTCCACTTTCGGCGGGTGGGACATCATCGTCAACAACGCCGGCACCAACCGACGCTCCGACGAGCCTCAGAACCTCTCCGACGAGGACTGGCGATACGTCATCGACACCAACCTCACGTCGATGCACAACGTCTCCTCACTCACCTTCGATCACATGCGAGACAAAGGCGCCGGAAAATACATCAACATCGGCTCCATGATGTCCATCTTCGGCACCGCTTACGCATCCGCCTACGCCGCGTCCAAAGGCGGTGTCGTCCAATACACCAAGTCCTGCGCTGTCGCATGGGCCAAGCACAACGTCCAAGCAAACGCCATCCTCCCCGGCTGGATCATCACCGAGATGACCAACCAATTCAAAGAACTCTTCCCCGAGCGTTACCAACTCGTCCAAGACCGCACCCCCGCAGACCGCTGGGGCATCCCCGCAGACCTCGCCGGAACCGCCGTATTCCTAGCCTCCCCAGCCTCCGACTTCGTAACCGGTACCTCCATCCCCGTAGACGGCGGCTACTCCGTCTGGTAAATTCACCCTCCCCTTTTTGCGAAGCAAAAGGGGGACGCGGCGAGCATAGCGAGACGCAGGGGGTTCATTCCTAGGCAGAGGGGGAAGATACTCCCCTAGCCCCCATCCTTAACATCCTTCCCAATCCTTCAAATCCTAGTTCACTCCCGCGCCCGCGCAATCCTCCGACTAACACTCGGATGGCTATGCAACACCGTCTCGATCAACGGATGCGGCTCGGCGTTCGACAAATTCTGCTTCGCCAGCTTCTCCATCGCACTGATGAACTCGGCACGCATATCAGTAGTCGCGATCGCAAAATCATCCGCCGCCGTCTCGCGACGACGCGAATACGTGTTCGCCAACGGCAGCGCAACCAACCCGACAGCCGTACTGACCAGCGCCAGCAATGGCAGATTCGCATAGTCATGCAACGTCCCATCCAACCCAAACGCACCTGACCATGCTCCCAAAGCCAGATCTATCACCCACATCGACACAAAGATGATCACCACCTGCACCCCAATCCCGCGCCAGATGTCCCCGTTCACATGATGTCCCAGCTCGTGAGCGATGATCACCTCGATCTCATCCGGATCATGACTCTCGATCAACGTGTCCGAAATGATGATCCGCCGCGTCTTCCCCCAACCCGCCAAAGCAGCATTCGCCTTCACCGTCTTATCGCCTAACTTCCAAACATACGCCCCCTGCACAAACGTCCCCAGCTGTTCCGACAGACGCATCAACCGATCCTTCAACTCACCATCCGGCAACGGCTCGAACTTGAAGAAGATCGGCATCAAAACCGTTGGCGCAATCGCCGCCAAAAACACCGAAATAGCCGAGAACAACAGCGATGCCCATATCCACCAAAAATCGGGGTCCGCCATCAGCAGCAGATACAGCAACGCCACGAACACAGCCAGTAACACAGTCTGCAACCCCAATCCCTTCAACCAGTCCAAAGCCCAACCGCCTACCGACCGTCGCGTCAGTTCATAACGTTTTTCGAGAACATGCCCAGAAAAGTACCCCAACGGCAAAGTCAGCACTTCCAACACGATCGCCCCCAAGACGATGTAAACCACGGCACCCAAAACCACGACGCCCGTAACCTCGTCTGCGATCACATCTCGAATGGAAGCCGACGCACCTGAAACCAGAACGATCGCAGGCACCAAGATGTAGATGGTCAGATTCGCCAACCCGACCCAAAGCTTGATCCGCTCATACCGCTTTGGGTCGCGATCAGAGCTATGCAAAAGTCCGTCATTCCCACGCATCTTCTCGTCATTCCCGCGCAGGCGGGAATCCAGAGGGGTTGGGCAAGGGGCACTCATTCTCGATCCATATCTGCGCGCAAATCCTCAGCCACTCGTTCCAGGCTCTTAATCAACTTTTCGTCACTCCCACGCGAAGGATGAGGCACTAGCGGCGCATCAACACCAATCGATTCAAGGGTATCTCGCGCCTTGACTCCGACCGCCACTACCTGAGCGTTCGGATGCATCTCAACGACCCGCACCAACCACCGAGCACCAAGCTCAATCTCGACCATAGTCGGCGCCCGATTGATTCGCCTGCCACTCCCACCGACCGCAAACGGCCAAAACGGGTAGATATTCCACGTCAAGGGACGCGGCAAATCCGAAAAACACGGCGGAACATGCTTCCAGAACCGAGTCGCCGTCCGCTCCCGATGATTCCCATCTTGCCCAACCGGCAACCCATACTGCGTTTCCGAACCGAACTCACCCCAAGGATCATTCGCACACGTCAGCACCATCGGTGACACGAACGGTATCCCCGTGATCGCTCCGCCATCACGCCCGGGCGCTTCACCCACGAAAATCACCGATTGAGACGTACCATCAAAACCATCGAGCCAGCGTATCAAATTAGCGCATCGAACAGCATCTCGGTAGATATTGACGCTTTGATCACTCGGCGGATCAACCTCGGCTAGCGAATCTACGAACTCCCGGATCTCCGCTTCCCGACTCACTCAACAACCTCAACCGTCCGCTTCTCGAACTGCTTCCAGTCCCACTCCGCACCCCAACCAGGTCCATCAGGCGGCCTCAACTTGCCCTCGATCGGCACAACCGGATTAAGCAACCCGATCTGCTCACCATCCAAATCGAGATGACCGCCAGGGAAGAACTCGTAGTATGACGTGTTCTGAATACAGCACAGCAGATGTGCATGAACCAACCCGTACAGCCCACCCGGCCCGTTCAACTCCACATTCGTCCCATGCAACTCCGCCAAATGCGCCAACTTCATCAAGTTCGTTGTGCCGTGCCGAGCGTTCTGACGTATCAGGTCAGTCGCACCCGAGATCAAATACTGCGCACACAAATCCGTGTCGTACATAAACGTCTCGGTCGCCATGATCGGAATATCCAGCGCAGACGCCAACCGCACCAGCAGATTGTGACTACGCTCCGGCAGCGGCTCCTCGAACCAGCGGTAATCCAAATCCTCCAACGCACGCCCGACCTTCAGCGCCTCTTCTAACGTGTAGATCGCAACCGGATCGTGCATGCAATCGATCTCATCGCCAACCGCCTCCCGTATCGCCGTCAACCACCGGATATTCTCCTCGACCGGATGGTAGAAGTGGTCCTTAACCGCCACGAAGCCCAGATCCAGAGCCCTTTGAGCATCCTCAACCGCCTCCTCGATAGTCGCTCCCCGCGTGTTGTAGTACGCATAGACCTCGTCTCTTACCTTCCCAAGCAGCGAATAAACCGGCAACCCCGTGACCTTACCCGCGATGTCCCAAAGACAGTTGTCGAAACCCCCGAACCAACTCGGCGACCTGTACACCCACCGCGTTCCCTGATGCAACTTCTGATACAGATACTCCCGCTTCAACGGATCCTCACCAACCACTAACACCTGCAACTGCGGCACATCCCCGGGATGCAACCCCGTGTGACCATCCCCAGGAGTAGTGCAGACCCCAACTACACCCTCATCCGTCTCCACATGCAACACATACTCGTACCGCGTCTTCGACCGCGCCGGCACCGTATGATGCAACCAACGCTCCCGACGCTGACCCTCCAACTTGATCAGATCGAAATACCGATCCGCCCCATCCATCTCCAGAACCGACATCTTCACATTCGTGATCTTCATAACACCAACGATCCTACACTCAATGCCCGCGCAGCCGAGACGTAGGGGCAGGTTTCAAACCTGCCCACCGCGGCAAACCTCTGATTCCTCCCCTTTTTACGTAGCGCAGCGGAGCAAAAGGGGGACGCGAGTGAAGCGCAGCGAAACTCGCAGGGGGTTCATACCTGCTCATTTCCGCGCAGGCGAAAACCATTAGGTTTCCCCCGCTGGCGGGGGAAATGTCCGAAGGACAAAGGGGGCACAACTCCCGTCATTCCGGCGAAAGCCGGCGGAACGTTCATCCCCCTCCTTCAGGAGGGGGCTAGGGGGAGGCCAGCCCCTTCCGCAAAACGAAGCCATTACCTCCCCCTCCCTGAGGAGGAATTGAAGGAGGTGTCAGCGAAGCGAGTGCGCGGGGTATGCCCTCACGGCCATATCCCCTCTCCCTCGATGGGAGAGGGCTAGGGTGAGGGTGACAGCTCACCCCACTAACACCCCAACACCCATCCTTAAATCCTTTCAATCCTTCAAATCCGAGTTCAGACAATCACGCTTATCCTTATCTCCATCTCATCCAACACAACTCCCGAAGAATCCGAGGCAACAACATGCCAAACACCACAATGCGCGCAGCACTCGACGACGGCACCGGGCTTTACCAAACCAAAGATGTCCCCATGCCCGAAATGTTCGGTGGCGCCGCCATGATCCGCGTACGCCAAACCGGCATCTGCGGCTCCGACCTACACATGACCACCCGCCGCGAGGAGGCACAAGACCTCCCTTCAGGTCACGAAGTCACCGGCGAAATCGTCGAACTACCCGCAGGTAACCACAACCTCGAAGTCGGCGACCGCGTTGCCATCGACACCGTCTGCTCCGGTCGCGCCTGCTTCGACTGCCGATTCTGCAACTACGGACAGTACCGACACTGCATGAACTTCGTCGACGACTCCGGCGGAGGATTCGCCGAATATATGACTCGCCGACCCCTCGGACTCTTCAAGCTCCACGACGACATGGACTGGACCGACGGCGCGCTCGTCGAACCCATGGCTGTATCGGTCCACGGTTTACGCTACGCCGGCATGAAACCCGGCGACGTCGTCGCAGTCGTCGGCTCCGCGCCCATCGGCCTCTCGTCGATCGCCAGTGCTCACGCCTTTGGAGCCAGCAAAGTCATCGCCTCTGCCAAATACCCCCAGCAAGCCGAACTCGCCGCCAAAATGGGCGCCGACATCGTAACTGGCGCCGAACCCGGCGAACTCGCCGACCGCGTCATGGATGAAACCCAAGGCGTCGGCGCAGACGTCGTAGTCGAATCCGTCGGCGGGCACCAAACCGTTACCTTCCACGAGGCGCTCAATGCAACCCGCAACCAAGGCACGATGGTCTACCTCGGCGGCATCAAGGAACCGATGAAGGTTGACCTCTTCAACCCCATGCTCCGCGAAATCAAGATCATCTCATCCAACTGCTACGGCATCATCGACGGCGTCCACGACTACCAAGTAGCCATAAACCTCCTAGCCACCGGCCAATACCCCTACCGCGAAGCCGTAAAACACCGCTACGACCTAGAACAAATCGCCCCCGCCTTCAACACCGCCTTCGACAAAACCACCGGCGCCATAAAAGTCCACATCGTCCAAAACTAACCTCCCCCTTCGCGCAGCCCAAGAAGAGCGACGACGGGGACGCGGAGCGAACGCAAGGAGATGCTCGGACGGCAATATCCCTTCTCCCTTGATGGGAGAGGGCTAGGGTGAGGGTGACAGCTCGCATACCCCCTACCCCCGTCATTCCCGCGGATGCAGGCGCTTCAGCAGACGGAACGTCCACCCAGAGGCGGACGGGCGAGGGAGTCCCTCCCATTTTTGCGCAGCGCAGCGGAGCAAAAGGGGGACGCGAGTGAAGCGCAGCGAAACTCGCAGGGGGTTCATACCGGTCATCCCCGACACACCTCCCGTCATTCCTGCAAAGGCAGGCGCTTCAGCGGACGGAACGTCCATCCAGAAGGGCCGGGCGACCACAACCCTCATAGCACAAAACGATAAAATCGCACCATAGCCATGCCCTCCAAACTCAACAGAAAAGAAGTCCTTGACCTCCTTCGTGAACACAAGCCCATCATGAAGGAGCGCTTCGGCGTCTCCGAAATCTCCCTCTACGGATCCTTCGCCCGCGACGAGGCGACCGATGACAGCGACATCGACGTTGTCGTGAAGTTCGGCGTGAAACCGACCTTCAGGTCGTACTTTGGAGCGCAGATCTATCTGGAAGATGTTTTCGGACGTTCAGTTGACTTGGCACGAATGCACGAGTTGCGTAAAGAGATTCACCCCAACGTAGAGCGTGATTTGATCAATGTCTGATCTAGAGAAGCCTGAGCGGGGATGGCGGTCGTTTATCTCGGACATGATCGCGGAAACATGTCCGACTCCCCTAACTAAAGACAACGCTTGATAGGGGATTGTACGGATTATTGCACTCTCAGATCATTCCCCACACACCTCGAACCACACTGGATCAGACTCAACACCTAGCTCGTCAAGTTCGGCGACGATTTCAAGCGCTCTGTCGCATTGACGATCAAGATCATCGATCTCCGACTGGTACTCGGGATGTCCCTGATCCAGCCGTTCCCACCACGAGGTGATGTTGTGGGCAATCACTCTCAGAATCTCGTCGAGTTCGGCTACTCGCGCTCTTTCCATAGCGATCCAGTGATCGATTGTGGGATTGCTTGAAAGCGAATAGATCCTCACGCTGAAACTCGTCCTGTCTTCCAAGCTCTTGGGACAGGTGCCTGCGCATCGGAAGAACGCTTCATATCCGCCCCATCCAGGGAGCCGTTCATCGAGATCGCGGAGAGCGGTTCGACCGGGTTGCAGGTCTATTCCGACACCACCGTGATCATTTGGGCGGCGGAAATGCATTTCGATATGTTCGCTCAGTTCGAAGCATAGCGTCAATGTTGGATTGCGCGGCAAATCGATGATCCACCAATTGTGGTCGTATTCTTCGCTCAACACGCTCTGACGCAACGTGAAGTTTTCCCCCACTTCCACGACGATCTGCCCCATCGCTGGAATCTGAGGGTATTCTCGCAACGGGTAATCCGATTCGCAGATGATCTCGAAACCGTCCTGAGCAGCGGCCCTCGCGGCGTCAACATCCAACCAAACGTCTGGATGATTCCAAGTGAGCGGAACAGGCGGCACTGGCGTCGGCGTGGGCACTGGTGTAGATGTCGCAACTGGCGTCTGCGTCGGAACCGGTGTTGGCGTGGGGGTATTCGTGGGCGTCGGCGTGATTGTCGGCGTGGGAGTTACGGTCGGGGTTTCTGTTGGTGTAGGAGTCTCAGTAGGAGTAGGGGTGATAGTCGGCGTGGGTGACGGGCCTGGAGTGTTGGTCGGTGCCGGCGTGCTTGTGGGCACGGGTATAGGCGTGGGCGCGGCTTGCTGGCCCGAACCACTCAGAAACGTCCTGACCGTGCGAGGCGCGATGCCGAATCCCAAATTCTGACTTTCTGGGAATCCGAACGTGACTACGCCCACGACTCGCCCGTCTTCGTTCAGCAAAGGGCCGCCGCTGTTGCCGGGATTGACCGCCGCGTCCGTCTGAACCACCCAGATACCCAGCACATCGCTGTAGTCGTAGGTCGAAACTATGCCTGTGGAAACACTCAGACTCTCGACCACGCCGTCGCGGTCAGGGAATCCCAACGCGACCACTTCCGCGCCTACTTCAACTTCGTCATCTCCTGCTAGCGGCAAGACCTCGAAACTTGAACTGCAACACACGGACACCAGCGCGAGATCGTATGAAGCCGAAGCCGCCACAAGTTGACCTTCGCCCTTGCGCTCGCCATCGAAAATCACGTCTATGAACGATGGGTTGGTTCCTGTGACGTGTTCGTTCGTGATGATGTACGCCGTGCGGTCATTGACATCGTAGACCCAACCCGTTCCGCCGCTTCTCGCGGTGCGGACTCTGACGACGCTAGATTTCGCCAGCTTGGTCAACTCAGCAGGAGAGGCGAAACGTGCGATGTCCAAGATGTCGAAGGCAGTCGCTGGTTCAACTGTTTCTATCGTTTCTGTCGGACCGGTTATTGTGGGATTTTCGCCACCTTCCTTCACATCACCACATGACAATGCAATCACTACTACGAATGCCGTCGCTATCACTGCCGCGACTGATCGAATGTGCACTGAACGCCCCCTTGAGACCGTGTGAGCATGTTACCTGCCACGGCTCCTTCTCTACAGGGTCAGCTCAGGGGGCATGAGGAATTCATGCCCAAACAGATTCAGACCCGTAGAGAAGTACGGAACCGTGGCGAACACAAGGTTACATTAGTTGCGGAATTCGCTTCGTTTTGGGACATGGCGAGCGAAGTGATACGCAGGGGGTTATATGCCACCGCGCGCGACAGCCTAAGTACCATCGAAAGTATGACGGGGTGATAGACAACTCGAAGAATCAGGAGATTGAGGCATTGAATATAGATCGATATAAGAAAGACCTTGATGCTCTGATTGCAAAAGGTGATCAGTTACACAACTCCATACAGTACGAATCCTCCCCACAAAAGTTCATGCGTCAGGCCAAAAAATCGTTGGGAGATGGAACCGATAAGTTCATCCAGTCACTCCCGTCTTTCAAAGACGAGTATCAACATTGGTACTCTGAGGCTACGTCTCTAGTTCGACAATTGCTGCCAGACCGGCTATCCGACTTCACCCGCTACTACGAGAAGCCAAGATCTCGCAAAGACCTCACGTACGAAAGCTACACGATTGAGGACTACCTTCAGGGGCTCACTGTTAGTCGCGGGGTGGACAAAGTGGTAGGTCCAGACGCAGCGATCCCTTGCTTCCGGCAGCAATTGAGCATCGTGAAGTCGACAAAAGAACGTTTTCAGAGTTCACTATTCGATATTCGCCAACTTGCTCAAGCCGACCTTTTCGATTCTGAGCTGGACGCTGCAAAAGAACTCGCCAAGAATAAATTCCATAGGGCCGCTGGCGTTGTGGCCGGAGTGGTTCTAGAACGGCACCTTAAAGAGGTCTGTGCCAACCACGGTGTGACGCTTCGGAAGAAGGCACCTCAAATCTCTGACCTGAATGACAAGCTGAAAGCCGAAAGCGTAATTGACATACCACAATGGCGTTTAATTCAGCACTTGGGTGATCTACGCAATCTGTGTGCGCACGACAAACAATCGGAGCCAACGCGTGAGCAGGCCGATGATCTTATCGCAGGAGTGGCTAAGGTAACGAAAACTATCTTCTGACAGCGGTTAGCTGGCAGAATCAGAAGTCCCCGGTTCAGACAACATTCTTTGAACTCGTCAAAAAAGTAATCTTGCCGCCAAATTGCCGCTGGAGCGGCAAAACAGCGGCAAGAGCGGCAATTTAGCGGCAACAAAAACCGGAGCAAAACACCACTTCGCGGCAAAACCTCACTCCATCCCCGCCGCAATCTTCTCCGCAATCATGATCGTCGTCGCGTTCGTATTCGCCCGAATCACATCCGGCATCACCGACGCATCCACCACCATCAAACCATCAACCGCGTGCATCTCGCACCTCGACGACACCACCGCCATCGCGTCGGAATCCGGCCCATCTTGCAAGTTCCCGACGAATGATGCTGTGTTCTGACGTTTTCCTGCAACCATTTGTTCAAAGCTTCATCGTCAGCAAGTTGGTCATCTGTAGGCGTCAAACGCCGCATTTTCGCCGGCGCGTACTCCGGCAACTCCGAAATCTCCGCCGCCAGTCGCACAGCCCCTCGCAGCCGCTCGGCATCGAAAGGTTCACTCAAATAGCGATAGTCAAGAATGGGCTGATCATGCGGATCTGCGGTCGCCAACCGCAGTTCCCCCTTGCCGACGGCCTTCTGCAACGCGATGCTGAATCCCGTAGGTGAAGAGCGTTGAGATGGATCGAAATCGATAGGAACATGCTCCGTGCGTATCGAAATCGGTCGCATGTGCATATCGTTTCGGAAAGGCGAATTGGGCGTTGTGTACCGCATACCGATCTGCAAAGGCGGCGGTCGCTCCGGAATCGGTTCGTCAACATCGCTCTCGTAACTCATGAAAACCGCGATATGGTCTCGCAGATTCTGCCCAACACCCGGTACGTCCGCGATCACTGCGATCCCATACTCCCTCAAGTGCTCAGCAGGTCCGACACCAGAAAGCATCAGCGTTTGCGGCGAGTTGATCGCTCCGCCGCTCAAGATGGTCAGATCCGCCTCCAAACGGTAGGTTTCACCACCGGATTCGACCTCCACGCCGCGTGCCGTACCGTTTTCTATCAACACGCGGTTAACAAACACCCCAGAGCGTACCGTGAGATTCATGCGCTCGCGCGCCATCTGCAAGTAGGTGACCGCAGTGCTCATCCGTATTTCGTTGACGCGATTGAGCACCAAATGCCCCACGCCTGTCGATTCGGGATGGTTGTGATCGTGAGTGAACGGGTATCCAGCAGCCTGACACGCGTCGAGAAACGCTTTTGGGCTCGCCATCAACTCATCTTCTCTGTACCGTCGAACCGGAATCGGTCCATCTGAACCGTGAAAATCGTCCCCCGGAAAGTCGAGGTCCGTCTCGATCTTGCGGAAGTAAGGCAGAACGTCAAGATAACCCCATCCCTCGTTGCCCATGGCCTCCCACTCGTCGTAGTCTTCGGGTATGCCCCGAAACCAGATCTGCCCGTTGATCGCGCTCGAACCACCAACAACCTTCCCGCGTGGCAGATCAAATGGTTGCTGCAACGGCGTAGCCAGCGCTTTATAACCCCAAGTGTGTTCATCAACGTTGTATGACTCGTACCAAGGTAGGACGCCGTACTTGATTTGGTCCGGCAACCACTCGAACGAAGGGTAGTCGGGACCCGCTTCAAGAAGCAACACTGAACGGTTGCGGTCTTCTGACAGTCGCGATGCCAGCACGCAACCGGCTGATCCCGCACCTACAATAATCACGTCGTACTTCATAGCAACGAACTTTCATCGATTCCGAAAATCGTTGCCGTGAAGTTTATGCGTGATTTATACCGACCGTCTAACCTCACAAGGTGTGCTTTTCACGCCACCTTGACTCCTGCCATTTCAGACATCGAATACTGGCGCCAAGCGTCGAGTTGCTCCACCGACGCACGTTCGCGCAAAGCTCGACCTCGAATCGTCCGTTTTGGACGACGATCAGTTTCATCGCCCGTCGCTCCGAGCTCGCGTTGGATGACCCGATATACGGTCCGATTGCTGATATTGACCCTCAACGCTATTGCCGAAACCTTTAAACCCTCAGCGAACAACCTCATGATCTCCGTGTCGCGCATAACGGTTCGATCGTACCGCGCACCATTAGGGTCGTCATACTTGCAAAGCGCCAGCGGACACTCAAGACAAGATGGAGCTAAATCACATCCTGTATCTTCGTAAACGGTGTTCTCTGGCAGTCCCCGTGTTGTGTTGATTGATGTGGGTGATTGTTCGCGAACGTTCTTCTCGTTCAGGCTTGTTTGATTGCCCCGCATACGGCTGGCGGTTAGCATCGCTCAGACTTGCCCTCGAACTTGGCTCTCTTCCCAAGCCCTCTCGAATAGCGAGCCGGGAAACCCCGCCTGTCCGTAAAACACGAACGTTAACGTCTCGTCTAGGCAACGCGGCGCTACGATGCGGTCGAACCAGTCTGGATTAATCATGTGTGCACCCACCACTTCGATCAGCATGTTCGGGAACACCCGTGTCGAATCATCCCGGATCGGGTTGTCTACGCTGACGAAAACATGTCGCGCAGCCCCGACCGCGATACTCCGCTCACCGACTGGCTGCCAAAGCTCTCCTGCCTCGGCCTCCTCGAGTGCTGAAACTAGTTGATCCATCGCTGGCCAAGTGTTCAAATTCAACGACGGCGAAACTGTGACACTGATACCGCCGAATGCTGAGGACAACGTGAGCAACATGCTCCGCATCGGTGTCGCGAAGTCCGTCGCGAGGCTCACCGCACGGCACTTCACAGCAAAAGATTCCCCATCATCCGACACCGCGGACTGCATAATGCGCTGTCCCAGTTCATCCCGATCCCCGATGAATTCAGGCTTCGCCCGAGTGAGCATGTTCAGCTCTGCATCAATGTCGAAGTCAGTGTCCAGTCCACTGGCACGCGCGGTTTCAACGGGTGCCGTAGAGGCACCACTCCGCACTCGGCGCTCAACTGGTCGTTCCAAAATCTGTGTAGTCATTTCTCGTCTCTCACATGTCATCGAACTCACGTTCTAATTAGAACATACATCCTATCGGATGTTTTGTCAAATCGCAACACGATATTTCCTGAAATCCCCGATGAACGCTCCATCGGTGTGCTTCACACGATTCGTGCATAATGGACATCGGCGCACCAATCCAACCAATCGGCGGACCATCGAAGATGTCAGTAAACGTAGAGATCGTTTCAATCGGCTCCGAGCTCTTGCTGGGTCAAATCGTCGACACCAACTCCGCTTGGATTTCCCAGCGCCTTGCCGAAAACGGCGCAAACGTCTTCTATAAGTCGTGCGTCGGCGACAACCAGAACCGTATGACTGAAGTCCTCCGCATCGCGCTTAATCGCGCTGATGTCGTAATTACTGGCGGCGGGATCGGACCGACCCAAGACGATCTCACACGCGAAGCAGTTGCTGAAGTCTTTGGTGTCGACGTGGTGACCGATCCCGATTCACTGACCGAACTACACGAAAGATTCCAAAACCGAGGCTTCATCCTCACCAAAAACAACGAACGTCAAGCACAGATCCCAGAAGGCGCCAAGGTGATTCGAAACCCGAACGGCACCGCGCCCGCCTTCATGGTCGAATCCGAGAAAGGCACCATCATCAGCCTCCCCGGCGTGCCCTTCGAGATGAAATGGCTCATCACTAACGAGATAATTCCTTACCTCCGCAGGAAATATGACCTAGGTGAGACCATCCACTACCGCGTACTCAAAGTCGCCGACCTCGGCGAAAGCGCAGTCGACCACGAGATCGGACACCTCATCGCCGAATCTTCCAACCCGACAGTCGGAGTCCTTGCCCGTCCCGGTCAAGTCGATGTTCGCATTGCCGCCCGCGCAGCAACCGTCGAAGCCGCAAACTCCCTTATCGAACCTGTCGAAGTCGAAGTGCGAAAACTCCTCGGAAACCACATCTTCGGATCCGACGAAGAAACCATCGAGAGTGTCATCGGCGATATGCTCCGACAACACGATGCCACGGTAGCCGTCTATGAGGACCTCAGCGGCGGCGCGGTTTCCGATTCCATGCGAACCTCCGCCGGCGATAGATTCCTCGAAGCAATCGTCGCAAACACTGAAATCCCACGCGACCGTCTCATCGGCAACAGCGATTCCGAAGGATTGACTGGTGAAGAACGCGCCAAAGCACTAGCTAACGCCATCCGCGAGCACTCTGGCGCAAGCCTTGGCATCGCCGTCCACGGCATCCCCGAAGCCGAAGGTAGCGCCGAAAATCTCGCTAGAGGCGACACTTACATCGTGATCTGCGACGCAAACAAGACCGAAATGCGTCATGTCAGATCCGCTGGCAGCGGCGCGCCTGACCGCCGAAGAGCCGCAATGTACGCTTTCGGTGCCCTTCGACAACACCTGCTTAAATCGTGATCTTGAAATTCCACCTCGACCAGAAGGAAACGAAATGAAGTTGCAACCCCGGAACGCAAAAACACTTTTGATCGCAGTGTTCATTAGCGCAATGCTCGGCAGCTTGCTGGTCGCCTGCTCGCCACCTGAACCGACTGCAACGCCAGTACCTCCGACTCCCACACCAGTACCACCAACCGCTACACCCGTGCCGCCGACGCCAACACCGGTGCCACCAACACCAACACCGGTGCCTCCAACTGCGACACCCGTGCCGCCCACGGCAACGCCGGTACCGCCAACCGCGACTCCTGAGGCAACCGAAGAACCCGAAGCTGAGCAGATCGACGAGATCAGCCCTTCCGGATTGTCCGCACACGATGCGGTCTGCATCGAAGAGCATGCCGATGCCGAAACGGCCGCCAAGGTTTTCGAAGCAATTGAAGCCCTCACCACTGGCGCCGATGCCGAAAACCAACACATTCTCGACCTGTTAGCAGCTGCTGAACCGTTGTCCCACTGCGGCGTGATGCCAGAACGATTCGCACCCATCGTGGCCCAGATCAGCCCTGAAGATGCTGAATGTGTGGTGGAGCAGGCTGGTGTCGAGATGCTCATGAACTTCTTCACCATCACCGAAGAACAGCAGGCACAGACTCTGAACCTGATGGCTCTAGCCCCTCTTCTGGGCTCGTTACAAGCATGCGATGTAGCGCTTGACCTAACTGCCGGTCAGTAATCAGGCAAGTCGCTGAGCATTTCGTCCGATATCGGCGCGTGTAACCCTGCAAACGCTTATCATTTGCGGGTAACGAACACGCCTGCAATCTTCCTTCGACTACACAACACCACGCCAGGAGCGCATCGAGATGAGAAGCAAAGCCGCAATCCACGTCGAACACGGCAAACCCTTGGCGGTCGACGAGATCGAAATCCCGGACCCACGTGCCGACCAGGTCCACGTCAAGCTGCACTCCAGCGGCGTCTGCCACTCGCAGCTCCACCAGATGCACAATCCGCAGACACCGACACCATCTCTCCTCGGACATGAAGGCACCGGCACGGTCGTTTCAGTAGGTTCCGAAGTCTCTCATGTCAAGGAAGGCGATCTCGCTATCGTGACATGGGTCCCCAAAGACCCGATCCAGGGACGTTGGACACCCGAACCTAGCGGCGCAACGTACCGTGAAGAACCCCTGAACGGCGCAACCTACACCTGGGGCGAAGACGCTCTAGTTTGGGGCGGATACGTAATCCCCATCGACGAAGACAACCCCAAAGACATCTCCTCAATCGTCGGATGCGCAGTCCTCACTGGCGCTGGTGCAGTCCTCAACACCGCTCGCGTCCGCCCCGGCGACTCGGTAGCCATCTACGGCATCGGTGGAGTCGGAACCTCCGCACTCATCATGGCCAGCATCCTTGAGGCATACCCCCTAATCGCAGTAGACATCGAAGATTCCAAGCTCGAATACGCTAGAGAGATGGGCGCGACACACACCGTCAACGCCATGAATACCGATCCCATCGAAGCCATCCACGAGATCACAGGTGGCGGTACCGACTACGCTTTCGACGCCATCGGCCTCCAGATCACCAGCGAACAGATCCTCCCGTCAGTCCGAGGCGGCGGACCCGGAGCCGACAACCATGGCGGAATGGCCGTCCTCATCGGTATGCCAGCGCCCCAGATGACTGTCGATCCCGGCCAATTCATGTACCACCAGAAGCAGTACCGAGGTTCCCTCGGCGCAACCTATCCCAAAAAGGACTTCGATCAGTTCCTCCGCTGGCACCACGAAGGCAAATTCCCCCTCGACAAGCTCGTAACCCGCCGCTACACCCTAGACCAGATCAACGAAGCCTGCAACGACCTCCAAAACGGCGAAATCCTAGGCCGCGCCATAATGGTCTACGACTAAGGGGCACGATCCAGCATCGAAACTAGTGACTTAACCGTAACTTGCGGTTTGAATCGACATGCACTATCGCACCCTAGGAAAATCCGGCATTCCCGTCTCCCTCGCTTCCTATGGCGGTGGTGGCCCAAGCCAGTTCGGTAAAGCTGCCGGTCTTACCTCGAAGCAACGTCGAGACCTCATCGCCCGAGCCTTGGACCTCGGCATCAACATGTTCGACACCGCCGCCAACTACGGCGACAGCGAGGAGCAACTCGGCCAAGCACTGAACGGCATCCCGCGCGACACCTTTCTCATCGCTACAAAGTGGACTTGGAAAACCCCCGACGGCAAACTCCCTCCCACCGATTCTGTGATCACGTCAGTAGAGCGAAGCTTGCGCCGCTTCAACACCGATGTCATCGACATCATGCAGATCCACGGCATCCGACCGGAGAACTACTTCGAACTGACCGAGCGATACACACCGACGCTGCAGAAACTCAAAGAGCAGGGCAAAGTCCGACTCATCGGCTTCTCCGAGATGATGACCGATGATTCGAAGCATACCGTGCCGAGAGCCGCGCTCGAAGAGCATCCCGAAATCTGGGACACAATCATGCTCAAATACGGCATCCTGAACCAATACGCCGCCATCGAAATCCTCCCGATGGCCCAGAAACACGGCGTCGCCATTCTGAACATGGCACCCGTGCGCTTCACCCTAACTAGACAACACGAATACGATCAACTCCTAGAAAACTGGCGCGCCGAAGGTGAGACCGACGTCGATCATCCAAAGCTCCGCGACGGCCTCGATTGGCTAATCACCCCAGATGCTCCGACCATCATCGCCGCGGGCTACAAATTCGCCGCCGACCATCCCGGAATCTCAACCGTCATCACTGGCACCTCAAACATCAACCACCTCGAAGACAACATCGCCGCCTTCGAAAACCCAACCCTCCCGGACGAACACACGGCGATCCTCAAAAAACTCCTAGGCAACTCCGCCGCGCCGCGATAGTTAGCCATCTACGTCAACGGAAACAAATCTGAGTTCTGCTCGGTCCGTCGGAACAGCTCTTCCAGCGACACTATGCTGATTCTCGGGTAAACTCGCCCATCGATCTCCGTCTCGCCAACCGATCCAGCTTCCCCTAACATCTCATCGCTCGGTTCACGCGCGGTAACCAATATTGCCGCCACGACACCATCGTCTAACGCTCGATCCGCTGTTAGCTTCAGATCGACCAGTACCGATCCGTCGATCGCACTTACCCCCAAGACCCGCACAATCGCGTGACAATTGCCACCAAGAGCGGCAAGCAAAGAAACCACTCCATCCATTCCCATACCCGAGTCCTGCCTGTTTCGCCAAGGCACGCATCTCGGAATCATGCTCATCACACCGCGCTCGAATCTCATCGGATCGTACTCAGCCATCTCAATCCAAGCTGTTAAATCGCCTATGCTCATCGACGGTAACCCGCTAACTGCAAAATCGTCGGGCAACCTGCCTTGACGGATTCGATCGCGCAACACACTCAACGCCATCGGCTCCACATCGATCCCGATCCAAGAGCGCCCCAGCCGTTCCGCCGCAACCATCGTCGTTCCGCACCCGCAAAATGGGTCCATCACCACATCGCCCTCGTTGCTCGAAGACCTGATAATCCGCTCCAACAGCTTCACTGGCTTCTGCGTCGGATAACCAGTCCGCTCCGGCGACCACGTCTGCAACGAGTTGATGTCCGACCACCAATCCGGCATATGCGCGCCTCGCTCAAGGTCGCGCTCCCGCCCATCGATACTTGTGCCCCCACGCGCATTGACCAGCGCCTTTGAGGCATCGGAATAATCGCCGTATTGCGGATTAAAAATGTAATCATCGCTCTTCGAATACCGAAGTATCACATCATGCTTGCGTGCGAAGTTCCGGCGTGGCACACCACCCCCGCGGTAACACCAAACGATCTCGTTGCGAAAGTTCTGGCGTCCGAACACCGCGTCCATGATCACCTTCAGGTAGTGACTCGCCGTCGGATCGCAGTGCAGATACACGTTGCCCGTCGACTTGAGCAGACGATGAATCTCAATGAGACGAGGTGTCATGTTCACCAGATACGCCATCAACCGATCACGACCAACCGCCTTGAGCAGGCCCGCAAGCGTCTCAGCGATAGCTTGACCGCGATTTTCACTTAATGTCGCGTCCAAAAGCTTGTCTGATACATCATCCCAAATCCAAACATCCTCAAACGCCGGAAGATACGCGTCGGGCTTCAACACCGATGGCCCACGAAATACGATCTTGTAGTTTTTATTCGAATTGAACGGCGGATCCAAATAGACCAGATCAACCGTTCCACCCTCCATCGTCCGCATCACATCAAGATTGTCCCCGACGTGAAGCCGCCTAATACCGCTTGTCAAACCATCAACTTGAGAAACCGATCCGATCTTCGCTTCGTATTGCGTCATGTCGATTCGTGTGACTCGGCCCTGAGTTGACCGCCGCATCCGGTCAGAAAACCACCCTGCAAGGCGGGATATTACGATTTGATGCTATATTTGGCGCAACCTACGATTGAATTAACACATTACTCAAGGGTCAGATAGAAACACCTTCGTCGCATCCCTCGATATCGAAAGGACCCAACGCTTGACAACTTCCTCAACCGCAGTCGCAGAATCCACTGTTAACCAAGGACACGCCGACACCATCGACCGCATCGTCGAGAACGTCGGACGAGTCATCATCGGCAAAGACCCCGCTGTCCGACTCGCCATCGTCGCACTCCTGAGCCGCGGACACATCCTCGTCGAAGACGTCCCCGGCGTCGGCAAAACCATGCTCGCCCGTTCCGTCGCCATCACCACCGGCTGCGACTTCAAACGCGTTCAGTTTACTCCGGACCTTCTTCCCAGCGATGTCACCGGCGCTTCCGTGTACAACCAGCAGATCGGCCAATTCGAATACCGCCCGGGCCCTGTAATGGCACAGATCGTCCTCGCCGACGAGATCAACAGGGCCACACCCAAGACCCAGTCTGCACTCCTCGAAGCGATGGGTGAACAGCAAGTCACCGTCGAAGGAATTACACATCCTCTGCCAAGCCCCTTCATGGTCATCGCTACCCAAAACCCCATCGAATACGAAGGCACCTTCCCGCTGCCCGAAGCCCAGCTCGATCGCTTCTTCTTGCGAATCGCACTCGGATATCCAGACCCGCGCGAGGAAGTCGCAATCATGGACGGCCGAGAGGCCACCGATCCCATCGACCTCCTCGCACCCAGCTGCACTGCAAACGACATCATCGCTCTCCAGCAATACGCCGAAACCTTATACATCGACGAGCTAATCAAGCAGTACATCGTCGAAATCGCAACCGCCACCCGCAGCCATCCTGACACTACCCTCGGAGTATCTCCGCGCGCCAGCATCAACATGATGAAAGGCGCCAAAGCATACGCCATGCTTCAAGGCCGAGACTACGTCATACCTGATGATGTCAAAGCCATCGCCGTACCCGTGATGTCACACCGCGTCCTGCTCTCGCCATCCGCGCGTATGAGAGGCGTCAACCAGAGCACCATCGTCAACGAAGCCATGGAGCAGGCCACTGTCCCCGGCGCGGGTGGCGGAAGAATACCCACAGCCACCACCAACTGACGCCAACAACCCACACATAGGGACTCCGTAACCCTTGCAAGTAACCCTTCCCAAGATCGGGCGCGGCATCGGCATCCGCGACGAAAACCGGAGTCTCCTAAGCGCGATCTGGAACAACGCCATCCGCCATCGGATGCTCCTAGCCATCATCTTCGTGATCGGCGTGAAACTGGTCAACACCGTAGCAACCGGGTTCGACCTCTCCATGCGCCTCGCATACCTCCTACTCATCCTCATCGCCGTGTCTTGGGTATGGTCCCGAGTTGGTGCCGTCAACATGAGAGCCAGCGTAAACCGACCAACCGGCCCTTTCTCCGTCGGAGACACTCTCAGCGAACGCATCGTCATCCAAAACTCCAACGGCGCACCCAAAGCATGGGTTGAGGTTGAAGACAAAACCACACTCCCAGATGTCCAATTCCGCGAGGTCACCAGCTTCGGTCTGATGGTCACATTCAAACGAGTCAACATGGAAGCACCTTTGACCCAACGCGGCGAATACGACCTCGGTCCCCTCGTCATCCGTGCCTCCGACCCATTCAACCTCTTCCCCCGCGATATCGAATTCGAAGGCATCGACAAAGTTCTTGTCTACCCGCGTGTCCTTCCCATACCCGACATCGCATCCTCCCGCGTCCTCCTTGCCGATGGACACTCCAGACGCCACCGCATGCACCTACTCTCAACCGACGTCGCATCAGTCCGCGAATACGCCGACGGCGATCCCATCGGCCGAATCCACTGGCTCACCACCGCGCGAACCGGCGAACTCATGGTCAAACAGTTCGACCAAGGCTCCGCAGGCGAGATGTGGGTCATATTCGATCAGCACATCGATGCCCAAGCCGGAGCCGGCAAAGATTCCACCGACGAATACGGTGCAACCATCGCCGCTTCCATTGTCGATAAATACACCAGAACCTTCACCGAAGTCGGTTACGTCGGATACGGAAGCAACGAACTCGTCGTCATGCCGGAACACACCGCGTCGCACCGTGAGAACATCCTCCGTCACATCGCCGCAAGTCGACCAACCGGCAATGTACCCATCATGGAAGCCCTCGCTATCCTAGATCGCGAACTCTTCGTAAGCTCCACCGTCGTCGTCATTACCGCCGCAGACGAAGGCCCTTGGATCGAAGCTCTCGGTGTCCTGCAGCGACGCGGCATCCAAGTCATATGCATCGTCCTTGACCGCGAATCATTCGGCGGCGAAACAAACGAATCAGTGATACCACGTCTCTCAATGTCTGGAGTCACCACTTATCGCATCTACAAAGGTGACGACATCACCGATGCCCTAGGCACAACCGCCGACGCCGACGCGACCGCCGCACGTATCTCCGCTCTCTACTCTGGCGTCACCGAGCCAACTCCCGAACCGACTGATGCTCCTGTCGAAACCGAGGCCCGCGAGTCATGACCACCGCGACCGCAGAACTCGGCAACATCTTTGGCCGCTCGACACGATCGGCTAGATCCCGTCGAGTCATGCGTCGCCGCCTCAAACGTACATGGGGGCGACGCGCATTCCTCGCCGACATCCCTATCAGCGACTGGATCGCCCTCGGCCTACTCGCATGGATGCTCACCATGGTCGGATGGTCCGTACAACTCGCTAATTGGGGCGACCTACCAAACATCGTGCCGACCGCCCTCATCGCTGCCGTTATCGCATTCTTTATGACCCGACTGCGATTCCGCAATAACACTGTCCTGGCCAAACTATCGATCCCCATCAAAACCGCCATATTCCTCATTGCCGGCATCGTCATCATCTTCTGGCAATCCTCGCTAAACGCCGAGGGCACCAACCCATTCGCACGCTCTTACGACGCCTACGATCGCTTCGGACTCTGGGTCGACATCGCCATCAATGGCGGCGTCAGCGGCGACCAAATCCCATTCGCAATGATCATGATGACTGTGACATGGATCACGTCATACATAATCACGCTCCTAACCTTCAGGTTCAACAGCCCATGGGTCCCCGCCGCAATTCTCGGCACCGCGCTCCTAACCAATCTCAGTCACCGCATCGGACTCCACGAGCAGACCTTCTATCTTTTCATGCTCGCCGCAGTCGCCCTCTTCTCGCATCTCGTGGCTGTCGGACGCATCAACCAGTGGCGAAAATCTGGCCTCACATTCCCCAAGGAAGCACGATGGATCGCCGCACGTGACGGGCTGATCCTCGGTTTCGTAGTCATGATCGTCGCCGCAATGGCCCCGATGTTCATCCCGCGCTCCGACACTCTCAGCGTCCAGTGGAACACCATCTTCCTCGATCCCTTCACACAGTTCCGAGGTGTCGCCGAACGACTCCTTGCAGGCGTCCCCAGCGGCGACGACGACCAGATCTACTCTCCCAACGCAGTGCTTCCGTTCCAAGGCGGCATCGAACTCACCGACGACCCCGTCATGTGGATCCGGTCCCGCTACGCAAAACTCCATCCCGCTCGCGTATATCAGGAATACTCCTCGCAAGGATGGATAACCGCTCCTAGCGTCTCTCTACCCGCAGATGCCGGTACTAAACTCCTCTCCAGCCCCAATGAAATCGACATCTCCGAGCGGCAACGCCTCGACATCTCCGTCGAACTCCTTGGCAGAACCAACCGCGTCATACCCGCCGCAGCCGTTCACGCACTCGACTACCAAGCCGAAGTCGAAATCCTCGAACCCCTCAGCTGGGACGTCCCACTCGCTGGCAGTCCAGCCCAGCTCGCCGAACTCCCTGAAGACCTTCGGGAATTCGCATTCATGCTCCGAGAACGATTAACGAAGCTGGCGAACGATTCACCCGTCTACTCGCCTCCAGATACCGCCAACGACAGACCTCCATTCACCCTGAACACCCAACCGGCAATGACCTTCGACGAGGTCAGTTCTGTCATCCGGCAGATGCAATCTAACGTCGAGCCTATCTACAACGTCGATGAGCAGATCACCTTCACCATCACCGACAGCTCCATCGAAGAGATCACAATCCGAGAAGACTCCGGCGAGTTGATCGACATGACATTCACAATCTCTGACGCTTCGCTCGAGCAGATGCTCCACGATGCCAGCGGAACTCCCCAAACCGTCGGAATCCGAGTCTCAACCGCAGTCCTTAGAGAAGTCGCTGATCTAAACGAAGGCATCGGTCCAAGAAGACTCCAAATCATCATCACCGTCGAAGACCTCCTATCCCTTGCAATCCCTGACTTAGACCCCCTCGGATCCACGCGCCCACAAGAATCCACGCGCTTCCGCATCACCGCTGACGACATCGAAGAAATGGACCTCCGACGCTCCGGCATCAATTGGCAGACCTTCAGCTACCGCGTATTCGCCGAACCCGACGGTACTAACGCAAACCTCATGCGAATCGCACGCCGAGGCCCCACCGAACAGAACACCGTTACCTTCGACGAAATCCTAGAGGAGAACCAGCGTTACAGCGTCACAACATACATTTCCACTGCCGAAACTCCCGAACTGGTCAATTCGACCGCCGACTACCCCAGCTGGATTGCCGACCGTTACCTCCAGCTGCCAGGAACACTGCCCGCAGAGGTGCGAGCACTCGCAAATCAAGTCGTCACCGACGCCAACGCAGTAACGCCGTGGGAAAAAACCATGGCAATCAAAGCATGGCTTCAACAGCAGGTCTACTCACTAGAGATCGAAGGTCCCGGACCGCGCGATGACGGAATCTACTACTTCCTCTTTAAGACCGTCAACGAGCCTTGCCCATCCGAATTCCCAACCTGCGATGCCACGAAGCGCAAAGGCTACAGCCAGTACTACGGATCCGCCGCAACCGTCATGCTCCGCTCCGTCGGCGTGCCCGCACGTATGATCGCAGGATGGAGCGCCGGCGAATACGTGCCCGACCAAGGTCAGTTCCTCATCCGCGACCGCAACCGTCACGGATGGACACAGATTTTTGCCCCTCCATACGGATGGATCGATATCGAAGTCACACCCGGAAGACCCGCCGTACCGCGCAACATACTCGTCCCTACAACGCCCACCTCAGACATCCCACCCGGACTACTCGGCTCTGCCGAGTTCGACCCCGACTACCTCGAATACCTAGAAGACTTGGATGAACTCGCCCTGCTAGAGCAAGACCTACGGCTTGGTGGCCGCTTCCAACCCGCCGAATCCGACCAAGGTTTGCTGCCATTCGAAGTGCCCGTAGTCCCCACTGCCGTCGGCACCTCCCTCATACTCATCGTCCTAGTCGCAGTGTTCCTATGGCGATGGAATCTCCGAGGACAACCCGCACCCATCCGTGCCTACTCGCAATTCATACGCGTCGCCGCACTCCTGGGATATCGAAAGCCATCCCATGTGTCAGCCCGCGAATTCGCCGCCGAAATCGCCGACATGACCATGCGGTATGCCGACGCGCGTCGCATCATCGAAGCATTCGAAAAATCCGTCTACGGCCCCCTCGAATCTCTAAACGAAACAACAACCGAGCCGACCGAAACCATGCCGGCCGAAGAAGCCGATGAAACAGAGTCCGCACAGACTCCACAATCTCACCAAACACCAACCCTCTCTCAAACTTGGCGCAACCTCGCAAGAGCAATGCTCAAACACCGCATCATGACCCTAGTAGGCATGACCCCCGCCTACATCCCCGACGAAACCCAAGAACAATACCGCTTCACCACCTAATTCCACGCCATTGCTAGCGCAGCGACGCGAGCGGGGTATGCCCGGGGAGGTGGTGTGAACGGGCATCCCTCTCCTCCGCGATCCTCCCCTCCCCCTCTCAGGGGGAGATTAAGAGGGGGGCCCAGGTGAGGGTGGGATGCGACTAAAGGGCGGGGGAGCCCAACCTCCCCTTTTTGCGTCAGCAAAAGGGGGACGCGGAGCGAAGCGAACGCAGGGGGTTCACACACCAAACACACACCAAACACACACCAACAAAATCCCGCCAACCCCTAAATCCCCGTAATCCCCGGTTCAGACACTTGACTCCCGCAACATATGTAGTAATATAAACAACAAGCGCCGATCCGAGTGCATTCGGAACGGCGCACGGAAAACGAAGAATCGCCGCGTCGCGAGAGGTCGAGCTCAACCTTTCGAAGACGCTGCACAAAGACAACTGAATAAAGGTAAACAGGCAGCGAGCGGGACCACACGGGGTCGCCAACACACGGCCCGCCGGCGGTGCCCGCCACAAGTCGTGAGAGACGTCTGAAAGGACGGGCGAAACGCTGCCAAAACCCGGTTATTAAGACCGTTGTAGCTGCAGGGCTCGGACGCGGGGCATACGCTGGCTCCGCCAACGAAAGCAAGCCAGACGGCGGACGCCCTCCACCTGACAACCTTCCGGTTGCCCCCGCTCGCGGGGGAAATGTCCGAAGGACAAAGGGGGAACGCGCCAAACCCAGGTTGTTCCGGGGAGAACCGGAATCCAGAGGGGAGTAGCGCGGGGGAGTCTGTCCGTTCAAGGTTCGGGCGAACGGTCTCCCTATCCGGCACACGTCTTTCCGCTTCGCCGGGCGGAAGAGGCTACAGCATCAGCGAGAAGAACAATCGAGCGATGACGGGGGCACATCTTTCACACGATGCTTCCCGGAGGGCCGACGGTCTGGCGACGTCGGCGGTGCTGGACACAAAACCACCTACCAGCCTAGGTAAAGCATGCGAGTTGTCGACCGCGCGAAACCCAGACGCGGCGATGCTTCGACCAACACGAACAGCCCCTTTCGCAGGGCGAAAGGGGCGCGAGCAAACGAAGTGAAGCGAGCGGGGTATGCTCGTTCAACTAAGCGCGCCTACCAACCTCCCCTTCGCGCAACTAAGGGGACACGGTAGGGGTAGGTTTCAAACCTGCCCACTCGCAGGGGATGCCCTTCCATGGGAATGGCGAATATCAACCGCGTTGATGACGCTATCGGTCGCACAAATACCGCTTCTACGGCATCTCATCCCCGTCATCCCTCTTAACAATCCGATTCACATAAACCCCCGGCGTTCCCACCCTCTCCGGATCTATTCCCCCGGGCTCCACAATCTCATCAACCTCCGCGATCGTCACATCCGCCGCTGGCGCCATCACCGGGTTAAACGCCCGGGAAGTGCCCACATACTCGAGGTTTCCGAAGGTGTCCGCTCGCTTGGCGCGGATCAGGGCGAAGTCGGCTCTAAGCGCGTGTTCGAGCAGGTGCGGCCGCCCGTCGAACTCTCTGACTTCTTTGCCTTCTTCCACCGGAGTACCGACTCCCGTAGGCGTATAAAACGCCGCGATGCCGGCGCCGCCGGCGCGGATCCGCTCTGCGAGAGTGCCCTGTGGGATGACGATGACCTCCGCACGCCCCTCGCGCCACGCCTTCTCGATCTCGCACAACGGGCGAGTTTGTCCCGGTATCGGAAACGAGCAGATGATGCGGTTTGCAAGACCGAGTTCGAAGAATATCCCTTGGTCGATCGGCTCCAGATGCGGTGGCCAGCCGTACCCGGTCGTCTTTGAGATGCCGGCGACGTTGCCGATGATGGTGATTTCGCGAGGACCGTGATCGGCGAGGGCGAGCATCAGGCGAGTCGGTTGTCCACCGGAGCCGCCGAAGCCACCGATCATTACCGTCGCGCGGTCGGGTACATCGGAGACGGCTTCGGCGAATGTATCGACGATGGTCGGCAGCATCTCTAGACGGGCATTGTCCGTTTCGTGTGCGCCCTACCAATCGCGGCGATTTCAGGGTTGCCGCCGGATACGACGCGGATTCCGCTGTCAAGGCGTTCGGCGATATTTTCGGCGGTGCCTCCGCCGAGGAATGCGACACCATTTTCTTCGCAAGCCTTCTGGACGCGCTCGCTGGCTTCTTGGACGCGGGGATCGAATGGCGTGTTAGGCGCGCCGCGGTCAACGCCGTAGGACATGTGCAGGTCACCAGGGCCGCACTCGGCAAATGTGAGGCCGGGCACCGCGAGCATTGTCTCGATGTTGGACACGCCTCGCACAGATTCGACTTTGATACCCAGCATCAACTCGCCGTCTGGATTCAGCGGGTACGGGTCTGCCTTAGCGATGTATTCCGGGTTGTCGAGACCCCATATCGGCGCTGCTCCGGGCTCTGACCCGACGCCGCGAGTTCCGCGATAGAGGCCATATCCGACACCGTTAGCGGCGCGTGGGTAGCGGCAAGATTCGACGAATGCTCGGACGGCGTCGGCGGTCTCCGCTTGGCAGAGGAGTATGCCGTGGACGCCGCGGGCGAGGATCTGTCGGAACTGCCACGCGTTGTAGCGAATGGTTTCTTCAGTCGATCCGTCGACCGGCGCTTCCACAATGACCGTTGGAGTGCGGTGCCCGCTGTTGGTCGGACCGCCGGCAACCAACCCTTCCATGTAGTTCTGCAACCCGCCGAGATCGAACGGCCCGTGCTCCATGCCTACATTGATGTAGTCCGCCCATGTGTGAGCGTCCTTCATTCCCTGCTCGTGCGTCAGAATTGCCCCGGTGTGACCTCCGGTGTAGTAGACCGGCTGGTCTTGTGAGAGCAGTTCTATAGCCCTGTTAACCCGTTTGGCAGACATTTATCTCGACTCCTTGGTGTGAGAAAAGAACCCCTCGCGTCAGCTTCTTGAAGCGGAGACGACGATGGTTCCGATATTCACCCCATGAGTTTACACTTTGAGCATGGCGAACCAAGCGACATTGCAGGAGTTGGAGGCGGCGCTCCAACACATTCAAACATCGCCCACCGATGAAGGGCGTCTAGAGATGATCTCGGCGAGGCCGAGTGTCGGAGGGCGGGAACTGTTAGAGGTCGGCGAGCTTGATGCCGAATGTGGACTCGTCGGCGACAACTGGCTGGATCGGGGAAGCAATAGCACTTCGGATGGAACCGCGAACCCCGAAGCCCAATTAACTTTGATTAACACGCGTTTGATCGATGTCGTGGCCGGAGACAAACCGCGCTGGCAGCTGGCTGGCGATCAGCTCTTCGTCGACATCGACTTGAGTCACGACAACCTTCCTCCCGGAGCACGGCTCAGCATTGGCTCAGCGATCGTCGAACTGACGGCAGCGCCACACACTGGCTGCGTGAAGTTCGCGTCGCGTTTTGGCCATGACGCATTGAGGTTCGTGAGTGGGCCGGTAGCGATGCAACAGCGAAGGCGTGGGGCTAACGCGAAGATAATCCAACCCGGCAAGATTCGCGTCGGCGACATCGTTCGTAAAGTCGAAGCCTAGCGACTTTTAGGAATCATCAATAGTTGACTGTTACAAAAACCGAATCACTCTCTAAAGACATCGTCATCCAAGTCCGCGATCTCCGCAAGAGTTACAACGGGCTAGTCGCGGTCGACGGTATCTCGTTCGAGGTTCATCACGGCGAGATCTTCGGTATGTTGGGTCCCAACGGCGCGGGGAAGACGACGACGGTCGAGATTCTCGAGGGCTTGCGAGACCTCGACAGTGGCGACGCATATATCAACGGCTTGGATGTGACCAAGAACTCGAAGCGCGTCAAGGGTATGATCGGCGTCCAGCTGCAGCAGAACGCGTTCTTCGACAATTTGAACCTGCGAGAAACGCTAGAGCTTTTCGCCACTCTTTACGATTCCGACATGTCGCCTGAGGAGGCATTGGAGAAAGTGGATCTCGCGGAGCGCTCAAAATCGCAGTACCGGCACCTTTCCGGTGGACAGAAGCAGCGGTTGTCGATCGCGGTTGCGCTCGTAAACGATCCAGTTGCGATGTTTCTCGATGAGCCAACAACCGGCCTCGATCCCCAGGCGCGACGGAACATGTGGGACCTGATCGACGGTCTACGTTCTGAAGGCATGGCGATCATGCTTACGACGCACTACATGGAAGAGGCGGAGGTTCTGTGCGACCGAGTGGCAGTGATCGACCACGGCAATATCGTCGCCATCGACACGCCGCAGGCTCTAATCGAACAGCTGAAATCGCGCGGTGCAGAATCGGTGCGGAAGGACGGTGTGCTGACACTGGAAGACGTGTTTATCGACCTGACGGGAAGAAGGCTCATCGAATAACCTCTTGTCCCCTCTCCCCACTGTGGGAGAGGGTTAGGGTGAGGGGGCACAAACACCATGCGCATTTACCAAGCGTTCGTAATTGCCGAACTCAAGATGTTCTTACGCGACCGCGCCGCGCTATTCTGGACGCTCGCGTTCCCGACCGTGATGATGGTCGTCTTCGGTCTCTTCAACTTCGGCGGATTCGAACCGCCCGAAATAGGCATCGTAGACAGAGCGAATAACGATGCATCCAAGGTTTTGGTCTCGGTATTGAAGGGCGAGTTCGATGGTGAACCTCTCTTCAACGTCCCCGATTCCGAGGACGAAGACACTTTGAGGGCAGACATCCTAGAAGGCGATATCACCGGAGTGATGGTGATCCCGGAAGGTTTCGGCGAACCTGGATCGACGTCTGTGATCGATCTGACGTACGACGGCAGAAGCGCGCAAGAAGCAGAAGCCGCGCGCACCATATTGGCCCAAGTTTTAGACGGTGTCTTCAAGACCGTCGCCGATGTCCCACCTGAATACCGAGTCGAAAACTGGGCCACGGTATCACTTACCGAAGTCGCCGGACGCGGCCAAGGCTACAAAGGATTCGTCGTACCCGGCATCGTCTCGCTGTCCATCATGCAAAGCGCACTCTTCGGGCTTGTCTTCACCTTAGTAAGACTCCGTAACCAAGGAGTTTTGAAGAGGCTCCATGCCACTCCAATCAACCCCAGACACTATCTCGCCGGCTTGCTCTTCACTCGGATGTTGCTGCTCATCATGCAGACTTACGTCCTCCTCCTCGTCGGTATCTTTGTCTCTGGCGTCGAAGTCTCCCCCGGCTACGCCATGTTCTGGCTCGAAGTCATACCACTGATCATCCTCGGCGGGTTCGGGTTCGCAGCCCTCGGACTAGCCGTCTCTGGCATCGCTAAGACTGAGAACACGGCCGCGCCGCTCGCGAACATAATCACGTTACCAATGATGTTCCTCTCCGGCGTCTTCATCCCGCACTCCGTCATCCCCGACTGGGTAGTCGCCATCGCACGATGGCTCCCCCTTACCTTCCTCGCCGACGCAATGCGAGCGATGGTTAATAGCGGAGAGACATTGTTTATTCAGGGAGCGTCACTGTTGGGCCTGTTGATTTGGGCGGCGATCAGCTTCGTCCTAGCCGTAAAAGCCTTCCGCTGGGAATAAACCATGAATCGGACTACGACGCAGCAGGAACCTGCAGTTCAGGAAAATATGTAGAAAAGAAACCACGGTCACGGGTTAGGAAAACATCGGCAGACACCATCGCGTGAGCACCGATCAAAAAGTCGGTGATTATGTGTTCACGCGGACCTCCCGCCGCGCGATATTGCTTCCAACGCAACCCAGCCTCGTACGCGATTGAGGAATCAATGGCTGAGAGTGCCGCACCGATCTCGCGCAGGGCATCGTCCAGCAACGAGCGATCGTCGAAATGCGGGGCTAACTCGGCATACACAACATCGCAAACCAAGATCGCTCCACGGTCATACGCCTCCCTGATCCGTTCTCGTGACTGTGAATGATACGGCGATTTGGTTTGAAAAACGTCGATCAACACATTAGTGTCAACCGCCGTTATCAACGTCCCCGGATTTCCTCAATGTATTCGTCCACGTCGAAATCAGCGCCGTCCAAGATCCCAACAACTCTATCCACCGGATGCTGTTCGCCGACGCACTTACGTATAAGCAATCCTCCGTCAGCAGGCGTGACCTCAACCTCAACGTTATGATGCATCCCGAATCGCTCCCGCAAGTGCTTAGGGATTGTTATTTGGCCTCGCTCAGAGATGCGCATGTTGACCTCGCATGTAATTCCGATTATTCGAATCATACCAAACAATACGTACCGAACAGTCGCCTCAACCATCCTCGCCTTTAGGTTAGTAGCGACGCCCGGATCAATCCACATTCGCCAAAAACTCCCCCATCGCCGCATAATAACCGTCCGGATCGTAGTAATCCGCCCCGTTGTGTGGGGCTCCCTTGATCACATAGAACCGCTTCGGTTCCTTCGCTGCCTCGTAAACCATCCTCCCACACTCTATCGGGATGATCTCATCGAACTCTGAGTGCATCACCAATACGGGACACCGCACCTCTCGCATATACGACTCAGTATCAAAACGATTGTGGATGAACCTCTCAATCGGCAGATACTTCCAAGGAACAATCGTCTTGGCGAGATACGGTATCGACAGCAATGGACACTCCAAAATCATCGCATCTGGCGGCTCAACCGACGCCAACCGTGTCGCGACCGAACCTCCCATGCTCCGGCCGAAATAAACGATCGATGGTCTCCCGCCCTCAGGCAAGCCTGCTACGTAATCATCAATCCACCTTCGAGCAGCAATCGCATCTAACGCGATTCCCTCCTCGCTCGGGCTACCCTCGCTCAAGCCGTAACCCCGATACTCCAGCGCGAATATATCGATGGACCGATACCGATCCACAAACTCTCGATACTGATCCAAACGAACGCTGATGTTGCCGCCGTTCCCGTGCGTGATCAGCATCAAGATGCGCTTACTTTGCGGGTCGTTACTCTCCTCGCCTTTGATGAACCATGCGTGGGTCTTGTTTCCGTCGTCGGCAGTCAGCCAAACATCCTCATACCGAAGAGCCACGTGCGACGGATCCCCGCGAAGTTGCGGTTGCGGGAAGAAGATGAAGGATGCTTCGATTGCGTCAGGCGTATGCACAGTTACCCCCGCCTACGCTCAGGCATCATGCGCCGTGGACCTTGGGCACTTCGACCTTCAAGTGGGTTCGGGGCTTCCAACCCAAGACGCGCTCGGCCTTTGTGAGATTGTGCTCGACCTGGTCTTCGTCGCCGGCGATGAAGAACGGCTCGAACGATCCGTGACCGATCTGCACAAACTCGGCAGCGGCCATGTACGCGTTCGCCAAGTCCTCCTCGTCGGTGACGAGCAAAGGTCGTGCGCCGCTCGGATCGACTTCATACTGCGCGCTCCGATACTCGACCCACTGCTCGCGAGTGCGTGGCCCGGTGATACGCATCGCGGCAAGATTCATGTCGAAATGCCGGGCGAAGTAGCGGCATATCAACTCACCGAAACCTTTTGACAAGCCGTACGCGCTCGGGGTATCCAGCGGTACTTCTTCTTCCGACTGGTACCAGTCGCGATATCGGAAGTGGACGCTCATCGTGCTGGTGTAGACCCCGTTGCGCAGCCCGTTGTTGTAGCCGGTCCACAAGAACAGGTGCAAGCCCATGTTGTTGACTGTGTAGTTCTCGCGGATCACCTTCTCGTCCTGATCCGTCACCCCACCGCCTTGGGGACTCTGCATCACCAACCAGATGAATGTGTCAACGCCGTCAACCGCCTCTTTGATGGCTCCGGTATCAGTTACGGAACCCTTAACGAACTCGATGCCGTCGTGTCGTGGCGGAGCAAGATCGAGAACGCGGAGGTCGTGGGCTTCACGAAGATAGGGAGTGATGAAGGTACCGACGTGTCCGGAACCGCCGACTAGGAGGATTTTCATGGTGGGAAAGCCTTGAGATGAGTGCCTGATTGTCTGCGGTGGATTATACGGCGAAACGAGGTCGGATTACCCACTCACTTCCATCACCAAACGGCAATGATCGCTTGACCCCCACTGGCAAACGCAGTTCAGAGCCCGCGTCTTGATCCCCTCGTGGAAGCCGCGAGAAGCGAACACGTGATCAAGCTGAAGTTGCGCTGTGATTGGGGACATGTAATTGGAACGAAACGTCGCCACATTCTTCGTATCGGTAGGCAAGTGCTTTGGTGCGGGGTTCGGTTGCCGACCGCTCGGATGTTGCGGTCCCAGATACTCGAAACCCAACGCTCTAAATCGATCCCAAACAGAACGTTCTCTTGCGCCAAGTCCAAATGGTTCGTCATCCGTCCAGCCATAGTCCATATTCAAGTCTCCAGCTGCCAAAATCCGGTACGTTAGTGGGTCCGCATCGCCAACGAATACGGAAAGATCGGAGATGGCGCGGTGAGCCGAACTGTCAGGCATTCCGACTCGCCACTTGCTGAAAGCAGTCGGGTGCGCCCCGATCCAACTCGCATATATCGATGCCACTAAGAACGGTCGTTGATCGCTGTTAAGTGGTTTCACCTTCGCAACTGCGATATTCCCCGCACCGCTGACTGGTATCGTTCCCTGCGCACCAGAACCGCGAGGGCCGTCTTGATCGAACCATTCGACCTCCACACGATCGGATAGCCTGACTACCTTCGGCCATCGGTCGGCAATATACCGCCAACCGTGTCGCCGATACCAATTCGAATTCCACAAATGCGAATCCCAATGCTCTTGCGGTCCAGTATCCACCTTGTCTCTCAAATCCCAAGGCGGATCGCCCGCTTCCTGCAACAAAGCGACATCCGCATCCATCCGCAATAACTCGCGCCAAGGTTGATGCCGCTTAGCGATATTCCAACTAACTACCTTGATCATGTCAACAACCCCTCATCATTAAGAATCCTGCGAATTAGAACCTGAATCGCGCGTTACCTCTACCGTCGCGTTAGCTGTCCCGAAGCCTGCCAGTGCTAACGGTTTGAAAACAGATATCGTCGCCGACGTAATGCATTCATGCGTACCCAAGGCCGCCTGCGCAACCCGATCCGCCAAAGCCTCCAACAGCCGATACTCTCCCTCCTCCGCTACCTCAACCGCCCTGGCACAAACCTCCCGATAATCCACCGCGTCCGCCAAATCATCAGAATCCGATGCCGCCGAAAAATCCCCTCTTAGCTCGATATCCACAACCACTCTCTGCGGCATCAAGTGTTCCCAATCTTCCGCACCGATTACGCACTGCAATTCGAGATTGCGGATGATCAAACGGTCAGGGCCGCCGGTCGCGGAAGAGCTCATTCCTCGATACTATCCGCCAACGCCTCAATCAGCCCCAACACCGTCACAACCGTCCCGCCCAACGGCTCCGCTTCGACATGCTCAACCGTATCCGATGGATGGTTTATGTAATCCAGGTTGTCTGCATAAAACATTACGTATGGAACTCCGCGCTCATCAAACCCCGCGTAATCCGACGACGCGCCTCGGAACGGCTCAGTTGTCGTCAGACCGACACCGTACTTCTCCGCGACGTCACGCGCATACACCATCGTGAAAAAATCCCCAAAAATCTTAAGATCGCCGGTAGCCACCACATCTAGGTTGATCATTACTTCTATCCGATCAACCTCCGCCTGCGACAACTCTCCCGCGTAATAGTTACTTCCATGCAATCCGGTCTCCTCAGACCCGAAGAACACAAACCGCACATCAAACGGCAACTCGTCATCCACTAACTCCTCCGCCACGATCAAAGCAGTCGCAACCCCGCTTCCATTGTCATTAGCCCCCACACTCCAAGGCGTCGTATCGTAATGCGCTCCGATCAGCACTACTTGATCATCGTGAATATCATTGTTCAACTCGGCAATCACATTCCGAGACGGCCCATCCCCATCTGGATAAACCAGCAACTCCACATTCAACTCCTTGCCATCCTCTAAAGCATCCCGCAATCTCTCACCGTCTCCCTGCGGAATCCCACCTACGAACACATCCGGCTCTTGCTCTAGCCTTCCTCCGAAGTAGAAACGCGGCTCATTGTTAAAGACCACAACTCCCACCGCGCCACGCTCCGCAGCATTCGTCTCTTTCTCCTCGAACGTAAGTGTCCCGCGACTCACCAATGCAATCTTTCCTTCAACATCTACGCCTTCGTAGTCCGCGTCATCGCCAATCCCGGCATAAACCAATTCCCCTTTGACCCTCCCCGTCATCACTGGCTCGAATGGCAGGTAGAATATCCGAGCCTTTGCACCGTCCGAGCGCGAAAACTTCACGCTAGGCCCACCGCCATCCCCACTGTCAAGCACCTCGATCGACCCAGCTGCATTGGCTTCAGTCACTTCGAAATCTTGGATCGCCACCTCATAACCCAACTCCTCCATCTCCGCCAATAGATACATCGCCGCCTCAAGCTCCTCCTCCGTCGCACTCTGCCGCGGACTTAGCTCTTCCGCCAACATGATCGTCAACTCATAAACCCGATCCGTCAGCGATGACACGTACGGATCGACTTCCGCAATAACTTCGGCCTCTGCTTCAACGGTCGCAGTCGGAGGGACCGGCGTCGCGGTAGACGGAACCACTGTTGCCGTCGGTTCAACAACGGCGACGGTAGGTTCAGGCTCTACAACCTCCGTAGCTGTCGGTTCGACAACCGCAGTAGGCGTGTCTGGAACCATCGTCGCCGTCGGCTCAACCGACACGACAGTCGCTGTCGGCTCTACAACCTTCTGACCCGAATCACATCCAATCACCCCAACCAACACCAATGCCACGCCCAAAACAGGCGCAACAGCCAATCGCCAGTCTTTGACAAAGTCCATCATCTAACCACTTTCAATTATCGAGTCGCTGAATCCACATACGAACGCGGTTACAGTGTTGATTGGTAATCGAAGAAGAACAGAATTGGTGAATTCAAGTTGAATCGAGTAGAACCCCCTCACATCTTCGCCGGCAACCCGATCGACAGGGCAGACGCGCTTCGCCGTGACAATAACGAAGTCGATCGATTGATGCGGTCGCCCGAGGCGAAGATCCTCTTGATGTCCGAGTTGAATCCGGTGATCGAGAGCGCCAGCGAGACGTCCATGGTCTTGGGTTGGATCGGTTACGAGATGGCGGTAGAACTGCTGGGAAGCGAATCCGAACAGCGCACGTTCCTAGGGTTGAACGGCGACGGCGATCCGTTGGTCGCTTGGAACGCGAAGATAGTCTCGCCAGATTTCTCTGAAGGGAAGATTACTGATGCCGGGTTGGAGATCTGCGACGCCCGCGAGTCGGCGATGATGCTCTCCGTTGAAGAGACGGGCATACTCTCGCAGGCTAGATCGAACCTCGGTTGGCACGCCACTCATCAGTTCTGCGCCCGCTGCGGAGCGCGCACGACGTCGCGCCGAGGCGGGATCGTCCGTCAATGTGTGTCGTGTGGAGCGGAGCATTTTCCGCGTACCGATCCTGTCGTCATTACTGTGGTTGCCGACGGAGATCGATGTCTGTTAGGCCAGTCCGCAGGTCGATTACGGGCGATGCGAATGTACTCGGCGTTGGCGGGTTTCATGGACCAGGGCGAATCGATGGAAGAAGCCGTCCGCAGAGAGGTCATGGAAGAGGCCGGAATCAAAGTCGGACGTGTCCAGTATCACTCGACTCAACCATGGCCATTTCCGTCGTCGCTGATGATCGGAAGCCACTCCGAAGCCTTAACGACCGACGTTGACATGGACGACTTCGAGATGACAGATGTCCGTTGGTGGGACCGCGAAGAAGTGCTCCTAGCCCTAGCAGAAAAAAGCGAAAAACTCCGCGTGCCAGGTCCCATCGCCATCGCCCACCACCTCATCAAAGCGTGGGCAACTGGCAAGGCAGGCAATTTCCGTACAAGTTAGACATAAACCAAACGCCCCTTTCGCAAAGCGAAGGGGGCGCGAAAGAGCGAAGCGATTTTCGCGGGGGATGCCCTCCGCCAGCCAACCACACTCCCCACATCAAACCCAACACCACCATGAAACTCAAAACCCTCCGCGCAGTCCATGTAGACATCCCGCCGCGCAAGCCCAAAACACCAGCTCGCCGCGCTCCATGGCCCACCAAATCACCGCGCGCAATGCCCATCAATTTCTACCCCCAATACTCCCGCTTCCCGCAAGAGATGCCCGGACACCGCGGCCTATCCGAAGTCTGGGTTCAAGCCATCGCCGAGGACGGCACATACGGGCTCGGCCACTGCTCCTTCGGACAACCCGTAGCGTCCTACATCGACCACGTCATTGCACCGCTCATCGAAGGCCAAAACTGCATGGCGATCGAGCTGATGAACGACCTTGTCATGCGCGCTGGCCACCGCCACGGACTCGCCGGAATCGTCGCTACAGCAATGTCAGGCGTCGACATCGCACTCTGGGACCTCAAAGGCAAACTTCTCGGACGCCCTGTCTACGAACTCCTAGGCGGACCCGTCCGCGACAAGATCCCTCTCTACGCCACCGGCGACGACCTCGACTGGTTCCAAGAACTCGGCTTCACTCGCTTCAAGATCACGAACCCCGCTCACTACTCCCAAGGCGACGAAGGCCTACACCTCATCGAAGAACACGTCGCCAAATCCCGAGAGTTCGTAGGTGACCGCGCCGAGCTGATGATCAACCCCGTCATGTCCTTCAACGTTGAGTTCACTCTCAGGCTGGCCGAACGACTCCGCCCTTACAACCTACGTTGGCTCGAAGAACCGCTTCCACCGCACGACATCGAAGGACACGCCGAACTCAAACGCAGCATTACGTGGATACCGCTTGCCACCGGCGAAGACCACCGCGGCCGACATGCTTTCGCCCAACTCATCGAACGACGCGCAATCGACATCGTCCAACCCGACATCGGCTGGAGCGGCGGCGTCTCCGAGACCATGAAGGTCTACACCATCGCCGAGACCGCCGGCATCCAGACCATCCCCCACGGCGGCGGTGGCACACCATGGGGACAACACGTCTCTATGGCCGCCCCCGAAATGCCCATCGCCGAATACTGGACCGGATCACCCCCCGGCATCCCCTTAGAAGAAGTCACCCGCTTCCCTGGTCAAGCCGTCGCCAAAGACGGCTACGTAACCCCTTCCGACGCCCCAGGGTTCGGCATCGACATCCCGGAGGACTGGATCCGCGATTGGGAATATCGAGGTCGTAAGTAGCCCCTCCCCTTTTTGCGTCAGCAAACTCCCTTCTCCCCCCCCCCCTATCTGAGGGGGAATTGCAGGGGGGGGCCGCGAAGCGAGACGCAGGGGGCATACACTCCTTCCTCCTATTCCTGGTTCAAACCCCCTCAAGTAGAATCAACTTACTTCCCTCTCTTGCTTGTCTAACAATGGACATCCGCGACTACAAAGACTACGAGACGCCCGACTCCCGCCGAGGACAACTCACGCGCATCGGTGCTATCGACTATGGCGACTCCGACAACTGGTTGTCAAAGCTTCGACGCCAAGTTCGAAACCCGTCGCTCCTAACCTTCTTCATCATGGCCATCGTCATACTGGCCATCCCGACTGCTATCGTCGCACCCGGTTTCTATTCCGGAGCTAAAGAAGGCATTGTTCGCATCCGCCAAGACCCTTTCGTCCAATTCCTTGAAGTCTCGACACCCAGCCACGTATACCCCTATCTCCAAGGCAACATCCAACTCATGAAGGATGCCGACACTCAATCCGAGTGGCGACGCATCTCCTTCAAACTCGGCCCCTGCCACGAAGCAAACCTCGTTCAATTTCCTGAAGGCAAATACACCACCGGAATCGCCCAGGCCTGCGACGACCTACACAACATCCAACTCGAATTCGCCGCCGACTGCCTCTCCGAAACATCCTGCAACATTCCTCCGGCAGCCATCGCACGCCTAGACGCTGTAAGCACCAACCTCCAAGAAACCTTCTCCGACGCGTATTCGACCAGGCATACGGAATCACTTGGGACGGGTGAGTGACCTAACTGGTTGCGTCGTTGATTCGCCCTGACACCGAATCAACAGTCACTTAATACCCGGTTAGCCCCTTCCAACGCGATCCGGCAATTTTCGCCGTCGCCAGGCAAAAAAGCGTCATTGCACACGCGATAACGCCTGACCGAAACGTCGTATTTCAATCTCGCGTAAAATCCTAACTTGCCGATCTCCATAGGATCATTCGACGTCACGACAGCGATCCTCATGAACCCGGATCTGAACGAGCCAACGAGTAAGGAAACGCCCGGTTGAACATCCACGAGACACTGTTCTCAATCGGCCTTCTAATCATCGGCGCTAAACTCCTCGAAGGCATCTTCAAGCGCTTCGGTCTCAACTCCATCATTGCCTACGCCGTCGCAGGCGTAATCCTCGGACCCATAACCGGACTCATCGAGACCGGAGCCGAGACCGATATCATCCTCGGAATCGGAATCTTCGTCTTCTTCTTCCTCATCGGGCTAGAAGAGCTCGACATCAAGGGTTTCATCTCCGCCATCCGCGGCAGACTGTTCATCGCAGCGACCCTTTCGGTCATTATCTCGATGTTGGTCTCCTTGGCGGTCACCACCGACTACTTCATCGACCTTGAACTTAACCTCAACTTTACGCAGGCATTGGGCCTCGCCAGCGTTCTCTCACTCTCCAGCCTCGGACTCGTAGCCAAAGTCCTCATCGACGAGGGCAACCTCAAAGAGCCTGTTGGCGTCCAGATATTCACCGCCGTCATCATCGCCGAGCTCATCGCATTATTCGTCTTCGGGTTCGCGATCAGCGAACACTTCTACGGTGAGGGACACACCCTCGACCCGATCAACGTCCTAACCATCCTCGGATCCATCATCGGGTTCGCCATCATCATCTGGTTTGCCTCCACGTTGATCCTCCCTAGGGTCATTGTCCTGCTCCACCGCGTCCTCCAAGTGCCACAGCTTTCCTTCGGGCTCCTCCTCGGCGGACTATTCATCGTCGTCTTCGGTGCCGAAGAGGTCGGTCTTCACGGCTCCATAGGCGCTTTACTCTTCGGAGCAGCCCTATCCGTCCTTCCCTTCCAGGTCCGACACGACATCATGCCCGGCATGAAAGGTGTCGCCGAAGGCTTCTTCATCCCACTCTTCTTTGCCTCTGCGGGCCTTCAGTTCAGTTTAGCGTTCACTGAGCTGCCTATCCTGACCATCATCCTACTCATCTTCGTTCCTTTCATAGGCAAATTCGTTGCAACCTTCATCGGCGCTTACGCCGCCAGACTCGATGCGCCCTTCGCCACTGCATCGGGCTTAATGGCAAAAGGGATAGCCGAAATCGCGCTGTTGATACTCCTCCACCAAACCGGCGTCATCAACGAATCCATCTTCTCGCTGCTCGTCCTTGTCATGCTCGCCTACATCCTCATCACCCCTGTGGGTATCACCGCCGCCGTCAAACGCATCAAACCCGCCGAGACACCTGCAAACCCAGGAGACATCCCTCCATCTTTATACCGATTCGCCCTTGAAGGCATCAAAGTCAAACATGTTCTCGACCGCTCACGCACTCACCCCAACACGTCTCTCACGGTTAAAACTTTCACCGAACAATGGCTCCTACCCGAGCAACACGACTACGTAGTCGTCGATCACGGCCAACTTGTCGGCATAGTATCCATCAGCATGCTTCGTTACTTACCACGCAGCGAGTGGGACACAACCACCCTAACCCAAACCCTCCGCCACAACACCCCCACCGCCACGACTGAAGACTACGTCGAGGACGCCCTACAGACAATGATCGACAATTCCATCACCGTGCTCCCAGTGACCGATGCCGAAACAAACCAATTCATCGGCTCCATCGCCTCACACGAAGTTCTAGAAATGGTAGTAACCGAAGCCCAGGGGCGTGAGATCTAAACTCGAGCGAGATCGAGGAAGCTTACCGGCAAGAGCGGACACGGTAATCTAAACCACCTCTTCCATATAATCGCAAGCAATACCGTCCCATCCGCTTCAAGTTCTGCCGTCATGACAACTCAAACCGAAAATCTCAACCGCGATCCCCTTATACTCGTCGTCGATGGTCACTCCATGGTTTTCCGAGCATGGTTCGCACTCTCCCGAGGCGGCGGTCTCACCAACAGCGCAGGCGAGCAGACGCACGGCGCTTATGGCTTCTTGCGAAACTTGATCGCTACCATCCGCGAATACAGCCCCACGCATATCGCTGTAACGTTCGACACCCGTGCGCCTACTTTCCGCGACGCGCTCTTCGACGAATACAAAGCTCAGCGGCCGCCGATCGACCCTGAGCTTCATGCCCAGATACCGATGGTGGAGAGCGTGTTGGCGGCGATGAAAGTGCCAGTATTCGCTATCGATGGTTTCGAGGCCGATGACGTAGTGGGAACCATCGTCCGAAAGGCGGAATCTGACGGCATCCGATCCTTGATCCTCACCGGCGACGCAGACCAGCTCCAACTCGTTAATGACGAAACAAACCTCCTCATGTACTCCGGATTCGGAGACACCAAGGTCTATGACATAGATGGTGTCAAGGATCGTTACGACGGTCTCGGCCCGGAGTTTGTGGCTGAGATCAAAGCCCTCGAAGGCGACCCGTCCGACAACATCCCGGGTATCGCCAAGATCGGGCCCAAAGCAGCCCGTACCGTGCTTAACCGCTTCGGACATTTCGACAACCTCTACGAAAACCTCGATGCCGTTGGCGAGATTCCCTCGAAGGAACTGCGCGGCTCGAAGAGTATCATGAATCGTCTCCGAGACGGCAAGAAGATCGCTTATGACGGGTTGAAACTGACCACCATCGTCACTGATGTCCCCGTCGAAATCGACTTCGACCACTGTCGCATTGGCGGCTATGACCGTAACGAAGTAGTTGCCGCCCTGACTAACCTCGGTTTCGGCGAGACTATAGTTCGCAGCATTCCGTCTGCTGAGGATGCAGAACGCGGCGTGTTCCCGCTCCCTACCACAGGACGCGCACAAGGCGATCTCTTCGCAAACGGTGCTGCCACATCCACCGCCAAAGTCACACCGAAATCTGGCGATCCGCTAGGAAAGTACACCGTCGTTACTAACGACGAAGAACTCCATGACCTCGTCAACCGTCTCGGCAATGCTGACGGTTTCGCGTACGACACCGAGACCAACGGCACACGTGCGATGCAGGACGAGATGGTCGGAATGTCCTTCTCGAACTCCGACGGCGAAGGCTACTACATCCCCTTCGGTCACCGTTCCGGTGAACAGATAGACCGCACTCGCGCACTCGAAACTGTCGCTCCGCTCTTCGCCGACGCAAAAGTGCCGAAGTCCGCGCACAACGCCAACTTTGACATGATGGTCCTTAATCATGCTGGCATTGAGGTGAATAACGCAAAATTCGACACCATGATCGCCGCATCGCTGTGCGGTCACAATCGATACGGACTGAAAGACCTCGCACTCGAACTCTATCAAGCCGAGATGACGCCCATAACCGACCTCATCGGCACCGGACGCAAGCAGATCACGATGTCAGAGGTCGATATTGAGTTGGCAGGACCGTACGCCTCTGCGGATGCCGACTTCACATACCGTTTGTGGCGACACTTCGAATCAGAACTCGACGGACACAATGCCCGTGGCGTCTTTGAGACCATCGAGATGCCACTGTTGCCGGTAATCGTCGAGATGCAGCGCACCGGCATGGTCGTCGAGACTGACGTCCTCAAGAAGTTCTCAGCGGCCTTAGGCGAAGAAATCGCCCAAATCAAGCAGGTCGCCAACAACCTCGTAGGCGGGCGCGATTTCAACATTGCATCCAACAGGCAGATCGGCAACATCCTCATCGACGAGTGGGGTGCACCTCCGACACGCAAACTCAAGACTGGTTGGTCGATGAACGCCGACGCTCTTGACCGGATGCGCAATCGGAAAGGTCTTGATGATCGCATCTACCAGCTCATCGACGCCGTCCTACGCTACCGAGAACTGGCCAAGCTGAAGTCGACCTACGCTGACGCGCTTCCAAAGATGGTCAACCCGGACACCGGACGCGTCCACTCCACGTTCAACCAAGCTGGTTCCGCTACTGGCCGCCTCGCTTCGAATGACCCGAATGTTCAAAACATACCTGTACGCACGTCCCTAGGCCGAGAAATCCGCAACGCCTTCTCCACCATGTACGATGCCGGATGGCAGCTCCTCGCCGCCGACTACTCGCAGATCGAACTCCGAATCCTCGCCCACATGTCACGCGAACCCGGATTGTTGGAGTCTTTCCGCAACGGCGAAGACATCCACGATGCCACCGCACAAGCAATGTATGGCGTCCACGAGGTCACCAGCGAACAACGCCGAATCGCCAAGATCCTCAACTTCGGCGTAATCTACGGCCTCGGACCGCAAGGAGTCGCACGCCAGACCGACCTATCTGTCCAACAAGGTCGGGAGTTTATCGACCTCTACTTCGGTAAATACCCCGGCATCCGCGATTTCATCGAGTACCAGAAACAGACCGCCAAGATGCGAGGGTACGCCGAAACCCTCAAAGGTCGACGGCGATACCTCCCGGATCTGCGCTCATCGAACCAAGGGCATCGAGCAGCTGCCGAACGAGTCGCGGTGAACATGCCTATCCAAGGAACCGCCGCTGATGTCATCAAGATCGCAATGATTAATATCGCCGATGAACTCCACCGCCGCGGTCTCGAATCTCGTATGACTGCTCAAGTCCACGACGAACTCATCTTCGAAATAGCGCCTGGCGAGCTCGAAGAAATTACATCCCTGGCCCACGATATGATGCCTGCCGCAATGGATCTTGAAGTCCCACTTCTGGTCGAAACTAAAACCGGCGTCCGTTGGGGCGAACTCGAGTGACCACCGGACACGTCTTCATAGCAACCAGCCTCGACGGCTACATCGCCCGAAAAGACCATACAATCGACTGGCTCGAAAACCGTGGCACTACCACCGAAGAGCACGGTTACACTCAATTCATCGACTCCGTCGACGGCATCATATTTGGTCGAAAAACCTACGAAGTCGTCCTCAACTTGACCTCCGGCGACTGGCCCTACACAAAGCCCGTAATTGTCCTCTCTCGAACCCTTGCCGCCTCCGAAATCCCTCCGCACTTGACCGACAAAGTCACAATCACAGACCAAACCCCATCCAACCTCCTCGCAACCCTCGACCAACAAGGCTGGAATCGCGCCTACATCGACGGGGGCATAACCATCCAATCCTTCCTCAACGAAGGCCTGATTGAAGACCTCATCATCACTACACTCCCAGTCCTGATCGGCGATGGTATCCCCTTATTCGGCAAAACCCCCGAAGACATCCACCTCGAATTGATCAGCACGACCCAATACCCTTCGGGCCTAGCCCAATCCCACTACCGCGTCTTATATTCCGACAACTGAAGAAAACCCTCAGCAACCTCAAATCGCTTCCACAACCCCTAGTGGCAACTCCAAATCCCTTCTCACCGCCGCCGAGATCCTGTTCAACCTCTTCCCGTTTAACTCTTCCGACTGCATCGTGTCAGTGACGATGGCGACTGCGACGTTGTCGTCTGGATCCCCCCACGCGATCGATGTACCCATTCCGCCGTGGCCGAAAGTTCGAGATTCTTCTGGCGCCGCCATACGGTTTGGTTGGTCGTCGAAAAACCAAACGCCCTGGCCGATGCGCAAAGGAATCATACCCTCGATGTCGTAGGCATGTGCGTGAACCGTGTAAACATCCCCTGCCGCTTCCTCGCTCAACCACACCTCATCTTCAATGGTTCTTCCGCCTGCACAAACCGCGGCATAAAGCTTCGCCAAGTCGCGAGCAGATGTTATGCATGTTGCGCCGGGCGAGACGATTTGGTTGTCGAGTAACCAGTCCATCTTGCGCGGCATGTCTTGATCGTGGTAGTCCGCAGGGACGTGAAGGCTTTGGATGCGTCGACGCGCCTCGCGGTCTTCTAAGTCAACCGCGAAACTAGTGTCCGATAATCCCAAGGGAGATTTGACCTCTCGCTCAAATAAATCGACGAACGTGTCTCCGGTCGCCCGGCTCGCGATCTCAGCAACCAGCAACCCGAATGTGATGGCGTGATAGTGGATGACCTTCCCGGGTTCGTATTCGAGAGGCATCGAGGCGAGAATGTCGATCATGCGGCCCCAATCTCCCCAATCGACATCGCCGCGACCGAAGTCCCGCGGTAGCCCAGCCGTGTGCGTCAAAACATGTCGCAGCGTGACACCAGTCTTGCCGCGCTGTGCGAATTCCGGCCAATACCGCGCTACCGGCGCGTCGATTTCCAAGGTCCCTGCGTCCAACAACCTCCAAATCGTCGCTGCCGCCATCGCTTTACCTGACGAAAATGCTCGGAACAGAGGCGGCGGTTCGGGTGTCGCTCCAGAGCCATCCTCGGAACTTAGATAGGAAAGCAATTCTTCGCCATCGACGAAAACCGCAACCGAAGCGTTTCTATGCAATCCCATCTCTAGCTGCATCTGCAACTCCGCAAACAGTGTGGGTAGTTCGACCTTCGGCTCCGCGAAACACTCCTGCTCTTTGACCGCCCTTTCGTCTTGCTTTGCATCCTCGATTGCCGTTGGCGCGGCCTCAACCACGGCTTGTTGAGTTGTGATGACTTCGGGCTTGAAACGGGGATCGTATAGGGCAGCAGCATCTGCCGCAATCTCCTCGGCGATGTTACTGAGTTGCGTCTCGTCGACCACTTCAACAACCGATGGTTCGGCCTCCCATCGCGCTGTGGTTGCCTCTTCCTCGGCCAGCAACTTCCGGTACTGTGCTATCTGAGCTTCGAGCTCATCCAGCGTCGTTCGGATTCTGGAGATTCCGTCTAAAACCGAAGGCTTGTCTTCACCCTCTGGCCCGATCGTTGTTTCGTCTGTCTGGTGAGGGTGTTCTTGGGACAAGGCGTGGAATTTACTGACGCTATGCCGCTGTTCAGCCCTTCGCGGCCGGGATGTTTCGGATGTTAAAGGTGTCTTGTAGCTTGTTCATCCCTTCCATCCAACTGGCTTGGGTCTCCTGAGACCACGTCGGATCGAAATCGGGATATTTTTCAAGCACCTTGAACGCCAATTCTCGCATTGCAAGACTGGCAGAGTCCAATTCGACATCCGTGGTTGATTCGGCTTCTCCAGTCTCTTCCACGCTCGTCGAGCGTGACGCGATGCGCTGGGTTCGCGACGTAGAGCGCGACCGTGCTCCTGATTTGCGGTTGGATATCAAGTACGGAGAGAGCGCAACCCCAGCGTGTCGTGCGGCGTGGATGAAGAACGTTTCGCACTTGATCAGCATCGATTCCGTACAGCCGAATTCCCGCATAGCTTCTCGGAATTGCGCTTTAGTCGCATGTTCCAAATCGAGTCGGAATACGGGCGTGTAGTAGCTTTTGAGAACTTGTTCCAGAACCTTATGATGCTGTTCGCCTTCGGTTCTGGCTAGTTGGTAAAGCGCCTCGCTCGGCCGGCCGGCCGCATCAACGAGTTTTAACGCCCGCAACGCGCTGGTTATCTGCGAAGTCGCAGTTCCGGAAAATTTGGAATCGAAAACGGAACGGTCGATTCTATCTGGCATACTGATCGCAAGCGATTCCAGAAAAGTTCGGAATGTGCGATAGGGGACGTAAGGAGGGACGATGCTGGTTTCTGAAGCCATGATTTCAAACTGAGATTCTGGTTTGAACTCTTGGTAGCAGTCAGTATACGGCAGTCGTTTTCCAAATGCAACCCGAATGTCGGAATCTTCCGTTTCCCTTACGGACACGCTCAGGACAGTTTCTTTTCAAAGAGTTTTTTGGAATGCAGAATCTCACTTATCACGACGTTGCATGCAGCCTGGAGGCTGAAAAGGGGCCGTTTGAGATGCGAATCGCGATAGAAAATATCCTTCCAGATCCGGAACGACAGGAATACGACCGAACGCATCGTGCGTGGGCTCGACGCCGACGTCAACGACGAATGCCGGTCGTTCTCGCCGAACAAGGTAAGTTCTACCTGCTGTGTGGACACAACACGATCGACGCGGCGCAGCGTGCTGGCGAGGACATCGTCGAGTGCATAGTTCGCCAAGGCGTTTCAGATGAAGAACGAGAAGAATTTCGCTTGGCGGACGAATACTTCTCGTCGCTTCTGCCGCCCATCAAGATGGCGGAATCGTTCATCAACTACAGGGAAAAGTACCACGTTACCCAGCAGGAGCTCGCGCGCCGAACCGGAATCACCGCTGGAACCGTTCATCATTACGAGAGTCTCCGCAAGACGCTCTCTCCCAAATTGCAGGAACACGTCGACCGCGGTGAGTTGACGTTCAAAGAGGCGCGATGCATAGCAGACATCGACGGTCATCAGCGGCAGGAAGAGTTGGCGCAACCATTCATCGATTCGAGGCTCAGCAGTGTCCATGTAGAAGAGCTGATTTCTAGAGCTAAGGCCAACCCGGCGATGGACTCCGCTGATCTGATCGCCGAATACGTGGTTGACGAACCGCCAGTGGTCGAGGAGCGGGCCGTCGAAATCGTGACCAACGGAGCGATGGAAAACGATCATAACCTGATCCACGGCGAAAGACTGAACGGGCGTTACGAGAACGATTTGGAGGGAATGCAGGAGGACGCGTTCCTGTTGGCGGGCAGTCTGGAGAAACTGGCGAGCGCAGAGATACCAGAGTATCGACGCCTTCGTTTGGTCAGCACGCTACGGATACTGTCGAGTCGACTGAACATTGCATTGGATCACCTGAACCGATACAAGGCGAACGGTTCTTCGAACGGGAGCGGCAGCAATGGCAGCCGTTCACGTTTCGCACACGCGGTAAAAGTTCGCTGAATCGTCGGCAAACATCCGACACAAGTGTCATATTCGTAACTAGACGAGAAGGTGAAATATAATCAGTAACATCCGCGCGTAAATCTTCTAAATCCAGGGCGCGGCATCATTTTTCGACGGCTGGGCGACCATTCGGCATGGACCGCCCAACACATCGCTGTCGAGACGGCCTGAAAAAGTTCCGATCCAGTGAACCCAGGCTGAACGCGAGGACGGGGTGCTTTCAAGCCTCCTTAAGCACCCCCTTCCTCGTCGCCAAATCGGCGACCCTAAACCCGACCGATTTCGGCGTTGATCCGATTCTAGCGAGACAATATCTCGCCGACATCGACGTTCGTTGCAAATCGTCTTGAACTTCCGCTGGCATGGTATAGGATTGCTTCAATCGCCAGCGATGCGGGTCAGCAAACTCCGCTGGCGTGACAACCCAATATCGAGTACCCAGGTGATGCCGAACCATGCTTGAGAGATTTCACGTTCCGGAAGATGAAGCCGTCCGCGTAATGCCCGACCGGATGCGCGATGCGACCAATACCATCTTCAGCTCGATGGGACTGTCCGATTCGGATGCTGAGTTGTCGACCGACGTGCTCATGTACGCCGATTTGAACGGGGTGGATACGCACGGTGTGTCGAACATGTTGAGGATGTACGTGCAGGGCTATCAGGCTGGTAACATCAACCCAAACCCCGAGATGCGGATTATCCGGGAGTCGAACGTGACGGCTTCATTCGACGGTGATGGCGGATTGGGTCTTCACCAAGCGCCGCGGGTGATGGATATCGTCATCGAGAAGGCGAAGGAACACGGTATGGCGGCAGCCACTCTGATGAACTCCGGCCATCTCGGCGCGGCGGGTTATCACGCGGTGCGGGCGATCGATCATGACATGATCGGTGTCTGCATGACTGGTGGCGGCGGGTTCGCCATGTTGCCGACTTTCGGAGCGGAGCCGCGTTTCGGGACGAACCCGTTGGCGTGGGCGGTTCCAGCTCGCAACCAGCCGTACTTCATCTTCGATGCCGCCACGACGCAGGTCGCGGGCAACAAGATCCGTCTTTTGCAGCGGATGAATGCGCCGATTCTGCCCGGTTGGTTAGCGAGAGATGACGGCTCTCCGATTATGGAGGAGGAACAAGTGCCGGATGAGGATATACGGGGCGAGAGACGGCATTGGTATATGTTGCCGTTTGGCGGGACACGTGAGATGGGTTCGCACAAGGGCTACGCGCTCGCCTGCATCGTTGACATTATGACGAGCACGCTTTCCGGCAATGGACCTGGTTTTGTGACGGAAAGCGGCGGGCATTTCTTCTCGGCGTACCGAATCGATGCTTTCACGGACCCTGACAAGTTCAAGGACGATATGGACCTGTTCTTGGAGGGCCTTGCGACGACACCGCCGGCGCCGGGTCACGACCGGGTGGTTTATCCGGGATTGATCGAGAGCGAAGAGCGGACGGATCGAATGGAGAACGGGATTCCCTATCATCCTGAGGTGATGGAGTGGTTCGATTCGATCAATGCGGAGTTGGAGTTGAACCTCCAACTGCCGTAAAGATGCCCGGATCGGAGCAAAACAAGGTTCCGTCGGCCGTTGAGCTGCTTCAGCGGCTGATTCGTTTCGACACTTCGAATCCGCCTGGGGATGAGCGTGAGTGTGCGCTTTGGTTGAAAGGGCTGTTGGACGAGCATGGTGTCGAAAATCGTCTGTTGCATCCTGCGGGATTGCCGAATCGGTTGAATGTGGTTGCTCGCGTGCCGGGTCGTGGCGATGCGCCGCCGTTGCTGTTGCAGGGGCATACCGATGTGGTTAGTGTTCATGGTCAGCGATGGAGTATGGATCCGTTCGGCGGAGAGATCGCGGATGGGTGCGTTTGGGGGCGTGGAGCAGTGGATATGAAGGGCGGGTTGACGATGATGCTCCATACGGTTTTGCGTGCAAAATACTCGGAAAATCCGCCTCCGGGGGACATTATCCTAGCTGCAGTGGCTGATGAGGAGCTTGGTGGACGTCAGGGAGCCGCGTTTTTGGTGCATGAGTATCCGGAGTTGTTCGCTGGAGTTCGGCACGCTTTAGGGGAGTTGGGTGGTTTCACGGTGCACGTGCGGGGGCATCGTTTTTACCCGATTATGGTGGCTGAGAAACATATATGCCGGATTCGAGTCACATTTGTGGGTCAGGGTGGTCATGGTTCGCAAATTCACAAGGATACGGCGATGAGTCGGGCGGCGCGGGCATTACGGCGGATGGAGCGTCGGCACCCGCCGTTCAGGTTGGTCGAGGCGACTCGGGCGATGCTGGAGGCGATGAGCGAGGTGTTGCCGAGGCGGGAGGCTTTTGCGTTGCGGATGGCGATGAATCCGAGGTCAACTGGGGTTGCGCTCGGTCTTATGGGCGAAAAGGCGAGTAAAATGCTAGAGCCGTTGTGCAGAGATACGATTTCACCGACGATCATTGAGGGTGGAGTACAGGAGAATGCGGTGCCGTCGGAGGTGCAGATTTTGTTGGATTGTCGGTTGTTGCCGGGGTCTACGCAGTCGGATATCGTGCGGCAAGTGATGTCGTTGGTGGGGGAAAACGCGGAAATTCAGGTGGAGCGTTACGAATCGGGGCCGCCGACGGTGGATATGTCGCTGATTCCGTATCTTGGAGGTCTGTTGGAGCGGGCAGATCCGGGTTCGAAGGCGATCCCGTACATGGTGGCTGGCGGGACGGACGCGAAGTGGTTTCATGATCTGGGGATCGACACTTATGGGTTCACACCTATGCGTCTGCCTGCAAATATGGACTTTATGGGGCTTTTCCATGGTGAGGATGAGCGCATTCCGGTGGATGCTCTGAATTTCGGGACGGCGCTGATGCACGAGGCGGTGGCGGGTTATCGGGGGTGATTCGGCGGGTCAGAGAAGTTGCCGCCAAATTGCCGCTCTTGCCGGAGTTTTGCCGCTGGATGCCGCTGGATGCCGCTAAATTGCCGCTGAGCGGCAAGATCATGAGAGGAGTGTTTTGTGGTGTTATTCGGGATGCGGTGCGGGGGATGGGGCGAGTGTCGGTGTTTGGGGTTTGAAGGATGGTGGTTTTCGTAAGATTTGGGGGTTTGGATGGAAGTGGAATTTAGAACAAACTTGCCGCTGGAGCGGCAAAACTCCGGCAAGATTAGTTTTTGACGAAGTTCAAAACAAGTTCAAAGAGTTGTCTTAACCGGGGATTACGGGGATTGAGGGATTGGTGGGATTTTGGGTGTTGTTTGAACCGCGGATTGCGCTGATTTTGATGATGGGGCGTGATTTTGGTTTTGGTTGTTGGAGTGGTGTTCCGCGATACTCTTGAGATAGTCATGCCCGGACAACTTTTCACTGAATACTTTCTGACGGACGGCATCAAGCAGACTGGAGAATGGCTGGACTCTGTACAGAGTCCGGATGTCCTGCAAAAGTTGCGGGACGCGGTTGGTGACAAGTTCGGGAAGATTGACCTTTTCGACCGGCCTAACGAGGCTGAGACTGAACAGGAACTGATCCGCCCGGTCTTGGAGATTTTGGGTTAGCGCGACTACTTGCCTCAGCAATCGGTCAGTGGCGGTGAGGATGTGCCAGACCATTTGTTGTTTGGGGATGAGACTGCGAAAAATCTAGCGGCTGGTACATCTTCCGCTTCGGCGAGGTTCAGGCATGCGACGGTTGTGCAGGAGAGCAAGCGTCACGGACTGCCACTCGATGCGCGCGAGACCTCGGGAAATGTCAGGCTGGGCCGAACACCGCACGGGCAGATTCTTCGGTACCTCTCTGCCGCGGATGTTGAGTCTGAAGGCAAAATCCGGTGGGGAATACTGACTAATGGTGTTGTGTGGAGGCTCTACGACCATCGGACGCGGCCACGTTCGACGGCGTATTACGAAACCAACCTCGAGAACATCCTCAGCGCGGAGAAGGAAGACAAGCTGCGGATTTTCTATCTGCTGTTCAACCGCAATAGCTTCGTACTGCAGGACGGCGATACGGCAACGTTCCTTGAAACGGCGTTGCAGGAAGGTAGGCGGTACGAGGAACAGGTTGCGCAAGATTTATCAGGCCTCGTGTTTGACAAAGTATTTCCGTCGCTGGTTAAGGCACTAGCCAAGGGATCGACTGAAGACCTCGCGAGTGTTCATAGAGCCGCGTTGATACTCCTCTATCGGATTTTGTTCGTCTTGTACGCGGAGGATCGGGAATTGTTACCGATTCGTGATCGTCGGTATGGCACGTACAGCATGAGGGAACTGCTCCGCGACGACATCAGAGATGGGATCGTGGACGGCGTCACTTTTTCATCCAACGCGACGAAGTACTACGACAACCTTGCGACACTATTTCGGATGATTGATCATGGCGACGCTTCGATCGGTCTACCTCCGTACAACGGGGGACTGTTCGCCGACGGTGCGGCTTCAATGTTGAGCCAAATACGTCTCGACGATGCAACCATCGCCCCAATAATCTACGAGTTGAGTCACACTAACGGAGATGGCGGTTTCCCTCGTTTCATCAACTACCGCGATATGTCGGTCCAGCAACTCGGGTCCATCTACGAGCGGCTTTTGGAACACCAACCTGTGCAAGACGCCAACGGCGAGGTCACGATTCAACCGAACCCCTACGCTCGCAAAGACAGCGGCAGTTTCTTCACTCCGCAGGAACTTGTAGACCTCATAGTCGATCACACCCTTAAACCGCTTGTCGAAGAGCGTCTCGAAGCGTTCGAAAATCGCGCCAAACAGTTAGCGGATGACGAGGGGACGAAGGAAGAACGGCGGGAAGAGCTGCAGAAACTCGATCCCGCCGAAGCGGTCTTGGACCTGAAGGTTCTAGATCCCGCGATGGGCAGTGGGCATTTCCTAGTTACAGCCGTCGATTTCCTGTCCGACTACATCGCGGAGTTGATCGAATACGTCCCGGCAGTGCCGGAGTGGCTCGACGGTGACGACGCGTACGTGTCGCCGTTGCTCGAACGCGTACAGAAAATCCGCGCTGAGATTGTCGAACGCGCGAGGGCAAATGGTTGGCGGGTAGTGGAATCTCAACTCACCGACCAAGCGATCATCCGTCGCATGGTCCTGAAACGCTGTATCTACGGCGTCGACAAAAACTCGCTCACCGTAGAGCTTGCCAAAGTGTCGTTGTGGTTGCACAGCTTCACCGTCGGCGCGCCTTTGTCGTTCCTCGATCACCATCTGCGCTGCGGAGATTCGTTGGTCGGTCTGCGCGTTGCAGATATGGTGAACGAGCTGCGCAGATTGGGCGGTACCGGCGGCGGCAGTTTGGCGCAAAGCGCTCAGTCGGCTACCGACACGATGATGGAGATCGAGTCCATCTCGGATTCCGACATTTCGGAAGTTCAAGAATCCGCCGCTCTATTTCAAGGTGTTGAGGATGCCACCGCTGACCTCCGATCTGTTCTTGATTACATGTGCGCTGTGCGGTGGATGACGGCAGGTATGAGGCGCGCGGACAAAGCCGTCTTCGAAGAGCCTATCCAACAGACGCTGTCCGGTTTTCAACAAGATTCGTACAAATTGCTTGCCAAAGGACCGCATAAATTCGAAAGCGATGTGCGAGTTGAAGAATCGAAGAGATGGCCAGAGTTCACCGACCTGTGGCAAAACGCCAAATCCATCGCCAACGATGAGGAGTTCCTACATTGGGAAGTTGCATTCCCAGGCGTTTGGAAACGATGGCAAGACATAAATCCTTCGGGCGGATTCGATGCGATTATCGGAAACCCCACCGTGGGATCGGATCGAGCAACAGGAGGTTGAGTGGTTCGCTCTCCGAGATCGGAAAGTCGCGCTCGCTTCGACCGGAGCCGCGCGCAAGGCCGTGATAGAGGGTGGATTGAAACGCGGCGATGCTCTCGCTTTGGAATACAACCAAGCACGACAAAAGGCCACTGCACTACGCAGATATGTGAAATTCTCTGGTGATTTCCCGCTGTTGAGCGGCGGTCGAGTGAACATCTATTCACTCTTTGTTGAAAGGGCCATGAGCCTCGTCAAGCCAGATGGACTTGTTGGGCTTCTCACCCCATCTGGAATCTACGCAGATAGGAATGCCGCGAAGTTCTTCAAACACATCTCCACTGGAGGGCAGTTATACGGGCTGTTCGATTTCGAAAACCGAAGACTTGGTTCTGGCATGTCGCCGTTCTTCCCCGACGTCGACTCGCGGTTCAAATTCTGTGCACTGATTTTCGGTGGTAAAAATCGGATCCTCGGTGAAGCCAAATGTGGTTTCTTTCTCCCGGGTACCGGCAGCGTAAATGATCCCAATCGATGCTTTTCGCTTGCGCCCGCCGACTTCGCACGTGTGAATCCCAACACAGGTACCTCACCAATATTCCGCAACCGTCGAGATGCTGAAATCACTCGCAGGATTTACGAGGATCATCCTGTGTTGGTGAATCGGTCAATGGTCGACGAATTCAAAGCTTGGGAAGTCCGGTTTGTTCAAGGTCTTTTCAACATGACGTCTGATTCCCACCTTTTCCGCACAGCGGAAGAACTCAAACGTCGAGGGTTCTATTCCATCCAGGGAAATCATTGGCAACGTGGCAAAGAGTTATATGTACCTCTGTACGAGGGCAAGATGGTGCAGGCTTATGACCATCGCGCTGCTAGCGTCAACAACCGTGAAGGCAACCTTTTCAGGCCGGGGCAAACTGACGAAACCTCATTCGACGAATATCGTGATGCTTCTTTTGCACCACGACCACGTTATTGGATTGACAGCACTGAAATTAAACCTGAATACGAACAAGGGTGGTTGTTGGCGTTCAAGGACGTAACTGCTTCGACCAATGTCCGCACGATGATAGCCAGCGTGATCCCTAAAGTCGGTTGCGGGCATACTTTGCCTATCCTAGTAGGGATGAATGGTTCGCTGGACGCAGCAACCGCCTCATGTGTTCTGTCCAATTTCAACAGCTTCTGTTTCGATTACGTTGCCCGGCAAAAGGTTCCAAGCACTCACTTGACTTGGTACACGGTTGAACAACTGCCAGTTGTTGCGCCGGAGGAATTCGTTCGCCAATTCGGCAAGAAAACCGCTCGCGAGCTAGTCGAAGACCACGTCCTGCGCCTCACCTATACGTCGCACGATATGGAGCCGTTTGCCCGCGATCTCGGATACAACGGTCAGCCATACAAATGGGACCCGGAAGAACGCCGCCACTTGCGCGCACGGTTGGACGCGCTCTACTTCCACCTCTATGGCATCTCGAACGATGATGCTGAGTACATCCTGAGCACGTTCCCGATAGTTAAGCGGGAGGATGAGGCGGAATACAACGGCCGCTATCGTACAAGCGAGATGATCATCTCGTATATGAACGCGTTGGCAGCGGGGGATGCTGATGTGGTGGTTTCGGTGTAGGTTAATCGATAGACACACAGCTCATTGAGTAAATCGCGGTGATGCAAGGTGACTCGATATCGTTAGAAATGGCGCGGTCGTCTAAGGCCGCGATGCTGGCCGCCGTCGAACTCTACAACAAGACCGCGTTCGAGTACCGAGAGGAAGCATTTTGTGTTTTGATTGTCAATGCTTGGGAAGTGCTGCTCAAGGCGCGTATCGTAAGCCGAAATAATGACGATATTGAATCGATATTTTTGAGAGACGATGCTGGCGGTATAAGGCGTTCTAGATTTACGAACAGCCCCTTGACGATCTCGTTGGAACGAGCCCTCAACGAGTGTGACGTATCACCAGCAGTTCAGAAGAACGTCGAATCATTGTTTGGCGTACGCAACGAAATCACTCACCTGGGCCCCTTGCATCCGGATCTGCGTCAAAAGATATCGCAATTCGGAACGGCTAGTGTCGCGAACCTTTCAAAACTGTTGCAACGTTGGTTCGACGAACCGATCGAAGGTACATACCTGTTACCTGTAGGTTTCATCGGAGACGCCGTCGGTGTTTCTGCGGACCCGTCACGACGCCAAAATGAGCTTCTTCGAGATCTGCAGAGAATCGCATCCACGTCGGATGTTAATGATGAAGAATTCAGCGTGGCGCTCAGTGTGCAGATCCAGATTGCTCGAGTGACCGGTGGTGGAGGCACGATCGGCATCTCATCCGATCCCAGCGCTCCCACTGTAAGAATCTCGGACGATCAACTTTTGGAACTCTACCCTGATACGTACGACAGCATTGTGGAGGCTTGCAGGAATCGATATCAGGATTTCAAGCAAGGCGCTGATTTCCATCACCATATGAGGATTATGAAGGCAGATCCTGAATTTGCAAAGCAAAGACACCTAAATCCGAGCCGTCCCAGTAGCGCGTCACAGTGGTTCTATAACGTAGCTAAGGTCTTTGAATATCTTGATGGTTTTTATTCGGTTAACGGCGATTGATTTGTCACCTCACGCCGCCGGCATCTCATGCCACGTCCGGTCGTCGACACGGGCCTCCTCGCCCCCACGCTTCCCTCTTGATCCGCCGAGTTGCTTGAGGAAGAAACTGACGTCTGCTTTTTCAGCTTGGTCTCGGAGTTGCCTTACCCAGTCGAGATGCATCGGTCTGGCTCTGTGGCCACTCTCACCACCGACGATGAGCCAATTCAACGCGCCTCTGTCTAGCCACTCCGTCAAGTCGATCTCTTCCAAAAGTGGCTCGGCGGAGACGAAGCGGATGGCGGCGGGTATTCGTTCCAAGACGGTGATACGTGGGGCATATTTCTGATTTTCTACGGATGTACCTATCCATACCTTGGATGGCCAGCCGTTTGGGAATCGATCTGAGTATCTCTCCCACCATCCGAGTGCGCGCCCGGGTCGCTTGGTCAGGACTTGGAAGACGTGGCCGTAAAGTCTCGAAGCCTCATCCATGACTTTGAATATCTCGAACGCGAATTCGTAGGGGACGCTCGGATGAAACACGTCGGACATGCTGTTTACAAAGACGTGACGAGGCTTTTTCCACTTCAGAGGGGCATTAAGGCGTTCGGGGAGCAGTTGTACGACATCTGGGGCTTCTTCGTACCCAGGGACTGACATGCCTCGGAGTCTGGGATATAGCGCGAACATGTAGCAGTTGTCGCAACCGGGCGACACGCGTGTGCAACCCGTTACGGGATTCCAAGTTTCGTCTGTCCACTCGATTGTCGAAGCCATGCTAACTCCTGCGAATATGATACATCAATACTATTATTGTGTGTCAAGGTATATGTTAAGGAATCACGGTTGACTAAAGGCGCGATGCGTGCGCGTTCAGATGGGGAATGCTTCGGGGCATCCAGCGCGGGCAGGGCAGGTTTGAAACCTGCCCCTACGTGCTGCCCCTTGTCCACCCTGTTCACCCTCACCCTAGCCCTCTCCCATCGAGGGAGAGGGGAGACCCTTCCCGGGCATACCCCGCTCGCTGCGCTCGCGCCTCTTTCGTGATACGAAGGGGGCGTGTTGGTAGAGTCATGCTGCTACGGGGGGCTTTGCGGTTTCGGATGTTGCTTTAACTTGGAGGCGAATATCTTCGTGTTGGAGGGTTTTGGCTAGCAGGTGCGTGAGGTTTGATGCCCGGGGGTTGCCGTCGGGGCCTAACATTCGGACGAGGCTTTTAGGGTGGATCCCGGTCATGTCAGCGAGGGCTTGGTAGCCGATGGAGGTTTTGATGTAGAGCCTTAACGCGGCTTTGCCTTCTTCGAGGTCGCCGGAGATTATCGATTCGGCGGCGATCTCCAGCAGACTGATCCTGAATTCAGCATCGGTCTCTGAGCGGTCTCTGATCGTGTCGTAGAAATCTGTGGTAGCGGTCATGATTTGGGTTGTTCGCGTTTCCTTTGCATGTAGTGGCGCCATCTCGGACGCGCGGTATTGATGGTGGTTTCGGGGGGTGTTAGTGGGCGTTCAGGTTAGGCCCTCACCGCCAGATCGGGTGTGAACCCCCTGCGTCTCGCTGCGCTCGCCGCGTCCCCCTTTTGCTTCGCAAAAAGGGGAGGATCGCCGCCTCCCCCGTCCCCTCTGGATCCCCGCCTGCGCGGGGATGACGTAGGGGCTGCGCGGTTTTCGAGACGCTGAAACCAACGTCGAAAAGGGCTTCTGCCGCGTTCGTCGTTGTATTCTCGGATCTCGATCATCGCCAACGGTAACGTATATGTTACCTCAATGGACGAAGCGTGCGAGTCAGAGGCTTTCGCGAACCGCTTGGATCGTCGCTTCAATGTCCTCATCGCTGTGGGCAAGCGATACGAACCACGCTTCGAAGGGGGATGGTGGTAGGTAGATGCCTTGGGCGAGCATGTTGTGGAAGAAGCGGGTGAATTGTTGGCGGTCGTTGGTGGAGGCGGTGGTCATGTCGGTGACTTCGGTAGTGCCGAAGAAGAGGGTTAACATGCCGGTGGTGTGGTTTATGGTGGCGGGGGTTTCGGATTGGGTTAGGGCTTCGGTTAGGCCTTGGGCTAGGTGTTCGGTTTTTTCTTGGAGGGTTTGGTAGGTGTCTGGTTCGGAGAGGAGCTTGATGGTTTTGGCTCCGGCAGCCATGGCTACGGGGTTGCCGGAGAGGGTGCCGGCTTGGTACATGGGTCCGAGGGGTGCGATGTGGGACATGAGTTCTCGGCTGGCTCCGTATGCTCCGACGGGGAATCCGCCGCCGATGATCTTGCCTAGGCAGGTGATGTCGGGGTGGATGCCGTAGAGGGTCTGCGCGCCGCCGTAGGCTACTCGGAATCCAGAGATGACTTCGTCGAAGATGAGGAGGCAGCCGTCTTCGCGGGTGATGCGTCGGAGTCCGGATAGGAAGTCGGGATCGGCGGGTACGACGCCCATGTTTCCGCCGATGGGCTCGATGATGACGCAGGCGATGCGCTCGGGGTGGGTTTCAAAGATTCTCTGGACGGCTTCGAGGTCGTTGTATGGAGCGACGAGTGTGTCGGCGGCGAGTTTGGGGTTTACGCCTGCGGAGTCGGCGATGCCGGATGTGGCGAGTCCGGACCCGGCGCGGACTAAGAGGGCGTCGTCGTGTCCGTGGTATCCGCCGTCGAATTTTAGGATCATGTCGCGTCCGGTAGCGGCTCTGGCGAGTCGCATTGCGGACATGGTGGCTTCGGTGCCGGAGTTGACAAATCGGACCATCTCGATGGACGGGACGGCGTCGACGATGAGTTTGGCGGCGGTGACTTCGATCTCGGTTGGAGCGCCGAATGATGCGCCGCGGGCGGTGGCTTCTTGTGCGGCCTTGGTGACTTCGGGGTGTGCATGTCCGAGGATGAGCGGGCCCCAGGAGCAGACGTAGTCGATGTAGGAGTTGCCGTCAGCGTCGGTGATTTTGGAGCCGTTGCCGGAGGTGAAAAAGAGTGGGTTGCCGCCGACGGATCCCCATGCTCTGGCGGGGCTGTTTACGCCGCCGGGGATTAGGCTGGAGGCGGACTCGTAGAGGGATTGGGAGGTGGGCGTGGTACGCGGAGTTGTCATGGCAACCATTGATGGTAGCGCATCGGGGATTTCCCCCTCACCCTAGCCCTCTCCCACAGAGGGGAGAGGGGATTTCGTCGCGCTCTTTTGTCTCTTTTCGCCCTCACCCTAGCCCTCTCCCATCGAGGGAGAGGGGATTTTGTTGGTGCCCTGCCCTTGCCCCGGGCATACCCCGCTCGCGTCGCGTTCGCTTGCTCGCGCCCCTTTCGTTTCATGAAAGGGGCAACATCCCCTGCAAGACCCCCTCTGAATCTCCCCCTGGAAGGGGAGGGGCAGGGGGACGTGTCCCATTGCGTTGCGCGAAGGGGGCGGGCGGGTTTGAAACCCGCCCCTACCGGAGGGGGGTTTTAGCGTTTGCGTTGTTTGAGGATTTGGATGGGGTCGGCTAGGATGCGTTTGACCATTGAGCGGGTCATGGCTTCGATGGCTTGGCGGGTGTTGGGGTCGATGTTTTGGAGTTTGGAGAGGGTTCGTTGGAGTTCGGCGGCTCGGATTCGTTCGGCGGATTCGCCGATGTCGCGGAGTAGCGGCTGGATCTCGATGTCGTCGATGAATTCGGCTGCGGCGTCGACGACGATTGTTTCGGCTTTTTCACTGGCCTCGGCGATGGATTTCTGATGTTCGTCCTGTAAGCGCTGGAGGTCTTCGAGTGTGAAGAGTCGGACGCTGTGGAGATCGGCGACGGTTGGTTCGACGTCGCGAGGGAGACCGAGGTCGAGGATGTGGATGTCGGATGATCGTGTGCTGATGTGCGGTTGGATGTCTTTTTTGAGGATGATGTTTTGGGTAGCGCCGGTGCAGGTGATGACGATGTCGACGGTTGCCATCTCAGGTCCGACGTTTTCAAGCGGTACGGAGACGGCGTTCATGTCCTCGGCGAGGCCTTTGGAGCGGGCGCGTGATCGGCTGGCGATGCGCATGTTGGCTACTCCGGCTCGCATTAGGGATGATGCGGTGATGCGTCCGGTTTCTCCGGCACCGACTAGAAGCGCGGATTTTCCGGTGAGGTCGCCGATCTCGCGTTCGAGTAGTTTGACGCCGAATGACGGGATGGAGACTTGGGACCATCCGAGTCCGGATTCCTTGCGGGCGGTACGTCCGGTGCGGAATGCGACGTGGAACATGCGGGATAGCACTGGATCGGCGGGTTTGTCGACGTTTGCGAGTGCTTGGAATGATCGGGAGACCTGTCCGGCGACTTGGTGGTCGCCTTGGACTAGGGAGTCGAGTCCGGTGACGACTCGGAAGAGGTGGTGTACGGCGTCGTATCCGGTTTTAGCGTAGATGTAGGGTGCGAGGTCGGCGCGGGTGCCGTTGGAGCCGGGCTGGTGGTTGCGATCGCCGAGGACGGAGAGGTAGGTGATCATCTCCTCCATGGTTGCGCCGGTGTTTCGTGTGACGGCGTATAGCTCGGTGCGGTTGCAGGTGGAGAGGATCGTTGCGGAGTCGTGAGGGTCAAGGCGCGCGGATAGCTCGCGGATGTGCGACGGGAGGTCTTCTTCGGACATCGCGACGCGTTCGAGGATGTCTAGGGGCGCGGTTTTGTGGCTGAGGCCTGTGAGTACGAAGTTCAATTTATGGTGGCTAGCGCGGTTGGGTTAGTGGCTAGGTATTAATTATCTATATGACGATAGTGGTGTTGTCTGAACCGCGGATTACGCTGATTGTGATGGTGGGCTGTGATGCCCTCCGCCCTTTTGTCCCCCCTCCCCTTTCACCCTCACCCTAGCCCTCTCCCATCGAGGGAGAGGGGATCCCCAGCCCCGCGCCCCGGGCATACCCCGCTCGCGTCGCGTTCGCTTGCTCGCGCCCCTTTCGTTTCACGAAAGGGGCGTACAATTTAAGCGAGTCGTTTTAAGGGGGAGCAAAAAGGGACATGGCTATGGATATTCTTCCGCCGGATGAGCGTGGGTATGCTGATTCGAGCATCTTGGTTACGACTGAGTGGTTGGCTGAGCATATTGATGATGCTCATGTGGTTGTTGTGGATACGGATGATCCGAGCGAGTATGCGGAGGGGCATATTCCGGGGGCTTCGAATCCGCCGGACAACTACTACAAGACGTCGCTGGATGATCGGACGCATATTCAGGGTCCGGAGCAGTTTGCGGCTACGATGAGCGAGTTGGGTATCAGCGACGATTCGCTGGTGGTGGCGTATGACCGGACTGGCGGACTTTACGCGTTGCGGTTGATGTGGGCACTGCACTACTATCGGCACTACAACGTGAAGATGCTGGATGGCGGGTATCAGCGGTGGGTTGCGGATGGTGGCGCGAGCAGCACGGTGGCGTATGAAGCTGATGGGACGGCGTTGTTTACGCCGCGGAAGGCTGATAAGTCGATCTTTGCGGATATGGATGATGTTTTGGAGGCGATCGGTTCGGATGACGCGACGTTGTTGGATGTTAGGACAGATGGCGAGTGGGATGGGTCGAACAAGCGCGGCGGGAAGCGCGGGGGAAGGATTCCGGGTGCGATTCATTTGGAGTGGGTGAATTTCCATACTGGTGGCGATGTGCCGACGTTGAAGACGGCTGATGAAATTCGGGGGTTGTTGTCGGATCAGGGTGTTTCGACGGACGGTGAGGTGATCACGTACTGCCAAGGCGGTATCCGGGCGGCGCAGGCGTACTGGGTGTTGAAGCTGGTGGGTGCCGAACGGGTCAGGAACTACGATGCGTCATGGCGAGAGTGGGGCAACAACGAGGAAGTGCCGGTGGAACACGAGACTTAGTGTTGGCGCGTGACAACCGCGCGGCGATACGGTTCGTATGTCAATAGCGATTGTGCGAGAAATCGAGCTCGTGCCACGCCGTGTTGGTGATGGGCGAGGAACAAAGGGTGGAAGAAACCGATGAGAGTATTGGGTAGAAGCAGACGAGGATCGGCGTTCGGCGCCGTATCGATCGGGATATTGATTTTTGCGTTGGCGACGTTGTTGACGCTTAGCGCGTGTGGGAGCGATGAACCGACGGCGACGGCTGTTCCTGAGCCGACGGCGACATCAGTTCCGGACCCGACTGCGACGTCGGCGCCGGATCCGACCGAGGAGCCAACTCCGGAGCCTACCGAGGCACCGGCGGCGCGGACCGAGCCTGTCGAGTTATTCGACATGGATGTTCGGAACATCGATGCTTGGATCAACAGCGAACCGACTTCGATAGCGCAGCTGACTAGCGAGGGCAAGGTTGTGCTGGTGGATTTCTGGACTTACACGTGTGTGAACTGTCTGCGAACACTGCCGTTCCTGCGTGAGTGGCAGGACAAATATGCGGACAACGGGTTGGTGATCCTCGGAGTGCATGCGCCGGAGTTTGAGTTCGAGAAGGAGCTCGAGAACGTTCAGATGTCGGTGGACGATGAGGGCATCGAGTGGCCGGTAGCGTTGGACAACGAGATGTCGACGTGGCGGAGTTTCAACAATCGGTACTGGCCTGCGAAGTACTTGATAGACACCAATGGTGAGGTGCGTTACACGCACTTCGGCGAAGGTGCATACAGAGAGACCGAACTAGAGATCCGGCATGTTCTCGAAGAATCGGGTTACGACGTTAGCGGCATCCCGATCGGCGAGGTGGAGAACACGAGTCGGGACGATACTGCGAGGTCGGTGACGCGTGAGCTTTACGGTGGTTACGACCGGAACTACAGCGTTTACGGATTGTATGCGGCGCAGGACGAGTACTACGTGGGTCCGGACCGCGAGGTTGAGTATGAGGACATCTACGCGGAGCGCAACAGCTATCCGCCTCAGAAGTTTGTGTTGAATGGTCTCTGGCGCAATGAGCAAGAGTCGATTGTGCATGCTCGCGAGACGATGGATCTGAGTGACTACATAGCGCTCCGTTTCCATGGTCGCAGTGCGAACGTGGTGATCGATCCACCGGAGCCGGACGAGTTCAAGGTCTACGTAGAGCTTGACGGTCGTTGGCTGATGGAGAACGAGGCTGGGGACGACATTGTGTTCGATGACGAGGGTCGGTCGTACTTCAACGTTGATGAAGGTCGGATGTACAAGATCGTGGAGACGCCGGAGTACGTGGAGGATACGTTGAAGTTGAGTAGCGATTCTCCGAACTTTGCGATCTTCGCGTTCACGTTCGGGACCTATGACGGCGGGTTCTGATCGATGAATCCGCGGTCGGGTCTTTTGATTGGAGATCGGTGATGCGTTTGGGTTATGTGACTACTTTGGCGGTGGCCTTGGGGCTGCTGGTGCTGTTCGCTCTGGCGTGCTCAAGTGAAGAGCCAACGGCTACGCCGGTGCCTACGGTAGCGCCTACCCAAGCGCCGGTTCCGACGAATACTGCGGTTCCTGAGGTTGCGGCGGTGTTGCCGAGCAGTGGCTTGGAGGAGCCGGAGCAGGAATGGAATACTCGAACCGAGAGCGAGGAGTTGCGGTTGATACTTGCGACGCCGGACTTGGCGCCGGGGACGCGCAGGTTCGCGATGGTGCTGACGGACGGCTCGGGGATTGTGGCGTTTCCGGTGGTGCAGGTTTCGTCGTACAAGTATCCGGATGGCTCGGATGCGGTTTCTGATCGGGACGGTCCGGTTGAGATGGCGCTTGCGCGTTACTTCGAGTTTCCGTACGGGACGCGTGGGATTCACGTTACGGAGTTGACGTTCGACGAGGCGGGTATGTGGGGAGTGGAGGCGAGTGTTCCGCAGCCGGATGGGAGCGTGGCGACGATCGAGGTTTTGATGGAGGTTCATGAGCAGACGATGTCGGTCGATCTTGGCGAGGTGCCTCCGCTGGCGGATAGTCGGACATTGTCGGATGTTGAGGATGTTTCGGATCTGACGACGGGTTCTCAGCGAGACGAGTCTCTGTACCAAGTTTCGCTTGGCGACGCGATTCAGAACGGTAAGCCGACGGTGGTGGTGTTTGCGAGTCCGGCGTTTTGCACGAATGCGGTGTGTGGCCCGCAGGTTGAGGTGTTGAGCAATCTGAGCGCGACTTATGGGGATTCTGCGGACTTTGTGCATGTGGATTTATTCACGAATCCGAAGGAGATACAGGGCGATCTGACGCGGGCGAAGAAGACGCCGTTGCTGGAAGAATGGGGTCTGGTGTCGCAGGAGTGGACGTTTGTGATGGACCGAGACGGCGTGGTGGTTGGGCGCTTCGAGAACTTCGTTCCACAGCTGGAGTTGGAGCCGTCTTTGGAGTCGGTGTTGGCGGCAGCAGAGTCTGAGCCGGTTGCGGAAGCGGAGGTTAAGGAGCCGGGCGAATCGATGATGGAGGTTGAAGAGTTCGAAGTGAGCATCTCGACGACTTGGCGTGATCTGTTTGATCAGTTCGAGGCTTCTGAGCAGTCTTGCATTCGCGATGGGTTTAGCGAAGAGGAGTTGGAGACGATATTGTCCCGGCAGGTTTTGTCGGAGGAAGAATCGAGCGGTTGGCAGGAGACGTTTATCGATTGTGTTGATCCAGCGACTGCGAAAGCGGTCTGGTTGGGCAACATGCTTGCGTCGATGGAGGGTTTAACTGAAGGGGGAGAGGATTGTATTCGGGAATTGGTTGCAGATGCCGATGTGAAGGCTGTGATCGCCGGAGAACAGCCGGATGCGAGCCCAGAGGAGGTTGCAGTGACAGGCGAGTTCTACGGCGGGTTGTTCACATGCGGTTTGTTGGGCATGGTGGAGCAGATGGGCGATCTGGAGGGTGATGAGGCGTGTTTGGCGGATGTGCTGACTACAGTTGACCCGGTGGTGATCTACGCTGGCAGTCGGGAAGATGCGAGTCCTAGGGATGCGGCTAAGTTTGAAACATTCATGTTGAGTATGTTCCAGTGCGTTCCGGGATTGCTGGAGTTTGCTTTCGATGATGCTGCGGGTGCTCCGATGCCCACTCAATAAGCGGATAACGCGCGGGGTTTAGGTCGGGCATCAGGTGTGTTTTGGGACGGGTGCAAGGTATCGGCGTAACATTGAATCATCTTGTGCAGTTCTAGCTGTGTTTCGTTAATTTATCGAAAAGCGACGTAGGCGATGGTAATGAGTACCAAATCTACATTCGACGATTCTGTTGGGATCGGATCGTTGTTCGTGCCGCTCGATGGTACGGAGTGGCATGAGCGAGCAATTTCTTACGGGCTGCTGATCAGCAAATGGTTCGATTCGACGCTGGATCTATTCTTTTCGCTGGCAGATGTTCCGCCGCTAACGCGTCACGGGGAGTGGCGCCAACGTGCCCACCTCTCGCTGGACACGGCTGAGCAGACTCGGAATAGCGACGCTTCGATAGTCAATAATGGCGCGATTCACGAATTTGGGAAGATCCTCGCCAATGATTACCTCAACGAGGTGACGCGACGTCTCGAACATCATGGCGTGGATATCACCACTGATTTGAGTGCCGGGAGTCCAGCTCACATTCTTTCGTACAAGGCCCAGCAGGCCGGTGATTCCATGATCGTGATGTATGCGCGTCCGCAAAACCGGATCCGGCGTTACGTTCGGAAGAAGATGGCCGAAGAGCTTTTGTCAGTGGCTACGGTTCCAGTGTTTATGGTGAACGATGATCGGAATATCGATATCAGGTACATCCGGATCAAACCTGAATCGGTGATTGTTCCGTTGCGCGTGGAAGGCGCGATGAAGGCTTGTCTGCCGTATGCGCTAGCGATTGCCAAAAAGAACAGCGTTCCTATCCAGATTGTCGAGAGCAACATCGAGTATCGGCGCAATCGGCGCGAATTCGACCAAGCGCGTGAGTATCTCTCGAAGGTGTTGGAAGAGAACCCGATCGAGCACTCATTCCGCGCGTCAAGGTTAGGCATTACGAACTCGTTGTCGGCGGCGCATGAGTCGTCGCCATATTCTTGGATTGTTATGGGATCGCGGATGCGCTACGGCTTTTCACGGAATTTTTGGCCTTCTGTTGCTGACAACATACGCCGCGAGGTTTCGTGTCCGGTGTTGGCGGTGCCGCATGCTGAGGTGATACCGAAACGTGAGGAGCAGCTCAAACGTTGGATCGACGATTGGCTTGCGCATCAGGACGCTTCGTCACTTCTCGCCGCAGAGGTCGCCACCCAAGCGAACAGGCGGGGATGGGCGCAACAGATAACGTCGCTGTACGCCTCTGACGATGCGGATCGACCGGACTCGACGAGACCGCCACAGTAGCGGACGTGACATCGTCACGGATTTCTTAGCTTTCGTTCGGTGTTTGGTCGGTGGATCGGGAGCGCATCAGGTAGGAGATCAATGCACCGATGGTGGTCCCGAACCAGGCGTATGGAGCGATCGAAAAACCGATGATCGCCCAGAATAGGGTTGGCGCGCCTAGGAATCTTTCGGCGTCGCTGATTTGCCAGTAGACGATGATTGCGGCGGCGGGGATGAGCATCAGGGCGCCGACGATCAGTCCGAACCACACGATTTTGATCTCGTCGGCTTTGGCGATGCCGCCACCTATGAATCCGGCGACGAAGGGACTGACGGGGATCGCGACGAAGTGAACGCCGGGTATGGGTATGGCGACCAACATGATGGCGAATGCGACTATTACGCCCTTTAGCATGGTTCCTTCGTGCTGACTGTTGCTGATGCGGTCCTTGGTTGATCAACTGAGTATATTTCTGGTGTGGTTTTGGCGATGAGGAATGGTAGTATGATTTCCGATTACTTATGGGTCTGCAAGAGCGGATAGGCAGGCGAGATTGACGATTACACATCCATCTACGGACATCCTGATACTGGGCTCGGGCGCGTCGGGTGCAGCGGTCGCTTGGCGTCTTTCGCAATCGGAATTCAAGGTCGTTTGCTTGGAGCAAGGGCGATGGATAAAACCTGAGGAGTATCCGAACGAGCACGCCGACTGGGAGATTCGAGCACGTACGAGCTGGGCGTACGATCCTAATGTTCGGAGCCTTGATGTCGACTATCCGATAAACGTTGATGAATCTCCGATCGATCCGTTGATGTTCAATGCGGTTGGTGGCAGCACGATACATTGGACGGCGCATACGCCGCGTTTCCATCCATCCGACTTTCGGGTCAAGACGCTGGATGGCGTCGCGGATGACTGGCCGATCACGTATGAGGATGTCGAGCCTTATTACGACGTTTATGACGAGTTGATGGGTTGTTCCGGGATCAACGGTGATCCGGCGAACCCGCCGCGGAAAGAGCGTCCAATGCCGCCGTTGCCTATCGGGCCTGATGGCGAGCGTATGGCGAAGGCATTTGACCGTCTGGGCTGGCACTGGTGGCCGTCGGACAGCTATGTGAATTCGGTTCCTTATCGTGGTCGCCAGGCGTGTAACAACTGCGGCAACACCGGGTTTGGTTGCTCGAGGGGGGCGAAGGGGCAAACAGACGTTACGATTTGGCCGGAGGCGATAGCGAACGGGGTTGAGCTACGGACGGATTCGAGGGTATTCAGGATCGAAACGGATGCGGATGGCCGGGCGACGGGGGCGAGTTACTACGATGCGGGGGGGGAGGAAAACTTCCAGCCGGCGAATGCTGTGGTTCTGGCGATGAACGGTATTGGTTCACCGAGGATAATGCTGAACTCGGCATCGGACGCCTACCCGGATGGGTTGTGCAACTCAAGCGGGTTGTTGGGTAAAAACCTGATGTTTCACCCGTACGCGATGGTTAGCGGGTTGTTCGACGATGGGTTGAAGACGTATAAGGGCGCTCTAGCGAACATGATCCTCTGCCAGGAGTTTTATGAAACGAACCCAGAAAAGGATTTCGTGCGGGGTTACACGTATCAGGTCGCGCGAAGTTCGGGGCCGGTATCTACTGCGTGCGGTTATATGTTCGGACGGGTGCCTTGGGGAACTGATCACCATTCGGAGTTCGGTCGGCGGTTTGGCGATGTGACGGTTTTGGGTGTTATTGGGGAGGACTTGCCGGAAGAGCACAACCGTGTCGAGTTGGATCCGGAGTTGACAGATTCGAGTGGTGTTCCGGCGCCGAGGGTCTATTACAAGTTGAGTTCGAACTCTCGCATGCAGTTGGATGACGCAATTGAGAATGCGGAGACGGCATTGCATGAGGCGGGTGCTGTGGAGGTTTTGGCTACTCGATTGTTGAAGGTAGCTGGATGGCACCTGATGGGTACGGCGCGGATGGGAGATGATCCGAAATCATCGGTAGTGAATAAGTGGGGACAAGCGCACGATGCTGACAATATCTTCGTGGTTGACGGTTCGGCTTTCGTGACGTGTGCGGCGGTGAATCCGACGCCGACGATCGGAGCGCTTGCGCTTAGAACTGCCGACTACATAGACCGCGAACGTGTAGACCTCAAGTCCTGAAGCGAAGTTCGAGCGATGCCAGAACACGATAACGAAACCAAATTGACGGATGCTGACCGCCTTGTACTGTCGGCGGTGATGGACCTAATAGTGCCAGGGGTCGACGAATTGCCGGGCGCAGGCGAAATGGGATTGGCCAAGGCTGCTGAGGAGTTTGCGGGCAAGGAAGCGAAGTATGGTATGTCGTTGGGGCGTGTCATGGAAGCCCTCTCACTTGAGCCGTCGGCGCGTGCGGAGGGTGGCTTCGCGGCGTTGGACGAGGAGCAGCGTTTGGCCGCGCTCAAGGTGTTGGAAGCGAACATGCCGGGATACTTCAACGATTTTGTGGATCTGGTCTACATCGTCTACTACAGCGATGAGCGTGTTCACAAGCGGATCGGTTGGAGGAGTGGTCCGTTGCAGCCCTTGGGTTGGGAGATGCCGGCGTGGGACCCGTCGGTGTTAGAGACGGTCTCGAAGCGGAAGCCGTTCTGGCGTAAAGCGTGACATCGGGCATTGTCGCAGGTTCACAGGCGCGATAACATCAAACTTCAACGAACCTGGTCACACCTCTGATAGTCATCGAATGCCCAAGCTTCAGCGCCTTCTATACATCAATAGCGAAAGCACGAATCCGCAGTCGCCGGCACTTTCAGCAGCGATCTATGAGCCGGTTGCAGGTTCGCTGACTGAACTGGATCCGACTAGCGAGAGGATTCCGTACGCATCGGTACAAGCCGCCCTAATCGATGGCTGGCGCGTTATCCAAGCACCGGACGTTTGGGCGGGCATCGGGAGCGATGGTGCGGGAGAGGTTATAGGTTTCCAGTTCATCCTCGAAAAGATCGAGGATTTCGACGATTAATCGTTGACGGTCTGTCGATTGACGCAGAAAAAGGCACAAGAAATGACCACCACCGCAGTAGCAACCGACCATCGCTTGACCGATGACGAGATGGCATCATTCGTGATACGCGGGTATCACATCGTCCAACCTGAACTGCGCGAGGGATTGAACCAAGAGATCTACGACGCTCTCGATGCGCTGGACACAAATCCAGGTGACGCGGTGCTTGAAACAGTGCCTCAGCTGAACGAGATCTGGGAATCTCCAGAGGTGGTAGGTGCGTTGACCAGTTTGCTTGGTCCGGATTACGAGATGTTTTCGCATCGGCATTGTCACCGAAATGCGCCAGGAACTCCGAGCCAGCAGCTCCACCAAGACAACATGAATGATCTGCGAGTTGCGGGTGGCCAGGTTCGGTCGCCAGATCGCGTGGATCTGGTGCTGGCGATGTACTACCCCCAGGACGTTGAGCAGAACATGGGTCCGACGTGCATTTTGCCGGGGACGCACGTGTTGAATGCTTTGCCGGAGCGAATGGCATCGCAGGGGAATTTCCGGGATCAATTCATAGCGACGGTTCCGGCGGGTAGCGTGGTGATCCTGCACTACGACATCTGGCACGCGGGGACGGCGAACACCAGCAAGCGGGTACGTTACATGTTGAAGTTTCTGTTCCAGCGAATGAGCGAGTCGGACGTGCCGTCTTGGAACCACGATCCAGCGAATGATGCCACGATCCGGGGGCGTTTGGAGGGAGAGAATCCGATGGGAATGCAGCGGGCACTTTCGGTGAAGCAGAAGCACTTCCGGACCCGGATGTGGAACCGGTTGGCGGGGGATGAGTCTTTGGATCTCTCGTATCGCGATAAATGGGCTGGTGGGACGTGGAACTAGTCGCTGTTTCCAGAAGAATCGGGCGATGATGCGTGTTGTCGTAGTAGTAGGTGCGTGATTTCTGATGCCTATGTCCGATTCACCTTCATCTTCGATTCAGGGTTCTGAGCTTGCCAGCGACTTTACGGTTTCGCTGGATATCGACCGGCGGATGTACCGGGAGGACATTGCGGGATCGATTGCGCATGCCGAGATGCTGGGGAAGCAGGGGATCGTTTCGGGCGAAGATGTTGAATCGATAGTTGGGGGATTGCGGCGGATAAGGGAGGAGATCGAGGCGGGTGAGTTTGAGTGGAAGCCGGAGCTTGAGGATATTCACATCAATGTTGAGGATCGGCTTTATGAGTTGATCGGAGACGCGGCGGGGCGGTTGCATACGGCTCGTTCGCGAAACGATCAAGTGGCGACGGATGCTCGGTTGTACGTAAAACGGATCGCTGGGGAGTGTCGCGCGTTGTGTCGGGGATTGCAGAGAGCGTTGTTGGATCGTGCGGAGGAGAATGTCGCGACAGTGGTTCCCGGTTACACGCATTTGCAGCGCGCACAGCCGGTTTCGTTTGGGCATGTCATGATGGCCTACTACGAGATGTTCGGGCGGGATGCGGACGCGTTTGGTTCGGCACAGGTGTCCGCTGATGTGTTGCCGTTGGGGAGCGGTGCTTTGGCGGGAGCGACGTATCCGCTGGATCGGGAGTTTGTGGCAGAGAGGTTGGGCTTCTCGATGGCCAGCGCCAACTCGATGGACGCGGTTTCGGATCGCGATTTCGTTCTCGATTTCATATTTGCCGCTGCTAAGACGATGACACACCTCTCTCGGTTGTGCGAAGACATCGTTATCTGGTCATCGGAAGAGTTCGGGTTTGTTCGGCTCAGCGACGCATATTCGTCGGGGTCGAGCATGATGCCGCAGAAGCGGAATCCGGACTATGCGGAACTGATCCGCGGGAAGTCGGGACGCGTTTTTGGGTCGTTGATGTCCGTGTTGACTACACTGAAGGGTCTGCCGTTGACTTACAACCGTGATCTTCAGGAAGACAAACCTCCATTGATGGATGCTTACGACACGGTTGTCGGTTGCCTGTCAGCTGCGAGGGGCATGATTGCCGAGATGACAGTAAGCATAGATCGCATGGATGGGGCGTCTCAAGGGCGCGATATTTTGGCTACGGACTATGCCGATCATCTGGTTCGCGACCATGGTATGCCTTTCCGCGAAGCCTACGTGCGAGTTGCGGCTCACACAAGAGGCGAATCGATAGGTGATGTCGAATTTCCGGATTTGTCGGCGGGTGAATCCGTTGCGGCGCGTGACGTTGCGGGTGGGACGGCACCGGGGCGGGTGCGTGAAGCGATCATGCGGGCGTATGGTGAGCTTGGGTCGGCTCGGTTGAGTGGAGAGTGGTAGATATTCGACAAATGGTGGTCCTAGCATTGGTAAACGTCTGTCGGTCTAGCTGAGTTCGTATAGTTAGACATCGGGTCAGGTTCGTCACAAAGCTCTAAGAAAACTCAGGGCAGCTTCAGTTTGTTCAATGCCATAGCTTCTAGCGTCGGATCGTGGCGCGGCGTCGCAATTCTCATCGTTGCCTGGATCGTGATTGCGGGTGTCATCCAATCGGTTTCACCGAGTATTGAAGAGGTTTCGACTAACGATCAGACCGAGTTCTTGCCGAATGAGACTGAGGCTTTGCAGGCGATCGAGCTCGAGGGCGAGAAGTTCCCGGCTTTCGAGGGTCTGCCAGCGATATTGATCTATCGCAATCCCGGGGGTATTACGGATGAGGATGTTGCGAAGGTAGCCGAGATCGACGCGTTGATACGCGCCGACGAGACGCACGAGAACATTGCGTTGGTCATATCGGATTTTGGCCCGTCTGAATTCGGTGGTGCGGCCCAGTCAAGTCAACCGACTGAACCGGAAGTCTCGCCTGATGGGACTGCAATCACGATTACAGTGATTATTTCGGGATCGCCAGCTGATGATGAGTTCGGGCAGACAGTTGAGTGGCTGCGCGAACTTGACGATGATGTGGCTGTCACGTTGCCGTCGACGTTCGAAGTAACAGGTCCGGCCGGGATTCTTGCGGATGCGATCGTGGTGTTTCAGTCGTTCGACTTCCGTGTGAGCGCGATCACGATTGTGTTGGTGCTGGTGATCTTGCTGGCAATCTATCGTTCCCCGCTGTTGGCGTTGCTGCCCGTGGTCACTGTGGGAGTGGCACTTACCGTTGCGCAATCGATCGCTGCGCTGCTCGCGGACAATTTCGAACTGGCTCTGAATGGGCAGGTTACGGCGATCATGGCGGTGTTGATGTTTGGCGCGGGAACTGATTTCACGCTGTTTATCGTGTCTCGGTATCGCGAGGAGCTTCCGGTTCGCGCGAGCAAGTTCGAGGCGATCACTGCCACGATGCGGGCAGTTGGTCCTTCGATCGCCTCTAGTGCGGGAACCACGGTGGTCGCGATGATGGCTCTAGCATTGGCGCTGTCTGGAAGTCTGAAGACGATGGGTCCGATGCTGGCGATGGCGGTCGCGGTGATGCTGGTGTGTGCGCTGACGCTGATACCTGCGGCGCTAGTTGCGATGGGTAGAGTGGCGTTCTGGCCGATCAAGAGGATTGAACCGAATGACAAAGAGTCTGGGGTTTGGAACCGTGTTGGGAGGCTCGTATCCAAGCGCCCCGGCGCGTTGCTGACGATTACGTTCGTAGCGTTGGTCGCGTTGTCGGCTGGATTGTTTGAGTTCACGCCACGGTTCAGTTTTGTGAATGGTTTCCCGGACAGTGCGGAGTCGAAGACGGGCTTCGAGACGCTGAAGTCGGCGTATCCACCTGGTGAGTTGGCACCGACTACGGTTTACGTATCGAAAGAGGGAGTGTCGGTTCTGGATCACTTGCAGGCCATTGAAGACCTCTCGGCGGCATTAGAGGAGGACCCGATAGTCAACAGCGTGACGTCGATCACGCGTCCGCTTGGCGAGCCGTTACCGGTGGATATTGAGCAAGTCCAACCGCTCGTTTCGATGATTCCTGACGATCCAAGCGAGATTGGCGCTCTAATGGCGATGTTGCCGCCAGAGCAGGCGCAGCTTGCAGGTTCGTTCTTGTCGGGGCAGAGGTTAGTTTCAACTGACCGGACTACGACGAAGCTTGAGGTCGTGCTAAACGAAGACCCTTATGATGCCGAGGCGATGGATGCTGTGCCGCGGTTGAGGGAGACGGTGCGAAACGCGGTAAGCGCGTCAAGTTTGAGCGGAGCGACGGCGGTTGTCGGTGGGGAATCGGCGACGAACTACGACAGTCGGACTGCGACGATACGCGATTTCCAAGTTATTGCCCCTATTGTGATCGCGGCGATTTGGATCATTCTGGCGGTCCTGTTGGGTAGCGTGGTGGCTCCTACCTACCTTGTTATCAGCGTCGTACTGAGCTTCGCGGCGGCGCTGGGCATATCGATTGTTATTTTCGAAAACGTATTCGGGCACGACGGGATGGCGTTCGATTCGATACCGTTCATCTTCGTGTTCCTGATTGCGCTTGGCGCGGACTACAACATCTACATTATGTCGCGGGTGCGTGAGGAGACTCGGACTCGAGGTTTAGCTGAGGGCACGCGGTATGCGATCACGCGTACTGGAGGAGTAATTACGTCGGCGGGTATCATCCTTGCCGGGACGTTCTCGGTATTGACGACATTCCCGCTTCTCGACTTATTCCAACTGGGTTTCACGGTGATGCTGGGGATCTTGATAGACACGTTCGTTGTCCGCGCGATCATGGTTCCGGCGATAGTGATGAAGTTGGGTGAGATCAACTGGTGGCCGTCGAAGACGCCGCGGGCTCATTCTCTGGCGATGGAGCGTTCGTCGAGCAGCGTCAAGAATTCGTCGTAGTTCGAAATCGTCTGCAGGGTTTTGACCAAGTGGCCGGCATCGGTCGATTGTTGTCGCAACTCCCATATCTGGCGGGCCAAGGGGCTTGTAGAGGCAGGGCCGTCGGCATATAGACCGTGGAATGCGAAGTAGGCTTGGTTGATTTTGCGGATGTTGTGGCCGTTTTCGACTAGTTCGAGACGACGGTTTTCCATATAGGCCTCGGCATCTTCGATCTCGCCTTGTTCCAGCAACTCGTCTGTGCGATGGCGGGTTTCGTGCAGGAATTCTCGGACATCGAACCTTTCGTCTTCATCCTCGGAATCTTTGTCGTCGTGATCAGGAATATATGGAGGTTCCAGTGTTTCGACGTTTTCGCCGGTGATTTGGTTGTAGACGGTGCGTCCGATCTCATTTCCGACGAGGTTGGCGAGGGTTTCATTGAGGGAAGTCATATCACCGCCGGACCAGTAAGAACGTCCGAGTGGATGGAATAGTAGATACGCATGGAGCCACTCGTGTGCGGAGACCTCAAGTAGTGCTTGCAGGCTGTAGTCGGAAGGGACTAGATTCGGGAACGATGCCAAGCCGCCTGTTGGGAGGACGACCGCGGAGAGGTCGGCGGAGTTGAAGATCTGGGTTTCCATTCGTTCTTTGTCACTCTCGGTGAGGTGGGGTTTGAGAATCCTGACCGAGTCACGTTCGATGACGTTGCGTGGTGAGGTCACGAGAACGTGGGGTGTGTCGTCGATGCGGAAGTCTACTGGGGGCCAGATGAAATCGCCGTTTTTGTTGAGTCCGAGGGAGATGAGTTCGGTTGAGATGGCCGCTTCAAGGAGTTCTTCGACGGCGTCGCGGATCCTGTTGCGTTCTTGGATGAGCGAATCGACGTGGGATTGCGCGACCGATGCAGCGGCATTATCGCCGCGTGCTTGAGCGGATTTTAGGTCGTTTCTGGCGGAGCGGAGTTCGCGTGCGAGGTCCTGATAACGATCTAGGTGAGCTTGTCGATCTTCTTCATTGACGTCGGTCCACGGTAGCGCAGAGTAGACGCGATGGGCCCACTTGGCAGGGAAGTGACGGACTTCGAATGATGTGAGGTTGTAGCCATGGCCTGCAGCGGCGATTTCGACTTTTGTGAGCAGACGTCGGTCGCCGCTGTGCATGATGATGACGACGATTCCGAGGGCCGCTAAGACTGCCAACGGGATCTGATACGCGAGTTTCAGACAGGTTCTTCGGATGCGCCCGCGACGGAGTTGCTTGGCGCGACGGCGTTTGACGATGTCGTGGTAGTTTCGTCCGCGTTTCGCTCTGATATTGCGCAATCGGCGGAGATTGTGATCTCGGAATATGGAGCGAAAGATGGCCATAGAAGTGATCAGAGATTGGGCACTGGTGAAAAGGACAACGATTTACTCATTATCCAAACGCAATCGAGTGAATTGATACTTAATCGCAAATTGGTGTAAGTTAGTTGCATGTGAGTCGGTTACCCAAGTGAAGTTGCAGGAGTAAAGACGCGTGAGCATAGCAGTGGTTACGGATAGCACCGCAGACATCCCGTCGGATCTGGTCGAACAATCAGGCGTCACGATTGTGTCTGCGTTCGTGAGGTTTGGAGAGGAGGAGTTTCGGGACAAAGTGGATATCGCGACCGAGGATTTTTACTCGCGATTGGCTCGTGACAAGGATGTGTTTCCTACTACGTCTCAACCCTCGCCAGGGGATTTCAAGGCGGTGTACGACGAGTTGCTCAAGGAATACGACGAGATCGTATCGATCCACATCTCGTCAGCACTAAGCGGGACGTATGCTTCAGCGGTTGGTGGAGGGGCTCAGGCCGATCCGTCAGGCGAGCGTATAAAGCACGTCGACTCTCGAACCGCTTCGATGGCAACCGGTTTCATGGCGTTGACCGCGCAGCAAATCATCGACGATGGGGGAAGCGCAGACGATGCGGTTGCGGCGGCAAATGACATGGTGCCGCGTGCGCAGTTCGCAGGCACACCGGATACGCTGGAATACTTAAAACGAGGCGGCAGACTCAAGGGAGCGCAGGCGTTGATGGCAGGTGTCCTGAACATCAGGCCCGTGTTGGCGACGGTTGATGGTGAGGTTGAAGTTATTGCCAAGCCACGGTCTCACCGTCGAGCGATGGCGAAGTTGATCTCCACGGTCGTCGAAGATCATGCGCCGCTTACGAACCTAGCGGTGTTGCATACCGATTCTTCGTCGCAAGGCGAGGCGGAGGATGTTCTTGCCGATCTGCAAAGTTCAGTGAAGGCCGGCGGTAGAAGTTTGCGAGCGACGATTGGTCCAGCGATCGGTGCCCATTTGGGGACAGGAACGATTGGCCTCGCGGTTTCTTGGTAAGTAAGGCGGCCGCCTGCCCAATGCCAGAGGCCGTTTTCCTTGTTTCGGTCTAGGCTGGGCTCGTTGAGTTGGAGGGGATTCGGCGTACTATTTCGGGTATGACTGATCCGATTGCTGAGCGCCAGATCACGACGCTTGTCAATGTGCTGAAATTGGAAGCCAAACGAGGCTTCAACAACAGCGCGGTTGTGGATGGAGGGCTGGATGCAATGTTGCGGAATTTGGGACGGATTTCGGGTCGGATCCGCAACTTACCGCCGATGAACGGACGCCGTTACGCGATGCTTTCGCCGGAGGAGCGTCGGGCTTGGGCTACGGCGGCGTACCGCGGGTTGCACGGCAATCGTAGTCATAAGAGTCGATCTGGGCCAGTCGTTGCTCGTCCCGAGTCGCCCGCCAAAGACAGAAGCCATAGTACCACGAAAGATCGGTCAAAGCCCGTCGCCAAGCCTGCGGTTGGGTTGGATGCCCCGATTGCTTCGTTGCGGTTTTTGCATCGGTCGGCAAGGCAGGCCTTTGAGACGTTGGGATTGCAAACATTGCGCGATGTTTTGTGGCATTTTCCGTTGCGGATGATCGACTATACGCAGCAGTCGAACATCATCGATCTGGTGGCGGGCGATGAGGCGACGGTTGTGGGGGATGTTGTTAGCGCAGATGTTAATCGGTTTGGCGGAGGGAACGGCTACGCACGAGTTCGCATAAGGGATGGAACGGGATCTTTGTCGATTACGTGGTTCAACATGCCGTACATGGCTACGCGCTGGCAAAGCGGAGATCGGATCGTGGCGAGCGGCAAGGTTAGCGAGTATCAGGGCCGTCCAACGATGGAGAACCCGGAGTATGACGATGTGACGCGTGGTGGGCGCAATAACGAGCGGGGGTTTGTTCACGCGGGCGCATTGGTGCCGGTTTATCCGTTGAGCGCGGGTTTGAACCAGCGAACCGTTCGCAACGGAGTGATGCAGTGCTTGGAAAAAGGATTGCGATTCATTGAAGAGCCGTTGTCGGATGATGTTCTTGATGAGCACCAGTTGATGAAACTGTCAGACGCGATCGAGGTGATGCATAGGCCGTTGTCTGATCGGCAGCGTTGGGTTGCGACTAGGCGGTTGGCGTTCGACGAGTTTCTTTACAACCAGATCGCGGCCATTCGTAGACGTACGCGGTGGCGGAGTTCGGTGGCGGCGATGCAGCTTACTCCTGACCGTGAGTTGGTAGAGGAGTTCGTGTCGTCGTTGGGGTTCGAGTTGACTTCGGATCAGCGCGAGAGCGTGGAGACGATCTTGTCGGACATCGGTTCCGGGTACCCGATGGCTCGTTTGCTACAGGGTGAGGTCGGTAGCGGGAAGACGGTGGTAGCGATCGCGGCGATGTTGTCGGCTTCAGGCGCGAACGGAATGCAGTCGGCGATGATGGCGCCGACCGAGGTTTTGGCGGAGCAGCATTTTATCGGAATGCTGGAGCAGCTGAGGTGTCAGCATGCTCTGAGTGTCCACGGACCGGTTTACGAGTCATCGTTGCATCAAGTTGAAAGTCGAGATCGCAATCTGCGGGTCGGATTGCTGACGGGCAGTTTGACGCCCCGCGAGAAGCGGACGATGCATGAGATGTGTGCAGATGGAGAGGTAGATTTGGTTGTCGGTACTCATGCGTTGCTGTCGGAGGGTGTTGATTTCGAGAATCTGGCGCTGGTCGTGGTGGATGAGCAGCAGAGGTTCGGAACGGAGCAGAGGGCCGTTCTGACCAATCGAACGCGGTGTCCGCATATGCTGACGATGTCGGCGACGCCGATACCGCGCACCTTGCACATGACGATGTATGGGGAGATGGAGCTATCGACGTTGCGAGCGATGCCGCACGGGCGGAAAGATATTGCAACGCGCTGGGTGCGGATGCCGTTCGAGATTGCGGAGGCGTATGCGACAATTCGGAGGGAAGTAAGTGCGGGACGGCAGGCGTTTGTAGTTTGTCCGTTAATCGATCCTTCAGAGAACGTGTCGGGTGCTTCGGCGGTTGAGGAGTATGAGCGGTTGAGGCGGGACGAATTCTCGGATTTGAACGTGGGATTGCTGCATGGGCGGATGAGTCTGGGAGAGAAGCAAGCCGTGATGGAGTCGTTTAGAGAGCGTGAGATCGATGTTTTGGTTGCTACGCCGGTGATCGAGGTCGGAGTCGACATCCCGAATGCGACTGTGATGATGATCATGACGGCGGAACACTTTGGAATGTCGCAGCTGCATCAGATACGAGGGCGCGTTGGTCGAGGTGAGCACAAGAGTGTGTGTGTCCTTGTATCTGATGCGGAGACTGAAATTGCGCAGGCGCGGTTGCAGGCGGTGGTTGAGAACTCGGACGGATTCGAGCTGGCTCAGAAGGATTTGGAGTTGCGAGGGCCGGGTCGTAACTTGGCAGAGGTGCAGAGCGGTTGGAGTGGATGGCGGTTCGCGCGGTTCGATGATTTGGAGTTGTTGGGGAAGGCGCGGAGTGTTGCTGAACAGATTTTGGAGGAGGACTTTGATTTGAGGGAGCCGAAGCACCGGGCGCTTCGGCGTGAGGCGGTGCGGATGATTGGGAGCGCGGTTTCTAGATTTTCGTAGTTAAGCTCACGCGGCAATGGGGACCACCGGAAGCACGATGCGAGACGGGTGGTTGGTGTTGAGATGGATGGTGTTTTGTGCGACTTGTGTGCGTGTGTGTCGGCCCATCGCCTCACCGGTGTTGGGATTGATGTCGAAGCGTGGGAAGTTGCTGCTGGAGATGTCGACTCGGATGCAGTGCCCAGATTTGAAGAGGTTGCTGGTGGGGGTCAATTCGATGGTGATCGGGTAGATCTCGCCCGGTGACATGAATTCGGGTCCGGTCCACGAGTTTCTATACCTAGTGCGGAGGATAGAGTCGCACAAATTCATGTGATAGCCGTCGGGGTAGTGGTCGTTTGGCGGGTAGATGTCTAGGAGTTTGGCGGTGAAGTCAGTGTCGGGGGCAGTTGAGGAGACGTAGAGATGGACTTCGATTGGTCCGGTTACTTCGACGTCTTCGGTTAGCGGCCCGGTCTGGAACGCAATGACGTCTGGGCGGTCGGATAGGAGCGGGTATGGGTCTTTGCAAGCTAATAGACCTGGTTGCTCGCGTTGATGCATCGGGCCGGGTGTGACCAAGGAGTAGGAGTGCTGGAGAATGGTGTCGGCCTGTTGTCCGGGAGGTGGAGCCTCGTCGAAGGTTGGTCCGCCTTCTTCGGGTTTGTCGATCACGCTGAAACCGGCAACGTTCCCGCCGAGGGTTGGGACAGGGTTGTTCGGATCGAAGGTGTAGGTGATGGATGCGTTGTTACCCGTCGTCGGGCATCCCCCGCTCGCGTCGCTTTGCGAAAGGGGCGGGTCGGTTTTAAGAGTGCCGTCGGCGTGAAGGTAGAAGTTGGTGAATTCGGTTCTGGCTAGGGGCCACTCTTGTTCAGTTCGCCATTTGCCGCCGTGGTTGAGGCGTCCGTCGGCGTTCTTTGTGCCGTCACCGCCGCCCATTACGAAGAGGAGAATCGGGGGATCGTCTTCAACACCATTGGTTTCGTCTTTGAGCCATCGGTCGAACCATCTCCGGCGTATCGGGTTGAATTTGGACATGCCCCATCGGGCGTCAGCACCGAAATCGACTTCTCCCTCGTAGGTTGCGTCGGTGCGTTGGGTTCCGTGTGACCATGGGCCGAAGACCATGTGGGTGGGACTCGCGTTGCGGTTGGTCAGATCGACGAAGAGGTTGGCCGTGCCGCCGGCGAAGGGGTCCCACCAGCCGCCGGTCAGGATGACCGGGATATCGGCGTGGCGGTCGAGATATGGGGTTTGGTCGAGGTTCTCGTTTGCCCACCATTCGTCGTACTCGCCTCGTGTGTAGTAGTTGAAGAGGGTTTCCTCCATGTGTGGAGCATGCGACAGAGCGATTTCGCCTCGTTTCCACGGAGTGTTGGAGAGGAACTCCCGCATATTTTGGAACGTTTTGGCAACGGCGAGAACCCCCTCAGGGTTGTCGCGTAGTTCGTGAGAATCGAGGGTATGGTTGTGGATCGCCGCGGCCATGTGGAAGCACATCGCTCCGCCCTCGCGCGCTTCGTGGGCGTAGATGTTGGTGGGTGCTTGTTCAACCCATTGAGCGACCAAGTGAGGTGGACGATGGAGGGCGGCTACGGTCTGGACGATGCCGCGATGGGAGCTTCCGAGAGTGCCGATCTTGCCGTTGCACCAAGGTTGTTTGGCGATCCACTCGATGGTGTCGTAACCGTCCTCACCTTCCCACGGGTTGCAGGTGTGGTAGTAGCGGCCGTCGCCCTCAGACCTGAAGCGTGAGCGAAGGTCTTGGTTGACGAAAACGTAGCCGTGGCGGGGATAGTAGTCGCGGACGGTGTCCCACTCGTCTTTGGATTTGTCGTAGGAGGTTCGGGCGAGCAGTACGGGCGCGGGTTCGGTTATTGGTTTTCCGTGCTCGTCGACTGGGAAGTGGATGTCCGCAGCGAGACGAACCCCGTCGCGCATGGGAATCATAGCTTCTTCGTAGTGCGCGTAGGGGTTGAAGTCGGAGGTTGACTCAACCGTCCTTGGGGAACTTGGGTGTGGGAGGATCATCCGAGGATCTCGTGTAACCGCCTTGAGATCTCTGCGATTTCTTCGTCTTCCAACAGGCGCACGTCGATGCGTACGATCTGCGGGTCTCTCGCGTGGCCGACAACCGAGATTGCGGGATCGCCGTCGCGGAGCTCGCCGATGAGCCATTCGGCATCTTTGCCTGTAGCGGGGTCGACCTTGACGTGGACGTTTGGCATCGGCCGGTTATCTTCGTCGGGGAATTCGATGTAGGAATCTGCCATCTTCGGGAGGCCGGCGAGGCTGTTGTGGAGCATGCCGGTTTTGCGATGGTGCTCAGTCATCCGCTCCTCGTCGTCTTGTTCCACCCACCAAATGAAGGAGGCTATTTGCCCTACGACTTCTTCTTTCGAAACTTTCGCCACACGACCGATGCCATGAGAAGGTGCGGACTGCATCGCTATGGAGTCGATGATGTCCTGACTGCCCGCGATAATGCCCGACCCTTGCGGACCTTGGATACCTTTTCCGCCGCTGAAGCAGACGACGTCAGCGCCAAGGTCGATGAAGCGGTATAGGTTCTCGCGCGGAGGCAGACAGTTTGAGGCGTCAATAATTACGCGCGCACCGTAGGCATGCGCGATGCCCACGACGTCTTCCAAGGCGATGTCTTCTGGGGGTGCGTATCCAACCCAGTAGACCATCTTTGCGTCGGGGTTGTCGATGAATGCCTGCTCGTATTCTTCGGCGGTAACTATCTTTGTGGGGCGGTCCTCGGGATCAGGCTCGCCGACTTCGACGAACTTCACGCCAGCAGTCTTGACGGCCATCGCGTAGCCGTGGTTAACGTACTCTTCGCCCTTGTAGTTCTTCGCTCGTGCAAATCGTTTGGCGATGCATGGGACTTGACCGCCTTGAACGTATGGAAGTTGCTCGATCAGTGCTTCGTCGGTGCCAGTGATGATGGCCGCAGCGGAGACCATTAGACCGGCGGCACAACCGGAGACGATGTAGCCATCGTCGGCGTGGGTAACATCGGCGATGATGCGACCAGTGGCTTTTTGAAGTTCTCTGAGGTCGACGAAATTGTCGGCAGCTGTGCGCATGGCTTTCAGCGTCGTGTCAGGTATCAGCGTGCCGCCCATATTGGTGTGATGACAGGTTGCGTTGATGAATTTTCGGACGCCTAATGCGGCATAAGGATCTTGTTCGAGTTGCTCTAGGGTGGGCAGTGTCATGGTTTGTAACTCAGGCTGATTTCACTGCCGCATAGCATACATGGTTTTGGGATACGTTGGAACAAATCCCCGCTTTGAAATGGCGCAGATAACCCAGCGGTGTCTATACTGTATCCATCGATATGAGGGGCGTTGAGCGCCTGGTTATTTCAATCACAAGGAAGGTGCAGATGAACCGATGACCGACCAGTTTGTTCATCTGCACAACCATTCTGAGTATTCGTTACTCGACGGCTATGGTCACGTCGAGGACATGGTGAAACGAGCGACGGAGCTTGGGCAGCCGGCGATGGCGTTGACGGATCATGGGAACGTCTACGCGGCGATCGATTTCTACAAGGCGGCGAAGTCGGCGGGGATCAAGCCGATCATCGGGATGGAGGGGTATGTAGCGTTTGGGTCAAGGCATGAACGGACGGCGGCGGAGGGTGCGAGTGGTGGGTCTCAACCTCACATCACGTTGCTCGCGGAGGACTTGACAGGTTATCGGAATCTGCTGCAACTTGCCACCAAAGCTCACCTTGAGGGTTTTTACTATCGGCCGCGTGTCGACCGCGATCTTTTGGAGGAACATTCGGAGGGATTGATCGTTTTGTCCGGATGCCTTTCGGGGGAGTTGGCGCGCGACGTGTTGCGGATGAATGGTGATTTGACAGCGGCGCGGGGGACTGCGGGTTGGTATCGGGAGGTTTTCGGTGATCGCTACTACTTAGAGTTGATGCATCACGAGCATGTACCGGGGCAAGATGTGGTTAACCGGGCGGTTTGCGAGTTGTCGGAGGAGATGGGCATCGATCTTGTCGTGACTAATGATTGTCACTACGTTTATCCGGAGGATGCACCGCATCAGGACACGCTCACGGCTATTGTCACCTCCAGCAAGCTGGCGGATGAGCGAAGGTTGCGGATGGAAGATAACAGCTACTACGTGAAGTCGGCGTCGGAGATGGCGCAGGTCTTCCCTGAGCATCCGGAGGCTCTTAGCAACACCTTGTCGATTGCGGAGCGTTGCACGTTGGAGCTCTCGCAACGACGAACGAAGTTGCCGCAGTATCCGACGCCGAACGGGATGTCTTCGGCTCAGTACCTGCGGCAGATCTGCTACGAAGGTGCGATGGATCGTTTCGGGGAGATCTCGGATGAAGTGAAGGAGCGGCTCGAAAAAGAGCTTCACATCATTGAGACGACGGATTTTGCGGACTATTTTTTGGTGGTCTGGGACATTTTCAGGTTCGTCAAGCAGCAAGGAATACTGTCGACGGTTCGTGGTTCGGCGGCTTCGAGCCTGGTGCTGTACTGCTTGCAGGTCACGGACTTCGATCCCCTGCCCTACGGATTGTTCTTCGAGCGTTTCTTGAATGTCGAGCGTCGTGAGATGCCGGACATTGATATGGAGTTTGCGGATGACCGTCGCGGCGAGGTTATTCAGTATTGCTTGGAGCGATATGGGCCGGATCGGGTTGCGCAGATCACGACGTTCGGGACGATGAAGGCGCGGGCGGCGATTCGGGATGCGGCGCGAGTGATGGAGGATGGCACAACCGATAATTCGCAGATAAACGAGGCGTGTAATCGACTCGTCCGCGCGGTGGCGAACTACTCTCCGATGTCCAATGACGACGAGGAGGATGCTCCGCCGCGTGAGTTCAATCTACGAACTGCGAAGGAACAGAGCGTCGAGCTCCAGCAGCTGATTCGCCAAAATCAGGTCGCGGCCGAGATACTCGACAAGGCGATGGGTGTTGAGGGACGGGTGCGTAACGTGAGCACCCATGCCGCTGGAGTGGTGATTTCAGACGACCCGCTCGTGAAATATACGGCTTTGCAGCGTCCGCAGAAAGGTAACGATACTGGGCTCGCTGCGACGCAGTACTCGATGTATCCGATTGAGTTTGCCGGGCTGTTGAAGTGGGACTTCCTCGGACTCACCAACTTGGCGGTCTTGGATCGCTGTCTGAAGATCATCGCCGAGCATCGTGGCGAAGAGATCGACCTTTACGACGAGAAGCAGGTGCCGCTTGACGATGAAGCGACTTTCAAGCTGATGGCTGATGGCGACACGTTCGGGTCGTTCCAGCTCGAGAGTTCGGGCATGACGCGTTACATCAAGGATTTGAAGCCGACTTCGATCGACGATATCGCGGCGATGATTGCGCTTTACCGTCCGGGACCGATGCAGCACATCGATCGCCTGATCGCGTGCAAGCATGGTCGTCAGCCGATTGAGTACCCGCATCCGAGCATCGCGCATCTTCTGGATACCACTTATGGCGTGATCGTGTATCAGGACCAAGTGATGCTGACGGCGCAGGACTTCGCTGGGTACACGCTCGGAGAGGCGGACATTTTACGCAAGGCGATGGGTAAGAAGGTGCCAGCGATCATGCGAGAGGAGGAGCGTAAGTTCGTCGAGGGGGCGGTTAAGAAGGGGCACACGGAGCAGGAAGGTCGCGACTTATTCACTTACATCCTGCCGTTCGCGGGCTATGGGTTCAACAAGGCGCACGCGGTGTCGTATGCGTACATCACTTACTGGACGACGTACTTCAAAGCGAACTACCCGTTGGAGTATTTCGTGGCGATGCTGGATTCGTTTGCCGGTGCGCCTGAGCGGGTGCAGAGATGCATCTCGGAGGCGAAGAAGCGGGGAATTGAGGTGTTGCCGCCGGATATCAATGTTTCTAAGACATCGTTCACGGTGGATGAGGGTGTTGGAGAGCGCGGTGGTATCCGGTACGGTCTCGCATCGATACGAGGTGTCGGGCCGGCGACGGTAGAAGAGATTGTTGAGATTCGTGATGGCGATGGCAAAGGTCGGTTTGCAGACGTTGGAGATTTCTGCAACCGTTTGGCTGAGGCTGCACCGCAAGAGTCGTCGCTACGATCGCTGATCAAGGCGGGGGCGTTCGATTCGATGGCGCCTCGCGAGCAACTATTGGGGCATGTGGCGAACCTTGCGACGCATATGCGGAAGACTGGCGCGGCGCGTTCATCGGGACAACATTCGATGTTTGGGGGCGCGGATTCCAGCGAGTCGTTTATCGGTATCGAGTTCGATCCGCCGCAGGAAAACGGTGGAGTGGATATCAAGACACTGAGGGAGTGGGAGAAGGAGCTGTTCGGATTGGTCATCACTGAGAGTCAAGAGGAAGCCGAGAAACGGGCGGCGATTGAGCATGAAGGTTCGGATTTCGTCAAACAGGCGAGCGATGAGAGGTTGACGAGAGAAGGCTCGCGAGTGAAGGTTGTTGGAAAGATCGTTTCGATTGACCACCGGACGACACGCAACGGCGATCCGTTCTTGACGGCAAAGATGGCCTTGCTTGACGATGAGATCGAGTTGACGGTTTGGTCGAACGTGCTGGAGCGGACGTTGGGGATTTGGCATGAGGATGTTTACGCGGAGGTTAGGGGTTCGGTTCGCATGTTCAACAACTCGTCGGGCGTGGCAGTGAGCAATGCCTTCGCGTACATTCCTTCGCAGAACGGTGATTCTAGGCCGGAGGTCAACGGATCGACGAATGGTTCCGCGAACGGATTGAACGGCAACGGTTTGCACGCCGCGACGTATCATGGAGCGATTGGCGGGACGAACGGCGAGGCGCAGCAGAACGGTAAGGCTATGACATCGACACACAGCACATCATCTGGCGAGCCAGTGGTAACGCTGTCGTTCGAGTGCGATGGTGAAGCTACGCCATCCCGCGAGACGATTCACGAGGTTTTGTTGGCGTTGGGTGAGCATAGGGGTGACGGCAAGGTGTTGGCGAAGCTGTCTATTGATGGCAAGACGGTTTCGATGGACTTCCCGTTCTTCAGCGTCGAGCCGTCCCAGCAGCTACGCTCGGAGCTGGCCTCGATTCTCGGCGAAAGCAACGTCGAGATGAGTGTCGAAGCGTCGAACTGAGATGCGAGAGCGTTGGGTAGAGTTCGCGACCGCTCCGGACCAATTGATCGCGGAGACGTGGGCAGGTCTCGTTCGCAATGAGGGGTGTCCTTGCACTGTGAAATCGGATGGGATTCCGTTCCTTGGAACTTCGGTCATGCCTGTGCGATTGATGGTGCCGGAGGCACGAGCCGATGAGGCGCGGAGGATCTTGGGGCGGTATGTTGAAGGGGCTGTTGATGAGGAATGAGGTTGAGAATCGTGCAAATTGGAAGTCGGGTTAATAGCAAGTTGCATATTTTTCGATGCTGAAGAATCAGTTCTTCCGGCGCCATTTGCGGAGGCTGGCAGGGGTGTCTACAGGTGGGTTTTGGTGGCGTCCCCATTCGACGAATGAGACTTCGGCGATGTAGACGTCGCCACGGGAGTCGACTGCTACGGAGTGGGGCCACAGGAACTGGTCGGGGCCTTGTCCGAAGTGGGGGTTGCCGAAGCGGTCGAGCATGTTGCCTTCCCAGTCGAAGATGCTGACGCGGTTGCCGATGTTGGCGACGCCGCGTTGAACGGGTGCGGGGCCTTGCTCTCCGATGTAGACGGTTGCGTCGGGGCCTTTGCCTGTGACTTCGATGCCGCAGGCTTTGTGGGCAGGCCATTGGCGGACGAATTCGCCTTCGGTGGTGAAGACTTCGACGCGGTGGCTTTCACGGTCGCAGACGATCACTAGGTCGTCGTCTAGGATGGCGATGTTGTGTGGGAGGTTGAACTTTCCGTCGTCGGTTCCGGATTCGCCCCATGACATGATGTGGTTGCCTTGGGCGTCCATGCGGTGGACGCGGGAGTTTCCGTAGCCGTCGGAGATGAAGACATCGCCGGTGGCGGGGTTGACAGCGGCGTCGGTTGGGCGATTGAACATCTTGCCGCTTTCGCGGGGGACTTCTTCCCCGGTTCCGATGGTGAGTAGGTGTTGGCCGGAGGTGGTGTATTTGTGGATTTTGTTTCCGACGTCGTCGACGAGCCAGAGGTTGTCTTCGTGGTCGGTGGAGATTCCGTGTGCGCGCATGAACCAGCCGTTCCAGAACTGGAGGCGGTTGCCGTAGGGGTCTTCGGTGATTCGGACGGAGCCTTGAGGATCGTCGTTGCCCCACATATCGATGAGGTTTCCGTCGGGATCGAAGACTAGGACCGGGACGTTGCCGCGGTTGAATACGTAGACGTTGTCTTTGGAGTCGACGGTTACCGATGTGGCTTCTCGGAGCCATATTCCGTGGGGGATTTTTGCCCATCCGGGGACGGGTTCGTAGTTAGTGACATGGTCGGGCGGGAGTGACACGATCAGCGATTCTCCAGGGGAGTCGAGATTTGGCGCGGTGCTAGAATTATGCACCATCTCAAACGGAATCGACGCTTTGCGCGAGGGGAAATTGCGACATGCTAGCTGATTTGACGGGACGAACTGCTTTGGTTACTGGTGGTGGTCAGGGTCTGGGCTTGGGGATTGTGGAGCGGATGGCGGGTCAGGGCGCCAGCATCATCATCGCGGATCTGAATGACGACAACGCGGCTGCTGCGGTTGCGAGAGTGGAGGAACTGGGATCCAAAGGGTATGCAGTGCACATGGATGTGACGGATCAGCAGAGCATTTCCGAGGGTGTTTCGCTGGCTTATGATGCGGCGGGTCGGATCGATATTCTTGCGAACAATGCTGGTGTATCGGGTGCTCCGGGGTCGACTGGTGTGGAGTGGCGTGATGTTGATTGGGAGTTCACTTGGAAGGTGAATGTGAAGGGTTTGGCGGATGTTACAGAGGCGATTCTTCCTCAGATGCGTGAGCAGAAGTATGGGAAGATCATCAATATCTCATCGGTGGCGGCTCGTGCAGCTCGTTATGTGACGGCGTATTATGCGACGACGAAGATGGCGGTTATCGCTTACACGCAGGCGTTGGCGCGGGAGTATGCGGTTGACAACATCAATGTGAATGCGATTGCGCCGGGTCGGATCTGGACGGCCTTCCACCAGGAGTGGATGGAGCGTCGGGATGAGATGGGCGACCCGGACGTGGCTGGTCGGGCGCATCTTGATGTGTTTGAAGAGGCAGCGGCGGAGGTGATTCCGCTTGGTCGTCCGCAGACGCCGTCGGATATTGGTGCGTTGGCAGCGTTTCTGGCTTCTGATGATGCGAAGAACATCACGGGACAGACGATCCAGTGCGATGGTGGGCAGGTGATGGTTTAGGGTGTCTGAACTGCGGATTTATGGGATTGTGATGGGTGGGTGGTGTATGAACCCCCTGCGTCTCGCTTCGCTGACCCCCTCTTAATCTCCCCCTAGAGGGGGAGGGAAGGGGGTTTACTGACGTAAAAAGGGGAGAGATGGGCGCGTTTAATCCTCCCTTTGGCGGGTTGGATTCCTGCCTGCGCAGGAATGACAGGTGCTCGAAGCATCGCCGCGTCGATGGGATCGCGTGCGGCAACTAGTTTCTAACTCGTTTTTGGTCCAGCACCGCCGACGTCGCCAGACCGTCGGCCCTCCGGGAGGCATGGTGTGAAAGAACTGCCCCCGTCATCGCTCGATTCGCCCCTCTCGCTGGTGCTGCAGCCTCTTCCGCCCGACGATGCGGAAAGACGTATGCCGGATAAAAGACCGTTCGCCCGAACCTTGAACGGACAGACTCCCCCGCGCTACTCCCCTCTGGATTCCGGTTCTCCCCGGAACAACCTGGGTTTGGCACGTTCCCCTCTGGATCCCCGCGTGCGCAGGAATGACATTGGGGAGGGCGTCCGCCGTCTGGCTTGCTTTCGTTGGCGGAGCCAGCAGTTATGCTCCGCGTCCGAGCCCTACAGCTACAACGGCCTTCGTAACCGGGTTTCGGCCGCGTTTCGCCCGTCTTCCTAGGCTGTGGCGGGCACCGTCGGTGGATCCGTGTGTTGGCGGCTCCGTGTCGTCCCGCCCGCGACCGTTCGAGTATTCAATTGTTTTTTTTGCTGCATCGAAGCAGTTGCATGCTTTCCGTCTCGACGCGGCGATGTTTCGTTTTCCGGAGCGCCGTTCCGAATGCACTCGGATCGGCGCTTGTTGTTATATTACAACATATGTTGTGTGAGTCAAGTGTGAACCGCTGATTTCGCTGATTTTCGTGATGGGCTGTGATTGCCCCGCCCTTTTGTCCCCGTTCACCCTCACCCGAGACCACCTCTTAATCTCCCCCTAGAAGGGGGAGAGAAAAGTGGCGAGGGAGAGGGAATATACGGTACCAAGTGCACGGCGGGCTCTGGTTCTCTCCGTCAAGGAGAGGGGATCGCCGCGACGGTCCTCCCCCTGGCCCCCTCCTTAAGGAGGGGGAAAGCTGGCCCGGACATACCCCGCTGTAGGGGCAGGTTTGAAACCTGCCCCTACAGCGCCCCTTTCGCCCAGCGAAAGGGGCAGGGTGATAATGTGGGTAGCGATCTGGTAACTGGAGGTTTGAATATGTCAGAGACGATGGATCCGATTGGGCTGGCCGAGCGGGTTGATGGTGGTGTTGGTAGTGCTCGGTTGTTGGATGGGGGTGATGTTGTTGCGGGTGAGGTGGGGAGTTGGCGGTTGGTGTTTGTTGTTGGTGCTCGTGGATTGGCGAGAGGCGGCGTGGTTCGGATCGGGACGGATTCGGATACGGATTGGGAGTTGCCACAGGTGCATGATCCGAGCGGTGCGGACTATTTGAGCGTTGTTGCGCCGGAGGGTTCGGAGGTGGCGACTCAGGTCGTGGATTTGACGACGGCGAACCTGGTGAATATGGGTCGGGCACTGATGGAGGGTGAGGAGGTGCTGGTTACTTGGGGTGACCGTTCTGGTGGCGGATCTGGTGCTCGGAGTCAGACGTTTATCGAGCCGCGTCGGTATTTTTGGATCGAGGTTGATGCGGATGGATCGGGCGATTTCGTGCCGATATCGGAGCGTCCGGAGTTTTCGGTGATTGGCGGCGATGCCGTGCGGTTGGTGGTTGTTGTGCCGTCTGATGCGGTTGCGGGTGAGGAGTTCCGGGTGAGTGTGAAGGCGGAAGATCGTTGGGGCAATCCGGCGAATAGGTATCGTGGGAACGTGCGGCTTAACGGTTCTGGGGTTGCTTTAGGCGCGGATGAGATCGAGTTTGATGAGGCGAGCGGTGGCGTTGTTTGGATCGATGGTTGTCGGATCACGGAGACGGGTGAGCATCGGGTGTTGGCGCGTGACGAGGAAGCGGATCTGGAGGGTGTGAGCAATCCGATCATTGCAACTGAAACAGAGTCTCAATTCAAGTTGTACTGGGGCGATCCGCATGGTGGTCAGGTTGTTGATCCGTATAAGATCGGCGACTTTTTCGCGTATGCGCGGGATGTAGCGGGGATACATTTCGCGGGTTTTCAGCGTAACGATCCGGCGATTACGACGGGGGCATACGAGGTCCAGCAGGAGGCGGAGCGGGACAACTATGAGCCGGGAAGGTTCGTGCCGCTTCCGGGGTATGAGTGGTCGGCGACGACAGATCGTGGCGGTCATCACAATGTTTATTTCCGGCGGTTCCATCAGGATTTGCGTCGGTCAGGGCATGGAGCTCATCTAGATCCATGGGATTTGGATACGGATTTGCCGCATGTGCGTGAGATGCATACGGCGTTTCGGTATTCGGATGTGGTTGTGACTCCACACGTCGGTGGAGTAGCTGCGGATTTGCAGTATCACGAGCCGCAGATCGAGCCGGCGCTGGAGATCACGTCGACGCACGGTCAGTTCGAGTGGTTTTTGCGGGAGTCGATTGAGCGGAACTACAAGATGGGCTTCATCGGCGGGAGTGATTGCTACACGGGTCGGCCGGGGGATGATCAGCCAGGTCATCAGCTCCGGCGTTATCAGAAGGGTGGATTGACGGGTGTGTATGCGACGGAGTTAACGCTGGATGGAGTTTTGGCGGGGATGAAGGCGCGGCGAGTTTATGCGACCTCAGGAGTTCGGATCGTGGCGGTGGTTTCAGCGGATGGGCACATGATGGGTTCGGAGTATTCCACGTCATCGTCGCCGGAGATCTCGGTTAAGATCGTCGGGGCCGGTCCCTTGGAGAAGGTTGAGTTGTTCCGGGGTTTAGAGTTGCTGCACTGCGAAGAGATGTCGCCAGGTAGATCGGTCAATCGGGTTCGGGTCACGTGGGAAGGTGCGAGTCGGGAGACGAGTTATTCGGGCGTGGTTTGGGATGGTTCGGTTACGATGTCGGATGGATCGATCAAGAATGTGGAGAAGATCCGGTTCGACAGCCCGAGGTCGGAGGTTACTGAAGCGTCGGATTCGAGTGTGAGTTGGTCGTATTGGGGTTGCGGGTATACGAGTGGGTTGTTGCTGGATGTTGATGGGTCGGACGATACGGGCATCGAGGTTGCGCTGTCTAGTGATGTGATTGCTAGCTCTCAATACGGCGATCATGGTCGTGACGGAGCGAGGCGTATCACGTTTGCGGCGGCAGATCGGGTGCGGGTACCGACGACTGTTGGGTCGCTGGCTGATGGTCCACGGCGAGTCGACCTAGGGCAACTAGATCGGGCGGTTACGGTTGAGATGGCGCCAGAGCCGGGACCCGAGCGGGTTGAGTTTTCGGTAGTCGATGATTCTTCGAGACCAGGTATCAATCCGTATTGGGTCCGGGTTACGCAGACGGATATGGAGAAGGCATGGACGAGTCCGGTGTTCGTGGATTTCGTGGCGGGGGTTTGAACTAGGATTTTTTAAGGATGGGAAGGATGGGTGTATGACCCCCCTGCGTCTCGCTTCGCTCGTCGCGTCCCCCTTTTGCTGCGCAAAAAGGGGAGGATGGCTTTTGTAGAATTGGGCGAATTGCGCATTCGCGGGTTGGCGTCATCCTACCCGCAGCAGTTTCCGTCGATCCAATCTCCAATCCTGAGCCGTTCTCAATTGTCAAGCATCGCACTATCGCGCCTTTCTGATTCATTGTTAAAACTTCGAACCGGCTTCAATCGTCCACTCGGCCTATTGGCGCTCTCAGTTGCTTCGATGCTGAGTGTGCTTGTGGTGGCGAGTTGCTCGGGCGATGGCGAGCCTACTATGGTGCCTACTTCTGCAGTGCCGGCCGCGACGGTTGCGCCGACGCCGGAACCTGCGGAGGTGACTGCCACGCCGGATATGTCGGGAGAGGCTGCGGGGGAGAACGGCGACGAGATCACAAAGGAGGATGTTCTTGCGACGGTTTTCGAGGATTGGGGGTCTACCTGCCTCAACAATGCCTATCCGCCGAACGCGCCGCAGTTGGATGATGTTAGCGCCGACGATCTTTCGACCGATCCTAATGGGCTTGAATTTGTGACGATCCAAGAAGGCGAAGGTGCAAAGCCGAAGTTGGATTGGGAGGTTGATGTCCAGTACACCGGATGGCTTGAGGATGGTTGCATATTTGACAGCTCGTATACGCGTTCGGAACCGACGGTGTTCCCGGTCAACGCGGTGATACCAGGCTGGCAGATGGCGATTACACAGATGAAGGTTGGCGAGAGGCGTCGCGTTGTGATTCCGCCTGACCTTGCGTACGGCGCTGATGGTTCGCCGCCTGTAATACCTGCTAATGCGACTTTGACGTTCGACATCATTCTGATCGGAGGGACCGACCCGAACGCGGCGCGCGCCAAGGCGACGCAGATCGCGGAAGATTTGTTGGCCCAGGCGACTGCGGAGGCTGCTGATTTCGATGCTGCTTCGGCGGCCTTTGAGCCGATCATGGTGGATTACGTTCAGGACGTGGCAGGATTCTTGGGGGCTCTTCCGGCGGGCGAAGTTACATGCATGGCTGCGTATGCGGGCGGGATCGAGCGTGTTGAGGAGATCTTTTCGAGCCGGTTCCAACCGCCAGGGGGGTTGATCGCACAGTTCGACGAGTGCATGAGCGATATATCGACTCGCAACACTGCTGTCGGCAGGATCGCGATCATCGGCACTGGTCTATCCGACGACACGATCGCCTGTATCGGCGAGACGATCGAGAATCCGACTTTGAAGCCACTATTCGGGATTTTCGACAGTGCTGAAGTCTCGGGCGAGTGGATATCGGCGCATTTCTGTTTGACTCCGGAAGAACGTTTGGCGTTTGAGGAAGCACTGTTCGCTAATCAGCCCGATCGACAGGCTTCGGGATCAGGTGGCACGTTTATCGACGTGCAGGAGTGCATGGTTGAGGAGCTAGGGGCAGTCCGGTATTTCGAGCCCGTGGTTCAGCCTGACACAGCTGATCGAGAAGCGATGGATGTGTTTTTCACCAACTTCACGGCTTTCCTGATCGCGGACATTCACTGCCGCCAAGGTGAAGAAGGTTACGCGCTTCCCGATGGTACGGTGATGTCGAAGGAAGCGGCGCAGTGTGTTGCCGATTCCCTTGGTCCGATCCGGTTTGGCGAGGTGTTGCTGGACCGGGTTTGGGTGCCGACGGCAGAAGAGCACGCGGAGGCAGTGGGGGCGTATGCCGGGTGCGATGTGCGAACCGATTTCTTGGGGTTACCGGAAAGCTTCGGCAATTTGGAATCGAGTGGGCTCTCGTGTCTGCTTTCGGAGCTTTCGAACCACGAAGACCCGCGTCAGACGTCGTTGCGGGCATTCGCCGAGATGGGTGAGCGTGCGGAGTTCAAGGCGGGTGATTTAGTGACGGTGCTGTTTGGGTCAGATCGCTGTGGGATCGAGATTCCAGGACTGCCCGACGGAGCGGACATCTCTGACACGGCGCTGATGTGCGTGACTGGCAAGATCGATACTGAGCTTTACACGCAGGGGCGTGAGGCGGTACTTGCTGCGTTTGATGAAGCGTTGCGAGATTCTGCGGACTGCTTCGACGATCAGTAAGGTTGGGTCGACGATGGTCGATCGGCTATCAATCGGGGCACAGCAACTTCGTCAGAGCTGCCAGATCTGGAACTACAGCGTCGGGGACCGCATCGGTTGGAAGAGTGCCACCTCCGCGATTTGGGCGGTTCACCCACACGCTTTTGATGCCAAGCTGGTTGGCTGGGCTGATGTCGTGATAGAGGCTCTCGGCGACATGGAGCCAGTTCTGCTTGTCTACTTTCATGCGGGTTGATGCGACGTTGAAGTTGTGGAGGTGTGGTTTGTAGCTCTGGGCCTGTTGTGCGGTTACAACGAGATCGAAATCGACGTTCAATGCTCTGGCGGTTGATGCGAAGAGATCGTCGTCAACATTGGAGATGACGGCAAGTTTGTAGCGTTCTTTCAGCGTCTTGAGCGCTTCGGCAACATCGGGGAAGATTGGCCAGTTAGGTAATGATTCGGCAAGGCTGTTCAATTCGTTGTCGGAGAATGCAAGTTTGAGTTCGGCTGCTATCGACTGCATAACCTCGTGCAAGACGTCTCGATATCTCAGGTAACCGGGTCGTGCCTGCACTTCCGGCTCGATTTCTGAGAACATGGCGAGAATCTCTGGCGTTGGGCTATGTATACCGTGGCGAGTCAAGACATTTGAGACTGAGTCGCAGATGCCAGATTCCCAGTCGACGAGAGTTCCGTAGCAATCGAAACTCAGCCATTCGAACTGATCGCCGTTGAGCAAATCTCACCTCCTGTAGTCAGGTCGTCTGAGGGGCTCGATCAAATCTCCGAAGCGCCCGTAAACCCCGTGCAGCGTTCGCGTCGTTGCTACACTGTAGCAATGTCAAAGGATGTCTTGAATGTTGGTGATGTTGCCATCACGTCATTGAGTGATGGACGGTTGGTATTTGACCAGAGAATAACGTTTCCTGATACTCCGCTGGAGCATTGGGAGCAGTATTACGATATCTTCCCGGAGTATTTCTCGAATCCGTATTTTCTGTTGAATCTGGGGGTGTTTGTGATGCGGTCTGGCGGCAAGACGCTGGTGGCGGATACGGGGTTTGGGCCGCATGGTCAGATGCTGGGGGCGGACACTCCGGCGGATTTGATGAACGATTTTGCGCGCAAGGGTATCGGGACGGATGAGATTGACACCGTCTTTCTGACGCACCTGCACGGTGATCATGTTGGTTGGAACACGAGGCCGGAGGAGTTGTCGAAGCCGACGTTTGAGAAGGCGCGGTACACGGTGCACCGTGCGGATTGGGAGCATTTCACGACGCCGGAGATATTGGAGGATTTCCGTGGCGATGCTGTAAAACGGAGTGTGATGCCGTTGGAGGAGGCGGGAGTGCTGGATTTGATGGAGGGCGAGACTGAGTTGGCGCCGGGGATAACTGCGATTCATACGCCGGGGCATACTCCAGGACACATGAGTCTGTTGATTTCATCGGGTCGTGAACGGGCGTTGCTGATCGGTGATGTTTTGGGTTCTCCGATGCATGTTACGGATCCGGATTTGACGTATTGGCCGGATACGGACAAGGAGTTAGGGAAAAAGACACGGCATCATCTGTTGGACATGGCTGAGGATGAGGGAATGACCGTGTTGGGCAGTCATCTGAGTCAGCCTGGGTGGGGTACGTTAGTGCGATGGCAAGGTAGGCGCTACTGGGAAGGTCTGTAGATCATGGCTAACAGTGTGTTGGATGTTGGGGACATTCGGGTAACTTCATTGAGTGATGGAGGTGTGGTGTTCGATCCGCGGCTGATGTTTCCAGAGACGTCTTTGGAGCATTGGTCACATTACTACGAGATTTTCCCAGAGTGCTTTTCGGGTCAGCACTTTCTGATGAATCTGGGTGTATTTGTGATGTCGTCGGCTAGTAAGAATGTGATTGCGGATACGGGGTTTGGGCCTCATGGGAAGATGCTAGGTTCGGAGACTTCGGCGGAGTTAATGGAGGATTTTGCACGTAAGGGCATGAAGACTGACGAGATCGATACTGTGTTCATGTCGCACCTTCATGCTGATCATGTCGGTTGGAATATAGATCCGGCGACGTCCAATGTGCCAACGTTCCCGAATGCTCGGTACACGGTTCATCGTGCGGATTGGGATCATTTCACCGTTCCGGATGATGACAGCGAGTTTGGAATGGAGCCGATCGAGCGGAGCGTGATTCCGCTGGAAGAGATCGGGGTTTTGGATTTGATGGATGGCGAAACCGAGCTTGCGGACGGCGTGACGGCGGTTCCTACGCCGGGTCATACGCCGGGGCATATGGCTTTGTTGCTGTCATCGGGGAGGGAGCGGGCGATATTCGTTGGTGACATCTTGATCAATCCGATGCATGCCACGGACACTGATTTGCCGTTTGCGTTAGACACTGATCCGGCTGAGGCGATGAAAGTGAGGCATGAAGTGCTGGACCGCGCAGAGAGGGAGGGGACGATTGTTTTGGGTAGCCATTTGAGTCCGCCCGGTTGGGGGACGATGGTTAGGTGGGAGGGTCGGAGGTATTGGCAGGGGTTGGGGTAGGTGTAAGCTGGTTATCCTTAGAAATTGTGAACGCGCTGGGGGAGTTGACTTGAGGAACGAAGAATGAAACGATACGACGTGTTAGAAGTCGAAGAGAAGTGTTTTGAGATCATTGACGAGATCGAACGGACAGGCGAACCTGTGTTGGTGACGAAGGACGGCACGCCATACGTTGAAATGAGTCGAATCGAAGACCCAATCGGAGTTGATGATCTCAGTAAAGGGGCATCCCAAGACTCTGGTCGTATGATCTAGCCAAGATTGTTTGGCTTACAACTCTTATGGGTTTGATAGCTCGATTCACTCAGGAATGCGTCCTACGTTATCGCTGTCTAATCAAAGAAGTCTTTGTCTTCGTCGGAGAGGTGTTTTTTGGCGGCTGGGATGTTGAATTGGACGCCTAGGCCGGGGGTGTCCCAGACTTTGATATGGCTGTTTTCGACGATTGGGTCGGGGAGGCCGTCCATGATGTCGTACCACCATTCGGGTTTGCCGGCGGGGTATTCGAAGGCGATGTAGTTGCGGGGGAGGGTTGCGGCGAGGTGGACGTGGGCGGCGATGCCGATGATGCCGTCGGCGACGCCGTGGGGTGCCATCATGATGCCGTGCATGTCGGCGAACTCGGCGATCCATTTGAGTTCGGCGATGCCTCCGACGTCTAGTGGGTCGGGGCCGATGACTCGGACGGCTTTGGATTCGATGAGGTCTTTGAAGTTTTGGCGGAGGTAGATCTGCTCGCCGGTGTGGATCGGCGTGGAGGTCTGCGTCTGTACTTCGCGGAAGAGTTCGGGCAGGACGTAGGGGGTGTAGTCGCCGGTTATGGTGTCTTCGAGCCACATTACGTTTAGGGGTTCGAGGGCTTTTGCTAGGCGGAGGGTGTCGTGGACGGTCATTCCGGGGCCGCAGTCGAGGGCGAGTCCGACTTCGTCGCCGAGGACGTCTTTCATTGCTTCGACGCAGGCGATGGTGTGTTTTAGGCCTTGTTCAGTTAGGGGGCCGCCTACTGGTGGGCGGACTCCTCCGCGGGGTGGTCCGTCGTATTTGGGGAGTTCGCCGTAGAAGTAGTTGGGGATTTCGGCGGCCATCTGGGAGTGGAAGGATATGCCTTGCTTGATGATGGAGAAACCTTCTTTGAATTCCTTCATTTCGGCCATGTTTTCGGCATAATGCTCGGGTTCGTTGCCTTTAAGCGGGGTTCGGATGCCGCCGTTATAGACGCGAACCTTGTCGCGGACTTTGCCGCCGAGGAGTTTGTATACGGGGACTCCGGCGGCTTTTCCGGCGATGTCCCAGAGTGCAACTTCGATGGCGCTGACGGCGGCTCCCCACGGTTTGAAGCTGCCTAAACGACGGATTCTGCTCATTACGCGCTCGACGTCGGTGGGATCCTGTCCGAGGATGGCGTCTTTGTAGTAGAGGACGAAGGGTTTGAGGTAGGGCTTGGTCCATTCGGCTTGGCCGAGGCCTTCGATTCCTTCGTCGGTGGTGATGCGGACGATGGGGTTGTCGCCGATGATGGCGCACTTGAGATCGGTGATCTTCATGAGAGGCTCCTTGGGTTGTTGAGGGAATGATACGGGAATCTCGGGAGTGGTGAAGAGGGTGATTCCGGGGTGTTATTGAGACGTTGTGTTGCCGTGAAATTGCCGCTCTTGCCGCCAAATTGCCGGAAGTTGCCGCGAAATTGCCGCTGAGCGGCAAGATCATGCCGGGGGGTGTTTTTTGATGTTATTCGGAGAATGGTGCGGAGTATGGGAGAGGTATTGGCGTGTGTGAGTATGGGGATGATGATTTTCGTAGGATTCGGGGGTTTTGTTGGAAGTGGAATTTAGAACAAACTTGCCGCTGGAGCGGCAAAACTCCGGCATGATTAGTTTTTGATGAAGTTCAAAACTTGTTCAAAGAGTTGTCTGGGCCGGGGATCGCGGGGATTGAAGGATGAGTGGGATTTTGGGGTGGTGGAAAGTGGATTTCCGCCGTCGGTGAATGGGGTTGGGAGGATGTGGAAGTGGTTGCACAACTACCGGAAAATCGGATCGAAAAGGCTTTCTCGATTCTCTGGCGACCAGTCGCGGTATTCCGGTTTGCGTTCTGCCCTAGGCAAGATCCAACGATCCAGACATGCTTTAGAGATCGCGTTTGCAGACGGCCGTTCAGATCCGTATATCCGAGTGTCACCTTTGAGGAACCGCCGCCAGTTGCGCGCTAATGGCATCGCATAGACTTCGCGCTCGATACCGTGCCGAAGTAAGTTCTCGTCAAGCCCAGTCAGAGACAGGGACTTCCTGATTACTCGCATTCGCCAATTTGGACCAGCTCCGAATTTGTGGCCGTCCGCGTACTTGTGCTCGTCAAGACTTAGCAAGGTTCGCATGTCGGAGAAAATTTGGTTGGGGACATGGAAATGACCCCATCCATTGGTGTATCCGATTTTTTCAAGTTCAAGAATACCCGGGAGTTTGACGCGGTTGTACATCGATGAACGTCCCAGAGCAGACGTGATTGTGACCAGAGCTAATCTGGGGTTCTTTCGTTGACCGCTAATGATGCCCCTAGATTTCGCATACCGACGTTTGAACATCCTGCCGACTTCAGCGGAGCCGATAAGTGAAGTCACTAATTTGCCACTAAGTAGCTGCGAGTATGGCGGCACCGCGCCTACCACGTAGGCGTCCATCACATTCACTAAGCCGTTCTTTCTCTGTTCAACCGTCCAGTCAATCCACTTGTCTCGCACCTTTAAATTGAACACTGGATCGCCGAGGGCTAGGACGCCAATTAATTTGCTGTTGGATTTATCGTTGATGAGGAAACGCATCCTGCGTCCGTAGCCAGATGACACCGGCACAGACCACAAAGTAGTCACTAGACGGAAAAGTAACGCATCTTCGCTTCCCGCGATAACGGGCACGATCTCTGGAGTGATTTGCCCTGGGACGACTTCGTACCCCAAGGCAAGTCTATCCACCAAGTGCCTAGCGCGTACCCTCAGAGATTTTTTTTCACGGCCGATGTACTCCGCTCGGTGCGCGCCATGGCTGGCGCGTACCTGATCCTTGGTCCCGTTACCGTCAGAGTGCGCTTGAAGGTTGAGATCGGAAAGGTGTTGCATCAGTTGCAACCGAAGCGAAGCCACCAACGTAGCTCTGTCTTCTGGAGGGTAGTCCGATTGGATACCGGACAACCCTGCCTGTTGATTCGGCCGCGAATCTCCCATACGATCTCGTTTCGTCGCCAACGCTGTTCATGTGAACTTCAATGATAGAGCAGACGACTTGAGTCGCACCTTTTCCAGCGGTGCGGAGAGGATCTGGTCACGCGCTGATCGCGCCGACTTCACTGGAGCTAAGTACGGTTTCCTCGATTTCTTCCTCTAACGCTTGAAGATCCTGCTTGCCGCTCTGATTTTCTAGCAACTCCAATAGTGTGGTCAGCCGGTGCGACCATGCCATCTGGCGCTCGGTCTGATAAAACAGGCGTTTATCGGTGTTTGAATTCAACTCCGCTTCTCCGAGCGTAAACAGAACTAGGTCGAGTGCGTCACGAAGATGAGGAGTTGAATCGGCCCCAGCGTACACATCCGTGAAAAACCTGTGCGCGGTGTTGATCCACAACACGAACTGACCGCCCAATTGTTCGGGGCGGTAAAACGGGCCGCCGGGTACACGTTCTCGACGCACTTTGTACGGTTCGCCTTCGATCTCGGCTTCCAATTCCGCGACAGAGTCCTTGATCGGTTGTTGTCTCTCTCTTGAACGACGCTTAGCCTCGTTCCGTAGGTTGCGTTGTGCCTCCTCGTCTCGTTCGCCTACCTTATCCACGGGTAAGGGATCAGCAAATTTAGCGCTTTCTCCCATTACATGTTCCGAATCGCGGCGTGTACGCTCCCTTTCGTCACTCAGAGCTTTATTTGCTGATTTCCACTTGGAACGCATCTCTTCAATTGCTCTGTAAGCGCCTGCCTTCTCGAGCAGATCCCACATTCGATCTGATACAACTATCTGTTGCTTCGATGTCGTAATCGAAAACTCCTCGTCCAATGCAGGAGGAAAGTCAACTTCCACGTTCCAGTATCGGTCATTGTTCTGAAACGTTGTCCAAGGGTTCTTCGTCACAACATCGATCTGCCTACCAGCGCGCAAGAAGACAATTCCGTGATGGTCTAGCATCACACCGAAACGCCCGTTTGCGTTCCCGCGGGTTGCGCGTTTGCTCTTGTCCTTGGCACCGAACGTGGGCGGAACCCACGAATAGCGAACGTGGACATCGCCGAGATGCTTTCGTTTGGACTTGTCTTTGTCTTTGACCGAGAATTGCAACGGCTCTAACGGATTGGCACGATCTTCGTCGATATCGTAAAACCTGAAACCCTCTGTAACGAACAGGGGATCAATCGGTTCTACTTTTTTGCCGTTCACTCTGATCTCGACATCGCCTATGAAATTCCGGTACGTAGATCCGAAGTGTTCCAACAGATTGCGCTCCAAGCCGCTGGTCGTAATCCAGCTCAGGCGATCTAGTTTGTCGATAACTATCACCGTGCCTTGAGCCAGAGCAGACTGGAAGTCGCGTTCTAACACGTACGACTTCACCCAACTTGGTGGTTCTGAAAGGATTGGATGCGGAACTTGCACTTGGCCGTCGTCTGACCGGTATTCACCGGCACCTAGTTTCTCAATGTCCAATTCCACGCTATGCGTGTCTCCCTCTTCAGGTCGTGAATACACGGTGAAACGTTTACCCTGGCTCACGCACGCACTTGGAAGTCCGTATCCATACCGACCGAATCCAGAACGGTCATTTTCTCTGTGTGTGCCGCCCCACATGACTGAAGCCCTGATCATCTCGGGGTCCATGCCGTGTCCGTTATCGATTAGAGCGATTCCAGTCGGCTGCGACGATGATTTGCGAGCAAATTCGAACGCGACATCAACTCGAGTTGCTCCTGCTTGGATGGAGTTGTCAATCAACTCGTCAAGAGCTGTCGCGGTGCTCTTGTAGCCGATGTCCCTGATTCCACGGACAAAGGCCTCGGCAGCAACTAATGCGAATTCGTTGCCTTTGAGCGCGAGTTGAGAGGTGTACTCCCGCTGCGCGTTGAGTCCGGAGTGAATGGTCTTCTTGGTTTTTGCTGGCATCGAGTGATTCCTTTTCTGTGTCAGATCTCTGGTTGAAATCAGGCGATAGATCCTGCTAGATGCGGATCTAGTCTCGCCTTTTCGAAAATGCGTTTAAAACGCCGCGATATTGCAGCGCCACTGACACCGAAGCGTCGAGCGATATCAGCTTGTGTCAACCCTTCGTAGAATCGTAGCCTCACCAACAGCCGAGTTTCTGCAGGTTGGGTTTTGAGCCAAGTCTCAACCGTTAATCGCAAATCGATGTCAGGCTCGTCAAACGATTCGATCTCGTACGCCGCATCTATTGTCTCCGTCTTGACTCCGCGCATCGTGTATCTCGCGGCGGTTTTGAAGACCGCGCCTTTGATGAAATTGCGAGCGTACGCGCCGATGGGCACACCGCGATGCTGATCGTAACGGTTAATCACCTCAATGAAGGCGATTATCCCAGCTTGGAATGCGTCCTCGCGAGATTCGGACGGGCACTGGTTGACATAAGACTGAATCAGTGGCGAATGCGCCTTTAACAGCGCAACGATCGCCGGGGCATTTCCCGACTTGGCAATTCTGATCAGCGTGTCGCGAGGCCATGAATCCATGGCCGAATTCGGTAGTTGCAGCATTTTCTCCTCCTGCACTGAGCCGCGCCAAAGCGACGGATGGTTGTTTGGGGAGGAGACCTACCTAGGTGAAACGATTTCCGTTCATTCTGTAGCGCTTTTCGCCACGTTGGGAAGGAGCTCGCTACCCATCTATCTGTTAACTATATGCGATGCCGGGGAACAAATATTAACTTGCGGACGAAAGAAAGTGGCGACCCCGAGCAGATTCGAACTGCCGATCTCCTCCTTGACAGGGAGGCGTGTTAGGCCACTACACCACGGGGCCGTTTTTCGGATGATGTCACCAAGACGCGAGTGATCTGGCGACCGTCTCTTAAGGTTAACTCAATGGTGGGGGTTAATCAATATTGGGGGCTGTTGGGCTGCGCCTTTGGATGGACGTTCCGTCCGCACCTGTCTGCCGCCGGGCATCCCCGCGAAAGTCGCTTCGCTCTTTCGCGCCCCCTTACGCTTTGCGAAGGGGGCGGTTCACCCTAACCCTGACCCCCTCTTAATCTCCCCCTAGGAGGGGGAGTGGAAGGTGGCGAGGGAGTGGGGATTGAGCGGTGGCTTTCGAGGGGTTCACTCGGAGATGTTCAGTACTGCTTGAAGAGTTGGCCCCAGGGGGTTTTTAGGGCTTGGTTGACGCGTTTGCGGCCTATGAGGCGGAGCCAGAATTCGTTGTGGTAGAGGTTGGAGGCTACGAAGGCCCAGGGGGTTATGGGGGAGCGGAGGAGCATGCCTTCTAGGGGTTTTAGGGGGCCCCAGTAGATCATTTTCTGGCCGCGGGAGGCGAGGGTGTTTTCGCTTGGGGAGAAGTCCCATTTGACGTTTGCGATGTCGTCGCCTTTGAGGTCGATTTGGGTGGGGTTGCCAATGCCCAGGCCCATTTCGTGGGCGATGCGGATTTTGGGGATAGTCATGGGGTCGAATCCCATTAGACGGGCAGCAACGGCGTCGATGGCTACTTGGTCGGCGGATGCGAGGATGATGTTTTTGGTGTGGATGCGCATGGCGCGGGGGCCGGGTCCGTCGCCGGCGAATGTGCCGTCCATGACGGCGAAGAGTCCGCTGTGGATTTCGCGCTGTATCTGGAGGAGGTCGACGAGGGTTTCGTGGATCTGGGCGTGGGTCCAGTGGCGGTATCGATGGAGGAGTCCGCCAAAGGCGTTCTTCATGGCGCCGGTCATCTGGGTGAAGACGTGGGTTTTGACGGTTGGGAGTTGGATGATGTTGGTGCCGAGGAGCATCTCGGGGATGTAGATGCCGTCTTTGTAGATGTCGTTGAGGACTAGCATCTCGGCTTGGGGTTTGTAGCGAACCCACTCCATTTGGGGTGTGTCGAGGATGACGTGGGGGATGTCGAGCCGGTCTTCTACGGCGGCGTGCTTGTTCTTGATGCGGCCTTCGATTGGATCGACTACGACGGTGCCGTTGTGTGCAGCGGTGAGGTCGTCGAAGCCGTCGGTGCGTAGTTTGTTGGCGACGCCTTCGATCTGCCAGGGGGCTGTCGAACATGCGGGGTAGTAGTGCTGCCAGGAGATGTTGACTTTGAGGAGGGTCTCGATGTCGGGGGTTAGAGAGTCTTGGTATCCGGCCAGGTCCATCAAGTTGGCGTAGTCGGAGAGTACGGTATCGGGTTCGGTGTAGAGAACGGCGACGGTGCCGAGTTTGGGTTCGGCGTGGGGGATGTCGGGCGCGGTTACCAGACGCTCTTGGGAAGTTGTGCTGATGGGGGCTCTCATGGTTTTTATTGTCGTTTATGCGCGGGTATCGAGGGGGGGGGACTGTGATTGCCCTGCCCTTTTGTCCCCTCGTCTCACCCTCACCCTAGCCCTCTCCCATCGAGGGAGAGGGGATTTTGGCTTAGCGAACCACTCCTGTGGCCCCCCTTTGTCCTTCGGACATTTCCCCCGTGAACGGGTGAAACCCTGCCGCTCCGCCCTGTTCACCCTCACCCTGGCCCTCTCCCATCAAGGGAGAGGGGATCTGTTCTAACACCCGTCCACTCTGGATACCCGCCTGCGCGGGTATGACGAAAGGGGCGCGGGAATGACTAGGCTGCTTCGTAGTGGTGTTCGCCGGCTAGGATGTAGCTGTAGGCGGAGAGGGCGGCTATGGCGCCTTGGGATGCGGCGGTTACGGTTTGTTTGAGGGATGTGCCGTCGGTGAGGTCGCCGGCGGCGTAGATGCCGGGCATGCTGGTGCGTTGGCCGCGGTCGACGTGGACTTCGTCGGTCTCGTCGTTGATGTCGAGTCCGAGCATGTCGGGTATTTCGAGGCGGGGGTCGGCGCCGGCTTCGATGAAGATGCCGTCGAGGTCGATGATGTCTTTGCCGTGGTCGTCTTCGCGTGACTTGTTCATCGGCTCGGTCTGGTCGGGGTGGATTTTGATGGTCTCGTGATCGTCCATCGGGCGTGAGATTCGGATGGAGGTCAACCCGGCGAGATCGGTGCCGATGAGCTCAGTGACGGTTGTGTTCAGCAGTACGCGGACGTTGGGTATCTGGGAGAGGACTTTGAGCTGGATGGGCTCGGGTCGCCAGAGTTCGTCGCCGCGGTAGATGAGGTAGACGTGTTTGGCGTATCGCGCGAGTAGGATCGCGCCTTCGGTTGCGGCGTTGCCTCCGCCGACTACTGCTGCGGCCTCTTTGTTGCGGTACAGGGGTGCGTCGCAGGTGGAGCAGTAGGAGACGCCTTTGCCGGTCCATTCCTCTTCGTTGGGTAGTCCGAGGGTGCGTCGTTCGCGTCCGACGCATAGGATGACGGCGCCGGCGTCTACGATGTCGCCGCCGCCGAGATTGCAGATGAAGCGCCCGTCGCTGGGTTCGACGGCTTCGAGGTTGCGTGAGATAGTGGGGACTTCGAGCTTGTCGACCTGCTCTTTGAATTTGAGCATGAGGTCGAAGCCGTCGATGTCGGGAGTACCGGGGTAGTTTTCGATCAGTCCGCCGATTGCGGTTTCGCCGCCGAATGATTCTGAGGCGATGATGGTGTCGAGTTGGTATCTTGCGGAGTAGAGCGCGGCGGCGAAAGCGGCGGCGCCTTGTCCTGCGACTAGAACATCGGCTTTGTGAGTTTCGAGCATTTCGAACCGCTCCCGAGTGAGAGTGCTGATCCAGCTCTGAGATCGGCTGGTCTTTTGTAAAGTCTATTCCATAGGACAGTGCGTCCTTAAATATCAATACGGCGCGAGGGCCGTCCACGTATCTGTGCGATGGTCGAGATGTGAGCAATGTCTAACAAACGAGATCTGCAGATTATCGAAAGCGGCGGAGTCGCCACGGCTCAAGGGTTCCATGCCGGTGGAGTTTTTGCCGGTATCAAGACTCCGGGTGAGGACAAGTACGACCTGGGGCTCTTGGTTTCGGATCGAGATTGCACGGTGGCGGGGACATTCACCCAGAACAGCGTCATGTCTCCATCGGTCACAGTGTCGCGAGATGTTGTGGGGCGAGGGCGCGCGCGCGGGGTCATAGCGAATAGCGGTTGTGCGAACTGCTCGGTCGGCGAACAGGGATTGATCGACGCCCGTGATGCAGCGGGAATAGGTGCTAAGAAGCTAGGCGTCGGTGCCGACGAGGTGCTAGTTGCGTCAACCGGAGTTATCGGTGTCGAGTTGCCGATGAATCTGATACGGGACCATATATCGCGGATTGCAGTGCGAGATGGGGATGACGCGGGCCTGGAGTTTGCGAAGGCGATTATGACCACGGATACGCACCCGAAGCATATTGCGGTGCGGTACGAGGCTAGCGATGGTTCGATGGTGACGGTTGGTGGGTGTGCCAAGGGAGCGGGGATGATTCACCCTAATATGGCGACGATGCTGTGTTTCATCTCAACGGATGCGGATGTTGAGCAGTCGTTCCTGCAGTCAACACTTTCGGATGCTGTGATGCTGAGTTTCAACCAGATCGATATCGATGGTGATCAGAGTACGAACGACACGGTTGCGCTTCTCGCGAATGGTGCGTCTGGAAGTCCGCGGGTCGCAGGTGGTGATGAGGATTCGGAGCGATTTGCGAGTGCGGTGAGGTATGTAAACCGTTATTTGGCGATTGAGTTGGCGCGAGATGGCGAGGGTGCGAGGCATCTGATCACCGCGGTGGTCGAAGGAGCCGAGTCGGATGTTGATGCTCGGAAGGCTGCTCGATCGGTGGCTGCTTCCCTGCTCGTACGAACCGCTGTCTATGGTCGAGATCCTAACTGGGGTCGGATCATGATGGCTGTGGGCAAGACCGGTATTCCACTGGTGGAGTCGAGGATCGACATCTTCGTGAACGGTATTCAGATCGTTCACGAGGGGAAGGCGATCGCGTATAACGTGCAGAGCGTGATTGCGGCGCTTGACCAGCCGGAGGTTGAGTTGCGGGTCGATCTGAACTGCGGCGATGGTTTCGGCGAGGCTTGGGGATGCGATCTGACCGAGGAGTACGTGGTGTTCAACTCGGCGTACACGACGTGATGTCGGATCAAGGTTGCATCGTAGTCAAGATCGGTGGTTCGACGCTGGGAGAGGGGGACTCGACGATCGACGACGTTGTCGAGTTATGGAGTCGCGGGATGCGGCCCGTTGTTGTTCATGGCGGAGGCAAGACGATCTCGGAGTGGGTTTCTCGGCAGGGGGTGAGGTCGCAGTTCGTGCGTGGTCTGCGTGTCACGGACTCGGCGACGCTGGAGGTTGCGGTAGCTGTGCTGACGGGGCTGGTCAATTCCAATCTGGTTGCTGAGATAACGCGTGCCGGTGGACCGGCGGTCAGCGTGTCCGGCGTATCTGAGGGGATGTTTAGCGCGGTGGTCCAGGACCCCGAATTGGGTTATGTGGGCAGGATCGAGTCGACCAATCCGAGCCCGGTGCAGGTGATTGTCGATTCCGGACGGATTCCGGTGGTGGGTCCGGCGGCTCTCAACTTGGAAGCGACATCGATTGAGGATCAGATACTAAACATCAATGCGGATACTGCGGCTGGGCATCTTGCGCGTGCGTTAAAAGCCGATGCGATGGTTTTTCAGACGGATGTTGAGGGGGTTTTGGATATGCGCGGTCGGGTGATACCTCAGATGACGAAGCGGCAGTGTGTTGATTTGATCAACAGCGGCGTCGCTGGAGGTGGGATGATTCCGAAATTGGAGGCTTGTGTGGAGTCGTTAGGTGGGGCTAAGTCCGCGCACATCATTGATGGGCGCGTCAAGGGGGCGTTGGTGAGGTGTGTGGAGGGTGATGCGGTAGGGACGCGGATTGTTTAGACCTTGAGGTTAGGCCGAGACACTTTGTAGTGGATTGTGCCATCGGAGGCCGGGGAAGCGGCCGAAGTCTGAATCGGCGGAGTGCACTTCGGCGTCGTGTTCGATGGCACATGCTGCGATGTGGGCGTCAGTGACGAGGTTGCCACCAGTGCCGACAGCACTCAAATTCCGTACGAAGATTGCGAGATGCTGGTCGCCTGGATTGACTGGGTTTACGTGAGGCCTGTCAAACCACTCAACGACTGTGACCGTCGCGGACGCGGGCGTCAACGGCTCTCTCATTGCACGAGGATTGGTAGAAATCCGAACGAATCCTGCGGCAACCATCCAAGGGATTCCTATTGGCGTATCGCCCGCAAGCAACCGGAGCCACCACTCCCGTGCTTTTTCATGTGAGGGATCTCGTTGGTTGTATGAGTACAGAAGTAAGTTGACGTCAGGAATTATCAAGAGCTTCCATTTTTTCGATGTAAGCGTCGATTTCAAGTTGATCGTTGAGACGATTAAGTTTGGTGCGATCTACTCCCGGTGCGTAGTCGCTGCTGAACGAGCGCAAGCGCAGGTGGTCTTCGATCTCTTGTCTATCTTCGTCGGTCGTAATCTCACGGCGGAGCACTTCGTTTGCCACCTGTTCGATCGACCGATTTTGCGACTTGCTTCGCTCGTGGAAGAAGTCCGCAACATCGTTATCCAATTTGATGGTGGTTACCATGGCAACAACACCCTTGACACAGTACATGCATCAACTTCGTTACATCTGATTGAGCGTTGATTATTACGCTATCACCACTCCGCTCCGTCCTGTGGCACGTAGCCGACAAGGTTGGTCGTGTGCTCTAGGTCTCTGAACCTAGTTTTGTTGTCGGAGACGCCGTAGACGATGTCGTAACGGACGTTGGCGGGGGCTTCTACGCAGCGCCAGACGATTTGGGCGGCGTCGCGGTGGCTCAGGTAGACGGCGGCGCTGCGAGGATCGTCGGGTTTGTTTTCGGCGGTGACTCGGCCGAGTTTGATGCAGATGACGGACATGCCATGGGTCTCGGAGTAGTAGCGTCCCATGACTTCGCCGGCTACTTTGGCGACGCCATACATCCTGTCGGGACGTGCTGGCGAATCGACGTAGACGCGTCCCGGAGGGTCGGGGATGTCGTCGTAGCGGGCTTCGACCATTGATAGGACCGGTTCTTCGCGCTCGTAGCCCATCTGAGTAGCACCAGAACTGCCGAAGACGAAGCGTTTGACACCGGCGTCTTTGGCGGCTTCGTATACGTTGTATGTGCCTTCGATATTGACTGAAAGCTGTGACGCGTCTGAGGGGCCAAGGTAGGCGGCCATGTGGACGACGCAATCGATGCCTTCAAACGCGGGACGTATGGCTTCGAGGTCAGTGATGTCTGCTCGTGTGGTGGAGAATCCGGCGACGTTCTGTCGGTTGAGTGCGGAGACTTCGTAGCCGCGTTGCGCCAGTTCGCGCCCGGCGAGTCCGCCTATGAGGCCGCTCATGCCTGTGACGAGGATTTTGGAGATTGGAATCGTATTTTCGTTGCTCATGTGCCCATGATAAGGCGTTGCTTCGAGATTTACCGCATCGTCGAATCGCTCAGATTTATACTTTGAACCTAAGTCAAAGACTGTTTCTCATCTCGTAAATGACATTGGACGCCAAGACGACGCAACCGGAGGTGCGTTGATGTCGGAATCTGCATCCGCATCGACGCAGGAGTTGGAGCGCGCCGCCCTAGATTCGCTGGGCGCGGCGAAGTCCGAAACCGAGCTTGAGGGTTGGCGAATCGAGTATCTCGGTCGCCGAGGTGTGCTGTCTTCGCGCCTCAGATCCGTTGGCACTCTGCCGGTCGAAGAACGACGAGAAGCGGGTGCCAGCTTGAACCGGCTGAAAAATCGGTTGAGCAACGCGTTTGACGAGGCACTGACGCGCACCGAGGAATCTGAGAGTAAAAGCGCGCCGGCCGATGGGATCGATATCACGTTGCCGGGGCGACGTCCGAATTTAGGTGGATTGCATCCGTCAGAGATGATGATGCGGGAGATTCTAGAGGTCTTCAACGATATGGGATTCCAGACCGTTGAAGGTCCGATCGTTGAACTGGAAAAGTACAACTTCGACATGCTCAACGTGCCGCCGGATCATCCGGCACGGGACCTCCAAGATACCTTGTGGATCGATCGTGAATCGAAGGATCGCGTGTTGTTGCGGACGCAGACGTCGCCGATGCAGATTCGGACGATGGAGAAGCAGAGGCCGCCGGTTCGGATCGTCTCGCCGGGTCTATGTTTTCGTCACGAGGCTACGGATGCTGTCCACGAATGGCAGTTCCATCAAATCGAGGGTCTTGCGGTCGACGAGGGCGTGACAATGTCCGATCTGAAAGGCACGCTCTACGAGTTCGCACGCCGTATTTTTGGCGCGCAACAGAAGATTCGTTTTCGTTGTGACTACTTCCCGTTTGTAGAGCCGGGTGTCGATGTTTCGGTGGATTGGAACGGTCGATGGGTTGAGATCATGGGAGCGGGGATGGTGCATCCGAAGGTTTTGGAGGGTGTCGGATACGACTCGTCGAAATACACGGGCTTCGCATTCGGAATGGGGCCGGAACGGATTGCGATGTTGCGTTACAACATCGAAGACATCCGTCATTTCTTCTCGAACGATCTGCGCTTCCTTAGCCAGTTCTAACGATTACCGGATCGGAACCGCGCAATGAAAGTCCCTCTCTCTTGGCTTCGCGAGTACGTCGATGTAAACATCGACGTTGATGAACTGGCACATCGTCTCACAATGGCCGGCAACGAGGTCGATTCAATCGAGCGTTTCGGCCACATCGAGAACGTTGTGGTTGGTGGGGTGTTACGCGTTTCGGCGCATCCGAATGCTGATCGGTTGCGTCTCGTCCAAGTCGATGACGGTGATGGTGTGTACGAAGTGGTATGTGGTGCTCCGAACGTGGCTAAGGGACAGAAGATTGCGTATGCGTCGATTGGCGCAGAACTTTTCGATGCGTACAGCGATGACCCCGGCAAGACGCGGAAGCTGCGCCGTTCGAAGATACGTGGTGTCGAATCTTCTGGAATGGTGTGTTCTGAGAAGGAGCTGGGTATCGGTGATGACCATGACGGCATTTTGGTGCTGCCGGAGAACTCAGCTATCGGTACGCCGATAGGTGATGTGCTAGGCGACGCGGTTCTCGACATAGAGTTGACGCCCAATCGCCCGGACTGTCTGGGAGTGGTAGGAGTTGCGCGCGATGTCGCGGCATTGACCGGCGAGAGTCTTCGGATGCCGACTTTGGAATACGAAACGGGCGGCCCTGAAGTTGAAACGCTTGCAAAAGTGACTGTGGTGGACGGCGACCTATGTCCACGTTACCTTGGCGGAGTGATACGGAACGTCAAAATTGGTCCGTCGCCCTCGTGGTTGCAGGAGCGACTACTAGCCATCGGTGAGCGCCCGATTAACAACATCGTAGATGCCACAAACTTCGTGATGTTCGAGCTTGGTCAACCGTTGCACGCGTTCGATTACGACAAAGTGGCCAATCATCACGTGATCGTCCGTCGCGCCGCTGAGGGTGAGTTGCTGACGACGCTCGATGGTGTTGCGCGGAAGATGGACAGTGAGTCGTTGCTCATCGCCGATCTGGATGGAGGTATCGGCCTTGGCGGAATTATGGGTGGCGAAAACTCTGAGATAGAAGAGACGACCGTCAACATATTTTTGGAAGCCGCGAATTTCAATCCGCAGAACAACCGCCGAACCGCGGGTATGCTGGGGATGCGTAGCGAGGCGACATTGCGGTTTGAGAAGGGGTTGCGCGCTGGGTTGGCTGAAGTTGGGATTAAGCGATGCCTGCGGATCATTCAACTAGTTGCTGGTGGAGAGATTGCGCCTGGGTTGATCGACGAATGGCCAGGGAAGGGGTCGGAGCAACAATACGTTGATTTGACACGACGAGATATATCTCGCGTTATGGGGGTCGATTATCCGAGCGAATTGGTAGAAGCGACTCTTCGATCGCTGGGGTTCGAGGTCGAAGCTCTGGATAGCGATGCTTCCGAAAACGATGGTTGGCGGGTGTCGATACCGTATTGGCGATCCGACATATCGATTCCGGAGGACTTGGTTGAGGAACTGGCACGGATCATTGGATACGATGATCTGCCGGCAACGCCCCTTTCCGGGAGTGTGCCGCGCTGGGAACCGGGTGCCAAACACGCGTTTCGCCAAAAGGTCGTCGATGCTCTGACCGCATACGGTATGAAGCAGACGATCACCTATGTCGCCATATCGGACGAACTGGAGGGGAAAGCGCCACCTCCCCCTTCAATATCAAACGGGATTAGGACGGCGGACGGTATCAAATTGGACAACCCCGTTTCAGGTCAACATGCGACGTTGCGCCGATCGTTACGCGCCCCGACGCTGGAATCGGCAGCACGAAACACGCGCACATGGCGCGGGCCTGTGGCTCTGTTCGAATCTGGAATTGTTTTCGGTTCGCGAGAACGCGGTGATAACGATCCGTTGCCTTCGCAGATCGAGAGGATCACTGGCGTGATGACTGGCCCTCGAAGTACATCGCTATGGGGCGGAGGCGATGGCGACTTCGATTTTTACGATGTCAAAGGGGCAGTCGAACACGTTTTGGAGACACTCGGTATCGAAGCGAGGTTCATCCCGCTTGAAGACTCGACTTACGCGCAGGGAAGGTCCGCGGAGGTGGTGACTAACGACCGGAAAGGGACTGTTCTAGGTTCGGTCGGTGTTGTTGACGACGCGGTATGGGAGCGGTTCGACGCGGAAAGCGATACCGCAGTGATGTTCGAACTCGATGTGGAAGTGCTGTACTCTTTGATTGGCGAGAAGACGCGCGCCGACAATTACGCTCCGTATGCGAGGTACCCGGATTCGCAACGCGACCTCGCTCTTGTGGCCGACAGCGAGGTGCGTGTCGGAGACGCGTTGCGGATATGCACACAGAACCGCTTGGTCAAGTCAGCATCCGTATTTGACGTCTACGAAGGTGGCGGCTTGGAAGAGGGTAAGAAATCGTTAGGTATCAGAGTTACATACCAATCAGATGTGCGTACGCTGACCTCTGAACAGGTAACGCGCGCCGAAGAGCAGATCGTGATCCGACTGGAGCGCGAGCTAGGCGTAACTTTGCGCAGGCAATGATGACCACGCACGAGCATCGTTCACATCAGCACGATCGGCCGCATCGTCACCACTACGATGCGGAGATGTTGTCAGTCGAGGACGCGCGTGATCGCATTCTCTCGTATTTCCAATCGCTGGATTCTGTGGATGTGCCATTGCTTGACGCGCTCGGGTTGACACTCGCGGAAGACCTTATCGCGGAGTTCGACATACCACCAATGGCCAACTCGGCGATGGATGGGTATGCCGTTAAGTCGGCGGACGTCGTGTCGGCTTCGAAATTCAATCCGGTGCTACTGCCGGTCGATGGTTACATAGCGGCGGGGGACGTTCCTGAAAAGCCGCTATCTGATGGTTCGGCGGTCAGAATCATGACTGGAGCGCCGGTGCCGGAGGGTGCCGATGCGGTTGTCCCGTTTGAGGATACGGATGAGGAAGAACGACGCAGTGATGGTACTCAGATAACAGAAATTGGCGTCAATCTGAATGCTGAGGATGGTGACAACATCCGCCCCGCTGGTGAGGATATCCGTGCCGGCGAGACGGTAGTCAAACGTGGGATCGATATTACGGCGGGTGTGATTGGAGTTGCAGCGTCTTTGGGGAAGACATCGATCAAGGCGATTCGCCGTCCGGTGATAGCGATCGTCTCGACGGGCGATGAATTGTTGGAACCCGGGGATGAACAGCAGCTGGGCAAGATCTACAACTCCAACGCCTATAGCATCGCTGCCTTGGTGGAGAAGTATGGCGGCATCTCTCGTATCGTGGGCATCGCCCGCGACAGCATCGAATCGTTAGAGGCGATGCTCGAAGAGGCGGTCGGTTACGACATGGTCGTGACATCCGCGGGAGTGTCGAAAGGTGACTACGACGTTGTGAAAGACGTTTTGTCGAAGAACGGAGAGATTGCCTTGTGGTCTGTACGGATGCGGCCGGCGAAACCGCTGGCATTTGGAGCGTTGAATGCTCCTGATGGTCGTAAGGTCCCTCATCTCGGTTTGCCGGGTAACCCAGTCAGTGCAATGGTGGCGTTCGAGCAGTTTGGGCGGCCAGCGATCCGCGTCATGCTCGGGAAGGCTCCGCTTCAGAAACCGACGATCAAGGCGACGCTCGATGATCCAATACATAACCACGACGGGCGCCGCGTCTACGCTCGCGTCGATGTTTACAAAGACGATGTCGGAAACTACCGGGCGCGTTCCACAGGGAATCAGAGCTCGGGCGCGCTGCACTCCATGGCGTTGGCTCGAGGTTTCGCGATCTGCCCAGACGACGTCTCAAGCGTTCCGGCCGGAAGTGACATTGATGTGGAGATCTTGGAATGGCCGGACGATGATTTGCTCAGTGACAATGCCGATCATTTGCAAGCAAACAATCTAACTAATCACTGATAAGAGTGCTCAAATCCGATATAAATGCCTTTATGACATTGGGCAGGCAAGTGTAAATCAGGACAGGACGAATGACAACAGGCGCCGAAATTGCGCAAGAGACTTCGGTCAGTGAATCTGATGGCGACACGTTGTACGCGATCAACGAACGCACGTACGAGGACGCCGGTGAATCGTATATGTTCAAGGTTTGGCAACGCCTCTGTTGGTCAGGAGAATGTAGGCTGTGTCGAAGGCATCCGGAAGGCAAGCCGATAGTTCCTGGCAGGACGACGGAGCGGAGCATCTATAACGCGGCTAGGATCTGCCCGAACAAGATTCAGTTCATCACTCCGGGAATGTCGTTATTGGAAGCGATTTTCCGTATCTTGATAGTCAACGGCAATCAACCGATGAAATTCAGCGAAATCGTGGACAAGCTCAAGGAACACTGGGGCACCGAATTTCCGCAACGCGTCGAGTCAGTCGAATCGCTCCGTCGCATCATGGACGCGGGCAACGAGTATCACATCGGTCGCGCCGAAGTCGACTAGCGAACGTTACGTCGCTTCGATTCGGAGCCCGTACGGGCAGTTCACGTAACATACGAGGATGCTTGAGCTAGCGGGACGGACCGATTTCTGGAATATCGGCTACCCGTTGCTTGGTGCGATCGTATATCTGATTGCACCGATTTCCCTCGCGTTTATCGCCTATGCGCTCTACAGGCGTGTGCAGTTTTGGAGGGTCGGTTCTGAATACGACGAACTAGGCTCCCACGCGACACGTATTCGCGAATTTCTGCGATCGGGCGCGTTCGGGTTCGGCGGACATGGGAAGTTCCATCCGCGCCGCGAGCGATACGCCTCGGTGATGCATTTCGCGATCTTTTGGGGGTTCGCTATTTTATTTGTAGCGACAACATTTGCGGCGATCGAATTCAATTTCGAGGAGTATCTCGGGGTTACGTTCCCTACGGCGTATTTCAGATTGCAGACCAGCTTCATATGGGACGTATTCGGGGGTGTTCTCGCCGCGATTGGCATCGGTATGGCGTATTGGCGTCGATACGTCGTCAAGCCAGAACGGTTGAACTCGTTTGCTGACGATTCATTGATCCTCGGCTATTTGGTTTTGTTGCTTGTCACAGGTTTTGCACTGGAAGGCCTTCGCATCGGGGCTACTGAACTGAATCCGAATTCTGAGCTTTATGCGCCTTCTGATGCTTTGTGGTCGCCGGTTGGATGGTTAGTCGGCAGGGTGTTGATCGGTGTGGGACTAACGACCGATGCTATGCTCGTGTTGCACAAGGCGTTATGGTGGATCCACGCGGCGATCTTCGCGATCGGTTTGGCGTATGCCGCGATCAGCTTCAGTAAGTTGTCGCACATCATCGTCTCTTCGCTGAACATCTACCTGCGCCCGATGCGGCCACGCGGTGCGTTGAAACCGATGGGTGATTTCGAGACGTTGGAGTCGTTTGGTGCGACCGACATCAAAGACCTGACGTGGCAACAGCTTTTGAGTTACGACGCCTGCACGAACTGCGGCAGGTGTCAAGACAACTGCCCGGCGTGGGCGTCAGGCAAACCACTGTCGCCACGCAAGGTGATCCAGGATATGCGCGGGTATATGGAGCAACGCGCTCCGGAGCTGATCGGCGCGTCGGTTTTGGGAGAATCAGCTCCGGCACCTTCTACGTCGATGGTTAGCGACGCAGTCGGTGAGGAGGTTCTGTGGTCATGCACAACTTGCGCGGCATGTGTCGAGGCGTGCCCGGTCGGTATCTCTCACATCGATTCGATTGTCGATATGCGTCGTTACTTGATGCTGGAGCAAGCGTCTGCCCCTGATACGGCTTTAACAGCCCTGCAGTCTATGGAGCAGCGTGGTCATCCGTGGAGCGGGACGACGCTGACTAGGGAATCTTGGCTCGAGGGGATGGAAGGTGTCCCGACGATTGCCGAAAATCCGAACGCGGAGGTTCTGTTCTGGGTCGGTTGCACTGGCGCTTTAGTAGAACGAGGCGTTAGTGTGACTCAGGCCATGGCATCGGTGCTCAAGAAGGCCGAGGTCAATTTTGCGGTGTTAGGGGCGCAAGAAACATGCACTGGGGATCCGGCGCGTCGCATGGGCAACGAATACCTTTTCCAGATTCTGGCGGGTCAGAACATCGAGACGATCAGCGGCTACGGTATCAAGACGATCCTGACCACCTGTCCGCATTGTTTCAATACGATGCGCAATGAATACTCGCAGGTCGCCGAGGGTTTCGATGTGGATTGGAATGTTGAGGTGCTGCATTACACCGAGTATGTGGATCGGTTGATCTCTGAAGGGCGACTCTCGATGACGGAGATTGATACAGCGTCGCAAAATTGGGTTAATGAGATTACGTATCACGACTCTTGCTACCTAGGAAGACACAACGGCATTTATGACCAACCACGGGCTATCGCAGACGCGGTGCCGGGCGTTGAAGTGCGTGAGATGTCGCAGTGTCGTTCTCGTGGTTTCTGCTGCGGTGCAGGCGGTGGACGGATGTGGATGGAGGAATCTGGAGAGCGTGTTAATCACATCCGTACCGATCACTTCCTGGAGACTGATACCGACACCGTGGCAGTATCTTGTCCCTTCTGCCTCCAGATGTTCGAGGAGGGTATCTCCGCCAAGAGTCAACAGGACAGCAAACGCGCCCGCGATCTGATCGAGATTGTCGATGAGGCGACGTAAAGTCGCAGATTGTCTACCAAGGGCTGACCAATTAGGATGAAGTACGAATTCGCTTACACTTGATGTAGTTGAAACGAACATCGATGGAGAGACGGTCCATGCCCTACCTGGTTAACCATATCCACCTGAAATCGTCGGACCCCGAGAAGACCGCCAACTGGTTTGTCGAGGCCTTCAACGTTCAGATCATGTCAGACACGGTGCGAGACTTCGGTGACCGATTCATCGTCACGCAGACCGAGGGTGGACTGGCGATCAACATCTCCAACGAGCGCACGGGTGAGACGCTGGGCCCCGGCGATGCAAAGCCCCACTTCGGCCTAGAGCACTTCGGTTTCGACACTGACGACATGGATGCAGATTTGGCGAGGCTCACGGCGCTGGGCGCAGAAGTTCAGGAAGGCCCGATCGATCTTCCTGACGGCCGAAAGATCGGGTTCATCGCCGCACCCGGCGACATTCGAATCGAACTGATTCAGCAGGTTAGTTGAACTCGGTAAGTGGTCTTGGCGCGATAGTTCAGGGGCTCTTTACACCAAATCTAACGTCGCCGAAACTTTGATGCTCCCCGATATGCTCCGATAGACGGGACATGAGTTGGGGTGGACGCGCATCACGCGGTCTATGGCGTCTCGCTTTTCTTCGAGAAGTTGGGGATCGACGCTGAGTTTGTAGGTGATGTTGATACGTTTGATGACAAGGACGTTGCCCTCTTTCTCGATCTCACCGATAGTGTCGGATTCGAGATAGCCTTCGCCTGCCGGTATACCGCGCGCCTCAAGGGCGCCGCCGAACGTGCCGGTCATTCAACCGCTGGTGGCGGCGACGATGTAATCCAAAGTCGTGGCGTGCGGTTCGGAGATGTCGGGGCTAACTCCGTAGTGCTCCGCGACCTCCGAGTGAACGCCGAACTTCACCTCGCCATCGATCGGTAAGTGCGCGATACGGAACGGACCTTTAATCCTCTGTAATCGAATATGAGAGCGATAAGCTACTGCGTCGCCGTTTGACATGTCTGCTCTTTCCGAACTTATGGAGGGCTAGATTCGACTAGAATATCGCAATGAAGTGACGCATGGCACACGATTAATGTGCAACCCATTCAAATGAACTTCTTTCGCATCCCTCCATTACCGCCTGCAATTTTCACCATCATCGCGGGCGTCACCCATCAAGTGGTTTGGCCGTTTGAACCGTTAACAGAGCCTTGGAACTTCATCAGCGGCGGCATCATAATCGCGATCGCAGTCGTCATGTTCGGCGCGGCCCTTGCGGCTTTCCGCCGCCACAACGAAAGCTTCGACATTCGCAAACCGACGCGGAATCTAATCACTGACGGCATCTACGCCTCGTCTCGCAATCCGGCCTATTTGGCGATGATCATAGCGATTTTCGGCATCGGGTGCGCCGCCAATTCTCTCTTGATCATGTTGACCATTATCCCTTCGTTTGCGGTATTCAACTGGTACACCATCCCATGGGAAGAGGGGCGTCTGCGACGCTCACTCGGCGCAGAGTACACGCGCTATACGGAACGAGTTCGCCGCTGGCTGTAAAGCGAGTCCCGACTAAGTGATCCCACGTGACGGTTCACTAGTGAATTTCAGTCGCAATTGGGTACGACCCGAGAACTTTTACGAGCGGTGCCAACTCCCGCAGTCCGTCCAGCGTTTCCGAGATTTCTGGATCCGTTCGATGGCCCGCAAAGTCCAAGAGGAATACGTAGTTGCCGAGTTCATCGCCCGTAGGACGCGATTCGATCTTTGTAAGGTTGATGTTGCGACGCGCAAATGGTTCCAACGCCTTGTAGAGCTGTCCCGGCGTGTCGCGGTTCATGAAACTGAAGGCGATGCTGGTTTTGTCGGAACCAGTCGCTTCGTGATCTGATTTACCGAGAATCACGAAGCGCGTGACGTTGTTCTGTCGGTCTTGGATTCCGGATCTGATCACGGGCAGCCCAGCCAAATCAGCGGCGCGTCGCGGCCCGATAGCAGACACATCGGCGGTTCCGGCCTTCACACGATAAACAGCCTCAACGGTGCTGGCGGTGCCAACGCGGGCCGCTTCGGGGAGATGGGCGTCTAGAAATTCGCGGCACTGAGACAACGCCTCAGGTTTGGATCTTACGACCTTTATCTCCGACAAATCGACATCGGGATGGGCGATCAAACACTGCTCTATGCCCAGCAACATCTCGCCTTTGATCTGGACGTCCGATGTCCGAACCAAAAAATCTTCGATGTCGATAACGGCACCGCCAACGCTGTTCTCGATCGGCACGATTGCTTCATCGACTTTGCCATCTACGAGTGCACCTACGACTTGGTGCATCTCTGGGAACCCGACTCGCTCCCAGTCTGCTGGCGCGTAGACATGGCATGCCTGATCGGTGAATGTCCCCTCAGGACCGAGATGCGAGATGCGTTTACGCGACAAGCGAAGAGAACCTCTGATCAGTCAATACGTATGCCAGTTCGTCCAACGCCTCGACCGGACATGAAGCGATCACTTCCTCGCCGCCAAGGATCACAGTGTCCTCGGTTGGCACGAACGGCGAACCGACGCTGGACACGATTAAGGCGATAATGATTCCGTAAGGAAGTGCAAGGTCGCGGAACCGGTTTCCGACTGACCGAGCGTTGCGCGGTATCTTCATCGATACAAGTTTTTCGTTGCGGTCGTTCAGAGTCATCAATTCGACCATGGGATGGTCTAGCAATGTGCCTGCTAGATTTGCCAAGATGATGTCCGTGCGGCTGATGATGGAATCTACTCCAGCCGTTAAGAACAGGTTCGTGTCAGCGCTGTCATTGACAATCGAAACCACGGTTTCTACGCCGAAGGTGAATTTCGCGAGTTGACAGGCTGCAAGATTAACAGCGTCGTCGCCGGTGGTTGCGATCAGGGCATCGCAGCGATTGATGCCTGCGCTGTGAAGCGTGAACTCCTCAGTGGCATCGCCGAGGATGGCGACGTTGCCAAGTGTCTTGTGAACCATATCGATACGTGCTTCGTCGGTGTCTAGCAACAACACCTCGTGGCCTGCGTGCAACTGTGAATATGCGCTGCGCGTGCCTAGTGCTCCGCATCCGATGATGATGACATACATTTCAGACTGTCCGTGATCGTGGCTACAAACCGCTTGAGGGATGGGACATCCACTACCGCGTTGCAGTTGTGCCGTTTTCCTCAGCGCTTTCCGTACCCATATTAAGCGTGTCGCGCAAATCCGATAGCGCCCGTGTGTACGGGTTCACGATGCGAATATCGAAACGTTCGTAGATCTTGCCCAAGGATTCATTGGTGACTACTGCGATGACATTTTCTACGCCGTACGTGATCTTCGCTTTAAGGGCGGCGAGGCCATTCTCGGCCGGTGTTCGCAGGGCCGCGATGAAGAGGTCTGCGCCACGTATGTCCATCGCGACCATCGTTTCGTCAAGGGTCGCTTTGGCTTCCAGCACTTGGACGTTTGATCGTGCGACGAGGTGGCTAGGCAGTGATCGTAGACGTCTCCCCTCGGCCTCAACGATTAGAACGTCGTGTCCCGATTCGCTGAGGATGTTGGCCATCACGATGCCCAAGCGATCATGTCCTGCAATTACGACTCTCATTTCCACTAATTTATCGAAGAATCAGTCGTCTCTCTCGGTACGCAAGAGGATATTCTGATCAGGCTGCGACAATACGGCTTCAAAGCCTCTGGCCGATTCTCTGACCAACACCACTGCGCACGGTGCGTTCGTCATAAGGTATTCCGCATCCAGATCGATCTTTCTCTCGTTCAACGTCACCAGAACTTTGACCGAAGCAACAATTACCTCGGCACCGTAATCCAATGCCTCTCTAACCAATACTGGCCCAATAGATCGGGATTGTAGTATCGAGCCCCGGACTCCCCCGCGCAGCCCGGTTGCGAATTCGGCGTCCCGCAGGACGCTTTCTCCCTTTCGATATTGTGAGGGATTGGGCGCATCTAACGGGAACCTTCGATCGACGACGATGACGTAAACCAATTGCAGACTACGGTTGTTGCTGGAAAGCAAGCTGACAGCCGTATCGATAGCCTCTTTGTCGCTGTCGTCGCCGCGAACCAGACACATGACGCGGGAGTACTTCATCCGGCCAACTCGTCAACGAGGTTTTTCTGTCCGGCCACTACGATCTCATCGGTTGGGCGAGTGCGTTCATCAAGATCTGGGATTAGTCGCGCGTTTTGATCGCGGATCAGGGCCAAAACAGACAGGTGGTTCTGATCTCGGAACTCCGTGAAACCTGCATCGCGCAAGGTCATGTCTCTGAATCGCTCTGGCATCTGCATCCGACTGATGCCTTGAGCTCCGCCGAGAGGTATGTAGTCGGTAACGTTAGGGGTGAACAAAGTCTGCGCCAACCGCATTCCTGCTTCTTCTTCGGCGTTGATCACCCGGTCACAACCGATTCGCTGCAACGTCTCGGCGTGAAGCTGGTTTCGCGCCCGTGCAACCACCATCGGGATGTTCAAAGACCGCAGTAGCACCGCCGTCATGATGCTGGATTCGACGTTTCGTCCGATCGCGACGATCGCAACGTCGAAGTTCTCGACTCCCAAGTCGCGCATCAGGACTTCATCAGTAACATCGCCAGCCACGGAGTATGTGACCCGTCCGATGAGTTCTTGGATTCTGGCTTGGTTCTGGTCGATCGCCAACACATCATGACCGAGTTGAAACAGTCCGGTTGCTACTTGCGAGCCGAAACGACCGACACCAGCTACGACTATGTTTTGGGTTGCCATTTTCAACTCCGGGAATTGCGCCGAGGAGGGAGAAGTGGATGACAGTTCAACCGATTCTAACCTCTTCGGCTGGCAAGGCATATCGTTGCTCGACTTGCCGACCCGCCATCAACAACGCCAAAGTCAACGGTCCGAATCTACCCAAGAACATCGCAAAGATAATCAAAGTCTGTGTAGGTCCGTTCAGTTTTGAGGTTATACCGGTATCGAGACCAACTGTCCCAGCAGCCGATATCACTTGGAAAAACACGTCGCGGAATGGCAGGTCCGATTGAAGTTGGAACGCCAAATATGCCATTAGAACGACGATCGTTGCCGACGCCACACTCAGTACCAAAGCTCGTTGTACCGTTGAGGGCCGGATGCGACTGCCAAAGACGTAGGTGTTGTTTCGCCCTGACATTGTCACTATGGCGGCGATCAGGATCACCATGAATGTATTTACTTTGATGCCACCCGCAACGGTTCCTGAAACTCCGCCGATAAACATCATCACTTCTGTTGCCAGATCGGTCGCGCTTGTGGCTTGGCCGTAATCGATAACTGAGAATCCCGCTGTCCTACCAGAAACTGTATGGAACAGGGCATCCGAGAATTTCTGGACGACGTTGTGTCCTCCAGATGTTGCGGGATTGTTCCACTCTCCTATGGCGTAAGTCGCGAAGCCGATGAGCAATAGACCTGCAAGACCTATCAATATCAACTTGCTCTCCAACCGCAACATCCGGAATCTTCTCTTCCGCCACACGTCGCTCCACAGTATGTAGCCAGTGCTCCCGACAAAGATCAAAACCACGAAAACGAACAAGGTGAAGTAGTCGGATGAAAAACCTTGCAAACTGTCGCCACCGACTACGTCATTTGGTAATACCTCAATCCCGGCGTTGTTGAAACCTGAAATGCCATGGAAAAGCGCCAGCCACACGGTATGCCATAGATCGAATCCTTCCCAAAGGTTGCGAACGAATGTCCAATAAATCCATAACACGATGAATCCGATGAACTGGATGACAACTGCAAAGACGACGATGTTGCGGACTAATTTGGTAATGTCGCCGAGTTGACCCCAACCGAGTCCTTCACGTACGATCAACCGGTTCTGCAATCTAAGCTCTTGCCCGACGAGTATGATCAAGAAGGCTGCACCGGTCATGAATCCCAGTCCGCCGATGAAGATCAGCGTCAGTATCACTGCCTGCCCAAACAGTGTCCAGTGTTCGAGCGTGTCGACCGTGACCAACCCGGTGACCGTCACAGACGTGGTCGCGGTGAATAAGCACGTGAGGATGTTTGCGGCTCCTGGCGCTTTGCTGGAAATCGGGAGCATGAGGAGAGATGCACCGATCAAGTCGATTATGAAGAACCCGTAAATCAAGGACATCGGCGATGTGAGTCCACGCACGGATATCGTGCGCGGTGCGACCGCTACATCTACGGGCGCAGTCGCGGCTTGACGCGGGACGCGAACAACTTGGTCCCCAATTCTCGTTCGATTGTCCTGAGGGTTCATATCGATATATTCACAAAAACAGCAGAAGCAACTTTCGCCAACATACTAGACTACGAAAATGAACCAAAGCGATCCGTATCGCTTAACTGACACTCGCGGAGGTTAGTCAAGAACTCGAGCGACCTTACGAGCCTGTCCTCAACGCTTTCTCAGCAGCTTGCAGAATTTCAGTATGGTCGTATTGTTTAACGTCGGCGACGAGAAGAGGATCGTTGTCCACTCTGCGTAACTCAGTAGCGCGCTTCACCATTCGGGGCACAGCGCGGACTATGTTGTCGACGATCGTTATAGACGCATCACGGGAAGTGCGAGAAAGCGGATTGAGGTCAACCGTGATGACCGACTTGCCCGTTGCTCGCAACGCAGCGCACCGATCACCATCTTCAAGCGGAACGAAGATCACGTCAGCGACGGCAATGCCTTCAGGATTGACGTATCTACGATCGCTGCTTAACGTCGATATCAGCGCGTCCTTGGAAGGTCTCAGAATGTTGATGCCGCCGAACTTTACTAGGTGCCGCTCAATCGCCGACACTCTTTCTTCTCTGTGGTGAAAAAGATTTATCTCCAAACGTGCGCCCGTAACTTCGGAGAGTCTCACTAGATCGCGAGGCGCCAACGCCGCGGCGTTGCCGTTTACCGAGATGATCGGTCGTTCCGCCAATAGGAGCATCGCAACCGCTGCTCGGATCGCGGTCTCGGCGAATTCGCGCGTTCGCTCGCCGATTAGATAGTCGAACGCCTCGCCCCGACCATGTGCGATCAAACCATGCTCGGAGGTGATGCCTGACCGTACGCCCTCAACCAATCGTTCGCGTATCAGGAGTGATTCTCGGCGCGGGTGCGAATCTAACGCCTTTTCCGCGTCATTTCGTTCGCTTTCAGGCAGCGAGGCAGGGTTGGCACCCTCGGCCATGTTCAGATATCTTTCGTGAAGACCTTAAACTGAGCGCTCGAGAAACCATTGCGCTCCAGAAAAGAGGCATCGCGTTCGTCCTCGTCGAGTAGTACAGAAAACATGCTCGTCACGCCGTCGGACTTGGCCTTAGCCGTGAGGGCCGTCACCAATTTCGACCCGACGCCCTGCCGACGGTAGTCGGGATGAACCGCCATCGCGACGATACGCACTCCCGGCGGTAGCCCATACGATGAAGACTGTCGCTCGGACATTAGAAAAGCGATTATGTCGCCTCCACGCTCCTGATCGACCGCCACGAAGCATCCCCAAGGCGCGTATTCCAGCGAATCAAGAGCCACGATTTGCAAGACGCGTCCAACGTATTGGTCCCACGTCAAGGATCGATCAGGCCCACGGATCTCTTGGTCCAATGCCAACACACTGTCAGCGTCTCCCTGCTGCAATTCGCGGATCTCAATCATTGCGACTGCCTCCGACAGGTCAATTAACTACGTTCTGGGGCGTCCCGTTCAAATACGCTAGCGAGTTTTCAACGACGCCTTGGTTGAGCAAATCTAACCCCTCTGGGGTCATATCAGCTATGTGCGGGGTAAGCACGACTTGCTCGCACTGAGTAATCGGACTGCCCTCAGGCAACGGTTCGGTTTCAAAGACGTCGAGAGCTGCTCCGGAAAGATGACCGGCATTGAGAGCTTCGACGAGGGCTGCTTCGTCGACAATCGGTCCACGTGCGACGTTAACTAGGATCGCGGTGGGTTTCATGAGCGAGATTTCTCGTGCACCGATCAGCTTTTCAGAATCGGGCGTCAGCTTCGTATGGATAGTGATCACATCCGACAGTGCGAGCAGCTCGTCGAGTTCGACGAACCGGACTCCGAGTTTTTCAGCGCGCTCATCCGATGGGTTGAAGGTGTATGCGATTACGTCCATTCCGAACGCGTTGCACAGTCGTGCCATCTCAGCGCCGATGTTGCCAGTTCCAACAATGCCAACGGTCTTGTCCCCGAGGAAAACTCCGTCTTGTTTCACCCACTCGCCCTTGCGGGTCATCTCGGTGTACCAAGCAGCTCGTTTCGCCGCTGCGAACATCAGCCCAAACGCATGCTCTGCTACTACTGGCGCGGTCTTTCCCGGGATGTTTGAGACGGTAATCCCGTGATCTCGCGCAGCATCTAGATCGATCGAATCTGTACCGATGCCACAGACCGAGATAAAGCGCAGATCAGGAAGCAAATCAAACGCATCCTCCCGCCACTCCAAGTAACTACGAGAGTTGATGATGACAGTAGCGCCTTGGGCGCGTTCGATTTGCTCGTCGAAACTGTCGGCGCGCGTCGGAAATATCTTGAGATCCGCCATCGCCTCGAGATCTGCCATGCGCGGCGAACCTTGGCATTGAGCCGGATCGTCGGACGGCACGACGATGAGTGGTCGGTTTCCGTTAGACATTGAATATTCGTCCCGATTCGTTACGCATGCGAACTACTGCGCTACCGTGAAACCGCGACGACAGGGGTTCGAAATAACGATTCGAATCGATCAGACTCGCTCCTCTTCCTCGACCTGAGGTGCGGTTTCGAACTCGGCCATGACCGGCATTCCATCATCGTCGGCTTTCGAGTTTCGGTTGACGCGTTGCCTTAACGTTGACGTGATCTGAGCCGCCTCAGCCCGGATCTCGTCGAGACGCTGGGTTGTCGTGTCCAGCAGATCTTCCATTTGCTCGCGTGCGGAGCCGGTGCGGTCCATGAATTGTTCGCGTGCCGAACCGGTTCGGTCCCAGATCTGCTCACGTGCACTATCAGTGCGGTCGAGCAAATCGGCTCGCATCTCGGAACCAGATTTGGGTGCCAGCAGGATACCGACTGCGAACCCTGCGATACCGCCGAGTATTACTCCTGCGAGAAAGCTGTCTCCACTTCCATTAGCCATTTTTAGTCTCCGTTTCTTAGAGCTGTTCGGGTGTTGGACTGTCCTCACCCGTTTCTTGTTTCGTCCCCTTGTTGACGATTTTGTGAACGGCGTTTAAATCGTTGGCCGATCACATAACCAAGCGGTGTAAGCAACCAGGTAACGACGTTGAACCCGCCATCGGAATTGTCCCTCCCGACGCCGCTTCTGCTTCGGACCCGCTGCCTTAATTCGTTAAGCGAATCGCGGGCTGCGACAATCGTGTCCAACAGGTCGTCGACACGATCCATCGCTTCGTTCAATCGCTGCGTCGCCTTTCGCACACCGGATAGGATCAACAAGACTGCGATTGTCACTACGATGCAAACGACAACGAATGCGATATCCCGCGCGACCGCGGAGATACCTGTGATGTCGTTCAGATCCAACAATCTAGTTCCGATTCGGTGAGACAGGGCGGGTGAAAAGACGATTTACGGGCCTCCGTCACTATAGTCGAGATTCTATATAACCCGTATTCCACCGAAAAAGGGCATATGCTTCATTCAAACATCGTGCCTGGCTGGCAACTGCGGCAAAAATTTGTGTCGCGTTGTCTAGATTTCACTGAACTGATTACAGAGCCGCATTTCGGGCAATCCGATCCTGATTTGCCGTGCACACTGAGGAATTTCCGCTCTTTCCTCGGATGATCAGCACCGAATATCTCTTGCAACTTCGTCGCTGCGTCAGTTGGAACTTGGTAAGTCGCCTCATGTAATCGCATAACCTCTTCGCCACTCAGCCGTGTCACTTTTCTGAAGGGAAAGATTCCAGCTTCCCAAAGCACCTCGTCAGCGTACGCGTTGCCGATCCCAGCGACCAGTTGCCCACGTGTCAGAACGCCTTTCACTTCGCCGCGGTACCGTTTCAATGCCGCTCTGAAATCTGAGAGTTTGAGGGGTTCGTCAAGCACATCTGGTCCTTGATCTGCGACGCGGGTTATTTCATCCAAACGATCCGACTCCAGATAATAGATCTGCCCCATTCGCTTGGCGTCTGTATATCGGATCTGCATACCATCGTCTAAGTTCATAGTCAAAATCGTCGATTTCAGAATCCGCTTACTTGGACCCACTAATGACAACTCGCCAGTCAACATCGGGCTGACAACCATCGACATTCCACCAGACAAGGACATGATCAACAACTTGCCCTTGCGCCCCAAGTCTTCGATGAGGCGTCCGCTGGCATGTTCACCCATCGGCGCACCGACTAAGTTCCTGATGACCAATGGTCGCAACTCGCGTAACGAGATGATTTTCCGCTCCATCAATCTGGGCGCAAGATACTCTCGCAACACATGTAGATCTGGTGCTTCCGGCATGAAGCCATTATCCCCTATCTAGCAGGTGTGGTCGCCTCTATGGAGTATCGTTGTAACTAGATGCCGCGGATACCTCTCATACCGCTTGCGGGATGGCACATCCACTTTTTGAAGGCAAGCCCTATACGCGCCGTAATTCTCGTCGCGCTCGCCTCCTCAGCACTTTTCACAACACAAACCACATCAGCACAACCTTTGACTCTGACCTCAGGGCCGTACGTGATCGTTGCCGACGAAAACGTAGGCAACTATCGAGTAGTTGTCCATCAGTCTCCAGAACGAGTCATCATCGGCACACTGACCTACGCCGTCCAAGTTTATGACCGAGAGACCGGCGCCAACGTCCCTGACGCCATCATCAAGGTCTACGCCACACCATCCGAACACGGCGAAAGACAGGTAGCTCCGGCCCTCAACTCCCCCGCCGACCGCGAATACTACGTCGGTCGCCTTGAGATGGAGGAGAAAGGTGTTTGGGCCATCGATGTCGTCATTGAGCATCCGGAACTAGGGAATGAAACTCTCATCCTGGCCACCGAAGTATTCGAGCGCGCCCGCGGCGGTTCGAACCTAGTGCTGGGCACGATCCTTTGGGTTTTCGTCTCAATAGCTTTCGTAGGTGTCACCATCTACTTGGTAAGGAAATCTAGGCGCGCGAAGATTGAACTGGGGATTGTGGAAGGCGACCGCGCCCAGTGATGGAATGAAATAACCGAGGGCTTGTAATGAAGCAGATTTCAAACGTTAGGATCAGGCACGTCTTCGGATCTTTCGAGACCGAGGGCGAGTTCTGGGAAGAGCGTCTGGCGATGCCGCTCGACGTGTATGAAGAATTCCGAGGTTCTAAGCGTCGCGCAGGCGTGATGACTGATCAAAGGGGCGGAGGCGGGGCATTGAACCGCATCAAGCACGACGCGTACTTCATACAGATCGAGACCGACGACGGTGCGATAGGCATCGGTGGGCCAGTAGAAGAAACGGTCGCCTACCTGGTCGACAAGCACCTTACTCCCTTACTGCTGAACCGTGATCCGATGGCGACGGAGTTCCTGTGGGACATCATGCACCGCTCACAGGTTCATGGTCGACATGGACAGGCGATGATGGCGATCTCGGTTGTCGATTGTGCGCTGTGGGACCTTAAGGGACGAGTTCTTGGCGTTCCGGTCTACGTGCTGCTTGGAGGACCTACGAGACAAGCCGTGCCGGCGTACGCATCGATGCTTGGGTTCAACGTGACCGACATGGGCTTGGTGCGCGAGCGCGCCGCTTGGGCCAAATCTCTCGGATACACCGCGCAGAAATGGTTCTTCCGATACGGTCCGATGTCTGGCCATGAGGGATTGAAGGCAAACATCGCAATGGTCGAGACCCTGCGCGACACGGTTGGCGAAGGCTACGACATAATGCTCGACTGCTGGCAGTCGATGGACGTCAACTACGTCGTCAAATTAGCTGCCGCCATTGAGGATTGCCAGCCGCGGTGGCTTGAAGAGGTCGCCATGCCCGACCGAATCGACTCCTACCGCAAGATCCGCGAGAAGACCAACATCCCCATCTCCGGTGCTGAACATGAATACACTCGCTGGGGCTTCAAACGCTTCATCGATGCAGAGGCTCTAGACATTCTGCAACCTGACATCTACTGGGCTGGCGGCATCTCGGAGACGTTGAAAATCATGGCGCTTGCAACCGCGGCGGATCTGATCACGATCCCGCACGGGCACTCATCGCCCGCAGGAATCCACGTCTCGGTAACCCAATCGCCGATACACACCCCGTATCAAGAGTTCCTCATCAAATGGAACCGCATCCACCAGCACTTCCTCGCCGATCCCGTGAACCCGGTCGGTGGAATGATCACGATCCCGACTGCTCCGGGCGTGGGGATGGACTTGGATGAGGACAAGATCGAGCGGGAGGAAGAGCCGAGCTGGTAGCTTCGGTGATTCCGTCTCCCATTACCGGTCCGAGCTGAGTGCGTGTCCGCAACTTACTTATCCGGCGAACTTCTCAATCACCAAACAAGCGTTCTGACCACCAAACCCGAAGCTGTTCGATAGCGTAACGTCAACCTTCGTCTCGCGGGCCACGTTCGGAATGTAGTCCAAATCACAGTCCGGATCAGGCGTATCCAAATTGATCGTCGGATGCAAAACCTGATCCCGTATGCTCCCGATACACGCCATTGCCTCCATCGAACCTGACGCACCAAGCGAGTGTCCGATCATCGATTTCGTGCTGCTAACCGGCACGTTATAGGCATGGTCGCCAAACGCGCGCTTGATCGCTAATGTCTCGGATTTGTCGTTTAGCGGCGTCGATGTGCCGTGCGCGTTGATGTAATCGATATCGTCGATGTTGCGCTCTGCGTCTTCCAACGCCAACTTTATCGCCAACGCCGCTCCCTTGCCTTCATCATGCGGCTGAACCAAATGGAAGGCATCGGATGAAACACCCCAACCGGTGACCTCGGCCAAGATATTCGCCCCGCGCTCTTTCGCGTGCGCTAGGCTCTCCATCACGAACATTGCAGCCCCTTCCGCCGGCACAAAGCCGTCACGATCGGCATCAAACGGCCTTGAAGCCTCCTCAGGAGGGCAATCCCGCGTGGATAACGCATGGATCGTCGAAAAGCCGCCCATGCCTAGCTCGCAGATGCCGGCTTCTGCGCCACCTGTCAAGATCACATCCGCGGCACCTCGTCGTATCACCTCTGCCGCTTCGCCAATCGCCTGCGTACTCGCCGCGCACGCGGTCACGCACGTATTCGTGTACCCAAGCAGCCCGAACACACGGCTGACGTTAGCCGAACACATATTCACCAGCATCACCGGAATATAGAACGGGCTGACCCTCAACGCCCCGCGGCGATTCATTACCTTTGATTGATCATCGGTCTCCGGCAAACCACCCGCGCCGCAACCGATCAAAACTCCTACGCGTTCCCTATCTTCCGCATCCAGGTTCAACCCGGCGTCCTTTATCGCCTGATCCGACGCGTGGACAGCCAACTGAGAGAATCGCCCCATCCGTCGCGCCTCGCGGCGATGTATAAGTCCGCCTTCCGAAGGGTCGAAGTCTTGGACCTCCCCTGAAACTTTGCACGGGAACGGCGTCGGATCGATAACCGCCATCCGTCGCGCACCCGACACACCATTTTTCAGGTTCGTCCAAAATTCATCCGGCGACTTGCCCAAGCACGTCATCGCTCCCATGCCGGTGATTACTGCTCTACGTTCGTCTGGGTATCTGCTCATCCCATTTCGTCCATTGTGCGCCTGCGCTCGCGGATGCGAGTATTCGGGTTGTGTGTTCTGCGCCTGCCCCGTACCTCGATACGGGGGCGGGTCCTCTTTCAGACAATCGTCAATTAAGCGATTTTACCTTTAGCCACTTTGGCATCCTCATACGCCACCATGTAAGGCTGCGTCAGATCGTCGTACAGCTCTGGTTCGATGCCTAACAGCGCCTCGCGCGCTTCCGCGGCGATGAAAAGCGAACCCGCCACGATAATCATCCCAACTTCGGGATTCGAGAGCGCCACCTCCGACGCGATCCCAAGCGCCACCTCCACGCTGTGAGTCACTCGAAACTCCAACCCGTTTTCGCGTCCGACCTGTGCGATCCTAGACGCCGGAACGGATTTGGGATGGCGCGACTGCGTAGCAATCGTGGTGTGAGCGGACCGTGCGAGTTCAAGCATCATCGCCTCGTGATCATGCCCCTCGGTCGAGCCGACGATGAAGACATACGGCATCTCAGCCGTAACACACCCGAAATAGGAATCGACAGTGTCTTTCAACGCTTTGAGCGACGCGTCGTTGTGCGCACCGTCGAGAACGACTGGCGGCAATCCTTCGACATTGACAACCTCGGTTCGACACGGCCATGCCGTATCCGAAATCCCTTGTATGGCGGCGTTCAAATCAAAGGTGTGACCCGTCCGGTAAAGCAGATTTAACGCGGTCGCCGCAGTCCTTACGTTATCGATCTGGTGCGCGCCGAGCAGCGACATCCGGATGCGGATGTCCTTTTGCCCCGGATCTGGATAGGGGATCAAGGCTAGGCCTGTCCCGTACCCCGATACGGGATCGGACGAATCAATGATCGTTGCCTTCGGCGGTCGCCATCGTTTGATCGTGAACTCTTGGCGCAGCTCGTTATCAAGTACCCGGGTCGCCGCCGACACTGGTGAAGTCTCGCACGCGCTAAACACCTCCGAACCGACCTCGTTGGCACGCTCTCGAATCACGCGCCAGGTCACTGGATGGTTCTTGGCCACGACAGTCGGTTTGCCGGGTTTAATGATGCCTGCCTTCTCTCCCGCAATGAGTGAAATCTTGTCGCCAAGTATTCGCACATGGTCTCTGCTGATCGAGGTAATTACCGCGACTTCGGGGTCGACAACATTGGTGGCGTCCAAACGACCGCCTAACCCAGTCTCGATCACCGCGATATCCGCGTTGTCGCGAAAGTGAACGAACGCCATGGCCGTCAACATCTCGAACACGCTCACCACGCCAAGGTCTCCAGCTTCCTCGATCGCTTCAACGCACGGCCAAAGTTCGTCGATCAAGTCCGCAAAATCGCTTTGTGCAATTTGCGCGCCATTGATCTGAATCCGCTCCGTGAACGTGTGAAGATGCGGCGACGTGTATAACCCAGTCGCAAATCCCGCAGCCTTCAGACCAGATGCGACCATCGCGCAAGTGCTGCCCTTGCCTTTGGATCCGGCAACGTGAATCACCGGAGTCGCAAGATGCGGATCGCCGAGCATCTCCATCAATCGCTCAACCCGACGCAGGTGCCAGTCAGGAGGTTGATTGGCACGCGACTTGCGCTCAAAATCCGCCAACGACAGCAGCCGATTTACAGCTTTCATGTATCGATCGCGCATATCTGACACCATGCAGTAAGGGTAACGTCTCGGTTCCGACGGCTAAGAAATCGATGGCGGTTGATACGATGAAGTGAGACCGTACTACGACGACTTTAATCACCTGTCGGAAATCCCAAACATGAGCTATCGAGCGCAAATTGAAGATGCATTGGCCGGTCATGGCGCCGACTACTGCGAAATTCGCATCGAAGAATCAGATTCGACGCGTCTGACCTACCGCGGCCGCACGCTCGACGACATCAATATGACCAGCGCCAAAGGCGGTGCCGTGCGTGTCTGCGTCAACGGTTCTTGGGGCTTTGCCAGCTTCAACGAGCTATCCAACCTCAAAACCCGAGTCGGTGACGCCGTCGAACAGGCTCGTAGCTTGGCTTCGGGTAACAAAGGCGAGACCACTATGCTCGCCGAGGTCGAACCACACGTCGATATCGTCGATCCTCACATCGTCAAAGATCCTCGCGAAATTCCCCTCAAAGAGAAGATCAGGCTGGCTGACCACTACAACGACATCGTTTGGTCGGAACCGGGCATCGTCAGTTCCGACATCATCTACGGCGACAACTCGCGGAAAGTAGCGTTCGGCAACTCCGACGGCACATACGTCGAACAAGAAGTGGTTCACGCGATTAGCCGGATATCGGCCCAAGCGCGCGAGGGTTCAGACGTTCAACAGGCTGGCTTCAGCATCGGCGCGCTAGGCGACTACGGCGTGTTCGAAGACCTAGACGACGACGTGGCAGAGGCCGCGCAACGTGCAGTCGGTTTGCTCAAGGCAGAGCCGCTGACAGGCGGACAACGCACCGTGATACTAGACCCCATACTCGCCGGGGTCTTCGTGCATGAAGCGTTCGGACACCTCTCCGAAGCCGACAACGTGTACGAAAACGAAAAACTCAAGGAGCTCATGTACATGGGGCGCAACTTCGGCGGCAAGCACCTCAACTTCACCGACGGCGCTGCCACGCCAGGCATGAGAGGGAGCTACAAATACGACGACGAGGGAACCGCCGCAACGGTGACACCCCTCGTGCGAGAAGGCGTTCTCGTCGGCCGCCTGCACTCACGAGAGACGGCCGCTAAGACGGACGAAGCACCGACCGGAAACGCCCGCGCCATCAGCTATCGATTCCCCCCGATCGTCCGCATGACTAACACCTTCATCGAGAACGGCGAAGCCACATTCGACGATCTGTTGGAAGGCGTAGACGAGGGCGTTTACGTCAAGAACTGGTACGGAGGCATGACTCAGCACGAGATGTTCACCTTCTCTTCAGGAGAGGCATACATGATCCGCAATGGCGAGGTCCAAGAAGCCGTCCGTCCGGTCATGCTCTCCGGCAATCTGTTCGAGACTCTTGAGAACGTCGACGCGATCGCCAACGACCGTGAGGTTAATCAAGGCGGCGGTTGCGGCAAAGGCGGGCAGATGCCGCTACCAGTCGCCAACGGAAGCCCCCACATTCGCATCCGAAACTGCCTCATTTCCGGAGCATAACTCAAGAATGCGTCACCCACACCCGGTACATCTCCTATCAGCGGCTCTCTGCAAAACCTCCGAGACGAAGGTGGGCGAGGTGGCAAGTCCGTCCCCTTTCGGAACGAAAGGGGACGCGAGCAAGCGAAGCGAGATCGCAGGGGTATGCGGGGGTGGACGTGGGGCCGGATGGACCCAATCAATCACCAAGGTTTTGCAGTGATCCCCTCGCCGACGAAAGCAATTTGAGGAGAAATCACTCTAGTGAACAGCTACGAACGATTATTGGATCAGGCGAAAGCAACTCACGGCTCCGCTGAAGTCTTCGGCGTCACATCAGAACGACGACACGTCGAGTTCGAGGCCAACCGACCCAAAAACATCGGTCAGAGCCAATCATCCGGCATCGCGCTTCGCGTCATCAATCCAAACGGACGCATTGGCTTCTCATCCACTAACGACGCCGACAAGATAGACGACCTCGTCGACCGCGTAGGTGCTCTCGCCGAATACGGTGCTGAAGCCGCGTTCGAGTTTCCGAACGCCGCCGACTACTCCCCGGTAGATACCTTCGATCACAGCGTCGCCAATCTCTCGGATGACGAGATGCTAGATTTCGGGCGCACAGCTGTCGAGGCGATTTTGAGCGAATACCCGGAAGCACTTTGTTCGGTTGACGTCAACAAGTCTTCAGGCGAACAGCGATTGATCAACTCCTCCGGCGTCGATGCCAGCCATCGTCAGACCAACAGCGGCTTCTTCATGGGTGTGGAACTCATTCGTGGGACCGACATGCTGAGCACCTGGGACGGAATCGTAACCGCCAAACCGATCAACCAACAGGACGTAGACAACATCGTCGCCAAACTGCTTCGACGCTTAAACGATTCGCAGAATATCGTCGATTCCCCAAGCGGCAAAGACCTGCCAGTTGTCTTTTCGCCCGGCGGTTTCACCAGCACTTTCTTGCCGCCGTTGTTGTCAGGCTTCAACGGCAAGAACGTAGCAACCGGATCGTCCCCTCTGATCGACAAGTGGGGTGAGAAGATGCTCGATGAACGCATATCCATCTGCGACGATCCGCTACATCCCTTGACGCCTCAAGCCCACGGCGTGGACGACGAAGGAGTACCGTCTCGCCGCCTCGATTTCGTTCGCAACGGAGTGATCGGAGAGCCGTTCCACGATCTGCAGACCGCCGGTGAGACCGGAGCGGCATCCACCGGGTGCGGTCTTCGAGGTGTCGCCACTACACCATCCCCCAGCACGTCATACATCATGATGTCCGGCGGAGAAACTCCCAACTCTGAGATCTTCGACGGAGTGAAACAAGGCGTCTTAGTAGAGCAACTGCTTGGTGCAGGGCAGGGCAACGAACTCGGCGGTGACTTCCGAGCCAACCTGTCCCTCGGCTTCCTCATCGAAGACGGCGAGATCGTCGGACGCGTGAAAAACACGATGATCTCCGGGAACGTCTATGAAACACTGAACAACGTCGAAGCGATCGGCTCAGATCCGGAACCGGTCTTCGGCACCCGTGTGGTACCTTGGGTTCGAACTAGAGGCGTGGAAGTCGCAACCGCTTCGTAAACCAAAAACCTAGGGTTTCCCCCGCCCAAGACGTACGAAATCCAAAGGGGAAATGTCCGAAGGACAAAGGGGGCAGCCGCATCAAGCCAGATACAACAGACCCATGACCGTCGAACCATCAAATAACGCTGAACCCGGACGCGATGCCGACTCCGGCGTGTCTGACATGCTCCGGGAACTCTCGGGTGTTGACGATGCTCGGGCACGTTCAATCGTCGCAGCTTGGAACGAGTGGAAGGCTCAAGACGTCTTAGGAACGGTAACCGAGTTGCGGCAAGTGGCAGAGACCGATCGATCGTTGGAGTTCGATGCCCTCTTCAGAGCCGCGATCACATTTCCGGCGGTGGAAGTGCGGTTAGAGTGCGTGCGTGCATTGTCCGACGGCGGCAGCGTCAACACCGCAAACGCATTGATCGCCGTCTTGGAGCGAGACGAATCGGCGCAGCTACGCGCGGCTGCAGCGGAGGCGCTAAACGGGTTCTCCGACCCGTCCCAGTCACGCAACGCATCACGCTCCACCCTGACGCGAATCTCTGATGCTCTGCGCAACGCCACCGATGTCGACGAGCGATCCGTTCGCGGAAAGGCGCTCAGATCCCTGGCTGCAATGCGGCACGAAGACGCGCCCGACATCATCGACGCAATGTACGACGAGGCGATTGACGACCCTGTTTTGATGTCCGACGTCCTGTTGGCGATGGGCGAATCTGGCGATCGATCATGGTTGCCGACAATCGAGGACAGTTTCTACAGCAATAACCCCAACACTCGAATCGCCGCCGTACTCGCCTTCGGCTACATCGCCGCCGATGACGATATACACAGCCTGTCCGAACCCTTCGACGACCACGTTCTCGAAGTCCAGATGGCGACGATCCAAGCCTTGGAACAGATCGGAACGTCGCAAGCCCGCGAAATGCTTTCGCTCGCGGTTTCCAGCAGTGAACCCGAGGTGCAACAACTCGCCCAGGCTGCGCTAGACACCCTTAAGGCAGAAGACGACCTGATGTACGCCGTTTCTCCAACCATGGTCGAGCGCGGCCTATTCGGCGTCCCCGCAGCCGCGCGCAACGCGTCGAGAGACATGTCGCGCTACGACGCACCCACTGAGGAAGGCTGGGCCAACGTCACCTCGGAAGGCCAAGAAGTCGATGTCCCCGAAACCCCAGAAGACATCGGCGAAGACTACGAAGACTACCTAGAATCCGACGAATTCTTCAGAGAATCGAACGTCGATTGAAACCCACTCCCTTTCGCATAGACGAAAGGGACCTGTGCGCCAGCGAGCGGATATTCCCCCCTTTCGCATGGGCGAAAGGGGGTCAGGGGGTATGCGGGCGGACGTGCGGGGCCATGTCCAGAGTTTCGCCATGAACCCCCTTTGTCCTTCCACCATTCCCGCCTCAACCACGTCATTCCGGCGAAAGCCGGAATCCAGAGGGGCGGTGCAAACTGGGAAGCGTCATGCATAGCGAGTTGTGCATAGAACCCTTACCCGCGAAGATTAAGATTGGGTCAAAAGCCAGACCCACCAGACGACAATGGCAAAAATCTCCGCATCCCTTCTCTCCGCCGACTTCGGATACCTCGCCGATTCCATAAAAGCCGCCGAGGATGCCGGCGTCGATGAGTTCCATTTCGATGTCATGGACGGACACTTCGTACCCAACCTCACGTTCGGCCCACCGATCTTGGAAGCAGTGAAACGCCACGCAACACTGCCGATCGACGTTCACGTCATGGAGCGTTCACCCGAAGTCATGATCCCGGTCCTAGCCTCCGCCGGCGGCGACATCATCACCATCCACATCGAAGGCGTCGCAGACGTCGATCAGACCATCGACATCATTCTCGAAGCCGGCGCCCAACCCGCCGTCGCAATCCGTCCCCGAACACCCGTCTCCGCGCTATGGCCCGTAGCTGACCGCGTCAAACGCGTCTTGGTCATGACAGTAGAACCCGGCTTCGGCGGTCAAGAATTCCTGCCCGACACCCTGCCCAAAATCAGCGAAGCCCTATCGATGATGCAGACCATCCACCCCGACCACCCATTCGAAATCGCCGTAGACGGCGGCATCAAATCCGCAACCATCGCCCCCACCCTAAACGCCGGCGCCACCACCTTCATCTCCGGCTCAAGCATCTTCTCGCATAATGACGGCATAGAGGCTGGAGTCTCGGAACTGCGAAATGTGCTGAAACACAATTCGATCTGATGTTTCAGCGCGTAAAATACGCTCTAGTTTTCGCTCTCTTCACATTCTCGGTGTTTGCATGTGGTTCTGAATCAGTGCCTGAAACCGCAACCCCCGTACGATCTCCGCCTACCGCAACCCATGAGCCAACCACAACGCCGATCCACGCTCCAGCCGAGGAACCGGACGAAATCTCCCTGACACCAATCGTCAGAGTCGACGATGAAGGCGTCGCGATCGAGCGTGGCATGAATGTTTCGGAAAGCGCCCTAGGTGTTAGTTCATCAACTACATATTCCCCTGAGACCGGCAAAACGACCACTTCTACCACCTACTTTGTCGACGAAACACTTGTGGACTTCCCTTGGATCAACCAAATCACCACGCCAACATACACTGAGATGGCATGTAACACCATCGGCACATCGGGAACTTGGCGTGGTAATCCGTTGCCCATTGGCGATGAGGTCGTTGTAGGCGAAATTAAACTCCGCGTCGAAAAACCCAGATCTAATTCCGACACTCTAATTTTCAAGATCGAAAATCTCGGCAACCGAAGTCTCGAAATCCAAGAATTCGCCTTCGAACTGATCGAGACCCCGCAGGCGCAATCGTACCGACAACCGAGGAATTACAAACCCTCTTTCGCCGAGACGTTCGATCTAGGTATTGAAGACACAAAATCGCTCACGATCGTCCTAAATTCCCTCGCCGATGAGCCCGTCAAGCCGGAAAACGTCGTCTTAGCTTTCAGCGATTGGGAAAGCGGTAACAAGGTCTATCTTGATGTCTCCGAACCCCCTTCCAACCCACATATCTGCTATGCCTTTGAACCACACGCAGGCGCAAGCGGAATCGGTACTTCCTGGCCGACTCGCCCAACACCCCTCGGCCGCGCTGTCAAGGTTGATGACGCCACAACTGTACGCATAACTTACGCGGAGCGTGGCACTCCGAAGCATCTCATCCAAGCCTATAACGGACTGGATCTCGATATTGCTTATCCCAAGAACGCCAACGGGGAACTCGCTGATGGCTACGAATTTCTCGCTTTTCAGATCGAGGTCGCTAGCAACTACCCACTGATGAATGGTGATAATTCCGAAGACCCGATCGGAGCGATCAGCGTTTCAGGAAGAGTGACTGACGATTATTCGTTGGAGTTTGAAGACATCTTCAGCACTCCCAATGCCGCAAATCTGGCGATGATCGAAGAACCGACCGACGCTGATGAATTGAATGTGAATGGTTACATGAGACTCAGCTTCGTAGCTGTTACGTCCGTCGAAGCTTATGATCTGTACGTCGTCTACGCACTCGATTATTCGCAGCGCCCAGTCTTCCTCTCGCTTGAAGAGAATCCGCGACCACGCCCCACTCCGGTTCCCGTCGCGCAAAACGCGGACGATACCCGCGTAGGTTTATTGCATAAGCTCGATGCGTTAGGCGAGAAACGCGTGACCGAGCTCCTCGAAGCACTAAGCCCACAAGAAAGAGTTGCCTATCAAGGTTTAATCCCCAATTGCGCTCAGCACATGGTATTCCCAAGCGCTGAATCCCGAAGAAAGGTCGCATCCAACGCAGAGTCCGTCGGTAGCAGTGATTTCGCCGAGGAGATGCCTGAATACTTCACCAACACCGATGACCCAGATGCATTTTGCAATGACTTGTTCCCGCCGAATGCCATCCCTCGCATTACCCAAACGTTGCTTTTGGACGACACATCCGGATTCAAGGGGGCATGCACGCTCTACGGGCATGCTGGACTTTCTTACTTAAGCCCTAGATTGATGTGGCAAGCAGAGGTGGTCTTGGCTCTATGGGGCGAAGACGCGCCAGTCTCGATCGACTCATTTGGCGACATCTATGAACTGTGCGACTGGCTAGAAAGCTACGAACCTAACAGTTGACGCCTCAGACTTTAGTCGCCTCAAATCGCGGTTTTTGCTAATGAACGGGCTGCCGAAGATCCTCGTATTTAACTGCTACCACATCAAAACCAAAATCACACCCCATCATTCCAATCAGCGCAATCCGCGGTTCAGACAACAACCACCATCCTTAGAATCCTTCCCAATCCTTCAAATCCCCGGCCACACAACTTTTTGAACAAGTATTAAACTTCTCCTAAAACCAATCATGCCGGAGTTTTGCCGCTCCAGCGGCAAGTTTGTTCTAAATTCCCCTTCCAACCAAACCCCCAAATCCTACGAATACCACCATCCACAACCCCCAAACGCCGATACACGCCCCATCCTACTCATCTCACCCCGAATACCATCACAAAACACCCCTGCCATGATCTTGCCGCTCCAGCGGCAATTTCGCGGCATGAGCGGCAAAACTCCGGCATGAGCGGCATGAAATCTCCACCCAGAATCACCCCGTCTTCCACATCACCCCCGACTCTTTTTTCACCTCATCCCGCGCATCATGTTCTGCAGCGCCCGCTCTCCTCCCGGGCCGCTGATACGCTTCATCATCTTCTGCATCTGGCGATACTGCCCCAACAGTTGGTTCACCTGCGAAGGCGATGTGCCCGACCCATTCGCCACTCGCCGCCTGCGCGAACCGTTCAGCAACCTCGGATTCGAACGCTCCTGCGGCGTCATCGAGAGAATAATCGCCTCCACCTGCGACATCCGCTTTTCGTCGACATTCTGCATCGCGTTGGAGCCTTTCAATCCACCTAGACCAGGAATCATGCCCAAAACGTCGGAAAGCGGACCCATTCTGCGTATCGACCGAAACTGCTCCAGCATGTCGTTGAGATCGAATTCGTTACGTCGCAACCGCTGCTCCAACCGCTTAGCTTCGTCCTCATCGATCTCCTGTTGCGCCTTCTCGATCAACGTCGTTACGTCGCCCATGCCGAGAATACGCTGAGCAATCCGCTCCGGATGAAACGCCTCAAACTGCTCCGGACGCTCGCCGACTCCAACAAACTTCACCGGCAGCCCAGTTACCGACTTCATCGACAACGCAGCACCACCGCGCGCGTCACCATCCATCTTCGTCAGCAACATCCCCGACAAGCCAATTCGCCGATTGAATTCGGAACCCGACCTGACGGCATCCTGTCCGGTCATCGCATCCACAACGAGGAACGTCTCAATCGGATCGACAGCGGATTTGATCTCTTCAAGCTCCGACATCAGGTCGTCGTCGATCGCCAAACGGCCCGCCGTGTCTAGGATCAACCAATGGGCACCATCACGCTGAGCGCGATTCAACGCGTTCTTGGCAACCTTCAATGGCGTAGATTTGCGCGCGTTCTCGTTGTACACGGGCACACTTATCTGCTTGCCGAGGGTCACCAACTGCTCCACCGCTGCCGGGCGTTGCAAGTCGCAAGCCGCCATCATCACGTCCTGCTTCCACTCACGCCTGATGTGAAGCGCCAGCTTCGTCGCCGCAGTCGTCTTGCCTGCGCCTTGCAGACCGACGAGCATTATGACGCTTGGAGGCGTATCCCCCCGCTGCAACTGCGCGCTATCGCCGCCGAGAACCTCCACCAAGTTGTCTTGGACGATCTTCACGACCGTCTGTCCCGGCGTCAGCGACCGGATCACTTCCTCACCCTGCGCTTCTTCCCGGATCTTAGAGACGAAGCTGCGGGCCACCTTAAAGTCGACATCCGCTTCGAGCAACGCCATACGTACCTGACGGAGAGCGGCCTCAATGTCTTTTTCTGACAACCTGCCCTTGCCGGTCAGCGTTCCCAGAGCGGATGTAAGTCGGTCAGATAGCGTTTCGAACATCAGGACTTCCTATGGAAACTGCGCGCAATCAAAAACGGGATCTGCTAGAGATCGCGATTGATGGTTACCGAAACTGGTGTCCGGTCCCAGCCAGAGAAGATATCGCTCGCCAGCTGTTGCATCACGCGGCTGATATTCGAAAACGTGGCAATCCCCACCGGCTTACCCTCTTCATCAACCACCGGCAGCCGCGAGATCCGACGTTGCGACATGACTCTGGCAGCTTCTACTACATCGGTATCCGGATGCGCGGTGTGCACCGGGCTGCTCATGTGGAGCAGGATAGGTGACATGCTCGGATCTTCTCCCGCGCCCACGCAACCGACAGCGACATCCCAGCTCGTGATGATGCCTTCGACAACGCCCTTACGGACCACAACGAGGGAGCCGACGTCATTCGCTCGCATCCGTTTGGCGGCATCCGCTACGCTCAGTTCCGACGTTATCGTCAGCACCGGCGCTGTCATTATCTCTTCAAGACGCATCGCAACGATTCACGCATCGACTCGGAACAGTTATCATGCAAGATTGGGCATCGCGCCAGACGAAACAGGTCTGCGCGGCGCCACAGACATCAATTCTAGACTCTGGAACACAGATCGAACTCGCCACATGTACATAATCCTGATGATCGCTCTGGTGTTGCTCTCCGCGGTCGCCATCGGCGTCGCCGTGGCCAACATCGATCCCATCTGATTCGACCTCGGCAACAGAAATGCCGAAAATCAACGCCAACATTCAGTTCATGTTCAACGAATATGAGCTGCTAGACCGTTACGACGCGGCAGCTCGTGCCGGTTTTCAAGGCGTCGAGATTCAAGCCCCGTATTCCGAGCCAATCGAGGCTATCCAAGAACGCCTTGAACGCAATGGCTTGAAGCATGTGATCATCAACCTGCCTGTCGCCGATCCGGAAACAGGCCAAAATAATCTCCCGCTACTTCCCGACAAGATAGGGGTTTATCAAGAGCGCGTCGCGTTGGGCGTTGAGTACGCCGCTGGTCTTGGTTGTATCGGCGTCAACACTGGCATTGGTCCGATACCCGAAGGTGCAGACCTGGAAGTCGCGTATAAAACGTACGTTGACAACCTCCGCTACGCGGCCACAGAACTCGAAAAAGTCGGAGTGCTCGCACTTGTAGAGCCGATCAACACAAAAGATCAGCCGGGGTTCCTGCTCCACACTTCGTCGCAAGGCATACAAGCGATTTCAGACGCTGACCACCCGAACGCGAAGTTGCAGTACGACTTCTATCACATGCAGATCATGGAGGGCGACCTAGTCGACACCTTTGCGGAGTTGTTGCCAAGCATCGGTCATGTTCAATTCGCCGACACCCCGGGCCGTAACGAGCCGGGAACGGGCGAGATCAACTACCCCTTCATATTTCGCAAACTCGACGAACTCGGCTACCAAGGCTGGGCCGGAGCGGAATACAATCCGTCGGGACGAACTGAAGACTCGCTCGATTGGTTCAAGGCGCTTTAGCGCCGAAAGATCGCCGCGAGCTAAATCGCAAAGCTCCGTCACGCCGATTTCACCGTTTACATGAACGGCGATACGCACTAATTCGTCTAGCCGCAAAGTAAGATTTACATACGCGCATTAGCATGAACCTCCATGCCTGAATCAATCATCACTTTCGAAGACGAAGACTTGGTCCTCGAAGCCGAACAAACCAGCGTGTTTTACGGATCGACCTTGGCCGTTGAGGAAGTGTCGTTGCAGATACCCCGTAACGCCATCGTATCCTTGATCGGCCCGTCCGGATGCGGCAAGAGCACCGTTTTGCGCTGCTTCAACCGGATGAACGACCTGATACCCGGAGCCCGAGTCACCGGCAGAATCAAGTACCAAGGCGTCAACGTTTACGACGAAGATGTCGACCCAACGGACATTCGGTTCCGCATCGGTATGGTCTTTCAGCGGCCCAACCCTTTCCCGAAGAGCATTTACGACAACGTAGCCTTCGGACCTCGGGTAAACGGCCTCACCGATGATCTCGATCGTGTAGTGGAAGAATCGTTGCGCCGCGCCGCGTTGTGGGACGAAGTGAAAGACCGCTTGGACGACAGCGGACTCGGTATTTCAGGCGGTCAGCAGCAGCGCCTCTGCATCGCCCGGGCCCTTGCCGTAGACCCAGACGTCGTTCTAATGGACGAGCCGGCATCAGCACTTGACCCGATATCTACACAAGCGATCGAAGATCTGATCCGGGATCTGTCGTCGGAAGTCACCATCATCATCGTCACCCACAATATGCAGCAAGCAACGCGTATATCAGACTATTCCGCTGTCATGATGGTAGGTGAAGATCGCGTCGGCCACCTCATCGAGTACGGCACCAACGAGCAGATTTTCGGCAATCCCCTTGACTCGCGCACTGAAGCATACGTAACCGGCCGCATCGGCTAAAAGATAGGGGCTAATTGTCATGCCCAACGAACAACTCGACTACCAACTTGCCCACCTCGAAGCCGAGATTGTCCTTCTCGGCGGCTTGGTAGAAACCGCCATCTTCAAAACCGTTCGGGCCCTCAAAAACCGCGACTTGGACATGTCGAGAGAGGTCATCGCTGAAGATGACCGCATCGATGACTTGGAGACGAAGATCCAGAACGACTGCGTCGAGCAGATACGCCGTCAAGCCCCACTCGCAGCCGACCTCCGGCGAATCGTCGGCATGATGTTCATCGCCAACGAGCTTGAGCGCATGGGAGACTACGCTGAGGGCATCGCCAAGGTCTCCATTAACATGGGACACGAAGCACCATTGAAGGAACTCGAAGACATCCCCAAAATGGCCGATCTCGCAGTCTCCATGATGAAACGCAGCATCGATGCGATGACGATCGACGACCGCGCCGAGTCGGGTCGAATCGCCATCGAGATCGAAAACGACGACGATGAGGTTGATCGACTCTACGAGAAAGTGCAAAAAGACATCTTTGCGCTGGTCGAAGACGATCGCGAGCGCGCCGTTAGAGGAACCTACCTCATGTGGGCGGCACACAACATCGAACGTGTGGCTGACCGTGCGACCAATATCGCCGAACGCGCAATCTTCATGTCTACAGGCGTGATAGTAGGCGGCAATGCCGAAGCACAAGCCGCGGTCTCTGGCGAATCGTCAACCGTCAGCTAAGCCTGAGCGGCTAAAAAATCGACGGCAGCCGTAGCCCAGCCAAAATCGGTGCCACGCATTCCTCGTCCTGTCAACGGTGAATAAAACTCGCGAAAATCGCGACTGATCATCTCGATCGACTTCGCCTCGATCTCCGCAGCGACATCAGTGAATCCGTGTCGTCTCAACCCCCGAGCCAACAGCCAATTTAGGTTCATGCACACCGGACCGCGCCAAATCGTCGATTCCCCCTCTGGATCGAACGTCGGTTCAGACACAGCAACACTGGGCACCGGATACGGCGTCCAAAACTCGTCCTCGTTTATCAAGTACCGTTCGACCACCTCTGCGACCTGGCCCGCGGCCTGACCCTTGATGATGATCGGGAAAATCGAACCCACCGCAAGAGTGTAATCAGGAATCTTCTGCGCCCCTCGCAAGTAGATCCACCTGCCAAGCGACGCATCCCAACACTGATCGTTGAGAGCACGTGTCGTTTTGTCTCGTGCCTCTTCGGCCGACTCTGCGTCGTCTTCCTGGTCGAGCAATCGATGCATCGTCGCGATCGCGTCCCAACCGTCGGCATATACCGCATTCATAAATGGCTCGATCAAAATGAATCTGTTCCGCTCCCGCAAATGTGAATAACTATGGCTTCTGCCGAATAGCGCGTTATGCCAGTCCAGCAACCAGTTCTTGACAAGTAGCTGTCTGCGATCTGGCAAATGCAGCCCCAACTCGGCGTCGTATGCTGGCGAGTTGTCCAACCCACATTCGTACGGCGAAACAACCCCGATCAACCCGTCGAAATCCGGATCCCGTTCTCTGCCCAGCCATTCGTAATAACTTCGAACTTTTGGCAGCATTAGCCGTAGATACTCCGCATCGCCCGACTCCTCGGATACTCGCAACAGTGCCTGCGCCAAAACTGGTGGCTGGATCATACCCGAGTTGCGTCGTCGCCAATCCCCAAAGCTGCTCTGACCGGCAATTGCTCTGAAAACGCTTCCCATCGTCCCCAGTACGTGATGTGACCCAAGAACCCATCATCCCGCTGAGGTATCAGCAGAGTCGCCAACTCCTGTTTCGCCAATTCGACATCAAGGGTCGAGAGAGCAATGGCGTGAAAGCAAGAATCCCAGAACCACTGCCACTCGTAACGCCCGATTGACGGCATCACGTATGTGTATCGCTGCCGATAATACGGATCGAACCCCGTCCGAACATTCTCCAGCAGTTGATCAAGAGCCCGCGATCGTAGTCCTTCAATCTCCATCACCATTTCCATTATCCAAACCCGGAAACCGATTCACCCCTGCCCAGCCACGAGACCCACCATCGTCATTCCGGTGAACGCCGGAATCCAGAGGGGAAGCGAGACGCAGCGGGGTCATACAAACATGCCCCAAAATCCCCGCGATATAACATCCCTATCTATCATCATGATCAAAACCGACACCAATTCCAACCTGACCGCGGCCGCTGACATTGGTGGCACCCAAATCCGTGCCGCCCTCGTGACGCGAGATGGTGAGATATTGGGAGAAGCCCGTGACGCTACGATGCCGGAACGGGGGATCGAAGACGCGGCTGAACGGCTTGCAAATCTAGTTCACAAAGTTGTCGGCGATGCCCAAGGCGTAGTCGGTTTGGCGGTGTCAACCGCCGGACCGATCAACCCAGCCTCCGGAACTTACGACCACCCTCCCAACCTCACTGGGTGGCACGGCAAATCGATGAAACCCGATCTCGAAAGGCTAACGTCGCTACCCGTCGCGATCGGTCACGACGCCACGCTTGCCGCACTTGCCGAGACCAGATTCGGGCCGTTCAAGGATGCAAAAAACCTCGTTTACGTAACCATCAGCACAGGTATCGGAGGCGGTATCGTCGCCAACGGCGAGATGGTCACCGGTTCCACCGGGCAGGCGGGGGAGCTTGGACACATCACTGTTCGCACAGATTCCGATGCACTAAGTTGCGGAGTTGGCTGTCATGGCTGTTTCGAAGGTAATGCCTCTGGTCCGAATATCGGCAGGATGGGAAGAGTTGCCGCACAAAACGATCCAACTAGAGCGACAAAGTTGATTGAACTCGCAAATGGTGACATCGGCAGCATCGATGCTCGTTTAACGTTCGAAGCCGCCGAACAAGGCGATCCGGTAGCCGAAAAGGTCGTCCTACAGGTCATCGAAAACGTCGGTCGCGGTTTGGCCAGCATCCTCGCAGTCTTGGACCCCGACGGTCTGATCGTTGGAGGAGGTGTTGTACACAGCTTGGAAAACCGTTGGGACGAGGTTATCGAGGCTGTCAGGACCTACGGGCTGCCACGATACGAGACTAGAGGCGTGCCGGTATCCGTAACTCAACTCGGCGACGACGTCAGCCTTATAGGAGCGTCGGTGCTGTCATTTAGTCGTTTCACTCAGGGATGACACGGCTCTATTGCACGGATCTTAGACCCATTTCAGATCGATTGGCGGCTGGATCCATCAACGTATAATCGAGGTTAGCCGACTACTGACCATCGGGGAGTGGCGCAGCTTGGTAGCGCGCTTCGTTCGGGACGAAGAGGTCCCGGGTTCAAATCCCGGCTCCCCGACCATCTCTCTGGGTTATCTGGGCACTCTGGCGTCGGCTCTTCTGGTGTATCAGCCACCCCTCGGCGGGTCGTACCGCAACGCATCGTAATCGTCAGCTGACGGTCCGTCATTATCGTCCGGGGAATCGTCATCGGGTTCGATGTCGGGCGGCGAATCTTCACCATCGGTGTCAGCTGGTGCCACGCGTGAGCGGTAGATCATCGCACCAGCACCAATAGCGGCGGCGAGTAGTGCTAAGACCACGATCGCCACGATCCAACCGGTTGCTGATGGTTCGTCTTCATCCTCAACGATCGGTGGAGCGACGGTCGCCACCGGTGTCGGAGTGTCGGTGGGCACGGTCGTTGGAGTGTTGGTAGGCACTGATGTTGCGGTGCTAGTTGGCGTTGGGGTATGTGTCGGTTCGGGAGTCGCCGTCGGCATCCGTGTGCTGGTAGGCTCCGGAGTAGATGTCGGCGTGTTAGTGGGCACCGGTGTATCGGTTGGCACCGGCGTGGGTGTATCGGTAGCCGTCGGCACTGGCGTGGGTGTATCAGTGGGTACCGGTGTATCGGTCGGCACCGGTGTATCAGTAGCTGTCGGCACTGGCGTCGGCGTATCTGTAGTCGTCGGCGTCACGGTTGGCGGGAATACCACGGGCGTCGGTGGTTGCGGCGGTTCCGGCGTATGAGTCGGCGTCGGCGTCACGGTCGGCGAAACTGGCTCTGAGGTCGGAGTTGGCGTAGCGGTCGGTGGTTCGTGTGTCGGGGTCGGTTCGGGTGTTTCAGGTTGCACCAAGAAGATCAGTCCGTCGAACGTGGCGGCCCTTGCACATACTTGCGCGGGAAAGTTGTTGCTGGGATTGGCGGATTGGCGGACTGGCGAGTTGAGGAGCTGTTGCACGCCGTTGTCGAGCAGCAGCATGATCTCGATCTCATCCAACGACGATGCTGAGGCGCGCGGGACGGGCAGGCATACCTCGGCAGCCGGCGTGAACATCAGTCCGGTCAATGGCAGCTGGTTGGACGATATGTAGGTGGTTTCGTACCAGTGCCCTATCGTGTCGAATCTTCGCACATCTTGTTGCAGGACTGTTGCCTCGGAGCCTTGGACGAGTCGGACGCCGATCCAGTCGCGGGCAGGTATGGACACCGGCTGTACGATGAGCGCGGCTCCCGGAGTATCCGCAACATCGAACCGCCCTCCGCGATCATAGGTTGCGACGCTGTAATCTTCGCCTCGGTACGATGCTTCACTTGGATACGACGGTTCATTGTTCGTGCCGTCGATGGATATCTTTACATCTTGTCCTTCACCGATGACGCGCACAGGGATGCGTAGTCGCTTCTGGACCGCGCCACCAGGGATGGCCTGTGAAATCGTGACGCGGACTGCGAAATCGCCAACGCGATGGGGAGCCGTGTAGATAGTGGAGCGGGCTTCCTGATCATCAAGATCGCCGATCGAAGCGGTCCAGCGTATGGTGATGTCGTCGCGGTCGAACAGCGAATTTTCAAGGCCTCCGTCGATGTTGAACAGATTCACGCCGACCAGCGTGTCTTGACCTTTGCGAAGGTTGATGTATTCCTGATATGGAATTGCGTCGCCTAGCAAAGCACCTTGCTGCGGTGACACGACGGGCAAGACTGTCGGGGCCTCTGCGAGTGGGGTTACGACCGTTTCTGGCGACCATTCGCCGACTTGTCCGAGCAGGTTGCGAGCACGGATTCGGAAGGCGTACTGCACCTGAGGATCTTCAATCTCAACTACTCTGGGCGCCGACGCGTTTTCGTCCTTCGGCTCTAGTCGATACCGCTCATCCATCCGCCGCCAGTCGAGATCGTATTTGAAGTCCGTGAAGTTGTCCCAGTGAACGACAACTTGCTCGTGTCCGACGGCGATCGCTGGTGCGAGCGGTGTTGTTGCCGGAACATCTACCTCGATGGCGTTCATGACTGACACCTCGACGTTTGTCCTGTCTACCAATCCGCATAGGTCTCTGACGGAGACAGTCAAGTTGTAGACCGCGACCGCTTCGTAGTCCAGTTGGTCGGTGGTGGTGATCAGTCCGCTTGCCGGATTGATTTCAAATGGTGCGTCCGGCGGGTTGGTTTCAGCGATCGAATAGGTCAAGTACGAATACTGGTCCACATCGGTAGCCGACACAGACCCGACTTGGATACCGGCCGGCTGCTCCTCACGAACGTCGAAGCTGTAGTCGTCCTGACGGAACGAAGGCGGGTTGTTCGCCAGATTTTCATTCACCGAAGGCCTGACCACATACTCTGGGGACCACTTGGATTGCTCGAGAGTCGCCTTATCTACTGCTCGTACTCTGAATACCCACTCGATCGCGTTTGTCAGATTCTCGACGATGCTCCGATCGGAGTCGATGCCCCTCAAGTTTCTGGAATCGGTGAGGCTGTATCTGGGGTTGCCGTCTTCGTATGGCGTCCACTGAATGTCGTATGTGACGGTGTTAGCTCGCTCCCATACCAAGAAAGCCTGTGCATTGCCTGCACAGACCTGCGTCACGGTCGGAACCGGCGGCCCTGCGCGGTCGACCACTTCGATCGTGAGTATGTGCCGAATCGTCGCTCCGCCGAGGTCCGTCGCTGCCACCTCGATGGTGTACGTCTCGAGTTGCTCGAAGTCCAACCGCTCGTATACATAGACATCGCCGCTTTCGGCGTTCATCGCAAATGGGCCGCGAACCGGCTCCAGTATCTCGTAGTTGACTATGTCGTTGGTGTCACCACCGATAGCCTCGAAGGTTGCGATGGCACCAAGGTACTCGCGGTTTTCCTCCAACGAGATACGATCCACAGTTGTGCGCCAAGAGGGAGTATCGTTGCTCGATCCAGCAAGCGCCCGCGGCTCGGCGGACTCAATCCTGGTCCAGTCGCTCCAAGTGCTTCGAGATGATGATGAGTGTTCTGCCCTCCCTCTAACTTGAACGTCGTATTCCGTGCGATTGGCTAGAGCAGTTATCTCGTACCGATACCTGCCCGGATCCTCGACCACGTTCCAGCGGGATGCCACCGTGTCTCCATCCCTCCAGCGCAGCTCGTACGTGTGTCCCGGGTCGGGTCGCCATGAGACGTGCAGGCGAGAGTTTCCGGGGACTACTTCAAAGTGATTCGGAGTCTGAGAATGGTCGGCGCGTACCTGCTCTTGGCCATCCGATGCGAGCCAGAGCAGCCCGGCGTTGGTAGCGGCGAATAGAACAAACGCAACCGCCGATAACACCGACAAATTCTTGATTTTTGAGCGAGCTGATGCACGCCAAGATTGGCTGGAGACGGTGTATTTCATCGGCGCGATCAGTTTATTTGTGACACGGTGTGCAACTCAATGCCGTAAACATAGCAAAGCGACACCGCAATAATCAGCGGTTTACGGCGCGCCGTAAATAGCAATTCGGATAGTGTCTACCTGCCGTACCGCAACGTGTCGTACGGGCTTTCATCGTCCCCGTTTTTGTCTTCGTCCTCTGGGTCATTATCCTCTGGGTCATCATCGCCATCGGACACGGTTTCACTGTCGCTATCTCCGGCTGGAGTCTCATCAGGTGCTGGAGCGCTTTCCAACTTCCGCCGTACCCGATTGTTGTAGACGATGTATGAGACGATCGCTCCGCCTAAGACCAGGAATGCGATCACAGTGATGACGATCAGGGAAACCGATACTCCGTCTTCCTCATCGTCGATGCTAGGCGGTGCTGCCACGTCTTCTAAATCGTCACTCGGCCGCTCAGGTTCAGCAGTCGGTTGAGGAGTTGGTGGCGCGACAGTCGGGACGGGGGTGTGAGTAGGTTCAGGAGTCGACGTTGGAGTTTCTGTAGGCGCGGTTGTCGCTGTTGGCACAGGTGTCTGTGTCGCGGTGGCGGTGGCTGTCGGTTGCGCCTTCACAACCGGCGCGGGAGCGTCCTTCGGCACCGGAGTAGATGTCGGCGGTTCGGTCGGTACGGGGGTCGCGGTGGGTTCCGGTGTCGGAGTGGGCGTAAACGTGGCTGTTGGCACCGGCGTGTGCGTAGCAGTAGGCTCTGGGATTGGAGTGGATGTTGGTGTCGGCGGTACGGGTGTCGGAGTTGGTGTTGACGTGCTGATCGCTACTACCGAAGACGTATCGGGAGTTGGCGTCGGAGTGGGCGTGTCTGTCGGAATCGCCGTTGGTTCGATGGTGGGAACGGGGGTGGGTGTATCGGTCGGAATGGGTGTAGGTGTCGGCGTGGGCGTCACAATATCTTCATTGGCGATGCCTAAGAAGATCTGACCGTCAAAGACTTCGGAGTGTCCGCAAACCAGTGCCGGATCGTTGAATGTCGGATTTGGTTGGAAACGTACGGGCAGATTCATCATCGCCAATGTGTCATCCGGCGTGATGCGCATCACTATCAGAGATTGCAGTTGGTCGGTCCACTCTGCCGGAACTGGCAAACAGATCGCCGCGCTGCTGGTGAACGACATGTTGACAATCGGTGCGCCGTCCCTGGAGACGAATTGCGACGTGAAGACGTCCCCGATAGCGGTGTGTCCCTCAAGTTGGTCTTGCAGTGCAGACGCGGGCTCTCCTGGTGCGATGTGAATGCCGATCCATTCGTAGCTCGGTATTGATCCTTCGCGAACTTTGAACAGTGCCTTCGATGCCTCAGGCGGACGATACTCTTTGGCTTGGAAGTACGAGATCGCGCCGTAGGTAAGACCGTTGGCCTCGAAGTTGCGCGGAACCTGGTCGCTGTGTTGGAACGGTTTAACTAAGCGGTTCGAACCTATAACGTGGGCAACCATCTCTAGATTATGCTGAACGATACCGCCCGGCACGGTCTGCTTTACCACTACCGATAGCTTGTACACTCCCTCACGGTCTGGAGCGGTGTAGGAGACTACTCGACCGCGATCGTCGGACAGGTCGCCATCGCTGACACGCCACAAGGCGGTCACGTCACGGCGATTGATCAACGAGTTGTCGAGAAGGCCGTCGGTGTCGAACATGTTGAAGCCCAATCGGGCCGTCTGTCCGCCTTTGAGCGTGATCCCGGGCAGGTACATCTCCACGCCGCCCAAAACTTGGCCTTGCCGCAGAACTTCAACAGGGGCTATGGTCGGTGAGGGCACGTTGGTATCGACGATGGTCTCAGGGGACCACTCGCCCGGCTCGCCTAGTGGGTTGACGCGACGCAATCGGAAGGCGTAAGAACTGTCGGGATCCGGCAAATCGACGATCCGCGGCATCGTCGCGTCGGTGTCTTCCGGACGGGAGCGGTAGTCCTCGTTTACCTTGCGCCAGTCGAGGTCGTAAACCGGGTAGTGATCAGTTGGCCATATGACGACTACTTGATCGTGTTTGGCGATGATTGAGGGGGCGCTAGGAATGAGCGGCGTAGCGTCGATGTTCGGATCATCGAGCACGGTAATCGTTACGTCTACGTAATCGCTGGCGCCGCACAGATCAGTCGCACGCACTACAAGCGAGTAAGTGTTCAGGGTCTCGAAATCTAAGCGATCAGTGGTGGTGACGATACCGGAGAAGGGATTGACCGCGAACGGGGCGTCTTCCGGGGTTGCCTCTACTATCTGGAAGCGCAGCGAAGAGAATCGGTCAGGATCGTTAGCCACGGTGGAACCGACGTGCACTCCTGCGGGTTGCTCTTCGATCACTTCGAACTCGTACGAATCGCGCCTGAAGTCGGGAGCGCTGTTAGCCACACCGCCATGGAACACCCCCTCTTCAGAAGACCATTTGCTCTGCTCACCGGTCAGCTTGTCGATCGCTCGAACTCTAAAGACCCAATCCATGTTTTTCTGCAGATTCAGTTCGTTAGTGTCGACTGGGGTATCGCGCCACACCGGTCGATTAGCGTCCTCTGATCCCAGTCGTCGTTGAAGCTCGTAGTCGTACTTGCTGTTGTTGCGGCCCCATGTCACGGTTACACCGGTGTCAGTCGAACATACTCGGCTGAAGATAGGCGGTGGCGGACCTTCCGCGTCGATCACCTCGATCTGGATTTCGCGTTCAATCTCGGCGCCCGAAACGTCGACTGCTCGCACATTGAACCGGTAATCTTCGATCACCTCATAGTCGAGTTTGTCGTAGAGGTATATTTCGCCGTCGCGGGCGTTCATCGCGAATGGGAAGATTTCCGGCTCCGGGAACGGCTTGACGATCTCATAGCGGATCGAATCGCCACGATCCGGGTCTGATGCCTCGATCGTTGCTACCGGGAGGTCGTAGTTTCGGTTTTCAACGAGTGAAAGGTTGCGCGGAACGTTTTCCCATCGGGGCGAACGGTTGTTGTCCAAGGGACTCTGAGGCGTGGCGACGTAGCTGCCGGTTTCGGAGCTGGTGTCTCCGCCGAGTCTGCTGCGCATGCGCACCTCGTATCGAGTGCCGTTGGTCAGGTTGCGTATCCTGTGACCGTCCATGTCCACATTGTTCCAAGACCAGTCTGAGGTATCGGTACGTCGTCGGTACGCCAACTGATAGTCGTGGTCTGGGCAAGGTCGCCAAGTAACGAACATCTCGGCGTTGCCGGGCACGACGACGAACTCCTTGGGCACGACGGGTTTCCCAGCCGGGCACACCGACGTGGGCGCGCTGTTGATGGGTGCGCTCCAATTCGTCGCATACGGTTCGCCATTCGACTTATTGAATGGCCCCTCCGAGCGCGATGTTGCTGAGCGCACCTGGACGTCGTAATCGGTACCGTTCTCTAGGTTGGTGATCTGATAGGTCGATTCATTGCCGACGTCAATCGGACTTGACCAATCGTCTCCAACGCCACCGACGACAGTCCGCCACCGGATATGAGAACTGGATCCGGCGCAGCGGTTCCACGTGACCGTCAGAATGGAATCGCCGGGGAGTATCCGTACATCGGTCGGGATTTCGGGCAGGTCGGTGCATCGCCGAGGCGTAGCGAGATAGTCGTCGCTCCATCGACCGCTGTCGAATCGGTTGTCCTCGAAATAGGTAGGTCGGAGTTGGACGATATATTGTCGTCCGTTGTCCAATTCGGTGATGTCGAACTCGCCTATGCGTCCAGCACCTGTCTCTGTAGGCCACTGGAACGGATCATCGGGTGGTTGGGTTGCGTCTCGCCATCGGATGTCATAGGAATGATCCGCGCAGACATCCCATTGCACTAAGATACCGCCGTCGTGCTTGTACAACTCAACGTTGCGCGGCTCTACCGGCGGCTCTTCGCAACCTGCCGGCGTCCTCTGCCCCAAGACTTCCTCGCCGGTGTGTACTGATGTCGCAACAACGCTGAGAGCCATCAACCCAGACACGATGACTATCGCTGCGGTCGCACGGATGAAACGTTTAGCGTTGCTGCCCGATTGACTGCGAGAATCGGGTGTATTAGAGCCGAAATGCATCAAGTTTTAGTAGTCGATTAGGCCGTAAATTTGCTCACGCCGCGTATCGCCCAGCCCACTGGATTGGCTAGCGTTGCCGTTAACATAACAAAGCAAAACGAGCAAAATCTCTGGGTTCAAACGCGATGAAACTACTAATTGTCCGCCATGGAAAGGCCTTCGACGCCGATCCTCAACGTTGGCCCGATGACAGCGAGCGACCATTGACCGCGAAAGGCGCTCGACGTTTCGCCAAATCCGCAGCCGCCATAAAAGCTCTCGTCTCCGGCGATGTCACTGTAATCTCCAGCCCCTACGCCAGAGCACTGAAAACCGCCGAGATTCTCTGCGAAAAGACCGGCTGGGGCGAACTACAGATCGATGATCGCCTCTCCGCCCACTACGGCCCCGAAGAGGCGATGAAACTGATCGAATCGCTAGACAGCACGGGGAACTATGCGATTGTTGGTCACGACCCTACCTTCTCGTTCCTCCCCGGCTACCTAATAGGCGTCAACCGTTTAGGCGCTACCGAACTAAAGACCGGTGCAGTCGCGTTAGTCGAAACCGGAACCGCACCACTCGTCCAAGGATCTGCAACATTGACAGCGCTAATCCAGCCGAAGACGCTCGCGCGCTAATTCACAAGCCTCCGCATCGGCAATATCAACGCCAACACTGCGCCAACCGCGGCTATCGCACCGCAGTAAATCACGATCCCCTCGAAATCGTTGGTTTCGAATATCTTACCCGCGAGAATCGGCGACAACGATCCCACCACCGACCCACCTGTAAAGATCAGCGCCGTCGCAGAACCTTCAGACCCGCGTTCGACTTGGTCCATCGTGGCTGCCGTGATTATCGGCATCACCGAGAAGAAGAACAAACCGAGCGATCCCAGCACAATCGTGAAACCGATCCCGTCGCTAATCGGGAGCAACAGGAAAACCAACGCTGCCATCGCCGCCATCGCCACGAATATAACCGGCTTGCGTCCGATCCGATCCGACAACCAGCCCATGACAGGCGTCGATACGATCCCTGCGAACGTGAGCAGCGAAACGTGCCACCCGATCGTGAACGCTGACATCTCCAGCGACTCCTTCATGTAGACCACGATGAACGCTTGGAACGACGTGTGAACCGCGCTTCGGAAAGCGCCCAAGCTGACTAAACCAAGAACCCTGAAATTCGTCAACAACCGCCTAGCCGAAGCCAGATACTCGGTCAGATCGAGATTGTGCTCCGCTTCTGCTCCCGCCGTCTTGAACCGCCACAACACCACAATCGCGGTGAGGAACATCGGCACCGATACGCCGACCGATACCCAACGCCAATCGAAACCGGAAAATTCGAAACTGCCGATCGCGCCGCCAAGTAGAAAGCCGATGATCGCCGGGCTCGCCGTATTACCGATCTGCGCGCCGGTCAAGTGAGCCGACATCGCAACTCCGCGCCGCTTCGGATACCGTGCCGCCAACGTGCCGAACGCCGGAGCATGCCACATGCTCGTTCCGAAGCCCACCACCGCGATCGCCAGCGCAATCAACCACACCCAAGGGCTGATACCGATCAAAAAATAACCTGCACCGACCATCAACATGCTGATCGTCAGCAACCACGCGACACGCTTCCGATACATGTCCGCCAACATCCCAGCAGGCACATTTGCGATGCCCGATGAGATGGAGCTGATCGCAAACAACGTGCCGTATGCGACATCGCCGATGGCAAATGTCGACCGGATGAATGGCATCATCACCAGCAGCGCGCCCTGACCGAAATGCTTGATCCCGTGACCAGCAGAGATGCCGATCATCAATCCCAGCGACTTCTCGTCGTCGAACTCTTCAGGACCGGAATCTGCGATGCTTCGCTCGGACGATGAGGTTCCGACCGAGTCAGAGTGAGTGGTTGACAACTACGCGTTCCTAAAACCGGCCAATTGGGGCGATTAACAGTAATTCACACCCGCACGATAAAACGCAAGTTTAGCAACAACCGAGAACCGACGAACCGCCCCTTTCGTGAAACGAAAGGGACGCACACAAGCGAAGCGAGTGCGCAGGGTATGCTCGGGGGGTGGGGCGCGATAAGGCATCCCCTCTCCCCTCCGTGGGAGAGGGTTAGGGTGAGGGGGAATCGGGGCCAAGGGGCGGCGCAACATATGCTATCAAGCCCCGACATCCAGTTGTGCAAACATCCCTCGATGAAAGAGGGCTAGAGCCTGCCCGGGCTTGAACCGGGGACGAGCGTGACCCGCCTACGGTCCAGTACGCGACCCCGACGTAAACACCTCACGACCGCCAAGAGCCTGCAATGGTCGGTTGTTGTCGCCAGTTATCGCCTTGAGCGCGTCAACCTGAGCCTGCGAAACCGTACCGATTTCGAGCATGACAAACCAATCGACCGGCTCCGCGCAAGGCGGAGTGGTCATCGAGCCTTTGTACGAGTAGTACCCGAGGTCCCTAGTCATCAAACCCCGAGCGTTGAGAATCCCAGTCACTTCCGAAGTGCCAACTTCCGACGGCACGTTGTCGATGATCTCTTGGATCACTGGATCGGCTTCACCGATGTCATACAGCCGCGACACTACTGCGACGTCACCGAAAACCTGGCTGTGCAACAGCTGAAGCTCCAACGCATACGACTTACCGTCAACATGATGCTCGCTAGGCGTGTGCGGAGTAATCGTTTCGAGTTGATACGTGCGCTCTCCGAAACCGAGACGGTTGCCGGTCGGATAGTTCGCAGCTACCGAAGTCCCTAGGTTTGTGACGCTTTCAGCCTCTTTACGGTAGGAGAAGGAAATCGGCGGCGAAACCCCCGCTTGCTGGTATCCAGTGATATCGATCGGGGATTGCTGTGCACCATTGCCGCAGCTCGCATTCTCTTCCGATATTGACCCCCAATTCTCTGGGGCTCCTGCTCCTGAATATCCCCATTCAACCGTCTCTGCAACCTCTTCAACTACCTCTTCGCCGCCACAAGCCATCACAATCAATGGCAACGCCAGAATCGCCACTACCAGCATACCGCCAAGATATCGTTTGACCGACCTCAATTTCATTCTCTCTCTCGGATTGATCCGTCGTCCTACTAAGTGTCGCGCCCGTGCCGACGCACTCGATTGATTCTAAGTTAGTCGTCAGGACACTGAGATTGAGAATCTTCAGAAAGCAAACGCTGAATGCCGAAAAGCGGCGTGTCATATCCTGTTGTGCCCTTGGTCACCATATCCGCAACGATCTCACCCATCACCGCCGAGAACTTGAAGCCATGACCCGAACACGGACTGCAAATGATCACATTCTTATGACCGGGGTGCCAGTCCAAAAGGAAATGATAGTCCGGCGTGTCCGTGTACAGACAAACCGCCGACCTCAATTTCCGTCCATTCAACTGCGGAAGGATAGGAGAAATCGCATGTCTCAACGACCTCTCATCCTCCTCACGAACCGCCCGGTCCAAATCCACCGGGTCATCAAACATCTCGCCGCCATGATGGAACGCCGTCTTTACACCACCTCCAAAGTCAGGCTGAACATACAACCCGTAGCCCGACTTGTACTCCCACGAGTGATTCGGACAGTTCTCTGGCTGGAACAGTTCGGGACTACTCGCCGGCTCGAACCAGAACAACACCTGCCGCTCTAACCTAAGAGGCAACTTCAACTTCGATACAAACCCCGGATTCCAAGCCCCGGCTGAAAACACGATCTGATCCGCCGTATACTCACCGTGATCGGTAAATACCCGCACCCCCTCGCCATCCGGATGCCAACTCCTGACCGGCTCGTTGTAATGAAGGTCTGCACCTTCATGGACAGCCGAGTCGAGATGCGCAGCAACGCACTTCTCCGGGAACAATACCCCTGACATCGGATCAAATCCACCGATCATATCGTCTCGAGGCTGAAACTGCGGCCATCGACGCCGTATCTCCGCCGCATCCAGAATCTCAAGATCCATATCGTGAGCCTCCGCCGCCCGCTTCACTCCCTTGATGTTGTCACTTTCTGCACGTCCCACCGTCAGTCCGCCGACGATCCGCAACAACTCTTCAGCCTCGCCACGCTCAGCGATCGTCTCCTCCAACTCGCGCCAAATCTCATACCCACGCAGCATGATCGGCACATAGTCCGGATGCTCTGCATATATCTGACGGATCACCCGCGTGTCACCATGACTCGACCCCAACGTATGCGGCGGCGTAAAAGCATCAAAACCTATTACGCCAACGCCTCGCTTCGCCAGCTGCCATACCGACGAGCTCCCATGGGCACCAAGCCCGACAATGATTACATCTGCATGTTTGTTGCCCATCGGATTGCTTTCTGTCCAAGCGTCAGTTGATCGACAGCGGTGCCACCGCGAATACTACTTGGAACGGTTTGCAGTATATGACCACGCTGTGCTGATCGTCCACATTCACATCACCAGGTATCAAGTAGTTCTGGTTTCCGATATTACCCTTCAACTTGCCGAGTTCGACGTACGTCACATCGTCGGCATGAACATCTCCTCGACCCATCGGATCCGGATGCGTCGTCAGCAACACTCGAAGGTCCGGGCCATTGGTCACGTTGAAGTCCTCGAACCTGAGCACGAAACCATCTGTTCCGAGATCGTAGATCGTCGCGTCACCGCTCCCCTTGTGAAAAGAGTCGGCATCGCGGAACTGACCCACCTTAACCGCCTCCGGAGCCAGCATCGCGCCCATCGCCTCCATCATCTCCTCCTGGACCTCAGTGGGATCATTCATCGCCGCCTCCATCGTCGCCTGCGCCTGCGCCATCTCCATACCCGCCGGCATCACCGCATTCATCAACGCTGGAAACTCCTCGTCCACCGTCTTATCGATAAACAGCGGCGATCCCAACCACCACGCCACAGCCGCGCCAGGAATGACAATCACAGCAGCGATTATCACCGCCAGCGGCTTATGCGAACTGATCCAATTGGTAATCCTCTTCATCGCAACACTCTCTTTCTCCAGTTCGTCGAATAAAAACCCCTCATTTACCTTGATTCGATTCTAGCCTGCAAACCCATGCACGAAAGTCAATCCACGCCCCTTTCGTGAAACGAAAGGGGCGCGCACAAGCGAAGCGAGTGCGCGGGGTATGCCCCTCCAACCATCCCACCCCATCCCTGTTATCGTGATTGCCTAGACACTCCCAACCAACAACCCTAAGAACGGAGCAACCAAAGTGGGTGAATACCAAGGCAAGTCCGTAATCGTCACCGGCGGCGCACTCGGAATCGGAGGCGGCGTATCCCGCGCCTTCGCAAACGCCGGAGCAAGCGTCACCATCATGGACATCGACGACGATGCCGGAGACGCCCTAGAAAAAGAGCTTGCAGGGCAGGGCGCAACCGTCCAATACATCTCCGCCGACGCCGGAACCATCGAAGGTTGCCGGGCCACCGCCGACGCCGCTATCGACGCCTACGGCGGCATCGACGTCGTCATCAACAACGTCGGAATCCAACCGCCATCCTCATACGTTGACGCCGTCGACCTACCCGAAGAAGCGTGGGAGCGCATCATCAACATCAACCTCCGCAGCCGCTTCCTCATGGCCAAATACTCTGTCCCATCCATGCGAGAACGTGGAGGAGGCGTCATCATCTCCGTCGCCAGCGTCCAAGGACTCCTCTCCATGCCCTTCGTATCCGCCTACGCGGCCAGCAAAGGCGGCGACCTCTCACTCACCCGGCAGATGTCGATCGACTTCGCCAAAGACAACATCCGCGTCCTATCCGTGAACCCCGGCACCATCAACACCCCCATGGTCTGGAAAGCCCTCGAAGGCACCGGCGACGACCTTGAACAAGGCCTCATCGACTCCGCCAAAACCCACCCCCTAGGCCGCATCGGCGAACCCGAAGACATCGCCAACGTAATGCTCTTCCTAGCCTCCGACAAAGCCTCATTCATGACCGGCTCCTACGTAAACGTAGACGGCGGCATGATGGCCGTCGGAGCCTGGGCCGGCACAGTGGGTGCCGCCGGCAGCGACTAGCCAACCACACGCCCCTTTCGCAAATCTACTCTCAATCCCCTCGATATCTCCGTCATTCCGGCGAAAGCCGGAATCCAGAGGGGGCGCGAGTGACGCGAGCGGGGCATGCCCGGTGCCAGCTTTCCCCCTCCTTTAGGAGGGGGCCAGGGGGAGGGTCGTCGCGGCCATACCTTCTCCCTCGCCACTCTTCCATCCCCTTTTTGCGTCAGCAGACTCCCTTCCCTCTCTCAGGGGGAGATTAACTCGCCACTCTTCCCTCCCCCTCTCAGGGGGAGATTAAGAGGGGGTCCCGGGCGAGGCTGAGACGGGACAAAAGGGCGAGGCAATCACAGCCCATCACCCAAATCACAAAAATCACAGTTCACACTTGACTCACACAACATATGTAGTAATATAAACAACAAGCGCCGATCCGAAAGGCCTTTGGAACGGCGTCCGGAAAAACGAAGAATCGCCGCGCCCGGGGCACGCGCAGCCTTCGGACGCGAGGCAGAAAAAAGACAACTGAATAAGGTAAACAGGCAGCGAGCGGGGCAGCACGGGGTCGCCAACACACGACCCGCCGGCGGTGCCCGCCACAAGTCGTGAGAGACGTCTGAGAGGACGGACGAAACGCTGCCGAAACCCGGTCATTAAGACCGTTGTAGCTGCAGGGCTCGGACGCGGGGCATACGCTGGCTCCGCCAACGAAAGCAAGCCAGACGGCGGACGCCCTCCCCCTTGAGGACCTTCGGTTTCCCCCGCTCGCGCGGGAAATGCCCGGGGCCTGCCCCGTACTCCGATACGGGGGACAAAGGGGGAACGCGCCAAACCCAGGTTGTTCCGCATGGAGACGGAATCCAGAGGGAGTAGCGCGGGGGAGTCTGTCCGTTCAAGGTTCGGGCGAACGGTCTCTCTATCCGGCACACGTCTTTCCGCTTCGCCGGGCGGAAGAGGCTGCAGCACCAGCGAGAAGAACAATCGAGCGATGACGGGGGCAGATCTTTCACACGATGCTTCCCGGAGGGCCGACGGTCTGGCGACGTCGGCGGTGCTGGACACAAAAACACCTACCAGCCTAGGTGAAGCATGCGAGTTGTCGCCCGCGCGCAACCCAGACGCGGCGATGCTTCGAACATCGATCCCCTCTCCCTTGATGGGAGAGGGTCAGGGAGAGGGTGAAGACCCCTCCAATTAAACGCGCCCAAAAACCATCCCTCCCCTTTTTTGCGTCAGCAAACCCCCTTCCCCTCCCCCTCTCAGGGGGAGATTAAGAGGGGGTCAGCGAAGCGAACGCAGGGGGTGCCCATCACGGCCCATCACATAAATCAGCGTAATCAGCGGCTCAAAACCTCACCCCCAACCTCGCGGTTAAACTTGCAACATTCACCACGACCACGCGACCGCTGGCGACCTTATCCTTACCCTCATGTCGATTTCCCTTAGCCCCAACCGCCTAGCCCGTCGCGCTCGAGTCGGCGTCCGTCGACGGCGAGGTTTTTACGGCTGGAACGTTGTGGGTGCCATGTTCTTTGGCATGTTGCTCGTCATGGGCACACGCAACGGGTTCGGTGTGTTCGTCAGCAACTGGGAAGAAGAGTGGGGAGTCACCACCGGCGATATCTCCATCGCCGCCGCAATCGGCTGGATCGTCAACGGTTTCTCACAGCCCATCTTGGGCAAAATCGTCGATCGCTACGGAGGCAGAGTCGTCGTCGTAATCAGCATGATCGTATTGGGGATCTCATATCTACTGTTGGCATTCATCGACGGCGTCATCATGCTCGCAGTACTCTTCGGAGGCGTCATATCGTTCTTCGCCGGCGGTGTCTCGCCCGGAACTTCCGGAGCCGTAATAACCCGATGGTTCCAACGCAAACGCGGTATGGCGATGAGCGTCGTCGCCGCCGGCGGATCGCTAGGCGGACTGGTAATGGTGCCGTTCCTGACACAGTTGATGCTCGCCACCAACTGGCAGACCGCGTGGGTAGTCTCCGGCATCCTGGTACTCGGACTCGGCCTGCCCGTTTCCATCGTGATACTGCGCAACTCGCCTGACGATATGGGACTGTTGCCAGACGGAGAAGCCCGCGCCAAAGACGACGCAACCTCCGCACAGCAGCGAATCAGAGCGCAGGCGATGATGCGCGGCGGCCCCTTAGGTTCTGACAGCTGGACCGAGTCATTCAAATCCTGGCCCATGTGGCAACTCTCGATCGGCTACTTCGTCTGCGGAATCACGACCGCCAGCATCTCCACCCACTTCGTCCGATGGGCGATCAGCGAAGACGTCTCGCAAGCCAGCGCCGCGTGGGCGTTCGGGATTCTGATGGGCATAAACGCCGGTGGCGTAGTAGCAATCGGACTCCTCTCAGACATCTTCCAACGCCACTTCCTGCTCGCCGCGGTCTACCTCGTTAGAGGTGTCGCCTTCACCACCCTAGTCATCTTTCCCGGCGAAATGGCGATGTGGGCTTTCGCACTCATCGGAGGCGCCTCATGGCTCGCAACCGTACCCCTGACCACCGGACTGACCGCCGACGTCTACGGCGTCCGAAACGTCGGGATGTTAGGTGGCCTCATCAACTTTTCACACCAGATGGGCGGCGGCGCGGCCGTCCTGATCTTCGGCCTCACATTTGACCGATACGGCACCTACGACCCAGCCTTCATAGGCGGCGCGCTCTGCCTGCTCATCGCCGGCATCGTCATCCTGACCATCAAAGAGAAGAAATACTCGATCAGATACGCACCTGCGAGGGGCATCGCAACCTAGCATAGCCTAACGATGCGCGCACCCGTCTTAGAGCCTGATGTTGCAAGTTCGGTGCTGATGCACCATAGCGAGTCGGTCGACCCAACTCTGGCTAAATGGATAAACGACCTGCTCCACGACCTACTAGGATGGGGTCCGTGGACGTTCATCGTCGTGCTCGGCCTCGCCATCGTCGCGATACCAATATGGCTCATCTACAACGCCGTGAAACACCCGGCAATCAAGGACGATTCGGACATCGACGAAGCCTGATAATCGCTTAGGATCTGGTACCCCGTACGGGATTCGAACCCGTGATCTCCGGCTTGAAAGGCCGACGTGCTAGGCCGCTGCACCAACGGGGCGGGGGACGCCGCAACACCACATATCACAACCGCTTAAGAATAACATCGGGCGATTGTCACTCGATCCCGATCTCCCTCACTTCCAGTCCTCAGCCCGGTCCTGCGGTTCGTACCCGATAGTTTCGCGCGCGTAGTCGATGTCCCAGAACCGCCACCGGTTGTTCGACACCCCATAGAAGATCTCGTAGCTAATGTCCGCGCTAAGACATCGATCTACCAAATGCGCCAGATCGCGATGTGACAGCCATGTCGCGTAAGCGCGGATGTTCATCGGACGGTTTGCAGGCACCACGCTGCCGATCCGCAGACACGCAACCTCAAGCCCGAAGTGTTCGTTGTAATATCGCCCCGTCGCTTCACCAAAAACCTTGCTAACCCCATAATCGCTGTCTGGACGAATGGGAACAGTGTGGTCGACTTGCACAATGTTCGCCGGGTCGTTGTCGATCAAAGAGTAGTCGCCTAACCCGATGCTCTTGTACGGCTCATCCAACTCGAAATTCCCGACCGCGTGGTTAGAACTTGCGAACACGACTCGCTTGACCCCATGCTCCCTAGCCGCCTCGTAAACGTTGTGCGTTGAGGCGATGTTGTTGCGAAGGACATCCGGCCAAGGTGTTTCTACCGGCGCGTTGGCAGCAAGGTGGATGACCGCGTCTTGCCCCTCAAAAGCCGGAGACATGGCATCGTAGTCATAACAATCTGCAAGCGTAAAACTGGCGAGCGAACCGTCGTCCAAATCCCGCGCATCCACACCTGAAATCGTGTAGCGACCAAATTCGCCGAGATGCGTGCGCAAGACCCCGCCGATCAAACCGCTAGCTCCAGTTATGAGGATCTTCATGATGAATTGATGTGCCTTTCTAGCCCGGGTTGGGTGTTAGAGCGAACCGTCGTTATCATGTTAAGTCGCATAGGCGGCGCAGAAAATCCTTTTTGCATTTGCCCGGATTATCTATTGGGAACACGTATTGGAATCGCTAATTGAGGCGGCAGGTGCCATCGGGGTACAGGTCGATGACACCACAACCGAGCGCTTCCGGCGTTATCGTGAGTTGCTGATCGAGTGGAGCAGCCGCACCAATCTAACCGCGATTAAAGACTCTGAAGCCATCCTCGAGCAACTCTTCATCCGTTCCTTCAGAATCGCCGTTCAGGCCGGCGGGAGCATGACGACAGCAGGCTGGTTCGACGGACGCCGCATCATCGACATCGGTTCCGGTGCGGGCATACCGGGCTTGCCGCTTAAGCTGATACTGCCCGAAGCCGATGTCACCTTGCTTGAAGCCAACCGCAAAAAGTGCGATTTCATGGAGCATGTTGTCGCCGACCTAGGCTTAGATGGCATCGAAATCATCAACGAACGCGCCGAAATCGCCGCTCATTTCGACGATCATCGCGAGAGCTACGATCTCGCCACTGCCCGTGTTGTAGCCAAACTCCCAGTATTGGCTGAATACACTCTTCCGTTCCTTAAACAGGGAGGAGTTGCAGTATTGCCGAAAGGTCCAGACGCTGAAACCGTCAGATCAGAATCAGATAAGGCTGCGTACGCCGCGGACGAGATGGGCGCGGCACCCGCGATAATCCAAGCCGTCGCCCACCCAGGCACATCACCGACTGACCACATGGTCTACTGGCTCAAAATCCGTCCAACCTCCGACCGCTACCCACGTCGCGTCGGCATTCCCTCCAAACGACCGTTGGTAGTCGCTTAAGATACGTTTTGGTGACTTCGTGCGCTTCTTGACCAACAACTCCAACCGCGGCACCAACGGTCAGGCTTACAGCATCGGCGCTATGGTGCGGCGGGTATTTTCGCTGCCCACCATATTGAGCGTCGCTTTCGGGTTGGCGATCATCGGATTTCTCCTGTGGCGTGTGCTGGATTTCGAATGGGATGAGTTCATCGAGCATCTAACCGGAATCAACTGGTGGCTATTCATATTGGCCGGGTTGCTTTACTACGTGAGCTTCTGGTTCAGAGGCTGGCGTTGGCAACTCATATACAACTCGGTCGCCAATCAATCAGACAACGCTGATATGAGGCGGTCGCCCGCGCCCAACGTTGCGACCATGGCGGGATTGATATTGTCGGGATGGTTCGTAAATTCGGTGATGTTTTTCCGTATCGGAGACGCTTACCGTGGTTGGGCGTTAGCTGACAGAACTTCCAGCGACACGCCCACGGCTCTCGGCACAGTGTTCGCCGAACGGGTGCAAGACATGGCAGTAGTTCTTGTGCTCGTAGTTGTGTCCGCGATTTGGGCGCTATTGGTGGACGGATTCGCCGCGTCTGGTCGGATCGTAGACGTTGCAGTGATCGTCGTAGCCATAGCCTCAGGCCTCGTGCTGTTGCTGTTGCTCGTCCTCTACGTGATGGGTAAAGCTGGAGATAGATTCGCGCGCTGGCTGCCAGCACGATTCCGTCAACACTATCTGCACTTCCAAGACGGCACTCTCGACAGCTTCAAGGGCGGCGGCATGCCCAGACTGATAGCGCTTGGCGTGTTGGGATGGGTGATGGAAGTCCTGAGGTTCTATTTCGTAGCCCAGGCGATGGGACTCGAAATGGCGATGAGCATCGCGATGTTCGCAGCCCTCGCCAATGCCATCATGACAACCATCCCAGTTCCGGGGGGACTAGGTTTTGTGGAAACGGCCCTGGTCACCATCTTGCTTCTCGTAGGACTGAGCCACACCGACGCCTTCACCCTGACGCTCTTGGACCGTGCAATCTCCTGGCTCAGCGTCGTCGTATTGGGTGGTATAGCATTTCTTGCGATGACGTTGAAGCGTACTGCCAACAATCGATTGAACGCCGTCGAAGAGATGAGTGCGAGTGAAGGGTGAAATCGGGTTCGAAGATGGCGCCCCTGACAGGACTCGAACCTGTGGCACACGGTTTAGGAAACCGTTGCTCTATCCTCTGAGCTACAGGGGCAAATGGTTTTGACCCGCCACCATCATTCTAAATGTGCGGCGATTGCAGAGGCACCCAAAGAGATCCGATAAAGGAGTCTCGATGACAGTAGAGGCACGCCCAAATATCTTGCAGGTATTGCATAGCAACGACCTTCAGCGCGCCCAACAGAATGGTGAATCTGAGTCACACCTAGTCGCAGTTATCGATGTCGGATCCAACTCCACCCGCATGGAGGTCCTCCAACTGACAACCGACTACGATCTCCGCGTCATGTCGGAAGTCAAAGCGCTGCTGCGATTGGCGAGCCGCAAGTCGAAAGATGGTCGATTGCTTCCATCGGCCATTTCTGACTTGTCACGCCTCATTGACGATTTCGCAACCGTAGCCAGAGCATCAGAAGTCGACGCGATCCGTGCCGTCGCCACCTCCGCCATGCGCGATGCCGCGAACGGAGATGAAGTGGTTGAGCAAGTGCTTGATAAAACAGGCATCGAACTTGAGATTATTTCCGGATCACAAGAAGCGCAGTTCGGGTTCCTAGGCGCAGTATTCACATTGCCCGCCCATGATGGCGTTCTTTTCGACATCGGCGGCGGCAGCGTTGAGTTCTCATTCTTTCAAAACAGGTCCCTGCAAAAGGCATACACCCTAGATCTCGGCGCGCTCCGTGTCAGCAATGACTTCCTAAATTCGGAGGAGCCTGAACACGAAGCGGTTTTGGGCCTGAGGAGACATGTCAAGAAGATATTACGCACCTCCGGTATGCCCGCAATAAGTGCAAAAGCACAGCTGATCGGCGCTGGCGGAACGATCCGAAACCTGACCAAGATCGATCGCGAGACTCGCGATCATTCGTTCGGGCGTTTACACGGCTCCGTCGTTCGATACGGATCGCTGAAAAAGATCGTGAACGGGTTGCGCGGCTTGGATCGTGCGAGTTTGGCGTTCATGCCCGGGTTGAATCCCGAACGTGTCGATAGCATCCTAGGCGGGGCAATCGTCGCCTCTGAAATCGCCAAGTTCTTTGACAAGAAGCCGATCCTTGTGTCTGGTCGCGGCATACGAGAAGGCTTGGCGATGTCCGGCGTTATCGAGAAGCTGCCTTCGATCGAAGAGGTGCGGCGGCGTTCGACATATGCTCTCGGCGCAAGATTCGACACTTGGGATCGACTCCGCGCTGACCGACGTGCCGCAATCGCCAGAAAGATGGCCGCGTTGCTGTTAGACCATCTGGACGACGAGATGACGCAATTGATTCCCCACGTCGCTCGTCTCATCGACACCGGCCGTAGCGTCAACTACTACGACCGCTACATGCATGCAGCCAACGTCATCGAACAGGGTGAAATCGGTGGCTTCTCGCACCGGGACATCGGTTTGATGTCGGCCGCGCTACGCTTTGGTGGCAGCTACTCCACATCAATGTCGAGGTACCGTCCGGAACTCAAAAAATCTGATCGAACCATAGTGCGTAGAGCCACCAGCATCCTCCGGATATCCGATGAGATGGAGCGCCGGTTGGGCGCGGAGAGATATTCGCATATCGATATGTCCCTAGTTGATAGTCGTTTCGAAGTTCGGGCACCAGAGTTGAACGCTTGGGAACCGAAGCGATTCGCGACCCGCTTCAAACGAACCTTCAAATTGGACTTCGCGGTAGTTCGTTAGAGATCTCTGCTAGCGTGAGCGTCGCCTTTTGCGGATGCCTACCCAGGCTATACCGGCGATCAATCCCAACGGCCAAGAAACCAAATTAGCTCGCGCGGTCTCGGCATGAGCGTTGCAACCACTACCGAGAGTTGCAGGCTTGATGACCCTTTTTTCAACTGGTTCGGGCGCATATCCTTCTCCGAGCGCATCTAGGTCTTGTTGCGCTTCAGCCCATGGTTTGGTACCGCTGCAAGCCCCGACTTCCAACGCTCCCTGCTGGCCGTTGGCGTAGACGACGTAATCCACGTGATTATCGAACGGGTAGCCGCATCCAGCCGATCTGGCAGTGGTCAGACGCATAGTCTGGGGAACCTCGCCTTTCCAGACTGTGTGGACGCTGAACTCAACCGTTAGAGGCTCATCAGGCGGGACATCTGCCGAGTCGATGTCGAAAGGCCAATCCTCGAAGTGCATTCTAGTCACTCTGCCGAGGAATACCGCCGAAGCTTCGTTCAAACGTTCATCCGTTGAGATCGCTTCACCGCATTCGCAAATATCGATGCTTTGCGCGTCAACCGAGAGCGAGTAGGTGAAGGCGCTGATCACCAGCACCATAGCCAACGCAGATGTGAATCTGAAACGCATATTCAGGAAACCCTGACAACACGTTAATAGGCAAAAAGGCTCCGCGCCTTGGCTATACCAAAAACGAGCTATGGATCGTTTTCGAAATACCGCGCCAACTCGTCACGCTCGAATGCGGTGATTGGCATCGGCGAAGAGGCCTGATCTCTTCGAACAAGAACCGATGATCCCGTTTTGCCATCCGCATGTGATTCGATTCGGCCAATGACGTCCGAATCGATGCCTGCGTCTCGTAGTGCAGCAACCACCGCGTCTGCATATTCGGACTTAACAGTTGCCAACAGAGCGCCAGACGAGATCAAACCCCAAGGGTCGATACCCAACGCATCACAGATCGATTGGCAGACCGGCAGAACATTCACCGCGGATTTGTCAATCACAATGTCGACGTTTGAAGCGAACGCCAGTTCCTGCAGCGCGGTCGCCAATCCGCCCTCGGTCGGGTCGTGCATTGCGGTTATCCCACCAGCCGAGACCGCGGTTTGTGCGTCCTTGAGAACCGAAATGCCAAGATTAGTGAGCATCTCGGCAGCGGCATCGATGTCTGATGACGGGACACCGACTTGGACGAGCGCATCACGACACTCGCTGGCAAGTATCGACGTGCCTTCGATGGCGATGCCTTTCGTAAGGATCACAGAGTCTCCAGGTTTTGCGCCAGATGCTGAGACCGTGTGGCCCGTTGGCGCTTCGCCTAGCATAAAGCCGCAGATCACCGGTTGAATTACCGCAGGCGTAATTTCAGTGTGCCCGCCTACCAGCTGAACGCCAATCTCTTGTGCCGCCTCGCCGATCTGGGTAAAGATGCTGCGTATTTCGTTCTCAGTCGAACACGGTGGCATCATGAGTGTCGCCAAGAACCACTTGGGAGTGCCGCCCGCGACCGCAATGTCGTTGGCATTGACGTTCACAGCGTACCAGCCAATGCGGTCGGTGGCGAAAGTTATCGGATCGGTCTTGGCGAGTAGCGTGCATTCGCCGAATAGGATGTGAGCGGCATCTTCGCCAACCCCTGGGCCGATCAGCAGCCTTTCATCCACGAACCCCTTCGGCAATCCGTCGATCAGTTCTTGCAAGAGACGTCCGGGCAACTTGCCGTTCTTGAGTATGGGGCTCTCTTGTGACACGGATATCGCTCAAACTTTCGTCGCCTCGGGTTTGAGTTTCGCACGTCCTGACGGGAGGTGGGATCACTCGTCTGGAGTGAAAGTTGGGATCTGCGGGATGGGTTGGTTAGCGAAGAACGGAGCGACCGAATTGAGCAATGCGTCTGTTGAAGCACCTTGGGTTCCGCCCCAAATCTCTTGCGAACCACCGATGCGATACCAATCGTCCGGACAGAAGAACCGGATCGTCTCTACTCCGCGCAAAACATCGAAGTCCAATCTGTAAATGGTCTCACAAGTTGAGGTGTTCCCAATCGGAATGGTGAGGTCGAGCGCGTCGATGATGGTCTGAATCAAAGCGCCGTCTTTAATGTCTTGGATCGCAGTCTCTTCACCGCCGGCAGGACCGCGGTACAAGACGGCGCGACGCGCTTCATGCAATCGCAGCTCGAGAACTAGGTTGATCGTCGGTTGCACTCGATTCTCGACATCGGTGCAGTTCGCGATTATGTCTTCTTTGAGGTGCTCTTTAGGGTCGCCTTGTTCTCTACTCGCAACGTGGAATGTGTAAACCTTCTCTTCATTGCCGAGCGTCAATATCCACCCTTCGATCGGTCGTGCAGGGTTATCGCCTTCAATGGCTCCACACCCAAGCGTCAAATCTGGCCAAGTGTGCTCCACTTGGCTGAGGATAGCTATATCGCCCTGATTAATACCTTGGTCGATCAAGTTGCCGCGGGCTTTGATCTCGAGAATGGTTGGGACCATCGGTGCCGGTGTCGGCGTGAATGTGGGCGTCGCGGTCGGTAGCGGGGTTGGTGTAATCGTCGGCGTCGCGGTAGGCTCGGGAAGCGGCGTGTCGGTTGGTACAGCAGTAGGTTCTTCGGTCGGCGTAACTTGGGTTGCCGTGGGTTCAGCAGTCGGTGTTGCGGTCGGTTCAGGAGTGGGTGCCACCTCAGCAACTGGTGTCTCAGTAGCGGTTGCTGTCGGCGGCATGGCGGTCGGTGTCGACTCGTCAGCTGGAGGTTCGACTGTCGGAGTAGGAGTGTCTGTAGCAGGGGATTCTGTAGGCTCCGCGGTAGCAGCATCCGCAATCATCACCTCTGCCGCTTCAGTTGGCTCCGAAGTCGGTGTATCGGATGGCACGACGGTCGCCGTAGGTTCGGGCGCTCGAGTCGGCCTTGGCGTTGGTTGCACACCAACTTCGGGCTCGCGGCTGTTCGACCATATGGCCGCAGCCGCAATGGCGGCGACGATTACAGCGAGGCTGACGCCGACGATCAAAGTCTGCCTGATCCGCGGCCCGTAACCAGAGACGCGGAGGCCGGAATTGTTTTGATCGTCAGGTTGGTTCATATTCCCGAATGCCTCTCCTGCTTCGATGCGTACCCAGCACCGTTAACTTTCTACGCTACAAGAATGAGGCTGGATGTTGCGATGTAGTGATGCGCGACCGCGCGGGTGATTTTCAGAAAATTCCGGCAAATTGGTTGCAATTCCTGACTTGATTGGTAATAATTATTGATTGGTGATTTCGAGCGGGGAATCTAACCAGGCAAAAGAAGCCAAAAACCAAGAGAGGTAACAATAATGATAAGCCGTCGATCGTCCCGCTCCGTCGCTTTTCTAAGCGACGCGTCGATGACGAACAAAAGAACGCTATGCGCGTTCGTTCTTAGCTTGGCTCTATTGACATTGAGCGTCGCCATGATCGCGTGCAGTACGGAACCCGCGGCAACTCCAGTTGTGGTCGAAGTTGAGAGAGTTGTTGAGGTGGAGAAGCCTGTCATAGTCGAGAAGCAGGTCGTCGTCGAAGTTGAGAAACCCTTGGCAGCCCCGAAGACTTTAACCGTGTACTCCGGACGTAGCCAGTCATTGGTAGACCCGATATTGGAGGAATTCGAACTGCTCACCGGTATCCCGATCGAGGTCCGCTACGCAAGCACAGGCGAGATGGCTGCCACACTGCTTGAGGAGGGCGATAAATCCCCTGCCGATGTGTTCTTTGCCCAAGATCCAGGCGGACTTGGCGCAGTTAAGCCGCTATTCATGACGTTGCCCGACGATATCTATGACCGGTCTGCGGCCTGGGCGAGCGACCCGGACAACAAGTGGGTTGGAATCTCGGGTCGCGCCAGAGTCATCGTCTACAGCACCGAAAACATCTCCGAAGACGAACTTCCGGAATCTATCTGGGACTTCACCGATCCCAAGTGGAAGGGGCGCATCGGCTTCCCACCCACCAACGCATCTTTCCATGTGATGGTTACGGCAATGAGATTGGATTGGGGTGAAGAGAAAACCAAGCAGTGGCTTGAAGGAATCATGGCGAACGATCCAATCTTCTATGCCAAGAACACACCCACTGTCGCGGCCGCAGGTGCCGGTGAAATTGATGTCGGATTCGTCAACCACTACTACTTGCACCGTTTTCTAGCGGAAGAAGGCGAAGGATTCGCCGCCCGTAACTTCTACACTCCGTCGAACGATGCCGGCTCACTCGTAATGGCTGCCGGTGCCGGTATCCTCGCGTCGACTGATGCGCAGGAAGAGGCCGAACGGCTCTTGAAGTTCCTGGTAGGTGTAACCGCCCAACAGTACTTCGCGACGAAGACTCACGAATACCCGTTCAATCCTGCGGTGCAACAGTCTGAGCATCTACCTGATCTAGGCGATATCGGCGAACGCTTCGATATCGATCTCGGTCTGCTGGACGACTTGGCTGGCACGCAACAACTACTACAGGAGGTTGGTGCACTTCCGTGACCCGCTCTACAGCGGAAGTAGCAATACGACCTGCGCTGAGACCCCAGCGCGCCGTTAGACGCGGCGCGCGCGGGGCCCCGGTCTGGGTGGTCATCGCAGCTGGCTCGGTAGTCATCGCTGCGATGCTGCCCGTTGTTTACCTCTTCATACGCGGTGTTGAAGGTGGGGAGACCACTTGGGATTTCTTAACCCGCCCGCAATCGATGAAGGTTATTTGGAGGACCGTAACCGTCATCTTCACGGTCACTCTGTTTTCGCTCATTGTAGCCGTGCCGGCGGCGTGGTTGACGATGCGGACAAACATGCCGTTTCGCAGAGTTTTGGCGGTTGCGCTTTCTCTACCTTTGGTCGTGCCAAGTTTCGTCATGGCCACAACACTGATAGAGGCCCTAGGCCCCAAAGGTTCGTTGCAAGAGTTGCTCGAACCGTTCGGAATGGAGCGAATGCCGTCGATCTACGGTCTGCCCGGTGCTACCTTGGTCTTGGTTCTGATGACGTACCCATACGTCTACCTGACAGTTCGAGCGACGATTGCAGGGTTGAATCCGGAATTAGTCGAAGCATCGCGCAGCATGGGTTACACCGTTCTTGGCGCCTTCCGACGGGTGACTTTGCCGCTGCTGATGCCAGCCATCGGGTCCGGCGGCATACTGGCCGCGCTCTACACACTGAGCGACTTTGGTGGCGTTGCGCTGATGAGACACAATACGCTCACAGTCTCGATAATGACCAACTACCAAACATCGATCGATCGAACAGCGGGTGCCGCAATGTCGATGATGCTGGTGGTGTTTGCGGTCGCTTTGCTATTCATCGAGTCGACGATACGAGGGCGTAGGCGCTACGATGACGCTTCTGGAAACGTGGGTCGTACTCAGCGCGAGATTCGTCTGGGTTGGTGGACGTTGCCGGCTTTGATGTTCGTGTTGTTGCCGATCATCGCTGGCGTCGTGGTTCCGGTTGCGGTATTAGTGGAATGGCTGTTGCGAGGTTTCGCCAGGGGCATTGAAGGCGCGCCAATTGTCACGCCGCTTTGGAACTCGTTGCAGGCATCGGGACTAGCAGCGATCGCAACGGTATTGATGGCGTTGCCGGTCGCATTCGTCACGGTGCGATACCGGAACTGGTTTAGCGATCTGTTCGGCAAGGCGGTCTATATCGGTTTCGGGCTGCCAGGGGTCGTGGTAGCTCTCTCTTTGGTCTTCTTCGCCGTCAACTTCGCTTTGGTCGCATACCAAACGTTGCTCCTTTTGGTGTTCGCATACGCGGTTTTGTTCCTCCCAGTCGCCTTGGGTTCGTTGAGATCGGGATTGATGCAGATTAACCCGGGCCTTGAAGAGGCCGCGCAGTCGCTGGGCAAAACACAGTTGCAATCTTTCGTTCGCGTGACCCTGCCGATAATGATGCCCAGCATTTTTGCCAGTGCTGCGATGGTGTTTCTACTGACAATGAAGGAGCTGCCCGCAACTCTGATACTCGGGCCAACTGGTTTCGACACCTTGGCGACTTCTATATGGTCGGCGTCTTCCGAAGCATTCTTCACCCAAACCGCTGCCTCGTCCTTGATTCTCGTTGCCGCCGCTGGTGTTCCTACGGCTTGGTTGGTTTTGCGCGAGCACTCTCGCCCTAGCTGATGCACCCATGTCGATCGGCGGCACCGATCTTCGCAGTAATAGCATTATCGACAGATGAAACTGTTTCGACGACCCTCGAGAATAGAACGCGCTATGGCCCAAGCGCGCATCAACCGTTTGAGCGGGACTGGTGCGATACACCTTGAACAGGTGCAGACGCGCTATCATCCCGACGAACCTCCAGTGCTTACCGGTTTCAACTTGCAGGTCCAAGATGGCGAGATCGTATGCCTACTCGGGCCAAGCGGCGTCGGGAAAACAACTGCCCTACGCGTTATCGCCGGTTTCGAGCGGGTGATCAACGGTTATGTGCGACTTAGTGGTCGGCTGGTGGGATCGCCGTTCATTCACGTGCCACCGCACGAGCGCGCCCTAGGTTTAGTGTTTCAGTCATACGCCTTGTTTCCCCACCTCACAGTGATCCAGAATGTCCAATTTGGAATCAAAGAAGCCTCAGAGTCCGATAAACGTCGCCGGTCACTCGAGATATTGGAGATGTGTGGCATCTTGGAATACGCAGATCGTGACGTTCACGAATTGTCAGGTGGCGAACAGCAACGCGTAGCTCTTGCACGTGCCATCGCACCAGATTCCGTCGCCGTGTTGCTCGACGAACCGTTCAGCAATCTCGATCCCAGCCTCGTCGTCGAACTGCGGCGACAGGTCAAAGACATCATCCATGAGGCTGGCAAAACCGCGATATTGGTCACTCATGATCGCGAGACCGCCTTCTTAACCTCGGATCGCGTAGCGGTCATGCGCGGCGGGCGGGTTGAACAGATCGGAAAGGCAGAGGAAGTGTACGCGGGACCGGTCTCTCCGCATGTCGCCCGCGTTATCGGCCGATCGTCCTTCATCGAGGGGACATACAGGGGTGGAAGGGTATTCACCGAGGCCGGCGAGTTTCCAGCTGTGATAGCGAACAGTTACAAGATTGCGGACGGCGAAGAGGTATCAGCCTTGATGCGCGCTTCTGAACTTAGGTTGCGGAGGCACGACACCCGAGGTTCCGAGGAGGACGGTTGGACACTCGAGCCTTTCGCCCCTTGCGGTGTCGACTGTCGTTGCGTCGCTCGGATCGCATCCCGCGAATTCCATGGAGATTTCACCGACTTCAGCGTACGTTTGCCGTCGGGCGATACCTTTCGCGTACGGAATCGTTCGTACGGCGCAGCGCTACCAGACGGGGCACCCGTAACCATTACCGTCGTGCGCGGCGCAAATGTGATCGTCTATCCCAAAGACGCGCGATAAAGCCAACCCTATAGGTCCGGTCATCCCGGATTTGAAACTCCGGTAATATCCGATCAACTGCCGTAATAGCGCTCGGCAAATCAATTGTCGGGATATTTATTACTCGCTCAACCACATCAGGACAACGGCGTATTGTCACCGCTATTCATGAATTTTGGGGATATAGCCCGGGTCAAACAGCAAAATCACCGCAAAACCTGCAACGTGGTATAACGAATCACAACTCGAAGTCGGCTATTTTGACAAGCAGCGGAGGTGCGCCAAATGACTTACAAATTAAGTGTTCTGTTAGCAGTTCTGATGGTTGTCGCTTTATCAGCCATCGGTTGCGGTATCATCGGCGATTCGGATGACGACGAACCGTATCGCATCGGTGTCATGGAATCGCTGACTGGCCCCGGAGAAACCTATGGGACGGTGGCGAACCAAGCCAAGCAGCTCGCGGTTGAGGAGATCAACGCAGCCGGCGGTGTCAACGGTCGCATGATCGAACTTGTCGTCGAAGACTCTAAGTGCAGCGCCCAAGATGCCATCACCGCATACAACAAACTGACTGACGTCGATGAAGTCAAGATCATACTGGGCACTTCCTGCAGCGGCGCAATGCTGGGTGCAGCACCGTTGGCGGAAGAGGACGGAACGATATTGTTCTCTGGCTTGGCGACAAACCCTGACATCGCAACCGCTGGTGACTACATCTTCCGAACGTCGATGAGCGATGCCCAATTGGGCGTCGATACCGGAAACCTTTTATGGGCCGACGGCATCCGTAACCTCGCGACGATTACCGAATCTACCGACTATGCCGAAGGCGTTCGCCGCACTTCAGTCGCGCAATTCGAAAAGCGAGGAGGTACCGTCGTCGCCGAAGAGCGTTACGCGTCCGACGTGACAGACTTCCGAACTCAGCTGACCAAGCTAACCAACGCCAATCCCGACGCGATCCATCTCGCGGCGCAATCGGAGTTTGCCGGTGGAACCATTGTGAAGCAGGCACGTGAGCTCGGCTACGATGGCCCGATCTACTCCGAAGTTGTGCCCATCGGTGCCACAGCGCTGGAAATCGCCGGCGATGCCGCCAACGGCCTAATAGCAGTCACCGCCGATCTGGATCCGGCCAACAACAAGGCGCAAGAGGTGCTTGCAAACTTTAGAGAAAAATACGACTATGTCACCTTGGCGTGGTACCTGGGTTCCGCATACGACGACGTCTACATCACTGCCGAGTGTCTGAAGCAGACGGAAGACGATCAAGACGCGGACGGCTTCCGAGACTGTCTGTACGGCATAACTTGGAGCGGCGCGATCGGCAATAGCTACAGCTTCGATTCGAACGGCGAAGTCGTCGGCCTGTCCAACGTGGTAGTCGAGGTCCTGCCCACAGGTGAACGAAACGAAGATAACCAGGGGTACAAAGTCTTGGGCCCGGCACCGATTGAGTAGGCGCTAACACAGCGAAACGCGCCTCGGGGCATTAGCAGAAAGACAACCGCAGAGATTGTTCGCTACTACGCGTCCAACTGCTTTCGGGAGTTTGGCATCATTGGAAGTCGTACCTGTGGGAAATCGGATAACTCCAGTGAAGTTCAACCGAAACGATCATGGGACCGCAATTAATCACAAGCGATTTAACATGGCCCAGGCGCGAATCCTTAGGCTCACACTGCCAATAGTTTTGGCAACAATCGCGGTCTCTATCGCATGCGAAGGCAGCGATACGACAGAAGAGGTTTACCGCGTCGGCGTAATGGAGTCACTGACAGGTCTCGGCGAGACCTACGGAACCGTCGCAAACAACGCCAAGCAGATGGCGGCCGACGAGATCAATGCAGCAGGTGGCATAGATGGTCGCAAGCTCGAACTCGTAGTCGAAGACTCCAAGTGCAACGCACAAGACGCAATTACCGCGTACAACAAACTCACCGACGTCGAAAATGTCAAGATCGTGTTGGGTCCGTCGTGCAGTGCCGCAATGTTGGGGGTTGCCCCGCTCGCGCAGAAAGACGGCAACATTCTCTTCTCAGGATTGGCGGTTCATCCCGACATCTCGAACGCCGGAGATTACGTCTTCCGGAATGCGATCAACGGCGAGAAGAACGGAACCGGTCTTGGCAACCTGATGTGGGAGGAAGGAATAAAGACAGTTGCAACGTTGAGCGAATCGACCGACTATGCAGAGGGCGCGCGTCTCACAACTTCGCAACAGTTCAATAAACGCGGCGGACAAGTGGCTGCCGAGGAGAGATTCGCGTCCGACACTACAGACTTTCGGGCACCGTTGACTAAGCTGATAAATTCCAATCCTGACTCGATATTTATTGCAGCCCAAGCAGAATTCTCGGGCGGCACCGCGATCAAACAACTCAGAGAGTTGGGTTGGGAAGGGCCGATATACGGCGAGATCGTGTCCGTCGGTTGGACCGCCCTTGAGATTGCCGGAGATGCGGCTACAGGCATCAAAGCGGTGGTCGCTGTTCTCGAACCAAACAACGCCAAGGGACAAGAGGTCATTACCAAATTCAAAGCACGATACGATTACATCACGCTGGCTTGGTATGTCGGATCGACCTACGATGACATATACATCACGGCTGAGTGTCTCAAGCAAACCGGCGACGACCAAGATGCCGACGGGTTCAAAGAATGTCTTAACAACATCACATGGAGCGGCGCTATCGGTAACAACTACAGCTTCGATGAACGGGGTGACGTTACGGACATTGCTCCGTCAATAGTTGAGGTCTTGCCGACCAAAGAAAGAACCGCGGACAACCAAGGTTTGAAGGTGCTAGGACCATCAATGGTCGATTAAACACACCACCTGTTTGCAAATGCAGTAAAAATCGAGTGAGAGCCACCCTTAAACGAATCGCCCCAAGTGACTGACGTTCGTAGCTACTTCTCCAATCGTAGCAACCTCCTCGCGGTGGTGTTGACTGCGCTGGTGGTTGCCTACATCGGCTGGAAAATAACCGAATCACCTGACCAAGCCCTGCAGTTCACGTTTAACGGGATGTCGGTTGGCGCGGTCTACGCACTCGTCGCAATGGGGTTCACGATCGTCTACAGCACAGTCTGGTTCTTTGACATGTACTACGGCGCGGCGGCGGCATTAGGGGCATATGGGGTCTTCTATCTCAGATCGTCAGAGACCTTGGGTGGGTTGTACGAAATCAACAATCCCGTCGTAAACGGAATCTTCGCCTTAGTGGTTGCCGGTGTCGTCGCTTGGGCACTGCACACTGCGTTCTACTACCGCCTGCGGAGCCGCTTCAGCGATAGAACCCTGCGTATCGCCGGAGGCGTGATAGCCGCGATCGCGGGCCTGTACTCGGGCATCGTGCTCACCTATCCGAAGGAACTGCATATCACGCTGAGTCCAGTTGTCGCGGCATTAGTGGTGACGGGCGTTGTGTTGATTTGTCGAGCAGCATACATGCGGATTGCGGGATCTGATGGCTTGAAGGTGCCAACGATGGTGGCATTGGTTGTTGGGATCGGGTTGGGTGTACTTCTGGCTATTTGGCTTGTCGATTCGCCCGGATCCAAGCTCTACCTCAGCTGGGGTGTGTCCTGTTTTTTGGCTGGCGTGGTGTCGCTAGCGCTGTATCGCGGACTGTACGTCTACATGCGTGAACGAGCGCGCTCGCCGCTCGTGATGCTGGTAGCCACATTGGGCATATTGCTTGCATTCAGCGCTCTCATAGTCATCGTTTTCGAGCCCACCCCGCGACCATTACCCGAACCATTCGGCAATGAAACGATGAACATCCTTGGAGCTACCATCAAAGGATTCAACATCTTTACGATTGCCATCGCGGTCATTGGTTTCCTCGGTCTGACATGGCTGCTCAAAATGACCACGTTCGGCAGGACAGTGCGAGCTATCGGGGATGACGAAGAGGTTGCCAAGGTAGTTGGCATCAACACTACAGTCATCGTGGCAATCGTCTTCTTCATCGGTGCCGTATTCGCCGCGTTGGGTGGATTGCTCAGCGGTCACGATACCGCGATCCAACCGCGTATGGGTTTACTCTTGCTGTTGAAGGGATGGATCGCATCCGTGGTTGGAGGCATAGGCAATCTGCAAGGCGCCATCGTCGGCGGCTTCATCCTTGGCATGTTGGAGCAGTTCGGGATATGGGATCTTGCCGGAGAGTGGCGTGACGTAGTTTCGTTTCTCGTCTTGATACTCTTCCTATCGTTCTGGCCGACGGGCATCCTGCCTAGGAAGTAGGCCCAATCGCATGAATAACAGTCCTGCAGCAACAGACCCAACAATCCTCGAACGAGGATTGCACACGCTGAGGGAGAAAGGCGACCTCGAGCTTTACGCCAACGTATTCATCATCGGAATCGCCGTTATTTTCACGCTGTCGCAAGGGACTGGCTTCGCCATGACGCTGGCGACCGTGTTCTGCATCTGGGCCATATTGTCCGTGAGTTTGAACCTGGTAGTCGGCTACACCGGGTTGCTGTCGGTCGGGCATATCGGCTTCTTCGGGATCGGTGCCTATGGAATGGCGATCCTGACCTCGGACACCTCGTACGAACTGCTTAGAACCGAAGCGATTCCGCAATTCGAATGGCCCTTTTTCGCAGCACTACCGGTGTGCGTTTTGGCAGCAGGCGTAGTGGCTCTTGCTGTTGGCGCGGTGTTCAACCGATTTAGGGACGACATCTACGTTCTGGTGTCGTTCGGGTTCGCGATCATCGCTTTCAACGTGTTCTTGAGTTGGCGCGCGCTGACCAGAGGCGCATTCGGGATTCACGACGTACAGCGCCCAAGCATCGGTGGATGGCAGCTCACTGGCGACAGAGAATTTCTGATCCTCTGCGCAGTCTTTCTGCTCATCGCGGTCGGCATATCGTGGTTCCTCGTCTCCTCGTCATTCGGGCGTGTGTTGAAGGCGATTCGAGAGGACGAGCAGGTAGCTCAGGTGTTTGGCTACCAGACCACGTACTACAAATTGGCGATATGGGTGATCTCGGCGATGATGGCCGGTCTGGCAGGTGGGTTGTTCGGCAGCTTTACCACGTTTGTCGACCCCAACTCCTTCATTCTTCTCGAATCAATGCTGCTCGTATCGATAGTGATACTTGGCGGCTTGGCTTCGATCCGCGGGTCTTTGCTCGGAGCATTGGCTTTCGTGCTGCTTGAAGAGGGGATGCGGTTCTTGCCTTTCCTGCCAGATGAGTTCATTGGTCAAGCCCGACAGGTGGTTCTGGGCGTGCTACTTGTGCTGCTGATGCTTTTCAGGCCGCAAGGATTGGCCGGGAGGTACAAGTTGTGATTTCTCAAAACATCGATCAAGAGACCGACCTCAGCGAATACTACGGAATCGAGACCATCGGAATTACTAAGCAGTTCGGTGGTGTGAAGGCGTTGGACGATGTTTCGCTGACCATCCCGATTTTCGGGATCACGAGCATCGTCGGTCCCAACGGCTCGGGAAAATCGACCTTTGTCAACCTAGTCACGGGCGTGCTCCCGTACGACGATGGCATCGTGAAGATCGAGACCAACTCGTTCAAAGTAATTCACGCTCACGAAACGCCAGATCATGGCATCACTCGGACGTTTCAAGAAGTTCGCCTATTCGACCAGATGACGGTCTGGGACAACATGATGGTGGTCTTGACCAACCGAAGTCTATTGCCCTCGATATTCGAACGCTCAAAGGCGGAGCATCGCAAGAAGACTGAGGAGATACTCAAGCAGGTAGGGATGTGGGAGAAACGAGAATCGATGGCTGGTGAACTATCGTATGGTCAGAGAAAGCTGCTGGAAATTGGGCGCGCGATGGCGCTCGAAGTGCAGGTCTACATCCTCGACGAGCCGTTCGCAGGCCTATTCCCGCAGATGCTCGAACGAGTGAAAGACCTGCTGCGCGACCTACGAGCCAGCGGACGAACTGTTGTCTTCATCTCGCACAACATGGACATCGTTCGGGAGCTGTCCGACTACATCATCGTGCTTGAAAGCGGCAAATTCCTCTTGGCAGGTGAAGTCGAGGAGGTACTCAACCGGCCGGAAGTGATAAGGGCGTACCTCGGCGCATGAAGCAAGCAACGCGATACTCACTACGATGATTGACACGAACGACATTTCGACGATGAAAGATGGCAATAGTGCAACTAAGGCCACTCATCTCTTGGAGTTGGTTGACATCTCCGTCCACTACGGCGCGGTTGTTGGTCTAGACAACGTGTCGCTAGCGGTGAACGAAGGAGAGTTGGTTGCCGTGATGGGTCCTAACGGTGCTGGCAAATCGACGGTGCTCAAAGCGATCATGGGGCTGGCACCGGTGGTTGGCGGTACGGTGTTCTTGCGTGGAGAACCATTGGATGTTGCGACACATCAGATCGTGAAACAAGGGATCGCGTTCGTGCCTCAAGGCAGGAGGGTTTTTACACATCTCACGATCGAAGAGAACCTGCGTATGGGATGCTTGCATGTGAGTGATCGGCACGAGCAGGAGCGGAGGTTGGACTCGGTATTAGACCTGTTCCCGATCCTGCGGACGAAAAGCCGTGACTACGCCAGCGCAATGTCCGGCGGCCAGCAGCAGATGCTGGCTATCGGGCGCGGACTCATGGCCGGACCGGACGTGTTGTTGCTCGATGAGCCGACATTAGGGTTGGCCCCGATCATTGTCAAAGAGGTTTTCGAGAAGGTTTCGGAGATCAGTCAGGTGTTGAATACAACGATCATGGTCGTAGAGCACAACATCAAGGGCATTTTGGATATCGCCGACCGCGCATACGTAATCAATCAAGGGCGAATCGCCCACGACGGGACGCCGCAGACAGTTCAAGAGACCGACATCTTGACCGATGTGTTCTTGGGTAGAGTTGACGAAGAAACAGAAGAGTAGCTATCCGGTTGCGGCATGGTGGTAGCCGCACTCAATCGTCGGAATCCTCGAAATCCCGCGTTCCCTCCCATCATACTCGCGTGGCCTGCACATCCCCTTCTCCGAGGGGGAACTGAAGGGGGTGCCAAACATCATTCCACCGCTGGCGACCACGCAGGCATAAACCACAACCCATCCCAAAGCCGCTCAACAACACCGTTGCCATCCGCGTTCATAACGTAGATGCCGTAATCGCCATAGCGGTCGGAGATGAACGCGATACGACGACCATCAGGCGACCAAACAGGAGCGTCGTGTCCATTATCCGTCAACTGCACCAAACCGCTACCATCAGGATTCATCACGTAGATGGCATCCTCACTATTATGGGGCGGCGGGCCCGAATCGAACCCGCTACGATTGAACGCGATACGCTCACCATCCGGTGACCAAACAGGATTATCGTCGCCGCCATACTCATAATCGGTATCCGTCAACTGCACCAAACCGCTACCATCCGCATTCACAATGTAGATGTCGCCCGCGTCGAAAGCGATACGACCGCCATCCGGCGACCACGAAAGACTATCGATCCAAGGCACCTCATCCGTCAACCGCACAACACCGCTACCATCAACATTCATAACGTAGATATCCGCACCACCATCACCGCTGCGGCCAGATAGAAACGCGATGCGACCACCATCCGGCGACCACACAGGATACCAGTCCGCACCGACGACCCAGTCAAACATAGATTCGAAGTCCGTAAACGGCTCCGGTGCCACACTGCCGTCCGCATTCCTGTAGTAGTAATCCCAGCGGTCAGGGTACCGGGAACGGAACACTCCCGCGCAAGATTCCCTCGGGGTACCCGTCAACTGCACAACATCGCTTCCATCCGCATCCATAACATGGATGTCACCACGCGACGTGTAAGCGATACGCTCTCCATCCGGCGACCACGCAGGGTCACGGTCGCTGCAACCATCCGTAAGCTGCTCGACTCCGCTCCCGTCCGCATTCATAACGTAGATGTCGTAAATCTCAACATCATTGTCACGATCCGATGTAAACACGATGCGTTTGCCATCCGGCGACCAATCAGGAGAAAGTTCGAAAGAGTCGTTGTCTGTCAACTGCACAACACCGCTCCCATCCCCATTCATCACATAGATCTCGTAATCAAGATCATTCTCTGAATCAGCATCAGGGACCGAAAGAAACACGCCAGGGAACGAGACAAACGCGAACCGATCAACGGCCGGCTCTGCTGATGACAACGGATACATCCGCAATCCGACGGCGATCACCGCAACCAACACTAGCACCGCCAAAACACCCACAAACACCCGCGCCTGTCCAACCTGATAATTCATATCTACACTCTACCCCTCCCTCTCTCCGAGGGGGAACACAAAGGGGGGGCCAAACATCATTCCACCGTCCGGCGACCACGCAGGATTATCGTCCTCATGCTCGTCGTCCGTCAGCCGCTCAACACCGCTCCCATCCGCATTCATCACGTAGATCTCATCATCACCGTCGCGGTTCGAAAAGAACGCGATGCTAGTAGGGGTTGAAACAACGTTGACGCTAGATGACTCCGACTCTTCTGAAGACCCAAACATCCGCAACATAACAGCGCCAATCACAACGACTGCAATCACCAACCAAAACCACTTCAACTCACCCATGCTCGGATACATCGACCCATGAGCCCTACCTTGGACATATCGATACCTGTCCTCGGGATTTCGAAACTCATCGGGCATATCTCAATGTCCTCAGCACAACATTAGCATATTGTGATTCTCTTTTAAGTTGCCTAAAAATCGACGAATCAAAGGATCCCGTCGTTTCCTCATAAAACGAGGGCGTGAACCGCGCCCCCTCGCGTGGAACCGCCCCAGTAGTATTTCCAACAGAGCCGCCGCCAAGAAACACACGACCCAAAGCAACACAGGTTGTCACGCCGCGCCCGACACAAATGCGCAAACGTGTTCTTTCCCGTGATGATCAACGCCTGCCCCGATCCTTCGGACCAGTTATGACATAGCAGCAGCCTCAAGCAATCGTCGAAATCCCGCATTCATGCCGTACCATCTCGGTATGAACTCGTCCAAATCCGACACCTCGGTCTCGGTTGTGGCAAACCTTGACCGTGCCGCCGAAATAATCGCCGAATCCAAGTATGTCGTCGTAATGACTGGCGCCGGCATGTCGGTAGAGAGTGGCATTCCACCGTTTCGCGGCACAAACGGCCTGTGGACGAAGTACGGCACCCCATCGATGGATGGCTATCGCCAATTCAGAGCCGATCCCGAAGCCTATTGGGATCGACAGATAAATGCCCAGATCGATGAACACATCCTCGAACTCAGAGAATCTTTACGCAACGCCAAACCGCACGATGGTCACTTCGCGCTGGTGGATCTAGTCAACTGCGGGTACGTCAAATCGGTGATCACGCAAAACATCGATGGGTTGGACTTGAAGGCCGGTATGGGCGATGCGTTGATCGAGATTCACGGTAATCGATCACGCCTGCGTTGCATCGGGTGTGCCAAGCGTACGGAACTGAACGATTTTGTGCCGCTGTTCGTGCCCGATCCTTGCGACGAGTGCGGTGAGCCGGTGAAGTTTGATGCGGTAATGTTCGGTGAGCCGATTGTGCCGGAGGTGATGTCAGCGGCGCGGGAGCAAATCGATCGTGCGGATTGTGTGGTTGCGATCGGGACGTCGGCGACGGTCAGGCCGGCGAGTGGGTTGTTGTGGGTTGCGAAGCACCGTTCAAGGGGCGATCAGTCAAACGGTGCGGTGCGCCTGCCAGATGCCGAGTTGATCGAGATCAATCCGAATCCGACGAAACTGTCGTCGATCTGCGACGTGGTAGTCCGGATGAACGCCAAATCCGGAGTTACGGCGTTGCTGGAAGCGCTCGCGCAGCCCTGGGTTGTACCCGTAGCGGCGAATTAGCTCAAGTGAGCGTCGCGTTTGCGGATGAGCATCATCCCATCGCGCACCGTGAGCATGACGTTTACGACTCGATCATCGGCCTGAACGATGTCGTTTAGCGTTTTGATCGATTTCGTCGCGCCTTGTTCGTCGTCTTGTTCGGGGTCGTCCGGGCCCAATACGCGGCCGCCCCACAGAACGTTGTCGACAACGATCACACCACGGGGAGCCAATAACCCGAGCGCCTTCTCGTAGTAGACCGGGTAGTTCTGTTTATCAGCGTCTATGAATACCAGATCGAACGGTGGCGAGAGCGTATCTAACGTCTCGGTCGCGGGTGCCAATCGGAGGTCGATCTTCTCGCCCGCGGAATGTCGGGCCCAATGCTTGCGGGCGATGGAAGTGAACTCTTCGCTCACATCGCAGGTGATCAACTCGCCATCTTCGGGCAGTGCAGATGCCATCATCAATGCGCTGTAACCGACGAAGGTTCCAACTTCCAAAACGCGCCTTGCGCTGCTGATTGTCACCAACGTGTTCAGGAAGTAACCGACAGTTCGACCAGACATCATGCCAGCAGCACCGGTCGATTCCACATCTACCGCGATGTCGTCGAATACGCTATCTGGAACGGTCGTATGCGCTGTGGCGTACTCGTCAATTCCATCCGGGAAATCAAGCATCTAGTGCCAAAACCTTTCGATCGTTGGTCCGCATTGGCTCTTTTAAGTTAACGCACCGATCACAGCGCCCGAAACGGTTATCAAAACCGCGGCGTGCCCAGCTTGGATCAAGACCAAGTTGCTCTTGTTGGCGAACATGTAGTGCGGCGCAATCGCCATGCCGGCAACACCAACCCCGAGAAGCAGTCCTACTACGAGGCCGTTCACAACACCTCCGCCTACGTTGCTCAACACTAGCGCGATGACGATGTTTGACACCAGCGCCATCACAAATGTGATCACATAGATGACAGGTGTTCCAGCACCTTGCAGATCCTCCTCAGTCAATCCTTCGCCCGCCATCCACCGATTGCCGAACACCCTTGGCATGTACCAGATCATCGACAACACCATGTACAAAACCGCGCCGATCGCTACCCCGATCCACTGTTGCCCTGAAATCGTGAACTCCAAATCCATCTCGACCTCCTTCTTAACTACTAGCCCGTTGGTTGCCCAAGCGTATTTTAGCCCACAAAAACGCACGTCCTCAAACTGCGGCAACGATGTCCGCAATTCCCGACGCATGAGCCGCGCGCAACTAAGCATTCCTATAAACTGTTTCCAACCATACGGGCACCAAGAAGTGCGGAAATCGCAAACATTCCGCATGGTTGTTCCGTTGATGCGATTAACGACGAGGCCGATGCGTCACGAAAGGAGGCCTGTGATGCGAACACTGTTTCGCCACGATCCCCGAACGCTCTTACTGATTCTAGGAAGTACCCTCCTGATTCCCATAGCAGCATTCGCCGCGGTGGCGTGTACCGACGATTCGGGCCCCGCGGCAGAAGGCACAGTAACGATCGCGGTCGGCGAAGTCCCGCCATTGATTCAAGAGCCGCGTCGAGACATTCGCGCGACAGGTGGCATCGGAAAAGACCTCTCGATTTACGAGACGATTGTCCGGGCGCCGCATGTCAGCCCGCCGACGCCGCCGCCACAAGACCACACTGCTTACTCGCCCTCAGACCTCGGCCTCGCCGAATCGTGGGAGGTAGCGTCTGACTTCAACAGCATCACTTTCACGATCCGTGAAGACGTTGCGTGGCACAACAACGGCGGTGATTGGGGCGACCTGACCTCCGAAGACGTGGCTTTTTCCTTCAACTCAGCCTTCGCTCCAGACTCCGTTAACAACGGAGCTGAGGAGATCGGTCCGGAGATGAAGGTCGGGTTCGATGTAATCGACGATCGGACGGTACGTCAGAATATCGAGCCTGGCGGTTTCGACCCCACATGGGCGTGGCTGCAAGGCAATGCCGGTTTCAACGGCATCGTGGTAGTCAGCAAGAAAGCATTTGACGAACTAGGGGCCGAAGGCTTCGGAACAACGGCTGTAGGCACCGGGAAATACCAGGTGGCTGAATGGACTGCAGACGACCAAGTAGTGCTCCACTCGGTGCGCGACCACTGGACCGGCATTGAGCCATCTGTCGGAACTGTCAACATCGTCCACATGCCCGAAGCGGCCTCTCGTGAAGCAGCGTTGCGCGCTGGCGAGATCGACATCGGGGAACTCAGCCCGCAGGTCATCAACCAAGTCGTTGACGACATTGGAGGCCGAGTGCAAGAGATCGGCATCGCCCGGCCGCAAGGCTTCCAGATGGCAGGCAACTACTGGTCCACCAACTGCTCCGACTGTGAAGGCGGGGAGATGCCGCGTCCCGGCTGGGAAGAAGGTCTAGCGGAAGGGTTCCCGTGGATCGGTGACCCCGGGGATTCGACGTCTATGGAGAACGCTCGCAAGGTCCGATGGGCTATGGCTATGGCCGTGAACCGCGAGTCGATCATTGAGAACGTCCTTGACGGACTCGGTCGTGTTATCTACGCGTGGCAGAACATTCTCCCGGACGACCCGAGCCACAAAGCCGAGTGGGTCATTCCTTACGATGTCGCAATGGCGAAGCAGTACATGGCTAACGCTGGCGTAGCAGACGGCTTCGACATGGAGATATGGGTGCCCAGCACATTCTCGCCAGGCACGATAGCTGCTGCCGAAGCCACCGCTGAGATGTGGCGGAGCGACCTCGGCATCAACGTCACCATTGACCGCACCGAGTACGGCGCGCGACGCCCGCAGACCGTCGACAAGACGATCAACGTCCCGTTCACACACGGCATCAACTGGATACCGGGGGCGACATCGGCCCGTTATATCTGCGCGGCCGCAGGTCACATCGTGGGATTCACGATGGAGCAGGAAGTCTGTGACGTCGGTCTGTCGAACGCTACTGAGCGGGACTTGAACCAGCGCATAGCGAACAACATCGAGGTGCAAGACTACCTGTCGCATCAGATGCTGTTCTTGCCGATGTTCCAGCACAGCGCAAACCTCTTCGCTGTCGCGCCAAGAGTGACCGCATGGGATCCATACAACTCGCAGGACGTGTTGCCCAACCGACCCGAGTCGCTGGCTGTCTCTGATTCCGAATAAGCAACAGTGTGGTAGGGGCGGTTCGCCGATGTTGATGCGTAGGGGCAGGTTTCAAACCTGCCCCTACGGGGTGTCTCTACGGCGGAGGAAACCGATCCTTGGCTAGATTCCTCATACGTCGAGTGTTTTACATGGCCGCCGTGATGGTTGGTATCTCGATGATCGTCTTCGGACTGTCACGGCTCACCGGCGACCCGCGTCTGCTCTATATGACGCAAGGCACACGCTGGTCGCAAGAAGTGTGGGATGCCAGAGGACGCGAGCTCGGACTCGACAAGCCGATGGTTGTGCAGTACCTGGTTTGGGCAGGGAACGCAGTTCAAGGCGACTTCGGAGATTCGCTTTGGCACAAGCGAAACTCCCTGCGCATCATCATCGAAAAGCTGCCTGCCACCCTCCAGCTTTCCGGTATCTCCTACTTGATGGCTGTTGCGCTTGGTGTAATTCTGGGCACCATATCCGCCGTCACACGCGGAACACTAGTGGATATCGCGGTCCGGTCCTTCGCCCTGATTGGCCAGGCGGCACCTCCATTCTGGCTCGCTCTCATCCTGATCTTCTTCTTCGCTGTCTACCTAGACATCCTGCCCACCTCTCGTCGTGGCGATTGGACGCACTTCGTCCTTCCAGCCACAACCCTGGCATGGCTAGGTTCCGCTGGTCTAGCGAGACTGACTCGATCATCTCTCTTAGAAGTCCTCGACAGCGAATACATCAAATTGGCTCGGGCGAAAGGCGTATCAACCAACAAGGTGATCCTGAAACACGCCCTCAAAAACGCGCTTATCGCGCCCCTTACCGTGGCTGCGATACTCTTGGCCAGCTTCCTTTCTGGCACCGTCGTAGTTGAGACTGTCTTCGCGTGGCCGGGTCTCGGCAGACTAGCTGTGGACGCGACGAAAAACAACGACTTTCCGTTAATCACTGGAATCACCGTAATTTTTGCAGGGTTGTTCCTTATCTCCAGCCTCTTGGCGGATCTGCTGTACGCCTATATCGACCCTAGGATCCGTATCTATGATTCGTGATACGCCACTGCCGGACACGGCGACCGGACGCTCGAATCTGCGAATACCTGTGCTAGGCACGGTATACCGATGGATACGGCGGTATCCGGTTCTACCGGTGGTGATCGCTGTTGGGCTCGCGATTATGGCGATCTTCGCTCCATGGGTCGCCCCGGCGCACCCATTGGAGAGTGACCTCGATTTCATTGCCCACCCGCCGGTTTGGATGGAAGGCGGTACCTTCGACTACATTCTCGGTGCCGACAAGATCGGACGCGATCTGTTAAGTCGCATAATCCACGGGTCTCGCATCTCCCTCTCAGTCGCGTTCATCGTCATAATCTGCGGCAGTTTGATCGGTAGCGCAATCGGCATTGCTTCTGGTATGGCAGGGGGATTATGGGACGAGATCGCGATGAGAATCGTAGACCTCGTCTACGCCACACCCTTCCTGCTCATCGCTCTCGTAGCCGCGGTGGTCTTCGGTACGAGCTTTCAACTCGTTCTTACACTCCTGACGATCTTTTCATGGCCTATCTTCGCTCGCCAGACCCGCGGACTTACTCTCCAACTCAAGAACATGGACTACGTCGCAAGCGCGCGCGTCAACTCAGCCTCACAGTTCCGCATTGCTTTTCGGCACATCATGCCTGGGGTTTTCAACACCGTCGTCGTCATCGCAACCCTCCAGATCGGCTCCCTCATCCTCACTGAATCCGTCCTGTCATACCTAGGTGTCGGCATCCCCGCACCTCAGCCAGCGTGGGGCAGCATGGTCGCTGATGGAAGGGAGTTCATCACGACCGCATGGTGGGTGCCGGTGATGCCCGGAGCCGCCATCTTTCTCACCGTCTTCGCCTTCAACTTCATCGGCGACTGGCTGCGCGACTACCTGGATCCGCGGTTGCGGCAAATTCACTGATCACCTTGCCGGTCATTGAGTATCGACGAAGCGGTTAGCCAGTAAACTAACCGCATCATCATTGTTACAGGCCGCACCGGAGGTCCCCAAACCATGAAAATCACCGATGTCAAAACCCATGTCGTGAAGATGCCCTCGACCATGCCTTGGGTGTTCGTCAGTGTAGAGACGGACGAGGGCGTGACGGGTTGGGGTGAATGCACAGACTACATCGCTAATCCTCAACTGGTACGGGGTATCGAAGCTGTCAAGCCCTTCGTCATAGGCATTGACGCTTCTCACATCGAAGAGATCTGGCAGCGCATCTTTCACATGTATTCCGATCTCAACGGGCGTGGTTTCGTCTCGCACCTCATCAGTGCCATCGACATCGCGCTATGGGACATCAAAGGGAAGGTTCTTGACCGTCCCATCTACGACCTCCTCGGCGGTCCGGTCAGAGCGTCAGTTCCCCTTTACACACACGTCAGCGACACATCACAAGGCGACACTTTCGAAGATCATCTAGCCGGGATGATGGAGGATGCCCGCCGCACCAAAGAGATGGGTTTTGAAGCGATCAAGACTGACCCCTTCCCATCACGTCGTCAATACGGCAAGTTCCGCGGCGCGTACATGGTTGAAAGGCTTGAACCGGCCGCGATCCGTGAATCAGTGCAGTGGATGGAGGGATTGCGCGAAGCTGTTGGGGATGATTACGAATTGATGATCGACGCTCATGGACGTTTCGATGTGGCTTCAGCCATCGAAGCCTGCCGAGCAATGGAACACATCAACCTCGTTTGGCTCGAAGAACCGATCCACGTCGAAAATCACAACGCTTTGAAGCAGGTCCGCGAAAATGTAAACGTCCCGCTCTGTGTCGGAGAGCGGCACTTCACGCGCTGGGACTACTGGCAAATTCTGAACGATCGCTTGGTCGACTACATCATGCCCGACATCGCGTGGTGTGGTGGTATAAGCGAGATTCGTCGGATTGCAGCCATGGCCGAAGTCGCGCACATTCGTATCAGCCCGCATGACGCTTTAGGGCCGATAGCTATCGCCGCGAGCTTCCAGACTTGCATGACGATGCCGAATCTCTATCGAGAAGAGTGCGTGCACCACTGGTTCTCCGAGTTCGAGAAACTCATCGATCCGATGTTCGACGTCCGCGATGGACACATTCACCCCAACGGACGACCGGGTTTGGGCATCGAACCGATCCCTGAAGCGTTAGAGGAGTACAAAGTCGATGTTGATGCGCCGGAGGCGCAACGGACCGACTGGTACGGAGGTGCAAATGACGACGATGAGTAACGCCATTGCTTCGTTCAGCACATGGGGTTGTGAAAGGACGGCGGGATGAATTTGAGTGGCGGTGAAGCGCTCGTTAAATCGCTCGTTAACGAGGGAGTTGAGGTCGTCTTCGGAATCCCGGGTATCCAGATCTACGGCATCGTTGCTGCGTTAAGGGATGAGCCGAGCATCCGCATGGTCACCACCCGCCATGAACAGGCCTCTACTTACATGGCCGACGGATACGCCCGAGCCTCCGGCAAGCCAGGTGTAGCACTCGTAGTCCCCGGCACTGGGCTCTATAACGCCGCTTCGGGCATCGCTAATGCCTACGCGCGCTGTTCGCCTGTGTTGCTGATAGCTGGACAGATTCCCCGTGCACAGATCGACAAAGACATCGGAAGCATCCACGAAGTAGCGGATCAAATCGGCGTGTTGAAGCCGGTCACCAAATGGCAACGGAGAGTCATGAGACCTCGCGATGTCCCGGATGCCGTCTTTGAGGCGTTTAGGCAGATGCGCACCGGTAGACCGCGCCCCGTGATCATGGAAATCCCACCGGAGACGGGAGTGGAGCGCGAGGAAGTCGTACTCCGAGAGCCGGCACGCATCTCCCGCATCGTGCCCAGTCCTGACCAACTGCGCGAAGCGGCCCAAATCATCGCCAACTCTCGTTTGCCGCTGATATATGCAGGTGGTGGGGTGGCGATTTCCGATGCTGAAGAAGCTCTTGTACGGTTGGCTGAGGCTACCAATATCCCGGTCGTAACTTCGAACAGTGGCAAAGGCTCCATCCCTGACAATCACCCGCTCTCATACGGCTCATGCTTCAGCCCTATGTCCGAGCAGCCATCGATGAACCAACTTTTCGAGGTCATGCAGTCCGCCGACGTGGTAATCGGCATCGGTGCGCGTTTCTCGTTGGGCAACCCTGCTGGCGAAGCTTCCACGCTTATAAACATCAACATCGATGATGGTGACTTAACCCGTATCCAGTCCAACACTATCCCGTTGCACGGCGACGCGAAGGCGACCATTGAAGCGCTTATTCCTCATTTAAACGACGCTGGCGCGGGTGATCGACCGTCTCCTGCCGAGGCCGTAACCGCGGCGCGAAATCTGATCGCCTACTACGACATACGGCTCAAAGAACCGCCTTACGAAATCATCGAGACCATCAATCAGGCGATTCCCGAAGACGCCTTCATCGTCTGGGATGTTACTCAATTCGGTTGGTACGCACGGACCCACTACCAAGTGAACCACCCTAAGACCTACATCGATTCTGGCTACTCCTTCAACCTCGGATTTTCGTTCCCAACCGCTTTGGGTGCTAAGATCGCCAGACCCGATCGGCCTGTGTTGTGCATGGTCGGCGATGGTGGCTTCATGTTCAACGCGTCCGAACTCTCCACGGCGGTCAAGTACGGGATCAACGTGGTCACGGTGATCTTCAACAACGATGCCTATGGAAATGTGGAGCGTGACTTGGATGAGGTTTTCGATGGGACCTACGAGACGGACTTGAGCAATCCTGACTTTGTCAAGTTCGCGGAGTCGTTTGGCGCGGTTGCATTTCGGGCAGAACATCCCTCGGAGTTGGGAACGCTGATCCCTCACGCGTTGGGTTTAGATACGCCAGTAGTGATCGATGTGCCTGTGCAGCACGTGCAGATGCCGCGCGCGCCTCAGTTCGCGTTTACGACGAAGTTGCCGTGGGCTACTCCACAAGACGGTCTTTTGCCGACGTAGGACGTAGCTCCGATAGGGGAAATCGGCACCAGCGTTATTTATGAGTCTGAACTAGGGTTTAAGCCCGATCGCCTCGCCGAACGCCAACCCGCTGACCGCGCCGGGATGTCCGTCCCACTTGTCCATGTCGGCGCGCCACGTCTCGAACTGCTCGCGGGTTGCCAAACCGGCTTGCGTGGCTTGAGTGATCACCTCGTCTGACAGGAACCACTCATTTACGAATGCGTGGAAGAACGCAACGTCATCGGGCGTTGAAAACACGTCGAACGATGCGGACCATTCAACATCTACGAAGCCTGCTTCGACAAATGCGTTCTTGAGGTCTCTACCCATGTCGGGATGCCCGCCGCTCGCACTCACGAGTCTTGCAAAGGTGCTCCACGCTTCGTCGTCAACTGCTTCGTCGGGGCCCACGAAAGACGCGTAGGTGACAACCTCTCGGCTGGCCAATATGCCTCCCGGCTTCAAAACGCGCATGATTTCGCTGAGCGCTTTCTCGGTGTCGGGTACGTGCATCAGCACTGCATGGGTGTGAGCAGCGTCGAAAGAATCGTCCTCAAACGGGAGATCAGTCGCATCGCCGACGTGGAATGTAGCGTTGTCGTGTCCTCCGGCCGCTGCGGATGCGCGGGCGATCATGATCTGCGACTCCTCCATATCGATCCCGTGCAACTCGCCTGGTTCTATCGCCTTGGCCAAACCGACTGATATCGATCCTGGTCCGCAACCGACATCTAGGACGCGTGATCCGGATCGGAGATGTGGCAAAAGATGCGCGGCGTGTGTCTCAGCGTTGCGGCGGTGCAATATCTGAGTGAACTCGTCGCTGTAGCCCATTGCGTAGGTCGAACTCTCTTCATGCTTCTGTGACAAAGTCGCAGTCTCCTATCTTTATTCGAATCACTTAGCCAATCAAGCCGACGGCGATTCTATTCGACATATGCCAATGTCTGAACCGGGGATTACGGGGATTGTGATGATGGGCTGTGATGGGGTGGTTTTGGCGCCGGGGTGCATACCCCTGCGATCTCGCTTCGCTCGCTCGCGTCCCCTTTCGTTTCACGAAAGGGGACGGGCTGGCCTCCCCCTAGCCCCCTCCTGAAGGAGGGGGGATTTGGTGGAGGGGGATTTGGGGATTGGTGGGATTTTGTTGGTATGTGAACCCCCTGCGTTCGCTTCGCTCCGCGTCTCCCTTTTGCTGACGCAAAAAGGGGAGGGATGGTTTTTTTGCGCGTTTAATTGAGGGGGTGTGCCCCGCGGGTGGGCGACCACAAGGGATCGCCCCTACGATGGTCGGTTCGCGAACCGACCCTGCGTCATGTATTTTCGAAGCATCGCCGCGTCTGGGTTTCGCGCGGGCGACAACTTGCATGCTTTACCTAGGCTGGTAGGTTTTTGTGTCCAGCACCGCCGACGTCGCCAGACCGTCGGCCCTCCGGGAAGCATCGTGTGAAAGAGTTGCCCCCGTCATCGCTCGATTGTTCTTCTCGCTGATGCTGTAGCCTCTTCCGCCCGACGATGCGGAAAGACGTGCGCCGGATAGAGAGACCGTTCGCCCGAACCTTGAACGGACAGGCTCCCCCGCGTTAGTCCCCTCTGGATTCCGGTTCTCCCCGGAACAACCTGGGTTTGGCGCGTTCCCCCTTTGTCCTTCGGACATTTCCCCCGCGAGCGGGGGAAACCGAAGATTTTCAAGAGGGAGGGCGTCCGCCGTCTGGCTTGCTTTCGTTGGCGGAGCCAGCGTATGCCCCGCGTCCGAGCCCTGCAGCTACAACGGTCTTAATGACCGGGTTTCGGCAGCGTTTCGTCCGTCCTCTCAGACGTCTCTCACGACTTGTGGCGGGCACCGCCGGCGGGTCGTGTGTTGGCGACCCCGTGCTGCCCCGCTCGCTGCCTGTTTACCTTTATTCAGTTGTCTTTTTGCAGCGTCTTTGAAAGGTTGCGCTGACCTTTCGCGACGCGGCGATTCTTCGTTTTCCGTGCGCTGACCCGATGGCCGTCGGATCGGCGCTTGTTGTTTATATTACTACATATGTTGCTGGAGTCAAGTGTCTGAACCGGGGATTACGGGGATTAAGGGATTGGTGGGATTTTGGTGGTGCATGAACCCCTGCGTTCGCTTCGCTCCGCGTCCCCCTTTTGCTGACGCAAAAAGGGGAGGGGCCTCCTCTAGCCCCCTCCTGAAGGAGGGGGGTGAAGCCTGCCCCTACCGTGTCCCTCTCCCCCTGCGAAGGGGAGGGTCACCCTCACTCTAAGCCCTCTCCCATCAAGGGAGAGGGGATGATTTGGCACTTCGCTGGTGCCTCTTTTGTGCGAAGGGGATATGCTGCTCCGACCCAAATCTGTTCGTTCATCCAGTTCGTATTCCATAAGAGTCGTCACGACTATCGTGTAGATTCACTCAATGCCGAAAATGAAAATCATCTTTTCTCGCAACTTCCTTGTTCTGTGTATCTGCTCGTTCCTTGTGGCCGTCGCATGTACCCAATCCGACCCAACGCCAACTCCAGAACCGACCCCGATCCCAACACCAATTCCTACGCCTACTATCGCTCCTACATCAACCAGCACGCCGGCGCCCACGTCAACTCCAATTCCGACTGAAACCCCCGAGCCGACTCCAACCCCAGACGAAGACGGCATTATCTGGTACGAACCGAACTCGGCAAGCATCACGGTCGAAGGTTCGACGATTATCTTTGACGGCGATATTGAGGATTCAACATATAGCGATTTCTTGATCGCGGTGCGCGGGAAAGAGGACCAAATCACCGCTATCCGTATCAACTCGCCAGGTGGAATCACGGATCATGGCATCATGATCGGCGAGTGGGTCTTTGACCACCAACTCGATGTCATCGTAGATGAACTCTGCTTTTCCTCCTGCGCCAACTACATCTTCACTGCTGGCAAAAACAAAATCATCGGAAAAGACGCGATAGTCGGTTGGCACGGTTCCGAACAACAAGATCTATTCATCGCCGCTGGTCACGGCATCTCACTCGAAGAACTCTACGGTCGCAACTATGACGAGATGAATGAATGGGGAGATATCCCCGCGGGTGAAACCAAAGAAAGATTCGTTGAACACATGATGGAGTCCGACAGGTATGACCAAGCAGACGAGCCAGCATTCCTAGAAAGGGTCGACGTGCACCTGTATCTGATGGTCTACGGCATGTTGGCAGATCAATTCGACTATTACATGAACGAACAAACCGAATTCGGCGGCTGGACATTCTCAATCGAGGACATGGCCAAATTCGGGGTTGAAAACGTTACCTATCAGGGAGATGGGGACTACCCGAGCGAAAAGGGTTTGGAAAACTTCCCTGTAGCAGTCTTTGAAGTTCCTACTGATACCGTTCCTCCAGCAGTCATCCCAACGCCGTTACCGACACTCACTGCGCCTCTAGGAACCACACCGACACCAGACGCAGACTCTGAATCCAGATTTTGGATTGATCCTGAGCCAGCATCGATATCCGTCGAGAGTGACATCGTCACCATTGATGGCTTCATCGATTTCGGCGCTTACTTCCGGTTATTAGACGCGATCCGAGGAAGGGAAGACGAAATCACCACTCTCAGGATCACGTCTGACGACGGCTTCTTGGAAGATGCGATCCTCATCGGACTATGGGTCCAAGACAACGAAATCGACGTCATCGTGGAAAAATCCTGCTTCTACGTATGCGCAAACTACATCTTCACGGCCGGCAAGAACAAAATCATCGAAGAATCGGCACTCGTAGGCTGGTACGGCTCCCCACAGAGCGAAGAATACGAAGCTCGAGCTTTGGGTCTATCAATCGAAGAGGCAATGCGACGCCGCATCGATCGCGGAGAATTGACCATTGGGACGCACGACGAGGAACAAGGGCTAGAGGAGCAAATCAAAGAGATATCGAGTTTGATTAGAGACGAAATTGAGCAAGAACGACGGTTCCTAGAGACAACCGGCATCAAAGAAGATGCCTTGATTTACGGATTCGTCGGCATTGACTATGAAGACGAAGGGCTTCCAGCTTACTTCTTCGACGGCTGGACATTTTCCATTGAAGACATGGCAAAACTTGGCATCGAAAACGTTACCTACAAGGGCGAGGGAACATACCCAGACCGCCAAGAGGCTTGGCGCCGTTTCCTCGAAATCTTCAGGGTCGGCGAACTACCAAATCAACTCCCCACCAGATGACTGAACGCTCAGTTCTGCTAATCCGCCATTGCGCCGCGACTGGACAAAACCCTGAAGCGCCCCTATCCGACGCAGGCATCGAACAGGCGCACACACTCGCCGATTTTTTGTCGGAGTATCCCATCGATCACATCACAACTAGCGAATACCTGCGAGCCCAGCAAAGCATCGAACCGTTTGTAAGTCGATCCGATCTAAGAATCCACACGGATACACGCCTCAACGAACGCACTCTCTCCGCAGAGCCTCTCGATAACTGGGAAGATGTCGTCCGCGACTCATTCGACGATCACGATCTGCGCGCGCCTGGCGGTGAATCTGCTCGCGACGTCCTTGCTCGTGCTTGGGCTGCGCTGAATGAGATATTCGATGCCGATCATGCAATGCCGTTAGTTGTCACACACGGCAACCTGTTGGCGCTAGTCCTGCACTCGCTAGATGACACGTTCGGATTTGAGGGATGGAAATCGCTCAGCAATCCGGATGTATTCGTGCTGGACGGTGCGGGGACGGGACAAATGAGGTTTGAGAGGATATGGAACGGTTAGCGGTCGTTTTCGATGTTCCCTAAACGTCCAGTGCCCAGAAGTCTAAAAACTACTCATAACTGGCGGAGGGAGCGTGTCTGATGTTTCGCTGTTGGTTAAGATACGGGCACTGTTACTGACCGGCTTATGGAATAGGATTTGTGATGAAGAAAGCGGAGTTCATAGATCGTGTCAAGACGGGACGGAGCGAGTGGAGCGAGCTTCTGTTGATGGTTGACGCGGACCTTATGCTTGAGCCTGGCCAAGAAGGTGAGTGGTCGGCGAAGGATATCTTGGCACACGTGATGTGGTACGAGCGGGAGATGTTGGGGATGCTGAAGGCTCGCGCGCTAGTCGGTTCGGATCTGTGGGAGTTGCCCCTGGATGAGCGGAACGCGGCTGTCCACGATGAGCTTAAGGAGATGACTCTGGACGAAGTGCGCGAGGAGTCTGATCGTGTCTTTAAGGCACTTCTCGAACAGCTGGAACTGCTGCCAGAAGAGGCCTACGGTGACTCGGGATGCTTCGAACACATGCCGGCTGAGTGGACGCCTTGGGACGTGATGGCGGGCAACACCTTCAGGCATTACGCCGAGCATACAGAATCGATCAGGCGGCTTGCAGGAATCTGACGGCTAGGCGTTCGATGGTGTTTTTGGTGCGGATTGTGAATGGACCGAGAATTGCTTCGAGGGCATTGAGGTCCAACTGGGAGTCCAAGAAGTTGCCCTTCGGCCACCAGTAAAGCTCGCGCCCGACAATTTCCAGCATGTCGGCATCGTTCGACAGCTTAAGCACTGAATCACGGGCTGATTGATCGATATCGGAGCCAATCATCGCTACCTGCATCTTGCCGGAGCGTTCACCCGTGACGCCTGCGAATGGCTGGTAACCGGCAATCGAGCGCACTTCATCCGCACTACGCAGAAAGGCCGGGACTTCGTAACCTAATGAATCTCTCAGGCCGACTTCGATCGAATTTGCCACTGCTGCGGGGTCGGATTCATCGGTGTCGAAGATGACGTTGCCGCTTGCCAAGAACGCGGAGACGTTGGTGAAGCCGATTTCTTCGAACGCGGCGCATAGTTCCGGATTCTTGATGCGGCGTCGACCGAGGTTCATGCCTCGGAGGAAGGCTACGTAGCGGGGCATGGTTACGGGATCCCCCTCACCCTCACCCTCTCCCACGGCGGGGAGAGGGGATGGCACCGCCCTGGGCATACCCCGCGCACTCGCTTCGTTGGCATCCTCCCCCTAGCCCCCTCCTGAAGGAGGGGGGATTTGATAGGGAAGGGGCACGTTTCATGAAAGGGGCATGAGAGGGGGTGGGTGTGACGTTATGCTCGGTACTGATCGATGCCTACAGTGGCGATGTTGTCGGTTGTGGGCATTACGGCGGTTTTGGCGCGGTCGGCGCCTACTACTACGATGTTCCAGTCTTCGGGACTGTCCAAGACTGAAACTTCGATGTCTAGAATCTCCTGTTCGGTCAGGTTCTCGAGCCATCGCCATGAGGCGGCGATGCGGGCTTCGCCTTTGATGGGGGTGTATTGGATCATCTTGCCCAAGCTGTTCTTGGCGTGGTGATGGATGAAGGTCCGAGCATCGTCCTTCGTGAAGCCTTGGTCGCCAACGGGTCCAGCCACATCGGGCGGCATCAGAATCAGTCTTTGACCACCGCCGTGCATGCCGAGGCCGCGGGTGCCGAAGATCGAGCCGTATGCCAATGTCTTGAGCAGATCCTCGGCATTGGTGTTGCCTTGGTCTTGGACGTCCAGTTCGCCGTTGGTGATGAAGACGCTGACGGTGCTCTCGCTTGCTCGGAAGCCTTGGTTCACATGGAACGGTTCCCACGGGCTCATGTCTTCGTTCTCGGCGATGCAGTGCACGAACTTGCGTGTTGTGCCGATGGTGTCCATGTCCATCTGACCGGGATACCAGTAGCCGATGTTGCGCAGACAGAGCGAGAAGGCGCGACCGATTGTGATGTTGATCTCGTTGTCGCGACCGGGTCCGAGCGCGGAGCGGGCGTTGATGCCGAGTTCCTTCGCTATTGGACCGTTGACGATTAGCAGCGGGGCCTGCGGACTGGTGGACATCAGCAACGATGTGCCGCCGTGCGAACCCATCTGCGAGAGTGCCTTGACTCCGGCGATTATCACCGGCATGTGTTCGGGCTTAGCTCCAGCCATCGCGGCGTTGACAGCAATCTTTTCGACGGTGGCGAGACCGAAACCGGGCGGCATGTCGCAGATCAACTCGTCGGCGTCCAAATTGGAGCCAGCGATCAACTCGTCAACTGCTTCGGCGGTCGGCGGATGGAGCACGAAGGAGTCGCCCCAGTCACGCATCAACCACTGCTCGTTCATCTTGAGAATGGCGTCCCAACGGTCTTCACCCTCGAAGCGTTGGACTTCTGCCACCTCGTCGCGTTCACGACGTCCGTGCTGCTGATCGACCGTTAAGACATCGATGATGTCGTCGATCGCGGCCTCGGTCTGCGAGACACACTCATCGATGGGGAGGTTGCGATAGATACGTGGGACGATTACGAATTGCAAATCGGGCATACCGAGTGCGCGCGAGCTTGCGATCGCGTCCTCTTCGAAGCGACCGGAGACGATTGGGATGGCAGGCTTCCCCATCTTCTCGATCTGGATCATGTCGTGGACCATCCACGACGCGCAGGTCCCTCAGTCGGCGGTGGCGCCGATAACGACGTCACACTCCTCTCCCGCTTGCCTGACGATCGGCGGCGGTGCTGGATAGTTGCCGCCGGTGTAGAAGTTGACTTGCACATTCTTGAAACGCTCTTGGAGCATTTCGCCCGCTCGCTTCAACGCGACATCCCCACCGTGCGTCCCGCTCCAGATGAGGCCAACTGTAACGTCATCCAGCGTCTCTGGACGCTCATTGATCTTCGTCGAATTCATCAGCCCGCGTTGCTGAGCAACGGGGTTAAGGACTTCTAGCAAATGCATAGATTCCGTCTCCTCTCAGAGGACAACTCGTTAACTGATGCGATGATACCGCATCGTGTGATATGCGTTGCCACTTAAGCCGCGACAATACGGAAACCCAGATTGCCCGTGCTCGAATCTGGCGTGTTTGATGTCCGAGCGCCGACGCGGTATCGATTGCAGTAGGAATCGTGACATAGGTACGAGCCTCCCCGAATCACTTTCGCGGCTCCGTTGCGGGGTCCTTTTGGATTATTTCGCGTCACTCGGCGCGCGTTGCGATGGAACGTCGGCGAAAACCAGTCTGAACACCACTCCCACACGTTGCCTGCAACGTCGTACAGTCCAAAATCGTTCGAAGGAAAGCTCGCGACCGGCGATGTGCCATGCCATCCATCCTGTAGCGTATTCGTGTTCGGAAACTCGCCTTGCCAGATGTTGCACATGTGCTCACCATCTGGCTCCAATTCGTCGCCCCAGGCGAACCGAGCCTGGTCCAACCCGCCACGCGCCGCGTATTCCCATTCTGCCTCCGTCGGCAAACGTCCACCGATCCAATCGCAATACGCCATTGCATCCGTCCAAGAGATATGCGTCACCGGATGATCAGCGCGATCATCGATATCCGATTCCGGACCTTCCGGCATGCGCCAGTACGCACCGTCCACTCGCCACCACCACTCCGATCCCTGCACTACCTGAGAGACTGTTCGCTCGACCTCCGGCGTGACGAAATCCTTGAACACGAACGACCACTCAAACCGTTCGGCGTCTGTCACATGCCCGGTGGCAGACACGAAAGCATCGAACTCTGCATTCGTGACGGGCACAGCCGAAATATCGAAACCGTCGACGGTCACATCGCGTATCGGCCCCTCTCCGTCAGCAGGGAATCGGCGATCATCGGTGCCCATCCGGAACTCCGCATCGTCCAGCTCGATTAACTCCTGCTTCACTGGTTCAGCGGGCGTACTCTCGTGCTGAAAGACCGCACTCTCCCGAACGGGTGAATCACTGTCCGCACGAGTTGGTGAGCAACAGCCCTGATTTGGTGATCCCGAGTCCATACCAGCATTCTATTCTCGCCTCCCAGTGACGCAAAGCACACCGAGGCGCTAACATTCATACGCATCGGTACATTCCAACTCAGACTGAACTATGCAAACCCAAGCCGCCGTACTCCGAGCACAAAAACAACCCGTATCTGTCGAAACCCTCGAAATCGACTCGCCGAAACGCGGCGAGGTTCTGCTCAAGATGGTCGGCGCTGGTGTCTGCCACTCCGACTACCACGCCGTCGACGGACACACTAAGAACTTCGTGGGGCCGATGATCCTCGGACACGAAGGCGCGGGCACGGTTGCGGACGTGGGTGAGGGTGTCGATTGGTTGAAGCCCGGGGACAAGGTGATATTGTCTCTCGATTCCATGTGCGGACGATGCCGGAACTGCACCGCGGGGCATCCCTCGCTCTGCGAGACAAACTTCACATACGGCGCTTCGATGCCCGACGGCACGACGCGGTTCCACAAAAACGGCGAGCGCATCAACCATCGAACCCCAACCTTTACCGATTATTCGATCGCGTTGGAAGACAAATGCGTCCTCGTTCCCGAGGACACGAATCTCGAAGCAGCATGTTTAATCTCATGCGGCATCATCACTGGTGTCGGGGCCGTAGTCAATCGCGCCAAAGTCCCGACCGGATCGACCATGGCGGTATTTGGCTGCGGAGGCGTAGGGCTCAGCGTCGTACAAGGTGGAAGACTCGCCAACGCGGCTCAAATCATCGCCGTAGACACCGTTGACTTCAAACTCGAAAAAGCTGCTGAGATGGGTGCCACTCACTTCGTCAACGCTGCCAAGGAAGACCCGGTGGCCAGGATCCTCGAGATCACGAGTGGAGGTGCAGACTACGCCTTCGAAGTAGTGGGACTTCCGGCAATCGCCAAACAAGCCTTCAACTCCACGCGTCCGCTCGGCACGACGGTTCTAGTGGGGGTCTTCCCAACTGGCGCAGAGATGGCCGTTGACGGATGGGAGCTCCTGCGTGGCAGAACAATACTCGGAAACTGGCACGGCGATGGACGTCCCAGAGTCGATTTCCTTTGGTTGCTGGAGATGGAGAAGCAGGGCAAGCTGAAACTCGACGAGATGATCACGCGATACCGCCCATTGAACGAGATCAATGAAGCTTTCGCAGATATGACGGCAGGCGAAGCGGCGCGTTCCGTGCTGACATTCCGATAGCGGACATTTCGACAACGCAGCCAGCATAGAATCACTGCATCCAGACGTAACCCCGATCCATCCCTGCGCCATGTCTATTTTCGACCGCATTGGCTTAGATGCCGGAGCAACCCGACTTGAAGACGCTTTGAACTTTGCCGAGGAGAACGGTTTTTACTACTTGGACTTCAATGCCGACACCGGTCCGAACCACATGGAGACTTGGACGGCGGAGCGCATCGCCGCGGTCCGTGACCGGTGCGAGACGACCGGCATCAACATCGGTCTACACACCTTGAGCGCGGTCAACGTCGCCGAACTCTCGCCATACGTCTCTCGCGGTGTCGAAAACTACATGCGGGCATCTATCGATCTCGCCAACCGCCTCGGCTGCAAGTGGACCGTCGTCCACGCCGGCTACCATTTCACGTCAGATCCTGAGGCGCGACTCGCCGCCGCGATCGCCAGACTTGACCGCATCTCCACTTACGCCGCAGACACCGGTCAGCGCATCCTGCTCGAAAACCTCAACTTCGAACCTGAACACGCCGAGGTCAAGTACCTTGCCCACACCGTTGAAGAATGTTCGCAGATATTTGACGCGATACCGCCAAGCAAGCTCGGATGGGCGTTTACGGTCAACCACGCGAACCTCGTCCATGAAGGCGTGGACGGATTCCTCGACGCTTTCGGCATCGAGCGCATCGGCGAAGTCCGACTCGCGGATAACACCGGAGACTACGAGGTCCACATGATCCCTGGCGAAGGTAACATCGATTTCAATTCATGCCTAAATCGACTTGAAGACAGCGGCTACCGCGGTCACTACTCGATGGCATACGGCTCGCCCGAAGAAAAGATCGCCTCACGTCAACACCTCGCGTCTTTAGTGAACTAAGGGAGAAACCAATCATGGCATTGGCAGCACAGACCGGCAGCACACCACACGGCGATTCAACGCGCCCTCCAGCAACCGGCCGTCGAGGCATGGTGGCATCAGGGTCGCAGCACGCGACTATCGCAGGATTGCAAGCCCTACAGGCAGGCGGCAACGCGGTCGATGCCGCAGTCGCAGTCGCTGCGGGACTGAACGTAGCCGAACCATTCATGTCTGGTATGGGTGGCGTGGGCATCGGACTCGTCTATATGGCATCCGAAGGCCAGACGCGAACCATCAACTTCTCAGGCCACGCCCCCAATGACATCGATCCGTCTGGCATGACTCGCGATGACATGGAGTACGGACCGCTCTCGATGCTCGTTCCTGGCAATATCGCTGGCTGGCTAACGATGCACGACAAGTATGGCACGTTGCCCCGTGCCCAAGTCTTCGCGTATGCCATCGATCTGGCGGAAAACGGCGTCCCCATGACTCCGCTAATCGCCACCACCGTAGCTGACACCATCGACAAGATCGCTGAACTAACCGAAGACGGCGCAACTCTGGCACTCGAATACTCCGCAGTAGAAGCCGGTGCGCTTCTGCGTCAGCAGCAACTCGCCGAGAGCATGAACCGCGTTGTCGAGGGTGGTATCACCGAGTTCTACGAAGGATCGCTCGGCGACGAGATTTGTGCCGGGCAAAAGGCCTTCGACGGTGTAATCAACCGCGAAGAACTCGCCGCATATCGCCCGTATTGGGAAGAGCCGATATCGACTACCTACCGCGACTACGAAATTCGCGTTCCCAAGCCGAACTCGTCTGCATTCCAGATACTTGAGACGCTGAACATCCTCGAAGGCTACGATCTCGAACCGGGCACCGCCTTAACTGAACACCTGCTAGTCGAAGCTGTGCTCAAGGCTGCTGACGACCGCGTTCTCTACTCCGGAGACCCCAAATATGTAGATATTCCGCTTGATCGACTGATCTCGAAAGATTACGCAGAAGAGATCAGATCGGGCATCTCGACCGACAAGTTCAGTGGCTTCCCGCCCGAACGCTGGAACCGGTCCGCTGTCGAAGCCTCCTTGCCAGGTGTATGGAACCCGCAATCCGCAGCGCAGTCGCCGATGACTACTCACTTCGCAACCGCCGACCAGTGGGGCAACGTCGTCACGATTACCCAGACCCTAGGCGGTGGCTTCGGCTCATGCCTCGCACCAAAAGGCACCGGAGTCTTTATCAACAACATGGGCAAGTGGTTCGACCTCAACCAAGGCAGCCCCAACGACCTCAAAGGCGGCCGTGCGGTTGATTTTGTGATTGCTCCGTCTCAGATCTATTCACTCACCTCTCCTTCGCGAAGCGAGAACGCAGGGGGTGCCCAATTCATCGCCTCCATCGGAACACCCGGCAGCTACGGCATACTCCACACAACCATCCAGATGATCCACCAGTTCCTAGACTGCGGAAAGAACATCCAAGAAGCCATCGAAGCGCCCCGCTTCCGCTACTACGATATCGGCGCAATCATGTTCGAATCTCGCTTCGACCCCGATATGCTGGAACAGCTTGCCGACATCGGCTACACCTACGACTTGTTGCCTCCGTTTACGAATGCAGTCGGCGGTGCCCACGCGATACATCGGACATCGCACGGGACGTATCTCGGTGCGGCTGATCCGCGGCGGGACGGGTTTGCGTTGGGATACTAGAGGCGAACGGTTCGCGAGAACCTACTCCGCCAGCAACATCCGCCCACGCTTTAGTAGCGTCCGAATCTCCCGCGCCGTCAGCTTGATCTTCTGCTCTTGACCGTTGACCAGCACGCGACGCGTCTGCAAGTTCGGCTTGAACTGGCGTTTAGTCGCGTTCAACGCGTGGCTGCGGTTGTGACCGAACTGTGGCTTCGGCCGCGGACCAAGTTTGAGGGCGGCTCGGATCTGCTGTTCGGACATGGACATGGCGCGTCGTTTCGGTTTCGTGTGGTTTTAAGGGTCGGTTTCGGTGCTTGACCGTGGGCATACGGTCAAAATTAGGCGCTTCCAACTAGAATAACATCGCGGTCAGTTCGCAAGCGCGAGACGCGGTATCAACGGCGCCTCTCTCGACCACCATCAGCAAGCAAAGGGCACCTCGATGACGACGGAGATTACGACTAGGAACGGCTACCTCCTGCGCGATCTCACGCGTGCCGCTCTCGCCGCAGTTTCCACCAACCAGAACCAGCTCAACGCCCTCAACGTCTTCCCGGTGCCCGACGGCGACACCGGCACCAACATGATGCTCACCATGCGCGGGATCGCGTCTGACATGGAGACGTCCGCGACCGAAGACGTGCCGACTACTTCAGCCGCGATGGCCCGCGCCGCGCTCCTCGGCGCCCGCGGCAACAGCGGACTCATCATGGCGCAACTGTTCCGAGGGTTACGCGACGCCATGACCGATGCCGATGAGGTACACGCCGAAAACTTCGCTCACGGTTTGACCCTCGCCGCCGAGATGGCCTACGGCGCGGTGCCAAATCCCGTAGAGGGCACCATGCTCACTGTCATCCGCGAAGCTGCAGAGGCCGCCACCCGATCCGCGAACGACGGCGCACACATACACGTCGTCCTAGAGACCGCTGCCACTCAAGCCCTAGACACCACCGAGCGGACCCCCGACATGCTCGAAGTCCTCAAAGAGGCAGGAGTGGTTGACGCCGGAGGCTTTGGCCTGACCATCATGCTCATGGGCATGTCTCAGTACATCAAGGGCGAAGGCGACGGTTCAGTTCACGTCGATGCCCCCGGCATCGAAAACCTCGTCGGCGAAAGCGGCGTCATCGTCGATACATCGTCCCTGGACATCGCCGAGGAGGAAGCCTGGGGATACTGCACGAACATCGGCATCGAAGGTACCAACATCGACATCCCGCATCTCCGCGAAGAGTTTGACAAGATCGGACGCTCGACGGTGATCGCGGGCGACGAGACCATTGCCAAGATTCACGTACACATGGAAGACCCTGGCGAAGCTGTTAGCCTAGCCGTCCGAAACGGCGCTCTCACGCTCAACGTGACTATCCAGAACATGGATGCCCAAACCACCGAGTGGGCCGAGAACCGTCGCGCAGATGCAGCTACCGCTGAGCAGCCCGTCGAACCTGTAGACATCGCCATCGTCGCGGTCGTCGCCGGAGACGGCATGGCCAACTACTTCCGACAAGCCGGCATGGGCTCGACATTCATCGTCGAAGGCGGCGACACTCTCAACCCCAGCGTCGCCGACCTCCTCGAAGCTGTCGAGGCAGCACCTTCCGACCAAGTCATCCTGCTGCCCAACAACAAGAACATCATCGGCGCGACTCAGCAAGCATCTGAGCTAACCGAAAAGTCGTCTACCGTAATCGAAACCCGCTCGATGCAAGAGGGCATCGCCGCAATGAGCGCCTTCGACCCTGATGCCGACCTCGACGAAAACGTCGAAGAGATGACCGACATGCTCGAAGGCCTCCACGTCGGTTCCGTCTTCCGTGCCTCCCGCGACGCCACAATGGGCGGAGTCCATGTGAACGAAGGCCAATTCATGGTCCTAGTCGACGGCGAAACCGTGGCTGCCGGCGACGACGAACTCGATATGCTCATCGCAGGTGTCAAAGCCGTCATGCACCACGGCGCACTAGTAGCCATATACGTCGGCGAAGAGATCACCCCCGATACCACCCGCGCCGCCGAAACCCGCCTCACCCAAGAGCTGACCCACTACAACCGCGTCGACATCCAATTCATCCGCGGCAACCAACCCCACTACGCCTACCTCTTCGCGGTGGAATAGGCATCCCCGTCATTCCCGCGCAGGCGAAAGACGCGGCAACGCGTCACCAAGCGTCTTAATCCGCCAAGTGCGCCTGCAAATACTCGCGGTCCATCTCGATCCCGATGCCCGGACGCTCCGGATCCAGATGAATCTTGTCGCCACGGATATCTAGCGGCACGTCCATCAGCACGTCGTACGCGTGCAGGTCGGCGCGCATCGTCTCCACGCGGTAACAGTTCGGGACCGTGATCATCACTTGCGCGCCAGCGATCACGTTTATCGGGCCGCTGGCGTCGTGCGGCGATACTGGTATGTAGTACGTCTCCGCCTGTGTGCAGATCTTCTTCAACTCCGATATACCGCCCGTCCATGTGATGTCCGGCATGATGAAGTCGGCCAACCCCTGCTCTAAGATCGGCACGAACTCCCACCGAGTGTGAATCCGCTCGCCCACGCAGATCGGAACGTTCGTCGCATCCCGCACCTGCTTCAACGCCGTGTTCGACTCCACACCCACCGGCTCCTCGAACCAGAAGATGTCATACGGCTCCAACGAATTCGCCAGCCGTATCGCCGTAGGGACATCAAACCGCGCATGGTTGTCGATCAATATCTCAATGTCGGGACCCACAGCTTCTCGCGCCGCCGCAATCCGCTCCACGCCTTGGTTTTCAGCATCTGCCGACAACTTGCCAGACATGTAGCCATCAATCTCGTCTGGATGATGCGGGTACCAAGGGTCCGTCTTTAGCGATGTCTGACCCGTTGCCACAATCGCCTTGCAGTCTTGCGCCAAGCTCTCTGGATTCGCCCCGTCCTGTGGGTGACAGTAGACATCCACCGCGTCTCTCACTGGACCGCCCAGCAGCTCGTACACCGGCACTCCCAACACCTTGCCGCGGATGTCCCAGAGCGCAATATCGATACCCGAAATCACACTCGTCGTCGCACCTCGCGAGCCCATGTATGTGAAATGCCGGAACACCTTGTGCCAGATCTTCTCGATGTTTTTTGGGTCGTCCCCTTCAAGCAGATCCGACACATGCCGGATCAACGATGCAACCCCGCGATTGGCCTGGTCCCGAGTACAGGTAACCTCGCCCCATCCCGTCACGCCTTCGTCGGTATTCACCTCTACAAACAGATATTCTCGGTTATTCGCCTTCGCGTTCGCGGTGGGCAAGAACGGCGCCGGAGCCGACACCAGATAAGGCGTTATCTTCGTTATCTTCATCTTTACTGCTCGATATCCCTCAAGATCGCATCGATTATCTGCGACATATTGTCGAAATCCCGCGCGCCGCGGAACTGCAACCGCACTTCCTCGCCATCCTTGTCTACATACGCGAGGAAGATTGTAGGGGTTGATTGTACGCCCATCGCCTCGCCACGCGCCCGGTCGATCTGCCAAGTCGTGTTGTGTCTGCCCGATAGCAGACACTCGTTCAACGCCACACGGTCTAACCCCATACTCTCCGCCAATCCGGCGAGTAGCGGTAGTCCTATCTCATCCTGACGCTCATACACCCCGTCTATGAACTCCCAAAACTGCTCCGATCCCTGCTCACCGACACAGTCCGAATACTCCGCCGCCAGCGCCGACTCCTCAGCCAAGATCGGAAAGTGGAAATATATCGACCTCACCAGCCCGTCGGCGATGTACGTCTCACGCATCTGGGCAACCGTCCCGCGGTGCCAAGTCCCGCAGTGCGGTCACAAAAAGTCCGAAAAATCGAACATCGTGATCGGAGCATCCGGATCCCCGTACGAGTTGTACCCCCGATTCGGCACATTCACCCGAGCCGCTTCCTCCTCACCCGACTCCCTTGCGACCTCCTCAACCACCTCGGTTGTAGCAGTCGGCGCGACCGTAGCCGTAGGAGGTTCAACCGTCACCTGCGAACCCGGCGGTACCACCAACTCCGCCGTCAACACATTCTCACTAACTCCACCACCCTCATCTCGCAGCCCGCATCCTACCACCGCAACCGCGCCGAACAAAACCAGCGCTACGAGGGCAAACAAACGGAGAGACATCGCATGGATTCTACTTTGCGGAACCGCCAACCCATTGCCCAGCTTAGTCTGTTCGTCGTTCTTCCTCTCCCCTCAACTTCCCGCGCGTTAACATTGAACCCGTAGCGTAACAACTCCGGACTTTCAACCCATTACAGGACAGGTGGCAACCGCATCATGATGAATCGCAACATGCTCAGGCAAGCTCAGCAGATGCAGAAGAAGATCCAGGAGGTGCAGGAAGAGATCGCCAATGCGACATCCGAGGCATCCGTCGGCGGCGGCGCCGTCAAAGCCGTCGTGGTCGGTGGATCCCGCGTAGAGAGCATCGAAATCAACCCCGAAGTCGTCGATCCCGAAGATGTCGAGATGCTGCAAGACCTCGTGATGGCTGCCGTCAACGAAGCCATGGACAGCGCCCAGCAGGTCGCCGCCAAGAAGATGCAGGCGATCACCGGAGGACTGAATCTGCCGGGTCTGGGCTTCTAGCCTGCTGTAATCATCAAAAATGGCCGCGTTTCGCCCCGATCCGCCGAGATCAATCACGCCGGCAGCACCGCCATCCGACGCGCCACGCGGTGTTGCCGCTCCCGTATCTCGCGTCATCGAAGCCTTCCGACGCCTCCCCGGCATCGGCCCCAAGTCCGCACAGCGACTCGCCTACCACCTCGTCCGGATGCCAGAAGCCGAAGCTTCCGAACTCTCCGAAGCGATCACTGGCGTCAAGCAACGCATCAAACTCTGCGACATCTGCGCCGACATCACCGAGGAGCCAGTGTGCGGCATATGCTCAAACACTGGCCGTGATCGTACTGTTGTCTGCGTAGTCGAAGAGCCGCTCGACGTCACTGCACTCGAACGCACCCGCGCCTACAACGGCCTCTACCACGTCCTACACGGTGCCATCTCACCCACATCCGGCATCGCCGCCTCCGACCTCAAGATCAAAGAACTCCTCCAACGCCTTCAAGACGACACCACCGATCAGACAGTCAGTGAAGTCATCGTCGCCACCAACACCAACCTAGACGGCGAAGCCACCGCCATGTATCTGCAACGAGCGATCGCGCCCGCCGGCATCAAAGTAACCCGTCTAGCAAGAGGTCTGCCTTCAGGGACCGATATTGAATACGCTGACGACGCAACGCTGGCACATTCACTAGAATCCAGATCGGAAATAACTCATTAATCCCCTCTCCCCTGTGGGAGAGGGTTAGGGTGAGGGCCCTAACGCATGAAAATCGAACAAATCGAGACCTTTTTAGTCGACCGTTTCCTAGTGGTGCGCATCACCACTGATGACGGCACACAGGGCATCGGCGAATCTTGCTACTGGGCGTACCCACGTGCGGCTGAGGAGACTGTAAAGATTCTCGGCGAGGCGATCATCGGCATGGACCCCGGTGATACTGAGCACATCTACAACTACATGCACCGCTACAACGGCAGTTTCCGTGGCAACTCCATAGCCGCCGCAATATCCGGCATCGACATGGCGCTCTGGGACATTAAGGGCAAGCGACTCGACGCCCCCGTCTGGGATCTCCTCGGCGGTCGCGCCCGGCAGAAAGTGCGAGGCATCTTCCTAGGCGTCGGCGGAGAAACCCCGGATGCAGTCGCTGAACGCGCCAAGATCGCCGTCGAACGCGGCTACTCCGCGCTCAAGTTCACACCGATGCCGCGCGAGTTCCAACTACTCAAGTACCCCGTACTTGTAGACAACGCCATCGACATGCTCGCCGCCGTCCGCGAGACTGTCGGCAACGACTTCGATATCGGCATCGAGATACACCGCAACATGCGACCGTCCGAAGCCGTCGTCTTCTGCGAGAAGGCCATGCCATTCAACCCCTACTTCATCGAAGACCCGATCGTCCCTGACGGCGTTCTGGCCATGTCCGAAGTAGCCACCAAGATGCGACTGCCCCTGGCCGTTGGAGAACGCAACGCCCACATCTGGGAGTTCCGTGAATACGCCCAGATGACAAACTGCTCGTTCTTCAAACCCGACATCGCTGTAGCCGGCGGCATAACCGGCGTCAAGAAGATATCCGCAATTGCTGAGGCCCACCACATCCTCATCGCACCGCACAACTTCCAAGGGCCCATCGCCACCGCCGCGTGTGTGCAACTTGGGATTTCGTCGCCATCTTGGGACGTCTTGGAGGCGGTTGACGAAGACAAGCCGCCGCGGGCGGACATGGTCGACGCTCCGATGGAGGTGGTTGACGGCTGGTTCACGGTACCCGAGAAGCCCGGCCTCGGAGTAACCTTCAACGAAGAAGCGCCCAACATGCACCCATTCGAACCGGCGCGCATCCCCCCACCAATCCGCGAAGACGGCAGCGTAGGGTTGCGCTAGTACACGTCCCTTTCGCGAAGCGAAGGGGATGCCCAGAATCCCCTCTGCCTTGATGGGAGAGAGTGACACTCCCGTCAGAGGAGTTCGAAAAGTCTTGCCATTTCGACTCGAATGAACATCCGTGCCAACGTTATGGTTGGCAAAGCACAGAACGGATGAATGATTCAATCGAGCGAGTCTTGACCGAGAGCGATAAGAGGGACGTCGAAGGACATCTTTCCAAAAGCGATGATCGTGAAGCGATATGGGCGATTCGACCGCGCTGGTCGACGCCCTACTTCGTGCTTTTCACCTTGCAGGTGGTTGTTGGCTTCGGCATCGCCACATACGACGGGATCTCATCGACAACTCCTGACAAGTGGATACAGGCGTACTTTGATATCATTCTCCGTACTGGGCAGATCGGGATCGCGGCGGCGATCATCACTTTTACAGTCATCGAACTACTGAGTAGCACCATGTTGATGAGCGAATGGATACGACAGAATCTCGTAGAACCTGCGAAGGAAAGACGCCGCGAGGAAGGCCGCGAGGAAGTCCGGGCGCACATGATCGCTGAGATTAGGGCTTGGGACCGGCGCCGACGAGACGCGGAACAGCGCGGCGAAATCTTCGACGAGCCACTACCATACTTGGAGAACGGCTCCTCTAATCACCAGAACTGACCACCCTGCGCAAGACGAATCTCCTCTTTCTCGGTGCGAGAGGGTAACCTATCATGTCGCCACCTCGACGACGATACTTCAACACCGAAGGCATCGTCGTCCGCGCCCAAGACCTCGGCGAAGCCGACCGTATCGTCATACTCCTGACCCCAAATCGCGGTCTCATCTCCTGCGTGGCCCGTAGCGCACGACGTACGACATCCCGAACTGGTGGGCACGTCGACCTGCTCCGACACATCACCGCCCACATCTCGGAAGGCCGATCCGACCTACACGTCATCAGCCAAGTCGAAACCGTCCACGCATACCTCCACCTCCGCAACGACCTTGACCGCCTGACCTTAGCCTCCCACTTTGCCGAAATCTCCGAACGCTTCTCACTTCAGAACGCCGCCAACCCGCGCCTATTTGCGCTACTGCGAGACTCCCTGACATACGCTGAATCCACACCCAAACCGACTCTCCCCCTACTCAGGCTGTGGCATGAGACCACTCTGCTGACCGCCGTAGGCCTTCAACCCCAACTCCACCGCTGCGTCCGCACCAACACCGAAATCCCACCCGGCGACCACTGGTTCTCGCCCTCAGAAGGCGGCCTCATCAAACGACCCGACCAAGCGGATACGAACACATCTCCTGATCCTATAGCCTTCAATCACCCTGAAACCACGCCCATTATTCCAGCCCCTCTGAACACCATCAAACTGCTACGTCATATAACTCGCACGCCCGATTGGGAACGATTGGAAGGGTTGCGAGTTGATGCGCGGGATGTTGACGGTGGGTTGCGAGTGATGAGCGCGATGCTCAGATATCAGCAAGAGCGCGGCGTTGGCAGAGCGGAGAGGGTGATGGGGGAGGTTTCGAGCGGCAAATGAACTTACTGTTAGAACGCTGACGAATCATTTTAGTATGATTGTATTATGAATATCCAGCAAAGACCGGGCATCATTACGGATGCGTACATTCAATACGTGATCGCTCATGCGATCAAGGATGTCGCTCAGCAAGAATACAGCCGTCTCGCAACTGGTTTGCAACCTTCCGACATCATGGAGCGGCTGACGGAAGCATTGGTCGAATTGCGTGGTCTCAGCCGGGGTGAAATGCCAAATTATAGCCCGTGGACTGGGCTGTGCTACCTCACTTGGTATCAGCCGCACCACATTAATTTGGCCTTTACGATGCTCCATGAGTTATCGGACGCGATAAGAAGAACCTTGGATGGTGCGCGAAACAACGCAGAGTTTCGCTGGATAGATTTTGGTTGCGGTAGTCTTCCGATGCACATTGCTCTCTCGGCCGCATCAGCCGTTGATCCTGTTCTACCTTCGTCCGGTTCGAGTATTTTGGGGATAGGGATTGACACCAGCGAACACATGTTGAAACTCGGGAATGAGGTGGTGCGAGCCATCAAGAAACTCGATCCGAGACTGACACGTGCATGTAAAAACCTATACACGGGTGCAACCTTACCCGTACCATCGCGGTCGCCGTGGGAAACGACCTCCGTACCTACGGTTTTGAGCGTAATGCACGCGTTTTATCGGGAAAACATATCCGATGTTGAAGCAGCCTTGACTTCGTTGATAAGATCGAGCAACCCAGAATTGATATTCGTTACCGCCCATACGTCTGCTGAACGATTGGTAGATCGTGCCTTTTCCCGTCAAGAAGATCGGTACGATTATGTAAGCAAACGATTCGACTATCCTCAGGCTTTGCGATTCAGTGGCGAATTAAAGGCGATCACAGCGTTTCGCTATGGATTGGCAGATCTTATAGAGATCGAACGCGCTAACGTTGTGACGGAAGGGTTGTCAGCGCGACAAGATCACGCAGGTGTTTACCATAGCGGCTATTCTGAATGGGATGTCTCGTCGCGTGGGATCCGAAACTCGCTCGATGGTTCAGACTTGCAGTTCTTGAACGAAACTGACATGGCGATCAAATATCTAAGCAGAAAAGTGTGGTGGTCAGGAGCTGAGGTAGATGTCCGGATATACTTCCGAAAACATACACGGTTTCTCTAACGTGACAACCCAAATGCAAGCATCATTGGACGGCTTCGCACCTCCGTGTGTAAGCGGTCCTTCTAAGATCGGTGCAACTTGCGTCGTCTATCGTGACGTAAAAGAAATTCTGACCCGGGCTACAGGGTTCATGGATGCCTATGATTTCACCTTGCAACCATGTAGCGGATGCTCGTTCGGATGCACCTACTGCTATGCTGCCTTCTTCAGTCACAGTGCCGATAAGCGGGACAGTTGGGGCAAGTGGATCGACGTAAAACGGAACGGTATTGAAGTTCTGCGCAAACGGAGCCGTGGTTCTCTAGACGAAAAACTCATCTATATGAGTAGCGTTACCGACCCCTACCAGCCCATTGAACGCGTGATCAATCTCACGCGCGGTATCTTAGAGGTTTTGTCGGAACGTCACAAACCCAAACTCGTCGTTCAAACCCGCAGCCCCGATGTAACCAGAGACATCGACCTGTTCCAACAAATCGAGAAAAACGGCGGCAAAGTTCAAGTCAACATGACGGTAACCACCGACGACGAAGACATCCGCCGCACATTCGAGCCATCCTGCCCGAACAACACCGTTCGACTCCGCGCTATAGCCAAAGTTCAAGCCGCTGGCATCCAGTCATGCATCACGATGACGCCGTTGCTCCTTGTATCTGATCCAGAACTGTTCGCCGACGAACTTCTCGACACTGACGTGCGCCGATTCATCGTCCAGCCGTTCCACTTCACGCGCGGCAAATTCGTCGCTAACACTCGAGACGAAGCGACACGTCTAATGGCAGAAAAGCTAGACTGCGATGTGACCGACTTCGTCGATGCCTACATGCGCGACTACGGGGTTACAGAATCGATCATTCGGAGCCGGTTAGCCGAAGAAGGCATCACGCTCGGACAAGGGAAAGACGGCTTCAAACCGCCGTTTTAGGAGAAATAAGCCTGTTCTCCGCGGGAATGACGCGATGGCGGAGTGGGACCTTGGGACTACTCGTCTTCAAGCACACCCGCAGATTGCAGGTACTTGAAGAGCTCAGAGTCGATCTCCAAGACGACCAGTGATTGGCCGTCGATGATCTTCTCGTAGGTCTCTAACGACCGTCTGAACTCGTAGAACTCCGGCGCCTTCTCCAACGCTTCAGCCAAGATGGTGATGGCTTCTTGCTCCGCCTCACCGCGCAGTCTGGCCGCAGTACCGTTTGCCGTCTCCAAGATGATCTGGACATCGCGGTCGACTTCGGCGCGAATCTCGCGGTCCCTCTGCGTACCCTCTGCACGCAGACCATCGGCGATCCGGGCACGCTCAGCTCTCATACGCGCGAACACCGACGCCTCAATCTCAGTCGGGAAGTCCGCTCGCTTGATACGCACATCGATGATCTCGATACCCAATTCGTCCACCAACGGCCGCAAGTACGAAACCGACGCGTTCCCGATGATTTCAGGACGTTGCTCTCGCGAAAGCGCATCCAACTCCTCGTTCGTAGCCGGTCGCGCACGGGTCACAACACCATCGATCGGCTCATCCGTCAGAAGCACCGTCAGCCTAGGGTCGCGCAGATTGTTGTTGAACAGATCCAACGCCTGCTGGCGTGATATCTCAGACCGGTTGCTAGCTTCGGCAACACGGCGCATCACCTGCTCGCGGGTCTCCGAGATAACCTCGGACTGCGTGTCCAGAGCAACTTCTCGGCGCAACTGCGAGTTGACGATGTCAGACACGCGTGAGACCGCTTCAGTCTCGGTTCGCAGACGCTGGAAGAACTTCAGCGGGTCGATAATCCGGTATCGCGCATAGGCGTCGATAACCAAGTTCCGCTTGTCAGATGTAAGCAACGATGCCGGCTGAGCGTCAACCCGTAGCAGTCGACTGTCCATCTTGACGACGGTCTCGACGAACGGCTGTTTTACGTACAGGCCGGGGCTGCGGTAGTCGCGCTGGAAGGCACCGAAACGAGTGACAATGGCGAGTTGCGTCTCGTCAACGGTGAACAGCGCTTGCGGTACCAAGATGAACGCTGCAACCACGATGATGATGAGGCTTAGTATCAGGCGGGGCATAGTGCTATTGGCCTCCGCCGGTAGTTGTCGATGGGTTCGTCAGGGAGTTGCCAGACAACGTTCCTAAACTGTCAAGCGGCAGCAGCGGCAACGCGTTCGAACCGGAGTTGATGACGATCTTCGATTTGCCTGCCAGAATGCGTTCCACGGCTTCTAGATAGAGCCGTGTCCGGGTCACATTCGGCGAAATGTCGTAACCGATCAGGATCGCTTCGAAACCTTCGGCTTCACCACGTGCCCGCTCGATTCGACCCCGCTTGAAACCATCAGCCTCTTCCACAATCTGTGCGGCCGCACCAGTCGCCTGCGGGATCTGAGATGCCTTATACGCCTCTGCCAAGTTAATGTCACGCTCTCGGTCCTCACGTGCCCTTACCACGTCCTCGAACGCGTCCTGCACCTCGGCTGGCGGGTTGACGTTCTGCAACAGCACCTGGAGCACATCGATGCCGGTGTTGTAGTCGCGGGTGAGTTCGCGCATCTTGTCCAAGATGCTCGCCTGCACCTGCTCCTTCTCCGTCGTCAGCACGTCGTCGATGTTGCGAGCACCGACTACCTGCCTCACCGCAGTCTCCGCAATGTCGCGTAGCGTCTCGCCATCCGGCATTCCAGGCGGAACATCGCGATCTGGGTCGCCGGGATCATCGACTTCGAACAGGAAGCTACGCAAGTTAGATATGCGGTACTGCACAACCATCTGCACGTCGACGATGTTCTCATCGCCAGTGATCATCTCGGATTCGATTTGGACCGGCGTCGTGCTTGAACCGTTCGGAGCGCTACGGAAACCGAGTTCGAGTCGGCGTGTGTTCGTCACAGGCACCACGTTTCGGGTGCCCACAGGGCCTGGCCAGTGCCAGTGAAGACCCTGATCAGCGATCGCAACGAAGCGACCAAACGTCCGCAATGCCGCCTGCTCTTCAGGTCCGACCGTGTAAACACCGGTCGCCAGCCATACAACCGCCGCTATCGGTATCAATAAGAGAACTACCGCGCCTGCCCTGCCTGATCCGCCACCGCCTTGTTCGGACGAATCTCGTGAAGGCCCTTCATCACCACTCATGCCGGGAATGCCACCAAGCGCCTCCCGAATGCGTTGCATGATATCCCCGAACGTGACCTCCGGCTCCTCGTCGCGCTCAGGCGGGCGATACATCAGCGAATCGTCCGAACCTTTGTCGGTAGCTGATGCTTGTGGGGAGTTGGACATCTAGGAAATTATCGCGTCTTGGATCACGCCAACAGAAGCTGGATACGTCAAATGCGAAGGGAGAGTTTTCATTCGGAGTTCAGATCCGTATGCGATGAGTCTGGAACGAGTCCTTAGACGCAATTATATGTAACGTGCCCCAGCAAACGGTCGACACATCAACTCGTTGCGATTCAACAACGCTGTTGGTTAGTCTCTAGCCCAGAGAACACCGTCAGACCGCCTTCGCTGACCACTCCCGCAACGCGATCGAGCCAGGTTTAGTCGCCTACGGCTCCGCTAATGTCCCGTTGCTTGAATACCCAAGCCGTAGCCGCAACCAATACGGCGGTGTAGCCGAGGATCGCAACGAATACCCCGAGGGTCTCGGAAGAATCCAGTTCCGACGGGATAGTTGTCCAAGAGAGGAAGGCTTGAATGAGCAGATAATCCGCAACATCGGCAAGTGTGTCGTTGAGGCGGATAAGCGTCGCGAGTATGGATTCCACGATGAAGTATCCAACTGAGAGTGCTATTCCGACGCCGCGTGAGGTCGTTAGCACTGTAGCGAACGCGCTGAGCACTATGAATGGTAGTAGTCCGTAGATGGTCTTGAGGAAAATCAGGACTACTTCGGACCACTTGCCGGAGTCTGCGATGCCGCCGCTCTCGTCAGTGGAGATTAGTGCGATTGCCAAGCTGGAAACCACGGCGACGAGCGCAATGACGACTAGCGCGTCGGAACTCATCCTTATAAGTAGCAGAAGCTTGGCGAATAGGAATCTCCATCGCCCGATGCCGCCGGCGAGAACGGTTCGTAGAGTGCCGTAACCATATTCGGACCCCACGATTGAAGCCGCGAGAATCATGATGAGGATGGGGCCTATAGCGATGGGTCTGAAAGAAGAAATGATCGCAATACTTTGAGTGATGCTGTTGGGAAGGGTGAAACCTCTGCGAAGCTGTTCTCGGTCAGCGAATCCATCACAAACCCCTTCGGAGCGCCATGCGTCTATCTCCTTTAAGAACTCTTCGCGTCGGTCTTCGGGGAGTTGATCTAAACCCGGTGGCATCCGATCATTTACAAAATCCGAACAGGTGATCTCGATAGAGCCGGGTGTGGGTTCCTCCCACGACACGCTGTATGACACGAATCCACCGCCCATCAGCATGTTGACATCGTCGTTGTTAAAAGCCAGATAGTTGACCCAAATGCCGAGTTGCGAGACTAGGACAGCTATTACGAGGAGTATCCATGGCATCCGGAGACGACGTACCTTGAACCATTCCCATTTGGTAAGGCGTAGTGTGTGTTGCATCACTCGTTACCTTCGTCGCCGGTGACTTCGAGGAAGTATTTCTCCAGCGAACCGGGGCCGGAGCTAGTCTCGATGACATAGACCTCCGACCGTCCGAGAACAGTTGATATTTCTGGGAGTTCGTCACGAGTGGAAGACACGACAACCTCTCCACCTTCCATCCGCACCTCTTCGATCCAATCGAGCCCCGAAAGAATTGTTACTGCCTCCTCGTCGTCCGTAGTCTTCAGGCGGACATGTTCATCGGATCGGAGAATGTCGGACACGGAACCTTGGGCGATAAGGTTTCCGTTGGACATTATGACGACGCTGTCGCACATCTGCTCGACCTCGTTCAATAGGTGGCTGGCAACAAGAACGGTTCTACCGTCCTCGGCGAGTTGTCGGATGAGGTGACGAACTTCAGCCATGCCTGCTGGGTCCATACCGTTAGTGGGCTCATCTAGCAAGAGGAGTTCGGGATCGCCCAGAAGCACAAACGCCAGTCCAAGTCGCTGTTTCATACCGAGGGAGTACGTGCTGAAGCGGCGGTCTCCGCTCTCTGCTAGACCGACCTTTTCGAGGAGACCTTCGATGTCTTCGGGTTCGCCGCGCTGAAAGATGCCTTGGAAGTAGCGGAGATTCTCTCGACCAGTTAAGTAGGGATAAAAGGACGGATACTCAACGATCGCTCCCACACGGCGCAAGGACTCTTCAAGACCGTCGGTAGAACCAAAGAGACTGAAGCTGCCGGAAGTCGGCTGGACGAGTCCGAGCAACATTCCCATCGTGGTAGTTTTGCCGGAGCCATTGGGACCAAGCAGACCGAAGGCGTGACCCCGAGGGACAGACATCGAAAGGTCGTCTACGGCGACGATGCTACCGTAGATCTTCGACAGCGCGTCAGTTTCGATGACCGGTTTTCCGTTGCCCATTCCGTATCCTCCTGCGTGTTCATTGAATGCGGAAACCGCCAGATCGGAGATCAGCTGCATCCATACGATCAGGCCACGCGCTCCTTTTCCGTCGCACCGCATTCGGTCCCGGAAGAATTGAACCATCAGTTCGCCGTATTCTCCCCGGAACTCCCTCGGATATGCGACGAGGAGCGCGCGATAGACCCTCTCGGAGATCATGTCAGGCTCCCAACCTCGACATTGCATCCGTACGCCTTGATCTCGCAGTGCGGGCAAGTTGCTCGATGCGGTCTACCTCGGCGTCCAGAGTACGTAACCCCAGATCTGTTAGACGGTAGTAACGACGACGTTCATCGTCTAAATCCGGGTCCGGTCGTTCAGAGCTCTCGTCAATCAAGCCAGCCTTCAACATCTGTTTGATGGCTCCGTAAAGGGTCCCGGGTCCCATCATGACTGCGCCTTCGGTAAATGATTCGACCTCCTTCATGATGGCGTAGCCATGCTTGTCGCCAGTTGTGAGGGCGAGCAGGATGTGTAGCTGCGATACGGGTAGGGGAAGCAGGTCTGAGGGCGTTTGGTTGAGCATTGTCACGTGCTTGAATCGGGGGTCCGTGCTCCCGATCTAAACAAGCAAGGTATATAGCGTAGGTCGATATACATGAAGCCATTGTATCGCCATGCGATATATATGTCAACTACGTCTGGGGCAGCTAATCTTGCCGCGAAATTGCCGCTCTTGCCGCTAGATTGCCGCTGATTCCGGCAATTTCGCGGCGTGGGCGGCAATTTCCCCCTTAAATTGCCGCTGGGAGCGGCAATATGGCGGCAATTTGAGTTTTTGCACAAGTTCAAAAAAAAGTTGTCCCGTCCCACAACCAAAAAACTCCCCCGGCCGAAAAACCGGGGGAGTTTTTGCCATTTGTATGGCGGCGAGTTGCCTACGAATCTAGCGCCGCGACGATGCGTCCGGCGTTCATCGGAGTCTCCCGCAAGCGGATGCCGATGGCGTCCTTGAGGGCGTTGCCGACGGCCGGGACCGGAGGAACGATCGGGACTTCGCCGACGCCGCGGACACCGTAAGGATGAACCGGGTTTGGGACTTCGACGATGACCGTCTCGATGTTCGGGAGGTCGAGGGAGGTCGGCATGCGGTAGTCGAGGTATGAGGAGTTCGACATTACGCCGTCGTCGCTCATGTAGTATTCCTCGTTCAATGCCCAGCCGATGCCTTGCGCTGCTCCGCCTTGCATCTGACCCTCGACGTACGACGGGTGAATCGCACGGCCAGCGTCTTGCACGATGGTGTAGCGGACGACATCGGTCTTGCCGGTCTCGGGGTCAACTTCGAGATCGCAGATGTGCGTGCCGTATGCTCCGCCGGCCGCTTCTAGATCGACGCTGCCGGTTGATGTTACAGGCCCGCCAGTGTCGTCGAGTTTTCCAGCGAGGTCCTTAAACCCGATGCTCAATTCGGAGTCGGACTTGGAGGAGAAGACGCCGTCTTCGAACTGCACGTCCTCTTCATCGATGCTCCAGAGTCTCGATGCTCGGACCTTGAGCTTGTCGATCATCTCGATGGCGGCGTTGTATGCCGCATAGCCGGTCGCGTAGGTTACTCGGCTGCCACCGGTGACTGCCGTGAAGCCGACGGTGTCGGTGTCGACGACCGTGGGGTTGACGTCTTCAGCGGAGATGCCGAGGGTCTCGGCAGCCTGCATGGCGATTGATGCACGGGTGCCACCGATGTCGGTTGAACCTTCGACCAGCTCTACGGTGCCGTCGCCGTTCAACGAGAGGTTGACGGATGACTGTAGGCCGACGTTGAACCAGTAGCCGCTGGCGAAACCGCGGCCACGCACTCGACCAGGTGAAGCCTCGCCGATGTCGGAGTTCCAGTGGTCGGTTTCCTTGGCAGCGTCCAAAACTTCTTCCATGCCGATGCGGGGGAAGATCGGACCGTCGCCGCGGCGAGTGCCTTCTTTGGCGGCGTTGTCACGTCGGAACTGCCACTTGTCGAACCCTGCTTGCTCGCAGAGGTCATCGACCAATGTCTCGATCGCGAACGCGACCTGGGGCGATCCAGGTGCGCGGTAGGCTGCGACTTTGGGCTTGTTTACCAAGACGTCGTAGCCCACGATTCGCATGTTGGGGATGTTGTAGCAGGCGTAGATGCACATGCCGGAAGCACCGACTAGGGAGCCGGGATATCCGCCAGCCTCCATGCGGAGCACAGAGTCGGCTGCTACGAGTTTGCCGTCTTTGGTGGCGCCAAGCTTCAAAGTGATTTTGCCGCCGGCTGCGGGTCCGCTGCCCTCGAACACGGAGCGTCGCTCCATGATGATCTTGACGGGCACGTTGCCGGCCTTCTTCGAGAGGGCTGCTGCTACGGGCTCGAGATAGATCGGGATCTTGCCGCCGAAACCGCCGCCGATCTCCAGCGGGGTTACGCGGATCTTCGACTCGTCCATCTGCATAACGGCGGCAACTTGCTGCCTAACAGTGAACGCGCCTTGCGTGCTGGTCCAGATTTTCAGCCGACCGTCCTCGTCCCACACCGCGGTCGCGTTGTGCGGCTCGATGTAGCCTTGGTGCACCATCTCAAGGCTGAACTCGCCTTCGATGACGTGGTCGGCCTCGGCGAGAGCGGCGTCAGGGTCGCCGAACTCGTGGGTGAACTCTTTGACGTGGTTGGCATGCCCGCTGTCCTTTGCGCCCGGAGAATCGACGAACTCCTCGAGAATCGCTGGCATGTCAGGATCGATGGTGTCATCGACGTTCGTGGCGGAACGCAAGACTTCGTACTCGACCTTGATGGCGCGTGCGGCCTCTTCGGCGGTGTAGCGGTCTACCGCGGCGACACCTGCTACGGCGTGTCCGGCGTAGAGTGCCTTGTCGCTGGCGAGGATGTTGTCGACTGCCCACTTGAGGTTGGTGGCTCCTTCGCCGAGGTCCACCATCTTGTTTTCGGCGGGCGGCAGGTCTGCGTTGGTGACGACTGCGTGGACGCCGTCCATTGCTTCGGCGGCGGATGTGTCTATCGACTTGATGCGAGCGTGGGCGTGAGGGCTACGGAGGATAGCGCCCCAGATCATGCTCGGCAACTTGATGTCGGCACCATAGATCGCGCGTCCGGTCACCTTGTCGAGACCGTCGTGGCGGATCGGTCGGGTACCGATTACCTTGTATTCGCTCTTGGGTTCAAATGTTGCAACCATGGTCGGATCCCCTTACATGTGTTGATGATGGCCTTAGTTTGTGTCGCTGCTGCGTCGGCCTTTACGACATCTCGGCAGATGCCTTCTGCACTGCACGCACGATCTTGTCGTAGCCGGTGCAGCGGCAGAGGTTGCCAGCCAGCCAGTGGCGGATGCGGTGTTCGTCTGGAGCCGGCTCGTTGTCGAGCAAGCCCTTGGCGGCTACCAAGAAGCCCGGGGTGCAGATGCCGCACTGAAGCGCGGCTTCTTCCAGGAACGCCTGCTGCAACGGATGCAGGCCTTCGGGAGTCGCCATGCCTTCGACGGTTTCGACCGATTTGCCGTCGATCTCAGCGCCGAGTACGAGGCAGGAGTCGACGATACGACCGTCAAGCGAGACGGTGCATGCGCCGCAGTTGCCGTCCAAGCAACCCTCTTTGGTGCCGGTGAGTCCGACGATTTCACGGAGCGTGTCGAGGAGGCTCATGTACGGCGGCACGAGGAACTCGTGCGCGTTGCCGTTGATGGTTGTGCGGACGTGTACTCGGGCTGGTCCGGGTGTAATTTGAGTCGTCATCTATTTTCAGCCTCTCGCTCGTTCTACTGATTTGTTGATCATTCGTCGGGTCAAGACCGTCGAAAGATGCTTGCGCTGTGCAATAGTGCCGCGCATGTCGGAGATCGGTGACGCAGCATCGCCAGCCGCTTGTGCCGCGGCTTCGATTACGTCGTCGCTGACTGCGTTGCCAACCAGAGCGTCGGCAGCAGCTGGAACCAGCAACGGTACTGGAGCGACCGCAGCCAATGCGACGCGAGCTGCCTCGAAGGTGTTGCCATCGCTGCTTAGTTTGACCGATACGCCAGCGCCCGCAACCGCGATGTCCATCTCGTTGCGTGGGATGAATCGCTCGTATGCGGCTCCAAAGTTGTCGCCCGGTGCTGGCAGCACCATGCTCACCAGAATCTCGCCGCGTCCGAGGACGCTGGAGCCTGGTCCGGTGCAGAAATCTTCAACGGCGACATCGCGATGGTTGTCGTCACCGCCGGGGCCTGCGATGTGGCAGACCGCGTTGTATGCGATCAACGGGCAGATGCCGTCCGCGCTCGGCGAAGCGTTGCAGAGGTTGCCGCCCAATGCCGCTCGGGACTGGATCTGGATTCCGCCGATCATCTCAACCGCGTCGATGATGCCAGGGAAGCTGTCCCTGATCTTCTGGTCTTCGTAGATCTGGTAGCACGGCACGGCGGCGCCGATTGAAACGCTGCCATCCGGGTAGTGACTGATCTGTGTCAGTTCTGGGATGTTCTTGACGTCGACGATTGCGTCGAGGTCCCATCTGTTAGCCCGCGCCTGTACCAGTACGTCCGTCCCGCCAGCGATTGGGCGCGCACGGTCGCCGTGCTTGTCCAGCACTGCTACCGCGTCGCTGATCGTTGTGGGCGCCTCATATGCAAAGGGATGCAAAAGCCCGCTCCTTTTCCCTGTTTGTTTTTCAGCCCATTCCGCCGAGTCGTGAACTCAGACGGACAAACGCCGATTTTCTCGCATATGAGTTTAAGCGAGATTACACCCAACTGCAAAATGGTTTGAGAAAGTTGGGGGGTGTATCTTGGGCCTGTTCACCCTCACCCTAGCCCTCTCCCATCAAGGGAGAGGGGATTTGTCTTCTAGATGCGACGAAGTGCCAGACGGCTAGGGTTGCGATGATGGCGGCGATTAGGATTGAGGTGGCCGGAGGTCGCCTGACAAGCGTAATCAGGTCGCAGTTAGGCTCAAATACACCTGCGATCCCCCTCCGGCCTCTTGAGATGATGAGTTTCCCTTTCGGTCTTTCTCTCTCTCACTTGTTAGGTTACATCAATTCGTATTACAACCGCCGAAGGGCCAGTTGCCAGACGGCTAGGGTTGCGATGATGGCGGCGATTCCGGCGATGATGAAGGCGAATGGTGCGCCCCAGAGTTGAGCTAAGGTGCCCATTACGAGTGCGCCTGCTGCTTGCGCGCCCCAGGTGAAGTTCATGAGACTCATCACGCGGCCTCGGAAGGTGTCGGATGTGAGAGTCTGAACGACGGTGGTGCTCATGGTGCCTTTTACTACTGATAGTCCGCCTAGCAGTCCGGCAATGGCGAGGGCGAAGATGAACAAGTCGACGATGCCGAATGCGATGTAGCAGATGCCGACCGCGACTCCGCCGAGCGCGAGGTAGAGCGGGGGTTTAGATCGAGTTCCGATCAATGTGATGCCAAATGTGCCGACTAACCCGCCGATTCCGATGGCGAGGAGGAGTCGGCCGTAGGTCGCGGTGTCGCCGTTGTAGACCTCTTGGGTTACGACTGGCAGTAGGGTCTCCAAAGGCGTTGCGACGATGCCAATGATTACGCCGTAGCCGATGATGACGGCGATGGCGGATTCGCGCCGGACGAACTTGATGCCCTCGACCATGTCTCGTACGCGGGCGCGTGTACTTGTTAATAGGCGGTTCCCCCTCACCCTAGCCCTCTCCCACGGAGGGGAGAGGGGATGTTGGTTTGTCTGCTCACGCATAGCGGAGAGGGGAACTGATGCGCGTTCCCCCTCACCCTGGCCCTCTCCCGCGGAGGGGAGAGGGGATTCGTGTCTGTTCTCCCTCTCCCTTGATGGGAGAGGGTCGGGGTGAGGGTGACCATCAGTCCCTGCGAAGTGCGGTTGGTGGTCCATGCGGAGTAGTGTGAGTACTGTAAGTACATAAGAGGCGGAGACGATGAAGAAGAGTCCTTCCATGCCGACGGCGGATACTAGGGGGTGGAAGAGGGATGGTCCCAATATGGCGGCGCCGCCGAAGACTACGGAGTAGAGGGATATGGCGCTTGGGAGTTGCTCTCTGGGTACCAGCGATGCGACCATTGCGCCGCGGGTGGGGATGTCGAATGCCAGCATTACGCCAGTGATGGCAGATATGGCCAAGAGGTGCCAAGCCTCGATGGTGTCGGTGGCTATTAGTACTGCGGTGACCAATCCCGCGATTGCGAATAGGAAGCGGGTGAAGCGCAGCAGTCGGAGGCGGTTTACGGTGTCGGCGACGACGCCTCCCCAGACCGAGAAGATCATGACCGGTGCCATGGTCGCGGCGGTTACCGAGCCGAGGAGAATCTCCGACTCGGTGAGGGAGCGCATGAGCCATAGCCGTCCGTAGACGAGGGTCCACATGCCGACGTTGGAGAACGCGGCGGCGATCCAGAAGAGTCGGTACTCGCGGTAACCGAAGACCGCGAAGCCGGTGCGTCTCAGCACTCGACGATCCCGGCTGCTAGGTCGATGTCGTCTTGGAACCGACTGACCGCGCCAGACAACACGTCTTCGATGTTGACGGCTTGATTGGCCTCGCCCGACTCCATCACGCCGTACGCCAACGCGAGCGCGGCCATACCTTCGGTACTACCCACCTCCGGCGATCGACCATCTGCAACTGCTCCGGCCAGATCCATGTACTCGATGGCGAGTATCTTGGCGTCGATCTTGCGGAAGTCCATCTCGTAGGACGACATCCGACGTTCGCCGTCCCAGAGGGTGGATGTCACGTCGTCGATCTCGAAGTCGGGCACGAGATCGAGGAGAGCGTCGCCTTCAATGGCAGTCCCGTCTGCTCGGACGATGCGCGGTCCGGTGCCTTGTCGACTCGGTGGACGGTAGAGAGTACCTTCGCTGCCGACGACGACAGAATCGCCGAGGCTGTAGCCGTGGGACGCGTCGGTGATTATCAGCTGACCGGCGGCGCCGGATGAGAAGCGTATGGTCGCGAATGCGGTATCGACCGCGTCCTGCTCGACGATATCGCCGGTGCTTACGCGGTTTTTCCCCCTCACCCTAGCCCTCTCCCACGGAGGGGAGAGGGAATCCTTTTTCTCCCTCTCACCGGGAGAGAAGGGATTAGTGTCTGGTTCCCTTCGATGTGCGTACATCGCGGCTAATCCTGGTGCTTGGTCGGACATTGGGCGCATGATGCGCTGGGGGTCGTTGACATCGGTTTCGGCGTATACGCGGACGGCTGGCCCCATTAAATAAAGGAGGAGATCTGCGTTGTGCACTCCGGCATCGAGGACGACTCCGCCGGCCTGGTCTTTCTTCGCGCGCCACACGGTGCTGTGCATCACGCCGCGATGCGCGCTGCTGATCGAGAAGTCGACCGCGAAGTACGGGTTGCCGATGGCGCCCGAATCGATCAACGACTTGGCGAGTCGGTTCATGGGATCGCGTCTGAAGTTCTCGGAGATGGAGAGCACTTTGCCGGTCTCTTGCTCGACCGACTGCATCATCCGACACGCTGTGAGTGTCAAGCCCATCGGCTTCTCGACCATGACGTGAAGCCCGGAACGCATCGCCTCGATAGCCAAGACGTGGTGCGCGGGGGTGCTGGTGACGATATCGACGGCGTCGAGCGCGACTGTGTCGGCCGCGTCTGTGAGGCTTGGGAATACGGATGGCGTTTCGGATGTCGATTCGGCGATGACGCTGGCGACGGCTTCCGCGGAATCGATATGCGGGTCGCAGACCGCGACCATGCGCAGATCGTCGAAGTATTTTCGTAGCTCGATGTATCCGGTAGCGTGGCGCATGCCCATGCCGCCGGCGCCGACTAGGGCGATGTTGAGAGTCATGGCTACAATGCTACGCGTCTGTTCCCCCTCACCCTAGCCCTCTCCCACGGAGGGGAGAGGGGATTCGTGCCTGCTTGTCATTCCCGCGTAGGCGGGAATCCAGCCCAATTCACTCGACGAAAGGGGCGCGAGCGTAGCGAGCGGAGTATGCCCAAACACGGGCATCGACTAGGGCGATGTTGAGGGTCATGGCTACAATGCTACGCGTCTGTTCCCCCTCACCCTAGCCCTCTCCCACGGAGGGGAGAGGGGACACCCCCTGCGTGCTCGCTTCGCGAAGGGGAGGAAAGATAACATACGCAGGATGACTTCATCGCCAACCTCTACTTCTCGTGTCGTCATTGTTGGTGGCGGGATTATTGGGTGTATGACGGCTTACTATTTGACTCGGGCTGGGGTTTCTGATGTGGTGGTTGTTGAGCGTGAGGGGGTTGCTTCGGGGGCTAGTGGGTATTCGGCGGGGATGCTGACGCCTTATTCGGGGTCTAATGATCCGGGGTTGCTGGCGCTTTCTAGTGCTTCGTTGAAACTTCACGCGGAACTTGCTGAGGAGTTGCCAGAGATTACCGGGATCGATCATGGGTACGACACGGTGCCGTATCTTCGCTGCACGTTCGAGGAATCTGGTTACAACGAGGCTAGGCAGTTTATGGAGGATCGCGTCGCGGATGGTCTCGAAGCTGAGTGGTTGACTGGTGGTGAGGCGCGGTCGGTGTGCGATTGGTTGAGTGATGAGGTTGAGGGGGCGTGTCTGACGTCGATAGAGCCTTCTGTAGATTCGCGGTTGTTGACGCAGTCGGTGTTGAAGGCGGCTGAGATGGGTGGGGCAAGGTTGGTGGATGGAGAGGTGGTGGGGGTTCAGCCTCATGACGGCGTTTCACCCTCACCCCAGCCCTCTCCCATCAAGGGAGAGGGGGAACATCGAGAGCGTGAGAGCAGGAGTTCCCTCTCCCCACAGTGGGAGAGGGTTAGGGAGAGGGGGAATAAAGGTGTAACCCTCGCTGATGGATCGAGTATCGAGGCGGATGTGGTGGTGCTGGCGATGGGGCCTTGGTCAAAGAGCGCCAATAGCTGGTTGGGGTATGAGATTCCGGTGGAGCCGCAGAAGGGTGAGCTTCTTTATATGTACACGGGGGGCGATCATCCGAAACCTCCGGTGACGATGCACAACATGGATGACGGCGGGGTGATCTTCCCGCGGCGTCTCTCGCCGACGATATTGGGCGCGACTAAAGAGGATGGCAAGGGTTACGACCGTGAGCCGTCGGATTACGCTTGGGAGTTCATAATCCCCCGCGTCCAGCGACTTTCTACGCGGATAGACAAATCAGTGGTCTCGCATCAGACGGCATGTCTGCGTCCGATGCCTGCGGACGGCAAGCCGTACGTTGGCGCAGCGCCTGGTTGGGAGAATGTCTACATCGCGTCCGGGCACTGGTCGGAGGGTGTACATTACGGTCCGTTGACGGGGAAGTCGATAGCGGAGTTGATTATGGACGGGGGGACATCGACCGATATTTCGGCGATTGATGTGGGGAGGGTTGAACTGTGATTTGTGTGATCTGAATGATGGGCTGTGATGCCCCTCGCCCCTCCCCTCTGGATTCCGGCTTTCGCCGGAATGACGGTAGTGGTCGGCGGGACGGGGGTGCAGGCGCGTGGGTGTGAACCCCCTGCGTCTCGCTGCGCTCGTCGCGTCCCCCTTTTGCTGACACAAAAAGGGGAGGGAGTGAGGGGTTGCCGGCGCTCTGAGGGGGCATACCCCGCGGAACCCCCTCTGAATCTCCCCCTGAGAGGGGGAGGGAAAAGGATTCGCGCCCCTTCGCTTTGCGAAGGGGCAGGCCGATTTGGTGTAATCTGTACAAAGAGCATTGGATCATGCAAAACACGTTGCACATCACGACGAAGGTATTGCCTGGCGGCAAGATCGAGATCGTAAACGAAGAGCTTCCAGTGGGGGAAGCGGTTGACGTTGTGGTACGTCACGCCTCATCCTCAGCGCGTCGCTCCGCAGTCGATATTCTGAAGGAAGCGCCCGGGCACCGTCTATTCAAGACGGCAGATGACGTGAATTCCCTGCTAAAGGATGAACGTGCCTCGTGGGACAGCTGATCCTTCCTTCTAGTGGGTCTGTCTATCTAGACACTAGCGGGTTCATCTACAGTGTGGAGCGCATCGAACCCTATCACGGGTTGCTTGAGCCCATGTGGCGACAGGCTGAATCTGGACAGTTCACCATTGTGAGCAGCGATTTGGTGGTATTGGAGACCCTGGTCAAGCCTCTGCGCGATGGCGACAAAATCGTTGAGACGCTCTTCAGATCGTTGTTCGACGCGATCGAGGTCAACTTGGTCCCGGTGACGCGTGCTCTTTGGGAAGAAGCCGCCATTCTTCGTGCCGAAACTGGTTTGAAGACGCCCGATGCAATTCACGCGGCGACGGCTCTGCGCGCTCAGAGCACTCTCTTTGTCACCAACGATGACGACTTTCGACGCGTTGAAGGCTTGCCAGTCGTTGTCTTGGATGATCTGGGATAACCGAGCGTCCGTCCTCCTTTACGCAGCACCGGCTGTTTTTTGAACTGTGATTTGTGTGATTTGGATGATGGGCTATGATCCCCCTCGTTCCGTCCGCCCCTCTGGATTCCGGCTTTCGCCGGAATGACGGTGGTGGTGGGTCGGGGAGGGGTGTTGGTGCGTGGGTGTATGAACCCCCTGCGTTCTTGTGTCGGTCTCTTGGGCTCCGCGTCCCCCTTTTGCTGACGCAAAAAGGGGAGGCTTGTCTCCCTCGCCCTCTCTGAGGGGAGGGGAAAGGTTTTGCTGGCGCAAAAAGGGGAGGTTTATCTCCCTCCCCTTCTCTGAGGGGGAATGGAAGGGGGTGCCAGCGCAGGGGTGAAATCCTTTAGAATCTCTGCGAAAAGAGGTACGCGCATGTATTGCGCGGTTTTGTGTACACTGGTATGATGTTTGCGTAAGTCGAAGAGGCGCGCGCTTGTTTCGATTCACGCGCGCATCAGACTGCTAACGACGGAATGGCGACAAGTCAAAGCTTGTAAAGGAAACACAACGTGATGAAATCCCCTACATCACTGATTAGGTTCAGGAACGCGGTGGGCGTGATGCTGGCTATGTCGGCAATCTTCGCCGTCGTCATAAGCACAATCTCTATGCCCGGAGACAGGGCGTTCGGGCAGACGACGAGCATGACCAATAGCGCGAAAATTCAGAGCGCGTTAGATGCGTTGGAAGATGCGTTGCTGGATCCTGAATTCGACGCCGCTGCCGCCGATCCGGACCCGGGAGGCAAGATCACTCAGTTGCAAGCTGCAGTGGCTGCGATACCTGCCAATATTGCGCCTGACACGGACAATAACGACACCGCCGACGAGACCGACGGTACCCCTGATCCGCTCTTCGCGATCGAAGTTGATAACCCGGCGGCTGCCGAGGACGGTACCGGGGAAACCGGCGCAAAGATAAGCATAAGTTCAGCGCTAACTGATGGTGGAGGTAGTGCCGAGACCAACGGACTGACTGAGTATCTATCTGCCTTGTCCGGCGCACGAGGACCGGCGAGTACCTCCACAACAGAAGCTGGAGCGTTAGCGGCTGCGGATGCCGCCTTCACAGCCTTGAAGGCCGTGACCCATGACCATGACGGCGACGGCGGCACCACTCCCGCAGTTGCCCTAACTGATGCCACGCAATCAGCCTTGGACGGGTTGAACGAGAGATTGTTTAGGGGAACGGCTGATTTTACAGATGCAGAGGGAGCCGCTGATCCTATGAAGATGGCGGATTTCAGGACATCGGTTGAAGACGCGCTGAAAGCGGACATGAACTGGTACCCGAACGAGTTTACCGGCACTTCCACTATTCCAACGGCTGCTACGACCCAACTCGATGCGCTGTTTGCTGCCAATACCGCCGATGACGTAACGGATGACGCTGGCGCGGTACACGATTTGACTGATGCTCGAATAGCGGAAAGCGAAGCGCTAGCTGGCGCGAAGGCAATACTCGAGGCCGTAAAGACGGCTGTCGATGCCGCTACCTTGCCAGCCGTTGACATGGCGATTTACACGCCGGTTTCACCCAGAACCACTGAGGCGGCGGAAAAAGAAGAAGCCGACAAGCAACTGGCTTCCGCAAAGATGCTGCTGGCAGAGCTGGTAGGCCGATTGAACGCGAACAACGCTGAAGAGTTCACCGCGCTAGACGAGCAGTACGCTCTAAAAACAGCGTTGACTGGCGTCGGTGTCCCATCAAGCGGCGTGACGATGACGAGGCTGGATGCGGCAGAGACTGCGTTGCTGAAGAACAACCTAGCCGCCCTCGGGGTCACTGCCGACACCGACGATGACGGTCGACCCGAAATCGGCGATGGCGAGATCATGAACCTTCGAGACGACTCGCTCACGCACATAATCGATGCGCTGATGAAACTCTCCGATCTGGACGGAACCGACGCGCAGAAGGCGGCAATTGCGGCCCTCGATGACGTGTTGACGAAGGTCGATGCTGCGGTAATGGCTACCGCCGCAACGGACGACAATGCAGCTGCTTTGACGATGAAGGATGCGGATAGGCTGAAGGCAGCTCTAGATGCATTGGACGCCCTCAAGGTGGCGTTGGATAACAAGCACGTCGATACCGACCTACCGGGTCCAGATGACGATACACCGCTAAATGCAAATTCGGTGGCAGACCACAGAGCGGCACTGAATATGCTTGCTGACGGTGATGTTAGCGGCACTCTCGAGACTGCCGTCGAAACGGCGGCGGATGCCTTGACAACCGCTTTGGCGGAAGACGGAGACAGCGGTACGGATGGTCATCAGCCAAGCGTCACATTTACGGCGTTTGACGAATCCGGCCTTCTGGCGGCTGCTATAGCTGACAATCCGGGTGTGGCGACGGTCGATCCGGATACGGGCGAGGGAGTTGTTGTCACAACCGCCGAACTCGGTGCCGCGCTAATGCTCACACGTACCCAGACCGCAGGTGCTGATACCGCAGACGATACCAATGACGACACGTATGCGATGAGCACTGACGACTTCCATGCCACTTTGGTTGCGATGGTCGCGCTCCTCGGCGTGGATACTGTTGTGGACGTGGCTGACACCCCCGCAACAATTGGTGTCCAGCCTCAAGCTGCTCTTGTTACTCTAGGCACTGCGTTGCAGACACCGCTTGATGCCGCAGTCGATGCCACTCCCGCTGGTAAGTTGGCCACCGCGAACGCTGCTGCCGAAGCATACCGATCATCGACGCTGGCTTACAACGACTTTGCGGCGATGGCGGCATTGCAGGATGCTCTTAACGACCTCGAAGCCCCTGGCGGCGACCGCGACGAGGAAGTCAGGATAGCAAGAGAAGCGTTGATTGATGCACACGGCAACCAAGACGGACTGACCGCCGATGCCCAATCCGAAGTGTCAACCGCGTACACCGAGTTGATCAGCAAGGGCAGCACGCAGCACGCCTTCGCGCAGAAGGCGGCTCTGCTGGAGCTTAAGTCTGCGCTCGAGACTGCTGGCGACGACTCCGAGGCTTTGGAGACGGCGATCCGATCCGCGCTGACGACGCAGTCGCCTCAGGAACAGCAGGCGCAAGCGATGATCTCGCGCATCGAGCCCGCGATCCGCGGCGCTACCGTGTCCGGTGGCGACGAGATCACACTCGAAGTCGAGATCTACGGTCTACAAAACGTGAAGGACCAGAAGCTGGCAGATGGCGTGACGTTCGATTGGGGCGACGCCTCATCCGGCGAGGGCCCATCGATCACCTACACCGCGCCGTCTTCGCCCGGAATGCACACGGTCACAGCATCGCTTGACTCCAATGAGTGCTACCACGAAGACAGCGATGATCAGATGGAGAAGTGCTCGGCATCGTTCGAGATTCGAGTGCGCCGTCCGTCGGCAGAGCAAGAGCCTGACCCGGCTCCGGTCAACCCGCCTGGTGACATTCCTGAACTCCTAGCGGACGACGGTGGCAACCAGTACGCGGTGTTCACGCCTGAAGAAGGCGGATCGTTCAGTGGCGAAGGCTACTCGATCACGGCTGCTGCTGGCGCGGTCCCGAACAACGAGTTCATCGGAATTCGAATGTCGGACGATGGAGCGGCCTCGAACGCCGGCATGACGCACCAGCGGTACACGCTCGGCGGCAACATGTACGGTGTGCACGCGGTCGACAGCTCTTCGCAGGCAGTCAGCTCGTACGTCTTGGACGACCCGGCGACGGTCTGTGTGCCGCTACCGGCTGAGCTGAGTCAGAACATCTCTGAGTTGGCAGTGGTTGCGCTCAACAGCGACGACTCGCTGACGATCCTGTCGGCGCAGGTGCGGATAAGCGATGCTGGCACGATGGTGTGTGGTGGCTTGAGCAACCTGCCGGCCTCAGTGGCGGTAGGTAGCGCAGGCGCTCCAGCAGCCATCCCGACGCCGACGCCAGAGCCCACGCCTGAGGCGCCCGACACCGGTGGCACGGCCCCGGCATCGAGCACGATGGTCCTCTGGGCCCTGCTGCTCGGTATCGCGACGCTAGCGCTCGGCAGCGTGCTGGTGATTGGTCGCCGGCGCGAGAGCGTGAGCAAGAGCTAAGGCTCGAACAGCAATAAAGCTGAAAGGAACGGCGTCCGTATCGTAGAGATACGGACGCCGTTCTGATTCTGGGACACCGCACCTCTCCCCCTTGATGTCAAGGGGGTATGCCTAGGAGTGAATTCCGATCTGCGTCTGGGTATGAACCCCCTGCGTCTCGCTCCGCTCGCCGCGTCCCCCTTTTGCTGACGCAAAAAGGGGAGGGTAGTACACGTAGGGGCAGGCACAAGACCTGCCCCTACGTTTTTGTTGCCTTTTTTGAACTATGATTTCGATGATTCTTGATGATGGGCTATGATTTTGGTATGGCGACTAAGGACATGGAACGGGTTTCGCATCTGGAAGGTGCGTATGAGCACATGGCTACGAAGGCTGAGCTGGCGACTCTGAACGGCGATTATCGGGTTCAGTTCGAGAGGATCGAGCATCGTTTTCAGTCGATCGAAGAGACGATGCGTTCGATGCAAGCTGATATACGCGGGATACAAGAAGTTCTCGTCCAGATCATGGAACGCCTGGATCGGCTTGAGGAGCGTCTGGATCGCCTTGAGACTTCGAATGCTCGGATCATCGGCTTCCAGACTGAGGGCAGAACCCTGCGCGATGATGGTGATGATTACTAGGTTCTAGGGGCAGGCCGCGTAGGGGAAAGGGGGATCTTGGTACCGCTGCCGCTACGTCACTCTCGCACAAATTGTGTCCCCTCTCCCTTGATGGGAGAGGGTTAGGGTGAGGGTGAGACGGGGATGCCGAGGGGCTGCTTTGGGTTACCATCATCTTTGCTGTGGCGGGAGATGCCAACAATCAGGAAATGACGAGACGCGCTCGTGAGTTGCGGCGTAATTCGTCCCATGCCGAACAGCGACTTTGGTCGTTTTTGCGCGCATCCAGATTCGCTCAAGCGAAGTTTCGAAGGCAAACACCTATCGGCAGATACATTGTCGACTTTGTGTCATTCGAACACCGATTGATCGTTGAAGTTGACGGTGGGCATCATCAACAGGCCGATCAAGTGGTTCACGACACTAATCGCACTCGATGGTTGGAATCGCAAGGATTCCAAGTGGTGAGGTTTTGGAACAACGAAGTATTGACGGAGTCTGAAGCGGTGCAGGACGCGATCCTCCATGCGATAGAGAATCGGGGCAATCGCCGCCCCTTTGCCCCCCGATCCCCCTCACCCTAACCCTCTCCCGCGTAGGGGAGAGGGGATTTGTCCCTGGTCGTGCCGCCTCGTCTCCCCTTTGTCGCTGTCCCCCTCACCCTAACCCTCTCCCACGGGGGACTTGTCTCTGGCCGCTCCTTTGTCCACCGGTTCCCCCTACACCGCTTCTCCAGGCAGTACGCCGGTTAATCTTTCGTGGTCTACGGCGACCTGACCGTTGACGACTACGAACGGTATTCCTTCTGGGTACTGCTCAGGGTCTTCGAAGGTGGCACGGTCTGTAATACGTTCGGAGGCGAACACTACGATGTCTGCAAACTTGCCTTTCGCGATCTCGCCGCGATCTTTGAGTCCGAATCGGAGGGCCGCGTTCTGGGATAGGCGCTGGACCATCAACTCGAGCGGGATGTTGTGACGGCGGCGGAGTCGTCCGATCATGCGCGGGAAGCAGCCGTAGGCGCGCGGGTGGACCATGCCGCCCGTGGGTATGGCGTCTGATCCGACCATGTAGTCGGGACGCTGCATGAGTTCCATGATGTCGGCCTCGACCTGCTGCCAGACTCGGGTGCTTGCGGGAGGTGCGCCGCGGAAGCCGCAGTTTAGGTCTTCTTCGAGCATGACGCGGCACATCATCTCTTCGACCGATACGTTCCACTCCGCGGCCACGTCGTCGAAGTCCATACCCTCCAGATGCTTGTTCGCCTCCGAGCCGATGCTCGACCATACGTTTCCTGACACACCGCCTCGGGTCCCGCTACGGATGCCTGCGATCACGTCTTCTCGGGTTTCACCGTCAGACAGTAGTTTCAACATCGCTTCGGGTCCGCCCTCATGGAACCAGCTGGGGAAGAATGTCTGCGGGAAGCTGGAACCAACCGGGTAGGGATAGGTCTCCAACGTGACGTCTACGCCGTCTGACTTGGCGCGTTCGACCGGTTCGAGTATCGATTCGAGGTCGCCAGCGGAGTCGGGTTGTGTGCGGTAGTGCTCCAGATGGATCTGCGCGCCGGAGCGTCGTCCGATCTCCATCGCCTCTTCGACGCCGCCACCTGCAAAGCCGCGGTCGGTGTTGTGGTTTCGGAGGTGGATGGACAGCGGACGCTCGTACTCTTTGACGATCTTCATGATGTTGACGAGTTCGTCGGTGTCTGAGAAGGAGTTGGGGTAGTAGGAGAGTCCGGTGGAGAATCCGCATGCGCCCTGCTCGAAGCTGTCGCGGATGATGCGCTCGGCACGTTTCCAGTTGTCGCCGGTCAAGGGCTCGTCAATCATGCCGCCGACTGCTTCGAGTCGGACCGGGCCGTGACCGAGGAACATGGCGACGTTGCACGAGGTCTTGTTGTGGTAGTTCGACATCGCGGTTGCGTAAGTCGACATGTCGAGTTCTTCGGATGCGTAGCCCAAGATGCCGCCCAGGTAGTGCATGTACATCAGGTAGTTGTCGTGCGAGAGCGGAGCCAACGTGAGGCCGTCAGGGGCTATGATCTCGGTAGTGACGCCTTGTCGGATGCCGCATGCATGTTGACCGTCTCGAAGCAACGCGGCATCGGCGTGGGAATGGACATCGATGAAGCCGGGGGTTACGGCTAGCCCTGTGGCGTCAATTACGCGTGTGGCGTTTGCCGCGGAGAGGTCGCCGATCTCGGAGACGCGCTTGCCGTCGATGCCGACATCGGCTCGGATGCCGGGCGCTCCGGTGCCGTCGTAAACAGTGCCGTTGATGATTAGCAGGTCGAATTGCATCGGGTCTCCGTCCGCTCAAGGTATAGCCACACGTTGTGTGGATAGCAGGATATCGCGAAAGATCAGTGGATGAGTTTACGTTTGAATATTCGTTGGTTCCCCCTCACCCTAACCCTCTCCCACGGAGGGGAGAGGGAATCTTGGTCCCGCTGCTGCTACATTGCTATCGCGCAAATCGTGTTTCCTCTCCCTTGATTGGAGAGGGCTAGGGTGATTATTCTTTCGCGTAGTGATCGCGCTTTAAGAAGGTGTTTGCCCAGGAGGCAGTGCCTTTGAGGGAGGAGTCGGTGAAGGTCACGGGGTGGTTGAGCATCTCTTGTTCCTCGCCGTAGAGTTTGAGGGTGTTGTAGGCGCGGAGGTAGATGCAGTCTTTGTCGAGGATTTCGCACTTGCCGGCTCGGGTACCGCCGCAGGGTCCGTTGCGCTGGTTCTTGACGCACTGGGACTCCGGGCAGAGTTCGGCGATTTCGGGTAGTGAGCAGTCGCCGCAGTCTCGACAGCCGTAGAGCGGTACTTTCATCATCTGCTCGGCGGCGTGGGCGACTTTGGTTGCGATCTTGCTTTTGTCGATCTGGCGGTACACTGCCGCGCTGGCGTTGAAACCGGGCGCGTCGTGATCGAATATGGCGTGCTTTCCGAAGCGGCCGATGCGATAGGCAAAGTCGGGGTGTAGCGCGCGTCTGAGGATCGACGCCGGGCGACCTCGGCGGGCATCGTATTCGCGATTCAATTCGTCAGAAGCGGTGTTGGCGCTGTCGCCGGGTTCGAAGAGGTAGAACTCGTCGGGTTGGGAGTAGCCGATCTCGGCAGCGGCATCCTTCCAACCGTCGCCGGTGATGCTTTCGGCGATGTCGAGTATCTGTTCGATGCGTTTGTATGTGAGCCTGCCGGAGAGGTAGACGCCGCTGTAGCCGGTCCCGCGGAGGACGGCGATCTGTTTGGCGGCGAATTCGTTGAAGAATGCGCGTCCGCGGTCTTTCGATTTGGCGGCGCGGTTCGCAACGTCGACAAGCTCAGAGTTTACAGCGACGCCGGGGATGCCCCATCGACCGAAGAATCGAGCGGCTGGTGCGCTCAGGACGAATATCGAGCCGAGAACCGGTGGTGGTGCTTCGCCGTGTTTGAGGTTGAGGTAGCGGATCAGCTCGTGATGTTTCCGGGCGTCGTAGCCGATCTGAGACACGAGCCATTCGGCACCAGTTCGGAGCTTGAAGTCCATCTTGTATAGCTGCGTGAGGTATTCGCCCTCGTAGAGCTTGAAGGGGTTGACTGCGGCACCGGGATGGAACGCGGTGTGTCCGAGTTCGGTTTCGGAATTGCGACGTCCGGGAAGCGTTACACGCAGACCTTCGTTCATGCGACGTATGAGCTCCAGCAGACCTACAGAGTCGGTGTCGAAGACGGGTTGAGCTTGACCTGAGAATCCGTCTACCGGGTAATCACCGGAGAGGCATAGGACGTTGCGAAATCCGAGGCTGGAGAGCGACCATAAGCGTCCTTCGAGTCCGTTGCGGTTGTAGTCCTTGCAAGAGAGGTTGATGACGACCTCGGCATCGCCATCCAGTAGTTCGCGGCCCAGCGTTTCGGGCGTGATGTGTGGATTGCCGCCGGGATTGTCGGTGAAACAGACGGCGTCGACTCTTCCGCCCTGCGATGCTGCTTTGGCGAGGTCCACGGAGTGGCGAGCGCCTTCTTCCATAGCGAGGCCGCGTGAGGTTTCGATCTCTATCGCGACCTTGAAACCGTCGGATAGACGTGCGATTATGCCGGTTTCAGCGGCGAGAGAATCTTCATCGGAGGGCATGAAGTTCAATTATCGCGTGGATAGACGGCAACATAAGATTGAGTTGCTCAGTTCGAATATCTGGCTGTGGTGGTTCATGACTAAACGCTTATTGGATTTCGCGTCTCTGGCCCTAGCGACGGGTTTGGGCGTCGCGTATTTGACTCCGATTGCTAAGGCGACGCTGGCGAGCGCGGTTACCGCGGTTGTCTACTACGTGTTCGCGCGAGGCGGGGGCGATATCAGTTTGAACGTGATTCTTGTCGCGGTCATCGTGGTGATATTTTTCGTGGGAGTAGCGGTATCGGCGCGTGTGAAGTCTGACGAAGATCCGGATCCGAGCAAGGTCGTGATCGATGAAGTTGCTGGTCAACTAGCGGCGTTTCTGATACTGGCTCTGGTCGAATGGTGGTCGGTGCTCGCGGCGTTTCTGCTTTTCCGGCTGTTCGATGTCGTGAAGCCGCTGGGGATCAGGCGGTTGGAAGCCATCCCGAACGGTTGGGGCATCATGCTCGACGACCTAGCGGCGGGAGTTCTAGCCGCGATAGTGATCAACGCGGCGATCCTGATCGCCAACTTCGTTATTTGAGTGGTTTTATCCGGATCGACGTTTTCCGACGTTCCCCGGGCCGCGATGCTGCGAGATGTGGTCCCGTTTGCCTTTGGTGCGCTTTGCCAAGAATCCCTCTCTAACCGGCCATAGGACAACACCGGCTCGTTCTGCCCAGGCGTCGTACTCCTCGATCATCGAAGCGACACGCTCGGGTTCTGTTGCGGCGTGGTCGTGTTGCTCGGTGCGGTCTTCGGGGATGTTGTAAAGCTCCCACGGACCGTCCCACTCAGCGACGAGCTTCCAATCGCCGATGCGGATGCCCCGGTTGCCCTCGTGCTCAACTGCGACGGGTTTTTCTCGTGACCACTCCTTGCCCTCCAGTATCGGTACGATCGACTCGCCCTCTAGAGGTGTGATCTCGTTGCCGTCATACTCGGTTGGGTAGACAGCGCCGACGGCATCGTAGATCGTCGCCGAGATGTCGGTGATGTGCATCGGGACGTTGTCGATGATTGCACTTTCGCTGATCGTTTCTGGCCAGTGGACGATGAACGGAGTCGATATTCCGCCCTCGTGTATCCATCGTTTGAAGAATCGGAAGGGTGTGTTAGAGACGTTTGCCCAAGGGAGTTCGACAGCTTGGAACGTGGTATCAGGACCGGGGCGTAACTCGGGAATGTCGCCGACGCGAACTCGTTGGCCGTCCAATGTCAGGTCGGTTTCCCATTGCGACGGGTCGGGCCAGTCGGAATCTTCCTGGAAGAGTTCAGCGCAGCCGCCGTTGTCGGATAGGAACATGATGAGGGTGTTCTCGAACTGCCCATGGCGTTTGAGAGTATCGATGACGCGTCCGACACCGCGGTCGACCTGCTCGATCATGGCGCAGTAGACGGCCATGCGTATGTCTTCGTACTCCTTGTTCTGCACATCGGTCCACGGCGGCGCGTCCTCGTCGCGAGCTGATATCGGCCATTTCTCGTCTACTATGCCGAGCGACTTCTGCTGTTCGTGACGGGAGCCGCGGATCTCGTCCCAACCGTGCATATATTTGCCTTCGTACTTGGCGATATCGTCTTCCCACGCGTGCAGCGGCCAGTGCGGGGCAGTGAAGGCGATGTACTGGAAGAATGGTTCGCCATCGGTCATGGCGTCGTCGATTTGAGAGACGGCGTGGTCAGCAATGGCATCGGTGAGATGGAAGTCGGAGGATTCGACGTTGATAAGGGTGTCTTGGAGGACTAGCGTCTTGGGGTTCCAGAAGGAGTCGGCGGCTTCTAGGAGCCCGAAGTATTTGTCGAACCCCCGCTGTGTTGGAAGCGGGTGCGTTTCGTCGCCGGGCACCCATTGGTCGCGAAGGCGTCGATCGTATCCGCCACCGACATGCCACTTGCCGGACATGAGAGTCCGGTATCCCGCGCCTTTGGCGACTTCGGCGATGGTGACGCAGTTATCGTTCAGGTAGCCTTGGTAGCTTGGTACGCCTAAGTCGGCGGTCATCTGTCCGATGCCGGCTTGGTGGGGGTTCAATCCGGTTAGAAGGGCGGCGCGAGACGGGCAGCAGCGAGCGCCGTTGTACATCTGGGTGAAGCGGATGCCGTTGTTGCCAAGGGAGTCGAGGTTCGGGGTGTTGATATCGCCGCCGTAACATCCGATGTCGGAGAAGCCGAGGTCATCGACCATGATGACGATTACGTTTGGGCGGGATGTTTGTTGCGAAGTTGCGGATGGGTTCGCCAATTCAGGCTCTCCTAGGTTTTGATTGGACGTAGTTGGTGGTCTCCGATCAGTCTCCGTATTCGGCGTCTAGTTCCATTGGGTAGAGCGGGATGCGGCGGCGGTGGTAGGTGAAGGTCGACATGTCGGCGGTGGTTACGCCTGGGGTGTTTACGAGGATGACTTTTCCGGCGATTGGCTGGTAGGCGGGCCGGGGCGAGACGACTCCTTTGGCGACGACGATTTTGTAGCGTTCGGGGATGATTCCGATGTGATACATCTGCGATCGGACGGTGTTGCCGGCGCGGACTGATGTCAGCAGTAGAGTTTGCCCGCCGTCGGTGTCTAGGCGGACGCTGACTCCGGAGTTGTAGAAGCGGAATCCCCCGTGAGAGGCGCCCAGCTCTTCGTACTGCCCATCGGTGATCGCTCGGACGGTTCCGGTCACACGTACTGGTTTGCCGTGCATGTCGTCGGTCTTGCCGCCGACATCGAGCGTGACGGTGCCGCCTACTCCTGCTTCAACGCAGGCTTCTACGGACTCTGGATCGTAAAGGGTCTGAAGGAAGCCGGAGATGCCACGTTCGACGACTTGTGCGAGGATGTGCGTCGAATCTGCGGACGAACCTCCGCCGATGTTATCGCCGACGTCCATGAGTACGATCGGGCCTTCTCTCGCGGCATCGGCATCATCGGGCATTGCGAGCGCGGTGCCATCGGTTGCAACTTCATCGGCCTCGTTCAGGTCTCGTGGCCCCACGTATTCGGCTAGAGCCATGTCTAGTGCGTCGGAGATGGAGGCGACTTCAACGTTCAACTCTGCGCGACGCTCCCAAGCTTTGGCGGCCATATCTTTGGCCACGGACTTCGCCAAGTCGAGGTCTCCGTCAGCGATGGCCACCCACGACATGCCCATCTCTTCAACGTCGGAGTATGGGTATCCTTCTGCGACGGAGGTGTCGAGGATGCCGGGGATTTCGTTGGCCGTGACGGCATCGGAGACGAAAGACTTCATCGGGTCTTCGCCGGTGAACTGCTTGACGATGTTGACGTACATCGGGGGCATCTCGATCCACTGGACGGGATCGATTTCGCCTTTGGCGGCGCGGACAATAAGGTCGGCGGTTTTGCGGCCTCGGACTTTGGGATCTAGGTGGGGGTTTGTTCTCCAGACGATGCAAACGTCAGTGTGTTCCACGACCGGTTTCGAGACGTTTCCGTGCATGTCGAGAGTGATGCCAACGCGCATGTCGGGTCCGAGGATCTCACGCACGGCGCGGCAGAACTCGCCATCCATGTCTGGAAACTCTTCGCTTACCGCTGCGCCGTGGTTGGAGATCAAGACCGCATCCCAGGGGCCGCGGTCGCGAAGCATTCCGAACATCTCTTCGGTAAGGCGGTCGTAAGCGTCTTTGGTGATGGTTCCGATGGGGCCGGTTACGGCGTACATGAGGGGGACGAGTTCGAAGCCGAGTTCCTCTGCGGCCTGCATGTACCCGGAGATCGTGTATTGAGCGTCGCGGAATTTATCGAAGATCTCTTCGCCTCTCAAGATGCCGGTGGCTTCGAATGCCGCGTAGTCGGCGGGGACGCTGGAGAAGGTGTTGGTTTCGTGTGAGATGCCTAGGAGTGGGATGCGCATCGAATGCTCCTCGGTGTGAAAGATGTTGGCTTTGTGGCAAAGGTTAATCTATCACCGTCGCACATTTCCGGTGCTAGACTTTGAAGCGCATTAACGCTACGTGAGCCGGTCAACGGCGCAAACGGAGAAACCGATGAGGATTACCGATATCAAGAACTACCCGGTATGGGTCGGGCACCGCAACCAGATGCTCGTCAAAGTTGAGACTGATGAGGGCATTTACGGATGGGGCGAGTCTGGTTTTTCCGGTCGCGAACTCTCTGTGAGCGGGATGGTTGACCACTTCCGAGAATGGCTCATCGGTCAAGACCCGATGCGGCGCGGCCGGATATGGCAGGAGATGTATCGCGGACAGTATTTCGAAGGCGGTCGCAGCATAACCGGTGCGATGTCCGCTATCGATATTGCGTTGCACGACATCGCAGGGAAGAAACTCGGAGTGCCGGTGTACCAACTTCTCGGAGGGATGCAGCGGGATTGGGTGCCGACGTTTGCGAGTGGCGGAGGAAGCACTGCGGATGAGGTGGCAGAGATGGGAAAGGCTATCTGGGACCAAGGTTTCAAAGCCATGCGTCTCAACTTGCAGACCATTGGCGAGATCAATGATCCCAATCTATTCGAGCCGCGTGAATCGATCGCCCCGACGGCTGAGGCGTTGATCAAGGCTAGAGAGGTCTTGGGACTTGAACCGGTTATAGGCATCGACTATCACCATCGTTTGTCGGTGGCGGAAGCGGCGTCGTTCTGCCAGATGATGCCGATGCACACGCTCGATTTCATAGAAGAACCCATCCGCGATGAGTCCCCCGAAGCCTACGAAGAGTTGCGCAAACTCACCGTCATCCCATTCGCAATTGGCGAGGAGTTCGCGTCGAAGTGGCAGTTCCTGCCCTATATCGAGAAGGGGCTGACCAATTACGCACGGCTAGATATCTGCAACGTCGGCGGTTTCACAGAGGCGATGAAGGTTGCGGGATGGGCAGAGGCGCACTACATCGACCTGATGCCGCATAACCCGTTGGGTCCGATCTGCGTGGCGGCGACGTCGCACTTTGCGACGGCGATACCTAACTTCTCGTGGTTGGAGATTCGCCACTCGGTCGGTGAGCCGGACAACAATTTCTATCAAGACGACGTCTTCCCTGTGCAGCCTAAAGTCGAGCCGGGTCGCGTGGTTTTGAGCGATCTGCCGGGTCTAGGCATCGAAGTGGACGAAGCGAGTTTGACCGATCCGTTCCGGTTCTGGGAAGCACCGCACTTGCACCGTCGGGATGGGTCGCACACGAACTGGTAGACCGAGTGGATACCATGCCATGCTAAACGTCGGAATCATCGGCGCTGGGAAGATCGCTGACCTCCACGCTCCTGGCTATCTCGCCAACCCTGACGCCCGCATCTACGCGGTTGCTGATAACAGCCCCGGCGTCGCCGAGTCCCGTGTCGCAGAGTGGGGCGCGGAGAAGGCGTACACCGACTACCGGGCGATGCTGGACGATCCGGCGGTTGATGCTGTGGAGGTTCTGACGCCACACTCGCTCCACGCGCAAATGGTCGTTGATGCTCTCGATGCGGGCAAGCATGTCAGCCTGCAGAAGCCGATGGCTATCACTCTTGAAGAATGCAATGCCATAGTTGAAGCCGTCAAAACGACCGACAAGTTCATGCGCGTCTTCGAGAACTTTGCGTACTACGAACCCATCGTGCGAGCGAAGCAGATGCTTGACGATGGTGTGATCGGCGAACCGATCTCGATGCGCATGAAGACCGTCACGGGGAATCGAAAACACGGCTGGGACATTCCAGACGCATCGATTGCGTGGCGATTCGATCAATCGATAAATGGCGTCGGCAAGGCAATCCTCGACTATGGGTACCACATCTTCGCGATGGGCCGGTGGTTCCTCGGAGAACCTGAGCAGGTCTTCGCATGGATCCGCACCAGCTACACCCAGGAAGGCTATGAAAACGACTCCCCGCTCCTCGTAGCTTGGTCCTACGAAGGTAGCAAAACCCACGGTTCGTGGGAGCAGCAGGCGAGCAACGAAATGGTTGTCCGCTCCGACTACTACCCTGGCGACGAGTGGTTCGAACTCAGCGGCACGCGTGGTGTGATCTGGGTTAACCGATGTACCGCGAAGATGCTTTACGACACTCCGCCGTTGACCTACTACGCCGATGGCGAGATGAACCGCGTGAATGAAGACGAGATTAATGCCGACTGGGGCGATTCCTTCGTCCAGTGCGTCAACGAATTCGTCACCTGCATCCTAGAAGGCCGCCAACCCGACATGACGGCCGAAGACTCCCGCGAGACCTACAAGTTCGCTCGTGCCAGCCAATTGGCCGCACGAGAGAATCGGCCGGTTACGTTATCCGAAGTTCGGGATTGAGATCAGGACAAAATGCAGAAGCCGCTGGTTAGGAGGGACCCAGCGGCTTCAAGAGGTGAGGTTGGTAGTCGTTTGATCAAACCCCTCCCCCTTGATGCCCAAGGGGGTTCTAGATTCCTCGGTTATGCGTCGTCGCTCACGTCAGTGTGAATCGTATCTTTTCCCCAGTCCTTGCCAGAACCCCAACGTCCCATTTTGCCGCGCCAACCACGGTGACCGCCGTCCTTCCAACCGTTTCGTTTAGGCATCAACTTGGTAATTGCATCGGGTTGAGCCTCGTACCAGTTAGACAACGAATCGGCGTCCGACTGAGTGAGTACGCCTTTCTCAATGAGGTAGTCCAGTTTGTCATCTGCAAGAACCATTGCACCGTGATGCCCGCCGAAGCCCTTCCCGCCCCAACCGCGCTTGCTGGTCATTGTGAACTCGATGTCTGGTTTCGCGTCTAGCCAAGATTGAATCGCGTCAGCTTCGTCCTGCGTCAACTTGCCGTATTCGACCAATTTGGCCAGGTAAGCGTCGGTGTGTTCTTCGCGTAGCTCGTCCTTGGCTTGCGCGAAGGCATCCTCGACATCCGAAGTTTCTAGTCCGAGGATTGATGCGACGCGCTCAGCGAATGATCGCTTGCCCCCGTCATCGTCGGTTGACTGTGCTGCGATGCCGGCGAATATGCCAACGGCTGCGAAGATAGATACGGCGGTGAAGCTGAGGATGGTGGTGAGTCTCTTTTTCATGTAGCTGTTGCCTGCTTTCAACTTTTCGGTTTTATTGCAGCCCAACTTCGAACTTCCAACGTTCACTAGTTACGGAGGTTCTGGAGGTGCGGATTGCAAGATTGGAGAAGTTAGCAGACGCGTATAGTCTTAATTTGGGCAGTAAATTGGAGACAGTCCGGCGATTGCCGGGCTTAGTATTCGTCGAGGAGACAGATGGCGGTAGCAATCGATTTATCCGGCAAGCGCGGCGTGGTTTTCGGCGTTGCGAACCAGCGCAGCATCGCGTGGGCGATATCGGAACGACTCATCGAAGCAGGTGCCGAGCTGGCATTCACGTACCTCAACGACCGACTTCTGGGTCCTGTGCAGAAAACGGTCTCGGGTTTGGAAGACCCGATCTTGATCGAATGCGATGCCACGGACGATGGTGATGTGCAGTCGGTCTACGACCAGGTAGGCGACAAGTGGGGCGGCATCGATTTCGTGGTTCACTCGGTGGCGTATGCAGAGCGAGACGATCTGGGTGGGGATTTCTCGACGACGGGGCGTCAGGGCTTCCGTACAGCGTTGGAGACCAGCGCCTACACGCTCATGCCGGTGGTATCGCGCGCCGTGCCGTTGATGGTTGATGGTGGAGCTGCGCTCACGATGACCTTCGATGCGTCTCAGCGCGTGTATCCCGGCTACAACATCATGGGGACAGCGAAAGCGGCGTTAGAGAACGAGGTACGACAGCTGGCGGCGGAGTTTGGCGATCGTAATGTGCGGGTGAACGCGATTTCGGCTGGACCATTGTCGACGCTGGCGGCGCGGAGCATCCCTGGCTTCCGGGACATGACTCGGGCGCACAGGGATCGATCTCCGCTGAAACGCAACATCACGCATCGGGAGGTCGGCGATACGGCGCTCTTCCTACTCAGCGATATGGCGAGTGGTATCACGGGCGCGGTGATACCGGTTGACGCGGGTTATGGAATCATCGCGCTCTAGCGCACTACCGACCATGGCGCACTCAGAAATTGAAATCAAAGAAGGTATCACCGATAACCACATTGAGGACGCCCTTCGCATCTCTTTCGAGGCGTTCGCTACAAAATTCCGCCTAGGTTTCCGCAACACCGACGATTTCATCAAAACGTTCGTCAACTCAGTAGGCAAGTCCAGTTGCCTGACCGCGTTAGTAAATGGACAAGTCGCCGGTATATTGACTATCCAATCAGCAGAAGACGAGTTTTTCGACATCGACCTCGGCGAACTTTTCACCTCGTTCAATCCGATTCGAGCGGTCAGGATTCTTTTGAATTTGAGCCTCTTGTCTTCCGGGTTTGGCACGCAGGAAATCCCGAAAAGCCAACAATTGATCATCGATACTCTCGCCGTCGACGACGCTTTCCGCGGTCAAGGCATCGGTACATTGCTTTTGGCGCGCGCGGAAGCCAAAGCTAGGTCAACTGGTAAACGATTCTTGACCCTAGACGTGATTAGCGAGAACGAAGGCGCGATCCGACTATACGAACGTGTCGGGTTCGAAAAGACTCGGACAGAACGAGGCTTCTTAGTGCGATGGTTAACCGGCTCTCCAGCGTTCCATGGCATGACGAAACAGGTCAGCGAGAACGATTAGTGCCGACTATATGGCACGCCTTCTAGCAGTCCGGCATCGTGCATGGCGTTCCATTCGTTGAGGAATGTGGTGTTCCATTCGTCGGTGAATTTGGCTTGGAGCATCTCCTCGAAGATGGGCCAGAAGACGATGATGCCGTCGGCGCCGTCGCGGAGGGCGGCTTCAGCGGTTTCTTTGGATCGCACTAGCGCGGCAGTGATGTAGGGCCGGTTCGCCCAGTCGGCGAAGATGTCTCGGAGGTCGCGCACCAGTGCGGTCGGATCGCCGGAGACATCTCGGTAGGGCTCACAGAAGGGGAGGACATGATCCACACCTGCTTGGGCGACTGCGACGGCTTGGTTGATGGTGAATACGGTGGTGCAGAAGGTCTCGACGCCTGCCTTTTTTAGTTCTGCGAATGCGCCGAGAGCGTTGACGGTGCACGGAATCTTGAGGATGACTTGGTCAGACATCTTCGTGAAGACTTCACCAACGTCTAGGAGTTCCTGCGTCGAGTGGCCGTCGATCTCAACCGCGACCTTCTTGTCGGTGATGTCGAGATAGCGCTGGATAACTTCGGTCATCTGACCGTATTTCTGGACCATCTCGTTCAGTACCACGGTGTTGGTGACGATGCCGGCAGCGCCGCGGCTCATCCACGGTTTCAGGTCTTCTGGATCGCCAGCGAGCCATACAGCAGGGCTGGCTGCCGTTGCTCGGTTCATCTCGGCTGCACCCATCGCCATGAAGGCCGAGTCGGGTGCGCCGTTGGTGGATTGTGCTGTCTGCTGCATATCTTTACTCTCCGCGATGATTTCGGAACTAATGGCTGGGATGCCTTGATTGCTTGATAGAAGTTTAAATGGAATTTCCGAAGATAGCGTCGCGTCGTAAACTTCGAGACATTCCGAGCGCAATCCATATGGGGGAATTCATGAACACCGATCCTCACCACGCACGAAGTCTGTACGACGAGGCAGTAGTTATAGATGCGTTGAATGTGAGCAACTGGGACAGCGATGCCGTGTTCGAAAGCCTGAACGACGGTGGCGTGGCAGCGATCAATGCCACTCAAGCCACATGGGAAGGCTACGAGGAGACGCTCGACATGATCGCGAAGTGGTACGTGCGGTTTCGGGAGAGGGAAGACCAGATCCTGTTGGTCGAGACTGTGGATGACATCCATCGTGCGAAGCGCGAGGGCAAGACGGGGATCATCTTCGGGTGGCAGAACACGTCACCCATCGAGAATGATCTGGATCGACTGGAGCTCTTCCACAAACTTGGTGTCCGCATCATGCAGGTCACGTATCACGAACGCAATCTTCTCGGCGACGGATGCATGGAGCGGCAAGACGGCGGCCTAACGAATTTTGGCATAGACGCGGTGCAGGAGATGAACCGGCTTGGTATTCTCCTCGATCTATCTCATGTCGGGATCGCGACCACGCAGGAGAGCATCGAGGTCTCGGAAAAGCCGGTCGCCATAACTCATGCCAATGCCAAGTCGTACTTCGACCACCGTCGGAACAAGACAGACAGGGCGATAAAAACGATGGCTGAAAAGGGTGGCGTCATTGGGGCTACTTGTATTCAGGGGTTCCTTCGGAACACCTACTCATCCACGATCGGGGATTATCTGGACGCTATCGACCATCTTGTCGACATGGTGGGAGTTGATCACGTTGGTATCGGTACCGACCACACGCAAGACCAGCCCGAGGAGTTCTGGAAGTTTATCGGCGGGCAGCAGGGAACCAAGTACCCGTCCAAGTTCACGGGTCATAGCGGGATGCCTTTACTTTGGCACGAGCAGTATCCGGAGGGTCTCAAGACGCCGGATCAGTTGCCGGTGATGTCCGAGGCTCTGTTGGGTCGCGGATACTCGGACGACGATGTGGTGAAGATACTAGGCGGAAACTGGTTGCGATTGTTTGGCGAGGTTTGGGGTTGAGGGCGTAAAACAGAGACGCCCCGAGCATGATGCCGGGGCGTCTCGCGAACTCTTGTCGTAGACGACTAGGCGTCGTAGCTGAGGAAGAACTCGTATGGGTGCGGGCGAAGTCGAACCGCGTCGACCTCGTTCTCGCGTTTGAAGTCGATGTAGGCTTCGAGCAGGTCGGGTGTGAAGACGCCGCCTTTGAGCAGGAAGTCGTGGTCGGCTTCCAACGCGTCGAGCGCTGCCTCAAGGCTACCCGGGACCTGGTTCAGCGTCGAAGGATCAACCTCGTAGAGGTCCTCTTCGATCGGCTCGCCCGGGCTCGCGCCAGTGGCGATGCCGTCGAGACCGGCCATCAACATGGCTGAGAAGGCAAGGTACGGGTTGCAGGTCGGGTCCGGAGGTCGGAACTCTACGCGCTTCGCGTTCGGCGACTGCGAGTACATCGGGATGCGAGCCGCGGCGGAGCGGTTTCGTGCCGACAACGCCAAGATGGTCGGAGCCTCGAAGCCCGGCACCAAACGCTTGTACGAGTTGCTGCTCGGGGCGACCAGCGCCATCAGCGCGTCGCCGTGCTTGAGCAGTCCGCCGATGTAGTTGAGCGCCAACTCGCTTAAGCCAGCGTAGCCATCACCTGCGAACATCGGTGCGCCGTCTTTCCAGATCGACTGGTGAGTGTGCATGCCCGTGCCGTTGTCCTCGAACAATGGCTTAGGCATGAATGTGGCGGTCTTGCCGTGCTTGGCAGCAGTGTTCTTCAGGCAGTACTTGTAGGCCATCACATGGTCAGCAGCCTGCTTCAACGGTGAGAAACGCCAGTTGATCTCACCCTGGCCAGCAGTGGCAACCTCGTGATGGTGCTTCTCGATCTCAATCCCGAACTGGGCCATCGCCTCGCAAGCCTCGTGCCGGATCAACGTCTGAGTGTCCGAAGGTGGTGCAGGGAAGTAGCCACCCTTGTGGCGGAGCTTGTGACCCAAATTTGGGCCTTCTCCAGATAGGTCGGTGGCATTGCCCGTGTTCCATACCGCTTCTTCTGAGTCGACCTCGTAGTGCGCGGAGTTGGAAGCGCCGCCATACGAAACGCTGTCGAAGATGAAGAATTCAGCTTCGGCACCCCAGTAGGAGGTGTCACCGATGCCGGTCGACTTCAAGTAAGCCTCCGCTTTTGCCGTGACGTGACGAGGGCTGCGGTCGTAATCCGCACCCGTGATTGGGTCTTTAACGTCGGCGATGATCGAAACGGTGCTGGGAATGAACGGGTCGACGGTTGCGGTGTCAGCGTCGGGGAATAGGAGCATGTCCGATTCGTCGATGGTCTGGAATCCACGGATGCTGGAGCCATCGAAACCGGTACCTTCCGCGAAGAGGTCTTCCGTTACTTCGTGCTTGGGGAAGGACACGTGTTGCCAAGTGCCCGGAACGTCGGTGAATCGCAGGTCCAACCATTGCGACCCCGACTCCTCCATCATCTTGATCACATCATTGGCATTTGCCATCGTTTTCGTCTCTCCTGAACCTGTTCGAGTGATGTTTAGCGCGGGTGCGCGCCGATGGAATCCAAGTTAATAAAGATATGTTTCATAGATGTTTCACCCCACGTCTAGCGATTTCCTGACGATTGCTGAAAACCAATCAGTTAACATTTCCCCAGTGCAGCCGAATGGCACATTCCAAAGCGAATCTGATCCCGCGAACTCGACTTGAATCCACAACATTTGCAGGCGATAAAGATGGGCGCGTCCGCGGTTGACGACTGGCGCTCGGAGAACCCGAGCGAACGCCTGGATCTGTCTGGGGCGAATCTGGCAGGTATGAACTTCACTGGATGGAACCTGTCGCGTGCAATACTGGACAATGCCGATTTGAGCGGAGCGTGTCTGCGTGGCGCAGACCTGTCCGAGGCATGGGCTAGACGGACGAAGTTCATCGAAGCTGACCTGAGCAACTGCGCTCTGTTTCGCACGAGTTTGGCTGGTGCCGATTTGCGAGATGCTGATCTGAGCAACACGAACATGTATCGGTGCATACTCAGGGACGCGGTCTTAAACGATGGCACGAACTTCGACGGCGCTTGGGCTGCCAAGGTGATATGGCCGGACACCAACAGATGAACAACCATTTAATTCAGAAGGAGTGAGCAGATGCAGATAGTCGATTTCGGTAAGACGGGTTACAGAGTTTCAAGGCTGGGCGCGGGCTTGGCTGAGATCGGGTCGGAGCTCGATTTTGATGACGCTGAGCAGGCGAGGAGTGTTCTGAACAATGCGCTCGACATGGGCATTAACTTCTTAGATACAGCAGCGTGTTACGGGATTTCCGAGGAGTTGATCGGCCGCACAGTCGCCAACCGCAGGGACGAGTATGTGCTTGTAACGAAAGCTGGTCACGCTCGTGGGGGCGGGTTGAATGGCAGTGATTGGTCGTATGAGACGGTGCGCGACTCGATCGATCGCAGTCTGCGCCGTTTGAACACGGATTACGTCGATCTAGTGCAACTCCATTCCTGTGGTATTCCTGATCTTGAGAGGGGAGACATCATCCGGGCTCTGGAAGATGCCCGCGACGCCGGGAAGACTCGCATGATCGGATACTCGGGCGACAACGAGGCTGCGCACTGGGCGGTAGATTCGGGGGTGTTTGCCACATTACAGACCAGCTTCAATGTCGTCGAGCAGCGGGCATATACGACGGGACTGCTGGAGAAGTGCGCTGACAATGGGATTGGTGTGATCGTCAAGCGTCCGATCGCAGGTGCGACTTGGGGCATGGCGAAATCAGGGATGTCGAGTTCGCGGCGCGGGTACGACAACACTTACTTGCAGCGATGCCAAGTGGTTCAGCGGCAAGGCGATGTGCCCGGCGAACCGGAGGATCCGATCGTCGCCGCCATGGGTTTCACGCTCGCTCATCCAGAGATTCACGTCGCGATCATCGGGACCAAGAACCCGCGGCACATGGCATCGAATATCGAGACGCTTGATGATGCGCTCAGCATAGACAACGCCTTCGTCGATGTGATGCATGACCGTTTCGCCGAGTTGGACGACGATTGGCATCAGTTGACATGAAGATCGAGCGCGTCGAAATTCATCCTCTTGTCGGCAAGCTGGATGAACCGTTCGGTTGGTCGCAACGGTGGACAGATGAACGCCGAACCACCGTCGTTAAGATCGTTGCGGATGACGGTTCATACGGATGGGGCGAGACCGGCACGAGCACTGAGGCTCTAGCTGGAGCCGCGTCGAGGTTGATTGGCGAAAACCCGGAGCGTATCGGCGCGATCTGGCAGTCGATTGTGAATCCTACGTATCAAGGCGGTGGCTTCACCGGATTTTCATCGAACGTCGCAAGCGCGATCGACATGGCGTTGCACGACTTGGTCGGGCGTTCACGCGGATTGCCGGTTTATGAACTTCTCGGCGGCAAGGTTCGTGACCGTATCTGTACCTACGCTACGGGCCTCTACTACGTGCCCTCGGACTTGGAGAACCCGACATGGGGTGATTTTCTAGAGGAGGCTCAGGGCTATGTAGATCAGGGCTTCTCGGGCATGAAGATGAAGGTCGGCGGGTTGAAGTTGGACGCAGATGTGGATCGAGTACATGCTCTTCGTCGGCAGGTTGGCGACAATATCCGCATCATGGTGGATGCCAACGAGGCGTACGATCCTATGACCGCGCTTCAGGTGGCTAATCGCATCGCCGACGCGGATGTCACTTGGTTCGAGGAGCCATGCTCGTCAAGAGCGGATGATGACAATCTGCTCGTGACTATGCGTTCGCCAGTCCCGACATCGGGCGGTGAGTCGGCGAGCACGCGGCGAGAGGTGGCGCGGCTGCTCAAGAAGCGCATCTTCGACATCATCCAGCCGGAGATCGTTAATGTCGGTGGCATCACGGAGTTGAAGCTGTCGGCGTCTATGGCCGAGGCGTTCAATGTTCGGTTCGTGCCGCACTTCTGGAACACCGCGATCAGCTTCTCAGCGATCCTTCACACGCTCGCGACGGTTTCGCAGTTTCCGCCCGCGCATCCTAAGGAGCCTTACGTCAACGAACCCGTAACTGAGTTCGACCAGACCCCGCATCCGATACGGTACGCGTTAACGGATCCGGTTTTCAAGCAGACCGACAGCCATGTCGAGGTGCCAGATAAGCCGGGATTGGGTGTTGAGGTAGATGAGGAGGCGTTGTCGCATTTCCGGGAAGGCGACGCGGTGGTCGTCAGTTAGGTTCGTGCACCCGCGTTAGCATTGAGTGCATGTCTGTTTCGACTGCCGCTACAACGGACCAAAAACCGATCATTTTGGACTTTTCGCGCTCAGAATTGGAGCGTGAAGTGGCGGATGTGTTGGGGCAGTCGAAGTTTCGGGCGAAGCAGATTTGGCAGGGGTTGCATCGGGAGTGCTTGCTGGATTTCGAGTTAGTGACGACGTTGCCAAAGGGATTGCGGGAGGAATTAGCGCGGCGATACACTGCGAACCCTCTTGAGAAGGTGATGCATCTGACATCAGCGGACGGTTCGACTGACAAGGCGCTGTTCAGGCTTGCTGATGGCGAGTTGGTGGAGACGGTTCTGATGCGATATGCGGCTGACTCGCATCGCAAAGCACGGAAGACGGTGTGCGTTTCTACACAGGCTGGTTGTGCTTTGGGCTGCACGTTCTGCGCGACGGGTCAGCAGGGATTTCGCAGGCAGTTGACGACTGGTGAAATAGTGGCTCAGATCATCTTCATGCAGCGGATTGCACTTGCAGAGGATCGATCTGAGGTCACAGACGGGACGCGGGAACTCGGCAGCGTCCAAGGCGTGACGAATGTTGTCTTCATGGGTATGGGCGAGCCGCTTGCGAACTACGAGAACACAATATCGGCGATCAGATCGATCAACGATGCGAACGGTCTGGCGGTCGGGGCTCGGCATATCACGCTTTCGACGGTAGGTTTGGCACCGCAGATCGTGAGGTTGGCGCGCGAGAACATTCAGATCAACTTGGCAGTGTCGCTGCACGCCCCGGACGATACGACGCGTTCGGAGACGATGCCGATCAACCGCCGTTACCCGATATCAGTCTTGCTCGATGCATGTCGTCGGTACGTGGAAATGACCGATCGGCGGATCTTCTTCGAGTACGTGTTGCTGCAAAATCAGAACGACAGAGTCCGTCACGCTCGTCGCCTCGGCGAGTTGCTTTCCGGAATGTTGTGCCATGTGAACCTGATCCCGGTCAACCCGACTGCGGATGGGCCTTACCGGCGCACGAGTCGGGCGGATGCGGAGCGGTTCCAACTTGAGCTACGGCGTTATGGAGTGCCGTCGACAGTACGTATCGAGAAGGGCATCGATATCGACGCGGGATGCGGACAGTTGCGAGCGCGGGTAGTTGATGCTGATGCGCTGCTGAAGGACGTCATTCCAGCATCGCGATCGTGACACCGTTGCCGCCGGCGTTTCGGGGTGCTGGTTGGAATGTCTCGACGTGGGATTCGCGTGACAAGATGTCGCGTACGGCTTGTCGGAGCGCGCCGGTGCCTTCGCCGTGGATTATGCGGACGCTGGTGAGCCCTTGCATGAAGGCTCTATCGATGAACTGCGGGATCATCGATTCGATTACGTGGACGCGGGAACCACGGACGTCAAGGTCTCCGGCAGCGTCAGACACACTTGCAACTCTCGTGGAGGTTGGCGTTTGCTGAGGCGATTGGCTCGGTGCGGTTGCTGATGCTGCCTCTTTAACCTGTGTCATCATGTGTTGGCGCGCTTGGAACCGCATCGAACCTGACAATATGACGGCGCGCCCGTCACGGTCCAGTTCTACGATCTCACCAGTCAGTCCGAGACTCTCGACTCTGACAACGTCGCCAATCGCGAATTTTGGAGTTTCGTCTTGTTGGGCAGGTTTGGGTCGATCGGTTAGTGTCGCGGGTTGGAGGTCTCCCATCCAGGCTTCGCTGTTGACCGAACGTGCAACGTCGGCGGTCGATTGTCTGGCTTCTTGCCAGGTATTGTCGCGCTCCGCTTCGCGCATGAGACGACGCAGTTGGCGGCGCACGCGTTGGGCTTCACTCTTTAGCTGTTCGCGCGCCTCTTCGATGGCTTTGTCGCGTTCGTTTTCGGCGTGTTGGAGATGGGCTTCGGCTTCGGCGCGCATACGTTCCGCCTCGGCGCGGTCTTCCGAGGCTTGCTGTTGGACGTCACCGATCTGGTCGCGTTCTTGTTGCAGCGATTTCAGGAGGCTTTCGGTCTGCGACCGGAGGGGATCGAGCATGGTTATGGCATGATCGACGATAGTTTGCTCCAGTCCGAGTCGTCGGGCTACCTGCATGGCGTAGCTTTGCCCCGGCAAGCCCATAATGAGTCGGTAGTTCGGAAGCATCGTCTCCGGATCGAGTTCGACTGATGCGTTGGCTAGATGGTCATGTTTTGCGGCGAATTCGGAGACTGGACGATGGTGAGTGGTGATGCATGTCCAAGCGCCGCTGGACACTAGGCGGTCGAGGATGGCGCGGGCGAGGGCTGAGCCTTCTTCGGGATCGGTTCCGGTGCCTAGTTCGTCGAGTAGCACTAGTGATCTATCAGAAGCATGTGCGAGGATTCGTATCACGCGCTCCATGTGGGATGAAAAGGTGGATACGCTACGGTCGATACTTTGGGCGTCTCCGATGTCGGCATATACACCGTCGAAAACGGGCAACTCAGATGCTTCTCGGGCAGGGATTTGTAGACCGAATTGATGCATCAGGGCCATTAACCCAAGCGTCTTGAGCGCAATCGTCTTGCCTCCGGTATTGGGTCCGGTGATGACCAACCCGCGTCTAGTCTCGTCGAGTCGTATGGTGATGGGGACTGCGTCATCGCCGAGAAGCGGGTGTCGCGCTTCGAGCAGAACAAGGTTGATTGGATTGTCTGAACCGGTATCAAAGCTGGTTTTCGGTCGGATGCCACCTATTTTTAACGACAAACGGCCTCTGGAGACTGCCGCGTCGAGATTGGCGGCGGCCTGTAAGGATGCCATCGCATCTTCCCCGTGAAGGGCGATGGAACGAGATAGTTTTCGCAGCACTCGCTCCTCTTCCTTCTCCGCCTCGTACGCGGCTTCGCGCCACTCATTCGCGGCGTCGACCACTGTGAATGGTTCGATGAATGCGGTTTGACCGCTGGACGACACGTCGTGGATGATGCCTCGTACGAATCCGCGATGCGAAGATTTCACCTCCAGTACCAAGCGGTCGCCGCGTGACGCGATCACATTTGATTGCAACACCGGTTTCAAGTCTTCACGCGATGCCAGCCGTTCCATGATTCGCATCGCGCGTTGATACGCGGTACGCGATCGCTCGCGCATCTGGCCGAGGCGTGGTGTGGCGCTGTCAAGCACGTCACCTGAATCCGAGAGCGCTTCGACGATATCCTTTCGCACTTCGCGAAGGTCGCGGATCTGGGACGCCATATCGGAGAGCAAAGGCACTTCATCCGTGATCATCATCACGGTTGATCTGGCAATCCACATGGATTGGAAGATGCTGCATAGCACCAGCAACTCGGAACCATTTAGCATGCCGCCGAGAATGGCGCGACGCAGCGGCTCCCTTGGATCTCGCATCCCGGCCAAGCCGATGTCGCCCTTGGTGTTGAGCAGAGTTACGGCCTCGGCGGTTTCGTCCTGCAAGCGCGTGACGTCTTCTGGGTGGCGAACGGGTCGCGCCTCGCGTATGATTTCGCGCGACATGTAAAACCGGGCTTCTTTTGCGAGCATCTCGCGAACGCGGTCGAACTCCAAGAGAGTCTCGGCTTCTTGGAGCATTAAGTCTGAGTCGATGCCGGAACTGGGTTGCAGCGGCTCGGAGCTGGTTTTCGTATCGGATAATGTCATGCAACCCCAATTTTAGACACGACGTATTCCGTGGCACGTTGGCGGTCAGGCAGTCACTTTTTGGAAATGACCACTGAAGATCCATTGACCGTGTGGGATGAGAACCTAGATCGGATTCGCGAGGCAGGTGATCGGCTGATGTCGTTCTCGAATCTGGTGTATGAAGGACGTTTCGTATCGGCCGCCGAATTTGAACGAGTTCACGTGATGGAGTTCGGGGATGGGGCACCAGTGATTTTGATGCACGGAGCCGGTATGGGCGGGCCTGTATGGCATCGACAAATCTCGGCACTGGCACACGATCACCGAGTCATCGTCCCGGACATCCCGATGTTCGGCTTGTCCGACATGCCTCGACGGGTGTGTGCGCCGCGAGAACAGATATCGGACGTGATTCTCGGGATGATGGATCAATTCGAGATCGAGAAGGCAGACATCGCTGGCCATTCTCTAGGAGCGATCGGTAGTTTGGGAGCGATCATCAATGCCCCTGAGCGTTTCACCCGGTCCATTCTCATAGGGTCGCCTGGCTTCGGACGAGGACTGAATTGTCTATTGAAGCTCGCGTCGATACCTGCTTTCAGGCGCTTGATTAGTTCCAACTCGCGACGCGGTCGTGACTTGTTTTTCGATCACTGCGAAGCGCAGAAATCCGGTTCGTCCGATGAGCGGGAAGCGTGGAAAGAGATGGTGTACCGGATCAGCAGTCGCAACCATGCGACCGATGCGTTCTTTGAAGGGCTGCGTAGCATCACCGGTTTTTTTGGCCAGCGCGACATTCTCAGCGACGAAACGCTCAGCGCGGTGGAGATTCCTACACTGTTGGTCTGGGGAGATTCAGACCGGATAGTGCCTACTGGTCACAGCGGCAGGGCATCTCGAACGATACCCAACTCGCAGCTCGAAATCATCGAAAATTGCGGGCATGTCGTGCAGTTGGAAGCGCCGCACCGCGTGACTCAACTCATGGTCGATTGGTTCCGAGTCAGCTGAAGCGATCTCCTATCGACAGGCCACTCTCGTGAGCCGGTTTTTTCGGGCTCCGACCGACTCTCACTCTTTTCACTTTGACCGAGCCTCCATCGGTCGAAACAGTCATTCCCGTACCGTCGATTTCGAGTATCGTTCCCGGATCAACGTTCGTGTCGTTGCTAGGTGTCTTCGTGCTGCCAAACAATGAGACCTTTTCATCGCTCAACGTGGTCCATGCGCCTGGTTGAGGATCGCAGCCGCGGATCAAGTTATGGACACTGTCCGCGTCGTTCGACCAATCGACTTGGGCCTCCTTGGAACCGCACCATCCTTCGTACGTAGCGTGATTCTCGTCTTGGACGATGTGGGGAGCGTTTCCAGTAGCTACCAGGTCCACTGATTCCACTAATGCTTCGACGCCCATCGGGAAGAGGTGGTTGAAGTAGAGCGAACCGACAGAGTCGTCGGGGGCGATTGCAACTCGTTTCTGCATCAGGATCGGGCCGGTGTCGAGTCCCTCGTCCGGCCAGAATATCGATAGGCCGGTTTCAGTATCTCCGTGAATGATGGCCCAGTTGATGGAGCTCGGTCCACGATGGAGTGGGAGGAGAGAGGGGTGGTATTGAATAGTGCCGTTGCTGGGCGCGTCAATGATTTCGTTGGGCACGATGTCGGTAACGTAGGCCATGACACATAGATCGGCGTTGAGAGATCGGAAGACGTCGATGCATTCCTGGTCTCGCATTCGGTTGAACTGCCAGACCGGGATGTCCATGGCCTCCGCGGCAGTTGCGAGCGGTTCACGTCTACGGCTTCCGTCGGGCGCGGCGAAAACACCGACAATTTCGTGTTCTTCGCGTTCTGTCAAAGCCTCGAGGACCGCTTTTCCGAAAGCGGATTGACCGATCATGGCGATTTTCATATGACGACGCTTATCCTTGAAATCGTGTCAGCATCTAAATGTCGAGCGGTTGCGCTCAGTGTCTGAACCTACCACATCATCAGAATATTTCGCGCGGGGCTTGAAATCGGCGCAACTTGGTCAGCCGGATGCGGCAGCGCGAGACTTTGAAGAGGCGGCTTGGTTGGATCCTGAGAATGCCACGATCCAGTTCAATCTCGGAACGGCATATCTCAGCATGGGATTCTTCGAGCAGGCAGTGATAAGTCTCGATAGGGCGCTGGATTTGGAGCCCGAGAACTCGGATGCTTTAGGCAACCGCGCGGTGGCGAGAACCGCGCTGGGGCAGGATGAACTAGCGGAAGCGGATATCACGAAGGCGATCGAACTCGGCGCGCCGCCCGATGGAATACATGCGGTTGTCGAATACGTGAAGCAGCGTCGGAGGCCCCAAGATGTACGTTAGGGGATAGAATCAGGTTTTAATCCATCCCAAAATCGTCAAGGACGAGAGAGGCGGAGATAAGCGATGTCTAAGACGCGTGTCGGCATCATCAACGTTACCGGATACGCCGGTTCCGAACTGGCGCGCATCCTGTACCGACATCCAGATGTGTCAGTTAAGCAGGTAACCGGTCGAAGCGCAGCCGGTAAACAGCTCAGCGAGGTCTACCCGCACCTTCTAGACGCTGATATGACGATCTCGCCTTTGCTCGACGACTCGGTCGATTTCGTCTTTTCCGCGTTGCCTCATGCTGCGAGCGCGGAGGCATTGAGTCCGTTCATCGAGGAGGATGTTCGGTGCGTCGACATCAGCGCTGACTTCCGTCTCAAAGACGTGAATGTTTTTGAGACTTGGTACAAGACAGCGCATCCGTGTCCTCAATACATCGAGAACGCCGTCTATGGGTTGCCCGAACTTCATCGCGAGGATGTCAAGCGGAGCCGGTTGATCGCCAACCCCGGTTGCTATCCGACGGGAACAATTCTAGGACTGGCACCGGCTTTCGCCTCGGACATCATTGAAACCGACGTAATCAGCGACTCGAAGTCCGGTGTTTCCGGCGCGGGACGTAAAGGCGATATCGCGTACAACTTCAACGAGATCAACGACAACATGTCAGCGTACGGGTTGACTGGCCATCGGCACATGCCAGAGATGTCGCAGGAGCTCAGCGCGCTGTCCAAGCATGGCGAGGTCAAGGTGACGTTCGTGCCGCACCTTGCTCCGATGACGCGCGGCATCCTTGGAACTCACTACGCCACATTGAAGAGCGAGGTCTCTCAAGAAGAGGCGACCGACATGTACCGCACCTTCTACGCTGATGAGCCGTTTGTGCGGGTGGTTTCATCCGCGCCATCGACCAAAGAGACTTGGGGTAGTAACCACGTCCTCATCAATGTAAACGTGGACGTTTACAGCGGTCGATTGATCGTGGTGACCGCGCTAGACAACTTGGTCAAAGGTGCAGCCGGAGCCGGCGTTCAGAACATGAACCTGATGCTCGGATTACCCGAAACGACGGGATTGGAAACGCTGGCGGTTTATCCGTAGTTGCTGCTACGCTCTGATTTCGAAGAGTTGGCGGAGGGAAATCACGCATCTGCCTTCCGCCATCTCACCAGCAGATGATGTCCGCCGCGGCGGCGCAGGGCGTTGTTGATGACGGTTATCAACTGTCGGTCGGTGATGATTCTCGACTTTTGCAGTAGTCGCGCCTCTTCTTCTTTGGAGTGGAGGAAGGTTTGAGCGAGTTCTGTGACGTCGCGCCGGAGTTCGACCGTAAGGCCGTGTTGGTTCGCAATCTCTTCGGGGTTAGGGGCATCGAGTCGGAATAGAGCGCTTAGAAGGAAGCGGCCGCCGGGTTTCAGGACCCTTACCACCTCGTCCATGTCGTAGATGTCGGTTGAAACGACGAGGTCGATTGAGTTGGCTTCAAGCCCCGTGTTCTCTACGGGCGCGACGATAAAGTTGCATCGTTGATCGACGCCTTCGATCGCCGCGAGGTCACTAGCGGTAGCGATTGCGTCTTCGTCGATGTCGTTGCCGTAAACGGTGCAGTTGTAGAGGGATGCGAGCCAGCGCGCATTGCCGCCCACCGCGCAGGCCATGTCAAGGATTACCGAGTCTTCGTCTGGTTCGATGTCGAAGAGACCCACCTTGAGGATGGTCTGGTTCGCTCCGAGATGCATGAACTCGCCGAACAACAGGCTATCGGCGGTTCCGTTCTCGTCGTACCAGCGTTGAAGGCGTTGAGTTTTGTTCATCATCTCTTGCGTTTCGTCGATTGTGTTGTTCGTTCTATTTTCGAGTAAGGATGTTTTGCAACTCGGTCAGGGAAGTAATTCGGGGATGATCGAAGAAATCGGGGTGATTGTTGTTGCGGTCCAGCAACACTGGTTGGATCCCCGCGCCGATGGCTCCGTTGACATCAGTTTCGAGTTGGTCGCCGACCATTAGCGCGGCGTTTGGTGGTGTGTCGTTCGCGCGACGCAAAGCCTCTGCAAATATACGTGGGTCAGGCTTTTCGCATCCGACTTCGCTGCTCGTGACCGCGAAGTCGATGCTATCTGATAGCCCGAGTTGGTCAGATAGTTCAGAACCGCCACTGGGCACGTTCGACACGATTCCGACGATGTAGCCACTCGCGCGGAGTTCATCTAGGTTGGACAAAACGTCGTCGTAAAGGACCATTTCGTATTCCTGCGCGGCTACTGCCTGCCAAATCTTGTCGGCGAGTTCGATGTCCACATCAATGCCGCATCCCTGCAGGACCAGCTGCTCAAATTTGGCGAAGAATTGATCGCGTTCGGTTATCGTCATCTTTCGGATAGGAGTTTTGGTATTTTCATGGGTCATGTAAGCCTCAGCGACTGCGTATCCGGCATCGATTCCAGCTTTGGTCACCTCAATGCCGAACTGCGAGGCAGCACGTGAGTGGATGACGTAACGGTCGGGAGACCAAGTAGCCAACGTGCCATAGACGTCAAAAAGTATCGTCTTTACGTTTTTCAAAACATCCGTCTTTGGTGTTCGTTGCGTTCTAACCTTCATTATCGAATTCGGCGTCGAGAGTCTCTTTTGCAAATACGATCGCCGAGACTCGGCGGGCTCCAGCGATTTTCAACGCGGCGGCGCAATTCATGAGGGTGTTGCCGGTGGTGCAGACATCGTCAATGAGCAGAACATGCCCATCGTCGAAGCGGTAGTTGGCTTCGAACGCACCCCTCAGCGAGATTGCGCGTTGTTGCTTGGTAAGTTCGACTTGTGATTGCGTCGCACGCGTCTTCGTTAATGCGTCCTCGATGAACTGCAACTGTAGTTTGTCGGCGATTTCTCGCGCTAGCAACGATGATTGGTTGTAGCCGCGCTCGCGCAGACGATCTTGGTGCGCAGGTACGGGTGCGACGCAATCCAAGTTCGCTTGAGATGCAAACGAGTGCGCAGACATGGTGTCCGCGATTGCCGGTGCGATTGCCGTTATGTGACGATATTTGAGCGCGTGGACGACGCTTCTTGCCGAACCACCATAGCGATATATCGGTACGAGGCGGTCCAGAGGTGGCGGCAAGGCCACGCAATCGCCGCAGAGTTGAAGGTTCTCGGCGGTGCGTTCCCCACATTTCAGGCATGTGTTGCTAGCGAGTTTCGGAGCGTTCTCGATGCACTGGTCGCACCAAAGCGAGCCTTCCACGCCGCAATGAACACACGCTATAGGTACGAGGAAATCAACTACCGCTTTGATGGCCTTTGACGCAGTTTTGATTGGGGGTGTAGGCATCTTGTCAAATCCGTTGATTACCGTTATCCACGGTACTCGTAGATGGTTACCGGGCCTTCGCTGAACACTGGATGCAGATTGAGTTCATCTGAATTGTTGAATTTCTCGATGCCGCTGGAGGGGTAAGCGCCCCGTTCCAGCTCTCCGACATAGACGTATCTGACATCGAATTCGTCCAAGAACTTACGTGCGTCGTCGATGTCTCTGGTGACATAGAAGTTGTTGATGGCAGCCCTGCGACGCTGCACTTCCCAGCGGTACTCATGTCGTTGCTGCGTCTGATGCCAATCCCAGCCCAAGATGGTCGGTAGTCCCGTGTAGATCGAGATACGATTGGCCCATGTGTACAGGTCCCATTGCGCCTCAACCACCACTGGTGATCCATGCACATTCTCCCGTAACCACTCGATTCCGGGTCTATCTGAGGCGATCTCGATGTCAATGCCGCGCGTATGGTAGAACGCCTCATCCATGTAGGCTTCACCATCGATACCGGGCCCTATGATGTTGAAGCGATCGTCTAGCCGAACGTCAGTCGCCATCACCGGGTAGATGAATACACCTACGGCAAGGATCGCGAAAACCGATAACCATAGAGCTCTGACGGAGCTAACGTTGCGAGTGATGAACGCTCCCACGTCCCAGAGTCTCCATAAGGCGTAACTCGCTGCAATCGCTAGCAACCACCACGCTTGGATGTAGAACTTGAAGATGGTGTTCTGACGTCCGATGTCGTTCTTTACGGTGATCACGTCAACGCCCGCAGCCATCAACAACGCCATCATCGTCAGGGCTACTGTGATGATTATGTAGCGTTGCCCGGGGTGCCTTCGCAGATACGCCATTAGCCCGGTCAGAGCCAATATCGCGGTGCCTGTAAGAGTGGCGATCACGGTGATGAAGTGCGGGTAGGAGACGATGACGGCGATCCAGACTATGCCAAACGCGCCTACGATTGCTGCATTCGCCCAGTTCGGATATCCGAAATCGTTTTTGAGTATTCCGACGATTGAATCGAAGCGGAACGTCCCGCGGCGCCATTCGATGACCAGCCAGGAACCAAGTGCGAAGAGGAATATCGCGTGGATAACGAGATAGCGCCAGAGCGACGTCTGGAATTTGCTTAGCTCAACCCCGTTGTTGAAGAGTTCGAAGTTGCTGTGGAACGGGAGATACACGACGTATCCGACAATTCCGACTATTGCCGTCTTACCAATCGCGTGTGCAATGCCCACCAGCTTGCCTCGGTGACCGTAGAGAAACTCCCCTGCGAAGATGAAACCCGCGGCGAAGAGAAGCTGAGTCGGGTAGTCCCAGGAGTTGATGAGGCGCAACGAGCCAACTGCAATTGCCAGTAGAGACAAAGAAGCGAGAATCTCGAATCGCGATAACTTCTCCATGCCGGCGCGGAGGAAAGCGACTATCGAAAGTCCTAGCGCCAAGACCGCGAATGGAATGGCGATCATGTGGGCATGCAAATCCGCATAGAGGAACGTGAAGAACGGGAACTCGGTGATCTCGTTGCCGCCAGTATCTCGCTCGAAAAGCCGTGTGCTTCGCCAGTAATCGAACTGCGGGAAGTCTTGCCCCTTCACATATGAGTCGAATAAACCTCCGCCGACCTGAGCTAATCCGTCGATGTTTGCAGCCACAACGGCCAACAATGCCGCGGTGATGCCGAACATTATCGGGACTTTGCCGAGGCGGATCGTGCCGCGGGCCCGCATCGCCATGGCGACCAAGTTGTAAGCGATCGTGTAAACGGAAGTCGCAGTCAGCGCGAAAATTAGCGGTACCGCCAAGTTGTATGCGACCGATGGAATGATTCCGGTCATGCGGATCAGCGAAGCGACGATGAACTGGCCATAGTAGTAGTAGTTGAGATATCCACCGGCGAACCATGGATCGTAGGGCGGCATTATGGTCGATCGTGTGATGGCGTTCAGATAAGCGAAGTCCATCGGTTTTTCGCCGCCGCGCCATGCGTGCCAGAGGTCCGGATTGGCAAGGCGAATAGCCAAGAAGGCTAGGAACGCTACGAGAAAGATCAACTCGGCGACGGCGATGGTTTTCCAGTTCGCTTTCATGAAGACAACAATCTCGTCGCCAATCTTCCAGAAGATGGCGAAGGAACCTAATGCGAGCAGGACGATCCCAATTCCGACAGTGATGGCGTTGAATCCGATTACGCTGAAGCTCGCGAACAGCCACGCGATGGTTGCGACGAGAAGCAGGCCTAAAGGTTTGCTGAAGAGGTATCCACGGTCGGCGAACGGACGGAAGACGACATATGTCAACGGCCACGCTGCCAAGGCGATGATCTGAACCGCGATCAGCCACACCAGCCACGCCAGCTCATTCGGCAAATCTTTGAGGAAATAGATGGTGTTCCAACTGTCGCCCGATCGTTGGATTCTCGCTTGGTCATCTTCGTATACCAGCCCTACTCCACCACCTAGAACGCGGTTGAGGTCATCGGGCGATTGACCGTCGTAAATCCGGCTAAAATACTCGGTCTGCCCAAGTTTTTCAGTGTTCTGGAAGACAATGGCGTGTGGATGCTCGTAGACGGTGAAGCTCTCGTCCGCCCATCCGAACCAGTCCCAGTTGTAGAGCGAGCCGCGCGGTTTGGTATAGCCATCTGGGACTCCGAAAGGAACTCTTGCGTACGGATCGTCCCAATAGATGACGCCGAAGAGTTCGGGCACTCGCACTGATGAGTAGACGGCCTCGTAGCCCAGCTCTCCGCTAAACAGCTTTTCGTAGAAACTCGTCGATATCGGATACCGTTCCGGCAACCTTGGAATGGTGGCCGCGAGCCGATTGCTGTAGAGCACGAGATAGTCTGCGTTCTCCAATAATCGAGCGACGGTTGAGAACTTCGCACGATTATCGGGTTCGTACATCGGCAGTTTTTCGTGCATTCGGAAGCCGATGATGTTGGGTATGCCCTCCTCCCAGTGTTCCTGAATCACAACAGTTCCCGGTCCAGCGTTTTCGCGCAACCACCTTGAAACGTCTTGTGCAGGGTGTGCCCCACTGAAGACGTTGAGGTATGCGAACGTGTAATGCGCGAGTAAGAGGAATGCGACGACACCAAGGGCGTAAGCGCCAAACCGGATCGCCTTGTGGAGTCTCGGCAACAAGTCTGAATTGATCCACCAGATCGCGGCGGCGGTGAAAGCAATCAAGAATGGAGTGGCCGGGAGCATGTAGCGTAGGAACTTGACCTCGAACTGACCGTTGATCAAGAGATATGGGAGCAAGAAAGACAACACGACGATGAACGCGAGATTGCGCGTGACGAGTGTGCGAGCCAACGCCCAAATCAGACCAAGCCAGACTGCGATGCCGAGGGATATGCCCAATCCCCATGTCGAGAGTTGGCGCATCTGATAGAGGAACGCAGGTGTATCGATGTATTGACGGGTGAACGGAAAATCGACTACGCGTCTAACCATCTCTGATTGGCCGTGGATATCCGAGAAGTATTTCTCCCAGTCGATGATCATGTACGGTTGCGTAACCAATAGTGCGATGATTCCTGCAGAACCAGCCAAGATGGCGTATCGGAGCGCCAGCTTGACATCGTCTGGTGTTGCGCTGACGGCCCCGCGTGATGTGATGCTGGGTCCGATCATCACGAGCAGGTGCGCGGCGGCCACTGCCAGGCCGACCGGAGCTGCGGTGACTTTGGTTGCGATTGCCAATCCGAGCATCAGACCCGACAGTAAGGCGTCCGACTGTTTGCGTTCTTGGGCTAACCGCGTCGAGAAGTAGACCGTTGCAACGATGAACATCGTCATTGGGGCATCGACGGCAGTGTAGTGCGCGTTCTGAATGTGTATGACCGCCAACGCGGTCAGCAATGCGGCTAACAGACCGGCTCGCCGATCGCCGGCCAGACGTGATGCCAACAGGAAGACGAAGAATACGGTGATCGTGTCGGCGATAGCAGCGAAGTTGCGCCCAGGAAATCGGAGGTCGAACAGGTTCCAGTCTTTGTCAGCAAATGGCGCAGCTATCGACTTCCAGGCCGCGAGCGCATAAAGCGGCAGACTGCCGTAGTTGAACCATTGCGGATTAAGGCGAGATTCGGGGGTCAACAAACCCGGTTCGGTCAGCTGTGAAAAATCGAGCCGCTCGGCGCGCCCCAAAAAGTCGCGCTCGTCGGGATGGTACAGTCCGCCCTGATCCCAATCTGTTCCAAACATGCGCAGAACGAGCGCGAGAACCAAGATGGCGCCTAGAGCAACATCGATCAGATCCAGTCGGCGGCGCCTGGGTGCTACGTAAGCTGGCGCATCGGAACCATTTTCGGAATCGACCGATTCAACTGGTGGTTTAACACGTCCGCCGATGTGGATATTGATACTCGGACGCCACTCGGGCACCGATTCGATGCTTGCATCGGGTGTAGGTTTGCGGTCGACAACGTCAACCACAGATTCAGTGGTCCGGAGTCGGTTGGCGTCGGAATTAGTTGGGGTTGGTTGAAGTTCCATACGAACGTTGAGATTCTAATGAACACAACGCGCCCGAAGAAGTACGAAATTTTGGCCGATCCGTCGCGCGGTCTATAACATAACTCTAGACCATCGAATCAATCGAAAGGCTCAACGACATGTCGTCTACCCGTCAAAACGAACGTGTGGCGTACTTCAACGGCGAGATCGTGCCTGAAAGCCAGGCCGTCGTGCCGTTCAGGGACCGCGGCTTCAAGTACGGCGACGCCGTGTTTGACATGACACGCACCTTCGGCCACCGGATCTTTAAACTCGACGAACACTTGGAGCGCTTCTACAATTCGCTTGATTACGTGAGAATCGATCCGGGCATCACCAAGGATGAGATGCGGGATGCCACGATCCAAGTAGTTGAACAGAACCTGAAGCTTCTCGGCGACGACGATGATTACTGGGTCGGGCAACGCGTCTCGCGTGGAGTCGACCTCGTCGGTGGCGATATGTGGTCTACAGACGGTGGACCAACGGTGATCATCGAGTGCACTCCGTTGCCGCTCGGACCGCGGGCGCGGCTTTACCGCGATGGGATCGACGTTTGGGTGCCAGCGACGCGTCGCGTAAGCCCTGAGGCGTTGAGCCCGCGCGCCAAGTCGCACAACTATCTGAACCTGATCATGGCGGATATGGAGGCCAAGGAGTACGATCCTGAGGCGTGGGCGATACTTCTCGACAACCGCGGATTCCTTACTGAAGGAATCGGTTCCAATGTCTTCGTCGTCAAGGACGGCGTCGCATATACGCCTAAGGCGCAGTTTGTTCTCGGCGGGATATCGCGCGAGACAGCGATCGAGCTAGCTGATGTGATCGACTTGGAGGTCGTCGAGACCGATCTCGACATGTTCGACGCAACGACATCGGACGAGGTGTTCCTAACTTCGACCTCACTCTGCATCTGTCCGGTGCGCAAGGTTCAAGGCTCTACAGTGGGTGACGGCAATGTGCCGGGCCCGGTCACCAAAGCATTGATGGATGCCTACGTAGATCTGGTTGATTTCGATTGGGTCGGTCAGTACTTGAAACGGCTTGAAGACTGACCTCGCCGGACGAATCCAAGAATCTCGATAACGCAGATCGAGACTCCGTTTCTATTGAGGGTTCTTCAAACGAGGTCCCCAATCGGGCCGACCGTCGACGACCACTGTCCCTCGGTGCAGGCAGTTTTGCCTTCCTGCTAGCCTCGCTTTGGGCGGGCTTGCCAGTTGCCGTAAAAATCGGCCTAGAAGATTCACCGCCGTTGCGGCTCGGGTTCATGAGATTCGTGCTCGGAATGGTCGTTGTTCTTATTTGGGCGCTGATCACGCGCCAAAGCCTGAAGATCACGCGCGCCGAACTGTGGCCATTGATTTTGCTCGGGTTGTTGTTTTCGGTTCAGACCGCGTTCATGAATCTCGGTCAGTACAACACCACTGCTGGACACGCCGGTGTGGTCATAACAACTTTTCCGTTATGGGCTGGCGTGTTCGCCCACTTCCTGATACCCAGCGACAGACTATCGCCCCGCCGAGTGGTTGGCGCGATCGTTGCATATTCCGGCGTAGTAGCGCTGTTCGTCAGGAGTATTGCCGGCGATGTCGATGCGCTGGGCGCACCGAACGTATGGCTCGGGGACCTCTTGATCATGTGTTCCGCGTTGCTGCTCGGGCTGCGTCAGGTTTACCTTTCGATACTCGGGCAAGGTATATCGACCGTAAAGATGCTTGTGGCGCAAGGTGTTTTCGGATGCGCGACCTTCCTCGTCGGTTCGCTGATATTCGAGGCCGAGCCGATTCGGATGACACTTTTGCTTGGGGTGTCGCTCTTTTATCAAGGTGTCATCATCGCTGGTTTCGCCTTTCTTGGTCAAACGTGGTTGTTGAGCAACTACCTGCCAAGCAGAGTGACATTGATTTCCTTGTCATCTCCGATCATGACGGCGGTGTTATCTTGGTTGATACTCGGCGAGAACATCGGGCCCGAACTGTGGGCAGGAGCAATTCTTGTGATGGTAGGTTCCTACATTGCCCAAAGAAATCAGTCCGACACCAAAGAAAAGCCGAACTCCAGCTGATCGACGGGGACGGTAGGCAAATGTCAAACATTCCAAGCAACTTTGTCGTAGGTTCGACCGCTTCGGTCAGCCGTCTGATCACGGACGAGATTGTTCGTGAATTTGCGGAGATGAGTGGAGATACTCAACCGCTTCATTTGGACGCCGATTATGCTTCTAAGACGAGGTTTGGTGAGCGTATCGCGCACGGTGCGTTGCTGGTGGGGATGGTTTCGGCGGTGTTGGGCGTGAAGATGGCTGTTGAGGATGCGACGATCATATTCCTCGGGCTGAGCGTTAACTTCGTCGCACCCGTGCACATCGGTGACGAGGTTATAGCTCGTTGCGAGGTGATGAACGTCAGGGAGGACAAACCGATCGTAAAGCTGGCGGTTACCTGCACCAACCAATCTGGCGATGAAGTCATGATCGGCGATGCGGCAGTTTACATCGATCCACATCCGATTAACGGCTAGCTGAAAATCCTAATTCCCAAAAGGGACATGAGATGCCTGAACCTCAATGGGTGAGCATTGGGTTTTTGGTGTTGATTTGGAGACGGTTTGGGTAAACGGATTTTTGCAATGATTCCGTTGCTCTCGTACACTTAAAAGAAGTGCCCCGCTTCGGTTCGCGCACATGCGAACCGCTGTCGTGTACTATTCGCTGGTCGCCATCATTAAGGAAAGCAACTTGGTATCAAAGACAGAATACTCCGCAGCCGCTTCCACCTCCGACGGTTTGACCGTCCAAGATGCCGTCACCGAATACGTAATCACGATACCCGACAGCAAGAAGCGCTCGGTCCATCCGGAACTTACGAAGTTCGCTCGCTGGATAGGCCCCAATAACACTCTCGAGTCGTTGCGACCATCGGATATCAGCCCATATTCCGAGACCTTCGGGGCTAGCGCGTCGGATACGAACAAACAGCGTGTGGCAGCCGTAAAGGACTTTCTGAATTACGCCAAGAAAAAGGGCTACATCGACATCAGCCTCGCCCCGCATATCCGCGTCCGAAAACCAACTATGAATGCCGCTCGCGGCGGTGCGATGCGGAGGCGTGACACAGAGGTCCAGATCACGCAGCAGGGCTATGACGAGATGGTTAACCGTTTGGAGCAGCTTCGGATCGAAACGGTTCGGCTCGCTGGCGAGATCGAGCGCGCTGCCGCTAGCGGTGACGTGCGAGAAAACTCGCCGCTCGAAGCCGCCCGGGAAAACCAAGGCATGGTTCAAGCCCAGATCAACCGTTTGGAATCGACGCTAAAGGTGGCGACCATAATCGACGAATCTGAGCGGCGAGCCAGTGACCACGTGCAGATCGGCTCTTGGGTGCGTCTCACCAAGGATGGCACCGACATGACAGTCGATTATCAGATCGTGGCGGCAAACGAAGCGAATCCGTTGCGTAACAAGATCTCAGACATCTCCCCAGTTGGGAGCGCCATTCTCGGCAGCAAACCGGGCGACGAGGTGATTGTCAAAGCGCCGGCAGGTGAACAGAAGTTCACGATCAACTCCATCTTCTGATCTTTTCTTCACCATCAAGCGTTCGTCGAATAAACGCCCTGCCAGATTGACCCCGGAAGATTAGAGGAATTCTGCCGTGGAAGGGTATTTCGACAGTTTCACAATACTCGCGGCGTTCACCGTCGGGGTCTTTGTTCTACTTCTGATCGACCTCCTTCTCCTGAGCGGCAAGGCCCACCATGTGGGTATGAAGGAGGCCACCCTCCTCACCATCTTATGGACATTGGTTGCCGCCGCTGTCGGGGTTTGGGTTTTCATCGCTGGAGGCAACGAACTCGGCATCGAATATGCCACAGCATACGTCGCCGAACGCGCCCTCAGCATCGACAATCTCTTTGTCTTCCTCGTAATCTTCAACTACTTCGCACTCCCCGACCTATTCCGCTCCCGAGCCCTCCTATTCGGGATCGTCGGCGCACTTATCGCCCGCGCCATTTTCATTTTCTTCGCCATCGGCATCATCGACCTATTCGAACCCATCCTGTATCTCCTAGCCTTAATCCTCATCTACACCGCATACAAACTCATAACCTCTCATGACGAAGACGTCGATCCATCGAAGAACATTCTCCTGCGTGGCTTCCGCAAGCTCTATCCAGTGTCTGACGAATACGACGGGCATAGCTTCTTCACCGTCAAAAACGGCATACGTATGGCCACGCCATTCGCCCTCGTGGTAATCGTCCTCGGCTCCACCGACGTGGTTTTCGCAATCGACTCCATACCCACTGTCATCGGCATAAGCAAGAACCAGTTCATCATCTGGTCATCAAACGCCATGGCCGTTCTCGGCATGAGACCCCTCTTCTTCCTACTCGAAGGCCTCGTAAACCTCTTCCGATACCTCTCCTACGGCCTGGCAGCAATCCTCGCATTCATCGGCGTTAAGATCATCGTCGAAACCGCCATCCATGACCAGTTCCACGATCTCATCCACAACTTCGGCGTAGCCGATGACCAAGTCTCCATCACCATCACTCTCGGGTCTTTGGCAATCGTGATCGCAATCCTGGTGATCAGCGTCATCGCATCCGTAGTACTGCCACAGTCAGAAGAAGATCATCATAGTCACGACGAGGCGGCGGCGTGAATGCCGTAAGCGGGTCGACGCGCTCGCAACTCGCTGAAGAGCTCAAACGAGCAGTCGCCGGCGAAGTTCGTTTCGATCGCTACGCGCGGCAGATGTACTCCACTGACGCCTCCATCTACAAGATGACGCCGATCGGCGTTGTTCTCCCAAGAGATGCAGACGATGTCAGCGCGGTTATCGACACCTGCTCCTCCGCGGGTATTTCCGTGCTTCCGAGAGGCGGTGGAACAGGTCTGTCAGGACAAACCGTTAATCGAGGCGTAGTGGTTGATTTCTCGAAGTACATGCATGATGTTATCGAGATCAACCGTGATGAAGGATGGGTTCACACTCAACCGGGCATTACCATCGACGAACTCAATCGCCAGGTTGCGCACACCGGCAAGTACTTCACCCCCGATCCCAGCACATCGTCGCGAGCCAACATCGGCGGCGCGATGGGCAACAACTCGTGCGGTTCTCACTCGATCATCTACGGCAAGACCGTCGATCAAGTCCAGCAAATGTCGGTGGTGCTTTCTGACGGAACCCGAGCGATGTTCGAGGCGCTAAACGCCGCGCAGTTGGAAGGCAAGATGACCCTCTCTAATCGAGAAGGTCAAATCTACCGCGGCATTCCAGATGTTGCAGAGCGTGCTGGAGGTGAAGTTGACCGGCGCTTCCCCAAAATCCTCCGGCGTGTCGGAGGTTACAACATAGACCGCGTTTATTCTCCAGACGATGGACCGATCATCGATCTTACGCAGGTGATGGTCGGATCTGAAGGCACCCTCGCCGCGGTCACCGATGCTCGCTTGAAGCTCTGGGACATCCCGAAGTCGAAAGGCTTGGCGGTTCTGCACTTCCACACGCTGCGCGACTCGATGGAGGCTACCGTCGCGACTCTAGAGCACGAAGTAAGTGCTGTAGAGCACATCGGAGAAATAATCATCGCCCAAGCCCGCAAATCGCTAGGCTTTTCGCGCGGTCTCGGATTTCTGCAGGGAGAGCCTTCGGACATTCTCGTCGTTGAGATGACTGGCGAAAACGCGTCTGAAGTGCAGTCGAAACTTGAAACATTCAGCGCCTCTATCCAACGCAGCACCGCAACTTACGCGGTAACCCTGTTGCTTGAACCAGCGGAACAGCGGCAGGTATGGGCAATGCGCGAGGCGGGTCTTGGCTTGATGATGAATGTCGAAGGCGATGCGAAGCCGTTGCCGTTTGTAGAAGATACCGCCGTCGCACCCGAATTGCTGCCGGAGTACGTAGAGCGTTTCGACGAGATTGTCAAACGGCACGGCACTGAAGCCGGTTATTACGGACATGCCAGCGTGGGATGCTTACACATCCGCCCCCTCGTAAACCTCAAGAAAACCGCTGGCATCGATCTCATGTACACGATCGCCGACGAGATATCCGATCTCGTCCTCGAATTCGGCGGCTCTCTGAGCGGTGAGCATGGTGACGGGATCGTCAGAGGAGCCTGGGCGGAGAAGATGTTCGGGAAAGAGCTTGTCAGCCATTTCCGCGAGGTCAAAGACCTATTCGATCCGGACGGGATCATGAACCCCGGCAAGGTTTTTGACACTCCGGACATGCGTGAAAACCTGCGCTACGGCGCGGCCTATTCGGCGCAAACGTTGCCGACTAAACTCGACTGGAGCGCGGATGGCGGGTTCGCTGGTGCGATCGAACGATGCAATGGTGTCGGGGCTTGCCGGAAAATCAACGCCGGCGCGATGTGTCCTTCTTACATGGCTACCCGCGAAGAGGAGCACTCGACTCGGGGCCGAGCCAACGCTTTGCGGGCCGCATTGTCTGGTGCACTGCCCATCGACGAGATCCGCTCCGAGAGGATGTACGAGGTTCTCGACCTTTGCTTGGAATGCAAATCTTGCAAATCGGAATGTCCGTCGAATGTCGATATGGCGAAGATCAAGTACGAATTCCTTGACCTTTACTACCAGACGCACAATGTGCCTTTGCGTTCGAGGCTAGTCGCCGACATCCACCGCCTAAATGCCCTCGCACCCGGGCCGCTAGCTCCACTCGCCAACTTCGTCAATAGATCGGCTCCTGCGCGATGGGCGTCCGAAAAGGTTTTGGGTATCGACCGACGTCGCAAACTGCCCAAGATTGTCGGCAAGACGTTTGAACAGTGGTTCAAGGGACGCAGTCCCAACACAACTGGATTGCGGGGCGATATTGTGCTTTTCCACGACACCTTCATGAACTTCAATCATCCGGAATCGGGTGTGGGCGCGGTAAAGCTGCTTGAGGCGCTTGGTTACCGAGTGCATCTACCTGATCGTGTCTGTTGTGGTCGTCCGATGGTGTCAGCCGGAATGCTCGATCGCGCCATCGAGAACGCTAAGAGGAACGTTGCGGCGTTGATGCTGTACGTTGAGGCGGGTGCAAAGATTGTGGGTTGCGAGAGCAGCTGCATATTGACGCTGAAGGACGAATATCCTGATCTGCTCGGTTCGGACCCTGCGGCGCAGGCCGTCGCGGATGCTTCGGTGATGCTCGAAGAGGTTTTGGTCGATGATTTCAACGATGGTGGTCAACAAATCGCATGGAGTGATGAACCCGCCGAGATTATGCTGCACGTGCACTGCCACGAACGCGCGCTGATTGGCACCACGCACGCCGTTGCCGCGCTGAATCAACCACCAAACTTCCGAGCAGAACTCATAGATGCTGGATGTTGCGGCATGGCCGGTTCGTTCGGGTACGCCAAAAAGCACTACGATGTATCGCAACAGGTCGGCGAAGATCGACTGTTCCCAGCTTTACGCAAAGCAGCACCCGACACCAAGTTCGCGATTACAGGCGTTTCTTGCAAACAGCAGATCGAGGATGAGCTTCATCGACCAGCACATTTCCTTGCTGAGGTGTTGGCTGACGCTTTAGCTGACCGCTAACCCTAAGCGGTTCATAGCTGCCAGAATGTATTACTCATGCCCACCGTAGGCATAATCGCAAACCCTGCCGCGGGTAAAGACATCCGAAGGTTGGTGGCGCAGGGGCGCGTGGTTTCCAACCAAGAGAAGTCAAACATCTTAAGGCGAGTTTTCGCGGGTCTCCAGTCACATGGTGTGGACAAGGTGATCGTTATGCCAGATATGGCAGGTTTGGCGCGAAACGCGATGTCGGACACTCAGGAGACGATGCGATCGGAGTTTATCGATCAGACACCAACCGGCAGCCAGAGAGACTCGACGGTTGCAGCGCAAATCATGCGTGACGCCGGGGCCGACTGCATATTGACGCTGGGAGGCGATGGAACCAATCGATTGGTCGCCAAGGGATGTGGTGACGTGCCTTTGGCACCGATTTCGACCGGCACCAACAACGTCTTTCCCAAGGAGATCGAAGGCACATTGGCCGGCATAGCAGCCGCGGTCGTTGCAGAGCATCCTAATATTCGGGAGATCGCGTGTCGTCGTTCCAAGAAGATCGAGATCATCGTCAATGGGGAACTTCGGGACATCGCGCTGGTAGATGCCGCAGTATCGCGCCAGACCATGATCGGTGCCCGCGCATTATGGGATGTCGGCACGCTGGAGGCCGTGTTCCTGACCCGCGCCGAAGCATCGAGCATCGGAATCGCTTCCATCGGGTCACGGCTTGCGCTAATCGCCATTGATGAAGCACGCGGGCTGCACATCAGCTTCCCGGAACCTAACCAACCCGGCGAAGAATCGGTGGTCGCGCCGATCGCTCCCGGCATGGTTCGGGAGGTCCCGATCGCCGGATGGAAGGTTATCGAGCCGGACGAGACGGTTCCGGTTCAAGCATCGAGAGGCACAATCGCCCTTGACGGGGAACGCGAGATCGAGCTGCTAAAGGGTATGCGGACGGCGGTGCGCATCAGCACCGAAGGTCCATGGGTTGTAGATTTCGACCGCGCCCTGCAGGTTGCGTGCTCAAACGCTGAAATGGCGATGTGATTCGAGCGTCGATATGTACGATTACCGCCCGTGAACCGTACGCTTTGCAGGTCTATTTGCCGCGTATCTCGGCAATCAACGCAACAACGTCGCGGCTGCGCGTCTCGAGCGTAGACCAATCTCCGTTCGCGACCACGTCGCTAGACACTAGGCGTGAGCCCATGCCGACGGCGCATACACCGGCTTCGAACCAGGGGCGCAGAGAATCCTCAGTGATGTCCACGCCGCCAGTTGGCATGATCGATGACCATGGCATGGGTGCCAGAACATCTTTGACGAAGCCCGGACCGCCGACTGCTGAACCTGGAAATATCTTGACAATGTCTGCTCCCAGCTCTTCGGCATTGGAAATCTCGGAGGCGGTGCCGCAACCGGGTATATAGGGGATCTTGCGGCGGTTGCAGACCTTTGCAACGTCTGGATTGGTTACCGGGCCGACGACGAAGCTGGCTCCGTTGCTGATGTAAATCGACGCAGTTCCGGCATCGAGAACGGATCCGGCGCCGAGGATGGCGTCTGGTAACTCGGCGGCGCAGAAGCGATCCAAACTCGAAAACACTTCCCAGGCGTGATCGCCGCGGTTGGTGAATTCGAGGACGCGGATTCCGCCTGCGACGCATGCTCGAGCGATGTTTTGGGCATTCTCGATGTCTCCGTTGTAAAAGACCGGGACAACCCCAATGGTGTGCATCGCGTTCAGAACTTCGAGCTTCGAGTGCCGTGCCATTCTTTATCTCCTGAGACCGTTTCGCTCGTCGACTTTAACGAGTCTATCGCCTGCCCATACAGTCGATGCGAACCCGTTGTGTTAATCTCATTGCGCGTGGAATCGTGAGGGAATTGAGAATATGAACGTCAATCCTGTAAAGGCGAAGCTCAACCAAAACTTGCCATCGTTAGGCACGTGGTCGGCGAGCGGCGACCCGACGGTCATCGAGACGCTGTTGCACACCACTGATTTTGACTGGGTAACCCTCGATTTCGAGCACAATCCGATCGATGTCTCCACCGCGGTCAACTGCCTGCGCGCTGGCAACGGCTCTGGCAAACCGATGTTTGCCCGCATCCCGAGCAACGATCCAATCTGGGTCAAACGCGTTCTCGACATCGGCTTTACTGGCATCGTAGTTCCCGACGTCAAAGATGAAGACGAGGCGGAACGTGCCGTCCAGGCCGCCAAGTATCGACCTCGCGGTCTCCGCGGCATCGGATCAACCCGCGGTCAACTGGTGTATGGCAGCGACTACTATGAGAAGGCCAACGACATCATCATGGTCGTCTGCATGATCGAGGACTGGCGGTCGGTCGACCGCATCGACAAGATCATGCAGATTCCGGATCTCGATGTTTGCTTCGTAGGTCCCAATGATTTGGCCAGCTCGCTCGGTGTGCCAACTGGACTCGACAACAAACATCCGGACCATGTGAAGGCCGTCGAGACCGTCGTGGCGGCAGGCAAAAAGCATGGAGTCGCCACAGGTATCCACTGTATCGATGGCAACGAAGCCGCCCGTCGTATCGAACAGGGCATGACGTGGTTCCCGATCGCCTCCGATGTTCGGTTGCTCAAATCGGCTGTCGATACCGAACTTGCGAACGTTGCATCTGGATCGGGTGGCGAAGGCGATGATGAGAACGCCACGTTCTATTAGAAATCCGCAAGACCAACCTCAAGGAGATTAAATCGATGCCATCTGTCGTCACATTCGGCGAGATAATGTTGCGGCTCGCAACGATGCGTCGCGAACGCTTCACCCAAGCGCGCGAGTTCGAGGTCACATACGGCGGTGGCGAGTGCAACGTCGCGGTGTCTCTGGCCAACTTCGGGATCGAGTCGGTATACGTAACTGCGATTCCGGACAACGACATCGGTCAAGCCTGCATCAACTATGTGAGACAGTGGGGGGTGGACACCTCCGAAATTGTCCGCCAGGGTCAACGCCTCGGCACGTACTACCTTGAAAATGGCGCCGCAATGCGAGCATCGAAGGTGATTTATGACCGTGCGGCATCCTCGATCGCGGAGCTGCAACCCGGCGAGATCGATTGGGAGCGCATCTTCGATGGCAAAGATTGGTTCCACTTCACGGGAATAACGCCGGCGATCTCGGAGTCTGCTGCTCTAGCGTGCGATGAAGCGGCGGCGGTTGCTAAGTCGATGGGCTTGACGGTCTCCGCAGACATGAACTACCGCAAGAATCTGTGGTCGCCCGCGGAAGCACAAGCGGTAATGCGACCGATGATGAAGCACGTCGATGTCGCCATCGGCAACGAAGAAGATGCCGAGATGTCCCTCGGTGTCGCTCCTGAGGGTGTCGATGTAGAGAGCGGCGAAATCGATGCCACGGCCTATGAGCCGGTCGTGAACCGGTTGGTTGAAGAATTCGACTTCCAGCAAGTCGGCATCACCTTGCGCGAATCTCAGTCTGCGGACGACAACGACTGGTCGGCGCTTTATTTCGACGGTTCAGAGATTCTTCTGGCATCGAAATACTCGGTCCGCATCGTCGACCGTGTGGGTGGAGGCGACGCATTTTCGGCGGGGCTAATCTACGGCAACTTGCAAGACGGGTGGACATCTACACAGATACTCGACTTCGCGGCCGCGGCTTCCGCGCTGGCGCATACGTTCCACGGCGATTTCAACCTTGTGTCAGTCAGCGAAGTCATGAGTGTGGCCGGCGGAAACGTCAGTGGACGAGTCCAGCGATGAGCATGGAGATGCGAGGCCGAGTGGCGCTGGTCACGGGCGGCTCGAAGGGGATAGGGCGTGCGTGCGCTTACGCGTTCGCTAAAGAAGGCGCGAACGTCGCCGTAACCGGCCGGACTCTTTCGGAGTTGGAGGAAACGGCAGAGAACGTTCGCGAATTGGGCGCGGAAGCGTTGGTGTGCCAGTCGGATTTCACGGACCGAGCACAGGTAGCAGCGATCACTCCAGCCGTCTTGGCCGAATTTGGACGCGTCGACATCATAGTGAATAATGCGGCCATCATCCACCCGCGTATCGACCTGACTGACCTCGAAGATGACACTTGGTACGATGTGATCGAGGTGAATCTGAACGCAGCGGCGATGCTCACGAAGTCCGTCATCCCGACGATGATCGAACAGAACAGCGGCACGATCATCAACATCTCCAGCATTGGAGGTCGGAGTGGTGGCAGAGGCCGAAGCGCGTACCGGGTGACCAAAGCCGCGCTCATCAGCCTCACGCAGTCTCTAGCCGCTGAGTTGCACGAGCATGGCATCAACGTCAACGCGATTTGCCCTGGTGGAACTGACACCGAGGGTTACCGCGAAGCCTTCAACAACCGTGGGCGTGAGGATCACCCGAACTTGATGCTGCCGTCGGAGATCGCCAATCTAGCCGTTTTCCTCGCATCTGAGAGGTCGTCCGCGGTCACTGGAACAGCCATTGATGCGTTCGGTGGCAATAACCCGCTCTTCGGGTAGACCCTATACCTCCCCTTTGATGAACAATGGGGGTGTAAAGGGTGGGTAGCGCAAACTGTCGTAATGTCCTCCAGTTCACTAATCCTCACAATCGATCAGGGCACCACGTCAACGCGTGCGATAGTTTTCGACGGTTGCGCCAGCCCTATCGGGTCGGCGCAACAGGAGCTTCGCCAGATATTTCCGCGGTCGGGATGGGTGGAGCATGATCCGGTTGAGATCGCCGAAGCCGCTATCGGAGTTGCGCGACTCGCGCTGGAAGATGCCAAAGCCACCGCATCAGATGTCATGGCGATGGGTATTACGAATCAACGTGAAACGACCGTCATTTGGGAGCGCGCGACCGGACGCCCACTTGCCAACGCCATCGTGTGGCAAGACCATCGCACCGCCGAGATATGCAACGGTTTAAGCGACGCGGGATTGGCAGACGATATCTGGTCGCGAACCGGTCTGATCGTTGATCCGTACTTTTCGGCGACGAAGATGCGCTGGATGCTGGACCACTTGCCGATACCCAATCTGCAAACCCGCGCCGAGATCGGCGATGTGCGCCTGGGCACGGTCGACACATGGCTCATCGACCAGCTCTCCCGCGGCTCATCTAACACTCCGCAAGACGATGTTCCGCATCTCACCGATGTCACGAATGCTTCGCGCACGATGCTGTTGAACATACACGACTTGACGTGGGATCCTGAACTTCTCGAAATCTTCAACATTCCAGAGGCCGCGTTACCAACGCCGTTGCCTTCTGCTGGGACGTTCGCCGCCACGCATCCGTCGGTATTCGGGTGCGAGATACCGATTACCGGGGTGGCTGGGGATCAACACGCGGCGCTCTATGGTCAGGCGTGTTTCGCTCGTGGCGATATGAAGTGCACCTATGGCACGGGCGCGTTTCTGCTGGCGAACAGCGGTGCCAGCCTCGATCTCTTCACTGGTGCTGCCGGTTCGGGACAGCTAACGGCTGACGATCTTGATGAGGCGAATGCTGGACTGCTGTTCACGCTCGGATGGCAAGCTGGAGGGTCGAAGATTTACGCGCTTGAGGCATCGATCTTCAACACCGGTTCGACGATGCAGTGGTTGCGCGACGGACTTGGCATCATCGCCAATGCCGAGGAGTCGTCCGATATCGCGGTGCTGCTCGGAGATAACGATGGTGTGTATCTCGTTCCCGCGTTCTCCGGCCTCGGTTCGCCGCACTGGGATCCTCACGCACGAGCGTCCATTACTGGCATCAGCAGAGGCACGACTAAAGACCACGTCATCCGCGCGGCGCTCGAATCTACCGCCTACCAAGTGAAAGAGGTGGTGGACATCATGGATTCTCAGCTGCGTATGCCCCACCGATCGACAACAAGGGGTAATCGTCGGGAACGCGTCTTGCGTGTTGATGGTGGTCAGACGCGAAATCCGTTTCTGATACAGTTCCAAGCCGATCTGCTTGACCGTCCTATTGAAGTTTCGGCGGTTGATGAGACCACCGCGCTGGGGGCAGCTTTTCTCGCAGGGCGCGCGGCTGGGATTTGGCGAACCGACCGCGAACTGGCGACGTTGTGGCAGTGTGATCGGCGTTACGAACCAGAGATGTCTGAATCTGAGCGAATACGCCTGATGTCGGGCTGGAACGAAGCGCTTCGTCGCACCAAGACGAGTTTCCGGGAATAAGGGCAGGTTTGCCCCTACCGTGTAGGTTCGCGGGCGCGTTTAATTGAAGGGGTGTGCATCCCCCTGCGAGCGGCAGGTTTGAAACCTGCCCCTACCGCGTCCCCCTTTTGCTGACGCAAAAAGGGGAGGATTGTCTTTCGAAGTATCGCCGCGTCGTTTCGATCGCGTGCGGCAAGTACTTTTGGTCCAGCACCGCCGACGTCGCCAGACCGTCGGCCCTCCGGGAAGCATCATGGTGAAAGATCTGCCCCCGTCATCGCTCGATTGTTCCTCTCGCTAATGCTGTAGCCTCTTCCGCCCGACGATGCGGAAAGACGTCTGCCGGATAAAAGACCGTTCGCCCGAACCTTGAACGGACAGACTCCCCCGCGTTAGTCCCCTCTGGATTCCGGTTCTCCCCGGAACAACCTGGGTTTGGCGCGTTCCCCTCTGGATTCTCGCCTGCGCGGGAATGACATCAGGGAGGGCGTCCGCCGTCTGGCTTGCTTTCGTTGGCGGAGCCAGCGTATGCCCCGCGTCCGAGCCCTGCAGCTACAACGGTCTTAGTAACCGGGTTTGGCAGCGTTTCGCCCGTCTTCCTAGGCTTATGGCGGGCACCGCCGGTGGATCGTGTGTTGGCGACCCCGTGTCGTCCCGCTCGCTGCCGTACTCTATTCAATTTTTTTGCAGCGTCTCCGAAAGGTTGAGCTCCACCTCTCTCGACGCGGCGATTCTTCTGGTCGCTCCGGAGGACCGTCGTCTTCAGGAGCGTCTATTTGTTATTATACAACATATGTTGTTGTATTGCAAGTGTGATTGTCTGAACCCGGATTGTAAGGATTGAAGGATTGTAAGGAATGGCGGGTGTGTGAACCCCCTGCGTTCGCTTCGCTCCGCGTCCCCCTTTTGTTGACGCAAAAAGGGGAGGGTGGGTGTCTCTTTTGAACTGTGATTTTTGTGATTTGAATGATGGATTGTGATTGGGGGAGCCCCCTTTGTCCCCCGTGTCGGGGTACGGAGCAGGCCGCGTGGGCATGACGTGGTTGGTGTGTGGAGATTAGAATTAAGGCGTAGGCGGCGTTGCGATGAAATCGGATCTCGTAAATCCGGTGGGAACTGGGCTCCGAAGAGAACCAGTTGCATCGTCCTTCCCATCACGGTGGGGCTGTAGCTCAGTTGGGAGAGCGCGTCAATGGCATTGATGAGGTCAGGGGTTCGAATCCCCTCAGCTCCACCAAATCTGATCCCTTCCAAAATACGCGGATTTTTCTTGTCTTTGCTACTTGCGGATAGGATGACAGTTTGGGCGGTACGGCATGTTATTCGCATCGGACATCAGCAAAACCTATTCGGAGAGGACGCTGTTCAGCGGGCTCACGTTGAGTGTGGCCGCTGGGGATCGGGTTGCGCTTATTGGTGCAAACGGTTCCGGCAAAACGACGCTTCTGGATATCCTGGCTGGCGAGATCGATCCAGATTCGGGGGATGTGAACAGACAACGCAACGTAACCATCGGCTATCTGACGCAGGAGCCGGAGGCGTTTAGCGACAAGCCGTTGCTTCAGGAGGTGCTGGACGCGGGTGCAGAGGTGAACGCTCTGGTGGATGAGATCGCCGCGATGTGGGAGGCGTTGTCAGGAGAGACTGATCCTAACGAACAGAGTCGGTTGCTGGATCGGGTGACCAAGCTGGACGAGGAGTTGGAGGCGGCAGGCGGTGAGGACCGTGAGCATGAGGCGAAGGCGATCCTATCAGGCCTGGGTTTCAAGCAGAGCGACTTCTTGCGACCGATGAGCGAGTTCAGCGGCGGATGGGTGATGCGGGCGGGACTAGCGAGGATTCTCTTCAGGAACCCCGATCTGTTGCTACTCGACGAGCCTACCAACCACCTAGACCTCGACGCGAACGTGTGGTTCGAGAAGTATCTGTCTGGTTTTCAAGGCGGTGTGATCGTGACGTCTCACGACCGGGAATTTCTGAACCAGACGGCGACCAAGGTTCTTGCGATCGAGCTGGACGAGGTGGTGCTTTTCCGTGGCAACTACGACGAGTATCTGATTGCGCGTGAAAGTGTTCTGGAGATCAAACGTGCGTCAGCAGCACGTCAGCAGCGTCAGATGAAGCAACAGATGCGCTTTGTGGAGCGTTTTCGTTACAAGGCATCCAAGGCGAGTCAGGTGCAGAGCCGGTTGAAGCAACTCGAAAAGATCGAGATCATTGAGTTGCCGAGGGCTACCAAGAAGGTTAGCTACTCGTTCCCGGAACCACCGCGGGGAGGTGCGGAACCCATATCGCTCAGGAACATCAGCAAGTCTTACGGCGATAACGTGGTCTACGAGGATGTTGACCTGTCGCTTTCGCGCGGCGACCGCGCGGCGTTGGTCGGACCGAACGGCGCAGGCAAGACGACGATGCTGAAGATACTCGCGGGTGTTCTGCCATTTGATGGAGGGCAGCGCAAGACCGGGTACAACGTGATCACGACGTACTACGCGCAGCACGTGTTGGAGCTGTTGAACCCGCGCAACACGATCATCGAGGAGTTGCAACAGGCGGCGCCGACGGAGTCGGAGGGGAACCTGCGAACGACGCTGGGTGGCTTCCTGTTCAGCGGTGACGACATTCGCAAGCCGATCTCGGTTCTGTCGGGCGGCGAGAAGGCGCGTGTGGCGCTGGCTAAGCTGCTCTTACAGCCGAGCAACTTGCTGTTCATGGATGAGCCGACGAACCATCTCGACATCGCTTCGCGCGAGATTCTTGCGGACGCTCTCGGCGATTATCGAGGCACGATTTGCTTCATCACGCACGATCGCACACTTATACGGCAGGTTGCGAACAAGATCGTGGAGATTGACGGCGGTCAGCCGACGGTCTACCCGGGTGACTACGACGGTTATCTGTACCGGAAGCAGCTTGAGGCGGATGCGAAGAGCGCGAGCATAGCGATCAACGGCGAGGTTGCCGATGCATCGGAATACGACTGGGCCAAGAGTAGCTACAGTCCCCCGGCAAGTAACCATATCAGTGCCGATGAACGTCGGAGGCAGTCGCTCAAGGACGAATCTCGTAGGCTTGCGAAGCAGATCGAGGATGTGAGCAGATCTTTGTCAGAACGCGAGGCTCGGATATCGGAGTTGGATGAGGCGTTCAGCAATCCTGATTTGTATGACGATCCGGATCGGATTGCCGCGTCGGGGAAGGAGTATCAGGCGTTGAGGGAAGAGGTGGAGACGCTTTGGACTGAGTGGGAGAGGTTGTCACAGAAGTCGGACGAAGTTGACAACCAGCTGGCCGGGTTGAAATCCCGATAAAGCTTGCCCAGAGCGTCGGGCATACCCCCTAACCCCCTTTCGTTGGGCGAAAGGGGGAATTGAACCGTGATGTTTGGTGATGAGTAAATCGGCGTATAATCCGCTCAAACGAACGCCATCCAAGGGGGCGGGGCGTGCCTGAAAGATACGACACGATCATTATCGGTGCTGGCTCGGCCGGTGCCATTGTTGCGACACGGCTGACTGAGGATCCGGACCATTCGGTGCTTCTGATTGAGGCGGGTCCCGATTATCCAGAGTTCGAAGATATACCCGACACGGTGAAGTACGGGTACGGGCACGATATCCCACCGTGGGAGAGGCCGCTCAACGACCATCGTTGGACTTTCGTGGCGCGCTATACCGACGAGGCACGACCGGGGATCATACCTCGGGGAAAGGTAGTCGGCGGCTCGAGCGCGGTGAATGGGCAGATTTTCTTGCGTGGGGTGCCTGAGGACTATGACACATGGGCGTCTTGGGGAAATGACAGGTGGAGTTTTCAGGAGTTGATGCCGTATTTTCGGATGATTGAGACGGATACGGACTTCAGCGGTGATTTCCACGGTTCGGATGGTCCGATTATTGTGCGTCGGTGGAAGCCTGAGGACTGGAATCCGGCCCAGCAGGCGTTTTATGAAGCGGCACGTGCCAACGGCTTCCCGGATTGTCCGGACCACAACGCTCCTGGGTCTACTGGAGTGGGCCCGACACCGCTCAACAATCCAGACCGCGTACGGTGGAGCACGGCGATTGGCTACCTTGCGGGTGCTAGGGAACGTCCAAATCTCGAAATATTGGCAGATTGTCTAGTGCACCAAGTGCTGTTTGATGGGAATCGCGCGGTTGGCGTGAGGGCCGAGGTCGGTGGTGAGGTATCGGACTTTGAGGGTGAGAACGTGATCCTATCGGCAGGCGCGATAGGATCGCCGCATCTGCTTCTGCTGTCCGGCGTGGGACCGCAAGACGCTCTGGACGCGGTTGGTATTTCTGTGCATCACGAGATGCCGGGCGTGGGCCAGAATCTCCGTGATCATCCGCACGTGAGGGTGACATGGCGGACACGCGACGACTTCGATCAGCCTTTGGGTTTGCCGGGCGTGCAGTTCACTCTGCGATACACGGCGGAAGGGTCTGACTTGGTGAACGACATGCTGATTCATCCGAGTTCTCGGAGCGTGATCGGGCGTAGATGGTGGGGAGAAGGTGCGAGTGAAGAGATCGGTCTTCTCATGGTCGTCTGCCTCGACCTTGCTGTTGGGTCTGGAAATCTGCGGTTGCGCACCAAAGACCCGCGCATCCAGCCGTTCCTCAACTACAACTATTTCGAGGAGGAGTTCGACCTGAAGCGGTTGCGTGAAGGTGTGCGGATCGCCAATCGCTTTGGAGAGCACGAGGGTTGGTCCAGCTTGGTAACGGAGCGTGTCGAGCCTACGGATTCAGACATGGAGTCAGATGACGCGCTGGATGCTTGGATAAAAGAGACCGCGGTGACCAGTCATCACGTTTCGGGTACCTGCAAGATGGGACCGGACTCGGATCCGATGGCTGTGGTCGATCAGTTCGGCAACGTGCGAGGACTCGAGAACCTGAAAGTTGTGGACGCGTCGATCATGCCGGACTGTATCCGCGCGAACACGAACGTCACGTCGATGGTGATCGGCGAGCGCGTGGCGGCTTTCATTGGCGAAGGGCTATGACGGCCCAATTCACTCTCAGCGCATTTGGCGACGAGATCGCCGAGGATGTGGGCGAGCAGTTGCGGGTTCTCCACGAGCTCGATATCGGTTATCTGGAGTTGAGGAGTGCGTGGGGTACTAACGTTCTTGAGCTGACAGACGAGCAAGTGAGACGCCTTATCGAACGGTGCGATGCGCATTCGATCCGCGTTAGCTGCATCGGTAGTCCGATCGGCAAATCACCGATCGATGGACCGATTGAAAAGGTTGTAGATGATCTTGGGCGCATCACCGACATCGCGAAGATGGTTGGCACTAACCGGGTGCGTGTCTTTTCGTTCTACCCCGAATCTGACGGTCTTCAAGCCGAGCGAGTTGAGGAATCGATGACGAGACTGCGTATGATGTCTGAGGTCGCCGTCGAGCGGAATGTCATGTTGCTGTTAGAGAACGAAGGCGGCTTGGTCGGCGATACGCCTGAGCGGTGTGCCGTGCTCGTCGAGGGAGTGGATAGGCCGAACCTGAGATATGTGTGGGACACCGGCAACTACCCGCAGATGGGCTTTGCGCGTTCCGTCGACATCGGCTGGCCTCTGCTGTCCGAATACACCGAGTGCGTGCAGGTCAAGGATTGTCGGGTCTCAGACGGCACTATCACCGTCGCGGGCGAGGGTGATGGTCAGGTACGCGAGCTGTTGCACAATCTGCGCAAATCCGAGTATGTGGGCTTTCTCGCGCTTGAACCTCATCTATTGGTTGCCGGACAGCGCGGAGGGTTTAGTGGTGCTGAGGGGATGAAGATGGCGACGGACGCTTTGCGGGGATTGATGGCGGAAGTGGGATGTGTGGAGGCGCGCTCATAGTTCGTGTGTGGTTGAGTGGGAGTGAGATCTGGGTTTCGAATCCGCTGAGACGCCGTATCTTGCGACCATTGAATTTCTGATTCGGATATATAACTCCGATTTAGAATCTTGAGTTGCAATACGTTGTATCAATTCGTCTCTGAAGGGGGATTAGCTGTGAAGGACGGTCTCAAAACTAATGGTTCGTTAATGTCGATCGGCTTGACACGAATCGGAACGCGAGCGATCCTCGCGTTGAGTGTCGCAGTGTTGTCGATAGTCACGGTCACGTTGCTCGGACCTGGCGTTTCAACGACAGCGCAGGAGACGTCAAATTGCCAAATCATCGACTTGGGTACGTTAGGGACGGGAGATGACAGCGCTCTTGAGGCTGAGGGGCGATGGACTACCGAGGACTGCGATTCGAGTTTCCATCTCGACAGTGACGCTCACGACTATCAATTCACTGTTGAGGAAGGCGGTCGGATCCGCATCGAATTGAAGTCCGAAGAAGCCGATTCGTATTTGTATCTCTTGGATTCTGACGGCAATCGCATCACGGACAACGACGACGGTGGTGGGCGATTGGACGCGAGGATCGAGCGCGATCTCGTTCCTGGCGTCTATTCGGTTGAAGCTACTACGGTTGGCGGACGTAGACAGGGTGCCGCGGACTTCAGCCTGACGATCAGCCGAGTCGTAGGTTGTGAACCGGAACATCTTGGCACATTGGAACTTGGGACCGATCTCACGGCTACGGGGACCTGGACGCTCAACACTTGCGGTTCCAGATTCGTAGTCCAGCACCCGGCATTTGGCTATTCGTTTGAAATGGCGACTGGCGGCAGAGTACGAATCGATCTGAGGTCTGCAGAAGGCGATGCTGTGTTGTCGCTGATCTCGGCAACCGCCGGATTGATCTCCGCGAACGACGATGGTGGCGAACGAAGAAATTCGCGCATCGAGCGGTACCTACAGCCCGGGATCTATTTCATCGAGGCGACGACATATTGGGAACGTGAAGCCCAACTCGCATCCGCCGACTTCGAACTAGCCATCCACTTCGTCGATGAAGAAGAGAAGCAAGAAACCGGTTACCAGCTGAAGATCGAAACGAGCGTAGTCCCCGACCATGCTGTCGCGGGCGAACCGTACGAAGTCCACTACCGCATAGGCAACGTCGGTAATGGACCGATGACCGAAGAGCATGGTTCTGTGGATGTGTATGCAATCGGACCAAGGGATTGGGATCATACGGAGATCATGATCGATTCGGAAACTGGTTGGTTGCCAGGTGTCTCTTACCACTCGGACGACATCGCCGCGAGCAATACCAGTGTCGAATCCGACCAGGTCGGTGCCTTCGAATTGACGATCAACCAATCCGGGCCCTCGTGGGTATGGCTGGTGGTCACCGTTAACGATGAATCAGGTGAAGAGATCGCTTTTCATAGCCAATGGCGCGAACTAATCATTCTGAGCGGAAGAACATTTGAAGCGACTACGGTGTCGATCGATGGTGTTGAGTACGAGGTATCGTCTGAAACCGACGAAGAAGGTGAAGTGACGGTGCTTGTGAGTGCAGCCGACGATGCAGCGGGAGAGATCGAACCGTCAACTCGTGCGAAGGCTATCTACACAGCCGGTGTGGAAGATGAACTGTTGCACGGTCTATTCGATAGGCCAAAGATCGCGGCTCTGACGGAACCGGAGGAGCAAGCCACAATCAGCGTATTCGATCCCTCCTCGCAGACCTTGTTGATGAAGTTCGCCGAGGGGTACTCAGAAGCGGTCGCAGCTTCTGGGTTGCTCGAAGCGGTCGAGAACGGCGAAGCGGTAAACCCGGTCACTGTCGAAGATCTGTTGATCAGCAATGCGGAGAACGCGTCTGAGCAATTTGCTACCTTGGCGGCATCTTGGAGGCATATACAAGAGGGCGTAGGCGATGGCGAGGCGTTGTGGTTCACGCAGGCACTCACCATCCACTCGCAGCTCTCGTACGCCGAGCGGGTTGTGGAACCGATGGTTAAAGCTGGCGAGATTGTTGATGCCGCGCGCGTGACCGAGGACGGATGGGATGACGAGGACGTGCAATCGATGGTGGGCGCTATCGCCGGAGACGCGTCATGTGGCGCAGGAGCATCGGAACTGGGAGCCGCGTTGCGTTCAGTTGGTCTCGACTCCGCGGACGAGTTGGTAGACGTTGATGGCGAGTTGAGAGTCGCGTTGCCCTTGTACGGGTTCGCGACTGATGCCGTTCTGTGCCCGGCATCGGCAGCAGATAGTGAAAACGCTGATTTCATCGCTACGTGGTCGCCATCTGACGCTGAAGAACTCAACGCGTTGCTGGAATCAGCCACTGAGTTGCCGACATCGCCACCGCGTCTGCGAGTCATCGCCCGTCTCTCGGACGACGGACGCATCGAACATGCCGTCGAATTCGACGGCGGCGATCAGGTTATGCCAGATGTGCGCTACCTCAGCTCCGATGCCAGCATCGGAATCTGGCACACGAGCAGCGTTGTCGAAGTGGATGAGGTACCGATAGGCAAAATCCAAACTCGGCGACTGGAAGACGGTCGAATAGAGGTGGGATTTGTCAATACCGGAGGTCAGGTGATACTGCCCGACATTCGTTATTTGCCAGCGGAAATGCCTCAAGGCATCTGGCTCCGCAGCGGCCAAATCGAGGTTCCGGAGGAGACCACGTTAGAGTGATGGGATAGTCAGCCAGAGTTCGGATCACTCGATTGCCCATTGAAATACCAACTGGCCCCGGCGGCGCGCGTCGGGGCCGTAAGCCGTCGTTGGATGATCCGTGCTTCTTCTGCGAAGTCATCGCCAGTCGCGAAGAGAAGGGCATCGTCGAGGAGACCGATCAGACGCTCACCTTCGTGAACTGGCAACAGTTTGAGTTGGGTCAGGTCTACGTGATTCCTCGGAGACACGCGCCGACGCTCTTCGATTTGACCGACGAAGAGTCGACTGCGATCATGCGAGCGGTTCGGAGGGTGGGTAGAGCGCTGCTAAAGGCATACGACCCCGACGGCTTGAATCTCATCCAGAACAACGGAGTTGTGGCGGGGCAATCAGCACCGCACTTCCACATGCACGTAGTGCCGCGCCGCAAGGAGGGCTCAGATTGGGGCAACGGGCCGCCGCACATCGCAGTCCTAGAGGGAAACCCACCGATCAAACCCAGCAGGGACGTAGTTGTAAGCCTGGAGCGGGAGTACGAGATCGCCGATGAGATTAGACGACATCTTCCGCAATCGTCTAGTTATAGGAGGCTTTGCGTAGGAAATGGGCGTATAACACCGACAGATGGTCACTAGGCAAAACCATAGAATCGTAGTTTGCTTTGCAGATTGTTGATGCCGAAACACCCCCCACTGTTGATGCTGCAACTGTAATTACGGGTAGTCCCCAAAGCCATTAACAGGGGCTTAAAACAACGACAAGAGAAGAGATTAATGGGAACGAATATCAAGACTTCGTCATCTGTGGTTGCCATCGGAATGATGCTGATGGTGTTGTTAGCCTGCACTGCCGATCCGACACCGACGCCCGTTCCTGAACCCACTGTCATCGGGGTTCCGGTAGTCGACACTCCGACCGAGGTACCTGAACCTACCGCCACCCCCGCGCCGGTCGTCAAAGCAGCGACAGCAACTCCCGAACTGTCGGACACTCCAACGCCGGTGCCCGACACTCCGACAGCGATACCCGAACCGACGGACACTCCAACGCCAGTGGTGGACACTCCGACAGCGGTACCCGAACCGACGGACACCCCAACGCCAGTGGTGGACACGCCGACGGTCGTTCCTGAGCCAACGGTTACCGTTACGTCCGAGACTCAAACTGAGGAGCCTTTGGGGTTCGATCCGTCGGTGGTTCGAGGCACTCTTTCAAACGGCATGACCTACTACGTTAGGCACAACGAGGAGCCGCTCGACCGTGCGCAACTATCGTTGGTTCTCAAGGCCGGCTCGGTGCTTGAAGAGGAGAATGAGCGCGGACTGGCACACTTCGTTGAGCACATGGCGTTCAACGGAACCGAACGCTTCGAAAAACAGCAGATCGTCGACTACCTCGAATCGATCGGTAGCACATTCGGTGCCGATCTAAACGCCTATACCAGCTTCGATGAAACCGTGTACTGGCTCGAGATCCCGACCGATGACCCCGAAATACTCGAGACGGCGTTCGAGATCCTCAGTGACTGGGCATATGCCGTTTCCTTCGATCCTGAAGAGGTGGAGTTGGAGCGAGACGTGATCTTGGAGGAGTGGCGTTTGAGTCAGGGCTTTGGCTCGCGTTTTCAGGAAAACTGGTTCCCTCCAATCTTCGGCGAATCGCGCTATACCGAACGGGCCCCAATCGGACACACCGAGATTATCGAGACCGCTCCTCGCGACCGTCTAGTGGAGTTTTACGAGCGCTGGTACCGTCCCGAACTGATGGCCGTAGTAGCCGTCGGTGACTTTGATGTCGAGCAGATCGAGGCCAAAGTGAAACGACACTTTTCACCTCCGCCCGAAGGCGAAGCCACGCAGGAACGCGCTGTCACAGAATTAGCTACGAACCGCCCCGGCTACGATGTTCCCGAACACGCCGCGCCGCGGATCAACGTATTCACCGATCCCGAGGCACCCGCGACTCAGCTGATTCTCGTGCGTAAACTCGCCCCGGAAACTGGTCAAGATATATCCGCGTTCCGTCGCAACGCGGTCGAAACACTCGCTTTCATGATGCTGAACGCACGGCTCTTCGAGCGTGGCCAAGTTGCTGATCCGCCCTACTTGGGCGCAGGTGCCCAACGCGGTGCGTTTGTTCAGCCGGTAGATATCGTGCAGTTCTACGCCTGGGTCGAACAAGGTGGCATCGAAGACGGTTTTGCAGCCTTGCTAGAAGAGATACAACGCGTGCGACAGTATGGCTTTACCGAAACCGAATTAGCACGGGAAAAGGTCAATCTCTTGAGCTCGGTGGAAAAAGCGTACAAAGAGCGTGAACAACGAGAATCGGGAGATCTGGCTCAGGTTTACACTGACCACTTCCTCAGTAATACCTTGACCGTCGGAATAGAGGTGGAGTGGGAGATCTACCAAGAGTTGCTACCGCAGATCACCTTAGCGGAAGTTGACAATCTCTCAGACTCTTGGGCTCAAACCGACAACACCGTCCTGTTGATCATGCGGCCCGAAGACGGGATCACAAGTACTGACGAAGAACTGGGAGAGATAGTCGAGGCGCAACTTGAATCGGCTGATACGCTGCAAGTCCATCCCTATGTAGACGCTTTCGAGGAAGTCCCGCTGTTAGCCAACATCCCAACTGCGGGAAGCATCGCACATGAAGAGACCATCGATTCGATTGACGCTCAAAAGTGGACTCTCTCAAACGGCATCACCGTAATCGCCAAGCAGACTGATTTCCGGGATGACGAGGTGGTGTTCAATGCTTTCAGTCCAGGCGGACACTCGCTGGTCGCGGACGCGGATCACGTTTCTGCTTTGTACGCTGATCAACTGATCAACGGTAGTGGCGTTGGCCCACACGACAACATAACGCTGGATAAGCTTCTGGCCGGCAAGCGAGTCAGCGTCTCTTCCTACATCTCGGAACTGTTCGAGGGACTTTCAGGCGATGCCTCACCCGAAGATTTAGAGACCATGTTCCAACTGATCACCCTGTACTCCACCGCGCCAAGATTGGACCCGGTCTACTTCTCGACATACGAATCTAGCCTGCGCAGTAGTGCCGAAACGCGATCAGAGCAACCCGACGCCGCCTTCTCAGACGCTTATTACGAGGTGCTGAGCCAGAACCACTTCCGCGAGCGCCCTCTGACACTGGAACTCTTGGACGAACTGAGCATGGAACGCGCGCTGTCCGTCTACAATGACCGCTTCGCAGACTTGTCTGATGCAACATTTATATTCGTGGGAGCTTTCGATTGGGAACAGCTCCGGGCATTGGCCGCCACATACCTCGCCAGCCTTCCGACTGCGGATCGCGCCGAGGAATGGCGTGACGTCGGTATCGATCCCCCAGCAGGCTTGGTCGATCACGTCGTCCGTAGCGGCATCGAACCCCGTAGCATCTCCGCTGTCGTCTTCGCTGGCGACGCGGAATGGAACCGCCAAGAATCGCTCACACTCAGGGTCGCTGCCGAGATGCTCCAAATCCGACTTCGCGAAACGCTTCGTGAGGATCTTGGCGGTACGTATTTCGTAAATGTGAACGCCAATCTCCAATCTCTACCTGATCCCGAATATCAAATCTCCATCTTCTACGGGAGCGATCCAGATCGTACGGACGAACTCTTGAACGCGGTCATCGAGGAGATTGAATGGCTCCGCAAAGGAGGAGAACAGGAGTACCTAGACACCGTTAAGGAACTCCTGAGCACACCCCGCCAGGAACAGCTACGCGACAACAGTTTCTGGGTCAGCCAGATACGCGCTATCAGTCAACATGGCGAAGAATTCGCAGAAATCAACCGATTTGAAGAGCGATTAGACACCATCACTCTCGACCAAGTAGTAGCCGTTGCCCAACGATACTTGACCTCTGATCGCTACATCAGAGTGGTCCTGCTACCTGAAGAGGAGTAGTTGTTCACAAAATCCGCAAGTGAGCATGTGGGTACTCGCCGAAACCAATCCCGCGAATCAGGTGGCGAGAGCATTCGTGGCATGTTTCGCTGGCACCTCGGGCAACACTAGGATAGCCACCGCGCCAATCAGGCGTACGGCTATCAAAACGGAAAACACACCTGCGTACAGACCGCTTCGAGCATTTTCAGTGAGCACTCCATACCTGTACTTGCAAACCTTGTTTTCGCTGGACGACCGCCGCCGAATTATCGGGACGCGTGAGCCGTTCGAGGGACCAGCCCCGTTGTTCTCGCTGATCCGGGGAAGGTCAGGTTGCACGTGGGCTGTAAGATCTGACGTGCCGCAGGACGTAGCCGCGGAGCTCGATGCCTTGGCGCGGGAGGAGCCGCCAGTCTCAGACTTCGGAGATGGTCCTGTGCACGCGGAACAATATCTGTCGCTGGTGGAAGGCGCGGTCTATTCCGGGCCAGCATTTACGTTTCCAGAGGAGATAGCACGACCTGATGGCACGATTTTCATCAAAGACGTAAGGTTGCTCGAATATCACTTTTCTGGATGGAAGTCGAGCGAGATATCGATGAGTTCGCCCATTGTCGCGTTGATTGAGGATGGACATGCGGTGAGCGTGTGTTTTTGTGCTCGACGCTCAGACGTTGCCGCCGAGGCAGGTGTTGAAACGGCTGTCGAGTTCCGAGGGCGCGGTCTCGCATCACGAGTTGCAGCTGCTTGGGCCTTGGCGATCCGAGAGTCCGGCCGCGTCCCGCTGTACAGCACATCATGGGATAACAAGGCATCGCTGGCCGTCGCTCGAAAGTTGGGTTTGGTGGCCTATGCGTCATCTTGGAGCATCACATAGAAGAGATGCTAGAGCGGTCAAGTTCGACGACTGGGCGAGTGATTCATGCGCATGTAGATGCCACCGATTCGTAGCTCTTCGAGCATTTGGTTTAGTCGTTTGAGTTTGGTTTCGGGGCGTTTGGCGCGGTTTATCCAGCCGATGTAGTCGTTTTGCTGATATGCGGGACGGGCATGATAGGCGTCTGTTAGGCCGTGGTTGTTTAGTGCCTCTTCGACGAAGTCCGGCATAGGGTAGATCGGTCTGGTTAGGTTTCCTTTAGGTTTGTCGGGCATGGTGCTCTGTTCGTGGTGTGTAACCCTTGTCTTTCGGTACGGATTGCGCGGCGATGGTCTAGTCCAGCTTCAGAACCATTAGATGTTCGTCGATGTACTCGCCTTCTACGAGCATGGCTCGTGGTGTCGTGCCGCAAATTTCAAATCCGAAGGAGACGTAGAGTAGCTTTGCGCGTTCGTTGGTGGTCGTCGCGGTGAGTTGGATGATCGAGAGTCCGGGTATGTGACGTGCCCGTTCTAGAACGGCTGCGACCATTGCTCGACCGTAGCCATTGCCTTGATGCTCGGCAGCCACATGCACGGCGACGATCCTGCCGGTGTGCATTTCTTTGGGAGCCTCATATCGAAAGAAAGTGATCGATCCTACGAGGTCACCTTCGGCGAAACAACCTAAGGTAAAGCCATCTGTCGATTCGGGAGTTTCGGGCAGCCGATCGGCGTACCTCTCTGATGGCCATTCCCGTTCCACCTCGTAAGAGGAACTGAACACCGTCGGGTACTCTTTGAGGGCTCTGAGCCTGAGAGTGCGGTATTCTAAGGCATCGCTCTTGGTCAATTCGCGGATTTGCATATAGAGGTTTGTGAATCTTCGTGTCCGCTATTCGATTAGAAAGGACTATATATGGAGTCTCGCATCAGCATCATCACTTTAGGCGTTAACGACCTGCAACGCTCGGTGGAGTTTTACCGAGACGGGTTGGAGCTGCCGCTTTTTGATGAAAACACTGAGTCGATCGCTTTCTTCCAAACCAGCGGGACGTGGTTGGCGCTCTACCCGCGAGAAGCTCTCGCAGACGATATCGGCATTGCCACCGAAGGTAGCGGTTTTTCCGGAGTGACGTTGGCTCATAATGTGAGGACGCGTGAGGAGGTCGACTCGCTCTTGGACGTCGCGGTATCTGCGGGTGCCACTTTGGTCAAATCGGCGCAAGACACCTTATGGGGTGGCTACTCTGGGTATTTCGCTGACCCTGAGGGGTATCTGTGGGAGGTCGCCTGGAATCCGCACTTTTGGATTGAGTGATAGGGGCGCTGCCAGGCATCCCCCGCCCTTTTTCCCGTCTCACCCTCACCCTAGCCCTCTCCCATCAAGGGAGAGGGGATTTGCCAGTCGTCCGCCTCCCGGCCCCTCTGGATACCCGCCTGCGCGGGTATGACAGGGAGGGATGTAAGATATCTCCAGCCACTAGATCACGTCGGGGGAATCGTAAAGATCATGTCACATCATCAACCACTTGCAGGTCGTGCGGGTATCGTCACCGGCGGGGCGCTTGGCATAGGGGGCGGCACCGCCAGACGATTGGCGGCGGATGGTGCGAGCATCCTTATTGTCGATATCGTGGAAGATGCGGCGCAGCGGAATGTGCAGCGGATCAAGGATGCTGGCGGTAGCGCGACATACATGGTCGGCGATGTTGCCCAGGAAGATGTCGCAAAGTCGATGATCGAGCGTTGCGTCGACGAGTACGGTCGTCTCGACATCTTGATCCAGAACGCGTATGGCGGCGGTGTTGGACGTGACGGCTCGGCGGTTGATGTCGAGCCTGACGCGTGGAGATCGGGCATGGATCTGCTGGTGGGTGCGCAGTTCCTGGGTGCGAAGTACGGTGTTCCTGCGATGGAGGCGTCTGGTCCACCAGACACGTTCGAGATTCCTGAATGGAAGGGTGCGGGACGACGGCACGGTGAGCCGCCGAAGATGGAAGTGGGCAGGATCGTCAACATCTCATCGGTGCACGGGCTCTTGCAGGCTCCGAGAGCTTTGATTTACGAGGCTGGCAAGGCCGCGGTTGTTGGACTGACACGGCAGATGGCGGTCGATTTCGGGCCGCTGGGCATTACCGTCAACGCCATTGCACCGGGCCACATCGTGACTGAACGCGGTGAGGCGATGTGGGCGGAACTCGGCAATGACGCTGGGTTTGGATTATTCGAACGCCACTATCCGGTAAGACGCACCGGGGTGCCGGCTGATATTGCGAATGCGATCGCCTTCCTATGTTCACCGGATGCATCGTTCATCACTGGCGTTGTGTTGCCGGTCGATGGCGGTATGTCGATCCAGTTGCAAGAGAACATCGTGATGCACACGAAGGACTACATCGTGGCGAATCCGGACCTGCGAACGCATTTCGATCATGGTCGTTTGGGTTAGCCCCCATTTCAGATAACTGCTACTTCGTCGCCGATGTGGATGGTGCCGGGGTTCTGTGCTTTTAGAGATACGGCGAATTGAGGTTCGTCTTGGCCGATGATGCGGGTCAGCGTGCCCATTACGTCGATGTCTCGGTCACCAGATGCCGGATCTACGTGTGTCGCCAAGCAACGAACGACGATCTTCCGGACCTTGAAATCGACTTCGCCGATGCGGATTTTCTGTCCGATCCAGCCGAACTCCTGCCACGGTTCGCAACCTTCGATGGCGATGTTGGAGCGGAAGCGCATTTCTGAGACAGCCGACATTCCGACGGCTTTGGTGAGGTCGGACAGGCTCTCGCGTGAGTGGAGCGTGGTCAAACCTGCCGACGTGTCGTGGAATCGACCGTCGGTGCCATTGCCTACGAGTCGCAACGGTAGCTTGCGTCGGCCCATGGCAGATGGCGTGCCATCGAGTTCGGCATACCAGCGGTTAAGGTGATGTTCGAAGCGGAGACGGTCGCCCGGTTCGTCGATGGAACCCTCGACTAATTCATCGGAATCAGGGAATTTGATCCATGCTCTACGCGTCGCCGGGTCGTAGCCGCACCTAAGACGTGCGAGCGCAGGCGTGTGTTGGAGAGATGCGAACCAAGTTTTGCGACGCCACTTTACGTCGTTTGTTGGTCCTGCATCATCGAATCGGAAACCTAGAACTCGATCTCCTACTGTTCGACCATCAGAATCGATCTCCAGTGTGTCGCATGGTTCGGCTGGAAAAGACTTGATGGGATGGCGATAGAGGGCGACGACTTGCATGACGGAAATCCTATCGTGTGTGTTCGTCCCATTTGGCGCCCCAGTTGGATGTATTGGGCTAACCCTCGCGTGCCGAACGTGTTGGGATCGTGACGCGCCGGAAGGCGATCCAGATGGCGAAGTCATAGGCGATCTTGAGCGTGCCGGCTGCGACCCACGGAGTGACAGTCAGTGCGCCGGCCCAGAGCCAGCCTGTCACCGTGGCGCTGGGAATGCGACCTATCCCGCGGCCTAGGTTTGCCGTACCCGCCATAATCGGGTGCTCGTCGGTTTCGGTTATTCCCATCATGTACGCCTGCCGTGTCGGTACATCCATTTCGTCGAACAGCGCCCTCAACAGCCAGAGCACGACAGCGATGATGACTGTCGGCGCAAACGCGAACAGGATGAGGGCGATGTTGCTGACGACTTGAGTGAGTACCAAAGTGTTAAGCAGGCCGATTCGCCTAGCGACCCACGGTGCTAAGGCGAGCGAGGCTATATTCAACGCATGTGCAGCGATAAGTAGACCGCCAATCGTAGCGGCGGACATACCGAACTTGGTGAAGAGCCAGAAGCTGACGAATGATTCGAAAACCATGCCTCCAGCGAAGGAATCGATAGCGAAAAGACTGGAGATCGTGAGGATTCGTTGACGCGCACGCGCCTTGAAGGGGTTGACTAAGAGGGAAGAAGTGTCGCCATTTGCGATCGATTGCATATTGACCGCTTTGGAGAGGATCAGGTATACGAGCGCGGCGATTCCGTGCATACCGACATAGAGCCATAGGATGGCGTGGTAGGCGCTGATCGGTTCCCACTCAAAGGTGTTGATGAGAAGTGTCGAAAGTCCGGCAAGTAACGCGCCTGTGGCACGACCGGCAGATGAGGCGATGGTGAGATTCGAGTATGCCCGCGTCCGGTGCTCCTGAGGGACGACTGCGGCGATGCCGGTCTGTTCGAGCTGCATCATTCCGCCCCAATGCGCGCCGCTGGCGGCATACGAACCGAAGAAGCCACCGATTATCAAGATCCAGAAGTCGTTGGAAACTATCAGCAGGACTCCGGCGAGAGCGGTGATGAGCATGTTCACAACCGCCCACGTCCGCGTGGAGACGCCTCGACTGGTGAGCATGACGACGACGGAGATTACGAATCCGCCTGCGAGACTGAACCCGAATATGATGCCGACTTGGCTGTTGGAGAAGCCGATTTCGGCGAGGTAGATGACCGCTAGGATCGCCATCAGCGACCGAGCGCCATCCCTTACGAATCGTCCGACAAAGAAGAGGTACGGATCAAGCGACGGCCCGCGACGCGGTATCGTGGATGAACTTGACGCCATTAGTGGAAGGTATCACAGTGGAGGGCGTCACCAACTCACGGTCAGTCGTCTTCGATCGCTACTACTCGCCCACCGAGACTGCGCAGGTTTTGGACCGCGGGATGTTTGGTGATCGCGTCGTCGTCACCGAAGGGTTGAGATTGATCGGATAGCTGGTTGGTAGGTGGCGTAGAGAATTGCGTCGGTGCGGGTGCGGGTCGCGTTTCGGCGGATGTCGATGTGGGCGTGGTTGCGGGTGCTGGCGAGGGAGATTGCTGAAGTTGAACGCGGATGTCGTTTCCATAGACGGACTGGAAGGCCGGTCGGAGCTTGGCGCGGATTTCTTCGTTCATCCAGGCATCGCGGAGCCGTTTCGCTCCATTGGCGTATTTGGGCTGAAGAACGAGAACGCCGTTATTGGGACCGATGAAGTTTACGGTTGCGAAGGTTCGGCGGACTTGGGTTCCAGAGGCTTTCTCGATCTCCTCTAGGATGCGAGACGTGCCTGAGGCGTCTGCCGGTGCCGATTGTGAAGGTCCGGGTTCGGCTTGTGGTGCGTGTTGGACGGCTGGTGCGCTACGCCGGGTTGGTTGGCGTGCGGACTGCGTTGCTGGTGCTGCTGGGGGCGCTTCGGGTTTCGGAGGCTCAGCTACGGCTTGGAGGGCGGCGATTTCGAGGGCGAGCGGGGATGATGCTTCGCCGAAGCGTTCATTGCGACCGAAGATGGTGATGGCGTGGAGCATCTGGTCAGTTGATGCGCTCATCGCTTCGGGTTCGAGATCGGGGGCGTCGCCGAGTTCGCCGTAGATGCTCGCAATGCCGTGTTTTGCGAGCAACGCGCCACGGAGCGCGGAAATGGTGCTGTCGCGCAGCCCTTTGAGCTCAGCACCTCGTGATGCTTCCTCTTCGATGATTTCCAACGCCCTTTTGGTATCTTTGCAGAGGATGGCGCTGGCTAGGTTTCTGGCGGATGACGTGTCGCCGATGCCTAGGAGTTCGCGGGCTTGGGCTTCGGTGATTTCCCCAGTGCCGTATGAGACGGCGAGTTGTTCGAGCAGGTTTTCGGCGTCACGGAGGGAGCCCCACGCGGACCGAGCGACGAGTTCGAGGACGGCGGGTTCGCATTCGATCTCCTCTTCCTCGCATATGAGGATGAGACGCCCGATGACATCGTCAGTGGTGAGTCGTCGGAAGTCGAAGCGCTGGCATCGGGAGATGATGGTCGCTGGCACTCGATGGATGTCGGTCGTGGCCAGGATCATTACGACCTGAGGCGGCGGCTCCTCGAGGGTTTTCAGCAGTGCGTTAAAGGCCTCGGTTGTGAGCATGTGGACTTCATCGATGATATAGACCTTGAACTGTCCGACAGTCGGCCGTAGGAGTACGCGCTCGCGGAGGTCTCGGATATCGCCGACGCCTCGGTTCGAAGCGGCGTCGATCTCGATGAGGTCCATGAATCTGCCCTCGTCGATGGCGATGGCGTTCTCGGTGTCGGGCATCGGATCGCCATGTTCGTCGAGTTCGGCGTTGAGAGCTTTCGCGAGGATTCGGGCGGTAGAGGTTTTGCCGACGCCACGTGGTCCGGTGAAGAGATAGGCGTGGGCGACGCGGTCGGAAAGGACGGCGCGTCGGAGAGTGTCGGTGATGTGCTCTTGACCGACGACATCGCTGAAGCGCGTCGGACGCCACTTTCGGTAGAAAACGGTGCTCATGGTGGGGAGGACATGGGGTTGGCTTACGTGTTTATGATACGAGCGCGATTGGATCTAAAAGGTTTTATCGACGGCATAGTCGGAACTTCGAAGCCTCGCCGGTGGAAAGACATTTTGGATGCGTGATGTGCGTCTTTCGTCATATGGAAAAATGCACGCACACGATTACGTAGCAGTGCTAAAATACCGTGACGCATACAGACTTCAAAAGGAGGAGTCACGATGTTTAGCATCCGAAATTTCGCGTTGCTGCTGTTAGGAGCCGCTAGTCTAGCGGCTGTGGCATGCGGCAGCGAGAGAATTGTTGAGGTAACGGTTCAAACCGAAATCATTCGCACGGTCGAGGTAGAAGTGCCGGTGGAGGTTCAGAAGGAGGTGATTCGCGAAGTCGAGGTGGAAGTCCCGATCGAGGTCGAGAAGGAAGTTGTCCGCGAAGTCGTGAAAGAGGTCCCGGTTGAGGTCGAGAAGGAAGTGGTGCGCGAGGTCATCAAAGAGGTAGCCAAAGAGGTTCAGGTTGTTGTGACAGCGACGCCGCAGATAACGGCAATCGATGCCCCAATCAAGAAGGTCGACATCGAGGGCGTTTCTCGTGGTGCCGGCGATGACGTCGAACCTTCGGGCGTGTTGATCGCCGCGATCGGCAACTCGTACTTCATGAACTCCAGCCCGCGCTACTGCCCGGCATGTTCAGTTACCGCCCGCACCGGATCTACCGAGACACTCCTCGAAGCGGTCCGAGCCGATGACGGCACGGTCGCTCTGGGTCCGTTGCTCGCCAGCAATTGGGAGATGTCGGCCGATGGCAGTTCGTATACCGACTTCACTCTGCGCGAAGGTGTGCAGTTCCACGGTGGTTACGGCGAGATGACAGCGGCAGACGTAGCGTTCTCTTGGAACGACGCCAATCCGAAGCTCCAGCCTGACAGCATCCACGACACGGGCGGCGACCTTGCCAACTTAGTTCAGGAAGTCGAAGTGATCGACGACTACAAAGTCAGGTTCCACTGGGTCGCGTTCGGTGGGCACTCGCTGTTGCAATACGTCACCAACTTCTGGGAAGGAATCTCAATCTTCTCCAAAGACTTCTTCGATGAAGTCGGGCCAGAGGGAATGAGAACCCGCATGATCGGCACCGGACCGTTCGAGGTCACGGAGTGGACGCAGCACAAAGGCGTATTCCTAGAGGCTGTTGACAACCACTGGCGCAAACGCCCGTACGTGGCAGCCGCGAACGTCTTGCAAGTTACTGAAGCAAGCGTCCGAAAAGCCATGCTCAAGACTGGTCAAGCCCAAATTGGTGAACTCGCGTTGACCGACTGGAACGAGATGTTCGAAGAGGGCTTCTCACAGGCACCTGAAGGTTTCTGGGGCGATACCTCGTTCGTGTTCTCAGGCAACTACTGGGAAACCGAACACGCAATCACCGGCGACGTGTTTACCAGTGACGAACCTGGCGACCCGTTGTTCAAGCCACCGCTAGACACATCGCTGCCTTGGATCGGCGATCCTGAGATTCCAGAGACGATGGCGAACTCTCAAAAGGTCCGGACCGCAATGGCCATGGCCATTGATCGCGAGAAACTCATGAGCGCGCTGACCGACGGCTACGGACGCGTCTCCTACGCTCCCGGTTGGGACACCAACCACCCGTTCTACAAGAGCGAATGGGACATCCCATACGATGTCGCTGGTGCACAGGCATTGATGGCGGAAGCGGGACAAGCTGATGGTTTCGATGTCGAGTGGTGGGCCGGTCCTGCCGCCGGATCCGGCGAGACAATTCAGGAGGCCATCGGAATCGAGTGGCTTGCGAACCTGAACATCAACAGCACGTTCGACAAGCAGAACTACTCGTCGTTCCGCCCATCGCTCGTCAACCGCACGAACAAGAAGATCTTCTTTAGTGGCGGTGATGCGTGGGCACCACCAACTTGGCCTAAGGACTTGAACGCTACCACGCTCTCGCGCCCTGGCGGTTACAACCGCGCGATGGAAATCCCGATCTTCGCCCAAACCCACCTAGCTATGGCCGGCGAAGCGGATCCCGAAAAGTTGCGTGAGCTGGTCACCGCAATGTTCGACTGGAACCGCGAATGGATGGTCTGGGTGGGCGTCTACCAGAGACCCGTTGCGGCACTCTACAACCCGAGCCTGGTTTCTGAGTGGCAGATGCTGCCAGAAGGCAAGGGCGTGCTAGGCCGAATGAACAGCTTGGAGTGGGTACGGCTCGCAAACTGAGCGCCTGCACCCTAGCTCAATCGAGCCGATTAATGCGCCTATAAGCAGGGGCGGTTGCCAGACCGCCCCTGCTTCGACGTATCGAAATACCTCACGATCAGTCGAGAAGAAATGCAACGCTTCATAATAAGGAGGGTCTTCGCATCCTTGATCGCGCTGTTTCTGGTCACGATCATCGTCTTCTCGCTGTCGCGTCTCGTAGGCGACCCGCTAGCCATGTTGGTCTCGGAAGGCGGTTACGGAATATCCGAAAGCGCCTTGCAGGTTCAACGAGAAAAACTACATCTTGACAAACCCGTGCCTCTCCAATACGCATTCTGGTTGAGCGATGTCCTGAGAGGTGATTTGGGTCACGACCTATCAGATGGATTCCCAGTCACACAAAAAATCCGAGAGAAGGTCGCTCCGACTGTCCAACTAGGCGTCTCTGCATGGATTTTGGCAACATTCTTCGGGCTTGCATTCGGCATGATTTCCGCCGTTAAACGCGGCTCGCCGATCGATTACGTCGTGCGTTTGATCGCCAATCTCGGCATCACGCTACCAGCCTTCTACGTTGGCATCATGGCGATCCTTATATTTGCTGTAACTCTTGAATGGGTTCCTGTGACTGTTATCGGAACCATCGGGTCCGAGAACCCGCTGGATCAATTCAAGGCGATGATCCTTCCCGTGGTGACATTGGCTTGGGGAGCCGCCGCCGGTTACATGCGCCTCATGCGTTCCTCGATGCTTGAAGTCCTCGATTCCGAATACATCAAACTCGCGAGGGCTAAAGGGGTTGACGGTTCTAAGGTCATCTGGAAACATGCCTTGCGGAACTCCCTCATCGTTCCTATCACTGTTTCCGCGTTGCTTCTCTGGAACTTCGTCACCGGAACCGTAGTCGTCGAAGCGGTTTTCGCTTGGCCAGGCTTGGGTCTGCTTGCCATCGAAGCCGTGGTCAACAACAATTTGAACCTCGTCGTAGGCACCACGCTAGTCGTCGCCGTTGTGCTGATCGCGGCAAACCTCGTCGCGGACGTGCTCTACGTCTTGGTCGATCCGAGAATCAGGTTGAGCTGAATATCATGGCAACCCAATACCAGCTGCCCGAATATGCACAGACCGGCGCATCGTTGCCCGCACCTTTGCGGTCCGTCTTGAGGGGTCCAATCCTCGTCTACGACTTCCTCCGACGTTATCCGATTATCTGGGCGATGGTATTCGCGATCCTGGTAGTGCTATCTGCGTTTGCACCCATGGTTGCCCCGTGGGATCCAATCCGAGACGCCGACTTCACACGCGTGCGCAATCCACCAGTGTGGCTTGAAGGTGGTACGTCAGAATTTTGGCTCGGCACCGATCAGGTTGGACGCGACCTTTGGAGCCGTCTGCTCTACGGCGGTCGCGCCTCGCTGATGGTCGTCGCAGTCGGCATGACTAGCGGCATGATCATCGGAACGTCGCTTGGACTCGCCGCCGGATTCATCGGCGGAATCGTTGACGAAATCATCATGCGACTCGTCGACGCTTGGATCGCGTTGCCCTTCATCATGATTGCCCTCGTCATCAAGATCGTCCTTGGCACTTCTTTCACGATCATGTTCCTGATACTCGTGCTCATCTCTTGGGTCGGATTCGTCCGCCCAGTACGCGGAGAGGTCTTATCCCTGCGCGAACGCGACTACGTCGCATCGGCCCGCGTCGCCGGCGCGTCGGGTCTCAGGATCGCGTTCCGGCACATACTGCCCGGCGTCAGTAGCACCGTGATCGTTCTCGCAACCCTCGGCGCGGGGGGACTCGTTCTTGCCGAATCCACACTCTCCTATTTGGGTGTCGGCATTCCTCAACCCACCCCAACTTGGGGCAACATGGTTTCAGACGGACGCGACTACCTTGACACCGCTTGGTGGATCTCAACCATGCCAGGCATCGCCATTTTCCTCTTGGTGCTCTCTCTGAACTTCACCGGAGATTGGCTCCGCGACCGCTGGGACCCCAAACTTCGCCAACTGTAACCATACCCCCGCAGGCGATAACCCACCCCGTAGGGGGCAATCCCTTGTGGTTGCCCTACACAGCGTGAGGGCGAAACGAGGGGACAAAATGGGCGGCGAGGCAATCACAGCCCATCATTCAAATCACACAAATCACAGTTCAAAAGAGCAGCCCATCACTCAGAATCATGGCAATCACAGTTCAAAAAAAGCCACCTCAACTCCTCACGATCGGTCACGTAACCTTCGACATCTCACCCGACCACCTCGAAACTCGTCACCCCGGCGGTGCGGTCGCATTCGCTTCTATCACCGCATCTCGCTTCGGCATTAGCGCCGCAATCATCACCTCCTGCGCGGACGACTATCCGATTGAGGACATTGTTGATGCGTCAGGCAGACTGGTTCGCATTCCATCAGAAGACACGTCTACATTCGAGAATCGCTACGACGCGCGCGGCGATCGAGTGCAGGTTTTGCATCGCCGCGGAGGCGATATCTCGTTGTCAGACATACCGGAGGCGTGGCGCAACCCCGACATGCTCTTCGTCGGACCACTGACTCAGGAGCTGCCAGTCGACTGCTTGAGTTGGTTTCGACCGCGCATCTCGTGCGTAGTGCCGCAGGGCTGGCTACGCTCATGGACTCAATCGCTGCCCTCGATCGTAGAAGTATCGAAGTCACCGCCCAAAGGGCTGAGCTCCGGTTGGGACATCTGCGTGATATCCGAATCCGAGGCCGAACCGTCCACCCTCGCCGCGTGGCGCGAAACCACCACAAACCTAGTCGTAACCAAAGGCAGCAAAGGCGCAGATCTCTACATCGGCGACGCGGATGATCTGGTACAAGTGCCGTCCTTCGCCCACCGAGTCAATGGCGCCGGTGCTGACACTACAGGTGCCGGTGACGTATTCGCCGCCGCAATGCTCATCAGATACGCTGCAACCGGTGACGCAATAGAAGCGGCGACATACGCCTCCGCATCTGCCGCACTATCCACACGCGCCCCAAGCTGGGACGCGGTGGAAACACCATCCTTCCCCCCTTCGCAAAGCGTATCGCCCCTTTCGTAACACGAAAGGGGCGCGCACGAGCGCAGCGAGTGCGCGGGGTATGCCCAGGGGATGGGACGGGCGATGCCACCACCAAATCCCCTCTCCCCTCCGTGGGAGAGGGCTAGGTGAGGGGGAACCAAAGGGGGTTTACGCGCCAAGCCGGAATGGAGGGTAGCGATCCGTCGCGAGCAGGAACGCGTACGCGGTCACTCGATACGTCCAACGAGTCACACCTACCACAAAGTCGAACATCCCGCTCGGGTACTTGCCCGTGATGATGATCGCGAACCACGCGATGACCGTCACTATTAGGGCGATAATCTCTAACACGAACAACACGATGTAGTGCGGTATCGCCAACAGCCACTTGATCAGCGGCATGAACCTGTTCAGATCCGCTCCAGCATCTGGGTACTCAACATCCAGATGCACCGACTGTTCTTCGTCTGTTGACGGATACGCATCTGTCAACAGATACAAGTAGGCAGAGACTCGAGCGTTCAACCGAAGCGCCTCTAGCTGAAAATCGAACATCCACTTCGGATACTTTTCGCGGAACAGTATCATCAGCAACGCCGCAAACACTACGGAACTGTATGTGACAGCCATCAGCACCACAAGTATGGGAATGATCATTATGATTCGGAACAGCGTCGTCAAGCGGTTTCGAGACCCATCCCCATAATCAACGCTGAACTGCACCGGATAGTCATCGTTCATGTCTGTCTCCTCGCCGATAGTGAGCGTGCTTTGACGGATTAGCACCATTCAAACATTCAAAGCGACCATTTCCAGTCAACTTTCCACACACCTTACCACCATTTACGTCATTACAGGGTTGCATTTCAAACACATCCAGACCCATGCATCCGCGGCAACGATCTTGGGAAATTTTCGCGTTTATCGTTTAACTTACGAACGAACGCAATGAATCTGACAGATGGAGTCAGTCCGATGAACGAACTAGGTAATCGAGCACAAGCCGTCGCAGCACTGTTGAAAGCGAAAGGTCACACCATCGGCGTCTCCGAGTCGTCAGGCGGCGGTTTGGTTTCCGCCTGTCTTTTGGCCGTGCCCGGAGCTTCGGCGTACTTCATCGGCGGCGCAGTAACCTACACGCGCACATCTCACAAAGCCTTCCTATGCGTGCCAGATGATGCCTTGACCGACATCAGATCCTCAACCGAAGAGTACGCCACACTCAACGCCCGATCCGTGCGAGAGACCTTAGGCACCACCTGGGGTCTAGCCGAGACCGGCGCCAGCGGCCCCACCGGCAACCGCTACGGCGATGCCGCGGGTCATACCTGCGTCGCGGTTTCGGGGCCGATTGAGCGATCGATCACCTTAGAAACCGGCGAATCCGACCGCGAAGCCAACATGTGGGCGTTTGTGGATGCTGCATTCGGACTGTTGGAGGAGTGTTTGGATGAAGCAGAGTGAACTTAGTTTGATCTAAACTGCTTCGGGCGTTCGTTTTGCTGTGCGAGCAGTGCAGTTTCTTCGATCCGACGACTACGCGTTGCGGGACGTTTCGCGTTCGATATCCACTCCAAAGTGCCTCGCTTGACCCATCTTGGGAATGCGTCGAAGTTTTGGGCTGAACCGGGGCGGTCTGCGAAAGCTTCTGCCAAGTCTGGCGGGATTTCGAGGCGTTCTATGGCATCGAGTGCAGTCCATGTGCCATCGCGTTTCGCCGCTTCAACCTTGGCGATTCCCTGCGGCATCATCAACCCGGCTTTCATGAGCTTTGCGACGCGATCTTTGTTCGACTTCGACCAGTTAGAACCTTTACGACGTGGCGCGAACCAGAGCATCGAGCGTTCGTCATCGAGCGAGTTGCTGCGGTTGTCGATCCACCCGTAGCAGAGCGCCTCTTCGACTGATGCATCGTAGCCCATCGACGGGCGGTTGCTCGCCTTCTTGAAGGTAACGAGCCACACGCCTTCGTCACGCTCGTGGTTTGCCGCGAGCCAAGCGCGCCACTCGGCACGAGTTTCACATTGGACGGAGTTTTCGGGAGCAATCGCGGACATTTCTGGGATTGGATTCGCCTCACGTCATCTGACGCTTTACCAACTCTTTGAACGGTCCCTCAATTTCAGAGAGTTCATCGAAGGTTCCTTGTTGAACGATGCGGCCATTTTGCATAACGTAGATGCGTTCCGCTTTTCGGATTGTAGAAAGGCGGTGAGCGACGACGACACGCGTGGCGGCGATGCTTTCGATGCCCCGCATGACTTCGGCTTGAGTTCTAGCGTCGAGCCAGCTTGTAGCCTCGTCGAGAAATACGACTCTGGGACGGCGAACGAGTGCAGCGGCGATTCGCAATCGCTGAGTCTGTCCTCCGGAAAACGTCGACGAACCATCGCTCACTGGGGTGAGCATTCCCATCGGCATTGCTTCGATGTCTTCTCGGACGTTGGCCAGTTCAGCGGCTCGCCAACCGTCTTCGATAGTGAGGTCGTCGCCCATGCCGATTATGTTGTCAAGAATGTCACCCGGCATGAGCGAGCCATCTTGAGTCACCACGCCGATCTGGCGTCGCACGGAACGGCGATCCAAATAGGCGAGATCGCGCTCGTCGTAGTAAACAGCGCCCGACGACGGATCTTCAAGTCCGAGTGCAAGACGGAGCAACGTACTCTTGCCGGAGCCGGATTCGCCGACGATGGCGACAAACTCACCGGGGCGGACTTCGAGAGTGATGTCGTCAAGTATCGTCGGACCATCTTCGGCGTATCGGAAGCTGACGCGATCGAACTGGATGTGTCCGCTCAGGTCGATGGTTGCCGATCCATCTGTAATCCCCTGAGGAAGGGCGCTCAAAATCGGTTCGATTTGCTCGTAACCCGGTTTTATCGAGGCGATCGATTCGAACGAGTAGCCCAATCGGACCATTGCCGCGTAGAACAACATAGCCGCGGAATAGACGACGAGAAAGTTGCCTAACTCGATCTCACCGATGCCGCGCCACAGGGCCGCGCCGAAGAGCGTGGCCGCCACCAATGCTGGCAGGGCTGAACTGAAGGCAATGTTGTGTTCACCAAGACGGGCGATCTGTATCTTGTGATGCTGAAACTCGCGGTACTTTCTGGCCCAAGATGCGAATGCCGAAGCCTCCGCGCCAGCGGAACGGAGTTTATTCATTCCGTTGATGAACTGATACAGTTCGCCTCCCAAGTGTCGCGCGACCTCGTAGCGACGACGTATCGGCGCAATCTGCAGCATTCCGATCGTGACGGTCAATCCTAGCGAGACGAACGCGATGATGAGGCTCAACGAAGCGAGAGTCGAATCGTAGTAGAAGAGCAAGCCGAACGTCGGTAGAAGAAACACTATTGAGAGTAGAACGTTCGCTACGATCCCGGAGATATGATCTCGCATCTGCTGGAACACGGCCATTCGAGTGGCGAGTTCACCCGCAGTGTACTGGTTGAAGAAACTGGGCGGCAGGCGTAGCAAACGGTCCCAAGTTGCCGCTGCGGCCCGTGCCGTGGCGCGTGCTTCGATCCGCATTATCGCCGTACCGCGCAGCATATGGATGAGAGTAGCAATGAAAGTAATGGCGACTAAGGCGATGACCATCTGCACCAATGTGCTGCCTGCCGCAGATGGGATGACCCAATCTACGAGTTCGCCGATCGCAATTGGTGGGGCAAGAATCAACAGACTCGCGATGAAGCCAGCGATCGCGAAGCGAATGAAGTCACCGGCCATGCCCTTGCCAACGAAACCGATCAGGGCTTTCGGTCCTACTGGTTCGTCTTTTGGCAGGGTCATTTGGAAAGACCATGCCGAATCGCTCAAACTGGTCGCGACCTCGCCATCGATTTTTTTCGCTTCGCCTGTAACCGGATCGACCACAATGTATCGACGATATCCGCTCGGTATAAGGGCTACCGGCGAATCGTCTTCCTTTCTGAAACCGAGCATTGCTCCGCTGTCGCCGATCCACCATCGATGCTGCGTCTGGAGACGAACTTCCCTGAATGGGACACCGGAAGCATTAGCGATATCGCGCATCGTATGTTCGGTTGCAATCGAAACTCGGCTGGGTTGAGGCGGGTGGAATTCGATGCCTTCGTGATTGCCAATCATTTGGAGTGCCGCTAGAAGAGCTGAACCGCCAATCTGACTAGTGGCACGGGTGCCCCCCAAAACTCCGAACAATTCTTGTCGAGCACGCTCTTCGTCGATGTGTCGATGCATGGTTCGTGCCGACTGTTCATTTGCTTCGTCGGCAAGTAACAGGAGCCGATTCAGCTGTTCGGCAGCAAGAATCAAATGGTGGAATTCATCAAGGGCTTGGGCAATGTGCTCGTCAACGCAAAGCTGCTGAGAATCGAAGCCGGAAACGGACGTCGCTTCTACGAGAGTGAGCCAAGTAGCGGAGGTTAACGGGATAAGACCTGTGCCATTGTTATCCACCTCCTCGGTGCCGAGGTATGCTGCACTTTCGACTCGTGCCCAGGTAAGTCTAGCCGGATGAGCGGACACGACATGGCCCGCTTCTAGGTCAACCTGATCGCCGGGATTGAGAAGATGGTGTGACTGAGGGCGCGGCTCTATCTGGCGGGCCACTGAAGCTGAGAAACTGGTTATCCAACCATCAACCTGATCGGCGAGTTCTTCGGGCGTTGCGTATTCCCAAAGCTGGTCCGACGGCATACGTCGGAGCTTCGTATTCGGCAGTCCCTTGGCAAAGGTGGTCAGCGAGGAGCCGGTGTCTCCGACGCCGAAAACGAGGTGCCCTTCATCAGCACGCAGGATGTGCTTGGCGGTAGATATGGGAACTCCGTTTTCGTGTTCGATTATGAAGACGTCGAGCGCGCCTTGTTCCACAAACCACGCGAAATCCCGCACGTTGAGATCAACCGGTCGGTTGCCGGCAGCGTCTAGAGTCTCGCCGATAGCGACTGCGAGATTCCCCAGATCTTGGTTCGTGGTTCGGGTCATCTCATGTAGCGATTTAAGGAACTGTTCAATGGGATTGGATCAACTCATGGTAGAGACCGTTTTTCTCAGCGATCAGATCTTCGTGGGTGCCTCGTTGAACCTCCTCACCGCCATCGAGCACGATGATCAGATCACAGTCGCGGATGGTGCTTAAGCGGTGAGCAACGATAAGGCAGGTGCATCCTCGGCGGCGTAGGGCGTCGTCTATGCGCATCTCACTCACAGCGTCCAGCGTGCTGGTTGCCTCGTCTAGCAGGATGACCGATGGGTTGTTTACTAGTGCCCGCCCGATCTCGATGCGTTGACGTTGCCCACCGCTGAAGTTGCGTCCTCCTTCTTCGACGTGTGAATCGTAACCCGAGGGGCGCACCATGATTTCGTTATGGATTAGAGCGTCGTTGGCGGCGGACACGAGCTGTTGGTCGGTGACAGTAGGGTTCCAGAGGGTTAAGTTATCTCGTATCGAGGCGGAGAAGAGGAGTATCTGTTGGTCGACGGACGCGACGGATCCGGTCATGACGTGGCGAGGGACCTCGTTTCGAGGTACCCCGTCGAACAGTATCTCGCCCGACCACGGCGCGAACTCTCCATTGACCAGACGTAACAAAGTCGATTTACCTGAAGCAGTAGGTCCGATGATCGCAACGCGTTGACCAGGCTGGATCGTCAGATTGAAGTCCTTAATCATAGGAGAGTGGTTCGGTCGATATCCGAATGTGACGTCGCGGAGCTCGATTTTTCCTGCCAATCGCAGTTTGCCATTCAAGGTGGCAATCTTTCCGGGTTCGGAATCCCCTCGGTTGCCAATGGACGGGTCTTCTTCTGCACTCATTACGTCGTTGATTCGTTGCAAGTCCGCTTCGAGGATTTGGAAGGTATCAGCGAACCGCACGAAAGTTCCGATTGGTACGAGGAAACTGGCGGCTACTGTGTAGAAACCCATCAAAGTACCAACGGACATGTCACCCGAGATGACGCGCCAACCACCTATCCCTAGGACCAACGCCGCGCTGAGGAGGGTGAAAAACCTTGGCAGAGCTGCGATGACGTAGCCCAATTCGGCGAATTGCTGACGCGCCACCAACTCTCGCGCCTGATAGCCGGTAAGTCGCGTGTAGAAATCGTCGTCGGACGCGGTTGCGCGCAAGTTGTCGATATTGCGCAAACCGAACACGCCTATACCGAACAACAGGGCTTGTTCACGCCGCAACTGACGGTTCTGATCGGCGCGCATGTTAGACACGACTCGCATCAGAATCACGTTGCCGATTCCTAGTCCCGTTACGAGTGCCGCTAGAAGCGGATCGAAATAGACCATGAGCCCGAGGAAAAGCAAGCTCATGACTAGTTCGATCATGACACCTACAAAGTCGCGCGTGGCCCGAACCGCAACATCGTCAACTAGTTGGACTCGGGTTGCCAGATCACCAGCGAAACGATGCGCTAGATACTGCGACGGCAGACGAAACATTCGCGACAAAAGGCGCTCAGCGTGCACGATCGAGAGGCGAATTGAAAGACGGCGCAATGCGACCTGCCGAAGTAGCGTGAAGACGTACAAAGCGAGCCCCGCAATTACGGACGCAATGACCGGAACGCCGCCGATTGCCCCCGCTGTACGATCGATGGCACTGTCAACAAACGAACTCAATATGACCGGCAGAGCCAAGCCTGGTATCGCCAGCAGAAGACCGCATATGGCTATGTACACCAGAGAAGGTTTCACATCGCGCAGCCAAGGCCACACGTTCCGAACAATGCCCGGCGATGTCCCACCCGGCTTGAATTTGGGGCCTGGTTTGACAAGCAGTACCACGCCCGTATAGCTCTGCCTGAAGCTTTCTTCGTCGATTGTTCGGCGCCCGTTGGCAGGATCATTCAGGTAATATCGTCCGTTCTTTATCGCTTCTAGCACCACGAAGTGGTTGAACTCCCAGAAGAGAATCGCCGGGAAGTCGACATCTTTGAGTCCAGCGATCGACCGTCGCCAACCTGAGATTTCGAGGCCGAACTTGCGACCGGCGGTTACGATGTCGGCGGCGCTGCTCCCATCACGGCTGACACCACAAGCTGTACGAAGTTCCTCGATCGTTACCCATCTGCCGTAGTATGCAAGGATCGCGCCTAGGCACGCAGCTCCGCACTCTGTGACCTCAAGTTGTGGGAACAGCGGCGTACGTGCGCGCCAACGGAAGATTCTTCGTAGCAATCTGCGAAGCATTTGAGATCCTTGCCCAAACCACCGCTATGGAATGATTACGCTGAAAGGGGAGCCGCGTTCGTAAATTATCCGAGAATTACACGGGGTGCCATCGGAAACGTCGTCGGGAGGAATCTCCAGCAATCTCAACTCCAATAATTTACCTTGGCCGTCGAGATCGAGTGCGGACAACCAAGTCAGCGATTCCACACGAGTATCGGAAAATCCGATCACTTCGGCATCTAACACTCTTCTGCCATTTTGCGCTCCGAAAATTAAGCTGATCCTAGCGTCCATATTCGGTTCGAGTCGTTCGGCATCTCGTCGTGATACGTAGGCCAGTGCGTGCAAATCCATAGAGTTGTACTCTCGAACCACAGCCACTTCATCGCCTAGTTGGAGGGCTCTTCCCGGTGTGAGTTGGTGAGATATCAACTGACCGCTGGCATGGGATATTACAAGCTGGCCGGTGATCTGCAATGCGGTGAGTTCCAAAAGGTCGTTCTTAGCCAGAGTAAGTACCTCACTGCCCTCTGGGCCTGATCGTTCCTCGAGCAAATCGACCTTGGATTGAGCCAACAGGATGTTTCTATCGAGTTCGCTCGATCGCAATCGGGCCAACGGTTGTCCCGCGTTTACCATCGAGCCGATCTCAACAAAGACCTCGGCGACATTGCCTGAACTGTCGGATGCAATGGTGTAACGTTCACCAGGGTAGACGAGAAGACACTCCACCGTTAGCCCACGTTCGACTTCGCCGAATGTCCCCCAAGCGGCGAATGCGCCGATTGCGATGACTAACGCGATGAGTATTACCCACTCATGGGGAGCGTTGACTCGCAACACCCCGTCGATCGGCTCTCGCCGTCCTTTACGAGCCATCGCCTCGCGACGAAACAGACGATTACTTGTCTGAAACGATTGGCCCTGATCGTCTTGATCAGGGGGCGCTGTGTGATTGCTTGGCAAATGGAACTGTCCGTCTATGCGTAGAAATGAATTCGCCTAGTTTTTCAATTACTTTAGCCGCGTTGTCAGCATTGATGCGTCGCTTCGTTAGATACCACAAGAAGCGAAACCCGGATGACACGTTACTTTTCAATTGTTATCGACTTCATCTCGCGCCGAATCATGCGGAATTCGGCTATCAGTGCGTCGTAAACTAATTAACGCACAACCCATCGCACGCGCCATTCTGATCACAAACTAGGTTTTCTGGCTGTGGCAAGCACTAAGATGCCCAATCTGAGGTCTGAAAAAGAGGCCACCCCGCATCTTCTCAAACGAGTCGAAAACCATATCCAGAGCCGCGTGCTGAAAGGGCTTCTCGAGCTCGTGCCGTTGCTGGTGACCGCGATTGCTGTTTTTTGGCTGGTGGGTTTCACTGAAGGAGTGAGGGATTGGCCTTTCATTGACGGCACGTTTTTGGACCGTCCCGGCATCGGTCTTGTGGTTTTAGCGATCGTTTTCTACCTTGTCGGATTGCTGGCGATTTTTGGTATCGGGCAGGTGCTTCTCAACGGTATACACCGGCTGATGAATTTCATTCCCGTGGTCCGTACGCTTTACGGTGTGACGGAGCAGGCGATGGCTTCAGTGGGATCAAGGGCCAACTTCAGCCGCGTGGTATTCATCGAGTGGCCACGAGATGGGATGATGGCGATGGGGTTCGTCACTGGCAGAGCCAGGGCACCTGGTAGGGAAGAAGACCTAGTCTCCATCTACGTGCCTACCGTGCCGAACCCCACATCCGGCAACATGGCATTCGTCTTGGAAGACGATGTCGTAGAAACGGACATGTCGGTCGAAGACGCGATGAAGCTCATCTTTTCTGGGGGCATCGTTCTCCCAGAGTCGGTCTCCATGGCGCGAATGCCGAGGCCGCCACGGACACAAGACAGTTTCGTAGGCAAGTACGATCGAGAAACGCAACGCGGCTAGGACGTGACGCCGAAATCTGGTGGGTGTAAACTCTAACGCGCCCGTACTTTGGTATTACAGCGCGGACTTGATGTAATCTTGACTTGAAGCGCGCTGACAAGCGTAGAGGGAATCATAGCTAATGGAAATCAGCACAGAACGAGTGGGCAGTGCCTTGATAGTGATGCCCAGCGAAAATAGGGTCGATGGTACAAACGCCCGTGACTTCCAGGTCGGATTAGAAGCTGCAATCGAGGAGACCGATACCGCCGTCATTTTCGATGCGGAGACGTTGACATACATCAGCAGCGCGGGTCTGCGAGCAATCCTATTGGTCGTCAAGTCGATCAACCGGCGAGGCGGCAAGTTCGCGGTCTGTTCATTGTCAGACCCTATACGAGAGATCTTCTCGATAAGCGGGTTTGACAACATCATCCCGATAGAGGCAACACGCGACGAAGCATTGGCCGCCATAGGCTAATTGCAGCGGCGACGGCACGCTGAAATCGCGGATTCACGGCAACTCTGACGTTTGACTTCGCAGACCCAGCACGGAGATTCCGTTTAGCTCCCAATGCCTAAGACAACAAAAAAGATCCTGGTTGTAGACGACGAGCCGGATCTCGAACCGCTCATGCTGCAAAGGATGCGCCGCAACATACGTCGCGGTGAGTTCGAGTTCGTGTTTGCTCGCGACGGCATTGAGGCACTGGAAATGTTGATGGCGGACAAGGAGATTGACATGGTCGTCTCCGACATCAACATGCCCCGCATGGACGGCCTGACACTCTTGGACCAGATTAAAGATGTCAGCCCAGACATCCGCGCAATAATCATCTCTGCGTATGGCGACATGGAGAACATCCGAACCGCCATGAACCGCGGTGCGTTCGACTTTGTGACCAAACCCCTCGATTTTCAAGACCTCAAGATTACGATCGACCGGACGTTGCAACACCTTGACGAATGGCGAGAGGCGCTCCAGTCGAGGGACAAATTAGTAGCGTTGCAAAACGAACTGGATGTCGCCAACAACATCCAGCAGTCAGTTCTTCCGGCGAGTTTCCCGGAGCATTCTAGTTACCAGATATACGGTTCAATGCAGCCGGCTCGAAACGTTGGGGGAGATTTCTTCGACGTTCAGATACTGCGGAACGGCAAGATCGGCCTTGCAATAGCCGATGTGTCCGACAAAGGTATGCCGGCTGCGCTCTTTATGATGTCGAGTCGTATGTTGTTGAAGGGTGCCGGTCAGCGCTTCGAGAATCCGGGCGAAGCGTTGGAAGAGGTCAACAACCTTCTCGATGCCGAAAACGAAGCGGCGATGTTCGTGACGCTCTTCTACGCGATTTACGATACGACCACGTCGGTATTTAACTACGCGAATGGTGGCCACAACGAACCCATAGTGGTGCATCCAGACGGCAGTACTACGGTGATACCCCCGACTGGCGGAACTGCCCTAGGTATCATTCCTGAAATCCCCTACAAGGAGAACTCGATAAAGCTCGAACCGGGCGACACCGTGATTCTTTATACCGATGGGATCACGGAGGCTTTCAACGCACAAGGCGAATTGTTCGGTTTGGACCAGCTTTGCGAGATTTTCCGAGATCAACAGCCCCAAAACGCTGAAGACGCTAGCGAGATCGTGTTTGACGCGGTCAACAAGTTTGCGGGCGACGAACCACAGTCCGACGATCAGGCCTGTTTAGTCTTCAGGCGCACGTAGAACATACGATGAGCGTAAGAGCCGCAGTCGAGTTCATGCCGGAGATCGGCGAGCTAGATGTGATCCAAGAAACCATCGGATCAATCTCAGCCGAGGGGAATTGGCCCCCAGACTTGACGTATCAGATCGAATTGATTCTTGAGGAACTGTGCATCAACGTCATTAACCACGGTGAAGTCGACGGCACCCAGCCCATTAAGGTCGTGATCGTTTCGGAAGCCGACTTGATCAGCATTGAGATATCTGACAACGGCAAGGCGTTCGACCCCACTAAAGACGCCAAGACACCCACAAAGGTCACTTCTATCGAAGACAGCAGCATCGGCGGATGGGGAGTGCATCTGGCGCACACGTTTTCGGACGAGATGCACTATAAGCGGGTCAACGGAATGAACTGCTTGACCCTAGTCAAACGGAGGACGGGTTGAAAATACCGTTCCCTGGATTGGCTGCCTCAAAATCGGCCGCAATTCGGGTAGCGGTCTCAACTCTCTCGCTAATTGCAGTTATCGCATGTTCTAGTGATGGCGGGAACGTTGCAACGCCGTTGGCAGGGACAGTTGAGACTGTCGGTAAGTCTGATCTCCTGAACCCGACATCAGCAGCGGGTTCAACCATCGCGAACAATCGCAACGGCATCACCGACAACAAAATCCTATTCGGACAATCAGCAGCCTTCAGCGGCCCAGCATCCGAACTCGGATTGGGGATGCGCACTGGCATATTGGCGGCATTCAGTGAACGGAACGCGCAAGGCGGCGTTCACGGCCGCCAGATCGATCTCGCCTTTCGCGACGATGCGTATGAACCTGAAGCCGCGATCGCAAACACCGCAGCACTGATAGATGAGGACAAAGTATTCGCACTGGTTGGTGCGGTAGGGACGCCGACTTCAAGATCCGCAGTCCCGGTTGCCGAGGCGAGCGGAGTGCCGTACGTCGCGCCGTTTACTGGTGCCGAGTTCCTTCGCAGTCCCGACTACCAGCACATATTGAATGTCCGCGCCTCCTATTACCAAGAGACCGCAGCTATGGTAAGGCGTCTCATGGAGGATCTTGACATCACCCGTATCGCAGTTATGTACCAAGACGATTCTTTCGGTCGAGCCGGGTATCAGGGTGTGAGGATAGCTCTGGAAGAAGAGGGAATGGAGCCGGTAGCGATCGGTATCTATCCTCGTAACACGAAAGCAATTAAAACCGCGCTTCTTGATTTGCAACAAGGCGAACCAGAAGCCGTCATCATGATCGGGGCTTACGAACCTGTCGCCCATCTAATATCTTGGGCGCGGCACACAGAGTTCAATCCCAAGTTCATGACGGTGTCGTTTGTGGGCAGCAACGCGTTAGCGCGCGAACTTGGCGAATACGGAGAGGGCGTTTACGTTACCCAAGTGGTGCCATTCCCTTGGGACGACTCTATACCGATTGTCGCCGACTACCACACGGCCTTGGAAGCATACGCACCCGAGGAATCGCCGGGATTTGTGTCCTTGGAAGGTTACATCGCCGGGCGATTCGTTATCGAAGTCGCCGAGAGATGCGGACGCGACATCGATCGTCAATGCTTCATGCAGAATCTGCGGAACGGCGACGTCGTTGACCTTGGCGGTTTCGAGTTGCAATTCGGAGCGATGGATAGTCAAGGCTCTAACGAAGTGTTCCTCACCGTCATCGGTCCCGACGGGAACTATCATCCAATCGACGTGATGATTGCCAACTAACCGTGATCGACAAAGCAAGATCCCTGCTCGAAGGCCGCTTCCGACTGTCGGCTCAGATGTACGTCGGTGTCGGCGGCGCAGTGGCGCTGACATTGAGCGCGAGTCTGGTTGCATGGCTTTCTTTCAACGCAATCGGAGACCGCACTAACCGCGTACGGGAAGAAAGCGTACCGGAAATGGTGGCGTCTTTCGGTATCGCCCAATACACCGGGGAGCTTGCGGCGGCTGCGCCTCGGCTCACATCAGCAGTGACGGCGAGTGAGTTTCAACAGGTCGTCAATCTGATTGACGCGAACCAAAGCCTTTTCGAACAGCAGTTAGATTTGCTCACAGCCGCAGGCGATGGAGGCGAGCGTCTTACGACTATCCGTCAGTTGGCTGATCAGCTGATCCAGAGCATCGAAACGATCAAAGCCGATAAGCAAGAGTTGCTTGACCTGGGGAACAGGACTACCGCAATCAGCATCGAGCTATCGCTGCTTCAACAGCGCTTGGACGACATTCTTATTCCAGCGATTGACGATCAGCTTTTCTACACAATGACCGGTTACAGCGAACTTGGCGGTGGCCCGGTTTCGACTCAGGAGCATTTTTCGGAGACCGAATTTTACCGTTACCGCAACGTAGCCGATCTGCAAGCAGCCGCCAACACTGCCATCCAGCTTTTGGCCAGTGCTTTCACGGTTTCAGATTCCGCGTTCATCGAACCACTGAGAGAAAGATCAGAGGCGGCACGAGGACGCATCGAGCGTAGCTTGGCAGTATTGCGAGGAACCGAGTACGCTCCGCCAATCGCACTTATCTTCAATCGGTTATTCGAAATATCACTCGGTGCAGGTGGCGGTTTTGAGTTGCTTGCAAGAACGCATGAACTCAATCAGAGGCAAAACGAACTTTTGGGGCTTAACCGGGAAGTTGCAGTCGCTCTGGTCGACGAGGTTGATGGCTTGGTCCAAGCCGCCGAAACCAGCGTCAGTGCTGAATCGGAAGCCACGCAGCAATCGATTCTGCAAGGTAGATTGTTGCTGGTCGCTATCGCTGCACTGAGTATCCTGGGCGCCTTCCTGATCGTCTGGCTCTTTGTTGGAAAGGTATTGTTGCGTCGAATCCAAACACTCTCGAACCGTATGCTCCGCATGGCAGACGGCGACCTCGAAACGGAGGTCGAGATCAGAGGACGCGATGAGGTGGCTGAGATGGCCGGGGCGTTGGAAGTCTTCAGGCAGCACGCATACGAAGTCCAGCGACTAAACCTAGTTGAGCAACTCGCAGGTGAACTGCAAGGGAAAAACGATGAACTCGAGCGCGTGTTGGACGACCTGCAAAACGCTCAGGATCAGATCATCACGCAGGGCAAATTGGCGGCACTCGGTGAATTAACAGCCGGAGTCGCACATGAAATACGGAATCCCCTTAATTTCGTCAACAACTTTTCCGAGGCGTCAGGCGAATTGCTTGAAGAACTTCAGGAGATCCTCGATGAAGTAGCCGAAGATATTGACGATGAGCAGATGGAATACATTCAAGAGGTTACCGGCGACATTGCCGGCAACATGGTCCGAATCAAGTCGCACGGCGAACGCGCCAACCGCATTGTGCACGGCATGTTGGCGATGGGGCGCGAATCCACAGAACTTCAGCAAACCGACCTCAATGCACTCATCGAAGAGTACACCCAACTCGCATACCATAGCGGACGCGCTACTGATCCGGATATGAACCTCGAAATCAAGGCGGATTTCGATCCTGAGGTTCCGCCAATACAGGCTGTTTCCCAGGATCTCGGACGAGTCTTCCTAAACTTAGTCACCAACTCATGGCATGCAACGGAAGACAAACGCGACGCGCTCAGAGAGGAAGATCCCGAAGCAGCCAAGACGTACTTTCCAGGGCTATTCACTTCTACTCGTTTGCTAGGTGAAGACATTGAGATCCGCTTCCGCGACAATGGCACGGGAATGCCTCAAGATGTTGTAGACAAGATATTCAATCCCTTCTTCACCACCAAGGCGACCAGCCGCGGGACAGGGCTGGGACTCTCACTAGTGATGGACATAGTCCGCAGCCACGGCGGAACCATCGAGGTAGAAACAGAGCCTGGCGAATTCACCGAATTCATCATCCGCCTACCGAAGCACAATCCCGCATCCGGCGTCCCAGCAACAAGCTCCTGATCAATGGAGCGCGACAAATTGAAGATTTGCCGCGCCGTAACTTAAATCATTGCGGCATTCGGTATCAATCTTCGTCGAACGTCTCAGGCATCACAACGAACTCTGGGTACGCTTCGATGTGCAGTTCTCCGACATCCTGACCGATCTGTTCAACCTCGCGAGAGACTCGTATGCCCAACGGACTAATCGCGAGCACTTTCCACAGGACCCAAGAAACCGCGAAAACGAACACGCCGACCGACAACACGCCCACGAGTTGGGTGATGAAATCACCGCCTGCAGCGATGCATACTGCCATCGTGCCCCAAATGCCCGCAACGAGGTGAGCGGGTATCGCTCCGACTACATCATCGAGCTTCAGTTTCTCCAGCAACTTCGTACCCGCCGTGCACAGTATCCCACCGACGGCCCCGATAATGACCGCCCAGTAGTGATCCGTCAGGCCCGGCCCAGCGGTAATCGACACGAGGCCCGCGATAGCACCGTTCAAACCGACGACGAGGTCCATACGGCCGACTATGAAGCGAGAAAATGCCAACGATACGACGATGCCCGCGGCGGCGGCTAGGTTGGTATTGACAAGGATGTTGCTCATCGCTACTGCATCACTGGCGGACCCTAATGCCAACTGAGACCCACCGTTGAACCCGAACCAACCCAACCATAGGATGAAGACGCCCAAAGTGACGATCAACACATTAGACGGCGGGGTAGGTTTGGCATCGCCATTGCGCAGGAACTTGCCAAGACGTGGACCAGCGATCATGACGCCTGCCAACGCGGCCCAACCGCCCGTGCTGTGGACGATAGTTGAACCCGCGAAGTCTTGGAATCCCATCTGACTCAACCAGCCGCCGCCCCAAGTCCAAGCTCCGACTATCGGGTAGATGAACGCTGTCAACACTAACGTGAATAGGAAAAACGGCCACATTCGCACCCGTTCCGCCAATGCGCCCGAAACGATCGAGGCTGTGGTCGCCACGAACACCATCTGGAAAAACCAGTCGGACATCGTGGAGTATCCCTGATCGAGAACGGCGGGCAACGCTTCTTCATCGCCGTCCAGCAAGGCGATCTCGTCGGATGAGGGTCCGTACATCAGGTTGAACGAACCGATGAAGTCGCCTACATCCACGTACATCAGGTTGTAACCGATGAAGAAGAATGCGAGACCGGCGATGGAGTAAAGTCCGATGTTCTTGAGGCAGATCATCGACGCGTTCTTGGTCCTCACAGAGCCAGATTCGAGCATGGTGAAGCCGGCGCACATCCACATCACCAGCACCCCCCAAACCAAAAACGAGAACGTGTTGAAAACGAATGATATTTCGTCGGCACTCTCTGCGAAATCCACCGACGGTTGCCCCAACAAAAATGCCGGGATTACAAGTAACCCACCCACTGAGACGATAGGAACCCGTTTGATCAATCTTCCAGCATCATCGATTGATGCAACCAAAAAATCTTTGGTTTTGTGACTTAATCCGCGTACATCACCGGAATACATGCCAATCAGACCTCCAATGACGGTCGTTCAATCCGCCCCTGATCATAAGTAGCACGCCTTTTAGAGCGAGTGTCTACAGTATTGCAGAAGCGTATCGAATTCGCATTTGGATGATGCCACGAGAAAATCGCGCGAAAACATGCCTATTTCTGCGGAGGTGCAACATTATCGAGATGTGAGCGCGCCGAATCTCTGTAAATTCGACTTGTCAAGCGCAATTAGGCTCGAAAGACCGTTCAGCGTGGTTTTACGACCACGTGGCGTTCTGGGCCCTGGCCTTCGCTCTCGGTAACGACTTCCGGATTGTCCGACAACGCGATGTGGACGATGCGTCGTTCTTCAGGGGTCATGGGGTCGAGCGAGCGAGCCCTGCCACGTGCCGCAGCACGCGCCGCGCTCTCGGCTATGGTGTGGAGCTTTTGGGTTCGTCGGAGTTGATAGCGCTCGACATCGATGATGATGTTGGCCCGTTGCTTCAACTGGCGGTTGACCAACATTCTGACGATGAACTGTAGATCGCGTAGAGTTTCGCCGCGTCGCCCGATGAGCAATCCGGCATCTGCGCCTTCGATCTCGAACACGATCGATCCGTCCCTGAGTTCGTCCAGCACGTACGCTTCTACATCGACATTCATAGCAGCGATGAGGTATCCCAGTATCTCGCCAGTAGTGGCCTCCAATTCCTCGCGGTTTTGAATCGGCTCTGCGACAGGTTCTTGTCGCCTCCGGGCCAGTTGTTCGTCTCGCGACGCTGTTGCAGCTGGTTCGGGTTGGTTCTCAGGTTGCTGAGTGCGGGGTTGTTCCGCTTGTCTCCGCTCCTGTCGCGAACGCTGATTGTTGGGCCTGCGTTGACGCCGCTGTCGGTTCTGAGCGGGTTGGCGGTTGCGTCGGGGTGCCGGACGCTCGCGGCGAGTCCCCGCGTCTTCGCTATCAGCTTCCCGGTTCGAAGAATCTCGTCGACCACGGGCCGGGCGTTCGCGTCGCTGACGATTTCGGCTTTGACGAGGTTGGCGAGTAGGCGCGGATGCCTCGGCATCCGCAACGCCCGTAGCCTCGTCCATCTGCGCTTGCCGTTCCGCTGCCTCCATTGCCTCTTCGGCAATGACGTCCGAGAGTTTAGCGACCTCGATTTCAGCTAGGGCACCTCCGAGCCCGAAGATTCCAGATCTGCCCGGGTTGAGAACCCTAATGTCTACGTCTTCGAGCTCTGCGCCTAGAGTTTCGAGCGCGACGGCGGTTGCCTCTTGTACGTTCTTGCCGGTGAATATCCGTCGAATCGTCATCGGTTGTCTCCTCCTCGTCCGAGTCGTCGTTATCTTGGTTGCGTTCCGCGAGCTCGGTCTTTGCCGCTATCGCTTCAGCCCGCGTTTCTGCTGTGCCTAGATACAGTTTGCCGAACAGCTCGATCGGCTGTTTGCCGCCGACGAAGTATTGGATAAACACGCCGACGATGTTGGATAGCAATATGTAAATTCCCAGACCGGCTGGGAACTGATATGTAAAAACGCCGATCATCACCGGCATCATCCACTGCATGATTCGTTGTTGCGACTGCTGCCGCTCGTCCATTGCGATGGTTGATGACATCTTGGTGGTGATGAACATTGATGCCCCGACCAAGACCGGAAGGACGAAGTTCAATGGCAAGTAGACCTGCGAAACCGTGTCTGCGAGGTCGATGCCCAAGAACAGGCGACTGAATGGCACGTCGGCGCTGGCAGGATTCCAGGCGTAGAAGGATGCAGACAAATTGGCCATGCCTTCCGGTGTAGTGGGCATGGTTCGGATGATGGCGCGGTAGAAGCCGATCCAGATAGGCATCTGTATGACCATTGGTCCGAGGCATCCAATCGGGTTTACACCGGCCTCGCGATACAGCGCCATCGATTCGCTCGATTGCGCTCTGCGGCTCTCCGAATCTTTCTTGTCCTTGTATTTGTCTTGTATCGCCTTCATTCGAGGTTGCAAAGCCTGCAACTTCTTCATCTGGCGGGTCTGGCGAATCGTGAGCGGAATCATCAACACACGCACGATGACGGTGAAGACGATGATGCTCAATCCGTAGTTGAGGAACAGATAGTGATACAACAACGCAAGCGCGTTGATCATCGGGCGCATTATGCCCTGATCCCAGATGAGCCCGAGGAATTCCATCAGTGGATCCTCCTCGCGCTTAGATGACTATTGGCCCGCGGTATAAACTGTGTTGACGGCGTGATCATTGGCACGTCGCACCGTCCTTCAGGACGCGACATCCTTGTAGGATTTGATCGCTCGGGGAGTACCATTTGAGTTCGCCATCCAAGGTGTGGATGTAGACGAAGTCGTTGATGAGGACCGGTGCGGATTTGACCGGGCTGTCTGTGGGGAAAGTGCCGATGATTTGGCCATCGTTGACGTTGATGACATGGACGTCTTCGGTTCCTGACGGCACGGCAAGGACGCGTTGAGTGAACTCGTTGCGGACGCGATCGAAAAGGAGGGGTGCGCCGATTACCTGTCCGTCGATCCTTGTGCTCCAGATGGGGTTGCCTGTTGAGATGTCCAGAGCATAGATGTGGCCGCCGAGAGTAGAGACGTAGATGGCTCCTTTTTGGTCGTCGGGTATCCCCTCTGCCCAGACCCATGCTTCGGCATCGAACTGCCAATCGAGGGATTGCGATCTTGAGTTGAGTCGGTAGAAGTTGCTTGCTAGGTCACCGAAGTAGATGGCGCCTTGGTGGAATACGACGGGACCGGTGATAGCGCCTTCGGAAGAGTACTGCCATTTGACACGTTCGAGAATATCGCCTTCTGAGATGTCAATGGCGTAGAGAGTTCCGGCGCTGGTGCCAACATATGCAGTATTGGTTGCGTCGTCCACCGCGACTTCGCCCCAAACTTCGCCGTCTAGGGGTTCACGCCATACGACGCGTCGCCCAGCGTTGGGATCGGCGCTAAAGGCATAGAGGTATCCGGCTGGATCGCGTTCGTCGTCTACTGGGCCTGTGCCTATGAGCAACAGTCCGTTGGCGGTGGGTTGGAGTTGCCCGACTAGTTTGGTTCGCAGAGGAAAACTACCTGAATTCCAAGCTAATCCGCCGCTGTCGATCGATACGCTGAAGACTTCGCCGTCGCAGTTGGAGCCAGCGCAGGTATAACCAGCCGCGTAGACGGCACCGTCTTGGATAACGGGTGCGCCGTAAATCGCGCCTAGGCCGTTTGGTTTTTTACGCACTCCGTCCAGCTCATACGGGTATAGCCAGTTGACATCGAACGCGTGGCTCAGGGCATCAAGCCTGACTAATACGCCGTCGAGATTACCCACGTAGATGAAGTTTCCGTCGGAGACCGGAGCGGACCAACGGCCCTGGGGAGTAAGGTCGTTCAAACATCCGGTCAGTGCAACGGCGCTCAAGATTGCAAGAACCGACGCGAGTAGCACGCGCCGGAGTTGTCGTGCGCCGAGTAGTGGACTCATTGGACCTGAGTCTCGCTGCTACATTTAGTCGATATAGTGTCTTCGTTGCGAACCGGTACTGGGTCCAATCCGCCAGTCGTGAATGGGTTGCATCGGGCGATCCGTTTCATACCCATCCAAATCCCTCTTAACACGCCGTGTTGCTCGATCGCTTCAGCCGCGTACTCGGAACAGGTAGGCTGGTAGATGCAGGTGCTGGGTAGATACGGAGATACCGCAAGTTTGTAGAACTTGATGAGCGCTAACGCGGATTTCGCTATCACGCTCTCACCTCGACGTGCTCTTTGAGCGCGTTCGATTGCCAGACTTCAGGCGCCGAACAAGCCTGTTTACCGATCCCGCCAGCTTTTCTGATGTAACGTTTGCTGCTGCCGGGAAGGCGTATATAACGTAGTCCCATCCTTTAGGGTGGTCCGATTTTCCGACAATCGCTCGTAGACGTCGCTTGATTCGGTTTCTCACCACCGCTCCGCCGACGCGTTTCGGAATTGCGAATCCGTAACGCGAATCGGCATCGGGTAGCTCCGATCTGACCGCAGTAATCGAAAGCAGTGCGTCTCGGGCCCGTTTGCCGTCTCTTAGTGCTCTACGGAACTCTTCGCGACGGCGCAACCGTCGATGCTTCGAGAGCCCCATTGTTTACATAGTTTGGGTGCCGTTAATGCGGCGTTGGCCCAGCGAATGAATTAACCCAGAAGCAACGAACTCAGACAGTTAGGCGTTTGCGACCACGAGCACGTCGGCGCGCCAATACCGCCCGCCCGCCTCGGCTTGACATCCGTGATCGGAAGCCGTGGACGCGCGCGCGTCGGCGCTTTTTGGGTTGGTACGTTCGCTTAGGCATCGTTTTTCAGTCGCAATCGTTGATTGTAACACCGACAACTTCGTTGCCCCGTCCCTCTGGTTTTCGCCTTCGCGGAAATGACATTGGTTTTGCAGCGGCCTTGCCTTCAAGAGAGTTACTAGCGGTCGTCTTCGAAGCCTTGGCCGTCGAGAATAATACGCAGACGATCAGAAGCGTTGTTTAGGGTTGCTAGTTCATCCGGTGGAAGGTTGATCTCCAGCGCACCAAGATTATCCCGCATCTGCTCGGCGGTGTCGGCACCAGAGATCGAGATGGTGACTTCTGGATGGGATAGCACCCATGCTTGCGCCACCTGCGCGGGTGTTGCTCCGACACGTTTCGCCACGTCAGCGTTGGCGCGAATCACGTCAGCCGCTGCGCCGCGCACGACGCGGCTGAAGGCGTGGGATCTGCGGTTGCCCCAAAGCGACATGTTACCGGGCATTCGATCTGGATCGTAATCGCCTGAGAGTAGTCCGACCGCGAGGGGGCTGTAGGCCATAATCCCAAGGCCTGTGGTGCGAACCATCGGAAACATTTCGTCTTCAAGTTCGCGGTTCAGCATGCTGTAGGGGTTTTGGACAGTGATGAGGTTTCCAGCGTTGATGCGATCTTGGACGCGCAGTGTTTGCACAACTTGCCAGGCTTGGTAGTTGCAGACACCGGTGTAGCGGATCTTACCGTCGCGTACGAGGTCTTCCAAGGCTCGAGTGCGCTCTTCATAGCCGACGGTCTCATCGAAGTGGTGGATGAGGTATACGTCGATGCGGTCGGTCTGTAGGCGTTTGAGGGAGCGTTCGACCTCGCGCATGATGTGCCATCGGGAGGTGTTGTGATCGTTGACACCACGAGCCACTGGACTGGAGACCTTAGAGGTGATCACGATGTCGTCGCGATCTCCGCGGTCCTGCATCAGTTCACCAAGAATGATCTCAGATGTTCCGGCGCGTCTTCGATCATCGCCCAAGCCATAGATGTTGGCGCAGTCGATGAGATTCAACCCTCCATCGAGAGCGGTGGAGATGGTCTTTTTGGCTTCGTCGGCATCGTGCTGGCCGCGGAATCCGAGACCCAGAGCCATACGCGTGACCATCACGCCGCCCTTGCCGAAGTTCACATACTCACGTTGCATTAATTGGGTGTCCTTACGGTTGTGTGTTTAATGTTTGTTTTGATCGTCGTCCCCCTTTGTCCTTGGGACATTTCCCCCGCGAGCGGGGGAACCCCGAGAGTTCCTAGAGTTAGGGGAGGCTGATCTCGACGCCGAGTTCGGCACCGATAGATTCGTACCAGTCTATGACCTCTTGATGGTACGGAATGCCTTCTTCTAGTCGTTGTTCGGTCTCTTCGCCTTCGATTAGTCCGGGATAGAGGACGCGTTCGTGTCCTGGTGCTGGTTTCGCGGATGCGAGGTGGGCTAAAGCGTCGTCCATGTTGTCGAGAAACTCGTCGTGGTCGCAGAAGGCCTCGATTTGGAACGCGGCGAAGAAGTGGTAGCCGCCCTGGTACTGGTTGCCGGAACCGCTGAGTCCGACGCCAGCGAGGGTCTGGCACATTATGGCGCATACAGCAGCGAATCCGTAACCTTTGTGCGAGCCGTTTTCCCGAGTGCCTCCGAAGGGAAGCAGGAAGTATTCGTCGGGAGGTTCCACTGGTTCGTTGAATGGGTTGCCGTCGGTGTCGGTGATCCATCCGGGTTCAAGCGGTACGCCAATGCGTCGAGCAAGACCTACTTTGTTGTTGGCGATTTGAGTGCAAGCAACGTCGAAAAGGAAAGGGTGCTGATTGCGTGCGGGTGCAGCCCAGGCGATGGGGTTGGTGCCAAGCCTAGATTCAGCCGAAAACGTCGGTAGCATTCCGCCGGAGGCCCGTGTCCCGTGTCCACCGGTCATGCACAGTCCGATCATGCCTTGTTGTGCGGCTTGTGCGGCGTAGTAACCGCATCCGCCTAAGTGTCCTGAGTCGAAGACGGTTACCGCACCAGTTCCGTATTGTTTCGCCTTGTCGATGGCGATCTGCATCATGTCGCCACCGATTTGGATGCCGAGGGCTCCGTCACCGTCGAAGTTTGCGGTGGTGGCGGTTTCACGTACGATCTTGAGATCGGGAGTTGGGTTCAGGGTCCCTGCCATGTACGAGGCGACGTAGTTTCGCATCATGTTTGACACGCCGTGAGTTTCGACTGCGCGGAGGTCGTTGGTGAGTAGGACGTCGGTAGAGGCCTTGGCACCGGCTTCGTCTACTCCGCATCGCATGAAAAGTGCTTCGGTGGCTGCTCTCATGCGATCGACATCTACATAGACCCGATCTTCAACTGGGACGTGAAATTGTTCCAACACTACTTGGTCGCTCCTGTTCTTTCTAAGTCTGTGCGCAGTTTAACTTAGGAATCCGAGCCGAGTAAAACGTTCGCCGTACCCCTCTGGATTCCCGCCTGCGCGGGAATGACGTTAATGTGCACAGGGCTCAAATGAGGAGCGGACTTTATCATTGGCGATGATGACTTCTCCCGTTGATCAAACCGTCGCAAGCGGTGCCAGAGAATCGAGGTCCCTTGCCAGAGCTTTGCTGAGCGCGATGCGGCCTTTGCAGGCGCCTAAGAACGGGTTGGTGCTCGTGCCGCTGATCTTCTCCGTCAACATTTGGTTCGCGGTCGACGACGTCTCGGGGATGTTCGAGATCGTGTTGCGGGCATTGGGGGCAACGATCGCGTTCACTTTGCTGTCGGGCGCGATCTATCTGATCAACGATTTGGCGGACATTGAGCGGGATCGGGTGCATCCGGTAAAACGGCGTCGCGCGATTGCGTCCGGAGATCTGTCTGTTGGCACGGCTTGGGCCGCAGCGGTTATCGCAATTCTGGTGGCGGGACTGATCTCGATTGCGATCAGCGTGTCGCTGATGATCGTGGGTGCGGCTTATCTGATCTTGAATGGCGCATACACGTTCAGGCTGAAGCATGTAGCAATCCTGGATGTCATGAGCGTTGCGACCGGATTCGTTCTCCGAGCCTACGCGGGCTACGTCGCCATCGGTGGTCCGGTCCCGTGGATCGAGAACGGTATACCAGGTGTCGACATCGACGTTTCGCCGTGGTTCTACATAATGACCGCTTTGGGGTCGCTGTTGATCGCGCTTGGTAAGCGGCGAGCGGAGTTGAAGACGGCAGGAGATGCGGCGGCTAATCAACGAAGCATATTGGGCCAGTACACCGCGGAGTTCATCGATGCTCTCATCATGAGCACGGCGACATTGACGATCTTCACGTATGCGCTTTACGCCATCGACTTGGGGGACACCGGAGCCAACGTCCCCGCCGACAACACGATGATGGTGACGATCCCATTCGTGGCGTACGGGATATACCGATATCTGTACCTGCTGTACGTGAAGGGCGAGGGTGAAGCGCCGGAGATCGTCTTGCTCCGAGATCGCCCAACGCTGATCAACGGTTTCTTGTGGCTCGCGGTGGCATCGACGATACTGTTGATACATACGATTGGAACCGCCAACGGCGGCTTACATTAGGAGGTACTGGGATGTCGAGATTGAGTGCGTCTGAGGTTGACGATCTGCTCGCTGCTCTTACGGATTGGGAACTCGATCCGGAGTCGGGTGCAATCGTGCGGCATTTGGAGTTTCCGACCTTTGCGGACGCGATTCAGTTCATAAATCGCATCGCTCAAGACGCCGATGAACACGATCATCACCCAGATATCGATATTCGGTATCGGCGATTGAAGGTGGCGCTGATTTCGCACGATGTCGGTGGATTGACGAAACGGGATAGCAGGATGGCCCGGTTGATTGATGAGCAGATGAAGCGGTCGGGGATGTAGGGCGTGTGTCAACCAGCTGATGATCCGAGATCTGCGGACTGCAAATCAATGCCTTCGATGACGAAAGAGCAACTTGAGCAGTCCGGTATCGCCGATTCCAAGACTGTATGTAATCTCAGGTGTAGTTGCCAAACGAGGGACACAAAATCCTCTCTCGGTCTGTGTCCAGCGAACGGGTTCCACGGACCTACCTATTTGGATTGAGGGCTGTCAATCGTGGTGGCCAACTGCAAAATCCGACGCTGTCCGGAAGCGAAGGATGCGCGCATCACTAGTCCTCGTCCAAGTGACTTGCGTCATTGAACCTATCAATGCGCCAAAAGTTGGCGTTGGCGCGAGCCCGGCCTGCTAGATGCCAACTGTCCACGTCAACTGAAAATTCGAACATTGCGGTGTTACGTATTTTGATGAACCATAACCGGTCAGTTCCAAGCAATTGAGCCAGGATGTCGATCATAATCCCGCCGTGAGTGATCACTAACACACGATCGGCGTTTTCATGTTCGCTCATTAGGCGTTTCACCACGCGTTGCGCACGGGTTGTGCGGTCGCGGTAAGTCTCCGCGCCATTCACAAGATCGAAATTGCGTGTCAAGGCGACATTGCGAGCGACTTCCGGAAATCGCTCTCCCGCCTCAGCAACGCGTAATCCCGACAATATACCGACATCGATCTCGGTCAGATCGTCCCATGGCTCTAGAGATTGGTCCCAATTAGACGAAATCACGCGTGCAGTTTCTGACGCGCGGCTTAACGGGCTGGTGTATATGCGGTTAGGAACGTATTCTTCGCGCTCCAACCTCGAACGGAGCCGGTCGGCCTGCAAGCGTCCGTTCACAGACAGTGGGAAATCCACTCGCCCCTGCCAGCGGTCCTCAACGTTCGCGGTGCTCTCAGCATGACGAATGAGCCTCAAGTTCATGACGGCCTGTCCGTTTCCGTCAAGGCAATGCAAATGCAGGTTTTCCGCATGTCAGGAAAAGTGAGGGTGCGTGGCACGCCAGATGCTTATCGTGGACAGGAACCACGCCAATGGCGCAATCAGTCCAGTTTAAAGCCTCCCCATCGCCAATTGACGGGAGAGTTGTGCCGAACACGAGCAACCAGTCTTCAACCTCTGGGATGCCAGCGAAGCGGTCTGCGCGTAGGGGCGGTTCGCGAACCTTCCTTTCGTTACGCACCTCCTTTGTCCTACGGACATTTCCCCCGTGAACGGGGGAAACCCTTTGGGGATTTCCATTTCATCTCGGGGTTATTGGAAGAGTCCGACGCGTTATCATTCTTAGCTATCAGTCGCGAACGATTCACGGAGCCGTCACATCATGCCTGCGATGACGAAAGAGCAACTCGAACATTTTGAGCATTTCGGGTTTGTAACCGCCGAGGGGGTGCTCGATCCTGAGGAGATCATCGACCCGGTGATCGAGGAGTACGCGGGAGTACTCGACAACCTCGCGGATGAACTCTATGAAGATGGAAAGATAAGTTCGAAGTACGAGGATCTTGATTTCGGCGAGCGCGTGACTCAGATCTACGCCGAATCGGACGAGATATACAACGGGTACTTCGATTTCTCATTGCCGCAAGGTGGTATCACCGAAGACACGCCGTTCTGGGCTGGACCTGCGGTGTTTGATGCATTGACTGCGCCGAGTCTGTTGGACGCCGTCGAGTCGTTCATCGGTCCAGAGATTTATTCGAATCCTGTGCAGCACGTACGGATCAAGGTGCCGGAGAACCGTGCGCCACGGGATGAAAAAGGTCACGTGAAGTTCGGAATCACGCCTTGGCACCAAGACCAAGGTGTAGTGAATCCAGATGCGGACGAGACGGAGATGTTGACGGTGTGGTTCCCGCTGATGGATGCTGACGTCGAGAACGGATGTCTGTCTGTCGTGCCGGGTTCGCATCGTAACGATCTGTTAACGCACTGTCCGGGTTTCGACAACGGGTTGCAGTCTGGATTGCAGATACCAGAGACCGAGTTCGAGGTTGGAAAGGCGGTGCCAATACCGCTGAAAAAGGGTGACGCGCTCTTCATGACGAAGTTCACCGTGCACTCGTCTTTGCCGAACAACAGCGACCGCATCCGATGGAGTTTCGACCTTCGCTACAACCCGATCGGGCAGTCGACAGGCAGGGCTAGTTTCCCTGGCTTTGTGGCACGTAGTCGGAGCAACCCGGACAGCGAGTTACACGATCCTGTGATCTGGAACGATTTGTGGACGGATGCGCGGGATTCCTTGGCTAAAGGCGAACAACCGTCGTTCAATCGCTGGGACGGTAGCGAACCGGCCTGTGCCTGACCATGTCTACGATAACCAGTGAGCAGCTCGAACATTTCGAGCATTTCGGATTCGTCACTGCGGAGAACTTGATCGATCCTGAGAGTGTGATCGATCCCGTCATCGACGAATACGCCGGTGTCCTCGACAACCTCGCAGACGAACTCTACGAAGACGGCACGATCGGCTCTAAATATGAAGAGTTGGAGTTCGGGGACCGTGTAACCCAGATCTACGCGGAGTCAGGCGAGGTCTACAACGGCTATTTTGATTTCTCACTTCCGCAAGGAGCGATCAAGGAAGACACTCCGTTTTGGGCAGGTCCGGCGGTATTCAACGCTCTTACTGCACCGGATTTGCTGGATGCCGTGGAGTCATTCATCGGACCCGAAATCTACTCCAACCCCGTACAGCACGTTCGGATCAAGGTGCCGGAGAGTCGGGCGCCACGCGATGAAAACGGAATGGTGAAGTTCGGCGTGACGCCTTGGCATCAGGATGCCGGGGTAGTCAATCCAGACGCCGATGAATCGCTGATCCTTACGGTGTGGTTTCCGTTAATGGATGCAGACGCCGAGAACGGTTGCCTTCAAGTGGTGCCCGGTTCACATCGAGAGGATTTGCTGACTCACTGTCCGGGGATGAAGGCCTCGTCGCCGTCGGGATTGCAGATACCGGAGTCGCAGTTCGAGGTCGGCAAAGCGGTGCCAGTCCCATTGAAGAAGGGCGACGTGTTGTTTATGACGAAGTTCACGATCCACTCGTCACTGCCGAACATCAGCGATCGCATCCGCTGGAGCTTCGACTTGCGATACAACCCGATGGGGCACTCTACGGGTCGGACGAGTTTTCCCGGCTTCGTAGCGCGGAGCCGGAACAATCCGGCAGGCGAGTTGCACGATCCAGTCATTTGGAATGAGATGTGGACTGAGGCGAGGGATGCTTTGGCGATGGGAGAAGAGCCATCGTTCAACCGCTGGGATGGAACTGACTCGGTCTGCGCTTAGCAACGCGTTATCATTCTCATCTGTCAGCCACCAACGATCCAGGGAGCCGTTGAACCATGCCTGCAATGACCAAAGAGCAACTTGAGCATTTCGAGCACTTTGGTTTTGTCATGGCCGAGGGAGTGATCGATCCTGATGAAGTGATCGATCCGGTGATCGAAGAGTATGCGGGGGTGTTGGATAGTCTGGCGGAGGAGCTTTACGAGGAAGGGAAGATCGGCTCGAAGTACGAGGATCTGGAGTTTGGGGAGCGGATGACGCAGGTCTATGAGGAGTCGAACGAGATCCATCAGGGGTATTTCGACTTTACGCTTCCGCAACGAGGAGTCACGGAAGATACGCCTTTTTGGGCTGGGCCGGCAGTGTTCAATGCAATGACATCCCCGGACCTGTTGGACGCGGTGGAGTCGTTCATCGGGCCGGAGATCTACTCGAACCCGGTGCAGCACATCAGGATCAAGGTGCCTGAGAGCCGTTCGCCTCGTGATGATATGGGTCGCGTGAAATTCGGGGTCACGCCATGGCATCAGGATCTCGGGGTCGTGACGCCGGATGCGGATGATTCGCTGATTCTGACGGTGTGGTACCCGCTGATGGATGCCGATGAGGAAAATGGGTGTCTGCAAGTCATTCCGGGTTCGCACCGCGACGAGGAATTGCTGACACATTGCCCGGGTGGAAAGAAAGTGCTAGGCAGTCTGCACGTACCCGAGAGCGAGTTCGAGGTAGGAACGGCGGTGCCGGTGCCGTTGAAAAAGGGCGATGCTCTGTTCATGACGAGGTACACGATCCATTCTTCGTTGCCTAACAACAGCGATCGTGTCAGGTTCAGTATGGATTTGAGGTACAACCCGATCGGGCAGTCGACGGGTAGGACGAGTTTCCCGGGATTTATCGCTCGTAGCCGCAGCAATCCGGACAGCGAAATGCACGATCCGGTAGCTTGGAATCAGTCGTGGCTGGACGCGAGGAGCGCGCTGGCTAAAGGCGAGGAAGCTCCGTTTAACCGTTGGGATAGCGACCACCCGCTGTGCGCGTGAGGTCAACCTGCTTCGTTACAGCTGCAATCTCATAATGTGACGGCGGGTGCCAGCCATCGCTATCTCCTCAAATCCCAGACGCTCGAAAGTCCCGATACGCCCCATGTAGCTGTAGCTCGGTGAGTCGTAATCGACGGGATAGGCTTCGATGACCTTGGCGCCGTTATCGCGCGCATACTCAATTGCGGCGTTGATCAGCGGAGTTGTCATTCCCTGACGACGAAATCCGCTGCGGATGTAGAAGCAGGCGATTGACCAGACGCCTTCTGTGTCGGAACCGTCCGAAACATAACTGCGTGTGCGGAGATTGGTGTAGGACTCCAAAGGTGCAATCGAACACCACGCGACGGGTTCGTCGCCGTCATACGCCAATATGCCGACCGGGGTGTTGGCGGCGACGGTTTGGGCTAGTGCCTGTTTCTTGGCGGGGGGTCCGACACGTCGAAAGGCAGCCGACATCGGTCGGAAAACCATGCACCAACAGTGCTTGGGGCCACCACGTGATTCAAAGAATCGCTCGAGGTCCGGCCAGCGGTCGGGAGTGACGGGGAGGAATTTCAACGTTTAGGTTCCTAACGCGTTAACGTTTTGTCAAACAGATTGAAACGTTCACTCTTCTCGTATAGCACCAAAAAGCCCTCATGCGTTTACGGGTAGCGAGACGTTGATGGCGCACAATCCTTGTTTTCGCCGCCCCAAATCGAATTCAATGGATTGACCTGGGATCATTAGGTGATGGATCTGTTTTGGTATTTCAGATCCGTGGACGAAAATCGACTCGCCATCAATGTCAACGAAGCCGTAGTACTTGACTGGGTCAAACCACGTGAGGGACCCGCCATATCGCCAACGTTGTTTGAGTGTCCTGATGCAGTCTATGATTTCGGTAACAGCCTCACGGAACTCAATCTGGAAAAATTCGCGGTCAGCGCGGATACGAAATTCAGCTAGGCGTTCGAACACCGCTGTTTCGACGATCTTTGAGTCACGCACGGGGAAGACACGACGGATCGACAATGGACGCAACACCCCAGTTGAACCGTTGATTTCCTTGACACGTTCACTTACTGGACGACTAGTCCTCCCGATTTTCAAAACGTCTTTCTCTTCGCGTCTAGACAAAATGTATATCCATTCGGCTTTGTTTAGTCCTTCTCGACCAATCGCAGACTGATAAGCATGTAAGAAGAGGAGGATGTTTAAGGCAAGTAGTTGGGATTTGCTTTCGGAGTAAAGAGCTTCATCGCCAGTTTTCGCTGCAATTCGCATCTGGGTCAACCATTTGGCAACTTCCCGACAGTGAAACGTGGACGGTAGACCCAGTTCCGCATGAACGCTGTTCCAATCCCATTGGTCTTGTCTGACGCATCGATTGAACATACCTTTCAACTCGCTGAGGGCATCAAGATCAACGTCTGTCGACCGTAGGTCATTTTCCAAGACGGTTATCGTACCCCTAACAGCGCGATCGTAACGTTCACGCATGGTTTTCGAGATGGGGGCCATCCCGAAACCCCATTTTGCTATCTTTTCTTTCGGTAATTTGGGCGTTGTCAATGTCGTCTCCCGACTCTATAGGCTATCCGTTCCCAATCACCCGATAGCGAATGTTGTGTCAATTCCTGTGGCGAGATTTCGTTACCAACGAAGAATTGCGACACGTCATACATCCCATCATCTTGGTCGTAGCTCGCTGGCGGTTCTAGTTATGGCTGCTCCGTAGAGGAAGATCAACGAGGCGATGTAAGCCCAGATCATGAGGACCACGACGGACGTAATGGGGCCGTAGATGTTGGCTTGGTAGGCGTCTTGGTTGTTGGCCCAGAAAAAGACGTGTTTGCCGATTTCAAAGAGAATTATGGCGACGATCGCTCCGAATATCGCGTCGCGCTTGAGTACGCGAGTGTTAGGTATGCGGTAGTAGATGATAGTGAATATCACGGCGGTTAAGACGGCGGGTATGACGGTTGCGATGGCACCTAGGACGATAGTTGCAACGGCGGATAGGCCATGGGTTACGGGAGCGGATGCCTGGCTGAGTCGGATCAGGACTTGGATGATGCCCGATAGTCCGATGGAGATCATGAACAAAGCCACCACTACGGTAGCGAGACTGACGCTTTTGATGGTGACCTGGACGACTTTGGTGTTTCGTATGCCGAATACGCGGTTTACAGCTCGAGTGGTGGCAGCGAAGAGTCTGTTGGCACCGATCATGAGGTTTATGACAGCGAGAATTCCGATCGTCAGCGATCCGCCTAGGAGGCTATTGATGGCATCGTCGATGAGATCACGCGATGCCGGGAACAGGTAGTGAAGTGCTTCGGTGAGGACTTCAACGACGCCATCAGAAGGGCCAATAGCGATCAGAAGCATCGCCATTAGGGCGACGAGGGGCAGTTGGGATAAGACGGTGAAAAATGCGAGCGATGCCGCTAGGTCGGTGCCATTGGCGTTTAAGAGGTTTCGAACCGCGCGGATTGGGGCAATTAAGGGCCAAAGGAAGGCGTATCTGGATGTGATGTCCGCTGAATCGATCATGCCCTACGTGTAATGATGATTGGGTACTGAATAAACGTCAACGCGCCGCACCGGTGAACCGATGCGACGCGTTGACTTGGCTCTTGAGAACCGGGTTCTAGCTGAAACTAGACTAGAAGTCCATTCCGCCGCCAGGTGGCATTCCGCCGCCGGGCATGGGTGGCTCGGGCTGCTCAGAGATGAGCGCCGCAGTCGTCAGGATCATGCCTGCGACCGATACTGCATTCTCAACGGCTGAGCGAGTGACCTTGGCCGGGTCAACGATGCCCATCTCCATCATGTCGCCGTACTCGTCGGTCATGGCGTTGAAGCCAAAGTTCACGTCATCGCTGCCCGCGACGCGGTCGAGGATGACTGCCCCTTCGAAACCGCAGTTGCCCGCGATGATGCGGATAGGCTCGCGCAGTGACTTCGAGAGTATCTGCACGCCGGTCTGCTCGTCTTCGTCTTCAAATTCGATGCCATCGAGTTTGTCGGCGGCGCGGATCAGGACTGAACCGCCACCGGGTACGATACCTTCTTCAACAGCCGCACGAGTCGCTTCCAAAGCGTCTTCGACACGTTGCTTTTTCTCCTTCATCTCGATCTCGGTGGCTGCGCCGACACGAAGGATGGCAACGCCCCCGGATAACTTGGCGAGCCGCTCTTGGAGCTTCTCGCGGTCGTAATCGGAGGTCGTGTCCTCGACTTGGGCTTGAATTTCGGCCATGCGACCACGGATTCCGGACTGATCGCCGCTACCGTCCACGAAGGTCGTGTCGTCTTTCTTGACAACGACCTGTCGACACCTGCCGAGGTCCTCGAGGGTGGCGGAGTCGAGCTTGCGCCCGATCTCATCGGAGATGACGGTGCCGCCGGTGAGGATTGCGATGTCTTGGAGCATGGCCTTGCGGCGGTCGCCGAAGCCGGGGGCCTTGACAGCGACACAGTTGAGCGTGCCGCGGAGCTTGTTGACCACGAGGGTTGCGAGGGCTTCGCCCTCCACGTCCTCGGCGATCACGATGATGTTCTTGCTGGTCTGCAACACCTTCTCGAGAAGCGGGAGCAGATCGGAGACTGCGGATATCTTCTGCGATGTGATCAGGATGTACGGGTCGTCAAGAATGGCCTCTTGACGGTCCGGGTTCGTGACGAAGTAGGGCGACAGAAAACCGCGGTCGATCTGCATACCTTCGACAAAGTCGGTTTCGTACGAGAGAGACTTCGATTCGTCGACGGTGATGACGCCGTCTTTACCAACCTTCTCCATGACTTCGGCGATGAGGGTGCCCATCTCGTCGTCGTGGGAAGAGAGAACTGCGACGTTGGCGATCTGCGAGGAGCTGTCAACCGGCGTGGACTGGCTCTTGATGGATTCGCGGATGGTGGCCATCGCCTTTTCCATGCCGCGCTTGATCGCCATGGGGTCGGCACCAGCGGCAACGTTCTTGAAGCCTTCGGCTACGATCGCCTGCGCCAAGACGGTCGATGTGGTCGTACCGTCACCGGCGTCGTCGTTGGTCTTCTTGGACGCTTCCTTCAAAAGCTGCGCGCCCATGTTCTCGAACGGGTCCTCGAGGTCGACTTCCTTGGCGATGGTTACGCCGTCGGAGTTGACCTGCGGGGGGCCGAACTTCTTGTCAACGATGACGTTCTGACCGCGCGGGCCGAGCGTCTTCTTGACGGTGTTTGCGAGGACGTCGATGCCTTCCTTGAGCTTCGAACGAGCCTCCTCTTCGAATAGCAAATCTTTTGCTGGCATTTGCTTGGTTTCTCCTTATGGTGTCGTTTTGTGCGACGAAAACCGTAATCGATACGGTATCGATCAGGCTTAACTGACGATCGCCAAGATGTCGGATTCTCGCAGAATCAGGTAATCGTTGCCGTTCTGGCTGTACTCGGTACCGGCATACTTCGAGTAGATAACGGTGTCGCCAACGCTCACACCCATCTCGATCAAAGTGCCTTCGTCGGTGGTCCGGCCTGGACCAACTGCGACGATCGAGCCTTGCTGCGGCTTCTCTTTCGCGGTGTCCGGGATGATGATCCCACCAGGGCTGGTCGCCGCTTCCTCTTCGGCCGGCGAGACTACCACACGGTCGCTTAGTGGCTTCAAGTTAACCGTCACTCGGTCTTTCCTCCTTGATGTTTTGTTCGTTTCGTCTTGCAGGCAGGGAACAAATGAGGCGAAAATCGCCTCAATCGAACCCGAACCGCTTGCGTCGAATTTCGTTAGCAGTCGACTATCGCGACTGCTAACACAAAATTATATTTCGCCAACCCCGATTCGCAAACACAATCCCCGTACCCGTCATTCCGGCGAAAGCCGGAATCCAGAGGGGCGCGAGCAAACGAAGTGACGCGAGCGGGGTATGCCCGGGGAGGACGGGCGGCTCCGCGAAAGCCGGAATCCAGAGGGGCCGGACGGTGAGGATCCCTCCCATTTTTGCGTCAGCAAAAGGGGGACGCGGAGCGAAGCGAACGCAGGGGGTTCCCGAAACAGACAGACGACCCTCCCCCTCCCAGGGGGAGATTAAGAGGGGGTCCCGGGTGAGGGTGAGACGGGGGCACAAAAGGGCGGGGCAATCACAGCCCATCACTCAAATCACAAAAATCACAGTTCAAAACACACCCCCAAAAGCGATAGCATCTAACACCAGAGATGACGTTGGAGATGGTCATAATCGCGGTTGCTCGCGTGGCGGGTTCGCTGCCCGTGCTTCGCTGGGCGTTCTTCGGAGCGATTCTTGCGATACTGGTCGACTTTTCCGACCTCTTCATGATGAACCTGATCCAGCTGGGCGGGGTCACGAACTACCAAACCTTCGACAAGTGGATCGATCAGGTCTACATGCTGACCTTCCTGTGGGTCGCGGTGCGGCAGTGGGACGGACCCGGACGAACGGTTGCGATCTGGTTGTTCGTGTTTCGCGCCGTTGGATTCTTTGCTTTTGAGTTCACCGAATCGAGGTGGGTTCTGTTCCTATTCCCGAACGTATTTGAGTTCTGGTTCGTTGCCATAGCCGCGCAACGACACTGGTGGCCCGACTACGAATTCACCGCAAAACGCATACTCGTATTACTCCTCATCTGCACCGCACTAAAGCTGATGCAGGAATACATCCTCCACATCTGGCAAGTCCTCGACAACTACACCGCCGTCGGCGTAGTCGAGGCATGGTGGGAGTTTTTGACCGGGTTGTTCTGACCTGCGGTTGCAACGCCCCTTACGTCATTCCTGCGAAGGCAGGAATCCAGAGGGGTGGTGAACGGGGCAGGGGCGGATGGGTTTCCCCCTTTCGTGTGGACGAAAGGGGGTCAGGGGGTATGCGGGCGGCGGGGTGCGGGTGCGCGTTGGCGGGTGCGCGCGTCTCACCCTTGCCGCTTCCCCGCGCACCACGGTAGGGGCAGGTTTCAAACCTGCCCCTACAACATCATCCGTCATACCCGCGCAGGCGGGTATCCAGAAGGGCGCGGGGCTAGGGGGACGCGGAGCCCAAAGAAAACTGACGCAAGAACGCAGGGCGGCATACCACCATCCCTCTCTCCCTCACCCCTAATACCATTGAGCGTGACCGGAGGTCGCCTGACAAGCGTAATTGGCGCCGTAGCTAGGCCACTCAAAGATAGACAGCTACATCGCCTCCCTCCGGTCCACACTTCCGAGTGTACACCCATCCCTCCCCTTTTTGCGTCAGCAAACCCTTTCCCCTCCCCCTCTCCAAGGAGGAATTGAAGGAGGTGTCAGCACAACGAGACGCAGGGAGGCATACCGCAACCCCCGTCATACCCGCGCAGGCGGGTATCCAGAGGGGCGGATGGGTTCCCCCTTTCGTGTGGACGAAAGGGGGTCAGGGGGTATGCGGGTGCGCGGGGACGTGTGATGTTGCTGTAAAATCTAATCTAGACAGACAGGCTAGACAGGATGTTTTGATGGCTAGTTGGCAATTGCAGGATGCGAAGAACCGATTCAGCGCGGTGGTGAATGCCGCTCTGGCAGGGGAGCCCCAGCAGGTGACTCGGCGGGGTGAGCCGGTGGTCATGGTGGTATCGGTTGAAGAGTATGAACGACTCCGGAATGGGAAGCCCGACGACGCTCCCACATTTGTGGAGCACCTATTGGCGATACCCCAAGATGACGGGGAATTCGAATTTGAGCGTCTCCCTCTGAAGCCCCGTGATATTGACTTTTAATGTGGCTGCTGGACACGAATGTAGTATCTGCCCTTCGTCGGCCTGACAGGCACCCTGAAGTCGCTCGGTGGTTGGCAGCGCAGCAATCTGAAGCACTGTTCCTGAGCGCGGTCACGATTGGCGAGATTCGACGCGGGATCACACGGCAGGAACGTCGCGACCCTCCGGTCGCGCGCGAGCTAACAGTATGGTTGACCCAACTTCTGACACAGTTTGGTGACCGTGTGCTTTCCTTCGATGTACCTGAGGCGCAACTTTGGGGTCGTTTGTCGGCCGAACTTGCGCACGACACCCCTGATCTGATGATCGCTGCAACCGCTCTGGAGCACGGCTTGACGGTGGTGACTCGGAATGTAAGGCACTTTGAGCCCACGGGAGTGGAGACGTTTGATCCGTCTGAGGGGTGAGGCTAGCGGCGTTATTATGGATTGCGTTGAAATGATCAAGGAATGGCGACTGCGAGGCGCGGGCGATTGAGCACGAAATCAGGGGATAACGGTGCGACTACCGGGGATGATCGGCGTCGACTATGGCAGATGGCAGATGCGCTTCGTGGGAGTATGGATGCGGCGGAGTATAAGCATGTGGTTTTGGGGTTGATGTTTTTGAAGTATGTGTCCGACGCATTTGAATCTCGACGCCATCGATTGGAGTCGGAAGCCGACGAGTACGCCGATCCAGAGGATCGAGACGAGTACACTGCTGAAGGAGTTTTTTGGGTGCCACAAGAGTCGCGGTGGGACTACATCCGGTCGCGTGCTCATGACCCTTCGATCGGGGTGCTTGTGGACCACGCGATGACCCGAATTGAGAGTGAAAATCCTTCACTGAAAGACGTTTTGCCGAGGGAGTATGCGCGACCAGGATTAGACAAACGTCGATTAGGTAGATTGATCGACATCATGAGCGATTTTGATTTGGGTAGCGAAGAAGCTCGTGCTAGAGACGTTTTGGGGGAAGTTTACGAGTATTTCTTGGAGAAATTCGCTCTCGCAGAAGGCAGGCGGGGAGGTGAGTTTTACACCCCGACTTGCATCGTCAAATTGCTCGTTGAGATGATCGAACCATACCGAGGACGTGTGTACGACCCTTGCTGTGGCGCGGCGGGAATGTTCGTCCGATCCATGAAGTTCGTCGAAGCCCATGCGAATGGTAACGAGAACGGTGGTCGGGCACAGGACGCAATTTCCATTTACGGCCAAGAAGCGAACTACACAACATGGCGACTCGCCAAAATGAACCTCGCGATACGAGGAGTGCCGGGTCAAATAGCACACGGAGATACCTTCCACGGCGACCTACACCCCGATTTGCGCGCGGATTTCGTACTCGCAAATCCTCAGTTCAACGACGATGAATGGGGCGGCGAGTTGTTGATGGACGATCAGCGTTGGCGATACGGAACGCCGCCTCGCGGGAATGCAAACTTCGCTTGGGTACAGCACATGGTTTATCACCTGTCGCCGAAAGGCGTTGCGGGGATTGTGCTTGCAAACGGGTCGATGTCGTCGAACCAATCGAACGAGGGTGAGATAAGGAAGAGCTTGATCGAGAACGATCTGGTTGACTGCATGATCGCGTTGCCTGGGCAGCTGTTTTACTCGACGCAGATACCTGCCTGTCTGTGGTTTTTGGCGCGGGATCGGCGTGGTGGTGGCGGTTTGCGGGATCGCCGCGGGGAGATTCTCTTCATCGATGCTCGGAAGTTGGGGACGATGACGGACCGGACGCATCGAGTGTTGATGGACGAGGATATAGCGCGAATTGCGGATACGTATCATGCGTGGCGGAGTAACCCCAATGTCTCCCCTCTCCCTGAGGGAGAGGGTCAGGGTGAGGGTTACGCCGACATTCCCGGTTTCTGCAACTCGGCGTCGCTTGATGAAGTGCGGAAGCAAGGGCATGTTTTAACGCCAGGGCGGTATGTGGGTGTCGAGGCGGCGGAGGATGATGGTGAGCCGTTCGAAGAGAAGATGGCGCGATTGACGTCGCGTTGGCGGGAGCAGTCGGAGGAGGCTCGACGGTTGGATGAGGAGATCGAGGCAAATTTGGCTAGCTTGGGGTTTTGAGTGCGGCATTGGCCCGCGAGCGGGTTGGAGACAGCTTTGAGCAGCACAAACATGAATGGTTCGATCGACACAGTATACGGACCAATGTCTGCCGAATTTTCTGAGCGCGCTTTGACGGATCTTTGTGTTTCGGAAAATGGAGTTCAAACAGGACCTTTCGGTAGCCAATTGCACCAACGCGATTACGTTGACATTGGCACACCGATCATCACCGTAGAACACCTCGGAGAAAACCGGATCGTTCACGAAAATTTGCCGAGAGTGACTGACGCAGACAAGGAACGATTGTCCAAATACGTTCTCCGCGAAGGAGACATAGTATTCAGTCGCGTTGGATCAGTAGATCGGAGAAGTTTGGTTCGATCAGAGGAGGATGGATGGCTGTTTTCGGGTCGTTGCTTAAGGGTCAGACCTGACCCGAACCAAGTCGATCCCGTTTATCTTTCGTATTTTTTGGGGCTCCCGACATTCAAAGAACACATCCGATCAATCGCGGTCGGTGCCACGATGCCATCGATAAACACGAAGATTCTGCAGGACGTTACGGTTTACTTCCCTCCCCTCCCCGAACAACGCCGCATTGCGCACATCCTCGGCACGTTGGATGACAAGATCGAGTTGAACCGTCGGATGAATGAGACGCTGGAGGAGATGGCAAGGGCGGTGTTCAAGGACTGGTTCGTGGATTTCGGTCCGGTGCGGGCGAAGATGGAGGGTCGGGAAGCGTATCTGCCGGAGGAGGTCTGGCGGCTGTTTCCGGATCGGCTGGTGGAGTCGGAGCTGGGGATGGTGCCGGAGGGATGGGGGGTAAAGGCGCTTGATGAAATTGCCAATTACAGGAATGGACTTGCGTTGCAGAAGTTTCGGCCTGAGCCCGACGAGGACCGTCTGCCGGTAGTGAAGATCGCTCAATTGCGAAGTGGTGTAGCCGACAGTGGCGAGTGGGCGAGTGCCAGCATCACGCCGGAGTGTGTGATTGATGATGGGGATGTGGTTTTTTCGTGGTCCGGGAGTCTTTTGGTCAAGGTTTGGACTGGCGGGCGCGCGGCTTTGAATCAGCATCTGTTCAAGGTGACCTCAGAGGAATACCCCAAGTGGTTTTACCTTTATTACACGAGGCATCACCTAGCAGAATTCCAGAGCATCGCAGCCGATAAGACCACGACTATGGGGCATATCAAGCGGCAACATTTGAAAGAAGCGAAGTGCGTGGTGCCTTCCTCCAAGATTCTTGAAGCGGCTAGCGATAGGTTAGAATCGTTGTTGCAACAATCGATCTTGAATGATGTCGCTTCTCGTCGAATTGCCAACCTGCGCGATGAGTTGTTGCCGGTGTTGGTATCGGGGGAATTACCCACCAAGGATCGAGACCAAGATGGCAGTTAAGGCGACATCGAAGCGAAAATAGTTGAGGGGAATCGATGGATCTGAATGAACGACTGCACGCAGTTTCAACCATCGTCAATACTGCGGCAACGGGCTTCTCGGGCCAAGGCACAGGGTTCTTTTACGCGCGCAAGGCTCCGAAGACAGAATCAGAGTCAGAGTGGGTAGATATTTCAGATCTATCGCTCGTAACGAATCGGCATGTTCTGATCCCAATGCACGGCGGCGTTGAAGGGTCGCCAGAGAGCATTAACTTCGGATTCCGGACCGTCGACCGAAACAGCATGAAGTGGGATGAAGTCAATTTGACCAAAGTTGAAATATCGGATGTAGCGAAGTTTCATCCTGATAAATCGGTTGATGTCGCCCTCCTCTCGATATCTGAGATTCTGACGACACGTGCGATCACCAGCGGCAATTACGCTTCGCCGTTTTTTCTGGGGCCGGAAATGTTCGCCGGGCAAAACAACATCGAAGTCGAGGCGTCAGACGATGTACTGGTTGTGGGATACCCGAAAGGCTTCTATGACAGGGTGAACCTGTTCCCAATAATCAAGTCAGGAATCATCGCAACCAAATGGGGCGTTGGATTCGAAGGTAAACCCCAGTTCCTCATCGATGCCAAACTGTTTCCTGGCTCGTCCGGCAGCGTAGTTCTGTCAAAACCCGTCGACTTGGTAATCAAAGATGGAAAACTGATGACCAACAAGGACAAACAGTTCGCACTGCTGGGTGTGTTTTCTGGTGAACCGATGCTTGAAGAAACCCCAGTGCAGCTCGGAGAGCTGACAATTACAAGGAAATCCGGGTTTGATTTGGGAACAGTTTGGTACGCAGAACTGATCGAGGAAATACTAGATAACGGCGTTGACATATCCGAAGCCTTGAGTCGATGAAGACGATCACCGAAGGCGATGTTGGACAATTGAATCTCGGTTGGCTGCTTGGGATTGACTGACAATCCGCCAATGGTGTTGAGATAGGTGATGCCGATGAGCAATACCAAGAGTGCGTTCATTAGTTTCGACTATGACAACGACAAGAACATTTATCGGTCGTTGTTGGCTCAGTCGGAAGATCCTCAACTGGCGTTCCACGTTAGCGAGTGGTCGGTCAAAGAGCCGATCTCGGAGAAGTGGAAAGAAGAGGTTCGCGATCGTATACGCAGGACCAATCTGTCAATCGTGTTGTGCGGCGAACACACGGATCAGGCTGCGGGGGTGGCCGCCGAGGTCACCATAATGCAGGAAGAAGGCAAGCCATATTTTCTTTTAAAAGGACGCAAGAAAAAGACTTGCAAGAAACCTCGAACTGCTCTTAGGAGCGACAAGATCCACAAGTGGTCGCAGAAGAATCTCAAGAAGCTGGTTGCTGAACTGGGGTGATGTAGTGGCAGATCAGTCTGACACTAGGTTAGTTCGACACACTAGCGCGTCGTACGGCGATTCATTCAACGCGCACTTGCTGGAGCAGTACAAGCTCTACGTCCAGTCAGCGGAGAATGTGAGTGCGCGCCGCGTCGCTTCTAGCCGTTACCTTCTTACCATCAACGCTGCTCTCGTGGCGTTGTACGGGTTTCAGTCGGCGGATTTTGGAGAGAGTTGGTGGATGCTCGGCGTGCCCATAGTCGGTGTCATTGTTTCGGTGCTGTGGTTTTTGATCATCAAGTCGCACGCGGATTTAAACCGCGTTAAGTTCAAGATTATTCACGAATTGGAACAACATTTGCCAGCGGCGATTTACGAGCATGAATGGCAGTTGGCGGAAAGCGGGCGCGGGAAGGCATATCGGGCAGTGACGAGGATCGAACGGTGGATACCGGCGGTGTTCGGTGTGTTGCATGTGGTTTTGGGTGTTGTGATGGTTTTGGGGCTTGCGGAAGTGGTGGATTTGGCGGGGTGAGCGGTATCGACGATGGGTGAACGTGTTTACATATTTCTAGACGAATCAGGCAACTTGGATTTCAGTCCCAGCGGCTCACGCTATTTCGTGTTGACAAGCGTGACGATGAGACGCCCATTCCAAGCGAATGCTGAGTTGGACGCCTACAAGTATGACTGCATCGAGTACGGTTTGGAGCGAATTCGACATCTTCCGGTCTGAAACCAGGTACTACTACTGACGATCTTCGCAAACAAAAAATGACCTCCCCGACTACTCCATTATCGGAGAGAGCCCCTTGGGCTCTTGTCATCGGGGAGGTACCTTTGTATTTCATTGTAGTAGGGGCGTTTCGCGAAACGCCCCTACGTTTGCTGGAATGCGACGTTAAAACGTCGTTGGGTTAAGATGAAGCGCAGGTAAGCATCTTGCAGGTGAGTAATCGTGAGTTGGCATGAGCATATATCCGTCGATCCAAACGTCTGTCACGGTCAGGCCTGCATCACCGGAACTCGGGTGCTGGTATCTGTCATTCTCGACAACCTCGCTGCCGGGTTAACCGTTGAGGAGATTGTTGAGAGCTATCCATCGGTTTCTGCTGATGCAGTCGAGGCGGCGTTGCGGTACGGCGCTGAGCTTGCTAAGGAACGCATTGTGCCGTTGAGCGCATAGGTTCACACTTTGCGGTTCAAGCTTGACGAGAATCTTCCATTTCAGCTCAAGCGACTGTTCATGGATTCTGGCCATGATGCGGATACTGTTCTCGACGAGGGAATGGGTGGCGCCTCGGATCCGGAGGTCATGGCAGCCTGCCTCGTTGAAGAACGGGTCTTGGTAACGCAGGATGCAGACTTCGCCGATATCAGGGCGTATCCACCTAGGGAGTATCCCGGCATCATCGTTTTTCGCCTCGCCAATCAGTCCCGAGACACGGTGATGGAAGTAGGCACCCGATTGATCCGTACTCTGGCCAGATCATCTCCAGAAGGCCATCTTTGGATTGTGGAAGATGCTAGGGTGCGCATACGCGATTGAATCGTGACGACCATTACAGAAGACGATGTCGAACAGCTGGCCCTTGGTTGGTTAGCCGACATCGATTGGCAGACCATTAACGGCAATGAGATCGGTCCTGAATCTGGTGGTGCGGAACGGGATGATTTTGGTTTGGTGGTGCTTGAGGGTCGGTTGCGGGATGCGCTTGAGCGGCTGAATCCGGAGTTGGGGTTTGAGGCGTTGGATGGTGCGTATCGGAAGCTGATGGATCCGCAGGGCACGTCGTTGGAGGTGAAGAACGAGTCTTTTCATCGGATGCTGATCGAGGGGGTGAACGTCGAATATCGGGATGTTGATGGGCGTATTCGTGGCGGACAGGTGCGGGTGATTGATTTTAAAGATGTCGGGGCTAACGATTTCGTGGCGGTGAATCAATTCGATGTCGTTGAGAACAAGCATCATCGTCGGCCAGATGTTGTGCTGTTTGTGAATGGCTTGCCGTTAGGTATCGTCGAGTTGAAGAATCCGACGGATGAGGATGCGACGATCTGGACGGCGTGGCAACAGTTGCAGACGTATAAATCGGAGCTGCCGACGCTGTTTTCGATGAACGAGTTGCTGGTGGTGTCGGACGGTTTGGAGGCAAGAGTTGGCACTCTGACAGCAGGCAAGGAGTGGTTCAAGCCTTGGCGGACGATATCGGGCGAAGGTGTGGCTGATGCAAAGATTCCGCAGTTGGAGGTGACGATACGTGGGTTGTGCGAACCGAGGCGGTTTTTGAAGATGCTTCGGGACTTCATCGTGTTCGAGGGCGATAGTGGCGGCGTGCCGGTGAAGAAGATGGCGGGTTATCACCAGTACCACGCGGTGGAGTTTGCGGTGAGTGAGACGGTGAGGGCTGCTCGGTTCGTCGGTGACGTGGGGGACCCTGGCAGTGATGCTGGAAGTGGTTACGAGACGGGTCGCAAGCCCGGCGGGGACCCCGGTGACAAGCGGATCGGTGTGGTTTGGCACACGCAGGGTGCGGGTAAGAGTTTGACGATGGCGTTCTATGTCGGTCGGATCGTGCGCGAACAAGCGATGAGCAATCCGACAATAGTGGTGTTGACGGACCGGAACGATTTGGATGACCAGTTATTTGGGACGTTTTCGAGGTGCAGCGATTTGTTGCGTCAGACACCGACGCAGGCGGAGAGTCGGGCGGATTTGAGGCGGAAGTTGTCGGTGTCTTCTGGGGGCGTGGTGTTTACGACGATCCAGAAGTTTTTCCCGGACGAAAGGGGCGACCGTCATCCGATGTTGTCGGACCGACGGAATATCGTGGTGATTGCGGATGAAGCGCATCGGAGTCAGTATGACTTTGTGGATGGGTTTGCGGCGCACATGCGCGACGCACTGCCTAATGCGTCGTTTATCGGGTTTACGGGGACGCCGATCGAGTTTGAAGACCGGAACACTATGTCGGTGTTCGGGGACTACATCAGCATCTATGACATCAGGCGGTCGGTCGAAGATGAGTCAACGGTACGGATTCACTACGAGAGCCGGTTGGCGAAGCTGGAGTTGAACGAGGATGAGCGTCCGCAGATCGATGAGGAGTTTGACGAGGCGACTGAGGGCGAAGAGGTCGAGCGGAAGGAACGGTTGAAGTCGAAGTGGGCACAGATCGAGGCGGTAGTTGGTACCGAGAAACGGCTGAAGCTGATCGCCAAAGACATCATTGACCACTTCGAGGAGCGGTTGGATGCGATGGCAGGGAAGGCGATGATTGTCTGCATGAGTCGTCGGATATGTGTCGACCTTTACAACGAACTGGTGGCTCTAAAGCCTGAATGGCATGACGAGGATGACGCCCAAGGGGAGATAAAGGTCGTGATGACGGGATCGGCATCCGATCCGGTTGAGTGGCAGCAACATATCCGCAACAAGGGCCGTCGCGAGGGATTGGCGCATCGGTTCAGGGATAGCTCTGATCCGTTCAAGGTGGTTTTGGTGCGGGATATGTGGTTGACGGGGTTCGACGCGCCGAGTCTGCACACGATGTATGTCGACAAGCCGATGCGGGGCCACAACCTGATGCAAGCGATCGCGCGCGTCAACCGGGTGTTCAAAGACAAGCCGGGTGGTTTGATTGTCGACTATCTGGGTCTGGCACCGGCTTTGCAGTTAGCGGTTCGGACATATACGGAGAGTGGCGGGACGGGCAACGCTGTCGAAGACTTGGACAAGGACACCGCGGTTGCGGTGTTCATGGAGAGGTACGAGGTGTGTGAGGGACTGTTCCATGGTTTCGACTGGTCGATTTGGGTGTCTGGCAATGCTCAAGATCGGTTGAATCTGCTACCGGCTGCTCAGGAGCATGTCTTGGGTTTGGATGACGGTCGCGATCGTTGTTTAGAGAAAGTTAGAGAATTGTCACAGGCCTTTGCGTTGGCGACACCGCGTGACGAGGTCTTGGCGAAACGGAACGGGGTTGCGTTTTTCCAAGCGGTGCGTGCAGCGTTGATGAAGCGCGACGAGAATGAACGGATTCCGAGCGAAGATTTGGATCAGGCAGTGCGGCAGATCGTGGCGGGTGCTATTTCCCCGGACGGAGTTATTGATGTCTTCGAAGCGGCGGGTCTGAAAAAACCGGACATCTCGATTCTTTCAGAGGAGTTTTTGTCTGAAGTGAAGACGATGGAGAAGAAAAACTTGGCGGTGGAATTGTTGCGGAAGTTGCTACAGGGCGAGATCACCAAGCGTCGGAAACAGAATGTCGTCCAGTCAAGGTCATTTGCAGAGATGTTGGCGGAGACTTTGAGGCAGTATCGGAATCGTGCGATCCAAGCCGCAGAGGTGATCGAGCGGTTGATCGAGTTGGCGCGGGAGATGCGGGAAGCGAATGCGCGAGGTGAGAAGCTGGGACTGAGGGAGGATGAATTGGCATTCTACGATGCGTTGGAGACAAACGACAGCGCGGTGAAGGTGATGGGTGATGAGGTGCTGAGTGAAATTGCGCGTGATCTGGTTAAGACTGTGCGTAATAATGTGACGATCGATTGGACGATTCGGGAGACGTCGCGGGCGCGGTTGAGAGTGTTGGTTCGGCGGACGTTGCGGCGATATGGCTACCCGCCGGACAAGCAGGCGCAAGCTACGGATACCGTGCTGGAGCAGGCGGAGGTTTTGTCGGCGGATTGGGCGGTGGCAGCGTAGGCCCCGGATATTTCCCCCGCGAGTGGTGGGCAACCTGTGCCGCCCCCTCCCCTGGATTCCCGCCTGCGCGGGAATAACGAAGATGGCGGCCGGAATGACGGTGGTTGTCGCGGGAATTATGAAGGGCTGGGGCGCGTAGTACGGCGGGCGGAACGCGCATCCAGGGGTGGACGGGTTCAGACAACTTTTTGAACTTGTTCAAAAAATGAAATTGCCGCCAAATTGCCGCTGCCAGCGGCAATATCCCCCTTAAATTGCCGCCCACGCCGCGAAATTGCCGGACTCAGCGGCAATTTCGCGGCAATAGCGGCAATTCAGCGGCAACATCCCACCCCTCGAATCACCTCGAAAAATCGAACTCCTGTCCAATCGCATTCGCCACCGCCTCGCGGTAAACGAGGGCCGCGCACGAGATGTCCTGTATCGCCAACCCCACACTCTTGAACAGCGTCACCTCGTCATCTGAAGTCCGTCCGGGGGTATCTCCGTTCACAACATCGCCCAGATTCCCAGCAACATCCGACCAAGAGTAGTCACCATTCTCAACCGGAATCTGCAAATCCCCCGCTTCCGCCATGCACGCCTCCAACTGGTCGCAGATGATGCGCGCACGCTTGATCGTTGCGGTATCCAGTTCCCTCACGCCCGGCGCATGTGAACCAATCGCGTTGATGTGCGCACCCGGCTTCCACCACTCCGCGCTGACTATCGGATTCGCCGCAGTAGTCGCAAGAGCCACAATATCCGACTCGCGGCACAACTCTTCGCCGCTTTGGGCGAGTTGGGTATCCAACCCGGTCTGCTCCGCAACCCAACCTGCAAAGTCACGGCGTGACTCTTCATCGTCCAGTGAGAAGGTCAGGATGGTTTCAACGTTGCTGGCTTCTGCGATGGCGATCGCCTGTTGCCGCGCCTGCACCCCCGCACCGAGAACGCCGCCAACCTTAGAGTCGCCACGAGCCATGTGCCGCGTCGCCACTCCCGAGACCGCGCCCGTCCGGACCGCAGTGAGATACCCACCGTCCATCGCCGCCACGACCTCGCCAGTCTCGTTGTTTTGAACCAGAATCGTGCCGATGGTGGTCGGCAAATCGAACTTCGATGGGTTGTCCTTGTAGACCGTGACCGCCTTCGCTCCGAGTGCGCCGCCCGACTTCAGATATGCCGGCATGTACGCGATCCATCCCCCAACCGCAGGATCGATCATGACGGTACGCGGCGGCATCTCAGCGGTAGCGCTGGCAAGCTCGCCAAACGCGGCTTCGACGACATCGATCGCCTTTGACATGGTTAGCACTTGCTGGACATCGGATCGGTTCAGGAGGAGTGCCATGGTGCGTGTATCTTTCGATTGGGATCGACTTGGGTTTAGTTCTGGTTTTTTGGTGAACGTGAGAAATCATACACCTGGCCAGCGACTTCTAGGACCATCTTCTGTATGTAGAGGGGCAGTTCAGAGCTTCGCAGGTGGTCCAATGCTCGGCGTTGGGTCATTAGCGGGAAGTCGCTGGCAAAGAAGATGCGGGTGCTACCGACTAGATTTTCGACGGTTTCGTAGATGTCCGTGTCGTAGAGAAACGGGCTGGCGGCGGAGTCGTAGGCGACGTTTGAGAGGGCTTCACTGACTTCGGGCATGCGCTCGTAGAAGGGGAGTCCGCCGCCAAAGTGAGAGAAGATGAAGGAGTTGTCTGGGAATCTGGTCGCCAGTTGCAGCAGGCGGTCGGGTGTCATCGTGCCTTTGCCGGGGTAGGAGTGTCCAAGAGGTTCGGAACCGTGTATGACGACGAAGGCGATTTTGTTACGACTGTCGACGTATTCGCGGGCGACGGACATTACGTCGTCAAGACAGTCGTATGGCGGCTCGCCCCATCCTTGAGTATCGGCGTGTAGTTCACCGATCCCTCGGGCGCCGAAATTCAAGCAGCGTTCCGCTTCTTTGGGCGCGTCGTCGCCGGGCCAGAGGGGGTTCACGCTGCAAAGCGGTATCAGGATGCCGGGGTGTCTGGTTGCGGATTCCAGAAGGTAGTCGTTGGAGCGTTTAGCGAGATCTAGATCGGTCCAACCAAAGCCTGCAATAACCGAGCGTTCGACCTCCGAACGATCCATCTCTTCAAGGAGGTGTTCGGCTTGGGCGATGCGGGCTTTAGGGTCAGCGAAGAGTTCGGCGAAGGTTTGGTCGCGGGCGAGTGCCTCGTCGCGGTGTTCGTTGAAGTAAGGGGGCAGTATGTGGGTTAAAGCATCGATGATCATTGCTGATCATCTTAAATCGCCTGCCTTCTGATCACACAAGGGCCACATCGCGCAGCTTGATCACTTCGCCGCGCTGTATCACCGTAGAAGCACGATCCATATCCCGAATGTTTGCCGCCGGATCGCCATCGAACGCGGCAAGATCGGCAACCTTGCCCGACTTGATCGAACCGACCTCGTCGTCGATCCCCAACGCTTCGGCAGTGTCTACGGTCGCCATCCGCAATGCGCTCCACGTGTCCCAACCAAGCGTTTCGACGACTGCCCACGCATTCGCGGCCGATCGATCATGCGTGCCGTGCGGCATTCCCATGTCCAAGCCGCTCGTGAAGCGTACGCCCAAGTCGTGCATCTGGTTGAGCGTCTCGGCATGGTCCTCATCCGTGACATTGTTCTCAGCCACCGACCAGTGGATCGCCCGGGGTGGCGCTTCTCCGCGATCCGTCGCTTCGTGTCCCAACATGCCATGCCCGATCGTGGGATCTACCCACTGACCTTGGTCCGCCATGCGCTTTGCAGTATCCAAGTCGAACTCCAATCCTTTGGATGAGTCTTGCGAATACCATCGGGCGTGGATCAAGTTGTGCACGTTAGCCTCGACGCAGTTCTTGACACCATCGGCAGATAGGCAGTGCGCAGCGACAGTGATGCCCGATCGGGCAGCTTCACGCACCGCCACGGCCAGCGTTTCAGCCGGATACTGAGGCAATCGCGGGTTTGCGGTAGGCGTGAACATGCCCCCGGTAGACATGATCTTGATCGCGTCCGCGCCTTGGCGGACTTGGTTTCGGACCGCCTTTGCAACGTCGTCAGCGGTATCCGCCTGCGTCCCAAAGAACCAGCAGTGTCCAGCGGTGATGGTGATTGGAGTGCCTGCGACCAGCAATCTCGGGCCCGGTATGGCGCCGTCCTTGATCGCCTGTTTGATGGCGAACGCCACCTCGTTGCGAGATCCGATGTCGCGCACGGTTGTCGTGCCGGCCAACACGGCTTTACGCATCGCCGACACCGCCCGCATCGTCAGACGTTGGATGTCGTCCTTCTCAGCCAACGCCAAGGCCTGGGCGTCTTTCGTCGCGCTGCAGTGCATGTGGCAGTGAGCGTCTACTAATCCCGGCATCAAGGAGACATCGCCAAGCCGCAATACCTCGGAGGTCTCTTCGACATCGGAAGGCAAACTTGACGCAGGAAGAACATCGTGGATCTTTCCGTCAGCGATCTTTACCGCGGTGTCAGACAGCCAACCCGTCATGTCGGCATTCGAGACGCGGTTTGCGATTACGTATTTCACTGAGCCGGGCAAGGATTTGCCTATCACTTTTGGGCCTGTCACTGTTGGTGGCGAGATTCGCTGAAAGCAGTTTACACACTACAGCGTTCAACATGTGCCGCGCAAACCGAAAAGAGCGCGGTGAAGCGGTGAATCAGTTTACTGGACTGACATTCCCGCGCACAACCCTGAAACTCTGGGCACGAGTGCGGAAACGGTCTATCTTGATATGAGGGCGGCTCATACGACGGTGTTTTGTTGGTGAATTAACGTACGCAGTGAGGCTAAAATGCACCGAGTTCTTTGACAAAGGGACTTAGGGTAGCGTCTTTCTCATGCAGAAGTATCACTTTCTTACGGGCTCTGGTAAAGGCAACGTAGAAGAGGCGACGCTCGGCCTCCATCTCGCGCTGATCTTTAGGGCGGAGAGGCCAAGTGCGGTCGTCAGCGTCTAAAATGACGACTGTTTCGAATTCTTTTCCTTTGGCTCGATGGGCGGTCATGAGATGCAAGGGACGTTGTAGGAATCCGGCTGTGTCACCTTCTTCGCTTCCTTCCTCAAACCTTTTGAGTTCGTCAAGATTTTCTTTTACGAATTCGATTCTGTCGATCAGTTCATAGGCGTCGAAGTTCTGACCTTCAGCGATTTCAGCGAGTTGGATGAGCGGCGGGTCGGTGTACCAGACGTCGTCTTCAGCGCGTTCTCGGTCGAAATTCAACCCAGCAAACCCGCCTGAAATGGATCTGATCGCGTCGGAAACGGAGCCCGAATTTGCGAACTCGTTGGCAGTCTCATGTAGCTGAAGATGAGTTTTGCCGCTTAATTTCGGTCCAGTGTATTCTTCGATGCTTTCAACTGCTCGAATAGTGGTTCGCGGACGGATTCCTGCCAAGTGCTTTCGGAGATTCGGACGGTCCTTGCTTTTACTTAAGGCAAAGCGTTTGATAAGGTCGCAGACCGCCAAAGCGTCTTCGATGGCTTGATTCGGCCGTTGAGAATCTTTGGAGCGGTACCAAATCTCGAGCAGTTTAATGAGTTTTTCGAATGCTTCGCTGCTGAACACATCTAAGTCTGCGGCGGTCTTGAATGGTGCGCCATCGGACGCGTAGTAAATCTGGAAAGGAATGAGTTGCCGTCGAAGGCGACCAATCACCGCGACTTTCCCGGGTTGGGTACCTCGAACGATTTCAGTTACGCGTTTTAGACGTTCGTTGATACCGATAGTAGATAGCAGTTCAATTTCCGCATCGCCTGAATTTGAGGCTGGATGGACGCGTTTAGTCACCCGGTTTTTGTTGTTTCGTATCAGGTTTAGAGAAAAGTTGACGACCTGCTTAGGCGACCTGTAGTTCGTGCTGAGTTGGTAGTCGGTAAATTGAGCGCCTAGATAATGTTCAGGATTAAGTATGAACTCGGGTGATGCCCCACGCCACTCAAAGATAGCTTGGTCGTCATCTCCGACGATAGTGAGGGTTGAACGGTTCCTTTCTGCAATGACACGAACAAGGGCTAGGTCTAATGGGTTGATGTCTTGAAACTCGTCAACGAACACATGATCGTAACGGGCGGCACCGGAGATCGGTCGTTTTCTTTTGCCATCGATGCCCGGTGATTTCAAGTCGAGGTAGGACCAGTATTTTTGATCCTCGAAAGTGAATGTTGACTGTTCGAGTAACATGGCAGTCGCGTTGCGCCAAAAGGTGAAAAATCGGTCGTAAAACGCTCTGCGGTTCCGAGATGGCGAGTCGGCGCTACCAGTGCTACGCTCGTCAAGCACTCCCAAACTTGTCAAGGATTCGAACTGTTCGTCGATGCGCCAGTTCAAACCCTCATCGTGGAGACTTTCCAATCGGGAATAGAACGCTTGACGATTGAGGTCTTTAGTGTGATCGAACCCCATGGATTTCAAATTGTCCATGACTTCCATGAGACGTCTGGCGCGATTTCCACGCCGTTCGACTACAGGTGCGATGTGGGCGTTGTCCGTCCACGCAGGTCGCAACTGATTCAACATCGCGAAATGGAGATCAGTAGAATTCGACAACAAACGAGGGCTTCGAACGCGATCACGGATTCTGCGCCAGCCATAGGCGTTCAAGGTGGTGACTGTGACGTGTCCGGGCAAGCTTTCGAATTCGGGATCGTTGATGAGCCTATCCCGGAGTTCCGCTGTGGCGGCTTTCGTGAATGTGACTACAAGGAAGCGAGGGTTACCGTTCTCTCGGCGGAAGAGTTCTCGGCATCGGTACAGGAGCGAAGCGGTCTTGCCGCAACCGGCAGGCGCGAGAAGCCGGATGTTGCGGCGTCGTGAATTACAAAATGCTTGTTGAGATTCGTCGAGTTGGATCATGGTATGCCAAGATTGCCTTTTGCGTGATCGATGACTCGGAATATGGTAAACGGACAACCTGTTGGTCGGCCTGCTAAGTTGCGCCTTCACCACGCGTCAGCCGTTCAAACTGACATTCCCCCGTACAACCCTGAAGTTCTGTGCACCAGCTAACCGATCACGACCTACTAGCGCATCGTCCGTCGCGGTGAGCAACGTCTGCTCGTATTGCGATGCGCGTTCGAGAACCGTGCCTCGTCTCATGCTGTCCATCTCAGAAAGCACATCGTCAAACGCAATGATGGGATCGCGCTTCGCGAACTCTGATACCAGAGACGCTTCGGCTAGACGCAGGGACAACGCCGCGGTGCGTGCTTGCCCGCGCGAGGCGAACCGTCGAGATGGCGCGCCCGCGATATCGATGCGGAAATCGTCTAGATGCGGTCCGATCACCATATGCCCGGACGACTGCTCTTTGCGCTTTGATGCCATCAACGCTTCGTAGACGTGGTTGCGTAGCTCACTGCCCTCGAGTTTCGTAGAGGCTGTAGCTCGTGCCGATGATCCGAGATTCGGTAGATATCGCAGACCAAGCGACTCGCCCTCGCTCAACTCGGCATGGATCGGTGCTGACCTAGTTTGTAAAAGATCCATGACTTCGCGTCGTGTCTGGATGATTTTGACGCTCTCTTCGCAGAATCTCCCGTCCCAGAACGCAATCTCTTCCTCGAAGTCCTGCACGTCCATCGACCCCCGAAGCAACGCGTTTCGACTCGCCCTCACGCGGTTCAGGCGAACCAGAGTCTGCACGTATTCGGTATCGAACTGCCCGATGAGAATATCCAAGTAGCGCCGTCGCACCGCTGCGGCCCCGAGCGATAAGTCGAGATCACCCGCTTCGAATATGACCACGTTGGCGCGGCCCACGAACTCAACCGGCTGGACCTTCACGCCGTTGATCCGCCACTCTTTAGTCTTTGAATTCAACCGACTGAAGTTCTCGGCAGAACTTGGAGCGACCTCCAAGTCAAACTGAGCGCGGACCGACTCCGGGCCGTTGTTGAATACCCCTAGTGCTTGCACATGCCCGCCATCGCGCGCGATCGAGTGGTTGACGATTTCACGATCGTTGCTCGCACGCAGGGACTTACCGACCGACAGCATATGTACGGCTTCAAGCAATCCGCTCTTGCCGTGACCATTCGCGCCGGTGAAGACTACCAACCCGGGTGATAGGTTGATGTCGGTGTCGACGTGGTTCCTGAAGCCGCTTAATTTCAGGCGAGTGAGATGGATGGCTCAAACCTCAAAAGCTGTATACCTGGGCGGCGTTGAAATCCTCGCCACCTCTGATATCCGTATCATAATCACAGCGGTGATCAAATCGTTACGTCCTCAGCATCGAACGACAAACGCGCGTTCAGCGTCCTATAACATTCACTGGCCCCACACGACATGCGAAAAGCTCAGATAGTCATAAGCGCACTTGTGTTGGTCTTGATTCTCACTGCCTGTGGATCGGAAACCACCGAACCGCCGACCGCCGCTCCCGAATCGGAATCGCCTGCCCCTACAGCCACAAGCCCGCCGGAAGTCGAGGCTACTCAGCCGAAGCCAACCCAGCCGCCGGAACCAACTTCTTCTCCATCAGCCACCGAACCTCCGACACCCACCGAAGAACCCGTGGCTGCGACCGTTCCTGAGCGTGATTTGGACATCGTGACCCTGCTGCCCTTCGATGGAATACCAGCGATCGACAACCCGCGCTTCTTCCCAGACCTCGAAACCGCCAACATGTTTTACAACGACGGCGAGTTGGTGCTGGGCGTCGAGATCGACGGCGATGCTCGCGCATACTCAGTCCCTCTGTTGAGCAGTCATGAGATCGTCAATGATGTTGTCGGAGGCAAGCCCATCGCGGTCACCTGGTGACCGCTCTGCTTCACTGGAATCGGGTATTCCAGAGAGGTGAACGGGGAGACGCTGACATTCGGCGTCTCGGGCAAACTCACTATGAACGCGCTCATCATGTATGACCGCCAAACTCGTTCGCTTTGGAGCCACTTCCTCTCCGAAGGCATAGAAGGTGAATACAAGGGTGTCAAACTGACTAATGTCCCGCTAGTCCTCACCACCTGGGAGGAGTGGCGAACATCCTTCCCGGAAACCAAAGCACTGCTCAAAGGCGAGTCGAGCTTCGACCCCTACACCAGCTACTACATACGCGACGATGCCGGAGTTATCGGCGAATCAAATCGCGACGAACGCCTATACGGTAAAGAAATCGTGCTCGGAGCCGGTTTCGATGACGGAGCGATAGCCTTTCCGCACACCGCTCTGCAAGAAGAGCAAGTTATAAACACCGAGATCAATGGCGAACCAGTAGTTGTCTACTACGAATCGCAGACCAGCACCGCAATCGCCTATTCCAGATTGGTCGGCGAAGATACATTGGAGTTTTCGCTTGAAGTTGAGGAAGAGGGTGAAGGAGTGTCAAAGCGATGGTTGGTCGATGCTTCCGGCTCGAGATGGTTGCCCCTAAACGGCCAAGCATGGAGCGGCGATTTCCAAGGCACTCGGCTCGATCCGGTTCATGCCGTTAACGTATTCTGGTTCGCATGGAGCGATTTCTACCCTGAAACGGAGATATACGGGCAATGAGCGTCGATCTGAGAACCTGGATTCGCGATGTTCCAGATCATCCTAAACCGGGGATCCAATTCAAAGACTTGACGCCCATCTTCGCCGAACCCGCGGCTTTTCGCGCCGCCATCAACTGGTTTGACGATCAGGTGCTAAAACGCGATCCCGATGTCATTGCGGCGATCGATGCCAGAGGTTTCGTGTTCGCATCGCCTGTAGCCGACCGGCTGGGCATTCCGCTCGCGCTGGTAAGGAAGAGCGGCAAGTTGCCGCCGCCAGTCATCAGAAACCAATACTCTTTGGAATACGAAGACCTTTCGGCTATCGAGATGAGATCAGACGCTCTCACAAAAGGCCAGCGCATCGTCATCGTCGACGACTTACTCGCGACTGGTGGAACCGCCGTCGCGGCGGCAGAGCTTGCAGAGGAACTTGGCGCTCATGTCGTAGCGCAGATTTTCTTGGTTGAACTCGCGTATCTGGACGGTCGCGAACGCATCACAAACCGCGACCCCGATTGCGAGGTCGTCGCCCACATCGTCTACGACTGATCACGCGAAAACCGAATCTCAACCAATCGCGCGCCTACGTAGAGTCCAGCAAACTCGATCACTGTCAACAAAGCGATAAACAATGTCGCCTCTAGGAAGAACCGTTCCGGGAACAGCAGTAACAGGTAGTGTCGGAACGGATCTAGTTGCCAAAGATCGTTGGCGAAACTAAGCAAGTGGAACTGAGTGAATATCCACGTGAAGTCGATTATTGCGACGACCACAACCGCAGCGATGACGAGTCCCCACACCAACGCGCACCATCGCAACCACCGCGACATCGATGCGAAGAATTCGTGGCGACGTATCGCTACACCAAGTGCAGCACACAGCGCCAAACCGACCCCGCTCCACACTGAGACCGCAGCAACGGAACCCATCAAATCCTTCACATCGATCATGTGAAGAATCTCGCGCTCATCAAAGAGGCTGACCATCCCTCGCGACGTGTTGACCCGAACATCCAGACGCTTGGCATCGTTCGCGAAGTAGTCCTTGATCTGATCCGCCGCAGAATCCAGTTCCGACACCGGCAACCCTGTCCGCTCTGAGACCCCATTGCGCCACCAGTTATATGTGTAAAGCCAGTCCGAATCGGTTATGTAAACGACGTTGACAGCGATGAGGAATATCGGCAACAGCACTGCGAACACAACGCCGAGCGCGAGCATGCTCCATCCAGATACGTCGAGATTTTGAAATTTAGTCACGAGACTCAGCGTAAATCACCCGTGACCAAACACTCAGCAACTATCAGGACCGTATAGACGAGCCAGAGCCCAGATTCATCGCGATTTGGTGGGCGATCTTGACGTTGTACTCGCTAGCTAACTTCTTATGGTTCACCGCGTCGACGATCGTGCCGATGAAACAGAGCCCGGCCGTAAGCAAATACAACACGCCTAACCCGATGTGACCGATAACAAATCGTTGGACTCCAGCGATCAATACGAGTCCGATCAAGGTGAAAAGCAAGATCGTTGTCTCATCTTTCCGTTGATTGCGGTACGCCATCGCGAACATCTGCTCCGATTCTTCAGGGATGTTCTGGACGATTCCAGATATCGCTGCCTGCTCTCCCGGAGGGATCTCCGGCAGCAACTGCATCACATTCGCCATAGTCAACTACTCCTTATTGACTTAAACAGTCTCATTTCAAGCGTTACGACTCGCCACGAGATGATCGCAACTGCCGGTATACCTAGGATGTGCGTCTCGATCGCCGAGATCACGTCGCCACGGAAGAGATACGATATCGAGTGGCCCAGCCCGTAGCCGGGACTTTTGATCCCCCACACGTAGTAGGGCCAGAATATCGTGAAGTGGAAATCGGAGTTCGGGTTCCCAAGTGCGAGCACAACCAGCGCCGCCACCCAGATCGCCGCCTCCCGATCAACATACCGAAGAAGCCCACGCATCGTCTTCATACTCGAATCCATGCATAGAGGTTACAACGCCAACACCTAACAGCGACAAGGCGACCTTCAACAATGAATCAACCGATTCCATCTGCCAAAAACGACCAAAGCGGCTTCCAATCCTTAGTCGACACTGTCCGTACCCTCCGAGACCCGGGCGGCTGCCCTTGGGACGCCGAGCAGACTCATCAGTCGTTACGTCCAAACCTGCTCGAAGAAGCGTACGAAATGCTAGAAGCGATCGAGAATGCAGATCCTCACGCCCTCGAAGAAGAGCTCGGCGATGTGATGATACAGATTGTCTTCCACGCCGATATCGCACGTCGCAACGGCGATTTCGATGCCGACTCCGTTTGCATCAAAGTGGCCGAAAAACTCATACGACGCCATCCCCACGTGTTCGGCGACGCCGACAAACTCGAATCTGGAGAAGACGTAGTGGACAGATGGGAGCGAATCAAACGCGAAGAAGCCGGTGGTATCCGCTCCATCGTCGCATCAGTCCCCAAGGCACTCCCCGCACTGGCGCAGTCAGCCGTGCTCCAACGGAGGGCGGTCCGCGCAGGATTGCCAATCGGAAATAATGCGGACAAAACCGCAATCTTTCCGGAAAGAAACCCAGAAGAATCCGACGATCAACTTGAACTCCGCGCAGGCCAATTCCTCGCTGCAGCCGTCCGCGCCGTTCAGGACCAGGGCGTCGATGCCGAAACTGCGTTACAAAAGGTCAACTCCGCACTTCGAAACCGCGTACTGCGAGCCGAGGAACTCGCCGAAGGAACCGCATTAGCCGAACTGGACGGCCAAGACCGCGATCGTATCTGGGAGCTCGCAGGCTAACCCGTAATTTCCACCGCGCTGTCAGTAAACGCCGTCACCTCACCAACAACCGTGCCGACTACCCCGCGCCTACTCAGATCCGCCAGCAACCCGTCAACTGCGTCTTCCGCCACCGAGATCAGCAAACCACCGGAAGTCTGAGGGTCGCACATCAGTAACCGGTCTATTTCGCCGATATCTTCCGACCACACCACACTCTCGGCGCAACTCTCCAAGTTCCGATGCGTGCCGCCCGGCGCAATTCCATCCTCCAACAGCTCCATAACACCCGGCAAAACCGGCAGCGCCGACCGCCTCAACCGCCCCGTCGTACCGCTAGCCCGCATCATTGTCATCAAGTGACCAACAATCCCGAACCCGGTAACATCCGTCGCCGCGTGGGCTCCGGCTGACACCATCGCATCCGCCGCATCACGGTTCAACCTCAGCATGGATTCGACCGCGGCATCCAACACCTCACCCAGGTCTCTACCGCTCTTGAGCGCCGTGGTAACGACGCCCGTCCCCAAAGGCTTAGTCAAAACCAAAACATCGCCGGATTCAGCCGTCGAATTCTGGACCTGTCGCCCAGGCTCTACAACACCTACCACCGACAACCCATACTTAGGCTCCACATCATCCACCGTGTGACCGCCCACGATCATCGCTCCCGCCTCTGCCACCTTCGAGGCACCGCCACGCAGTATCTCAGCAGACACCTCGAACGGCAAAGATCGCGGAAACGCCGCCACATTCAAAGCCGTGATCGGTCGACCACCGACCGCGTATACATCCGACATTGAGTTCGCCGCCGCAATCGCACCATACGTGAAAGGGTCGTCGACAATCGGCGCGAAGAAATCGACTGTCAGCACCAACGCGACGCGCTCGTCCAAACGGTAGACGGCAGCGTCGTCACCGTGTTCGAAGCCTACCAACAGATCAGGGTGTGGAACGGCTCCATTCATCAGCCCGCCCAAAACCTGGGCGAGTTCGCCTTGGCTAAGCTTGCCTGCTCAACCGGCGCAACTGGCGAGCTCCGTCAGTCGCGGGACCTTTTCATTCATTATTCCATGCTTTCAACAATCAAACGAGACGATATAGACAACAGCCGTCTCGCTTCTCACACAATGGTATCCCCGCAAAATTCCGCGTCCGCCATACCCTATCGACTTAAAATTGAGACACACCACCATCACACTCACGAAACCATTCGGATATCTCCGTTATGACCCAACTCCCACGCGCTGACGTCCTGCCAATCTCAGCCTCAGTTAACGACGCGGGCCGTCTCGCAATCAATGGCCTGGACGTTCGCGACATAGTCGAAGAGTTCGGCAGCCCGCTCTACCTCTTTGACGAAAACACCATCCGCGAAATGTGTCGAGAATTCGTCGGCAATTTCAGGCGTCACTACCCAAAAACCGACATCGAGTACTCGACTAAAGCGATGTCTAACCCCGCGATCTTGAAGATCATCGAACAAGAAGGTCTTCACATCGATGTCGTGACCGGCGGCGAGCTGGCATTCGCATTGGCTGCCAACTTCCCGGCTGAAAAGATCAACTTCCACGGAAACAACAAGGTCCGAAGCGAACTACGAGAAGCGGTTGAAGCCGGCATCGGACGCATCACCATCGATTCATTCCACGAGATCGAGCTTCTAAACGAAGTCGCCGGAGAACTCGGCACCACTCAAGACGTCAACTTGAGAGTCTCTCCCAGCATCGATCCGCACACTCATCGCCTCACCAGCACGGGCGTCTTGGACTCCAAATTCGGGTTCTCTATCGAGACTGGCGACGCAGAAAAGGCCGTTGCTGCCGCGTTGGCACAACCCAACCTCGACGTTCAAGGTTTGCACTTCCACCTCGGTTCCCCGCTGTTCGAGTTGGAACCGTACGAAGAGGCGATAGAGTACGTCTGCGCCTTTGCCGCGAGGATGAAATGGGTTCACCATCTCGAACTCAACGAGTTCAGCCCCGGTGGCGGCATGGCCATCGGTTACCTATCGTCGAAACTCCCCCCAACGATCGCTGAATACGCCCAAACGATCTCTGAATCGCTCGTTTCCGCCTGCACCAAATACGGCCTCGACCAACCTAGGATGATCATCGAACCAGGCAGGTCGATCGTCGGTAGGGCAGGCGTCGCAGTCTACACCGTCGGAGGCATCAAACGAATCCCCGGCGTCCGCACCTATGTCAGCGTCGACGGTGGAATGGGTGACAACATCCGTCCCGCTCTATACGAAGCAGAATACGAAGTCATGTCGGTTGACGACCCCCTCGGAGAACCAACGCAAAAAGTAACCATCGCCGGAAAGTTCTGCGAGTCTGGAGACCTACTCGCGAAGGACGTCGAACTTCCCGATGTCAAAACCGATGACCTTCTCGCACTGCCCGCATCTGGTGCCTACTGCGTTCCGATGGCCAGCAACTATAACTTGCAGACGCGTCCGGCGATCGTACTAGTCACCGAACAGTCCGAAGCGAGACTCATCCGCAGGCGCGAGACCTACGCCGACCTCCTCGCCACCGCCATATTCGAATAATGCTCACCGCATCGACAGATGTCGGATCGAGCGGCCAATGGCAAACGATCGGAAATCGAGCGGCGATAACGCTGCTCAACGGCGCCATCAAGCAACAGCGAGTATCCCACGCATACCTATTCACCGGCCCCAACCGAGTCGGCAAACGCACTCTGGCCATCGACTTTGCTAGAGCACTCAACTGCAACGCCCAAGACATAGCTGCACCGGGTTGGGGTGATCTGCAACCCGACCCGCCATGCGGTCAATGTTCCGCCTGCGACCGCATCGCACGCTCCAGCTTCGCTGACGTTCAGATCATCACATCCGCAACTCAGACATCGAAAGACGCCGATCCTCAAGCAGCCCAACGTCGGACAATGATCGGCATCGACTTGATCAAAGACCTCCAGTCCGACGCCATACTTGAACCCTATGAAGGACGCGTCAAGGTCTTCATCATCGACGAAGCAAACCGCATGTCTCAAGACGCCGCCAACGCGCTCCTCAAGACCCTCGAAGAACCGCCCAGCAGCGTCCACATCATCCTCACAGCACCTTCAGCAGAATCAGTGCCGGAGACCATCGCTTCGCGGTGCCACTTGGTCAGACTGCGATCCGTGCCACCGGAAACTATCGCCGACGCACTAATCGAACGTCATAACGTACCGCAGGCCGAGGCTCAAACCCTTGCGAAAATGTCGATGGGTGCACCCGGTTGGGCAATCGCCGCACTAAACGATCCGTCACTCATCGACGCCCGAAAGCAGTCCGCATCCCGCATCATCGACATCATCAGAGCCGATCTCCCTGACCGCTTCGACTACGCTTTCGAGATGACCCGCGAATTCCGCCGCGACCGCGCGTCGGCACTCGATGAGATCGCACGCTGGCTCGAGATACTCCGCGACATCGCCATGCTCCAGAACGATCTGAATCAACACATCGTCTTCGGCGACCGTATCGAAGAGTTGGCTGATTTGGCCAAGCAACTCACCACCGAAGACATCGCCCGCGCCACATCAGCCGCCCAAAACACTCGCGACGCCCTCATGTCCAACGCCTACCCCCAACTCGCCTTCGACGCGATGATGCTTGAAGTGCCAAACGTTTAGCAAACGTCAATCTTCCAACGAAGATAGAATCGAACTCACGATTTCAAGAAACTAATTGGAACGCGCCAAAAATGTTAGCCACCGAGCATGTCCAACTGGCACGTCAATTTCTTGTCGATGCCGATCGAGAATTCGACGCTGGAGACCACTTTCAAGCGTCGGAGAAACTGTGGGGCGCAGCATCGCACATAGTCATCGCCGAGATGCACCGCCGCGGCATAAAACAGAGCGGACACAGGGTGATGGTCCAGTCCGTGGGATCATTCGCAGAGGATTTCAATGACCCTACGTTAGGCGGGCTGTTCACTAGTGCCGAGATATTACACGCCAACTTCTATCACGGGTTTTTGGAAGAAGAGGATGTCCGAAGACACCGTGACAGTGTCAACGTGTTCGTCAATCGTATGGTCGAATTGATCGACCGCCGAAACGGTGCCGAAAACTAACCCGCCGCCGTTGGCAATGGCTGCTTCGCCAGCCAAGGCATGAACGGCAACCACGCCGGGTCCACTCGGTCAGCGCTGAAACCCGCATACGGATTCGGACGCGGCTCACGCGGCTGAACCCTCAACGACATGCCCGCCTCGCGCGGAGTCGAACCCGCCTTGCGATGATTGCACCGCTGGCACGCCGTAACAACGTTCTCCCACGTGTGCTGACCGCCCTTGCAACGCGGTATCACATGGTCCAGCGTCAACTGCGTGCTTCGCTTCCCGCAGTACTGACAGACATACCCGTCGCGCTGGAAAACCTCGCGGCGTGACAGCTTCCGACGGTGCAGCGGCTTCCGAACCATGTACACGAGGCGAATCACCTCGGGACGCTCGAACATGCGAGACACGGTGTGAATGTATTCGACACCGTGTTGAACCGTTTCGGCTTTGCCTTTGCCAAGTAGCGAAACAGCGCGGCGCACGTCGCAGATGTTAAGTGGCTGATAGTTCTGGTTCAGCACCAACACCCGAGAACGTATCAGCATTAACGCTTGATCACTCACAGTACTCATATTCTATAGCCGCAAAAGTCTACTTGAGCCAACAAACCATTACGCTCGACGGCCCGTCCGACCATTTGCTCAATTCACCCGCGAGAAAAGAACATCCACCGCAACACCAACTTCGTTCGGCGCAAACGGCACGATGATCCCCCGCAGTCCCGAAATAATCTCAACTACCAACGACCCCGTCAACTGTTCGTCCAGCCACGACCTCGGTGCATCGTAAAGATAGATCTGTGAATACGATACCGAGTACGATGCTCCGCCGTACTCCAAAGCACCTTCAGGCACCACGTAGGTGAATGCCGCCGCTGCTACGATCACAGCCGTGACCAAGACAATGCCCACAACCCCGCCTAGCAACGCACCACCGATATCGTTCACCCACCTCAACGGAGTAACGTTGATCATCGCTCGCACACTCGAAGACACTGATCGCGCCAGAATTCCGACCACCGCGGAAACGATGATATAGCCGACAGTCGTCGCGATCGACGTGTAGTTGGCCGGAAAACCAAGTAGTGGAACAACCCGCCCCGCCAGTTGAGCACCCAGAACAATCGCTCCATAAGCCGCCACTAACCAAATCGCAGTCCCCAACACCCCCACCTGAAAGCCCCAAAAAGCTAGCAGTAGGATCGTGAGGATGAATATTCCGTCAAGACCGTTCATCACTTGGTTAGCGCTTCACGTAGCAACGCAAATCCGTCCATACCCTTTCGATCTGCAACAATTCGCGCTCGAATCCGCACTCCCTTGGCGCGTGGAAATCGACCGCAAAGCAAGCGTTCACACTTGCTGTCTATAATCGAATGATAAGTTTGTCGCTTGGTACGAATAACGGCGTTGTGGGGTGCTTTGGGAATAAAGCTGTAGAGCCTAGAACTTGTCCGCCCTCTCATGAAATCGTCAGCAGAACACGCATTGAAGCAGATTGCGGTGGACGGATCCCCCGCTTCAGGTAAGACCACGATCGGGAAGATGCTGGCAGAAAAATTGGGGTTCAGGTTTCTTGATACTGGCTTAATGTATCGGGCCGTGACGTTGGTAGCGTTACGGAGGTCCGTTGGGTTAGACGATGTGGAAGAGTTAGGGAAGATTGCCTGTGTGGCCCAGTTTGAAGTGAAGCACCTAGGTGAGAGGGATTGGCGTTTGATGGTTAATGGGGAAGATTTGACGGATCGATTGCATGCGGAACAGATCAATCGGAGCGTCTCTAAGGTTGCGGCGGTTTCCGAGGTTCGGCGCGCGTTGGTTCGTCAGCAACGCGAAATTGCTGATCTTGGGCCGATAGTGATGGCGGGACAGGATATAGGGACGAAGGTATTATCGGATGCGCCGTTGAAGATTTTTCTTGTTGCGTCAACTGAGACGAGGGCTCGACGGAGGACTGAAGATAGCGACGGCAACATCGATGGTAAGGAGTACGAGGAGGTTCTAAGGTCGATCCAAAGACGGAACAAGATCGACTCTAATCGGGAAGATTCTCCATTGCGACCTGCGGATGACGCCAAGATTGTGGATAACGGATCGTCGACGCCAGAGGAAGTCATGGAAGAGATTTTGTCGATGATCGGCGCGAGCGAAAAGGTGCCCCCATCTTGAAACCAAACCGACAATGGTTCTTCCCCTTCTGCAACACCGCCTTCCGCGGCACCTTGGCCATGTTCGCCGATATCGAGGTCCAGCACCGAGAACGCTTGAAGGTCGATGGTCCTGTCATCTACGTCAGCAATCATCTGGCAAACCTGGACCCCCCGATCGTCGCATCCTTGCTCCCACGCCGGGCATTGTTCCTAGCCAAGCGCGAACTCTTCAACAATCCGCTCTTCACATTCCTCCTCAAAGGATGGGGTGCATATCCAGTCAGCCGATACTCCGCCGACCTTCACGCTCTACGTTGGGCAAGAGCCATGCTCGCTCATCGACGCGCCGTCGTGATGTTCCCGGAAGGCACTCGTAGCCGCAACCTCGAAGGATTGAAAAAGGCACACATCGGAACCGCACTTCTAGCCGCTCAATCCGGAGCAACGCTGGTGCCGATGGGAATGTATGGAACTGACAACCTGCAAAATATCCTGAAAGTGTTGATGCCCATCGCCAAAATCAGAGTCTCGGTCGGAGAACCATTCAAGGTTTCCACCGACATATCCGATCGCGCCGCGCTCGAACATGCCACCGAAGAGATCATGGCAAGAATAGCAATTAACCTGCCGCCCGAACGCCGTGGCATCTTCGCCGACAAAGTGTCCAACAGTTTCGAATTGACAACTTCGATCAGAGACCGTCAGCCGACAGAATCTGGACCACAAGCGCGCACCGCCACCATCTCATCGTCAACAAGCAGAAGATCAGTGTAAAAACATGTGTGGAATCGTGGGTTACGCCGGCAACGGCGATGCAAAGACCTTCCTGCTCCGAGCGCTCAAAGACCTCGAGTACCGAGGCTACGACAGCGCAGGAATCGCCGCTATAAACGGCGATGGGATAACTACGATCAAACGCGCAGGTCGAGTTTCCGCTCTGGAAGAGACGATCAATGGTCAGTTCGGACAGGCGACGACAGGGATTGGCCACACTCGTTGGGCGACTCATGGCGCACCGACAGATACAAACGCACACCCACATCTCAGTTACGACGGCAAGGTAGCGATCGCGCACAACGGGATCATCGAAAACCACGCTAAATTGCGCCACAGACTTGAGGCTGAAGGAATCGAATTCGCATCCGAGACCGATTCCGAGGTAGTCGCACATCTGATCGCTCGTCACATGGAAACGGGCGATTCGTTGCTCGCCGCAACCAAGAAAACGAGCAGGCGTCTAAAGGGACTGTCGGTGATCCTCGCTATCTCTGCAGACGAACCAGACGCGGTGGTGGGCGTCAGAATCGGATACGCCGGCAGTTTGATGATGGGCGAGTCTGGCGACGCTTGGATCCTTGCCAGCAACGCCGCGGCTATGCCTTCCGACGTGAATGCAGTGACGCATATCGACCACTGTGAAGCGGTTCGCATCAGCCCTGATGGAGCCATGATCGTCGATGTGACGGGCAAAGTGGTCGAAAAGGAATCTGTGAAGTTGGTCGCCGGGAATCGTATTTCTGAGATCAACGAACACGCTCACTTCATGCACAAAGAGATCTCCGAGCAGGCTGCGACCGTCCAGGGTGCTCTGCGCGGTAGGGTCGACTTCAGCAACAAGCGAATCGACATTCCTGAACTTGCTTTGTTGCCGCCTGAATTGAATCGAATCGTATTAGCAGGTATGGGCACCTCGCATTTCGCAGCGATGACTGGCGCCCGGCGGATAGAGCGGTTGGCTCGGATACCCACATCGATCGAATACGCTGGTGAGTTGGCCGATCGCGATCCAGTGATGGGCGAACGCGACCTCTTGCTGGCAGTCACTCAGTCAGGCGAAACTTACGACACGTTGACCGCCATTGAGAAGGCGAGGAGTGTAGGAAGCACCGTCGCCGTCGTCACCGCCAACGTTCACAGCGAGGCGGCACGGATGGCCGATGTCGCTATCGATATCGGATCGGGTTTGGAAGTTGCCGTTCCCGCTACCAAGACGTTTATTAACACCATGCTGGTTCTATACATGATGGGACTGCAACTAGGGCGCGATGTCGGCCGATTGAGCCAGCCCGATTTTGATCGACACGTCCAATCAATAGCCTCTCTGCCAGGCGCGATAAACCGCACTCTGGGGCAGGAAAACGAAATCGAAGCGATCAGCCATGATCGCTTCATCAACGTCGAAAACATGCTCATCCTAGGACGCGGCGACCTCTTCCCAATCGCGATGGAAGGTGCTCTCAAGATGAAGGAGACCGCATACATCCACGCCGAGGGGTGCTCCGCTTCCGAAATGAAACACGGCATCAATGCACTCATCCAACCCGACACACCCGCCATCGTTCTAGTACCCGAAAATGGAGAACTCCGGACCAAGATGCTCACCAGCATCTACGAGGTTCAGAGCCGCGGCGGCGAAGTCATCGCCCTCGCCCAGCATGGCGATATCGAAGTTCAAGCCCTCGCCGACGCATGGATTCCAATCCCCACCGACGACGACGAACACACGCCATTCCTCATGACCATACCCCTCCAGCAACTCGCCTATCACACCGCCGTCGCGCGCGGCTACAACCCCGACCGCCCGCGCAACCTCGCAAAGACGGTGACCGTCGCATGATCGATGCCTCGGTAGCTGATCACTTACAGACAAGTCACTTGCGCGTCAGGCACCGCATCGAACAACGAGAAGCCGCGCTCTCTCCCTTCGCATCAAAATCCGCTGACGCCACCCGCGACCGCGAAGAAGAACCCTCCTCCGTTCGTGCCGCATTCCAACGCGACCGCGATCGCATCATCCACTCCAACTGCTTCCGACGACTCAAGCACAAGAGCCAAGTCCTTGTTAACCCCCAGGGCGACCACTACACCACGCGCATGACCCACGTCCTGCAAGTCTCACAGGTCGGACGCACCATCGCACGCGCGCTCAACCTCAACGAAGACCTCGTCGAAGCCGCAGCTCTGGCCCACGACGTCGGTCACACCCCCTTCGGACACATCGGCGAACACGTCCTCAATGAACGCCTGCCCGACGGATTCACCCACGCCGCACAAGGCGTCCGAACCCTCACCATTCTCGAAAAACACGGCGACGGTCTAAATCTGACACACGACGTGATCGAAGCCGTCAAACGCCACTCCAAACCCGAGGGCAAATTCATCACCTCCGAAGCCATTGCTGGAATGTCCTTGGAAGCACAGATCGTCCGCATCTCCGATGCCATTGCATACCTCGCGCACGACCTTGCCGATGCCGAACGCGACGGAATCCTCAATACCACCGACGTTCCCACCCAAATCCGAGACGCCCTCGGCGATGCACACTCCTCACGCCTAAACGCAATGGTCGTAGACGTCATTGACGCGTCATGGGACTGCACCGGCGAGAACCCAGAAGCCAATTCCAACCCGTGGATCCGCATGTCCGAACCCATGCGCGACGTAACTACCCAACTCCGAAACTTCATGTTCGAACGCGTATACCATCCCACATCCCAATCCCCTGAAGGCCTCCGCGCCCGCGACGCCGTTCACCTCATGCACGATCACTACAGCAAACACCTCCACGACATCCCCGAATGGATGCGAGTAATCTCCATCGAACCCGAATATGCCGCCGCCGACTTCGTATCCGGCATGACCGACTCCTTCGCCATAATCGCCCTAGAGCGAATCTCCCCCGGCAGCACCCAAGGCCTATACCAAGGCCGAGTCAACATCCCCCACACCTAACCACACCTCCCCTTCGCAAAGCGCAAAGGGACGCGTAGCCCAAAAGACCGACACAAAACCGCAGGGGATGCCCCGTCATACCCGCGCAGGCGGATATCTAGAGGGGAGGACACCGTTCTTCACCTCTCCTTTGATGGGAGAGGCCAAATCCCCCTCCTTCAGGAGGGGGCTAGGGGTAGGCCCGGGGCGGTAGGGATGTGGTGTACATCCCCTCTCCCTTGATGGGAGAGGGTTAGGGTGAGGGTGATCGGGGCGACCACGGGTAGGCCGCCCCTCGCGGGGGAATATCCGCGGCCTGCCCCGTACCCCGATACGTGGACAAAGGAGCCCACCCTCCCCTTTTTGCGTCAGCAAAAGGGGGACGCGGAGCGAAGCGAACGCAGGGGGTTCACACACCCACTACCACCCAATCACAGTCCATCATTCAAATCACAAAAATCACAGTTCAACTTGCATCATCACAACATATGTTGTATAATAACAAGTATGCGCCGATCCGAGTGCATACGGGTCGGCGCTCCGGAAAAGAAGAATCGCCGCGTCGGGAGAGGTCGAGCTCAACCTTTCGAAGACGCTGCAAAAAAATTGAATAGAGTACGGCAGCGAGCGGGACGACACGGGGTCGCCAACACACGACCCGCCGGCGGTGCCCGCCACAAGTCGTGAGAGACGTCTGAGAGGACGGGCGAAACGCTGCCAAAACCCGGTTATTAAGACCGTTGTAGCTGCAGGGCTCGGACGCGGGGCATACGCTGGCTCCGCCAACGAAAGCAAGCCAGACGGCGGACGCCCTCCCCGAGAGATCAAGGGGAACGCGCAAAACCAAGGTTGTTCCGGGGAGAACCGGAATCCAGAGGGAGTAGCGCGGGGGAGTTTGTCCGTTCAAGGTTCGGGCGAACGGTCTCTCTATCCGGCACACGTCTTTCCGCTTCGCCGGGCGGAAGAGGCCACAGCACCAGCGAGAAGAACAATCGAGCGATGACGGGGGCACATCTTTTACACGATGCTTCCCGGAGGGCCGACGGTCTGGCGACGTCGGCGGTGCTGGACCAAAAGTACTTGCCGCACGCGATCGAAACGACGCGGCGATGCTTCAACCGAATCGTCATACCCGCGCAGGCGGGTATCCAACCCCCGAAAGGGAGGATTAAACGTGCCACAAACTACATTTTCGAGCCCTAAACACGCCCTTGCTTTCCCGCGATTCTCGTTTATACTTCGTACGTCCATAGCGTGGTGACACGCTCCGCGAACGTCAAGACACTACGGTTCGGTCGTCGCAAACGGGCGATGGTCGTTGTAGGCAACCAGTTCGCCACTGGCGGGGAGAGCAGATGACCTTAGTCGACGAAGTCAAGGCAAGGCTGACAATCGTTGATGTCGTCTCGGATTACGTCGCTCTCGAGAACCTATCTTCCCGCACGCCCAAAGCACTCTGCCCGTTCCACGACGAACGAACACCTTCCTTCAGCATCTCACTCGAACACGACTCATGGCGTTGCTGGGGGGCATGTGGTGTCGGCGGCGGCATGTTCGACTTCGTCATGCGAGCCGACGGGATCGAATTCAAAGAGGCACTAGAAAAACTCGCACTCAAAGCCGGCATCGAACCAAACTTCAAAGACGAATACTCTGACAACCGCCGACGCAGCAGATCCGACGCACTCCACGAAGTCAACCAAATCGCCGAAGACTTCTTCACCCGCCAACTCGAAGGCGCACAAGGCCAGGAAGCCCTCGCCTACCTCGAAGCTCGCGGCATCGACGCCCAAACCGCACGTCGCCGCGGCATCGGATACGCGCCCGGCGGCGTCAACTCTCTCATCGCCTACCTAAAGTCCATCGCCGCCGATAGCCAAGCCGTTGTCCAATCCGGTCTCGTCGTCAAAGGTAACGACGATGCTTGGCGCGACATGTTCACCAACCGCATCACCATCGCCATACGCGACCCTCGCGGCAACGTCATCGGCTTTGGTGCCCGCGCCATGGGCGACGCCCAACCCAAATACCTCAACACCCACGAGACCTCGATCTTTAATAAATCCAAAATCCTCTACGGCATGCACTGGGCTTCCGACGCCATCCGAGCGTCCGGCCGAGCAATCGTCGTCGAAGGCTACATGGATGTCATCGCCGCACAAGAGCGTGGCTTCAAAAACGTCGTCGCCTGTATGGGAACTGCCGTAACTTCCCAACAACTGCAAACCATCTCAACGGTCCTCCCCGACGATCCCGACAACCCCCCATCGATCGTCCTCTGCCTCGATGCCGACGAAGCCGGACAACAGGCCACACTTCGCGGCTTGCAAGTGGCCCTATCCGAATTCGGACGCCGGACCGCGACGCAGACGAACAACCGGCGCGCACCAATCGACATCCGCATCGCAAGCCCCGTCGTCTCCGAACACGGCGAAGCCAAAGATCCCGACGAGGCCATACGAAACAACGGAGCCGAGTGGATCGCCTCGATCGACCAAGCCGATGAAATCATCGACTTCGTCATACGCTCCAGTCTGAGCAGCCATAACACCGCGACCGAGAACGGACTCGACGCCGCTCTCAACGAAGTCGAGCCATACTTCGAAAACATCCCCCCGCACACGATCCGCGAGCAAAGAAAACTCAATGGACTCGGTGAGCAACTCGGCATCGCTGTAGACGACATGATCCATGTCCTGACTAGGAAGCGATCAGCACGCGAAACAGTCCAAAACGCTTCGAACCCCGACAACAACTCGCGCCGTAACCCAACTCGTCAAACAGGAACCACCCGACCTGCCATTCCGGTTGCAACTGCCGCAATCCAAGCCCGCTGGGAATCCGATCTCCTCGCTTGCATGTTGCAATACGACTACGCTATCGACCACGCCGCAAATGTCGAGCCATACCATTTCACCGATCCGGTCAGGAGGCGGGTATTCCAAGAACTTCGAATCGCCGGAAACCTAGAAGCATGCGTCGGACGAATCGAGAGTGACATCGAAGCCCTCTCGCTCGTCAATCGTTTGAAGGAAGTTCCCCTGTCACCAACCGACGAAACAATCGAGGACCAAGCAGCGATAATACAGATCGCCGAAACATGTGCAAAACGAACCCGCAGAGAATATCTGACACGAACAAAAAAGAGAGAGGTGCAACTGGCCAAAGAAAACGGAAACATGTTCCGTGAAGAGGACATGATCACCGCGGTTCAAACCAACCGTGAGATCAGAGAACTGGCGAATCCGCAACACGCGGCGCCAACCCATTAGGAGACGCTCAAATTGTTAGACGAGAGCGACCAGCCAGAACACGTAACTGAGACCGATACCGGCGAAACGAGTGTGGAGGATGAACTCGACGCCGACCCCAGCATTTCCGGAGCCGTACCAAGCGCCACCCGAATCTCAACCACCAACGGCGCATCCATCGACGATGATGACGATGACGAAGTTGATGAGGACGAAACCGTCGCTTCCGTAGAGGACGACGACTTAGAAGACGACGATGATGACGATGACGACAGCGAAACCCTGACGTTTGGGATGTTGGGCGGCGACGACGAAGTCGAAGCTGACCCCATCGAAGGCGAGAACCAGCGCGCCAACATGCTCCTCTCAACGACCGGCCCCGCTGGCACCATGTCGGACCTCGACAGCTGGGACGGATCGGCAACCGGAGCGAAACAACGTGCAGAGGTTATAAACCTCGAAAATATCGCCGCCGACACCGATCTCACCGACGATCCCGTCCGGATGTATCTGCGCGAAATCGGGCGCGTCGAACTGCTCACAGCCCAAGAGGAGCGAGAGTTAGCCCGAAACCTCGAGTTGCGTCGCATCGTCGCCGAGATCGAAACTGACTTCCTCGAAAAGCACGAAACCAAACCTTCGGCCACCGAGATAACCGTCGAGGCAATGCTCCGACTCTCAAAGATGCAGTCCGCCGCCAAAGCAATGGTCATATACTCCGGCTTCTGCAACGAGAGGATGCGCGAAATCTTCGCAACCATCAGCAAAGCCCTCGAAAATCCATACCGCATCAGGGATGTCAAATACGTTTCCGATATCTTCAACTGCTCGCAAGAGGAAGCAGTCGAGAACATCAGAGACCTGACCCGACTCCCCGAAGAGATCTTCTCCAAGGTGGCAAAACCCGAGGCGCGACAAGCACTGGAGAATCTGCCCGAAAAGGGCGTCGCCGCGGCGATCAAAGACGCGCTCACCTGCGACAACGCCACGGCCGCGATCCTTGAGCAGATGCACGAGCGAAGCGATGGAGCATCGATCTCAGACGTTCTTACTCAACCACGCCTGCTCGAAATCGTCGCCAGCCCATACCGGATAACCTCTGCAACCCCGATCCGCAGAGAGTTGGGCGGTTCCCGCAACGAGGCTCTGGAAATCGTCAAAGAACTCGCTCCGAACTTCGGTCATACTGAACTGCGACTCGACAATGACAAGATCTTCGATGTTTGGCAGGAGACGTCACACGAAGCTCGCGTCACTGCGATGCGAAACGGATTGCTGTGTTCCGAAAAACTCGCGGAGAAGCTGCTCGCCATACCTGACGACGCGGCGACCACTCACCTCTCCGACATGCTGATGGATCCGCAAATCCGCGATTGTCTCGACCAACCATACTCCGAGGAGAAGATCGAGTACCTTGCGAATCATCTCGGCTGCGATACCGAAGAATCAAAAACAAACATCCGAAACCTCTCGCTGCTCACTCTGCTGATCGCCAACGAGACGCCCGACGCCATCGAATCCAACCCGCAATTGTTCGAGATCGCACAGTCCCTCGACAACGAGGCAATTCAAAGGCTCTTCTACTACGGACCGCTCCTCGACGCGCACCTGACCACGATACGCAACCGCGGCACCGCGTCCGACATCCACATCACCAAGGCGAACCTTCGGCTTGTTGTGTCAGTAGCCAAGAAATACATGGGGCGCGGCATGAACCTCTTGGACCTCGTCCAAGAAGGAAACATCGGGCTGATAAGGGCGGTTGAGAAATTCGACTACCGACGCGGTTACAAATTCTCGACCTATGCGACATGGTGGATCCGTCAGGCGATTACCCGCTCCATCGCCGATCAGGCACGCACCATCCGCATCCCGGTCCATATGGTCGAAACCATCAACAAGTTGCTCCGAATCAGCAGGCGACTTGTGCAGGAATACGGTCGAGAACCAACCCCCGAAGAGATCGCCGTCCACATGGAGACGACACCGCAAAAGGTACGAGACACCTTGAAGATATCTCTCCAACCAGTCTCCCTCGAAACCCCGATCGGGGACGAGGAGGACTCGACCCTCGGCGACTTCATCCCCGAAACCAACACCGATGGCCCGATAGAAAAGGCATCGACCAACCTGATGAAAGAAAGCGTCATGGAGATTCTCGAAACTCTGGACGTACGCGAGAAACAAGTCATCGAGCACCGCTTCGGTATGAAGGACGGCCAATCCAAGACGCTAGAGGAAGTCGGTCGCTACTTCGGCGTTACCCGTGAGCGCGTCCGCCAAATCGAAGCCAAGGCGCTAAGGAAGCTCCGCCATCCAACCCGCAGCCGCCAACTCCGAGGCTTCGTGGACGTGGAATAATCCGCCCTAAGCCAAGTATCAATCGAGGTCGTCTCACCAGAGTTAAGACGACCTCGAAATTCAGGACGCTGAAAACGCCTCTATCGCTCGGTCACCGAGCCGCCGTTGATGTTGATCGCCTGACCCGTTATGTACGCCGCGCGCGGGCTGCACAGGAAGCCGATCAACTCGCCAACCTCAATGTCCTCAGCAGGACGACCCAACGGCACCTGAGCCGCTCGCGTCCACCACTCGTCACCCCGCCCGATCGGGTCGAGACGAGCCGTCTCCGTCATGCCAGGACACACACAGTTGGCGGTAATCTCATGCTCAGCCAACTCTTTCGATAACGCTTGAGTGAAACCGTCGACCGCGAAGTTCGCCGCGTTGTAAGCAGCCATCCGCGCATTGCCGCGCTTGCCCGCCGTCGACGAAATGTTCACGATCCTACCGCCATCGCCTTGCTTGATCATCTGGATCGCCCCGGCCTTCGAACACAGATACGTCCCCACAACCTTGACATCCAACACGGTCTTAAACACGTGCTCTTCAACTTCCACCACCGGAACTCGGTCCTCTCCATAAGGCGCAGCAGCGTTATTGATCAAGATATCCACCCGTCCCAACTCATCTACGGTTTGATCGATAAGCCCCTGCACATCATCTGCGCTCGTCACATCCATGACGACTGGTAAGGCTTTGACCCCAAACACTCTAACCTCGTCAGCCGTCGAATCGATATCTCGCCATCCAGCTTCCTTTTCATCTGGTGGAAACGTCGCAGGATCGCGTCCCGTACCCGTCACAACGACATCCGCACCCATCCTCGCTAAGACATTGGCTGTGGCTCTACCGATACCGCGCAAACGCCCTGCGCCAGTAACAATAGCCACTTTGCTGCTCAATTCACGCTCTGATCCAGTCATCATCAACACTCCCGATGTTGGTTAGGGTTTACGCGCAACCGCTACGCGGCAATTGTACGGAGTGTTACGCCCCCGGTGAACCGAGCGTCACCGGAATTTCCATAATCACCGCGCTATCACCCGCACCGCGTATGGTCCTAACTATGACATCGGTGCCGTCCGGATGGGTACGAAGAAACTCAGTGAAATCCGTCTTGCCGCGAATCGGTGTGTCATCGATTTTGACGATTATGTCGTCGATCATGAAACCCGCCGCCGCAGGCGATTCAGGATCAACGTACCTCACACCGAACCCTTCGCTCACAGGCAGTGCCCGCTGAAACGCCACGTACGGAGTGACATCGACACCCCCCAAACCCAAGTATCCAGGTTGCTCACGCTCGCCCAACTCCACCAACCGGTTGGTGCCCTCAACGACCGCATTGATATCGATCGCGAAATTGGCACCTTGTCCGACGTCGATCGTACCGATGTTGATCCCAACAACTTCACCATTCGAATTCACGAGCGCGCCACCGCTGCTCCCCACGTTGATAGCCGCATCGGTCTGAATCAGACCTTCAAATATCGTGCCTGATCCGTCTGCGACTGTGCGATCCAACGCGCTGATGACACCGCGGCTGACGCTCGGCCCTCCGCTTAATCCGAAAGCGTGGCCAATAGATACAACATCCTCGCCTACTCGCAAGGCATCTGAGTCGCCGAACTTCGCTGGCACTAAGTCTTGAGCATCAACAGCCAAAACCGCGATATCCAGGGCGCTGTCTTCCCGCATCAACGCAGCTGGAAGCGTCTCGCCAGAATGTAGGATCACGCTGATCTCGTTCGCCCCTGCAATGATGTGCCAATTGGTCACAATCGAACCTTCAGCGTCGAAAATGATGCCGGTGCCGCTCCCCACGCCGTCGGCGCGTCGCACCGAAACCTGCACGATCGAAGGAGTGGTCGCCTCAACCACATCCGGAATCCAAGGATTGGGGCCGACAACGTCCGCGGGTTGAATTTCGGTTACCGTTGAAGCGGTCTGGTCAACGATAGATGGTTCAGAGTTGCAAGCGGTGCCTAAAAGGGCGATGAAAACCAGACTGCCGATAACCACCGCCAGGATCGGTCGAATCTGATGTGCAAGCCTCACTTCATTCCTCCTCATCTGTCGGGCCGGCGGAAGGAAGAGCTATGAATTGAATTATAGCGTTTGGCTTCTAATCCAATGTGTTAGTCAAGTTCGTGAGCCAATCACTGAGGGCAAAAGCAGGAAGGATCTGCACTTTCTCTGGCATTGCTAGCGCGAGAAGGCAGCCGCTTCCACGGCTTGATAACAAGCGCTAAGCAAACCACCCGACGCCTTTTTCCGTAAGAAATGTAGCTAGCGACCGCCAAATGGAGTCTGAACGTTCGCAGGTTAAAATGATGTGTCACGCCTCATTCGACCTCCGAGCCGAATCCGCAATAATCCGTGCGGCACGAGGACGTTGATGACCGAATTACGCCTACCTTGACTCTCTCAAGGCCCCAAGGAAACTCGAGCTGAATATAGCCAGATTTACACTACGCCGGGTCTCGGGTGAGGCTACTCTCCTTATCGGCGCTTTTATTGGATCGCTGATCACTGCCACCGTCATCGCCGGAGCACCGGTTTACCTGCGCACGCTTGAACGCGCTGGTGTCGAAGACACGATAGATGCAACCGCCAGCACTTACCGACACCTGCAAATATCGACCCGCTGGCTCCCGCTGGAACTCCAGAAATCGGTCGATGCCAACGAAGCTATCGACGCTGCAGTAAACGAACATCTCTCAGGCGCGGTAACTGGAGAAACCGCGCTCATCAAGACGCGACGCGCCAACTGGGGCAAAGAGGGTGAAGGCTTGCGTCGCCACCCCGAAGCCTCACGCGCCATGTTCCTTTCGATGACTGAGGTCGACGATCGCATCGTCTACATCGTGGGACAAGCTCCTTCAAACCGCATTGTTATCTCAGACAACGTCCCGATCGTCGAAGCGGCCCTGATCTGGGATCGCGCCTCGCAGTTCGATATCCGTGTCGGCGATGTGATCGAAACCGTGCCTGAGGTGAGAGGAATCGGCTTGGTCAAGGCACGAATAACCGGCATCTTCACGATACCCGACCAATCGGACGATTTCTGGGTAGGGCTGTCAGATCCGATAATGCGACCACAAGCGATCGTCGATGGCCGCGAGAACCCAATCGTCATGCTCGTCCATCCAAGTGTCATGCTGGAAACGATCGCCGAGGCCAACGCCGGTCTGCCAGCCGATTTCAGCTGGCACTTGTTCGTAAACAGCGACTACTTCAAGGAACTCTCCCTCAACGAATCGATCACCAAGTTGGCCGATTTCGAGGACCGCATCAGCATCGACATCACGCGCGCCGACGTTCTGACGGTCCTAGAATCCCGACTGCAATCGCTGCAACGCAGGATGCTGTTCGCTCGCATCCCAATGTTGCTGCTAGCCGCCCTCGCTATCACAGCCATCGGATACTACCTGTTCATGGTTGCCGGCATTATCGCCCGCCGACGCGCTGGCGAGACGTCGATGCTCCGAAGCCGCGGCATCACTGTAGTCCAAGTCATACGCTCGTACGCCATCGAGAGCGTCGTCATTGCCGGAATACCCGCTGTGATTGCGCCCCTCGTCGGCATGGGACTCGTCGCCGCTTTAGGGCTTCTTCCTGCCTATCGCAGCGTTACCGATTCGCTTTTCCTAGACGTTGAATTCATCTGGCAGTCTTGGATCTGGTCTGTCGCCGCCGGATTGGCCGTGTTCGGGATACTTCTCTTGCCGGCTATCCTAGGCACGCGGCGAGGGATCGTCGACCAGTACCAGTCGGAGGCGCGTCCCGAGCAAGCACCGTTTTTCCAGCGCTACTACCTCGACATCATCTTCCTCGCAATCGGTTCGCTCATCTGGTGGGAACTGACCACCCGAGGCACCGTCGTGGCATCAACCCGAGAAGGCGAAAACTCCGCTGATATCACTCTGCTCTTCTCTCCTGCAATATTCCTCCTCGTCGTTGCGCTCCTTTTCATGCGTTTGTTCCCGATAGTGGCACAAATCATCGCCGCGATCGGCTCCCGCATAACCTCTGCGGAAGTGACGCTTGGACTCTGGAGACTTCGACGAAGCCCGTACTGGTACGTGTGGCCAGTGCTGCTCCTCGTCCTAGTGTCAGGCTTGGGCGTCGTATCTGGCACATTGGCATCGACTCTTGCAAGGAGCACGGAGGAACAGATCTTTTACGAATCCGGCGCCGATTTCCGCTTCTCTCCCACTACTCCACCTTCTACCGAGATTGTTGAAAACGCCAGAAGCGTCGATGGCGTCATTAACGCCACACCCGCGTTCCGGGCCTCTGGTCGATTCGGCACCACATCTTTAGGATTCCCATTCAACCTCTTGGCGGTCGACTCCCATCAATTCGCGGAGACTGCGTGGTTCCGCGAAGACTTCTCTGAAACCGAGTTCCAAGAACTCACGTCGAAGATCGCGGTCGAAGTGAAACCAGAGCCGATCTACCTACCATCCGACACAGTGAAACTCGGCGCATGGGCAAGAACCGAGCCGCGCGTCGAAAACCTCTTCTTGTGGTTCGTCATCAAAGACGCCAAAGGAAGGTCCCGCACCATCACGCTCGGTCAGATCGAGAACGAATGGGGACACCAAACAGCCGACATATCGAGCCCCTTCCAAGAACCTGCCCAGCTGGTTTCAGTCCAAACATTCATGCAGGCAGGACCTGACGGTGCCGTGCCCACGGTCGCATATATAGACGATGTTTACGCAGAAAACAGTCGCGGCGAACGAACGATTCTCGTCGATTTCGACGAGGCCAGCGAATGGACCGGGATGCCCACTTCAAATGGCCTGGACGTCGTATTCACCATCGCCGATGAACCGCCCGACCTCACGATCGGAGTGCCCGGAGACCGAGGAGCATCTGTCGCACGTATCGAGATGGACCGCGGCAACGACCAAGGCGTGCGAGGAATCTACCGCACCGCGACTGGCGAGCCGTTGCCAGTTATCGCCAGCGACGCGTTCATGTTCCAAACGAACACGACAATCGGTTCGCAATTCATCGTCCAGATCAACGGCGGCTACGTTCCCGTCGAAATTGCAGACAAAGTCACATACTTCCCGACATTGGATCCAGCCCGAGCCCCATTCCTAGTGTCAAACGTCGATTCGACAATCGATTTTCTTGAACTACGCGGGTTGACGGCACAGCGTCCGAACGAGCTCTTCGTCGATGTCGAAGAAGATATGCACGCCTCAGTCCTGCTGGAGATGCGCAAAATCCTTGGCTTCACTGCCTACACCGACCGCGCTGGCCTGCTCGAAGAATCCTCCGTTGATCCTTTGGTGGTTGCGGGATGGCGAGGCATAAGCGTCGTCTCTATCGTGATGGCCGGCGTCGCTGCCGCGTTCGGTTACATGACATATCTCGCAGCACACGCATTTAGGACTCGTAGAGAATCCGCTCTGTTGTCAAGCATGGGGATGAAGGCATCGGCGTTCGGACGATTGGTCCTGATCGAACACGCGATGGTGGCAGTCCTTGGCATCGGCATCGGTATCGCGAGCGGCATTTACGTCAGCCGACTCGCCGTCAGCAGCCTCACCTTTACTCAGACCGGCGGAGAACTCCTACCGCCATTCGTCATGCAGACAAACTGGATACCCGTCGGAATACTGGCCGCCGTCATCTTCGGTGCCACCTTGGTCGCTGTGGTCAGCATCATGCGACAGTTCAAAACATTGCCGATCCACGAGTTGACCAGAGACGCAAACTAGAAACCGAGATGCGAAGCACGATACAACTCATGCTCAAGCGAACGATCGCCAACTGGCGATTGTTGTCCGCCGTCATCATCGGTTCCATACTCGCCGGCACCATCATGTCCGCAACCGTCGTCTACTTCGAATCGCTACGCGACATCGCGTTGCAGAAAGAACTGGCCGACCAGAACCCCGCCGATCTCGACATCCTTATCGAAGCCGACCAAACCCCGATCAACAACGAAACGCACGCCGAACTCACATCATCGATGGAGTCGCTCCTGCTTGCCCGCGTCGGCAAATTCACAACCGACTACGAACGAGCTATGCGTAGCTGGACATTCTTCGTGGACGAACCGCCGGAATTGGTGCCGTTAGGGGAGTGCCCATGCCGACCAACGGTCGCAGAACCAGACTCGTTCGACCAAAACGACGAACCACTGATTGAGTGCGATTGTCGTCGCATCCAATGCATGACAGTCCCCGACAAACCACACATCATCGATATCGTCGCCGGCCGAGAACCAGAGGTCAATGCCGAACCCTCTGCCGGATCCGATCTGACCGTGGAAGCCCTTCTCGACGAGGACACCGCCGAAGAGTTCGAATTGAATATCGGCGACGTGATACCCGCACGTCCGCACTGGGACGAAGAACGAATCAACGTCAACATCAGGCTCACCGGCCTCTATCGACGAGCGCACCCCGACGCGCCAGAGTGGCGAATCTTAGACCAAGCATTCGGCTCCCGAAGCAGCACCTTGCAGATCGCTCAGTTCGTACTGCCACAGCAAACCATGTTGGAAGTGATGGGTGTCTACTTCCCCAATATGGGCGCAGAGTATGCGTGGTTCCTTGATGTTGAACCGACGACTATCCACGCCACCGACACGCAACTCATACGCCAGACACTCGAGATCACCGAGAACGAACTCCGATCCCAAGTCGACGGCTTCGTGCTGGACACCGAACTCGACAGGACGCTTCTGCGCTACGAGATCGAACTGTTCTTCAACCGACTGCCAATGTTCATCGTGCTGATCCTAATCGTCTTGGTCGTCATCTACTACACCGCCACGCTCGCAGGCCTGCTCATCGAAGCACAATCCGCCGATGTCGCGTTGCTAAGAGGTCGCGGCACAACCTCTAGACAACTGCTATTGATGTTCGCCGTCGAAACAGTCATCATCGCCGCGTTCGCAATCGTCTGCGGTCCATTCCTCGCGACATGGGGAGTATCGTTCCTCGGCACATTGCCGTTCTTCGGAGAATTGAACGCCGGCGAAGCTTTGCCGGTGAACCTTACCCAAAACGTCTACATAATGGCTGCCATCGGATCCGTGATGATCATGATCGCACTCATGATCCCGGCGATGCGTGTTACACGCCAAGGTGTCATCGCCGAGCGCGCAGGTCGAGCGCGACCGCAAAGACTCGCTTTCATCCAACGCTACTACTTAGACCTCGGCTTCTTGGGCGTAGTACTGTTCCTCTTCTGGCAACTCACTCGGCAAGGTTCCTTCGTCGCTTCTGACATCTTCGGCGAAACCACCGTCAACCAAGTCATCCTCGCAGTCCCAGCATTGTTCCTCGTGGCCGCAGGCGTTGTGCTGCTACGCGTCTTCCCGCTGGCGATGGACCTGCTAGGGAGATTGCTGACCACCGACCTCGTGTCAAGGATAGTTTCTCCCGCCGTAGTCTTGGGAATCTGGCAAATGGCACGCAACCCTGCACACTACTCCAGAGTCTCCCTGCTCCTGATACTGACAGCCGGCCTCGGCGTATTCGCCGCCAGCTTCGCAGCCACGTTGGAACGCAGCGCTAGAGATCAAGTGCTCTACGAAACCGGTGGCGATATTCGAGTGCCGGGAATATCGAACCGCCCCGGCGGACGTTCCTTCAACGTCGAAGAAGACCTGCAAGATGTGAGAGGGGTGGAAGAAGTCGCCACAATCTATCGACTACGTGGTTCGATAACTGCGGGCTTTAACTTCGATCAATTCTCTGTATTGGCGGTCGATCCCGATGAAATCGGCGAAGTCGCATGGCATCGACGCGACTTCACCCGAGAAGGATACGAAGCAGAATTCCAAGCCATCGCCTTCGAGTCCGACGAAGGCATCCCGCTACCTGAGGACGCTAGATTCCTGACCGCGCGAATAAAGCCATTGTTCCCAATGCCGAACGTAAGATTCGTCGCCCGTTTGAGTGATGCCAACAACCGCTTCTACAGCGTAGATCTGGGTGTACTGCTCCCTGAATCTCGCTCAAGACAACGCTTCCCATGCACGCTTGAATACGCCGATCCTGAAAATGACGAGTTTCCCCTGCCATCGTGGTGTCGCATCGGAACATCCCTACAGCCTGCACCCTTCGGCAGAGAACGCGTCCTTCTGCCAATTGGTCCCTTGAAGCTACATTCAATCGGCGTCTCCACCTTCGACGGATCCCTGAACAGCGGCGCAGTCGATATTGACGACATATCAACCGTTAGCAACGACGGCACCAAGATGTATCGTCTCGAATTCTTTGATGGCGAGTCCGATTTCAACTGGAACCTGATGCGCCCGACCGCTGAGGCATACGCGGACACATTCGATCCTTCACCACTACCTGCCGATGAGGCAGAAAACGCCGGCATTATGAGATTGCGATGGGGTGCCGGACAGCTCAACGAGTTCCGCGGCGTTTCATCTGGCAACACGATCGAACACATCCCTGTGCTGGCAAGCGAATCGTTGCTCGACAAGATCGGTGCGAAAGTTGGTGAGACGCTTGAAGTTGCTATCGACAACGAGCGAACATCCATCGATCTGGTCGGGACTATCGACTACTTCCCGACGCTCAATCCCGAGGAAAGCAGCTTCGTCATCATGGACATCGATGCTGCCCACAATCTCGTCAATGCCCGGCGCAACACTGGCGAACGCATTCCAAACGAGGTATGGATCAAGACCGAGGCCGGCACACCCTCCATCGAGGAGTTGGAGATGATGAAAGACGAGGCCGAAGGCTCTCGGTTGCGATACTCCGCCACGTCATCGGTGGAGCGGAATTTGGAACTGCTTAGACTCAGATCGGGCCCAGTCAACGACCGATTGTCATTGCTCGCTGGTGTCAGTGTCGACCCTCTCGTCTCAGAGGGATGGAGAGCATTGCTCGGCGTCGCGTTCGTTACCGTGCTGATCGTCAGCGCGATCGGATTCGTCGTACACACCCGAGTAGCCTTCCGCCGCCGTCTCACCGAGTTCGGACTCCTACGCACAATCGGCCTCTCGATGCGTCAACTTCTGATGCTGATTCTGCTCGAACAACTCATCGTGATCGGCGTCGCCGTAGCCATCGGAATCTTCATGGGAACCCGCCTCGGCGACACCATCATTCCGTACCTAGCCCGATCCGGTCAAGACGCCAACGTAGTCCCACCGATGACCCTTGAAATATACTGGACTGGGTTCGCGACAACCTTCGGACTACTCGCCATCGTATTCGCAGTGGTCATCGCAATCAGCCTCATTTCCGTCTACCGCATGGCCATACACCGAGTGATGCGCATGGGAGATGCGTAGTCTCCATCACCACGTCCGCTCTAGCTCTATACATACACAGACCTTGGAGATACAGAACTTGGAAACGAGCGTTCCCGAATACATAGTTTGCAGCGGCCTCTACAAAATCTACAAAGCCGCTGATTTGGAGGTAGTCGCCCTCCGAGGACTAGAACTCACCGTCTACGAAGGCGAAATCATCGCAATCGTCGGAGCATCCGGCTCCGGCAAATCCACACTGCTCAACATATTGGCCGGTTACGACTCCCCATCCGCTGGTACCGCCCGTGTAGGCGATTTCGACCTGTTGCACATGACCAGCAAAGAAGTCGTCGACTACCGTCGCCACGAAGTCGGATTTATATGGCAAGAGACATCGCGCAACCTCTTCCCTTATCTCTCCTCCGCCGAAAACGTCGAACTGCCGATGGTACTCACAGGTGTTCCCCAAGCGGAGCGAACCGAGAGGGCGAAGGAACTCCTCGAAATCGTCGGGCTGGGACACCGCATCGGGCACAAACCTGAGCAACTCTCTGGTGGCGAGCAGCAACGCGTCGCGATCGCCGTCAGCCTCGCGAACCAGCCTCCGCTCCTGCTCGCTGACGAACCTACAGGTGAACTCGACGACCTGACAGGTCAAGAAATCCTCGACCTCTTCAACGAAGTCAACCAGCAACTCGGCACCACCATCGTCATCGTCACCCACGACCCGGCCGTGGCAACCAGCGTCGGACGCGCCATCACCATACGCGACGGCAAAACCAGCACCGAGACCACCCGCAGAATCTCCTTCCAGCGTCGGGTTGGTGGAACCGCATCCGATACCGAAGAGTTCTTGATCGTAGACTCGACCGGCGCCGTCCAGATACCAAGAGAAATGCTCGACGAACTCGACATCAACCGCAGGGTACGAGTCGCCGTCAACGAAGGGAGGGTCACTATTGAATCAGGAGAGTGAACGAAGCAACGGCGCGCCGACCATCGAAGCCATCGACGTAACCCGTACCTTTCAACTCGCCGGTGAAGACATCACCGCCGTAAAGCAACTCAGCTTCAACGTCCCGCGCGGGCAGTTCATAGCCCTCGTCGGACGCTCCGGTTCCGGCAAAACCACATTGCTGAATCTTCTCGCTGGACTCGATCATCCGACTACCGGAAAAGTTTTGTTCGAGGGCCGCGACATGGCCCAGTTCAGCGAAGGCGACTTCATAAACCTCCGACGCAACCGCATCGGCGTCGTATTCCAATCTTTCGCACTCCTGCCTTTGCTGTCGGCATACGAAAACATCGAACTGCCGATGCGAATAGCTGGTCTCTCCGCACACGAACGCTCCGAACGAACCAACGATGCTCTAGAGATGGTGGCCCTCAGTCGACGTGCCCGACATCGCCCTTACGAGCTATCGGGTGGTGAACAGCAGCGTGTCTCCATCGCTCGCGCCATCGCCATGCGACCCGACATAGTCCTCGCCGACGAACCTACCGGCGAACTCGACTCCAACAATGCCCAATCCATCTTCGGCCTCTTCCGAGAAATGGTGACAGACCAAGGCATGTCCGTCGTCGCCACCACTCACGACCACACCCTCCTAGACATGGCCGACCGCATCTACACCATGCAAGACGGCGAGATGCAACTGACCGAAGATCGATTAATCTGAACGGCGACCAATGATTCGGCGCTAAGTACTCGTGCTCGCCGGGAAATGCCGCCGCCGCAAATCCACATTTGCGAGGTGAATCCAGCCGAATCATCTTTGCTATCAACGTATTTTCGGCGTTGGGCTGGTCCGAACCGCGGTGGCACGGTCTTTACTCGTCGAATTCAGAGATTTCTAAGTCGAATCCGGTCCAGTCTTCAAAGATCTGCGGGCAGTTATCGATCAGGGATTGTGGGTACTTGTCCCAATCCGAAGGCTCCTCGATGACGTAGATGGGTTCGGGACAGAGTATCTCTTCTTTCTGATCTTCCTCTTCTTTCTGGAGTTCAAGTAAGTCGATAGGGGGCATCACTTGGAAGATATCCGGGCAGTTGTCAATCAGGGATTGTGGGTACTTGTCCCAATCCGAAGGCTCGTCAATGATGTAAAGGGGTTGGATGCAGACTGTCTCTTCTTTCTGTTTCTGATCTTCACGCCCGCAGACAAACATCGTGCCGAACGTCAGTCCAGACACCAACAACACGGCTAGCAATAGGTATAGGTATTTCAATCGCCCGGGCGCAGACGGGAATTTGATTTTCATGGCTAGAACTCCGTACAGTCGGTTTCGTTGTCGTCTCTCCTATGTGGAGTAGACGTTGCGCCTCAGCGAATTGTTCCCGTATTCGAAAAGTTTCAGAGTGACCGAGTTTCCCGAAGCGCTCCTCCTGTAGAGGAGGACGATAGGGAGCAAGCTCACCCCCTCTTCGCCCCCAACAACGTCGCCAACATCTCCCGCAACGATCGCGGCGATGCAACTGCTACTTTTGCGGCTGAGTTGCCGGAGCCGATCTTGACCGTGTGCACGTTGTCGCCGACGTGCACGAACAGGTCCTCGTCGGTCCGGTCGTCTCCTGTCGCCAATTCGAAATCGAAAGGCCCGAAACGGTCGAGAACTAAGTCATAAGCGCGGGCTTTGGTGAGCCCTTGTTGACGTATCTCCACTACTTTCGCGCCGTGCAAGACCTGAACCGGCTCGCCGCGCAACGAGTTCTCCAACACCGACACTAGCTCCAAGGCCTGCCAGTTGCCCAGAGACTCCTCCGTCTGTCGGTAGTGCCAAGCCAGCGCCGTCTCCTTCTCCTCGATGCGAGACCCGGGCGTGCGCGCTACGTAGTCTTCCAGCAACCCCAGCACACTTGATTTCCAGCTGGTATCGAGCACACCTAGCAACCGCCAATCCTTCTCGCCAGCGGATTTCATCCACGCGCCATGCTCCGCGATAAGGTCGATCGGACAGTCGTCGAACCATTCGCCTAGGGTCTGGTGGTCACGACCACTGTTGATGAATACTTTGACATCATTCCGTTCGCCGTAATCTCGAAGAATCTCGAGAATCTCATCCGTCGGCGTCGCATCCTCGTAACGATCCACAAACTCGCGCAGTGAGCCGTCGTAATCCAACATCACTAGTGATGCATCCGCAGTCTTAAAATCATTTGCCAACGACTCTGCGAGGATGGAAGACTCCAACATCGGCGGCGAGCCTGTCTGCTCCGTCTCGGTTGCTTCCAAGGACGACATGAAGTCCTGCACCCAGCGATGCACGTCGTTTTGAAGCACTCGGCTGAACATCGGCATCATCCGCTCGTGCCGCTCGCCTAGGCTCATCTCAAGCGCGTGTTCCAACTGGTCCGCCGTCCCCTCGATGTCCCAGGGATTTACCCGTAACGCTTCTCCCAACTCGCTAACTGCGCCCGCAAACTCGCTGATGACCAAGGCTCCGCCACCGTCCTCGCGACAAACGACGTACTCCTTCGCCACCAGGTTCAATCCATCGCGTACGGGTGATACGAAGCAAACGTCGGCGACGCGGTACAGAGCGCATAATTCCTCCTGCGTCACAGTCTGATACAGATAGTTGATCGGACTCAGTAGCGGCGAACCGTAGATGCCGTTTATCTCGCTGACCCGTCGCTCGACCTCGCTCTTCAAGTCCTGGTAGGTGTCGATACCTGCGCGGGTTGGAACTGCGAGCTGCATAAACAACACACGCTCTGCCCAGCGTGGCGATCGCTCCAAAAGGCGCTCAAACGCCTGCAACTTGAGCAGCAATCCTTTCGTGTAGTCGAGCCGATCGACACCCAAGATGACTTGTCGATCGCCGATAGTGCGTTTGAGCTGCGTCAGAAAGCGTTCAGCATTTTCTGAATACGCCTTCTCCCTAAACTCATCGGTATCGATCCCGAGAGGGTGTGCTTCCACTCGCACATTGTGGTCGCGCATCCTGACCGTGCCTGCATGTGACTCGATGCCTAAGATGCGGCGCACGCTGCGAAGGTAGTTGTACGTGTAGTCGTACGTATGCATCCCGATGAGATCGGCACCCAGCAGCCCGCGCAGAATCTCGACCCGTTGCGGCAAAATCCGGAACGTCTCATCCGCCGGGAAAGGTATGTGCAGGAAGAACCCGATACGGACATCCAATCCGCGGTCTCGCAACATCCTGGGCAGCAGCATCAGGTGGTAGTCGTGGACCCACACCGCGTCGCCCGGCTCCGCCAAGTCGCAGATCACATCCGCGAAGCGTTGATTCACTCGACGGTACGCCTCGAACTGCTCCGGAACGAAGGACCCGAACTCCGTGAAGTAGTGGAACAGCGGCCAAATCGCATCATTCGAGTACCCCTCGTAGTAGTCCTCGTAGTCTTGCGGATCCAGCTCTACCGGCACGAGATTGTGCTCGGTCAACTGTCGTCTGACATCCTCGTCTGGCTCCGCGCCGGGGTATCCGACCCACAATCCGCCGGAACTCTCATGCAGAGGTCGCAGTCCGGTAACCAACCCACCGACGCTGTGAGTAAGGGTCTGTTTACCCGTGTCGGGATCGACGCCGATGGTCACCGGCAGTCGGTTCGACACTAGGATCGGGCGTCTCATCGTGCCCTCGTGTGCCTCAGCCATTCGATCAGCCGCCAGAAATTGCCGGCACGAAATGCACCTCGGTATCCGGTTCGAGCGGCTGTAGCAACCCCTGACGGGTGGCAGCGTAGCCGACCACGGCTGCAAGACCCGGTTTCAAGCGACCGTCCTGTAATAGATGGTCCGAAATCCCCGGATACGCCTCTTCAAGGTTTTTGACTACCTCTCCCAATGTTGCGCCTGCAACATCCAGCTCGCCTTTGCCGCCCGCGAACCGCCGCAATTCATACGGTAAAAACACCTTTGCCATGATTCGCGACCTTCCCGGCTATGACTGGCTTCACGTTTTGCATCGATCACACTAGAGGCGGATGCGATCGAACTGCTCGCGTAATCAGCATACCACCGCCAAGTTACAGAACTGTTGCGGACGGGCGGGTTTCAAACCCGCCCCTACGGGGATGGTGAAGGTGTGGGCAACAAACACGTAGGGGCAACCACAAGGGTTGCCCCTACAAGAAAACCGTCATGAAAGGACGGGTTCTTTAGCCCCCGTTCTTCGCCGCCAACGCTTCCAAGATGCGTCCAGGTTTCATCGGCTGCTCCTGCAACCTGACGCCTATCGCGTCGTTGATGGCGTTGGGAATGGCCCCAAGCGGAGGCGCAATCGGAACCTCGCCAACTCCGCGCACGCCGAACGGGTGCATCGGGTTCGCTACTTCAACGATGTGCGTCTCAAGCATTGGCAGGTCGAGCGATGTCGGCATCCGGTAGTCCAAGAAGCTGAAGTTGGCCATCGAGCCATCTTCGTTCATGAAGTACTCCTCGTTGAGCGCCCAGCCGATGCCTTGGGCTGCGCCGCCCTGCATCTGGTTTTCGACGTACGACGGGTGAATCGCCTTACCCGCGTCTTGGAACACGCTGTACCGCACAACATCCGTCTTGCCCGTTTCGGGATCGATATCTAGGTCGCAGATATGCAGACCGAACGCGTTACCGGCAGCCGCCAGGTTGACCGACGATGTAGTAGAGATCGGACCACCAGTGTCGCCTAACCTCGACGCGAGGTCTTTGAAGCCAAGGCTCAACTCAGGATCAGACTTGCTGCTGAACACTCCGTCCGAGAACTTAACATCGCCCTCGTCTATGCCCCAGAGCGTCGCTGCTCGCACCTTCATCTCGTCGACCATCTTCGTTGCAGCTTCCCACGCCGCAAATCCCGTCGCGTAGGTCACTCGGCTACCGCCAGTGGTTCCGGTGTAACCGATCTCATCCGTGTTCGGAATGGTCGGATGAACATCGTGAGCGTCGAGGCCCAATACCTCAGCCGCCTGCATCGCGATCGATGCCCGAGATCCGCCGATATCCTGCGAACCCTCGTTCATCGCAACTGTGCCATCATCTTGCAGCATCAGGTCAACGGTCGACTTTCCGCCTCCGTTCATCCAGAAGCCAACGCCGACACCCCGACCGCGTTTCCTACCCGGTGCAGGTTCGCCAAGCGGCGAGTTCCAATGATCGGAATCTCGCGCCTGCTCCAGCATCTCGACTAGGCCGATGCGATTGAACATCACACCGTTGCCGTTTCGAGTGCCTTCCTCTGACGCGTTATCGAGCCTGAACTGCATCTTGTCCCAACCCATCGTGTCGCAGATCTCGTCTACGACCGTCTCGACCGCAAAGCAGACCTGTGGCGAACCAGGAGCTCGATAAGCCGCGGATTTGGGTTTGTTGACAACCACGTCGTATGCGTCGATGCGGGAGTTCGCAACATCGTACGCCGCCCTCATGCAGTTGATGCCCGCGGTAAACGATGAACCCGGGTACCCGCCAGCCTCATATCGGAGTTTGCCGTCAAAAGCGTGAATCTTACCGTCTTTGGTCACGCCCATCTTGACACGGACCTTGCCGCCGGGCGCCGGGCCGCTTGCCATAAAGATCGCAGGACGGTCCATGACCATCTTGACAGGTCGGTGGTTCGCCTTCCTCGACAAAATCGCCGCTACTGGCGACAAGTAAGTCTTGGTCTTGCCACCGAAACCGCCCCCGATCTCCACTGACTCGGCAGTGACGTTTGAATCCGGTAGCCCGACTAAAGCCGCGGTCTGCTCTTTGACCGCGAACATCCCCTGTGTGCTTTCCCACACGCGAACATGGTCGTTCTCATCCCAAACCGCCGTCGCGTTGTGCGGCTCGATATAGCCTTGGTGAACCGACTCGAGTGAGACCTCACGTTCCACCACTAGATCGCATTCGTCAAACGCACCATCGGGATCGCCAAACTCGTGTCGGACCGCAATCGCCACGTTGGTGTTCGGAACACTTTCTCCGAAGTGATTGCCAACGAGGTCTTCGAGTAGTATCGGGGCATCCTCAGCCATCGCCTCATCCACGTTCCGCACCGGCGGAAGCGGTTCGTACTCAACCTTGATTCGCCTCACCGCCTCAGTCGCAGTATTCCTGTCGACCGCCGCAACCCCAGCAACTACGTGACCTCGGTAAAGCACTTTGTCCGAAGCCATCACATTGTCTTGCGTGCGCTTCATGTTCAGCACTTCTTCGCCAGTCTCAACCTCAACATCCGCGGCGATCGGAAAATCCTTGTGCGTCACAACCGCGAAAACACCCGGTAACTTCTCCGCCTCTGATGTGTCGATGCTCAAGATGCGCGCGTGAACCTGATCCGTGCGCAGAACATCACCCCAGATCAGCCCGGGCAACTTGACATCCGCACCATACACCGCTCGTCCCGTCACCTTGTCCAGCCCATCGTGCCGGATCGGACGTGTCCCGACTACCGAATAATCCGTCTTCTCTTCGAAAGTGGCTACCATGCAGATGATCCTCCTGCTTATACCCGTCAAAGACACGGAAGTATCGACAGGTCAACAACTAACTACGTGAATCTTAATGCACGAATAGCCAATTGCAGTTGAAGGCCACAGGATTTCAACAGCCCCTTTCGTGAGACGAAAGGGGCGCGAGCGCAGCGAGCGGGGTATGCCCGGGGTGGGCTGGGGGCTAATTTCCCCTCTCTCTCGCTGGGAGAGCAATAGAGTTTGTCCCGTACTCCGATACGGGGACAAAGGGGCCTTGTGACCGCTGTTTACGTCCGAGTCCGCGTCTCAGGAACGATACCCGCCGGTCTGACGAGCAACACAACCACGATGATCAACCCGATTACCGCCAACCTCAAGTTTGGATCTGCCAAGAATCCCGGCAAGAACTGCGAACTTGAAATCACTGCCCACAACACAAACGCGCCCAAAATCGCCCCTCGGTGGTTACCACTGCCGCCAAGTATCAGCATCGCCCAGATGATGAACGTCGCAAAAAACGGCTCAAACGCCTGTGGGGTGATGGAGTGCTTCGCAAACGCATACAGCGCACCTCCGATACCCATCAATGCAGCCCCATACGCAAACGCCTGCAACTTGAACTGAAACACGTTCTTGCCCACCATCTCCGCCGTATCTTCGTTCTCTCGGATAGCCAAGATCACCCGACCCCAAGGAGATGCCGCCAATCGCTGCGACAGGAAATACACGATCACCAGCACTATCAGAACCAGCGGCAAGAATACGAAGTCGTACCAATGCGGATCCACCAGCCCATCCAACACTCGCGGTATCCCGTTCAAACCCCGCGTGCCGTCCGCCAACCAGCCCTCATTCGTAAACACCAGCCTCACAGCCTCGCCTAGCCCCAGGGTAGTTATAGCCAAATAGTCGCCCCGCAGCCGGATCGTGATGCTGCCCACCAGATACGCCACCGCCGCGCAAACCGCCGCTGCTGCGATCAGCACGAGCGGGAACCACAGATCAAATCCGATCCGCTCAGATCCCAGCGTGAACGCTAAATTCCCTCCCCACTCATATTGCTGGTACAGATCCGGATTAGGTGGCGGCATCACCAATATCGATGCCGTGTATGCGCCGAGAGCGAAAAACGCCGCGATTCCGATGTTGAATAACCCCGTGTGCCCGTAATGGACGTTCAAACCCACGTTGATGATCGCGTAAATCCCCGCGATGACCAGAAAACTGCCGATGTGCAGAATGATGCCTTCTAACTCAACCACGCCCCTCTAACTCCTGCTCTGTCCAAACAGACCGTTAGGTCGTACCAACAACAGCACTATGATCGCCGCAAAGAACACTGCTGGCTTATAGGACGGCTCCAACCAAGCCGTCGAGACCTCTCCGACAACGCCGACGAAGATCGCTCCCGCGAATGCGCCGTAAGGATTGCCGATCCCGCCTGCAACCACCGCCGCGAACAGCGGAATCAGTAGCTTCCAACCCGAAATAGTCAACAGCTGCCCCTGCCCCGTCGCGAACAATATCCCCGCCGCGGCTGCCATCCCGCCGCCGAGTACCCAAGTCAGCATATTCGTCCGCTCGACATCGATACCCGTAACTCGCGCCAAGTCCTCGTTGTCCGCCGCCGCACGCATCGCCTTCCCCCAACGCGTCATGTTCAGGAACAGATACGTCGCTAACGTCAGCACTATCGCTGCAACCGCCACGAAGATCATGTCCGGCGGCACTCTGACCTGCACATCCTGCAGGTGAAACAGGTCAACAGTCCAAATGAAGAACTTCTTCGAGACCCGCGGGTAATGTTCCACCTCGGTCCCCCAGATGTACTGGATGCCTCCTCGCAACGCAATCGCTACGCCCAATGACGCCAACGCCATCACTCCCGGCAACGCCCCGCGACGCCTCATTGTCCGATACACCAGCCGATCAACAACTACTGCGAAAACTGCTACCACCAGCACTCCGATAGGCAACGCTATGAACAACGCGTAACTAAACGTAAACGGCCCCACCGAGTTATCGGTCCACGCCTCGGGAACCAGCGTCCCAAACACGAACAATGCGATAAACGCTCCCAGCGTCATGTAGTCCCCATGAGCGATGTTTGCCAAATGCAGATTGCCGTAAACCAGCGACAAACCCACCGCGCCCAGTGCATAGACTGACCCCACGAGCAACCCGTTAACTGTCAAATCCAACTGCCAGATCAATGCCCACAACGCCAGACCACCGACCGCGAATAGCGCAGCACGTTCGATAACCATGAACCCGCGCTCGCCAACAACCGAAACAACCGCGTCGCGGATCGCATTTGTATTGATGACCATCTAATCCCAAATCCGGAACGCTATAGCTATCCAGATCCCTCCGATTCACTCTCCGTTGCTCCGCTCAGTCCTAAGAAAACCCTGCCGATATCGGGATTCCTCAGGAGCCCATCCGCCGTATCCTCCGCGAAGTTGCGACCCCGTGCCAAGACGTACGCCCGGTCGCTATGTCGCAACGCCTTGATCGCGTTCTGCTCCACCAGCAGTATCGAAACGCCGGTCTGATTGATCTCCCGGATCTGGTCCAGAACCTGGTCTACAATCTGCGGTGCCAATCCCGCCGTCGGTTCATCCAGCAGCAACACCGAAGGCTCCGCCACCAAAGCCCGCGCCAGTGCCAACATCTGACGCTGACCGCCGGAAAGCTGTCCTGCCTTGCCGTTCCACCGCTCTCTCAACAGCGGAAACAAATCCTGAACTCGTTCCATGTGATGCCTAACGTCGCCACGCATCGTGAACGCACCCATCTCCACGTTCTCTCGCACCGAGAGGGTAGGGAAGACGTTCCCCGCTTGCGGGACATAACCGATGCCCATCTCGATCAACCGGTCCGCACGTTCTCCAGTGATGTCCTCGCCATGCAGCTTGATAGTCCCGCCAGACACATCCGCCAAGCCAAAAATCGCCTTGATCGTCGTTGATTTGCCCGAACCGTTTGGCCCGATGATCGTGACCATCTCACCACTTCCCAAAAACATCGAAATCCCACGCGTGATAAGAGTTGGACCATAACCCGCCTCTAAATCCGAAATCTCCAGAGCAGGGGAGACCGCAACCTCTGCAACCGTATTGCTCACGCCGCAACACCTCCAAGATACGCATCCAACACCCGTGTATCGCTCCGCACTTCTTCCGGCGTTCCGTGCGCAATGACCTTCCCTTCAGCCATCACAATTACCCGGTCGCTCATCTCCATGATCAACGGCACATCGTGCTCGACAATCACCCAAGTGATGCCACGCTCGTCGCGCAGATCGCGAATCGTCTGAGCGATATTCCGCATCAACGTTGGATTCACCCCCGCCGCCGGTTCGTCCAACAACACCAGCTTTGGAGACGCCATCAACGCCCGCCCAATCTCCAATAGTTTCTTTTGACCAGTCGAAAGATTCGCCGCCAACTCATCCTCGAGATGCGTCAACTGCAAAAGACCCAACACCTCCCGCGCCTGTTCTCGTATCCGCTCCTCTTGACGCCTCACCAACCGAGGCGCGAACACCGACGTAAACATCGCCTCTCCGATCTGACCCTCAGGAACCACGGCGAGATTCTCCAACACCGTCATCCGACCCAACTCGCCCGGTATCTGAAAAGTCCGAGCCACGCCTCGCCGTGCTACCGAGTGGGGCGGGATCCCATCTAACCGATGCCCATCGAAAAAGATACGACCACTCTGCAAAGGGACCATGTCCGTGATCAGATTGAACATCGTCGACTTCCCCGCACCATTCGGCCCGATCAACCCCGTAATCGTCCTCGCCTCGATTTCAAACGAGCAGTTGTCGACCGCGCGCAAACCACCAAACGCACAGACTGCGTCCTCAACCTTAAGAATCGGCTCTGTCAACCCAGATTCACGCCTTCAAGGAAACTCCGTCGTTCCGGCGAAAGCCGGAATCCAGAGGGACGGAGCAACGGAGATATGCCAAAACCCCTATCCAATGCATCTTCTATACTTTCGCAATCAGATTATACAGCCGCAAAACCCAACTGATACCTCATCGCAAATACGCCGCGATACTGCCAAAACCTCCATCTGAACAACCATCGAGAGCATCACGATGACCAGCAAAAACGGAAGCAACCAAACCTCCGATCTCACACCCGAAGACGTCCTAGGGACCGACCAGAGCGCCGAACTGCGTGAGATCCGCACCCGCGCCGACGGTCCAACTGGCGTCCTCCCATTTACCGCCGATTTCCTCACCAACAGCCCCAGCGGCGACCATTTCGGCATGACTCAGAACGCCGGTATGGGATGGAACCCCGCCGAGCTCATGCGCAAGCAGTTCATCATTCTCGCTACTGCTGGCGGACTACGAGAAGAAGACGGCACTCCAGTCGCTCTCGGTCTCCACACCGGTCACTTCGAGCTCTCATCCATGGTCAAAGCCGCCGCCAATGAGTTCGACCGCCTCAACGGCCTTCCATTCGCTACGTTCTGCTCCGACCCGTGCGACGGCCGCACGCAAGGCACGACCGGCATGATGGACTCCCTCCCATACCGCAACGATGCCGCCCAGGTCTTCCGTCGCCAAGCTCGCTCGCTACCAACCGCCCGCGGAGTAATGGGCATCGCATCCTGCGACAAAGGTCTCCCAGCAATGATGATGGCCGTCGCCGGACTCCGCGATAAACCCGTCGTCATCGTCCCCGGAGGCGTGACCCTAGCTCCCAAAACCGGTGAAGACGCAGGCATGATCCAGTCCATAGGTGCCCGGTTCGCACAAGGCGAAGTAACCCTCGAATACGCCCAAGACGTCGGATGCCGCGCCTGTGCATCCCCCGGCGGAGGCTGTCAGTTCCTAGGGACCGCCGGAACATCACAAGTCGTCTCCGAAGCACTCGGACTCGCCATCACCCACGCCGCACTTTCGCCCAGCGGTACACCCGCGTGGTTCGATGTCGCCGTCCGATCCGCCCGCGCCCTCGTCATGGCCGAAAACCGCGGTATCAACTCCAACGACATCCTCACCGACGCCGCTTTCGAAAACGCCATGGTCGTACACGCCGCTTGCGGAGGCTCTACCAATCTCCTCCTGCACACACCAGCCATCGCCCACGCCGCTGGACGCTACCGCATGAACGTCGACGACTGGCGACGAGTCAATGACGATATCCCCCGCATCGTTGATGTCCTCCCCAACGGTCCCATCGGTCACCCCACCGCCCAGCTCTACGCCGCCGGGGGCGTCCCGGAGGTAATGCTCCACCTCCGCAACCTAGGCCTGCTAGACACCTCGGTCCTAACCGCTACCGGACAGTCTCTTGACGAAAACCTCGATTGGTGGGAAGACTCGGAACGCCGACAAGACATGCGCGACTACCTCCGAAACGTCGATGGCGTCGACCCCGACAACGTCATCATGTCCGCCGACCGCGCCAAAGCCAAAGGCCTCACCAGCACCGTCACGTTCCCCGGCGGAAACCTCGCACCGCAAGGCTCCGTCATCAAATCCACCGCCATCGATCCAACAGTCGTCGATGACGACGGAGTATACCGGAACACTGGCAAAGCTCGCGTATTCACCTCAGAACGCGACGCCATTGCTGCCATCAAGACCCGCGACGAGGACTACAAGATAAAAGCCGGCGACATCATGATCGTCAACTGCGGTGGCCCGCTAGGCACCGGCATGGAAGAGCTATACCAGATCACCGCCGCTCTCAAACACCTCTCCTACGGTAAACACGTCGCACTCATCACTGACGCCCGTTTCTCCGGCGTCTCCACTGGCGCATGCATCGGTCACGTCGGACCCGAAGCCCTCGCAGGCGGCCCCATCGGACGCGTACGAGAAGGCGACCTCGTCGAAATCATCATCGACCGCACAAACCTCACCGGTTCCATAAACCTAGTAGGGGAGGGCGACACCTATCACGGCACCGACTGGGGAACCCAAGAGCTCGAAGACCGCCCAACCCCCGACAACCTAACACCGCACCCCCAAATCCCCGACGACTCCCGCCTATGGGCTGCACTCCAATCCGCATCAGGCGGCATCTGGGGAGGCTGCGTCTTCGACACCGACTCCATCATCGAAACCATCAACGCCGGCCGAGAAGCCCTACAAAAACAACGCGAACCCGCGGCTTAGCGTGGTTATCCTCCCCTTTTTACGCAGCAAAAGGGGCGCGAAAGAGTGAAGCGTTGTACCAAGAATCCCCTCTCTCGCTCGGCGGGAGAGGGTTAGGGTGAGGGCCCTCTCATCCCTGTTCCCGCGCCAAAACCTCAACCGCCTCTTTCACATGTGCAGGCGCACCCACCAAAATTAACGCGTCGCCGCCTCGCAGGATAACGTCGTCAGCCACGTCGATAATCCCACCTGAATCCCCGCGCCGCACCGCGACCACATCAGCCTTGCTCGCCGTCACGAACCCACATTCACCAACCGTCTTGCCGTCATATCTACCACCGCGCTCGATCACAACCTCTTCTGTTATTACCGCCAATCTCCCGCCTTCGACTTCGATCGCCGCGTTTCCTACCTCCATCGGAGCGTCGCTATCCAAGATCTCTTCGACGATGCTCCGTGCCGCAATGTGATGCATCGATACCACGTTCGACGCACCTGCTCGTAGCAGCTTCGGCTCCGACTCCGGTAGCGTCGCCTTCGCAACGATCTCCAGATCCGGTGCCATAACGTGCGCCGTTAGAACCGTCATCAACGCCGCTGAATCTGGCGACACTGTACATATAAGACTCCTCGCACGTTCGATCCCCGCCTTCATCAATACCTCGTCCTGACCACCATCCCCGTGGATACCGATGTACCCATCCTCCGATGCGTTCCGAACCGCCTCGCCGTCGCTATCAATGACCACTACACGCGTATCCGACAAGGCATTCAACTCTGACGCCACGATCGTTCCCGTGTCGCCATAACCCACCACGATGTGATGCCCACGCAACCGCCGCATCATCGCCTCAGTCCCGCGCTGCCGCAAATTCGAAACCAACTGACCCGATATCAACTGTTCCCCCAATGTCGCAAACGTATATGCAAACGCCCCCACTCCCGTAATGATGATCACTATCGAAAACACTCGCCCCAGCTCGCTAAGCGGCCTAACCTCTTCGAACCCCACCGTCGACATCGTGATCACCGACATATATGCCGCATCCATCCACGTCCAATCGTCACCCTCGATCACCTTGAAACCAACCACACCGATCGCCAGCACCGTCAACAACGCGGCAATCCCACGCATCATATTCAGCCGACGCCGACGGATCAACCGCCGCGACTCCGAAGGCGCTGAAACTACAAATGCCGGCATCTACATAAGTCCTTGGATAATCAGTTCGCAGTACCGAAATCCCAACTGCTACTCGAACGCATGATCTTCAGGTGCGTCAGCAACGGCTCAACATCCAGCCCAAGTGCTTCGATGTGTAACCGATCCAACTCTTCGATGATGTCGGATGCATGAGTGTGGAAGTCAACGTTTCTCCATACGCCGCCCTGTTGTCTGTTTTCGACAACGCAGTCGGGCATTGCATCTAACAATCTTCTGCCTAAATTGATCGCTAACGAAGGTTGACTGACCCATTGGTCGGGAACGGTCATTGAATCCATTTCTAGAGGTTTGAGGTGGAAGCCATCTCCAATAGCCATCCACCATGCATAGGCAACATGCCCATTCAACACAGCCATGAGCAAACGCTTGTCATCTTCATCGGCAATTGAAATCAAGGATTCACTTCTTGGTGAAACTGCGCCTGCCGGGATTGTGCTAATAAAGCGATATGCCGTTTTGGGAATAGCTAGCGTCGTTTCACCTTCGCATCGATAGCTCGATACTGCTCTTGTTTGAGAAGATACCGCTTCAATCAATTCGGCGACATGCCTCGTCGGTACCCTCGGCCACTGGGCAGAAATACGACGATCGGATATCATTCGCATGTCGGGAGTTCGTGTGTCCGACCGCCGGCTTAGACATCGTTGCCGCTCCTGGGAATGCCAGCTTTGGAGGCCCGTAGAACTGATATCAGGGGGCGTTCCACTACCTAGCACCGCCGTCAATATCGTGGCTCTTTGTCTGTTTTCTGGCGATTTCACCGTGGGGCTTTGATTGAATGTCGTGTCTGGACGGTTATCGTAGTGCCGCAGATTCACCTTTCTACACAGGTTTTCGAATAATTCTCGAATCGTGCACTGTCTCATACCAAACGCGATTGACAATGGCACGATCATCGTAACCACCCCACCGTCCGTCCGCGCGAGCGCAAGCCCCATTTCGCAGAAGACCGTGTACAAATTATTCACATTGGTCGTCTTGTATCCTTTGTCTTCGACCAAAGCCGTCTTGCGAGCGTTGTCGACCGACGTTGACAGTCGCTCATACGGCGGATTTCCAATCACAATATCGAAACCCTGCCAGTCTGGTTCGTAAAACAACAACCGGACATCTGTGCTGGCACATTCCAATCCTGTGCCCAATAATGGAAATTCAACAAGCCCATTAAACTCGCGACTGACGACCGTTTCGTTTCCGTTCCCAACTAGGTAAGAATTCAACTCTTCACGTAGCACGTCGTCCGCTTCCCTGAGTTCAGATTTTGCGTCCTCAGAATGCGCATCGAACCACCGCCTGCGGTTTTCCGCAAGCTCAGCTAACGCAACCGCGAATCTAGGATCGACATCGCCTAAAGAGGACGGACGGTCTGGTCGCCAGCTAGGGTCAGCAACAGTTTCAAGCGAATCCGCACAAACCACTCTTGCCTCAAGGTTGGGCAACGGTTCGCGGGATGGGTCACCTTTTTCTGCCGATATAATCGCAATAAACAATCTGAGCCGAGTAATCTGCGTAGCGAGCGGGTTAATGTCTTGGCCAGCGAGTTGATCCTTGATGATCTCTCGGGTCATGTGCGTATCGTCGTGCTTCAATTTCGTCAGCGCCGTCTTTATCGCGATCAAACAACTGAACAAGAACTCCCCCGAACCAACCGCGGGATCAAATATCCGTAACGAAGAAATTTGATCTGCCAGAGTCGCTTTATCGTCTGTGTCATCTAGGAATGCAGACTCATCCGGATCACCGAATAGGCTCAAGAGTTGATCATCGGTCGAAAGATTTGGCAACCGAACCTGAACCGCCGCCGTGAGGGCATCTTTAACCATTTCATCGGCTACGTCCGCAGGAGTGTAATAAGTTCCCCGCGGCTGTCGTGGAGGTGGTTCCCTACCTTCCTCTGTCGGCGTTATCAATTGCTCAAAAAGGTTGCTTAGCAGTTCTGGATCCATCGTCTGCTCGCTCTCGCCCGGGCGATGCTCATCCGTCGTCCAGTGATAACGATTGAAAATCGTGAACAACCCGGGGTCATCTTCATCAACATTCCAATACAGCCCCACAGGTAGATCCAACTCTGGCTCATTAGTTTCTTTGGCGAACAATGAACCGTTCAAAAACGGCGCAAGATCCAGCATCTCATTCAAGCTCGATATACCGTGTGGCGTTCGGATATCTTCTAGCACGTTCAACCGTTCATGGAACAAAAACTTAAGTACCTCTGAGTGATAATCGTTCGGATCATCCAACTGATTCGCTACGTACGCATACTCGAACAACTCTGGCGGGATTATCGACTCTTCCTTGAGAATCCAAGTAAAGATCGCGCGAATCAAATGTTTCAACACCGCATGTCGGTAATCCGAGTCTTGATCCTGTTGCAATTCCCAAGTCCACCTAGATACTTCCTGGTAGAACTGCTGACGCAACGGCATCACTTCCAACGGTCCCAAAATATCGTCGGCCACCAACGGCTTGTCGCCAGCAAGTTTGGCGAGGATGTCGCCGATCGCCGTTCTTGCCGAAGGCAACGGAAGTTCAGGATCGAACGCTGCTGTCATATTCACCTGCCCATCAGCGCACGCAGCCATTCGCGCCTCGCATGAACCGTCTCGCCCTTCAGAGTAGATAAACATGACCGACATGTTCGATCCGGCAGCCCGAGCAAGTATCCGTGCACTCGCAGCCGTATCTCCTCTCCCAAGACCCCACTCCGAATGTTTGAACTTCACCACGCCGATCGTCAACTGATCGCTCAGCGAAAGTTGACCTTGCACCGCAACTTCCGGCCCGATAGCGTACACGTGCTCTTCCCAATCGTTCTCAAACGTATCTTCCAACAACCCCGTCAAAGTCACTTGGTCATCGATGTCATAACTCGGCTCAACATCCTCAATTTGCGCAAAACTTGCCAATATCTCGGTCGGTGTGCCACCTGCGGAAACCAGGTTCAGCAATCCAACTGCCGCGTCAACCCGCGGCTCCAAAACCAAAGTACCCGGCTGTTCGAAGCAGCGGCGTGTTGTCCGAGTGAACGTTTCAAGCTGCTCGATCAACTCCACACCAAACGAACTCGCCGAACGCCAAAATTGGCGAGCCAAACGACCAAAGTCGTAATCTTCGATAAGCGAAACATCCGCCCCGAACCTCTCGTACAACCGCCAACATGCGCCATCAGTCAAGATTCCCAGCGTTGACGGCCCACTCGCTACGTGTTGACGCAGATATCTCTGAATCTGCCGGTCCGGCGAAGATGCCCGACGCCCGCGTTGCTCGGGGACATCAAAATCACAATTGAGCGCTTTGGCCTCCAGAATGATCGCCGCTTCGACGGCATCAGCTTCCACTTCCCGGTCATAGCAAAGCTCGTCGGGACGGTTCCCGCGGTCGCCATCCTCAGGCCTACGATGACTCGCGGGGAAACCCAGTGCCACCAATACAGGTTCAATTAATAGCTGACGAGTTTCAGCTTCATTTATTTCGTGCCCGCGCCTCTCTACGGCGCGGTATCCCGTCTGCAACGCGTCAATAACCCGACGCGTTTCTTCTGAGATCGAAACCTCCTCTCGGGAAGTTTCGGGTGCCGAGGATTGAGGAGTCTCGTCTTCGGTCTCAGGTATCAGGTTGTCAGTCGTATGGGACAAAACGTCGTTGAATTGTAGTTCAGTTAATTGGACCACCCGCCGCATCACGCGCAACGACCGCGCCTGCTAACGCCTCTTCCACCGTCTCTCCCGTAACCGTTATATGACCCATCTTACGACCAACGCGGTACTCAGACTTCCCATATAGATGCAGATGCGTCCGCGGCATCCCCAGAACCGCTTCCCAATCCGGCGATCCGCCTGCAGCCTCCCAAACATCGCCCAGCAGATTAACCATCACCGTCGGAGAACGCAATCCAACATCACCCATCGGCATCCCGACCATGATCCGCGCCAACTGCTCGAACTGCGACGTCTCACATCCCTCAATCGTCCAATGCCCCGAATTATGCGGACGCGGGGCCAACTCATTAACCAGAACCGATCCATCCCGTGTCACGAACATCTCCACCGCGATCAAACCCCTGACATCCAATCCCTCCGCAATTCGCATTGCGACCCGTTCAGCCTCCGCCTTCACCCCATCCGAACACCGCGCCGGAACAATCGACGTGTCCAGAATCCCATCCACATGCACATTCTCAGAAACCGGAAACGACCGCATATCACCACTCAAATCCCGAGCACACACCACCGAAACCTCCATCTCAAAATCCACAAACCCCTCAACAATCACCGGCGCTTCCGTTGAGCCACCCAAGCCCTCAAACGCGCTGACTGCTTCTCCCACATCCCGAACCACACTCTGCCCCTTGCCGTCATACCCCCACCGAGTTGTCTTCATCACCACAGGCACACCAATCTCCCTCACTGCCTCAACCGCCTCCCCACTGCTCCGAACAACCCGAAACTCCGGCACTCCAATCCTCAAATCCCGCATCGTCGACTTCTCAATCTCCCGGTCCTGACAAACCCGCAACACCGACGGCGACGGATAAACCGGCTTCGCCTCCGAAATCACCTCAATCGCCGTCGCATCCACATTCTCAAACTCATATGTCACCACATCCGACCGCTCCGCCAACTCCCGCGCCGCGTCCAAATCGTCATACGCCGCCGCAATGTGCACATCCGTCACCTGTGAAGCAGGACAATCCAATCCCGGATCCAACGAAACCGACCGATAGCCCATTGCCCGAGCCGCCATCGCCAACATCCGTCCCAACTGCCCACCACCAAATATCCCAATCGTCAAATCAGAACTCAACACTTTAGTACTCCCCGTCATTCCGACGAAAGCCGGAATCCAGAGGGGTGATGACGCAAGAGGTTCCCAACAAATCCCCTCTCCCTTGATGGGAGAGGGTTAGGGTGAGGGTGAACAGGGCGGCCATGGGGCCAGGGTTTCCCCCGCTCGCGGGGGAAATGTCCGAAGGACAAAGGGGGCGCGAAGAAACCGCACGGAATACCCGCGCCAATCCTCAACAACTTCACCGCACACCTACTCACCTAAATCCTCATCACCAACATAAGTCCCCTCCAAAACCTCAGCCTCCGCAACCTTCCGACGCCGCACCAACCGCGCAAAAACCTCCTCGTCAAACGTCCCCACGATCTGCGCCGCCAACAAACCCGCATTCACCGCGCCCGACCTACCGATCGCCACCGTCGCTACCGGTACTCCACGAGGCATCTGCACAATCGACAGCAACGAATCCAAACCGCTCAAAGCCGAACTCTCCACCGGCACCCCGATCACCGGCAAATTCGTGTTCGCCGCCACCATCCCCGGAAGATGCGCCGCTCCACCTGCGCCCGCGATGATCACCTTCACTCCACGACTCTTAGCCTCCTTCGCGAACTCCGACATCAAATCCGGAGTCCGGTGCGCCGAAACAACCCGCACCTCATGCGCCACACCCAACTCGCCCAAAACCTCCGCTGCATGACGCATCGTCGGCAAGTCCGAACGACTGCCCATAATCACCGAAACCAATGGCCCATTCGCATTCTCACTCATTCCCAAAATCCTAAACCAAACATCGGCGCGACCCAATCTGCGCCTCAACCAACACTTTTCATAAACCCATATATAATTACGATACGGTATCGTTATTTAATGGAGACAGGTCAATGCAACCTACCATCGCCGATCCCACCCAAACCACCGCATACAAGAGACGCTGGTTCACACTGATAGTCCTATCGACAAGCCTCCTCATCATCGGACTCGACAACACCATCCTCAACGTCGCAATCCCTACCCTCCAACGTGAGTTCAACGCCAGCGCAACATCGCTCCAATGGATGGTCGACGCCTATGTCCTAGTCTTTGCAGGTCTTCTACTCACGATGGGCGCTCTGGGAGACCGATTCGGACGCAAACGAGCCCTCCAAGTCGGACTCGTCATATTCGGGCTTTCCAGCCTCTTCGCCACTTATGCAGACTCCAGCGCCCAACTCATCGCCGCGCGGGCATTGATGGGCATCGGCGGTGCACTCATCATGCCGTCAACCCTCTCCATAATCACCAACGTATTCCCAAGAGAGGAACGTGGCAAGGCGATCGGAATATGGGCCGCCGTCGCCGGTCTAGGCATCGGCATCGGACCCGTCACCGGTGGATTGCTTCTCGAAAACTTCTGGTGGGGTTCCGTATTCTTCATCAACATTCCAATCATCGCTGTCGCACTCATCGCAGGCTTCATCCTCGTTCCCGAAAGCCGTGACCCGAATCCCGTATCCATCGACATTCCGGGAGCCATCCTCTCCATCGCCGCCGTAACCACATTGGTCTACTTCATCATCGAAGCACCTACTCACGGCTGGACCAACCTCTCCGTCATCTCCGGGCTGGCAGGCGGCGCAATTCTAGTCGCCATATTCATCGTCTGGGAACTCAGGACCGATCACCCCATGCTCAATCTCGCGTTCTTCAAAAACCTGAGATTCTCAGCCGGCGCGGGAGCTATCTCCATCGGCTTCTTCGCCCTCTTCGGCATGATCTTTGGAATGACCCAATACCTGCAGTTCGTTCAAGGCTTCACACCGCTCGAAGCCGGACTGCGCATGATCCCCATCGCCTTCGGTATGGCGATCGGCGCAGGCCTGAGTCATCGATTGGTCGGAAAATTAGGCACCAACAGAGTCGTCGCCGCAGGCCTTTTGGGACTGACCATCCTTTTCGTCTCCATCTCGTTCTGGCAAACCGACACCAGCTACTGGGTCATCGGCACTACCTTCTTCCTGCTCGCATTCAGCATGGGCAACGTCATGGCACCTTCCACTGACGCCGTCATGGGAGCAGTCCCGGAGGCCAACGCCGGCATTGCATCCGCCATGAACGATGTCACTCGCCAAGTCGCCGGCGCTTTCGGAGTCGCCGTCATCGGATCGGTCATCAACACCGTATTCAACTCACGCATGCAAGACGTCGTCGCTTCGCTCCCACCCGAAGCTGCACACGCGGCCAGCGACTCGGTCGGGGCAGCCGCTAGAGTAGCTTCCATGCTTCCGGCAGAGATTGCAGGCCCATTAGTCGCATCCGCAAAGACCGGATTCACCGACGCCCTCGGTGTCGCCGTTCTTGTCTCCGCCGCAATCGCTATCATCGGATCCATTCTCGTATTGAGATTCATGCCAGCCCGACATCTCGCACCAACCGCAGACACCGAAACCTCGAACAATCCTGTTCCCGAACACCATTAGACACCCGTTGACCCAAACAAACCCGCAAGTTACACCCCAAGACCCGAGACCCGGAAGACCTCGCGACCCCAATCTGGACCGCGCGATACTTCAGGCGACTATCCAAGTCCTCACCGATGTAGGATACGCCGCAATGTCTGTCGAACGCGTCGCAAACATCGCAGGCGTCGGCAAAACCACCATCTACCGGCGCTACGAAAACAAAGGGGAACTCGCCGCCGCGGCAATGAGATCCTTAACCGACACTTTCGGCACACCGCCTGACACCGGCAGCGCCCGCAACGACATCGTCGAAATGCTCCTGCAAAACCAGACGGCATTTGAACATGGCCCCGGATTCGCGGTCATGGGCGCACTCCTCGTTGAAGAACGTCGCAATCCCGAACTCATCGAACTCTTCCGCAACCGAATCATGCGACCCCGAAGAAAAGATGCCCTAACAATCCTCCAAAGAGGCGTCGAACGCGGTGAAATCCGCCCTGACACCGACCTCGAAGCCACTGTCTACGCATTGGTCGGCTCCATCCTGGCACGCCACATCATAGGCGCACCCCAATCCCCAACCCAAATCGAAAAAACTGTCGACATTATCTTTCAGGGAATTTCCACAACCAATCACATCCTCCCTTCTTCATGGGGCGATTAACACCAGCCCATCCCCTTTCATCCACCCATCCCTCCCCCTCGCAGGGGAGATTGAGAAGGGCCCGCGTGAGTATGATCGGGGTGGCCACGGGACAGGCCCCACCCTCCCCTTTTTGCGTCAGCAAAAGGGGGACGCGGCAAGCGAAGCGAGACGCAGGGGGTTCACACACCCAACAAAATCCCACCAATCCATAAATCCCCGTAATCTGCGGTTCAGACTTGACTCCCGCAACATATGTAGTAATATAAACATCAAGCGCCGATCCGAGAGCCATCGGACCAGCGCCCCGAAAACGAAGAATCGCCGCGCCCGGGGATCGCGCAACCTTCGGACGCGAGGCAGAAAAAACGACAACTGAATAGGGTAAACAGGCAGCGAGCGGGACGACACGGGGTCGCCAACACACGACCCGCCGGCGGTGCCCGCCACAAGTCGTGAGAGACGTCTGTAAGGACGGGCGAAACGCTGCCGAAACCCGGTTACGAAGACCGTTGTAGCTGTAGGGCTCGGACGCGGGGCATATTGCTGGCTCCGCCAACGAAAGCAAGCCAGACGGCGGACGCCCTCCCCAATGTCGTTCCCGCGCACGCGGGGACCCAGAGGGGAACGTGCCAAACCCAGGTTGTTCCGGGGAGAACCGGAATCCAGAGGGGAGTAGCGCGGGGGAGTCTGTCCGTTCAAGGTTCGGGCGAACGGTCTTTTATCCGGCACACGTCTTTCCGCTTCGCCGGGCGGAAGAGGCTGCAGCGCTAGCGAGAGGAACAATCGAGCGATGACGGGGGCACATCTTTCACACGATGCTTCCCGGAGGGCCGACGGTCTGGCGACGTCGGCGGTGCTGGACACAGAAACACCTACCAGCCTAGGTAAAGCATGCGAGTTGTCGCCCGCGCGCAACCCAGACGCGGCGATGCTTCGAAACACTTGACGTAGGGCCGGTTCGCGAACCGACCATCGTAGGGGCAGGTTTCAAACCTGCCCGCAGGGGGCCGTACCCCGATACGGGAGACAAAAGGGGCACACCCCCGTGATTAATCGCGCCCAAAATTAACATTGTTTCTCAGTACTATTACGATCCACCCTCAATCAATTCGCTTGATGACCCCATGACCGCAGATTCTGAACCCGTCCCACCCGAACAAGAACCTCACTCTAGAGCAATGGTCGTCTTCGCCCACCCCGACGACGCCGATTGGGGATGCTCTGGAACCGTCGCAAAATGGACCCGACTCGGATGGGAAGTGGTTTACGTGATGTGCACCGACGGCTCCAAAGGAACCGAAGACCGTTCACTCTCAGCCACCGAACTCAGCCGAATCCGCAAAGACGAGCAAACCGAAGCCGGACGCGTCCTCGGACTCAAATCCATCGAATTCCTCGACTTCCCAGACGGTTACCTAGAACCAACCATCGCACTCCGGCGCGAAATCGTCCGCGTTATCCGAAAACACCGCCCCCACATCCTCATCACCACCAACCCCACCCGCGACCTTTCGCACAGCAACTACATCGGCCATCCAGACCACTTCGCCGCCGGCGAAGCCGCTCTCTCAGCCGTATTCCCATCTGCCCGTGACCACCTCTGGGACGAAAGCCTGCTGGCACAAGGACTCGACTCGTGGAAAGTCCACGAAGTATGGGTCATGATGTTCGGAGAGGGCAGTTCTCACTGGAACCCACTAGAAGAGGAAGACGTCGACAAAGCCATCGGCGCCATCAAATCTCACGTCAGCCAGCTCGACCAACCCGAAAACGTCGACAAGTGGATGCGAAGATGGCGAGCCGAAAACGGCAAAAACATCGACGCACCATTCGCCGAAGGCTTCAAACGATTCCAACTCGTCCCCGGATTCAATCCCGACGACGAGGAAGACCAAGACGAAGCAGAGGACTCCGACTAGAGCGTTCGAACCTGCTATAACCAACTCATGCCAAGCGATCCCAAATCAGAATCTACTGCTGACAATCTCCCACCAGCATCGCAAAGCAACCGTGCCCGACAGACACGCTCGCGTAAAAACATCACTCACCCCATCGCCTTCAAAGACGAAAACTTAGAAGAAACCTATAACCGCAAAAGAAATATTTCCCAACGCGACCGAAAATCACCCGAACGCAAATCCGAACTCCGTCGCCTGCACTAATCAGAACCCATAAATCCTCTTAGCATTATCCCCGAGCAACTTCCCGCGCTCCTCTTCCGTCAACCAATCAAACCCCTGGCGCACCAACCGCAACTCGTCCGCCAGCGAAATCCAACCGTTCTTCTCACGCAGGTACCCCGGATACCCCGTGCCCCAGATGCACCGCTCAATCCCAAACGCATCAATCGCCATCATCACCACACTATGCATATCGCCGAACGGAAACCCTTCCCCTGACCGGTTGTGCACATCCGAAATCATCATCACTACATTCGGATGCCGAGCCAAATCCAAAACCGGCAGATACGCCGTCCAGCCATCACCCGACATCCAAGGCTCCGGATACATCATATGGTCGACGATCCAAGTGATCCCCGGATACCGTCCCACAATCCCCGCCATCTGACCCACATTCCCAACCCGGTTGTGAACCTTCACAATCCCGCTCCGCTTCTCAATCTCATTGAACATCCGACCATTCCGACCCACATCCAAAACCACATCATCCGGATAGTAATCGGGGTGAAACCGAAAACCCGACATCCCAAACTCATCCATCCAACGAGCTGCAACCGAGGCATTGTCAGGATCCATCGGATCTACCAAACCTATCGATCGAAACCGTTCCCGATCCGCGTTCGACGACTCCGCCACGTAGGTATTGTCCCAAGTCGATCCGCTCGATTGCACTAGCACCGCCGCATCAACACCGTTCTCATCCATATCCGCAACCAGCAACTCCGTCGGACCAGCCTCCTCCGTTACCGCCGTCCACGTCGGAGCAGTCGGGCCGACCGGCGCTATCGGAGACAACTCCCACACATGAACGTGACAATCTACTATCATTCCGCTCTCCATCAACTAAGCCGTCGTAAAACCGACTCTATTCTGCACCCAATATCGAACCAATGAAATCACCCCTGCCGTTGGCGAACTCGACAGCCGACATCGCTCGTCTCCCCGCCGCTTGAACCGTCATCAACCTCACCGAAGACTCAAACCCGGTAGCAACGTAAACGCTCCCATCATCCGCCCGGAACACACTACCCGCATCCAGCCTCGACCCCGAATCCACACCTTCACCAATTTCAGCATCAACAATCTTAAATACCTCACCGTCCCAAAACGTGCTGGTACCCGGCCAAGGGTGATAAGCCCGGTTCATCCTGACGATCCGATCCGCAGGAGCTTCCCAATCTATCTCTCCGTCAACTTTAGTTAACAATCTCGTTACCGTCGCGTCCGCCTCGATCTGAGGTCGCGGCATGATATTTCCGGCCCCGTAATCTTCCAAAACATCCGGAAGCATACCGGCACCGAGTTCGAAGAGGCGCTCAGTCAACTCGTCGCATCGGACATCGCTTGAAATACTCACCGGTTCGGATTGCGCCAAGATCGGACCAGTGTCCATACCCTCGTCGAGCAGCATGATCGACACGCTAGTGGATGCATCGCCCTCCAGAATCGCAGTTGCAACCGGACTCGGTCCGCGGTGCCTTGGCAGTAGCGACGGGTGAATGTTCACAACGCCCAATCGCGGAGCCGACAGCAGTTCCGTAGGAATGAATCTGCCATACGCGACTACGACATAAACATCGGCTTCGATCTCCCGAATCATTGCCACAGCTTCGGCATCCAACGCCTGAGGAGTGATGACCCGGATTCCCGAATCGATCCCAAAAATCTCCACTGGGGTTGGCAATAGGACACGCCCACGCCCAGCGCGGCGCGCGGGCCGAGCGCAAATCATCGGGACTTCGATTCCTGCGCTGAGAAGCGCGCGCAACGACGCGATTGCGGCGTTTGGAGTTCCGAAAAATATCGCTCTCATCCCAACACTTTTTGGCGTGCTCAGTGGCTGATGCTCAATGTCGCTGTTATGACAATCGACGAAAGCGGCAATTGTTGACACAACAGCGGGTTTCACCTGATTTCCATGGACGAATCGCCCTTAACAAAACCTTCTGATTTCTGATGTCAAACATCTGTTCAATCGCCAAAATTCAGTTCAAAAACCTCTCAAAAACGGCTTTTTTGCGTTGCACGATTTCGCCAGTGGCGATATGTTAAATCTAGTTGACGATGTTCTCGGGCATCTGAGGAGGCGGCCCGAGAATCACACAATCGATATCGCGCATGAAGTTGCTTGCCGCGTCTTCGCGCGCCGTTAAATTCTATTCGCTCATGAAAGGATGATCTGTGCCTGATGACTTGTCAGACAGCCGTACTTGCGCAGTGCAAAAAAAGTGGAGAGTGGTGCTCGGGATGGTCGAGGTACAGATCGATAACCAAGCCGATTTCAACGCATACCTAGCCGATTCGAAGGCCACATCGTTCGTCGATGGTGTGTTGCGGATCACCGTGAAAAACGGTTTCGTAGCCGCTTGGATCCGCCAACGCGTCATGCGAAGTATTCGTCGATTCGCATCCGAGGTTTTTGGTCAAGATGTAAAGATTGAACTCGACACCATCGCATACACCAGCAGCGACGTCTTAGTACGCGAAGGCCTCGCCGGCGACTACACCCAGTGGGCCGATGTCCGTTTGAGTCGCCACCGCGCTACAGTAGCCCGCGAGAACGCACACTACTTCCCCGCCATTCCTAACTGCACCTTCAAGCGTTTCGAGAGATCCGCGAGCAACGCCCATGCGTTGAACGCCGCGCGGAGCGTTGTTGATGCACCGGGCGATGAATTTAATCCCTTGACCATTGCTTCAGAGACCGGGCAGGGCAAAACTCACCTCATCAACGCCATCGCCAACGAGATGCGCCGAGCCAAGATGAACGTTATCTGCCTTACGGGTGAAGAGTTCGTCGATAGTTTCGTGAAATCGTCGCAGAGCGGCAAGGTCGCCGCGGTTCGCGACCGCTATCGCGACGTAGATGCACTTCTCGTCGATGGTATCGAGAAACTCATCGGCAAATCGAAGACCCTGTCATTCCTGCTCTCGATCCTCGAGCATCTCCTCGCCAATCGAAAACAGGTCGTTTTCACATTCAACAGCGCATACCCGATCAACGAACTTGGCGACGAGGTCGTCTCCAGACTGTCTGGCGGACTCGAGATTTCGATTGCTCGTCCTGATTTCGAGTTGAAGCGTTCACTCCTTGGGAGATATGCATCGGAACGAAAACTGCATCTCAAAAACGAAGTTCTGGACTTCTTGTCGGAACGATTCGCCAACAACGTTCGCGATGTCATCGGCGCCATCACACGCGTTGATGCACACCACCAACTGGAAGGACGAGCACAAGCCGCGGAAGCAGGGACAATCAGCTTAGCCGTCGCAGTAGAAGCAGTAAAAGATCGAATAACGACCCCCGCACCGACATTGGTGCCACCGAACCAAGTTGTCGATGCAGTTGCCACCGTGTTCTCAATTAGCAACGACCGGCTATGCCGGTCAGGTCGAGGCAACCGGTCAGTCACAACAGCGCGCGACGTGGCGATCTATATGTTGCGAGAGAAGAGCGGACTTACGAGTTCCGAGACCGGCACACTGATGGGCGGTCGACCGCACTCGACAATACTAGCCTCGCTCAGCCGTTACTCCGAACGCCGCAAGAGCGACCCCCAGCTAATCGAGGCCGAACGGCGAGTCAGCAATCTTCTCAGATGACGTTCAAGCGTCAGCCTTACCGGAAACAACCTCTGGCGACTTGAAGAACTGTTGGCGGTACCACCGCAACTCTTCGATGCTCTCCAGCACATCGTCCAGCGCACGATGCGACTTAGATTTCTCCGGCGGTTTTATTGCCTCAGGATGCCATCGAGCAATAAGCTCTTTGATGCTACTCACATCGACCACACGGTAGTGCAAGTACGATTCCAGCGTCGGCATCTCTCGCTTCAAAAATAGTCTGTCTACCCAGATCGAATTGCCGCACAACGGCGCTTCCCATTTACCCACCCAACTCTTGACAAAATCCAGCGTCCGACTTTCCGCTTCGTTGATGCCGATCCGCGACGCTCTGACTTTGTCCATCAGGCCCGATTCGGTGTGTTGCTTCGCTGACCACGGATCGATATTGTTGAGATCTTCGACCGAACGATTGATGGCGATGTCGGGACCCTCGGCAAGAATTTCCAGATTCGCGTCTGTGATCACGGTCGCCACCTCGATGATGACGTGTTGCTCCTCCAGACCTGTCATCTCAAGGTCCAACCAAACCATACGCCCGTCACCCTTATTTTTCGACGCCATGAAGTTTGAGGATACCAGCATCGACCACACCCAAAGGCGCGTTCGATAGCTCCGCTGATATGCGAGAATCGTTGTTACACAAACTCCGTCATTCCGGCGAAAGCCGGAATCCAGACGGGCAGGACAAAGGGGACGCATGATGAACCCTCAGGAGGTTGATGTCGTGACCTTTTGCGACGAGATCGAAGTCGCTTCCAAACCCCAGCGCGAAGCCATGATGCGACACCCGTTTGTGCTCGGAATCGGCGACGGATCGCTGTCTACTGAGCGCTTCAAGCACTTCATGACGCAGGACTACGTCTACCTCATCGACTACGCCCGGTGCTTGGCGATGGGGACCGTGAAGGCCTCCGATCTAACCACGATGAGTTGGTTCGCCGGCGCGGTCGACCACATCCTCAACACCGAGATGGAACTCCATCGCTCATACTGCTCCCAACTTGGAATCTCTGCTCGAGAGCTCGAAGCCACGAAACACGCACCAACCACCTACTCTTACACCAGCTACCTGCTCCGCGTTGCCCAAATCGGCAGCTTCGGCGAACTGATCGCCGCACTAGTTCCATGCATCTGGGGATACTGGAAAGTCGGCGAGATGCTCGCCGCAGACGGCGAACCCCAAAACGCACCCCACTACGCCGAGTGGATACGCATGTACGCCGGCGAAGATTCGCGCACCGTCGCCCTAGAAGCCCGCGCCATCTGCGACCGCGTAGCCGCAACCGCCGGAAGCCAAGAACTATCTGCCATGCGCGAAGCCTACATCACCTGCACTCGCTACGAACGCGACTTCTGGCAGATGGCATGGGACCTCGAGGATTGGGCGGTTTGAAGCGGATCACTAACTCTTGGGATGCATGTAGACCATGTTCTACGTTGACCAACTGCGCCCAATCGCTATAATGACAACACGAACACGCCGAGCGGGAGTAACTCAGTGGTAGAGTATCTGCTTCCCAAGCAGAAGGTCGCGGGTTCGAATCCCGTCTCCCGCTCCACTATCTAACGTCCGCTGCTTCTCCTTTAGCGGTCTTGTACCGAACCATCGAATCCGATTGGTGTGTCCAGCACCTTTGGATCTTCTCCGATCCTCGCCAACGTATCCTCGTTGAGTTCGATGCCCAATCCAGGCCCCTCAGGCACCGTCAGGTACCCGTCAATCAGCTCCAGCGGCTCAACCAATAGCTCCGACTTTGGCGGTTCCGATTCGCCCGTGTATTCCTGCAACGCAAAGTTCGGAATGCAGGCGTCTAGCTGAACACACGCCGCGGTCGATACTGGCGACAACGGATTGTGCGGAATGACCTTCACGTGTTGCGCTTCCGCCATAGCGGCAACCTTCTTGCATCCGCTCAGTCCACCGCATAGGCAAAGATCAGGTCTGACGTACGCGCATCCACCATTTTCGAGCAGTTGTTGGTACTCGAAAATCGTCGTGAAACGCTCTCCCGTCGCGATCGGAATGTTGCACTGCGCTTGGACTTCAGCCATCCGTGCCGGGCTGTCTGGCAGCATCGGGTCTTCATAGAAGAACGGGTTGAACTGCTCCAACCGCCTGCCTAACCAGATCGATTCCGCCGGGTTCATCTGGCGGTGAATCTCGACGCAGATATCAACATCTGATCCGACAGCATCCTTGACCATCCCCACGCGCTCTACCGCCTCATCAGCCCACTCCGTGTACGACTTGTGCAGATAGTAGTCGTTCGGAAACGGCGTGAAACGAACCGCGGTGAAACCTTGCTGTTTAGCGCGCAAAGCGTCTTCCGCCAGTTCCTCGCCCGTATCGCCACCGACGTGCATGTAGCAACGGACGCGGTCGCGCGTCTTGCCGCCCATCAAGTCGTAAATCGGCACGCCCAACCGCTTGCCCTTCATGTCCCACAGCGCAATGTCAATCGCGCTGAGTGCGCCTTGGACAACTGAACCCATAAAGTGTGATGAGCGATACAACCACTGGTAGTGATGCTCGATCAAGTTCGGATCCTTACCCACCAGATAATCGCTCATCACCTCGATCATCGTCTTCGTGGGACGTTGCCAGCCGTGTACACCCCCTTCTCCCACACCGACATAGCCATCCTCGGAGTGGATCTTGATCAGGATCCATCGACTCCAGAGAAAGGTTTCGACTTTTTCGATCTTGGTCATCAGCATTTCCTGTTAGTGATCTAAATGGCGGTCAAGGCCGCAAGCCGCCTCAGCGATTGCAGTTTACCCGAAACCCGTCTATTCTTTCTCCGAACACTAAACAATCTGAGGGTCCATCAATGCGAATACTGATCACTGGCATCACGGGACGCGTAGGCGCAAACGTGGCGAAGCGATTCGTCGACTTGGGACACGATGTAACAGGTTTCGTCGTGCCCGGAGACCCCCAATCCGAAAAGGCAGCCCAAATCGGCGCCCACATCGTCGAGGGAGACCTTGCTTCGAATGCCGATGTTAGATCTGCCGCCAAAGGAGCAGAAGCAATATTCCATTTGGGTGCAGCCTTCCAAGCCGGTGGCCCGTTCACACCCGAGCAATACTTCGACATCAACGTAAAGGGCACCTTCAACATCCTTGAAGCCGCTCTCGCATCAGATCGTATCCAGCACGTCATCCACACGAGCACCGACGGCACCATGGAAAAATACCCGCCCGAAGGCATCGAAAAGCCAATACGTGAAGACTCTCTGCCACTAGCAGCCACTGGCTGGTACGGCTACACAAAAGTCCTGACCGAACACTTGGTAGATCGTTACGTCAGAGCCGAGTCTCTGCCCGCAACCGTATTCCGTTTCGCCAACGCATGGGGCGCAGGCGAAGTATTGGACTTCGGGCAGTTCCACATGCGGACATTCATGGATCAGCTACAAGATTCAACCGACCTTGAATGCCGCGAGGCTTACGAACTCATGTCGAAAACCTACGACGGCGATCCCCATCTCATCATCGCCGCCGATCGTAACGGCCGTCCATGGAAAAAACACTTCGTCGAAGTCCGAGACATCATCCACGCATACGAAAACGCTCTGGGCAACCCTGCGACATTCGGCAACACCTACCAACTCGCATCCCGCGAACCCTTCCACTGGGAAAACATGATCCCATACCTCGCCGAAAGACTCAACGCACCCTACACCAAGGTCAACCTCCCGATCACACCAACCTACTACGAGTACGATCTTTCAGCATCGAAGCGGGATTTCGGCTACGATCCGCCATTGTCGCTGCGCAACATGATCGACGAAGCAATCGCACACCGGCAATCCGGCAAAGGCGCGATCATCCCAACTAAGGTTTGAATCGCTGCATCGCGTAGTAAGTCCCAAACCCGAACCCGATCAACCCCGGCAGGTGCACCACAATTCCTGGCCCTATCAGCAGTTCCGTGAACATGCCAGCCATGATTTCGATCGCCATTACCTGGGTCAGATAAAACAGCAACGCCAGACCGGCAGCCATGATTCGCAAACTCGTCGAGTATTTTGTCCCCGCAACCAACTGCATCGCATAAGTAACACCCATCACACCGAGGAACTCCGCCACTCCTACCACGATCAACCAGATGCTCGAATTCACCCCCGCCAAAATATCTAGCGACCAAAGCGCCACTAGCGTGACCGCTGAAGCGATCCCGATGCCCAACGCCGCTAATCCTGCCACTATTCCGATCCGAATCAAATCATTCTGAGTCACTTTGAACATCACCGGCCCACCAATCGATGCACAATCCGGACACTTAGACCCAACCGGCGCATAGACCATGCATCGTGGGCATATCGGATCGCCGCATTGCCCACACCGGAGATTGGTCTCAACCCCCTGGTCGCGAGGGCACTCCGTCATATTCAGTTCTAATTCCGTGGCGTTCTCGCTCATCAGATCAATTTAGTTGCTTGGCTTCGGGCGGCTGTGCACCCAAGTGTTACGTGACGCGATATCGCGATCATAGACCATGCGGTTCCAGACGAGTTTGGCTGGAGTCAACTCCCCATAACTTAACAACGAATCTTTGAATCCGCCGGATGTAACTCGACGGACAATCGTGATAACCGCGAATCCAACCCCGTACACAGCCACCCACGCGTCGTATCCAGCCCAGAGTGCCCAAACAGGTAGCAGGACCGTCGCCATCAACCACGAAACCGCCGAATCTCGCCACGGCGTCAGCGCGAACAGCACACCAGGTATCGTCGCCCACAAAACGAAAAGGGGCATCCCATACGCGACGATCGACCCAATCCCGACCGAAATCCCGCGTCCGCCTGAGAATTTCAGAAATATCGGCCAGTTGTGCCCGCACATCGCTGCCAAGGCAGCGATAGCCTGCGTGGTTGATCCAAGGTCTAGCAGCATCGAGCCTCCGACATAAACAGGTAGAAACCCCTTGGCAAAAACGTCGAATAGTGCGATCGGCACCACCCATTTTTTGCCGACGTGGACAGATACGTTGGAAGCCCCAACGTTTCCGCTCCCGTATTCCCGGATGTCGATACCGGCAATCAGCCGCCCGATCAGATAAGCCGACGGAATCGATCCGACCAGATATGCCGAGACGACGAGGGCGATTGATGGTAGCGTGTCTGGCATCTATTCGGTCACTACAATTTCGACTCGTCGAGACAATATCCAACGCCATCGGCACCGTGCATCTCCAATGCTCGTTCGTACAGCTTCCGTACGGTGCCGGGTGGCGGCCCATTCATTCCCGGCACGATCTCGTTGACGGTGTCGTTCGCATGGTAGTCGGAGCCGCCAGACTTGACGAGGCCAAATCGATCGGCTAGGACTGAGTATCGGTCAATCATATCGGTGCCGTACTTCTCCGCATAAATTTCAATGCCCGCCAATCCATGGGGTTTGAGAGTCGACAATACTTCTTCCACATTAGACACGGTTCGCGGATGTGCGACTGTCGCCACACCACCTGCATCATGCACCAGCTGCAAGGCACGTACCCCGCCAAGCTTGCGCCGTGATATGTAAGCGGGCCGGCCGGGTGATAAGTAACGAGTGAACGCGTCGGATACCGAACTCACGTAACCCCGAGCCAGCATGGCACGCGCGATATGTGGTCTGCCGATCGCCCCATCAGCATTGGCAACCACATCTTCCCAATCCACCGGCAGACCGATCTCTCTGAGGCGGTCGACGATCTGCTCCGCTTTCGACTCGCGGTCTTGCATCAAAGCCAACAATTCAGATTGCATTTCAGAGTTATGCCGATCGATGAAATGGCAAGTGAGGTGGATCTCCGTTCCATCGACTTCGGCGCTCAATTCGATCCCTGGGATGAAGGTGATCCCGGGATGTCTGCGGCTAGCGTCTTTTGCTTCATCCAAACCTGATGTCGTGTCGTGATCCGTAATTGCGAATAGGGTCAACGACGTCGAGCTAACCAAATCGACCAACTCGGTCGGAGACAGGACACCATCAGACGCGTTCGTGTGCAGGTGCAAGTCCTCTTGGACGCGCCAAGGCGGCGCGATCACAAGTTGCGCGCTCGGATCATGCCTCCCACCGGAACTAGACGCCGACATTTGACCTCAAGGCAAAAACGGACACGGGGAATCGGCTACGTCTGTGCGTCGCCAATTTGGATCAGCTGGCCACCGCTTCCGCGCGCGATTCGCGGATAACTATCACCTTGATCAGACCGGGATATTGCAACCGTTGCTCGATCGCTTTGGCGATGTCGTTCGAAAGAACGCTCGCATCAGCGTCGGTGATCTTCTGCGGATCGACCAGAACGCGCACCTCTCGTCCGGCCTGAATGGCGAAGACTCGTCGAACACCGTCGAAACCCCGTGCCACGCTCTCGAGTTCGTTGAGGCGTTTCAAGTAGTTTTCATTGGTATCGCTGCGAGCTCCTGGACGGGCAGCACTGATCGCGTCGGCTGCCGCGACCAAAAACGACACCGGTGTCGTCATTTCGCGGTCATGGTGTTCGCGTATTGCGACGACGATGTTGTCACGCACGCCGTATTGAGCGGCAAGGTCAGCGCCGATCTCGGCGTGTGGGCCTTCAACTTCGTGAGTCAGGGCTTTGCCGATGTCGTGGAGGAAACCAGCCGTCTTCGCGGTTTGGGCGTTAGCACCGATCTGGGATGCCAGCATGCCCGAGATGTGTCCGACTTCCGTGCAGTGCAGTAGGACGTTTTCACCGTAGGAGTAGCGGTATTTGAGCCGACCCATCATCTTGGTGAGTTCCGGATGAAGCCCCCTGATGCCCACGTCGAGGACGGCATCTTCGCCCGCCTTTCGCACCGCGACATCAACCTCTCGTTGTGACTTCCGGACGGCATCCTCGATGCGCGCAGGTTGGATACGGCCGTCCTTGATGAGGCGAACCAATGCCACACGTGCAACTTCTCTACGGATGGGATCGAAACAGGAAATCGCTACCGTATCAGGCGTATCGTCAACTAACAGGTCGACACCGGTGTTGGCTTCGATCGCACGGATGTTTCGGCCCTCGCGCCCGATCAATCGCCCTTTGACGTCTTCAGATGGTATCGGGATGCTGGTTACCGAAGCTTCGCCTACTACGTCAGAAGCCAAGCGTTGCAAAGACGCCGCCAAGATTTCGCGGGCTCGATCGTCGGCCTCGTCTTGGTAACGGAGTTCGGCTTCGCGGAAGCGACGCTTGAACTCGTAGGCGTTTTCGTCTTCCGCACGCTTGAACAGAAGGTCCTTGGCAGAATCCTTCGACATGCCGGAGACGCGTTCGAGTTCAGTTGCAGTGCGTTCGCGCAACTCTTCGTCCTCTTTTTGCAATCGTTCTTCGAAAGCCTTCAAGTCGGTTTGTTGCGTACGCAACTCCTCGGCGGACCTATCTATCCGTCGTTGGATGCGTTGTAGATCGCGCCGTTCGCGTCGGGTTTGCCTTGCCGAGTTTGTCCTTTCTGTTTCGATCTCTTTTCGAAATTCTTCTGCTCTGAGTTGTGATTCTTTGAGAATCTCGTTGCTTCGAGTCCGCGCCTGTTCAATCTGTTGCGTCAGTGCGTCTTCCGTTGCCTTGATGGCCCTTGAATTGAGGCGTGCATTGCCCCAATAGCCGAGTGCCACTCCGACAACCAGAAACACCAACGCAGACACGCTTGCGAGGCCGGCTACTAAGGCAGGATTCATGGAGTGACTCCTTGTTGTAGCCGCAGTTACCTGCGTCAGAATCGCGTCGGAACAGACCCACTCGGAACGCTCGTTCGCCCATATTTCCTAGATCTGGGTGTTTTAAATGCATTGGCATTTACGTAAATGCCCTGCCATATGGGTTCAATCGTTCGAGCGAAGAACTCTGTCGATTCAACGCGATTCACATTGTTGCTTCTCGTTAAATCTTACGCAATATGCGACGAGGTACGCAACAAGCGACCGATAGGGTGAGTCAGTTTGCGTCAACACTGACCGCGTTCCCTTAGCGACTAGAACGCGCAAACTGATCTTGCTATCGGGCGAAATGCGCCGAGTAAGGCTACTCTTCGGCTTCTTCGGGTTCGCCGTCGGCTTCCCCTTCGCCTTCTTCGCCCTCTTCGCCTTCTATTTCATCTTCGTCGATGAGGTCCTCTTCGATGACCCGAGGCGGTTGTATCCAAGCGATGCGCTCTTCCGGATCGCCGGCTAGAGCAGCTCCTTCTGGCAATTCCAAATCGGACGCCAAGATCGCGTCGTCAAAGGATTCCAATACGATGCAATCGGCTTCCAGCGATTGCGGGATATTGCCCGGGCGAGCCTCCAGCACGACTTCATACACACCTTGAGTGACGAAACCAGCGCCGCCGCGAGTGCCTGGCGCGATGTCTTGGTTGAAGAGAATCACCGGCACCGGCGCTTCTACCGTTTGGTTCGGGTCAACTCGCAAAAAATCGACATGCAGGACATCTCCCGATACGGGATGCGTAGCTATTTCTCTGACCAACGTGACATCGGTGCTGCCATCGTTTGTTTCTACGATCACCGGGGATGTGCGCCCTGCTTCGCGCACCACGCTGATTAGTCGGCGACCTTCGGCTTGTAGCGATTGCGGAGCATCGTCGAGCCCGTATACGTGGATCGGAATGATGCCACTTGCTCTCAAGGCGCGGTTCTTCTTGCCCATCGCAGTGCGAGGATCGGCTTTCAGCACCAGGTCGGCCATTTTGAATGTGCTCCCGTATTTGGGTAGTGATCGGTGTTAGATGCGCTCGAGTTGCTAATGGGGGCGCATCGCGATGTTCAGCAACTCTCGATTCTAATCTGCGAATGCATACATTCCAACTTAGTCGCAGATATTGAATGATTAGCCATGCCTCGTTGGTATACTTTGGGCAATCGCAACTCAACGCTCGTGAAAGCATACCGATCCGGACAAATTGGTGGCGAGCTATCTGAATGACGAAGCCTACGCTTCGCGCGACCAATCGTCATGTTGATACCGATGAGAGTGGACTACGCGGTCCGCATACTTGTATTTCTGGCTATGCAACCGGAAGAAAGGTATACGCCTACGTCCAACATCGCCAAGCAGCAGCATATTCCAGAACCCTATCTGTTGCGCATATCCGCCGACTTGGTGAGGTCTGGGCTAGTCGAATCCCGACGCGGGCCTGGTGGCGGAATAAGATTGGCGAAATCTCCAGCGGATATCACCGTCGGCAAGGTCGTCGACTGTGTTGACCACACCTTCTCGGCGATCGACTGTCTATCAGAACCAGATGCTTGTCTCATTTCCGGAGCGTGTTCACAACGCGAGTTGTGGGGCGACGTTGAACAGATGCTCCTCGACTACCTTTTCCAAATCAAAATCGAAGATCTGGTGAAAAAGCAGCGGAAGCTCGAAGGCGCTCAAGATTTGCAGCTGAACGTCGGTGCTCCGGTATAGCTCTCGTCAGCGACCTCGTCTCGCGTTCCGAACCACAGAACCGTGTCCTTTGTCCCGCAGTTTGATGGGATAGAATCACGCTTACTCGTCGAAAGAAATCGTAGCCGCCATTACTTGGTCTGTGGCTGAAGCGTCAGTTGCAGGCAAAATGCCGATCGAAGGTCGCTCCAATGCAAAGCACAAATGGTTCCGTAAACGGTAGTTCTAACGGTAGCGTAGCAGCCGCACCAGCGCTTACTCCGGCACAAGTTCAACGCTACAGCCGACACCTGATAATGCCCAACGTGGGTAGTGCTGGCCAGCGCGCACTCGTCGGAGCCAAGGTTCTAGTCGTCGGTGCTGGTGGCCTCGGTTCGCCGGTATCTCTCTACCTGGCGCTGGCGGGAGTAGGCACGATCGGCATCGTCGATTTCGACACCGTGGACGTGAGCAACTTGCAGCGTCAGATTTTGCACACCGACGCTGATGTTGGTCGCCGCAAGGTCATCTCCGCCAAGGAGACTCTCGAGGCTCATAACCCCGAGGTCAACGTCATCACGCACGAGGAACCCATCAACGCCGCCAACGCGATGGACATCATTCCGAACTACGACATCGTGGTCAACGGCGCTGACAACTTTGCGACGCGTTACCTCGTCAACGATGCCGCCTACCTCGCTGGCAAGCCGCTCGTAGACGGCGCCATTCTGGTGTTCGACGGCCAAGCTGCCACGTACCTCCCAGGCAAAGGTTGCTACCGATGCTTGTTCCCGGACCCGCCGCCTCCTGGAGAGGTCCCCAACTGCGCCGAGGCAGGAGTGATCGGAGCACTACCTGGACTCGTAGGCTCGATTCAAGCCCTTGAAACTATCAAGATCGCGATGGACATCGGCGAGACGCTTTCTGGTCGCATGTTGATCATCGACGCGCTCACGATGGAGTTCCGCGAAATTAAGGTTCGGCGCAACTCCGACTGCAAACTCTGCGGTGATGAACCAGAAGTTACCGAGTTGATCGACTACGAGATCTTCTGCGGCATCGCTCCGCCGCAAGCCGTAGCCTGAGCACATCGTCTGGACACCACGGTGGAATGAACGCCAAGTTCCGCGCGGCTATAGTGTTGCGTATTGCAGTGGGATCAATCCGAAGGTCGAGGAAAGGCCCCTAATTCATGAGCATCGCGGAACTCGGTCATGTGGTCGGTGATGTATCTGACAAGATCGGCAACACGCCGATTGTCGACATCTCTAGGTTCAGCCCGAGTCCGCAGGTTCGCCTCCTCGCAAAACTGGAATCTCAAAATCCGACCGGCAGCGTCAAAGACCGCGTCGCGTTGTCGCTCATTGATCAGGCAGAGCAGGATGGATTGCTGGTTCGAGGCAGTGGCGGCGTCATTCTAGAGCCCACGAGCGGGAACACCGGCATCGGTCTGGCCATGATCGGCCGCCTCCGCGGCTATCAGGTCAAAGTCGTCATGCCCGAAAGCGTCAGCGCCGAACGTATCCAGCTACTTGAAGGTTTCGGTGCTGAGGTCATCTTTTCCGCCGCCGAAAAAGGCACCAACGAGTCGATAAACGTCGCCAAAGAACTCGCACAAGAAAATCCGTCTTGGTTCATGCCTTATCAATACGGCAACAGTGCTAACCCGAACGCGCATTACTTGACCACGGGACCAGAAATAGCCCGAGATGTGCCCGATGTCGACATGTTTGTGGCGGGATTAGGCACTGGCGGAACCCTCATGGGCGTGGGTAGAGCACTCCGCGAACACAACCCCGATGTAAAGATCGTCGCGGCGGCGCCACACCCGGATGACAAGGTTCAAGGTTTGCGCTCCATCGAACACGGCTTCATTCCCCCGGTTCTCGATCTCGATGCGCTTGACGCCCGGATCATGGTCGAAGCTGAAGAATCGTTCTTCTGGACCAAAAAACTCCTGACCGATGCTGGTGTATTCGTAGGCGTATCCTCCGGCGCGGTACTCGCCAGCGCGATCCGGGCAGCGCAACGTTTGGAGAACGGCACGATCGTTATGCTGTTCGCTGACGGCGGTTGGAAATACCTGTCCACTGGCATCTACACCCGCGACTGGAGCGACATCCAAAACGAGGTGGAGGGACAGACCTGGTGGTAAACGAAATTCCAGGCGACGCGACAGAACTCTGTTTCTCGACGGCGACAGACATCGCCCGGTGGGTCCGAACCGGAGACATCTCGGCACGCGAAGTTATGGCGGCGCACCTCGAACAAATCGAGCGCGTCAACCCCACGGTAAACGCTATTGTCACATTGCTCGACGGTGATGCCTTGCTGGCTTCAGCTTTGGAGGCAGACGAAACACTTGCGAAGTCAGGACAGGATAGCGTAGGCCCGTTGCACGGGCTACCAGTCGGCATCAAAGACCTCCAACCCACCGCGGGCATCCGTACCACCTACGGGTCACCCATATTCAAAGACTTCGTCCCAACCGAAGATTCGTTAACTGTCCAGCGATACAAAGACGCTGGCGCAATCGTCATCGGCAAGACAAACACTCCAGAGTTCGGTGCCGGGTCTCAGACTTTCAATGAAGTGTTTGGGACGACTCTTAACCCCTACGATTTGACGAAAACATGCGGTGGTAGCAGCGGTGGCGCAACTGTCGCGTTGGCCTGCGGCATGATGCCGATCGCTCAAGGCTCTGACTTCGGCGGATCATTGCGGAATCCCGCCGCATGGTCGAACGTCGTTGGTATGCGCAACAGTATCGGTACGGTTCCGGTTCACCCGGTGCCTCTTGGATACACCTCAGAATCAGTTACAGGCGGCATGGGTCGAACCGTTACGGATGTTGCGTTGCAACTAGTCGCATTGGCAGGCCCCGACCCTCGAGTCCCAAGCTCGTTGATGCAACCCTCGTCTGTGTTCGCACAACCCCTCGAACGCGACTTCGCCGGAACTCGCATCGCTTGGAGTCGGAACATTGGCGGCGCTCCGATCGATTCCGCCATCAACGAGACGCTCGATGCGCAACGGCACGTCTTGGAAGACTTTGGATGCGTCGTGGAAGATGCCGAACCGCCACTGCAAGACGCTGGCGAGATATTCCACGTTCTGCGAGCCGCGATCTTCGCTCACCAGCATGAAGCGAACATTCGGGATCATCGTGACCTGGTCAAAGAAACGATCATTTGGAACGCTGAAGAGGGAATGCGACTGACTGCACTTGACGTGAAGAAGGCAGAGGAACGCAGGTCGACACTGTACGCGCGCATGGCAGACTTTATGTCCGATTACGACTACCTGATGTTGCCGGTCACATCAGTCCCACCCTTCTCCGCAGACTTGGAGTACCCGACTTCCGTAGCCGGCCAGCCCTTGACCAACTACCTCGAATGGATGTCGCCCTGCTCGTCGATAACGGTGACTGGATTACCCGCGATCTCGGTTCCGGCCGGGTTCGACAAAGACGGCCTGCCGACTGGATTGCAAATAGTTGGGCGCCAACGCGCTGATTTCTCAGTATTACAGATGGCATACGCATTCGAACAGGCTACGAAGTACTGGCGGAAACGACCCGCCCTGGCTACGTGATCTCGAGCAGATGAGGGAAATCACATGGATCTGGAACTTGAAGGAAAACTGGCAGTAGTCACCGGCAGTAGCAGAGGTATCGGCAAAGCGATAGCGTGGGAATTGGCACGCGAAGGATGCGATGTCGCGATATGCGCACGGAACGCCGATGCCCTTGAACTCGCAAGTCGAGAGATCTCTGCGGACACAGGTCGAGACATTTACCCGATTGAATGCGACACTACCGATACCGATTCAGTAAACAGCATGGTGGCACGGGCGAATTTCCAACTGGGCGGCATCGACATTCTCGTCAACAACGCTGCGCGGCCACTTGGTCAAGCGCCCGTTCCGGGAATTGAAGGCGTCACTGACGAGGCCTTCAACGAGGACATTAACACCAAGGTGCTCGGATACTTGCGTTGCGCCCGTGCGGTTGCGCCCATCATGAAAGATCGCGGCTGGGGACGCATCATCAACATCAGCGGACTCGCCTCGCGATCGAGCGGCTCCGCAGTCGGATCCATTCGCAACGTTGGAGTCACCGCTCTCACCAAAAACCTCGCAGATGAACTCGGTCCGTACGGCATCAACGCCGTTGTGATACACCCCGGTGGCACCCGGACTGAAGCCACGCCTAACGTTGCCGCGGCACGAGCCGAAGAACGCGGCGTGTCGGTTGACACAATCCTTGACGAGATGGCCAGCGCAAACGCGGTCCGAAAACTGATCGACGCGCGTGAGATCGCCTACATCGCAGCATTCGTTGCCTCTCCCAAGGCGGTAGCCATCAACGGCGACGGCATTGCGGCTGGTGGAGGCGTCGGTAACGCCATCCACTACTAGCCCAACATCTGCGTCCGCAGTAGTTGCAAGTTGGACGCGAACATACTCTAGAATCTAGGAGTCTGAACGACGCTGTATTGGTGCAGCTCGCTATCAGACTGAAATCCTGATTTTGGCTACAAATCAAGCACGAAAAGATCTCAGAACACCTAACCTGCACTGATGTCAGAAAACGAAATCATCGTACGAGGCGCAAGCGAGCATAACCTCAAGAACATCGATGTCCGCATCCCGCGCGACAAACTAGTTGTCGTTACAGGTGTCTCAGGATCCGGCAAGAGCAGTCTGGCATTTGACACGATCTACGCTGAGGGACAGCGACGTTACGTCGAAAGCCTGTCCGCTTATGCTCGCCAGTTCCTAGGCCGAATGGAGAAACCTGAAGTCGATCACATCGAAGGTCTGAGCCCGTCGATCTCCATCGACCAGAAAGGCGTGTCGCGCAACCCTCGCTCCACCGTTGGCACTGTGACCGAGATCTACGACTACCTGCGTCTGTTGTTCGCCCGCGCAGGTCGGCCGCACTGCCGGAACTGTGGCAAGCCGGTCCAACGCCAGACAGTTCAGCAAATCGTCGACTCAATTCTGCGTTTGGACGAAGGTTCCCGCTTGCTGATCTTGGCTCCTGTCATCAAACACAAAAAGGGTGAACATACGGCGATTTTCGATGATGCTCGTAGGGCAGGCTTCGTCCGTGTACGTGTAGACGGCGAAGTAGTTGAACTCAGTGAAGACATCAGCCTGAACAAGAATCAATGGCACAACATCGAGATTGTTGTTGACCGCGTCATCATCCGAGAGAGCACCGAGCGAGAACGCCTCACACAATCCATTGAGACGGCTCTGAAGGCTTCCGACGGCACTCTGACAGTCTCAGTTCTCAACCCTAGCGAACGCCTCGTCGAGGAATTGACCAGCGGTGCACGCAGCACAGTTGCCGCCGGCACCATCAACAAGCAGCGGCAACGTTCCAAGAGCGGATTGCAACCTCAAGATCTCTCTTATTCCGAGCAGTTCTCGTGCCCTGACTGCGACATCTCGATGTCGGAACTGGAACCGCGCAACTTCTCGTTCAACACCCCCTTCGGAGCCTGCACCGAATGTTCTGGTATCGGTTTCCGCTTGGAGATTGATCCCGATCTAGTTCTGCCAAACAAAAACGTGTCTTTATCTGACGGAGCAGTGGCGCCTTGGAGCCGGGACGGTAAGAACTCCCAATGGGCTTGGGGGCCGTTACGCGCGCTGAACGAGCATTTCGAAGTGCCGCTCGACAAACCGATATCTGATCTGGAGCCCGATCATCTCAAGTTGGTTCTTTACGGCTCGGGACGAAAACGCGTTCAACTAAGGCATGAAACCTCTAGCGGCGCGGTCTTTTCTTGGAAAGGCAAGATAGAAGGCGTGATCCCGAATCTCGAGCGGCGTCACGCGAACACCGAGTCCGAAAACGTCCGCAACGATATCGAGCGCTACATGTCTCAGCGCACGTGTAACGCGTGCAATGGCGATCGCCTAAAGCCAGATGCTTTGGCCGTCACATTGCTCGGCATGAACATCATGGAGGTCACGCGCCAATCCGTCGAAATCGCCCTGGAATGGGTCGAAGCATGCAGAAACGGCGCTTGGGATTCAGAGGATAGGGTGGTTGAGGAACCGTTGACGACGCGAGAGTTGTCGATTGCGGACCAGATCTTCAAAGAGATCGAATCTCGGCTTGGATTCCTATCCCGTGTCGGACTTAACTACCTGACGCTTGATCGTTCTGCAGGCACGTTGTCCGGCGGCGAAGGGCAACGGATCCGCCTCGCCACACAGATCGGTTCCGGGCTGATGGGTGTCTTGTACGTCTGCGACGAACCTTCAGTAGGTCTGCATCCCCACGACGGCGACCGCCTGATCGCGACTCTGAAGAGTCTGCGCGATGTAGGAAATACGGTTCTAATCGTCGAGCACGACGAAGCAGTGATGCGAGCCGCAGATCACATCGTCGATCTAGGTCCCGGAGCAGGCGAACACGGTGGACACGTCGTCGCGCAAGGCGAAATAGACGCAATCATCGACGCGACCGACTCGATTACTGGCGACTACTTGAGTGGTCGAAAAGAGATCGCGTCACCCAAAAACAGACGCGATATCGGCGAGAACTCGATTTCCATCATCGGAGCGCGAGCCAACAATCTCAAGAATGTCGACATAGATATCCCATTGGGTGTGTTCGTATGCGTAACCGGCGTATCAGGCTCAGGCAAAAGCACGCTGGTCAACGAAATCATCCTCAAGAGTCTGTCTCAACACTTCTATAGAGCCAAAGATCGTCCCGGCCCCCACGACGAGATAACCGGTCTAGACCACATCGACAAAGTAATCAACATCGATCAATCGCCGATAGGCAGAACTCCGCGCTCCAACCCTGCGACATACACGGGCGTCTTCACGCCGATCCGAGAACTATACGCCACCGTTCCTGAAGCTCGGGCGCGCGGGTACACACCAGGGCGCTTCTCATTCAATGTCCGAGGTGGCCGATGTGAATCGTGTTCGGGCGCGGGATACACCCAAATCGAGATGCAGTTCTTGCCCGACGTGACTGTGCCGTGCGAGGTCTGCGACGGTGCTCGGTACAACCGTGAAGCCTTGGAAATTCTATTCAAGGAGGCATCGATTTCCGATGTCTTGAACATGACCGTCACTGAGGCGCATGCTCTGTTCGAGAACATCCCGAAAATCGCTTCGAAACTCGTGACCTTGATGGATGTCGGTCTTGGCTACATACGTCTCGGACAACCGGCTACTACGCTGTCGGGCGGTGAAGCGCAACGTATCAAGTTGGCTTCGGAGCTATCAAAACGCAGTACGGGTCAGACCCTGTACATCCTTGACGAACCAACCACCGGGCTTTCGTTCGACGATGCCGCCAAGCTGTTGACTGTGTTGCATCGCTTGGTTGACAACGGCAACACGGTTCTCTTGATCGAACATCATCTTGACTTGATCAAGAACGCCGACTGGATCATCGATCTCGGACCGTTCGCTGGTGATGATGGCGGTGAACTAGTCGCCGTCGGTACTCCTGAATTCATCGCCTCGGTCGGCGATTCCTTCACCGGTAACTACCTGCGAGACTTTTCTGGCATCATCCCTGACGAAGGTGCCCACGGTAGCGATGAATTCCAACAGAACGGTCGGCACGATACGGATCTGAAAAACGGAGCGGCCGAAATTAAGATCGCGGACATTTTGAGCGACCAAGACATGGCAGCGGCACGTTCGAAGGCGTCTCGCAACGGAGCCTCCCGAGGTCGTCGCCGCCGTCGTCGCAGAAGAGCCGTGAGCCGTAGCAGTTGATGCGGATAGAAGACCAATCGCGAAGGTTGTCTTCACCTCCGCAGTTCGTCCAAGACGGGCTGTTCGGTAACTTCTGTCACGGTTGCGGAGCTTGGAACGAGCGTGGACTGAATATCAAATCCAGTTGGGAAGGCGATCTGTCGGTTTGTCGATTCACACCTCAACCACACCACGCCGCAATGCCGCACGACATCGTAAACGGCGGCATCATCGCATCAGTAATCGACTGTCACAGCGTTTGCACCGCAATCGCAGACGCGTATCGTCGCGCCGGTAGATATGCCGGTGATGGCGAGCGACCATTATTGTGGTACGCCACCGCATCGCTGCATGTGAACTATCTCAAGCCGACGCCGCTTTCGATGTCTTTCACCGTAACGTCACGAGTAATCGAGGTGGACCGGAGACGAACGACTTTGACGGCGGAATTGATCAGCGAAGATGGTACGTTAACCTGCACCGGAGAAGTCGTTGCGGCACAGGTCTCAGATCGATGGGCACGGGATGTTGGTTACTACGGCGTACGGGGCTAATCGACATCAGCAACTTCTATTGGTTCTACTGGCAGACGGGCTTCTTGTCGCTAGAGGATTCCAATTACCATTTTGAGCACTATGCTCACTCGAGAAGAACTCACCGCCCGCATCGACGCGTTCCCTCGCGTCGATATCGCACATACACCTACTCCGTTGGACGAGATGTCTAGTCTGCGTGAACAGCTGTCCGAGGAATGTGACGCCGAAATCCCTCGGATCTTTGTGAAGCGCGAGGATATGACAGGGTTGGCATTCGGCGGCAACAAGGCGCGCCACTACGAGTTCGAGATGCCGCACGTCGTAAACGAGGGTTACGACACCCTCATCAACATCATGGACTACCACTCGAACAATGCCCGGATGACGGCAGCCGCGGCGAACAAGGCTGGATTACGCTACGTCCTGATTCTCAAGAATGCCGCCCATCGAAAGGTGCAAGGCAACCTGCTAGTCGACAAACTGTTGGGCGCAGAGTTACATCTGCTCGACCAGTTTCAGTCTGAAAAGGCGGATCAATACGCCGCAGATTTGAAGGCTGAATTGGAAGCCGAGGGCGCGAATGTCTACTTATTGCAGGATCACCTATTCCCGCGCGTAGTCGGCATGGTCGGCTTTGTGCGCTGCGGGCTCGAAATGCTCGACCAGATCGAGGAGCTTGGACTCACGAACGTCCACATCTACGGTGTAGCCGGCCGTTCGCTCTGTGGATTGATCCTCGCCGCGAAGAATCTGGGGTTGGATTGGCGATTCACCGGTGTTGAAGTGAACTATGACATGCCATTGGGTGACTACATCTTCCAACACTCGGAGGACATTCGCGATCTGTTAGATCTACCGATCACGTTTGAAGGGTCGGACATGAGGGTTTTGAACCAGTTCATCGGTGAGGGTTACGGCATCATGACGCAGGAAGTGGCAGATGCGATAAGGATTTCTGCACAGACGGATGCGATCATGCTCGACCCCAACTACACGGGCACTGTAATGGCCGCCATGTTGGACGACATCCGAGAAGGCAATACTTCACCGGATGAAACCTTGATCTTCCTGCACACGGGCGGACTTCCCGCGCTGTTCACGTTCGCACACGAGTTGACGAACTAACCTCGAAGAACGGGCCAAACTACTGCTCAAATCTCTCCAGCATACGAAGTTAGACCAGTATCTAGCATCCGCGTCGACAGATTCCGATGGCCCCATGGTTATGTGAGCCATTGTCCATCAGCTCACAATGACGGCAGGAACGTCAATCGGTCGGAAGCGTCTATACGACGCAGGTTATCTATCAGCATTCGATTCTGCCGCTGTTGGTCTCGAATGCGAAGATGATTAGACCATTTCGCAGATAGCATCGCGCCTGCTAACAGGATGATTGCTTCAACGTAAATGAAGAAGAAAAACATCATCACAGTGCTGATGCTCCCGTAAATCGAGGTGATCAGGCCTCCCGAATTTCTTAGAAAGAAAATAAAGACGTATTTCGCGATTTCGAAGGCGATCGTGGCTAGGAGCGCGACGCCGAGGATTTCCAACAATCTGACTTGGGTGTTAGGCAGCCACCAGTAAACGACGGTGAACACGAAGTAGGTGATCACCGAAGGAACCGTGAAACCTGCCACTATAAGGAACCACTGATCGAACGGTGTCGCATCAGTTGCCAACAGTTCCGTGATCTCGCTGATGAATGAGAAGAAGGTTGACAGCAACAATGCCAAAAACAGTAGCAATGAAGCAACAGTCATCATCACGAAGTCGATGGCTCGCTCGGTGAGAAACGGACGTGGCCGCTGGATACCCCAGATAACATTGACACTCTTGCGAATCGAACCAAACACTCCCATTCCTGCGATAAACAGCCCCAAGCCGGTCAAGCTGGATGTCAACGCGGGCTGGTTGCTTACGTTACGGATGAAGCCTTCCATGAATGACGGACCTTCGGTTTCCGCGAGCACGGGGATTTGCGCCACTATGCCGGTGATGAGCCGGTCCTCAAAGCCTTCAATCCCAACTGACAACCTCCATAAGGTGATCAACGCGATGGAAAGCGGGAATATCGACAAAAAGCTGTAAAACGCGATAGCTGCCGCGAAGTAGTGACCGTTCACCGACATGAAGTCGTTGACGTTGTGGTACACGAACCAAAACGCCTGACCGACCCAGCTGAAATTGCGGCGAATCGGATTGGATCTTCGAGCGATAGTCAAGGGGGTGTCGCCTCCTCAAATCCTCTTCGGACTTCGGAGCGAGAAAAGATTGGTCGAACCGGCTTTAGTCGAGTTCGCCGTTGCGGAAAGCGGTGATGTAGTTCATGGCGAAATCGTCTCTGCCTTCCAAGAGATCAATCGCATACTGGACGCGCGGGCTATCCATGTCAAGATTCATGGCGCGGTCTATCTTCACTTGGATAGGGTCGATGATACCCGAATCTGCGCCAGCATCGACTGCTAATCTCACAAAGGCTTCATTTACCAAGGCGCGCTTGGGCAAACCGAACGATACGTTGCTCATGCCACCAGTGATGTGGACATCGTCTCCGAAGCGCTCGCGGAGTTTCGAAATCGCGCCTAACGCATGTGGCCCATATGCCTTGTCGACCGACACCGGGAAAAACAGAGGGTCAATGAACATGTCCTCGTACGCGATACCGCGGTCGCTCGCCGCATCGACAACGCGGGTTGCGTTTTCCAGCCGCTCATCCGCATCTTCTGGCATTCCGCTCTCAGACGCGGCGGAGATGATGCACGTCGCATCGTGCTGGGCGATGAGGTCTAGTGTCTCCAAGCGCTCCAACGCTACCGAGTTGACCATCGGACGCCCTGATGACCGATCGTATGCCTCGAGTCCAGCTTGGATGATCTCCGAGTTCGACGAATCGATGCTCGGCGGAATGTCGGCGACAGATTGAACATATTCGACGAGCCACCGCATCGCTTCTATCTGTTCTGGCACACGGTGTGAGAGTTCGTCAACATTCAGGTCGAGGTAAGCCGCTCCGGCCTTTGTCTGCCGATCAACCTCGTAGTTGATGTACGCCTCACCTTCCGCTGCTTCATCGCCGTCACAGTTGACCCCCTTCCAAACGGCAATCATGAAGTGTTTAAGGTTCCCTTGTTGGTAGGGTTGGGTCGATTCGAAGTGTTTAGGTACTCGGACGAAATTCAACTCTCCGCCTACCCGATACTTAACAGCTTCTGAACCATCGTCGAAGATGTGACCGCGTATGCCCCCGCGTTTGACCACTCGAGTGCAGTGGATGTTTTCGCCGATGATCGTGAAATTATTCGTCGTCATGTGGGTTATTTTGGTGTAGTTTTTGTCAGGCATCGCATGATGCCGGAACGAATCTATTCTCGTTTGAACAGACCAATGTCTGCAAATGCTCGCGTCAATCAGTGGGAACTAGGTTCAATGTCCCCTCAATCGCAGCAAAGTTAAGCGCCAAAATGCCTCAATCGCGATCTGAGGCGACATCTTGGATTTCCCGGCCGTGCGTTCCATAAATGTGTACGGATGCTCCGAGACAGTCAATCCGCATTTCTGAACTCGGTACGCAACCTCTGCTTGGAAACCGAATCCAGCGACAGTCAGACTTTCAGGATTAATCGCCTTAAGAGCATTGTTACGATACGCTTTGAAACCGCCAGTAGCGTCATGGACCCTCAATCCCAAGATCATCCGGATTCCGAAGTTGGCCCATTTGCTCAGCAAAACACGCGACATCTTCCAATTCGGATCCACGTCACCGCCGTCGCTATATCGCGTACCGACAACGACGTCCGAGTGTTCGAGAGCATCTAGCATCGCGGGAACTTCGGTTGGTGGGTGCGACAGATCGCAATCCATCTGTACCACCCATTGAACATCGTTGTCGAGCGCGATCTTGAAGCCAGCGATGTACGCGGTTCCGAGTCCCAGCTTGCCAGTCCGATGCGCGATTAGGATGCGACCTGGATGTTGATCAGCTAACTCGTCGGCAATCTCGCCGGTTCCGTCCGGCGACGAGTCATCGACGAACAATACGCCGAGTTTTTCGACCTTGAGGGCAAAGAGTTGTCGAACGATGTTTTCGATATTGCCGGCTTCGTTAAAGGTCGGGATCACTACTGCAACCGTCACATCGCGGTCGAAACCGCCAACGATTTTGGTCGCCATGGCTTGCTCGGTTGCCATCTGATGGATTGAACGCCGCTAAACTACCTCAAGCTCGAATTCAGAGTGTATCGCCTTGGCTGCGGTGCCCACGTTCTTCTCATCGACGATGCACGTGATCCGGATCTCGGAAGTAGTGATCATCTCGATGTTCACGCTGGCGTTGGCCAACGCTCGGAACATGCGCGCCGCGTATCCGGGAGAGTTAGTCATACCAGTCCCGACGACACTGACTTTCGCGAGCCCGTCGCGTGTTGCCAGATCGGTGTATTCCACACCATCGTTAGCCGAAGTTATCTCGGTTACCCGTTGCAGGTACTCTTGCCCAACCGTGAACGACAAATCAGTCAAGCCGTCTGTTGAGACGTTTTGGACTATGACATCGACGCTGATTCCCGCGTCGGCGAGTGGCGTCATGATCGCGGCTGCTATGCCGGGCCGATCGGCGACGCCAATCAGAGTTACTCTCGACACCGCTCGTTCGGTCGCGATGCTGGTGATGCTTTTTCGTATCTCCATGTTGTTGCTGTCCTCGAAATTGCCGATTCTGGTTCCTTTGGCGTTTGAGTTGAAAGATGAAGTGATGAGCATCGGAACTTTATGAACCGCCGCCATCTCAATCGACCGAGGATTCATCTTTGCGCCTAGAGATGCCATCTCAAGCATCTCCTCATACCCGATATGTGGAATTACTTGCGCGTCGGGCACAAGCCTAGGGTCAGCGGTGTAGATGCCGTCGACATCTGTGTAGATCTCGCAGATGTCAGCCTTAATCGACGCGGCGATTGCCACGGCGGTCAAATCTGACGCGCCTCGGCCGAGAGTGGTTGTGTCGTCGGTCGGTGTCAAGCCTTGGAAACCCGCGACAACTACGATTCTGCCGCGATCAAGCTCGCCCAATATCCGTTTCGGATCGATGTTCGCGATTCGCGCGGAGCCGTATGTTTCATCGGTTCGGATGCCTGCTTGCCTTCCGCTCAAGCTGATCGCGTCGTGACCTAGACCGCGGATCGCTATTCCCATCAGCGAAGCGCTGACCAGTTCCCCAGTCGAGATCAATGCGTCAGTTTCGCGTGGACTCGGAGATTCATCACCGGACAGTCGATTCGCGAGGGTGAGAAGTTCGTCGGTAGTGTCACCCATCGCAGATACGCATACAACTAGGTCCGCCCCATCTTCACGACGTTCGCATACGCGGGCGGCGACGTTGCGCAAAAGTTCTTCGCTAGCGAGAGAACTGCCACCAAATTTCTGAACTACTAGTTGATTCTTTTCGGACATCTCAGGAAGTTCTACGTTGAGGGAGTTGCTTCAACTTGTAGACCGCTATTCGACAGATCCAGAATCAACGCCTTCCCGCCAACCTGCGCTTTGCGAGCGTTTTCGGACATTTCATAGCAGATCGTCATGAATCGGTTGGTCGCTAATGCCATTATTGCCGGACCCGCGCCTGATAGGAATACTCCATGCGCGCCGGCGTCGAGAGCACCGCGCGCTATCGGCCCGAATCTAGGGAACAATTTAGCGATCCGTTGCGGTTGATGCAACCGGTCGTCAGTAGCGTGACGAAGCAGATGCCATTGACGCGTCTCGATGGCATGCACAAGCATCGCGGCGCGTCCGACATTGAACACCGCATCCGATCGAGAAACCACGTCAGGCAAGATCCCACGGGCTTCCACAGTTTTCATCGAGAAGTCGGGCACGAAAATGACTGCTTTCAATTCGTCCGGAATATCGATCCGGCTGTTGATCCATCCGCCGGTACCTGACTGGCCGTTCGCAAAGATCCCGATCTGACATCCTCCGAAGACCGCCGGGGCGGCGTTGTCAGGATGTCCTTCAATGTCGGCCGCGATCGCAAATATCCAGTTGAGTGTTTCGAGATCGTTGAGGTCATGGCCTGCAAAAACAAACGCGGCAGCAATTCCAGTGACAGTTGCGGCGGAAGAAGAACCGAGACCGCGCGCCAGCGGGATGCTGTTTTGGCAATCGAATCCCAACTCGATTTCATCGACACCGATCTCTCGAAAGGCGTGGCGGGCACTCTCTGCAATGAGGTTCTGGTCCTTGGCTGGCAGAGAATCTTCGCCTTCGCCGCGGATCGCGAACGAGTTCGTCCCTCGTGTGATGATGGTTTCATTCCACAGATCGACTGCAATGCCTAGACAGTCGAATCCTGGGCCGAGATTCGCGCTGGTGGCGGGGACTCGGATCGTGGCGCGTTCGAGTTTGGGTTCGGGCATTTGCGAGGATACGTGCGGTGATAAATCCCGTGTTGGAGAACAACCGATTTATCGTTTTGCCATTGCGCCGGGTGAATAATGAATGCCACAGATGTGCGCCTAGAAATTAGTATAATTCGCTACTTGCGGCTGCCAGCGGCGTGCCCAATGAGATGCCGAATCGCTTTGCAAGTCGGCAGAGATTGAATAACTAGAAAGTTGAGAGTTGAAACGATGCCCGTAGCGGTTCTTCTGGGTCCAATGTCTGATGCTCGAGTGTCAGTACGGAATGCAGAGCTAAGCGAAGAAGCGAAGAAGTATCCCGAGTTGGACCTCAGGTTTGTCGACTCTGAGCAACCGCTTGAAGACGTGTTGCAAGAATGCCAAGATGCCGTCGCGTTGATTCCCGCCGGTAACCGAACTTTCGACACGGAGTTCATCTCGAAACTTGACAACCTGCGCTTGATCCAGACCTTTAGCGCGGGGACTGATTGGATGGATAAGGCCGCACTGGCAGAGCTCGGAGTTTCGGTCTCAAACAACGGCGGCGCGAACGCCGTAGCCGTAGCTGAACATGCTGTGATATTGATGCTTTCGGTTGAGCGTAAGATCGATCGCCAGATCGAGTCCGTCAAAAACGGCACTTGGATGGCTGGAGTGGGTGGCGACCGAGCCGAGTTCCACACGCTAGTCGGGAAACGGATAGGGATTGTTGGTCTCGGCAGGATCGGTTCGCGGGTGGCGAAACGACTACAAGGCTGGGAGTGCGAAGTGGTTTATTATGACGTGGTCGATCACGACGATGAATATGTTGAGGCGGCCCACGCGAAGTTCGTCGAACTCGATGAGTTGCTTGAAACCTCTGACATCGTAAGCCTTCATGTCCCGCTTGAGCGTACGACACACCACATGATTTCCGATCGTGAATTTGCGATGATGAAGAACACCGCGATTCTTGTCAACACATGCCGAGGTCCGGTGGTTGATGAAGCCGCGTTGAAGCGCGCGTTGAAGGATGGTCAGATTTTCGGAGCGGGTCTGGATGTCACAGAGGTCGAGCCGATCGAGCCGGACAACGATTTGCCAGATTTTCCCAATGTGGTCATAACGCCACATTTGGCTACTCGCGCGCTCGAATCTGAGCACAATGCAACTGCGAATGCAGTTGCAAACGTAGCGAGAGTGGCACGCGGCGAATCGCCAGAGTGGGTTGTGCCGCCCGTCTAGGTTCTACGGCGGTCATCGTGCGCGAATCGTGAATCGCAATTAACATTTAAGTTGCACGTGCACGGACGATGTCGGGAAAAATGAACGTTGCGCCACGTTGCGACTGCGCCGGACTTGCGTGATCCACTGAAACCCGAGACCGAAATCGTTGCTGTCGGCAACGAAAAGCCGCGAGAAGCTTGCGGCATATTCGGTGCATACATCCCGGGACACGAAGCTGCACGCGCCGCGTTCTTCGGAATCTTCGCTCTCCAACACCGGGGGCAGGAGAGCGCCGGAATCGCCGCTTCAAATGGCCTGTCGCTGAGTCTGACCGCCGAGGTAGGGCTCGTTTCACAAGTATTCCAGGAGAACGACCTCACCGGCTTGCAAGGGCACTTGGCGATCGCACATACCCGCTATTCGACCACCGGTTCAAACCGGCGTCACAATGCTCAACCCTTGCTGGCGTATGGACCGCGGGGAGCAATTGCATTAGGCCACAACGGCAACGTCATCAACGCTTTGCCGCTACGCGAGTTTTGCCGGGAAGAATACGGCAGCGTTTTCACCGGTAGCTCCGACAGCGAAGTGATCGCTGAACTCTACGCGAAAACCCCTGGCGATGACTGGTTCGAAGTTTCGGACCATGTGATGTCGTTGCTGAGCGGTGCTTATTCGTTGATCATGATGACCAAGCACGAGTTGATAGCGGTTCGCGACCCCCTCGGTGTTCGCCCGTTGTGTATCGGCCAGCTGGATGGCGGTTGGGTCTTCGCGTCTGAGACCGCAGCGCTCGACAACCTGGGAGCTGAGTTCGACCGAGAATTGGAACCTGGAGAAGTCGTAGTAGTCGATCGTGACGGTATCACGAGTCGCGTCTGGCCAAAGGCACCTATTGCACACAAGATGTGCATCTTTGAGCAGATCTACTTCGCCAGACCTGACAGCATCCTTGACGGGAGTTTGGCTTACGAGAACCGTATGCGGATGGGTGCGATCGCGTACCGCGAAAATCCGACTGAAGCCGACCTCGTCATCGGCATTCCTGACTCTTCAACACCACATGCCGCGGGATACGCCGCGGAGGCGAACATTCCTTACGCCGAGGGGCTCGTGAAGAATCGTTACGTCGGCCGGACGTTCATTCAGCCGGACCAGTACATGCGCGACATTGGTGTGCGGACAAAGTTCAATGCCATGCGGCAAGTCATCAACGGAAAGCGTATTGTGGTGGTTGATGACACAATCGTCCGAAGCACTACAGTCAGGCACGTAGTCAGGATGTTGCGGGAGGCTGGCGCTAAAGAAGTACACGTCCGCGTTGCAGCGCCGCCGATCAAATCCACCTGTCACTTCGGCGTGGACATGGCGACGCTTGATCAGCTTATCGCTGCTAACTACTCGATTGACGAAATCTGCGAAATCATCGGCGCAGACAGCCTAAGCTACTTGAGTCTGGAAGGGTTGGAAGAGGCGGTTTCGGCTGGTCGCAACGAGTATTGTCGTGGGTGCTTCACCGGCAAGTATCCGATCGACGTGCAACTCGAGATGGACAAGCTTCGCATGGATAGGCTAGTCGCCGAACCAGTTGGCGCATCTTAAGCGCAGATTGCGGATGACAGAAGTATCGGCTAAGGCGTACGCGGCTGCGGGGGTTGATCTGGACGCTGCGGCTCGCGTTAAACTCCGCATCGGCGACATTGCGCGCTCGACATATGCGAAAGGTGTGGTGTCGGCCCCCGGTGCTTTTGGTGGCGTGTTTGACGCTGATCCGAAAAGTGAGTATCTCATGGTCGCGAGTACCGATTCAGTCGGTACAAAGTTGCGGATAGCCCAAGCGATGCAGAAGCACGACACGATCGGCATCGATATCGTCAATCATTGCGTCAACGACATACTTCCAGCCGGAGCAGAGCCGCTTTTCTTCTTGGACTACATCGGTCTTAACGGTTACGACGACGATCTGATCGCCGATATCCTCACTGGAGTAGCGGCCGGTTGTGTGGAAAACGGGTGTGCGCTGATCGGTGGAGAAACGGCATCATTGCCAGGTGTTTATCACGGCGACGACTACGATTTAGTCGGTTTCATTGTGGGTCGAGTCAGGCGTGATCAGCTGCTTCGTCCAAATGAGACAGTTGCAGGCGATGTGCTCATCGGATTGCCCTCAAGCGGGTTGCACACGAACGGTTACTCGCTTGTCCGATCGATCTTCAATTCGGATGATGACCCAAGCGCTTTGGATGTGGTGGTGCCGGAAGACGGGCGATCTCTAGGTGAGGCTCTGCTGGCGCCGCACAAATCATATCTTGGGAAGTTGCGACCGGTGATGAATCGCGTGAAAAGTTTGGCGCACATCACAGGCGGGAGCTTCGAGAAGAATGTTCCGCGTGCACTGGCTCTAGGGCTCGGTGCGCAAATCGAAGTCAAATCTTGGATGCCGCCGCCGCTGTTCAGCTACATTCAAGAACGCGGTGATATCGAGATCGAGGAGATGTACAACGTCTTCAACATGGGAGTGGGAATGATCGTATGTGCTGAACGGAGCGATGTTGATTATCTTCTCGACGAACTGGAGGATGCGTGGATCATCGGTGAAGCGACATTGCACGACGGCTATGGACCAAAGGTTGAGTTGCAAAATCTTTGACTTGAGAATTCGAGTACTTAAGTGGTGAAAAATACAAAAAAGCTAGCGTTGATGAGCGCGTATGATCGGCGCGGATTGGTTGAGTTCTCGAAGCTTGTCGCCGAGTGTGGATACGACATCGTGTCAACTGGCGGCACCGCTGCGGAATTAAAGGCCAACGGCATCGACGTGATCGAGGTTTCGGAGCTAACTGGCGCTCCGGAGATACTCGATGGTCGCGTCAAGACTCTCCATCCGAACATTCACGGCGGGTTGTTGGCACTCCGTGACAACGATGATCACCAACGGCAGTTGGAGCGTTTTGGCATTCGCGAGATCGATTTAGTGGTCAACAACCTGTACCCGTTCGTTGAAACCGTTCGCAACCCCGAGACATCGTTGCGTGATGCGCTGGAGAACATCGACATTGGTGGTCCGGCAATGACCCGTGCTGCGGCAAAAAACCATCCCAATGTGGTGATCGTAGTGGATCCTGCGGATTACGAACGAGTGGGTGCCATGATCCGTGATGGCGAGGTTACGCAGTCTGAACGTCGAAGATTGGCAGCTAAGGCTTTCCAACACGTTGCCGCGTACGACACCGCTATCGCAACCTATCTTCGGGAAGACATTGACGCAGGCTCGGGCGAGGATAGAGAGGGTGACCTGCCAGCGGAGTTGACTTTCGGTTATTCGCTTGTCGCTAGTCCCCGCTATGGCGAAAATCCTCACCAAAGTGCCGGAATTTACTCGATGCCGGGCGAGGACGGTGGCGTTGTCAACGCCGAACAGCTTCACGGCATTGACATGTCTTACTTGAACTACTTCGATGCCGATGCGGCTTGGGCAGTCGCTCGTTCGTTCTCTGGATTTGGTCCCCATGCCGCCGTAGTTGTCAAACACGCGAATCCGTGTGGACTGGCCGTCCGGGAAGATCAGACCGATGCCTGGGAGGCCGCGCGTTCTGGCGATCCCGTTTCTGCGTTCGGCGGAATCGTCGCCTTCAGCGAGGAATTGTCTGCCGAAACAGCGGAGAAGATGCACGGATTGCTGTTAGACGTAGTTGTCGCGCCGGATTACCAAGAAGAAGCGTTGGAGATACTGCGTAAACGCCGTCGAACCCGTGTCTTGAGGGTGCTTAAACATCGCGAGGCGCGTTGGGAGGTTCGATCGGTTTCTGGTGGCGCACTGGTACAGGAGCCCGACGAACTTGGAGATGATGGGCTCCAAACCATGCGTGTGGTTACTGAGCGCCAACCGACCGACGGCGAGCAAATCGATCTTTGGTTCGCTTGGCGGGCGTGCAGGTTCGTCAAATCCAATGCGATTGTGTTCGCGAAGGATCGAACACTGGTTGGTATGGGGGCCGGACAGCCGAACCGCGTGACGAGTGTGCACTTGTCAGCGCGGGTTGCAGGCGATCGGTCCGAAGGCGCAGTGATGGCGTCTGACGCCTTTATCCCATTCCCAGATGCGGTGGAGGTTGCGGCGGAAGCAGGTGTGAAAGTGGTCGTTCAACCGGGTGGTTCGGTGAACGATGATACTGTCATAGCCGCGGCAAACGAATTGGGTGTCGCGATGGTATTCGCCGGGAAGCGACATTTCTATCATTGATACACCCGGTGTTCACGAAACCGAAGTGTCCAGACTTTCAGTAGACATCATCATTCCGGTGCTCAACGAAGAGCACTCGTTGCCGCATTGCATCGCAACGTTGACCAATCATCTGTCGGAAGGTGTAAACGCCGATTGGGATTGGAGCGTCACCATAGCGGACAATGGTTCCGAAGATGCAACACCAGAAGTTGGACGGCAATTGTCAGATGATCACGCAAATGTGAGATTGACTCGACTGGAGCAGCGTGGGCGTGGACGGGCTTTGAAGAAGGCGTGGTTGGAGAGCGATGCCGACGTTCGATGCTTCATGGATGTAGATCTGTCGACGCAACTTGATTCGCTTGAACCACTCGTTGACGCTATTGGACGGGATGGTTATGACGTATCTATCGGTTCGCGACTGTTGCCAGATTCGCGGGTTGAACGTCGGACATTGAAGCGCGAAGTAGTCTCGAGGTCTTACAACGCGCTGATCCGGTTGATGTTTCCGAGGAAGACCTTCCGCGACGCCCAATGTGGATTCAAAGCGGTCTCACGCGAAGTCGCGGACAAGGTGGTTCCGCACGTTGAAAACACGGGATGGTTTTTTGACACCGAGCTTTTGTTGCTGAGTCTGCGTGCTGGTTACAAGATCAAAGAGATCCCAGTTCATTGGGTCGATGATCCGGATACTCGAGTTCGGGTGGTATCAACTGCAATCGAAGACATAAAGGGATTGCTGCGAGTTCGTTTCTCACCAGCTAACGTGCCGCGGATAGAAGGCTGACGTTGGATAGATGCCTGATCGTGCAAAGTCGGACTCTAGGCGTAATATAACCTGTCTCGGAGAGTTCGAACGGACAGTGGATTGAATGATGCTCACACCATCAGAAGAACTAGAGCTTTCTTCGCCGACGTTGCGCGGCGCGACGGTGTCGATCGATTATCACAACGCGCAGGCGATCCTACGAACCGAACAGCGTAACCCGAACGTTGTCTTCGAGGTATATGCCGGGGCAGATGGGATGTTGTCAGGAGTGAACGAGGTATTGCCTTTCCTGCGAGCCCGCCTGCCGGTTTCAAATTCGCAGGTGTTTTCTCTTTCAGATGGCGACACCATCAGCGAGGGCGAGACCATTCTGCGCGTCGTCGGGCCGTATGCAGCCTTCGGAATGTATCGGGATGTAATAACTGGCATATTTGCGTCCAGCATCGGATGGGCGACTGCCGCGAGTGAGTGCGTCCAAGCAGCTGGTAACACACGCGTCATCGTCAGCGGTTCGCCGTACATCCACCCCGACGTAGTTGATTCGATGGAGTACTCTGCCTATGTAGGGGGATGTGCCGCGGTTTCCACGCAAAAGGGCGGTGATCGCACGGCAACTGTGCCGCAAGGATCCATGCCGCACGACTTCGTGTTGATCTGGGGCGCTGCCGACCGCGCTATGACGGTATACGACAGGCATAGCCGGTTAGGCGCGCAGCGAGTGATGCCGATCCCCACGACCGGAGATGCGATCCAAGAAGCGTTGGACGCCGCATACTCGCTGAGCGGTGGTACCACCAACCCTCTTCGGGCGGTGAAAGTCAACGTCCCAGAAAATCTGGGCGGTGGAACACCTGCATTGGCAACTGAGTTAAAGGCTCGGCTGTCCGACGCAGGCTTCGGTTCGGTAGATGTCTACGTTGCTGGCGAATTGACACCAGAGTTGATCGCTGAGTACGAAGCCTCAGATGCAGAAGTAGGACTGTACATAGTTGGTCGGTACGTCGCAGCTGCGCATCCGGTTCCAGTGGTTGCGGCAATCAAAGAGATCGATGGCAAAGCCGTCGCACCGCGCGGAATGTCACCCGGACGGATTCACAACCATCGTATGTTGCAACGCGAACTCAACTGATGTGCCGATAACGTTGACGCTCAGGCTCTCGAGTGATCGCGTTCAATCTTTAAGTGCAACGCAGTTTGGTGAGCAGACGATAGTTTTGCCCATTCAGCTGGTCTGAGGCCTGGCAACCAAACGATTCGACCGTTATCCGTCAATGTGACCAGAGGGATGCGATCGCGCCAAGACGCGGCTACCTTCGCTTTGATCAGGAAATCCGAAAGGTCAACATCTTGATTCATCCCCAAAGGGTTGAAACGATCTGACGGTCTGCGATTCCTTACTTCTAATCGATTGTTCGACGCAATCTCGGAGCTCAACCACGCTTCATCGGATGATGCTATTGGGGTTCCCAGACTGCGTGGTATGAGCGACGCAGTGATGGTGAATCCATTTCCTAGGTCTAGCTCTCCCGGTACCGCCAACTCGGTTGTACTGTCCAAGGGTTGTGGGTAGGGGACTACATCGCTGGGAACCGCGTCTGCGTATCTCATGCGAATGTGCATGTGGTCGGTACTGAAGATCACCCCACCCGGCAAATCGTAACTTGAGGACTTGCCTGATCGGATCAAGTCGATCAATCTGGTCAAGTGCACTTCATCGAGTTGTGTATTTGCCTCAGCGACGGCCTTATGCATTTCGGTCAAGGTTGCTGCGACTATGACCGGGTGCAACTGGGCGATGTGAGAGCGTAAATAGACGTTTGTCGTATCAGTTGCGGATTCGCTCATCGCATCGTGCACAAGTACCTCGACCAAATCACTGTTCGATTTCATTATTGAGGCGAATCTAGCGATCGCGTCGATCGCGTTGGAGTTCAACTCTTGGAGTTCTGGAATAACGCGGTGTCGGATTCGGTTTCGCGCGTAACGCTGCCAATCGTCATTGGACCTATCATGTCTCGCGGTTATCTTGAGGGTGTCGAGAAAGGTCTCAGCGTCTCGGTGCGTGGCGCGAAGCATGGGGCGAACGATATTCATCTCTCGGTTCGCGGGTGTGCGTATTCGTCGAACGGCGCGCATGCCGCTGGCACCCCTCAAGCCCGCGCCGCGCGCGATGCGCAGCAATACCGTCTCAGATTGGTCTTCGATGGTGTGCGCCACAAGGATGGCGTCTGCACCGACTTCGTCAGCAGTCTTGGCGAGGAAACAGTAACGTTCTTGACGAGCAGAGTTCTCGTCGAGATTTTCGACCGGATGATTCGAACGTCCAACGTGTAACGCAATGCCTGCCTCGGTGCACAGGTTGCGAACGAACTCTTCGTCAGTGTCGGATTCTTCGCCGCGGGTCCGGTGGTTGTAATGGGCCGCGGTCAAGTTGCGATATCGATGTTGCAACCGCTTACATCCCAACAGCAGAGCGGTTGAATCAAATCCGCCCGAAATCGCGCAGAGGATAGAGTGTTCGGGCAATATGCCCGCAGTTGAGAGCCCCGCGTCGAGTTTTAGCAAGAAGGTACGGTCGTCTGATTTAGGTCGCATTTGAGCGTCATGATGAGGACTGTATCTGCCCGATCGGTTCGGAATCCTCATCCGTGGCGATGTTTTTGATCTTCAGACGTTCGATGCGGTTGCCGTCCATTTCGAGGACTTCCATGTAGATAGCGTCATCGTAAGTAGCATTTTGACCGACCTCTGGCATCCGCTGTGACCGGTCAATGAAGAAGCCGGCGATAGTTTCATACCGCTCGTTTTGAGGCACTTCAATAGCTGTTTCGTCCCGCGTTCGTTCAACCGAGAGCGCACCAGGTAAGACGTAGGTGTCTTCATCGAGTTGCTGAACGGCTTTCTCCTCAATGACTAAAGTGTCATCGTCGTCTCCCCGCATCATCTCCAGCAAGCCGTTCAAAGTGACTAGACCGTTAATCCGATTTTCTTCGTTGTGCGCGACGGCCAAGTGCTGCCCAGTTCGGATCATTTCGGTAAACAGGTCATCGAGCTTGGTGGTGTCCGCCAAAACCAGGATGTCGGTTCGCATCAATTCGGTGACCGGGGTATCCAATTCGTCATCTCCACCCTCGGCAATGAATTTGATGACGTCGTTGGCGTAAACCGCTCCGGCCAATTGGTTGAGTTCGTACCAATAACCGATGCGGAGAGGTTCCCCACGTTGCACGACAAAGCCAGGTTGAGACCGGTGCGGCTCTTCTGTCGCGTTAATGTCTTCGACGTGTTCGCGGTATTTTTCCAAGAAGGTGTTGAGAGTGTCGTGTTCGTTCAGCCATACGATCTGGCTGGTATGCACTCGAACCCGATGGTCCCGGAGGTCTCGGGCTCCAAAATCGATCAGGTTGTCCAACATCTCCCCGTGGGTGTCATCAAACAATCCCTGTTCCTGGCTCTGGTCGATGATGAGGCTCAATTCGCCTTGCGTGTAGCCGGGGCGAGTGTCGATGCCTGAGATGCCAAATAATCTGAGCAGCCCACGCGGCAGGAGTGTGAAAACCCAAACGACGCATTTGGATACAGTCATGATGGCGAGGATTATGTGGGCGACCGCCAACGACCACGTTTCCGGGGCTATAGCCCCGAGTGTCTTGGGGGTGAGTTCGCCGACGATGTATACCATCACGGTCGCGGCGGCGGTCGAAATGATCGTAGTCATAACGGTGTTCTCGCCACCGCCGATCGAGTTGATGATTAAGCTGGTTGACGCGGTGGCGACGAGCACGTTGAACAAATTCCCGACGAGAAGAATCGTCGCGAAAAAGTTCTCATGCCGCTCAAGCACGCGCATAACGGCGTGAGCTCGGCGATCGCCATTCTCAGCTAGGTGTTGGATGTGCGAAGGCCTGGCGCTGAGCAGCGCCGATTCGGCAGCAGAAATGAAAGCGCTACCAAGAAGTGCGCCTACGATCAATAGCGCGTTGATAACCATGTGCTAATCATAAACGGGAAGAATCCTCGCACGTCGGCGTAGGGATTCATTCACATCCCGTTATCGCGGTTTCGAATAACTGTCCTGAGACCTAGTTAGCTTGTTGATCAACGCACCGCTAAAGGACGTTGCTGAACGCCAAAAGCTACGCTACGATTAGTCGGGTTTCTATTCGGGCAGGGTGATGCTGCGGACCTGCGCATCGACTTCATCTCGCATCTCGGGGTGTTCTTTGAGGAAGATTCGAGATGCTTCACGGCCTTGGCCAAGTCTCGTTTCGCCGTACGAATAGAATGAACCGCGCTTTTGCAGGATGCCGTGCTCGACACCGAGCTCCAGGAGGTCACCCTCCATGCTGATGCCCTCGTTGAAGATGATGTCGACCTCGGCTTGTCGGAACGGGGGTGCGACTTTGTTTTTCACGACGCGTACCCGCACGCGATTGCCGGTGATTTCTTTTCCGTTCTTGAGCGATTCCTTTCGACGCATGTCGAGACGGACGCTTGAATAGAACTTCAAAGCTCGGCCGCCGGGGGTAACTTCAGGGCTGCCGTAGATGACGCCGACTTTTTCGCGTAACTGGTTGATGAAGATGCAGACGGTTTTGGTTTTGTTGATGATGGCAGTGAGTTTTCGGAGGGCCTGAGACATGAGGCGGGCTTGTGCGCCGACTTGGAACTCTCCCATTTCGCCTCGTATCTCGGATGCTGGAACCAAAGCCGCGACGCTGTCAAGCACTACCATGTCGAGGGCGGAAGAGCGAACCAAGTGTTCAACGATTTCAAGCGCTTGTTCGGCGGAGTCGGGTTGGGATATCAGAAGCGAATCGATGTCTACGCCGATAGCTTCTGCGTAAACGGGGTCCATGGCGTGTTCAACGTCGACGTACGCGCATTCTCCACCGGCCTTTTGCGCCTGTGCAACGGTGGACATGGCAAGTGTGGATTTACCGGCTGATTCAGCGCCGTAAATCTCGATGATCCTGCCTCGCGGGAGGCCACCGATGCCGAGAGCGATGTCTAGGGAAAGAGATCCAGTTGATATGGCTTCGACGTTGCGAAAGCTGTCGTTCTCGCTCATGCGCATAACTGCGCCACGCCCGAAGTTGCGTTCGATTTGGGCGATCGCCTCTTCAAGAGCTTTTTCTCGAACGCTTTGCTTCTTAGTTGTCGTCATTTGCTTGTCGTTCTCAGTAGGTTCGGTTTCGATACTCTCGAGAATTTCTTGTTCCAGAGTTGCAGTGCTTTTGCTAGCCATGCTGATATTCCTTAATGTTATGCCTTAGGACGTTGCGGCATGCGCCACATATGTGTTAGCACAAGAGTAACACAACGAATCGCAGTTGTGGAACAAATATCTGAAAAATCCGAGAAAATTTATGAATTCACCTCTACCGTTAGCCCTACGCCTTCATCTGACCGATCAATCAACAGTTCGTGAGAGCTTCTACTTCAGCTAGGATCTGCCGCTTGATCTCATCGGGAACGTCGTGCCAGTGAACCTCCATGAGTGCGCCTTGAAGCGCCCAAAGGAGGTTTAAGGATGTCGAGTCGGGGAATCTTGACTTGACGCGGTGAAACACTTCAGCTGCGCCCAATTCGCGGATTTCATCTGGTCCATCAATGCCGACCGCGACGATCTGTTCGGCTGATTTTGGTCCCAAGTTTTTCAGCGACGCGATGCGTCTCAGTGCGTTTGACATACAACCGTGGCGTAGATTTAAGCGATCGCGCTACCAAACGAGTGTCGATCTGATCGTTGCGATTTCACCGTCGCTCAATACCGGCACAAGGATATCGCGGGCTGAATGGTTGAATGCTGAAAACTTGAGCGGTTGGTGTTCACCATGTGCGGTCTTTCAGGCGGAACTTCGAGACTTAATGAATGGATTCGTTTTTGGGTGTAGGGTGTAGGTAGATTATCGAGTTTCTATGGGATTGAGTGTGTCGGTTGTCTGGTGCGACTGGGTCGCAAACCGTGTAAGTTTGTAACCAAAGATGCGTCGGCATCCGTAGACTGTGTAGCTAGAAACGCGACGAAGCAACGAGGTGACCATGAAAAACTTGATATTGGTTGCAATTCTGGTGTTGGCGGCTACGATGCTGGCATGTGGCGGTGGAGATGATCCGACCGCAACGCCGGAGCCGACAGTGGCTCAGAGTTCTGGTGCTTCGAGTGGGTCAACCGCGGCTGGAGATGGCGGCGAACCCACGATCTTGGGAGAGTGCAGCAACGGGGTAGTGATGCAGCCGGGTGAAGGTTGTAGCTTCGAGGGCGATGAGGGTAGGCCGGCGGACCTGGATATTTGGGTGGGAGCCGACGGCTCGATATGCCGTGGAAAAGGGTCAGTGATGATGTCAGGTTTCATGGTTGGGGTGAATGAGGTCTGTGCCGAAGAGTACGAAGTGATCGACGTGTTCGAGGCAGAGATCAGCTTCGAGCCGAATGGTGACGGGAGCTGGACGATTACGACTAATCAGTGATTGGGCGTCCCCGCGAGTGGGCAGGCCTCCCCCTAGCCCCTCCTGAAGGAGGGGGACTGGTTTTTGGCGCGTTTAGTTGAAGGGGTGTGCCCCCTTCACCCTCTCCTTAGCCCTCTCCCATCAAGGGAGAGGGGATCGATGTTCGAAGCATCGCCGCGTCGTTTCGATCGCGTGCGGCAAGTACTTTTTGTCCAGCACCGCCGACGTCGCCAGACCGTCGGCCCTCCGGGAAGCGTCTGAAAGAGGTGCTCCCGTCATCGCTCGATTCATTCCTCTCGCTGGTGCTGTAGCCTCTTCCGCCCGACGATGCGGAAAGACGTGCGCCGGGTAGATAGACCGTTCGCCCGAGTCTTGAACGGACAGACTCCCCCGCGCTACTCCCCTCTGGATTCCGGTTCTCCCCGGAACAACCTGGGTTTGGCACGTTCCCCTCTGGATCCCCGCGTGCGCGGGAATGGCATTGGGGAGGGCGTCCGCCGTCTGGCTTGCTTTCGTTGGCGGAGCCGGCATATGCTCCGCACCCGAGCACTACAGCGACAACGGTCTTCGTAACCGGGTTTCGGCAGCGTTTCGTCCCGTCTTCTCAGACGTCTCTCAGGACTTGTGGCGGGCACCGCCGGCGGGTCGTGTGTTGGCGACCCCATGCTGCCCCGCTCGCTGCCGTACTCTATTCAATTTTCTTTGCAGCGTCTTCGAAAGGTTGAGCTCGACCTCTCCCGACGCGGCGATTCTTCTTTTCCGGGCGCTGGTCCGATGGCCGTCGGATCAGCGCATACTTGTTGTTATACAACATATGTTGTGACGATGCAAGTTGAACTGTGATTTTTGTGATTTGAATGATGGGCTGTGATTGGGTGGTAGTGGGTGTGTGAACCCCCTGCGTTCGCTTCGCTGACCCCCTCTTAATCTCCCCTGAGAGGGGGAGGGGAAAGGGTTTTGCTGACGCAAAAAGGGAGGGGCCTCCCCCTAGCCCCCTCCTGAAGGAGGGGGATTTGGCCTCCCGCATTGAGGGGAGGGATGGGTGTCGCATCCGTGCCGCCGCGGGCATACCCCGCGCACTCGCTTCGCTTGTGCGCGCCCCATTCGTTTTACGAAAGGGGCGGGTTCCGTCTGGCGGCGGACCTCCCCCTGGGCCCCTCCTGAAGGAGGGGGAAGCCTCGATCCTAGTACTTGTGGATACCCGCCCTGTATCGTGGTACGGGGTGGGTAGGGCGATGTTGATGCGGGCTTTTAGTTGAAGCGATCGCCCCAGGAGCCGAGTGTCAGGCTGATGGGCACGGTCTGGCCGTCGCGTAGTACCTCAATCACGATCTCATCGCCTGGGGATGTGTTGAGCATGATGTAGCTTCGCAAGTCGTAAAGGTTGTCGATCTTGACGTTGTCGATTCGGACGATGATGTCGCCGTCGCCTTTGGGGTTGTAACGACTGAGGCTCTGGAATCCGGATGATGAAGAGGTAAAGGTTCCGGTGTCGGAACGAATGCCGGCTTCATCGGCTGGTCCATCTGGGGAGACCGCGGTTACGAGCAAGCCGCGTTGATCTTCGTTGAGATCAAGTTCTTCTGCCCATGCGCGGGTGACTACGCGGGACGATATCCCGATCAAGGGGTATTCGTGGACCCCTTCTTCGATGAGGCTATTCACGACGCGTCTGACGAGGTTTATGGGCGTAGCAAAACCTACTCCGCTGTTGGTGCTGGTCAGGCTGCGAATCTGGGTGTTGACACCGATGACTTCGCCAGCGCTATTGAGCAAGGGACCACCGGAATTCCCGGGGTTCATGTCGGCATCAGTCTGAATAACAGCGGGTATCGGCATCGTGCTGGTGTCGGCTAGGATAGATCGGGAGAGCCCGCTGATGATGCCGTGGGTCATGGAGAATGCTTGGTCGATTCCAAACGGGTGTCCCAGTGCGATGGCGGTCATTCCGGGTTTAAGGTCGGCGCTGTCGCCGATAGGAAGAGCGTCTGATACGTTTGCTCCGGCGTCGATTTTGAGGACTGCGATGTCGGAGACTGGGTCGCCGCCGATGATTTCGGCTTCGAATTGGTCGCCGTCGAAGGTCTCCACGATGATGGTAGTCGGAGTGACGAAACTGGTTGTCGGACGCACAACGTGATAGTTGGTGACGATATGCCCTTCGTCGTCCCAGAACCAACCCGCGCCAGTGCCGTTGCCGGGTACCAGGGTGTTGCCTAGAGTGATGAGAACGACGCCGGAGATGGAATCTTCCCAGATCTCCGTCAGTCGGTATTCCCAATCAGCCCGTTCCATTGAGGCGAGTGCTTCGATCGCTTCGCTGTTTTCCTCGTGGTTAACTAGATCGCTGATTGGCACGCCATCGATGTTGTCGGGGACGAGTTGGAAGGTGGCGGCTTCAGTTGTAAGGGCATCAGACGAGGCAAATTCTGCGACCTCAGCATCGTCGGATTGCGGAACGACGTTGGTCATACCGACGGCTTCGTTGCTAGTTGCTTCAGCGGTCTTTAAGAAAGCTGTTTCCGAGGCGGGTTCAGTAGATTCAGAAACGTTGGTAGCTTCCGAGGATGTGCACGCGATCGCGAGTACCGCGAGTGCAAAGGCGGGAATCAAAGCCAAGGTTTTGTGGGATGTGGTCTTCATAGCGCGTGTAAATTTTCGGTCTGTTGCTGATTAAAACATCGGCAACGATTCGTCGTTTGGGAGTTGAGGGACATAGTGACGCCACTTCTGGCGTGTGCTGTGTTTCCTCTTGTGAGGGATTACGCAGATACCAAACGAAACGGATTTACTTACCGTAGAGCCCGGTTACAAAGAGTATCGCATTGGGTCAGGACGATCACCCTCACCCTAGCCCTCTCCCATCAAGGGAGAGGGGATGAACTGCGTCCTCCCTACTGGATACCCGCCTGCGCGGGTATGACGGGGGACATTGCCCTCTGCTGAAGGAGGGGAACCCTAGGGGCATGCCAGTCTGGGGAGGGCTTGGGATCGATGGGATTTGCCCCTCCCTTTTGTCCCATCTCACCCTCTCCCATCAAGGGAGAGGGGATTGCCGTTCACACCGCTACCCCGGGCATACCCCTCAGAGCGAGGGAAGAGGTGCCGGCTGTTTTACGAAGGGCGCCAACGGGAAGCGATTGGCATACGACGGTCGCGTCCGAAAGCTAGGCCGGTGATCTTTACTCCGGGAGGCGCCTGTCGACGTTTGTACTCGTTGCGGTCAACCATCTGGATGATGCGAGAGGCTGTTTCTAGGTTGATATAGGTTTCAGCGAGGATCTCTTCGCTGGAAAGGCGATCCTCGACGTAGGCTTTCAGAAGCGGATCCAACTCCTCATAATCGGGTAGGGAATCGACATCGAGTTGATCGGGTCGTAGTTCGGCGCTGGGCGGTTTGTCGATCACCGGTTGGGGGATGGGTGGTGAATCGTCGATGCTGTTGCGGTGCCGAGCGAGCTCGTAGACCATCTGTTTAGGCACGTCTTTGATCACTGCGAAGCCGCCAGCCATATCGCCATAGAGCGTTGCGTACCCAGTGGCCATCTCCGATTTGTTGCCCGTGGTGAGGACTATCCAACCGAATTTGTTGGCGATAGTCATCATTACGTTGCCGCGGATGCGAGACTGGAGGTTTTCCTCGGCGGTGTTGGCGGCAGTACCTTGGAATGCGTCGGCAAGCATGCCTTCGAACGCGGCGTGGGCTGGTTCAATCGGAACGCGCCAGAGCGGGATACCCAAGCGGTCGGCTAGGTCTTGGGCGTCGATGAGACTGCCTTCAGAGGAGTATCGAGACGGCATCGCTACACCGACGATGTTTTCTGGTCCAATAGCATCGGCAGCGATGCAGGCGACGATGGAAGAATCGATTCCTCCCGACAACGCGATCGCTACCTTTTCGAAGCCCGTCTTGCGGATGTAATCGTGCGTCCCAAGCGTTAAGGCGGAATAGACCTCGGAAATATCGTCTTTCAACTCTGTGTTGGGTAGTGGAATATGAGTTTTGGTCTTAGGAGTAAAGGTTGGGGTGATGATTTTGGTGGGGGTTACGTTCCCCACTGCCTCACCCCTCTGGATTCCGGCTTTCGCCGGAATGACAGGAGGGATTTCGATATCAATCGCAGTTACCGCTTCCCTGAATCTTGGTGCGATGGCCAGCGTCTCCCCATCCGGTCCAGCGAAGATGCTTGATCCATCGAAAACAAGTTCGTCTTGTCCGCCGACTTGGTTGGTGTAGACGGCGTATGCGCCATGCCTAGCGGCGAGCCCGGCAACTAGGTCGATGCGAGTTTGTAACTTCCCGACCTCGTATGGCGATGAGTTGAGCGTAAGGACCAGGTTCGCTCCGGCGACACATTGCGCGTCGCCGGGTCCGGGGTTTACCCAGATGTCTTCGCAGATGTTGACGCCGACCGGGACTCCGTTTATGTCGACGATTTGGCATTTGGTACCCGGCGTGAAATACCGTAGTTCGTCGAAGACGCCGTAATTGGGGAGTTGGTTCTTGTGGTAGATCGCGACAATCTTGCGATCGACGATGATGGCGGCGGCGTTGTAGATGTGGTTGATGTTGCCGTTTCGATCTTCGTCAAAATCGACGATGCCGATCATGGCGGCGATGCCGGCGCACCTATCGACGAGATCGTCCAAGGCTCGGCGATTAGTGCGTACGAAGTGCTGCGAAAGCAGCAGGTCTTCCGGAGGATAGCCAGTGATAGCAAGTTCCGGAAACGCAACGATATCGGCTCCGATGCTTCTAGCTTCATCGATGGCATCCGCGATCAGACCGCAGTTTCCGGAGATATCCCCGACGGTGGTATTGATCTGGGCAGAGGCGACTCTGATCGAGTTCATTTCCGCGTTGTCACCTCGTAATGGTGCGGATTTGGGCGGTCGCCGCGTCGTGGTGCGCGACCGTCAGGTTAGGCGTAGGTAGGGATCGCGGGACGGGCATATCCGCGCACCGTGGGAAGCGACGATTTTCCTGATAGGTAAAGATCAACATCTCGGGCGCATTGCCTGCCGTTTGCGATGGCGTGGACGACGAGCGATTGTCCGCGTTGCATGTCACCACACGCAAAGACCTTGTCGACGCTGCTCTCCAAGTTAGCACCTGTTTTGACGTTGCCAAAGGCATCGTATTCGACCTCAAGGTTGTCGAGCAAGCCTTCATGCTGTGGGTGCAGAAAGCCCATCGCTAGGAACACGATGTCGGCGGGAATCGTGAACTCCGAGCCCGGAATCTCGATCATGCGTGGACGTTGTCCGTCTTCGAACACCCAATCGACACGAACGCATTCCAAGTGTGTAACGTTCCCATCGGAACCTACGAAGCGCTTCGTCATGATGTTGTAGTCGCGCTTGCCGCCTTCTTCGTGGGCCGACGAAGTGCGGAAGATCTGGGACCAATCGGGCCAAGGGTTGGTTCGGGATCGACGTTCAGGTGGTCGAGGTAGCAGTTCGAGTTGGACGATGTTCTTGGCGAACTGTCGATGCGCGGTGCCCAAACAGTCGGCGCCGGTGTCGCCGCCACCGATGATTACAACGTGTTTGTCTTCGGCAGTCAAGGTCTCTTCCGGCGAGAATTCTTGCCCTCGCAGGCGTCGGTTCTGTTGGGTTAGGTAGTCCATCGCGAAGTGGATACCGTTGAGGTTGCGGCCTTCAATCGGGAAATCGCGCGGGACCGTCGACCCACCTGCTAGAACCACGGCGTCGTTAGCTTCAAGCAGATCGGACGCTGTGATGTCCACGCCGACGTCGGTGCTGGTTTGGAACGTGACGCCTTCATCGCGCATCTGCTGCAAACGGCGTTCGACTACGGATTTTTCGAGTTTGAATTCAGGTATGCCTAGTGCCAGCAGTCCGCCTAGATATTCGTTTCGCTCGTAGACGGTAACAGTGTGTCCGGCGCGGTTCAATTGTTGCGCGGCTGCGAGACCGGCTGGACCAGAGCCGACGACGGCAACCATTTTGCCGGTTCGGTGGTCGGGTAGTTCCGGTACTATCCAACCCTCTTGCCAAGCTCGCTCAGAGATTTGCTTCTCGATCATCTCGATTGTCACGGGCTCCATGTTTATGGAGAGTGTGCAAGCCGCTTCGCAAGGAGCAGGGCAGATACGTCCGGTGAATTCCGGGAAATTGTTGGTGGCATGGAGGCGCGAGATGGCTTCTTGCCAATCGCCGAGGTAGACGAGATCGTTCCATTCTGGGATCAAGTTTCCAAGCGGGCAGCCGTCATTGCAGAACGGTACGCCGCAGTCCATGCATCGAGCCGCTTGCTGACGCGACGCGGTCTCGTCCCACTTGAGATAGATCTCTCGCCAGTCGTTTAAGCGCTCGCGTTGATCGCGACGCGGCATGGGTACGCGTTCGAACTCTTTGAAACCGCTCGTGCTGCCCATTTCCGTTTAAACCGTTCGACCAGCCAGGGCCGGTTCAGAAACTGTGCCGCCGTTACGCGAGAACTCGACCTCATCTGCGGTCAGCGCGAGATTTGCCTCTTCCCGTTCGCGTAAGACGCGCGCGTAATCACGGGGCATGACCTTCTTAAATTGATGGACAGCCACGTCCCAATTCGCCAGCACCCCAGCAGCAACTGAGCTACCCGTCCATTTCAGATGGTTCTCGATCATTGCTTTCATTTCTTCGGCGTCTTCTGAATTCGGCCGAACATGGAACAGATCAGCCATACCGTCGTTGAAGCGATGTTCAAACGTGTTGTCACGGTCCCAGACGTACGCGATGCCGCCGCTCATCCCGGCACCAAAGTTCCTGCCCGTTTCACCTAGCACGACTACACGACCGCCGGTCATATATTCGCAGCCGTGGTCGCCGATCCCTTCGACGACGGCGTGAGCCGCGCTGTTTCGAACACAGAAGCGTTCGCCAGCTAGTCCTCTAATGTATGCCTCGCCTCCAGTTGAGCCATAGAGTGCCACGTTTCCGATGATGATGTTCTCTTCGGGAACGAATTTGGCGTCTTCGGGTGGAACGATCACGAGTCGACCACCAGAGAGGCCTTTGCCGAAATAATCGTTAGCGTCACCGAAGACTTTGAATGTGACACCTTTGACAACCCAAGCACCGAAACTCTGGCCAGTAGAGCCATTGAAAGTGATGTTGATCGATCCGTCGGGCAATCCTTTGCGACCGTGTTTGATGGAGATGCGGCCACTCATCATTGCACCTACGGTTCGGTTACGGTTACGAATTTCGAGTGTTTCGTCGACGGTTGTGGTGCCGCCGTCTTCGATGGTCTGTTTAGTTAGCTCGATCAGTTTGTGATCGAGCGCGAGTTCGAGCGCGTGGTCTTGCTCGGTGCACTGGTAGGAGTGGTCGCCTTCCAACGGATGTGAGTTGACCAAGATGCGCGAGAGATCTAACGATTTCGCCTTGAAGTGGCCTACGTCGTCGCGTTGCTTGAGCATGTCTGCGCGACCAATCATCTCATTAACCGTTCGGAATCCCATCTCCGCCATGCGGTTTCGCAACTCTTCAGCAAGCATCGTGAAGTAGTTGACGACGGCCTCGGGAGTCCCGGCAAACTTGGCTCGCAATTCGGGGTCTTGTGTGGCGACGCCGACGGAACATGTGTTCAGGTGGCACTTGCGCAACATGATGCAGCCCATCGTGATCAGGGCAGCGGTCGCCACGCCCCACTCGTCCGCGCCGAGAAGCGCGGCGATGGCGACGTCTCGGCTGGTCTTGATCTGACCATCCGTTTGCACCACGATCCGGTCTCGGAGGCCGTTTGCGACGAGGACCTGTTGGGTTTCGCTTACACCGAGCTCCCAGGGTATTCCCGCATGCTTGATCGATGACAGCGGGGAAGCTCCAGTTCCGCCCGAGTCACCGGAGATGAGAACCACATCGCCTTTGCCTTTGGAAATTCCGGCGGCGATGATTCCTACTCCGGATCTGGCGACGAGTTTCACGTGTACGCGGGCTTCAGGGTTGACGTTCTTGAGGTCGTGAATCAGTTGCGCGATATCTTCGATGGAGTAGATGTCGTGATGTGGCGGAGGCGAGATCAGCTCCACGCCGGGGGTGGTTCGCCGAATCGATGCGATGTATTCGCTGATCTTGTGACCGGGTATCTCGCCGCCTTCACCCGGCTTGGCTCCTTGCGCCATCTTGATCTGGAGGTCTTTGGCGTTCACCATGTATTCCGTGGTGACGCCAAACCTGCCTGATGCCACCTGCTTAACCGCAGAGTTGCGCGAATCGGGGACGTCGAATGGCACATAGCGCGTATCGTCTTCACCACCCTCGCCAGTGTTGCTTCGTGCTCCGATACGATTCATCGCGACGGCAAGAGTTTCGTGTGCCTCGCGGGATATTGATCCTAACGAGATTGCGCCAGTGGCGAATCGAGGCAAGATGCTTTCGACCGACTCGACTTCGTCCAACGGTATCGGATCGAATTTGCTCTCATCAAAGTCGAGCATCTGCCTGAGCGCGATGTAGCCTTCAGGCTCTTCGTCAGCCGCGTCTTCAAACTGCTTGTAGATCGTCTTGCTGTTGAGCGTCGAGGCGGTCTGAATGAGGGATATGGTCCTCGGATTCCACATGTGCGGCTCGCCGGTAGCGCGCCACATGTAGTACCCGCCGAGGTCTAAGCGGAGGTTGGAAGAAATCTCGTGCTGGGGATACGCCCGCGCGTGGTTGGCAATCACGTCGGCAGCAATTTCGTCGAGACCGATGCCGCCGATCCGAGAGTTGGTCCAGGTGAAGTATTCGTCGATCAGGTCTTGAGATAACCCCAAGGCCTCGAAAATCTGAGCTCCTAGATAGCCTTGTAAGGTTGAAATGCCCATCTTGGACATAGTCTTGAGCACGCCTTCTTCTGAGGCTTTCCGGTAGTTTTCCTCGGCGAGGTCCTGTTGTGGCATAGTGCCATCGCTCGCGACCGATTCGCGGATGGATGCCAACGATTCGAGGGCGAGATACGGGTTGATCCCGCTCGCTCCGTAGCCGTAAAGCAAGGCGAAATGGTGGACTTCTCGCGGTTCGCCTGATTCGACCATGATGTCGGCTTGGGTACGCGTCTTTTCGCGAATCAGGTGATGGTGGACAGCAGCAGTTGCGAGCAACGATGGGATGAAAGAGTTTTCCGAGTCGATGCCCCGGTCAGACAAGATGAGAACGGTGTAGCCACTCTCGATAGCATCGGAGGCTTCGCGACGAATTCGGTCGAGTGCCGATTTAAGGCCTTGAGCCCCCTCAGTAACCGGGAAAAGTGTGGAGATCGTGATTGCGCGAACGCTAGGGTTGGCCGATTCCTTGATCCGCGCGAGATCCGCGTTGCGGAGTATTGGGTGGTCGACGCGGAGGAGACGTGCGTGTTTCTCAGTCTCGTCGAACAGGTTGGGACGTTTGCCCACGGGTACCGCCATCTGGGTGACGAGTTCTTCTCGGATCGCGTCTAGAGGCGGGTTCGAGACTTGTGCAAAGTCTTGCTTGAAATAGGCGAAAAGGCTCTGCGGTTTATCGGACAGCGCTGCCAAAGGTGCATCGTTACCCATCGAACCCTGTGGTTGATGCGCGGTAACGCCCATCGGACCGATCAGCATTCGGATGTCCTCTTGGGAGTATCCGAACACCATCTGCCGGAGATTGACCGTCTCTAGATCTACATTGGGAACGTTGTTGGCTGGTTCGAGGTCGTTGAGAGTCAAGCGCTGATTGGATAGCCACTCGCCGTAGGGCTGGCTTGAAGCGAGATTGTCAGCGACTTCCTCAGGTTCGATGATGCGCTTCTGTTCGAAGTCGACAAGGAACATCCTGCCGGGTCGAAGTCGCGACCGGTAACGGATCTGATCCGCAGGAATGTCCAGCACCCCGGTCTCCGAGGCCATCACCAAGACGTTATCCGTCGTCACCGAGTATCGGAATGGCCGCAGTCCGTTACGATCCAGGACCGCTCCGAGCATGTGGCCGTCGGTGAATGTGATCATCGCCGGGCCGTCCCACGGCTCCATTATTCCGCCGTGGTACTCGTAAAAGTCCTTGACGTTTTGCGGCATCGACTCATGTCCGTACCAAGCCGCCGGCATCATCATCGCTGCGGTGTGCGACACGGAGCGCCCGCCCATGTAAACGGCTTCGAATGCGTTATCTAGTGACGCAGTGTCAGACGGTTCGTCGGTTTCGCAGATGGGTAGGATATCTCGGATGTAATCGCCGAAAAGATCGGATTCGAGTGTCAACTCCCTCGCCGACATCCAGTTTCGGTTACCGCGTACGGTGTTGATCTCGCCGTTGTGCGCCAGCATCCGGTAGGGATGTGCGAGCTTCCACGATCCCAACGTGTTGGTGCTGAAACGCGAGTGCACCATCGCAAAGTGTGACTCGAAATCAGGGTCGGTCAAGTCCTTGTAGAATGCATCGGTCTGCTCAGACATAAGCATGCCCTTGTAGACGATCGTTCGGGCCGAAAGCGAAGGAACATACCACTCGTTGAGGAGAGCGTTGACGATTTCTGATTGCTTTTCAGTTAAGGGATTGCCTCCAGCCTGCGCTTCGATCTCATCGATGCGCTCGCGGACTACCTTCTCTGTCGATTTTCGAATCACGTATAGGCGACGCTCCAGCAAAGTTTCCCCGATGCCCTCGGGCGCGTTTAGGAAAAGTTGCTCGATTTTTGGCATCCGAGCGCGGGCCCATACGCCGATGGAACTCGAGTCAACTGGAACTTCGCGCCAACCAAGAGGTTCGACACCGTGTTCTCGCGCGGAACTTTCAAGGGCATCCTTGCAGAACGAGCGCAGCTCCTCGTTTTGCGGCAGGAAGCACATCGCGACTGCATATCGCAGTGCTTCAGGCAACTTGATTCCGCACTCGGACGCTGCTTTGACCATGAAGCGATGCGGCATTTGCACAAGTACCCCGGCACCATCTCCTGTCTCTGGGTCGCAACCGCAAGCGCCTCTGTGTCCTAAATTGCGCAGGACTTCCAGACCTTGTTGGATGATCTGGTGTGATCGATGACCGTCGATATTCGCAACAACGCCGACACCGCAAGCATCGTGCTCATGGGATTTGGAATAGAGTCCCTCGTTCTCGAGACGACGAAATTCAGCGTCGCGCTCGGATGCGCGGCGGCGCATTTCACCAACTGTGTATTCCAACGTCATCAATCCTCGTTTCACACAAGGTCAAACTTGAATCTTAATATCGCGACGGTTTCCGCGTAGAAGAGTGTTTCCAACCGTTAAAGGATGTCGAGGTATCGGTTGGTTTCGAAGTCGGTCACCGATCGATTGAACTCGTCCCATTCAAGGTATTTGTTTTGGCAAAAGCTATCAACTGCTCGGTCGCCAATGTGCTTTCTCAAGAGTTCGCTTTTCTCGGCGATCGCGACTGCTTCCTGCAACGATCTTGGCAACCTGGGCAATGAGTGAGCATCTCCATTGCCTCCGTCTTCGATCGGATTGGACAAAGGGTAGTCCTTCTCGATACCCTCCAAACCAGCTGCCAACATCGCGGTGAAAGCGAGGTATGGGTTGCACGCTGCGTCTGGGGCTCGATACTCCACTCGCATGCTTGCTTCCTGACCGGGCCGATACGCGGGTACTCGGATCAGGTCGTTCATGTTTCCTGATGTCCAAGACGCGAAAATCGGAGCTTCTGAGCCGGGGACTAGGCGTTTGTAGCTGTTAACCCATTGGTTTGTGATGGCGGTTATCTCAGGCGCATGACGAACAAGCCCAGCGATGAATCGCCGACCAGTGTCCGAGAGATGGAATTCGTCTTCTTCAGCCGCGTAGAAAGCGTTGTCATCGCCGCTGAACAGCGACATGTGAGTGTGCATACCGGAGCCCGGACGGTCTGAGAACGGCTGCGGCATGAAGGTAGCGTGTCCGCCTTTTCGCGCCGCCAGTTCTTTGACGACCACGCGGTAGGTGACTACGGAATCTGCCATAGTGAGGGCGTTCGTATGGCGTAGGTCGATCTCATGCTGTCCTTGGCCAACTTCATGATGGCTATGCTTGACGGGTATTCCCATCTTTTCCAATGCCAGCACAACCTCGCGGCGCAGTTCGGCGCCACCAATATCTGGCGAAGTTTGGTCGAAGTATCGGCTCGCAGGCTTGAAGCGAACCGTTAGATCTGAGGCGGAAGAGTTACCACTGACGGTCGCGTCGGCTCGTCCGCCGAAATTGTTGCGGTACTCGCTGATATCGTCGGCGTAGAAGAACTCGAGTTCTGGTGCGACGTAGAAGTTGTAGCCGAGTTTGCGTGCCCGCCTTATAACGGTTCTTAATATGTGCCTGCCGTCCGTTGCGAGTGGTTGACGGTTTGGTGTGCTGAGGTCGCAAAACATGCTTGCGACAGCGTCCTGGCTTGGACGCCAAGGAAGGATCTGCCACGTAGTCGGGTCGGGAACAGCCACGGTATCAGTTTCGTCGCTGCGCGCCAGTCCGTCGATCACGGCACCGTCGAAACTGGCACCAGAGTTTAAAACGTGCTCGAGCTCATCAATGGTTACCGCAAACCCTTTGACTGTGCCCAGAATGTCAGTGAACCACAATCGAACGAATCGAACGTCCTGTTGATTTGCAGACCGCAGGACGAACTCTTTTGCCTCATCGTCGGCAGACGAAGTGGTTACGGCGGGGTTTGAAGTGATTTGGGCCATTTGAGGTCAGATGCCGATCCACTATTTCCAACTGGTACGCGAGGGAATGTTCTGATTCGCTTCTTAGAGGTTCTGGTCTTTCCGCTAGCGAACGCTCAGTGATCAATTGCCCTAAACCACATCAATCAGAAGGCACCAATTTTACCAGATTGGTCAGGCTACAGAAACCGGTTCTCGAGTGCCACCGTTGTTAGCATTCACGTGTACCTCCGGGGTGCTGAAGCGGTATCCGACGCGCCACATCGTCTCTATCACACTGTGGCTCACATCGTCCAATTTGCTCCGCAATCTGCGAACGTGCACGTCGACGGTTCGAGTGCCGCCAAAATAGTCGTCTCCCCAGATGCGATTCAAAATGTCCTCGCGCCGGAATACGCGTCCTGGATTCGATGCAAACAGCTTTAAGAGCTCATACTCCTTGTAAGTGAGCTCTATGTTGCGACCATTAAGAGAAACAGCAAAACTGTTCACGTCGATAGTTAGGTCACCGTGCACAATCTTGGGTGCTGACTGGATCGTGGCCCGTGCTTTGACGGTTTTGATGCGCGCTCTCACCTCGTGCACAGTTGGAGGGTTGAAACACAGCTCGATATATCCCGAGTTGAATTCGAATAGTTCCGCTATCGAATCGTCGGCGATAGCCACAACTGGTGTGCCTCTGGACGCGATGTCGTTCGACAGCGCTACCGGGAGCGAGATCGAGGACCCTAAACACCAGACTAGGGCGACCTCATCACGTCTAGGCGGAGTCATAGTATCGTGCAGCCCTGGTTCGGCATGGAAGAATTCCAGCGAATGATCTTGGTAACGCAATTCGTCGATCAGCGTCATTGCGTGTGGATCCGAAAACCCGTAGAGGACGAGGGCGGTCATGCCGTGTTGGTGATGTTTACGTTGCGCGCGGCAAACTCATTGCGACTAATAGATGCGTTCAGGATATTACAGGCAGATTGCTACTCGAAATTCGGTGCCTAACAGGAGCCCGAGAAGGTTGACGATGACTGCCGAGATTTGTATGATTTATCGTTTAGCAGTTGTAACGCAACGGCGGTTCGCTTAGTCGCGCGGACTAGGAAATACGTTACGTTGCAAGTCTGATAATTGGAGATCGCGTTGCCGACGCTCAATCAACTGGTAAGAAACCCGCGGAAGCGGACTCGCAAAAAGCCGAAGACACCGGCGTTGCGAGCGATCCGCAACTCGTTCACGGGACGGACTCGTGAGCTACAGAAGGGTTCGCCTCAAAAAGCTGGCGTTTGCTTGCAAGTTCGCACAGTCACTCCGAAGAAGCCGAACTCTGCGCTTCGAAAAGTGGCCCGTGTGCGCCTCTCCAACAACGTCGAAGTCACGGCCTACATCCCTGGTGAGGGGCACAATCTGCAAGAACACTCGGTGGTTCTGATCCGAGGCGGCAGAGTGCGAGACTTGCCCGGTGTCCGATACCACGTCATTCGTGGAACAAAGGACACAGAGGGAGTAGAGGGCCGACGGCGCGGTCGCAGCAAATACGGGACTCCACGTGGAGTGTAATCGGGGTGGTGGGTATATAATTTGTTGCTGAATTCGTAGCAGTTTGGTCAGGCAGAGTATTCTCGAGTCTCCGATTCGTCGAAATCCGTAACGCCCGATCTGCTGGCAAAAACCCTCGGTCACGAAACAACGCCAAATCGTGACGATTTCGAGACCGAGCCGAATTCGCATCGACGCCCGGACTAGGTTAGACATCGTTTTACTAACACGTATCGCAATAACAGCGAAGCGAACTCAAGATGGCAAGAAGACGCAGAGCCGAACGGCGCCCCACGCAACCTGACCCTCGCTATGGTAGCGAGGAGCTTGCGCGGTTCATAAACCGTGTGATGATGGGTGGCAAAAAGAGCACCGCACGTCGCGCGGTGTACGACGCCCTTCACATGCTTGGCGACCGATTGAACATGAACGCTTTGGAGGCTTTCGAACAGGCGATGGCGAACGCCACGCCTTTATTGGAAGTTCGACCGAGGCGTGTCGGTGGTGCGACGTACCAGGTGCCGAATGAGGTCCGTCCTGAAAGACGTGAAGCATTGGCTCAGCGTTGGCTAGTGGCTGCTGCACGTGCGCGTAAAGGTCAGCCGATAGCGCGGAAATTGTTCACGGAATTGTTGGACGCCGCTAACAACACTGGTGCGGCGGTGCGACGAAAAGACGAATTGCAAAGAATGGCTGAAGCTAATCGGGCGTACGCCCACTTCAGGTGGTAAATGGAGATTGCTGGCGCCGATCGCATGGATTGGCGAGTAACAGACGGATAGGAAATCAAGACGAGTCGCTCGGATACGCGAAAGCTCGTGAGTTTTGAGTTTGAACGTCGGCGACTGTTAGTCCTGAAATCTGGCATCGAGAGGCAATGACCACGAAATTGAAAAACCCAGCCACTTCTGAAACCGCTGAGAACGCTAGCGGAGATGACCTCCGAAAACTGCGCAACACCGGTTTCATAGCGCACGTTGATGCCGGAAAGACGACTGTCAGCGAAAGCGTCCTCTACTTCACAGGCGAAACCTACAAGATTGGCCGCGTGGACGACGGCACCGCACTCTTGGACTACATGCCTCAGGAACGCGAACGCGGCATCACCATCACGGCGGCAGCCCAGAACGTCTTATGGCGTGACCATCAGATAAACATCATTGACACCCCTGGACACGTCGATTTCACGGCCGAGGTAGAGCGTAGCCTTCGAGTATTGGATGGCGTGACCGTCGTGCTCGACTCTGTTGCTGGCGTCCAGGCTCAGTCGTTGACCGTTTGGCGACAAGCTGACAAGCACCACGTCCCCAGGATCGTGTTCGTTAACAAGATGGACCGCATCGGTGCGAATTTCGAATACGCGGTGTCGACGCTGACGAACCGCCTATATGCGAACGCGGTTCCGATCCAGATCCCGATCGGGCAAGAAGCCGATTTCCAAGGAGTGATCGACCTGGTCGAGATGCGGGCCTACTACTACGAGTGGACCGATCCTTCTGCAGAGGTCGACAGGAGCGGACGGCTCGAACCGCGTGAGGCAGACGTCCCTGCCGACTTCCTTGAACAAGCCAACGCCGCCCGTGAAGAACTCGTGGCGAAAGTTGCCGAATTCGACGACGATCTTGCCGAGCTCTACTTGATGGGCGAAGAAGTGCCTGCGGACGTGCTCAAAGCATCGATTCGCAAGGCGACGATCGAATTGGATATTTTCCCGGTGCTAGCTGGGGCGGCGCTTCGACACCGCGGAACGCATCAACTCTTAGACGCGGTGTTGGACTACCTGCCGTCGCCGATGGATTTGCCGCCAGCCGTCGGATTCGAACCGCTGCATCCTGATAAGCAGATCGAGCGCCACCCGAACAACAACGAACCTCTCAGTGCACTAGCGTTCAAGGTCATATCTGACGAACACGCAGGACGTCTGATTTTCTTGCGTGTCTACTCTGGCATCCTGAAACGGGGAATGTCTGTCTATAACCCGTCAACTCGTGGTCGCGAGCGCATCGGACGTCTACTGCGAATGCGCGCTGATGTTCGTGAACCTGTCGACGAGGCAGGAGCCGGCGAAATCGTAGCCGCGATCGGCCTGAAATCTACCAAGACTGGTCACACGTTGTGTGCCGTCAACGCGCCTGTAGCGATGGCGCAGATCGATTTCCCCGAGCCGGTGCTTTCGATCTCGATAGAACCTGAAAGCCGCAACGACAAGGACAAGTTGACAGCGACACTGATGAAGCTGGTCGACGAAGATCCGACGTTGATTCTCTCAACTGATGATGAGAGCGGCCAACTCCTCCTTGCAGGTATGGGTGAGCTGCACCTCGAGATCATCCTAGACCGCATGAAGCTCGAGTATGGTGTTTCTTGCAACCGGGGCCGCCCAAGAGTGGCGTATCGCGAAACGATCGGGTCGATCGCCGAGGCGGAAGGCCGTTTTGTTCGCCAGACTGGAGGGCGCGGTCAGTACGGTGTTTGTTCACTGCGTATCGAGCCGTTGCCGCGTGGTTCTGGTCTCGAATTTGAGAGTGAGATCACTGGTGCCACGCTCAGCACCGAGTGGTACTCCGCAATCGAAAAGGGTTTCCGCGAAGCCGCCGCTTCAGGTGTCGTTGCTGGATATCCGGTAGTTGACGTCAAAGCGGTTCTCACAGACGGTGCCCAACACGATACCGACTCTTCCGAACTCGCATTCCAGATCGCCGGTTCGTTGGCATTCAAGGCCGCGATGCACAAAGCCTCACCGCAGCTTCTTGAACCGATTATGCGGCAAGAAGTCGTAATGCCAGCCGAAATGCTAGGAACCGTCATCGGAGATTTGAACTCGCGCCGCGCCAAGATCCAATCGATGGAGACCGTGGAGCCCAAACCTGGGCAAGCGGGTATTGGAAGCGTGATGGCGTACGTTCCGCTGTCCGAGACATTCAACTACTCTACCGATCTGCGTTCGCTGACGTCGGGTTTCGGCGATTTCAACATGGAGTTGGATCATTACGGTGTTATGCCGAAGCATGTCTTGGAATCTTTGGGGAGATAGGCAAAATTACTATGGCGACAGGCAAGATGCGAATCATGCTGCGGGGCTATGATGCCCCGTTGCTGGAGCAGGCCACCGAGCAGATCCTAGACGCTGCGACCCGAACCGGCGCGCAGATTTCAGGTCCGGTGCCGATGCCTACTCGCCGCCGTCGTTTCACGGTGATCAGATCGCCGCATATCACCAAAGATTCACGGGAACATTTCGAACTCTGGCTCCACAAGCGATTGGTTGACATCGTGGAGCCCAGTTCCAAGACGATGGACGTGCTCCAACGATTGAACGTCCCGAACGGAGTTGAGGTTAGCGTAAAGGTAATTCAATAGAGCCGCAGCGCCCCAAATAGGGCGCTCGGCTTTTTGATCTGAACGGTTAGAGATGGCGACGCAAGAACAAGAATTAGTTGACGGAGAGTCGGAAATCGCGGACGCTATCGCCGTTCCCGAAGCGCCTCAGACCATGCCCGGATTGCTCGGTCGAAAGATCGGCATGACGACCGTTTACAACGACGATGGCCACGCCAGCGCGGTTACGATGGTCGAGGTCGGTCCATGCGTCGTTACGCAGGTCAAAACCGAGCAGCGCGATGGCTACCAGGCCGTGCAGGTCGGCTTCCTGCGATCCAAAAAGACCAACATGCCGATGCGCGGACATTTCGAACGGGCAAACGGTAGCTACCGACACGTACAGGAATTTAAGGTCTCGGATCTGGGTGAATACGAAGTTGGTCAGGAAATACGTGCCAACGTGTTCTCCGAAGGTGATGCCATCAAGGTTACCGGCACCTCGAAGGGTAAAGGTTTCCAAGGTGGAGTGAAGCGTCACGGCTTCGCAGGTGGACCGAAGACTCACGGTCAGTCTGATCGGCATCGAGCACCTGGCTCCGTAGGAGCGGGAACCTTCCCCGGACGTGTGTGGCCCGGCACACGGATGGCTGGGCACATGGGCGACCGCACTGTGACGACGCGTGGATTGGAAGTGGCTGGCGTGGACGCGGGCGAGAATTACATATTGGTCACGGGCGCAGTTCCGGGAGCTCGCAACAGCCTCGTACGGATCGAAAAGCAGGGTTGAGGCAGATTTGACGATGGAACTATCAGTTAAGAACAGGAACGGCGACGTTGTCGGAAGCGTCGATGTCAGCGACCGCGTTTGGTCCGCTCCGTCGAACGACGTTCTGTTGCAGCAGGTCGTGGTTGCCCAACTCGCCAACAGGCGACAAGGGACCCACGAAACCAAGACCCGCGGGCAAGTTTCCTACTCCACCCGCAAACTGCGCGCTCAGAAACACACCGGTCGAGCTCGCTTGGGTAGCCGCAGATCTCCAACGTTAGTCGGTGGTGGCGTCATATTCGGTCCCCACGCGCGGAGCTACAGGCAACGGACCCCGAAAAAGATGCGGCAACAAGCGCTGAGAATCGCATTGAGCGACAAGGTCCGCGAGGACCGGTTGACCGTAATCGAAGAATTTGACTTGGACGCACCGAGGACGAAAGATGTTGTCAACCTGATCGATGCGCTCTCGCTAAGAGGTACAACGCTCTTGGTTGTTGAAGACAACGATCCTGACGTGGTACTGTCGGCCCGCGGTGCCGAGCGCGTCGACGTCATCTTTGCGGATGGCCTTAACGCAACCAACACGGCGGCGGCGCGAAACATCGTAGCTACGCGTAGCGCAGTTGAGCGCATCGATAGCCTCTGGAACGATGCCAAAGTGCCGGCGGAGGCGGTGTGATGAAGATCGCTAGGACTCTCCAACGACCGGTGATCACGGAAAAGTCGACGCTGCTCAACGAGGATAACCGTTACGTGTTCGACGTTGACACGAAAGCGACAAAGTACGACATCGCGCGCGCAGTAGAGTGGGCGTTCGATGTGAAGGTCGTTTCAGTTAGCACCTATCGTCGACGAGGCAAGATGAAGCGACGCGGCTTCCGGGAGAAGAAACGTCCCGACGTTAAGCGCGCGATCGTCACTTTGGCCCCCGGCGACACGATCGTGCTGTTCGAAGGCGCATAGTTTACGGATCCGCAGATATGCCATTGAAAGAACATAAACCCACATCTCCGGGTCGTCGAAACAACGTTGTTGACGACTTTTCGGATATCACCAAGAAACGTCCCGAAAAATCGTTGCTCGCACCGATGATGAAAAAGGGCGGACGTAACAACAAGGGACGCATCACGGTGCGTCGTCGCGGTGGTGGTCATAAGCGCCGGTACCGCATGATCGATTTCAAGCGTAATCGATCCGGAGTAGCTGAAGTTTTGGGGATCGAGTACGATCCCAACCGCAGCGCACGCATCGCCTTGATCCAATATGAAGACGGAGAGAAAGCCTACATCGTAGCGCCGCAAGGACTCACAGTCGGCCGAAAGGTCGAAGCAGGACCCGAAGCTCCAGACCTGCCTGGCAACGCCAAGCCGTTAATGAACATCCCGCAGGGAACGATGGTTCACAACATCGAGATGACTCCCGGAAGTGGCGGTCAGTTAGCCAAAGGCGCCGGAACCGGGGCGCAGGTTATGGCACATGAGGGGGCGTTCATTCTCCTGCGTCTGCCTTCGGGCGAGATGCGTCAAGTCCGGCAAGAGTGTCGAGCCACAATCGGTGTTGTATCCAACCCGGATCACAAGAACATCAAACTTGGCAAGGCCGGACGTTCTCGACACCGTGGGAAGCGGCCGAGCGTGCGAGGAACCGCGATGGCACCCGATGCCCATCCGCACGGTGGCGGCGAAGGACGTTCCGGAATCGGCTTCTCGAAGCCGAAGACACCTTGGGGCAAACCGACCCTCGGTTACCGGACGCGACGCAATAAGCGCACAGACAAGTTCATCCGGCGGCGGCGTTACGAACGCTGATCTATCGGACCTAGACGATTTTGAATTAATAGTCGAGTTAACAGAACATGAGCAGATCGGTAAAAAAGGGCCCATTCGTGGACCCGAAGCTGATGAAAAAGGTCGCCAAGGCGCGGCGTGAGCGAGCTCGAGGCGCGATCCGCACATGGGCGCGCGCGTCGACAATCATGCCGGACATGGTAGGCCTGACGTTTGCCGTGCACAATGGCCGGACGTTCATACCCGTCCTCGTCACAGAAAACATGGTTGGTCATCGATTGGGTGAATTCGCGGCTACCCGCGTATTCCGATCCCACTCGGGGAACCGCTGAGGAATCGAAGCGATGGCGATCGCAAGAGCCAAAAATGTAGGAGTATCCGTCCACAAGTTGCGACTTGTTATGGACGAACTACGTGGTATGAAGGTCGATGATGCTTTAGCCTACCTTCGCTACATGACTACCCCGAGCGCGAGCATCATTTACAAGGTTTTGCACTCGGCTGCCGCAAACGCGGAGAACAACGATTTGCAAGATCGCGAATCTTTGGTGGTAAAGAGGATCATTGCCGACAAATCGGTAACGATGCGACGCTTTCGACCTAAAGCTCGAGGCCGTGCAGGCGCGTTCAACCGGCCGACTTCGCACATCACAATCGAAGTAGACGAAGAGTAGGCATAGTTACTAGCTCCTGACGATCGGACAATCAATGGGACAGAAGACACATCCGATAGGTTTCCGCCTCGGCGTATCCGCCGAATGGCGTTCTAACTGGTTCGCTGGCAAACCCGAGGGCTACCGCGAATTGGTGCAAGAGGACTACAGGATCCGGCAAATCGTCGGTGAAGAGTATCAAGGCGAAGGTGCGATTTCACGCGTTGACATCGACCGTGGCGGTGGCGACATGAGTATCAATGTCTACACCAGCCGCCCCGGGATCGTTATCGGTAGGAATGGACAGCGGATCGACCGACTACGGCACGTCATTGAGCGTTCCACCGGGCGCCGCGTCAGGATTTCGGCAGACGAGATCAAGGTTCCCGAACTCGATGCCAAGCTCGTTGGCCAAAGCCTCGCCGAACAGTTGGAGAGACGAATCCCTTATCGACGCGCAGTGCGCATGGCAATGCAACGAACGATGGACTCCGGTGCCGAAGGTATCAAAGTCGTGGTGTCTGGTCGCCTAGGCGGTGCAGAGATCGCACGAGTTGACAAGCAGATGGAAGGTCGAGTTCCTTTGCACACGCTGCGCGCCAAGATCGACTTTGCGATCTCGGAAGCCCACACCACGTTCGGGGTCATTGGGATCAAGGTCTGGATCTTCACTGGAGACATGCCGACCGATGGACGGGCGCAGCGGACCGCAGGCACTACCGGAGTTTCGCCGATTGGTCTCGGTCGCGCCCAAAGGCACCGAAGATAGAGGATGTCCGATCGTTGCCAAGCGATTGGGTAGTTGAGGTCCACGACAGATGCTACAGCCAAGAAGAACAAAATACCGCAAACAGCAACGCGGCAAGATGAGCGGTGTTGCGAATCGTGGCAGCAAGTTGGCTTTCGGGGACTTCGGCCTCAAAGCAATGGAAGCAAGCTGGATTACCTCGAGGCAAATCGAGTCCGGACGACGCGCCATAACAGGTTACGTCCAGCGTGGCGGTCAAGTATGGATTCGGATATTCCCGGACAAGCCAGTGTCTTCGAGACCTGCCGAAACTCGCATGGGTGGTGGCAAGGGGGCGATTGAGCATTGGGTGGCGCCGGTTCGCCGCGGCCGAATCGTGTACGAGATTGCTGATGTGTCAGAAGACGCTGCTCGGGAAGCTTTGCGTCGTGCGGGTGCCAAGCTACCCATACCGGTGAAGATAGTTTCGCGAGCCGACGAACTCTAGGTCACGCGGGAGTTTTCAACTCCCCGAGGTATTCATCAAATGCACATCTCAGAGGTCAGAGAACTTAACAACAACGAGCTTTGGCGCGAGCTACAAGAACAGGAACGTTCATTGATGAATCTGCGGTTCCAGAAAACGACGCGCCAATTGACAAATACGAACGCGCTGCGCGATACGCGTCGCAATATCGCACGTATCCACACCGTGATTAGAGAACGGCAAATTGTAGAACAGTTGGGGCTTGGCGACGAGGGCTCATCGTAATCACATCCGAATGCGAAATTTGTCGCATTTTTGAGGACATCAAATAGATGGCAGGACAACGTAAGACGCGCACCGGCACGGTGATCCGTGACAAAAACGACAAAACTATAGTCGTCGCTTACTCATGGTCGCAACGTCACCGCGTGTACAAGCGAAACCGTCGTCGTATCACCAAATTCGTGGCGCACGACGAGCACAACGAGGCTTCGATTGGTGACCGGGTGATCATCGAAGAGCACCGACCGCTGTCCAAAACGAAGCGCTGGCGTCTGCGACAGGTCGTCGAGCGGGTAGAAGTCGTTGATCCAATTGATTCGCCCGAAGAGATTGATCAGCAGGACGCCGCAATTGGAGACGGGCAATGATACAGCGAGAGTCACGCCTGCGAGTCGCCGATAATTCGGGTGCCCGCGAGGTGCTTTGCATCAACATGACCGGAGCCAGCAACCGTCGCTACGCAGGTCTAGGCGACATAATAACGTGTTCGGTCAAAGATGCTCAACCCGGCGGCGCCGTGGGTATGCACGAGGTTGTCAAAGCTGTCATCGTTCGAACCACCAAGGAGTACCGCCGATTCGATGGCTCCTACATCAAGTTCGACGACAACGCTTGCGTTATCGTCGCCGAAGACGGTAACCCTCGTGGCACACGCATATTCGGCCCAGTTGCCCGCGAATTGCGAGAACGCGAATTCAACCGCATCGTTTCATTGGCACCGGAAGTTCTGTAATCGGAAGAAAATGCCTAACAAGATCAAAAGAGGGGACACTGTTCTCGTGGTGTCCGGTAAAGACAAAGGCGCTCGAGGCGAGGTGATTCATGTCAACCTCAAAAAGCAGCGCGTCTTCGTCGAAGGCGTCAACATAGTCAAGCGTCACATGGGCCGTCGTACTGGCGTCATGCAAACCGGCATCGTCGAAGGCGAGGCTTCCATTCACATCTCCAACGTTGTCTTGGTTGACGCTGACACCGGCGAGGTTGGACGTGTGCGATGGCGGGAGCTCGAGGACGGTACCCGAGTCCGAACTGTAAGAGGTGGGCGTAATGGCTGAATCTAACGGCAGCACGACGATGACCATGCCGCGGTTGCTTTCGCTTTACCGCTCGGACGCTGTGCCGGTCTTGACGCGCGAGTTCGGATACACGAACCCATTGCAGCTCCCCAATCTGGAAAAGATCATCGTCAACATCGGGCTCGGCGAGGCGATCGACAACTCCAACGCCATCGATGCCGCGACTGGTGATTTGGCAACCATCACAGGTCAAAAACCGATCGTGAACCGTGCCAAAAAATCGATCGCGAACTTCAAGTTGCGCGAAGGTATGCCTGTCGGCGCGTCGGTAACGTTGCGATCTAACCGCATGTGGCAGTTCTATGACCGCTTGGTCAACGTCGTGTTGCCTCGTGTAAGAGACTTCCGTGGCACCAACCGCAATTCCTTCGATGGCAACGGCAACTACAGTATGGGACTGACCGAGCAAGTTGTGTTCCCTGAGATTGACTACAATCGAATAGACCGATTGCGCGGGCTCCAAGTGGTGATTGTCACAACGGCCCGCACCGATGAGGAAGGTCGCAGGTTGCTCGAATTGCTGGGTATGCCTTTTGCGACGAGACGCTGATCTGGCCCCGAAACGTGAAATCCGAACGCAGAATCAACGCGGATAGAAGAGACCGAAACATATGGCTCGCAAGGCGATAATCGAACGAGAAAAGAAACGTGCGCTTCTTGTTGAGAAGCACGCCCAACAGCGCGCGGAACTCAAGCGTATGGCAAACGATCCTCAACGACCGTTTGAAGAACAGATGGAAGCTCGACGCCGATTGCACTTGTTGCCGAAAAACTCCAGCCATGTCCGCCAACGAAACCGGTGTTTCGCCACTGGCCGTCCGCGAGGATACATCAGATTCTTCGGGATGTGCAGAATAGTGTTCCGCGAGCAGGCGTTGCTCGGGAATCTGCCAGGCATACGCAAAGCCAGCCTTTAGACGCCGAACTCAACTCGGAAAAGAGATCCAATAGACAGAAAAATGCCAGTTACCGACCCCATATCAGACATGCTGACGCGCATCCGCAACGCAGTGATGTCGCATCACGAGACTGTAAAGATTCCCCACTCGCAGATGAAGCGATCATTGCTCCGTTTAATGCGTGACGAAGGTTTCATCTCCAACGTGCAAACGCAACGAGACGGCGTCAAGGCCGACTTCGAAGTCACGTTGCGATACTACGACGACAACGACGAATCGGTGATCACCGGTTTGAAACGCGTCAGCAAGCCAGGTCGTCGCATCTACGTGGGCAAGAACGAAATCCCGCGTTACTTCGGTGGCCGTGGAGTCGCATTCATGTCCACATCGAAAGGCGTGATGACCTCGGACCAGGCACGACGTTCAGGTGTCGGCGGCGAGTTGCTGTTCTACGTCTGGTGATTTAAGCAGACCAAGTAATCCAAACGGAAAAGATCGACGTGTCCAGAGTAGGTAATAGCCCGATTACGTTACCAAGCGGCGTTGATGTCAAAGTCAACGGCGACATAGTGACGGTTAAAGGCAAGTTAGGCGAACTGAGCCAAAAACTGCATAGCGGCATCAAAGCCGAAGTCAACGGTTCTGAGATCGTGATTACACGTTCCAGCGAAACCAGTGAACAGAAGTCGTTGCACGGTTTGTCCCGCAGCCTGATTAACAATATGGTTCTCGGTGTAAACGAAGGTTTCAGCAAGCGCTTGGTCATGTACGGAACCGGCTATCGGGCATCGCAGAAGGGCAAGGGCTTGGAGTTACTCGCCGGTTACTCGCACCCCATAGAAGTCGAACCGATCGGCAAGAACGTGCTCGGCGTCGAAGGCAACAACATAATCACCGTCACGGGTCCGGATAAGCAAGAGGTAGGCCAACAAGCGGCGAACATCCGTTCTGTCCGCAAACCGAGCCGCTTCCAGAGCAAAGCTGGCCGGATTCCGTTGTTTGGAATCGCTTACCAAGGCGAGCAGCTACGGTTACGCGTCGGCAAGACCGTTGCAGGTGTGGGAGCTTAATCGACAAATGGCTAACAGAAAATTTGACCAACGACCTCGTTGGATCCGGCATCGTCGAGTACGCCGTCGTGTTGTCGGCGGCGGTGACAGGCCGCGACTTTCGGTGTTCCGAAGCAACAAACAGATTTACGCCCAAATCATCGATGACGCTGCTGGTCACACGTTGGTTAGCGCTTCGTCTATCGAAACCCAATCCGACGGCGGAAAGACCGACGCTGCGAAGAGCGTTGGTGTCGCCGTTGCCAAACGCGCCTTGGAACAAGGTGTGAACAAAGTAGTGTTCGACCGAGGCGGATATCAGTATCACGGACGCGTAAAGGCGTTGGCTGATGCTGCCCGTGCGGAGGGTCTTAATTTCTAGCTATGGTCACTCAAACCGAAACATCCCGCGGCGAATCACGCTCGGACGGGAACCGTCGTGGCAGACCGCGCCGACGGCCACGCCGAGAAGAAGCGTCTGACCGCCCCGAGCTTTTCGAGCGAGCGGTGAAAATCCGACGCGTATCGAAAGTCGTCAAGGGAGGTCGAAATCTATCGTTCAGCGCCATGATGGTTGTCGGCGATTTCAACGGACGCGTCGGAGCTGCGCTTGGCAAGGCCGCATCCGTCCCGGACGCAGTGCGCAAAGGGCGACAAAACGCCGAGCGCGGGATGCAACCAATCGTCACTAGAGAAGGCACGATCCCGCACGAAGTCTTTGCAAAGTATGGAAGCGCCAAAGTACTGCTGTTGCCAGCCGCGCCGGGAACCGGTGTGATCGCCGGTGGCGGCGTCCGCGCAGTAATCGAAGCCGCAGGCATACAAGACGTGCTCTCGAAAACATACGGCGGCAACAACCCGGTCAACTCCGTCCGGGCAACCCTCAAGGCTCTCTCGATGCTTCGAGACCCGCAAACCGAGCGTGCTCGACGCCTTGGGTTGACGGGAGTTCACACACCAAGTGCTGGCCCCGCAGAGGAGGAAGTCGAAACTGAGAACTCGGAAAATGGTTCACCGATCGAAGAGCAATTAGTAGAAGATGCCTCGAACGTAGAATCTTCATCCGATGTTTCAGCCGAAACCTCCGAATCGACCGAAACTCCTGAAACCGAAGACTCAGAAGTGAACAAGACTGATGAGTGAGATACGCATCAAGCAAGTTCGCAGCGAGATCGGATCGATCCCAAAGCACCGGGCCACTTTGAAGGCGCTCGGTCTAAAACGCATCAACCACGTTGTAACCCAACGTGACACGGTGCAAATTCGCGGAATGGTAAAGAAGGTCTCTCACCTAGTCGAGATCGTCGCCTGAGAAACTGACGAGTTAGCGAAATGCCAGGATTGCATCAACTGAAACCCGCTGCTGGTTCCCGACGCAAGCGAAAGCGTGTCGGTCGCGGCGATGGCAGCAACCGCGGTTCATACTCGGGTCGCGGCAGCAAAGGACAACTCCAAACCGGTAAGGTCCCGTTCCTCTTCGAGGGCGGTCAACTGCGCTTGGTCAAACGATTGCCATTCATGCGCGGTTTCACCAACAACTTCCGCGTCGACTATACGCCAGTGAATGTGGGTAGCTTAAACGCGTTCGACGAGGGCGCACAGATCGGCCCCGACGAACTCGTGGCTACTCGGCTGGTTCGCCACGCCGACGCTCGAGTCAAGCTCCTCGGAGATGGCGAGATCGAGAAAAGCATCCATATTTCAGTACATGCCTCCTCAGCTAGCGCGCGTGCCAAGGTCGAGGCGGCAGGCGGTAGCGTCAGGATCCTCGATGCACCTGACGCGACCGAAGAAGACGGTTCGAGCGGATAGTCAGAACCGAACGGTATCTTAACAAATGCAGACCACCGGGGCCCAAACAGGACGCCAATCCGCACTGCCGGCGCTGTTCCGCGCGGTTGTCGATTCGTGGCGCGTCCCTGATCTCCGATTCCGAATCCTATTCACGCTTGGCATCTTGGTCGCCTTCCGATTCTTGGCGCATGTCCCCAACCCGGGCGTAGATCTCGAGCTACTTGAACGAGCTTTTGAAGCCAACCCGGTATTCGGTGTTTTGGATCTCTTCAGCGGCGGAGCATTGAGTCAGCTCAGCATCGCGGCTATGGGCGTTTACCCGTACATCACCGCCTCGATTATTCTGCAGGTGCTTACCCCTGTCATCCCCCAACTCCGCGAGCTTTCGCGTGAAGGCGGAGAAGCCGGACGCCGAACCCTCAACCGCTACACGCACTATCTCACAGTGCCGTTGGCCATCCTCCAGGGTTGGGCGCTTCTCAACACGCTCGAGTTGCAAGGCGCAATCACCGGCATCGGTTTGGGCGGCGACGAGGCGATGAACACCGTGACCATCATCCTCTGCATGACCGCCACGACGATGCTTTTGGTGTGGATGGGCGAGATCGTAACCGAAAAAGGCATCGGCAACGGAATATCGCTGATCATCTTCGCAGGCATCGTGGCATCCCTGCCACAAACCGCGGGCCAAATGTGGGCGCTAAGAGATCAGGCATTCCAAGTCTCAATGCTTCTCGCGATGATGCTGATCATCATCTTCGTGGTAGTCATCTTCAACGAAGCCCAGCGCCGAGTTCCCGTCCAGTACGGTCGAAGCGTGTTCCGCGGTGGTCAGATGTATCGCCAGACCGGTGCATCGTTCATTCCGTTGCGCGTCAACGCCGCTGGCATGATCCCGCTGATCTTCGCATTCTCGATCGTCACGCTGCCCGCAACCATCGCGACTTATCTCGCAGATCCCGGTAGCAGCAGCTTCACTGCCCAAGCCGCGGCTTGGGTGACGCGGACACTTACATTCACCAGCGACCCATACTGGCTGCTCATCTTCGTCCTCACGGTAGGCTTCACATTCTTCTATGCGTTAGTCGTGCACAATCAGCAGAACTTGGCGGAGAACCTCCAGAGAAACGGCGGGTTCGTCCCCGGAATACGCCCGGGGCAACCGACGCGCGACTATCTCATGCGAATCGTGTTGCGTATCACTTGGGGTGGCGCGATATTCCTCGGAGTTATTGCCATCACGCCGTGGATTGCAAATCTCATAACTAACCTCGAAGCGTCCCTGACGCTCATCCAGAGCACCAGCATGATCATCATGGTCGGCGTCGCACTTGACACGATGCGCCAACTCGAAGCCCAGTTGATGATGCGCAACTACGAGGGATTCGTCAGGTCGTGACGTTCGCTGACCGGCAAGTTGATACGGCTGAGGGGTGTTGAAATGCGGATCGTATTTCTCGGACCTCCCGGTGCTGGCAAGGGCACGCAAGCTGGGATGTTGACCAGCGAACTCGGATACGTCCATCTATCCACCGGCGACATGATCCGCGATGAAATGGGGCGCGGCACGGAGCTCGGCAAGTTCGCCAAGACTTTTTACGACAAGGGTGATCTGGTGCCAGACGAGACCGTCATCGACATGATCAAAGAGCGGTTGGCAGGGGCCGGGAACGTCATCCTCGACGGCTTCCCGCGCACAGTCCCTCAAGCCGCTTCGCTCGATGACCAGTTGTACAGAATCGGTGTTTCACTCGACAAGGTCATCTACTTCAGCGTCGATGTAGATGAGCTGATAGACCGACTAGAAAAGCGTCGCGATATCGAGGGACGCGTGGACGACGAACCCGAAGCGATCAGGCACCGCATGGATGTATACGATCGCGAAACCGCGCCCGTCGTTGACTACTATCGTGATGGTGACCGAGTCATCCAAATCGACGCGCTCGGAACCATCGACGAAGTCCGTGATCGGTTGTTAGGCGCGCTGGAATAAGGCATGTCGGCCACCTCGATCCGACGAAAATGGTCAGTTCGGTTACAATTGCGATTGAAGTTGCGTTTTGAACGATAGTATTACGAGCAACCAGGATACGGCTCGCCGTATCGCGCTCAAAAACAAGCGCGAACTCGATGCAATGCGATCCGCGGGCCAAATCGTCGCGGTGGCGTTGGATGCCGTGTTCGATGCGCTGGAGCCTGGAATTACCACTGCTGAGCTTGACGATATCGCTCGTCGAACCATTCGCACCGAAGGAGCGAAACCAGCGTTTTTGGGACTTTACGGTTTTCCTGCGGTAGCCTGCATCTCGATCAATGCCGAGATCGTCCACGGCATCCCAGGTGAGCGAGTAGTGTCCGATGGCGATCTGGTAAGCGTCGACTGCGGTGCAATTGTCGACGGTTTCTATAGTGATCACGCGCGGACGGCCGTCGCTGGCGATAATGCCGATGACGAGCGGTTACGGCTGGTTGATGTTTGCCGAGAATCTTTGGTGCAAGGCATCGAGCAGTGCGTACCGCACAATCGAGTTGGCGATATATCCAACGCGGTTGAGCAGTTTGTTCGTGATGCTGGTTTCGAACTAGTGCGCGAGTACGTCGGACACGGCGTCGGACGTGAATTGCATGAGGCGCCGCCGGTGCCGAACGTTGGCAACGCAGGGACTGGCCCTTTGCTGATGGAAGGTATGACAATAGCTATCGAACCGATGATAATGTCGGGTTCTTGGGAGACCAAAGTTCTCGACGATGGATGGACTGTCGTTACCGCGGACGGCTCACTATCTGCGCACTTTGAACATACTGTGGCGATCACCGCCGATGGGCCAGAGGTCCTGACCTCCGCCCGAAACGGTTGATCCCAATACGCTGGATTGGTGCAAGCATGCCCAAAAAAGAAGCAATAGAAGTACAGGGAACCGTTACGGAAGCGCACCCCAACGCGTACTTCCGAGTGCGACTCCCTAACGACCATGTGGTCCTCGCCCACGCATCTGGGAGGATCCGAAAGAACTACATCCGAATCTTGCCTGGGGACAACGTCATGGTGGAACTCTCACCATACGACTTGACGCGTGGCAGGATCACCTATCGGTTCCGCTAAAACGCGAACGAGGTAACAAAATGAAGGTCAGAGCTTCAGTAAAAGCGAAACAACCTGGTAGCCGCGTTGTGCGCCGGAAAGGGCGCGTGTACGTCATCAATAAGCAGAACCCACGCTTCAAGCAGCGTCAGGGTTAAGAACCTGAGGAGCATTGCAATGGCAATCATCGCAGGAGTAAATATCCCGGACAACCTTCGGGTGGTTATCGGTCTCACATCGATCTACGGCATCGGACGTCAACGCGCGGTTGACATTACCGCGAACCTAGGCATCGAAGCCAGCAGACGGATGCGTGACCTGAGTGACGAGGACTTGGCAAGCATCAGGACCAGCATCGACCGGGCGGGCATCGCGATCGAAGGTGATCTTCGCCGCGAAAATCAAATGAATGTCCGACGATTGGTAGATATCCAGAGCTACCGAGGCCAACGACATCGGCGCGGACTGCCGGTGCGAGGCCAACGAACAAAGACAAACGCGCGCACCAAGCGCGGACGTCGCCAGACCGTCGCAGGCAAACGCCGGGCACCGTCCCACTAGACTCGCCGCCGGCTGTTTGGTCGCCGTCACATTAACAGGAGCAACAATCTAGGCTATGCCAAGAACTCGACGAAGAAGCAGGGAGCGCAAATTCGTGCCGCAGGGTCGCGTTTACATCATCGCGACTTTCAACAACACCTTGATCACATTCACCGATCCGAACGGCGACGTGGTTTCACAAAGCAGTTCCGGCGCGATGGGATTCCGTGGCTCTCGCAAGAAGACTGCTTTTGCGGCGCAACGAGCTGGCGAATCGGCTGCTCGAGCAGCGATCACTCACGGAATGCGCACCGTGGACGTAATGGTTAAAGGCCCTGGCAATGGCCGCGAATCCGCCATCCGCGCTATCGCTGGTGCCGGCATCCGTGTCAACTCCATCAGCGATCAAACCCCAATACCGCATAACGGATGCAGGCCGCCGAAGAGGCGACGCGTCTAAGCGACAAGTCAAGTTACCCGAAAACGCTGTAGTAGCGAACTCTGATCGCAAGAATCGTCGGGTTGCTTGCAGATTAGCGTCAAAACGATCATCGCAGGTAAAGGCTGAATTTAGAATCAAGAGGTTAGCGTGTAACCGGACATCGCCGGTTCGCCGTTAGCATCGTGCTTAAGCATCACTCGGCTCTACACGAAAAAACAGGGACGGTAATGGCAAGAAACACAAATCCGGTTTGCAAAATATGCAAATCACAGGGAGAAAAGCTCTTTTTGAAGGGCGAGCGTTGCTACACGCCGAAATGCGCTGTCGACCGTTCCCGCGACAGTTCCGGACGCCGAGCCCCTGGCGGCCCCGCCGGTGCTCAACGCCGCCGCCGTCGCCTCTCGGATCACGGCATCCAGCTTCAGCAGAAGCAGAAAGCCCGACACATATACGGCATCTACGAAAGACAATTTCGAGGCGTGTTCGACGAAGCCGCCCGACAAACAGGTGTCACTGGTTCCAACCTCCTCAAACTGTTGGAACGCAGGCTTGACAATGTCGTATACCGGGCCGGATTTGCGACCTCGCGCCCGCAAGCCCGTCAGACCGTCAATCATGGTCACATCGTGGTCAACGGCAAAAAGGTCGACATCCCATCGTTCATCGTGAAACCCGGAGATGTCGTTGGATGGCGCGAAAAATCGAAAAGCTCCGGTCTTTTCAAGGCTGCTAGCGACAACGTTGGCCGACGCCGTCAAGCCACCAACTGGATCACCGTCGACTCCGACAACTTGACTGCGGCCATCGACGCGGTCCCTGCTGAGGATGACATTGACACGACCATCGACACTAGAATGATCGTCGAGTACTACTCAAGGAGATAGACGAGGAATATGATCAGCGGCATCCGCTCGCCAATCGCAACCACCGTCCAATTCGCGGACGAAGCAGAAGAGTACGTCCCTCAACTCGAGGTAGTCGAATCCACTGAAACGTACGGTAAGTTCCAGATCGCAGGTTTGGAGCGAGGCTGGGGTACCACATTAGGCAACGGCCTGAGGAGAGTTCTCCTCGGCTCAATGCCGGGCACGGCAATCACCTCCGCACGCATCGTCGGACAGCAACACGAATACGGCTCTGTGCCTCACATGCGCGAGGGCATCGGTGAGTTTCTTATCAACGCCAAGGGCATTCGCATCCGAGCTCGCGCAGAGACGACCCAGAAAGTCTTGACGCTCTACGCTTCCGGCGAAGGTGAAGTTGTCGCTGGCGACATCAAACCTCACAGCGTGTTTGAAATAGTGAATCCCGAACATCATTTGGCAACGCTAGACGCCGACGATGGTGAGCTGGTGGTGACATTTGGCGTCGAAAAGGGCGAGGGTTACCGAGCGTTCGATCACGAAGAAACCGCTGGCCATGGCATCTTGCCGGTCGACGCTATCTTCACCCCGGTCTTGAAGGCCAACTACGAAGTTGAAGGCATGTCTGGCCGACTGTCGGGCAGAGACTTGCTGACAATCGAAATCTGGACTGATCGGACGATCGAGCCGATCGATGCGCTTCGCACAGCTGCCGACATCTTCAAATCTAAGCTCGACATCATCACCGCGCAACCCGAATCCGACGACCAGCCAGATTCCGATGCCATGTCGGAACTCTTGGAGACTGAAATCAAGGACTTGGGCGACCAGCTGAGTTCTCGCATTATCAACGCGCTTTCGCGTTATCCAATCAGAACTTTGGGCGAGCTGATGCGGTTCACGCCCGAAACACTTAAGCAAGAAGTTCGCAACTTCGGTGAAGTGTCTTTCCTAGAACTGCGGGATTTCATGGTCGAAAAAGAACTGTGGTCCGCAGAGGAAGAAGAACAGCCTGAGTAGCCATTCGCGACCGCCGAACAGGCTGGGGAGTATCTGGACAAAATGCGACATCGCCGATCAGGACGTAAATTCGGCAGGGCGACTGCCCAACGAAAGGCCATGTTCCGTTCAATGGTCACCGATCTGCTTCGTCACGAGGTGATCAAGACCACTCACGCCAAATCCAAAGCAGTGGCCCCGCTGGCTGAAAAGATGCTCACACATGCCAAGCGTGGTGACCTCCACAACCGACGCCAAGCCGCCGCTTTCATCACCGACAAAGAAGTGTTGTCTAAGGCGTTTGACGAATTGGCAGACCGCTATCGCGATCGAGACGGCGGATACACTCGCATCATCAAGCTCGGAAAGCGCCAAGGCGATTCTGCCGAAATGGCTCTCATCGAACTCGTAGAGTAATTTCAATCCCCGCCCTGCGTCGTTGAGAGGCGTCACCCACAATGCGAAGAGCGTTGATTGTCGAGTACGATGGCGCTGATTTCAGTGGGTCCCAGTTTCAACTTAACGCCCGAACAGTTCAAGGAGAATTGGAAACCGCGGCCGCGACGATCTTCGGAGAGAACGTCAGCCGCATCAACCTCGCAAGTCGTACTGATGCTGGAGTACACGCATTCGGGCAAGTCGCATCGTTGGATGTCGATACAGATATGCCGGACGAAGAAATGCGCAGCGCGATGAACGGCAATCTCCCAGCCGATGTCTGTGTAAATCTGGTTAGGAGTGTGCCAGACGACTTTGATCCGCGACGCGATGCCATTGCCCGCGAATACAGCTATAGAATCAACGACGGCCCGACACATTCGCCGATCCGCAGGCGGCGTGAATATCACGTTAACCGGCGCTTGGATGTTACGGCCATGGCAGGCGCGGCACGAAACTTCATTGGCGTTCACGACTTCGCATCCTTCTCCGCGAGTACAACACACCCCGTTTCAACAGTACGCCAGGTGGAATCTGCAACACTAACCCGTATTTCCACAAATCGGATAGCGTTCGATATCCGAGCAAACGCGTTCGTTCGACAACAGATTCGGCGCATGGTCGCAGCCCTGATCGCGGTGGGTAAGGGATCAAGAAACGAAGATTGGATCATGTCATTGATCAATTGTCCCAGCCGAGATTTGGCCTCGCAAAACGCTCCTCCTCACGGCTTGACATTGATGCGTGTCGTATACAGTCCCGATCTGTCGTTAGGGGTCGATGGCGATGAAGCGTGATCAACGATCGCGAAATCTAGGATGAAACTCGGGCTCATGCAAATTAGAATCGATACGTTATGCCAACCAAATTGAAGCACTACAACCCCAGCGCGTCGGATCTGAATAACCGGTGGCGCGTGTTCGACGCCGATGGCAAGGTGCTTGGCCGACTAGCAAGCGAGATTGCCATGGTGTTGATGGGGAAGCATCGAGCCGATTACGTCCCGCACATGCCATCGGGAGACTTCGTCATCGTCGTCAACGCAGACAAAGTCGAGTTGACCGGGCGCAAGGATGAACAGAAGGTCTATCGACGTCATAGCCAGTACCCCGGCAATCTGAAAGAGATTCCATACTCCCGGATGTTAGAACGCACTCCTGAGCGGATCATCGAACTGGCTGTCAGAGGCATGTTGCCCAAGAACAAGCTTGGACGCAAAATGTTGACCCGATTGAAGGTCTACGCTGGTCCGGAGCATCCCCACTCAGCGCAAGTTATCGGCTCTGAGCGCGCCGAGATGCGAGAAGCAAGCGAGCAATAGACTCATTGTCGGACAATTTCGTGGGAAGCCCAACAGATAGTCCATTCTTCAAGTCCGCGAACGCGAGACTATCTGTGCGTTGATATGAACGCTTGAGGAGCGCAACTTGACTACCGAAACCGAGAACACCAACTACTACTACGGCACTGGCCGACGTAAGACATCCATCGCCCGGGTCCGAGTTTACAATCGTGCAGGCGGCGTGACCGTCAACGGGAAACCGTTGAACGAAGCTATCTCAGTGGATCAATGGTTGTCAGATGCCCTGAAGCCGTTGGCTGTTACTGAACTCGCCGGCAAGGTTTCGGTAGTTGCAAAGACTCAAGGCGGCGGTACCCACGGGCAAGCGGTCGCTCTATCTCACGGTTTGGCGCGAGCCTTAATTGCCTTCGACCCGCAGTTGAGGCCCGTATTGAAGAGCCACAAACTCTTGACCCGCGATCCTAGAATGCGTGAATCGAAGAAGTACGGTCTCAAACGGGCACGCAAAGCACCGCAGTACACCAAACGTTAAATTCCGCTTCTACGTATGTCGTTTTGATGCGCGACTGCTCGATGCACACGCCGCGCTGGAATAGAACAATCTTGCATCGGAAACGTAGCATTTCAGCTATGCGGAATCGCACAATCCTCAGTAGGAAGCTATGTATGCCTGTACCCGCGCGCCCAATTATGAGGCGTCTCAGTCTTTGGGGCGTCGTCTTGACGTTGTCAGCATTGATAGCCGTCGGCATTGTCGGAATGGAAAACCGCAACAGTCGATCAGTCGATGCACAAGCTATTGTCCCTCCAGTCTTTCCAGCCATAGTGTTTAACGGAAACGTGACCATTAACGGAGAACAACCTGCCTACACCGGTTTTGAGATTACGGCCCGGATAGGCGACAAATGGGAATCCCCGGCCGTCGTGGTAGGCGGCCTGCCCGACAGACCTTCGCAATATGCGCACCTCATCGTGGCGCCTCCCGAAACTCTGGACTTGATCGGTTCTCAGATCGAGTTTTGGCTCGAAGGACAAGTGCTTTCGACCACCACAAATTGGTACGCTGTGATCAATGAATTTTCTGGTGAGGTCTGCGGCGGATGCACTTGGACATTCCCGATCCTCCGAGAAGTCGATCTAGACTTCCCGAACCTTCCCGAAGCAACACCCACGGTCACACCCACGTACACCCCTTCGCCTGAGATCCTCAGACCCGCCTTCTTTACCGGCAGGGCGAGAACACCAAAAGGTCCATTGCCCGAAGGATCAGAAATCTACGCCGTCGTCGGATCAGATTTCCGGACGGCGAACATACAAGTATTCGGCGGCGAGTACTTCATTACTATCGATGTCGTAGACAAGAAGTATCGAGACGCACCAGTCGTGTTCTATCTCATCGACCGAAACGACCCGACAGGCGCACCACGTTTTCTAGAAGCATTGTCACCCCCAGGAGCATTTGTCGGAGGCGAGCAGTTCGAAAACTTCTCATTGGTCTTCCCCGACCTGTTGCCTACGTTCACACCAACCCCGACGCCGACGGACACGCCGACGATTACCCCGACGCCGACAGATACTGCGACCCCAACCGAAACCCCAACGTCGGCTCCAACCAACACTCCTACGCCGACACCCACACCTACTGAGACGTACACGCCGACACCGACCAACACTCCGACAGCCGCGCCGACCAACACTCCGACACTGACACCAACAATCGCGCCGACTGTCGTGCCGTCCCCGACGCCAACTGACGTACCCACGGCAACACCAACGCCCGAGCCAACGCGTACTCCGCGCCCGACGACAGCCGCTGGCGAGCCTACTAGTGCAGTAGCGACGATTGTGAGGCCGACGCAATTCGTTCCAGAAGTTAACGTAAACGCGACCCAGACGCCACCCGAAGGAACCGGGGGATCCGGGTTCTGCAACGCAACACCCAATCAAAACGGCAGTATCGAAGCAACGTTGCCATTTGGGATCGTGGCGCTTCTAAGTGTGTTCGCTTGGCGTATAGCAGCCACGCGCAACAAAGAAGACTACGAACTTGATACCAAAGATGATTCTGTGCTGAATCAGATCTAGTGAGGTAAGCCGAATGTACTACTCGACCAAGCGCAACGACACCGAGAATCAGCGTCTCATCGACTCCTCTACGAAGGTGGGATTCCGGAACCGATTGCGGGCGAGAAGCACTCAGGCTTGGACATTCACGTTCGGTTTCCTATTGATAACAGCCATCGCGATGGCTGCCACGATGCTTGGCGCACGCGACGACGCTCAAGCACAGTCGTCCCAGTTGCCTCCACAACTTGCGGCAGTGATTTTCGACGGTCGAGTCACAGTCGCAGGCTCGCCTTTCGACTTAGAGGGATTGATGCTGTACGCGAAGGTCGGCGATTGGATCTCGGATCCTGTGACACTCGGTGACGGCACACCTGATCTCAACGGCTTTGAAGACCTAACCGTCAGCCCTCCTGCTGAACTCCTCGGACAAGAGGTGAAATTCCTGCTAGGCGGCACGGTAGAATCCACGACGACTGACTACTACGCGATCATCGCTCCCGACGGAAGCATCTTGATCAATGAGCCGATCGGACTCCCGGTTTTTAGGACCGTGGAACTCGATTTCCCTACCCGTCCCGCAACCGACGCCCGGCCACCCGATTCTTCGGGCGGTCAAGACAACGGTCAAGCCAGCGACGGACCAGCAGTAACTCAGTACACTGGCAGAGCGTTTACCATTGACGGCCCAGTTCCGGACGGCTATCAGATCTTCGCTGTCGTTGGAGATACCCTACGAACCACGAACGTAACCGTGTTCGAGGGCGAATACAGCCTCGCTGTTAACACTAGTGACAACAGCTTGAACGGCTCTCTGATCAAGTTCTTCTTGGTCGATAAGGGCGACTCAAATAACCCGGGCAAGACTCTCGAAGCCGAAACTCCCAGCGTGTTCACTGCTGGTGAATCAGCTGAAGTCCGTCTGGTCTTCCCCGCGCTCGCACCCACTCCGACTCCGGAACCAACTGCGACGCACACCCCTGAGCCAACAGCCACTCCCGAACCAACTGCGACGCCAGAACCTACGGCAACCCCGGTCCCGCCGACCGCTACACCGGAACCCACAGCAACTCCGGTACCTCCGACGGCAACCCCGGTCCCGCCGACCGCTACACCGGAACCCACAGCAACTCCGGTACCTCCGACAGCAACCCCGGTCCCGCCGACTGCGACGCCAGTGCCGCCCACGGCGACTCCGGTACCTCCGACGGCAACCCCGGTCCCGCCGACCGCTACACCGGAACCCACAGCGACTCCAGTACCTCCCACGGCAACCCCGGTACCGCCAACTGCGACACCTGTGCCGCCGACCGAGGTCCCGCCGACAGTGGCACCAGAACCGAGAGATACTGGTGGCGGATTCAACGCAACCCTGCCACTAGCGATCATCCTCGTGCTCGTACTGCTCGGAGTCGCTGGATACTTCGGATGGCAATATACCCGGAAGTCCAGTGGGGACGCATAATCGGATAACCCGATAACAAACCAGCCCCTAAACAGAGCGACCGCCGAGATTACCTCCCGGCGGTCGCTTCATTTAGGAAGTAACTAATCTTACGTCCGTGGACGCAGCACCACGAGTTGACGGTCTGCCGGCAAAGAGCTCCTTGTCACGCTGACTCGCAACTGCGGCTCATTGCTCATCTGATCGCTGCCGGTCTCTCCAAGCAACGACTTAAGTTTTTCACCGGGTTCGCTGCTACCTGCCACGAGACCATTCACAAATACGTATGACGGATCCAACGCTCCGATGATTGAAGATAACTCCTTGACATCGATCTGCAATCTGGCAACGTCCAGTAGCAACACATCAACACTACCGATGCGCTGCGCGGTACGAGCGTCAGGAGGCGATTTTGCCAATCCCAGCATGTACACCGCCAAACCTTCGGCATCGATACGGAACGAAGTAATCGTCTTCTTCGATTCCGACTCCGGATCTGCTGGTAGTGCGATGCCTCGCAATCCCAAGTCGCCAATCTCGTATTCGCCCGGATGCGAAATTGTATCCTTGCCGCCTACCTGATTACGAAACGAAGACGCACGAGGTTTGCTCTGCAAAATCGCAGTGATCACGGTGTCGTCAGCCGCAGATGAGGGTACGAACGTCGCTTCCTCCTCGTCGGCAGGATCGCAGATCACCGAACCGGAGGAAGTTTTCACCAGAAACGCATTCTGTCCGTTGAGGGATATCTCCATAGAATTGTTGGGTCTCCGTTGAAGCGTGAGAATCTTAACTACGGTATTGAGTGTACTTCGCACTAAACCGCACCGTTGCGACTTACAATCATGCAACCCTATCAACTGGACGACCAACGGACACCCGCGGTGTGAACGAAAATCTTCCAATCATCTACACAATCGGTCACAGTAATCACACTTGGGAACGATTCGTAGAGTTGCTTGCCCCTTACGAGATTGATCTGCTGGTAGATGTTAGGTCGCATCCCCGATCACGCTTCGCGCCTTGGTCTAACCGTGATCGGATTGAATGCAGCCTTACGCAGATCGGAGTGAAATATCTATGGAAAGGCAATTGCCTCGGCGGTATGCCGAGAGGCCCAAACAAGCCCATGGATTCCGAAACCACATCCGTCGGCGAATGGTACGAACAGAGGGCCAGAGAATCTGATTTCGAAGCCGGGATTATAGAAGTTTCCCGACTGGCAAGAGGGAAACGACTAGTAGTTATGTGTTCCGAAGGGGATGCATCGCGGTGTCATCGTTCGCTACTCCTAGCACCGAAATTCATCCGCGAAGGTTGCGAACTCCTACACATCAATCCGAAGGGCTTCGGAGCTTCCGCCCAATTGTTGATGGAGTAAAACGGTAGCGAGCGATGCGCGCCAATGGCGCATTAGGGCATGCGGTGTTAGATTCTGTAAATATGGAGCGTGGCTCCTATCTGGCGAACGGTTGCGCGCACCATCCAACGCTTTGATGGTTGAACCAGCGCTGTGGTTATCCTCAACTTTCTCGATATGGCTCTGCCTGAACGAAGAAACACAATCCTAACCTTCATCGTTGACGACTACATCTCGACAGCGATACCGGTTTCTTCCAACGCGGTCGCCAATTCTGGCGGCTTCAACGTCAGCAGCGCAACTATCCGCAACGAGATGGGTGTTCTCATCGACGAAGGCTACCTGTTACGACCGCATCCGTCATCAGGCGCGATTCCGTCTGAAAAAGGCTATCGACATTTCGTCGGAGAACTGGATAGATCATCACAACCTCCCGACAACTTAGTGACGCTGCTACAGCATCAGACAGAAGTCGAGCCAGATGACGTCGATGCATGGGTTCAGGTAACCGCATCAGTGATTGCCGATCTGATCGGCGCGCTTGCGTTCATCACCGCACCGCGCGCACAAATGCCTAATGTCAAGCAGATCGAACTTTTGAAACTGCACGACATGTTGATCATGTTGGTGCTCGTTTTGCAAGAGGCCCGGGTTTACCGACAACTCATCGAACTCGAACAGGCTATTCCTGATCCGATGCTCGAACGGACTCGAAACAAAGTATCCGCAGAAGTTTCAGGCAAACGCGTAGAAGAACTTGTCGCAACCCGCGATCGTGAAGACATCCAGGACGATTTCGAACGGCAAGTTTGGCAAGCTACCATCGAAGCACTGGTTCACGCCGAATCTGTCCCCGGCGTGAGATACATGAGCGGCTTCCGACACTTCATGTCAGACCCTGAGTTGGCCGCACAACCCGAGAAAGGGGCATTAGCTCTCTCAGCCCTCGAAAACGACGACGCATTTGCAGACCTGACTTCCGGAGTGACGTACGGCGCCCAGCCGGTCGTAGCGATCGGCTCTGACAACGCCCGTCCTGAGCTGTGCGACTACAGCCTAATAATGTGCGGATACGGCGGTGCTGTAAACGCCAGGGGCGTCGTCGGACTGATTTCCCCGATGCGCACCGCATATGATCGCGCAATCCCGACAGTCAGTTTCGCCGCCGAAACATTGGACGCAATGGTCAATCGTGGCGACCCTAGACTTGACTGACGAACCGTCACATCTAGCACATCGAACCGAGACAACGGCACCCAATCCATGAGCGACAAACGCGACTACTACGAAGTTCTGGAGATTCCTCGTACCGCAAACGAGGAAGACATCAAAAAAGCATTCCGACGCAAAGCCTTGCAGTACCACCCCGACCGAAACCGCGAAAAGGGTGCCACTGAGCGTTTTAAGGAGATCAACGAGGCATATCAGATCCTCATAGATCCTGAGAGTCGTTCCCGTTACGATCGCTTCGGCCACCAAGGTGTTAACGGGCAGGCTGGTCGAGGATTCGAAGGCTTCAACGATTTCGGCGGGTTTGGCGACATCTTCGAATCGTTCTTCGGTGGCGCGGCCGGAACTCGCAACCGAAGAGGCAGAGACGTCGAGTTGGCGTTGAGCGTGTCTTTCCGGGACGCCATTTTTGGCACCAGCCGCGAAACCGACGTGATGCGACGGGAAATTTGTTCCCGGTGCAGCGGCACCCGCGGCGAACCCGGCAGCGCAACTCACACGTGCCCGACTTGTAACGGCAGCGGCAACGTGCGACGCGCACAACGAACCCTGTTCGGCAACTTCGAGCAAATCAGCGAATGTTCCACATGCCGCGGTTCTGGTACCAAAGTCGAACGCGCATGTACGCAGTGCAGCGCAACTGGCGTATCCAACCACCGCCGCAAAATCTCCATCGACATCCCGCCCGGAGTTGACGATGGCACACGTATCGTCATGCGCGGACAAGGTGACGTGGGCGAATATGGCGGACACGCCGGCGATCTATACGTCCGTGTGCACGTCGAGCCCGACCGCGTTTTCACTCGAAGCGGCAACGACGTCTTGATCCGCGCAGAGCTGAACGTCGTATCCGCCATGCTAGGCGGCATAATCACCGTGCCGACGTTGGAAGGCGACAAAGAAATAAGAATCCAGCCCGGGGTCCAGACTGGTCACCACGAAGTCATTCGCGGCTTAGGTGTCCCCCGTTTGCGAAACGACGGGCCACGCGGCGACCAGATCGTGCAGATCGCCGTCATCACACCGCGATCCTTGACGCAAAAGCAAAAGAAACTCGTCCGAGAACTCGGCGAAACCATGCGTGAGACCGACGAAAGCGCCTTGGATCCGATCATTGTCCAAAACGAGATCTCATATGGCACTCAAGGTAACGACGACTCCATTTGGAGCTGGCTCAAGGGTGCCTTCACGGGTTAGTTAAACATGCAGGGACGCACAGCGAGTCGACTTGCGTGATCCAGACGCCGAGAGTTGGTTTGAGATCAGCGTAAAACTACCGGCCGAATACGCTGAACCAGTCACTCACCTCTTCACTACCTACGGTGATGGCCGGGTATTCGTATCGCAATCCGGTGACTGGGACGCCGATGATGTGGGCGGCGAGGCCAATCCGAGCGACAACGTCGCCGTGTTCTGCTACCTCAAAAACGACGATACGGTAGACAACCGCAAAGGCATGATCGATATAGGCCTGAGGTTGATGTCAGAACTGACCGACATGGAGCCGCATCGTGAGCGTATCGTCACTGCTGAAGAATGGGCGTACCAATCCTTTCCCACCATCCGCGTAGCCGATCGCATCACCATCTCGCCGTGGTCCCTAGAAGACGGCGTTCCACCAGACCCAAAAAACGACGACGTGCAAGTGCACCTCTCACCAGGTTTGGCCTTCGGCACTGGAAATCATCCGACTACTCGGCTCTGCCTCAAGGGCATCGTCGAAGATGCCGATGCAGGTAAATTGACCGGAACCCGAGTCTTGGACGTAGGTTGCGGATCGGGAGTACTCACGATCGTCGCCCTGAAAATGGGGGCCAATGATGCGTGGTGCTTAGACATCGACGAGACCGCTGTGCGGGCAGTCCAAAACAATCTCGTGATGTCCAGTGTCTCCGAACGCGCTCACGTCCTAAGTGGATCGGTTCCTAATCCAGAGTTGTCTGATATCAAATTCGACTACGTGTTGGCGAACATCACCTCTCGCGTTCTGATAGATCTAGCCGAAGCACTCGTCGATCAAGTCAGTCCCGGTGGAACCATACTGGCGTCAGGCGTATTGGCCGAGCAATCAAAGGTAGTTCGCGAAGCATTCCTGAAAACGAGAGGCGTATCGATTTCGGAAACGCGACAAGATGGCGATTGGGTCATGCTGCGCATAGTCAAGTCGAGTGACGAGACGAAGTTCTAGCCATGCACCGATTTCACATTGAGCCGTCACCAATAACTTCGTTGCAAGTTGGTGGCGAAGTATCGTTACCTGAAAATACTTCGCATCAAATTCGCAACGTCTTGCGTCTACACGCAGGCGAGAAGATCGCAATCTTCACTGGTGACGGACACGAATGGACTGCCCAGTTAGAAGCCATTGAACGCGATTCACGATCAGTGACCGCGAAACTGATGGAGGTCACCGAACCCAGCGTCGAGATGAATACTCACATCGCCATGGTGATGGCATTAACGCGCCCTCAGCGCTACGAATTGGCACTAGCGAAATGCACCGAGCTCGGCGCTAGTGAATTCCTGCCCGTCCTCACCGATCGCACACTCAAGTCTGATTCAACAATCGGCAAGAATCGAATAGTGAGGTGGAATCGCATCGTGAAAGAAGCTGCCGAGCTGTCTGGAAGGGTGCGTGTACCGCAAATCACCGACCCTGAACCATTGAATTCGGCGTTGGAGCGCCTTCGCGATGAAGGTGTGACATCAATACTGCTGTGGGAAGGTGCACGCGAACCGATGTTGGCCGATCTCTTCGAGTCACTACGCGATGATTCTCATCCCCTCACCAAACTCGCGCTAGTATTCGGTCCGGTTGGCGGGTTCGCACTCGAGGAGGCGCAGCGCGCAATCGAAACTGGTGCGGTCATCGCGAGCCTGGGACGCCGAATTCTCCGAACCGAAACCGCGGCGGTCGCCGCGATGTCGATAACCGCACAAATCCTGCGTTAAATCGTTGACTATCGTCGGCAAAGCCGGCTGACGATAATTAATCCAGTTCCGCGCGTGCGCCCACTAATGAATCGTGCTACTATGCATCCGCGCTACGGCATTGGAGTCCGCGTAACGCTTAAGAGAGCCAACTCAATGAACCTTCGCCCAGGTCCCGCCAAGAAAGCCATCTTGATTGGCATCGACGGCGCAAGCATGGAGCTTTAGCAAAGAATGATGGCGTGGGGCAGAGCATCCAATATGGCCAAACTGTTGATCAATGGTACTGTCTACGAAGCGCTTGAGGATCCGAACTGGTACCTCAAGCCGTAATGAGTTAACCTGTTTGTGAACTTGTCAATTTCAGCCAAATAGAACCACATCAAACAGAATCACGCAAAAACGCTCCTAGGAGGGAACAACATGCGAAGAATATGGATATCCGCGTCAGGCGCAGCCTTGGTCTTGGCGCTCGTGCTATCGGCTATTGTGTTCGCGTGCGGCAGCGAAACGATCGTCGTTCAGACCGTCGAGGTCGAAAAGGTCGTCGAACGTGCTGTCCCGCAGACGGTTGTCGTTGAGAAGGAGGTCGAAGTTGCCGGCGAGACGGTGATCCAGACGGTCGTCGTCGAGAAAGAGGTCCAAGTGGCTGGTGAGACCGTAGTGCAGACAGTCGTGGTCGAAAAGGAGGTAGCGGTTGAGGTGGTCAAAGAGGTAGCAGTTGAGGTCGAGGTTACCCGTGAGGTAGAAGTTGTAGTGACCGCGACGGCGGAAGCCTATGGTGCCGGCGCCGGTGCTCAGGTCGAAGCCGCCGCAACCGCAGTCGTTGAAGCGCCGGCTAGTCAATCCGGCAAGTTGGTCGTCGTATCGCCCGACATCGGTGCCGGTTGGTTCACCAGTTCGCCGTACGACTCGTACACCAGCGACAACATCGGTGTGGCAGACGCTATCATCTTCGCTGACCCAGCGCCGATACCTCAACGCGGAACGTTCAACCCGGCGATCAGCATCGCTAATGGTTGGAAGGTGGCCGAAGATGGAAGATCAATCACCTTCAACATCCGCGACGGCGTGCAGTTCCACCACGGCTGGGGCGAGTTGTCCGCCGAAGACGTAGCTTGGTCGTTCAACGACGCCCTCCGTGAAGGCAACACAAACGGCCGATCGGGTTTCGTGGGCGAATACCAAGGCTCGTGGGAAACTGTTGACGATAACACAGTCATCATGCACGTCAAAGAAGGCGCGACTCTGAGCCCGGTTTGGCTCCTCGAGACCTCCAACGTCTGGCGAAACACGCTGACCGCGACTTCTAAGCGCGCGATCGATGAACTTGGCAAGGAAACCGGCGGCAGGAAGATCGGACAGGGTCCGTTCATGATGATCGAGGGCGAAGCCGACAACTTCATCGAGTTCGAAGCAGTGACCGAGCACTACCGAAAAGTGCCGACGATCGAAGCAATTCGGATGGTCGCCATCCCCGAACCCGCGACACGAGTTGCAGCTTTCGTCAACGGCGAGGTCCATATCTCCGTAATGTCGGCACAGTTCGTCCTCGAAGCAACATCGCAGGTCGATGGATCACGCGTCCAACCTCTTGGCGAGGGTCAAACCCTGCACATCTACATGGGTGGTAACTTCTGGCAGACGTCAGACCCGGTAGACCCTTCAACAGAGTTCCCTCGTGAAGGCTGGAAACCCGATGCCGATCACCCATGGATCAGCGACCCTAACGACCCAGCGTCAATGGAGCGCGGCAACAAGTTCCGCCGAGCATTGAGCATGGCTGTCGACCGCGTCGCGATCAACGAGGTCATCGGACAAGGTCTCTACCCACCGCACTTCACGTTCACAGGGTTCACAAGTAACGACCCGTTGTGGAAGTCAGAATGGGAAGTCCCGTTCGATCCTGAAGGTGCACGAGCCTTGATGGCTGATGCCGGTGTCGAAGAAGGCTTCACAATGCCGGTATGGCTGACGCCAGACTCCGGTTCGCTCCCGTTCGACATCGCCGAAGCTGCCGTGTTGCAATGGGCCGCTAACCTGAACCTGAACGTCGAAATCGAGGCGACCGCGTACTCGGGCCGCCGACCGACGCTCATTGGGCGAACCATCGACATTCCGCTGTACCACCACATGAACTTGGGCTACTTCGACGAGCCTAAGGGACGTCTGATGACCGCGGCTAAAGGTGGTGCCAACCGCGGTATCGAACTGCCGAACGAGATACTCGAAAGAACCTACTGGGCGAACTTGGTTGAAACCGACGCACAGAAGCGCATCGAGAACAACATCTTCCTCACCGATTGGCTCGCAGAGACTTCGTTGGTGATGTCGATGGTGCGACAAAGCCAGCTGTACGCAGTTTCGCCTGACATCGTTGAATGGATGCCATACACCGAAACATTCGGAGGATTCAACTCCCCGGAGACGATCGTTCTCAGATAGACACGAGAAAAATGATGTCGGCCAGTAAATCTACTGGCCGACATGAGGTGTCTGCCCTTCGTCGGGTTTCGGGTTTCAGAAAACGGGTGGCCACCGTACGTCGAAATGAGGAATCCAGCAATCTAAACGGTTGTTGAACAACGACCATGTGGCGAATCATCGTTAACCGTCTAGCATTCGGGGTCGCGATCGTGTTGCTGATCACGATCGTCGTATTCGGACTGTCCCGCGCCGCCGGCGATCCTCGAAACATCTATCTCGACGAATACGCCACCCCTGAAGCCTGGGACGCTTGGGGCGAGCGCATGGGACTCGACAAGCCGCTCTACGTCCAATACGGCGTTTGGCTTTGGGACGTGTTGCAAGGCGACTTCGGCGAGTCGCTGTACTACAACATCCCGAGTATCCGACTGGTGGGTGAACGAGTTCCCAACACCGTGCAACTCGGAGGCGTCGCTTTTGGTGTCGCAATCCTCATAGGTGTCCCCATGGGCGTCATATCCGCGGTTAGGCGCGGTACGATCGTCGATTACGCCGTCAGAGGGTTCGCACTTCTCGGTCAATCCGTCCCAGTATTCTGGATCGCGCTCATGATGATACTGGTCTTCTCATTGCAGTTGGGGTGGCTACCTTCGAGTCGAAACGAGGGTTGGAATCACTTCATAATGCCCGCAATTGCACTCGGATGGCTGCCCGCCGCGGGATTAATGCGGATCACACGCGGAGCGATGCTCAACATTCTGGATAGCGAATACATCAAGCTCGCCAGGGCGAAAGGGGTCACTTCAGGAAGGATCGTGTGGATTCACGGTTTCCGAAACGCTATCATTCCACCCCTAACCGTCGCCGCGCTGATCTTTGCCGCGTTCCTCACCGGCACTGTAGTGATCGAAACCGTCTTCGCGTGGCCCGGAGTTGGAAGGCTCGCAGTCCAATCGATCAAGAACAACGACTTTCCGGTGCTTAGCGCCATAGTCATCCTGTTTTCGTCGTTCTACATAATTCTCAATCTGGTGGTTGACCTGCTGTACGCCGTGTTCGACCCGCGCATCCGACTCGATTGAGGCTTTAAGTTCGCATGACCATCGAAGCCACATACGTCCCCTCACCGCTCGACGATACATTGCCTCGTAACCCAGTGTTGCGTGCGCTCCGTATCGGTTGGAGCTGGTTGCGGCGATATCCCGTTATCCCATTCCTGGTCCTCGCTTTGATGATCATTTGCGCAGTTTTCGCGGAGCAACTTTCGCCGCACGATCCATTGAGAGGCAACTTGCGCGCCGCATTTAAACCGCCCATCTTCCAAGAAGGAGGCACATGGGAATACCCGCTCGGCACTGATCACCAAGGACGGGACATCCTCAGCAGGTTGATCCATGGCGCGAGAGTTTCCACCATAATCTCTACTGCGGTAATTCTCGCCGGAGGAATCGGTGGCACCGTCATCGGACTCGTCGCCGGATACCGCGGTGGATGGGCTGATCAAATCGCGATGCGCGCCGTCGACTTCACGCTCGCCATGCCCTTCCTACTCGTCGCCCTCGTTGTCGTCGTCGTCTTCGGGCAAAGCCTCGAACTCATCATCGTCTTGCTCATACTCTTCGGATGGGACAACTTCGCCCGCGTTGTACGCGCTGAAACCCTCACCCTCCGAGAGTCCGACTACGTGAGCTACGCCCGCATCCAAGGCGCATCGCAAGCCCGTATCCTCTTCCGACACATTCTCCCCGGCGTCGTCGGCTCCGTCCTTGTAATTGGCAGCCTGCGCGTGGGCTCCCTCATTCTTACTGAATCGACGCTCAGCTTCCTCGGCGTAGGAGTGCCGCCTGACACCCCCGCATGGGGCATCATGGCCTCCGACGGCCGTCAGCACCTCTCCCGCGCCTGGTGGATAGCCACATTGCCCGGCGTCGCCATCTTCCTCGTCGTCATGGGCTTCAACTTCCTCGGCGACTGGCTCCGCGACTGGTTCGATCCAAGACTGCGGCAGTTGCGGGTGCATTAGCGCCGACCTGCCTATCCTTCGGAGCGAACTTTCGCTACTGCAGCTACTCTACTCCCGCTGCAACTCCCGCCGCATCAAATCCCCCATCGCTTCCGTAGGCGGAACACCCTCGAACATAACCTTGTGCGCCGTCTCAGTAATGGGCATCTCAACCCCCAACTGACGCGCTATCCGCAACGTAGCCCGCGTCGTTGGCACCCCCTCCGCGGTCTGCCCTAGATACTCCAATGCCTCCTCGACACTATCCCCTTCCGCCAGCCGCGTCCCCAACCGATAATTCCTGCTCAAAGGGCTGTAGCAAGTCGTGAGCATGTCGCCAATTCCACTCAAGCCGGCAAACGTCGATGGCATCGCGCCGAGAGCCAATCCCAACTGTGTTATCTCATGCAATCCTCGGGTGACATACGCCGCCTTCAAATTCGATCCCAGCCCTGAGGCATCAATGAATCCCGCACCAATCGCAATGATGTTCTTCAGCGTCCCACCCAACTCGACACCGATGATGTCGTCCGACGCGTAGACGCGTAGACGCTCGCCGCTAGTCATCATCTGAACCTGCTCAGCCGTCTCGATTGAAACCGAAGCTGCCGTCGCAAGAGCCGGTAATCCAATCGCGATCTCAACCGAAAGATTGGGACCCGACAACGAGCAGATATTGCCCATCGCATCATCCATCGACACTCTATGGCGAACCGAAATGTTCTCGGCGATAACCTCGCTCATCCGCTTCCCACTCTCTATCTCAAGCCCCTTGGTGGCGCTCACTACGATCGTGTCTTGCGCGATCTCACCAACATGGGTTTCGATCACTTCCCGCATTGCAACTGATGGCACTGCGATGATTACGCAATCAACACCCGATAACGCGAGCCGCGGTTCATGATGGATCGACATCGCGTCAGGGAATGCCATTCCCTCTAAATAGCGCTTGTTTTCGCGATCGGCTTCTAACTCAGACGCTCTATCAGCACTTCGCGTCAGCAACCGCGTCTCGTTGCCCTGAATCGCCAAAAGTACGGCCAGAGCCGTGCCCCAAGAGCCAGCGCCTATGACCCCGATTGCCGAAATCGGATCAGGCTCCCTGACCAGTAGATGCCGACGTTTTCTCCGCGGCGTCAATATCGAGGCGATTCTCAGTACCCCGACGCAATCGCATTATGTTTTCTCGGTGGCTGAAAAGTATCAACGCTACCGCGGGAATCGCGAACGCCAAGTATTCGATTGTTGCGTAATCGACTGAAACGGACAAGTCGACGAACGACAGAACAATCAACGCAAGCACACCCAAAGACGCTCCTATCATCGACCCCAGCGACACATACCGAGTGACCAAGGCAACTGCCAACCCAACCAGCGTAATTGCCGCCGCAATGGGAGACAGAACCAAAATCGCACCCCAACCCGTCGAGATCCCCTTGCCCCCCTTGAAACCCGCAAAGACCGGCCAAGTATGGCCAACGATCACGAACGTTCCCGTCAAGGCATGAAGCAGCTTCGCATCAGGAGCCAGAAGCAGGGACAATCCGATCATCGCCGCGCCTTTGCCGAAATCGAACACGAACACCAGCACTGCGGCCTTTTTTCCGACGGTGCGTAATACATTTGTCGCTCCCATCGAACCGCTGCCATGCTCGCGCGGATCAACGCCACCCCACACGCGGCAAACGATGAGCCCCACCGGTATCGAGCCGATGAGGTATGCTGCAGGCGCAATCAGCACCCACGCCAACAGTTCGTTCATTTCACCTCAATTGCCGCCGCGGTAAAAAATCCTGATGGGCGAACCCTTGAATCCAAATGCTTCCCGCAGCCTGTTTTCCAAGTACCGTTTATACGAGAAATGCAACGATTCAGGGTTTTTGCAGGTTATCACGAATGTCGGGGGACGTACTGAAACTTGCTCGATGCCAGATATCCGCGGACGCCGCCGACCCTTAGCAGGCAAAGGTCGATCGCCTAGCGCCGCGTAAAGCGTGCGGGAAAGCTCACCCTCATCGATCCGTTTGATGAATTGGGAAAATGTCCGCCTAACCGCGTCTGGAATCGCCATGATCCCGCGTCCAGTCAACGCCGAAGTGAAAAGCGTCGGAGCATCCGGAATGAACTTGAACCGATCCCGAATCTCCACCACCGCCTCTTCAAACGTCACCTCCGCCTCGCCTCTTAGATCCCACTTGTTCACAACAACCACGCCCGCTTTGTAAGCATCCTGAGCGAAACCGCCTATGTGCGTGTCCTGTGCGGTAACAAACTCCGTCGCGTCAAGAACGATGACCGTCACATCAGATCGTTCAATCGCTCCTATCGTCCGGATTGCACTGAACTTTTCGATGCCTTGTTCAGTCTTGCCACGCCGACGTAGCCCTGCCGTGTCCAAGAACATCATCTGGCTGTCTTTGTACTCGTAGACCGCATCTACGGTGTCCCGCGTCGTCCCCGGCAACGGACTCACGATCGAACGTTCCTCGCCCGTCAGCGCATTGAATATCGCCGATTTGCCAACGTTCGGCCGACCAGCAATCGCAACTCGGATGACATCGCCCGGCGTCTCGTCCTCGAACTGATCGTCGACATGCGCCAGAACCGTATCCATCAACTCGGTAATCCCGATGTCGTGGTACGCGCTTATCGGTATCGCTTCCCCCATCCCCAGAGCCGAGAAGGTGTACAGCTCCGCCATCCGCGTCGTGTTGTCTGTCTTGTTGGCGGCAAGAGCATACGGCTTTTGCGACCGCCGGAGCAGATCCGCCGCATCGAAGTCCGATGCCGTAACTCCGTCCGCAGAATCCACCAGCAGAATCACCGCATCCGCCGTCTCGATCGCTCGCTCGGTCTGAACCCGAACCTCGTCCCAAAGCTGAACCTCTGCCGACGGCTGATCCTCGATACCTGCCGTATCGATCAACATGAACCGCCGACCGAACCACTTGGCATCTACCGACACCCGATCCCTAGTTGTCCCCGGCGTCTCACTGACGATCGCAATCCGGCTGCCCGCAATCCGATTGAACAGCGTCGACTTCCCAACATTCGGGCGCCCAACTATGGCTATGACAGGCAGCGACATCGTTATAGAGGTTGCTCCATTGCCTCTCTCCGTTAAGAGGGTCCCCACATTTCCCCTCTCCCTTGATGGGAGAGGGTTAGGGTGAATCCCCAACTATCTTTTCCATCAAAGCCATCTGCGCCCACATGCGATTCTCCGCCTGCTGGTAGACAACCGATGACGGATGCGACAACATGTCCTCCGAGACCTCTTCTCCCGGATGTGCCGGCATGTCGTGCATGAAACGAGCCTGTGGTCTCGCCAACTCCATCAACTCAGGATTCACCTGGTACCCCTGGAAATCCTTCAGCCGCTGCGCCGTCTCAGCTTCTTGACCCATGCTCGTCCACACATCCGTGTAGACAAAATCGGCATTCCTAGTGCCTTCGATCGGGTCACGGATCTGTATCACGCTCCCCATCTTCGCCGCTCCTGACGTGTAGTCCGCAATGTCTGACCGAACACCGTACGGCAATTCATATCCGTTTGGCGAAGCCACGACGATATCCCCGCCGAGTGCTGCTACCGCGTACGCCAAACTCGCGGCGACGTTATTGCCATCCCCGATGAACGCCACACGAACTTCATCCAGATATCCACGTACCTCCAGCATCGTCATCACATCCGCCAACGCCTGACAAGGATGTTCCTCGTCCGTCAACGCATTGATCACCGGAACTTCGCTGTTCTCGCCGAACTCATCCAGCGTGGCTTGCGCAAAGGTACGAACCACAGCCATATCGGCCATACTCGCGAGGACCTTGGCCACGTCCGAAACCGGCTCACGCTTGCCAAGCCCGACTTCTTCCGGTGAGAAGTACAACGGCCTCGCGCCTAGCTTCTCCGCTCCGATCCAAAACGACAACTTCGTCCTCAGCGATGGCTTCTCGAACAATAACGCCACCGACATCCCTTCCAACGCTCGACTCTCGGCACCACTCTTGAGCTCGATCGCCCGGTACAGCAACGGAGAAATCTCCGTAGGTGGGAGGTCTTTGAACCTTAGAAAGTGCCTGTTCATCTCGATGTCCTCACATCACGCACAGCAAACAAAAAGCCGCGCAACAATACCTAAATTGTGCAATACGCGGCGTACGTCATTCCCGCGAAGTCGGGAATCCAAAGAGGCTAGGCAAGGCGATCATCCCCTCTCCCTTGATGGGAGAGGGCTAGGGTGAGGGTGTAAAGGCCTTCAAGCCGGCGTAAAGTTCGGCAACGTGCAGTCGTCGCTGATCTTCGTGAAAACCACCTTCAGCGCCATCCCGATGCTCAAATTCTCCGGCTCCGGCTCCACACCCACGATGTTCGCCGCCATCTTCGGCCCCTCTTCCAACTCCACGATCGCCGTGATGTACGGCACCTCACCCATAAACGCAGGATGCGGCGGAACGTGCACGATCCCAAACGTGTGCAGTGTCGCATTTCCCGACGCCTTCAACCACTCCAACTCGCCACCCGGTGTCGCCAAACTGAACGCCCGAGGGTAGAACTGATACTCGCCCGTAGCCTTGTCACGCTGCAACCAAAGCTCTCCATTCCGAGCCCCTTCCCAATAGCGATCAGATTCCGGCTGCGATACAGGCTCAGGTCGTGCAGGCGCATCAGTGGTCATTGTGTCGTCCTTTTCCGTAGATGATTGTTCCAAGTTTTTGCGAGATTGTTACTTTATGGCGAAGCCAGTATCACTGTCCCCGTCGAAGACAGCTGACCGCCGGTCCCATGCCCAATCGCCAAGTTGCAATCGTCCAACTGCCGCTCGCCGGTTTCGCCGCGCAACTGCCGGACCGCCTCGACGACCGTGAAAATCCCGTACATCCCCGGGTGCGTGTAAGACAATCCGCCACCCGAAGTGTTCACCGGGAAATCTCCACCAGGAGCCGTCCGCTGATTAGCCACCAAGTCCGGTCCTTCACCCGGTCCACAGAAACCGAGGTTCTCCAACGAGACCAACACGGTATACGTGAAGGAGTCGTAGATCATCATCAGGTCGAGATCCGAGTGCGAAACCCCCGCCATGTCCAAAGCCTGCTGACCTGTGTTCCGACCAAAAGCCCGCGTCAAATCCGGCATCTGAGAAATCATCGAGTGGTCGTGACCCTCGGCCGCGCCCAAGATGCCAACGCCACCCTTCGCGCAGTCCTTCGCCCGTTCAGCCGTCGTCACAACAATCGCCGCCCCCGCATCCGTAACCAGGCAGCAGTCCAACAAATGGAACGGCCACGAGATCCACCGTGACTCGTGGTAGTCGTCGAAAGTCGCCGGGCGGTCGTAGAAGTAAGCCTTCTCGTTCATGTTCGCCCACTTCCGAGTCGACACCGCAATGTTCGCCATCGCTTCCCGCGTCCGGTCCTCACCGTACTGGTGCATATACCGACGACACGCCATCGAATACGAGACCGGCGGACCTATGATCCCGTACGGAGTCTCATACTGGCTCTGCGGCGTCCCCAAGTTAGCACCCGGCCTCGCCCGATCACTTCGCCCAGACTGCCCATGCGTGATCAGCGCCACCTCGCAGTACCCCGCCTGTATTGCCGCAATCGCGTGCGCTATATGAATCACAAACGAAGAGCCGCCAACCGAAGTGCTGTCCGTAAACCTCGGATGTATCCCCAGATACTCCCCAACATCCAACGTCGACCACCCAGCCGTCATCAACCCATCAACATCCGAAAGCGACAGCCCCGCATCGTCCAAAGCATTGATCGCCGCCTCCGCATGATGCGCCAACGGCGACTTGTCCGGCACATTCCCGATCTCATCAGATTCGGCAACCCCAACAATCGCGGATTGTCCCGAAAGCGCTTTCAGTCTATTGATGTTCGGCATGATGGATGTCCAACTCCGTTCGCGGCTTTGTCTAGCGGCATGTGCGCAACAAGCATTTTACTCGCGCTAATACAAAATCTGAACCGCGGGAAATGGGTTTGGGCAAACCGCCGTTGTCCTCGCCGATGACGGGGCAGAAACGACGAGCCCAGCAATGTTCATTCGCGCCGAACGAGTCGGATCAGCCCCTAAATGCCAATGTGATGATTGCGCCGGCAACCGCTACTCCGCCAGTCGCCATCACGACGATCAAAGTATTGAACTTGGAGTTCACGTCGGCGCGGAGTTGGTTTACCGAATCCGTTAGATCACCGACACGCGTGTCAAGCTGTCCAAAAGATCCTTCAAGGTTGCTGATTCGCTCTTCCAATGTCGTCATGTCCAGATTTTAGCACCAATGTTGACCGGCGATTCGCCGGGATGTTCGCTCACACTCGGATATTAGCACAAATATATGATTAACAAAAGTCAGTGTCACTACACGTACGGCACTTGTTCCGTTATTCCTGCGAAGGCAGGCGCTTCAGCGGACGGAACGTCCATCCAGAGGGGCCGGGGGCAGTACAATCACAGCCCATCACTAAAATCACACCAATCACAGTTCAGAAAGTTCCACCCCATGCCCGATGAAAAAGGCGCTCCGCCCCAAGTCCAAGTCCAATCCCTCAATGACTACCTAGAAGTCATGTCCAAAGCCGTCTTCCAGAGCGGTATGTCCTGGCAGGTCGTCAACGCCAAATGGCCCGACACCAACGAGGCCTTCCACGGCTTTGAGATCGGACGAGTCGCCGCCTTAACCCAAGAAGAGCTAGACGAGCTCGCGCAAGACAAGCGCGTCATCCGCAACCGACGCAAACTCGCCGCCATCGCCCACAACGCACAGCGCATCATCGAACTCGACGCCGAACACGGCTGCTTCATCGACTACCTACGCTCCCACGGCGACTTCTACGACACCGTCAAAGACCTCAAAAAGCAGTTCAAATTCCTCGGCGACACCGGCTCCTACTTCTTCCTCTACGTCATCGGCGAACCAGTCCCACCCCACGACGAATGGATGTGCGCACAAGAACGCGCAAAACGACGTTGAAATTCCCTCTCCCTTGATGGGAGAGGGCTAGGGGGAGGGTGAACCACCATATCCGATAACCGTCATTCCCCCGCCCTCCCTCGTCATTCCCGCGCAGGCGGGAATCTAGAAAGGTGTAGTGGTGATGGCGTACGCCCCTTTCGCAAGGCGAAAGGGGCGCGAGCGAGCGAAGCGATGCTCGCGGGGTATGCCCGGGTGGACGGGCCAGGAGGCACCCACCCATGACTCGCTCCACGGGCGCGGAACCCAACAGGTGCTAAATTACACACAACCCTCTCCCTAATTCACACATAAGGACCCCACTGTGAAAGTAGTAATGACCCCCATGCCCGGTGGCGTAGCCCCCGGCGAAGCCGATGACGCCGTCCTACGCGATCTCGAAACCACATTCCCCGACGTCAACTTCGTCTGGTGCGAGACCGAAGAGGATCAACTCATCGCCATCGGAGACGCCGACGCCTACTGCGGATGGCCAACCCGCAAAGTCTTCCTCGCCGCCAATAATCTCAAGTGGATACACTGCGCCGGAACAGGCATCGACGGCATCATGAAGATTCCCGAACTCATCGAATCCGATATCCCCGTCACCAACTCCCGCGATTCTCACGTCAGCCCGATGGCCACCCACGTCTTCGCCCTCATCACCTCGCTCGCGCAACGACTTAACGAGATGCTGACGCAGCAGATAGCCCGCGAATGGCGTCCCGAAGACTACGCATGGCGACAGATCGAACTCGAAGGCGCAACACTCGGCATCTACGGCTTCGGCAACATCGGACGCCGCGTCGCCAAACGCGCATCCGGCTTCGACATGAACGTCTACGCCGTCGACAAACACCCGAGACCATCCGAACACGCCCAAGAAGTCTGGGGCCTCGAAAAACTCGACGACCTAATCGCAATGTCCGACTGGTTCGTAGTCGCCTGCCCATTCACGGACGAGACTATGGGCTCGATCGACCGCCGCCGCATAGCTCTTATGAAACCAACCGCACACATCATCATCATCTCCCGAGGCGGCATCGTCGACGAAACCGCAATGTGCGAAGCCATCCAAAACGGCAAACTAGCCGGCGCCGGACTAGACGCCATGGAGCCAGAACCCCCAGACCCCGACAGCCCCCTCTGGACCACCCCCAACATCATCTTCTCCCCTCACGCCTCAGCCCTAGTCCCCAACATGTACCTAGGCCGCCGAGAAGTCTTCAAAGAAAACCTCCGCCGCTACCTAAACAACCAATCCTTCATCTACGAATGCGACAAAGTCGCCGGTTACTGATCCAATTCGTCCCCTTCGCAAAGCAACTCATTCCCTCCCCCTCCCAAGGGGAGATTAAGAGGGGGTCAGCGAAGCGAACCCAGGGGATGCTCAGTGCAGTGATATCCCCTCTCCCACCCGTGGGAGAGGGTCATGGTGAGAGAGGACCCGGCACAAACTGGCGGGGCACAATCACAGCCATCATTCAAATCACAAAAATCACAGTTCAAAGAACCTACTGCATCGGCGAATAATCCGTCGGCATCAGTATCCGATTCTCGATGTTCTTCACGAGAATCCCATCCCGGTGCGACTCCTCGAACACCTTCTGCCACTCCGGGTCCGCCCGGAAACTCGCCCAAGCCTCAGCACGTTGATTCGCGTCCTCGAAAGCCACTAGATACACCAGCTGGTTGCTGTTCGGCCCGACATCATGCGTCCAATACCCAACATTCCTAATCCCGTGCTTCTCGAAAAGCTCCATCGTGTGGTTCCTGAAGCGCGCATTCAAGTCAGGCAACTTCCCCGCGAAACACTCGTAAATCCGCAACTCGTAGATCATTCCGTCAACTCCTAAGGTTCGATCTGTTCAGAGACTAGCGTTATCGTATCGCGCTTTCAGCCATTCAGACTACCCATGTCATTCCGAGTGCAGTGAGGAATCTAATCCCCTCTCCCTCGATGGGAGAGGGCTAGGGTGAGGGTGATATGGGACAAAAGGGCGGCCCCATCGTAGCCCGTCACATACATGAGCGCAATCAGCGGCTCAGAGAAGAAACAGCCCGCATCATTTCCATCAGTCAAAATCCTCGGCATCTTGGTTCACGCTTGCATTCTTGTTGTACATATGTGATACTATAACTCATAAGGCAAGCGTCGCGCACGAGCATAGTGCTGCGTGAGCGCGAATCATTCCGAAGGGTTTCGGCGATTTCCCCGGACCCTGCTGTGCGGTGAGGCGAGCGGAGGGGTCAAGTCCTCTGACAGCATACCTTGTTGAGCCAAGCGCGGAACTCGACGTGCGTTGCGTGAGTTTGACAGGAATCAGAACCTCGGCCTGAGTGGATGCGAGGTCGATGACGCGGAACGGGCAAACCTCAGCCGGGGCGTTCGTGAGATGGGGCATGGTTGCTTGTGCCCTGCGCGGTATCGGTCTCAGGCTGGCGGAAGCCGGGTCGAGCGGTAACTACCGGTAGCGACCACATCGGCAGGTCGGGCGCAAGACGCTGCAATGTCTGAAGCCCGGCTCGAAGATGCAAAGGATGTAATAAACAGAAAAAACGCCATTCCTCTCCATTTTGCGAAGCAAAAGGGGGACGCGGCGAGCAAAGCGAGACGCAGGGGGCATACACCTCATCCAATCTAAACACCTTCAACTCCCGCGCGGCTCGCGTTATTCCCGCATAGGCGGGCGCTTCAGCGGACAGAACGTCCATCCAGAGGGGAACGGGAGCGGCAAAGCCAGCACGTAGGGCTGCCTATCGGCATGCTCCGACTAATCGCGCCTGCTAGAGCCCAGCTCAACTCCCCATCACGCCAACGCCGAAATCAGAGCCCGTCACATAAACATGTCCCGGGCTTGAACCGGGATCAGCACAATCGGAGGTTCAGACCTACCGCGAGTAGTGCGACTCTCGATCCCCCGGAAACTTACCCCCCTCCACATCCTCAACATACCTCTTCACCGCCGCCGTAATCTCGCCGGCAAAATCCCCGTAATGCCCCGCATGACGCGGCCTGAACGTCGGGTCCAAACCCAGCATGTCGTGCAAAACCTGTATCTGACCATCGCAGTGCGGACCCGCACCGATCCCAATCGTCGGAATTCCCAATCGCCCCGTAATCTCCTTCGACAACTCCGAAGGCATCAGCTCCAGCACAATCGAATACGCTCCCGCACGCTCCACAGCCAAAGCATCCTCGATAACCCGCTCCGCATTCTCCCCGCGCCCCTGTACTCGATATCCCCCGAACGAATGTATCGACTGCGGAGTAAACCCAACATGCCCCATCACCGGTATACCAGCCTCCACCAACGCCCGAATCGTCCCTTCAACCGATACTCCACCCTCTAACTTCACTGACTGCGCCCCGCCTTCCTTCATCAGCCGTGCCGCGTTTTTGATCGCCGTCGGAACATCCGACTGATAACTACCAAACGGCATATCCGCAACCACAAAAGCCTTCTTGGCACCCCGAGTCACCGCCGCCGTAGCCCGCACCATATCCTCAACCGTCACCGGAACCGTCGAGTCGTAACCCAGCACCACATTACCCAAACTATCCCCCACCAAAATCGCCGGAATACGAGCGGCATCAACCAACAACCCATGGTTGTAGTCGTAAGCCGTAACCATCGGGATCAACTCGCCACGAGCCTTCGCATCCCCAAAGTAACGAACCGTCAAACGTTGTGGTGCCGCACTCATACCCCAATTATCCACAAACAACACCGTCCCTTTCGTGAAACGAAGGGGACGCAAGCGAAGGGAGATCGCAGGGGATGCCCGGATAGACGGGCTTAGCAAGCTAGCCGCCAACCTCCAAGAAAAACTTGCCGTCCCTCGAAAGACGTTTCAGCGCACCACCCAATATCTCAACCTTTACACTTCAGACTGAAGATTCACACCGACCACCTCGGAAAACTATGACTGACCTCTCAAAAATCAAAGCCCTCACATGGGATGTAGGTGGAACCGTGTTCGACTGGCGAGGCACTATCCAAGACGAAGTCAAACGAATCGCCGCCGAACAAGACGCCGATCTCGACACCCGACAATTCGCCACCGATTGGCGCGTCTGGTCCTTCGACATGCTCGGCCGCGTCAACAGAGGCGAACTTCCATGGACCAACCTTGACCACATCCACCGTCAAGTCCTCGACGACGTCCTTGAGAAACACACGGCAATATCCCTATCCGCCTCCCAACGCGACGACCTCACGGATGTGTGGCACCGCCTCCGAGCATGGCCAGGCGCAGCCGACGCTATCCACCGCCTCAAATCCCGTTACACGATGATCGTCCTAACCGTCCTCAGCTACGCCATAGCCGTCGACTGTTCCAAGCGCAACGGCATCAACTGGGATGGCATCCTCTCCTGCGAATTCCTCGGAGCTTACAAAGGCCCGCCAAACGCCTACAACAAAGCCATCCGACTCCTCCGTCTCCAACCCTCTGAAACGATGATGGTCGCCGCACACATACGCGACCTCAAAAACTCAACCGCTGCCGGGATGTCCACCGCATACATCCACCGCGAAGGCGAATCAAACGTAACCCCCGGCTATTCCGACATCCCAACCGCAACCTCCGACCCCAAAATCGACATCGTCGCCAACGACTTCCCCGACCTAGCCAACAAACTACTCGCCTAATCACCGTCGTCCCATTGAACAACCGACGTCATCCCGGTAACCGACGTCATCCCGGCGAAAGCCGGGATCCAGACGGGCAGGGCGAACGCGGCGAACCTGAGTACCGCAACATTTAAACTTCACGCAAACCAAAACCACGTCGAACAGAGCCAAACCCATGAAAATCGCAACTCGAGACACCCTTTACTACGAGCACTCAGCCGCCAACTCCGTAACCCTCCGCGTCCAACCAGGCGAATGGTTCGAAGTCCAGACCCAGATGAACCGCGGCCCGGATGCCGAATTCGTCCCCGACGACATCCGAGATCTTTACAACACTTACCGCTCCGACTCACAACCCACCGACCGCGGCAACGCATCATCCGGCTGCACCTACGTCGAAGGTGCCGAACCCGGACACATGCTTACCGTCCATATCGGCGAGATCAAGACCCACCCAGTCGGATGGACTCGCTACGGCGGATCGACCGGGGCGATGCCCGGATACCTCGGCCCATCAAACATCGGCCCACAGTTCCGCATCTGCCGCATCGACGTCGAAAACGGGCAGATCATCTGGAACGACAAACTCTCCTTCCCCGTCGAACCGATGCTCGGGGTAGTGGGCGTAGCACCACTCCGCGAAGCCCGGCACAACGGATGGGCCGGGGAGTGGGGTGGCAACTTCGACATTCAGGAAGTCACCACCGGAGCGTGTCTCCACCTCCCCGTCTACCACCCCGGAGCCCTTCTCCACGTCGGCGACATGCACGCACGGCAAGGCGATGGCGAGATCTGCGGCGGCGGAGGAATCGAAACCGGCGGTTCCGTCATGATGAAGGTCGAACTCTCCCCGAAGCCCGAAGGAATGACTTGGCCCCGCATTGAGAACGATACCCACATCATGACCACCGGCATCGAGAAACCCGCCGAAGACGCCTTCCGAATCGCCCTCTCCGAAATGATCCTATGGCTCGAAGCCGACTACGGTATGACTCAAGGCGAAGCCTTCATCTTCCTCGCCCAGTGCCTCGAAGCCCGCGTCACGCAGTTCGTCAACCCCACCTACTCGTATGTCTGCAAAGTCAACCGCAAATACCTCGTGTAATTTCTGAGTTCGCTGCTCACGGACTTTTTTTGGAGAAATCGATGCCAATAGTTGATTACGCGGCTGGGAACACACAAGAGTACCGCGCCGTGATGCTCGAAAAGATTCGCCGCAGGAAGGCCGCCAATCCAAACTACACCGTGGTCGACATCGGTGGACGTCACAACCCGTGGGCCGACGATGTTGTTGACGTATACGTCGATGTCTTCCCCTTCGAAACCGACAAGCGCCTATACATTGGCGACGTAAACAGCGAAGACATCTGGCGAGAACTCGGAGCCGACGGGCCGTTCGATTTCGTCATCATCTCCCACGTCTTGGAAGACATCCGTGACCCAATCACCGGCCTCAATTGGCTCCCTCGCATCGCCCACGGCGGCTTTCTAGGTCTACCCGTAAAGCACCGTGAAGTGGCAAACTCCAAGTCTGGATATTGGCTCGGACAGTCCCACCACTACTGGATATTCGGCGTCAAAAACGACGACAACGGCGATCCGATCCTCATAGTCGTCCCCAAATGGCACTGCGTCAACTACTTCAACACCAATACGCCTCACTGCGAACCGATGGGCGAAGAAGACTCAAACCTCGGCTCTAGAACACTGGAGTGGTTCGACCCCGAAAAATCCGGATACGATCGAGAACTCGGTGTCATCTGGCAAAACACCTTGCCCTTCTGGGTACCGGACTACACGCTGATGGTGCCAGAACAAATCGAATTGCTAAGGACGGTTTTCAAAGATGGAGTCTAATTTCGACTTTTGGGGACTAACCATAGACGCCAATGATGTTGAAGCGTTGGCTGCATTTTGGAGCAAAGCTACGGATTACAAAGTCGCCGATTCGTACTACCCTATACTTGCCGTCCTTGCTTCCGACAAACCCAACTACCCGCGCCTATTGGTCCTTCAGGTCCCCGAAACCAAGACCGCCAAAAACCGTCTCCACATGGAGTTCAAAACCGAAGATCTGAAAGCTGAAGCAAACCGGATCGTCGAGTTAGGCGCAACTCTCATTGAAGAACGCGAATTCGGCGAAACGAAATGGATCGTCATGCAAGACCCCGAAGGCAACGAATTCTGCCTCGTAAACCCCGACCACTAGGACCAGTAAGAGATGTCAACACAACAGCCGAACCGACAACGATCCCGCGAACTGATGGAACGCGCACGCCGCGTAGTCGCTGGGGGCATCTCCTCTCAAATCAGACTCAACGAACCCGGCGGCGAACCCCTATTCTTTGACCGCTCCGAAGGCGCGCTAATGTGGGATGCCGACGGTAACCAGTACATCGACTACATCCAAGGCATGGGTCCCAACATCTTCGGCCACGCCCCAGAGTTCGTTTCCCGCCAAGCCTCCGAAGACATGCGCAAGGGCTACGTCTTCGCAGCTCAGTTCGAGCGCGAACTCGAAGTTGCCGAGATGGCCGCCGCCGCCGTCCCAATCGAAGACTGCACGGTGCGATTCGCCAGTTCAGGCACGGAGATCGACCAACTAGCACTGCGGCTCGCCAGAGGTTACACCGGCAGGACGAAGTACATAAGGTTTGAAGGTCACTACCATGGCTGGATGGACAGCGTCAATCACTCCGTCCATCCACCCATCGACGAAGCTGGCAATGCCGAATCCCCAAACGTCGTAGGCGAATCAGCAGGCATGGACCCAGGTGCGGCGTCCCAAGTTATCCCTTGCCAATGGAATGACGTCGATCTTCTCGAAGCCGCTTTCGATCAAAACCCTGGGCAAGTCGCCGCTGTCATCATGGAGCCAATCAATGCCAACACCAACTGCATAATGCCAGAGCCGGGGTATCTCGAAGCCGTGAACGAGATCGCACATCGTCACGGCGCACTCGTCATCTTCGACGAAGTCATCACCGGCTTTCGAGTAGCTTATGGCGGAGCTCAAGAACTCTATGGCGTAACTCCCGACCTCGCGACCTACGCCAAATCCATCGCCGCAGGATTCCCCATCGCAATGCTCGCGGGACGACGTGAGATCATGGATGTGCTCGGCAGCGGAGAGGTATACCACGGTGGCAGCTTCAACTCCAACGTCATGTCGATTTCAGCCGCTCACGCAACATTGACCCACCTTAAATCCGAAGCCGATGCATTCTATGCCGACCTAAACCGCCGAGGCCAAAGACTGATCGACGGTCTCCGCCATGTCGCCATGGAGACGGAAACTGATATTCACATACAAGGCCTCGGTAGCGTCTTCGGTATCTCGTTCAATCGCAGCGGAGACACGATACGGAACTATCGCGACCACGCCACGAAGTGCGACGATGCGCGCTACACCCAATTTGCGTCCGAGATGATGCGCGAAGGAATCCGCCTATCGTCGAACGGACGCGTGCATATGTCTTCCGCCCACACCGACGAGCAGGTTGACCAAACCATCCAAGCAGCGGGTCGAGCGCTCTCTCGCCTCTGATCCTCAATCCCTTGAGATTGAGATCGAGTCGTATTCCGCCTTATTGTTTCGACTCGCCGTGATTTGCCACAATCACAATCACGCATCATGACGAGTACCGTGTCGGGCTCAAGGGTTGAGTGGTGCAAAACGAACTCAGGATTTCGGAGAAGGACGCTTCATGCAGGCAGAGTTTCAATGGGGCTCGAATTCCAATACGACTGCACCATCAAACCCTGTACGAGTGCCCCGGGACCGCGACACGGATTCGCAACGATTCGCCGCGGCGGTCTGCGACAACTACGACGATAAAGCCGAAGTCGAGGCGATGTGCGATGAGATCAAGTCGGAGTTAGACGATCAATCGCCTGACACAGCAATGGTGTTCGCATCATCGCCCAAGTATGCGGATTTCGAGCACATCTTGCCCGCAATCCATCGCAATCTCGGACCCGACGTAGTAATCGGTTGCTCCGGTTCTGGAGTGATCGGATCGGGCCGCGAGCTAGAAACAGGACCTGGTCTATCGGTTCTCGCCGCAACCTGCAACACAGACGCGATCAAACCATTCGCCTTCAGCGACAAGCAGGCATGCGGTAAAGAAGCGACTCCGGAATCGCTCGCCGATACCATCGGAGCCGATCCCGCCGATTTTGAAAACGGCCTGATGCTGATTTTTATCGATCCGTTGACAGTTTCCACCGAATACTCGCTCTCGATGCTCGACTCGGTATACCCGTCGGTGATGAAATTCGGTGCACTTGTAAGCGGCGGGCACGAATACGGAGAAAATCGATTGTTCTTCGGAGACGAACTGCGTCACCACGGCGCCGTCGGTCTCTTGATGAAACAGAACTTCGATGCCGACACCATCGTTTCCGGAAGCGAAGAGCCCGTCGGTCCGAGCATGGTCATCACCAAATCGACTCGCAACGAAATTCACCGGCTGGATGATCGCAACCCGATGGCGGTATTGGAGGACATTTTCCTGAACGCCGATCCTTTGAGCCAGATCCGGATGAAACGCACACTGGTCGTCGGCCTGGAATCCAGCGGCGTATTGATAGATCCCGACTACGTGATGCGCAACATCATGGATATCGACCAAGAGACCGGAGCGATGATGATCGGAGATCTGGTCGAGGAGGGTCAGGCGCTCCAGTTCCACGTTCGTGACGGTGAACTGGCCTCGCAACGTCTCACCCAGAACCTCGACAACTACGTGTCCCAAGTGGTCGAACGGGGCAAGAGCATCGATGCGATGCTGTGTTTCAACTCGGTCGCTCGCGGCTATCGAATGTTTGAGGAAGATGATCACGACGCAAAAATCATCGCCGAGCGTTTTGGCGAAATCCCGATGGCCGGTTTCTTCTCGAACGGGGAGATCGCTTCGCGCCGCGGTGGTTTTTCACTTCTTGACGACGAAGAGGAATTCTCAACGCGCGTAATGGGATACTCCGATACCCTCGTCATGTTGCGCGATCTGTCTAGGCAGCGAACCCGCGGAATGGCGAGTAGCGGAGCGTCATCTTCCGCGATGAGTTGACCTTCACTAGCCCAGGAGATCCAGAGTTTCACAACTCGTCGAGCGGTCGCACAACATCAATAACCAACGAAACTCGTCTCAACGACGAGTTCAAGGATTTCGCATCGGCATCCGATGGACAACTCGTCGTTGCGCTAATGACATAGTTGGCGAACGTTCCCAAAAGCGCGAGCATGATGTCGCGTCTAAACGATGAGAATGGGTAGTTGGACCGGATGTCGTCTGACAATGCCGAGTAGTAATCTGCGACGAGCCTGTCGAAGTGGCGTCGGACGACCTCTGGAGACATAGTCGTCGAAAGAAACTTCGCCACATCGCTGCTTGCCCCGCTATACACCGCGTCTTGCCAATCGATCAGCACCGGAGTGGGATGATCTTCGGTCCTGCGCAGCATCATGTTGGCAGTATGCAGATCCCCATGCGTAAGGGTTCGTGGCCGATTATCTAGTTCGTTAAGAACATCCACGATGTTGTCGGCAAGATAATCTGCGACTCCGTTCACAATCGCAGTGTCGAATGGATGCAAGACGGTTGATCTAGCCAACTTCTCCCAATTCGGCGCGAACAGTTCAACGTCCTCGTCGAAAATGTCCGCCCGGTACCCGTCGCGCATCCACCATTTGGTGCCCAGCGACTCGTCGTCCCAATAGCGTGAGTGGACCTCAGCGAGATCTGACAGCGCACGGCTGATGGTCTCTAGGGTGAACTCTTCGCGTTTAGGCAATTCGCCTAGATCTTCCACTAACAGTGCGGTTGTCTGAGATTCCGGATCGTAGAGTGCAGCGAAAATACACGGCTGAAACCCGCCCTGCATATCCCGAAGCAGGCTGTAGACCTCCAATTCACGCGCGTACACTCCGCTAGTGGCCTCCTCATCGCGGTCTGTGGGCAATTCCGATGGGACCTTAACGATCGCACGAGATAACGTATCGCTGCCAGCAATCTCGACTCGGAACACCTGCGACTTCTGCGGGTTTCCACCGACGAGTGAGTGGTAGGACTTGACAGTTCCGCAAGTAAAGCCAGCAATAGTCAACAGCTCTTCGCCGACCGATGTAGGGTCGCCCGTCTCGGCGGCGTGCTGAATGAGCGTGGTGAGTTGTGCTTGGGACATGTCGATATTGTGCGTCAAGGATTCCCGCCGACGCTCGACAGTGTGGCTATATCATCACACGCAAGGAAATCACTTGGAGGTAGAAGTTCAATGGCAAGATTCGAAGGGAAAGCCGCATTGATCACGGGTGGTGCGTTGGGCATCGGAGGGGCCACAGCGCGGCGGCTAGCAGCAGAAGGCGCAAGCGTGCTGATTGCCGACATCGATGACGATGCTGCTGCCGCAAACGTAGAACGCATCGCCGATGCTGGTGGTACCGCTGTCGCGTCCCACATCGATGTATCTTCGTCCGACGACTGTCGACAAATGATCGACGATACGATCGACGCTTTCGGTCGCCTAGACATCTTGGTTCAGAACGCGTTCAGCGTCATCTCTGGCGAATCTCGCATTCATGGCGACGCGCTGAGCGTCGAAGAGGAGGACTGGGACTATGGCATCGATGTGCTCGTGAAAGCGTTGTACCTCGGGGCTAAATATGCGGTCCCTCACATGCGATCTGTAGGTGGAGGATCGATCATCAATCTTGCGTCCGTACATTCTTACCTTCAGGAAACGGGGATGCTGGTGTACGAGACGGGAAAGGCTGCTGTAGTTGGCCTGACCCGCCAGTTGGCGGTTCAGTACGGCCCGGACGGCATTCGCGCAAACGCCATCGGCCCCGGTCATATCGTTGGTGAAGGCCTTGCCGAGATGTGGGCGCAAAACCCCACCGGTCATGCGTTTTTCGCCGATCAATACCCTTTGAGACGGACCGGTAAACCCGAAGAGATCGCGGCAGGCATCGCCTTTCTATGCTCGGATGACGCTTCCTTCATCACTGGGCACACGCTGATGATCGATGGCGGATTGACAGTTCAGCTCCAAGAGAAGTTCGGATTGAGGCAAGCCCACTACGCCCTCGAACACCCCGACGATAACTTCACATTTAGTGCACTTGATTAACCTAGCGCCATAATGCCTTTGTGCGCGATCTCGTTGATCGGCTTACGGTCGTTCGGGGATTCTCGTTCCTGCAACTCCTCGGGCAAAGCTTCGCGGGGCCCGATCTTACCGACAACGAATCCGCACATTACGGTATGGAACTCCGTAGAAACCCCGAGTTTTTGGTGGGCCGCATCCAGATCGATCCCACCCATGCCGTGAGTGTAAAGTCCCATCGACCTGGCTTGAAGCGTCAACGCCATCCATGCCGCGCCCGAATCGAACTGGGCAACTCGATTTCTTCGCCCATCAGACGATTTCGTTTCGGCGAAAATAAATCCGAGTAACGGCGCTTTAGTTGCCCACAGTTGGTTGCCGGGCATCAGTATCGAGTCGAAAACCTCTCGATCCGGTCCGTCGGTTTCGTATACGAACAACCACGGTTGACGATTGAACGACGATGGGGACCATCGCGCGCCTTCGAACAGTGAGGCGACTTCGGCGTCAGTGAGTGGCTCATCGGAGAAGGAACGTGGGGACCAACGGTTGATGAACAGCGGGTCCACATCAGCACTAGCGATGCGCGGGTTTTGAGTTTCGGTCAATTCGTGATTCCTATCGGTTACAGGCAGGTATTTTCAGATTGAATTTCGATTGTAAGTTGGATGCATCAGTCGGGGTTTAGAGAACTCCGAAGCTGCGTCGAAGAAATCGGATCCGAAAATTCTTCCTCTGGAATCTCGATTAGCAAGTCCTCAAATCCGGGAGGGATAAACATATCGCGTACGGTGTTGAACGTGCCGTCAGCGCCCTGTCGGCCGCCGACTATGAATCGCGAACCCAAGTCGCGCAACTCACTCATCGCCTCCAAGCTTGGCGTGGGCGAACCAGTGTCGGCGTAGAAACGGTCGTCGAAAAGCCTGACTGCGGTGTCGTAACCGATTACAAAGGTTGTTCCCGGCATTAACCGCGCCTTTTCCAAGAACGTAGCGGCGCGAGTTATAACGACGATGTCTCCCGGTTCTCGGAACTGTTGCACGCGCCTCTCTAAGTCGGAAGTTGCGATTTCGGGTTTCTCTACGTTACGAACTGAGATCTCGAAGCACGGGATCAACAACTTACCAGCTATAGACAGGCCCACTTCCAGTAGCGCTCTATGCGCCCGATGCAAGGGGCGGAAAGATCCTGCGAGCATGATGGCATCGTTTAGCGGCGTTTGCGACCAGCCGCGATCGACGCGATATACGGCGAGTGGTCGTTTCCCACCAACGACGTCCTCAATGTACGAAGCGTTCGACATTTTCACCAGGAAGCAGTTGCAGCTCGAGCCGATCTTCGATTCCGAATGCTTCGGCGAGCGCGTTTAAGACGATGGCTGAGCACACAGCCTCCTCGCCGGTTCGATCGCGTTCGCCTTTGTTCATGGCTAATGAATAAGTTGCGCCTTCGTTACCGTCATACCACGCAACATGGACGCGGTTTTCGCCCCTGCGATGGCGATCGGTAGTGATTGCAGCCGTGCACGAAAGGCCAATCAAACGGTTAGGTTGTAGTTCCGGATCCGAGAGTCGTACTGACCGTTCGTACGCTTTGGTGGCCATGATTTTTGCTTCGTCTTGTGAAACGTGCTGTTCTGCTTTAGCACCAACATAAGCGTTCAACGCGGCGCGTGAATACGGTACTTGGGCATCAATCACCGTCCTTGATGCTCCTGCGACGGAGAAAAGCGCAGAGATAGCGCTTGTCCCTGCACCCGTGATGACTAAGCACGATCTGGCGTCGGCATCGTGGATTTGCTTAATCAACCGGAACCCATCATAGCTGTTCATGACGCGAGTAATCCTCCGTCAATGCCGACCATCTGTCCAGTCACATAGGAACTTCTGTCAGATAGAAGCCACGCCACGAGTTCGCCGACTTCGTGCGGTTGTCCGTAGCGCGCAAGCGGTACAGCCGATTCGATCCTGCGCCGCATCTCGGCGTCGCCGAGATCTACTGCTAGCATCATGTCGGTGTCGATTGGACCAGGGCAGATACCATTCACGCGAATGTTCATCCTCGCGTAGTCGAGCGCGGCGGCTTTAGTCAAACCAGTGACCGCATGTTTGGTCGCGGTGTATGCAGGCCGTTTGATGTCCGCGCGCAATCCGTTGCGGGACGAGTCGTTAACGATTGAGCCGCCGGTTCCCTGGTCCACCATGGCTGCAAGTTCCGCTTTCATGCAGAGCCAAACTCCTAGAACGTTGACCTCCCACGAGCGTCGGAGCACGTTCGCATTCATTTCGTGGATTCGGCCAGTGTCCAATAAAACGCCGGCGTTGTTGAATGCACAGTCGATTTTTCCGTATGTATCTAAGGTGTGACGGAGCATGCGCCGGACATCGGAATTTTCAGTGACATCGGTCTGGATCCAAGTCGCTTCTCCGCCGTCATTCCGAATATCTTCAGCAACTTCTGCGCATAAATCAGCTCTTCGCGCCGCGATGACCACATTCGCTCCATGCTCAGAAAGGACTTTGGCGGTTGCCCTGCCGATGCCGGAACTGGCACCTGTTACGAGCACGGTTTTACCTTTCAACATTTGAGGCGTCGAATGATCGATGTTTAGGGTTGGATTCGATGTCATCATGCTCCTGCAGAGTTCGAGATTCAGTTGGATTCGGTTGACAAACTGCGATTGTGATGCTAGATTTACCCGCGTATTGTAAGTCGCGACGCGTCGTGTATGCTGTATACTCTGCGGAGTTGCAGGCATCCATGACGTGATCATGGCACTGTGAACGACTGGTGGAGCAAGACGCGGCGGATCCGCGTCTAGAACCATCTCTACCGGCACAATACAGGAGGTTCATTAATGAAACTAAGCTATCTACTCAGGCGGTGGGGATTCCTGCCCTTGACGGTTGCTGTTGCAGCAGTAGCGTTCGTTCTAGCCTGTGGTAGCCCGGATGCGCCTGAGCAACCAGCTCCCGCGGCAACCGCCAGACCAGCCGCCACAGCAGCGCCTGCCGCAAAGGCAGCCCCTGCGGCGACTGCGGCACCGGCCCAAAAGGCCGCCGCTGCAGCCACTGCCGCCCCTGCGATGAAGGGTGAGGCAGCTGCAGAAGCGGCACCGGCAGCCACTGCGGCACCGGCAGCTACGGCCGCTCCGGCCATGGCCCCCGAGGCTATGGCAGAAGAGGTCGAGGTTGTCTTCGCCACGCGCGGCGTTGGCGCCGTCATTGGTCTTCCAACTGTCGGTCCGTACCGTGGAACTCCTACGCACGGAGGCGGTGTGGAAGAATACTTCTTCGTCTTCGAAAACGGTGACCCGATGACTCCAGAACTTGTTGAGTCTTGGGACATCGACCCGGCAGGAACCCGCGTCCGCATGACCATGAAGCAAGGTCCTGACGGACAAGGTATTCCGTTCATCCCTCCGGTAGGGTTTGAAGACCAGGACTTTGGAATCGTCGACGCTGACGAAGTAGTCCGCTACTTCAACGAGTCGAACGCCACCACGAACCCGGACACCACTTACGGTAACTCTGGTGACTTGGCGGCAATCTTCTTGGAAGCCAAGAAGATCGACGACTGGACGGTCGAAATTGGTCTGGTATCCCCGGTCTATTTCTGCCTTCCGATCTCGCAGTTCGGTTGCTTGAGCGCAGCACGCGGTCTCTACTACCTCAGTCACCAAGACTCCATGGGAGTTGAGTGGGCACGTGAGCACCACGTTGGCACTGGCGCATTCCGACAGGGCCACTGCGTACCTGGTGACCGCTGCACGACCGAGGCTGTTGCCGACCACTGGCGCGTACAGCCCGGTATCGACAAGTACACCCAGATCCAGGTTGCAGAGAACAACACTCGTATCGCCATGCTCCGCAACGGCGAAGCAGACTTGGCGCTGTTGGACTTCAAACTGGTCCCAGGCGTTGTGCAAGAAGGCTACCGCTTCCTCGAGACAATGCCCGGCGGCTTCGTTGGTCAGTCCATCATGTACCCAGGGCTTCTCTGGGAGCACTCGCACGCCCGCACTGGCGAACCGCTAGAGCCGTGGAACTGCGAAAACCGTAGCGCCGAAGCTATCGACAACGCTTGCGGCGATGGTCCGAACGAGGGTCCGTACACGGAAGACTTCCCGTGGATTGGTAACCCTTGGGGCACGATTGACAGCCCGTGCTCGGATGGTGACGGTCCTGGTCTCGAGCGATGCGGCAACGCACCGTACGAGGATGTCGACAACCCTCCGGGGATCAGCGACATGGAACAGGCTCGCCTAGTCCGTCTCGCCCAGTCGATCGCAATCGACCGCAACGAGATCAACAGCGTATTCCTGGATGACAAGGGCGCAGGCATCTACTCCGAGTACATGGGCCCGCACTTCCCAGGTTGGGACCCCGACCGCGAAACCGGTTGCTGGGACTGGCTAGGGAACCGCATTGACTGTGATCCTCGTGCCGCTGGCACCATCTTTGAGAATGGTGTCCCGTGGACGTTGCCTGATGGTGACCTCGAACTTGCCGACGCGCTGCTTGCAGCAGCTGGCTACCCGCTGGTTGACGGTAAGCGTCAAGGCATCGAGAGCATGGTGCTCCAGGCCTACGTTGCTGAGATCGGTGAAGTCAGCCTCGAAATCGCTGACTACATCACTTCGCAGTGGGAACAGCTCGGTATCGAGATCGAGCAGCTGATCGAAGACTACGGCGGAGTCATCTCGCAGAGGATGCGACGCCGTGTGCAATACTTGCCAGTATTCAAGAACGGCGACGTTCACTCGAACGTCTACCCGCTTGACTGGCCGTTGCCGACGGTTGACACGTCATCCAGCCGACCTGGTTGGGGCGTAGGCTTCGAGTCTCAGCCAGGCGCGAAGTGGCTGTTCGAGATCCTCGGTGAGCAGGACAAGGCCGTGCGTGAGCAGAAACACCTCGAATGGGTGGACTGGTCAATGTACTGGGTACAGTACGCCGGTGTTGTCGAAGTGCCGAAGGGCCTAGTTGCCGGTCCGAGAATTGCATCTTGGAACGGTCGCCAGCAGCACTACAGCAACTGGTCTAGCAACCCTGAGTTCATCGTAATCAGGTAGTTTGCAAGAAGAGAGAATGTGGATTGGAGCCCGGAGACCCCCTTGGGGTGATCGGGCTCCAACCGCAAAGGTGATGGCGGTTTGCGCGACGCTTCGTCCGCGGGCCGTCATCATCGCGCAAAATGTGCCGATTGGTCATGCGGCACTCCGCGCGATCCGAATACAAACTTGACACCGGCAGGCGTCGGTGGGGGATGATTACGCCCTCGAGATGGCCTAACTTCGATGTAAGAGCCCACATGAGGACGCAAGGGATTGCTTGGATATAGCCCCGGGAGCCATCAATGTTTCGTTTCTTGGCAGGTCGCATATTAACTTCACTGATCTCAGTGTTCGGTGCCACTCTCGCGATATTTATCCTCGTCCACGTAAACCCGAAAGACCCGCGTGAGATTTTCGTGCCCCAAAGCGGGTATGGTCTAACGCAGGAGAGTTGGAATCGTCTCGGCGACCGCCTCGGTTTCGATAAACCCGCCCCGGTTCAGTACGTTGAGTGGTTGGGGCGCGTATTTAGACTTGATTTTGGTGTTTCATTAGGTTTGCAGATTGATGTTTGGGACATCATCAAAGGTCGTTTAGGCGCGACTGTGCAGTTAGGTATAGGAGGTTGGTTGATTGCTGTTCTGATGGGTATACCTACAGGAGTGGTCGCAGCCGTGTGGAGGGGGGGGATTTTCGACTACCTCGCCAGGTTCGTGGCTTTGGTCGGCCAGGCAGCACCAGCATTCGTTACTGGAATTGTGATGATCTGGCTTTTTTCCGTCAATTTGACGGCGATTTCCGATGACAGCCCGTTTGCCTTTTTAAGAATTTTCGCCATGCCGGCAGGAGGGCGGACTCCGGATGAACTGAGGTGGAAGGAATATGTTTTGCCGTGTCTCGCGCTAGGTTGGGGATCGGCTGCGGGCCTGATGCGTTTGACGCGGTCTTCGATGTTGGAGATTCTCGATTCAGAGTTTGTGAAGATGGCAAGGGCGAAGGGTGTCGGAAACACGACGGTGATCTTCAAACACGCGCTTCGCAACGCGTTGATTGCACCGATTACCTCGATGCTTTTGTTGTTCGCTGGGTTCTTGAATGGCGCATTGGTGGTCGAGATCGTGTTCTCATGGCCCGGTATCGGTCAGGTGGCGTTGCAGGAAGCGGTGCAAAACAACGACTTCCCGTTGCTGCTTGGGACTGTGATCATCTTCCTCATGTATTTCTTGGTGTTTGCCACCCTTGCAGATATCCTCTACACCGTCATTGACCCACGCGTCCGGCTTAGGTAGAGGTTAAGCTTCAACACGCAACTTAGATTTTTGGGGTAACTGCGAATGGCAACAGAAGCTGACAGGACGGAGACAACAACGGGTTCTGCTACCGAGGAAACCACTCAGAATGTCACCTATTCAGAGCGGGGTTCAAACCCGTTCACTTTGGTTTGGTACTATCTTCGTCGGTACCCGATCATTCCGATATTCATTCTGTCGCTGCTGTTGATCGCCGCGATCATTGGTCCGTACGTAGCACCATTTCCGCGTGACAAAGGCTTTTCTCACGACCGCAACCTTGGTTTGTGGGAGCGATCCCGTGCCGCATACATTCCGCTAGGCGGCACAACAATCGCCGAGTTGAGCTATCGAGCGTGCGATTTCATCGACCCCAACGGCGGTACTCAGTCGGAAAACATTGCGCAGTGCGGCAAGCTACATATTCTCGGCGCTGACCACACAGGCCGGGACATCTTCAGCAGACTGTTGCATGGTTCGCGTATATCGATCGCGGTGGTCACCTTCTCTCTAACATCCGGAATGATACTCGGCACCGCGGTTGCGCTATTCAGCGGATACTACGGCGGGATATTCGACGAACTCGTCACGCGGTTTGTAGATATCTGGAACGCGCTTCCATTTTTGATGGTTGCAATCGTGGTGACGCAACTGTTTGGGGCAAAGATCGAGGTGTTGCTCTGGAAAGTCGATATGTTGTTGTTCGTCTTGATGCTGGTCGCTTGGGTCGGATTCGTCCGAGTGATTCGCGCGCAAGTCTTCGTGTTGCGCGAATTGGATTACGTAGCAGCCGCTAGAGTCGCGGGTGCCTCAGACATCCGCATCATTTGGAAGCATCTGGTGCCCGGCATCATGAATACAGTCATCGTCGTCGCCAGCCTAAACACCAGCGGTCTGATCCTCGCCGAGTCGACCTTGAGCTTCGTAGGCGCAGGCATACAACCACCAACGCCAGCATGGGGTGTGATGACCAACGAGGGACGGGACTATATCTTGGAGGCGCCGCACCTTACGTTGGTTCCCGGAACCGCCATATTCCTTGTCGTGTTGTCAATGAACTTCTTCGGTGACTGGTTGCGAGACCGCCTCGACCCGCGACTGCGACAGGTCGCCTAAGCCCTAATAGGAGGTGCAGATGAAAAACTACGCACTTGCACTCTTAATTGGCGTGTGGGGGTTGTCAACGTTGACGGTCGCCGCATTGGCGTGCGGAGAAGTAACTTCGCAGTTCGAGACAATCCAAACCTTCGAAGCGGAACAGAAAGTAGTCAATGCCACCGCAACTGCTAAAGCTGTAATCGCCGAGGGCGGTGATCCAGATGCCGGCATTCAGGTCGGAGCAAACACTATCGCCGCGCAAATTCAGGCTACTGCGCAAGCCAGGGCGACGGCCGACGCGGAAACCGGTAGCGAGACCGGCGGAAGAGCAGTCGGTACCGATGCAGGTTCCGAACAGGCACAAGTGGAAGGTGCCGAAGCCGAAGAGATTGAAGTCCCCGAAGGTCCTGCGCTAGAAGGCGAAGCGACCATCATCATGGCTGATCCGTCGGAATTCGATCCGGAGATAATCAAGGTCAAAGTCGGAACTACGGTGACTTGGGAGAATCCCCGAGGCAGCCCTACTAGCGCCACTGCATTTGATGATGCTGCCGAACAGTTCGATACCGGTGAATTGTGGAAATCTTCGTTCAACCCAGAAGTTGGCAGCGCATCTCACACCTTCCAAGTCGTAGGTTGCCACCGCTACCGGTCTGAATTTTCAGGCGACACCGCTACCGGCGCTGTCTGCGTGGTCGAATAGACGTGCTGAGTAACGCCAGGGATTTGGATGCCCTCTCGTGATGCGAGAGGGGCGTTTTTCAACCGGGGCTATCCACCACCTACGGGACGAACGATCTCCAAAGTATCCCCATCGTTAATGATGGCGTCTGCATAAGCATCGCGTGGCACGACATCGCCGTTATGCGCTACGGCCAGACGACGTCCTGCTAATTCTCGCTCCTCAATGTAGCGGGCGAGCGAAATTGGTTCGGGGAGTTCGAGATCCCGACCATTAATTGTTACGCGTATCGGCATCTGGATCCGGGCCGACGGAGATCGAATTGGTGGTTCAGAGATGAAAAATGGGGTGTCAGGCGGCTTCGGAAATCGCTATGTCTTCAGGATTGATAGAGTTACCTTGACCATCGACGATGGTCGGATTTCCATGCTCAAAGATCGTGTCTTTGGTGACGATGCATTTTGTGGCGTCAGGACAGGACGGCAAGGCGTACATAGCGTCCATAAGCACATCTTCTACGATCGCCCGTAATCCGCGCGCGCCCATGCCACGGGCTTGCGCGTACTCGGCGATCGCTACCAACGCATCCTCGGTAAACTCGAGCTCCACGTCGTCCAAACCGAACAGCTTCTCGTACTGCGACACGATAGAGTTCTTTGGTTCTACGAGCACTTTGACCATCTGGTCTAGCGTGAGGTCTGACAAACCGACAACAACCGGAACGCGTCCGATGAATTCGGGAATGAAGCCGTAATTTCGCAGATCCTCTGGCGTAACATCGGTCAAATCACGACCGTCACTTTGCGGTCGCTGGGGTAGCGACGCATACGCATCTACGATGGCGTTGGTTCGGAACCCCATTCCGTTGCCTTCGCGGGACCGTCGCTCGCGTTTGCGGATAATCTGGTCGATGCCGTCAAATGCACCGCCGAGGATGAACAGAATGTTTTCGGTGTTGATCTGGATGAATTCTTGGTGCGGGTGCTTTCGGCCGCCGTGGGGCGGCACGTTTACGACGTTTCCTTCAAGTATCTTGAGGAGCGCTTGCTGCACACCCTCGCCCGATACGTCTCGGGTGATCGACGGGTTCACATCTTTGCGAGCGATCTTGTCGATCTCGTCGATATATATGATGCCTCGTTCAGCCCTGGCGACATCCCCGCCGGCAGCTTGTAAAAGCCTGAGAAGGATGTTCTCGACGTCTTCGCCGACGTAACCCGCTTCTGTTATCGACGTGGCGTCGACGATCGCGAACGGGACTTTCAGCACCTGAGCCATGATCTGTGCAAGATAGGTCTTGCCACAACCCGGAGGCCCGACCAACATGATGTTGGTCTTCTGCAACTCGATGCCGTCGTCTGTCTCGCTCTGTTGACTAGCTAGAACCCGTTTGTAGTGGTTGTAGACGCCAACGCTGAGGACCTTTTTCGCCTGCTCCTGACCGATTACGAACTGTTGCAGCTGGTCATAGATATCGATCGGCTTGGTTGGGTAGACGTTCGTCGGTTTGGTTTCGGCTGCGTCTTTAGATTTTGGGGCTTGAGTGGCTTGGCGTATGATGCCCCGGCAACGCTCGACACATTCATCACAGATGAAGATGCTGTTGGGCCCGGCGATCAGCATCCGAATCTCTTGCTGCTGCTTTTTGCAGAACGAGCACCTTTTTTGCACTCGCCCTCTTTGGATAGAGGTTCTATCGCCGCTGCCGTTCATTTGGTCGATCCGATTTCGATTGGCCGGTTTCCTAAGTGCGAAGGCTGGTGATGGTTAGACTATGCGGCTCCCGCTTGTAGAATTCTAGCGTCTCGCGGATGTTCTGTGGCATCGTGCACGTGGTCGACCAGCCCGTACTCGACGGCTTGTTCCGCAGTCATCCAGAAATCGCGATCGCTGTCCCGAGCCACCTGTTCATAGGGCTGGCCAGTGTGATCGGCGATAAGCTGACGCATCTTGTCTTGAATGCGTAAAGTTTCGCGGGCATGGATCTCGATGTCGGCTGCTTGACCTTGCGTGCCACTCCAAGGTTGGTGCATCATGATCGCGGAGTTGGGCAACGCGTATCGTTTCCCTCTCGTTCCCGCGGTCAACAAAATGGTTCCCATGCTGGCGCACAGACCTACCGCGATTGTCGAAACGTCGCACGAGACGAGTTGCATCGTGTCGTAGATCGCCATGCCGTCGTAAACTGAGCCGCCTGGCGAGTTGATGTACATGTTGATGTCGCGTTCCGGGTCGTCGGCCGCGAGGTAGAGGAGTTGCGCCACGATGGTATTTGCGACGGCCGAGTTTATCGGCGTCCCAAGGAAAATAATCCGCTCCTTCAAGAGCAACGAATAGATGTCGTAGGCCCGCTCGCCGCGCGTGCCGGTCTCGATGACCATCGGGATCAAGCTTTGAGGGGTTTCAATCTGTGCCATGTGAATGTTCTCTCCGTCTGGGACTGGGTTGAATTTGCGGGTATCTTCGTTTAATCCGAGCTACTCGTTGTCTTTTTCTGGCTGATCTCCATCTGAAATGCCACGCGCCATCTCGATCACCTTGTCGATCGTTCGCTGGCGTTTCAGGAAACGCATGACTGATTCACGCGTCTGCTCGTTGTCTTCCAATCGCTGATCGTCAGATGCGGCGTTCTCATTGGCCGTTGCGATTTCAGCAGCAATGTCGTCATCCGGAATTTCGAGGTTTTCTGCTTCGACCAAACTCTCGATGATCAGCGCGTTTTTGATGTCACGTTCCGCCATTTCGTTGGCGCTGGTCACATCCTCTTCCGTCAGATCGTCTGCGGTGAATTGCTGACCGGCTCGAGTCGCCATCGATTGACGTTGTTGGATGTAACGCTCCAAGACGTGTCGTCCTTCGTGTTCCACCACGATCGGGGAGATTGTGAAGTCGCTCGCTTCGATAACGTCGTCGAACAGCTTGGTGCGAATGTTGCCCAGCATGGTCTGCTCTGCACGTTGCTCAAGTTGGTCCCTGATGTGTTGCGTGAGCTGCTCGACTGTTTCAACTTCAGGGACCCCCGCCGACGTTGCCAACGCGTCGTCTAACTCTGGGAGCACCTCTTCGTGTACATCCTTCAATGCGACCGTTACGTGCGCGGTTTTCCCTGCGAATTGAGGCGAATCGGCTTCGTCGGAGACCTCGAATGAGAACTCTTTGTCGTCCCCGGCGGACATGCCGATGATCCCTTTGTGCAGACCTACGAAGACTTCACCATAGGTATCAAGATCCAGATTTAACTGGAACTGCCGATCGGTGAAGTCCCATACCACCCGGTCATCCGCCAACATCTTTAGGTCGATAGTGACCAAATCGTTTTCTTGAGCCTCATGTTCGGCAGGTACCGAATAGGCTTGAGACCGACGCAGCTGCATCAGCAACGCGTCGACCGCTTCGTCAGACACTTCTTCGGGTTGGTCATCGTAACGGATCGACTTGTAGTCGCTCAAAACGACACTCGGTTGGAGCGGAACCGTGGCGACGATGGTAACGGAAGGTTCGGTTTGCTCCACGTTTACGCGCGGAGGCGCAAATGGGCTGAGTTCTTCGTCCCTGACCGCGTCGCCAACCGCCTCCGGAACGAGAGATTCCATCGCCTCTTCAACGAGATAATCTTTTCCGACGTAGTTCTGCAGGATCGCGCGCGGTGCTTTTCCTTTACGAAAACCCGGAATGTTGACCCGCTGGGCAACACGCCTAGCGGCGGCGTTCATGTGCTTACCAACGCGTTCCTGCTCGACCTCTAGCCTAAGCACAACTTCGCCGTTTTCCGAGCTTTCTCGTGATACGTTCAAACCCAACTCTTTCGTGTCGCAGTGCTCTAGATGCGAACCCGTTCTGCAAAAGACGCGCGAATCTGGGATTTTGCGCGCGGTTGCTGCGCAGCAACTACTACGATTCTAACCTACCGCCGATTTTCCAAACCCGCGAGGCGTGGCTACTCTTCGAGGTCAAGCTCGATGTGAAGCTCTCCAAGCTGCTCCTCGGCGATCAACGATGGCGCGTCAAAGAGCGGATCCCAAGCGGACTGCGTTTTCGGGAACGCGATGACCTCGCGGATGTTGGACTGGCCGGCTAACATCGCCGTGATGCGATCCAATCCCAGACCCATACCGCCATGTGGAGGCGCACCGTATCGGAAAGCCTTCAGCAAGTGGCCGAACCGCTCCTCGATCTCGTGATCCGGGTAACCGATCACATTGAACACCTTCATCTGCACATCCGGATTGTGGATTCTGATGCTCCCGCTACCTAATTCGACACCGTTGCATGTCAGGTCGAACAGGTCAGCGTAGACGCTTCCCGGATCGCTCTCGATCAACGGTATGTGTTCCTGCTTCGGCGAAGAGAATACGTGGTGGGCTGGAGTCCAAGTTGCAGTTTCGTCATCCCAATCGAAGAGCGGAAAATCGAAGACCCATGCGAACTTGAATTCATCGTCGTCGATCAATTCCAATCGCTCAGCCATCTCCGTACGTAGCGCGGAAAGAGCGTTGTTCGCTACCGTCTTGGTTCCTGCCACGATCAACACCAAGTCGCCGGGTGAGGCTTCTACGGCATGAGCGATCTCTTTGACGATCTCTGCCGACATGTAGTTCTTCAATGGTGATCGGATGTGGTCAGCATCGAGTTCGTCGATAGAAGGCGCCGAATTGTCTATGGCGATGTACACCAATCCCTGTGCCCCGGCTGCCTTGGCGACATCGATAAGTTGATCCGTCTGACGACGCGTGTAGTCGGCGCATCCAGGCGCTGCGAATGCTCTGATGGTTCCGCCGGATGACGCGACAGCTTGGAACACTCGTGCATCGGACTGAGCGGCGATGTCGGTGATCGTAGACATTTCAAGCCCGAAACGCGTGTCCGGTTTGTCAGACCCGTATCGTTCAACCGCTTCGTCGTACGAGAGCTTGGCGAATGGAGTTTCGAGTCGTGCGCTCGGACGGGACTCGCGCACGATCCTCGTGTACAAGCCTTCGACTAGTGCCATGACATCCTCTTGATGCACAAAGCTCATCTCAAGGTCCAACTGCGTGTGCTCTGGTTGGCGGTCGGCGCGCAGGTCCTCGTCGCGGAAACACCTAGCGATCTGAAAATAACGCTCTACACCTGAAACCATCAACATCTGCTTCATCTGTTGCGGCGATTGTGGCAGCGCGTAGAACGTGCCCGGACGCACACGAGAGGGAACTACGTAGTCGCGGGCACCCTCCGGAGTCGACTTAATCAATATCGGCGTCTCCACTTGCGTGAAACCGTTCTCCGTGAGATGATCCCAAATCAAGTGGGTAACGCGGTGTCGCAACTGCAATCGACTCAACATCTCTGGGCGACGGATGTCGATAAAACGATTAGCCATCCGGGTAGATTCATCCGCGTCGGTGTCGTCCTCGACCTCAAACGGCGGTGTAAGGGATCGGTTCAATACCTGCGAATGGCTGACGACGAGCTCCACTTCGCCAGTAGCGAGGTTAGGGTTCGCCGCGCCGGGGAGTCTTGCCCTGATGGTGCCGCGTGCCTGTATTACCCACTCGCTCCGCATCCCTTCTGCGAGTTGATGGGCATCTGGAGCGAGTTCCGGGTTGAACACGACCTGCAACAATCCGGTCCGGTCGCGTAGGTCGACGAAGATCAGGTTGCCATGATCGCGGCGGCGATGAACCCAACCCGCTACTGTTATCTCACGGCCGATGTCAGATGATCGAGGCGCACCGCAATCTGTGTCTTTGTACATGAGAGTTCCTAAAGTGTGTTGGTGGTCAGGCGCGACAGAGCCCTAATGCGTGTTGGAGAAACCCCGTTCATTGCAACTTTGACGCTGTCGCTACGGGTGCCGACTTCGTCTGAACAGAAACATCGAGATCAAACGTCTCGGGGTTCCCGCCCAGACCGTAGATTATCTGCAAACTTCCATAGGCCTGTAATCAAGACCGATGCCGCGATCACCTTCAAGAAGTCACCGGGCAGGTAGATGTACATGCCATCCATAAGCAACTTGCCGTCAGCTGGCCATCCGAAATCACCGACTGCTAACCAAATGATCGCCGGTATGTATACAGCGATGCCACCTAGCGCGTTCGCCCAGAGCGAGTTGGAACGGTTGAAGCCGGATTGGCTAAGTGCTCCGACGACGGCAGTCGCGAGGAGAAATCCGAGAAGGTAACCCCCGGTCACTCCCGTGACGTATGCCCAACCATCAGCTGGCGTCGTAAAACCCCAAGGCTGGTTGGCGAATGCCAAGAATCCCAACGCTCCGATGACTAGGTATCCAAATACGGAAACCAAACCCCACCGGAAACCCATCACGCCACCAGCGGTCAATATCGCCAAGGTTTGTAGCGTTATCGGCGTGGGATTGTCCGGTAGGTAGAAGCGGATCTTGCTGCAGACAACAATTAGTGCGATAAAGGCAATGCTTGCCGCAATGCGATGTCGAGTATCCGCTCCCGGCAGCAACCAATCAAAGAGCGACGGTCCCCATGTCAGGGGAAACGACCTTTTGAGACCAGAAGGATGGGCTATGGTCGGAGTGTTCATTCCGGGTCAGACAATCCAAACTGAGCTGGTCGACGGTATTCTGTTCAAACCTCTAGGGGCAGACTGTAGGAACGCTTTCGCACTCCTAAAGACACGAATGTCTCGGTGCGTTGCACGCCGGGTGTCTTGCCGACATGATCGCGGATGAATTCGCCGAGGCTTTCGGCGTTGGGCAACGTTGCCCAAGCGAAAACGTCGTAAGTGCCGGTCGTGATGCTGACTAAGGTAGTGTACTTGAACTCCGCCATTCGAGAGGCGACCTCTTCAAGCATGTCAGGTTCGACTTGCATGCCGATGAGGACCTCTGACTGATAACCCATCTTCTGCGGGTCTTGGACAGTCACGATATTGATCGTCTTGTCGCCGGTGAGTTTTTTGAGGCGTCTACGGACTGTGCCTTCACTCACTTTGACCTTTTTGGCGATTTTCGCGTTTGCGGCTCGCCCGTCTTCATTCAATGCAGCGATTATTTGACGATCGATTGAGTCCATTCAGCATGTTCTCCTGATTGCGTAACTTGTCCTTCCGACACCATTGCGGGTTGCAACGTTAGCTGGCTGGCTGCCAAGCGTGAACCATATCCATGCTCTTGAATGACAGATGTCGAAATCAGAGCGACGAATGCATACGATTACATTGCACAAACCCTGATTATATTGCAAGAAAGCGTAAAAATCAACACTAGAATTGATCGCCAGGATGGGGCTTTAGGTGATGCGAACCGAATGGCGTCGGAACCGTACCAACGTAGCGGTTGCATTACAATTTTAATCGCGAGGTGCACTGGTTCACAACTTGACTGGACTAGGGCCACTTGACGGTGCCTCGCAATAACGAATTCCAAACGGATTGACCGTAACGGAGAGTAGGAAAATGTTGAACGAGCAACAAGCCGCGATTGTGTCATTTACCCCGGCGGCACTTGACAAGCTGGTGGAGGTGATGGCCGAACAGGACGCGACTGACTCGTACCTGCGGATCTCTGCGGCGGCAACTCCTCAAGGCGGCGTCGAGTATGCCTTCGGGCTCGAAGACGAGCCGGCTGACGACGACACCTCTTTGGAGGACGGTATGGTCAAGGCGCTCGTTGATGAACAGAGTATTCCGCTGATTGCTGGTTCAAGCATCGACTATGTGGAAGGTTTCCAGCGATCAGGCTTTGTGATCTCGAACCCCAACTTCGCTGGCGGTTGCGCGTGTGGTGGTGGCGGATGTGGTTGCGGCGGATAATATATAACGTCGAACCCAAAAACATTGTTGCGGTGACTGCAACCACGCCGCTTCAGTAACCGGAGCAAATAGACGGTGACCTACATAATTTCGAAAGCCTGCGTTGACGTAATGGACGGCTCTTGCGTCGACGTGTGCCCAGTCGATTGCATCTACTCGAAACCCGGCGACAGGATGCTGTACATCAGCCCTGACGAGTGCATAGACTGTGCCGCGTGCGAACCAGTTTGCCCCGAGAATGCGATCTTCCCAGAAGACCAGGTCCCGGACGACGAACAAGAGTACATCGCTCTAAACTACGACTACGATTACGACAGTTCCGAGCCCGGTAAGAACACCTAGTCGTTCGGTCCCGAGAGGCACATGACGCCTCTTCGTCTAGTGCCAGAAGGGCACGTTCCCGGATTAACTCAGACGTGTCGGTTTGGCGTGATTTAACCGATAGCGTGCAGTGCTTCGGTCAGCGACATCCGAATCGTCGTGAATATCGGTGTCTCCGAATCAGTGAATTGAGCTCCCGGCACCTCTCGCAGATCCATCACTAGAGACACGAACTCTGAAGGGTCGTCGGTCTCAAATGCGACCACGAATTCCGGATCGTCGATCCCGAACGAGTAGGTCGTGTTTATCGTCACCCCCGGGTAGCCGTGACCGATTCGGAAATGGTCGTTCATCATCCCTTGGCGTTCTTCCATCGACAAGCCGTACCAAGGCCGAGTCTTGGTCATCGGATAGACGATGAAGTAGCGTTTGTCCTTGCGTTCAACTTCAGGGTTACCGCCGCCGTGCTTGTAGCGTGTTTTGCGGCGGAGAGAGAGATACGAGTGAGGTTGGTCGAAGTGCGCGGCAGCCTCCGTACGATTGATCGCCGCCGCCGTAGCGTGAAAGGCCTCGACGCTCGGTGCGCTCTGAAACAGGAGCAGGTCAACATCCGCACGAGTGCCGACCGCGCTGAAACTAGATATCGGCGAATCTACGACGTCACCCGCCTCTTGGATTGTCGCAACGAGTTCTTCCCGCAACTGAGTCTTGCGGCTCGGTTCAAGTAACCTCCAAGACGGTCGCGCTTTGAAGAACGAAAACTTCACGTAATCACCGTATTCGATGTTGGGCATGGTGCTTCAGGTGCTCCGGATCGGTAATCTCGTGTGGATGTCAAATAGTCCAGACGGACGAATCAAGACCCTGCAAAGTATAGAAAATAGTCGTTTTCTCAAGCGACAGCCACGAGTGGCATAGTCTCCGAGAGGCTATGTTTGGATAAATTGTCTACTTGAAGGCCATCGAAGCCGCGCAACACCAAAGGAACTCAAATGCCCACGCTAGCCATCACATCACTTATCCGCGACGAAGACCCGCTCAACAGGATGATCGATTTCGCGATCGGAAACGGTTTCAAGGCGGTCGAACTGAATGGTAGGCACCACTGTGCCGAAAAGCTTTCGCAAGAAGATCTCAACTACCTCCGCGGTGTGGTAGATGCGCACGGCATCACGATTAATCTCCACTATAACCACGGCGCCATGCCGGGCTCGCACCGCGCGAGCGTGTGGCAAGAAACGTTGGAGAGTTTGAAACGCAATCTCGAGATGACGAAGAATCTAGGCGGCAAAGTGGTCGTCTTACATCCTGGCAAAATCGACGTTCCGACCTTGGCAGCTCCCGAAGACGGTTCCGAGTTGATACGTCGCGAAGCGATACGAAACCTAAAGCGGTTCGTAGGCAAAGTTGCTCCAGTCGCCGAGGAACTGGGCATCAACGTCTGTATCGAAAACCTGTTTCACGATCCAGGTTACGTCCTGCAGTCATACGAGGAACTTGCGTCCGTGATCGACGCTGCAGATAGCCCCAACGTCGGTGCAACTGTTGATGTTGGTCACTGCAACAGAGGCGATGGGATTCCCGACGCGATAAGAGTCCTCGGTGCGCGTGTGCGCCACCTGCACCTTAACGACGTCATCGATGGCGTAGACCATCATGAAATCGGTACCGGCATCCTCGATCTCGACGAGATGGAGCCCTTGATCTCATCGGGTCTAGACATCGACTTCGCCACCCTTGAGGTTGGAAAACCCCCTGACAGCGAAGGGATAATGCTTCGAAGCCGCGAGGTGTTGCGGAAGCGCTACGGTGACGCTGTGGACTGAATTATCCGCCTAGGTGAACGCGACCTAGACCGCGCATTCACCTTCGCCGCGCTCGAGTTTGTAAAGCACGGTCTTGCCCCAGTCCATGTAGGTATTGATGTTCTCTCTGTCGAGCGGGCCGATTTCGGCCTTCCATGGTGCGAACATGTCTTCGTAGGGTTGAACGCCGACTCGGTCAACGAACTTGTTGAACTCTTCGCCATCGTTCCGGTTCGCTTTGTAGTGATCGATGATCATTTCCAAGGCTTCTCCGGCTCGTTTGGCGGGAACTCTAGCTCGTACACGGTTGCCTACACGTACCGGCCCGTCGGTAGATTCGCCGGCGATGAACAGCTCGTAGGCGGGGACCTGACCGCCGCCGCCTTTCATCACTGCACCGTGGAAGCCGATGTTCGCGACGTGATGCTGCCCGCAGGAGTTCGGGCATCCGCTTGCCTTGATGTGAATCTTGGAGACCAGTGGATCTGAAACGTCCAACGTATCCAGCTTTTCGCCGAGGGCTTTGTTCAATCCCATGGATGAAGTAATTCCGAGCTTGCAGGAATCGGTGCCAGGGCAAGTCACAATGTCACGGATAGTTTCGCGACCACTCGTCGCCATGCCGATCTCTTTGAGCGTCAGATAGACGTCGTACAACGCCTCTGTTCGCACCCATCGGAACACGATGTTCTGCTGCTGGTCGATTCGAGCGCGGCCACCGGCGTATTCACGAGCGATGTCGGCTAGGGGTTGCCACTGCTCCGCGTAGATGTCACCGCGTTCGACGCGGACGTAAACGACGTTGAAGCCTTCTTGCCGTTGCTCTTCAACTGAAGACGCCTTCCAGAGGTTGTAGTCTGTGTCGTCGGTCGGTTCTGCTGTGGGGTTCGAAGGTGGTGCTGGTGCATCAGCTTCTTCGTCTTCGATGAAGAGGAGGGTGTCGAGATCGATCTCCTTGTTGGCCCAGTCTCCCTTGAGCTCTTCGGCGACCATTTCACGGAATTTCTCGATGCCGAGGCGCTTGATGGTGTATTTGATCCGCGCGCGCATCAAGTTCTTACGTTCTTCGTCCTGGCGGTTGAAGATTCGCAAAGCGGCTTCGGAGTGTCGGATGTAGTCCTCGACGGGCACGAATTCGCTCAACGTCTCCGCCATCTGCGGCATGATTGACAAACCGCCACCGACGACGATTTTGAAACCGCGTTTGCCGTCGCGCTCGCGGGCGATGAAGCCCATGTCGTGGAATGGGGTCATGGCTTCGTCTTTTTCCGAGCCGGAGAATGCCGTTTTCGACTTGCGCGGCATGTTCTGCGTCGTAGGGTGTCGCAGGAAATATCGCGCGTAGGCGGCTGCGTATGGGGAAACGTCGAACACTTCGTCTTTAGACACGCCTGCCGTCGGGTGTGCGACGACGTTGCGAACCGTGTTCCCACACGCCTCTCGTGTCGTCAGCCCGACATCGCCGATCATGCGCATCAAATCTGGAGTTTCGTCCAACGGGACATGGTGGATCTGCACGTTCTCACGAGTGGTGAGGTGGCCCTTTTTCAGCGGCGCGTACTTCTCACAAACTTCACCGAGGACCTCTAGTTGCCGTGCAGTTAAGCCGCCGAAAGGCGCTTTGATGCGAACCATTTGTCGGTCGGGTTGTCGTTGTCCGTAGACGCCTTGTCGCAACCGGAATCGCATGAAGGCCGTCTCTTCGAAATCGCCGGCTTTGAAACGTTCCTTCTGCGCTTCGAAATTTGCGATCTCTTCGCCGCTGATCAGCATCACCCGTTCTCCTGCGGCATCGGGTGTCCATTCTGTCTGTTTGGGGGTTACGCTCGTGGTCACGGTTTGTTCGCTCTTACAAATACAAATGCCTGCGCACCGGCGCCTCTTTATTTACGCCGATTTAGCTTAGTGGTAATCATACACCGATGGTCGAATCCCTTTGGAATGATATTGCTTGACCGATCGTCGGGAATCGCAGCCGCATTCGCTTCTGTAGACTCGTTGGCAACTGAGAAGAGTTCTTAGGCGCAGGATGGTTAAAAATGGATGCGATGCGGTTCGATGGGATCCACTTCATGATGCCGACGCCGTTCGGACCTGACGGTTCGGTCGACACGAGTTCGATCGCCCGCTTGGTTGAAACGGCGGCTGGTGCGGGTTGCACTGGGGTCGTCACACTTGGCGTGATGGGCGAGGCTCATCGCCTTAACGATGCCGAACGCGCTCCGATAATCGATGCGGTAGTAGCGGCGTGTGACAGTCGATTGACGGTAACGGTTGGGGTTAGTGGTCAGAGCGGGGCGCAGGGAGCCGATCGCGTTCGGGAAGCTCAAAGCATTGGTGCCACTGCGGCGATGGCGTCGCCGCCCAATTTGGCTAAACCGAACGATAACGCGGTGTTTGCGTACTACCAGGCGATCGACGATGCGACCGAGATCCCAATTGTGGTGCAGGATCTACCGGAGCAGACGGGTGTGCACATGTCTCCTGATTTCATCGCTAAGTTGAATTCGGAGCTTGCGAACGCCAAGTATCTCAAGCTGGAGGATCCTCCGACGCCACCGAAAATCTCGACGGTTCGAGCTGCGACGAATGACAACATCGGCATCTTCGGGGGACTCGGCGGCGCATTTCTGTTCGAAGAGCTACAGCGCGGGGCGGTTGGGACGATGACAGGTTTCGCGTATCCTGAGGCGCTCGTAAAGATCCATCGGCAGTTCGCAGATGGGGATGTTGAAGGTGCGCGCCAAACCTTCTATGGCTGGCTTCCGTTGATCAGGTATGAGAACACTGCCGGGCTGAGTTTGTCGATTCGCAAGCACATCATGGCGAAGCGTGGCATGCTCGACTCGCCATCGGTCAGACCTCCGACGCCGGCGATTGACGCTCTGAGTGTCGCGGAGTTGGACGACATAATGGGCGCGATGTCTTCGTTCATCGCCCGGGAAATTGGCGGTGCTGCGGTTGCGGCGTGATTGTTTGAACCGCTGATTACGCTGATTACGCTGATTTATGTGATGGGCACCCCCTGCGTCTCGCTGCGCTCGTCGCGTCCCCCTTTTGCTGACGCAAAAAGGGGAGGGCCTCCCCCTAGCCCCCTCCTGAAGGAGGGGGTGAAGCCTGCCCCTACCGGGACGCCCTCTTAATCTCCCCCTGTGAGGGGGAGGGGAGGATCGCGGATGAGAGGGATGCCCGTTCACACCGCCTCCCCGGGCATACCCCGCTCGCGTCGCTGCGCTTGCTCGCGCCCTTTTCGCCCTGCGAAAGGGGCGTGGACTTCTCTCTGGATACTCGCCTGCGCGGGTATGACGGTGGTTGGCGTGGGTGTGATGGGAGGTGTGGAGTGTAGGGTGAGGCTTGGGGGTGAGAAACATCATCGGTTCAGAAAAGGGATAAGATAGGCACTGAGCGTGGATCGCTTATGTGTGTTTCTAGCGATCACTCGCGGTAGTGCACGGTTTCACTTTGATGTCGAATTCGACACAAGACGGCAACCCCGACAACGACTCGAAAACGATCTATTGCATGCACTGCGGGACGGCGGCGTTTGTTGACGACTATGCATGTGACCGGTGTGGGGAACGTGTGTATGTTCCAGACCCGTCGCGTGTGCCGCCCTTGGGCTTCACGAGCTGTCAAGCGTGTTCATCAGTAAACGAGGCACACGCTTCGTATTGTGCGGTGTGTGCTGCTGAGATTGACCAATCGGCTCGCATCTCTCCAGATGGTGCTGCCGGTACTCGGAGCGAAGGTACCGGATCACTGACGAGCCGATCAGGTGGCGACGATGCAAGATCGAATAGTGGTCGCGGCGGTGGGTACAGAATCGGAAGTGGTTCGTTTCGCCCGAGTCAATGGGGATTGCCGCGGCGCGGGAGACCCTCGAGAGGTGAAGAAGACCAGACTCCTGAGGAGATCCAGCGGTGGAACTGGTCAGCGTTCATTCTTGGGCCGATTTGGGGGTTGGTACACGGCATTTGGTGGTCGGCGCTCGGTTTTTTGCCATTTCTGCCTCTGTCACCGGTGTTCCGTTCAATCGGATTTGTCGTTCTTGTTGGGGTGATGCTGATACTTGGCCTGAAAGGCAACGAGATGGCATGGCGAGCGCGACAGTGGGATTCAGCGGAAAAGTTCCTAGCGGTTCAGCAACGTTGGGCGACTTGGAGCATCGTATTTGCGATCGGAGCCATAGTCGCTTTTATCTTGTTCCTACTCGGTCAAGGCTAGATAAGGCGTTGGATCGAACTGCAATTTGGTCTTGCCTCGAACGCTGATGTAACCCTTCCACCGGCGTATCAAAGATCGCTTGTACTCCAAGTTCGAGAACGCGGGTGTGGACATGATGACCGCGTCTTCTCGATTGTCGTGGTAGTAGCGATGGCGTATTCCAACATCGTTGAACCCGTACTTGCGATACAGGGAACGCGCGACGTTATTGGATTTTCGAACTTCCAAAGTGGCGTTCGCGGCACCGGTTTTCAACGCCTCAGCGATGGTGGCAATTACCAGCAACTCGCCAATCCCGCGCCTACGCTCATTAGGATGCGTCGCAATCACAACGATGTGAGCTTGGTCCAAAGCGGTCCAAATGCCGACCAGTCCGACCACGTTGTTCATAGTTTTCCGTGGGCCTAAGTTACCGGAAGAAAGCAACGATTTGAGCCGACTTCGCCATCCGGTGTTGTTCGTCGGGAGGTGTGTGTCGTCTGCAATCGGATTCGCGGATGAAGACCTTGTCACGACGACGTATGTTGTTTTGTTGCGCTTGATGTCCCTGGCCGCCGATGATTTGGGTGCTGAGTTTCCGAATGCGGCCTGAACGATGTGGTCGATGGCATTTGCGTCGGCAAGCGTCGCATACCGTGCGGTGTAGGGATTTTCAAGGGTCGTGGCGGCCGCGGATACAGAGGTCACTTCGGGAGCCGAGGTGCTGATGGATGGATTGGCCATGGTTTTGTTTGACGCCAAGTGAAGGGGTTCGGGAGTCGAGGACTTGCGTTCGGGCTCTTTTACCCCCGCATCTTATTCGCATATACGACTCTAGCGCATCAGGTAAATGGTTAAAGTGGTTGGCTCTCGGTTCCCTGTGAACTGGTACCGTTGGTTCGTCTGAATCGGTGAATTGACCAACAAGATGCAATGAACAGCGTTGTGTGCCTTGAGTTGAGTCGTACAATCTGGTATCTATGGTTTTCTTATTGAACCTGTTCAAACGTCTGACTATGCCGACGGCTGCGTCAGCGACGGCTCCGGCTGCGGGAACCGCGCCTAAAGTGGACGCGGACTCTACTGGCGGGAGTTTTCACGTGCTGATGCGGATAGTGCGGATGGCGTTTGATTACCCGTGGCTTCTTGCTATCGGCTTGGTATTCATCGTCGGCGCTTCTATCTTCCAACTCTTCATACCGCTGTTGATCGGTGACGGTGTGGACACGGTGGAGGAAGTTTTCACATCGCCCGATGCGGATACCGATGCCCTCCGTCAAACATTATTTATGACTGCGGCATTTCTGCTTGGTTCGGCGATCCTGCGCGGGCTGTTTACGTTTGGGCACATGTACATCAGTGAAAACGTTGCCCAACGGCTTGGTTACCGTCTGCGGATGCTCTATTACGAAAAGCTTCAACGTCTCAGCTTTGCGTACCACGACCGTGTGCACACCGGGGATCTTCTGACTCGGGGTCTCCTCGACATCGAAGGCATCCGCGCTTTCGCGAGCCGAGGGCTCTTGCGGGTCGTATACCTCGCCATCTTCGTCAGCACGGGTACCTTTCTCATGATGCGAGTCGATTGGGAGCTGGCTCTGATCAGCCTAAGCTTTGTCCCCATCGCGGCGTGGCGTTCGATTGTTGCACGGCTTCAAACGTCACGAGGATGGCGGCTGTACCAAGAAGAGATGGGACGCTTAACAAAGGTTATGGACGAGAACCTAAAAGGGATCCGTGTGGTGCGATCGTTCTCGGCTGAACCCTACGAGATGGAGAAGTACGATAAGTCTTCCAACGAGGCTTTCAATCGGGCCTTCCATTTGGTCGGGGTTCGTGCGAAAAACCTCTCGATCATCACCTTGGCGTTTCTAGGTGTGATGTCCGTTGTGTTGCTCGTAGGCGGCCTGAAGGTTCTCGACGAAAATGATCCGTTCTCACTTGGACAACTCGCGCAGTTCCTCGCGTTCATGTCGATCATGCAAAACCCAGTACGCCAATTGGGCATGGTCGTAGCGGGATGGGCCCAAGGCGCAACCTCGGGGAAACGACTTTTCGAGGTCCTAGACCAAGTACCTGAGATCGATGACAAACCGGGCGCGAAAGACCTGGTCCTAACCGATGGGGCTCTCCGTTTCGAAAGCGTCGACTTCGCCTACATGGATGAGTACGGCGACGAACAGGTCCTCACCGACGTTTCATTTGAAGCCCGGCCTGGACACACCATCGGCATCGTCGGACCACCAGGCTCAGGCAAATCCACCCTCGCACACCTCATCCCGCGCTTCTACGACCCCATCGCAGGCCGAATCCTCATCGACGAACAAGACATCTCTGAAGTCACACTCTCTTCCCTCCGCCGCACCGTCGGAGTAGTCGAACAAGACACGTTCCTCTTCACTACAACCGTTGACAACAACGTCGCATACGGCGACCCGTGGGCCGAACACCGCAACATCGAAAGCGCAACCTCGCATGCCCAGATGAGCGAATACGTAGAACGTCTACCTGGTGGCTACGGCACCTTAATCGGGGAACGCGGCGTTTCTCTGTCAGGCGGGCAACGCCAGCGCCTGTCCATAGCCCGGAGCATCATGCTCCACCCGCAGGTGATAGTTTTCGACGACTCCACTGCCGCCATCGACGCCGCGACCGAACAACGCATCCGCGCGGCTCTACAAGAGGTAACCTCTGACCGCGCCACAATCATCATCTCCCACCGCCTTAGCTCCCTCATGCATGCTGATGAGATCCTTTTCCTTGAAGGCGGCAAAATCGTTGAACGTGGGTCCCATGCCGAGCTCCTCGAACTGGGAGGGAAGTACCGAGACCTATATGAACTCCAGATCCGCCCTGAGGACGACGTTGATGTCGGAGGGGGTGTATAGCGATGGCAACATCCGGCACAACACAAGATCGCCCAGCCGACCAGTCATCTCGACCTAGGTGGGTAGACCACCGCGCGGCAAATCAAGAAGATCTTGACCAGCAGATCTTCAGCGCCGGGTACAACGGTGACGTCGTCCGGCGTTTCTTCAGCTTTGTCAGCCCCTATCGCAACGTCCTGATCATCGGCATCATCGCCGTCGTGATCTTCGCGCTTTCGGTCCTCGCGCTTCCGTGGATCATTCGTACCACTGTGAACGATGTCTTAGACATAACTCAGAGAGATACGTCCAACGCCCGGAACATCCTTTTCATCATGGTTGGCCTCTTCTTCGGCGCTGTTACCTTGCACGTGATCGTCGGGTACATCCAAAACATCATCGTCGGGCGCATCGCTGAACACATCCTCATCGATCTCCGACGTGCGATGTACGAACATCTCCAGCGCGTCTCAATGTCGTTCATGGACAAGACCGAGGTCGGACGCATGATGTCCCGCTTGCAAGGCGACGTAGCCGCCCTCCAGGAGTTCCTCGAAACTGCGGTTATCAGCATCGGCGACTTTCTGCTCCTATTCGGCATCGTCATCGCCATGCTCATCATGGACTGGCGCCTAGCTCTCCTCACTTTCGCCGTCGTATCCACCCTCGCCATCGCCCGCGCGGTCTGGCTACCCATCGCCCGTCGAGCATTCCTCTACTCCCGCCAGACAGCATCCATCACCAGCGGGGCCCTCGCCGAAAACATCAACGGCGTAAGGGTGGTGCAGGGCATGAGCCGCGAACACGTAAACCTCGACCTCTTCAAAGAGAAGGCCGACGAACAACTCTGGGCATCCAAACGCGCCGCCCGCATCGGGCTCATCATGATCGCCATGGTCGACACCCTGTCCGGAACCGCAATGGCGATCATCATCGTAGTAGGTGGGTCCTGGGTCATCGGCAACTCCCTCGAAATTGGTTCCATGATCGCCTTCATCCTCTACGTCCAGCTCTTCTTCGACCCCATCCGCTCGATCACCATGCACTACGCCGTCTTCCAACGCGCCATGGCGTCCGGTGAACGCATCTTCGAAGTCCTAGACGTCCCTATCGACATCCAAGACAAAGAAGATGCCAAACCTCTGGTCGATAACGATGGCTCGGTCGAATTCAAGAATGTCACCTTCGGATACCTAGAAGATGAACCGATCCTGAAAGATATCAACTTCCGTGTGGAACCGGGCGAGACCATTGCGCTGGTGGGCCCGACTGGATCTGGCAAAACCAGCATCACATCGTTGCTCCACCGCTTCTACGACATCTGGGAAGGCGAAATCCTCATTAGCGGTAAGGATGTCCGTGATGTCGAACTTAGCAGTCTAGGGAACAACATCGGAATGGTCTTGCAGGAGCCATACCTTTTCTCCAGCACCATCATCGAAAACATCCGATACAACAAGCTCGACGCCACTCGCGAAGAGGTAGTTGCGGCCGCTCGTGCCGTTGGTGCACACGAGTTCATCATGCGGCTACCTAATGGCTATGACACCGAACTCGAGCAACGCGGCGGGAACCTGTCACTGGGTCAACGACAATTAATCTCTTTTGCGAGAGCGATCGTCGCCGATACCAAGATTCTGATCCTCGACGAGGCAACGGCATCGATTGATAGTTACACCGAGTTGCTCATCCAGCAAGCACTCGCGCGCTTGCTTGAAGGTCGGACCGGTATCGTGATTGCGCACCGGCTCGCAACCATCAGAGGCGCGGATCGCATCATCGTGTTGCAGAACGGCGAGATAATCGAGACTGGCAACCACGACGAGCTTATCGCCCACGGCGGGCTCTACGCGCGGCTCTACTCCATGAACTACGCCTCGTTCGACGACATCCCAGACGAACTGATCGCCGAAGCGATGGAATACTCTCGAACCGCGGCGACTTAGCGTCGCCTTAGAGCAAAGAACGCTGTCCTGCGTCTGACGACGCCCCCACATGCCCCATTCCTGCAGGCGTGGCCCTGCGACCCTGTGGTGTCCGCATGATGAATCCGATCTTCAACAGGAACGGTTCGACCACATCTTCTAGGGTTTGGACCTCTTCGTTCGCAGATGCGGCGAGAGCGTTAATGCCTGCCGGGCCTCCGCCGTAGTTCCTCGCCAGAGTTTCGAGGTATAACCGGTCCAACCGGTCCAAGCCCAGTTCGTCTACACCTTCGACGCGCAACGCTTCCGCGGCAACGCCCGCATCGATCTTCCCATCTCCTCGCACCTGCGCAAAATCTCTTACGCGTCGCAAAAGATTATTCGCGATCCGCGGGGTCCCTCGCGACCTTTTGGCGATGACCTCGGCACCAGCTTCGTCGATCGGAACCGACAAAATCATCGCTGACCGCTTCACTACTTGGGTGATCTCTTCGTCCGAGTAAAAATCGAGGTGGTACGTCAAGGCGAAGCGTTCACGCAGTGGAGGGCTCAGCATCCCGGCTCGTGTCGTGGAGCCGATTAGCGTGAATTTCTGCAACGGCAAGTTGATGGTTTTGGCGAACGCTCCTGTGCCGGTGATGAAATCGACGCGGAAATCTTCCATCGCGGAATACAGATACTCCTCCACCGCGTGAGACAGACGGTGTATCTCGTCGATGAACAATACGTCGCCGTGTTTCTGGTTGGAGAGTATTCCAACGACATCGCCTGGGCGTTCCAACGCGGGGCCTGACGTGTGGACGAGTGTTGTGTCCATCTCGCGTGCGATGATCTGGGAAATCGTTGTCTTTCCCAGTCCTGGAGGTCCATGAAATAGTGCATGGTCGAGGGTATCGCCGCGGTGCTTGGCGGCCTCCACTGCGATCTGGATACTGTTGACGACGTCGCGCTGTCCGATGTAGTCGGTAAAACGGCGAGGGCGCAGATCGTTCATGCCCGGCGAGTTGGAGTTGCGTTGCGCTCGGTCGCGCAGCAGTTCCGTTGCCTTTCGTTCGGCGCTCGAATCGGTGTCGTCAGCGCCAGTAACTATGCGCTCTCTCGCAGACTCTGCCATCAGATGACCATGCTTACCGGGTCACTGCTGGCGTTGCAGGATGGTTACGGAATACATCTCGGAGCAAAGCTTGAGAATCTTCGAGGAGATCTGGATCACGCCTAATCGCGTCGTCGACCATGGTGATCGCCTCGTTGTTTCGATAGCCGAGATTCACCAGCACAGCAACGACATCTGCTCGTGTGTCGGGCACCCGAGTCCGGTGTGCAGCGGTCTCAATGGGCCGGCTAGCGGACTCTGAGACTTTTCCTTTCAACGTAGCGATGATCTTGTGTGCGCCCCGTTGGCCGATGCCCGGCATCAGAGTCAGGGTCACCAAATCCTCGGTTTCAATCGCGTATGCCAACGTTGGAACTGGCATGGTCAGTGCCGATGCCGCGCGTGCCGGGCCGATGCCTTCGACCTGAACGAACTGCTCGAAGAAATCTCGGTCGCCAGCCTCCTCGAACCCCACTAGGGTTGGCATTGGTTGACGCTCCGATACGGAGTAGTAGATGTGCAATCCGAGTTCTTGACCCTCGTATGGCTGGAGCGCTTCTTCAACGAATACTGGCAACGTCACGGTGTAACCGACCCCGCTCGATGTCAGGACCACTACCCGCGGGGGATTCTGCTGCACTTGGATAACTTCGCCTTTTAGATAGGAAATCATTGTTGGTCTGCCGATCAGTTGGTTTGGGGAGCCCCGGTTACTTGGACGTGACAGATGGCGATGCCGACCGCATCTGCGACGTCGTCTTTGGCGATCTCGGTCGTCAATCCGAGGCGTATGGAGACTGCTCGCTTCATTTGTTCTTTGTCAGCGCGGCCGCTGCCGGCGACTATGCTTTTGACCCGCGCTGGTTGATAGTGGTGCACCGGCAGGTCGGCGCTTCCGGCCGCCAGTATCGCCACGCCACGCGCGTGTCCCATAATGATCGCGGTTTTTAGATTCCGGTAACGCGCATGGAGGTCCTCGATCGCGACCTCGTCGGGTTCAAACTCTTCGATCACTTCGGACAGCGTCGAATTTATCGTCTTCAGGCGCTGTTCTAATGAGTCGCTGGATTTTGTCCGGATGAGTCCGCCTTCGAGCAAGGAGACACTACCCCGAGAATCGGCGGTAACTACCGCATATCCTGTGGTTGTCAGTGCAGGGTCGATCCCCAGTATCGTGCGAGTTCCTGTCATGCGTCCCGATTGTGGGAATTGAAAGATGGAGCGATAAGCAGATTCTAACGCCCAATCTGATTATGCGACCCTTACTGTGATCCTGATCATCCTTACTTCCGACGCTTAGAATTACATCAAATTGTGCCACTTACCAGCGGATCGCCACTGATGCAACCTTTCTACAACGAGCAACAGCAGATGCTTGCGGCGACTGTCCGCGAATTCGCCGAGAACGATCTGGCGCCGCTTGCCGACGATGTCGACACGAACGAGGAGTTTCCGAAACAGCAGTTCGCGGCGCTGGCGGAGATGGGTCTGACCGGATTGCTGACTTCGCCGGAGCTTGGTGGAGCGGGTATGGGCTATCGCGACTTCATGGTTGTTCTCGAAGAGATCGGGGCTGTTTGCGGGAGCACGAGCACTGTGCTTATCACTCATACTTCGTTGGGTTCAGAGACGATTAACCGTTTCGGATCTGATGAGCAGCGCGAGCGTTGGATGCCGAGTCTAGCGGCGGGGGAGAAGATCGCGGCTTTCGCTCTGACTGAGCCGCAGACGGGGTCTGATGCTTTGGGATTGCAGACGACGATCGTTGATGAAGGGGAGTATTACGTGCTGAATGGCAGCAAGTTGTTCATTACTAACGCTTCGGTGGCGGATGTTTTTGCGGTTTTTGTTACTGCTGACCGTTCTGCTGGTTATCGGGGTATTTCGGCGATTGTGGTTGAGCGGGGGATGCCGGGGTTCGAGATCAATGAGCAGCATGGGAAGATGGGGATGCGCGGGTCTGGGACTGCCGAGTTGGTGTTCTCGGATTGCAAAGTTCCCAAGTCGCAGTTGCTGGGAAACGTGGGGGATGGTTACAGCATTGCGCTGAAGATTCTCGACTCGTCGCGTATTACAGTTGCCGCGCAGTGTCTGGGGCTGGCGAAGGGTGCTCTGGATCAGTCGGTCGCGTATGCCAAGCAACGCAACGCTTTCGGGCGTCCGATAGCGACTAAACAAGCGATTCAGTTCATGCTAGCGGATATGTCTACGGAACTCGACGCCGCTCGTTTGATGGTCTATCGCGCCGCATCGCTATATGACGAGGGTTTCCCATACGGGACCGAGTCTGCCAAGGCGAAGCTTTACGCGTCGGAAGTTGCTGGTCGGAACGTGGATAAGGCGGTGCAAATCCACGGCGGAATCGGGTACTTCAAACCTACTCCGGTCGAGCGGATGTATCGAGATCAACGTGTGACGGAGATTTACGAGGGGACTTCTGAGATCCAGCGGTTGGTGATATCGCGGGATTTGATTGGGGAGATTTAGGCGGTAGAAGTTGCCGCGAACTTGCTTTTCTTGCCGCGAAATTGCCGCTGAGTCCGGCAGTTTCGCGGCGTGGGCGGCAATTTAAGGGGGATCTTGCCGCTGTTGGCGGCAATTTCGCGGCAAGATTACTTTTTGAACAAGTTCAAAGAGTAGGCGCAGGGTTCAAACCTGCCCTACCGCGTTGTCCGGCTGTCGAGCCGTCGATGGACGGGGTTGGAAGGGTGTGTAAAGGTGCCAATTGCCGGGCGTATTGACAAGATTCGTTTGGTGGATTTAACATTGACTGGGTTGCGTAATTCATCCGCGCCTCGGCGCGCGTATTCGGATTCGAATGCCATGCTGTTCAACGTGTCGGGTCTTTTGACCGGTTCCGTGGGGGATGAGCTTCGGTTCCATTTCGCGAACGAGACTTTGGAGAGCGACGGGTTGTTGTTCCACGAGGTCGAGGCACGAGGCAAACTGATGCGCACAGATCGGACGGTCTTTGCCGATGTAAAGGTTGAAGCCCGGTTTGATGTTGAGTGCTCGAGGTGTCTGGTAGACACCGAGATGCCACTCAGTCTTAACTTCGCTGAGGAGTTCAGACCGTTGAACGCCGATCTGATGGCAGGTCATCGGGGATGGTTTGAAGATTACGGAACAGATGAAAACGACGAGGCGTTGATAATCGATTCAGCGAACGTGCTAGACATATCGACCGCGCTTTGGCAAGGACTGAGCGCAGCGTTGCCGATGAACCCGTTGTGCGATCCCGCATGTAGGGGAATGTGCTCCAGCTGTTCAGCCGACCTGAATGTCGGAATTTGCAAGTGCCAGTCTGGATAGACCGCCGTAGAAGCATAAGTATCGGAATTAAACGTTCAACCCTCAAATATTGAGTGGTAGGTGAGATGGCCCCGCTTCCCAAGAAAAAGCACACTCGAGCCCGAAAAGGCAACCGAGCCGCGCATCATGCGATCGGCTTGCCGACTCTGGTGAGTTGTCCGTGTGGCGACGTTAGAATTCCGCCGCATCGGGTATGCCCGGAGTGCGGAAACTACAAAGGGCGGACCGTGAAGGGCAACTGGCGGAAATCGAACGTCTTAGACATCGCAACTACTGAAACCACTGAAAGTTGATACTATTGGCGCAACTGACCACTGGTTGCGCTGGCAACCCGGAACGGATTGGCTGTCTGAAAAGACCATTTTGGAGAGCAACATGACTACAGAGCTCGCAGAATCAAGATCTACCGCATTCGTCTTCCCGGGACAGGGATCGCAAGCGGTGGGAATGGGCAAGGACCTGTATCTGAACTCAAGTTCAGCGCGCGAGGTATTCGACGAAGTTGACGATGTTCTGGGTCGAGAACTTAGCGAGATCATGTTCAATGGTCCCGCGGATGAGTTGACTCGTACTGAGAACGCGCAACCGGCAATCTTGACCACGTCGATAGCGGCTTGGCGGGCGTTGGAAGAGACGACAGAGTCGGTTGCGATACCGGATATGACCGCGGGGCATAGCCTGGGTGAGTATTCTGCGTTGGTCGTCGCTGGTGTGCTTTCGGTTTCAGACGCGGTGCGCTTGGTATGCGAACGCGGGCGGCTGATGCAGCTGGCGTGTGATGAGCGGCCGGGTGGGATGGCGGCGCTGATCGGTATCGACGAAGTGACTGTCGCCGAGATCTGCCGAGAGGCTGGTGTTGACATGTCGACCGTCAACACGCCGGAGCAGATCATCATCGCTGGGGAACACCGCGGACTTGCGGTGGCTCTTGACATGGCGTCGGCTCGTGGTGCGAAGAAGGCGATCCCGTTGAGTGTGGGTGGTGCGTTCCATTCTGGTTTGATGTCACCGGCGCAGAGCGGGTTGAACGAAGCGATAGATGCTACGGAATTTAACGATCCTCTGGTTCCGATCATCGGCAATGTCGATGCGAAGCCGTTGGAGACGGCGGATGAGGTGAAGAGTGAGCTTCGGCGTCAGTTGACGTCGTGCGTCCAGTGGAGCAGCGGCATCCAGCACATGTTGGACAACGGTGTTAGCGAGTTCGTAGAGATGGGGAACGGGAAGATACTCAGCGGTATGATCAAGCGCATTGATCGTCGTGCGAAGATCGTCAACATCAGTGAGTACGACGCGGCGTGTGACTTCGCGGCGGCATAACATCTGCCCCGATCAACTGAATTCCCTGCATCGCCCTAACTTGGCGCCCATGGTTAGTGGGCGACGCACCTGAGATACGTACTGTCCGATGACCTCGGCTCGTGCCAATGAATCCAGCAATTGGTTGTCGGCTGTCTCTGCCGAGCGGGCACGTGCGTGGACGGGGGATTTCGATGCTGATGCTCCTGATTTCGAAGCGATTCCACGGGACAAGACTGGTGCCCGTGCCGCGGCGATACTAGCCCTTTACGAATCTGACCTCACCAACCGTCCGGTAATGCAGTGTGTCGAGTGGGTGGTCTCAGAGATGGGCCTGAGCAAGAAATCGCGGCAATTTGTTTCTTCGCTTGCGGCTGAGGTAGAGGATCGTCGGACGGAGCTGGACCGTCGATTGAATCGATACTCGAAGCGTCGGACGATGCATGAGGCGTCGCCGGTGGTTCGGAATGTTCTTCGGACGGCGTTGGTCGAGTTGGAGATGTATCCCAATACTCGAACGGCGGTGATTATCAACGAGGCGGTCAAGCTTTCGCAGATGTTCGATGCTGAAGGTTCCGGTAGGTTCGTAAATGGAGTTCTCGGCGCGATTGTCCGCGACACTGGTCGCGACCACGGAACCGCATAAACCCAACTGTTGAGCGGGTAGTCACGTTAGGGCAGGTATATAATTGCGGTTGCGTCGCCACGTAACGGCGTATACGAGAATCAGCGGATAATCAAGCTCGGGAGAGCAAATAACGATGTCATCAATCTTGGATCGAGTGCGGGCAATTACAGCCGAAAAATTGAGCGTGGACGAAGACGAGATCTCGCCCGAATCGTCATTCACCGAGGATCTCGATGCGGATTCGTTGGATGTTGTTGAGCTGATTATGGCTTTCGAAGAGGAGTTCAGCACCGACGATAACCCGGTAGAGATCTCGGATGATGAAGCTGAGACTATCGAGACGGTGCAGAACGCGGTTGAGTACCTTGAGGGCAAGGGAGTGACGGGCTAACCGATCGGCGGTTAGGGTTTCGCATTATTGGGAGTGGCGGGAAGCCCACTCCAAGCGAGCATGAATCTGGAGCGGCACGGAAATCCGTTGCCGCTCTATGTTTTGTTGCGACCCGTCGTTACCGACGGTGGTAGCCTTGAATTTTGAGATGGTTGAGGGAGATTCCAAGTCGCACGAATCGGCATCTGAAAAGCTAGAAGCGATCGCCGATGTCGTGTCGGAATGTCGGAAGTGCCCATTGGCGGAAACACGGACGAATACCGTTCCCGGCGAAGGGTCGTCAACCGCAGAGATCATGTTTGTCGGCGAAGGGCCTGGGCGTGAAGAGGACTTGTCAGGTCGGCCGTTCGTGGGCAGGGCGGGCAAGTTTCTGGATGAGTTGATCGAGTCGCTTCCGATGCGGCGTAAGGATGTCTACATTGCCAATGTCGTAAAGTGTCGCCCGCCCGGAAATCGGGATCCCGAGCGCGCAGAAGTTGAGCAGTGTTCAGGCTATTTGCGGCAACAGATTGCGGCTATCGACCCATTGGTGATAGTTCCGCTTGGCAGGCACGCGTTGGGTTGGTTCAATCCGAGCCTTCGCATCACTGCGAGCAATGGCAAGATATTCCGACATGAAGACCGGGTGTTGATGCCTCTGTTGCATCCGTCCGCGGGCCTTCGCAACCCGTCCAACGCGGAGATGCTGCGCGAAGGGATACACAACCTTCGCGAGGCGATTTTGGAGGGCATTCGCGTCAAGCGCGAGACGATTGAAGAACCGGAAGTTGCAACGCTTCCAAGTGATGGTGATGCGGAAGCATCTTCGTCGGTGCTTGAAGAAGCAGGGAAAATCGCGTCGGATGAAGCTGCTGAAACGGACACTGGCGAGGCACCGGTTGAACTTTTTGAGCGTGCGCAGACGCCGGAAGAGGTTCAGGAGGAGATGCGGAAGCAGCGCGCGATAGAGGCTGCGACGGAAGCGGCTGAGAATGAAGAGCCGGAAGTTGTTGTGGATGACCGCCAGTCTTCGTTTTTCTAATCGTGAGGGATTTTGGCGATCCAAATGACACTCTATTTTGAGCATGGAACCACGCATGAATGACGACAGTTTGGAATACGGCGAATCGGCAGTTCGAATAATCCCACTCGGCGGTTTAGGCGAGGTTGGGATGAACATGATGGTCGTCGAGACGGACGATGACCTGCTGGTGATCGACTGCGGGGTGCAGTTCCCGGAGTACAACACGCCGGGCATCGAGCGAGTGATTCCTAATATGGAGTACGTCCGTGAGAACCGCGACCGGGTCCGCGCGGTGCTGATCACGCATGGCCATCTCGACCATATCGGCGGATTGCCGCATTTGATGCGTATTATCGACGCGCCGATTTACGCGCCTCGTCTGGCCGCCGAGATGATAAGGCGAGAGTTGAAGAAATCCGGAGGGCGTCAATTTTCGGGCGTACAGGTGAACTCTGTACGACTGGAACGCGACTACCGTTTCGGGGATTTCGGAGTGCAGTGGATCAGTGTATGCCACAGCATCCCGGACTCGTGCAGCATCTATCTGGACACTCCACAAGGCGGTATCTTGCATACCGGGGATTTCAAATTTGATAACGAACCGATGCTCGGTTTGCCGACCGACTACCAAGCGCTGAGCGAGATTGGTCAACGTGGTGTGCGGTTGCTACTGTCCGATTCGACGAATGCGGAGGACGATGGATCTGCTCGATCGGACCGTATCGCGGCTGAAGCGATTTACAGGGTGATAGCCGAGTCGAAGGGGCGGGTGATAATCGCCAGTTTTTCGACGCAGATAGCGCGGGTGCAGATGGTTGTTGACGCTGCACAGGAGATCGGGCGTCGGGTGGCGATCATTGGCAGAAGCATGATCGAAAATACCCGTCTCGCGGAAGAGGTCGGGCACTTGCACATCCCGCCGGGGATACGTATCAATATCAATGAGGCGAACAGTTTGCCGGACGATGAAGTGGTGATCATGACCACGGGCAGTCAGGGTGAGTTCGAGGCTGGAATATCTCGGATGGCGCGTGGGGATCACCGCGAGGTGAAGTTGGTGGATGATGACACGTTGATACTGTCTGCACGGACGATTCCGGGTAACGAGATCGCGGTCAACGAGGTTATGAATAATCTCGCTCGGCGCAACGTACGGGTGATCACTGCGAGTTCGCGACAGGTTCATGTTTCAGGTCATGCGAAGCGGGACGAGTTGAAGACGATGTTCAGCATCCTGCGCCCGGAGCATTTCACGCCGATTCATGGTGAGTATCGGATGCTGAAGGCGCACACGGAAATCGCGGTAGATATGGGAGTGCAGGAAGAGAACGTGAAGCTGATCGGGGACGGTGATGTTTTGGAACTCGACGAACGAGGGATATCAGTAGTAGACAGGGTGGCTGCGGGTTACGTTTTGGTTCAGGGCCAGGGTGAATGGGATATCGATTCGAGTGTCATGGAGGAGCGCAAATCTTTGGCGAGCGACGGCATCGTGCTTGTGACGATGGCGCGCGACGAAGGCGTATTGATTGGTCGTCCGCAACTGGTGACGTCGGGATTTGTGGATGCTTCGGATGAGCCTCGATTGCTGAAAGATGCATCGGAAGCGTTGAGCCAAGCTATTGAACCGGTGGTTGCCGATCTCGTAGATTGGAACGAGATGGACCGACTAGCTCGGGCTTGCTTGGGTCGATTCTTTTACCGCAGGACCAAGCGCAGGCCGTTGATCGTGGTGACCGAAATTGAGCTACAACCTGGACGCGCTGAATGAAGAGAGCGGACTGGCAGACGAAGAGGCTGTCAGATCGTCGAAACGTGGCAAGAGTACAGAAGAATCTGAGCGCGAACTCGAAGCAACTTCTGAGAACGGCGGAGCATCTAATCTCACGCTGATTCGCCATATCGTCTTTTTCGTGCTGTTCGCGGCCGCTGCTGTCGCGGGCTTTCTTTTCCGCGAGGATGTCATGGCGAACGTCGGTTACGGTGCGCTACCTATTGGTTTGTGGGGCGTGTTATTCGTATACCTTGCGCTGACTCAGACGCGATGGTTGATCAGCCGTTATCGTGAGACGATTTCCTCGTTGATAATCGTGTTAGGCGGCGTAACGGTCTTGGGCATATTCGACGCGCCACTGGGCTCTGCAACTGGTGCGACGATGGGAGGGCGTTTCGGCGAGATTCTGGCGCGTGAGCCCTATGATTGGCATCGCTACGATCTTGTGCTGTGGCAACAGGCATTGGCTTGGTTGCGCGCCGGGGCGCTATTTGCGATCGGGGCGGCGTTCCAATTTCCGGCGGCGTTCGGCATGGGTCTCAAAGTGTTATGGATCGGTGCGTTGATGGCAATGTCGGCATCGGTGAGTCTGTTCATGATGGCTGGAGGAGCGGCGTCCACCATCGCGAGTAAACGCCACCGAGACAAGTCTGGTGTTTGGGTCGAAGGCGCTGAAGGAGACGACGATGGGACTAACGGCGCGACATCTATGCCTATGAGTACGTTAGACGACATGACGGAGCCGAATCTCGGAGGATCGGCACCAGAGATCAGAGGCGATGTGTTCGATCCCTCTAACGAATTTGTGGTGGATATTGGAAACACGATCGTCGTTGAGGACGAGGAGCAATTAGACGTAGATGACCAGTTGGAGTCGGATGAAGGTTGGAAGTCTGTAATTCAGGACGAGGCTTCGGCGGTCTCGCACTCATCGATCGCGACGCAGGACGATTTGCCTGAGTTTGTCGCGGTAGGGGATCACATCGGAGACGATGTTCCTGAAGTCGATGCGTATGATGGTGCCGAAGAGTTTTTCGAATCTGAGATCGATGCGTTTGTTCCGGAAGACTTGGACGATGTTGCGGATAATGGCGTGAGCGAAGCCACTGAAGAAGCGTTGGAGACGATTACGTCGGGCGCGGCGATTGAAGCGGCCATGAACGCATTTCCGTGGAGCCTGCCATCGGTGGAGAATCTATCGAAACCGCCCAAGGGTGGTGTTGCAACGACGGAGATCAAGGCGACGAGCGATCTTATCGAAGAGACTTTGGATGACCACGGGATCGCAGTGACTGTTGATCAGGTGCGAGTGGGTCCAACAGTGACGATGTATGGCCTCAAGCCCGGGTGGAAAGGCGGAGGCACGAACTCGAAGGCCCAGCGGCAACGGGTCCGCGTCGACACTATTCTCAATCGTGAAAAGGATATTGCGCTGGCGTTGTCGTCACCCAACATCAGATTTGAATCGGTGGTTCCGGGATCGTCGGTAGTGGGGATTGAAGTTCCCAACGCGCGGCCGACTCCAGTCAATCTCCGGACGGTTATGGATACGGCTGAGTGGGCGGAATTTGCTGAGGATGCTGCTTTGCCGGTGCCATTGGGCATGGGTAGCGGCGGTGATCCGGTGATGGCTGATTTCGCGAAGATGCCGCACACGCTGGTGGCGGGTGCAACAGGTTCAGGCAAGAGTGTTTGCATGAACACGATAGTGACGGGATTATTGATGACTCGTACGCCGCTGGATCTGCGGATGGTGATGATCGACCCGAAACGCGTCGAGTTGACGCCGTATCAGGGTATTCCACATCTTTATGCGCCGGTGATCGTTGAGCCAGAGCGAGCGGTGAAGGCGTTGAAGGCCTTGGTCAAGGAGATGATGGATCGTTTCTCGACGCTCGAGGCTTCCGGTGTCAAGAACATCACGTCTTACAACGAGAAGAGCGCGTTCAAGATGCCGTATCTGTTGATACTGGTCGATGAACTCGCCGATTTGATGCTGACCTCCTCCAGCGAAGTTGAGCAGCTGTTGGTGAGGTTGGCGCAGTTGGGTAGAGCGACAGGGGTGCATCTGGTTGTTGCAACTCAACGTCCGTCGGTCGATGTGGTGACAGGGTTGATCAAGGCTAATTTCCCATCACGCATCAGTTTCGCGGTCGGCTCGCAGGTTGACAGTCGGACGATTTTGGATGCCACCGGGGCTGACCGGTTGTTGGGTAAGGGCGACATGCTTTACAAGCCGATCGATCTTAGCCAACCAGTACGAGTCCAAGGTGCGTTCCTGGGCGAAGAAGAGATCGAGACGACCGTTGAGTTTTGGAAACACGTCGGTGCGCCGCCGTTGCCGCAGCTTGATGTTGACGAGGCGGCCGATGACGATGAGTTCAGCATGCCGGGGTTCTCTGAAGACTCGGGCGATGCTTTGTTCATGCAGGCTTCAACAATGGCCAAGAGCCAGAAGACGTTGTCGACGTCGTTGTTGCAACGACGCTTGCGTATCGGTTATCCGCGGGCGGCTCGGTTGATGGACGAGTTGGAGGATGCGGGTATCGTCGGTCCGGGTGAGCCCGGAAAGCCGCGACAGGTTATCGGCAATTTGTCGTAGTTTCGTCGTATAGACGGCATTTAGATATTTTTCTAAGCCTTGTCGGGTGTGTGGCATCGATGTTGATGCCAATTGACGAGAGCGGCTTTACAATGCTGGATAGACCCCAACTGGGTCGTGCCAGTTCCGCGCATTGCACTCCATCTCGTGACGATTAAGCCCCTATATCCCGAATTCGACGACGCGTTTGACGCCGGCGACGATCCAGAGGTTGCCGAACTTGCGCCGCTTGATTTGGAGCAGGAGTTAGCGGTCTGTTTGGTGTGTGGCACCGAGTTGGGTGGTTCGGATCTGTTCCAAAGAATTCGGGTTTGTCCGCAATGCGGCTTTCATTACAACATCTCGGCGCGCTCGCGTATTGCGGCGTTGGTGGACCCGGGAACGTTCGAGGAATCGCATCGTTGGATCACTTCGATTGATCCGCTGATGTTTTCACCTAGAGTGTCGTACCAAGTGCGTGTTTTGAACGATCAAGAGCGTACTGGACTTTCCGAGGCGGCAGTAACTGGTATCGCCCACATCGGCGGTGCTCGATGCGCGATCATCGCTATTGACTTCGGTTTTCTCGGTGGGAGCATGGGGCTGGTTGTTGGCGAGAAGGTTGCGCGGATGTTCGAGCTTGCGGCACGCCAACGGTTGCCAGTGATCACATTCGCTACGAGCGGCGGCGCAAGATTGCAAGAAGGTGTGCTGTCTCTGACCCAGATGGCCAAGACGGTGGTGGCGGCGCGAACGCTTCGAGAGCGTGGCATACCGTTGATTTCTGTGTTGGCGAATCCGTCGTCGGGACAAATACTCTCCAGCTTCGCTTCGATGTCGGATATCCGTATCGGCGAACCGGGAGCGCACATAGCGTTTGCATCGTTGGGAGCGTTGCGAGAGATTGAAGAGTCGGAGGACGTTGGTGATCATGCGAACGCCGAGGCGATGCTGGCACGAGGGCACATCGACATGGTGGTTAGCCGGGACAAGCAGCGAGATCAACTCTCGGTGCTTCTGGGATTGTTCAACCGTCATGTCAAGGATGGTGCTAGAACTTGGCGGCGCGGGTCGAGATATCGGCCTGATCGCCAAGATGCGTGGGAGTCGGTGCGTTTGAGCCGGCGGGCTGACCGTCCAACGGCGTCGACGTATATTCCACGACTATTTCGCAACTTTGTAGAGTTACATGGCGACAGGTCTGGCGCGGACGATGAGGGTGTGAAGATAGGACTCGGGTATTTGGGTGTCTATCCCGTGATGGTGGTGGCTCAAGAGCGGATAAGAGACGATGAAGAAGCATCGCTGGAGGATGACGGATCTATAGAGTCGTTCACGGAGAGGTTCGGTTACGCGGAGTTGGGCCGTGGTGGCATTGGGGTTACGGGTTTTCGTAAAGCACGCAGGGCTGCCGTTATGGCCAACGACTTCCGTCTGCCTTTGGTGGTTCTGGTTGATACTCCTGGGCCGAAACTAGGTATCGACCAAGAGTTGAACGGTCTGGCAAGCGAGATAGCCGAAACAATCAACGTGATGCTCGGCATTGAGACGCCGGTGGTGTCTGTAGTAATCGGCGAGGGTGGTTCAGAGGCGGCATTGGCGTTTAGTGTCGCAGACCGAATGATGATGATGGAGAACAGCATCTACACGCCGATCTCACCCGAAGCCGGTGCGGCGACGGAGTTGCGGGACAGAGCCCGGGCGCCCGAAGTTGCAAGATCGTTGCGTCTTACTTCGTATGATGCGTTGGAGATGGGTATTGCGGATCTAATCATTGCGGAGCCTGACGGCGGAGCAAACGCTGATCCGGCGAGGGCGGCGAGAATGTTAAGGCGGGAATTGATATCTGAGGTGTCGCTGTTGCGCAGACGTCATAGGCGAGTCTTAGCGCGTCACCGCCGGAAACGCTTCCGCCATATCGGCGAGTACGGTCCGGAGTTCCGCGCTGCGGTCCGGTCAGAGCTGAACACTTGGGGTTCCGCTGTACGAGCGCGGATGCGCAGGGTCTTTGGGAGTGGAGACACGACTGGTGACGAGGAGCGTGATGGCGGGAGTTTGGACGAGGTTTAATCAAGGCTGTCTACGGCTACTTGTTGCGGTTAACGAAGCCTGACCGCTGCAAGGTGCTTGGATTGTCGTACGAGGCGATGATAAGATAACCATCATCTTCCAAGAGCGAAGGATGTCGTATAGCGCACCTTAAACATGCTCTTGGTTCCGACGTTTCCAACGTTGAATGTCAAGCGACAGCGAAGAACCTGGCGAAAGTAGGAGCGACAGATCTTGTCGCTGCGGCGAGGCTCGCGCGCAAGACGCGGCGGTGATTGCCGCGCTTGATGCTGGTGTCGAATTTCAGGATCCGACCTCGGTTTACATCGACGCTGAGGCGGAGATAGAGCGTGGGGTGTGGGTAGGTGCCGGAAGCCATATTCTCGGACATTCCAGAATCGAGAGTGAAGCACGTATCGGTCCGAATGCAATCGTCGACGATTCGAGGATCGGCAGTGGGGCTACGGTGCAGCCGTTCTCGAGCGTGACGGACGTGTCGGACGTTCGTTCTGGTGCATTAATCAAAAATCGTTCTGAGGTACGGGGAAGCGTTGTTGAGCAGGGTGCTGAGATTGGGCCCAACGCATTGGTCGAAGATTCTCACGTTGCTGCAAAAGCAAAGATAGGTCCTTTCTGCAGGGTGCGCGCTGGATCTGAGGTGGGTGTGGATGCATATATCGGAACGCAGGCAGAGGTGAAATCTAGCCGGATAGGAGATGGTTCCAAAGTTGGACATTTCTCATTTGTCGGTGATGCAGAGCTTGGTCGGACGGTCAACATCGGTGCGGGCTCAGTGACTGCTAATTTCGACGGTCACAGCGTCCAGAAGACGGTAATAGAGGACGACGTGTCGATTGGGGCGGGTTGCGTATTGATCGCGCCGTTGCGATTGGGTGCCGGAGCACGGACCGGCGCGGGCGCGATAGTGACGCGGGATGTTGCCGATGGCGAGTTGGTATTGGGCGTGCCAGCCCGGGTTCATGGCAACGGGTTGGTGCGGAACTGACCCTTCTAGGAAAACGAAATTGAGTGCCGCGGTTGCGATGGCACAGAGTAGATTGGCAGGATATGAAATGAAAGATGTGGACGATCCTTTAGGTAGCAGATACCGAGGGATTTCAACAGGTTTATTCGGGGGATGCCAGGATGGCTGAAGATTGGGTCCCTTGGTTAGTTCTAGCGTTATCGGCGTTCGTCTACGGGATCATGACGCTGACATTGAGCGTGTTGCAGCCACAAGGTCTTGCAGCGATGTTGGGTATGGCATCGACGGAATCATCGGATCTCAACCCTGGGAGTGCGGGTGATTACCGTGCGACTCGGATAGTGGTGACGACGATGCGTAGCGCCTCTTTCATCGCAATCGTTATCTCGGCGTACCGTGCCGCCCAAACGACGTTTGCACCGGAAAACGAAATATGGCTGGTATCGGGTGTTGCGGCGGCTGTGTTAATCAGCGTCATTGCGATGCGGATGGTTTTGAACCGTATGGCGAGCGGTTGTTACGAGGAGGTCAAGATTTGGTTGGCTCCTGTGATCTGGCCATCCCGTTTCATCGGACGCCGGTTGCATCTGAATCGCGTAGCCAATTACATGAACGACGTAGAGAGTCAGGGCGATGCGAACGACGAGCCAGTGGAGAACGTCTTGAATGTTCTCCAGAACCTGTCGTCTAAAGACTTGCGGGCCGACGATTTCATGGTGCCGATATCGGACACGGTAGCGGTGCACGCCGATACGGCTCTCGAAGACGTTGTTCTGATGATGGACCAACTGTCGATCGATAACGTGGTTGTCTATGACAAGACGGTTGACGAAGTGTTGGGTACGATACACAAGGCTGAGGCGTTGCAGGGATTGAGGCAGAGTGATGGTGGTTCACCAATCTGCCGAGATTGGATCAGCGCGTCGATCTTCCCAGTGCCTGTGACACAGCAGGTGGCGACGTTGTTTGACGATTTCCGAGACCGGATGCATGAAACCGCGGTGATGCTCGACGAAGAGGGCAAGGTGGCCGGGATCCTGACCTTTGGCCTCTTGATGGAGCAGCTCCTCAGGGACGCCAGCTTAGTGGCGAACGAAGCGCAAGAGGCTTAGCCTGAACCGCAGACTACGCTGATTGTGTAGACGGCTTGTGGACTTCCCCTGCCGGCTTCCAATCATCTCGGAATGGGGCACGATTTGTATCACGAACCGTCCTTCTCTAGATAGAGGCTCTGTCCGCTGAAGTGCTGGCATTGACCCGAATGAAGAGGTTGCTAAATATCCGATGAGGAGGGTGGGATTTACGCTGTGCGGTCTAGGCTCTACTCGCTGTCGCTTCGCTCCATATTCCTATCGCCGTGCGAAAAGGAGACTTATTCACACGCGCAAAAGCACTTCAGAGGCTTGCGTCTCTGAAGTGCTTTGACTAGGTGGAAGTTTGAGCGTGAAGCCAAACTAATGTCGGCTTCACGCTACAAGTTCCTGAGGAAGTTAACCTCTGGGAGGGTTACTTGGTCTCGACAACCACCAAGGCGGTCGATGCCTTAGAACCTTGGTCACCGGTTGCGACTAGCGACTTGACATCGCCGATCACGAAGGAGCCGGAGTCGAGGGTTACGTCAGCAGCGAATGCGCCGCTGTCGTTTGCGGTTGCACTGCCAACTGCCATGTCGGTTTCGCCAGAAACCGTAAGAGCAACTGCTTCGCCTGCCATGAAACCAGAACCGGTTATCAAGACGTTCGAACCTGCGGCATCCCAGACGATCTTCGAGATCGAGTAGACACCGTCCAAGACTTCAATGTTGGCGTAGTTGTCGGCACCATCAGCACCTGCTGGACCTGGTGCGCCAGGGGGGCCGGGGTCACCCGGTGCGCCTTGTGGACCAGGAGCGCCATCGGCTCCAGCCTTGCCTTGCGGTCCTGGAACTCCGGCAAGTCCGGGGATTCCTTGCGGACCTTGCAATCCCGGTTCGCCTGGTGCTCCCGCCTCGCCTGGTGCTCCTGGCTCACCCGGTGCTCCCGGCTTGCCCGGGTCTCCCGGCAATCCTGGCTCACCTGGCTCACCCGGTGATCCTGCTTCACCTGGCGCTCCTGGCTCGCCTGGTGCTCCCGGCTCGCCCGGTGCTCCCGGCTCGCCCGGTGCTCCCGGCTCACCCGGTGCGCCTGGCAGACCTGGTTCACCTTGCGGACCAGCGCCAGCTAGGCCGATGATCGAGATGATGATTGCGATAACCGACAATATGGCGACTACCGCCATAATTGGGTTTTCTCGCAAAGAATCCATCGGGCTACGCGATTCATTCATGAGGACCCGTCCTCCAATCTGATGCTTTCAGATTACTAGCTTGTCTTAAGCAACAATTACCGTGATCGTTCGGCACGAGGTTCTCTCAATCGCCGTAGTCCACGATGTCGGCATCGAAGCACGGAGCTCAGCCATACTTCGCCAGTCTCACCGTTCGATGCACACTGAATAATCTTATGCCCGCTTTAGCGCACGTGTCAAGACGGCTCATGCAAGCAACATGCTTATTCGGACGCAACGATCAGTGATCCTTGCCACGATAGAAGAATGTTACACGATGTTGCGACAATCGCGCCTTACATTTACGTGAAATGGCGACTTTTGTCAGATTTTGGGAGGCCGAAAGCGCTTGGAATTGCCTCGTGATGTTGCGATGTTGCAGCGAGGATCGAGATTTTAGATGCGGCGATGGTATCCTTTTAGGTTGAGCTAAAGGAATTAGCAGAAGTACCAAGAGAGATTCAAAGCGCTGGCAGGGCGGAGTAGCGGCAGATCGTCTTCAAACCCCACTTGCGAACAGCGCTTGCATGAAAAGAGAAGAGATTGGAAGCCAGAGCGAAGACGCAGACGATCGAGAAGTTTCGCAAGCACGAGAAGGATACCGGTTCTACTGAGGTCCAAATCGCGATCCTTACGGACCGGATCAGGGAACTGACAGAGCATTTCAAGGTTCACAAGCACGATGCCGCGGGCAGACGCGGCCTGCAAATGATCGTCGGGAAACGCCGACGATTGCTCCGATACCTCGCGAAAGAGGATGTTCGCAGATACCGGACGCTGATTGAAGCGTTGGGGCTCCGTGGTTGAACGGTTCGCCGTCGTTCGCCGAGATTGCAGGCGGGGCTACGGTACCGCTTCATTCACAAATCCCTTAGACCTTTCAATCGACCGCGCATGACATCTAACTAGGCGCGCACCACGACGGCAACTGCGAAACTGGCAATCCCGAAGCAACATTAACGGCGTATTTCACGCGTGCCTTGATTACAGAATACGCAATCAGCACACTCACAACTAACCCAAGAATTGCCACCCGATAAACGGGTAGACAAGACAGAAACCAAGAAAGAAGAAAAATGATTCGAACATTCGAAATAGAAGTCGGCGGCCGAATGATGTCGTTCGAGACTGGCAGACTGGCGAAACAGGCTGGCGGCGCGGTGACGATCCGATACGGCGATTTGGTGTTGCTGTCGACTGCGACGGCGAGCAAGGAACCGCGTCAAGGAGTCGATTTTCTACCTCTGACAGTGGATGTTGCCGAAAAGGCGTATGCAGCGGGCAAAATGCCCGGAGGGTTCTTCAAGCGAGAAGGTAGGCCTAATTCCGAGGCGATACTGGCCGCGCGATTGTGTGACCGCCCGCTACGTCCGCTGTTTCCCAAGAACTACCACAACGAGACTCAGCTGATCATCACGATCCTGGCCGCTGATGAGGTCAATCCTCACGCGCCGTTGGGCATCGTGGGAGCTTCGGCGGCACTCGCGATCTCTGATATCCCATTCGATGACCCGGTGGGGGCTTGCAACATCGGCTACATCGACGGCGAGCTCGTAGTCAATCCAACGTACGAAGAGCTTGAGACATCCGCCTTGGAACTGACCGTCGCGGGCACGGCTGACGCCATCATGATGGTTGAAGCTGGTGCGAACTTCGTTTCTGAGGAGGTGATCCTCGAGGCGTTGAAGTTGGCTCAGGAAGTGAACGGTGAAATCGTTTCCCACATCCGCGAGATCCAAGCAGAGGTTGGGAAACCCAAATGGGCGGCACCGGAGGCTTCTGAAGCGGAGCTCGAAGCCAAAGCGGCTACGCAAGAACACGTAGGCGACGCGATCAAGGAAGCGTTGAAGCTTGGTGGCGGCAAGGAAGCGCGCGAGGATGCGATCCGAGAGATCATGTCCGAGGCGAAATCGGAGCTGACGTCTGGCGACCAAGCCCACGACGCCCTGCATGTGCAGACCGAACTATATTCCTTGGAAAAGGAAGCGGTTCGCGAGAGCATCCTAGCTGAGGATCGACGTCCCGATGGTCGCGTCTTGCACGAATTACGGGCTCTCGATTCGATGGTTGGTTATCTTCCACGCGTACACGGCTCTGGGATATTCCAGCGCGGCGAGACACAAGTTCTCGGCGTGTTGACGCTGGCTTCGGCCGCGGATGCGCAGCGCCTGGACAACCTTTCGCCGATCACGACGAAGCGTTTTATGCATCACTACAACTTCCCGCCGTACTCGACAGGCGAAGCTGGACGGTTCGGATTTACCGGTCGACGCGAAGTCGGTCACGGAATGTTGGCTGAACGTGCGCTGCGGCCGGTTATTCCGTCTGAAGAGGATTTCCCATACTCACTGCGGTTGGTTTCAGAGGTAATGGAATCTAATGGCTCTTCCTCGATGGGCAGCGTTTGCGCGGGAACTCTTGCTCTGATGGACGGTGGCGTACCGATATCAGCACCGGTCGCGGGTATCGCGATGGGACTGATTACCGGCGAGAATGGCGCTGCGAAGGTATTGACGGATATCCAAGGTGCCGAAGACCATGCCGGCGATATGGACTTCAAGGTCGCTGGTACCCGCGATGGCATCACTGCTTTGCAGATGGACATCAAGGTCAAAGGCATCACCTTCGAGATCATGTCTGAGGCGCTCGAACAGGCGAGAAATGCCCGGTTCGAGATCCTTGATCACATGGAGCAGACGATCTCATCGCCACGAACCGAGTTGCGCGATGGCGCGCCACGCATGACTACGATCAAGGTGCCGACCGACAAGATCGGCATGGTGATAGGTCCAGGCGGCGCTAACGTGCGAGGCATACAAGAAGAGTTCGGTGTAAGCGTCAATATTGAGGACGATGGCAGCGTAACGATTGGCGGTACTGAAGCCGACAAGGTTCAGGGGGCCATCGACAACATTCGCACGATGACAAAAGACATTGAAGTCGGCGAGAACTACACCGGCAAGGTTGTCAAGATCATGGACTTTGGTTGCTTCGTCAACCTGATTCCTGGCAAAGACGGAATGGTTCACATCAGCGAATTGTCCGACACTCGAGTTCCCGACGTTCAGTCGGTTGCCAACGAAGGCGACGAGTTGGATGTGATGGTGGTGAACGTCGACCAGAACGGCCGTGTTGATCTCTCGGTCCGCGCAAGGATCGAAGAGAACAGCCACGGCGATCACGGTCGCGCACTGGAAGAAGCAGTAGGACGACGACGGCCCAATAACCGCGGCGGTGGTCGCGGTGGAGACCGTGGTGGTCGCGGCGGCGGTCGATTCGATCGCGGCGGCGGACGTGGCGGTTTCGACCGCGGTGGAGACCGTGGCGGCAGACGGGATGACTTTGATCGCGGTGGCCGGCGTGATCGACGCGACGACTATGACCGCGGGGACAGGCGCGATAACTACGACCGAGGTGGTCGCCGGAACAACCGACGTGACGATTTCGGTGATGGAGACGGCCGTGAGCGCCGCCCCCGTCGCCGAATGATCACTCGCGATCGACGCGACCGATAGCCTAGAATCGAACGAACCGAGACGGTTAACCTCGACGACAGAAGGTAAACAGCATCCGAAGTAGACATGTCCGAAATAACTGTTGCAGTTAACGGAGTGTTGGGGCGAATGGGTTCCACCGTGTTGAACGCGGTGGAACAAGAGCCGGGAATAGTTCCGGTCGGAGGTGCCGATCTGTTCGCCGGCGCTAAGACGACGGTTGAAACCGTTGGAGGAACCGAACTCCCGCTGGCCCAAGACCTCGAGGCGCTCTTCGCGAATGTGAAACCTGACGTAGTTGTCGACTTCACGAATGCGGAGGGCGGTACGACCGCGATGCGGACGTGCATCGCCAACCGTGTCCGATGCGTTTCCGGTTCGACGGGCATTTCGCCGGACGAGTTGGCTGCTATTGGCGCGAGCGCGTCGGAGGCTGGTGTCGGTGTGATATCGGCGTCGAACTTCGCGCTCGGATGCGTGGTCTTGATCCACTTGGCGCGCATTGCGTCGAGTTACTTCGACTATGCCGATGTTATCGAGAGTCATCACGAGATGAAGATCGATGCGCCATCCGGCACCGCGCTGTCGATTGTTCAAGCGATGCTCGAAGGTAAAGGCGGCGATTTCGATCAAAACATCGTCGAAAAAGAGTTGCTCGTGGGAACGCGAGGGGGCTCGATGGGTGGCGTCAATGTCCACAGCGCGCGAATGCCGGGGCGGGTGGCTCGCCACGAAGTCGTATTCGGCGCCCTGGGTCAAACGCTGACTCTGCTGCACGATTCTGTTGACCGCCAGAGCTTCATGCCAGGCGTGATGCTCGCGGTACGCCGCGTCGTAGACGAAAAGTCCATGATCGTCGGCCTCGATAAAGTGCTTGGCTTGTCGGGCTGAACGACGTCGCTCGAAAACAAAACGAACCGGGAATAGGTTCGATCCGAAGCCTCAGGAGATATAGATGCAGGCATCAGATTTGGAAATCGCTATCGTAGGTGCAACGGGTGCGGTCGGTGCCGTTGCGCTTGAGTTGTTGGCCGAACGTGGTCACCCGGCCGAAAAGTTGCGACTTCTCGCATCCAAGCGGTCTCATGGCAAGCAGATCGAGTATTGCCGTCAATTGTTGATCGTGGAGGAGGCCACGCCGGAATCGTTTGACGGTGCTGACGTAGCGTTTATATCCGCGTCGTCCGAGGTGAGTTTGGCGCTGGCACCGGATGCGGTCAAGCGCGGGGTTTTGGTGATCGACGACGGATCGGCGTATCGAATGGACCCGGCTGTTCCCCTCGTGGTTCCGGAAGTCAACGGTGCGGATGTCGAGTGGCACTCCGGCATCATTTCAATACCGAACTGCACGACGACACCACTGGTTATGGCTTTAGCCGCGCTCAGAGGCCTAGCCGAGATCAGTTCCGTTACGGTTTCGACATATCAGTCGGTAACCGGAACTGGTGCGGCAGCTAGGGCGGAGCTCTTGGATCAGTCGCGTGAGATGTTGGGTGGAGAAGAGATGTCCCTGCCGAGCGAGTATCCTCATCCCATCGCGTTCAATCTACTTCCGCAGGTCGACGACTTCATTGATGAGGGATACACGAAAGAAGAGTGGAAGATGGTCAACGAGTCTCGAAAGATTCTCGGCGATCCGGAGTTACGGCTAGCGTCCACCTGTGTTCGTGTCCCAGTTGAAGTATCCCACTGCGAAGCAGTAACGGTTGAGTTCGATGCCCCGATATCTGTAGATGAGGCGCGAGTTGCAATCGCTGAGTTCCCCGGTATAACGCTCTTAGATCAACCGCAAGAATCGGTCTATCCGATGCCTTCGAACTCTGCAGGAGAGGATCAGGTCATGGTCGGTCGGGTTCGGCGAGACCTCGCGCACGAGAATGGCGTCGTGTTCTGGCTCGCGGCCGACAACCTCCGCAAGGGGGCGGCGCTCAACGCGTTGCAGATCATGGATGAGTGTGTAAAGCGAAACTGCGTCCGACCACGTGTTGCCTCCGCAGCCTGATCCGGCGCAACCGTTCCGACATCGACGGCCTGTCTCGAACCCCGTCTGAACTAACGACGTGATGTAAGATTTGGTGCGTAAGGGAGTTTGAAATGGCAGAAATCGGACGAGTTCTCACAGCGATGGTCACCCCGTTTACCGAAGAGGGTGAAGTCAACTATTCCCAAGCTCGCAAACTGGCAAAGTCGTTATTGGCATCGGGTTCGGATGGGTTGGTGATCGGCGGCACGACAGGCGAAGCTCCTGCGATGTCGGACGAGGAACGTTTGAAGCTGTTTACAGAAGTTAAGGATGCGATCGGAGATTCTGGCGCAGTCGTAGCTGGAACCACAGACAACAACACGTATCGCTCCATCGAGCTGTCAAAAGAAGCTGAAGCCGCAGGTGTCGACGCGATCTTGATGACAGTGCCGGCGTATAACAAGCCGACAATGGGTGGGCTGGTCAAACACTTCATCGCCATCGCCGAAGCGGTCTCGATACCAGGAATCCTCTACAACGTCCCCAGCCGTACTGCGCTCAACATGACTGCGGCGACGACGTTGAAATTGGCAGAAGTTCCGAACATCGTCGGTGTCAAAGAAGCCAGTAGCGATGCCGACCAGATCGCGTACGTCATCAAAGGCTCGCCGGAAGGCTTCAACGTCTGGTCAGGCAACGACAACGAGACGTTCTCAATCGTGTCTACAGGCGGTTATGGCGTAGTTAGCGTCGCGAGCAACATCATCGGCAACCAAGTACGAGGACTCATCGGCGCGGTTCTGGAAGGTGACATTGAGCGAGCCGCAAGCGAGCACTTGCGTTTGCTGCCGATCTTCAACGCGCTGTTCTTCATCACCAATCCGATACCGGTCCGCTACGCGATGAACCGTTCCGGGTTCAATGCAGGTCCTGCGCGTCACCCGATGCAAGCCGACGAGGGCGAGATGGCGGCCTTTTCCGCACAGTTCGATCCGATCATGGATCAATACAAGATCGACCTCCCCAACGGCTAATGTTGTCATGACGGACGTGTCGCCGGAAAAAGTCATAGAAGACCTTGGCGGCGGGTTGATAATGCGCTCCGCGGTTCGCGAGGAGGCGGACGCGCTCGCTGAGTTCTGCGCCAAGGTCTTCATCGACGAAGAATCGGGCACGGAAGCGTATTGGATCGCAGAGTGGATTCGCGATCTCGTCGGCAAGCCACATCCGACCCTGAGCCTCGACGACGTCATCATCATCGAAGATGTCGAAAAAGGACGCTACGCGTCAACGACGACGTACCTTACGCAGACGTGGAGCTATGACGGTGTCGAATTCGAGATCGGACGCCCTGAGATCGTCGGTACCCACAACGACTACAGGAATCGGGGTCTAGTAAGAAAACAGTTCGATGTCATGCATCGATGGGCATTGGAACGCGGGCACCACGTTCAGATCGTGCTCGGCATTCCGGGCTACTACCGCCAGTTCGGGTACGAATACGCCTTGCACGCAGAAGGTGGACAACAAACGTCGATACACACGTTTCCCCGTTGGGGCGACAAAGAGGAGAGGAAATTCCGTCTACGCGAACCGACCATTGACGATGTTCCATTCATCACCAAGCTCCTGAACGAATCGGCGCAAAGATCACTTGTATCACCTGTATTTCGCGAGGACGAGGTTCGTTACCTGACATTTGATCGCACCGATCGGAGCGCGGTGTGCCACAAAACCGCCATTCTCTGCAAATCGGACGGTGGCGATTTAGGAGAACCGATAGGCGTGATGATGTATGCCATGGTGACTCCGATAGACCTCGGCGGTATCTTGCGTTTGGAGATGTCGGAGCCGCGGTATTGGCGTGAGGCGTTACGTTCGGCATTGTGTGAGTTCGTTGAGTTGGCGGATAAGGCTTCCAACCAGGACCCCGATCCGGAGCGGGCTATCAAATCAGTTCGCCAGGATATGCAGCCCGATCACCCCGCTTACATCTTTGACGATGGGGCATTGGGCCAGCCACCAGAGCGCCAGTACGGGTGGTACGTAAGAGTTCCCGACATCGCTGCGTTCTTGCGAAAGATATCTCCAGCATTGGAGATGAGGCTTGAGGAGTCGTTGCACGCGGGATTTACCGGCGATTTGGTGCTCCGGCTGGATCGAGACACTGTCAATATCGCCTTCAATGATGGCCGAGTAACCGATGTGGTTACGCATTCCGCGGCACATCGTAATGCGGTATCCAGCGGCTGGCATATTGCAACAGCGAGGTTTCCGGGCACGTCGTTCTTACCGGTACTGTTCGGAATGCGTTCAGTAGGTGAAACACTCCTCGCACATACGGATGCCAACACCGGATCTAAGTCGGATCGCCATCTTATGGAGACACTCTTTCCGAAACGATCGTCCGATCTAATGCTTACTCTCACCTAGATGAATGTCGATTCCTCTGGTCATGTGCGGGTAGTAACGATCGGCGGCGGTACTGGTTCGTCGGTGTTGTTGCGCGGATTGAAGAGTTATGCCGATCGGATCGACATAACAGCGATTGTCACAACCTTTGATGACGGCGGGTCGTCGGGGCGATTGCGTGACGAGTTTGGAGTTCCGGCGCTCGGTGATCTACGCCGATGCATCGCGGCGTTGCTTCCGGAGGATGCGGAATACTACGTGGTTGAGAGTATGCTCGAACACCGATTTAGTTCGGGCGGATCGATGGATGGGCACTCGCTGGGAAATCTGATGTTGCTGGGCGCAATGCAACGGAGTGGGAGTTTGAGCGATGCGGTCGCTTCGATAGGGAGTTCGCTGCATCTAGCAGGACGCGTTGTCCCGGTAAGTGATGAGCCGTCACATCTTTGCGCGGAGTTAGAGGACGGCACACTGATACAAGGCGAATCTGCCGTTGGCGATCGGAATGAGGATCTTTTCGGCGCTTCGAGAATCTATCTTGATCCTTCGGTGAACGCGAATCCAAACGCTCTGGCAGCTATCCTCAAGGCAGATGTTGTAGTTCTCGGTCCGGGTGATCTATTCGCGAGCGTTATTCCGAACCTGTTGCCCGATGGTGTTATTGAAGCGATCAGTCAGAGCTCGTGCCGGATCCTTCAGGTTTGCAATATCGCAAAGAAGGCGGGTGAAGCTGGTAGATATGCTGCTTCGGATTTTGTGAAGTCGGTCAATCGCTATCTGGGGAAGGGCGATAAGCAGGTCGACGCAATTTTGGTGAATAAAGCCGAGTTGGGGACGACTCAGGACATTCGACCTGTCGAATATGACGACGAAGTTCGTGTCTTGGTCAACGACGTTTTGGCGCGACGAGTGTCTGACGAGACAGCACCGCGCCGCCACGATTCGGATAAGCTTGCGGCGGCGGTGATGGAGTACGTCGAGGTGGTTATCGAGAGCCGTTGACGACCAAGGTGTCGTCGCGGTGCGGTCCGGTCGAAATCTCGGATGCCGGGATGCCGAGCAGCTCTTCTAACTTCCGAACATATCGCTGGGCCCCATCGCAAAGATCATCCCAATCCATCACTCGCGAAGTCGACTCCGTCCACCCCGGTAGTTCTTCGTAGATAGGTTCGCAACGCGCCAATCTACCGCGTTCGATCGGGAACTCTTCGATAATCTCGCCGTCGAGCGAGTAGGCGGTGCAGATTTTTATGCGTTCCCAGTTGTCGAGCGTGTCGAGTCGGGTGAGGACCATGGATGTGAAGCCATTTACCCGGGTTGTGTACCGGGCAGCAACGGCGTCGAACCATCCGACTCGGCGTGCGCGCCCTGTTGTGGCTCCGAACTCGCCGGCCATCTCGCGGATGCGGTCGCCCTCTGCGCCGTGAATCTCGGTCGGGAACGGGCCCGCGCCGACGCGTGTTGCGTAGGCTTTAAAGACTCCGATGATGCGTTCGAAAGAGCTAGGGCCGATTCCGGTTCCGGTTAGCGCGCCGCCGATAGTTGGGCTGGAAGATGTCACGAAGGGGTAGGTTCCGTGATCGATGTCGAGTAACGCGCCTTGTGCGCCTTCCATGATGATGTTTTGGCCTGAGGCGATGGCGTTGGTGAGGATCTCGTCGGCCGATCTGATGTATGGGCCGATCTGAGCGGCCCACTCTTTTGTTTGTTCCAATATCTGATTGGTGTCGAGTGGTTCGCCGCCGTAGATTTTAGTGATGAGTTCGTTTTTGAACTCGATGATCGGTGGCAAGGCGATTGTGAGTTCTTCGAGGTCGAGGAGTTCCCCGGCTCGGATGCCCATGCGTGCGACTTTATCGACGTAGGCGGGTCCGATTCCTCTGCCGGTTGTTCCGATGGCGGCGGCTCCGCGTCGTTCCTCTTCCAGTCGGTCGAGCAGGACGTGGTAGGGCATGATGAGGTGGGCGCGGTCCGAGATGGCGATTTCGCCGGGCAAGCCGTTCGATTTGACCATTTCGATCTCTTCGATGAGGGCTTCTGGCGAGATTACGACGCCGTTGCCGATGACGTTGACGGTGCCTTCGTGACAGATTCCACAGGGAATGAGGTGGAAAACGAGCTTTCCGTAATCGTTTACGACGGTATGACCGGCGTTGTTGCCGCCGGAAAATCTAACGACTACTGATGCGTCGGCGGCTAGGAAGTCGATGATCTTCCCTTTGCCTTCGTCGCCCCATAACCCACCGAGGACGGCGGTCGTCGGCATTCGGATTTCCCCTTCGCGCACGTATTCAACCGAGGTTGAACACCAGCACGCGCGTTTTGAGTGTGCTTAACAAACGAATTATATCGCGGTGTTGGGGCAATGATTTCGTCGGGAATCCGGTGATTCTGGGGCTGCCGATCATGCCGGAGTTTTGCCGCTGCTTCCGGCAATTTCGCGGCATGAGCGGCATGTTGAAGGGGAATCATGCCGCTGTGAGCGGCAAAACTCCGGCATGGTTAGTTTTTGAACAAGTTCAAAAAATTGTCTGAACCGCGGATTTGAAGGATTTTAAGGATGGGTTGGATTTTTTGGCGTTGGTTGTTGGGAGGATGTGGGTGGTCGAGGGGTTTCGCGGAGCGCAGGGATTAGTCATATAATTGACTAAGCAAGTTTTTAGGGAGTTGATCATGGTTACTGTGAATGTGCATGAAGCGAAGACGCATCTGTCGCGGTTGCTGACGCGAGTCGAAAACGGCGAAGAGGTGATCATCGCGCGGAACGGATCGCCGGTTGCCAAGCTGGTGCGAAGCGAGCCAGTAGGAAAACGTCAACCGGGAACCTTGGAGGGGAAGATCACGATACCGGACAGCTTTTTCGATCCGTTGCCTGAGGAGGAGTTGCGATTGTGGGAGGGTAGATGATTCTTGGCTCTATTGATTGACACTCATGCGTTGATCTGGTGGTCTATCGAAGATCCGCAACTGTCTCTAAGAGCCAGCAACGCGATAAGAGACGAATCTAACGAGGTTTACGTCAGTGCCGCGACGGCGTGGGAAATCGCCACCAAGCATCGTGTGGGCAGACTCCCGGAAGCGAATGCGCTGGTATTTGACATCAAGGGTTACATGGCGTCTCAGAACTTTTTGGAGTTGCCGGTGACGATTTCGGATGCCCTGCGCGCTGGTTCTCTGCCCGGCCCTCATCTGGATCCGTTCGACAGGATGCTGATCGCTCAGGCGATTTCTGAGGATCTGGTTCTGATCTCTAACGAGACGTTGTTTGATCGTTACGGTGTGCGACGGCTTTGGTGAAATGCGGCGCAGTAGGGAAGGTGGGGCGGCCGTACGCCCTGGGTAGGGCGACCACGAGGGATAGCGCGTACGGGGTACGGCCTGCGCGGGTATGACGGGGAAGGGGGTAGGGCCGCAGGGGTGAATGTGCCATCGTGCATGTTTTTGATACAAAAGTAATATATAATCGACGATATACGATGATCAAGCAAGAGGTATGAGGAGCACAGGAAATGGGCGCGACGCACGTTACATGCACGGTTCGAAACCCGTCAGACCCGGACAAGGCGTGGGAAGGGTTGTTTCTTGTAGATACCGGAGCTACGGATAGCCTCGTACCTAAGCAACACTTGGAAGCGATCGGTTTGGTTCCAAAAGGTCAGCGGATATACGGGCTGGCGGATGGTGGGGAGATTCGCATGTCGGTGACAACTGGGGACATCGAGTTCATGGGAGAGGTGGTAGGTTCGACAATTGTGATGGGGGACGAGGATTCGGAGCCGTTGCTGGGAGTGACAGCGTTGGAGTCGGTTGGGATTGAGGTTGATCCGCGGAATCAGCAGTTGAAGCGGTTGCCTTATGTTCGATTGAGGTAGGGCTTTTGGGGATTGGTGTATGGGTTTACGCATTGCGATCGTTCTGTTAATTCAAGATGGAAGATTTGAGGACCTCGTCAAAGTTCATATCTGCGGGTGCCGCCACACATCGACCTCGCGGATATGGCCTTCATGTACAGAGATGCGATAGGAATTGACCAGCGATACGAACCTAGTGAAGCCCAAGCAACCGGTAGCTTTCCTGTATATGGATGAGAAGTACCTCGACGCGACAGCCCTTGATTCAGCGCAAGTGACATCTTTGACCGGGTTGTTGTTGCACGCGGACATCTATCCTATTTTCCGTCATCGTTTTTATCGATTATTGCCTGGGTTTGCCAAGGGCACGGACAACTTCCCGATAGAAGTGCATGCGAGTGACCTTTTCCGAGATCAATCGGACGAAGAGCACTTCGAGTTTTACATGGCGCTCGTCACACTGGTGAATGAACTCGGATGCAGAATTTATCGGCGTGGCTTCAACTTCGTACCGCCCGTTAAGGAGTTGCGGAAAGCCCAACGTGCGATGCTTTGGTTTTGTTTCAGATCGATGCTTATCGCTGTACATGATTCACACTCATCAGGTCAAATATGGCCAGTGATGGAAAGTGATCTATCGGATGCCCAAGATGGAACGTTTGCGGGATATGTCCGGTGGATGGATCACTCCACCGAATACCTGAACATGGTCGGAGATGGGGTGCAGGAGTTGATCGCCGACGATTGGATGGTGGACAACACAAGAGTCGGAGACATGCTCTACGTGAACAAACGTTCGATCGTAGGGTCTGCTGTAGATTGTTTCGCTTACTTGCTACATTGTCGATGGTTACAAGATCGAGACGTTCCACTTTCCAAATACAAGCGGCAACTTGCCGAAATAGCACATCGCCTAGACAGCGCTATCGTGGATGACGTAGTCCAAATGTATGTACCGGCGTAGGCGCCACGAATCGAGTTAGGCGGCCGCTTGGCACGGCTAAGGTAGCGGTTTCGACGTGGCGGGGTTTTGGCGAATTTGGATGAGGTTCCGCCTGCGGCGGTCCTCCCCCTGCCCCTCCTGAAGGAGGGGGTGAGATTGGGGTGGTTGACGGTTTGTTTGAGAGGGGTTATACTTTGGGGTTACCCGCTGAGAGAATCACGTGTCTTCGCTTGGTTTGAATTGGTGGGTGCACCTTTAAAGTTGAATATCGATTCCGCATTCTCCGAGAACCGGAGCAAGCCGATTCATGAAGATGGATCAAGCTACTAAGGGCACACGGGGGATGCCTTGGCGCTAGAAGCCGAACAAGGGCGTAGTGAGACTGCGATAAGCCACGGTCAGCCGTCTGGCAGGCTAAGCCGTGGATTCCCGAGTGGGGAAACCCGGGGCCGCGCGTTCGCGCGCGGTTCCATCTCGTAAGAGAGGGTAAGCGGGGGAACTGAAACATCTAAGTACCCCGAGGAAAGGAAATCAACCGAGACTCCCTTAGTAGCGGCGAGCGAAAAGGGAAGAGCCCAAACCGGGTGAGACTAAACGGCCCAGGAGCCTATGTCTCACGGGTGTTGTAGGGCTCGATGTGGAGGCTACCTGTGGGCTTCCGAGGAGTTACAAAGCGCGACGATAGCTGAGCAGCACTGGAAAGTCTGGTCACAGAGGGTGATAGCCCCGTAGGCGAAATTGTCGTGCCTCCTTAATCGAGTACCTGAGTACGGCGGGACACGTGAAATCCTGTCGGAATCTGGGGAGACCACTCTCCAAGGCTAAGTACTTCTAGCGACCGATAGCGAACCAGTACCGTGAGGGAAAGGTGAAAAGCACCCCAAGCAGGGGAGTGAAAGAGAACTGAAACCGTGTGCCTACAAACCGTTGGAGTCTGCCATTTATTTGGTGGATGACAGCGTGCCTATTGAAGAATGAGCCAGCGAGTTACTTTGCGTGGCGAGGTTAAGGCGTTCAGCGCCGTAGCCGAAGCGAAAGCGAGTCTGAACAGGGCGTTCAGTCGCGTTGAGTAGACCCGAAACCGTGTGAGCTACCCATGGCCAGGCTGAAGCGAAAGTAACATTTCGTGAAGGGCCGAACCCGTTTACGTTGCAAAGTGATGGGATGAGCTGTGGGTAGGGGTAAAATGCCAATCGAACACGGAGATAGCTGGTTCTCCCCGAAATGCATTTAGGTGCAGCGTCAGGAATTACTTCGCGGAGGTAGAGCACTGATTGGGCTAGGGGGTGAAGAACTTACCAAACCCTGTCAAACTTCGAATACCGCGAAGGGTACCCTGGCAGTGAGACAGTGAAGGATAAGCTCCATTGTCGAAAGGGAAACAGCCCAGATCGCAAGCTAAGGCCCCTAAGTGAGTGCTAAGTGTTAAACGAGGTGGGGGCGCCCAGACAGCCAGGAGGTTGGCTTAGAAGCAGCCATCCTTTAAAGAGTTCGTAACAGATCACTGGTCGAGGGCTCCCGCACGGAAAATAAACGGGGCTCAAGCACTTCGCCGAAGCTGCGAAAGGCGCGTTCGCGCGCCTTGGTAGGGGAGCGTTCCCAGCCGCGTAGAAGCGTGCTCGTGAGGGCACGTGGAGTGCTGGGAAGTGAGAATGCTGGCATGAGTAGCGTCAATGCCGGTGAGAATCCGGCACGCCGAAAGTCCAAGGTTTCCTACGCAACGTTGATCGACGTAGGGTAAGGCGGCCCTAAGGAGTAGCCGAACGGCGAATCCGATGGATAGCTGGTTGAAATTCCAGCCCCGCCCCAGTACCGATTGAGACGCAGGAGGGACGCGGATTGGTAAGCGATGCATACCAGTGGATATGGTGTGTCGCCACCCGTAGGCCAGGGCCGTGAGTTAAAATGCGCGGTTCGTTACGAGCAGAGGGGTGGTGGGACCTTAAGGTACGCCTCGAGGAACGTCGCTAAGCCTATGCCGCCAAGAAAATCTCCGACGTCGAGGTACTGCGGCGACCGTACCGCAAACCGACACTGGTGGACAGGGGTAAAAGCCCCAAGGCGTTCGAGATAACCATCGTTAAGGAACTCGGCAAATTAACCCCGTAACTTCGGGATAAGGGGTGCCGATGATGTATACGCGTTAACCGCGAAAAGCGTTGTCGGCCGCAGAGAACCGGCTCAAGCGACTGTTTACCAAAAACACAGGTCTGTGCCAAAGCGAAAGCTGATGTATACAGGCTGACGCCTGCCCAGTGCTGGTAGGTTAAGGAAGGGGGTGAGAGCCTCCGACCGAAGCCCCGGTAAACGGCGGCCGTAACTATAACGGTCCTAAGGTAGCGAAGTCCCTTGTCGGGTAAGTTCCGACCCGCACGAATGGCGTAACGACTTGAGCACTGTCTCAACGATGGACTCGGTGAAATTGCAGGACCCGTAAAGATGCGGGTTACGCGCGGCAGGACAAATAGACCCCGTGGAGCTTTACTGCAGCTTGACATTGGTTTGAGCTCAGGGATGTGTAGTAATAGGCGGGAGACTTCGAAGCGCAGGCGCCAGCCTGCGTGGAGTCAACCATGAAAGACCGCCCTTTTCTGCGTTTGAATCTAACCGTTTCTGGAACAGTGTCTGGTAGGCAGTTTGACTGGGGCGGTCGCCTCCCAAAAGGTAACGGAGGCGCACAAAGGTCACCTCAGGCTGGATGGAAATCAGCCTCAGAGTGTATTGGCATAAGGTGGCTTGACTGCGAGACCAACAAGTCGAGCAGGGACGAAAGTCGGTCAAAGTGATCCTACGGTTCCGTGTGGAAGGGCCGTAGCTTAACGGATAAAAGCTACCCCGGGGATAACAGGCTAATCTCCCCCAAGAGATCGTATCGACGGGGAGCTTTGGCACCTCGATGTCGGCTCGTCGCATCCTGGGGCTGAAGAAGGTCCCAAGGGTCGGGCTGTCCGCCCGTTAAAGCGGCACGCGAGCTGGGTTCAGAGCGTCGTGAGACAGCTCGGTCTCTATCCGCCGTGCGCGCAGGACATTTGAAGGGAGCTGATCCTAGTACGAGAGGACCGGATTGGACGAACCTCTGGTGTGCCGGTTGTAGCGCCAGCTGCATCGCCGGGTAGCCACGTTCGGAAGGGATAAGCGCTGAAAGCATCTAAGCACGAAGCCCACCCTGAGATGAGATGTCCCATCCTTTTGGAGTAAGACCACCGGGAGACTACCGGGTAGATAGGCCGTAGGTGTAAGCGCAGCAATGCGCTCAGCTGAACGGTACTAATCGGTCGAGGGCTTGACCATTAAATATCTTCATGAATCGGCTTGCGCCGGTCAGGAGAGAATGCGGAATCGGTTTCAATGACATGTTCGACAGGCGTGTCTTGGATCAACATATGCGTTGCGGGGTGGAGCAGTGGTAGCTCGTCGGGCTCATAACCCGAAGGTCGCAGGTTCGAATCCTGCCCCCGCTACCAGCACTAGTGCCCGAATCCAAAGCGAGTTGTCGAAACACAACCAAATATCGCAAAGCCCTTTGGTGATAAGAGCGCGATGGAACCACCCGTTCCCATCCCGAACACGGAAGTGAAACGTCGTAGCGCTGACGATACTGCACTGTGAGGTGTGGGAAAATAGGTCGTTGCCAGGGGGCTTTTACAATTGTTAGGGTGATTTGCAGATCAAAATGACGGGGAGAGGTGGCTGAGTAGGAGGCTGTTGAAAGCGCCGGTTTCGAAAACCGGTATCTCGGGCAACCGGGATCGCGGGTTCGAATCCCGCCCTCTCCGCCACATTTTCATAGAGCATTCAAACCCTAATTTGACGATTTTCGAGTTTTCATCGCGGAGAGGTGCCGGAGCGGCTTAACGGGCACGCCTGGAAAGCGTGTGTGGGCTTACACTCACCGCAGGTTCGAATCCTGTCCTCTCCGCCAGCCTGCTATCTCCACCATCACTGGACTGCCCAGAAGCATTCCCGCACGATTTGTGCCATAGGGAATCGAATAACTCTTAGAGCGTGTAGTAACGTGTATCGCGGCTGGTCGACCAGTGTTCGCCAGTCGCGAAATTTGAAGACAAAGGCACCGGCGTAGTAGACGCAGCTCGATCATTTCGAGACGAGCAAGACACGATATGGACGATTTGAAATACTGGGTCGCGTTCCACGGTATTGATGGAATGGGTCCCCAACGATTCAACCGCATTGAGACTTACTTTGGCAGCCTAGAAGACGCGTGGCAGGCGAGGCGAGGGGAGTTGCGTGATGCGGGCATCGGACCTGCACTCCTAGAGGACATTGATGTCAGACGAAACCAAATCGATCCCGATGATGAGATGGATAAGCTGATCCAAAGCGGCATCCGACCGATACATTTGCGCTCCGAAGAGTACCCAGATCATCTGGCTGAATCCGATGATGCTCCAGCGGTCATCTACGTCTGCGGAGACCTCGTTCCGCATGACAGTAACGCAGTCGCCGTAGTGGGAACTCGAAACGCCACGTCTTATGGAATCGAGATGGCGAGCATGATTTCGGGCGAGCTTGCTCGGATGGGTGTCACGATCGTCAGCGGTTTGGCCATTGGTATCGACACCGCAGCGCACCGCGCGGCGTTGAATGCTGGCGGGCGAACTATCGCAGTTCTGGCTGGCGGCTTGGATTCGATCTACCCACAACAGAACCGCGGGCTCGCGCGTCAGATCGTGGAAAGCGGATGTTTGATCTCCGAGTACCAACTCGGCACAAGGTCCAAACGTGACCACTTCCCGCGGCGGAATCGAATAATCAGCGGTTTGAGTCGCGGCGTGGTTGTCGTAGAAGCCGCGAAGAAGAGCGGGGCGACGTGGACGGTGAAATGGGCGTTGGAGCAGAATCGGGAGGTCTTCGCGGTTCCGGGCAACGCCACATCGCCGCAGAGCGAGGGGACAAACTGGCTGATTCAACAGGGCGCTAAACTCACGACTTGCGCCGACGACGTGCTCGAAGAGTTAAGCGCGTTTTTCGGTGATCTCGAGCGCGACCCAGAGATCGAACGTCGACAATCTTCGGCCCATGTTTCATCGACCGTGACGGCGCGAAAAGAGCCGGGGAGTTTTTCGGAAGCAAGACCGAGGAAACCACGGGTCGAGGAGATCGAGACTTTTAACGAGCAAGAGCACTCAATCGCCAAGTCTCTCAGTGACGCCGAAGGCCCGATGCATATCGACGAGGTAGCGCGATCTATGGCCGCTTCTGTAAACGATGTCATGTCGGCGCTTACTATGATGGAAGTGAGGGGTGTGGTGCGGTGCGCAGAAGGCGCGTTATACGAATTGACCAACAAACGCGCCGAAATTGGCGCGCCTCGACTGCTCGATCAGGGACAACCTGCATAATTACAAATTCCGACAAAACGGAATCTCTCATCGGAAGTGGTGACGAATTGGCACGGAGCCGAAAGAAATCTAACGGCAATCTTGTGATTGTCGAATCTGCCGCCAAAGCGCGCACAATAGAGCGCTACTTGGGCGAAGGGTTCGAGGTTAAAGCATCGGTTGGTCACGTCCGAGACTTGCAAAAGACCAAGATGGGCGTTGATGTAGAGAACGATTTCGAGCCCAAGTACAGCATCGTTACAGACCGCCGAAAGGTCGTAAACGAGCTGAAAGCCGCGGCCAAAAATGCCGCTGGCGTTTACTTGGCAACGGACCCGGACCGTGAGGGCGAAGCGATTTCTTGGCATCTCAGCCAGATTTTGAACATCCCCGAAGACGATGCACGGCGCGTCGTGTTCCACGAAATCACCAAGGGCGCGGTGATGGAAGCGTTCAGGGATCCGCGTCCCATCGACTATCAGCTCGTTGAAGCACAACAGGCGCGCCGGATTCTCGATCGCCTCGTCGGATTCAAACTCAGCCCGTTCATCCGAAACAAGGTCGCAGGCGCGCAGTCAGCAGGGCGCGTTCAGTCGGTTGCGTTGCGATTGGTGGTCGACCGCGAGGCCGAGATCGAAGCCTTTGTGCCCAAAGAGTACTGGCTGGTTTCGGTCGATCTCGACAAAGAGGTTTCCGATATTCCGGTCAACGCTCGGTTGTACCGGCTGCATGGCGAAAAGAAGGACCCGAACAAACCCGAGAACGGCCTGGTTCCCAACAAAGAAGCGGCGACATCGATTGTCGAAGAACTCAAAGGCGCTGGGTACTCGGTGGCTAGCGTCACCAAACGGGAAGTCAAGGTTAGACCTCGTCCTCCGTTCATAACCAGCACGCTGCAACAACAGGCTGCTCGGAGCTTGCGGTTCAGTGCTCAACGAACGATGTCTGCCGCTCAGAGTCTTTATGAAGGAGTGGTGCTTGGCGACGGAGAACCCGTAGGTTTAATCACCTACATGCGAACCGACTCGACCAACTTGGCGACGTCGGCGCTTGCTCAAGCTCAAGCGTTCATCCAAAGCGAATTCGGCGATAAGTATGCGGTCGGACATCGCGTCTATCAGACGAGTTCCCGAAATGCGCAGGAAGCGCACGAGGCGATCCGCCCCACTTCGATAGCGAACTCGCCAGCAAGGATTTCCCGATACCTCAACGATGATCAGCGCAGGTTGTACGACCTCATCTGGAAACGCACGGTTGCGAGCCAGATGGCTGATGGCATCGACGAGCGAACGCGCGCGGACATCGATGCCAAGCTGGATGATGGACGGACCCATCGAATGCGTGCCACTGGTTCCGTCATGGTGTTCGACGGCTTCCGCGCTCTATACATCGAGACCAGAGACGAAGACTCCGAATCTGAAGACGCCAAGCGATTGCCACCGTTGGTTGAAGGCGAATCGTTGAATCTCATTAAGGTCAACAGCGATCAGAAGTTCACTCAACCACCGCCGCGCTACACCGAAGCCAACCTGATCCGCACATTGGAGGAACTTGGCATCGGCAGACCTAGCACTTACGCCACCATAGTTGGCAGAATTGTCGACAGGAACTACGTGACGCGCGAGCGAAACCGGTTTCACCCGACAAAGAGCGGGACCGCCGTGTGCGCCATGTTGAAGCAGTTTTTCCCCGACATCGTGGATGTCGGGTTCACTGCCGGCATGGAGACTAAGCTCGACGACATAGCGAATGGCGATATGGAGCGTGTCGAGATGCTCCGTGAGTTTTACGGACCCTTCGACGCCGCCTTGGATCATGCATTCCAAAATGCCCAAAGAGTGCGCCGGTCAGAGTTCGATGTTGCGAGCGGGATCAAGTGCGAAGGCGGAACCGAGCTAGTCGTACGCAACGGACGCCGAGGCGATTTCTTGGCGTGTCCGGAGTATCCGGCGTGTAAGTTCGCGATGGACCTGCGGCCCAGTGACGAGTCAGATGGCGAAAAGATCGAAGAGTGGCAGGGCGAATTTACTCGCCGAATGTCACAGTGTCACGCCGCACACCCGGACGGCGTACCGGAACTTGAGAAGCGTGTCGAGGTCGGCTCTGGCGTTGTCTGCGATGGCGGCGTCGAACTCGTTGTTCGCAACGGACGCCGCGGCGAGTTCTTGGCGTGCCCTGAATTTCCTAAGTGCCGTGTGGCTCTCGACCTCAAACCCTCTGACGAATCAGAGATTCCAGAATGGGACGAGAAGAAGAATCAACGCATGCAACGTTGCTTTAAGGAGCATCCTGAAGCGGCAAAGCGACGGACTACGAGGTCTACACGCTCGCGGTCTCGGACCAGTACGCGACGCACACGTACCTCACGATAAAAGCCTGCATTTCTTTACGCGGGTCCTCGGTTTCTCAATCGGACGGAGTGCGTAATGTCGAACACTGAGCTCCGGATTGCTGGTGTCAGCGTTCCAGGCCTATGGAACGTCGTGTACGGGACGGACTGGGTACCGATCCTTAGGGAGTACGAGCAACACCTGCTCGCAATCCGACAACTCGCGAATCCGACGGTCCGCAACTACATGAACGATTTGGCAGCGTTCATGGAATTCTTGGCTGAAAACGACCTCATCGAAAATGTCGAGTCGCCTGATCGTCGTCGACTTCGAAGCTACTTGGCTTGGCTGGCAAACCGAAAATACGCAAAGGCTTCTATCAGCCGCAAACTTACCGCGCTTCGCACCTTCTTCGGTTGGATGCAAGAAACGGGACGCGTTGAATCGAACGAAACAGACATAGTCTCAGCGCCCAAGCAACCTAGAACATTGCCCTACGTTGTTTCGGAGCCTGAAATCGAACGACTTTTAGACGCGCCAGATACTTCGACTACTCTAGGCCTGCGCGATCGGGCGCTTCTCGAACTGATCTACGCTTCCGGCGTCCGCGTTTCTGAGGCGAATGCCATGGATATCGCCGATGTAGAGCCTAAGTCGCGGGAGTGTCGAGTATTTGGCAAGGGCTCCAAGCAGCGTATCGCGTTGCTTGGTCGTTCGGCGGTGCATTGGTTGACCGACTACATCAAGGATTCGCGCCCGAATCTCGCTACCCGACGATCCGGCGACGCGATGTTTCTGAACAATCTTGGCGATCGTTTGAGCGAGCGCGGAATTCAGAGCATCGTCAAGAAGCATGCATTAGCAGCCGGATTGGATTCCGTATTCCACACTCACAACCTCCGGCACAGCTTCGCCACCCATCTCCTGAATGGCGGCGCCGATCTGCGTGTAGTTCAAGATCTGTTGGGCCACGAATCGCCGTCAACGACTCAGGTATACACGCATGTTTCGGCCGAACAGGCGCGCAAGGTGTATCTGAACGCGCACCCAGGGGCTGGACGAAGACGCGGCCGAAAAAGTCTGAAATCGCCGGACGCGTTATAGCCTTGAGTATTGTGCGTAAGGCGATTTTGGTCATCGCAACGCGCCAAACCTACCGTTGAATGACACCTCCGACCTATGGATCGCATCCTGATAATCAACGGCCCGAATCTGAACAATTTGGGCAAACGCGACGCCGGACACTACGGTTCAATCACGCTCGCGGACATAGAGGAGCGTGTAGCCGCGCGCGCTGAGAAACTTGGCGTCGAAGCCACCTTTTTCCAATCGAACCACGAGGGTGCGATAGTCGATTGGATACAGGCTGAATCAGGCAACGCAGTAGGTATCATCATTAACGCTGGAGCCTTAACTCAAGTCGGCTACTCAATACTCGACGCATTGCTGGACAGCAAACTTCCCGTCGTCGAAGTTCACCTATCTAACATCCACGCACGTGAAGAGTTCCGTCGCCACTCTGTAATCGCTCCCTATGCAGTGGGACAGATAGCCGGTCTGGGATACCGCGGCTACATCTACGCTCTAGAGAGCCTAGCAGCACACATAGAGGAAGCTTCCGCATGAGCCAAAACGGTTTTCGGCACCCGAATCGCGTGGCCGCTCTCCGCTCGTTGATCCAAGACCAAGAGATCGACGCGATGTTGATCTCCGATCCGCATAATCGTCGCTACTTGTCAGGTTTCATCGGCTCCGCCGGATACCTCTTCATAACCGAATCCGATGCGGTTCTAGCGACCGATTTCCGATACACCGAACAAGCGGGAATTCAGGCGGCCGGCTTCGAGATTTCGCAAATCCAAGGCCGATTGTCTGAATGGTTCCCGAAACTACTTGGCGATCTGGGAGTCACTAATCTCGGCTTCGAGGCTGACAACTTGACCGTATCGGCGCTCAAGATGTTTGAAGACGCGATTGCCGAGAGTGATGTCGAAGTGGCATTCGAACCTAAATCTGGCGATGCCGCCAAGTTGCGCGCCATAAAAGATTCGGGAGAAATCGAGCTACTTCAGAAAGCGATCGACATCGGAGATGCAGCCTTTGAGGAAACTGCGACCAAACTGACCGCGGGCATGACCGAGAAGGAAGCCGCGTGGGAATTCGAGAAAGCGATTCGCGAACGCGGTGCCGAGTGTCTTTCGTTCGACACGATCGTCGCCAACGGCCCAAACGCGGCGCGCCCGCACCACCAAACAGGTGACTCCGAACTCCAAGAAGGCGAAACCATAGTCTTCGACTGTGGTGCTACATACCAAGGGTATTGTTCCGACCTTACACGGACGGTGGTTCTCGGAGATGCAGACGACGAAGTGGCGAAGATCTACAACATCGTCCTAGAAGCTCAAGAAGCCGCTATCGAGCAAGTTGAAGCGGGGCTAACCGGCGGTGAAGCGGACGGCATCGCTCGTAAAATCATCGCCGACGCCGGATACGGAGATAAGTTCGGTCACAGCCTCGGGCATGGACTGGGTCTTGAGGTGCATGAAGAACCGAATGTCGGGCCACGCGGCACAACACCACTAGAAGACGGTATGCCGTTCACCATTGAGCCAGGTATCTACATTCCGGGATGGGGCGGTGTCAGAATCGAAGATGTAGTAGTTCTCGAAAACGGGCGCGCACGCGTCTTGAGTCACGCAGAAAAGATGCGTTTTTAGATTTCCCAACAACTGATCAACAATCCGAACAGCAACGAAAGCACTCACGAATGACAATTTCCTCGTCCGAGATCCGCCGCAACATGACTATCTTGCTGGATGGTGATGTCTACCAGATCATGGAGTGGCAGCACCGACAGGCGCCTAAAGCTCCGCCGACCTTAACCCTGAAGGTTAGGCAGCTAAGCACCGGCAGCGTGTTCGAACGCAAATTAAACGGCAACCACAAGCTGACGGTGGCCCAGACCGAACGTCGCAACGCACAGTACCTCTATAAGGAAGGCGAATTCTACGTCTTCATGGATATGGAGACCTACGAGCAACATCTTCTGGGGGACAACCTCCTAGGTGATGCGACCTATTTCCTGCCTGAAGGCGGGGAGTTGGTCCTGTTGATGTACGAAGAGAAGCCTATCCTCGTCGAGTTGCCGTCTGCTGTCAACCTCTCAATCGCCCACACCGAAGTCGGATTGAGAGGCGACACCCAAAGTGGCGCGACAAAACCTGCCACCACTGAAACGGGCTTGACCTTACAGGTGCCGCTGTTCGTCAACGAAGGCGACAGTATTAGCGTCAACACGACCACGAAAGAGTACATCGGCCGCGCCGACTAATCCATCTGGAGAAAAACGCAGATAATGGGGGCAACACGATGTACAGCTCCGTAGAAACCCCCGCTACATCTACCGACAAGCCTGGCCCAAGCTCAGTCTCCGAGGTTTCGCAACTGATCCAGGGCTTGCTCAAAAGCGATCCGCAACTTGCGAACGTCAACATAATCGGCGAAGTTTCCGGGCACTCGCAACCCGCGTCCGGACACAGCTACTTTTCGCTGCGCGACCGCGAGGCATCACTCAGATGCGTCATGTTCCGCTACGGTCGCGGTCATCAGTACTTGGAAGACGGGGCATTGGTGGTCTGTGAAGGCTCGGCCGGAATCTACGCGCCGCGCGGCGACCTCCAAATCATCGTCACATCCGCCGAACCCGCTGGCGTGGGCGATCAGCAGGCACAACTCGAAGAATTAAAACGCAAGCTTCGCGCCGAAGGTCTCTTCGATCCGTCACGCAAACGCACAATTCCACAATTTCCTCAACGGATTGCCGTCATCACCTCCGAACAAGGTGCAGTCTGGCACGACATCGCAAATGTGGTGCGACGTCGATATCCCCTGATGGAACTGCTCTTGGTCCCGTCAGCGGTACAAGGCGAACTGGCACCAGTCTCCATCATTGAAGCCTTTGCCGACCTTCACGCCTATGCCGAGACCGAAACGGTCGATGCCGTCATCGTGGCCAGAGGCGGAGGATCCGCCGAGGATCTAATGCCATACAACGACGAGATGGTTGCAAGAACCATATTCGCCAGCCGCATTCCCGTCATTAGTGCCGTCGGCCACGAAACCGATTTCACCATCGCGGACGACGTTGCTGACCTCCGCGCTCCAACGCCTTCAGCCGCAGCCGAGTTGGTATCGCCGGACATCGCTGGACTAACCTTCGAGACGGCAGATTTCGCCCGAAGGTTGATGCGCGGATTGTCGGGACGAGTGACTCTAGCGAGACAACGCTTGGAACTGACCCATGACCGTCTAGCCGAAAACGCTCCTAACACTCAACTTTTCCGCGACCGTGTCGATGAGATGAAAGCACGAGCCCAAGATTCGTGGGCGCGATACATCACGATTAAGCGTGAAGGCATGAAGCGCGTCGAGGCGGAACTCAGAGCTTTAGGCCCTCATAACATTCTGGAACGCGGTTACGCTATGGTGCGCGGCACCGACGGACGCGTTATCTCAAGCGCCGCCAATATCAAACCAAAAGAAAACCTCGAACTAACCTTCGCGGATGGCACTGTCGAAGCCGAGGCTAAAGCCGTATCGACCAACAACTAACTCCAATCCAAACCATGACCGACTCAGAGCAATCCCAACCTGAACCGCCAGCATCTTTCGAAGACGCCTTTACGAGACTCGAATCGGTGGTACGTCGATTGGAGAGCGGGCAAATGTCTTTGGATCAATCGACCGCTCTTTTCGAAGAGGGGATGCAACTCGCGAAAATCTGCACCGAATTACTAAACGGCGCCGAACTCAAGATTCAGCGATTGCAGCAGGGTCTAGCCGAGCAACTCAATCTAGTTTCGGACGAGTAAACGTGGGCGGCGATCCGCGCAACCCCAAACGTCGACCTCTGCGTGTAGGTTGGTTTACGACCGCCAATGGACCGGGTTCGCGCGGAATGTTCACCTCGGTATTGAAATCGATCCAGTTGGGTCACCTGAATGCTGAGTTCGAGTTCGTATTCGTCAGCCGCGAACGAGGTCAAACCGCTCCTACCGACAGCTTCCTTGATCTGACTGCGGCAAACAACGTCGAAACGGTAACGCTGTCTTCCCAACGTTTCCGGCGCGATAACGATGGCGTACCTTGGTCAAATCTCCGTGAAGCCTACGACAAAGCCGCGTTGTCAGCACTCGAACGATTTTCACCTGACGTTTCCGTCATGGCCGGTTACATGCTCTACGCCCCTGAGATCAGCCGACGCATGTTGATCCTTAACCAACATCCCGCCCTTCCCGGCGGAACCATCGGAAAGTGGCAAGACGCAGTCTGGGACGTCATCGAAAATCAGGATGATCGACACGGCGCAATGATGCACATCGCCACCCCCGAACTCGACCGAGGTCCGGTGGCATCATTCTGCGGTTTCTCTGTGCGCGGTCCGATGTTTGACCCGCTCTGGGAAGATGCACAGCACTGCGACATCGACGAGTTAAGAAGCAGAGGCGATGAAAACCTACCACTATTCGCCGCAATCCGCGAAGTTGGACTTAAGCGTGAGCGGCCGTTAGTAGTCGAGACGCTGAAAGCGGTCGCGAATGGCGAAATCGATCTGAGCGAGATCGCTGCTGGTATGCAGTCCCTTCCCATAGATATGACCGAAGCCGTTGAGGCCGCGGTAGCGCTTGATCAATCCTGATCCGCGCTCGCGTCCAGCATCGCATCAATCAATTCCCGCGTCGCAGTCGCAGGATCCGATGCTTCAAGTATCGATCTCACCACTGCGATGCCGCGCGCTCCAGCGGCCATCACATCACCCGCGTTCTCAACACTTATGCCACCGATGCCGATGACTGGCAACTTTGCTTCACTCGTGACTCGCCTGACACTGTCTATACCTTGGACGTCTCCACCTGGGTGAGTCGCCGACGGAAACACTGTGCCGAAGACTACAAAGTCTGTGCCTGCTAAGTAAGCCTGATGAGCACCAGCCAAACTATGCACGGAACGTCCGACCAACGCGCTGACTCCATAAACCCGGCGCACCTCATCGATCGAAGCGTGCGCATTCTCCGGCAGTTGAACTCCATCAATATCGGGATATGGCAGTACGCGACGTGACGATGGATTGACAATCGTCAGGGCACGTCCCGCGACCATCTGAACTATCTTCTCAACCAATCGACTGAATTCATCCTCGCCCAAATCCGGAGCCCGTATTTGGACCATGTTTACACCGTTCTCCACGGCGAGAGAAACCCGTTTGGTCAATCGACTCAGATCATCGCCAACCACGCCGAGATCGGTTACCAGACACAGCGTCGGGTTTGGAAGACGCGGGCGCGCCGTTTCGAACATGACGTTCGCCGGACCTGCCTCAGGCGGTAACGGCCAGCGACTCCTGTGGACTGCTCGGTGAGGCTTCGGAGACAGGTATTCGCCCTGCAAGATACGCTTTGCGTCCGGCTTCTACACCGAGTTTGAACGCCTCACCCATCAGGGCAGGATTCTCAGCCTGCGCGATGGCAGTATTCACAAGCACGGCATCCGCGCCCATCTCGATGACCTTAGAGGCGTCAGAAGGAACGCCCAATCCAGCGTCGACAACCACCGGAACACTAGATTGGTCGATGATGATTGCGATCTCCTCTGCCGTGTGGACACCGCGCCCAGAACCAATCGGCGATCCGAGAGGCATGACAGTCGCGCACCCCAAGTCCTCGAGTTTCTTTGCTAGCACAGGGTCAGCATGTATATAAGGCAGAACCGTGAATCCTTCAGCCAGCAACATCTTCGCAGCTTGGTAGGAACCCACTGGATCCGGGAGCAGATGCGCAGGCTCCGGTATCACTTCTAGCTTGACCCAGTCAGATCCAGTAACCTCGCGCGCAAGTCTGGCTATACCGACCGCCTGCTCGGCAGTGCGCGCACCGGCAGTGTTCGGGAGGATCTGATACTTATCCCAGTCCAAGACATCTAGCAACGTCTCTTCATTCGGGTCTTCAAGGTTCAATCGGCCAATTGCAACGGTGATTATCTCGGTTCCGGATGCGACGACCGAGTCGAGCAGTTCTTGTGCCGATCGATGCTTACCAGTTCCGGTCATCAACCGTGAACTGAAGGATTTGCCGGCAATTACTAGGTCGTCTTTCATTTCTCGAATTCTCGGAGGATGAATGGTGCTGCTTAGAAGAGGTTGTGGGATTGCCCACCATCTACGTTGATGCACGCACCTGTAATCAGGTCCGCATGCTTGGATGCCAAGAACGCTACGGTTGCACCGATCGGTTCGGGCCATCCAAACTTACCCATTGGAAGGTTGCGAGCTACGAACTCATCGACGAATTCCTGTGAATTGATCTCTTGAAACCGTTCCCAAGTTCCGCCTGGAAACAGGATCGAACCCGGAGCTACAGAGTTGACCGTCACACCGGTCGGCGCGCTTGAAAGTGCAGCGTGTTTCGAAAGGGCGATCATCCCAGCCTTCGCCACCATATACGGCGCTGTTCCACCGGCTTCGCGCCCGTAGATGCTAGAGATATTGATGATCCGTCCCCAGCCGCGTTCCTGCATTCCCGGAAGCGTCAACTTAATCAACCTAATCGCCGAAAACAGGTTTAGGTCGGTGACCATAGCGAAATCTTCGACGGAAGAATTGATCACGTCACTGGTGCCCATGCTCCCGCCCACATTGTTGACGACGATATCGGGCTCTCCCAGATCGGCTTTCATCTGCTCTAACACCTGAACTGGTGCATCGGCATCGCCCATATCGAGCGCGTATCCAACTGCGTTGACGCCGACGGCCGAAATCTCACCGACTGTAGCATCGAGAGTCTCTTTGCCACGGGCACATATCGCCACGTCGACGCCTTCATTCGCCAAAGCCAACGCAGACTGACGTCCGAGCCCTCTGCTGCCGCCGGTAATGAGCGCTCGCTTGCCTTTGATTCCTAGATCCATCGTCCAGATTCTCCGGTATCTGCCTGACTTGCAGTGCTATGCAGAACTAGTCAAGATTCAAGTTAGTAAGTTCTGGAATCAAGAATACTGCAACCGACGAACGTAGATTCCTAGAATCAGATTCTGATACGTTGTCCCAAATCGGGCAATGAGCGTGCCATATGGTTAAAATCTGTTGACACAATCATCGTTAAACGGGCAACAAATTCCCAACTACGATGCAGTTTCCGAAACAAGGCGGAAACTAAAGGTGCTTATAATTAGGGCGTACAGTCCAACGGGACTGTTCGGATACACCCTCAAGGATCACTAATTGACGACCACAGAGACGGAGCAGGCGGCGAACCCGGGAAACGTCGCAGTAATTACTAACGAGCCCGACGGAGCTGATGCGCCAGATCCAGATGCAGTGCAGGATGTGATAGCTGCGTCCAACGGCGAGGAAGCGAGTACCGAGCCTGAAGAGCTCGATCTGGTATTCCAGTACCTGCCGAAGGAAGGGCTGCGGCGTGGCGACATCATCGACGGCATCGTGCTCGATTCCGCACGCGACGGCCTGCTGGTCGACATTCAACAGAAATCAGAAGGCTGGGTACCGATCCGCGAGACGCGGCTGTTGACAGACGAAGAGGGTGAAGACGCTCTCCCTAAGATCGGTGACGAAGTGATCCTCTATGTATCACGTCCCGAAGGTCCTGAAGGCTATCCGCTACTTTCGATAGACCGGGCTCGTGGCGAGCACGGCTGGCGAGACCTCGAAAAAGCTCGCGAAGCCGAAGAGACGGTCAAGGGTCGAATTATCGGCTCCAACCGCGGTGGTGCCGTAATCCAGGTCAAAGGTGTGCAAGGTTTCGTCCCACTATCTCAACTCGTCGGACCAGCACGCGATCTCTACGTTGGAGATGGCGCACCTCCCAAGCCCGGATTCATCGGGATGGAGATTGACTGCAAAATCCTCGAGCTTAACCGACGACGCAACCGAGCTATCTTCTCAGAACGCGCCGCACTAGAGGCGATCAACCACATGCAAAAGATGCGTCTCGTACAAGAATTGGAAGAAGGCGATATCCGACGCGGACGCGTCGCTGGGATATCCAGTTTCGGCGCTTTCATCGACCTTGGTGGCGCCGACGGCTTGGTTCACATCTCAGAAATGTCGTGGTCGTCGGTAAATCGACCTGACGATGTCGTAAAACTAGGTGAAGACCTCGATGTCTTGGTCTTGAAAGTCGATCGCGAGACTTTGAAGATCGCGTTAAGCATGAAACGTCTGATGCCCGAACCTTGGGAAAACATCGAGAACCAGCTCAGCGTAGGTCAAGTTGTTGAAGGCAAAGTGACCAAACTGGCGCATTTCGGCGCATTTGCTAGGGTTGGAGAAGGTATCGAAGGCCTCGTACACATCTCCGAACTTACTAACCGACACATCAAGAGCCCCGCGGAAGTGGTAAAAGAGGGTGACGTGAGGAACTTCCGTGTGATACGAATCGAACCAGAACGCCGACGACTCGGTCTGAGCCTCAAACAGGTGGAAGACTCTCAAAGCGGACAAGGCGACGCGGTGGCATCTTCCGGTGAAGCCTCGACTGGCATCGCCGACGGTGGTTTCGAAGATCTTTTTGACGATTGATATTTGCGGGCGCGTAGGGCGTCCGTGACAACCTGACTGAAGGGAGCGTTGAGCAATGCCCGACAGCAGTGAACGTGGTTTCAACATGTTCTCGGCACCCGCGCGCCGAGTGTTTGAGACGGCTCAGGAGGAAGCCAAGCGATTCAATCAGCGGTACATCACCGCTGAGCACCTTCTGCTTGCTTTGCTGGGCGAGAAAGAGGGTGTAGTCGCCCAGGTCTTTACCAACCTCAAGGTCGATGTGCGCGAGATGCGCACGGCCCTTGAGTTTTCCATCAACCGCGAAGCAACCCCCGGAGACCGTCCGCCGAGCCTCGGTCCAAGAGCCAAGAAAGCGATTCGACTCGCTGTAGATGAAGCTCGCCTGACCGAACTCAACCGAGTCGGTACTGAGCATCTCCTGATAGGTCTATTGCGTGACGGTGAAGGGACCGCCGCGGAGTTGCTCAACTCGAACCAAATTACTCTAGATCGCGTTCGCGACGAGACGCAAAAGCTCGAAACCGGTACGAAACGCTCGCGTCGCAAAGGCGGTGCCGACGACAAAAAGAAGCGTACGCCAATGCTCGACAGCATGGGCGTCGATCTCACCGAACTCGCGTCTGACGGCAAACTAGACCCGGTAATCGGTCGCGACACCGAACTCGAGCGCGTAATTCAGATCCTGAGCCGCCGCACCAAGAACAATCCCGTACTTGTCGGTGACCCTGGCGTTGGAAAAACCGCAATCGTTGAAAAACTCGCCACAACCATCGTTGACGGCGCAGTTCCAGACATGCTCAAAGGACGCCGAGTCGTGGCGTTGGACATGGGTTCGCTTATCGCCGGCACCAAGTACCGCGGCGAGTTCGAAGAGCGGATGACCAAGATCATCGCCGAGTTGAAAGCCAACCGAGAGTGCATCCTCTTCATCGAAGAAATCCACACGTTGGTCGGCGCTGGAGCCGCAGAGGGCGCAGTCGATGCTGCCAACATACTCAAACCCGCGCTGGTTAGAGGCGAGTTGCAGGTCGTCGGTGCAACAACACACGATGACTACCGCAAACACATCGAGCGCGACGCGGCCCTTGAGCGCCGTTTCCGCCCGGTCAAGGTGGAACCGCCCGACGTCGAAGAGACCGTAAAGATCCTGCACGGCGTCAAGAAGCAATACGAAGATCACCACCAACTGACGATTGCAGACGAGGCCATTGAGATCGCAGCGCAACTGGCCGATCGATACATCGTCGATCGCCACCTGCCAGACAAAGCGATAGATCTGGTCGACGAGGCAGTGTCGCGTGTTCGCGTTAAGAACACAATGCCCCCACCAGAAGTCCGCGACGCCATACGCGTCCTCAATGACATCCTACGGGAGAAAAACGAGGCGGTTACGCGTCAGGACTACGATGCGGCGTCAGAGCTGTTCGAACGAGAGACGAACCAGAAGGCATTGATAGCCCGGGTCGAAAAGCGTTTCGAACTAACACACAAGGACAAGATCAAGACCGAAGTCTCCGCGGACGATGTCACCGAGGTCGTTTCGATGTGGACCAGCATCCCGGTGACGCGACTCGACGTCGTCGAGGTTGAACGCCTCCGCAACATGGAGATCGAGCTCCAGAAACGCGTCCTCGGACAGCAGGAACCGATCGAGATCGTCTCCAAGGCGGTTCGCCGTGCCCGCGCAGGCTTCAAAGACCCGAAGAGGCCGATTGGCGCCTTCCTATTCCTCGGACCGACCGGTGTCGGCAAGACGCACCTCGTCAAGCAACTCGCCGAGTACCTATTCGGCGATGAGCGACTGATGATACGCCTCGACATGTCCGAGTACATGGAGAAGCACACCGTTTCACGCCTCATCGGTTCTCCACCCGGCTACGTCGGCTACGGCGACGGTGGCCAGTTGACCGAAGAGGTCCGCAAACACCCCTACAGTGTCATCCTGCTCGACGAAATCGAGAAGGCGCACCCAGACGTGTTCAACGCCCTCCTTCAGGTATTTGAAGACGGCGTGTTGACAGACGGCCAGGGACGCAAAGTCGATTTCAAGAACACGATCATCGTGATGACATCGAACTTGGGTTCCAACTTGATCGCCACTGGTAACAAGATCGGTTTCGGCACCGCCGAATCTGGCGACGGGACATCCGAAGACGACTACCTACGCATGAAGGATCGCGTGCTTGAGGAACTCAAGAACCCGCGCAACGGATTCAAACCCGAATTCCTCAACCGCATCGATGGCGTCGTCGTGTTCCACGCGCTGACCCGCCAAGACGTCCTCAACATCGTCGACCTGATGATGAGCGAGGTGCGAGAACGTGCCATGGAACACGAGATGGAACTGCGGGTTACCAACGCCGCCAAGGAATACCTCGCCGACGTCGGTTTCGACCCCAAGATGGGTGCCAGACCACTGCGCCGCACGATCCAAGACGAAGTTGAGGACGTGATCTCCGAGATGTTCCTCACCAAAGAGATCTGCGAAGGCGACATCGTCCTCATCGACGCCACCCAAGGTGAAGACCGCGACGCGCAGTCCATCGTGATCAAACGCGACGACGAACGCCGAACAATACTGGAAGAGACCGCTTCCGTCGCAGCAGCCGACGATGCGCCCCTCCCTGTATCGACCGGGTGAATCAAAGGCTAACCGCCGATAAAAAGGGGGATTCGCGGTCCGCGAATCCCCCTTTTGCGTAGTTGCGAACCCACCGATCGATGACCGAAAAGACGCTGAAAGAAAAGACTCAGTTGCTACGCGAAACGATCGCTTCGTTTGGTTCGGCCATCGTCGCATACTCCGGCGGCGTAGACTCCGCACTCGTCAGTCACCTCACACACGATACCCTTGGCCGTGACAACGCGCTAATCGTCACCGCAGTTTCGGACAGCTTGGCGGATTACGAACTGCAGGATGCACGCCGTCTGGCTGAGGATCGAGGTTGGAACTTCCAACCTATCGCAACCTCCGAGATGGAAGATGAACGCTACTTGCGAAACGACGGCGCCCGTTGCTTTTTCTGCAAATCCGAGTTGTACATACGCCTCGAACAATTGGCGAAATCGACGGGATACAACGTTATCGCCAACGGCGCAAATCGCGACGACCTCGGCGATTATCGACCCGGGATGAAAGCGGCGAAGAACTTCGCCGTGCGGTCCCCGCTCTTGGAGGTCGGCATGGGCAAACAGGAAGTCCGCGCCCTCGCACATCAAGTGGGATTGCCGAACTGGAATAAACCTGCGCAACCATGTTTGTCTTCGCGCATCCCGTACGGAACCCATGTCACGATCGACGCTCTGAAAATGATCTCCAAGGCCGAGAAACATCTCCGCAATCTTGGCTTTGCCGAGTGCAGAGTACGCCACTACGGAGAGACTGCCCGCGTTGAGTTGCCCTTGGATATGTTGCGCGTCTACAACGAATCTTCGATGCGCTCTCAAGCCGACGCAGGAATTATTGCCGCCGGATACCGCCGGGTCGAGATTGACCCCAAAGGACTGAGATCGGGCAATCTCAACGAAGCACTAAAATCCAGTAGGTAACCCCGTCACAGCCGCGAAAACCTTACTGCCGGTCTTCGTCGGAACGTCGAACCTATCATGCCCGACATCGCATATCTAGACATCATCGGCGGTGTCAGCGGCGACATGCTGATATCTGCCATGCTCGACGCCGGGCTCGACAAGGCTGAACTGGAACGCGATCTCGCCAAAATCGTTCCTGGCCGATTTCACCTCGAGGCAACGAAAACGACTCGCGGCTCCATCTCCGCGACGCACGTAGACGTAGCTTTGGGAGATGGCGCGGATCAGCGGATGGGCTGGCAAGAATTCGAGGATTCCATCGACGCGAGCAACTTGCCCGATACCGATCGTGCCAAAATCCGCTCAGTGTTCGCATGTCTGAGCGCTGCCGAAGCCCAAGCTCACGGGAGCCCAGAAGGAGAATCGCACCTCCATGAACTCGGCACACTCGACACATTGATCGACATCGCTGGGGCAGTAATCGGCATGAGAATCCTTGGCATAGATACGCTTCACGCATCTTCACTCCCGGTTTCCACTGGAATGTCATCCAGTAGCCACGGCAAGAACGCATCGATAGCCCCAGCGACGATGGCCATCATCAAGAGCACAAGCATTCCGGTACGCGTTTCCGGACACAACCAACCCGTGGGTGAGGCGATCACGCCGACAGGTGCCGCAATCATCGCAACATTGGCAAAATTCAGCCCTACCAACATGTCGGTCGAAACGATCGGATACGGTGCTGGCACCCGAAATACCGATACGCCTCCCAACGTACTCGGCCTGTGGCTCGGACGGTCAGTTGGCAAATCCTCCCTCGGCGAAACCGCAAAACATATCGGCGTGAGCGTGCAGTCCGACGTTTTTCTGATCGAGACCAACATTGACGACATGACTGGCGAGGAAATCGGTCACACCATCCAAGTCCTGTTCGACACTGGTGCCCTAGACGTTTGGACGACACCCATCCAGATGAAGAAATCTCGCCCCGGTACGACTCTCTCAGTAATCGCAGCCCAAGACAATTTAGGCCCCATCGCCGCAGTATTGTTCACTCACACATCCACTCTAGGCGTCCGAACTAGGCAACTCGAACGCCTGGTTGCAGATAGACAAACCGTTCAAGTTGAAACCGGATATGGTCTCGTAAGAGTCAAACTACGCAAAATCGGCAACCAAGTCACACAGATCGCACCCGAGTACGACGACTGCGCCAAGATCGCGACAGAACTCGGTGTGCCGATCAGCCAAATCATGCAATCCGCCAAATCAGCTGCATCGAAATATCTCCAATAATCGCGTTTCGGCTGTGATCCCAATCAACAAACACGTTTCATCGAGACACCGAATCTTTGACGTGTCCGCCAATAAGCCCGACAAGCCCGAAATAGGCTCTCGCATCTGCGTATACGGCCAGGGCGGCAAGACCTCACTTAGTCGCGCCCTCGGCACTCTCACAGGGCTCCCGGTGATAGAGCTCGATGCCATATTCTGGCTGCCAAACTGGGTCGAACGAGACCCCGAAGAAATGTTAGAGATCGTCACTGACCGAGTCGCATATGCCACGGACGGTTGGATCGTTGACGGAAACTACAGCAAAATCCGCCCTCACGTGTTGCCTTTGGCCGACACTGTCATTTGGTTGAACCTGCCCCGAATACCAACGACCCTGCGCGTTGCAAAACGGACTATCTTGAACGCCATCAACAGAACCCGAATCTGCGGTGACAACTACGAGTCCCTCAAAACAGCACTTTCGCCAGACTCGATCATCTGGTACAGAGCAATCCACGGACAAAAATCTCAACAAGGAATCGCTGTTGATCTGGCCGATCCCCAAACCCGCGCAACCATCTACGAAATCCGTTCCTACCGCCAGCTCGCCGCCTTTTACCGATCACTAGGCCTTGAACCGCATCACTACTTGACGTGAAAGGTCACTATTCCCATTAGTCGCCTCGGGAGCACAGATCGCGCAACCGCCCCGATTAGAATCAAATGCGTGGCCTTTCGGCTACCTTCTCTATTCAGCCCCAGTGGCGCAATGGCAGCGCAGCCGATTTGTAATTGGCAGGTTGGTGGGTTCGAATCCCCCCTGGGGCTCCAAAAATACGCGGACCAACAGGCGCCATATTTTGGCATTCGCAACGGTTACGAATCTCGTAACTTGACAAGGCGGAATTCGCAACTGTGTTAATATGAAGGTTTGTGCAGGGATTGGGGAGCGGTCAAACCCAGCAGACTGTAAATCTGCCGCCTTGTGCTTCGTAGGTTCGAATCCTACTCCCTGCACCAAACAGGGAGCAAAGGAACAATTCGAACCAAGGAGTGCCGAGCCCACATAGCTCAGTGGTAGAGCACATTCTTGGTAAGAATGAGGTCCCGAGTTCAAGTCTCGGTGTGGGCTCCACAAACGCTGGAACCACGGTCGAGACCTTCCTGCAGAGCCGGTAAAACGGCAAAAATTGTCATAGGTTAGGACCCTTTAAGAAAGGGCAGGCAAAGAGGAAAATGGCGAAGCAAGTCTTTGACAGGACCAAGCCGCACGTTAACGTCGGCACGATCGGGCACGTCGACCACGGGAAGACGACCCTCACAGCGGCGATCACCCAGGTTTTGGCTAACAACCCCGATTTGGACGTTACGGCCAAAAACTTCGATGACATCGACAACGCTCCCGAAGAGCGCGAGCGAGGTGTCACGATCGCTACCACCCATACCGAATACGAGACCGCCAACCGGCACTATGCTCACGTTGACTGCCCGGGCCACGCGGACTACATCAAGAACATGATCACTGGTGCCGCCCAGATGGACGGCGCTATTTTAGTCGTGTCCGCCGCCGACGGCCCCATGCCTCAGACGCGCGAGCACATCCTGCTCGCTCGCCAGGTGAACGTCCCGGCACTCGTCGTCGCCCTCAATAAATGCGACATGATGGACGACGAAGAGCTGCTCGAACTCGTCGAGCTCGAAGTCCGTGAACTGCTCTCGTCTTACGACTTCCCCGGTGACGACCTCCCCGTCGTTCAAGTAAGCGCTCTTGAGGCGCTTGAGAATGCCGAAGACTCCAGCAACAAATGGGTCCAGCAGATCTACGAACTCATGGAATCGGTTGACGACTACATCCCGATCCCGGATCGGCCCGTCGACCTGCCCTTCATCATGCCGATTGAAGATGTCTTCGGCATCAAGGGCCGCGGAACCGTCGTCACCGGACGTATCGAGCGGGGCAAGGTCCAGACCGGCGAACCCGTAGAGATCGTCGGATTTGGTCAGACCCAGTCCACCGTCGTCACCGGTGTCGAGATGTTCCAGAAGACGTTGAACGAAGGCATCACCGGCGACGCCGTCGGCTGCCTGCTCCGAGGTATCGACCGCGAAGAGGTATCACGCGGTGCGGTGCTCGCCAAACCCGGCACTATCACGCCCTACACTAAGGGCAAGGCACAGGTTTACGTCTTGACCGCCGAAGAGGGCGGACGCCGAACTCCGTTCTTCTCCGGATACAAGCCGCAGTTCTACATCCGGACCACCGACGTTACCGGCGAGATCAAGTTGCCGGACGGCATCGAAATGGTCATGCCCGGCGACAACACCGAGATGGAGATCGAGTTGATCTACCCGGTAGCGCTCGAGGAGAACCTGCGCTTTGCCATCCGAGAGGGCGGCCGAACCGTTGGCTCCGGTGTCTTCACCGAAGTAACCTCGTAAACACGACCAATGGTGATCCCCTGCGGCGTTCGCGGCAAAATCCGCGTAGACCGCAGGCGATCTGCCCATCAAGTCGAATCACTGATTCATCTGGATACCAACATCCGCCAAGGAGGAGTTGAAATGGCAAGGAAAAACGCAGTCAGAACGCTTGTCGAACTCACCTGCGAATGCGGATCGCACACGTATCATACAGAGAAAAACAGACGCAACACGCCTGACAGAATCACTCTCAAGAAATACTGTCCGGCGTGCCGCTCTCATAACGAATTTCGAGAACGCCGCCGCTAAACACTGAGTCGGAATACGATCCAAAATGGCACAGAACCGAGTCAGACCTGATGTTCGATTAACGCCTTCACGGCGTTTTTCGATCTTCGGATTCTTCGGTGACGTCTTCGGCGAACTGCGGAAAGTTACCTGGCCGACGCGCCAAGAAGCCACCCGATTGACGATGCTCGTCATCGCTCTCGCCGCAGTGATGGGCGTTTTCCTCGGTGCTTTCGATTGGATGTTCGCACGAATCTTCTCATTGCTGGCAGGAACTTAAACCGTGACTACCGCATCTTCACCAACTCGTTCGATACCCAACACCGCCCGATGGTACGTGGTCCACACCTACTCCGGACGTGAGGACCGCACCTGCCAAAACCTCAAGCAACGCATCATTTCGATGGACTTCGAAGACCAGATCTTCGATGCCGTGGTACCCAAGCAGACCGTCGTTCAGATGACCGATGGCGAAACCAAGAACGTCGAGAAGACGATGTACCCCGGCTATCTCCTCGTCCAGATGGTCATGAACGACGACAGCTGGTACGTGGTCCGAAACACCCCCGGCGTCACCAACTTCATCTCCGTCGAAGAAGGCGTAGAGGGCAGAGCAAAGCCGACTCCGTTGACTGACGAAGAAGCTCAGCACATGATCCAAGGCCCTACCGGCGACAGCCCGCAAGTCAACTTCGGCTTCGAGCGTGGCGATGTCGTCGTCATCAAAGACGGCCCGTTCTCAGAGTTCAGCGGAACCGTCGACGAAGTCATGGGACAGCGCGGCACCCTCCGCGTCACCGTCTCCTTCTTCGGACAAGACACCCCGGTCGAACTACCGTTCCTGTCCGTCGAGAAGGCATAATCACTCCGTTAGACAATACCGTCTGACGAAACACCACGAAAACCCCGGAAGTAGATCGCAGTGGCAAGGAAAGTAGTCGCAAAGATAAACCTCCAACTCGCCGCTGGCGAAGCCACCCCGGCACCCCCGGTCGGCCCCGCCCTCGGACAGCACGGCATCAACATCCCGCTCTTCATCAAAGAGTTCAACGAGCGATCATCGTCGCAACGAGGCATGATCGTCCGTGCCGCCATCGATGTCTACGCCGACCGTTCATTCACCTTCGTCGTCAAATCGCCGCCCGCGTCAGCGCTTTTGAAGCAAGCCGCAGCCATCGAAGGCGGCTCCCAAACCCCCGGCACCGTCGTCGCGGGCCAGGTCTCACGTGACCAGCTCAAGCAGATCGCCGAAACCAAGATCGAAGAGTTGAACGCCAACGACATTGAAGCCGCAATGAAAGTCATCGAAGGCACCGCACGAAGCATGGGCATCATGGTCGCCGATTAAACATAACTCTGAGATTCACACGATATGCCAAAGCAGAAACACAGCAAACGATACCGACAAGCCGTTGCGAACCTACCAACGGATCTCCTTGACGCCAACGAAGCCGTTAAGCTCACCCGCGAGTCCGCAACCGCAAAATTCGACGAGAGCATCGAGATCCACCTCGCCACCCTCGCCGACCCGCGCCATGCTGACCAGCAGCTGCGCGAAGTCGTATCACTCCCTCACTCCTTGGGCGATATCGTCCGAGTCCTCGTATTCGCCGAAGGTGATGCCGCACGCATCGCCACCGAAGCCGGCGCCGACTACGTCGTTGACGACGAGATGCTCGACCGCATACAAGGCGGATGGACCGATTGGGAAGTCTCACTCGCGACACCCGACCAGATGCCAAAAGTCGGACGATTGGGACGAGTCCTTGGCCCTCGCGGTTTGATGCCCAACCCGCGCAACAACACCGTGGTACTCCCCAACAACCTCGAATCTGCAATCAACAGCGCCCGCCAAGGCCGCCTCGAGATCCGCATGGATCGACACGCAAACCTCCACGCCCGAATCGGCAAACGGTCCTTCACCGAAGAGCAACTCCTGAACAACCTCGCCGCAGTCTACGAGACCATCACCCGCGCCAAACCCGAAGGCGTCAAAGGACAATTCGTCAAGACCGCATCCCTCTGCTCCGCCATGGGCCCGAGCTTCAAAGTAAACCTCCCCAGTTTGGAAAGCCTCACCGTCTCCGATTAAAGTAAAATCGAACTTGGCAATAGCCGAAAATCGCAAACGAAGGACATCGACCACAGAACTACACGTGAAACAACCAATCGCTGGCTGCAGACAGCGGGTGCTCCTCAACTGCTAAACGCCCGAGGACCAATGACACTAAACGTCGCCCGCCGAGGCTGATACGAACTACAGCACAAACACCGTACCGCCGTAGTCGACATCCCGAACCGCCTCGTGGCGAACTGCATCCCACCCGAACCTAAGCAGTCAGCCCGAGGCTTTTTTCATGCCTCAGCCCCTTTCGAGAATCCCAAAAAAGTCCGACAACAGAGCGCGACTTTCTCTCCCTCCCTCTTATAGAGGGAGATTCAGAGGGGCCGCGACTTTCTTTCCCTCCCCCTTCAGGGGGAGATTCAGAGGGGGCGCGGGGATGCCCGCAAAACAACAAGCTAACGAGACCAACAACATGCCATCAAAACGCAACGAAGAAATCCTCGCCAGCATCCTCGATCGCATCCAGGACAAACCCCTGATCGTCACCGCACGATACTCCAACGTCAACGCCGCACAGATGAACGACCTCCGTCGCGACATCACCAACGGTGGCGGCAGAATCTTCATCGCCAAAAACAACCTCGTCAAAATCGCCGCCGACCAGATCGGCATCCAAGACATCGACAAAATCATCGACGGCCCAACCGCATACATCGTCGCCGATGACGACATCGCCGGAATGGTCAAAGCACTGACCACATCCATCAAGGACCAGAGCCTCGAAGTACAGATCCTCGGCGGAATCATGGAGAGCGAAACGATCGACGCCAACCGTGTCGAGCAAATCGCCGACCTCCCATCACGCGAACAGCTCATCGGAATGTTGGCATCCGCACTAAACGGACCGTTGAACTCCTTCGCCCGCGTCCTCAACGCCCCCGTCCAAAACCTCGCCAGCACCCTCGAACAAATCGCCGAACAACGCCGCACCGCCGAAGAAGCATAACTAATCCCAAAACCCAGCTAACAAAACTCCAGAGGAGGAGATAAATGACCCTGACAAAAGAACAATTCATCGACGAAATCAAGTCGATGTCCGTTCTCGACCTCGCCGACATCGTTAAGGCGATCGAGGAAGAGTTCGGCGTCTCTGCCGCTCCCATGCCCGTCGCTATGGCCCCCGGCGCCACCGCCGCTGTTGCCGAAGCCGCCGCCGAGGAAGAGCAGACCGAATTCGACGTCAAAATCACCGACATCGGCGCCAAGAAGATCAACGTCATCAAGGCCGTTCGAGAAGTCACACCACTCGGACTCAAAGAAGCCAAAGACCTCGTCGAGTCCGCCCCCGTCGTCGTCCTCGAACAGATCGGCAAAGAAACCGCCGACGAAGCTAAAGAAAAACTCGAAGCCGCCGGCGCCTCCGTCGAACTCGCCTGATCCAAAACCCGCTACCAAACATCCCCTCTCCTTCGATAGGGGAGCCAGGCTAAGGGTGAACAACACGAATCCCCTCTCCCTTGATGGGAGAGGGTTAGGGTGAGGGTGAACCGCCTTCCCAGACGTGCGATAGAATCAAACCTACCCCCTCCCTTCGGATCGCCCCCAATCCGACACATCCGACGAAACACGCCCAAGCACACCAACAAAACCTTTCCTAACTTCAGTCAGCCACAAAACTAGGCACCCACAAAATGACCACCAAGAAAGCCAGCCCTCGCAGTAAAAAAGCCGATACGAAGGCTAAGGTCGAAGAACAAGAAACCGAAGAAGAAGAACTCACACCCTGCCAGATCGAAGGCTCTAACTGCCACTGGCGCATCGAATCCCCCAACGGCCCCGAATCCACCGGCATCTGCCGCAAATGCGGAACCCAACGACAGTTCCGCAACTCCTTCGAATACTCCTCTTGGTACGGCGCTAAAGCCGCCGGCGGACGCGGCCGAGGACGCCCCCGCAAAACGTCCTGACCGAAGTTCTTCGAAGCCACACGAAACCCAACCGTTTCCGACTACCGCGCCACCTCTGTCAGCTAAGCGGCGCAACACGCAGGTTCACGCCCGCTCACAGGAAACATCGGAAGAACCTGTCCCAACTCGATCCGAGGACAAAGGGGCCCTCGTGTCTCGATCCAACCAAAATCCCGCCGACAGAGTTTTGCAAAAATCCCCTCTCAGCGTTAGCTTCAACCATCAATATCTCTCACTCTTCTAAGGAGAGATTCAAAGGAGGCAGCAAGCGAACTCCGACCAACTGCGACTCGCGGAACGACCTCAGGACTGGACCGCTAATCATTTGCGCATCGGATATCCCACCTCCAAGCGTTGATCGTATTTGGGTAGCAAGTGCCCGGGATCGAGGCCGGCGTCGGGCCACTCGCCGGCCCACTTCACAAACATCGCGGCACGGTCAGCATACCCGTCTTGATCCCAACACAGCATCCGAGCGACGACTTCATCTCGCGTCATCAATGTCACATTTCGAAGACGTTCTTCGTAAAAGCACATGGCGAAACGTACGAACGCGGCCTCTCGGTCGATAAGGGCGTTGTCTAGGTCGAAAGGTAATAAGCCGTGTACGGTTTTATCCAATGTTTTCCCCCGGTATTGGAGCATCCACTGATTGTAAGCCTCGACTTCCCGTCGCTCCCGCGCAGGCGTGAACCGAGAGGTGTGGCGCAGGGGGATGCCTACGAATAACATGATTCTGCAACGCCCCTTCAACAAGAATCCGCCAACATGACCGCCACCATCACTGAACCGACGCTCTCACCCTCCCTCTTTCACCGCTACCTCATGGACGCCGTGTCGCCCTCGATGGCTTACGACGGCGGCGATGTCGCGGAATGGCAAGCGCGACTGCGCTCCGAAGTCCGCGAACTCGTAGGCTTCCCCGACGGCGACCGCATCGACTTAAACCCGCAGTCCCTCTGGAAACGAGACCACGAATACGGAACGATCGAAAAACTCGTCCTCAGCAGCGAGCCTGGGTCCGACATCCTCGCCTACCTCTGCCTACCCGCAAACGCGTCTCCCCCGTACCCATTCTTCATCTGCGTCCAAGGCCACACCACTGGGATGCACCATTCGATCGCGGTCGAGCGAGACGACAACAGCATCCCAATGCAAATCGAAGGGGACCGAGACTTCGGCCTCCAATGCATGGCACGCGGTATCGGCGCGCTTTGCATTGAGCAACGCTCATTCGGCGAAAGACGGGAACGGCATCAAGAGTGGGTATCTACACATCCATGCCACGACGCCACGATGCAGGCTCTTATGCTCGGAAGACCCCTAATCGGACAACGCATCTTCGATGTTGACCGCGGCCTCGACTTCCTCGAAACCCGAGATGACGTTGACTGGTCTCGCATAGGAATAATGGGCAACTCTGGCGGCGGCACGATCAGCGTCTTTTCAGCCGCACTCCTACCACGCATCACCCACGCCATGCCGTCCTGCTACTTCTGCACCTTCCGAGATTCGATCATGTCGATCTACCACTGTGCCGACAATTACGTCCCCGGACTGCTTCCATTTGCCGAAAACGCCGATGTGATGGGTCTGTTCGCGCCGCGTCCAGTAGTTGTCGTCTGTGGCAAAGAGGATCCGCAGTTCCCAGTCGACGGAGTGCGTCGCGCCTTCGCAGACTTACAAAGAATCTATCAAGCCGCAGGAGCCCCTGATCGATGCCGCCTAGTAGTTGGAGAAGGCGGACACCGTTTCTACGCCGACGATGCCTGGCCAGTGATGATGCAAGAGCTTCAAAACGCCACTTGAGCCGACACCAGTTGAGCGTATAAACCGCCGCGGGCTAGCAATTGGTCGTGCGTGCCCTGTTCGACGACCTCGCCATCGTCGAGTACAAGAATGGCGTCAGCGTCACGTATCGTCGAAAGCCGGTGCGCGATGACTACCGTCGTCCTGCCGACCATCAATCGATCCAGAGCTTCTCGAACTGTCGCCTCACTGATCGCGTCTAGGTGCGAAGTCGCCTCGTCGAGAATCAGCACCGGAGCGTTCTTGAGAATGGCGCGAGCAATCGCGATTCGCTGTCTCTGACCACCAGACAGCTGCATGCCGCGCTCACCGACTCGAGTGTTGTAACCGTCAGGGAACGACTCGATGAAATCCGCCGCATTCGCCTGTCTAGCTGCATTTGCAACCTCAGCATCGGTGGCATCCCCACGTCCAAGTCGGATGTTCTCGCGAATCGTGTTGTTGAACAGATATGTGTCTTGAGCCACGAGGGCCATGCGACCGCGTAGATCATCGAGTTTGAACTCTTCCAGCTGATTACCCTCTAACTCGATGGCTCCTCGATCCGGATCCCAGAAGCGCATCATCAAATAGGCGATAGTGGTCTTTCCGGCTCCCGACCGACCGACGATGGCCACGGTCTTGCCCGAACGGATATCCAGCGACACGTCAACCAAAGCTTGCGGATCGCCGTCTGCGTATGTGAACGCCACATCCTCGAATTCAACCGAGGGGATTGATGATGGTTTCTCATCGGCGGCTGTAGACACCCCAGGGCCATCTTTGACTGGCACAACCTCGTCGTGGATCGCGAGAATCCGTCGGGAAGAGGCCAGCGTCTCCATCATCTGCTTCATGGTGCGCGCCAACTCAGTCACCGGGCTGAACGATGCCAACGCAAGCACACTGACCAATGGCAAGTGCGTCCGTTCCAGCTGACCATCCAACACCAGCCAGACGCCCATCGCCAAAACCGCAAGCCCGCCGATGCCCATCATCGCCTCGATGAAGCCGATCTGAAACGCCTGAGAATTCTGGAACCTGACCCGATGTCCAGCATAGTCCCAGCCCTTTTCGGTCAACTCCTCGTTTCGGTCTCTGCCACGCCTGAATGCCGAGATTTCCCGCATCCCTTGAATGCTGTCCACCATGTAGGCGTGAATATCTCCCATCCCACCGCGAATTTCGTCGCCAAGACGCTCAGTCCGTTCGTTGGCAAAGTACGGACTTACCGCGACTGCAACTAGGAACGGAGCCAAAACTGCGGCGATCGGCCAAGAAATAACCAGCAGTGCCACGAGCAACCCGCCGGGTATCAGAATCGCCACGATCATCGGTGAAACCGCGTGAGCAAAAAAATACTCCACCGTCTCGACATCTCCCCCCACAACGCTGACAAAGTCGCCAGAGCGTCGCCGGACCATGTACGCCGGGGCCAACGGCTCGAGCTTTTCGTACAAGTCGATCCGCATCTTCGCTAACAGCCGAAAAGCCATGTCATGAGCCTGCCACGACTCCAAATAAAACATCAGCGCGGACAGGGGAGCTAACACGCATACCGCAATGACCAGTGTCGTTAACGGCTCTTCGCGAAAAACCGCGCCGACCAGTAGGGCAGTAAGTGCACCTAGAATGATCACGGAACCATGATTCAGCATCCCCAGAGCGACTGTTCCCAAAAACTGCCATCGGACCGGACCAACCAGCCCCAACAACCTAATCCACACCGCCAAGGATCGGATGTTCACTTCTTCGTCACCTTTAGATGTTCGAGACGAAGGCCCATGATGATGACCAGCAGAGGCGCGCGGAAGATCGGGCAAGTCGTCGACTGAGACTTGATGCCGGGTTGTATCAGTCGCATCTGGAATTGCAACGCCAACACCCTCATCAGTCTGTTGCCGCATCAGACCAGCGTAGATCCCATCCGCAGCCATCAACTCAGCGTGCGAACCGATCTCCACCGATCGTCCTTCATCCAATACCAAGATTCGGTCCGCGTTGATCACACTCGAAAGACGATGGGCGATCACCAACGTAGTCCGGTTCTCCATCAGCCGGTCAAGTGCTTCCTGAATCACCGATTCGTTCTCCGCATCCACACTCGATAGCGCCTCATCCAACAGCAAGATTGGAGCATTCTTCAGCAGTGCCCGCGCGATCGCCAACCTCTGACGCTGACCTCCCGACAGTCGCACCGCACGTTCTCCCACTACCGTCTCGTAGCCCTGCGGCAAGCGCGTGATGAAGTCATGGGCATTTGCCGCGCGTGCCGCATCCTCCAATTCGAGTTGAGTAGCATCCGGTTTCCCAAACCGCAGATTGTCAGCGACCGTCCCGTGAAATAGATACGTGTCCTGAGTGACGACTGAAATGTTGTCCCTGATCGTGCTGAGGGGCAGTTCTCGCAGATCGTGTCCACCGAGTCTTATTGCACCTTCCTGCGCGTCATAGAACCGATACATCAACCAGACCAGCGTCGATTTTCCCGCGCCGCTTGCTCCAACCACTCCGAGCGTCTCACCTCGTCGCAACTCAAACGACACATTCTCCAACGCCGATCGGTGTCCGCTTTCGTACCCGAATGTCACGCGATCAAATGTCACTTCAGGACTGATGTCCGGCACTGATCGATCCGCAACCGATTCTGGTTCCACAATCGTTACCGGCGCGTCGAGTATCCCGAATACGCTTTGTGCCGACGACAGCGTCGTCATCCCTTGGTGATATAGATTCACCAGTTCACGCATCGGCCTGAACACCTCAACACCCAGCATGAGAACAATCAATAACGGACGAAGCTCCATCTCGCCGTTGCTGACCCTGATAGCTCCTACCACCAGCGCCACCGCAGCGCCCATCACCATGAACAATATCGATGTCCCGCTCGTTGCCGAATTCGCAGCAACCACGCCCATCGTGCTCCGGTAGAGATCGTGGGCTCGCTTAGCCAACTCTTTTCCACGCTGCTTGCTCTGTCCGAATGATTTAAGCGTCGCCAATCCCTGCACACCGTCCAAGAAATCCGAACCCAACTCCCCATAAGATCGCCGACGCCGATAACTGCTCTCCCGATTCCATCGGTGGAAAATCGACGGTACCGCCAGCGTTGCTAATGCGAAAACGAGGAATATCAGGGCGATATAGATATCGAGCGTAACCATGTACGCAAATATGGCGATCGGTGCAATCGCCGATACGATGATCTGCGACAGATACTGTCCGAAGAAAGTCTCCAATCGCTCGATCCCTTCTACGAGCGTCAGCACAACGTCGCCCGTGCGGTTCCGATCCGCGTACCCGGGACCGAGTTTCAGCAGGTGATCGTAGACATCATGTCGCAACCCGATCTTGACGATATTCGCGGTGTGGTGACTGACCGCGTTCTGCCAATACTGAAAGAGGCTTCGTATGACGATCAGCGCGGCGATCGTCAGCAACGGCGTGGCAAGCGCCGAAAAACTGGCTTGCCCCGCGAGTACACGGTAGATCACCACGCCCGAAACTGCCAATCGGGATACGCCTGCGCCAACAGCGATCAGACCCAAAAGCGCAGCAAATACGATCCGGAGCCTTACACCCCGAGTGAGTTCGAAAAGTCGCCAGTCGAAATACATGATCGGGAAATTAGTCTAACCCGCAATCTCCGCGAAATGGTCCTTCAATCTCGGATAGAGACGGCGGTAACGTTCATACGCTTCCCCATAAGCATCTGCGGTCCCAGAACAAGGCGAAATCCGATCGAGTGGCCGTATCCATGCTCCACATGCTTCACTTACTGAATCGAAACCACCAGCTCCCACCGCCGCCAATACCGCGGCTCCATAAGGCGCACTTCCTGGCGGCCCCACAGTGACCACGGGCACACCCAAAACGTCAGCCTGCATCTGACGCCAAATCGCACTTCGAGCACCTCCACCAACCGCTACAGACTCAGTCGCATCCACACCCAAATCACGCATCAACTCAAGCGAGTCCCTCAAGGCAAACGTCACGCCCTCCAACACCGCTCGCACCAGATGCCCTCTCTCATGACCAGAGTGCAAGCCTACGAATACGCCCCTCGCGTTCGAGTCTGCATGAGGCGTCCGTTCTCCCGTCAAATACGGCAAAAACGTCAACCCTTCCGCACCCACCGGCACCGCATCAGCCTCAGCAATCAACTCCTCATACGACAATCCAACGCCGTCAGTCCCTAACAACACTCGCCTGAACCAACCTAATGCCGCACCTGCCGACAACACCACTCCCATCAGGTACCACATGTCCGGCACCGCATGGTTGAACGAATGTATACGCATACCCGGATCTACGCGTGGATGTCCGATGGGCGCAACGACGGCACCGGATGTTCCGATAGAGGTCTGCATCGATCCTTCCGAAACCACGCCGGAACCGACCGACGCAGCGGCGTTGTCCGCACCCCCGCCGACCACTGGAATCCCTGCGCGTAGACCTAACTTATCCGCCGCGTCTAAAGTCAATCTGCCGCTGATGCTTGCCGAGCCAACGACCGGCGGGAGAATCGACAGATCAAGCTCCAACGCTCCGACCATATCTTCCGACCAGCAGCCATTCACAACGTCAAACAATAAAGTTCCAGCAGCGTCCGACGGCTCCATCGCCTTCTCGCCAGTCATCAAAAACCGAATGTAGTCCTTCGCCAGAAGAAGCGTCCGGACCTCATCGAACACATCCGGTTCTACATCGCGCACCCACAGCAACTTCGGCGAGGTAAAGCCCTCAAGTGCCGGGTTGCCCACCATCCGCCGCAAGCCCGCATCGCCGACCTTGTCGGTGATATATCGACACTGAGCCGTTGTGCGAACATCATTCCAAAGTATCGCCGGCCTCAGCACATCGTCCGCATCGTCCAGCAGCACCGAACTGTGCATCTGCCCGGAAAGACCAATCGCCGCAACATCGCTCACACCAGCTTGCGCGCAAGCGGCACGCACCGCGTCGACTGTGCCTTGCCACCAGTCCGACGGATTCTGCTCGGCCCATCCCGGCTGTGGTACCGATAACTCTTGCGGCGACTCGGCATCGCCAACTACAGATCCCGACTCATCCACGACCAACGCTTTGACCGCGGTCGTGCCGATGTCGATCCCAAGATAATGCTGCGGCATGTCTTTCTCCTAACCGAAGGCTACGGCATATCATAGACCGCACGCGATAGGCAATCACACAAAGGGAGTTCGGGCATGTACGTGGGTACGCAATACGGAGCGCGGCACGACACCGATATCAAGGTATTAGCGCAGTTAGGCGTCGAGCACGTCGATGTCACACCCAAAGAGCATTGGACCGAGTGGACAGCCGATCTGCTCGCTGGGTATCGAGAGAAGTACGCCAATTACGGCATCAACGTCGAGACCATGCACTCTCCACTCGGATCCCGCGACGCCTTCAACAACGACATGACGTACCTCTTCCTCGACCCTAGCGACCCCGAAGTACGTGATCACAGAGAACGCGAACTCGACAGCCTATGCGAAATCATCCGCATGGCATCCCAAGCCGGACTCAGGGGCCTCCTCTACAACATCACCATCCTCGGGCACCTGCGCACCCCGCAGCGTTACGGACGCGGGGGAGCAACATTGTCGTCTTTCAAATACGCCGACCTCGATCAATCGCTGCCAGAGTTCGAGGGCGGGGCAGCGGACGCCGACACGATGTGGGAACGCATCGACTACTTCCTCGGCCGCATCATGCCAGTGGCAGAGGAGTACAAGGTACAGATGGCGTGCCATCCGCAAGACCCCGGCATCAAGGACAACGAATACCGCGGCGTCGCCCGCGTCATGGGCACCGTCGAAGGTCTAAAAAAGTTCGAGGCGATGCACGAAAACCCCTATCACGGCTTCAACTTCTGCCAAGGAACCGTCTCCGAGATGCTCGAAAATCCGGGCGAAGAAATCTACGACATCATCCGCTACTTCGGCTCTAGGAAAAAGATCTTCAACGTCCACTTCCGCAACATCAAAGGCGGCGTCCTCGACTTCGTAGAAGTCTTCCCCGACGAGGGCGACGTCGACATGCTAGAAGCCGCCCGCACCTACAAAGAAGTCGGCTACCCATACATGCTCATGCCCGACCACGTCCCCGGCATCGACGGCGACGAACCCAGCCAAGTCGGCTTCGCCTACTGCTACGGCTACATCCACGCCATCATCCAAGCGGTAAACGCGGAGTAGCCATGCAGTCCAAAGCCAAATCCGTAGAAGATTACCTGTCCGAACTTGACGACACCAGACGCGAGGACATCTCCACCGTCCGCAACGTCGTCCTCGAAAACCTGCCCGACGGCTATGAGGAGATGATGTTGTTCGGCATGATCACCTACGCCGTTCCTCTGTCTATCTTCCCCGACACCTACAACAAGCAGCCGCTGATGTACGCCGCTCTCGCGTCGCAGAAACGTCACATGGCGCTATACCTCACCAACGTATACGGCGACGGTTCACTTGAAGCGTGGTTTCGCGAGCGCTACAAAGCCACAGGCAAACGCCTCGACATGGGCAAATCCTGCGTACGCTTCCGAAAACTAGACGACCTACCCCTTGATCTGGTCGGCGAGACTATCGCGATGACGGCGATCGACGAGTTCCTCGAGATCTACAGAGCCTCACGAACCGCAACTAAGCGCGGCTAAATCTAACCGCGCTGCCTAATGTCTCGTCGCTGGAAAAGCACGAAAGACAAGCCAATCAAGATCGCTGACAACACTGCCAAAACCGCCGCGTCACCCCAGTTCATCCCGTTATTCAGCGGGTCGTTGCCCAAGTAGTAGCTGAACGGCGTCAACCAGCCCAGATCAGCGAGACCGTCGTTGAGTGCTCCCAGCGAGTTGAAAAGGTGGAAAAAGAGCGCCGCGCCGATCGCCCCGTAAATCGCGATCGATGTGCGCCCCGTCGCCGCGCTTAGAGCCAGCGCCAGCGAACCGAACACCAATCCCACGAGCGTTTGCAGCATAGCCGTCGCCGCTATGTTGCCGATCGACATCCCAAGGTCGGGGATCAGCGAGCCGATGCTCACGCCCGCGAACGTTACGAAACCGACCAAAACCGCGTACAACACCATCGGGATGACCTTTTGTAGCACAATCCGGTACCGGCTAATCGGGCATGCCAGAAGCAACGCCATCGTCCGCCGCGATTCCTCCCCCGCCAACGCTCCAGCTCCCATCACGACCGTAACTAAGATCACCGCTCCCGGTGCCATCAAACCGAACGTTTCGAGCGAATACCATCCTTCGGGCGTACTCATGTCACCGCCACCGAACAGGGCGACCAGCTGCTCAGGCAACTGATCAAACGTAGCCAGCGTCTCCTCCGGTATCGACGCATACATCGGACCCATCATCACTCCCTGCACTAGAAACATCACCGCAGCTGTGATTAGGACGAGCGTCTGGTAATCCGAAGCCGTCTTCAGCCAAATCGAAGACACCCTTGCCGATCCGGCAAGCCTGCCGATCATCTTGTTCAGAAGTGGATTGCCGCGGATCCTGTCCAACATCGTCGTTCCTACCGACTGCCCCTTCAGATCACGCCTGTTGAATCCAATCGCCGCTGCGACAAGTAAGAGAAGTGAACCGCTGCCTAGCAAGGCCAGATGTCCCCAAGCGACTCCGTTATTCACCGGATCGCTACCGTCGAAGTAGTACCACGGCAGTAGCTTGACCACCGCTTCTCCACCATCAATGAGTGGCAAAAAGCCGACGCCGAAAAAAGACAGCACCAGAATCGCCGTACTAGCACCTGTCGCCGTCCCCTTGTTCCCCGTGATCGCACCGATTGCCAGTCCGAGCATCCCGAAAAACAGACTGTTCGCAAACAGATGCAGCATGAGTGCTTCGACATCCAAACCAGCGATCTGGACTCCCAGCATGGCAGCTATCGGGTGGACCGGGAGCCACAGCGCGACGGTCGCCACTGCCACCGACGTCACCAACGCGCCCGTCTTCGAAAGCAGCACGTAGGTCCGACTCTTGGGGTTCGCCAGCAATATATCCATAGTGCCGTCGCGCTCTTCGCCTGCAATCGCCGAGCTGCCCATGGCTAGCGCTACACCAGCTAACGTCAGCGCTCCCCAAGTGCTGAACATGATGCTTATCGCCAACCCGCCAACGTCGATGTCGTCACTGATGCCGATCAGCGATCTGAATGCCTCTGGCAACGAGGTGTATACCGAAAGGTCAATCTCACGGTATGCCGACATTCCGAAAAACAGAAACAGTGCGACCGAAACCGCCGCGATTGCCCAACCCAACCAGCGGTCGCTGACCGTCTTTACGAATACATTCACATGCGTCATGACCGCTCCTCCTCCCCCTCATCGTCCTCGTGGTAGTAGGTCAGGAAGATCTCCTCCAGATCCGCCTCTGTAGTTTTGATGTCCGCAACCCCATACCGCTCCGTCACCGTCGTCAGCAACTCGCCCATATCCCCGCCGAACGACATCTCGGCATGACTGCCCGCGACAACGACGTTCCGCACACCTTCGACAGCCTCAAAGACCGCCGGGTCTGCCTGCGTGTCCAGCACGAACTCCACTTCACGCATCGACTTCGACCTGAGGTCCGCAACCGACTCGACAGTGATCAGTCGACCATTGCGAATGATCCCCACGCGGTCGGCGACACGCTGCACCTCCGACAGCGTGTGGCTCGACAAGAACACCGTTCTGCCCTCTGTCGCAACTTCACTCACCATCTTCTGAAACTCGCGCTGCATCAGCGGATCGAGGCCCGCCGTCGGCTCATCCATTATCAGAAGGTCTGGACGGTGCATAAATGCTTGAATCACCCCTACCTTCTGACGGTTGCCCGTCGAAAGATCGCCCACCTTTCTCGACAAATCAGAATCGAGCCGATCAGACAGTTCATCCACGTATGACCAGTCCACACCGCCGCGCATGTTGGCAAAATACTGCAACGTGTCCATTCCGGTCAGATTCGGGTATAACGCCAAATCACCGGGGATGTAACCGATATTCCGCCGTATCTCCACCGCGTCCGCGTGCGCGTCCAAACCGAGTATGGTTGCGCTTCCAGAAGTAGGCCTGATCTCGTCCAAGATAGTGCGGATCGTCGTCGACTTCCCAGCCCCGTTCGGACCAAGGAAACCAAACACCTCGCCCTCACAGACATCCAAGTTCACATCCTCAATACCGAGATGCCTCCCGTAATACTTCGTCAACCCAACTGTATGAATTGCTGACCGCGCTTCACTGTCCATTGACATCGACATTGGAGAACTCCTTAGCCAGACTTTAGCAAATATCGAATCGGCCAACACCCTCTTACCGCTATCACCACTCAACATCAAGTTCCGATTTTCCCGATAATGTAGCTGGAGATAACCATGAACTTCACGCCCCAAACCCATCTCGACGCCACAACGCGCACGGTGTCACTCCATGAACGCGAAGGCAAACCCGCCGCCGCGGTCACCCTCTCTCGCACCTTCGACACCAACATCGACGACCTCTGGGACACCGTCACAAACTCCGACCGTCTCCCTAGCTGGTTCACCAACGTCACCGGCGATCTCCAACTAAACGGTCGCTACCACGTCCAAGACAACGCAAGCGGCACCATCACCGAGTGCGAACCACAATCACACATCGCCCTCACATGGGAGTTCGCCGGAGACACCAGCTGGGTCGAACTACGCCTTGGGGTTCCCCCGGTCGCGGGGGAAATGTCTGAAGGACAAAGGGGGCACCAAACGCGCCTTACCCTCTCCCATACCTCCACTCTGTCGGATTTCTGGGACACCTACGGCCCAGGCGCCACCGGAGTTGGATGGGAGATGGCCTTCCTCGGACTCGCCCTATACATATCCGATCCCAACTTCAAAAAACCTGAACCTGAAGAATTCGCCTTCTCCACCGAAGGCATCGCCTTCATCACCGGTAGCAGCAACGCATGGGCAAAAGCCGCTATCAACGCCGGCACCGACCCCGAAAAAGCCCAATCCGCCGCAGACCAAACAACCGCCTTCTATACAGGGCAACCATCATAGCAACCGTCCCCTTTCGGAACGAAAGGGGACGCGAACGAGCGAAGCGAGGTCGCAGGGGTATGCCCATCCACCATTCGTCATACCCGCGTCTTCCTACGTCATACCCGTGCCACTCCCGTCATTCCGGCGAAAGCCGGAATCCAGAGGGCAGGGGGTTCATACACCGCAGACACCCACCACCACGTAGAGGCAGGTTGAGCAGGTTTCAAACCTGCCCTACCTCGGATACCGCTGCTCCAACCCCGGCAACTCCGGAAACGGCGCGTGCGGTGGAGTTTGATACCAATACGCCACCGACGCAATGTCATCCGCTAGCGGTTGAAACCGACTATTCGGCTCTGGCCACCAACCCAGCGCCTGTATCGTCACCCGCAGATCCTCCTCGAACCGGATCGGGTCCAAAATGTGCCATCGGTAAAGACTCCACTTCGGAGGACCATCACTCCCCGGATGCTTCAACGTATTCCCCACATAAGCCGTTGTATAGACCTCTGGAAACCCGTAGCTTCCAAGAAAATAGTCCTCCGTCCCAGTCCCGCAGATCGTCGGAAACTTCTCATCGCCATCCCAATCGCCATCAATAAAGAACTTGATCTCCCCCTCGCCGAACCAACCATCCGATAGCTGCGTCCAAGCCAAAAACGTCCCCACATACTGACCATGCCCCTGCACACCGTCCAAGATCGTGTAGTCCGGATTCGACCTATCCGTCACCGCCCGACGCCACTGCGCGTGGAAATAACCCGCATTCTCCGGCACCTCCGACTCCGCATAAGTGATCTGATAGAACAGCCGCTGATCCTCCTCCCACTCGTTCGTAATCGTCACCCGAGCCCGACTCCGAAACGGCATTGGCCAGTAACAGTTCAACGCCGACGTCGGATTGACAATCACCGCCAGCGAATTAACCGGCGCAAACAGATCGTGCCCAACCGCGAAGAAATCCGTCAACGGCACCTCCACCGACGGCGCCTCCTCACCATCCCAATAGAACCGCAAAACGCACCCCCGTCCGCTCCCTCGCCACTCCCTTTGCGTCGTCATCCAAATATGCTGAATCACCCCCGCCCCTTCGACATCCATCAACGTCGTAGTCTCCCCAGACCTCAACCAGACATAAGGCCGGACCTTCCATCCTTGTCCCAACGCTCGCGCCGGCGAAGAAATCGACCACTCATCGCTTTCCGGATCCGGCACCGCGATCCCGCCCTTCCCCTTCGCACCAGTAGGATTCTCCGCCGAAACCGAACGCGTCCGCGCACTCGTCATCAACGGCAAAGCCCCCAACCCCAAATTCAATCCTGGCATTTGATCCACGGTGTCAACTCCTCTTCCAGCAGTCTGTAAGGGTAGCGGTCTTCGGTTCGCCGCGCAATCTGGAATCAGACGGTACTCTACTACGTAGCGAATGCCACACCCTTACGGCTCAAAGACAACCTTGAGTCGCTCAGAACGAATGCCAAGGAGCATACCGTGACAAACTCCACCTCCCGCCCCGTCATCTACGGAACTCAAGGCGTCATCTCCAGCGGCCACTACCTCACTTCGATGGCTGGGATGCGCATGTTGCTCTCGGGCGGCAACGCTTTTGACGCCATCGTAGCTGCCGGTTTTGCCGCCGCGGTGACCGAGCCGATCGCATCGTACTCGTTGGGTGCTGAAGGAGTATTCATGCTGTATCACGCAGGTAGTGGCGATCTGTTGTCGCTGAGCGGTCAGGGAACGGCGCCTAACCGGGCTACCGTTGAGTGGTACCGGGACCAGGGGCACGAGGCGATTCCGACTGGCCCAGGGCCGGACGCGCATCTTTCGTTCACCGTCCCGGGCGTAGTCGCGGCGTTTCTGTCATTACTCGAGAGGTATGGGACAAAGAGCGTCGAAGAGGCACTTGCGCCTTCGATCCAGTACGCCGGAGAGGGTATCCCTAACTACGAATACATGCTCCGGAGCATCGGCAACGAAAACACCAAGAAGCAGTGGGCGAAGTATCCGCCGGGTGGCAGCGACGTCTTCTACGACAACGGCGCGGTCCCGGAGCCGGGCTCGCTTCTAGTGCAGCCCGGGATGGCCGGCACTCTTAAAAAGCTCGTGAAGGCGGAGAGGGCGGCTGAGGGTGACCGCGCGGAGGGCGTTCGTGCCGCACGCGAGTGTTTTTACGAAGGCGATGTGGCACGGACCATCGCAGAGTGCAGCGAACGGGTCGGAGGCATCCTCGACATGGACTCGCTCGCCGACTACGAGGCACAGTACGAGACGCCGATAAAGACCAGCTTCCTCGGGCACGAGGTACACGGTCAGCGCACTTGGACGCAGGGCGCGGTCTTGATGCAGTCTCTTAACATCCTAGAGAACGTCGACCTGCGGTCGATGGGCCACAACTCAACCGCGTACATCCACACCGTCAGTCAAGCACTCAATCTTGCCTTCGCCGACCGCCAGACATACTACGGCGACCCCGATTTCGCCGACGTACCGATCGAAGGTCTACTGTCAAAAGACTATGCCCGCGAACGCGTCAAGCTGATCGATCCAGGCCGTGCATTCCCCGAAACCCCAGATCCGGGCGATCCTTGGCGATATTACAAGGTTTCACCCGTTAGCGTGGGAGATGTCCCAAGGACAAAGGAGGCTGTCGCTTCCGGTGCCGCGAGCAGCGACGAAGTTGGCACCACGCATATCTCCGTCATCGACGGCGAAGGCAACATGGTCGCGGCCACGCCCTCTGGTGGTTCGTTCTCAAAATCGGTCTTCTTCCCCGAACTCGGATACGCGCTCAGCACGAGGATGGAGATGCTCAACTTCGTCGATGGTCACCCCAATCGACTCGAACCGGGCAAGCGTCCGAGGACTACCCTGATCAACTTCATCGTATCTAAAGGTGGTGTCCCGGTGATGACTGTCGGCTGTCCCGGAGGCGACCATCAAGCGCAGGCCAACTTGCAGCTCATGTTGAACAGTCTCCTTTGGGGCATGAACCCGCAAGCCGCGGTCGAAGCACCACGCTTCGCCAGCAACAACGTCGTCAACAGCTTTTACCCGCACTCCTACTTTCCGGGACAGCTCGCGGTTGAACATGCGGTACCGCAGAGCACACGCGACGAACTCTCTGCGATAGGCCACGAAGTAATCGCCGTTGACGGTGCAGGAGTTGGTGCCACTGTTTCAACACGCGATCCTGACACCGGCGTGTTAGCATCCTCAGCCGACCCGCGCCGCGCCTGTTACGCCCTGTCTTGTTGAGCGGCGCTCCTGACGCAGACCGAATCAATTAACGCGAAGAACGCCATGAAAATCCTAGGAATATGCGGAAGCCTCCGAAAAGAGTCTTGGAACCTCAAACTGCTCAAGAACATGCTTGAGATAACCGCAACCAAAGGCGCCGACACCACCATCCACGACCTCAACACCGTACCCATGTTCCACCCCGACGTTGAAGCTCAGGGCATACCTTCCGAAGTCGAAGACTTCCGCGATGCCGTGCGAGGTTCAGACGCCATCATCATCGCCTGCCCCGAATACAACGGGTCCATGACCGCAACCCTTAAAAACGCCATCGAATGGCTCTCACGTCGCGGCAACCTCCTCACCGACAAAATCTTCTTCATCATCGGCACCGGACCAGGCCGCTCAGGCTGCCCCCGAATGCACATGCACGCCTCCTACAGCATCGAGTCCGAAGGCGGACATGTCCTCCACCAACCCCGAGTCCTCCTGCCCCACGTCGCCAACTTCATGGACCAAGCCGGCAACATCACCGACCCAGAGATAACCACCCTCCTAGACCAAGCCGCCGACACACTCGTCTGGTTCACCGCTCAACTCGCCAAACCCATCGATTCATAGATAGCCGCGAAGTCAATGTGACGACGAAGGTGCGCCGCCAGCTTGTCAAACTCGGCATCCTGCGAAAACGGTACCTCCCCTTCGCGAAGCGAGGGGGACGCGAGCAAGCGAAGCGAGCTCGCAGGGGGTGCCCGTTCAAGATCCGAGCAAACGAGTCCTTTCATCCGCGCCAGATTGTTAACCACGCGCTCTGTGAACTCCTTGTTCTTGAACAAATCATGCATGTACGTCCCAAACACACGCCCAGTGGCATCCGAATAGCCAACTACCCGATCCGATCGATACCATCGCCCGTGTCGCACCACCACCCGTATCGCTAACCCCGACATGAATCTCGTAACCTGACACCTTCACTCCACTTGCCCCTGCAAGAAGTCCGCTATCAGCAACCACCGAGGCATCAGTCCGTACAGTCACTTTTTCGCCCACAAACTCCGTATCAACATCGAGGATCCCAAGACCCTGCACCTCGGGGCGATCCGACTCGATACCAAGCGGATCCCGGATCGATTTCCCAAGCATCTGCAAGCCAGCACATACGCCCATCAACGCGCGCCCATTCCATAAGTGACGCCTGATTTTGCTCTCGATGCCCGACGATCGAACGAACTCAAGATCCGCAACCGTCACCTTGGAACCCGGCAAGATCACCAGGTCCGGATTACCAAATTCGGACGCCTCGCGAACATAACGAAGACGCACTCCGTCGATACGCGCCAGAGGATCAAACTCATCAAAATTGGCAATCCGCGGCAACCCGATCACCGCGATCTCAACCCGGTCGTCGTCACCACCCGAATCGGATCTTCGCGCCTCCACAGGCGCGTCCTCTTCCGGAACGTACACGTCCGTCAAATACGGCACAACACCGACAACGTCGACACCCGTCAATTCCCTCAACTGATCGAGACCGGATCCCAACAGACTGACATCCCCGCGGAATTTGTTGATGATGAACCCTTTCACCAACTCGCGCTCCTCGTCGCTGATCAAAGCGTTCGTACCGTAAAGCGAAGCAAATACCCCACCTTTATCGATATCCCCGATGATGAATACAGGAGCGTCCGCATACAAGGCGACCGCCATGTTCACGATATCCCCAGCCCTCAAGTTGATCTCGGCTGGACTTCCCGCCCCTTCAATCACCACGATGTCGAATCGAGAACGCAACGAGTCAAGCGAATCCTTGATGTTCTGCCAAAGCACTTCTCGCCGCGTCATGTACTCATAAGCCTGCAACTTGCCGGCCATCTTCCCCATCGACACGAGTTGTGCAGTCGCATTCCCTTCCGGTTTCACAAGCACCGGATTCATCTCAACCTCCGGTTCGATCCCCGCTGCTTGCGCTTGCGCCACCTGCGCCCGTCCGATCTCCAGCCCATCGGGAGTAACCCCAGAATTCCGCGACATATTCTGCGCCTTGAATGGCGCAACCCGATAACCGTCTTGCGCGAGAACTCGACAGAATCCAGTAACCAACAAGCTCTTACCAACAGAAGACCCAGTCCCCTGCAACATCACCACCTTCCCCATCGGTCGGGCATTGTCGCTTCGATTTACTGCCATAGATTCGATGTCGCTTGTGCCAAATTTCGCGCCTAATTGGGACTGTGTGGTACCATTCGAAGTGGTGATGATTTAATGTCGTCTCCGAGCCGGAGGGAGTCCGTATGCGGCAGTTAGAGGCTACGGACAATTACGCCTTGCTAGGGCGACCTCCGGCTTTCTGATTCTTGCACACCAACAACACCGTGTCCGACGCCTTTGTCATTCAGAAGCATATAGCCGAACTTCATTGACAAACTTTCTTCACCGCTGATACCATCGATCACACAACAAGGCCAACTCAACCCGGTGGCGCTCGTCAAGCGAGCGCAAAAAGGGAAAGCGGTGAGAATCCGCTGCGGAGGCGCCACTGTAATCGGTTAGCCCCCCGCTCGAGCCACTGTCAAAAACGACGGGAAGGCGCGGGTAGGGCGATGATCCGAAAGCCAGGAGACCTGCCGGATTGAGCTGAGCAGCCGCTCTTCGCCATAGGGAGCGCCTCAGGTTAAGGCCGACTCTCCCAAGCGAGATTAGGCCAACCAGCGGAATCCCTGCCACGCGAAAGCGGCAGGGATTTTTAGTTTGCGGACAACAAGCTCAAGAGCGCCGCACCTGCGCTCTAGACGGGGCAAGTCGCGCACCGGCAGATTGCCGGTAAGACTTCGCTTGCGTTGGCTGCGGTCGTTTTCCCACCTCAGCAACTCACCGGTACTGGTGAAACTCGCCGCGGGGGCCGTCCCTTTGATTGTCGTCGGCCTCGGACTGGCAATTCTCGCCGCTGCCGTCGGACCGTACACCATCCCGCCTTCCCACTCCGTCGGATTACTTCTCGAGCAAGTCGGTTTCGGAGAGTCCAGCGCACCACAGACCGAAAGGGCGATTATCGAGACGATCAGATTGCCACGCATCCTGCTCGCATTGACCGTCGGAGCTGCCCTCGGTGTATCTGGCGCCGTGATGCAAGGGCTTTTCCGCAACCCGATGGCCGATCCCGGAATCATCGGTGTCTCAACTGGCGGCGCACTCGGCGCGGTGATAGCTATCGCCCTCGGATTGCAGACCGTCTTTGCACTCGCGTTACCCGGAATGGCGTTCGTCGGAGCAGCTGCGGCCCTCGCTCTGGTTTATGTCGTTGCTTCCCTCGGAGGCCGATTCTCGATGGCCGCGCTCCTTTTGGCTGGTGTGGCGTTGAGCGCCTTCATGGCCGCCATCATCTCCGCCATCATCCTTTTCACCTCAGATTTGCAGGCGCAACGCGAGATGCTTTTCTGGCTCGCCGGTGGACTCGGCGCATCCACATGGACGGACATCCGCATCTCGGCTCCGCTCGTGCTTATCGGCATCGCAGTGGCAGTTCTCTTCTCCAGAGATCTGAACCTGCTCATGGTCAGCGAAGACGAGGCGAAAGCGCTGGGTGTCCGCGTAGTGTTAACCCGCAACCTACTGCTACTCGCCGCCTCACTCATTACAGGAGCAGCCGTCGCGTTCTCTGGAGCCATTGCATTCGTCGGCTTGATTGCACCGCACACCCTGCGGCTCTTGATCGGCGCTGATCACCGCGCTTTGATTCCGTTGAGCGCAATCGGCGGCGGAATTTTCCTTCTAGCCGCCGACACATTGGCCAGAGTTGCGATTGCCCCAGCCGAAATTCCTGTCGGCGTAGTCACCGCGCTCGTTGGCGCACCGTTCTTCGTGCTATTGCTGGCCCGTAACAAGGCTCGCGCCTCAATGCTGTAAAACCCGAAAGGCAAAGAATTGAAATCAACATCGAAACTAGGATTGATCGCTATCCTGACAGCGCTGGTCATAAGTGTGGTGCTTGCCGCGTGCGCTTCGGATCCCGAACCCACGGCCACCCCGGTCCCGACCGCTACACCCAAACCGACGTCTACGCCCGAACCCACAGCCACTCCCGAACCAACCCCAACTCCCACACCAACGGTAGTGCCATACCCAGCGGTTCAAGGAATCGTCGATCCCTCCAACCGCGATTGGCCGCGCGAGGTCGAGTTGGCGGATGAAGTCGTAGTCATCGCGGAACAACCTCAACGAGTCTTGGCATATTCGCTAGGACACGACGAGATACTCATCGCGCTGATCGATCCCGAACGATTCGCCGCAGTTGGACCGTTCGCGGCTGATCCCGCGTATTCGAATGTCGCGGACCAAGCGGCTGGATTGCCGACTTTCGAAAGCGGCGTCGAAAACGTCCTAGCTGCTAAACCCGACTTGGTTTTGGCTTCCAAATACACCGATGTCGACGTCATCAATCTCATCAAAGAAGCCGGCGTACCTGTGGCGCGCACCGCATTGGAGAGTTCGTCAGAAGGAAATATCCCCAATATTTTGCTGATCGGTTACATACTAGGTGTCGAGGAACGGGCACTGGAACTGGTCGCCGAAATCGAAAACCGATTGAAATTCGTCGCCGACCAGGTTCCACCTCCAAACCACGCCGAGCGACCTGCTGTGATCGCCATAACTCGATACTCAGACTCGGTTTACGCAGCCGGCAGCGACACGACCGAAGGAGACATCGTGGAGGCTGGTGGGGGCGTAAACGCGTCTGCTCGCGATGGCGTGGAAGGTCATCAGGTGATCAGCATCGAGTCGATTGCCGCGATGAATCCTGACGTGATCCTTATCGCACAACCCGTTGAATATGGAGCCAATGAGTTCCGTGACGACCTGCTGGGTCATCCAGCGCTCGCTGAAGTCCCGGCAGTCACAGACGGCGAAGTACACGTCGTCGATTCGCGCAAGTACACCACGCTGTCGCACTGGAACGTACGAGGCATTGAAGAAACCGCTCGACTGCTTTATCCAGACAAGTTCAGCGATGTCACGTTTGATGATTTCAAGCCTTATGACGGAGAGTGACAACATGGCAGTGACCGTTACAAATGACTCAATCATCGGGGAGGACATATCCGTCAAGCTTGGCGAGACACAAGCGTTAAAGAATGTCTCGTTCGAAGCCGAACCCGGCGAGATCGTCGGCATCATCGGCCCCAACGGTGCCGGCAAGAGCACATTGTTGCGGGTGCTCGCTGGCTTGACACGTCCCGACGAAGGCTCAGTCAGGTTGGGCGAAACGCAACTACAAGGAATGAATGCAGGAGAAAGAGCGCGCCGAATCGCCTATATGCCCCAGCATGACGCCAATCACGCGTTCACCGCGCTCGAAACAGTGCTCATGGGGAGGTATCCACATCTCGGCAGGTTTGAACTGGAGGGAAGACGCGACCGCAAGATGGCGCGCGCAGCGATGGAGCGAACCGACACCGTCAGGTTCGAAAACCGCCAACTGGATCGACTTTCAGGCGGTGAACGGCAACGCGTAGTCATGGCTCGCTCTCTTGTGCAACGAGCCAGCGTGATCCTTCTCGATGAACCTTCCTCAAGCCTCGATCTGCGATACCGACTGTCGATTATGGAAACACTCAAGCAAGAGATTGAGCTTCGCCAAGTCGCAGTGGTAGTCGCGTTGCACGACGTGTTTCTAGCCGGACGCTATTGCGACAGATTGGCGCTGATGTCGGAGGGCGTTATTGATACGATTGGCGAGCCTGCCGACGTCTTGACCACCGAAAACCTGCGACGAGTTTTTGGCGTCGAAACCACCGTGCAGCGAGACCCTGAAACCGGAAGCCCTCAAGTTTGGCTCGTCGGACCAACCTCATGATTGGCGTTGTCGTCGGAGAAGATCATGACCGAAACAACAGATCCTACAAAAGAACCCCAATCGGTAAAGGGCCCGAGGATCAAGAAAGGCCTTGTCGTCATCAACACCGGCAACGGTAAGGGCAAAACGACGGCCGCTCTGGGAGTTCTTTTCCGCGCTTGGGGACGGAACATGCGAGTAGAAATGTTCCAGTTCCTGAAGCACACTGGAGCCATGTTCGGAGAGAAACGCGCAGCCGTCAAGCTAGGCATCCCGATAAAAGCGATGGGCGACGGATTCACGTGGCGCTCAAAGGATATGGACCACACTCAGGAGTTGGCGCGTGAGCAATGGGAGAACTGCAAAAAGGCCATCCTCTCCGACGAGCACGACGTCATCATCCTCGACGAATTCACCTATCCGCTCCACTACGGCTGGATCCCGGTGGAGGACGCCATCGCAACGCTGAAGAAGAAACCCCACATGCTCCACGTCATCATCACCGGAAGGTACGCACCAGACGAACTTGTAGAGTTCGCAGACCTAGTGACCGAGATGCGCGAGATAAAGCACCCCTACCGAGAACAGGGCATAAAAGCACAACCGGGACTGGAGTTTTGAAACCCTAGTGCGCGGCCTTGTATCGATCACTCCTCGATTGGAGATTCGCCTGAGCGCTCATCTTGCGATTCATTCAGGCCCTCGCGTTCCTTAGCCTCTCGGAAGGCCTTGCGATCACGCATCGCGTCCCAATGAGCCTTAGCAAAGGCCGCCGCGGTTGCGAACGCACCGCTTCCACCAGTTACAGCGAACATCTCGGCGGACAATCGACACACGTCTGATGCTCACCCGTTCAGGTCGCGGCCGTTGAATCGGTAAAGCCCGACGACGAATGGGACAACGGCAACGCCAATCAACACCAAAGCGTGCCAAGGCGTGATGCCATTGATGAATGGCTTGTCGCCGATGTAGTAGTGAAGGATGGAGATGTACTTGAGTGAGGAAAGAGATTCGACGAGCGGGACTAGGATGTGGATGAGGTATCCAATGCCAGCGATAGCCGCGGGGATTCCGATAGCGATGGATCTACTACCAGTTGCCGCGCCGATGCTCAGAGCCAGGAATCCAGTCGCGTATGAGATGAGCAGGAGGCTGAGGGACATCTGGAAGAGTCCAGTGAGGGATACGGAGTAGTCCATAATGAGAGCCCCAATGAGGATACCGACGGCGAGGGCGGCGACGGGGAGGATGCAGTCGACGATGAGGGCGAGGCTCTTCTGGAAATAGACGTGAGTGCGTGTAATCGGGTTTCCGAGGAGCTGGTCGAGAGTGTGAGATTGTTCCTCTGCGGCAATAGCACCCATGCCTCGGTTGATGGAGAAGGCGAACATGATGACTAAGGAGATGGCGCTGTACGGGTCAGCGGTTAAAAAGCCCTCCGGCGTCGCGAACTCCGCAGCGCTACCGATAAAGGCTTGGATGAACTCAGGAAGATCTTCGATCATGCCAGCGAAACTGGCTGCCACGTCAGGGAATAGAAGTGCGAGTAAGGCGCCGATGGCGAGTTGCCCGGCGGAGAATAGAAGGGTGGAGCGTTGACCATCGCGGATGGTTTTTAGGAAGATGTTGGAGTACACGATTTATGCTTCAGCTTCGTCGCCAGAGTAATACTTTAGGAAAGCGTCTTCTAAGGAGGCGTGTTGGCTTTCGAAGGTTTGAACGGGATATTTAGCTGCGGTTTTGATTAGAGAGTCCATCGAGCCTTCACCGCTTATTGAAAGGTTGTAGGTACGGTTGTCCGTTTGATCGGTGACGGTGATGCCAGAGAGGTTCTTAAAAGTATCGGATGGGACGGGTTGAGTGAAAGTGATTTCGGCGGTCCAGAGGCTTAGTTCGGTTAAGTGGGAGACGGTGTCGATTGTGACGAGTTTGCCTTCTCGGATGATGCCTACACGGTCACAGGTGGCTTCGACCTCGGACATGACGTGAGAGGACATGAAAACGGTCTTGCCCTGCTCCTTTTCCTCGTGGATCATTTTTTGGAACTCGTATTGGAGGAGAGGGTCTAGCCCTGCAGTCGGTTCGTCGAGGATTAGCAGATCAGGGTCGTTCATGAAGGCTTGAACCAGCCCTATTTTCTGTTTGTTGCCCTTGGAAAGTTGGCCTATTTTGCGGGAGAGGTCGAGCTTGTAGCGTTCGCAGAGAGCACCGAGCTTGACGGGATCGGCACCGCGAAGGTGTGTGAAGTACTCGGTGACTGTGGCACCGGTCATGTGATCGTAGGTGACGAAGTCGCCCGGAAGATAGCCGACACGGCGACGGATGTCGGTGCCGTCGGATCGAGGGGATAAACCGAAGACAGCGGCTTTGCCAGAGGTTGGCCGGATGAAGTCGAGAATGAGGCGGATAGTAGTGGTTTTACCGGCACCGTTAGGTCCCAAGAGTCCAAAGACCTCTCCTTCAGTCACTTCGAGGGAGAGGTCTTGGATACCGACTATTTCTCCGTAATGCTTGGTGAGGTTTTCCAGCTTGATTACTGGATTGCCATTGCTTTGCATTACAGGAATCAGTCTTGCTACGAATCCGGACTATCCGCCCACTTCAAGCATGCGTTCAAGAGCGACTAAGGCGTCGCGTTTAGTCTCAGCATCCACTTGGACGACATTAATTCCGACTCCCGCCATAATCCCTTCCAGCACCCAAAGCACGTATGCCGGATGGATGCGGTACATGGTGGCGCACGGACAGACGACTGGATCGAGGCAGAAGATCCGCTTGTCCGGGTTCTCGTCGCGAAGACGATTGACCATGTTGATCTCGGTGCCGATCGCCCATGACGTACCAGCCGGCGCGCCCTCAACGGTTTTGCGGATGAACTCGGTCGAACCGTTGCAGTCAGCAGCATCCACTACTTCTCGAACGCATTCGGGGTGCACCACGACATTGACATCAGGATCGTTTCGCCGTGCTTCTTCGATCTGCTTGACGGTGAATCGGGTGTGAACTGAGCAGTGACCTTGCCAAAGAACGACCTTGGAGTTACGCAACTGCTCTTCGGACAACCCACCCATCGGTTTGAACGGATTCCAGACGACCATATCTTCGGCTGGGATGCCCTTTGCCAGACCGGTGTTGCGTCCGAGATGCTGATCAGGCAAGAAGAAGATGCGCTTTCCGCGCTCTAGCACCCAATCGTACGCAGCATCCGCGCTGGATGATGTGCACACCAGACCGCCGTTGCGACCACAAAGCGCCTTGATGGCCGCGGTGGAGTTCATGTACGTGATCGGGATGATCTCGGCTTTGCCGTTTTGACCTTCTCCCAGCACATCCATCAGATCATCCCACGCATCCTCCACATCATCAGATGCTGCCATGTCCGCCATCGAACATCCGGCAGCCATATTCGGCAGGATGACGTGCTGATCGTCGTCCGAGAGCAGATCCGCAGTTTCAGCCATGAAATGCACACCGCAGAAGATGATCCACTTGGCCTCTTTGGTCTCAGCGGCATGCTTCGAAAGCAGATACGAGTCGCCACGGAAATCCGCGAATTGGATCACGTCTTCCCGCTGGTAGTGGTGTCCCAGCACTACGGCCTTTGTACCGATCTCCTTGCGCGCATATTTGATGCCAGCTTCGACCTGCTCCGGAGTCAGCTTGAGATAACGAGTCGGCACCTTCTGCCAACGAACGCCTGACTGAAACTCTTCTTCAAGCGTCTTGGTTCGTAGATTCCCTTCGACTTGGCAGAACGCCGACTGTTCAAGTTCGGTGATCGGTATGATGGTTTTGGGTGTAGAACTGATGGAGATCATGTCGCCTCCTTGAGATTTCAACCGGATTAGTTGAGCGGCTGACCAACCAGCGAGAACGCTGTCGATTCGGTGATCTCGACCTTTATCGTCTCTCCGACTCTGACGTTGCAGTCGGAGTGATCGTCGCCGTCAATGTAGACGATTTTGTCGTTGCGGTTTCTGCCGAACATCCGTCCCCGCTTTCGACCTTCCAAAAGGATGTCGCTGAAACTACCCACCAAACCAGCGTGCTTCTCCGTTTGAATAGCACATTGTACAGCGTCGAGTCGCTGATGTCGCCGCTTTTTCTCGCTTTGGGATACAGTGTCCGGGAATTTCCGTGAAGCAACCGTGCCTGGACGTTCGCTATATGCCGCGGAGTGGACTTTTTCGAATCCGACTCGTTCAACGATGTCAAGTGTGTTTTCGAACTGTTCCTCGTCTTCGCCAGGGAAGCCAACTATCACGTCGGTAGTCAACGCGACATCATCTCCTAAAATGTCCCGGATTTCGTCGATCTTTTCGAGATACTGCCCCCGCGTGTACCCGCGTCGCATGTTGGCAAGAACAACATCGTCTCCCGCTTGGAACGGAAGATTGACTGTCTCGCAAACCTTCGGCAGGTCCGCGATCGATTGGATGATCCGAGTCGACATGTCGTTAGGATGCGACGTGAGAAAGCGTATCCGCTCAATACCGTCCACCTCTTGGATCGCTTCGAGCAGGTCTGCAAGGTCTTTGCGGTCATCAAGATCGTGCCCATAGGAGTCGACGTTCTGACCGAGCAGCGTAATCTCTTTGACGCCACGTTGCACCAGCATCTTGGCCTCGTCGACTAGCTCCGCCAACGCACGACTCGTTTCGCGTCCGCGGCGATAGGGGATGATGCAGAAAGTGCAGAACTTATCACACCCGTGAGTGATCGGCACGAACGTTGCCACTTTGGGGTAATTCGGAACTAGGTTCGCCAAACAGCCATCAAGGTCATCATTCTCGATGCCATGCTTGAACGCGACCGATTCAAGTATCGGATTGAAGTCTTGAGGTCTAGCCCAGAGGTCAACTTGCGGAAACCGGCGCCGAAGATCAGCATCGTTAGGCCCCACCATGCAACCCATCACCACGATCATGCGATCAGGGTTCGCGTCCTTCACCTTCTTCAGCTTGCCAAGCATCCCTGTGGCAGTGTCCTCCGCCGACTGGCGAACTACGCACGTGTTCAGCACCACCACATCCGCGTCTTCGGGAGTATCACAACTACCCAAACCCAGGCCAGTCATGCCCGCGCCCAGTCGTTCCGAGTCGGACATATTCATCTGACAACCGACTGTCCAGACGTGATAGGAGGGCATTGCGGGCTCTATTGGGAACTATGCTGACGCTTCACGATTGCGTCTAACTTCGATTTTACGCGACTGACCGGTTTAGAAATCCGCAATCCGAGACATCATCCAGAGGTAGCACGCTCGAACGAATTCAGCCACACGTCGGCGACCGTTCCCAGAGCAACTTGGACGGCATCCCCGATTCGAACATAATCACCGCCTACAGTTCCAACTTGGGTTGCCGGCACATTTGCCTTCGACGCGGCGGGCAGTATCTCGTCAACATCGTCGTTGTCGCAGGTCACAATAATGCGCGATTGGCTTTCGCCGAACAGTGTGGCAAGCCAATCGGAAAATTGGTTATCGTGCTCAATGGTCACGCCAACGTTCCCCTGAATCGCAGATTCAACTACCGCAACCGCCAATCCGCCGTGAGAAACGTCATGTGCAGACTTGACCAAACCACGCCCGATCAGCGCACGACATAGTTCCTGAACTCTGACTTCAAGACCGAGATCGAGTTCGGGCTGACCTGCAATTTCGCCATAAAAAATTGCTAAAGCCTCACTGCCCGCCAAGCCATCGAATGTGTCCCATGGAGTATCAGTGCCAATGACGATCACCGCGTCGCCATTGTCTTGGAACGCAGACCGAGTATGCCTTTCAACGTTCTCTAGCACACCAAAAGCCCCGATTATCGGAGTAGGTTGAACTGCCGATCCAGCCGACTCGTTGTACAAGCTCGCATTACCGCTGACTACGGGAATGTCGAAGGCCGATGCCGCTTCAGATATGCCAGCGATCGCTTCTTGAAGCTGATACTGGATATCCGGAGTTTCAGGATTGCCGAAATTCAGCCCGTCTGTGAGAGCTACCGGTTCCGCTCCGACACATGCCAGATTCCGGCAAGCTTCGGCCACGGCGATTGCGGCCCCGACACGCGGGTTCAAATAAACAAGCCTGCCATTGCCGTCAGTCGAAACTGCCAGCGCGCGTTGAGTGCCTTGGATGCGGAGCAGAGCGGCGTCACCACCCGGCGCGATGACTGTGTTGTTCTGCACCTGATGGTCGTATTGCCTCCAGACCGTGTGCTTCGACGCGATGTTCGGCGATGCGAGCAACTTCAGAAGTGCCTCGTTCGGCGTGATTTCCAAATCCGGCAGAGCCGCCAGATCAAACGACTGCAACTCAGCAAGCCAATCGGGCTTCGGCGAGTTGAACTGATACTCCGGAGCATCAGTCAGGGTTACTACGGGCGTCGATGATGCTTGCCGCGCGCCCTCAGAAACCACGACTTGATTGTCCGCTTCGAATGTTCCGATGATCGCCGCATCGAGATCCCATTTCTCAAACAGGTCGAACAATCGCTCTTCGGCACCGGGTTTGACCGCCAGCAACATCCGTTCCTGCGATTCGGACAGCATCACCTCATACGGCGACATCTCATTCTCGCGGCGTGGCACCTTAGCAACATCGATGTTGATCCCGAGTTCGCTCCGTTCAGCCATCTCCACGGCTGCGCTGGTAATCCCCGCCGCTCCGCAGTCCTGCATTCCAACAACGCCCGGCAGCTCAATCGCCTCCAAACACGCTTCGATCAAGACTTTTTCCAAAAAAGGATTACCGACTTGAACCGCGGAGCGCATCTCCGCCTGCTCTTGGAATGTCCGAGATGCGAGACCTGATGCACCATGAATACCGTCGCGTCCGGTTTTCGCGCCAACTAGCACCAGCAGATCACCCGGCGCATCCGCTCGCGCACTCATCACCTTGCCACCTTCGATAATCCCCACGCACATCGCGTTGACGAGCGGGTTGCCAGCGTACGAATCGTCGAATACGACTTCACCGCCGACGTTCGGCACACCGATGCAGTTGCCATAACCCGAAATCCCAGAGACGACGCCGTTCAGCAAGTATCGCTGACGTTCGTCCGTCGGAGGACCGAATCGCAATGAGTTCATCAGCGCCATCGGACGCGCACCCATCGCTAGGATGTCGCGCACGATGCCACCCACACCGGTAGCCGCGCCTTCGTATGGTTCGACTGCCGACGGGTGGTTATGCGATTCGATCTTGAATGCAACGGCATATCCGTCACCGATATCTACTACACCAGCGTTTTCAGCACCCGGCGCGACTAGGAGCCGATCAGACGTATTCGGCAACGTGCGGAGCAACGCCTTGGTGTGCTTATACCCACAGTGCTCGCTCCACAACGCACCGAACAACCCGATCTCAAGCTCGTTCGGCTCGCGCCCCAGTCGGTCTATGATCGCCTCATATTCAGCGCGAGAAAGCGCAACCTCGTCAAGCAATTCTTGAGCAATCGGTGCCACGACAATCAACTGCCGCCGTCGACCGCAGCCGCGATTGATTGCCACAAAGGGTTGCCATCGGAACTACCAAGAAGGGGTTCGCACGCACGCTCGGGGTGCGGCATCATCCCAAGGACATTGCCAGCTTCATTGGTGATTCCTGCGATGTTGTTCAGCGAACCATTCGGATTAGCCTTGGCGGTCGCTCGATTCTGCGCGTCCACGTAGCGAAAAATCACGCGTCCATCAGATTCCAGCATCGCCAACGTCTCCTCATCCGCCTGATAGTTGCCCTCGCCGTGCGATATCGGCATTGCAACCACATCACCATCTGCATATTGAGACGTGAACGCTGTCTGCGAAGATTCGACTCTGAGGTTGCCGGGTTCACAACGGAACTCAAGATGATCGTTGCGTATTAGCGCTCCCGGCAAAAGACCAGTTTCACAGAGAATCTGGAAGCCGTTGCAGCTACCGAACACGAACCCGCCGTTGTTGGCGAAGTCCTTGACCGCCGCCATGACCGGGGAGTGCGCAGCGATCGCGCCACACCGGAGGTGGTCGCCGTAAGAGAATCCGCCGGGAAGAAGGATGGCGTCAAAGTTGTTGAGTGAAGTCTCGCGATGCCAAACATACTCGGCCTGATAACCGAGGACATCTGCGACGGCGTAGTGCATGTCGCGTTCGGACCATGAGCCCGGGAATACGACGATGCCAAACTTCATTTCACGTATCGCCCCAGAGTTACGCGATTACGCGCGTTGGACTGCCCAGCTCGAGAACTATCGGTTTTTCTCGGTCGACTTGCGGCTCTTGCGAACCTTTGCCGCAATCTGCTTCTTCCGAGTCACGCTCGGCGGCTCAAAAGCCTTGCGCCGACGCGCCTCGGAAATGATGCCTTCGTGCTGAACGCTGCGGGTGAATCGGCGCAACATCGCCTCGAAGCTCTCACCCTCTCGATTCTTTACCTCTACCAACTGAAATCGTTTCTCCTGTGGTCGAACCCGTTCTGATCCGTGAAAAGCGGGTTTCCATTACCGTATCGATGGTAACACCTGAACATTAACCGCTACGATCTTCAACGTGCCTTTCGAACACCACAAGTCCCTTCCGCAACCGTTCTAACGTCCGATCCTTGCCCAAGACCTCAATCGATTCGAAAAGCGGCGGGGCGATACGTTTCGCAGTCATCGCAACACGGATCGGAGTGAATAGCTGTCCGGCTTTTAGGCCAGTGGTCGCAGTCAAGCCGCGTAACGTGCTCTCGATGTCTTCAGTAATAAATGGCTCGATGGACTTCAACGCGTCGATGCTGCTGTTCAACGCGACTACCACCATCTCCTCATCCATCCGTCGCCCGATCATCTCCTCCGGACTCGGATCGACTTCGTCCACGAAGAGGAAATCTATCAGCTCAACTACGTCCGGCAACACCTTTATCCGCTCCCGTAGCACCGGCACCATAGCTTTAACCACTGACCGATCAATCGGACGGTCAACCTCCTCCGGTAAACCACCATCCTCTTCGGATCGTTCAAGATACGGCAGCATCATCTCAGCAAGCGTGTCCTCGTCCGCCTTCATGATGTGCTGCTGGTTCATCCACTCAAGCTTCTGCGCACTGAACTTTGCCGGATGCGACAAGATACGTTCGATCTCGAACCTTGACGCAATCTCGCCACGCGTCATCACCTCCGTATCATCCCCCGGCGACCATCCGAGCAGCGCCAGATAATTCAGCACCGCGTCCGGCGTGTAACCCGCATCCCGATACTCCAACGCCGACTGCGCTCCATGACGCTTGCTCAGCTTCGCACCGTCCTGCGCGGTAATCAACGGCACATGCACATACTTCGGAGTAGGTATCCCCAACGCCTCCTGAATCAAGACGTGCCGCGGCAGGCTCGGTATCCACTCTTCACCGCGAATGACATGCGTGATGCCCATCTCATAGTCGTCAACAACGTGCGCCAAGTGATACGTCGGAAACCCGTCAGATTTCAAGATGACAAAGTCCTGCAACAGCGAAAGGTCGAACTTCAACCCGCCTCGCACCTCGTCCTCAACCGAAACATCCCCATGGTCAGGCACCTTGAACCGCACTACAACGTCAAACCCCTTGTCTCGCGACTCTTGGATCTGCTCAGCCGTCCGATAGCGTCCTCGGTTATCGTACCCTGGCGCCTGCCCCGCCGCCTGCTGACGTTGCCGCAACGCCGCCAACTCCTCGGGCTGCGTGTCATCGTAGTACGCAGCACCAGATTCAATTAGCTTCTCAGCCGCATCCGCGTACAGCTTCAACCGCTCAGACTGCGTATAAGGCGCATAAGGACCACCGATGTCCGGCCCCTCGTCGAGATCCAGCCCCAACCACTTCAAAGACTCCTTGATGTGCCGCTCGGCGTCAGGATCGTATCGATTGCGGTCCGTATCCTCGATCCGCAGAATGAACTGACCGCCAGTCTTGCGAGCCAGAAACCAGTCGTAAAGCGCGGTGCGAAGACCGCCGATGTGCATCACCCCGGTCGGACTCGGAGCAAAGCGAACGCGTGCGGGAATTTGTGTAGTCATACTATCCAGATTATTTGATTACTACGCCGAATATCCCGACGCGCCAAAAACGACGCTTGAAGGCGGACCAATACTCGCCACAGCGCGCGCGAGATCGGGTGGCAGGGGAGAACTCAGCGCAAGGTCTTCGCCCGTGACCGGGTGGCGAAAACCTAGCTGATGCGCGTGCAGGAACTGTCTGCGAAGCAGTATTTCCGGGATCACGATTCCATAGACCGGATCGCCCAAGATCGGGTAGCCAATGGCTTGCATATGGACGCGAATCTGATGCGTACGTCCAGTTTCGAGCTTCAGATTGACCATCGATAGGTTCTTACCGAAAGCGAAGTGCCCGCTCTGGTACGCGAAACGAGTCCGCGCTGGACGCCCACCCGACACAACCGCCTGCTGAGTTCGGATCGTCGGATGCCTGCCGATGGGTCGATCGATGATGCCGGGCCCAGGCGGCAATTTGCCAACCACCATCGCGACGTAACGTCGGTCAACTTCGCGCTCTTTGATCGCAGCGGATAGGGCAGATGCGGATTCAGCCGTACGTCCAACCACCATCAATCCCGAAGTATCAGCATCTAACCGATGCACTATACCCGGACGTTCACTCGGCTCTAACTCCGAAAGCTCTGGATATCGTGCTAAAAGCCCGTTCACCAGAGTCCCATCCGCACGCCCGGCTCCCGAATGCACCGCCATTCCAGCCGGCTTATCGACCACAATAACGTGTTCGTCCTCGTAAACCACACCGAAGTCGAGGTTCTGCGGAATCGGCGGCGCGTCAGCTTCCGTAGGACCAGGCGCATCGAACTCAACGCGATCACCCGCATTGACTTTCACCGAAGGCGATACAGTCGTTCGTCCATTCACCCTCGCCGCCCCCGACCGGATCAGCCGCTGCACCTCCGTCCGCGACAGACCAGCTACCTCATGCCGAATAAACACATCGAGACGTACCGGCAACCCTTCGCCATCAAGTTCGAATGTCAGTTTCGGAGACATTAGCAATGGATTGATTCAACGTCCCATATCGCATCGCATCGGTGCACTTCGGACAACCGACACCAGCGTGAACGGTAGCAGCAGGAGTAGAAGCCGCTGCTGATTCTTCTTCCCGATGGCTGAAGAAATACCACACCATCAAAACCATCCCCACAGATATCGCCGAGTCCGCAACATTAAATATCGGCCAAGGCCCCACATCGAGAAAGTCAGTCACATACCCCTGTTGCAGCCGGTCCAACAAATTGCCCAGCGCACCCCCAAGTTGTAGCCCGAGCGCCACCCGCAATATGAACGACTTCGCACCCGTAGTCGCATACACCCACAGCAAAACCCCCACCGCGAACAACGCCACAAAACTCAGAACATTGTTATGCCCTTGAAACAGACTGAAAGCCGTTCCAGTATTCCGAGCGTGAGTGATCCGCAAAAAACCTTCCTCCGGCCACGACTGCCCCCAATCGAGCCACGCAACAATCAACGACTTCGTGGACTGATCGAGAAGCAAAACAACCACCGCCAAAACCCAAAGCATCCAACTCCGCCGAACCCAAAAATCCCAAGCCCGATATCCAATTCCCCTCATCTCATCTCCGCGCACGCGGGAATCCACAGCGCGCACTTCTTCATGACCAGCAGACATACTCACGATTTTAAGACCACCTGCCCCAATCACAGTCCATCACCCAAAATCACAGCAATCACAGTTCAAAAAACAGCGATCATAGTTCAAAATAAGACTCACACCAGCAACCACCGGGAGCCATCTGATCATGGAAGTTCGTGTAGACCTGCGTAGCGATACCGTCACAATGCCGTCGCCCGAGATGCGGCGTGCAATCTACGAAGCCGAAGTCGGCGATGACGTATACGGCGACGACCCCTCCGTCAACGAGCTAGAGGAAAAATCGGCAGAGATGCTCGGCAAAGAAGCCGGACTATTCGTCACCTCCGGCACGCAGGGCAACCTCGTATCCATGCTCGCACACTGCGGCAGAGGAGACGAAGTCCTCGTCGGCGACCGATCGCACATCTTCTCCAGCGAAGCCGGCGGCGCAAGCGTCCTCGGCGGACTCTTCCTCTACCCCATCAAAACCGACCGCCATGGATTCTTGGAACCCGACGTCATCCGCGCAGCTACCAAACCCCACGACTACCACGTCCCACCGACCAAACTCCTCTGCATCGAGAACACTCACAACCAGATGAGCGGACAACCATTGACCACCGCGCAGACAGAGTCTATGGCCGATGCCGCACGCGAAGGCGGAATGAACGTCCACATCGACGGCGCACGCATCTTCAACGCCGCCGTAAGCCTTGGTGTAGATGTCAAAGAGCTCGTAGCGCCTGCTGACTCTGCAACCTTCTGCCTATCCAAAGGACTGTCTTGCCCCGTCGGCAGCGTCGTCGTCGGCAGCCAAGACTTCATCAACCACGCCCGCCGCTGGCGCAAGATGCTCGGTGCCGGTATGCGACAAGTCGGCGTCATCGCCGCCGCCGGCATCTACTCCCTAGACAACATGATCGACCGCCTAGCCGAAGACCACGCAAACGCCAAGAAACTCGCCCAAGGCCTCGCCGAAATCGACGGCATAAGCGTTGACCCCGACAACATCCACTCCAACATAGTCTTCTTCAACATCCCCCCCGGCACCGGCCAAACCATCGCCCAAAACCTCCGCGAACACGGCATCCTAGTAAACCCCGGCGACCCATCAATGCGCATGGTAACCCACTACGGCATCTCCTCCGAAGACATCGACTACACGTTGGTGGCGATGCAAGAGCACTTCCGCCAAGCCGTCGCTGCGGCGTAGAGGTGCTTGGCTTCAATCGCCAGTGTCGTAGCGTTCTCCCCACCAATACCGCAACCGCTCGCCAATCTGCTTCTCCGCTCCCAACTCACCCGGCTCGTAAAACTGACTTCCCTGCAATTTCTCGGGCAGATTCTCCGACGGCTTGAAATGCCCCGGCGCGTCATGCGGGTATTGGTAGTCCTTGCCGTAGCCCATGTTCTCCATGAGTCGCGTCGGCGCGTTGCGAAGGTGCATCGGAACGGGTTCGTCGCGACTCTCGCGCACTAATCCCAGTGCTTTGTCAATCGCTAGATACGCCGAATTCGATTTAGGGGCGGAAGCCAAGAAGATCGTCGCCTCCGCAAGCGGGATACGACCTTCCGGCATACCGATGAAACTCACCGCTTGCTGAGCAGCAACCGCCACGGCGAGGCCGTTAGGGTTGGCTAAACCAATGTCCTCGGCAGCCAAGATCACGAGCCTGCGCGCTATGAACATCGGATCCTCCCCAGCATCTATCATCCTGGCGAGGTAGTAAATCGCAGCATCCGGATCCGAAGCACGCACGCTCTTAATAAACGCCGAAATCGTGTCGTAGTGCATATCGCCGAGCCGATCGTATCGTGATCGTTTCTCGATCGCCTGTTCAACCAAGTCGACAGTGATGAATCGCTTCCCGCCTTCTTCAGGCGCCGATTCGACCGCGATCTCCAGCGCATTCAACGCAGACCTCGCATCGCCGTTCGACGCGCTCAGAAGAAATGAACGCGCTTCGTCGTTCAACACAGGATTAGCCGCCGCCAATCCCCGCTCCAAATCGGTGAGCGCAGAGTCGATGATGCGATTCATGCCATCATCCTCTATCGACTCCATTGTGTAGACCCGAGTCCTGGAGAGAAGCGGCGCGATCACCTCGAAAGACGGGTTTTCGGTTGTTGCGCCAATGAGAATGAATGTGCCAGCCTCCACATGAGGCAATAGCGCGTCCTGCTGAGATTTTGAGAAGCGGTGGATCTCGTCGATAAAAAGTATCGTCCGCGTGCCCGTTGCACCGATACGGTGTTGCGCGTCCGCGGCTTCTTTCCTAATGTCCCGAACACCCGAAGTAACGGCCGATAATTCGGCAAAGTGGCTCTTGGTGACTCCCGAAATGAGCTGGGCGAGCGTCGTCTTGCCACTGCCCGGCGGTCCCCACAGAATCATGGAGTGAAGTCGATCACGCTCAATCATGCGACGCACAACACGCCCGGCCCCGACCAGTTTCTCCTGACCCACGAACTCGTCAAGATGCCTCGGTCGCATACGCGTCGCAAGAGGAGCTTGACGATTCAAGATCGCCTTTCTTCGATCATCGAAGAGGGTCATATCGTGAACTTACCGGATGTCTGGTCATGACAACACCCGGATGCGGCAAGAATAGTTCGTTTTCAGCTTTCCCGCAGTTTCGCTGATTTTGCGATGGTCGCCAACGCTTCAGTGACGATACCTCGTTCCTCCGACAACACCGTGCGCGGATCAATGTAGAAGCGCTCATCCTCAATCCTGCCGATGATCGGAGTAGGTTGACTACGCAACTGTTCGGCGATTGTTTCTGCGGTCATCTCCTCAGAAATCATCAGACGCCGCGTTGGTAATGTCTGACCCGGTGCGCTGCCACCACCGATAGCCGTTCGACCATCGACCACTTCGGATTCGATTTCTCGTGACCACTGCTTGGCAACATCATCCAACTCGTCAAGCGTCACAGCCATCATCCGCAGGATTGGCAATTCGTCTTTCGCAGCTCCGCGAACGTACGAGCGCAGAGTCGCATTCAACGCCGCCAATGTCATCTTGTCGATGCGAACCGCCCGCGCCAATGGGTGTCGTGAAACCCGGTGAACCAACTCGGCATCGCCCACGACGATGCCAGCTTGTGGACCGCCAAGCAGCTTGTCGCCTGAAAAGAGCGTCAAATGAGCGCTGGCATTGATCGATTCTTGCACTGTAGGCTCATGTTCGACGCCATAAACCGACGTATCCACGAGGCAACCAGAACCGAGATCGTGGATCAGGGGTATATTGTGACGTTTCGCGACCGCTACGATATCGGTCAACGGATCCTCGTGGACAAACCCGGATATCGCAAAGTTGGAACGATGCACCTTCAAAATCGCCGCCGTGTTCGGACCAATCGCCGCTTCGTAATCTCGGGCATATGTGCGGTTCGTAGTTCCTACGTCTACGAGTTTTGCTCCTGACTGCGCCATAACGTCGGGTACTCGGAATCCGCCCCCGATCTCCACCGCTTCGCTGCGTGAAACGATCACATCGCCGCCATCCCCAGCCAGCGTGCTTAATGCCAGCAACGCGGCGGCTGCATTGTTGTTAACCGCGATTCCCGCCTGTGCGCCAGTGACCGTGCTCAACAATGACGACACATGTGAGTGCCGTGAACCTCGGCCGGCAGTTTCAATGTCGTACTCCAGATCGGAGTATCCGAGCGCTGCGCGCCGAGCCGCATTCGCAGCATCTTCACTGAGCGGAGCACGACCCAGATTCGTGTGAAGTATCACGCCGGTAGCGTTAATGACGCGTGTCGGCGACGGCCCCCAACGGCTTCCAACCGAATCAACGATGCTTTTCGCGATCCCCGCGATCCCTACATCAACCGATGCGGCACCTCTATTGCGGATCGAAGCTCGGATGGCTGTCAACGTGCGGCGCGCTTCATCCACGATGAACGTCCGCGGGTAAAGTCCGGAAACCTCTGCTAACGACGGATCGGACATCAATGCGTCGATGCTGGGTAACGAACGGAGCAATGAACTCGAATCGCGGTCGTTATTCGTCGGCTTGGAGGGCAATTCAGCAGATCAAAAGACTGATTCGTGGCGCAATTTCGACGGCATTCGGCTCGAAATATGCGGTTTACGGAGTAGTAAAATATTCTACTTACGCACTTTGCGACGACGATCGATGATCACCATAGCTGTAACAGGGGGTATCGGGGCGGGAAAATCCGAGACTATCGACATCTTGCGCAAGCTTGGCGCAAAAACCATCAGCGCCGATCTTCTAGGCCACGCAGCCTATGCAAAAGGCACGCCAGGTCACGCTGACATGATCAAGGCTTTCGGCAACAAGATCATCGGCGAGGATGGTGAGATCGATCGCCAATCCGTTGGCGCAATCGTGTTCAACGACGAAACCAAGCGTAAAACCCTTGAATCGATAGTCTGGCACCGAATCCGCGAGATGCTCGAAGGGGTGATTAACCAAAACCTACACAACCATACGGACGTTACTGCCATAGAGGCCGCCGTTCTGTTTGAAGCGGGGTGGGATGACCTCGCCGACCGTATCTGGACCGTCGAATCGTCTTATCATCAAAGGTTGGCGCGCATTGTAGAAAAGACAGGCATGGACGAACGCGCGGCACGCAGGCGCATGGACGCGCAATTCGCAGCCGAGATCAGAATCGAACGAGCAGACGAAACCATATTTAACGACGGCGATCTGGCCGCTTTGGAACAGAACGTCACCAAATTGTGGGAAGCAACCACTAAGACTTAGCACCGATTGGATGCCAAATGGCGACTGAACAGCTATTCAACCAGACGATCATCGAGGAGTACGTGCTCGCCGAAGAGCCCTACTACCTTCCCCTCGCGGATGAGATCGAAATCTTCGAAGCCGCGTACCACCAGCGCGTTCCCGTTCTGCTCAAAGGTCCGACCGGTACCGGCAAGACCCGTTTCGTAGAGCACATGTCGTGGCGTCTGGGCGAAGAACTTACCGTTGCAAAACCCGCCGCCAAGGTTGACGCCAGCGCCAACGGCAATCCAGCTTCCCTGCCGCTCGTCACCGTGGCCTGCCACGAAGACTTAACCGCATCCGACCTCATTGGCCGTTACTTGCTCGATAGAGAAGGCACCCGTTGGCAAGACGGGCCCTTGACCAGAGCCGTGAAATCTGGCGGCATCTGCTACTTGGACGAGGTTGTTGAAGCACGCAAGGACACGACCGTCATCATCCACCCCTTGACTGACCACCGCCGGACTTTGACGATCGATAAACTCGGCTTGGTCATCGATGCCGCAGATGGCTTCCTGCTGGTCGTCTCGTACAACCCGGGTTACCAGAACGCCGTCAAAGACCTCAAGCACAGCACCCGCCAACGCTTCGTCGCCCTCGAGTTCGACTTCCCCGATGAAGAGCACGAGGCTCAGATCATCCAACACGAATCGGGTTGCGATGATGAAAATGCGGGGCTACTCGCAGCCCTTGGCGGGAAGATTCGAAACCTGCGCGAACACGGATTGGAAGAAGGCGCTAGCACACGTGTCCTCATCTACGCCGCCAAGTTGATCAACGAAGGCATCAACCCGCGTCGTGCATGTCAAGTGGCGGTAACGTGGGGTATCACTGACGATGCACAAGTGCAACGTAGCATCGACGAGGTCGTTTCCTCGATCTTCCCGTGAAAACCGACACGGCATCTGAGTTCATGGCGTTCGCCAAAAGCAGACTGACTCGCCCTGATGTCCGTGATCTGCCCGGAGAAGCCGCTCCACCCGAAGGGCTAGACCCTGGATTGCCAAAACGTCGCGCCGCGGTATCGGTGTTGTTTGCCACCCGTGATGAAGTGCCTGCCATTCTGCTTATCCGTCGCGCCGCGCACCGGGGCAACCATCGTACCGAGTGGGCATTTCCGGGCGGTGTCGTCGAACCCGAAGATGCCACCCTTCTAGATACCGCCCTTAGAGAGACACACGAAGAGATCGGCGTTTCTCCGTCGCTTATCGATTCTTGGGGCCCGTTGCCGAAGGTAATCACCGGCACGGGTTACGAAGTTTGGCCGTTTGCCGGCCAGTTGTGCGACAATGCACGCTTAACGCCCGAACGAGAAGAGGTAGACGACTACGCCTATATCCCGGTACACCGACTAGCTGACGTATCCGCTCGTCGTCAGATCACTCTCATGCGCAACAACCTCACCCGTCAATGGGACGCCATCGAGCATGACGGCAGAATCATCTGGGGTGCAACCGCAAGAATCATCCACAACACAATGCGATTGCTGCAAACGGACGAAGTTCGCTAGCTCAAACGACCAACGGGTTCTAGTGGCTTTGACGACTATCCAAACATGACGCAAAACAATGAACAATTGATGATGAACGTGCGAACGGAGCTTGGCAGTTTCCCTTCGCCCGTCCAAGCAAACTACGACCGCGCCAGAGAGGCTTTGACTGGACGGTTGGCAGACGACAAGCTTGACGATTGGGCGCAGTTGGGATTGACCATCTCGAAGCGCACCGTTCGATCATGGGAAGCTGGAGCCGAACTTTTCAACGCTTCTCCCAAGGTGCAACGCCACTTACCGGCCGGTCAGTTCATTAGCTGGGTACGTATCGGTGACCAACTTTGCACCGCATCGCCAAGTCTCGCCGTTGCTTTCTTCCGCGCCAGCCCCGAAGCAATAGAACGGTTACGCCCACGCTACATCGGCGATTGGGCTCAGTCTTGCCGGTCCTTGTACCGAGGTACGTGGAAGTCATCGGCTCTAGCATGCAAGCTATTCGAAGCGACCCCGGAGTTATTGGCATCGCTGTCGTTCGATGAGTTACGACGTTTCGCAGAGTTCTTGGAAGAAGTCTCGCATCGCTCCTACGACATGGCCGGCGACGCGCTCGATAAAGGCTCTGACCTATTTCCTAAACTCGGTCGGGATGCCGGAGCGTTCATTGGACTCTCCAACACTGTGGCTAAAAACTCTTGGCGTCACGTCCAACCGATGTTCGACGCTGCTCAGTACTCTCTGGTCGAGATGCCGCGTGAGCAACGATCGAGCTTCATCGCATTGGTCAACCGCTTGTCGACAAAAGAAGGAGTAGACCCCTCACGTGTCATCCGCGACGGCGCTCGCGCGTTAAGCGGCGTGGGTCACGAGTGGCGCGACACGTTGATCGACCTTACACACCGAATCGCCTCCGAAGGCTCGCCAGAGGCTTCATCAGCATTCCTAACCACAGGTCCGCGCGTCCTCGAACGCGTTACCTTCCCGCAACTCATCGAGTGGCACGGACGCGGGATGCAGGTCAACGCAGAGAAACCTGATGCTGCCGAAGCCTATTTCAAAAACGAATCGGCACTGTCGCATGAGGTGCTTGACGCGCTGTCTTCAAGTGTTGAACTCGATCGTGTGCGAGAGATTATCCGCATGTACTGCCGCATGTTGGCAGGGCAGGAGATCGAGGTTCAAGCCGCACAACAACTTGTCGACAAAAACATCGGATGGTTCCAGGGCGAGTTACCGACCACCGAGGGCACTACTATCTATCTGCCCAAGGTGATCAACCGCCATCCGAGCAAAGATCGCAACTTCGCGTTCTTCAAGGTCATCTCCACACATCAGACCGGCCACATCGAATTCGGTTCGTTCCGCTTCAGCTTCGAACGACCTTCAACGATGTTCACAGACATCCGTCCCGAGCTTACGAGCGCCAACGGCAACGCGCTCGAATCGGTTTCCAGCGAGATCGCTGAGAGAGAGCCTTCAACCGATGTAGCGGATTCGAATGGCGCGGCAACCGAGCCCGAATCCGATGATCACGCCACAATCCCCATGAGCCGCTTCTTCGATCTCTTCCCAGATCGCAAATTGAGCAACGACGTTTTCACGATCTTTGAAAGCACCCGTGTCGATGCGAAGGTGATGGGTGCCTATCGCGGACTCGCAGTCAGCTTCCAAGCGGTCCAAGATGATGCATTGGGTTCGCGACCCGACATGACCGAGTTGCCAGCACGCGAGGCTCTTGTCGAATTCATGATCCGCATCAGCCTCGGACAAAACGCCAATCTGATCGCTCCAAAGCGTCACATGGAAGTGGCAAGAAAACTCCGCCGACTTGTGCGCTTGATGCAAAACGAACCGGCGTTGGTAGAGGATGCCGCCGAAGCTACGATCCGCGCATGTGCCTGGCTCACCGAAGTCAAGAACGAAGAACTCGATGAGGACGAGTTCGACAACCTTGATGACGATGAGGAGGACGACGACCAGGACGGCGACGACGAAGAGGAACAGGATCTGCAAGGAATTATTCAGGCATTCATCGAGTCGATGCAGCCGGGCGAAGGCTACGGTGAAGACGACGAGGAGAGCGGTGAAGAATCGGAAGACTTTGAAACCGGGGACGAGCAAGACTACTCTTCGCCACAAGAGGTCGACTATCGCGGCGAGTTCAAACCGGAACTTTCACAGCTACTCTCTCAAGCCCAGATGATGGACGGTGCCGAGTTCGCTGACGACGAGATGGGTGAGATGAGCCCGCTCTCACAAGAGCAGCTTGAGCAGATGATGAAGAACTCCGCAGAGGTCGACATCCAAGAAGGGCAAGACGGCGAAGAGATGTCGTCTGAACTCGCGGAGATGCTCGAAAACCTCCTCAAGGAGATGCAGCGACGCGATCCGCAGGCCCAGAGCCAATCTTCAGGCCCGATGCAACACGTTGACGAAGACGGCGGGCCACTAACTGCGAATGGCACGGATCAGTTCGTCTACGACGAGTGGGACTTCAGGGCCAACGAGTATCGACCGCGCTGGTGCATGGTGCATGAGAAGGAGATGAGCAGCGGCGACACCGGCTTCTACCGCGATACGCTCGTCGAACGCGCATCACTCTTGACGATGATCAAGAAGCAGTTCGAGCTCGTGATGCCGGAGATGTACCGCAAACAGAAGCGACTCGAAGACGGTGAAGAACTCGACTTCGATCCAATGCTCGAGGCCGTCATCGACCTGCGAGTCGGTGCAACCCCCGACGAGAAGATCTACTGGCGTCGCAACAAGACAGAACGCTCAGTGGCTGTCGCGTTCCTCCTCGACATGTCCGCTTCCACCGCCGAGGCGATCGAAGAAGCTAAACGTCCTAACGACGATTGGGGTGCGCCCGACGACCCGGTCGAATACATGGTCTGGCTACGCTCACGCCGCACCGAAGGCTTACGCAAGTCCTACAAGCGCATCGTCGATGTCGAGAAAGAAGGTGTTGTCCTCCTCGTAAATGCGCTCGAAACACTAGGGGACGACTACGGGATTTACGGCTTCTCCGGCTACGGCCGGGAAAACGTCGAGTTCTACGTCATCAAGGACCTTGACGAGAAGTTCACTGAAGAGATCCCGCGCCGCATTGATCGCATCGCGCCTCTGCACGCAACCCGTATGGGACCGTCGATCCGCCATGCCACCAAGAAGCTCGCAGACCAAGATTCTCGCTCTCGCTTCCTGTTCCTCATCTCCGACGGCCGTCCCCAAGACCGCGGTTACAGCCGAGAGGGTGTCGAGAAGGAATACGCGGTGCACGACACCCGCATGGCGTTGATGGAAGCACGGCGAGAAGGCATCGTACCATTCTGTTTGACCGTGGACAAACAAGGTCACGACTACTTGAAAGTCATGATGGACGACTTCAACTATGAGGTCCTTCCAGACGTCAGCATGTTGCCGCAGCGCCTGTTAATGCTTTACAAACGTTTGACGACTTGAGATAGGCGGCCGCGGCGAAACACCCGTCATTCCCGCGCCCTATCAGTCATTCCCGCGCATGCGGGAATCCAGAGGGTAGGGAAACGGGATCCGATGCGGAAAGATTTCCAATCGCACGTCTGAATGCATCGAACGATATCGTGTCGGCGTGTGTAGACTAGCGAATCAAACGTGCGCCACGTCTAATTCGGAGCGATTACGAGGATGTTCGGAAAAGCTATAGGAGATCGTGCGATGAAGCTGTGTTCAATGAAATCGAGATTGAAATTGGCGCTGGGCGTCGCTCTCGTTGGAGCGATTATTGTCGTCGGTACTCTGGCGCTACAGTCCGGTATATCGTTTGGTGGCATCGCACTTGCACAAAACCCGGACCCACAGCCCACCGGGTCGATACAGGAGATATCCGCGTCGACACCAAACCTTACGCTGACAGTTGGCGACACCGTTGTGCTTTCCATTAATGTGATCGGACGGCAAGACATTGAGGACCAGCGCTTGGCGAACGACGTCAAATTCGATTGGTCGGTATCAGGAGGGTGGTTGTCAGGCGGTACCGATGGAACGTCAGCGTCCTATACAGCTCCCTCTGACCCTGGAATCTATAGTGTGACAGTTTCGCTGAGGTCAGGATGTATCGGTACTGGGTTAGCTTGCACCGCGACGTTCCGGATCACCGTTCGCCGACCAGGCGAGGCGACCGGGCCCGATGCACCGCCTCGCAATCCTGAGGGAGAAATCCCATCGATCCTAAGTGATTCTGAAGGAGAGCAATACCAAGTCTTTACTCCTGAAGAGGGCGGCGCGTTTACGGATGAAAACTTCTCAGTTTCCGCAGTAATGGGAATAGTTCCCAACGGAGAAATCATGGGAGTTCGCATGGCGGAAGATGGTTCTGCTTCCAATGCCGGCATGTCGCATCATCGCTACACCCTCAGTGGCAACCAGTACCGGGTATTCGTTATAGATGCAGAAAGCGCGCCAATATCGTCCTACAACTTGAACGGTACTGTGGCCGTCTGCATCCCCGTGCCCGAGGAACTCCGCACCAACATCTCAAGCCTGGAAATGGTCACAAAGAACAGCAATAACACATTGACAGTAATGTCATCATCGGTGCGAATAATTCCGTCGCTCACCATGTGCGGGAACACCAGCACATTGCCAGCCACCATAGCCGTCGGCATACGAGGCACACCCCCACCATTACTTGAACCCGACCCCGAACCGACCGAGATGTTGCCCGCGACTGGCGGTGCAGTACCAGTGTCTCAAGGGATCATTGCATGGGTGCTTCTTGTCGGCGTAGCGCTAATCGCTGCCGGCATATTCGCTTCTACATACCGCCATCGTCGCCACGAGGACATACAAGAAAACTAAATTGATCTTTGAAGAAGCGGCGAGCAGCTATTGCTGCTGCAACTCGAACATCGTCAGCATCTTGTCCGCCCAATCCTTGTCAACCCTGATGATGTCCTGAGTCTCGTTGGCGACCGCGTAACGGTAATTGCCGTCTGGGGTCACATCCCCGATGATCATCGACGTCCGGTACACCTCAGTCAGCAACTCGCGCACCTGGACTTCCCGTCGGATGTGGACATACGGTGCATCTCTTCCGACGCCGTAAGGTTCGTAATCGGCTGGGTCGATCAGGTTCAGCACTTCGGCACCGTCGATTACCGGATTGCCGAAGTGCGTCAGGTAGTCCATTAACACTTCAGCATCAGCAGGCGTTGTGCCCGCGCACGGAGCAGCACTGGCCGGAAGGTCGCAAACCACCCACTCGCCGACATCATCATCGAAACCGTAACCGGAAGTTACCTCGTTTCCTTCGAATAGCAAAATCTCGGTCGCCTCGTTCGGATCCATCATGTAGAACCATTCGGGATGTGGCGGTTCGTCAACTAGCCTCAACATGACCTCGCCCCACGAATAGTCCACCGTGTACAACTCTTCGTACCCGCTCTGGCTCGCGTAATGAGCGCCACCGTCCGGAGTCAGGTTGCCCATCTCCACCGTCAACTCGCGGTCGTCCCGTAGCCGGACCGTGATCGATAGCTTCGGGTTGTCGAGCCCGTAAAGCGCCGGATCGTCAATCGTCTTCTTCAGTTCTCTCTGAGACCTCGGACCACCCAAAAGTTGCGTGATACCACCCCAACGGTAGAGGTCCGTAGGCACGTCTTTCTCGTCGTCGAAATACCACCTGCGCTCGTCCTCGCGGAAATGCCACGAAGTCGAGTTCTCTTCGCTTGAAATCGAGATGTGACGCAGATCGTCTGGCGAAAGCGTGAAGAAGAAGGGCGGTTGGTCAGCGCGCTCGGTCTGACCGAGCTGCTTGACGACAATCGAGGCCCCGATCGCAATCCAGCAAGCGGCGATTACGAGAACCAGTGAGACTCTTAGGCTCATAGATCAGCGTCTTCTCCACCAGGCCCAGATGCCAGCCAGAGCGATCAATATCGGCATCAATAACCATCCGCTCCAGCGGACGAAGTTTCGCTCCGATTCGGTTAGAACCAGCTCGCGGAAGGCGACCTGCTTAGGGCGTAGCGTGATGAGTTCATAGTCATCAGCCAAATAGTTGACCGAATTGACGAACAGATCGCCGTTTCGGGCAGAACCAAAGTACGCGTTGCTCGCGAAGTCGGTGTCGCCGATAAGCACCATCTGCGTCGATATCAGCTCATCGTTATCCCGACGGGGACTACCACCGATCTCCGCTACCGCCTCAACCGCCACCGCTACGGGATGTGGCCCGCCTTGGTCCTCATCGACTTGGAAACCGATGTTCTCAATGTCGGTCTCAGCCCAGCTGTTCAAGGTGCTGATGGCCACCAACTCCAGTCGAACATAGGGGATACCCTCATCCGTCAAGGGAATCGTCTGTGGATCGATGTTGTACGAGTAGAACGTCGATCCCGGCATGTACAGGACATCGAAATCTTCCGTCAACGGATGCGCCGGCAGTTGGCTGTTCGTGTTCTTGATCTGCAAGAAAGTCGGATTCGGCGCGACGTAGCTCGCGGTGTCGACAACCGTGCCCTCTCCCACGCCAACCGCGTATCGAGACAAGAAACCTTTGAACGAATCTGGAGTCGTATCCGGTTCCAGCAACATCAAAATACTGCCGCCTCGCCTACCGTACTCCGCGAGGATGCCCTCCTCGCTCTCAGTCATCTCTTTCGTCGGCCCGGCAAAAATGATCGCAGCAGGGAGTAGCTCAGGATCGTTCGAAGATAACCGCTGACCCAACTCTTGCATCGTCTCATTCGCAATCGCATAGTTCTCGCGAACCAGCGATTCGGCAGCTAAAGCGTAACCATCGCCACCACGAGTCGCGTCAAGTAGGTCCCTAACCGCGTGCCCACTGATGAAAACGATCGTTTTCTGCTTGATCTGGTTGACCACAAGCAGGCCCGTGATCACATCTTGCTCCGAAAACACATTGGGCCCGTCGTTAGGGTTCAAACCCGGTATCACTTCCGTCCTGCGACTTTCAGTCGCCTCAATCGCTAGAGAGGGGAACTGTGTGATGCCGTACTCGGTAGCCACGTTCGGCTCCAACTCCGGATCCACCAACCTGAACGACAACGGCTGCTCCGTAGATCGACGCTTGAACTCGCTAAGCAGATCTTCCGTCGCTCGCCACGCCGCCTGACGCTGAGGCGTGTTCCGGCGGAAGAAAGCTGTGACCTGTATCGGTTCGCGCAAGTTCGAGAGCGTATTGAGCGTCGCATCCGAAACGATGAACTGCTTAGTGCTCGTAGTGTCTATACGCAGGAAACCGGGAGGATCAGGTCGTCCGACGGCCCAATAGATGACAAAGTTGAGAACAATCGCAATAGCCACAAATGCGATCAAAACGATAGCCGTGTTTAGTCCGTAGCGTCCGCGCCGACCGAAAACCGCATACCGCACCGCATCGAACGAAATACCAGCATCGATGATGAGAATCAAGAGGCCAATACCCATCACGATGTACGAGTACGTCTCCAGATCGCGCAGGAAGATCCAGATCAGCGCACCCAGCACCAATATCAGCGTTCCCGCCAACGCAAGTGCTTGCCGGATCGAACGCGCACTTGCCATGATCCGCTCGCGCAGCGGCGTATCGTCGGCGAGTTCCGCCATCGTCGGACGGCTCTCAGGCACCTCGGGCTGTTGATTGTCTTGAGTGGTCATGGAGATACAGTTGTCCGTGATGCGTTAACTTCCAACGTCGATACGTATCAGCGCCATCGTCGAGTTTCTAGCGCGATTACTGTCAGCATCAAGAACACGGCAGTGATCGAGAGGTAGTAGACAACATCGCCCACCGAAAGGATGCCGCGAGCGAAGTCGGCGAAGTGTCCCGCCTCCGCAACTCCGAAACTGTCAAGGTCGAAGACCGAGAACGATGCGCCGAGTTGCAACGCATCTAATATCTCCGCCCCGATACCCGTGACGCGTTCCGACACGAAGTCGATGATCGTCAATCCTGTCAACAGACCGGCGCCCACAACCAGTCCCACGATCTGGTTCGGGCTCAAGGCCGAAGCGAACAGCCCAATCGCGAGTGTTGCTGCCGAGTAGAGGACCAAACCCAGATAACCAGTAAGTATCGGCCCGACGTCCGGTATCCCATACACGAACAACAAGATGACGAAATACAGCGATAACACCAGCATCGCCAAAACGGTGATAAACGCGGCTAGGAACTTGCCGATCACGATCTCGACCTCGCGCACCGGAGAGGTCAACAACAATTCAAGCGTACCGATCTTCTGCTCTTCAGCGAGTAGACGCATCGTAATCGCGGGCGACATGAAAATCATGAAGAAAACCGCGCCCGCAAGGAAGCCGCGAATCGACGCTTCAGAAAACGCGTCCGATACCGAGGCGACGAAGAAGAAGCCCGTAATTGCTAGGAACGCGGCCGAAACAACATACGCCATCGGCGATGCGAAGTAAGTGCGGACCTCTTTGTTAGCGATTAACCAGATGTAGCGCACGGCTCAACCCAGATCCTCTTCGGTAGTCAATTCCAAGAAGATCTCCTCTAACGTCAGCGGAAGTGGCGTGAGATTTATCAAGCCCCATCCTCGTTCAATCACTTTGTTCGCAATCGTCTCTGTGGCCTGCGCGTTCGGGCGCGCGTCCACGATCAACGGGATGCTTCCTTCACGTTCGCCCTTGGCAACCGATTCCGCTCGATTGTCGCGTCGGGCGTCGACCACCATAGGCAGCTGGCGCATTTCGCTGATGATCTCCCGCGGCTCCGCTCCACGCACCGTCATCTCGATTCGCTCGGAATGTTGCAACCGTTCCGAAAGGTTGTCCGGCCGGTCGTCCGCAACGATACGACCATCGTGAATGACCAGCACTCGTCGACAGATCATGCTCACTTCTGGCAAGATGTGTGAGCTGAGTAGCAGAGTATGATCTTCGCCCAACTCGCTGATCAACTCTCGCGTCTCCACAACCTGTATCGGATCGATCCCGATCGTAGGCTCGTCCAAGATCAGCACGTCAGGTTCGTGAAGAATCGCCTGCGCAATGCCCGTCCTCTGTCTGTAACCTTTCGACAGCTTACCAACGAGGGCGTTGCGATAGTCGCCGAGACGCACTGTGTCGATAACCTTTGGCACTCGGTCCTTGATCCAATCGCTATTCATACCCCGCAACATGCCCATGTATGAGAGGAAGTCGGTGACCGTCATATCGTAGTAGAGAGGGACGGTTTCGGGGAGATATCCGATGTGCCTGCGTGCATCGAGAGAGTGGGATACGACGTTGTACCCCGCGACCACCGCATCGCCGTGAGTTGGTGGGGTGAATCCCGTCAACACCCGCATCGTCGTCGTCTTGCCCGCTCCGTTCGGACCCAAGAATCCCACGATCTCGCCCTTAAGCACTTCAAACGAAACGTCGAGAACCGCCGGATAGGGCCCGTAGTACTTCGACATGTGTTCAAGCTTGATCATGGTTTCTGACGCCCTTCGCGTACGGATTGAAACTTAAGCGTAAGTCTTAATACGCACTCTTCGGCGGCACAGTTTCGATGTCAATCAAGCATTACAGTTTAACAACACGCAAGCCTTCTAAGTCCATGTCTCAGTGTCATTCCGAGCGAAGCGAGGAATCTCACCATCTGCACCACCAAGCAAGTGTCAACCAACGATTGACTAGAATCGTTGATAACCAATTTCCTAAGCCCCTGTCATGGCGACCACACTCCCAGAGATCGATACTGCTTCCCAGATCATCTACCTTGATCACGCCGCGACGACACCAGTCCGCAAAGAAGTTCTTGACGCGATGCTTCCGTACTTCAGCGAAGCATTCGGCAACCCGTCGAGCCTCTATGCCATCGCCGGCGAATCACGCAACGCAATCGACGAAGCGCGGACTCGAGTCGCATCAGTATTGAACTGTCGCACTAGCGAAGTCGTCTTCACCGGCGGAGGCACCGAGGCCGACAACATGGCAGTCAAGGGAGTCGCCGCGACTTTCGACGAACCCGGCGACATCATCATCTCCGAAATCGAGCACCACGCAATCATTCACGCCGCCGAACAACTCGAAAAACTTAGTCACAACGTAGTAGCCGTGCCAGTTGACCAACACGGTATTGTCGATCCCGAGGATGTGCGATCGCGACTCAGCGATCGCGACGCTGTAGTCAGCATCATGTTCGCCAACAACGAAGTCGGCGCCGTAAATGACATCTCAGAAATCGCACGTTTAGCGAAGGAGCACGGACGAAAAACCGGCAAAAACGTTGTGGTGCACACCGACGCCGTCCAAGCGTCCGGAAAACTCCCACTGGACGTCAAAACGCTAGGCGTCGATCTGCTTTCCTTATCTGCCCACAAGATTCATGGGCCAAAAGGCGTAGGAGTTCTGTATGTGCGGCGCGGCGTTAAGCTGGACGCATTGATCGCAGGCGGCGGACAAGAACGGCAACGCAGATCCGGCACCGAGAACGTCCCCGGCATCGTCGGCATGGGCATGGCTCTGGCACTCGCGGAAAACGAACGCCAGCAATTCTGTCAACGCACTCGCGAACTCCGCGACCGCTTCTTGGCGGCCGTCACTGAACGCATCCCCGGAGTTGCCGTCAATAACCATCCCGAAAACAGCCTCCCCCACATCGCTCACATCTCGATACCCGGACTCGAAGGCGAGCCGATGCTCCTAGGGCTCGATTTCAAAGGTGTTTGCGCCTCTAGCGGAAGCGCATGTAGCTCCGCATCCGTAGAACCCTCCCACGTCCTCCTCGGCATGGGCATGAGCCACGAACTCGCCGCGGGCAGCCTCAGATTTTCGTTCGGAAAAGATTCCAGAGAAGAAGATGTTGAATACGCAGTAAACGCATTGGCTGAAGTCGTCAGCCAACTCCGCGGTATGCCCTCAATGCAAACCTGAACATCCCGTTCATCCTGTCCATCCATGTAAATAACGCCCACCCAACCGCACTTTGTATATTTGATACCTAGAATCTCATCTGTTGGAGATCCAACCAAACCATGGCCAGCACTGAGCGCCCACAAGACGACCCAGAACAAGAAGAAGATGAAGCAATGGTCGACGTATCGACCAGCGAAAACTTCATCGAAGGTGATGCTGCTCGCGACTCACACCCAACCGAAGTCGCGGCCGCCCTTCGTTACGCAGCCGAAAACAAATACGACTACGGTCCTAAGCTCCGCGATGCAGACCTCCAATGGGACGTCAACGGCATCGAGCCGATGGGCAATGGCATCTCTCGCGTCTTCATCGATTACACGCCGTCAGCATCCTTCCGAGGCTTATCCGGATCCGAATACATCGACGTCGATTCCGGCGGAGCCGTGCTAGCAAGGCGTCAGATACGTGTCCCGAAACAGAATCTGCCGACGGTGCTGATCGCGCTGACCGTCGTCTCGCTGATCGCCTTAGCCGTTGTACAAGTCCTGCTCTGGGCAAACCCATTCGAAGGTGGCCCCGAACTATACGTCGCGGGACGGACCCTTTGGATCCGAGCCGAACTCCCACGTCAGCAGCCATACATCGTTTACAACGCTCCATCAAGCGCCGGTCAAATCAACCAATGGGCAATCAAACCCGAGGGTCAGGGGACCGAGATTGTGATTGTAGAAACGGTGCTCACTAACCAGACCTCTGGCGCGGTGCGCATGGTAGTCGACCGTGAAGCTGCCGAACTAAGAATCAAGGGAAGCATCGCCCTTAAACCGGTCAACGTTATCGATCGCTCCTACATCGTCGAAACCGCCAACGATCGCTATCTCGATACTGAATTCAGACTCATGTGGGGCGGCTTCACTCTGAACCAAGGTGAAGAGCTTCGAGGCCACATCGTGTTCGAAGCACCTCTAGGCAGTGAATTTAGCGATTTCCGCTGGCTCGCAGGTGATACTGCCGTGGTTCGATACGACTAGTTGCGCTAATCGTTCGCTTTCCGTATAATCGCGCCGCATGGTGCGTTGCTCCGCATTAAAACAGTTCGGCGCGCCTGATTTACGCACCGACCAAAACACGTAGCGAAGCGACACTTTCCAGATGAGCATCACCTACATCGGCGCTCGCATCGGGATGTTCATCCTCGTCGTGTGGCTCGCTACGACCGTCATCTTCTTTCTGCCACGAATCGCCAGCGATCGCAATCCCGTCCGTGAGCGATTGGTCATGATGGCCGCCACCGGCAACCTCGCAACAGGCATGGAAAAAGTCGTAGAAGCGTACGAACAGGAGTACGGCCTCGATCAACCGCTGTATTTGCAGTACATCCGCTACCTGTCAAGCCTCGTGCGCGGCGACCTGAACTACTCGCTCATCAACTACCCGACGAGGGTATGGGACATGATCGTGCAGCGGATGCCATATACCTTGGGCTTAGTTGGAATCTCGGTCTTAACTGCGTTTGCGCTTGGCTCGCTGTCTGGTGCAACTTTGGCCTGGCCGGGTGCGCCGAAATGGCTGAAGGGAGCGTTGCCGATCTTCCTGACTTTGTCACCGATCCCTTACTTCATGCTGGCGATCATGCTGATGTTCCTATTTGCGGTGCGGCATCAATGGCAACCTGAATGGTGGCCGTTGCTTCCGCTCGCTGGGGCGACGAGCGTCACAACGGTTTACGACGGCTGGAACATGGACCGAATCTTAGATACCATCTATCACTCGATCTTGCCAGCAATGTCGATCATCCTCTCTCAGATCGGATTCTGGGCTCTGGGAATGCGAGGAATGATGGTAACCACCCAGGGCGAAGATTACGTCACGTTGGCGCAGATGCGTGGCTTAAAGCCAAGCCGCGTCTTCAGCCTTTACGGAATGCGAAACGCCACCCTCCCGCAACTAACTTCACTAGCCCTCGCGATGAGTCTCATATTCTCGGGAGTGATACTCGTCGAAGTTATCTACCGTTATCCCGGAATGGGTACTCTGTTGTACAACGCAATCGCCGGTTTCGACTACTTCGTCATCTACGGCGTCGTCTTCGTCCTCATCGTGATGGTGGCGGCATCAACATTCATCCTCGACATCGTCTACCCATTCATTGATCCTCGCGTACGCCGTGCCGCATAACTCGCAAATACGGACGACATTCAGGTACCAACCATGCGTGATTTAGGCGCCGAACCGACTCAATCGTCCGCTGCTATTCAAGCCGAAGCCGAAACAACATCCGGAACTTCGTATAGCGCTCTCTCTCAGATCGGGTACTACCTGCTCCACGAGCGGATGCTTTCGATCGGGCTGTTCATGCTCATCGCGTTGCTAGCGTTGTGGCTTATCGGCGGTCAGATCGTCGATCCCAAACTCGCCGATCCGATATCTGGACCACAAACGGCGGCACCCCAATCGAAATACTGGTTGGGAACCGATTTCAATGGTCGACAGGTCTTGCCACTGATGGTCCACGGCGCACCGTTGACGTTGCGCATCGGGTTGTATGCGGGAGTGTTTGGTCTTGGAATCGGGATCTTACTGGGGTTCTTGGGTGGTTACATGCGGGGCCCGGTAGACGCGTTTATCCGCATCATCTCGGACGTTTTCATCACCATTCCAAGTTTGGCGGTGCTAGTAGTCGTTGCATCGACGATCAAAGAGTCATCCGGCTTATCCGTCAACATGATGGGGTTGATCGTCGCGTCACTGTCCTGGATGTGGCCGACAAGGGTCATACGAGCTCAAGTCTTGAGCATGAGGGAGAGCAACTACGTCGAAGTGGCGAGGCTCAACGGCATGGGTGACCTCGAGATCATCTTCCGTGAGCTCATGCCCAACCTGTTCCCATTCCTCGCCGCCAGCTTCGTCGGTGCCATGGCCAGCGGGATCCTCGCCGCCGTTGGCCTGGAAGCTCTTGGGCTTGGGCCGCAACACGAGCCCACGCTCGGAATGACGATCTACTGGTCGCTCTACTACGGTGCCGTTATCAGCAACTGGTGGTGGTGGTACGGCCCGCCGATACTCCTAGTCGCTTGGATATTCATATCGCTTTATCTGATCGCCGCCGGTCTAGATAAGTGGGCCAACCCACGACTGAGGCAGAGCCTGTAATGTCGGACACTGTCCTCTCGATACGCGATCTACGCGTCTATTTCAACATCCGCGCCGGAACAGTGCGTGCCGTAGACGGTGTGGATCTCGACATCGCTGAAGGCGAAAAACTTGGGCTCGTCGGAGAATCGGGGTCTGGCAAAACGACGACTGCGCTCGCTATCATGCGCATGATCAAACCACCCGGAGAAATCGCCGGCGGGACGATCCAGCTCGACGGGCGCGATCTGGTCGGATTGTCTGAACCCGAAATGCGGGCCGTGCGCGGCAACGATGTCGCAATGGTGCCGCAAGCCGCTATGAACGCGCTAAACCCGGTGCGCAGAATCCGAAGCCAAATGCTCGACGGCCTCAGAGACCACGGTGTAAACGAGTCTCGAGAACGGATGGAGGAGCGTTTGACGACCCTCGTAGCGCAGGTCGGACTCAACTCAAACGTCCTAAATCTCTTTCCGCACGAACTCAGCGGCGGCATGAAACAGCGCGTGACCATTGCTATGGCCATATGTCACAAACCACGCCTGATCCTTGCCGACGAGCCGACCAGCGCGCTCGACGTGGTCGTCCAGCGCCAAGTGATGGAAACACTCGAAGAAGTACGGAGTGAGATCGGCGCCGCAGTGATACTGGTCGGGCACGACATGGGGCTGATGGCACAGTTCGCCGATCGCATCGGCGTCATGTACGCCGGAAAACTCGTCGAACTCGCAACTGTTGAACAGATATTTTCGAACCCGCGTCACCCTTACACGCGTCTCCTGATATCGAGCCTGCCCGACACGGCCGGAAAACGCCGACTCGAAGGTATTCCGGGACTACCACCCTCTCTCCTCGAGATCCCACCCGGATGTCCATTCATGCCCCGCTGCCCCGAGGCGATGGACATCTGCGGCGTCGATGTACCGGAGTTGTTGGGCGAAGTTGACATGGTCTCTTGTCACCTGCATACCGAGGCCGCAACCGTATGACCGCGACCGCAGAGACCATGACCGCGACTTCAACAACCAACGGCGCATCTTCATCGCTGTTGGAACTTAGCAACGTGACCCAGATATTCTCCTCCGGACCTTTCTGGAACCGGGAGCATAACTACGCGGTCAACGATGTCTCATTCACTCTGTCAGACAAACCCGCACTGATCACCGCGGTTGCAGGGGAGAGCGGTAGCGGCAAAACCACGCTCGGACGTATCATGCTCGGTTTCCAGAGTCCCACATTGGGCCAGGTGCTCTACCGGGGTGACGATGTCGCCGCGATGAACGCCGCCGCACGGAAGCAGTACCGACGCCAAGTCCAAGCCATCTTCCAAGACCCGTTCTCCGTCTACAACCCCTTCTACAAAGTCGACCATATCTTCACCGTAGCTATCGCTCGTTACAAACTTGCCTCTTCGCGTGACGAAGCTAGACATTTAATCGAAGAGGCGATATCCGGCGTCGGCCTCCGACCGTCCGAAACGCTCGGACGCTATCCCCATCAGTTGAGCGGAGGACAACGGCAACGCGTCATGGTAGCGCGATCGCTGCTCTTGAAACCAGAGGTAATAATCGCGGATGAGCCAGTCTCGATGGTTGATGCCTCGCTGCGAGCAACTATTCTCGAAACCCTTCGCACCCTCAACCACGAACTCGGCATCGCCATCCTCTACATCACCCACGACCTCACCACCGCGTACCAAGTTGCCGACAACATCATGATCATGTACCGCGGCCACGTGGTCGAAGCAGGCGATGTTGAACACGTAATCAACGACCCGAAACACCCATACACGCGGCTCCTCGTCCAGTCGATTCCGATGCCCGATCCCAACCGCCGTTGGGCCGACATGCGCAGCGTCAACGATCCGCCATTCACAGGCATCGACGTGACACCTGCAATGTGCCCATTCGTCAACCGCTGCCCGGACGCCATGTCAAACTGCGTGGAACAGGTGCCGAGCACCTATGCAATCGACGAGCACCGCATCTCGAAATGCTTCCTCTACGAGGACGCTGGAACCGTTTCGAACGCGAATATCGCTTCGTATTTCAACATTCGAGAATCGTCATCAAATTCCAATGGGACAGACGCAAAACTGTGATATTTTGTGTGCATGTTCCGAATTGAACAAAACGGCAATTGAATCCGCGTAAGGAGGGAACCAAAATGCCGAAAATCAAACGCATCGTGCCGATGCTTGTGCTGGCCGCGATGCTGTCGTCTCTGACCTTCGCACTTGCCTGCGGCAGTGAGACTATCGTGGAAGTTACCCGCGAAGTCGAAGTTGAAGTCGTCAAAGAGGTCGAGGTCGTCAAGGAAGTTGAGGTTGAGAAGGAAGTCGAAGTTGAAGTCGTCAAAGAGGTCGAGGTTGTCAAGGAGGTCGAGGTCGAGAAAGAGGTCGCAGTCGAGGTTGAGGTAACCCCGACACCCGTCCCGCTCGGATACACCGAAGTACCTCGAAACCGCACCTTGATCATGGCCGGTCTCGGCGGTGAGCACCCCGGTGCATTCACCGACATCGAACAGTTCAACGCCCACGCTCCCGGCCTCTCACGCAGTGGCCTATACCAAGCCGCCAGCGAAGGACTCTTCTACTTCAACATGCTCACCGGCGAACTCATCCCTTGGATGGCGACCGACTACGAGTATGACGATGGCTACACTGGCGTGACGGTCAACATCCGCGAAGGCGTCGAGTGGAGCGACGGTACACCGTTCACCGCGCACGACGTCGCCTTCACGCTCAACATGGCCAACACCAACCCGTTGTCCGCACGTCACGGCGCCGTCAACCAATGGACAGACGAAGCCACCGCGATCGACGATCACACCGTCCACATCTCGTTCACAGGCCCATCGCCTCGCTACGTGTGGGACCTCCTGATCTTCCGCGCCGACATCGGCGTACCGTGGATCCCGAAGCACATCTTCGAGAACGTTCCTGAAGACGAGCTCGCGGAATTCGGGCACTACGACCCCGCAAAGGGTTGGCCCGTTGTCACTGGACCTTACCGATTGGTTCACACTGACGTCGAGAAGAAGATCTGGGACCGCCGAGACGATTGGTGGGCCGCCAAGATCGGCTTCCAGGAACTCCCCAAGGTCGAGCGACTCATCTTCCTCCCCGGAATGAACGAGATCACGATGGCGCAGCTCCTCATCACCAACGAGATCGACATGGCTTTCTCGCTCACAGTGCCGAACTACAAAGCAGTCGTGGCGCAGAACCCCAACATGACGACTCACTACTACGGCGAGCCGCCGTTCGGATATGAGGACTGGTGGCCCGTTGGCCTCGGTCTAAACACCAAGCGACCTCCGTTCGACAACAAGAACGTCCGATGGGCGATCTCATACTCCATCAACCGTGACGAGGTCATCGAGTTCGGTTTCGGTGGCGGTCAGATCGTACAACAGCTGCCTTGGCCGTACTACGCGCCCATGCAGAAGTACCACGACGAGGTCGCTGACCTGCTCGAAACCTACGACACCAGCGAGTACAACCCCGAGAAATCGGCCGCTCTCATGGAAGGCGAAGGCTACACCCGCGACGACGAAGGATTCTGGGTCAAAGACGGCGAACGCGTCGGAATACACATCGTGACATTCCCGCAGCACCCGTCAACCACGCCGGCCGCACCGGTCGTCACCCAGAACCTCCGACGTGGCGGATTCGACGCCAGCTTCTCCACCCCGACCGACTTCATCGACCAGATCTTCCAAGGTCACGCCGATGGATTCATCTGGGGGCACGGCTCCATGGTCGACCCTGAGCCCGTGCTAAAGGGATACCGCTGCGAACTCGTAACCGAAGGCGAGACCGGATTCATCGCATACCCCGGCTTCTACCGCTGGTGCAACGAAGAGTTCGACTCCTACGTCGAGCAGATGACCGCGCTGCCGGAAGACAGCCCCGGCGTGCTGCCGCTCTACCGCAAGGCGATGGAGATCTGGCTCCCCGAGCTGCCCGACATCCCACTCACGTCAACGATCATCACGTTGCCGATGAACACCACATACTGGACAGAGGAATCATGGCCTCACAACGACAACCAGTACGTCCACGAGGGATTCTGGCACCGCACCGGCCTCCACATCTTCCTCAACCTGGAACCTGTGGAATAACCGGAATACCGAAAACTCGGTAATAGAAAACGCCCCTCGGTTTCGCATCGAGGGGCGTTTTTGAATCAAAACCCCAATCAGATTCGGTCATGAGGAGGGCGTACGACCCTTTCGCGAAGTGAAAGGGGCGCGAGCGAGCGAAGTGATGCTCGCGGGGTATGCCCGACGTTGTGCGCACACTCCCGCGCAGACTGGCCACGCAAATATCGCAGACCCCCGAACCACGCTCTGCGTCTAGAATCGCCTACACAGCTCATGACGACCACCGCCAACCAACCATCTACTAAAGCCCCTCGCCGCCGTCTATCCCCGGGGCGTCGCCAATACCTCCAATTCAAAGCAAAATACGCCGATTCTCTCCTCCTGTTCCGCATGGGTGACTTCTACGAATGCTTCGACGAAGACGCTCGTACACTCTCCAAACTCCTTGACGTAGCCCTTACCTCCCGCGACGTCGGCGGAGGACAAAAAGCCGCTCTCGCAGGCATCCCTTACCACTCCCTCGACACTCACATCGGCCGACTAGTCGCATCCGGCCTCAAAATCGCCATCGCCGAGCAAACCACCTCCGAACCCAACTCCGAAGGCATCGTCGATAGGGCAGTGGTACGCATCGTCACACCCGGCACCGTACTCGATCAATCCCTTCTCGAACAGTCCAAGCACAACTATCTTGCCGCCTGCATCATCCAGCCCCTTTCGCGCAGCGCAGCGGAGCGAAGGGGGCGCGAGCGCAGCGAGCGGGGGATGCATGCCGGCCTCGCATGGCTCGAAGCATCAACCGGCGAATTTGCAGCAATGGAACTACCCGCCGCAAACATCATCGACCACCTGGAACGCCTCGAACCCGCCGAAATACTCGTCGACACTGACACTCGAATCCTCCTCGAAGACATCACTAAGAACGACACCTCCCGCAAATCCGCACTATCCAAAACCGTCATCCGATCACTAGATGAATCCACCCTTGATCCAGAACTCGCCGCCGACAGCCTCAAATCACACTTCAACACCGACACCCTCGAACCCTTCGAACTCGAAAACCAACCCCTAGCAACCATCGCCGCCGCATCCGCAATCGACTTCCTCGCCCAGACCCAGATCGGACGTCTCCCATTCATCACAACACTCCGACGGCATCGCCCTGACCGCTACATGTACATCCCCGCGGCCGCCCTCCGCGATCTCGAAGTCCTGATTCCCACAGTCGAAGGCGGCCCAACCCTCCTCAATACCCTCGACACAACCCGTACGCCAATGGGCGCACGCCTCCTACGCGACTGGCTATCCGCACCATTAACCGATCTAAGCGAACTCAACACCCGCCAACTAGCAGTCAACACCCTATACAACGACTCCACTCTCCGCTCATCCCTCGACCAAACCCTTGCCAACATCCCAGACTTGGCGCGTCTTGTAAATCGCTTAACCCTCGGCCAATCCGAACCACGCGAACTACGACAACTCTTCCGAGGCCTCGACAAAGCACCCGAACTCCGCCAACTTACCACCAACCGAGACACTGGAGCCTCGATCTCCTCTCTCTTCGATGGCGTCTCATCCCACGACGAAGTCCGCGATCTCATCGACCGCGCAATCGTCGAAGACCCGCCTTTCCGCGTCTCCGAGGGCGGCATGATCAAACCCGACTTCGACCACGACCTGGACCAACTCCGCTCAACCGCATCCCGCGCCCGCGCCGCAATCGCATCTATCGAAGCAAAAGCTCGTGAAACATCCGGCATCCCGAACCTCAAAATAGGGCACAACCGAGTCTTCGGCTACTACATTGAAGTCTCACGCTCTCACCTTGAAAAAGTCCCACCAGAATTTGAGCGCAAACAAACCCTAGTAAACGCCGAACGATTCATCACCCCTGAGTTAAAAGACCTAGAGAACCAAGTCCTTCGGGCCGCCGACCAGATCTCCGAACTCGAACAGTCTATCTACCGCCGCGTCTGCCAGCAAGTCGCCGAACACGCCGCCGCAATCATGCGCACTGCGGCCGCCATCGCCAATATCGACGTCTGCCTAGCCCTCGCCCGAATCGCCGCCGAAAACGACTGGACACTTCCATTCCTAGACAACGGCGACCTCCTCAAAATCGAAGACGGCCGACACCCCGTAGTCGAAAACGTCCTCGGCTACGGACGCTTCGTACCCAACGACATCGACGCCTCAAACTCCGAAAACCAGCTCCTAATCATCACCGGACCCAACATGTCCGGCAAATCCACCTACATCCGACAAGCCGCAATCCTCACAATCCTCGCCCAGATCGGCAGCTTCGTCCCGGCAAAGTTCGCCCGCATCGGCATCGTCGACCGCATCTTCACCCGCATCGGCATCTCCGACGACATCGCCGGCGGACGCTCCACATTCATGGTCGAAATGGTCGAGACCGCCAGCATCCTCAACCAAGCCACATCACGATCCCTAGCCATCCTCGACGAAATCGGACGCGGCACCTCCACCTACGACGGACTAGCCATCGCCCGATCCGTCGCCGAGTTCATCCACAACAGCCCCGCGTTAGGCTGCAAAACCCTCTTCGCCACCCACTACCACGAAATGACCGAACTCGGCGAAACTCTCCCACGCGCCAACAACCTCCGAGTAGCCGTAGCTGAAGAAGGCGACACTATCCAGTTCCTATACCGCATCGTCCAAGGCGGCGCCGACCGCTCATACGGCATCCACGTAGCCCAACTAGCCGGAATGCCCGCACCAGTAGTAGAACGCGCCCGAGAACTCCTAACCGAACTAGAAGCCCACACCAACAACACCCTCACCGCTACACCCGCATCCGACCACCACCAACTAGACCTCTTCAACACCCCAAACAACAACACCGATTTCCTCCGCTCAATCTCCCAACTAGACACCGACAACCTAACCCCAATAGAAGCCCTAAACCGCCTATACGAACTCAAAGAGTCCGCAAGCAAGGAACTCAACGAATAGGGTTCCCCCCCGCGAGCGGGGGAAATGTCAGGTTGCCCCCACTTGTGGGGGAAATGTCCGAAGGACAAAGGGGGCGCGTACAACGGTGCATTTGGCACGTATACTGATATAATCAATACGTATACGTATTCTGCATCACGTTCCAAGCCATGAAAAGAAAACTCACAATCACTGTTGACGAAGAGCTAATTCCTGTCGCTAAACGTCACGCCCGTTCGCGTGGCGTGTCGCTCTCTTCGTTGATCGAAAACTCTCTCCGTGAAGCCACCACGCAACCATCCGAGTCCTTCGCAGCGAGATGGAGGGGCAAGTTTCGACCAGCGAGGCGAGATGACCCGCGATACGACGCCCTGGCCAAGAAATACTTCGAATGATCCTGCTCGACACCGACGTCCTCATCGACGTCGCACTCGATCGCCATCCTCATTCCGAACCAGCATTCGAACTGCTAGAACTCATCGAGCGGGGTGTCGAAAACGCTTCGATCGCGTGGCACACCATCTCCAACCTTTATTACATCGTCCGACCGAATCTCGGCGACGTCACAACCCGCCAGTTCATCAGAGAACTGACCGATTTTGTGTACGTCGCCGAAACGGATACCGAATCCATCCGTTTCGCAAACCGACTACCGATGGATGACTTCGAAGACGCAATGCAAGTAGCAGCGGCCCAAGCCTGCAACGCCCAATTCATTGTCACCAGAAATATCAGGGACTACGAACAATCGCCGATCCCGGCCATGACACCGCAACGATCGCTTGAACAACTTGCCTAAATCCGCTCGAACAATAAGTCGTACCTCGAGCCATTCCTCCACTACCAAGAACCAAAAAATCAAAGCCCATCATTCCAATCACAAAAATCACAGTTCAAATAACATCTAACATCACTAAAACACCACCAACACATCCCCTCTCCCTCGATGGGAGAGGGCTAGGGAGAGGGTGAAAGCACCCACATCATCGAAAGCCCCAACATGATCATCACCGACATCAAAGTCACAACCTTCACATACACCTCCAACACCGTCCAAGACACCGACGGACACACCCACCCAGGCGACCCCCATGAAGCCACAACCGCGCTCCTCACCATCACCACCGAAGACGGCACCAGTGGCTACACCTTCGGCTCTCCTGACGCCCTCCGGCCCGTCATGATGGACAACTTCATCCGCAAAGTCCTCATGGGCCAAGACGCCACCGACCGCGAACGCCTCTGGCAGGCCATGGCCCGCTGGCAGCGGGGCAGTGGCGGTGCATTCAACGACCGTTCACTCGGCCTCGCCGAACTCGCTCTCTGGGACTGGTTCGGACGCAAGATCGACATGCCCGTGTGGAAGATCCTCGGCGGTATGCGCGACAAAGTCCCCGCATACGGCTCCACAATGTGCGGCGACGAAATCCCCAACGGCCTATCCACACCTGACGAGTACGGACAGTTCGCCGAATGGCTCATCCAACGCGGCTACCCCGCCATCAAGCTCCACACCTGGATGCCCCCCGTATCCTTCGCACCATCCGTCAAGATGGACATCGCAGCCTGCGCCGCCGTCCGCGAAGCCGTCGGCCCCGACGTCCCCCTCATGCTCGACGCCAACCACTGGTACTCCCGCACCGAAGCCTACGAACTCGGCAGAGGCATCCAAGACCTCAACTACTACTGGTATGAGGAGATGATGGACGAACACTCCATGTCCTCATACGTCTGGCTCGCCGACAACCTCGACATCCCCATCCTCGGACCCGAATTCGTCGAAGGCAAGTTCCACTCCCGCGCCGAGTGGGCCATCCACGGCGCCGCCGATATCCTCCGCACCGGCGTCATGGACGTCGGAGGCATCGGCCCCTCCATGAAGATCTGCCACCTCGCCGAAGCCCTCAACATGGACTGCGAAATCCACGGCGGCGGCCCCGGCAACCTAGCTGTCCTCGGCGGATTCTTCAACGGACGCTGGTACGAACGCGGCCTCCTACACCCCTTCGTAGACTACGACCAACCACCCGAATACCTAAACACAATAATCGACCCCATGGGCCCCGACGGCCAAATCCACATGCCAACAAACCCCGGCCTAGGCGAAGACATCAACTTCAACTACATCGCGGATCACACAGTAAGCGAACACTAAACCACACTCCCACGCACGCGGGTGCTTCATCGGATGGAACGTCCATCCACCCGCCCCGTTTCGCGTAGCGAAGGGGGACGCGGAGCACAGCGAACGCAGGGGGATGCCCACCACCAAAAATCCCTCAAATCCGTGGCCAGACAACTCTTTGAACTTATTTTGAACTTGCTCAAAAACTAATCATGCCGGAGTTTTGCCGCTGACAGCGGCATGATTCCCCTTGAACTTGCCGCTCATGCCGCGAAATTGCCGAAACAGCGGCAAAACTCCGGCATGAGCGGCAACTTCTACCACCCCAAAACCCCCAACCCGCGCCCTAATATAATTGCAACGGGCAATCAGCAGCCCCAATCTCAATTCCACAGGAGACTCCGCGATGGCGCCGACAACTTGGGCATTCTTCAAAGGACAACAAGTCCCCCTGGAAGAAGCCAACGTGCGTGTCGACACCCACGCTCTACACTACGGAACCGCCGCATTTGAGGGCATTCGTGGAAATTGGAACGAAAAACACGGCAAAGTCTACATCTTCCGACTCCGCGAACACTACGAACGACTCATCCGCGGATGCAACATCCTCCGCATGGAAATCCCCTACAACGTAGACGAACTCTGCCAAATAACCGTCGATCTCCTCGAACGTAACGGCTTCGCCGAAGACGTCTACATTCGCCCCCTCGCCTACAAATCCGAAGAAGCCGTCGCGAACCTAAAACTCCACACTTTGGCAAGCGACTTCACCCTCATGATCCTGCCCTTCGGCGCATATATCGAGGCAGAAGGTGCAATCAAGTGCCAAACCTCATCCTGGAGACGCCCCGACGACTCCATGATGCCCACCGGCGTCAAGATCACTGGCCTCTACACAACATCCATCCTTGCCAAAACCGAAGCCGTAATGGCCGGCTTCGACGAAGCCATCCTACTCAACCACGACGGCTCCGTCTCCGAAGGCAGCGGCGAAAACCTCTTCTTAGTCCGCGATGGTGAAATCCACACCCCCTTCGAGACCGCAAACGCCCTTCTAGGAATCACCCGTGACTCCGTAATCACCCTCGCCAAAAACGAACTCGGAATTGACGTAATACAGCGCCGCATAAACCGCAGCGAACTCTACCTCGCCGACGAAGTCTTCCTAACCGGCACCGCCGCACACCTAACCCCCGTCGGAAGAATCGACAACCGCGACATCGGCGACGGCGAAACCGGACCCTTAACCCAGAAGTTGCAAGACGTCTACTTCGAATGTGTCACCGGGAACAATCCCGATTACATGGACTGGTGCACCGGCGTCACCCCCGGCGGTGGATAATCCAATTCCCCTCTCCCTTTGGGAGAGGGTTAGGGTGAGGGCCCGATGAGCGACCAGATCGAATCTGCCGCCGCACTCATGGTGCGCGACTACCTCATCCTCGCATTCCTAGTCAGCCTCGGCGCACTCCAAATCTCCGTATCAATCAGCGGCATCCGAGGACTCTGGGTGCTTCCACACAGGAACTTAACCCGCGCTTTAGGCATCCTGCTCATCATTCTGGGTCTGGGCTATTACCTACTCTCCCCTTTATGGATAGAGGGCCCTTGGGCCGCCGGATCAGTAGTTGACGGCACCTCCGAAAACCGCATTTGGGGCACAGCCGCACTCGACGAAATTTCAGCCGCTCGCAACGTAAACGACATCCACGGCGGCATGGCCGGCACCGCCTACGCCGTCTTCTTCGTACTATCCGCCGTCCTAGCAACCCTCTTCGCCGCCGCTATCGGTGCCTTTAACGTACGCATAATGGATTCCCCCTCCTTCAGGAGGGGGTTAGGGGGAGGACACATCGACGGCCTCGATGCCCTCAAATCCACCAACCCACTCACCACCCTCAAATCCTCGCTACGCAACCTCCGCCAAACAGGCAAAACCGACATCCGCAACCAAATGCAATCAGCCCACCGCTGGAGCATCCCGTCACTGATCGGAAGGATGTTGCGAAATTAACTCCTTCGACAGAGAGTTGGTGCTGTGGATCAACGGCTTCGTAGGCACCTCGCCAACGTTCGATCACCTCGCCAGAATCGTCGCGTCCGACTACCTGATGCCGCTCGCATTCTCCGCGGTCATATTCGCCTTATGGTTCGTAGGCCAAGACCTAACCGACCGCCGACGCTACCAGCGCGGGACACTCTTATCCGCAACCGCGATCGGCATCAGCAACCTAGCCGTCGACATCATCGACTCAGCCTACGACCGCCAAAGACCGTTCGATGAACTGGGTGACTCCCTACAACTCATCTTCTACCGTTCGACTGATCCATCATTTCCGGCCAATCCAATGGCAGTCGTATTCGCCATCGCAATGGGCGTCTGGATAGTAGATCGCCGCATTGGTTGGATACTCATGGCCACCGCTGCCATCTACTCCGTAATGAGGGTTTACGTCGGAACTTTTTACCCCACCGACGTAATCGGCGGAGCAGTCATCGGGATACTCGCCGCGCTCATCACGTGGTTCATCTTCGAACTCCTCAAACCCGTCCCCGAAATCTTGCTCCGCATCCTCCGCGGCATCGGAGTCGCATAGAACTACCGACGTCGCCGCCGAGCAGAAATCCGCCTGAATGCTTCGCCATACTCAAACGGAAACTCTTCTGCCACCGACCTCGCACGATCCCTGATCCCTCGATCGGAACCCGACTGCCGCGATAAACCCGGAACCTGACTACTGTGCTTGCTCAGGGCATCGATGCGATTGTCGATCGAAGTTGTGATGTCAACCACGATGTTCGGCTCGTCCGCGTGCCAAAAAAAGACATCACTCACGATGTGCGGTTCAAGTCCTTCTTCAAGTTGCTCCGGAAAGTGAAGATGGTCCCGAGCATACGGATAGACAGCATCCTGTACCGTGATCCCAGTGTTCCGATGGTCCCGATGATTGAAACCGTCGAACCGGAATGGGTCGTGAGTAAAGATCACGTCCGGCCGATATGTGCGAATCGCCTTCACGATGTCGCCCAAGAACTCGCGGTTCGTTTCCAGCATTCCGTCCGGATATGGCAACATCACCAGATTGGTGACTCCGATCACATCGGCCGCCGCTGCCTGCTCTTGACGACGAATATCTACGATCCTGTCGGAAGTCATAGTTTCGTCGTTACTGCCGCTGCTGCCGGTAGTGCACACCACGTATGAAATCTCGCAACCATTCCGAGCCCACAACGATGTCGAGCCACCCGCACCGATCTCCGCATCGTCAGGGTGCGCGCAAACCACCATCGCACGCTCCGGTATCTCGTCGAACTGCTCCAATTGCGCCACAGGACCTTCCCGTTCTACTCTTCGGAATGCATATCCAACGGACACACATCGGATTTATGATATCTGCGCGCATCCACCTCTCGCGCCGCACGAATAGACTCGACTCAGTGAACGTGTGACACCCTGCGAGCCAATAATTGAACCTGCAATCGAAAGACCCGAGAATCGCTGAGATAATCGCCGCCGAGGAGCGTCGCCTGCGCGAGGAAATCGTCCTCATCGCATCCGAGAACTACGCTTCCCGCGCCGTCCTCGAAGCAACCGGTTCAGTATTAACTAACAAGTACGCCGAAGGCTACCCCGGACGCCGCTACTACGCCGGAACCGAAAACGTCGACGCCGCCGAATCCCTCGCCATCGATCGCGCCAAGCAGCTATTCGAAGGTGCCGAACACGCAAACGTCCAACCTCACAGCGGCTCACAAGCCAACATGGCCGCATACTTCGCAGCCCTCGAACCCGGCGACCGCGTGATGGGCATGTCCCTTGACCATGGCGGTCACCTGACCCACGGATCCCCTGTCAACTTCTCCGGACGCATCTACGACTTCGTCCACTACGGACTCGACGAAGAATCAGAGATGATCGACTATGACGTCGTTGAGCGCATCGCAAACGAGCTGAAGCCCAAAATCATCGTCTCTGGCTACTCCGCCTACTCCCGCACCATCGACTTCGAGCGCTTCGGCCAAATCGCCGATAGCATCGGCGCGCTCCACCTCGCCGACATGGCACACCTCGCCGGACTCGTCGCCACTGGCGCTCACCCATCTCCAGTACCTCACGCCGACATCGTAACCAGCACCACACACAAGACCCTGCGCGGTCCAAGAGGCGCAATGGCCCTCACCACCAAAGCGTGGGCCCGCAAGTACGACTCCGCCGTCTTTCCCCGAATGCAGGGCGGCCCCATGGGCCACACTATCGCCGCGAAAGCCGTCGCTTACAAAGAGGCGCTCTCCGACGACTTCAAAACCTACGCCGACAACATCGTCAGCAACGCCGCAGCATTGGCAAACGCGCTGTCATCGTCAGGAATGAGAATCGTATCCGGCGGCACGGATAACCATCTGATGCTCGTCGACATGCGTGGTATCGGCGTAACTGGTGCTGAGGCCGAGACAAAAATGCGCAGCGTCGGAATCGTCGCCAACAAAAACATGGTCCCGTTCGACCCGAATCCACCGCGCGTCACCAGCGGCGTTCGCGTCGGCGTACCCGCAGTCACATCTCGCGGCATGGGAACAGACGACATGGAAACCATCGCCGAGTTGATCGTCGAATCACTGCAAGTCGAAGATGGCTCGACCCAGCAGCGCGCATTGGGGCAACGAGTCAAGGAATTCGCAGAAGGCTTCGCGGTTCCAGGCATCGATTCGTGATTCTCTGTAACCACGAGAGCCATTCGAATCCGAATATCGACGATTTCTCGAATGTATAATCGGGATTCATCGAATCCGTGCTGTTTCGTGCGGATAAAGACGTGTTCATAACAGACCGAGTGGGTTGCAATTGAGAGACTACGAAATCGTGTGGATTCTAGGCGGCGGAGCCGGCGCGAAAGAGGGGGACGAGTCCGTCGAACGAGTTCGCACGCTCGTCGGATCGCTGGGTGGAGAAGTGGGAGAGGTCAACCCGTGGGGCAAACGCAACCTGGCATACCCGATTGAAAAGGAAACCGAAGGCTTCTACGTCGAAGCACAATTCAAGCTCGATGCCGCACGAACTCCGGAACTGGAACAAGCCTGCAACGCCGACCGCCAGATTATTCGCCATTTGATCGTAAAGAAGTGAGCACCTTGCCATAACCTCATGCCGATGTGTCGTCGCGAACTTGGCGACATACGAGGAAAATATGGAAGGTAGATACTCCCAATGTCACTGAATCAGATACTCCTAATCGGCAATGCAGGGCGAGATGCTGAACTGCGATACACGGCAAATGGTCGAGCGGTCGCGAACTTCAGTATTGCGGTCAACCGCCGATGGATGTCCAACAACGAATGGCAAGAAGAGACCGAATGGTTCAATGTATCTGTCTGGGGACAGCAAGCTGAGAACATTGCCAATCGGGTACGACGCGGGGCCCGAGTCTTCGTTGATGGCAGACTTTCGACTCGCGAATGGACGAACCAATCTGGTGTTACTAGGACTAGCTTGGAAGTCAACGCGTATCGGGTGATCAACCTCTCGGGGCGTGAAGAAGGCGAAGAAGGTGGATACGGATCGTACCCGCCTGCAACCCAAGAAGGACAGCAACCGCAGGCGGCACCTGAACAAGCCGCATCCCCAGACTCCGCTGACGGTGGCGGTTACGATCAACCACCAGACGGCGACGACCTAGAAGACTTGCCTTGGTAAACGGAGCCATGCTCGATCCCATAGGCATTCGAAGAAAGACGAAAACAAACACAAGTTCGGTTTGAACAGCACGGAGAAAAGATGACAACAGGTCCGAGAACTAGACAGTCTGGTGGTGGCCGCCGCGGAGGCCCCGGTGGATTCGGCCGACGCCGACGCGGAAGAAACTTCCTGAAGGCCGAGGAGATCGACTACAAAGATGTCCAGTTGATGCGCCGATTCGTGAGCGAGCGCGGCAAACTCGTCTCTGGCCAGCGTTTGGGCGTTACCGCGAAAAACCAGCGCCGACTCGCTCGCGCGATCAAGCGAGCGCAACACCTCGCCTTGGTCCCAATGGCGCCTAACCACGTCTACGTAACCGGATCAGTACAACCCGAAACACCAGCAAGCTCCGAATCCTCCGAACCCGAAGGCGAAGTCGCAGAACAACAATCCGAGACTACCCCGGAAGTCGTTGATCAATCTGACGACGCCCAGCCCGAAACTTCCGACGAAGCAGTCGAGGAAACTCCGGAACAGAGTCAAAACGACCAATCGTAACGAACCGACCAACACCGCGTTCGTCAATTCGATTCCAATGGTCCTGTTTAGCGAGCGCACAGGTAAAATGGCGTTTGTTCGACAGATTTCGTGATACTCGAATCGCAAACTATTTACCAATGGCCAACGATCAGGAACGCAGCACCTTCTCCCACGCCCCGCTGGGCGGATACCGTGCGGGGCAGCGCAGCATCACCAACCGCCGCGGAATCTCTCGCTTCGAAATGATGCGCCGACGCGAGCGCGCCGCTCTCCGCAACCGACCTTTCATAATCGGTGCTCTCGTTTTCGTACTACTCGTATTGGCAATACCCGCCTACGGCTTCTACCAGCGATACGTTGTACCCCCAACCGAGATCGCTGTGCAGGTCGAAGACCGCATCTACACCCGAGGCGACATCGTCAACTACATCCGCTTCTTCCAACGCCTCAGCGAAGATCTTGGTGTTCCATTCGAACTTGGCACCTCCGCATTCGAAGCGATGCAGACCCTCCAATCCAACGAGATCGCTTACCACCTCGCACCACGATACGGGATCACCGTCGAGCAACACGAAGTCGACGCACAACTCGAATCTCTGCTCGGATTCGTCGCCGAAACGACTGCCGATTCGTCCATGCGTGAATATCGGACAAACGTTGAGGAAGCCAAGAAACAATTCTTAAACCGCATCGGATTGGACGAGGAAGTCTACCGCGACTTCATCCGCAAGGGAATGTTCAAGGATCGACTCCGCGCTGAGGTCGGTAGCAATCTGCCACGCATCCAACCACACGCCGAGGTCTATCAAATCGTCTTGCAGGACGTAAGCCAAGGCACCATCAACCGGATAGAACGCGATCTAGCATCCGGCAGAGACGTCAGCGCCATCGTCCTCGAACTCTCAGAAGATCCTAACGTCCAAAGAACCGGCGGTTACATAGGTTGGCTCCCAGAAGGCGTCCGAACCGACCTCGACTCGATCCTTTTCGGACATCGCGCGAACGAAGACGGCTCGAAAGGAGATCGCATATTGCCACTCAAGCGACTCAGCGGTGGTCGTTACGATGAAACGACCCAACTCTGGACCGCACACATCGTCTCCGATTTCACTGAGGCCCGAGAGATTTCCGACGAACACTTTGATGCCTTGGCAAACCTCGAGGTCGAGCGTTTCATCAACGAACATCGCCAGGACTTCTACACGTCCATATCGCTCAACAGCGAGGTATACGACTGGATTAACCGGCAAGTGCGTCTCAATGCAATCGTGCCGACCGAGACCCCTGAGTCACCATTTACGTCGCTCGAAGACCTTGGCTCATCGTCCGGACGATGAGCGATGGGGATTGATCCGCAGATGAATCGTCAAAACGCCCCCACCGGCGTAGGACTTCTGGGAGCGGGTGTCGTCGGTTCGCAAGTGGTGCGCGTAATTCTCGATTCCGATGCCAATAACCAACTGTCACTGAACGGAATCTTAGTTCGAGATATCCAACGTCAACGAGACGGCGTACCATCCGAACTCCTGACTACCAATCCCGAAACAGTTCTTGGTGATGATCGCAACGACATCATCATTGAGGTCATGGGCGGCGAAGATCCAGCGCGTTCCTACATGGCGGCGGCCCTCAGCGCGGGCAAACACGTCGTAACCGCTAACAAAGAAGCGTTGGCGAAACACGGCGACGAACTCACCGACTTGGCAGCGCAGAACGACGTCAGCCTCTCTTTCGAAGCCAGCGTCGGTGGCGGTATCCCTGTTCTAGCGGTCATCCAAGACAGCCTCACCGCAAACCGCATCGAGAGCATCCGCGCCATCATCAACGGCACCACTAACTACGTACTCTCCTCCATGGACGAGTCCGGCATGTCTTTCGAAGACGCGCTATCCGAAGCACAAAAGCTCGGATACGCGGAAGCCGATCCGACCGCCGACGTTGATGCTCACGACGCCGTCTACAAACTGTCCATCCTTGCGCGCTTAGCCTTTGGCGCCTCGGCATCCCCGGACATGATCCATCGCGAGGGAATCAGCAATATCGGCGCGAAAGACCTTCGGTATGCCAGCGCACTTGGCTTCACGGTCAAGCTTTTGGCCATCGCACGCGCCGGATCAGACGGAGTTAGATGCCGCGTGCATCCTGCTTTAGTTCCCACCGACGTTCCTATGGCAAACGTAAACGGCGTGTTGAACGCGGTGGAATTGAACGGCGATCTTCTCGGCCCGTTGTGGTTGCAGGGCAGAGGAGCGGGCGCTGGTCCGACTGCAAGCGCAGTAATGGGAGACGTTCTGAGGATAGCTAAAGGCATCTCCCCAAAACCCTCCCCCTTGAATATCAAGGGGGAATTAAAGGGGGTTCAACCAGCTGCCGCGCAGAGAGGCGAACGGACCAATGCTCCAAACGTCGTCGACATGGACGATCTTCAAGTTCGCTACTACGTTCGGCTCACGTGCTTGGACCGTTTCGGCGTCCTCGCCAAAATCGCCGGCGTCTTCGGCGAGGCCACAATAAGCATCGCATCCGTGCTTCAGTTCGATGCAGACGATGAACGCGGCTTGGCGGACCTCGTAATAATGACTCACCCCTCTCGCGAAGCCAGCATGCAGGAGGCGGCATCCCGTCTGCGACAATTAGATGTTGTTGCTTCGCTCGAGAACCTGATCCGCGTCGAAGACTACGATACGGTTTAAGCATCTATACGAATGCGTGAGCGACGCCGTATTGAACATCGAGAGGATCACGTTGAACGGCACGATCGGCGTCATCGAACGCTACAAAGAGTTTCTTCCGGTTAGTGCCGAAACCCCGATGATCACGATGGGCGAGGGTAGCACGCCCCTCGTCAAATCCAGCAACATCGGCCCCTCCATCGGCTGCGAGAATCTCTACTTCAAACTTGAAGGAGCCAACCCTACAGGTTCGTTCAAAGATCGTGGCATGGTGATGGCAATTGCCAAAGCACTTGAAGCTGGTCGCCGACGCGTCATCTGCGCATCAACCGGCAATACCAGCGCCTCCGCCGCAGCCTACAGCGCGCGTTACAACCTTCAAGCATTCGTAGTCGTGCCCTCTGGCGAGATTGCCCTCGGAAAGTTGGCCCAAGCGATGGCTTACGGATCGCGCATCTTGGCAGTCGACGGTAATTTCGACGACGCGTTGAAGATGGTGCGAGACCTAGCAACTGAGTTGTCAATCGAACTCGTTAACTCATTGAACCCCTATCGTCTCGAAGGCCAAAAAACCGCCGCCTTCGAAATCTCCGATGCTTTGGGTGACGCACCGGACATGGTCTGCATCCCAGTAGGCAACGCCGGCAACATCACCGCCTACTGGAAAGGCTTCAACGAGTATCGGATCAATGAGCGCATCAGCCTTCTCCCGCGCATGATGGGCTTCCAAGCCGCTGGCGCAGCACCCATCGTCAAAGGCGAACCCATCGAAGAACCGCAGACAATTGCGAGCGCCATCCGGATCGGCAATCCCGCGAGCTGGGATCGGGCGGTAAGCGCCCGCGACGAATCTGGCGGCAACATCGATGCAGTCACCGATGCCGAGATCATCGATGCATACATCAGACTGGCCCGCGATGAGGGCATATTCTGCGAACCCGCGTCCGCAGCCTCCGTGGCAGGCGTTTTGAAACTCGCAGAACAAGGCGAAGACCTCCAAGGGTTGAACGTCGTGTGTATATTGACTGGCATGGGCTTGAAGGACCCTACAACCGTCGAGAACCACGCACTCGTCGAGCTCGAATACGTGGAGCCTGACGTAGATCAAGTCGCAGCCTTGCTGGGCAAGGATAGCCGCTGACCCCTCACATGACCTCCACTGCGCCATCCAGAATCGCTTCGCCGACATTCGACGCTCTAGCCGACGACTGGCAACGCATTTACGATGCGATGCCCGCGAGCTCGGCGTTCGACTCGTTGGAGTGGAACCGCATCTGGTGGGAACACTTCGGTGGCGACTCGAAGCTGATGCTCCGATCTGTGCTCCGGGCGAACGGTACGACCGCAATAATCGCCCCCTTGAGGCTCGACTCCAACAACGATGAGGGCGTATGTACCTTCCTCGGCGGGACCGATCTCGTAGACTATCTCGGTTTCAAACATGATGCAGAACTGCGCTCCGAAGACGTCCAAGACCTGCTCCAATCCCTTTACGACGATCCTGAAATCACCGCCCTCGTCCTTGAATCGTTACCCGAAGACTCACACACCATCCACGCCGTCAAAGAAGTCGCCGAGGACATCGGTTGGGAGGTGCATATCTGGGACGAAGGCGTCGCGCCAAGAATCGCGCTGCCGTCCAGTCAAGAGGAGTACTTCTCCTCTCTGACCAAGAAGCACCGGCACGAACTGCGCCGCAAACTGCGGAGGCTCTATAACGCCGGCGATATCGAGCAGATCGAGTACAAGTCTCCGAACGAGGTCGCCGACAGGATGGGCGATTTCATTGACCTCCATCGCGGTAGTTCAATCGACAAACAGGAGTTCATGACGGTCGAACGGGAGCGATTCTTCCATGAGGTTGCCGTCACCTTGGCCGAGAAGGACGTTACAAGGTTGTACTTTCTCACGCTCAACGGCGAAGATGTAGCGACGTCTATCGCGTTCAAGATTGGCGAAACCAAGTACCTCTACAACAGCGGCTACGTCCCGGAGCGTTCGTGGTTGGCTGTTGGTTTGTTGAACCACGCTATAAACATCCTCGCCTCGATAGATGAGGGCGTTAAGGTATACGACTTTATGCGGGGCGACGAACGTTACAAGTACCACCTCGGCGCGGTAGACCGCAGAATCTATACCGTACGCCTCGACAAGCGGCAATAAAGCATTCAACGACTGCTCTTTGGACAAATATTCGGGAGCATAACTGGGGAGTTCGATGCGTATCGCAGTAATCAGCGTCCATGGATGCCCGTGCATCCAACCGGGTGGCACTGATGCCGGTGGCATGAACGTCTACGTTGATCAAGTCGCCAATCGCTTAGGTCGATTCGGTGACACTGTAGTTGTCTACTCCCGCACGCACCCAGGAATAGAAAACGACATAGAAAGTCTGGGATACCAACTGGTGCATGTGCCAGTTGGGGAAACAACGCTGCCGAAAGACCGAATCCCCGAAACCCTATCCGATTTCACCACCGCCGTCGAGAGCGATGTCGTAACCAACAACCGAACCTTCGATTTAGTGACTTCGCACTATTGGCTCTCAGGCGTTGTGGGTTGCGAATTGACGCGTTCATGGACTGTTCCACATGTCACGAGTTTCCACACGCTTGCCAGCATCAAAACTCGAGTCCGTCCGGAGGAGGACGAGCCCAGGATCCGTTTCGTCAATGAAGCCCAGGTCGCTAGAGAATCTGACGTGGTCATCGCGTGGACTGAGGGCGAGGCGGAGCACATCACGAGAGAGTTCAATGTGGCCATGGAAAAGATCGCGATCGTACCGCCCGGTGTCGACACGGAACGCTTCGTATCATCGCCAACCTCTTCGGATACGCGAGCCAGAAAACGTATTTTGTACGTCGGTAGACTGGATGCGTTGAAAGGCGTCGATCTCTTGATTGAGGCGTTTGCCCTTGTCGTGGAACGCGGTTTGGATGCTGAATTGCAGATCGTTGGTGGTGGATCCACAGACGAGTTCCGTCGAGCGCTCGGTCGTATCTCCCAACTGCGATTAACCGACAGGGTGAAGCTACCGGGGGTATTGCCTCAATCCGAGCTTCCCGAAATCTATTCCAATTACGATTGCATCGTTGCACCATCTTTCCACGAGACATTTGGTCTTGCCGTATTAGAAGCCGCAGCTTGCGAAACACCCGCGATCGCAGCTGATGTTGATGGCTTACGAGCAATCGTGATCGATGGCGAGACGGGATACTTGGTTGGCAAACGAGACGCACAGCTTTACGCCGATAAGATCGTCGAACTGATGGGAAACGACACGCTTCGCTTAGATATGTCCAAAGCTGCGCGTAAACGCGCCGAAACTCTGTCGTGGGACGCGACCGTGAGCGGTCTGGTGAATGTCTACAATCGAATCGCAAAGCCGCGCGTAGCTTCCGCTGCTCTGCGATAATTTCCCTCCAAAGTATTTATCGCCCTTCCAGGGTCGGAGAATCTAACTGTGTATCTACGTATCGAAGATCACGGCATCATCGGAGATCTTTACACCGCCGCACTCGTTGGCGTCGACGGCACCATCGATTGGTTCTGCGCACCGCATTTCGATTCGCCGTCGATATTCGCATCGATCCTCGACGAGGAGAACGGCGGACACTTCTCGCTGCGACCCGACAACCACGATGTTCGATCGACCCAGTACTACCTGCCCGAAACCAACGTCTTGGTCACACACTTCACGTCGGACGAAGGCGTCGCCCAAGTGGTTGACTTCATGCCGGTTCGTACTCGACTCGCCGGAGACGCAGACCATGTGCTCATACGCCGAATAACCGGGATTCGCGGCAATCTGCACATGAAGATAGAATGCTCGCCCAAATTCAACTACGGGCGAGACGAACACTACACCGTTTTCGTCGATGAAAATGTTCGTTTCATATCTCCCGACATTTCACTGGAATACTGGAGCACAGTGCCGCCTGAGATCGTAGACGACTCGGTCAAAGTCGATTTCGAAATCCACGAGGGACACACCGAGTACATTGTTATCGACGCGGTAGAGCATGTGGAAAGAGCCGACAAATTCGACACCAACCGCATCGAACTTCTTTTCGACGACACGGTCAACTATTGGCGTCGGTGGATTAGCCAATGCACCTACACCGGTCGATGGCGCGAAATGGTCCACCGCTCAGCCCTCTGCTTGAAACTGTTGACCTTTGAACCCACTGGCGCATTCGTGGCCGCACCTACCACTAGCCTCCCCGAGGATCTTGGGGGTGTGCGGAACTGGGACTACCGTTACACCTGGATCCGGGATGCCGCTTTCAGCGTCTACGGCCTGCTCAGAATCGGCCTCACCGAGGAGGCCGGGCGATTCATGGACTGGTTACAGGACCGGTGCTCTGAGAGCGAAGACGACGGCACGCTGAAGATCATGTATGGGATTGACGGTAGACACGACCTCGAAGAGTACACCCTCGAACACCTTTCGGGCTACATGGATTCCAAGCCGGTACGCATCGGCAACGGCGCGGCAGACCAGTTGCAGCTTGACATTTACGGCGAGTTGATGGATGCGGTGTATCTCTCCAACAAATACCAGACGCCCATCTCTTACGACTTCTGGTCGCACCTGCGGAAGATGGTCAACTGGGTCTGCGACAACTGGCAACGCCCGGACGAGGGTATATGGGAGGTTAGAGGTGGTCGCGCCCACTTCGTCTACTCCAAACTGATGTGCTGGGTCGCCATCGACCGAGCGATTCGCCTTGCCGCCAAGCGTTCGTTCCCGAGCGACACCGATAAATGGGTCAAGACGCGCGACGAAATCTACGAGGAGATCATCAAGTACGGCTGGAGCGACAACGTCGAAGCCTTCACACAGGCGTACGGCCGGGATGCTCTCGACGCATCCAATCTGATCATGCCAATGGTCTTCTTCATGTCACCATCAGACCCCCGCATGTTGAAGACGCTCGACGCTATACAGCGGTCCCCGGCTAATGGTGGCCTCGTCTACTCGAACCTCGTATACCGCTACAACCTCCACGAGACACAAGATGGTTTGACGGGCGAAGAAGGCACTTTCAACATGTGCACCTTCTGGCTCGTCGAGGCTCTCACTCGCGCTGGCCGTTCCGACCCCTCGCGGCTGGAGGAGGCGCGCCTGATGTTCGAACACATGCTAGGCTACGCCAACCATCTTGGGCTCTATTCCGAAGAGATCGGACCCAAAGGCGAGCACCTTGGCAACTTCCCCCAAGCATTCACGCATCTCGCCCTGATATCAGCAGCCTTCAACCTCGACCGAGCATTGGGTTCAAGAGCCTAACACTTCACGACATCCAAACCGTAGTACCGCACCTCAGAATAGGTGCGATAGCCAGCCGATTCGTAGATTCTCCGAGCTGGCGGATTTTCGGAATCGACATCCAGCACCAGTGCCGTTGCACCGTGGGTGATCAGTTTCTCGACTCCGGCGTTGAAGATCGTCCAACCTAGTCGCTTTCCACGCATACTCGGGTGAACACCAACCATCTCAACGCGTCCATCGCCTTCGCTGAGCGTTATCCAGTTGTACCCGACCAACCCGCCATCCCACGCATCCGACAAAACGACTATCGGCGCAAAACCGTTCCGATCGGCATCGGCTGCCGTGCGATCAGCGATTTCTTCTACAGTGTTCGGAGAGAAACCCCAACTGTCGGTGAAACATGCATTGTGTAGATCGGTAACAGAGACAGCTTCAACAGCGTCGAACATATCGGCGTCACGCATTACGAACCCGGACGGCGTAGGGGAATCAGGCAGTTCGACTTGTGAGACGCTCACACGCATCTTCAGGACGGTCCGAACCACACTGAATCCTGCGGATTCAAGTGCATCAACGATCGATTTCGATTCGATGTCTCGCACCGCGACGTGAATCTCGAACCGATCTTGATCCGAGAGTTCCATGGCGCGTCTGACACCGTCTTGAAGCAACGAACCCAAGGCATCGTCAGACGCCTCGATAGTAGCCAATCCAACGAGAATCCTACCGATATTCAACTCCGGTTCGACTAACGCATATCCAACCGGTATACCGTCTTCATACCCAATCGACCATCGCCCTAGATCCGGATCCAAGCGTGGGTTGTCGAGCGTCGCAACAAGCGTTGCTTCATCCGTCAGCGGCCACTCACGGTGTCCATGAGGACCGGCCGCGTGCAGGATTCGAAACAGTTCCGGGACCCCGTGGCGCGTGATTGTGCGAATTTCCATTTCTAATCGAGTTGTCTAGCAGGGTGTTTTGCGAAATCCGTAACGTGTGGCATAATTGGTGTGCACACTAGCAAATGCTAATGCTATGAACGGGAACAGTACCACGGTCCCGATAGCGAAAGAGAGCATCCAGTAGCTGAAAAGGATGCGCATCGTCCGTGGGAACTCGCCCGGGAGCTCGTGACCTGAACCTCCCAACTGCCCAATCGGGCTCGCAGGATTCATAGGGTTGCGCGGATCGACTACGTTAACAGTCGAAAATCAAGCGGGTTGATAATCGGGCAATGGGCTCGATAAGCAACCAAATAAGGTGGTACCGCGGGTTAATCCTCGTCCTTTTAAGTAATAGGACGAGGATTTTTAATTTGGCTTGAATTTCAAGCCGTAAACGGATAGGCGCATCGAATGATGTGTCCACAATTACAAGAAGCGACATGGGTAAGAAACTAACGGGCGGCGACATAGTCTGCGAAGCGCTCCTCAACGAGGGCGTCGACATCGTGTTCGGCCTCCCAGGCGGCGCAATCCTGCCGCTCTACGGAGTGCTCGGCAGGTATCCGGAACTGCGTCACGTGCTTGTACGACACGAGCAGGGCGCCGCTCACGCCGCTGACGGTTATGCACGCGCATCCGGCAAGGTCGGCGTCGCATTCGCCACGTCGGGCCCCGGCGCCACCAACCTGATCACCGGTCTCGCCACCGCGATGATGGATTCCGTGCCCATCGTCGCCATCACCGGGCAGGTCGGACGCGCCGCGATCGGCACTGATGCCTTCCAAGAGACCGACATCACCGGCGCAACACTTCCCGTCACCAAGCACAACTACCTGATCACCCGCGTCGAAGACATCGGGCCAACCATCCACGAAGCCTTGCACATCGCTCGCACCGGCCGTCCCGGTCCGGTCCTCATCGACATCCCCAAAGATGTGATGCAGGAAGAGGGGTCCTACGACCACGAGCGTGACCGCAAGATCAAACTCCCCGGATACCGCATTCCGACGAATGCTCCCGAGTACCAGATCGACGCGGCTGTAGACCTGATCAATGAATCCGAGCGCCCGGTGTTCCTCGCCGGACACGGAGTAATCATCTCGCGCGCTTTCGACGAACTGCGAGAACTCGCCGAGAAGGCGCAGATCCCAGTCGTCACCACACTGCTGGGCATCTCCGGCTTCCCTGAAAACCATCCGCTTCACGTCGGATTCCCCGGGATGCATGGCGAGGCGTACGCAAGCCTTGCTCTCGACGACTCCGATCTCATAATTGGCGCCGGTAGCCGTTTCGACGACCGCATCGTCGGTAACGTCAACGAATTCGCCACCCGATCGAAGAAGATACACATCGACATCGATCCGGCCGAGATCGGCAAAACGGTCCAAGTCGATGCTTCTGTCGTCGGTAACCTCAAGCACGTCCTAGGGCAAATCATCCCGAAAGTTGATCGCGTCTCCAGACCTGAGTGGATTCGCCACGTCGAGCAGCTGAAGTCAGACCACCCGTCTCTGCATATCCCCGAGACCGGAAACCTGTCTGGGCAACACGTTGTGCGTGGCTTGTCAAACGTCACGAATGGCAAGGCGATAATCTGTACCGGTGTCGGGCAGCACCAGATGTGGGCCGCGCAGCACTACAAGTTCACCGAGGCGAACACATGGCTCTGCTCCGGCGGACTCGGAACTATGGGCTACGAAGTGCCCTCCGCGATCGGCGCGCAACTCGCGTTGCCCGAAGCGTTGGTCTGGTCCATCTGCGGCGACGGTGGATTCCAGATGACGATGATGGAACTCGCTACCGCAGTCGAAAACCGACTTCCGGTCAAGTACGCCATCTTGAACAACAACCACTTGGGCATGATCACTCAGTGGCAAGAACTCTTCTACATGGGCGACACCCAAGCCGATGCCTACACTGCCAACCCCGACTTTGTGAAGCTGGCAGAAGCGTTCGGCATGAAGGGCATGCGTGTTGAGGAGATAGATGACGTAGAGGATGCCATCGAAGAGGCCAACGCCCATCCCGGCCCAGTTATTGTCGATTTTGTCATCGAAAAAGTCGAACACGTTTACCCCATGATCCCTGCCGGCGGAAGCATCAAAGATCTGATGGAGGACACGAGGGTCTGACATGACTTCTCAATCGAAATTCGAAGCTCGTACCGTTACCGCGCTGGTCGAGGACCGCCCAGGCGTATTGGCGCGCATCGCAGGTCTATGTCGCCGACGCGGACTCAACATCGCCAGTCTTGCAGTCGGCCATTCCGAGCAACCGGGCTTGTCACGTCTCACCTTCGTTCTAGAAGGACCTCCAGGAGTCGTCAACCACTGCGCCGCGCAACTGGAACGTCTAGTGAATGTCATCGAGGCGAAAGATATTACCAACAAAAACCACATCTGGCGCGAACTCGCACTCGTCAAAGTCGCGACCACCAAAGAGACGCGCGTTGAACTGCTTGAACTGAGTCGCGTCTTCCGCGCTAACGTCATCGACATCGGTGTCGACAGCATGACCTTCGAACTGACTGGCGGGCGCGAAAAGATCGACTCGCTGATTACGCTCTTGTCTCCATTCGGCATCAAGGAGGTGATGCGGACGGGCCGTGTGGCGGTTCTCCGCAGTACCCTCTTCGAAGGCGAGGACGATGGCGAGTTCCAAGCGACCCGCAACTGGGTAAATGGACTGCAACACGAATACCACTTCGAGCCGGGAGTCTCCGGCAGCGTGTAGAAGGTTTCTAGAGCGAGAACTTCTGCTTAACACCCAAAAAAACCTAGGAAGGCCAATCAACCAAATGCCAAAGCTTTATTACGATGCGGACATCGACGACTCGCCGCTGCGCGACAAAACCGTTGCCGTCATAGGTTACGGTTCGCAGGGGCATGCGCACGCACTGAACCTAAAAGACAGCGGTTTCAACGTCGTAGTCGGGCTATACGAAGGTAGCAGGAGCCGTGAGAAAGCCGAAGCGGACGGTTTGGAAGTCTTGAGCAACGCCGAGGCGGCGAAGCGCGCCGACCTCATCTCGTTCTGCTTACCGGACACCATCCAGGGCGGAGTGTTCCGCGACGACGTCGAACCGAATCTCGAGGCTGGCAAGACCCTGTTGTTTGCTCACGGCTTCACGATCTTCTACGAGCAGATCAAACCCGCAGAAGATATCGATGTCGTGATGATCGCGCCAAAGGCACCGGGTCACCGTGTCCGCGCAGTCTACGAGCGCGGTTTGGGTGTTCCGTGTCTGGTTGCCATCCACCAAGATGCGTCTGGCAATGCGATGACCAACGCGTTGGCGTACGGAAAAGGCGTCGGAGGTGGACGCGCCGGCATACTTACCACCACGTTCAAAGAAGAGACCGAAACTGACCTCTTCGGCGAGCAGGCGGTTCTTTGCGGCGGCGTAACCCAGCTCATCAAGATGGGTTACGAGGTGCTGACTGAGGCGGGTTATCAGCCCGAATCGGCCTACTTCGAGGTGTTGCACGAACTCAAACTCATCGTCGACCTCATCTACCAAGGCGGCCTCGAGTACATGCGCTACTCGGTCAGCGAAACAGCCGAGTACGGCGACTACAGCCGGGGACCGGAAATCATCGACGAGGACGTGAAGGAGAACATGCGTCGCGTCCTCGAAGACATCCAGTCCGGACGCTTCGCTCGAGAATGGATCGCCGAGAACGACGAAGGTCTCTACCGCTTCAATCAGATGCGCAAAGAGAACCTTGAGCACCCGGTCGAAAAGGTCGGCAAGGAACTGCGCGCCATGATGCCATGGCTCGAGTCCACGACCTAACCGGGCGGACCAAGACATTTTAAGGCGTTTCAGATGCTCCGCGACTAGTCGGAGCATAGGAGCGACAACATGACCACACAAACAGTAAACAAAGCAGACCAAGTAATCATCTTCGATACGACACTGCGCGATGGAGAGCAATCGGCGGGTGCTGGACTAACCGTCGGCGAAAAAATCAGGATTGCCCATCAGCTCGCAAGACTCAATGTCGATGTGATCGAAGCTGGTTTCGCTGGTAGCTCACCCGGAGATTTCGAAGCGGTTCGCCGAATCGCCCACGAGGTCGAAGGCCCAGTGATCTGCTCATTGGCGCGAGCCGTAGATTCAGATATCGAAGCCGCAGCGCGCGCCATCGAAGGCGCGGCAAAGCCACGCATCCACACCTTCATCTCCTCGTCTGATGTACATCTGATGCACCAGATGCGACGGGACCGCGAGACGATCATGAACATGGCAGTTGAGGCGGTAGAGAAGGCCAAGCAGTATACCGACGACGTAGAGTTTTCGCCGATGGATGCCACGCGCACCGCACCGGAGTATCTCTATGCGATCTTGGAAGCCGCGATCAACGCTGGCGCGACAACCGTCAACGTGCCAGACACTGTCGGATACTCCAACCCGGTAGAGTTTGGAGCGCTGATAAAAGGCGTCTTCGAAAACGTCTCCAACATCGACCAAGCCGTCGTCAGCGTCCACTGCCACAACGACCTCGGCATGTCGGTGGCTAATTCTCTGGCTGCAATCGAAAACGGTGCACGTCAGATAGAAGGTTGTGTCAACGGTCTAGGCGAACGAGCCGGCAATGCTGCGTTGGAAGAAGTGATGATGGCGATTGAAACCCGTCCGGACCATTATCGTGTTTGGACCGGCGTCAACATCCGCGAGATCAACCCGACGAGTCGCATGATCAGCAGCATCTTCGGCTTCCCGGTGCAGTACAACAAGGCAATCGTCGGGCAAAACGCATTCCGACACTCATCTGGAATCCATCAGGATGGCTATCTGAAAGAGCGTACGACCTTCGAGATCATGCGCCCCGAAGATGTCGGTTGGCGCGGCGAGGCCCTAGTCTTGGGCAAACTGTCCGGACGCGCGGGTCTGCGATCTCGACTGAGCGACCTCGGCTACCAACTCACCGACGACGAATTGAGCGATGTGTTCATCGCGTTCAAGGACTTGGCTGACAACAAGCGCGAGGTCACTGATGCCGATCTTGAAGCGTTGATGCGCGAGCAGCATCGCTACGCCGACACCAATCGCCGCTACAAACTCGGCAAGATCCGTGTGATATGCGGCAACGATGATATGCCGACAGCCGACGTATCGATGACGACGCCTGACGACCACGCTCGAAACGCGTCCGCCGAAGGCACCGGTCCCGTCGACGCCGTATGCAAAGCTATCGATTCAATCATCGACATCGATGTCGATTTGACGGAGTTTTCGGTGAGCTCGGTAACTGAAGGTATCGACGCTCTCGGAGAGGTTACTATTCGCATCGACCACGATGGTTCTACCTACTCCGGCCGCGGTTCCGACACCGACATCGTAGTAGCATCGGCGAAAGCCTACGTGAACGCGATTAACCGCGCCTTGATGATCAACGAACTGGACAGCCACCCGGTCACCGGAACGGTTTGAGCGTCAGTAACACGATCCACTTCGAGCGCCCTGAGGACACAAGCCCGGATGATTCTCCTGGGACGAAGAACCGCGACTACCGAAAGGGAGAAACGATATAGGCGAACCAACCGAAAGACCTATATCGTTGAAATCCTGCTGGTTTTTGCGGTTTCGCTCTTGGCCGAATTCGTTTTTGACCGACTCGGATTGACCGGGCCTTGGGTCGATCTTGGCCTCACCGCATTATTGTTATTCTTAGTCGGTCGAGCGTTCGCAGGTCGTTCGCACGATATTGGCAGAACCGATAACTGGACGCTGATACCAATCGTCCTTTTCTCAGCCGGTTGGCTAGTGCCGGTATTCTGGGACGGAGCGCCGACTTGGGTAGAGATCTGTGGGCGCTTGATTTGGGTGTTGGCGTTGATCTCGCCCGTCCTGTTCAAAGGCGATGAAGGCGAAAATCAATTCGGTTCGCCGCCAGAAAACGCGATCGAATGGAAGGTGATAGCAAACGTTGGTTGACACGCCGCACTGCCGGGCCGTGCGCCCAGCGAAACCAAATAACGCAAAGGTCTGAATATGCCGAAGACGATGTTCGAAAAGATCTGGGACGCACATCTCGTCGCCGAACCCGAAGGCGAGCCTGCAATCCTCTACATCGACCTGCACTTGGTCCACGAGGTCACTTCACCGCAGGCATTCGAGGGACTACGATTGACTGGTCGCAAAGTGCGACGCCCCGATCTAACGATATCGACGGTAGACCACAACGTCCCTACCGATGAAACGCGCACCGAGGTCATCAAGGACCCTATTGCACGGCAGCAGGTCGAAGCACTCCGCCAGAACTGCACCGACTTCGGCGTAACCCTCTACGACGTCGATTCGAGCGCGCAAGGCATCGTCCACGTCATCGGCCCGGAGCAAGGCTACACTCAGCCCGGAATGACCATTGTTTGCGGCGACTCGCACACTTCGACGCACGGCGCATTCGGTTCCCTCGCGTTCGGCATCGGCACCTCAGAAGTCGAACACGTACTCGCCACGCAGACTCTCCGCCAGCGCCGACCGAAAACCATGGAGGTGCGCTTCAACGGCGAATTGCCAGTGGGCGTCTCCGCCAAGGACATGATCCTAGCCACGATCGGGCAGATGGGCACCGCGGGAGGCACCGGACACGTCATCGAGTACACCGGCGAAGCAATCCGCGACCTCAACATGGAAGGTCGCATGACCATCTGCAACATGACCATCGAGGGCGGAGCCCGCGCCGGCATGATCGCTCCCGACGACACGACGTTCAAGTGGATGCGCGGCCGCAAATTCGTACCGCAAGGCCATGACTTCGATGCCGCCGCAGACGAGTGGAGCCAAATCGTCACCGACGATGGAGCCGAGTACGACACCTTGGTCGAGATCGATTGCGAAAGCCTAGAACCTTACATCAGTTGGGGCACCAATCCCGGTCAAGTCGCTCGGGTGTCAGAATCGGTTCCTGGTCCCGACGATTTCGACGACCCTGCCGAACAAGAGTCAGCCGAACGCGCGCTTGAGTACATGGCGCTCGATGCCGGTACTGCCATGCAAGACATTCGGCTAGACCGAGTCTTCATCGGCTCTTGCACCAACGCACGACTCGAAGACCTCCGCGCGGCAGCATCCATCATCGAAGGAAAACGTGTCGCCCAAAGTGTCCGAGCTCAAGTGATGCCAGGTTCAACACTGACCAAGTGGGCCGCCGAAAAGGAAGGCCTCTCCGAAATCTTCAAAGACGCCGGATTCGAGTGGCGAGAATCTGGTTGCTCGATGTGCTTAGGTATGAACCCCGACATCCTGGTACCCGGCGAACGATGCGCCTCGACTTCGAACCGCAACTTCGAAGGTCGCCAAGGCAAAGGTGGACGCACCCACCTGGTGAGCCCTGAGATGGCCGCCGCAGCCGCGATCGCCGGCCACTTCGTCGATGTCCGCGATTGGGATTGATGCGCATTTCGCTCTTCGCTAAGCCGTGACCAGACCACCAGAAGATTCGGACCCACGCGGCTCAGATTCTGGTACCGATTCGCCCGGAGGCGAAACAAACCGGTCAAGCAGCATCTACCGTCGTCCGCGACGGAGAGGCGACGGAGAATCTGATCTCCGTTCCGAGATGAGTGATTCGGGCTCGACACCAACTTCGAACCAGGAGTCAGAATCTGAACGTACTAGTGGGATCTATGCTCCACCGCGTCGACGAAGTGCCCGCCGAGATTCCGACGATTCGAAGCCTGGGATTTTCTCGCGTCTTACTGGCCGCCACCGCCTAGACGAAATCCGCGAAGCCCGTTACGAACCATACACCTACGAGAGCAATGAACAGAACCTTAAATGGACCGCCATCGCCATGGGCGTATGGTGCCTCGCCATCATTTGGCTCGCACTCACCGACTTCAGTAACTCCAACCGATATCAAGACTGGGTAGACAATGGCATAACGGACATTCCTCCAACTGCCGATATCGGCCAACAAATCGAATCCGCCCGCACATACGCCCAACGCGTCGGTGGAGAAGAATTCAAATGCGCGTTTTTGGGACTGTCAGCTTCGTCCGACGAATGTCCGAACGGCGAGATGGACGCGATCCTAGTCTCTGACTTCGTAGAGGATTCCGGCGCGATATGTGCAAACACCGAAGAGTACACACCCGAAATAGTTGAAGAGGTCCCTGACGACGAAGCCGTAACAACAGGCCTGCAAACCTCTGAACCTGTAACAATCTGCACCGCGGTTTGGAGCTCTTATGCGCTGTTGACATTCGCCGAACAGGCTGGATTGGATTGCCCAAGCGTCGACGCAATCGTCAGCTCGATCTCTTCTACAGTCTCCGAGTATCCGGATTGCGATGCGGCGTTCAGCTACGCAGAAGACTTCCAAGCGAGCCAAGACCGATCAAGGTTGATATGGCTACTCTCGATCTTCCTGATTGTGGTAGTCGCTTTCCCGTACCTCTCGTTGGTTCATCGCGCCAGCCGAAACCTTTTGCCCCTCAAATCAGAAGGCCAGAAACACCTCCCAGAATGGTCGGTGCTGCATCACTTCATCCCGATATGCAACTTCTTCAGACCAGGCCAAGTTCTATCCGAACTTTATAAAGGGAGCGATCCCGACGTAACGACCGACGAACCGACCGCTTGGAAAAGCGCAGGCAAAGTAAGGGTGATCGTCTACCTCTGGTGGATCCTCTGGGTCGCAGGGTGGATTTTCAACCCCATCACCGTCCCTCGTTTCGTAAATGCTCAGACCTTACCCGAGTTGATAGACGCTAATGACCTGCTAATATTGTCTGATGTTTTGCTGATTTTTCTCGGCGTCGTCGCCTTGCTCATGTTGCGGCAATTGCACGTATGGCAGGAGATGCGATTTTCAAGAATCGGTCTGATTACGGTTACTCCACCTCTACCAGAGGACCCTTTGGCAGTCGCTTTGAGGCAGCAAGAAGAAAAACAACGAGAAAAAGACGAAAAAAACAAACGGCGTGGTCGATAGGAGCGGTATCGCGCGCGAGGGAATGTTAGATGGAAAAATTCACTAGATTGACTGGACGTGTGGCGCCGTTGAATCGTGCCAACGTCGATACGGACCAGATAATTCCGAAACAGTTTCTCAAACGAATTGAACGAACCGGATTCGGTGAGTTCGCATTCTTCGACTGGCGCTATCTCGAAGACGGCGTCTCGAATCCCGACTTCATCTTGAACGAGGCGCGTTACCAAGGTGCCTCAATACTCGTCGCCGGACGTAATTTCGGTTCCGGTTCGTCGCGCGAACACGCGCCCTGGGCTTTGAATGAGATGGGATTTAGGGCGATAATAGCTCCGAGTTTCGCAGACATCTTCCGAAACAACTGCATGCAGAACGGCATGGTACCAATCGTGCTGTCGCAAAATCAGGTCGACCACATCATGGGCAACGCCCTCAAAGGCGTCGGCTACGAAGTCACCGTCGACCTTGAAGCTCAAACCGTGTCTGATGCTGAAGGCTTCTCAGCATCATTTGAATTCGATTCGTTTCGTCGTAATTCCTTAATGAAGGGGCTCGACGACATAGGTATCACGTTGCAAAACAGCGATGCCATTGACGAATTCGAATCTGCAAGAGCTGCTCGCTGGTAGCAGTTCAGGAAAGCTTGTTGCGCTTCAGATCGAGTCGACGCGTCTGATCGCGATTAGTTGCTAAACCGAAAACACACATCAACTGCAAAAGAAAGACTCACGCAATGGATATTCGTATCGCGGTACTAGGCGGGGACGGGATCGGACCGGAAGTCACCGCGGAATCGGTCAAGGTTCTCGACGCCATTGAGCGACGTTTCGGTCACACGTTCTCATTCGTGATGGGCGCTTGTGGCGGACGTGCCATTGATGAGTTCGGCACCCCATTACCGGAGGAAACCCTCGACATCGTGAAGGGCAGCGACGCGGTGCTTTTTGGTGCTGTCGGAGGTCCGAAATGGGATGATCCGCAAGCCGAAACACGGCCCGAAGACGGAATCCTCGCATTACGCAAAGGGCTCGACCTGTTTGCCAATCTGCGACCCGTAAAGGTCTATCCGCAACTCATCGACGCCAGCCCTCTCCGTCCAGAGCGTTTAGACGGAGTCGATATGGTAATAGTTCGCGAACTCACTAGCGGGCTCTATTTCGGTAAGCCCAAGAAACGTTGGACAAACTCTCGCGGTCGCACCGCAGTCGACACGTTGACTTACCGCGAGCGCGAGATCGACCGCGTCGCGCGTGTAGGCTTCGAAATCGCCCGACTTCGACGCAAGCGATTGCACTCACTCGACAAGATGAACGTCCTCGAAACTGGTCGCCTCTGGCGAGAAGTCGTCACCGAGATCGGCGTGGAGTACCCTGACGTCGAACTCATCCACATGCTTGCCGACAACGCTGCCATGCAGATGGTGACGAACCCGGCGGAGTTCGACGTCGTTGTAACCGAGAACACCTTCGGCGACATACTCTCCGACGAGGCCGCAGTCATCGGTGGTTCGATGGGCATGTTGCCATCAGCATCGCTATCCGCGATCCCTAAACCTCCAAATAGTCGTCGTCCACGCCGCGCCGGAAAACGCGCTCTCTACGAGCCGATACACGGCTCCGCACCAGACATCGCAGGGCAGGGCGTCGCCAACCCGATCGCTTCGATACTCTCTACCGCGATGATGTTGCGTTATTCCTTCGCGCTTGAAGACGAGGCGAACTCGATCGAGAACGCCGTAGCCGCAGTTCTAGCCGACGGATTGAGAACCCCTGATCTGGCAACTACCCTCGGCGGAGCGATCGGCACATCCGACATGGGTGACGCCATCGCCGGACGTGTTCGGGGATAACCCCACACTGCCCCTTTCGCCCAGCGGAAGGGGCGCGAGCGAGCGGGGAGCGATGCTCGCGGGGTATGCTCGGGCCGAGGGCGGACGCAACATGCATCAGCCGCAACTACCCCGTCCATCATCGGCAGGAATCTGAAGCACCAAGTGGAGAATAGAAACACTATCGCGGATACTGAATCCTAAGCATCCAAAGCATGCTCATCTGAACCGATCCCCATTCAACACAACTCGTAGCCCATGCTCCAAGACCACTTGCCAAACCTAACCGTTGATGTTGCGTCGGCCCAAATAGTCTCTGGCGCGACCATCTATCGAGACCGCTGGAGCATCCCTCACATCTACGCCGAAAATGCCCACGACGCATTTTTCGCACAAGGCTACGCCACCGCCCAAGACCGTCTGTGGCAGATGGACTTCGACCGTCTGCGCTGTCTCGGCCGCGCCGCCGAATACCTCGGTCCCTCAGCAATCACCGAAGACACTCTCATGCGTCGTCGAGACTTCGAAACGATTTCGCGCGCTGACTACGACCTCTGCAGCACCGACGCCAAGATCGCGCTCGACGCATACGCAGAAGGTGTCAACGCATTCATCAACTCCAATGATCCGTTGCCATACGAGTACGAGCTGCTTCGTACCGAGCCCGAACCATGGGAGCCGTGGCACTGTATCGTCGTATACAAGGTCCGCAACAGCGCCGAAGGTGGATTCCAATCCAAACTCTGGCGCGCCGAACTCGCCGCGAAGATCGGTCCCGAAAAGGCGGCGAAGCTCTCACCCGGTTATCAGCAAGGCATGTACCTCACTGTCCCACCCGGCGTCGTCTACGATGGCCCTGCCGAGAACGCGGTAGACGAGCTACGAGCAACCGTAAACGCAACCGCGCCGCTTAGAGAGATCGACGGCGGCTCCAACGGCTGGGCAGTCTCCGGCGACCTCACCGCTTCCGGAATCCCGATGGTTGGCGGTGACTCCCACCGCGGCCTCGAAGTGCCCAACGTCTACTACCAAGTCCACATGCGTACCGACGAATTCGACGTCTTAGGGCACTCCGTACCCGGAATGCCGATGGTCATGCACTTCGCACACAACCGCCACGTCGCGTGGGGCATGACCCACGGCGGAGTGGACACGCAAGACCTCTTCGTCGAACAGCTGCGTCGTACCAGCGACGGTGTCGAATACCTGTTCAAAGGAGAGTGGTTAGTCGCCGAAACATCGCGACAACAGCTTCGCGTGCAGGGCGACGTGACACAGACCATCGAAGCCATCAAGACTCATCACGGACCGATCATCTCCGGCAGCGCGGATGACGGTTGGGGCATCGCACTAGCCGATCCCGGTTCCAATGAGGCGACTCCATGGGTTGACGCAACCCTAGACGCGATGAAATGCAAGAACGCCGATGAGTTCGAGCAAGCCCTCAGCAGATGGACCGACCGCGTCAACAACTATCCCTACGCCGACATCCACGGCGATTTCGGCTACGCGCTGAAAGGCCGTATCCCGATACGCAGCGCCGTCAACGGATGGGGGCCCGTCGAGGGCTGGACCGGTGAGAACGAATGGCAGGGCTACATCCCGGACGATGAAATGCCTAGGTCTCGAAACCCCGAGACCGGTTGGGCCGTCACATGCAACCAACGTGTCGTCGGCGAAGACTATCCATACTTCCTCAGCGGGTCATTCGGATCCGACTACCGCGCGCGTCGAATCATCTCTCACATCGAAGAGGCCAAGTCCAGCGGACATCTCCTACGAATAGAGGACATGGCGGCATTCCACGGCGATGTTGGCACAGTCCCTGGCACGAAGCTGCTCGAACGCTTAAGCTCATTGAGCACCGACGAATTACCCAACCAAGCATCGAAGGCTGCGTTAGACATCCTGCTCGAATGGGATGGGAAGCTGAATGCCGATTCCGTCGGCGCCGTAGTCTACAGCGCGCTGAACGACGAGATCTCACTCGGACTGATGGAGCGAAACTACGGCATCGATCCCGACGAGTTTGCAGCCAATCCAGACCTCAACGCCATCGACCACCTACGACGCCAGCTCAAACCCGCATTTATCAACGCAATCAATCAAGGCGGCGGGCAGGAATTCCTCGCACCCCACGAGTCGGTCGACACATTCCTTGCAACCTGCTTGACCAATGCCGCCAACCACCTCCAAAGCACATACGGCGGACTAAACGCCGTAACTTGGTCCGACGTGCACATCACCAAGCAGGTGCATCCCCTATCCGCACTGTTCCCAGAAGCCGCCGATGAGCTGGATGCTCCGGCCATCGGAACCGCCGGTGACGGCGATGTACCCTTCGCCACCGGCTCGCGTCCTGCATGGAACTTCAGAACCGGCTCCGGCCCCGTCAACCGCTACCTCCATGACCCGGCCACATGGTCCGCCGGCAGGTGGATCGTGCCGCTAGGGGTTTCGGGGAACGTGGCAAGTCCCCATCGACACGACCAACAGCATTCGTGGGCAACTGTAGCCGGCATCCCCCAACTCTTCGAATGGGATGAAATCGCCAAAACCGCCACGACTATACAGAAACTACAGCCAGCGCAGTAGCGCACAATTCGTCGCAATCTGAGTTGTCCTTCTACAAACTCGGATATTAGTTACGAAAATCGTAATTTACGAAACATGCTTATATTTGTTGTAACAGCAACGTAATTTGCATGTCAAAGCAAAAATATCGAACTGAAAACGCCATTATCAATGTGAATAATGAAATTAATCCGTTAGAGAAGATTAACAAAAGCCCGTCGTAATTCGTCACATCCCGCTCCGCAGAGTAGTTTAATTGAGTCATGGGCGATCAAGTGATCGCTCGAAACTTGACTTTCTGCGAAAGGAGCAGATGAATTGAGACAGGCGTTAAACCAAGCTTTTCAGAGGCTGTCCCATGGCTTCGACACGAAGCTGGTGGGCGATCGTGAAATGCAACACGCGACGCTCTTGGGCGACTCGGTAGCGCGCATGCCGCACTACCCTAACCCACGAAAACAGCGCAAGTCGGACGCACCCTCGGTAACTGGTTTGTACTTCTAAGCACTGACCAGCCGAAGGGACGATACCGACCGTTTCACCCTCTGAACACAAACAAAGACGCCCCGTCTGGTTGACGGGGCGTCTTTGATTCATGGATCGTGCGCGAAAATAGATGCTAGACGAACAATTAGCGGAGGTATAAATGGCCGAAGGTGACGGTAGCGAACTCGACATATTAGATCCCGAAAAGCTGAACCAAGGATTTCGATTCTTCAAAATGCTCACGGACGCATGGCGGGCGAGCGGTTTCGGCCGTTCGACCAACGGGGAACTGGCAGACTCAGGGGAATCAACGATCGAAGACTACAAGAGCCAACTTATGCAGGCTCGAATCGAGGGCCAACGTCAATCAAACGAGTTAGACAAGAAAGTGGCCGAGGCTGAAATGCAAGCCTTGGAATTGAGCGCGATGGCAGCGATCAACACTCGCACGGGAGCCGATCCAAAGGAGTTACGGTCGGATTGGGTTCGGTACTATGCCAATTCGGCTGCAATCGCATCGACCGATGTGGATATCAAGTATGCGTTCGCCAAGCTGCTCGCGGGCGAAACAAATCGGTTGGGTTCGTACAGCCGACTTGCAATCGATATTCTTGCCAAGATGGAAACACGTCATGCAAAAACGTTGCAAGCACTCCGATCATTCTCAGTGCTTCACCTGAGGACAGCGGCACAGATAATGGCGATGTATCCGGATGCTCCAAGAGTATTTGTCCCCCTGATATTTGAACTGAACGCGCCTATCTACATGAAGCACAATATGACGTATGACGCGCTAACGGAATTGCAGGCATTGGGGTTACTGTCCGTGGGAGTAGCCGTCAACTCAATGACAGGCCCGACGCGTTTCGTCTTCGCATACCCAAGCTCGCACCTAATTGTCACACCGAAGAGCAACGACAGCGGATTACAATCTGGTCATGTGCTGCCAAGTTTCGCTGGCAACGAATTATTGAATTTGTGCGCAGCCGATTCGATTGATGGATTCGTTGATTACGTATCACAACATTGGCGTTCGCAAGGGCATGAGGTTTCACACAACCTAAACGACGTTTTAACCGTCAGTGCGCAAACTTCCACTGGAAACGACAGTAGCGATTAATGAATCACGTAGGATGCCTTGGAGGCTTCAATGCCACCGCCTCTCGTCTTCAACTGTGCGGATACTTCCGCGCGTCCTAGTTACCGCCGGCCGAGCCTTCAAAGCCTCCTCATCGACATCGATGCCTAACCCAGGCTCCGTCGGAATCTCGATGTAGCCGTCCTCGGGCTCCAGATACCCGATCGTCACCTCCCTAGAAGCCGCCTCGACACCCACCATGTATTCGTAGATCAGGAAGTTCGGCATTCCCGCCGACGCTTGGATTGCTGCAGCACATCCCACCGAGGTCGAATTCCAGCCGTGCGGCGAAACCCCGATGTAAAACGGTGCAGCCATCGCCGCGATCTGCGTCAGCTCCCAGATGCCACCGGTGTTGCAGATGTCGGGGTTGATGATGTCCGCCGCACGTGTCTCGCAGACCTCTCGGAACGCATTGCGGGTGTACAGCGCCTCGCCAGTCACCACCGGGATCGTCGTCGCCTCTTTGACCTCCTTGATCGCCGGAATGTTGTCCGGAGGGCACGGCTCCTCGAACCAATACGGCTTCAACGGCTCTAACTCGCGGGCCACCCGGATCGCGTTCATCGGCGCCAGCCGGCGATGAACCTCGATCAGCAACTCCACTTCCGGCCCGACTGCCTCTCGAACCGCCGTCACCACCTCCACCGCCTCCTCCAGCGCGCCACGCGGCGGATACTCCGTCCACGGACCAGGAAAAGGATCGAACTTCAAAGCCTTGAAGCCGCGTTCCGCAACCAGAGTCGCCGCACGTTCTCCATACTCTTGCGGAGTATCACCCCCCGACCAGCCGTTGGCGTACAGCTTCAACCGCGGCCTAACCGGACCTCCCAGCAAATCGTATACAGGCCTTCCCATGGCTTTGCCGACAATATCCCACAGCGCAATCTCGATGCCGCTCATCGCGCAGTGCAAGTCCATCCCGCCCCGCTTAGTCGCAAAGTCTTCATGCACAACGTGCATGAAGTGCCGGATATGGAACGGGTCCCGCCCCTCGAGATACCGCGCGATCTGCTTCACATGCTCCTCAACCTGCGTATCCCGATCTGCCTGCGTGTAAGCCTCGCCCCAGCCAACAATCCCCTCATCCGTCTCGATCTTCACAAAGAGAAAATTCTTCCCCTGACCCGGATCCCAAAGATGCGTCTCGACATTAGTCACTTTCATCGCAAATTACCCTTCGACTGGTTCTCAATCACCTTCGACTACCTGCAAGGTTACCCAAAATCCCCTCTCCATCGGCACCCTTCCTTCCCCTCCTAGGGGGAGATTAAGAGGGGGTCCGGGTGAGGGTGAGACGGCGACAAAAGGGTGGAGCCCATCACATAAATCAGCGCAATCAGCGGTTCAGACAATGACGGAACGGCGGTAGTCTGAGCGCGACCCACTTCCACACACGTTTAGAATCCCCAACATGCCCTTCTTAATACCAAAACACGTCCTCGCCAACATCATCTCGCACGCCCTCGAATCCGACCCCGAAGAGTGCTGCGGCGTGCTCATCGGTGTCGAAAATTCCGCCGAAGAAGCCAGGCGGATCCAAAACAACCACTCCGAACCCATCCGACGCTACGAGATGGATCCCATAGCTCTAGCTCGCGCCGAATCCGAAGCCGATGCCAAGGGCCGCAGAATCGTCGCAATATACCACTCTCACACCCACTCCCAAGCCTACCCATCCCAAACCGACGTCAACAACGCCGTCCAATCGTGGTGGACAGAACCCTACTACGTCCTAATCTCCCTAGTCGAAAAAACCCGACCCATAGTCCGCGCCTACCGCATCTCCGAAGACGCCACAGTAACCGAAATCCCCATCACCACCGATGGCCAACCCTATATCGAAACCACCCGTTAGCCCTGCCCCTTTCGCACGCGAAAGGGGCGCGAGCAAGCGGAGCGAGTTCGCAGGGGGTGCCCATCATTCAAACCACAAAATTCACAGATCAAAAACCCACTACTGCTGTTGTTGCTGCTGAGCCTGAAGCCCAGCCGAGTCAAGTTCCGCGGCGAAATGCGATGTCTCAAGCTGCTCTTGGAGTTCGAAGATCGAACCAGCAGGTTCGGGGTGCGCTGGCAACGGCATGGCAACGGGTACCGGTTCGAGCCTAGGGCGGTTCGTCGCCTCACCGCGAAGAATATCCCCGGTCCAAGCATCCCAGTCCGGTACGCCCCTCAAAGGCCAAGCATCTGCGGCCTGGTATCCCATCAACAACAAACGCCGAGGCCGGTCTGATATGTTTGGTGCCGAACCGTGCAGAGTCCTAACATGGTGGATCGAAACCCCGCCGGCCTTGATCCGAATCGGAACCGCCTCTTCCATGTCGAAATCGTCTTCCGATACCGCACCAATGAAGTAACCGTCCTGATGATGGCTCAACGCTGGCCACTTGTGCGAGCCCGGAATGCCCATCAGACAGCCGTTCTCGATCTCCATGTCGTCAAACGTCAGACCGATCTCCAAGATGTCATCGTTCGTCGCCGGATAGAAGCCCCAGTCCGTATGCCACTCGACTTGCGCCCCACCTCCAGGAGCCTTCATGTTCAACTTCGTGTGATGCAGCTTGATGTTCGGCCCCAGCAACTGCTCGATGATGTCCAGAAGACCCTCTTTCCACATCGCCGCCTCGTAAACCGGATGTCGCATGTGTGGTGATGTGATGCGTCGCAGCTTGGGTGTTTCCGGACTGTGTCCCGCCGCAAAATCGAGGTCGAAAACGTCGGTATGCTCAGTCAGTTCAGCAGACTGCTGGACGAACTCGTCAGTGACCCGGCGCAATTCTTCGACCTCCTCCATCGAAAAGACGTTGTTCACACCGATGAAGCCGTTCTCCCGGTACTCCGCTATCTGTTCGTCAGTGAGTTGATTGGTGGTCGTGCTCATATTTGCTTGATCCTGATCGATCGTGTGCTTTGTTACGGCGAATTGTACGTTTGGTTATGCTCAGAGCGCTTTAACCGCCGCTCGAAGTACGCTAGTGAATTTGCCCCGCCGACCAATCACGATTCGATCCAAACCCAACCAATCCGCCATTAACCTCAACTCCAGTGCCAGCCTACAGGCGACATCCTCCTCATCGCATCCATCCTCCAGAAACGCCCCAGGCACTCGCAGAACACTTGCCTTCCTGTCAGCCTTCAGATCAACTCGTGCGACAAAGCGATTTCCGAGGACGAACGGCAAGACGTAGTACCCGTATTTCCGCTTCTTGACGGGCGTATAGATCTCGATCCGATACTCGAAATTGAACAACCATTCGAGCCGATCCCTGAACCACGCTACTGGATCGAACGGCGAAACAATTGCACAGACATCAGAAGACACGCCCTGAACCTTGATACCGGGAACAGCGAACATTTCTCGCCGAACCCCGTCAACCTTCACTTCCTCGATTTCGCCAATCTCAAGGAGATGTCTTATCGCCTTTGCGGCGTCGTTCCGCTTTATCCGGTAATAGTCAGCGCAATCTGCAATCGTCCCAATCCCAAGCGACCCAAGCGCCAGTTTCATCATTTCACGATGCGCTTCATCCTTAAAGATCGGCGATGCCGATGCAGCTTGAGTTGCAACCGCACGCTCGAACAGATCATACCGGCGGGCGGTGTTGATGCGGTCCGATACGGCTAACACTCCTTGGTGCGTCAGCGTCTCCAACACAAGCTTAGCGGTTGAAGTGCCCCAATATCCATAGCGCTCGCCTTTGTTTTGAATGTCTGCGACCGCCGTCGGTCCACGAGATGTGACCTCGTCGACGATGGATTCCAGGAGGCCGGGGTGCTCATCCATCAATTCCGACCATCGACGCCAAGGGCGCCACTCCGTCATGCGATGCCGAATCATCGGCAAATGGTCCATCGGTATCAACGATGCTTCGTGAACCGAATACTCGAAGAGGTTCCGTTCTTCATACGCGTATCGGTGCAGCATCTCCAGCGGGTAACTGCCGAGACGGGAGAAGAACGGCATGTATTGCGCACGAACAAGAACGTTTACCGAGTCCACTTGGACGATGTTCAAACAACGTGCGACGCGTTCGAAATCGTTCAGGCCGACCTCGCTGGATTTCGGCCGAGGTTCTGCTAGTCCCGCCGCGGTGATCGCGATGCTACGCGCCTCGTCGATGCTGAAAGTTCTCAAATCATCGGCCATGGCACATTCCAATCGGGATCTAAATGCGGAAAATTCCGGCTCTCGAGCATCTCTCTGCCACGTCTGATTAAAGAATCGATCTCCGGTTGATCAAGCGCCCCGGCAAGTTTATCGCGTAGATCGGAGCCCGTATCGTCGAGAGTCGGCATTAATTTTTCAATCGATTTCATCAACTCGTCAGGGTAGGGCGTTCCATTGAATTCGAACATCACCGTGCGCCGCCGGGCCAATGGATTGAAGGTCAATCCGTGGTCAACGGCCCAGATGTGGTCGTCAGCGTCCAACAGGCAAGCACCGCCTTTTCGGTCCGCGTTATTTACCAGCACATCGAACATCGCGACCGGGGTATAGTCGTCGAGACGTTCATCACGCAGGTTGAAATAGTGCTTCGTAAAGTCGGCATCGATGAAGAGTTGCACGCTGCCGATACCGTGAGGACCGTCCCGGACTACGGTAGGAGGAACCGCAGGCCAACCCAACGCGTCGGCGATGATATACGCAGACCACTCGCGATTATGAAGGGTTCCGTATGGAAAGTCGCGGAGCGGTCGTTCGCCGGCCGCGGGTTTGTAGATCGCAAAAATCTCTTCGTCATCTTCAGCCAGACGCACCACGAAAACGTAGTTGGAACCGCCGGGGTGAAGTCCGATGCCGTTAATTGGCCACTTGGCGAGTCGTTCCTCGATCTCATTGCGGCTCAACCCGGCAACCGAGTCGGGCTGAATCATCGGGAGGGTGCGACATCAATCATCGTCGTCTTGCAACTGTTCGAGAATCGCCACGCTCAGATCGATGTTGTGACCGTTGCGTCGTTCACAGACATGGTCTTCGCCTTGGTTGATGGCGACGTGGCAATATGGGCAAATCGGTCGACCAGCGGCCACGATCTCCATGCCCCGTCTGGCGACGAACACGGCTTGCTGGTGAGAGAATCCGAACTGGAGAATGATCGGATCTGGATCCTCTTCGCCAGCCTCGATCTGTTCCAGACTGACACCGGCTGCTGCGAAGAGAAACACCTTCCTACCCGCATCGTACTGCATAGCGATCCGCGCAGCTTTGAAATCTACATCACCTTCAGAATCGGGAGGGATGTCCGGCAACATTCTGCTCGTGATCTCATCATCGGGATCCATCTGTTCAAGAGCGTTGCCGAGAGAGAAAGCGATGTTGTAAAGCTGTTCCTTTTCCAACCAAACGATCGCGCTGCCGCGTTCGCTGTTGGCGGTGAGGTTGAAGGTTCGCTGACCCGGCTCCCCATAGGTGAGAACCTGCAAATCATCAACAATTCCTAGATGCGTTGACTGCTCCAAACTGGATATCTCCTTGACGACAGAACGGGCGTAATCAAAGCGCACCGCCTCCGTTGTCGCAATAGATTCTAGCAACACGTCTGCTAATGGCAGCGCGTGTACCGTAAATTCTTGCGCGGCAATCGGCGTTAATGTACGATTTTGATTGGAACAGGTATCCAAGCGCGGCGACGAACCGCGTCGCCAATCGGGGACGGGAAACCCCGTATCGATGCTATTCAATCGAGGTTTCCCGACATCGCTCCGTAGCATCTGGAAGAAAGCGCTCATCGCTAAACTCGTTGGACGCAATTAGAACCAGACGGTCGCGAACCGTTATCACGTAATTAAGTAAGAGGCGTAGATCCCAACCGGGGCTGTGCAAAGTGGGTGGTACCGCGAGCCGTTAGGCGGATCAACAACGATCCGTCGGCCCGTCCCATAAAGATGGACGCGCGTGACGTAGGGATCGAAACTCTGGCGAACGCCCGTCCGAAAACAGGACGGGCTTTATTTTGCCATAAACAACCTCAAAGATGACTACGACCGAGAACGCAAGAACCGAAACCAACGGCCAACCCGCACAAGCGATGAAATCCGTGGAAATCTACGACACCACCCTCCGCGACGGAGCGCAGCAAGAAGGAATATCGCTTTCCGTAGAGGATAAGTTGGCGATTACGCGTCTACTCGACGACTTCGGCGTGGACATCATCGAGGGCGGCTACGCGGGTGCGACACCAAAAGACGACGAGTTTTTTGAGCGCGTCCAAACGTTGGATCTGAAATACGCGGAAATCTCCGCTTTCGGCAACACGCGGCGAGCCGATGCGGATTGCGATGACGATATCTCGATGAGAGCCCTCATCGATTCTGGAGCTCCGATCACCACCATCGTAGGCAAAGCGTCAGAGTATCAGGTGCGCGTGATTCTGGAGACGAGCGTCGAAGAGAATCTGGCAATGATCGCCGATTCGGTCTCATACCTGAAGTCCCGAGATCGACGCGTGTTCTATGACGCGGAACATTTCTTCGACGGTTTCAAAGAGAACCCCGACTACGCAGTCCGTTGCTTGCGATCGGCGTACGAAGCTGGTGCGGAGAGGGTCGTGTTGTGCGATACAAACGGCGGTACCCTGCCGCACGAAATCGCAGACATCGTGAGTGAAGTCAAAGCATCTCTACCCGATGACGCAGTTATCGGCATCCACACGCATAACGACACCGATACCGCAGTCGCATCTGCGATGGAGGCGTACCGCGCGGGTGCACACCAGATTCAAGGCTGTATCAACGGTTACGGCGAACGCACTGGCAACGCCAACTTGATAAGTATCATCGGCAACCTGAATTTGAAGCTCGGTGTTGAAGCGATCCATCCGGAGAAACTACCCGAACTCACAAGCCTTTCAAAACTCGTGTCGGAGATCGTCAACCGACGTCCATTCCCGTTCCAGCCGTACGTTGGCATCAGCGCCTTCACACATAAGGGTGGACTGCACGCGGCGGCAACGGAAAAATCGGCGGCAGCCTACCAGCATATCGACCCCAGCATGGTCGGCAACGACACTCGAGTAACTATCTCCGAGTTGTCAGGCCGCGGGAACGTCATGCGCCTAATCCGCGAGCTCGGTCTGGAAGAGGACTTGACGCGTGACGACGCGCGACGCATCGTGGAGCACATCAAGCATCAAGAATCCCTCGGCTTCGCGTACGAGAACGCAACCGCATCTTTAGAGCTTCTTATCCTGCGGAATCTTCCGAACTACGAGTCGCCATTCGAACTTGTCGACTTCATGGTGATCGTCGAGAACCGCCGTCGGGCTTCGTTCGGCACCGGGTGGCGCAATGATGGCGTAGAGCACCCGGTTTTATCCGAAGCAACGGTAAAGATACGAGTTGGCGAGGACGTGTTTCTGGAGGCCGCAGAGGGTAACGGACCTGTTGATGCTCTCTATCGTGGATTGAGCAAGGCAATCTCGGACAAGTTCCCCGAAGTTGACAGCGTCAACTTGACGGACTACAAAGTTCGCGTCGTTAACGAGACAATGGGAACTGGAGCTTCGGTACGGGTCTCGATCGAGTCCGCGGCCGAAGGCCAGGTTTGGACTACCGTCGGCGCTTCGACCAACATCATCAACGCGAGTTGGATGGCGCTCGCGGATTCAGCCGAATGGTGGTTGAACCGAAAGTTGCAGGAACGCTCCTCCAGCGATTAGGCGGGGTGGCGGCGGTGATGCCGCCGATACGAGTGCCAAGGCCCGCGCCGCCACAATTTACCGATCTGGCTCGGTCTTCGAAACCGGACGTTATCGGCAACGAACGTCAGTGTCTTAGGATGCGAGGCGAGCATGATGCCGCGCCAATCTCGCAAATGCTTGAAGGTTTCAGCCGTATTCGCGTACGGCTGCGACCACCCGCGGAAATCGCGCCATGAACCATCAGGCGCGAGTATCATCACTTCGCCACCAGCTTCTTGAACGATGACAACGGCAGCTGCAAAGTCCCAAACCGCCGCCACACCACCGATGGCGAATTGATAGAGGCCAGTACCGACGCTCGACATCTCGTGCGCCGCGCTACCCGTAACTCGAACATCACCAGCGTGACCGCGCATCCTGTTGTCGAACTTGAAGACGCTTCGGGCATTGCCAGGCAGAGCAGACAACCTGCCCGAAACCGGCCGGTTGAATTCATCGCTGGGTTCAAGTACTTGCATCGTCTCACCGTCGCGCTTCGTGCCGCCGTTCAATCTGGCGTGAACTACGATGCCTCCGTCAGAGGAAGTTGGCCAAGGGCTCCATATAGCTCCGACGATCGGCGAACCGCGATGCATCAGCGCCACCGAGACAGCATGCGTCATCGAGCCGTTGACGTAGTTCGCAGTGCCGTCGATCGGGTCTACCGCCCACACAAAGTCGGCCGCCGGATCCACCTCTTCAGTCTGATCTTCCTCGCCAAGAAACTGGTGATCCGGAAATCGACTGGTGATGATATCGGAGATGATGACTTGAGAATCGCGGTCCACGTCGGTGACCAAGTCGCGTCCGGGTCGGTCGGTCTTCGACTTGATCTCCATGATCGACGTGATGCGCTCCAGCACGAAAGAACCGGCCTTAGATGCCGCCTCGACTGCGACATCCTCGAACTCCTTGAGCTGTACATCGTTAATTCCGGTAGGCGTGGTTTTCAGGGGCATAGGGTTAGGGTTTCTTGCTACGTGCGAGATGCATCTAGACGAATCAGACGCGTCGTATGTAGATGTTGCAATAGACTGAATCTTAACGGCAGGCTTCAAACCGAGTTGATACTTGACGAAACTGCGGTGGGATACGACGGATGAAGTCGGCAGATATGAAATGAGAAACCCACAGTCGGTTAGAAAACTCAAACGCGATCCCGGTATTGTGTCTCGCATGTATTTCACGATGCTCTTGATCGGCATCGTCTACGGCGTCTTCGCCTATATATTGATGCGGCTCGGGATACCGTTGGCCTTCATCGGCGTCATTGTGCTCGGATTGGCGGTATTCCAGTACTACATGTCCGACCGTTTGGTGATGATGTCCACAGGCGCGAAGGAGTTGTCGGAAGAGGATGCGCCGGAACTTTTCGCGATGATCCGCGAGCTTGCGGATCGTTACGGAATGCCGATGCCCAAGGTGGCGATTATTCAATCCGCTATGCCCAACGCGTTCGCCACGGGCCGCAATCCGAACAATGCTTTGGTCGCAGTGACTACGGGCATTTTGCAGCGATTGACACGCCGAGAGCTGCGCGCAGTGCTGGGTCACGAGCTTGCACATGTCGCGAACCGAGATATGAAGGTGCTGGCGATATCCAACTTCTTCGTGACACTTACGAGCGTCTTGATGACTATGTTCTTCTTCAACATGCTCTTCGGCAGGCGCGACGCCGGTGGCGGATCGGCACCATTCATGATCGCCTATCTTGTGACCATACTCGTCTATTTCGTAGGAAAGTTGCTTGTACTGGCGTTGACGCGTTATCGTGAATACGGAGCGGATCACACAGGTGCCGAGATTTCTGGCGACCCGGGTGGTTTGGCTGACGCGTTGCAGAAGATTTCGATGGGCATGGACTACATACCGGACGATGACTTGCGCAGGTTGCAGACCGCGCAAGCGTTCTTGATCGCCCCAGCCATCAGGGGGTTCGCCGCAAACATGTTTTCGACGCATCCTCCGATGGAGGAGAGAATTGCTCGACTGCGTGAATTGGAAGCCGAGATGCGTTACGGGTACCGCAACTGATGGGCTGGTTCTTCGGACGGAAGAAAAGCGCTGACACGATGTGGGACTCGATGTCGTCAGTCTCGCGGATGGTGGCAGGGTTCAAGCGGGAAGGTGAAGCGGTATCGCCTCGGCGCAATGCGGGGATCGTATACCGCCACGACGATGGTGTTCCGTTTCTGGAATCGCTCGCAGAGCATTTAGACGGGATCTTGTACGAAGGCCCGGGCTCGACCAAAACAGCATACGAGATCACAGACGACGATCACGGGATGCGCTGGGCGATCCTTAACGATGGCAACTTCGAAGACTTGCTGAGTTCGATATTCACAGTCTCGAACGCTATCAAAATGAACGGCGGCGGTCCGAACCTTTTGGCAGCAGTGTTTCAACTCGATTTCGCGAACCACGCCGTTAATCCTCAAGTTCAGGTCGGTACCGGGTTCGTCAATGCCTATCTGATCTACCGTTTCGATCGCGATAGCTACTATCCATTCGTTCCGACAGGCGACAATCCCGGCGAACGCGACCGGGAGACCGAACGAATGCTCGGATCATCTATCCGTTCCGCCGGACTGAAGACAGAAAACGCGATGACAGAGTGGTTGGGACTGTGGGGCATTCCGTTTTAGGTTCTTATCGGCGACGGATTTTCCGACTTTGAAATCGGTCATCGCAGTCGCCGCCCCTACTACATTCGCGGCTGAACGATTGGTTGATGACTATGGCGTAAGTCGATCGGATATCTTCGTGTTGGGCGTAGATCAAGCGGAACTTCCCAACGATACCTCTGGTTTGCTAATCTACAGCCCCAATGACAGCGCGAGTGGAATGGATGTTTCGGGGGGTGTGAGCCTCGCATTAGAAGCCAATATTCCGATACTAGGGTCCGCGATTGGAATGCATATCCTCAATGTCGCGTTAGGTGGAGATGTTGCTCGATTGACACCTGAACACGTTGCTGATGAAACGAAGCGACGAAACCGTAGGTCGATCTTTCTTGCGCCGGGAGCGAAAGTGTCTTCGACCATCGGCGGTTCGGGATGGTTGTCGTTAGAGTGTGACCACCAGGAAGGAATTCGGCAGTCAGATTTGGCGCCGGGGATGATGCCTGCGGCGATGAGCGACGACCGAGTAGTTGAGGCGTTTGAGATGCCCGGATTTCATTGGGTTTTCGGTGTTCAATGGGATGTCTTCGGTGCAACTCGGTTGCCTCGAGGGTTCGACAACGTTTTGGTGGCGTTTATGGAGCGCGCGATGGGCAATTAGTACCAAATATCGCCACGAAACGTTCCCCGTTTCAGTTTGAACGCGTCGTTTTTAGTGGTTGGCGAATAGCGTTCGCTTTAGAATCGAATTAAGTTCAAAAACCGCTTTGGCGCGTCCAAAATTCCTTGACCCTCGGATGCGCAAAAAGCATCGAAACCGCCAAGCTCTGTAAGGTGAAAACGGAATGGTAATCGGCACCGACGCAGGTGACATTCGCACCATCGGCATCGAAGAGGAGATGCGCTCTTCATATCTCGATTACGCAATGAGCGTAATCGTCTCTCGAGCGCTCCCCGACGTGCGCGACGGGCTGAAACCGGTGCAGCGTCGCATACTCTACGCGATGCACGATCAGGGTATGAGGCCAGGATCCTCATACAAGAAGTGCGCCCGTCTCGTTGGCGACGTGCTGGGCAAGTACCACCCACACGGCGATTCACCGGTCTACGAAGCACTGGTGCGAATGGCCCAGCCTTTTTCGATGCGAGAGCCGTTGGTCGATGGGCAAGGCAACTTCGGTAGCGTCGATGGCGACCCGCCCGCCGCGATGCGTTACACCGAGTGCAAGCTGGCGGCTATCACCGAGTACATGCTCGGCGATATCGAGCGCGAGACGGTCGATTGGCAGGAAAACTTCGATCAATCCCTAAAAGAGCCTACGGTCCTCCCAGCGCGTCTTCCAAATTTGCTCGTAAACGGTGCATCCGGCATCGCGGTCGGAATGGCCACAAACATCCCCCCGCACAACGTCGCCGAAGTTTGCGACGCGGTTGTGCATCTGGTAAGGAACCCAAACGCTGGCGTCGAAGAGTTGATGCAGCACGTCAAGGGGCCAGACTTCCCAACCGGAGCGCACATCTGGGGTTCTGAAGGAATCCGCAACGCATACGCCACCGGTCGCGGACGCATCGTCGTCCAAGCGACTGGCGAGATCGAAGATGTCGCGAGGCAAGACCGCAAGCGCATCGTCTTTACCGAGATTCCCTTCCAAGTCAATAAATCGACACTGATCCAACGAATCGCCGAATTGATCAAGACGCGGCGTGTAGAGGGCGTATCCGAAGTCCGTGACGAATCAGACCGACGCGGAATGCGTATCGTGCTGGAACTTCGCCGTTCGGCGTCCCCAGCCATCGTCATGAACAACCTCTATAAGCACACGTCGTTGCGCTCGTCGTTTTCGGTCAACATGATCGGGCTGGTACGAGGCGCCCCGCGCGTACTCAACCTGCGACAAGTACTCCAGTACTACATCGAGTTCCGTGAAGAAGTTGTGCGCAGACGCGCCGAGTTCGACCTCAAGAAAGCACGTGCGCGTTTAGAGGTTCTCGAGGGACTCAGGATTGCGATCGACAACCTCGACCGAGTCATTCAGATCATCCGCGGTTCAGCCGATGTCGAAGAGGCACGCGCGGGCTTGATAACCGAATTCGGATTCTCCTTGGTTCAAGCTCAAGCGATCTTGGACATGCAGTTGCGCCGATTGGCCGCCCTTGAGCGAGAAAAACTCGAAAACGAGTACAAGGAACTCCTTGAACTCGTCCAACGGCTCGAGGCGCTTCTCGAAGATCCCGCGAAGGTTCGTGCGGAAGTCATCAAAGAGACGCACCAACTTAAACGCAAGTACGGGAGTGAGCGTCGCACGGTGATTCACGCGGAAGAACTCGGCGAGTTCCGACGCGAGGATATCGAGCCGCACGAAGATGTCGTTATCACCCTCACTCAAGGCGGATACATCAAGCGTGTCAAACTCGACACCTATCGCAAGCAGCATCGAGGCGGTAAAGGCGTTAGCAGCCAGAAATTGACGCGGGCCGACGACATCACGGGATTCTTGCAAGTCGCAGACACGCACGACACGCTGCTGTTCTTCACCGATCATGGCCGCGTCTACTCCTCGCGCGTGTTCGAGTTGCCGCCAGACCAATCGCGTCAATCGCGCGGCACATTGGTGCACAACCTAGGGTTCAATATCGGCCCAGGCGAGACGGTTCGTCAGATGATGGTCGTCACCGACATGCATGCGCCAGACACCTATCTCGCGTTGGCCACGAAGCATGGTGACGTCAAACGAATGCCACTCGAAGCGTTCGCAAACATCAACCGTGCTGGCCTGAACTGCTACAAGCTCAAGCCAAAAGAAGAATTGATCTCGGTCGCCATGGCGCAGAACCATGATGATCTGATCTTGGTAACCAAAAAAGGTCAGTCGATCCGTTTCGACAGTTCCGAACTGGCATCACGGTCACGTCAAGCTGGTGGAGTACGGGGTATCAGATTGGACAAAGGCGACCAAGTGGTAAGTATGGACCTAGTAGACGAGGCGGGATATCTGCTGATCATAGGTACTAAGGGGCGCGGCAAACTTACAGCGCTCCGACATTATGGACCGCAGGGTCGCGGAGGCAAGGGCCTAAAAACACTAAATATCACCCGCAACACTGGCGATGTCGCGGCTGCAACGGTCATCAACGAGGATCTGAAGCAAGACGACACCGGCAAGCTGATGATCCTGACATCGCGTGGGCAAATAGTTAGGACGACGTTGGCAGAGATCCGGGAAACCGGTCGTTCCGCTCAGGGCGTGAAGATTGTAGCTCTAGATGGCGGCGACACAGCGGCTGCGATAGCCGTTGCTGAGAAGACCTAGCATTTCAGGAGTCGGCGATCTGAGCGCCTCCCATGCTCGCCAAAATTGGTCGCTGGATATACCGCTACCGCTACGCCGTAGTGGTGGCATGGGCTTTAGCTTTGGCGGCGATGCTGCCGGTCGCGCCGCAAGCACAGTCCAAACTGCTTCCAGGCGGATTCACCAGCGAAAACTTCCCGTCTCAGAAAGCGCGCGACCTACTTCAAGAGCGATTCGGAGTCAGCCCAACAGGGATACTTTTTATCGTCAGTCATGAGGAGTGGGATCCCTATTCGCCCGAATTTATTGACGCCACGAATCGTTTTGTCGCGCAACTGGAAGCGAATGCCGATGTTGAGACGGTTCGATCGCATCTGACCGAGCCCGGTCTGATTTCAGAAGACGGGCAGATGGCGATAATCAGCGCGGATCTCGGCCTCGACATTGAGGACTCTCTGACTGCGCTCGACAGTATCACCGAAGATTTGGACTCTGGTGGACTGGATGTAGTGATGACTGGCGCACCACCGTTGTATCGCGACATCGTCGTAGCCAGCGGTGAGGATCTGAGGCGAGGCGAAATCGTCGCGTTTCCCCTTGCTGTGATCGCTCTGCTGCTGGTGTTCGGCACCATCGTCGCGGCAGTAATGCCAGCGGCAGTGGGAGGAGTCGCCGTCGCCGTGGGACTTGGCGTGGTCTACTACGTCGCCGACTGGCGCGACATGTCGGTGTTGGCGTTCAACATCATCACATTGCTCGGCATCGGCATCGGCATCGACTACTCGCTGTTCTACGTCAACCGGTTCAAAGAGGAGTTATCCAAGGGGATAAGCGTCCCCGACGCGATTGCCGAAACACATTCCCATGCAGGAATTGCCATTCTCTTTTCAGGAGTGACCAGCATCATCGGGGTCGCATCATTGCTCTTATTCGACCTGACCGTGCTCGATTCGATAGGGATCGGCGCAGTTATCGTTCTGTCGATCGCCTTACTTTCGGCACAGACACTCATGCCTGCGGTTCTCAGCATCGTCGGGCACCGCATCAACTGGCTGCCAGTACTCCCGCGCTGGGGTGGAGGCTCGGGCATCTGGTCGCGGATGGCCGAAAGCGTGATGCAGCGACCGTTTCTATTCCTAATCCCGACCGTCGTATTACTGGTCGCGTTGGCAGTCCCATTCAAGGACATCCGCCCGGGCACCGCGGATGCGACGATTCTGCCCAATCGGTATGAATCACGACAAGGCTACGATTTGTTGCAGGACGAATTCGGTTGGGACATATCCACAGAGCTCACGGTTGCCTACACCTTCGAGGGCGGCCCTTTCGAAGAGCGAAACTTGGACACGCTCCACGCGTTCGGTCAAGCGTTAGAGGAACTGCCATCGGTTGACAGAGTATCCAGCATCGTCAATCTGCGTCCTACCCTCGGATTGAACGATTATCAAAATCTCTATCAGCATCCAGAGTCGATCTACGACGCGACGACTTTACGTTTGTTGAACGACAGCGTTCGCGACGGCGTTGCATTGTTCTATGTCAGCAGCAACCTGCATCCCTTCTCTCCTGAAGCGCGCAGACTCATAGACGAGATCCGTTCGTTCAGGTTGCCGGAATCCGAGCGGAGCTACGTAGATGGGGGAGCAGCCCATACCAATGACCTAGTTAATTCGCTTTACAGCCGTTTCCCAATCGTCGCAGCCATCGTGATCCTACTCACGTTCGTTTCGTTGATGATCCTCTTCCGATCAATCGTGATTCCGCTGAAGGCGGTTGTGCTGAACGTGTTGAGCATCTTGGCGAGTTTTGGCGCTCTGGTCTGGGTTTTCCAACAAGGACATCTCAGCAGTCTGCTTGATTTCGAGCCGCAGGGCGTAATCGATGCAACCACACCGATTGTGCTTTTCGCGGTGCTCTTCGGCCTGAGCATGGACTACGAGATATTTCTGCTTTCCCGGATCAAGGAGGCCTACCGTGACACGCAGAGCAATCGCCAAAGCGTCAAGTTAGGTTTGCAGCGAAGCGGAACGATAATCACGGGCGCAGGTTTGATCCTGATAGTTGTGGGCGGGAGTTTTGTGCTTGCCGAGGTCGTGACGGTTAAGTCGGTGGGCTTCGGTTTGGCACTCGCTGTCTTCATAGACGTGACCATCGTGCGCGTATTGATCGCACCTGCACTGATGAGGTTATTTGGCAAGTGGAACTGGTGGCTGCCAGAGCGGATCGACCGTCGATTGCCGGAGTTCAAAGCGGAATGAAGGGGTTAATCAAACATGCCATCGTGACGACGGCGTTATTGATCGGGTCGCTGCATGTTGCGTGTTCCACCGGCCTCGCGCCGCGGGACGTACCAACACCCGCGCCTCCAGAACCGACTCCAACCCCGCGAGAACTAGTGCTGCCGACAGACGATCGCTCGCATTCCGCCCCCATCGAATGGTGGTACTACAACGGGCATCTTAAATCGGAAGTAGGGGAGGAGTATTCATTCCACTACGTGATATTTCAGACGGAGGACAGCGACACCGAGTCCCAGACCGAGTTCGGTCAAGCGGGAATTACAGATATCCAAAAGGGTAAACACACGTACATCAGCTCGGAACGTCTAGGTTCCTCACGCAACTTGACCGAAGACGATGACAATAGCCTGCTGAATCTGCAACTCGGCAATTTCGATCTTGAAATCGCCGCTGACGGGTCGCACAGCTTCTCAGCGCATGATCCGGACGGGCCCTCAGGTTTGGAACTCGTAACCGAAATTCCCACGGAAGCGATGCTGCATGAAGGCGTCGGATGGATGGATTGGCCGTTCGGTTGGACTTATTACTACTCATATCCACGGATGCAAGCTAACGGCGTGCTGACGGTCCATGGTCGGTCGATAAATGTGAAAGGCGAGGTTTGGTTCGATCACCAGTGGGGCGACTTCTTCGTGGTTGGGAAACCAGCAGGTTGGCAATGGTTCGCGATACACCTTGACGACCACCGTTCCCTCATGATTGCTGAAGTGCGCGGTGCAGAGGGCGAGGTCTTGGCAATCGATGGCACTCTAACCCAATCGGGATCCGAGCAACGCGTTCTAGATGTTGAACAGGACGGTATCGAGTTGGAAGTCCAGGAGCACTGGGCTAGCCCGCGAACTGCCGGCGAATACCCCGCGAAATGGAGATTGCAGATCGACAGCATCGATCTTGACATTGTGATGACACCAGCGATCGCAGACCAAGAAATACCCGCGCTGCCGTATGGGAATCAAGCGGCTGCTTATTGGGAAGGTCGAGTTGACGTGACCGATTCATCGTCAGGCGAATCGCTTGGACGAGGGTTTGCGGAGTTGTCTGGTTACGTTGAACCCGAACCCTTGAGTTGGCGCGGAGAGAGGGTTAGAGGGCTTCATTCTTGTAGTCCAGTGAAACATCGTATCGCTATAATCTCACGTGAGGGACCATTTGGACATGCCCAACACTGAAGTAACCTCTGAACTTTTCCGCACTGCGTGGTCGAACTTTGCAACCGGGGTGACCGTCATCACCACTTTAGAAGCTGAGGGAACGGATGTCCACGGAATGACCGCGAACGGGGTTGCGAGCGTCTCATTGGAACCCCCGCTCGCAATGGTTACCATCGGCCACGACCGCAACACCTTTCCGTTGATGATGATGAATCAGCGTTTCGGTATCAGTGTCTTGACGCGGGAACAGCGAGGCGTTGCAAGGCACTTCTCGGTCCCCGAAGAGATCCGTAATACCCTGCCGACACCTCCTTATGAAGAACTCGGTGAGTCGATGGTCATCGGAGGTTCTTTGGCGACAATGGATTGCCGCGTCGTCCGCACTGTGCAGGCAGGAGACCATACGATCTTTTTGGCTGAGGTAGAGCATGTCAAGATCGGGTATGGGCACCCGTTGCTCTTCTATCAAAGCCATTTCGCTGAGTTGGCATAGTTGCTTATTGAGGGCGCGTCGACGTTCAGAGTGTCCGCGTCTGTAATGTAGAATCGGAGAGTTGACCTATCGCGGATTTATACCGCGCCGATCCTGATCAAGATGTCTGAGAACTACGCAATCGTCGCTACCGGTGGCAAGCAGTACCGTGTGCGCCCCGGCGATCATTTGGACGTTGAAAAATTGCCGTACCCCGAGGGTTACACGATTACTCTCGATGAGGTTTTGCTGGCCTGCGTAGATGGCGAGGTTGAAGTTGGCACGCCCACGGTTGACGGCGCACAGGTAGTCGCTACCGTTCTTTCACATGGGCGAGATCGCAAGAAAACGGTCTTCAAGTACAAAAACAAGACCCGGTACCGTATCAAGCGCGGACATCGACAAGCCATCACCTCGCTCGAGATAACCGACATCGAGATCTAATTCATCGATCCAAGGCTACGGAGTTCTCATCATGGCACACAAGAAGGGTTCAGGAACATCTAGGAACGGGCGAGACAGCGCAGGACGACGCTTGGGTGTCAAGGCTTTCGGCGGTGAAATAGTGTCCGCGGGCTCGATTCTAGTTCGACAGCGAGGAACCCGTTTCCACCCCGGCACCAACGTTGGGATGGGCCGTGATCACACACTGTTCGCCACCGTTGACGGAACCGTGCGATTCGACTACGTCAAGCAAGATAAGCGTCGCATCAACGTAGACGAATTCGTCGCCTGATCGACAGTAGCTATTCGACCGGATTTCTCGATATGAAGACTGACATTCACCCAACCTACTATCCGGAAGCCAGAGTGATCTGCGCTTGCGGCGTGGAAGGCTTGATTACCGGCTCGACTAAAGAGGAGATCCGCGTCGAAGTCTGCAGCAGCTGCCACCCCTTCTGGACCGGTGAGCAACGCATCGTCGACACCGAAGGCCGCGTCGAGCGCCTCATGCGTCGATACGGTATGTCCATGGAGGAGTAACCGCTCCTCTCCTGTCGTATATGTTTTCTGAGCTGACAGCGGAGATGCTGGGTAGCTCGTCCATTGGCGACATCTTGTTTGCTTCAATTCGGAATCCGAACGTCCCGATTTCGGATCGCGTTGGTTCTCGTTGAATGGCTGATCTGCAGAGAAGCGACAATCTACGAGCCGCACAACCTGCGATGTACGGCGGTCAGGCGATCATCGAAGGCGTGATGATCCGAGGTTCGCGCGGTTGCTCAGTCGCGGTTCGCAGAGCCGACGGTTCAATCCACCTTGAAACAATACCGTTGCTTGATTGGGCCAACGGGAATCTCCGACGCGTGCCATTTATTCGTGGGATCTTGGTCCTGATCGAAACACTTGTCATTGGGATGCGGGCGTACACCATAGGCGCCAACGCGCAGATCAAAGATGCTGGGGAAGATGACGACGCAGAGATCGGCGCGTTCGGTATGGGCTTGATGACCGCGATCGCCTTCGTATTCGGCATCGCCTTGTTCTTCCTATTGCCGCTGTTCCTGTCTCGTCCGGTTGAAGCGCAATCGGACTTTCTGGCCAATGTGGTTGAAGGATTGGCCAGATTGGTCATCTTCCTCGTATACATCTGGGCAATCGGCTTGATGAAAGACATCAAGCGGATGTACGGCTATCACGGTGCCGAGCACATGACGATACATGCCCATGAAAACGGTTTGCAATTGATTCCAAGCGAGATCAGGAAGTTCTCTCCCGCCCACCCTAGATGTGGAACCTCTTTCCTACTGACAGTCGTCGTGGTATCTATCATCATCTTCATGTTCGTTCCACGCGAACCATTGTGGTTGCTGGTCTGTTCACGGATCGTGCTGATACCGCTGATCGCCGCGTTGAGCTACGAGTTCATCCGATTTACCGGTGTTCACAGCGGGAATATTCTCGCCGATCTGGTCGGCAAGCCAAATCTCTGGCTGCAAAAACTCACAACTGCTCAACCAGACGACGAAATGATCGAGGTGGCGGTTTCAGCCATGCAAACCGCAATCGAAATCGATCAACGAGAAACTGTCTAGCCCAACTCCGCTTCAGCGTCGGCGTCGGGCCAGCTCTTCCCAGACATCTTCGATCGGCACACCGATCGACTCCAACAACGTGACGCAGTTATAGATCAAGTCAGCCATCTCCGATGCCACTTCGTCAGTAGCACCGGTCGCCGCTGCTAATCCCGTCTCGCCAGCTTCTTCGATGACCTTTTGAGCGATGCGTGACGGTCCCGCGGCAAGCTGCTTGGCAGTGTAGGATCCTTCCGGCATCTCGACTGCTCTTTGGTGGATGATGTCGACTAATTCGAAAAGGATGCCAGGTCCCACCCGATATGAAGTTTCGTCATTCGCATCAACTGCCTTGTGGAAGCACGAGATTTTCCCGGTGTGGCACGCGGCGCCAACCGGTTCAGCCATCACCAAAAGCGCATCGCCGTCGCAATCCAACTTGAGGTCCACGACATTGAGATAATCGCCGGATGTAGAACCCTTCTCCCACAGCGATTTTCGGCTCCGGCTGTAGAACCAGACGTGCGGCCCCGCAATCGTGCGTTTGAGCGCCTCGCGGTTCACGTGGGCTACCATCAGCACTTCTTTGGTGTGGACGTCCTGAACGACAGCCGTTAAAAGGCCGCGATCATCAAAGGTAATCATTGCGATTGTTCCCAGCTCGGCTCACTTACACTCAATGGATCATCCGCATTGGCAGACCAGATTCGGCCATGTGAGATTTCACTTCGGATATTCTCAGGTCGCCGTAGTGAAAAAGCGAAGCGGCTAAGACCGCGTCCGCGCCACCGTCCGTCACTGCCTTTACGAAGTGGTCAGGTGCACCCGCTCCACCACTTGCGATTAGAGGGATCGACACTTGCGATGAGATGGTCCTAAGCAGATCACAATCGTACCCCGTCTGTTGCCCATCTGCATCCATGCTGGTGACTAACAATTCTCCTGCGCCGAGTTCCGCACCGATGCGAGCCCACTTTATGGCGTCGAGGGGGGTCGCTCTCCTGCCGCCGTGAGTGTAGACCTGCCACAACGCTTCGGCATAGTCGTAACTCCCATCAGAACGTTGCATCAGGGCTGGTTCTTCAACCCGCTTGGCATCGATTGCGAGAACAACGCATTGCGATCCGAACTCTCGGGCGCATTCCTCGATCAGAGTAGGGTTGGATACCGCCGCCGAGTTCACACTGACCTTTTCAGCACCGGCTTCGAGCATTCGCCGCATATCGTCTCGCGAACGTATCCCTCCCCCGACTGTCAAAGGGATAAAAACCTCCGCGGAAACTCGCTCGACGACATCGACCATCGTGTCACGAGCATCGGAAGAAGCAGTAATGTCCAGAAATACGAGTTCATCCGCACCTTCGGCATCGTAGAAACTCGCTAATTCAGCGGGATCGCCCGCGTCCTTGATGTCAACGAAGCTGACACCTTTAACGACGCGGCCTTGGTCAACGTCTAAGCACGGTATAACGCGGTTGGTAAGCATTGGCGGTCAATTGGGTTGATCAATTGGACGTCGTACGCCGCTTGCGATAAACGTGCACGTACCGTTGCACGCCGAGGGTGCGCCGAGTAATCGGAGTCATGTCGTGTTCGGATGCCCATCTTTCGACACGCGAAGGGTCTACCCGTTTCGACTTCGCAGGGCCGGTGTCTCCCCTCGCATCGGTTGAGAACCAGTCAGCTATGAGCAACCAACCACCGCCTGGCAGCAGCTTAGCCACCGATGAGAACAACCTCGCTGGACTCGTAGTGTTGTGCAACGCGTCGATCACCACAATGCCATCCGTGTCCAATTTGGTGCCCTCAATGTCATCGTTCTCGATTAGCTGAGGCACGACGTTGGTCAGATGGAGGTGATTGACTTCAGTCGCCAGTTCATCGAGTGTCGATTGGTCGCTATCAAGTGCGATCACGTTGCCGTCATATACATACTTCGCAATCGGGATCGTCAGCCCATCAACTCTCCCACCTAAGACAGCGACATGCTGCGATCTGTGGATCGGAAGCAGCGAAATGATCGCATGAGGATCGATCTGATCATTGAAAGTGTGCCAGCTCGCGGTCGGTCTCGTCGTCAATTTGGTTGTCTCGCGTCTCAGTCGGAATTACGGTTGTTTAATCGTCATTAACGGCTCGGATCGCAGCGGCGAGATCGAGAGAGCCAGTGTAAATAGCCATTCCAGTGATGGCACCGCCGGCGCCGATGTCGCGAAGTCGCACCACGTCTTCGACCGTTGCGATTCCACCCGCCACCATTATTGGATATTCTATTTCCCTCACCACTTCGTCAACCGTTTCGAAATTGGGGTGCGACAATGTGCCATCGCGCGTCGTGTCCGTATATATGAAATGCCGCACGTGGCATTCAGTCGCCATGTCCTTGAGCAGGTCTATCGCGCGCGTCCCTGTTTCAGAGAGCCATCCCCTCGTACGAACCATCCCGTTTTTCGCGTCTACTGATACGCAAACGTTGTCCGTGCCAAATCTTCCCACGGCGATCTCAACGGCTTCGGGGTTTTCTACCGCCGCGGTACCGAAGATCGCGAGCTGCACACCCATCTGGAACACCGCATCAGCGTCTTCAACAGAGCGAATACCGCCGCCCATCTGAACTGGCACATCGACTGAATTTACGACGCGCTGCACAGTCGTAGCATTGGTGCGCACACCGTCTTTGGCGCCATCCAGATCGATGACGTGGAGCCGCTGAGCACCCATGTCAATCCACCGCAATGCGGCATCAACCGGATCATTGTCGAACACAGTCTCTTGGGAGTAATCGCCTTTGAAAAGGCGCGCGCAACGACCGCCGCGGATATCGATTGCTGGGATGACTTCCATTCGCGTCGATGCGTTCAAAGGTTCAAGTCAAACTTTGGGAGTATTCCAAAAATTTGTCGTAGATGCCTAAACCTGATCTCCCGCTCTTCTCAGGGTGAAACTGAGTTCCAACGATGTTTCCGCGAACCACCGCGGCGCAAACATCGATGCCGTGCGGTGAAGTGGCCGCTACATCTTTTGCGTCTTCAACTTCGCAATGGTACGAGTGGACGAAGTAGAAGTAGGTGTCCTGCGGGATGTCAGCGAATATGGGGTGGCGCTGTTCTGATTGATCTTTGAAGTGAACGGTGTTCCAACCCATGTGCGGGATTTTCAGGGGTAGTCCGTTCGAGCCGGATATACCGTTCGGCAACCGAACAACCTCCCCTCCTAAAACGCCAAGCCCGGGCAATTCGCCCTCTTCCGATCGTTCGAACAGTATCTGCATGCCGAGGCAGACGCACAACAACGGTCTTCCAGATGCGGCGAACTCTCGGATCGTGTCGGGTAATTCCCGATCATTAAGTTGCTTCATCACGGCATCATTAGCGCCAACGCCGGGGAGAATCGCCGCATGAGCATCAGCGATTACGTCCGCAGAGGTCGTCACTACAGGGTCTCCACCTACGATACGGACCGCCTTTTCGACGCTATGGATGTTGGCAGCGCCGGTGTTGATTATGGCGAGGCGAAAATCCTTCAACTTGTGCGCCTCGTTCCGGTTACCATTTCTGGCGGCAATTCGCGATCGGCGTACCTAGCCATCATGAATAAGCAGTCCGACAATCGATTGAGCCAAACGAGCAGGCTATCGTTCTCCAGCATGTCGTCTTCGTAAAGTGTCACAGCCGCGCGTTCAAGCTCGCGGACTTTGCAGCGAGCTACATCAAGCGTTGCGGACGCGATTGACGCGCCGGGGATGATGAAAGAAGGTGGAAGTTCGATTTCTTCTTCTAGCTTTTTGAGCAACCCGTCTAACTGGTTGATCTGTTCGTCGCCGATGGTTAGGAAGTGTTGTTGGAGACGATCAAGCTGCGAAATCTCGGTGGTCAGTTCTGCGTTGGCGATGAACATCAGGCGCTGAATCTCTAGCAGCTCGTCGTGTAAGAAGCCTGAATCGCAGTGCGCTCTCGCCAGTCCGAGAAGACTAACCGCCTCATCGCCGATCCCGTTTGCTTCCACACGCCGGTTTGATTTAGACACGCGCCCGCCGTAGAGCAACGACGTTTCGCCGCTGTCTCCTACCTTCGTACTGATTGAATTCCTGACCAACGGGGGTGTAATATCATGGATGTTGAGAGATATCTCCGATTCTACGTTGCGGACTGCAACCTCCCGGAACGCGACTACAGAATATCCGCAACGGTCGGAGCATTCATAGAACTATGACCATCGCCGAACAGCAACATGCGGTCCCGATAAACACCGTTCATGTCACGCAAAAAGCGGCGTCGAAAGCGTTGGAGTTTGCTCAGAAGGCGGGGCATGACAGTTGCGGTCTGAAGATAGCGGTCCAGGGCGGGGGGTGCTCAGGTCTTCAATACGTGCTTGAACTCGTTGACGGCCCGGAAGATTCAGACAAAGTCATCAGCGAGCACGGCATCGAGGTGTACATCCCGAAACGGGCTTTTGTGTTCCTAGCCGGAACCGTGCTCGACTTCTCGGACGGTCTTAACGGTCGGGGCTTCGAGTTCCACAACCCGAACGCTAAGCGCACGTGCGGATGCGGCGATTCCTTCGCCGTTTGAGCCCGTAAAGTGGCTCGTACCTCACAGATCGTCGCCACCGATTTGGCGCAAGCCTTCGCAACGTACGAAAAACGCGGCGTAGCCGTCTTCTCGCCACAATTCGGATCTACTTACAGGCACGTCGGTCCCGATGCTTTGGACTTGCTCCACCGATTGACCACGAATTCGATCATCGATATCCCCGATGGATCAGCGCGTCGAACAATTCTGACGAATGAGAAAGGCAGAATTGTCGATGTATTTTGGGTGATGAAGCGGTCTGACGAAGAACTGCTGTTGGTAACCGACTCTACAGAACCATCTTCGATGCGAGATTGGATCGATCGCTTCACGATCATCGAGGATGCAGAACTCATCGACGCGTCGGATTTCTTGACTCGCTGGTACGTGGTGGGTCCAAACGCGTCCGACGCGTTGTGCGAAGCCTTTCCAGAGTTGGATTTTGCGGATTGCGGTGTCGGAGAGTTACGTGGCGTGGACGTGATTGAAGGTGGAGTTGTGTTGTTTTTGAGGACGGACACCGCAGGGCCAGAATCTTGGCTTGTCATTGGGGGTACCCCTGCAATCCCAGAAATAAACTCTCGATTCGAAAAAGCGGGATTGGAGCCCGCGTCGAACAAGCTGTTCGATCACATCCGAATATCTAATAAAGTCCCGATTGCCGGTTTTGATTTGACCGAAGACGTCAACCCTCTCGAAGCCGGGTTGCTGGATCTGATCGATTTCGAAAAAGGCTGCTATATCGGCCAAGAAGTAATCGCCCGTCTCGACACGTATGACAAGGTTCAGCGCTCGCTCGTGGGATTTTCTCAAACGGGTCTGAGTAACGACGTGCAAAGGATCGAGATAAGCGACGACATCTTGTCGGATAACGGAGGCAGGCGCGTCGGATGGGTAACGTCAGTCGCACAAAAACCACAAACGAACGAGTTGATCGGATTGGCCTACCTGCGTAAAACCCACACACAACCCGGATCTGTCGTGACCACTTCCGAAGGATCGAACCTTCGAATCTCGCAGTAGCAGACGTGATCCGACGCCGGTTTCGGAATGTGAGGGAATGGAGCGGGAGACGGGATTCGAACCCGCGACACCCTGCTTGGAAGGCAGGCACTCTACCACTGAGTTACTCCCGCGTTCGTGAATTTCATTGTAACCGTCACGGGTCGTGGAAATTGCTTCTGGGACGTCTCTCTTGATTTGTAGAATCGATTGAGTCTGCTAATCGCGAACTGACTGGTCAAACATGAAGACAACAGGCTTCCGCACGATCGTACTCGGCACGCCGTGGCGAAATCTAACCTACTGCATCATCGAAACCGATGAAGGCATAATCGGCGTCGGCGAAGCCCGGGTACTCGGTAAAACCCACACAGTTTGCGAGTATTTGAAGGATGTCGAACGTCATTTCATCGGACACGACCCTTTTGACATCGAAGCGCTGTACCGACGAATGACACTCCTCGACTTTGGCAAAGCTGGAGAGGTAGTGCACACGGGCCTAGCGTTGGTCGAGCTCGCGTTCTGGGACATAATCGGCAAAGCTTGCAACCAACCGGTATACAAGCTGATGGGGGGACAGGTCACCGATCGAGTTCAGGCCTACGCAAACGGTTGGTACACAGTCGAACGCGCACCTGAACAGTTTGCCGCGGCCGCCCAGCGAGTAATCGATCGCGGGTATCGAGCGATGAAGTTCGATCCATTTGGCAATGGCGATTTGGAGCTGGAACGCGACGAGTTTTTCAAATCCCTAGACCTGATCGAAGCAGTTGCATCTGTGACCGGTACCTATGCGCAGATCATGATCGAGATGCATGGGCGGTTTGCTCCGCATCAAGCTAGGGAAATTGCCAGACATATCGAACGCTTCAACATCGGGTGGATCGAAGAGCCGGTTCGACCGGGAGATGTCCCGGCACTCGAATCGGTCAGAAACCACACTAGTCTGCCAATCGCAACCGGTGAACGACTCTACGGTGCACCTGAATTCAGAGAGGTCTGGGGAGGTCAGACAGTCGATGTCATCCAACCGGACATTACTCAGTGCGGCGGCATCTTGGAAGTCAAGAAGATTGCATCAACCGCAGAGACCTACTCGATTATGGTCGCACCTCATAACGTTGGCGGAATAATCTCGACCATGGCCGCCTTGCAACTTTGTCTGACATTAAGAAATGTGAAAATCCTTGAGCACTTCAACGATTTCGCCGATCCGCACGTGAAAAACGCTGGTTCCAATTATCCAGAGGTAGTCGATGGCTACTTCCCCTTGCCTGACAAGCCAGGATGGGGAGTCGAACTGAACGAGGAGTTCATCAATTCACAACTCCCAAACTATACTGATGCTGGCGTCATCGCCGACCCCGGACTCAACATGTTCGAGAACGCAGATTGGGCGAAACGCGGCCAAAGCGATTAACTGATTGCCAGAAAAACATACCGCTATTACATCCGACACTCAAACAACCGGTAGAGGTAAATGACAACAACAGCTGTATCTGAAGCAAACCGCTTAGTCGATCCGCATGGAGGAGAATTGGTGAACCTCCTTGTGGATCCGGGGCGCAGCGCCGAACTTGAAATCGAAGCATCTGCTTTGCCGAAATGGGAGTTGACGCCGCGTCAACTATGCGACATTGAGCAGTTGATTACCGGTGCGTTCTCGCCGCTTAGGGGTTTCATGAATCGCGGCGACTACGAAGGCGTCCGCGACGAGATGCGACTCGCCGACGGTACGCTCTGGCCGATGCCCATAGTTCTCGACCTTCCAGCCGAGTTTGCAACTTCGTTATCCGAAGGCGACAGGTTGGCGTTGATGCACCCCGAAGGTGTTTTGACCGCCGTGTTGACCGTAGGTGATGTCTGGCGACCGGATCGGACTGAAGAAGCCGAAAAAGTTTTCGGCACTTCCGACGAGTACCATCCTGGCGTTAACACACTGCTCAACGACACTGGTGAGTACTACGTTGGCGGGTCGTTAGAAGGTGTGCGAGCCTCGCAGCATCATACCTACGCGGGATTGCGACAAACACCGGCTGAGCTTCGACAGGAGTTCGAATCGCGTGGATGGTCACAGGTGGTTGCATTCCAAACTCGCAACCCGATGCACCGCGCACACGTCGAACTGACTCGTCGGGCGGCCGAGCAAGTTTCCGCAAATCTGTTGATCCACCCCGTCGTCGGTCTCACGAAACCGGGAGATGTCGAGTACCACACTAGGGTGCGCTGCTACCGGGCGATCTTGGATGGTTACGCAGAAAACTCAGCAGCGTTGAGCTTGTTGCAACTCGCGATGCGTATGGGAGGTCCTAGAGAAGCCGTTTGGCACGCCATTGTTCGCAAGAACTACGGCTGCACTCATTTCATAGTCGGAAGAGACCACGCAGGCCCCGGCAATGATGCGGATGGAAATCCGTTCTACGGTCCGTACGATGCTCAATATCTGGTTGAAGAGCACCGCGATGAACTCGGCATTGACGTAGTGACCTTCCAAGAAGTCGTCTACGACGGAACTAGCGACCGCTACATGACACGCGACGAGCTGACGGATACTTCCGAAGTAATGAATCTTTCGGGCACCGAACTTCGTGATCGACTACAGAGCGGCGCGGATATACCTGAATGGTTCTCATTCCCGAGCGTCATTGAAGAGTTGCGCAAATCCTACCCGGCAATGAACGAACGCGGATTTAATGTCTTTATCGCGGGCGATCGTTCCTCGGCTAGTACATCCCTTGGCAATGCGATCGCCGAGATGCTTCTCGAAGAAGGCTCACGACCGGTAACCGTCTTGGATGACTCTGACCTAACAACTGACACCATCAACTTGGTTGCCCGAGAAGCGTCCCGAAACGGTGGAGCTGTGATTTCCATACCAAACGGCGTCGAAGGTGCAGAAGCAGCTCAACGGTTCGGTTTCGGTGAAGGGGTGTTCGTATGGGTTCAGCAAGGTGTAGGTGTCGATGGTGCGGATGTTTCAATCGGCCCTGATATGACGCCTGGCGAAGGTGCAAGTGCCGTAATGGAGCACTTAAGTTCGTTGGGATTGATATCTTGAATAAAATCAGTCTTGATTGCTACAATCCATATGCGATAAACGAAAGCCACGAATAAACCGGAACAGAGCGCAATCGAAATCACCAAACTCGCACCATCGTATAGTTTGGAACGTCAAGCGGCGTGGTAATTTATCCAACTAAGAACGACGGGTGTATGGTTTGATTAGTGTTTAACGACAGCGAGGAATGCGGTAAACATGAGAATCGAAGAAATATCACTCCGCGAAGTGCAAGAGGTGTGGGAAACTAACCGCAGATACTCCGCTGCTTCGCGATCGCCTGAGATGATCGCCCTCGTTGACGCGCTGTCCAAAATGGATGTTGGAGACGCAAGGGCCATCGGGTATGCCGAAGATCGCACCCCAAACAATGTCAAGCTACAAGTGCAAAAGGCTGCGAAACTCGTCGGCAAAAATGTCAACGTAGTAATTGACGAAAGCCAACTCCGGGTCATGTTTTCGGTCATGGACCGCCCGGCACGTAGACGACGGGCCCGAGCATAGCAAGGATGATGTTGGCTTTACCCCAATTGCTGACCAACTATCGATCCTAGTCCGAACGTAATCGCTCCAGCAGCCACGCCAACTAAGAGCATCCTCAAAGCTCCGTAAATCTTCCCGCTACCAGACATCCAACCTAATCCGCCGCCTACGATTGCGAGAGCAGCGCCTGAAGCGAGCGCACTGACGGTGATTGAGGTGGGGCCACTCAAACCCACTGCGTACGGTATCAGAGGTACGGCCGCACCTCCAGCGAAGGCGACCAGAGAGCTAAACGCGGCAGTCAACGGGGAGCCACCCAATTCATCAGGGTCAATGCTCAATTCTTCGCGGACATGCATCTCGAGGGCGGCTTCGTGGTCGCTCATGATGCGTGCGGCTGCCGATTTCGCCTCATCTGACGATAAGCCTTTTGACTGAAGCAACTCGGCAAATTCCGCTTCCTCCTCCTCACGCCAAAAATGCAGTTCAGCGTTTTCCCAACGCACCAAGTTTTCATTGAATTCACGTTGAGAAACGACTGAGATGTATTCGCCGGCTGCCATTGACAGGGCACCGCCTACTAGACCCGCGGTGCCCGCCAGCACCACAATGGCAGGGTCTGACGCTCCGGCCGCGACTCCCAATGTGAGCGTAGTATTCGAGACCAATCCATCGTTCATGCCCAGCACCGCCGCTCGCAAAGCTCCCGATTTGGTAACTAATGAACCGTACTCGTGATGTTTTCCGTCGTCGGTCGTATCCTCAGCGAGCTGATCGAGCAGGTCCATACTCTCGGCCGCTTCGTCCTTTAGGCCAGTATTCAGATACTCTTCGGTGTTGTTGCTCAGCGATTGGCGAAAACGGCTGCGAAGAAATCCTGCGATACGTGCCGAATTCAGGAATTTCGAGGCCAGTCTGAACAAGACCAACGAGATCGAGAACCTGCCGACGCTCTGCGCTGCCACATTAGTCGCTGCAGATTGTGACCAACGGTAGGCAATCGTGGTTTGGATCTCTTGCAGACGCTTGAAGCGGCGAACGCGTTCGGGGTCGTCAACGACATCCGCCATTAATCCGTAGATGGCGGCGTCCTTCCAAGAATCTCGAATGAGATTTCGAGTCTTGGATGCATTAACCATCGATTTTGTGACTTTCTAAATTAGGCCTTAGACCGAACCGTCCAAGATCACGTCCACACAGGCAGGTTTCCCAGACGCGACCGCTGCATCGATCGCGGGTTTGATGTCATCCGCTTGAGTGACACGAATACCTAATCCGCCGTACGCCTCTATCTGTGCCTTGAAATCGAACGGAGTGGGGAAGTCCATGGCGTTGTAGACCTCTGGTGCGGATAGACCGCTCATTTCATGGTAGACATTCATATTTACTTTCAGCACGCGGTAAGCGGCATTGTTGCAGATGACGTACGTGACAGGGATGTCGTAATTGACGGCTGTCCATAGTCCTTGAACCGTCATCATCGCGCTTCCATCGCCGACAATGCCAATCGTCGGATTGTCAGGTTTTGCGAGCGTCATACCCATGGCCGCACCGATACCCCAACCGATCGCACCTCCTCGAGCGGCAATCACGTTCAAATCGGTTCGATTCGCGATGCCGGCGTACACCATTCCCTGTGAAGAAATGGAGTCGTTGAACACGTTAGCATTTTTCGGGATCGCATCGCCGAGTGCCTTGCCCATCGCCGCCGGGGGTATCGGCGAACGGATCCAACCAGAGGCGGCAAGCTCCTCAAAAGCAGCAGCCTTGGCACGGTTATCGCGCGCGATTTTTTGTCGCCTCGCATCGGCCGTTTCTCGCGCTTCGTCGTCCATCCTCGCTTTCACTGCCACATTGAGTTGACGTAATGCATGTTTCGGAGATGCCCATATACCAATGTCCGTGGGTTCTTTCTTACCGATCTCGCCGCTGTTTATGTCAATGTGGATCAGCTTGGTGTCGTCGGGAACGAAGTTGCCGCTCTGATAGAAGAAATCCTCAAACACTGCGCACCCGACGGCCAGCACCACATCGGCATTTTGGATGGCGTCTCTGCCCTCTTTGGTCCTGAAGGACAAGGGACCACACCAAAGTTGATGATCGGTCGGGAAATTCGTATGTCCTCCAGCAGCTCCGAATGCCCTAGCGGCCAAGGTGTCTGCTAACTCGGCCGCCGCATCTGCGCCACCTGAGGCGTGAACGCGATCGCCAACAACCAGTAATGGATTCTTAGCGTTCGCTAAGAGATCTGCGGCATCTTCAACGGCCCCAGGTTCCGGAAGAGGATCGGCGTAAATGGGCACCGAAGGTGAGATATCGATGTCGGCGAAGTCGTCGAACGCGTTGGTGGATACTGCCACAAATACAGGTCCGGTAGGTGGAGTTCTTGCTTCTTGGAACGCGCGGCGCATCACAGAAGGGACCTGCTCAGGATGCGAGATCTCCGCGCTCCACTTCGCGAACGGTGCAGCCATGTCGGCGAGATCACTTCTGCCAGCCGCCATGTGTCGGATGTCCTTGTTGCCCGCGGTGATAACGACGGGCGATCCGGTGCGGTTTTGATCGACCATCAGACTGAACCCGTTGGCCAGCCCGTTATCGATGTGCAAGCTCACGAACCCGACCTCGCCGCTGGCCCTGGCATACCCTTCGGCCATACCGACCGCCACACCTTCTTGCACCACCATCACATATTCGAGATCGGGATACTCATGGATGACGCTCATCATCGGCGCCTCGCTGGTACCCGGATTGCCGAAGATGTAACGCACTCCTTCGGATCGAAGCGTCTGCAAGAACGCGTGTCTGCCTTGGAGCTTGGTGGTCATCGTGTCATCTCCTGATGATGGGGCGGTCTTATTTCAATTCGTTGACGAATTAGCCCTCGTTTGAAGCGTCCAACAGAACTCGCCTCAATTTATCGGCAACTTGCTGAACTTCCTCATCGGATAAGTTCAGTGGGTCGACCCAAAAGTCTGGGACCTCTTCAAGGAACGTCAAAATCACGACCCGGTCCGGTCCTTCCAACATTCTCTCGCCGATGACGCTCTTGGGTGGACCGCGCCAAGTGTCGTTAAGCCTTAACACTGCGTGAGGAATGTAATGGTTGTAGTCGTGGACTACTTCCGCGTCGACGCCGGGGATTTCGATGACTTGGTCCACGACCGATTGCATGAGTCTCGTGTATCGCCGGTTTTCCTCGTCCTCATCTTCATTGACGAACGTTTCCACGGCTGCCAAGATGCCGGCGATCGATTCTTTGGAGACCTTTTGTGCCCGTGCGACCGTCGCGTTGGGAGCATTGTTTAGCTTGGCGTATTCGATCCACTCCTCGCTGCCGAGCAATAAACCGGTGGCTTGCGGTCCACGGATACCTTTGCCGCCGGAGAACGAGACCAAGTCGGAACCTGCCTCGACGAATTTGGTCAGATTAGCTCGCGGTGGAAGGCGAGACGCGGCATCACACATCAAGGGCACACCATTTCTGTGTGCAATTTCGACTAGCGTTTCGATTGGGAGGACGTTATCACCGCTGTATGGCGATTCAAGATGAATGATCGCTGCGGTCTTATCAGATATCGCATCCTCAACTTCTTCGGGAGAACAGCCTTCTGCGTTACCGACCTCTACGAAGCGAGCGCCCGGAGTCAGATAGAGATGGTCGTAGCCGAAGCGGTGGTTCCTTTGGATGATCAGTTCGTTCGGTACGTCATCCGAGATTGGTAGCCGGAAGATCTTTTCGGGATCATCCTTCGCCATTGCTGCAGCCGTCTGAACCGTCAGGCCTCCAGATGCGCCACTGGTAATGGTGGCGGCTGGGACGCCGATTATCTCGGCGATCCGTTTTCCTGCGGCGTCGATGAGTTCGGGCAGCTCGACGAACGGGTCTACCATCGCCATCATCGCCTGCATGGCTTCAGGACGCGGACGTGTGCCCGAAAATCTCGTGACCGGTCCGGCGGCGTTGATTATGGGTGTTACGCCTAGGCTTTCGAGAATCCGCTCGCCACTGCTGTAATCCGTCATCAATGTCTGACCTTTTCGCTTGCCTTAATCCGTCGCGTGTCAAAGCGAGGACGAGGATTGGTGTAAGGATGTTTGGTGCAATTATCGTTCAAAACGGTTCAGGTGGACGCTCAGAGATCGATTGTTGAGACGCGATGCTTGGACACGAAATCTTCATCAACTGCGAAACCGAGCCCCGGTGCTGTTGGAGCAGTCAAAACTCCATCCGAGTTGACTAGGATCTCCTCCTCTAACCCGAACTGCTGCGCTTCCAGCGGACTCCAGTATTCGTAGAAGTCGCAGTTTAGGACCGACATGATGACGTTCAGATTCGCAGCGTTCATCAATGAATTGCCGGCGGTACCCACTTCGCAATTGACGTTAAATCCTTCGGCCATTCCACACTGTTTTTTCAGTCCAGTGATTCCGATTTTGCGGGTCGTGCCTCGGATGGTTGGAGGCCAACCTTGCTCGAGGGCGCGGGCGGCTTCGTGGAAAAGGAATTCTCCTGCGTCGCTCATGTTGAGGGGAGTATCGAGTTCCTCGGAAAGGGTGCGGATGGCGCGCCAGTCTCCCCATGGGACGGGATCTTCGAACCAATGGAAGTTGGTTTCGTCTAACGCTCGTCCGATTTTTAAAGCGTCGCGAAGGTTGTAGCCGTTGTTGGGATCGAGCATTAAACGCATCTCGTCACCGACCTCTCGACGGACTGCGCGGACCATCTGTATGACTTGGTCTGCCGGCATTGCGCCGGGGTGGATTTTGTATGCGGTGAAGCCTCGTTCGACGAGTTCGGTTGCTTCAGCGACGTAGCTGTCTACCGTGGAGTTGCGAGGCGGATAAGTTGCGTAGACCTCGGTGGTTCGTCGCGCTGTACCGAGCATTTCGTGGACGGGCATGTCGGCGGCTTTACCAGCGGCGTCCCACATTGCTACGTCGATGTGTGACCAGAGGGAGTGCAAGGATGTGGTTGCGCCGTGCCCGGACATGGGGTTGAGTTGATGCCAGAGCGCTTCGCGGTCTGCGATTTTCGTGCCGATTAGACGACCTTCGAACACTGATTGGAACGCGCGGATCGTCGTTGCGCCTCCACCACCCCGGTCGCCGATGTGTGCGTTGCCTTCGATGCCGGTGTCGGTGATGAGGCGGAGGACGCCGGCTGTAAGATTGCCTCCCATGCCTCCGCGTGCATCGTTAATGCTTATGCGTGGGACATCGAATTCGATGACATCGATCTTGGCTTCTGCTATCTTCATCGTGCCGGATACCTGTGCAGGGCGATTTAGTATTCAGTGTTGGTGATGTTAAACCGTTGAACGTCAAAAGTCCTACCAGCCTCGAATACCACAACATGTCTTCTTCTGATGCCAACGACAAGATCCGGATGTGGGAGGACTACGTGGAAGAAGTGCGACTTGCGCACCGAATTCCGGGGATAGCGGTTGGAATGGTTTGCGGATCGGAATTGGCTTGGTTCAAAGGATTCGGAGAAACGCAGCTTGGAAACGGGCAAGCACCCGATGAATACAGCATTTTCCGGGTCGCGTCCAACACCAAAACGGCAACCGCCACGGCGTTGATGATGCTACAAGAATCGTCAATGTTGTCGTTGGATGATCCGCTATTGCTCTATATTCCGGAGTTCACATCGGCCGCCGGAATCGCAGGTGACCTCGAAGACGTGACGCTGCGGCGGATGACGTCTCACTACTCGGGACTTACTACTGAACATCCCGCGACTGATTGGGATGCGCCGTCCTTCCCCACTATGCAGACCATGATTGACCGCATCGACGAAGTGCAAATGGTCATCCCGCCCGACAGCGCTTGGAAATACTCCAATATGGCATATGGCTTCCTGGGCGAAGTGATAAGCCGACTGTCAGGCCAACCGTACGAACAGTTCGTTGAGAAGGAGATTTTGGATCGCCTCGGTATGATGCAGACGGTTTTCGATATGGCCTCGGTAGTGGGTATGCATCAAGTAATCGGATACAGCCAACCAGCACCGGGTTCGGATACGTTACGGGTCGCTCCGTACTCTGAACTCGAAGGCATGAATGCTGCTGGCCAGATGATGACTAACGTTGCTGACTTAACCAAGTGGTTGGCACACATCATGCGAATCGGTGACGATCACGGACCTAGGTTGTTCGGTGACCGGAGCCATCGAGAGATGTTGCATCCTGCGTATCTGGATGACAAATGGACGTTCGGGCGGTGCGTCGGTTGGATGGCTATCAGGCCGGGTGAACGGGTGTATCACGGGCACGGCGGCGGTATCCATGGTTTCGGGACACAGACGATGTTCCACGCTCCGTTTCAGACCGGGGTGATTGTTCTGACAAATCTTTGGCCGAACCCGATTTCCGTATCCTTGGCTCAGACATTGCTGGATGCGGTGATTGAGGATTGGGATGAGATGCCCCCCGTTCCTGCGGGTGTCACGCATGAGATTCCGGCGTCGGATGAGAATTCGAAGCTGCGGGAGTTCGAGGGAGTGTATTTCACCGAGCCTGGATTCTGGACGCGAGTCACCGCAGTTTCGGATGATGAGTTGCGCTTCAGCGGACATGAGGCTTCAGCGTATCTGCTGCATGCTCCGGCTACCGCTCGGTTGACCTCTGATGGCGGCTTCAAGGTATTCGGCAATAGGGGAGCAGGGGAGACATTCTCCATTCAAGACGGGGAATTCCGATTGGGCGGTTTCAAATACACGTTAGTCGGCGACAACTGAGGAGAAAGATAGATGTCGAAAATCTTTGAGATCGCGGACGGTTTCGTCGAGACATTGGCGGAGTTAAATCCGATTGTTGCGACATATCTCGGGGTTCCGGGTTACGACCATCTGATGCCGGACTATTCACCAGACGGGTCGCAACGGTCGTATGATGCTGAACGGGATGTGTTGAAGCGGATTCAAACAGAACCGGCGAAGACGTTGAGGGAGCAGAGGTGCAGCGAGACGGTGCAAGAGGAGATGTCGTGGTCAATCGACCAGCACGAGGCCGGGTTGCATTACTCTGGAATGAACATTCTGCATTCGCCGGTGCAGTCTCTCCGTCAGATCTTTGATCTGATGCCTAGGTCTTCGACGGAAGACTGGGAAAATATCGCGTCTCGGATGGAAGGGATCGGAAATTCTCTGGCGTCTTACCAAGCGACTTTGGACGAAGGTATAGACAGGAAGATAACTGCTTCGAAACGACAGACGGCCGGTTGCATCGAGCAGATCGAGACTTGGATTGGCAAAGGCGATGCGACGCCCTTCTTCGGTGAAATCGCCGATTCTGGTGCCGAGTCAGATGAGGTCGACCAGGCCTTGGCATCAAGACTGTCGGACGCAGCGACTTCGGCGAACGTTGCGTATTCCAAGTTCGCTGAATATCTGCGGAGCGACTATTTGCCAAAAGCTCGCGAGCGGGATGCAGTGGGAAAAGAGCACTACGCGCTTACCTCGCGTTCTTACAACGGCATAGACCTGAATCTGAACGAGACGTACGAATGGGGCTGGGAACAACTCCGGTGGGTACAGTCAGAGATGCAGAAGGCAGCAGACCAGATCAAACCAGGATCCACAATCGACGAAGCGGTAGAGGTGTTGGAGAGCGATCCGAACCGAGCGATTGATGGCGTGGATGAGTTTCGGGAATGGATGCAAAACCTCCAGGATTCGACGATCACAGACATGGACGGCACGCATTTCGACATCGCGGATGACGTTAGGAAAATCGAGGCGATGATCGCTCCACCCGGTGGCGCACTTGCCATGTACTACACCGGCCCCTCCGAGGACTTCTCCAGACCCGGCCGGACTTGGTATCCCACCGGAGGCAAAACATCGTTTCCTCTATGGCGCGAGGTCTCAATCGCATATCACGAGGGGGTACCCGGACACCATTTCCAGATCGCGACAACGATGACATTGTCGGACCAACTCTCTAGATACCAACGCCTCCTCGCCGGTACATCCGGCTATGTCGAAGGATGGGCGCTGTACGCCGAGAGATTGATGCATGAGCTCGGATATCTTGAAAACCCCGACTACTACATGGGAATGCTTGACGCCCAAGCCCTGCGATCCGTACGAGTGATCATCGACATCGGAATGCACCTCGAAAAGCGCATACCAGATGATTCCGAGTTCTATCCTGGCAAAGTTTGGACACCCGATCTCGCACTGGAGTTCATGCGCGACCGGGTGCACTTCCCGCCTGATTTTGTTGCCAGCGAAATAGATCGTTATCTCGGCATTCCGGGGCAGGCGATTTCTTACAAAGTCGGTGAGCGAGTCTGGCTGGAAGCCCGGCAACGGGCGCGAAAAGCCCAAGGCTCTTCCTTCGATTTGAAGGATTGGCATAATCGCGCGCTGGAGCTTGGTCCAATGGGGCTGGCACAGATGCAACGCGAGATGGTTTAATCCCACCTTCCCTCCGTGGGAGAAGGTTGGGGTGTTGGACATCCCGAAGATGTCTAAGCAGCGGCTTCGGCTCGACGGTCGAGAATGCTTCGTGCGATCTCTCTAGCTTCGTCTAAGGTGTCGGCGAAGTGATCCTCAGGGACGTTCTGCAAGATGTTGAGTGCTCGCAGCGTTGTGGCGGGAAGCCCGTCTAGTCCCATTACGATGCATGCAGTTTCTTCGTTGTCCGCGGTGTTGATCATCTGCTCGACGACGAGTGCTGCGCTGTCATCCATGTATACGGTGTCGGAGAAGTCGAGGATTACGACCTCGTGATCGCGGATGTCGATACTGATTGCGTTGATCAATTTGGAGGCGGAAGCGACGGAGAATGTGCCTTTGAGGGCTACCAAACCGACTTGTGCGGAGAACACATCGATATCATCGAGATTCTCATAGTCTTTGAAGAAGACTTGGTCGAGCAGGGGAACGGAAATGACGCTGTCCAACTCGAGTCGTTCGAATTGTTTAGCGCTAGTGACGCCGGCAGCGATCATGCCGACCGCGACGGCGGTGACGAGGTCGAGAAACACGGTGAGTCCGAGTGTGAGGAGCATCACCAGCAGATGATCTCTTTGGACGTAGAAGATTCTTGTGATGAATCGCCAATCTATAGTGTCCCACCCGACCTTTATGAGGATTCCGGCAAGCACAGCCATGGGGATGGATGCAACATATTGTCCGAGCTCCATCACGATCGCTAACAGTATTGCTACGCACAAGACGCCTGATAGTGGTGTCCAACCTCCGGCCCTGATGTTGGCAACGGTCCCGGGAGTCGCGCCGGAGCCGGGGAGCCCGCCGATGAACCCGGTCACGACATTTCCGATTCCCTGTCCTAGCAGTTCGCGATCGGGGTTGTGTCGAGTGTGGGTCATCGAGTCAGCTACTAAGGATGTGAGCAAAGTGTCAACGGATCCGACGAGTGCGATGACAAGTGCGGGTTGAATAGCCCTGAGCAATGTGCCGGTCGAAAGGTCCGGAGTCACGAGTTCAGGCAATCCGGTGGGTACTTCGCCGATAACGGGGGCATCGGTGAGCCAAAGTATTCCGAGGAAGGTACCGATGATCAGAGCGGCCATTGTAGCGGGGAAGAACCTGCTGAAGCGTTCGGGCCAAAGCGCTGCGACAGCAAGAGTCACGGCTCCGAGGATGAGCGCGCTAGGATTGAAGTGGTTGATCAAGTCGGGCCAGGCACGGATGGCTCCCACAGGCCCGCCAGTGGCGACCTCAGCACCTAGAAATGGCAGTGTCTGGGTCAGGAATATGATGATTCCGACTCCGGACATGAACCCGGAGATGACGGAGTAGGGCGTGTATTCAACGAAGCGTCCGATTCGAAGCACCCCTAGCAAGAGCTGTATCAACCCGGCCATGATGACGATGGTGAAAGCGGCGGCTAAGTTGTCGGCGTTTGCGGTGACGATGACACCCATGGCCACGGTCATCGATCCTGTAGGACCGGAGATCTGGGATCGTGTTCCGCCGAACACTGCCGCGAAGAACCCGACTGCGATCGCGCCATAGATGCCGGCAACGGGATCCAGACCTGCCGCGATGGCAAAAGCGAGGGCTACCGGCAACGCGATCACGGCGGACGTGATGCCGCCGAAGACATCTCCTCGCAAGGTCTGGAAGTCGTAATTTATCTTCGGCATGCTAGACGACTCGAACTCGAAGCGGCTCAATTGGAAGCGGTGAGGGAATGCTCACAGTCGTTTCGAGGCGAAGCGAATCTGATTGGGAAACGCTGTCCTCGTCAATCCAGCCGTCGCGCACACAGAACGCGTCATTCAAGCTCAGGTTTCTCACGACTTCAACATCTTGAACTAGGGCGTGCGTCTATCCTCATGCTGACGCGACCAGTTCACTTTATCAGTAAGACATCAGAAGGGAATACCGGCCGGAATTTGGTGGCGGTTCGATAGATTTCTTACTTCAGATTTTGAGTTTCATTAACTCTTCGGCGAAGATTATCTGGCCGTCATAGCGTTCGCGGATGTCGCCGATAGCTCGTTCCATGGGGCCGTGTATGGCTAAGTCGGGCGATGTGTGGGTAAGGACGAGTTTTTTAGCTTCCGCGGTTGCGGCCATTTGGGCCGCGGTTACCGTTCCGAGTTGTCCATGGTTGAGACCTCTGGCTTCTAGAGTGGCTTGGTCGTTGGCGCAGTTGGCGACGATAACGTCAGCGTTTTGAGCGAGGTCGGTTAGGGAGTCGCAGAGTTCGGTGTCACCGGTGAAGACGACGGATTTGCCAGATGAAGTGTCCACGCGGTAGGCGAGGGAGTCCAGGTAAGGCTGGACGTGGACTGTGGAAACGGCGGTGATTTGCCAGCGATCCGAGGTTAGGAAAGTGCCAGGCCCTATGTCTCGGGAGTAGACGACCGGCGGATCGCGCGGTAGCGTTCCGCCGCGGTTGACGTAGACGTTTTGGCTGATTGGGAAGTGGACTCGGGCGTACCAGTCGTGAGCAAAAACGCCTGTTTCTTCGTCCATGATGCCGTGAACCAGACGCTCGGTCGGTGGAGGGCCGTAGATGTTGAGGGTGTTTTCCTTGCCAATGGACTGATCCCAGCGGCAGAGTAGGAAGCACGGCAAGTCGACGTCATGGTCGAAGTGGTGATGAGTGAAGAAGAGGTGGTCGATCTTCGTAGGCCAGAGTCCAGCTTTGACCAGCTTGTGCGTCGTTGCCGGGCCGCAATCAAACATCAGGAATTCGCCGTCGATCTCGAGAACGGCGGATGATCCGAACCGGAACGGCGTTGGATGTGGTGTGCCAGCGCCTAGGATGTGGAGGGTTGTGGGCATAGTCAGTCGCCCATCCGAAAATTAGACGTCGAGTTTCATCAGCTCCTCGGCGTAGACTACTTGACCGTTGTAGACCTCGCGGATATCGCCGATGCCTTTTTCTAACGGGCCGTGCTGTGAGATGTGAGGCCCCATATGAACGAGTACGAGCTTTTTTACACCCGCGGCTTCGGCCATTCGACCAGCGCCAGTGGTGCCGCACTGTCCAAACGACTCTCCATCCTCGTTCATCACCTCTTGATCGTCCCAACACATGCACAACATAACGTCAGCATCACGCGCCAGTTCTGTTACCGAGTCGCAGGGCTGGGTATCGCCGGTAAAGACGATCGACTTGCCACCTTTGGTGTCGAGACGGTAGGCAAGAGAATCTAGGTAGGGCTGGACATGCTCGGCGGGAGCGGCAGTCACTTCCCACTTGTCGGCGGTTTTGACAGTGCCGGGTCCGATGTCTCGAGAGTAGACGACCGGAGGCTTGCGCGGCAGAGTTCCTCCTCGATTGACGTGGATTTTCTGACTGAGCGGATGACTCACCCGCGCAATCCAGTCATGAGCAAAAATCCCCTCCTCTTTGTCCAGCACTCCATGCGTGATCCGCTCAGTCAGCGTCGGGCCGTAAACACTTAGCGTGTTCTCCTTCCCAATCGACTGATCCCAACGACATAGCAGGAAGCAAGGATAGTCGATGTCATGATCGAAGTGGTGGTGCGTGAAGAACAAGTCGTCGATCTCGGTAGGCCAGAGCCCAGACTGCACCAACTTATGAGTAGCCGCCGGCCCGCAGTCGAACATGATCTTCTCGCCATCGACATCGGCAACATAAGCGGAGCCGAAGCGAGTAGGAGTCGGCGTCGGAGTGCCGGCGCCTAGGATGTGGAGAGACGTGGGGAGTTTGTGGTTGGGCATGGGGCTTTAGTTTAGTGGGTTTCGAGGGTGTTTACTGTTGCCTCCGATAAACTTGAAAACGTGACCACCCAACACCTCATACGCAATTTCTGCATCATCGCGCACGTCGATCATGGGAAGTCGACGTTGGCTGATCGGATGATTGAGTTGACGGGCGCGGTTTCGGAGCGAGAACTGGTTGAGCAGCATCTGGATACGATGGATCTGGAACGCGAGCGAGGGATCACGATCAAGGCGCAAGCGGTGCGATTGCGTTTTCCATCCAAGAACGGGAACGAATATCAGCTGAATCTGATCGATACGCCCGGGCACGTGGACTTCTCATACGAGGTGTCTCGAAGTTTGGCGGCATGTGAGGCAGCGGTGCTGCTGATCGACGCGTCGCAGGGAATTCAGGCGCAGACGATGGCGAATGTCTATCTGGCGCTTGAGAACGATCTAGTGCTGATCCCGGCGATCAACAAGATCGATATGCCGAACGCGGAGCCGGAACGGGTGGCGTCGGAGATGGTGGACACGTTCGGGTTCAGCGAAGACGAGATGCTATGGATCTCGGGCAAGACAGGCGAGGGTGTGGAAGAACTGCTGGAGCGGATTGTTGAGTTGACGCCTCCGCCCGTAGGCGAGTTGGATCAACCGTTGCAGGCTTTGGTGTTCGACAGCAAGTACGACTCGTTCAAAGGCGTGGTGGCGTATGTTCGTGTGCTCGACGGGCAGATCAAGGCGCGTGACCGGGCGAAGTTCATGGACTCTGGAGCGAACGGCGAAGTTTTGGAAGTGGGGTACTTTTCGCCGACGGTGATGCGCGCGCCAGAGGGGTTGAGAGTCGGAGAGGTCGGATATGTGGCGACCGGCATCAAGGATGTTGGCGATGTGATGGTGGGCGACACGATGACGCTCGTCAAGGAAGCGGCGGTCGAGCCTCGTGTCCAGTATCAAGAGCAGAAACCGATGGTGTTTACGGGGCTATATCCGTCGGACGCAAACGACTATGGCGAGTTGCGGGAAGCACTCGGGAAGTTGAGATTGAATGATGCCGCACTGGTTTTCGAGCCAGAGTCATCATCGGCATTAGGTTTCGGATTTAGATGCGGTTTCCTTGGACTTCTACACATGGAGGTTGTGCAAGAGCGGTTGGAGCGCGAGTACGAGTTGGAGTTGATCACGACGGCTCCGAGCGTGGAGTTTCAGGTGATGCTGAACGACGGAGAGATCATCTATGTAGAGAACCCGTCGAAGTTGCCTGAGAAGAAGGACTACGCCGAGATATTGGAGCCTTGGGTTGACTTGTCCATCATCGTCCCGGCTGCCTACTACGGGAACGTGATGGAACTGGTGACGAAGAAACGCGGCGTGTTCAAGCGGATGGAGTATTTGCAGACGCAGGCAGCAGGATCGGCCAATGGTACGACGTGGGGCACGATGTCAGGCTCGATGAACGGCGCAGGCCGCAACGCGCGAGTGATGCTGGAATACGAGGCCCCGCTATCCGCGATCTTGGTGGATTTCCACGACATGTTGAAGTCGGCTACGCAAGGCTACGCGTCGATGGACTACCAGACGTCTGGCTATCGTGAGGCGAACATGGTGAAGCTGGATATATTGGTCAACCACGAGGAAGTCGATGCTCTCAGCAGCATCGTCCACTCGTCGGAGGCAGCGGACACAGGTCGAAAGCTGGCGTCGAAATTGAAGGATCTGATACCGCGCCAGATGTTCGCGGTGCCGATACAAGCAGCAATTGGTGGGAAGATCGTTGCGCGGACGAATGTGAAGGCGTTGCGAAAGAATGTGCTGGCAAAATGCTACGGCGGCGACGTGACGCGGAAGCGGAAGCTTCTGGAGCGTCAGAAAGAGGGCAAAAGACGGCGTGCCAAAATGGTGGGTTCGGTCGAAGTGCCCCAAGAGGCTTTCATGGCCGTCTTGCAATTGCGGAACTGAGGGACAGTTCTACAGTTCCTCCGCGAAGTCGACGATCATTTGACGCATAGTCGGGTCTTTGGCAGCTTGATGCAGAGTCGCACCGAACATGCCTTCTGGGACGCCCGCGTCGTAGCGTGCTGCATCGACAATAACGCCGTATGTTGGAAGGTCGTCCATACATTCCACGATCGCGTCGGTCAGTTGGATTTCACCGCCAGCGCCTCGGCGTTGTTGGCTCAGGAAGTCGAAAACGGTTGGCTCTAGAGCATATCTCCCGATGATTGCGAGGTTGCTCGGTGCATCTTCGCGTTTGGGCTTTTCAACCATTTCATTGATGGCGATGACATTAGGTTCGACCGATGGTCCGGCGACGATGCCTTTGGTGTGAACGTCGTCCCAAGAGGTTTCGGTAACCGCGATTACGTTTCCGCCGTAGCGATCGCGGACATCTAGGACTTGCGCGGTCGATGAATGGTCGCCCCACAGGATTTCATCGGGTAGCAGCACTACGAATGGCTCGCCACCGATGAAGTTTTTCGCCAAGAGTATTGCGTGACCAAGTCCGAGCGGCTCCAGCTGTTTGATGGATGTGATGCGGGCGCTAGATGAGATGTCAACCATCTGGTCGGCTAACTCGTTGCGTCCACCTTCTCTAAGTTTTCCTTCGAGGTCAGGCATCGAATGGAAGTATGCGCCAACGGGACGAGTATCTTCGACGATGGCGATATCCGTGATTCCTGCTTCGATGGCATCGTCGACCGCGTATTGGATGAGCGGTTTGTCAAGTACCGGTAATAGCGCTTTTGGGACGCTACGAGTCACGGGCAGGAACCGGGTACCCAAACCGGCGACAGGAATAACTGCTTTTGTGATTACGGTATTTTCAGTTGTTGCGGCCATATGCATTGAGTCTACCCAAGTCATACCAACGCCCCTTAAGAATCGACTCTTGTCATCAACCAATACGTAAGGAATGCGGTCATGGTTTACGATTCAAGGATGCGGTCGTGCCAAGCGGGGAGCTAGCGGTGCCCTGAACCTGCAATCCGCTCAGCAGGGCCGGAATCCTCGTGGAGGTTTCGCAGTTCGAACCGCTGGCATTCGATGCTCGGTGTTGAGAGTCGGGTTCTTGCGCGGCAGAGTCCCGTGAACCCCGTCAGGTCCGGAAGGAAGCAGCGGTAAGCGGATAGCTCTGGGCGACGCAGGGTGATCTGATTCGAGCCGGGGCGGGTGCCAAGTACGGGCTACATTCCGAATTCGAGGTGCGCGGCCGCATTGATACCTTCCGATTCCGAAATACCCACATGCCGCGCCGACGCCTAGGTCAGCATTTTCTACGCGACAACTCAGTCGCCAGACGCATCGTCGACGCGGCCGACATATCGGTTGGCGACGTGGTGATTGAGATCGGTCCAGGGAACGGCGCGTTGACGCATCACATCGTTGACACCGCGAGCTTCGCTGGCGGCTCTGCCGTCTTGGTCGAGATCGACCCCAAATACGCAGTCCTGATGGAAGATAGATTCGCGTCGAATCCTGATGTGCGAGTCGTGTGCGCTGACGCTAGGGACATCGATTTCGAAGATTTGCCGGAGTTGTCTGAGGGAAATCCATACAAGGTGGTCGCGAATCTCCCGTACTACGCTGGAACGCCGATCGTGAGATCGTTTCTGGAACGCGAACGCAAACCAGAAAGTATGACGGTGATGCTGCAACGCGAGGTGGCGCGGGATATGTGCGCAATACCCGGCAAAATGAGTCTGTTGTCGCTGGCGGTCCAGATCTACGCAGAACCCAAGAAACTCTTTGATGTTTCACCCGCAGCCTTTCGTCCGCCTCCGAAGGTACATTCGACGGTGCTCAACTTGGTTCCTAGACCGCTGCCGTTAGTTGCTTCAGACGAGGTGGACGACCTCTTCAAGGTTGCTCGCGCCGCTTTCCTAGGTCGTCGCAAGCAGCTTCACAACTCGTTGGCGAACGGATTGGGTATAAAGACGGACGAAGTGAAAGAGATGACGGATGCGGTCGGGATCGACAGCGAGCGACGACCAGCGACATTGAGTATCGATGAGTGGATAGCGTTGATGCATCATTGGCGAAACGCATACCGGAGTGATAAGACCGAAATCGTTGCAGGCTAAACGATCGTGATCGTCGAACACGCATACGCAAAGCTGAATCTGACGCTTGAAGTGATCCGAAAGCGCACCGACGGATATCACGATTTGGCGACGATATTGCAGACGGTCGATCTTCACGACACGCTGGAGTTTCGCGACAACCAAGGGATCGATTTCGAGTGTTCAGACGCTTCGATAGCAGATGATGACAATCTAGTAGTTCGTTCAGCCGAAGCGCTTCGTAAATCTGCTGGTACTGACCGGGGAGCACACATCAGCTTGGAGAAACGCATCCCGGTTGCGGCCGGGTTAGGTGGCGGTTCCGCCGATGCAGCGGCCACGTTGCGGGGATTGAATCGGCTGTGGGAATTGAGCTTATCTGAAAACGAGTTGGTTGAGATCGCAGCTGAGGTGGGTTCAGACGTGCCGTTTCTGGTTAGCGGTGGGACGGCGTTGGCAAGTGGGCGTGGAGAGATATTGGAACGGTTGCCGGCTCCCGAGCACGGGTGGTTCGTGATCGTTACGCCGCGCGATGTTAGTGATGATGGTTCGGGATTGAACAAGACGGCTCGGATGTTTGGCATGTTGACATCAACCGCGCATACGACGGGGAGTCTGACGCGGAAGTTGGCAGCTCGGATGATCGAGAAGGGCGATTGCCATCCAGCATTCATGTTCAACGTCTTTCAGCAAGTCGCGCCGCACACGTTTCTGAATTGGCAGAAGATTCACGACGGCTTCGCAGGCCTTGGCGCGTCCGACATCGTATTGACTGGTGCGGGACCCTCGATGTTCGCAGTCGCTCCGAGCAAGGAAGTGGCGACAGCGTGGGCTTTGCTTTCGAAGGCACGGATGGGATGTGAAGCGTTTGCGGTGGGATTGGTGCCCCGCATCGAGATCGATCCGGAACAATGACACCCGCATTGGACATATTGGCGGGAATGCTGTGCGGCACGTTGATGGGATTGATCGCATCGGCACACGCGGCGGTGATGCTGACGGCCCGCCCACCGCGGATGATTCAACAGCGTATCGAGGAAGGCGGGTCGTCAAACCTGGTGACTGTGATCGTGTTCGGATTGGTAGTGGTGTGGACGATGTTGGGCGTACTCGCGGCTCTCGTAGCGGATGCGGTGTTGCCTGAGGTCGCGGCGATGAGACTGGTGCCAAGTTCCGCGTATCTGGTCGCCATAGTTTTGCTTTTGGTGATCATGGGTGCGCCCGCGATGCTGTTTCTCAGGGACAGATGGATGCACGGAATGTTCAGTTTGCTGATCGCACTCGGTATCTACGGATTTTTGATTCCCAACGCGGTGATCGCGTTGCAGAATCGAGCGTGACGAACATAAGCAGTCCAAAAGGCGGTTTTCGGATATGACGAGCAGAAACAGATTTGAGGGCAAGGTTGCTTTGCTGACTGGTTCGGCGGCGTCGTTCAGGGGAGAGCGAATGGGCTTCGGCGGCTGCACGGCATGGAAGATGCTCGAAGAGGGGGCAAAAGTCGTCATTACCGACATACAGGACGACAAAGGCCATGCCTCGGTGGAGCAGATGCGAGCGGCAGGGCACAATGCGATGTATGCACACCTAGACGTTCTTGACGAATCTAACTGGGCGGACGTGGTTGATCGGACAGTGGTTGCTTATGGTCAGCTCGACATCTTGGTGAACCTTGCAGGTGCTCAGGATCGCGGAACGCTCTACGAGGCAGATGTCGATGAGTGGCGAAAAGTGATGGAGATCAGCACGACGGGAATTCTCCTCGGTACGCGCGCGGTGATACCGCCGATGACGGAATCCGGCGGCGGCTCGATAGTCAACATGTCCTCGATGGCCGGCAAGTTCGCGGGCGAATACGGCTCTGCATACGCAATGTCCCGCGCCGGAATGTTGCACTTCACTCGCGCATCAGCCATTCAGCTCGCGAAGTTCGGCATACGTTGCAACTCAGTCTTACCCGGATGGGTTCACACACCATTCACCGAGCACATCTACGCGGTAGATTCCGAACGCGATTGGCGATCAGAGCGAGTACCCCTAGGCAGATGGGGCGAGCCAGAAGAGATCGCGAATGCGGTCTGTTTTTTGGCTTCGGATGAGGCTTCATACATCACAGGTTCAGAGTTATTGGTTGATGGTGGGGTTACGGCAGGATTCAAGGGAAATACGATGCCGGATGGGGATTGAGAGAACCCTTACCTGCCTAAGTAATCGTCCGAAATGCGCGTTTTAATCTTCCCTCTCCCTCGACGGGAGAGGATCAGAGTGAGGGTGAGATGGGACAAAAGGGCGGAGAAAGTCCACCCTCCCCTTTTTGCGTCAGCAAAAGGGGGACGCGGAGCGAAGCGAACGCAGGGGGTTCACACACAACCAAAATCCCGCCAATCCACAAATCCCCGTAATCCCCGGTTCAGATACCAAACACTTGACATATCCGCAACATATGTGGTATAACAACAGGTATGCGCTGATCCGAGGGCCATCGGACCAGCGCCCGGAAAAGAAGAATCGCCGCGTCGAGAGAGGTCGAGCGCAACCTTTCAGAGACGCTGCAAAAAAATTGAATAGAGTACGGCAGCGAGCGGGACGACACGGGGTCGCCAACACACGGCCCGCCGGCGGTGCCCACCACAAGTCCTGAGAGACGTCTGAGAAGACGGGACGAAACGCTGCCGAAACCCGGTTACGAAGACCGTTGTCGCTGTAGTGCTCGGGTGCGGAGCATATGCCGGCTCCGCCAACGAAAGCAAGCCAGACGGCGGACGCCCTCCCCCTGACAACCTTCGGGTTGCCCCCGCTCGCGGGGGAAATGTCCGAAGGACAAAGGGGGAACGTGCCAAACCCAGGTTGTTCCGGGGAGAACCGGAATCCAGAGGGGACTAACGCGGGGGAGTCTGTCCGTTCAAGACCCGGGCGAACGGTCTCTCTATCCGGCACACGCCTTTCCGCATCGTCGGGCGGAAGAGGCTGCAGCACCAGCGAGAGGAATGAATCGAGCGATGACGGGGCACCTCTTTCAGACGCTTCCCGGAGGGCCGACGGTCTGGCGACGTCGGCGGTGCTGGACCAAAAGTACTTGCCGCACGCGATCGAAACGACGCGGCGATGCTTCGACCGAATCGTCATACCCGCGCAGGCGGGTATCCAACCCCCGAAAGGGAGGATTAAACGCGTCCAAACAACACCCACCCTAGTTCGAAAAACACCAACCGCGCTTTCCAACCGCCTCTGAGAGAGGAAACGATGGGAATTTAGAACGCCGCGACCTAAATCGCCGCCACCGCTGCCTTCACATCATCGTATGAAGGCTCGTTCAGGGGTGAATCCGAGACCCATGCCCAGCGGACGTGGCCATCGCCGTCGATGACGAATACGGAGCGTTGGGCGACGTTGTAGCCTTCGATGCCGGCGAGGTTCGGTAGGCTCACGCCGTACGCGTCGACGGTGGCACCGCCGAGGTCGCTCAGGAGAGGGAAGGTGAGATCGTTCTGAGAGTGGAATTCGGCCTGTGAGAACGGAGGATCGACGGAGATGCCGAATACTTTGGCGTTCATGCCGTTGAATTCGGCGAGAGAGTCGCGGAATGTGCACATCTCGGTCTGGCAAACGCCGGTGAAGGCGGCCGGGAAGAAGGCGAGGACGACGTTTGAGCCGCTCTGGTCGCTGAGAGAGACCATCTCTCCGTCTGTGGATCTGAGATTGAAATCTGGGGCGTGATCGCCCACCTTAACTGCGGCCATGTTCAACTCCGTTGGATGTCGTGCAAATCGGTTGCTGGTTTAGATTGACGATAGCGATTCTACTAAGATTCGGGCTATCGTTAATGGATGCGGTTCGATTGGACAAGGCAAAGGAAACGAATTTGAACGACGGGAAACTCAAAAAACGAGTGTTGATAGTTGGCGCTGGCGCGGTGGGCAGTTACATCGGGGGATGGTTGGCGCATACAGGTCATGACGTGGTTTTCGCCGATTCTTGGGCAGAGCAGGTAGACACTATCAACTCCGAGGGCTTGCGTGTCGAAGGTCCTCACGAGCCTTTCGTGTCGCATCCGCGGGCATTCCACCTCCATCAGTCGCAGGCATTGGCGCTGGAGCCTAAGTTCGATATCGTATTTATCGCTGTGAAGGCGTACGACACCGCCTGGGCGGCACGCTTGGCATTGCGTTTCGTCAAAGATGATGGCTACTTTGTATCGTCGCAGAACTGCATGCCGGACAGCGACATGGCAGACGCGGTTGGCGCAGACCGATGTGTCGGGTTGATTATGTCGTCAATAGCGGTTCGGGTTGGCGGCCCTGGATTGTCGCAACGCGCGGGGACGAAGAGACGTCGAGATCTGGGACACATCGTATTCCGGGCAGGCGAACACGATGGGTCAGATTCAGATCGGATCGCAGAGTTGATTTCGATACTCGAACCGATAGACGGTGGCAAGACGACGACCAATCTGCAAGGCGAGCGTTGGGCCAAGTTGTGCCAGAACAGCATGGGCAACCCGGTCGTCGGTGCTACGATGTGCGGATCAGCTACGGTTGCGTCGTCTTCGCGCGGCCGCGAGTTACAGATACGGTTGGCATCGGAATCGGCGCAGGTCGGATTGGCTTTGGGATTGGATGTTGTCAGCTTTGGCGGTTCGACACCGCAGAAATGGTCGGCAGCATCGACCGATGGAGAGATGTACGAAGAACTCGACAACATGTTGGCGGCGAACGCGGGTGCCGGGACTGGAGATTGGCATCCGTCGATGGGTCAGGACGTTCAGAATGGAAGGCCATCAGAGATCGACTTCATGAACGGGCACGTACTGAAGATGGGCCGAGAGGTGGGTGTCGATACGCCGGTCACGGCGTCGATAGTCGATGCGATGCGCCAAGTTGATCGTGGAGAGTTGGCACCTGACGAATCGAACATCGAACTGGTACTTTCGAACGCTGGTTTCTGAGCGATTCTCGAACCTTGATTTCAGACGACATCTCAAAACTCCCTTCAATTCCCCCTTCCCCAAAGTGGGAGCGAGAGAAGGTCTCGCCACGCGCCGAGACTTTGGTGGCGTTGGACCTCGAGACGACTGGGTTGAATCCTGCAGGCGATCGCATTATCGATGTCGGCGCGGTCAAATTCCGAGGCGATGAACAGATTGGCGAGTTTCATTCGCTGGTGAATCCGCGGTCGCGGTTGTCGGATTTCATCGTTTCTCTCACAGGCATATCCCAAGCAGACGTCGACGAGGCGCCAGATTGGAACGCGATTCGAGACGACCTCAAAGAGTTCATCGGAGATGCGAGGCTCGTAGGGCACAACGTCGAGTTCGATGTCGGATTTTTACGTTCGCACCGTATCCACGTTGAGAAGCTCAGTTACGACACCGAGCAGATGGCGAGAGTTGCTTTGCCGGCAGGTCCAGAATTCGGACTGGTTCGACTGGCGCAACGGTTCGGAGTCCTACACGACGATCCGCACCGGGCATTGTCGGATGCATTGGCGTCGAGGGATCTCTTCTTGATATTGTTGGCGCGATTCGAGGCGATGCCGACAGCGGCTTTGACACGCATCGCGGCGTTAGGTTCGCGATCGAACTGGAGTGTTAGTGAGTTGGCATCCAATATGGTGGCCGCTGGCGATGGGACCGACGAGATTGTAGGTCGACTTGGGATCGACGAAGATCTGTTGAGTGATCGCCTGAGGCTGCCGGGCAGACCAGCAACTTGGGGCGAAGGAGCCAGCGAGGATGAGGGTGATTTTTCGGACGAACATGTAGTCCAAACGGAGATGGCATTCTTGCCCGGAGGCTTGGTAGAGGAGACGATGCCAGCGTTCGAGGCTCGCGATGGCCAGCGCGAAATGGCGGTAGCGGTCGCCCGCGCGATTGCCGGTCAGCAAAAGCTGGTAGTTGAAGCAGGAACCGGGATCGGCAAATCCTTGGCCTATCTTCTGCCAGCCGCGTTGATGGTGGCAGGGCAGGGTGGCAAGGCTGTGATCTCTACGAACACCCTCAACCTGCAAGAGCAACTTTTGAACAAAGATTTCGCAACTGTCCGCGAAATCGTGAAACGGGAAACAGGCGTCGAGTTGGACGCGGTTCAGCTGAAGGGGCGGTCGAACTACCTGTGTGTCCAGAGATGGCGGGATGCAGTATCGCAACCTAATCATGACCAGTCGGAAGCCCGGGTGTTATCGCAGTGTCTGAATTGGCTTGGCAAGACTGAGACGGGAGACCGGTCGGAGCTGTCCTTGGGATGGGATACCGGGATTTTCAGTCGTCTTTCGGCGGAAGGTTGTCCTCCGACCACGGTTGGCGGTGGTTACCCATGCCAAGGTCCTCCATGTTTCATGCTCAAGGCACGTTCGGACGCGCACCAGGCCGATGTCCTGATAGTCAATCACGCGCTTCTGATCAGCGATATGGCAGCAGAGAACAATATCCTGCCCCCTCATCAAGTTTTGGTCATCGACGAGGCTCACCACCTGCGCGACGTTGCTACCCGCCATCTCGGATTCGAAATCAGGGAAACGCAGTTCATGGACGATCTTGGCGCTTTGACGCGGACCGATGGGATGTTTCCCCGTCTGGTTCGTCTCGCCACGTCGCGCGGCGGGGGAGAAGAGGTGCTATCGTCTGTGCCCGACCTGCAACGCCGAGTCGTTGAAGCGGCAGACAAGGCGACTCTCGAGTCGAGCCGGATGTTTGAGGCACTTCGCGATCTGACGGGTTATGTGACGCGGCAGGAACGTACACGCGAGATGCGGATTTTGGGTATGACACGCATCACGAGCGAATGGCGGCGCGGCGTCGACGAGCCATGGGTCATGCTGCATCCGGCGTTGAGCACGGTCGTTACTGGACTGCGTTCGCTGTTGGATCTAGCGGGTAACGATAGTCAACCAGACGCTGCGGCCATCAACGTCAACGCTCTCTACGAGCGTCTTAGAGACATCAATAATTGGTTGATGGCCATGATCGAGCAGCCCGACGAGAACTTCGTTTACTGGAGTTCAGTGAATCAGCGCCGAAACATGGAACTCCACCTCAGCGGTGCACCTCTGGATGTGGCCTCAGAATTGCGATCGGGATTGTTTAGCCAAGATCGTGCGCACATCTTGACTGGTGCCACGATTAGTGAATCTGGCAGTTTCGAACGCGTCCAGACCACGTTAGGTTTCGATGCGAACGAGACTCTGAGCATCGGCTCGCCGTTCGATTTCAAGAATGCGGCGTTGATCTTGGTGCCTGAAGATATCCCGCAGCCCAACACGCCCGGTTACAACGAAGCAGTCACAAGCGCAGTTCACGACATTGCGTCAGCGACGCAAGGTAGGACGCTAGCGCTGTTCACCGCGAACTCGGCGCTAAACAGCACTCGTGACGTGCTGTTCAACCAATTCAAGAACACGGAGACTCAGGTGTTTGGTCAAGGCCGCGACGGCCCGGCGGCGCGCGTGATGCAGCTTTTGAACGATACTGAGAACGCCGTCGCGTTGGGAGCTATGAGCTTGTGGGAAGGCATCGATCTGCAGGACGCGTCGATCGATTCGCTGGTGATGACAAGACTGCCATTTCCGGTGCCGCGCGACCCGATTCACGAGGCGCGATCCGAGAATCTGGAGAACCCGTTTAACGGATATTTCGTCCCAGAGGCAGTGACGAAATTCCGCCAAGGCTTCGGCAGATTGATACGCTCTCGAACTGACCGGGGAGTTTTTGTCGTGTTAGATAGACGAATCATCTCGAAGAGATACGGACGATTGTTCCAGAAATCTATACCGCAGGGCACGGTTCGACGTGTCACGTTAGGCACGATTTCAGAGTACGTGGAAAAGTGGTTGGCGGGAGTGCCAGTTTGAAATCAGCAGTGGGACTAACTGATACACATGAAAGCGAAACCGTCTCGTTGAGGCTCGATGTCGAGCCTTTCGATTTGCAGCAGACTTTGGACGGTGGTCAGGCATTCAGGTGGTATGGGGCTGGCGATGGGGTGTTCTGCGGAGTTTTGGGTTCTCGCGTTGTGACGATAGAGCGCGATGGGACGAGCGTTTCGGTGGATAGGACGAGCGGAATTGATTGTGAAGCTCTAAGGCGTGACATCGAAGACTACCTAGTGGCGACGGCTAATGTAACGAGGTTACGTGCGTTGCTCTCGGATGAGCCGGGCTTCGGACGCGACATCGCCGAGTCACCGCTAATCCGTGTAATGCGACAAGACCCTTGGGAATGCTTGGTTGGATTCATCTGCTCTCAAAACTCGAATATTCCTCGGATCAAGCAGATGGTGGTTGCAGTTGCACGGATGGGGCGGCGCATTGGGGCAGAGGATTGGGCGTTCGAGTTGCCGAATCCAAGTGTGATCGCCGATGCAGGTGAGATGTATCTGCGAGAGGTCGGGCTGGGTTACCGCGCTAAGCATCTCGCGTCAACCGCCGAGATGTTAGCTAATTCATCGGATATCGGCGAGCTGCGCAACGCATCATACTACGAAGCGAAAGAAGCATTGATGGAGCTTCCGGGTGTAGGTCCGAAGGTGGCTGATTGTGTGCTGGCTTACTCGCTGGACAAGGGCGAAGCGTTTCCGGTGGACGTGCACGTTCGGCGCGCGGCAATCCGACTCTACGGTCTCGACGAGGACATCAAGAACGACGCGGTAGGGGAATGGGCCCGCGATCGTTTCGGCAAATACGCAGCGTGGGCGCAACTCTACATGTTCCGCGACGAGATCAACCGTCGGCTAAACGGCGCATGACGTAGGCGCGTTCCTCGTCGGCGTTCGAGATCGAGCCTTCAACGCGGGCTGCCAGCAACTCGTCCAAAATTTGGCCGATCATCGGGCCGCGCTCAACTCCGAGCGAGATCAAGTCGTCGCCATTGATGGCGGTTCGCATAGGTCTCAATCGATCTCTAAAATCGATCAAACGTCGCGAAACGTCAGAGTCGGTTTCGACGCAGATTGCAGCGCGGACGACTTCGTCGCGGACATCAATGAGCGATCGCCACAGTTCGACATCACTAAGATGTTCGGTTCGGCATCCCTTTGCAACGCTACGTACGATGTCGGTTTCACTGACGATTGCGCGCCAATCCGACGACATCCTTAACCTCTCTGCGAGATTGTTCATCGCATCCATTGGCGCAAGATAAGCGAAAGCAGCGAATCGCTCGGATTCAGTAACGTCCTGAGAAATTTGTCGGAATGCTCCATCCCGAAAATCGGCGCTGGGAACAAACACCTTCAATATCCCGTGTTTGACCGCCATCGCTGTTAGGGCGTCTAGATTTTCGTGAGGTTGGAACCATAGACGAAATTCGTTGAACACCCTTTGTGGCGATACGTCACACATTTTTGCGAGGTGACGTAACGACCGCTGTATCTCCTTCGCGGTTTCAGCGTCAAATATGTAGCCGTAACGTGCAGCGATGCGGACGCCACGCAACATGCGCAATGGGTCTTCAGCGAAGGAGTTTTCTCGGATGACGCGCAGGATTTTTATTGCCACGTCGCGCCGACCGTTGAATGGATCGATTACTACTCCGAGGCCATTGGAGGAGAGCTGGATCGCCATTGCGTTCACGCTGAAGTCTCGCCTTTGGAGATCGGATTCGATGTCGTTGACCAGCGTTATCTGGGGCAACGAGCCCCAAGGTTCATACAGGTCAGTACGCGCAGAAGCGATGTCGATTGCCACGCTCCCGATCTTGACCTTGATGGTGTGGAGTTGCGACGCGGATATCAACGAGCAATTGGAGTTTTCTTCGGTTAGTGCCCCCGCGAACTTTAGGGCATCGCCGATCACCGCTACATCGGGGGAAGTAGAGATTTTGGGCAGTTGCGCAACGATGTCACGAACCATGCCACCCACCAAATAGGCTTTGCTGCCATGGTTTGACGCGGCGCGAGCGATCGTTTCGATAGCATGGATCGACGCGTCTGGTAATCGGAGATTGTCGAGCGACAAAGATCCGCAGTCGCTATCGAGGTTTTCGTGCGTTTGATTGATCACTGGGCCGATATTTGGATCGATGGTCGAGAAATTGTTGATCAATGCGATGTTCGGTTCGCTGGTAGAATCTCTACGAGTTTGTGAATTCCGAAATCTGCGTGGACGCGTGTCGTTAGGATATCTGTAACACCTGAGCGTCCAATTGAAGAAAGGTCGGCCGACCATGATTAACGACCTACCCATGAAAATCGATGTGTTCATCGACTACACCTGACCTTGGGTGCGCCAAGCTGGGATCTGGTTATCCCGGGTGAAGAATGAGTTGGCTGACGATCTTGAATTGAACTACCGCAGTTTCGCGTTGGAGCAGGTGAATTCCAAAGAAGGACCAGATTGGAAGGCGTGGGAGCAGGGGCCGGATTACGAAAGCCGTGGTCTGTGGTCGCTGAGAGGCGGTATCGCGGCGCGGATGCAAGGCTACGACGCACACGACAAATTCATGCTGGAGTTGCAGCACTTCAAGTTTGTGGAACGCGGCGACATCAGGGATCGGGAGCCGATAGTGGAGGCAGCACAGCGGGCCGGGCTGGACATCGACAAATTCGTCGCCGACCTCGATTCGCCAGAGCGACTTGCAGAAATCGGTCGTGACCACGAAGAGGCGGTGTCAAAAGGAATCTTCGGAACTCCCACGTTCATTTTCGAAGATGGCTCCGCGGCCTTCCTCAAGACGTTTACTCCTCCCGAGGAAGACTCGCTAGCTGCATTTGAAAACATGGTTTTGATGGCGCGCAATCGTCCGTACTTTGGCGAGTTGAAGCGACCGCAGCCGCCTTGGCCTCAGGGTGTAGAGGTCTGAGTCCTTGGCTCCTGAAATCATCCCAGAATCGGAAATAGACGAGCTTGAAACCAAGCTCGGAGTCAGCTTCTCAAATCGCGGCCTGCTACGTCAAGCGTTGACGCATGAGTCGTTCGTCAACGAGTGGGGTGCTGATGACGTTGAGAAAGGTATGCAATCGTACGAACGCTTGGAGTATCTAGGTGACGCAGTGTTGAACTACACGGTTGCCAATGCTCTGTTCGAGCGATCGATGACCGCTACAGAAGGCGAAATGTCGATCGGTAGGGCGCATATCGTTTGCAGGGATTCACTCGCCGACGCCGCGCAACGCCTCAATCTTGGTGATCACGTTTTGCGAGGCAAGGGTGAGACGGCGTACAGCCCAAACGTCCGAGACTCCGTTCTCGAGGATTCTTTTGAGGCCATCATCGGAGCTATTCACGAGGATCAGGGCTACGAAGCGGCGAGCGAATTCGTTTTTCGGCACCTAGGAAAGCAGATTGAGCAAGTTGCCGCGCACGGCGTGGACAAAGACCCCAAATCGGCGTTTCAGGAGTTGGTGCAAGGTATCGGACTTCGGACGCCACGTTACTGGACGGGTAATGCCGGCACCGGTACCGACGGTCAGCAACAATACGTCGCTAGGGTATCTGTTGGCGGAGAGGTCGTCGCGTCAGGTTTAGGGAATAGCAAGTCGAAGGCGCAGAAGAGCGCCGCGGCGAATGCCCAATCGATCTTTGCCGACGGCGTACCGGAAAAGTTCATTAATACCTCGATGAAATCCCAAAAAGCTGCCGCTGCAAGCGGACAGACTTCGATCTCGTCTTCGGGTGTCAGAGCGACTGGATCGACGTTCGATGGCTTTAGGCGCGTTGGTAATTGGTTGGGCAATGTTGTGCTCCGCAGGGACAACTCATCAGCCCGCCGACAGTTAATCTACAAGCGCCCCGATTAGCGCAGCAATCGTTCTTTGAATGCTCCGACTACTTGGCAGACGTGACAAGATGTCCGAATCGTCCGCGGAAACTCGCCGATCATGGACAAATCTTGTCGGTGGAGTATTTCGTCGCACCAAGGTTGACGACGAGTTTTGGGAAGACCTAGAAGAAGCACTGATCGTAGCTGATGTCGGTGTCGAGACGGCGATGCAACTCGTCGAGAAGATTCAGGATGAGGCTAGGTGGCGCGGAGCCCGAACTCCCGACGCGGTCTACGAATTGCTGCGGACTGAGATATCCGAGATGCTCACTGATGATGTCGCGGCTTTCGCCGAAGATGGTCCCGTTGCGGTGATGGTGGTAGGTGTCAACGGATCAGGCAAGACCACCAGCATCGGAAAGCTTGCACAAGCCGCCAAATCAGACGGGCGTGTGCCGCTGATCGCGGCCGCCGATACTTTTCGAGCTGGTGCCATATCCCAACTGGAGACATGGGCGCAGAGGACCGACACTATGTTCGTTTCTTCCTCCGCTGGCGCAGATCCGGGTTCCGTCGTCTACGACGCGTTGAACGCGGCTAAATCCCGCGGAGCCGATTTCGTCGTAATCGATACCGCGGGCAGGTTGCACACTGCACACAACTTGATGGAAGAACTCAAGAAAATGCGACGGATTCTAGATCGGCATTCAAGCGATTTTAAGCCGCGCGTTTTATTAGTCATCGACGGCAATACTGGTCAGAATGGTGTCACACAGGCCAAAGTGTTCACAGAAGCGGTCGGTTGCGACGGAGTGATTCTGACGAAACTGGACAGCACGGCGAAGGGCGGAGTGATATTGGCGATCCGCGGCGAGATGGGGCTGCCGGTCAGGTACATCGGAACCGGCGAGGGCATTGACGATATCGCACCGTTCGATCCTCGAGGGTTTGCGGAGACGATACTTCCCGCCGCGTAATCGATTGATAGATGTCTGATCTCATTTTTTGGCTACTGACCACTTACGCGGTCGGTTTAGCTGCGATACCGGTGGCGTATATCGCACTTCCCAATCTGACGGATCGCGGGTTTGGGTTGGTGCGTCCGATCGGGATGTTGATGTTCGGTTCGGTGGTTTGGATCTTGAGTCTGTTGAAGATCCTTCCGAACGTACCGTGGTCTTGGTGGATGATAGCGCTTCTCACTGCTATCGCAGGTTGGGCGTGGATCGTTCTGAAGAAGCGAACCGATTTCGTCGGATTCCTTCGCCGTCGATGGTTGCAGCTGATATTGACCGAAGCCGTGTTCTTGGTGTTTTTTGCCGTTTTCGCGTTTGTGAAGGCGTTGGACCCAGACATTTCGCATACCGAAAAGCCGATGGATCTGACGATGTTGAACGCGGTCATCAGCGCGCAACACGCTCCACCAACGGATCTCTGGCTCAGCGGATATCCGATCGCGTACTACTACTTCGGCTACTGGATGCTCGGCGGCATCGCACAGATGTCAGGCGTGCAAGCCAGCATCGCTTACAACTTGGCTTTGGCTACCGTTGCCGCGATGTCGGCCGCGGCGATTTTCTCGCTGGTTTCGAACCTGGTTCGCCGCGATGGTGCGACAACTACGCAGATGCTTGCCGGTGGCTTGATCGCGGCAGTGCTGTTGCTCCTCATCTCGAACCTCAACGGATTTTGGGAGCTGCTGTCGCTAGCTGGAATCGGATCGGATGGGTTCTACGACTGGCTCGGCATAAAAGGTATCGACTTGAACGACACCAGCACGGGTTGGCGGCCCGAAGGCTGGTGGTGGTGGTGGGCATCGTCAAGGGTGATCAACCGCTTCCTGCCTGACGGCACTGAACTCGATTTCACGATCCAAGAGTTCCCGTTCTTCAGCTTCATGCTGGGTGATCTGCACCCGCATCTAATGTCGATACCATTCGTGCTGACCGCTGTTTCGGTGATCGCGAACTTGCTGTTCTCGCGTGCCCGGTGGGGCATCGGTTGGTTGCGCAGCCATCCAATCTCCGCTGTCGTGCTGGTGCTAGTGGTTGGATCGGCAGGATTCATCAACACTTGGGATATGTTGTGGATGCTGCTTGCGCTGGGAGCAACGGTGTACTTCAAGGCGTATCGAGAGAACGGACGGATGCACCTTCAAGCGATTCGTAGCGCGGCACCGGGGTTTATGGTCGTTGCTTTAGTCGGTGCCGCTTTCTTCTCAAACTACTACTTTCTGACGATGCAGAGCCAGATACAGTTCCCGCCGGCGATACCCACGAAATACGCGACACGCCCCATCCACTTCTTCACTGTGTGGGGCGGATTGGTCGCAGTGCTGCTGGTGTTCGCAAGTGCAGTCGTAGTACCGACGGTGTCGCGTGAGTTTGCGATATTGAGGCGGAGCATCACCGCACTTGGGCTCAACTCCAGTTCGTATGCAAAGTTTCCATGGATCGTCTCTGTCGGATTCGTGGCTTTCACTTACTTCGCTTGGATTATTGCCCACTACAGCTTCAACGACAACGCTGATGGTGCCGATCTAATTACCCGATTGCCGTTGACGGCGCTACTCGGAGCCGCGTTCGTCGGTCTGTTCGTGACTACCTATCGTCGCGGGATGCGCGGTGCCGATGACGGGGCGCAGGTGGCTTTGCTACTGCTGACGATCTCGGCACTGCTTCTGTTTTGGGCCGAGTTGTTTCGGCTGCACGACATGTTCGGGGGCCGACACAACACAGTGTTCAAGTTCTACTACCAGGTTTGGATCTTCTTCGCCGTCGTCGGTGGCTACAGCATCTATTTTTGGATGCGTCGACATTCTTCGTTCAGAGGCCGAACCAGGTACCTGAGCGTCGCAGCAGTTGTAATCGCAACGTTATTGATCGCGGTTTCTCTCTACTACCCCTTTGCAGCTACAGCAGGCAAATCATCGGAGTCGGGAACCGAGTTCACCCTCGACGGGCTCAGGTTCTTGGAAAATAGCGGATCAGCGGTCCCAGAAGCGATGAACTGGATTCGCGAAAACGTCAGCAACGGCGATGTCTTGATCGAATCTCCAGGGAACAGCTATACGCAGCATGGTCGATTCTCAGGATGGACCGGAAGACCAGCAATCTTAGGCTGGACCGGACACCAAAGCCAATGGCGCGGCGGTGATGAATGGTGGATAGATCGGAATAGCGATGTTGAGCGTATCTACAGCAGTGCCGATGATGCGGAGACACTCGCGCTGATCGAGCGTTACAGCGCCGACTATTTGGTCGTCAGTCCAAACGAACGTCAAAAATATACTGAATTAGATGTCTCGAAATTCGACCGCATCGGGCGCCGTGTGTTTGAGAACGAACAAGTGATCATTTTCGCCTTGGGAGAGTAGGCTTGGACACGGCACATACTCAACCGGAAGATGACGTGTCCGGATCTTCAGTCCGCTCAACTGGAATGCGCGCGGGATGGGTCGACGGGGCGTGGACTACAGTCACTCGCACGAGCGCAACGGTAGTCGATACGGCGACTGAACTCTCGATATCACCTCGTGTTCAGTACGGTATTTATGCCGCTCTTTTCCTCATCGGTTTAGGGATGCGGTTGGTGCGATTGGGCGACCAAGCTGTGCACCACGACGAAAGTCTGCACGGCTACTTCGGTTACCAAATCGCAATCGGCAACGAGTACGAACACTCGCCGCTGACCCACGGAATGTTCCTCTTCGAGCTGATCGCCGCGATGTTCTTTCTGTTCGGCGATTCGGAGTTCACGCTCCGCCTTGGGATGGTGCTATTTGGTGCCGCCTTGATTCCCATGCCCTTGCTGTTGCGCAAGCAGTTGGGCGATGTCGGAGCGATTCTCACCTCCGTCATGCTCACTTTCTCGCCGGCGCTCTTCTACTTTTCGAGGTTTGCCCGCAACGACATTCTAATGGCTTTCTTCATCGCGTTGCTCGTGGTCGCGATGTGGCGGTACATCGAAGAACAGCGTCATCGATGGCTCTACATAGCGGCCGCGGTGCTCGGATTTTCGATGGCCACCAAAGAGACGGCTTACATCTTCGTAGTCATCTTCGCCGCCTACTTCGCATGGGCGACGCGCTATGAGCTTCGTGACATTCTGCTAGGCCACTTGAAGCTGAATCAGATCAGTCCTCAAGGCCACATATTGGTGTTGCTCGTTGGGTTGACCGCCCCGTTCTACGTAGCCGGAATAGCGTTGTTCCAAGACCTGTTTGGACTGACTCTGGCGGCTGTCGAAGGCACTCCCGGCGTAGTCACTGGCGCACCCGACGGTTCAACTGCGACCGCGGTTGCCGCGGTGTTGACGTTGTTAGTATTCGGCGTCGGAGTCGCAATCGGAGCATGGTGGAATTGGCGTCGCTTCTGGGTCGCGTTGGCGATTTTCTGGGCGATCTACGCCGTCATCATGACGAACTTCGGAAGCCACTACCCGGGCGTCATCACTGGGGTATGGCAGTCTCTCGGGTACTGGCTCGCGCAACAGGATGTTCGTCGCGGCGACCAGCCTTGGTACTACTACTTCATCATGGGCTCGGTTTATGAATTTCTGCCGATGTTGTCGGCCATGGGAATTGCGCTCTACTACGCTATTCGTACGGGATGGCGGTCCATAGGTTTGATCGCAATTAGCGTGATCAGCTTCGCGATATCGACGACTCTGCTCTACACGCAGTACTACCAAAAGCCCGATCCTCCGTCGGAACTGCTTATTCTGCCTTTCTTGGCGTTGGCATTCGTCACGTTGATATTCATACCGCTGACGCTGAACACGTCGAGGTTCATGCGATTCCTGTTGTTCTGGGCATTCGCGACCTTTTTGGCGTTGTCGGTCGCGGGGGAGAAGATGCCGTGGCTGCTTGCCCAGTTGACGGTCCCCTTCATTTTCGTAGCAGGTCACGGATTGGGCATACTCTCTAACCATGTCGATTGGCACTACGTGTGGCAGCGTAAGGGTTGGGTCGTGTTCGCGTTGGCACCTCTCGCTCTGGTCGCAATATATCGGCTGATCTTCTTCGAGTTCTACGACAATTTCAACATCAGGAACTCGCGTGACTTGAGCCAATTCTTCGAGTTATGGGCCTTGATAGCGTTTTGCGGTGTCGGATTGTTGCTGCTGATCCAGAGCGGATTGTCGCAAGGTTTCCGGACGGTTCTCAGTGTGATCGCAGTCGCACTCGTCGCGGTGATGTTCGCATTCACATTGCGCGCCTCTTTTAACGCCGTGTACAAGCATGGGGACGTGCCTAGGGAGATGCTCGTATATACACAGACGACGCCAGACCTGCACCAAACCGCCAAGGAGATCGATTTAGCGCGCGACTTGGCATGGAACAAGAGCGAATTCAGCCTCGCGATAGATACTCGGGACGGTTTCGCCTGGCCTTGGAGCTGGTACCTGCGCGACTATGAGGGCGTCGGTTACATTGACCTTGAGGGCGAGGGCGCGGCGGTCGGAGACAATCGAACGATCGCGGTGATCAACGCCCGCAACCACGACAAGGTCAAAGAATCTTTGCCGGAGCGTTTCGATGAAGGCAGGCACATGATCCATCGCTGGTGGTTCCCTGAGGTCTACAAACAGAAGACCCCGGGCGATGTGTGGAATGGCTTGACCAACCGAGAGTTGTTACGACCGATTGCGGACTTCTGGTTCCATCGCAAACTGTCAACAGATATCGGGTACATCGATTCGTACGTCTACTACAGGGACGATACGCCATCCGCGCCTCTACGATGACGGCCGCATAGCGATGCGGCTCACCCACTAGTCATGGCTAACCCACAGTGATTAAGAGCCGCGCATTCTGGATAGGCTTGCTCGGAAGCGCCGCATTCCTAGGCATCTTCTTCTTCGCGATCATCGACGATTTCGATCAAGTCGTAGACGTGTTCGCCTCAGCAAACTACATCTACGCTATTCCGTCTCTGGCCTTCTATACGTTGGCTCTGTGGTTCCGAACCGTTCGATGGCGGTACCTGCTCAAGCCGTTTACTGGCGAATCTACACGCCGCGCGCTGTTTCCAGTAGTGGTTGTTGGTTACATGGCGAACAACCTGATACCGCTTAGGATCGGAGAGTTGATGCGCGCGTACTACCTCTCTCTGCGTGAAGGCATCAGCACAATGGCCGGATTCGGAACCGTCGCCTTGGAGCGCGCATCCGACGTAATCGCGTTGCTGCTGCTCATAGCAATTGCCGCGGTAGTCGGAGCGATCGGATTCCAGACGACTGTGAGCGGTGTGGCTGAGCAAGTCCCAGGCGGTGTTGGCGTCCTCACGATAGGCGCTTTGTTGCCATTTGTGGCAGTTTTCGCCGTCGTCGCGTATGTAGTCGTCATGTCGCCAGAGAGCATACGTCGACTGATGGGCGGGATGCTATTCATGATTCCGCCGAGGATCCGAGTCAAGATCATCAATCTCGCGATGAATCTGATCGAGGGGTTGACAGTGATCCGTACATGGCAAGGCTTGCTGAAAGTGATTGCGCTTTCGCTCCCCGTCTGGATCGCCGAGATCACAATGTATTACGTGATCGCTTTGGGTTTCGACATCCGACCGGAGTTCGGGAGTCAAATCGAATTCATCGCCGCGATCATCGCTTTCGGAGCAGCCGCTAACCTTGCAGGCATATTGCCATCGAGCGCTGGAAGTCTCGGACCATTTGAGCTGCTTGGAGCCGCGGCATTGACCACCCTGGGCATCGATGGCGACGTTGCCGCCGCGTACGCGTTGACGGTTCACGTGGTTTTGTGGGCCCCGGTCACGATCGCCGGCGCCATCATACTGTTCTTTGATCGAACGTCGTTTGTCAACCTTGCGCGGGGCGCGAGATCCGTAAGGGGCACAAGGAGTAACTCCGCGTCAAACGTTTCGGAAAATCCTGCGGAGCTGAATCCATGAAGGTCGGGATAGTTGGAGCAGGAGCGGCGGGTCTAGCAGCCGCGTACGACCTAGGGCGAGCTGGTCATGACGTGGTCGTCTACGAGTCGGCGCCCTTCATCGGTGGTCAAGCGTCCACTATCCCAGTGGGTGGGCATCCCCTCGAACGCGGCTACCACCACCTGTTCACCAACGATCGCGCGATCTTGGATCTGATGGATGAAATGGGCATCGGCAACGCGATGGAGTGGTATCCGTCAAACGTCGGTACTTACGTCGACGGAGGTTTGCATCGCACGACTACGGCGTTCGACCTTTTGCGTTTCAGTGCCATACCGATGTTCGAACGTATCCGCATGGGATTGTTCACGCTTCGCGTCCAACGCATCAAAGACTGGCAGAGCCTTGAACCTTATACCGCAGACCAATGGCTGAGCGAAAAACTCGGCGGTAAAGCCTACGACGTGCTTTGGAACCCTTTGCTGCGCGGAAAGTTCGGCCGATTTTACGGCGAAGTGGGAATGCCTTGGTTCTGGTCGAAGATACAAACTAGATTCGCTTCGCGCGAAGGGATGTTGGCGAAAGAAGTCCTCGGATATCCAACCGGCAGCTTCGACGTGGTATTCGATACGTTGGCAGATAAGATACGTGGTCTCGGAGGCCAGATTCGAATCGAGAATCCCGTCACAAAGATCGTCCCGCGAAACGAATCTGGCAAGGTAGGGATTGAATCCGTCTCTGAAGGACGAGAGCAGACAGATCTCTTCGACTGCATACTTTCCACGGTGCCATCATTCTCGATGCCGAGCCTTATGGACGCGATTCCGTCCGAATATCTCTCTCGCTTGGATGGTGTTCAATATCTGGCTGCGGTCGTCGTGATACTTGAGATGGATCGTAAACTCACCGACTACTACTGGATGAACATCGCCTCGGATGATGTGCCGTTCCTAGGCATCATCGAGCACACCAACATGTTGCCGAAGGAGTGGTACAACGATCGCCATGTTGTATACCTCACCAACTATCTGCACCGGCGGGATGAACTGTTCAACTTGTCGGCCGAGGAGTTGACAGACCTCTATTTCGATCACTTGCACAAGTTCAACCCAAACTTCAACCGCTCTTGGGTAATGGATGTCCACTACAACGCGGTTAGTGCGGCGCAACCGATAATCGGCACCGAGTACAGCGCGAAGAAGCCATCGCATCGAACGCCGTTTGAGCGCATATATTTAGCAAATACGACACAAATCTACCCGGAAGATCGCGGCACGAACTACTCGATCCGGATGGGCCGGGAAGTGGCGAAAATGATGTTGTCCGATGCTGACACAGGGTGGTCGGATTGGCAGTCTAACTGATAGTCGTCTGTGGCATTAATCGCGGACGCTCTGAGTTAACCTATATGCGTGTTTGAACTTGAACCAAAGTTGAGCCAATCAGGAGACTAAGCGCATGGGCGTTATGGACGGTAAGGTATCTATCATCACTGGCGCAGGCACCGGCATCGGCAAGGTCGCCGCAGTTATGTTCGCCGAAGCCGGCTCAGACTTGGTTCTCGCTGGCAGACGCCAAGCGCCGCTCGATGAGGTCGCAGAAATAGCGCGGGAGCACGGAGTGGAAGTGGAGGTCAGACCTACGGACCTTGAAAACGGTGACGCCGCGGCGGATTTGGGAAAGTGGAGCTTGGAACGTTTCGGGAAAGTCGACATCCTAGTCAACAACGCCGGGCATAGCAGCCGTGTACGATCGCTGCGATATGTAGGTCCTGAGGAGTGGGACTCGGTTTTCAAGGTGAATGTCGAGGGCGTTTACCGGCTGACACAATCGGTCTTGGCAAACATGATCGACCGAGGCACCGGCACCGTGATCACAGTGTCGTCGATGGCGGCGTTGAATCCAGGTCTCTTAGGTGGAGCACCATATAGTGCGGCGAAAGCGGCATCACTGAATATGATCCGCGGCATGAACACTGAACTCACGAAGTTCGGGGTCCGCGCTTGTGCCATCATGCCTGGCGAAGTCGACACCCCGATTTTGGAAAATCGCCCGCGCCCACCGGATGCAGATGATCGTTCGACAATGATGCAGGCTGAGGACATCGCACAGGCGATATTCCTCTGCGCGGCGATGCCGCAACGAACAATCGTCGAACAAGTCGTGATGATGCCCACGATGCGTCGAGACACCTCAAGCGACATGGTCGCGGCAGAAAACGAAGGTTCCAACCGATGAAGCCACACTGGGTAATTCTGCGCGCCGAATAATGATGCTCTGTTACGATTCCATCTAGACGAATATGTGGGCAGAGCGGTGCGCTACATATCCGAACTTAGTCTCTCGACTACGCTGGAGATAGATTGACGACAAGTCAGCAACAGAGCCGACCGGAGTTGCGTGAGCGAATCCGTGGAGCACTCGAATCCCAGCGCGCCGACAAAGAAAGGGTGCCGAGCATCACTGTACTTTCTTCGCTTCTCGCGGTCCAAGACGATCTGCACTATATCCCCGATGAAGCGATCGAAGAGACCGCGATCTTCTGCAACGCCACCATCAACGACGTTTGGAGCGTCGCATCCTTCTATACGAACTTCCGGTTTACCCCGCCGGGCATGACTACAGTCGATGTTTGTTGGGGGCCTACCTGTCACTTGATGGGCGCGCAGAAAGTGTTGGATGCTGTGCAGGACGAGTTGGGCGTGGACTCCGAAGAAACGAGCGCCGATGGCAAGATCACGTTGCGCTACAGCACTTGTCTCGGAGCGTGTGCCCAAGCACCGGTAATTGCACGCGACCACATCCTCAGAGGTCGCGCAAATCCCGATTCAGCCCGCCAATATATATCTGACCTTCAACAGGAACTCGAGAATGGTATCGCGCACTGAAGAATCTGTGGATACCTACGCAGTGGCGATGAGTCAGCAGACACAGTATGCATTGCTGCGCGCTCGGGCCCGGCAACGGTGGAATGATCTGACAGACGGTGACAAACCCTGGGTTCGGGTTGGATTTGGTGCGTCAGGCCAAGCCGCTGGAGCACAAGAAGTGTTTGATGCCCTCCAACACTATGGTTCCAACGGCACGCAACAGATAAACCTCTCCATGGTTGGCGCGCACGGTTTGATGTACCTCGAACCCGTCGTGGATATCATCGTTCCTCGAGCAAATCGCGTGTTCCACGCAAATGTGACACCCGAAATGGTGCCGGACATCATGTCCCACTACATCGATGGGCGCGATCAGCATCCCCTACACGCTTCCGCGTACGCATACTCTGGACACGTAGATGACTACACATCGCATCTGTACGACTGGGATCAGTTACCACCTAATCAGCTGCAGAAAAAAGTACTCACTGCAAACTTTGGCAGCATCGATCCGCACGATATCTTCCAGTACATCGCCCAAGACGGATACTCAGCCCTAAACAAAGCGGTGCTGTCAATGACCCCGGACGAGGTTCTGGAAGAGGTCAAGACATCCGGCCTACGAGGGCGCGGAGGAGCAGCATTCCCGACCGGCCTGAAGTGGTCTTTTCTCGCCCCCAGCAAAGCGCCGGTGAAATACGTGCTCTGCAACTGCGAAGAGGGTGACCCGGGCGCGTTTAACGACAAGGGCATTCTCGAGAGTGATCCGCACCGATTGATCGAGGGATTGATACTCAACGGCTACGCGACCAACTCTACCCACGGCGTCGTGTTTATTCGACAGGGACACGACATCCCCATTGAAGCCACGCGTCGCGCGATCGATGAGGCATACGAAAACGGCATCCTTGGCGAGAACATCCTCGGCTCTGACTTCTCGTTCGAAATGGAAGTTTCGTTGACCGGAGACTCATATGTCGCTGGCGAAGAGACTGCGATGATGGAAGCGATCGAAGGGAAACGCTCAACACCGAGATACAAGCCACCATTCCCAGCACAGGCCGGACTTTTCCAGAAACCGACCAACATCAACAACGTCAAGACAATCGCCTATGTGCCAAGCGTCGTGGCGACCAGTGGGGACGAGTTCAAAAAAGTAGGCACCGAATCGTCATCTGGAACTGCGTTGGTCTGCCTTACCGGCCACATCAAACGTCCGGGAATGTACGAAGTCGAGATGGGAGTAACCATTCGACAGGTCTTGGACGACATTGGCGGCGGAGTTGCTGATGGTTCCGAGCGCATCAAGGTTCTACAGACCGGTGGGCCACTCGGCGGAGTGATGGGCGAAGAAGCGTTTGATACCGAGATCGATTTTGACGCTATGGCCCAATCAGGCGCGATCCTCGGGTCCGGCGGCATCATTGTCGGCGACGAAACAACCGATGTCGTCGACCTGATACGTAACTTGGTGGCTTTCAACCAGTTCGAGTCGTGCGGAAAGTGCTTCCCTTGCAGATTGGGCAACACTCACATGCTGGACGTTCTGGACAGAATGTGCAAGAACGAAGCTAAGCCCGGTGATATGCAGTTGCTGGAGACGGTTGGAAACAATATGAAGATCGGTTCGCTCTGCGGACACGGCCAACTCGGCTACAACCCGATATCTTCGGCGATAACCTACTTCGGCGAGGAGTTCGAGAAACGGTTCAACGGTGAGTTGGAGAAGTCCGGACCATTTGGCGATGGTTCGATGATCCTACCAAGCCGTACGCGTCCATGAGATCGATTCAAATGACTGGCGGCGAGAAATATCATGCCTGAACCTATCAAGTTCACAATCGACGGTCAGCAAGTCGAGGCTGCTCCTGGGCAAACGATTCTCCAAGCGGCACTGGAAGCCGGCATCTACATCCCGTATCTCTGTTACTTCCCGAACATGAAGCCATACGGCGCTTGCCGGACTTGCGTAGTCGATACCGAGGCGGGTGGCCGCAAGATGACGCTGGCGTCATGTACCGCCTCGCCGATGCCGGACATGGTGGTGGAGACGAAAAACGAGTCGGTAAGCGAACTACGACGCGGAATCATCGAACTATTGATGTCGGAACATCCCCATGGATGTCTGACGTGCCACCGGATCGAGCTGTGCGGACCTCAGGACGTCTGCCAACGCCATGTCGATGTAACCGATCGATGCACGATCTGCCCGAAGAACGAGCGTTGCGAACTGAAGGACACCGTACGATCGGTCGAACTTGACCTGCGGACACCCCTGAACTACAACCGCCGCGACCTTCCGATACATGCCGACGACCCCCTTTACGACCGCGACTACAACCTCTGCATCGTTTGTGCTCGTTGCGTGCGCGTGTGCGACGAAGTGCGAGGGGATACCGCATTGACGCTAACATCTCGATCCGGCGTCTCGCTCGTAGGCACCTCGCACGGCACCTCGCTCATGGAGTCGGGTTGCGAGTTCTGCGGCGCATGTATCGATGTCTGCCCCACCGGGGCGTTGGTGGAACGCGAATACAAGTGGGAAAAGGCGAGCCGACAAGTCACAACAACGTGTACCAACTGTGCCGTCGGCTGCCAGATGGTTGCGGAAGTCAACCGCTTCGACAAGGTGATACGGTTCCGCGGCGATGTCAACGGCGCTCCAAATCTCGGGCAGGCCTGTTTCAAGGGCAAATTCGGTTACGACTACCCCAACCATCGGTCTAGGCTAAAGCGCCCGTATGTCAGAAAAGGCGGCATTCTCACCAACGCGACGACAGAAGACGCATTGGCCGCCGCGGCTACCGCTTTGTCCAAATACTCCCCCGACGAAATCGCGGTCATCGCTTCTCCGCGTGGAAGCAACGAAGATAACTTCATAGCCCAGAAATTCGCACGGACCGCGTTGAAGACTAACAATGTCGACAGCGCGCACAACTTCATCGACGATTTGACGAAGCACATCGCAGAGCGTTGGGACATCGAACACACCAAGCGGTCGATATGGGACATCGAAAACGCCAAGTCCGTCATGGTCGTGTCTGGGAACCCGACCGAGGACCAGAACGTGCTTGCGGTGCCGGTGAAAAGAGCCGCCAAGCGTGGCGCCAAGATAGTGGTCATCGATCAGCGTGAGACCGAGTTGACACGTTATGCCGATGTGTGGCTGCGACCGAGAATCGGCACGGCGCATATGGCCGTTATGGGTATAGTGCGAGCCGTATTTGATGCAACTTTGGAGCAGGTTGACTTCATTCGTGAAAACGTCAAGAACAGCGAGGATTTCAAAGCTTCGCTATGGGATTACGATCTGGGTCGAATAGCCCGTTACTGCGACATCCCCATCGAAGACTTTTCGGAGGCTGCCTCCGCACTCGCGAGCCACCGCGAAATGGCCGTGTTGCTTGGAGAAGATACCGTTCCGCAGATCAGGCATGACGCATTGGTAGACGCTGTGATGAATCTGCGTCTGCTCAACGGCACAACGGATGGCCCTGGCCAAGGTGTTTATCCGCTGTATTTCGGCGCGAACACCCGCGGTTCGGAGCAAGTTGGATGTCGCCCGTTGTCCGTAAAATCCGAACTCGCACAAACCTTGAGTCAGGCGTGGAACATGGATTTCCCCAGCGAGGAACCCAAGGGAGTTGCTGAAATTTTTGATGCGATGCGAGACGGGAAGATCAAGGCGGCGATCGTTATGGCCGACGGCGTGAATCACACGGCGAGGCAGTTTGGCGACATCGACTCCGCTTTGGGATCGCTCGAGACTCTCATCGTCTCATCCGTGTTCGACAACGAGATAACCGCAAAAGCCGGTATTGTATTCCCTGCCGCGCCATTCTCTGAGCAGACTTCCACTGCGACCAACCTTGAGTCCCGAGTGCAACTCATCCGCCAAGCAAGCGAACCTCGTTTCGATGAGATTGCAGGTTGGGAATTATTCGTTGGACTGGCGAATGCGATGGGAGCGTCAGGGTTTGACTACAGTTCGTCGAGCGAGATATTCGACGCGGTCTGCACGACGATACCCGAGTACTCGGGGTTGAGTCACGATGCCTTGGCAAGCGGCGGCAAGATTACGAAAACATCTGGCGCCAGCTCGGTTGAACCAACGTTCGAGATCAATAAACCTGATTTCACAGCTTATGCAGCTAACGGAATGTATTACGCGCCGGGACGAGTGCTGCATCAACCCGAGCGCGAAACCACGCTTTCAGAACGTAACTACTTGAACGTGATCGATCGCGTTGAAGTGATCGAAATACATGAAGAGGATGCCGCGTCCCTAGGTGTTTCGGATGGCGATTCCGTGCTGATTAAGGACTACAACGGCACGACTGTTGCTGAAGGGGTCGCGAGCATAACCAAGACGATGCGCGGCATGGTATGCAGCACGACTCTGTTTGCAGAATTGGCAACATACATCGAAGATTGCGAATACCCAGACCCTGCACCGACAGTGCCCGCGCTTGACGTTCGATCGGTTACAGTTGAAGTCGTCGCTAAAGCGCCAATACGAGAATTGGCGCAGGTTTGACGTTACTCTCATCATAATGTGAGCTATTGTGATTCGCATAAATGTATCCCTTGCCGAACTGATCCGAATCTTCCCCGGTGATGCCGTCACCGAGAGGTGGTTCGAGCAAGCCGGACGCTCTGGCAAAACCCCAGCGTCCGCGTTGCGACTCTTTTAAAGTTCAAGTTGGCACGACCACAGGACCATGCCATACCGATGTCGCGAGTGCCGCGGCTTCTTCTCTGTCGGAACCGGCACGGTCATGTAATGCTCCAATCTCGGTTACCGGACTTGGGCGTTGCTGAAGCGCGGGATACCAGGCACGTATCACAGCGTCAGCCCCAAGCACCTGCAACGCTACGCCGACGAGTTCAGCGGACGGCACAACGGCAAGTGGCGCAATGCCTTGGACCAATTAGCTGAGATGGTCGTGGCAATGGTGGGGACACGATTGACCTGGAAGGATCTGGTAGCGGAGGTTTCGGCACCCGCCGATCAGCCTCAACTTCAGTAACCCGCAACCGTATGCGTGACGTGTCATGGTAAACCATGAGGTCACCTCTTCAGGGTCCCCCAGTTCCTGCTGGAGGGCTACTTGTTGTTAGTCCAAACGGACTTCTACGCGAGTCTGCCGTATTGTTAGCTGGTCAACACCCCCACGACCGCTATCACGACCCAAGCGGCCACGACCACGCCGCACACCAGTCGTTTCGCGACGTAGGCGACCCAGATCGAGTCGACGCTCTTACCTTCGTGCGCGGCAGCTATTAGTTTGTCGCGGTTTTGCACGACCCAACGGTTCTTGTCGAAATTACACATTTATCATCTCCTACCAACGCGACGGACGTTCTCGAGACGGGATCTCTCTGCCCCGCGGTGGTGTTGGGAATGGCGTTGGCGGAACGCGTTTGCAATCGTCGTAACTGCGTCCAGGTCGGTTAGCCCTCACAGCCGCCTTGCATTCCGCAATGACTTGCGTCCAATCCAAACCAAGTCCCTGCACTTAGATGGATACGCCAAGCACGCCGCCTTGTTCGCTTCAGCTGTGCGCGTGGCTTGGATGGTCCGCACAGCGTCGGATGCGGCTTTGGCGACGATGGTCGATTCCCGCCGGCTTTGGGCGGTGCGTGTAGCTTGATGATCTGTGACACAACCGACAGCCAGCACGACTAGAGACGCAAGGGACACCGCGACATAATGCGGCATTTGGATGCCTCCTTTGTAGCTTTAAGGGTTGTTCGCACTGGCCCTTACCCGTTCCTAGCGGGGAGGGCCTTTCTGGTAATCTGTCATTTGTGGTTCATCAAGAAATTCCCAAGTGCGTTCCTGACCATTGCTGTGAGCATCATCCTGCGGTAGTCGCACGTCGCGGAAGGTCGATAGCAAGGCTTCTACACGCGCTTGAACAGGCGGCCGCAAATGACCCTGAAAGAATAGGATATCTGCGACCTCATTCAGATCCCGCCTGAACTTATCCACGGATCCGCTCTCGTCAATGGCGACCGCGACGATGTGTAAGAACACGTCATGGGGATCTGTGTAGTCGATCTGCACACCTGCCTCCCTTCGAACCATCAAGGGGAATCACGACGGGTATAACGTCGTGCTCAAATCTGTCCACCCTGACACCTCCCTTGCGACTAGGGCAACAGCCTCTTTGAACCGCAGGCGGTGTCCCGATGTGCCGACGAAGGGAGGCTCGCGCACGAGGCGCGCCCACCTAACAGCGGTCTTGTGCATCGGGAGGCTGAAAACTACGAGTTCTCGAACTCCCACCTGCGGTTCAAAGCAAAACCTTAACAGATATATGTTCCATTGTTAGAATGATTGGCAAACCTCACGTGAGATTGGAGATTTGGCATGGCGACTGGCACCGAGCAACGAGACGCTTTGCGCATGGGCTTTGACGCGGTTAATCACAACATCGCTGAGCTGCGCGCAGACATGGATACGCGCTTCGATCAAGTGGACGCGCAACTGGAAGAGATCAAGTCACTCATCATGGTGGCAACACAAGAGCGTTTATAGATCAGGAGATTTGGCGACGGCAGAAAACACGAAGTGCAATCCGAAGGCAGTCTTTGAGCGGATACCGGACAGTGCCGAGAACATCGTCAAGACGGTGCTGATTACGCCCCCGGACAAGGAGTGGAAGTATCTGAAGCGGAAGGCGGCGAAGTGAGTCATCGGCGTAGTCGCTATGAGAGCGGCCCATCGATAACGGAGAGGCTTTGGGATGCGACCAAAGGGTGCATCGCTTCGGTGTTGTTTCTCACGGGCTCGCCCTAGTGGCTGTGATCCTGGTCGCCGTGTTGCTAAAGGTGAGTTGCTGAGGGTTGTGTAAACGAAGTGATGACTAAGGGGAAGTGGATCGCGGTTGCGATCGGTTGGCTGTTGCTTCTGGTGCTGACGATCCCTACTTATATCTGGTTTGACGCGCAGATTACACAACCTTAGTGGTAACTATCGTATGTAGTTCCCATTACAATCGTTGCATGAGGTTTGGGCTGCATATAGAGGTTGTAGACTCTAATGTATGCGACCGTTCCTTTATAGAGGTTGCGCGGAGTTGCGGCAGGCAACAAACTAACGGAGAAACGGAGTTTAAGTAATGGCACATCCCATTGATGTTAACGATGCCGATTTCCAATCTGAAGTACTCTCTTCTGACATCCCGGTACTTGTAGATTTTTGGGCCGAATGGTGCGGACCGTGCAAGATGGTCGCACCCGTCGTCGAAAAGCTGGCAAACGATTATGAGGGTGTAGTCAAATTCGCGAAGGTCGACGTGGACCAGAACCCGGGATTGTCAGGCACGTACGGAGTGCGAAGCATTCCGACATTATTGATCTTCAGAGACGGTAGCCCTGTGGAGCAGGTTGTCGGTGCCGTGCCGGAGAGCGTCTTGAAAGATAAGCTTCAAGGCGTCCTTCAGATGGCTGCTTGATCTACTGCATCCCAAAGCGTCTGCATTGTGAAAGGACGGTTCATTGAACCGTCCTTTTCGTTTGTTGAGCCTTGCCGATATACGAATTTGAAACTTTCGCGCTTTAGTATCGTGATAAGACAGACGCGTGGGAGTGGATGGGTCCCGGTGGGCTTCACGGACTTCAAATCCGCTGGCGTGCATCCTTCGATGTGCGCGGAGGGTTCGACTCCCTTGCACTCCCGCCATCCCACGTTCGGTGTTGGCTCTAAGAATAGTAACCAATGTCCGTAGCACTAGTTTTCGGCGAAATGAGGAGCGAAAGATGCGATACGCAACGCTAGGGGATACCGGAATCGAAGTATCCCGAATGGCACTCGGATGCTGGCCATTCGCGGGTGGAAGAGTGTGGGGGCCGCAAAACGATGACGACTCGATTACCGCGGTGCACGCGTCGCTTGACGCTGGCGTCAACTTCTTCGACACGGCGGAAGGATATTCCGACGATTCCAACTCGGAAGAGGTCCTCGGACGGGCATTAATAGGACGACGCACTGATGCGGTCATTGCCACGAAGATCGGCAACACGAATCTCCATCCGTCGGTTGTTGCCGAACATTGCGATGCAAGCCTCGAGCGTTTACAGACTGACTACATCGATCTATACCAGCTCCACTGGCCGAACCACGACGTTCCGATCGAGGACACGATGGCTGAGTTGCTCAAGCTTCAAGACAGTGGAAAGATCCGTGCCCTCGGCGTATGCAACTTCGCAGTCCGCGACCTCACAGACATTCTCGAATGCGGTGCGATCGTCACCAACCAGCTCCCATACAACCTGCTCTGGCGGGCATTGGAGTTCGCGATCAAACCTACATGTGTCGCCAACGATGTAGGCGTAATTTGCTACAGCCCATTGCAGCAGGGGATGTTGACTGGTCGCTACGCTACTGCAGACGATGTGCCACCAGGCTTGTCACGGTCCCGCCACTTCAACAAGAACCGCGAGCAGGCAATTCATGGGGAAGAGGGTTGCGAAGAAGAGACTTTCGCAACGATAGCATCGGTGCTGAGCATCGCCGAGGAGATCGGAGAGCACCCCGCAAAGATTTCTTTGGCTTGGCTCTTGGCTCAAGAGGGCGTCACAAGCCTACTGGTCGGGGCGCGCAATCCCGCCGAAGTGGCACTCAACACACCGACGTTCGATTACGACTTACCTTCCGATGTAGTCGCCGCTCTGTCCGATGCAACGGACGGGCTCAAGCAGACCCTAGGCGAAAACGCCGACTTCTGGCAGTCTCCAGGACGCATGCGCTGATGACGCGTTCGGGTTCAGAAATTTGCGTGCCAATATGCCCCAACCTTCATAGTTAGGAGATTGTGGATATTTACGTGCGTGAACTGCCACAATGTATTAATAGGGGTTGATGCAGTCGTAACTCGGACGATTTTCACTTTTTCTGCGCGACCTCGCAATAACGGATGATCCACAAGACGCGAACCACACCCGACAACGGCAAACCCGATGCCCTGTTCGACGCGTTCGGAGGTATCAACGAAGGTTACGTCGCCAGCATGCTGGAAGGCGATTCCGTGGTTGACGCGTCAAACGGTTCAGATGGGTTTGGGACCGACTTCGAATACGACGGTCTTTTAATGGATCCCGATTTCTTGGATCGTGAGATCGTTATTGTCGACGGCGAAACCGGAGCAGTAAACGATATGCAGGAAAGCTCAACAGCGACGGCTGATCCTCCAGTTTCGACCGAAGAGGTGACAGTTGTCGACCCAGCACCAGAGGTGTCAGTCGATCAGATCGTTCGCGTTGAGCGTTTGATCAACGCGATCCGAGAAGACGGTCATCAAGCCGCGGACATCGATCCCCTCAAGATGCTTCAGAGAACCCACGAGCATCTGAATCCTGAGCGCTTCGGAGTCCTTCCGGAGACCCTCGCAGCGTCGACGCACCTCTTAGCCGAAGCCAATGACGAGATGCGACCTTGGCTGGCCAAACCGACGATAGGCGAAGCTATCGCAGAGTTGAAGTCCTACTACTGCGACACGATCGGGTATGAGTTCGGGCACATCCATAGCGTTGAAGAGCGGAATTGGTTGCAGGATCAAGTCGAAAACCAATCGGCGATGCAGTTCATGACCGATGCTCAAAAGCGGTATCAACTCGAACTCCTGACAAAGGTCGAGGGTTTTGAGAAATACCTCCACGCAACCTTCCCTGGAAAACGATGGTACGGACTTGAGGGGTTAGACGCTCTGATACCGCTGATCGACCAGATAATCCTCCAATCAGCATTTAACGTCAGGCAGATCGTCATGGGCATGCCGCATCGCGGGCGATTGAATGCTTTGGCGCACCTGCTCGAACAGCCTTACGAATCGTTGCTGACCGGATTCTTGGAAGGCAGGTTCGCTCACTTGGCAGCTATGGAAGCGGCCGGTTGGATGACCGATGTCAAGTACCACCTCGGGTCTCGAGCTGATGTCGATGTGAATCAAGATGGCTCGACAGACATCATGTTGCGCCTGCTTCCGAACCCCAGCCATCTAGAGATGGTAGACCCGGTTGTCTTGGGCGCTGTCAGAGCCACGCAAGATGAAGCCCCGGATGAAAACGACCGGCACCTAGAAGCGATGGCTTTGCTGATACACGGCGATGCCGCGTTTGCAGGTCAGGGCGTTGTCGCAGAATCCCTCAACTTGGTAAACCTTGACGGCTACTCGGTCGGGGGTGCCATCCATGTGATCGCGAACAACCAGTTGGGATTCACAACACAGCCGAATGAAGGATATTCAGGACAGTACTGCTCAGACATTGCACGCGGATACGAGATCCCGGTCGTTCATGTCAACGCGGATGACCTTGAAGCGTGTTCCCTTGTCGCCAAGATGGCGGTTTCGTATCGACTGAAATTCCGCAAAGAGTTCGTCATTGATCTGGTCGGATATCGCCGTCACGGTCATAACGAGAACGACGAACCGCGATTCACTCAACCGATAACCTACGGCAAGCTCGAACAACATCCGACATTGCGCGAGCAGTGGGCGAGTCGATTGATCGCAGAAGAAGTCGTTTCTGAGCAAGAAGTCGAGGAATTGGTTGCGAATACCTTCGAGGCATTGAGCACCGCCATGCAGGCCGTCGATGGATCCGGTCGGGGAACGAATCGCCAAGCACCCGCGGACTTGGGTTTGAGCCCGGAGCCGATGCAGGGGATGGAATACCCCGAGACGTCGATAGATGAGCAACGACTCATCAGACTGAACGCCCAGATCACCTCGCTGCCCGTCGATTTCAAAGTGCATCCTACAGTCTCCCGAGCATTTGGCCGACGCGTCCAAGCGATCGAAGACGAGGAGCCGAATATCGACTGGGCCCACGCCGAAGCATTGGCTATCGGATCGGTGCTCCAAGACGGCATCGCAGTGCGACTCACCGGGCAGGACTGCGCTCGTGGCACCTTCAGTCAGCGACACGATGTCATTTGGGAGCAAAACACCGGTCGTCAATATTTCCCACTGAAACAAGTCGAAGGTGCCAAGTTCTCGATTTTCAACAGCCCTTTGTCAGAAGCCGGGCCAGTCGGTTTCGAGCATGGGTACAGCGTCTTTTCCGAGGCAAGTCTCGTGCTATGGGAGGCGCAGTTCGGCGACTTCGTAAACAACGCCCAAGCTGTGATCGACGAGATGATCGTCTCGGCGAAAGAGAAGTGGGGGCAAGACTCCAATTTAGTCCTGCTATTGCCTCACGGCTACGAAGGCCAAGGCCCGAACCACTCCCATGCACACCTTGAACGCTTCTTGGACCTCGCGTCCAGCGGCAACATGCGAATCGCGAATCCAACCACCGCCGCGCAGTATTTTCACCTTCTGCGAACACAAGCAGCATCGCTGAGCGAACCGGAAAGATCGAGACCCTTGGTGGTCATGACGCCTAAAAGCCTCCTGCGACATCCATTGGCGGCAAGTTCGCTAAACGAACTGAGCTCGGGCAAGTTCCGTCCGATTCGCAAATTCGCACTCTCCAAGGCCGGGCCAGACAGGGTCAAAAGAATCGTCCTGTGTAGCGGCAAGGTCTTCGTTGATTTGGCAACCCACCCGAAGATAAATACCGTCGACGACATCGGACTGATCGTTATAGAAGAGCTGTACCCGTTCCCTGAGGAGCTAATATCTGAAGCCTTTGAATCGTTTTCCAACTACGAAGATGTCGTCTGGCTGCAAGAAGAGCCTCGAAACCGCGGAGCCTGGGACTTCGTCAGAACACCGATCGCCTCCATAGTGAAGTCAGGCATCAGGTACATTGGGCGACCTCGCAGCCCGAGCCCGGCGTCCGGATCGAATTGGCTCCACCGTCGGCAACAAGACCGATTGATCCGCATCGCGCTCAAACTCGACCACGACGATTGAAGCAGTACGCTCTTATCAATGGGAACGCTAATTCGAGACGACAAGTCAAATAGGACGAATAAGTAGATGGAAGAAATAGTCGCACCAGATTTCGGTGAATCGGTCTTCGAAGCATCGGTCGGCCAGTGGTTCAAATCCACTGGCGACGCTGTTGAAGTCGGAGAACCGATAGTTGAGTTGCACACCGACAAGGCTGTTCAGGAAATAAACGCGGTGCAGAGCGGCACTATCGGAACGCTGCTCAAGCAGGTCGATGACGTAGTGCGACCGGGCGATGCACTTTGCGAATTCCAATCGGCTGGTTCACAGCCGCGGTCAGCTCGGGAAGAAGAATCAGTCGACGTAGCTGCAACTGAAGAGGTTGCGATAATCGAGATGGCCGTGGAGGACGAACCGGGAATAGATGAGACTCCAGACATCGAAGCCGCTTCGGATGACGCTAGCGAAGAAGACGACGGATATGTGGAGATCCAGTTCGGTCCCTTTGTCGAAATGCCCTCCATCCCAGAACCAGTCGAAGAGGAAGGCGTAGAGGAATCTCTAGACATAGGTGCCACTGAAGACGACGCATCGGCAACCGAGATCGCTGCACCAGAGTCGGTGCAACCTGAGGCGGACCCCCAAATCTCCGAGTTGCGCCAAATCGTTGACGACAAACCGGTACGTCGCGAACGCCTGTCTCGCCGTCGATTAACGACCGCGCGGCGCATGTCACAAGTGCAAGCTGAAGCGGTGATGACGACCACCTACAACGAGGTCGACATGTACGAGGTCATCCGCATTCGCCGCGACTTCGGCCCGCAGTTTTTGGAGACCAACGGCGTGAGACTAGGCTTCATGTCGTTCTTTGTCAAAGCCGTCCTCAACGGCCTGAAAGCGTTCCCGATACTCAACTCCGAGCTAGATGAGAACGAACTCGTCTACAAGGAGTACTACGACATCGGCGTCGCAGTTGCTAGCGACCACGGCTTGGTGGTGCCTGTGGTACGTGATGCGGACGATAAGTCATTCGCAGAGATAGAAACCGAAATTCGCGGTTTCGCCGACAAAGCCCGCACAGGATCATTTGCGCTGGAAGATCTGGTAGGCGGCACATTCACGATCACCAACGGTGGTGTGTTCGGATCGATGATGTCAACCCCGATTTTGAACCCGCCGCAAGTCGGTATCTTGGGTATGCACAACATCGTCGATAGGGCAGTGGTCGTTGACGGGCAGATTACGATCCGTCCAATGATGTACCTCGCGGTCACCTACGACCACCGCGTCGTGGAAGGCGCTCAAGCCGTCCAGTTTCTCATGCGGATAAAGGAATCGCTCGAATCGGCAGAGCTTTTGATGCTCGCCAACTGATCGGCATCCCTAGAAGTTGAAATTGGCCTCCGCCTTGTCGGCAATGTAGTTGCCGATGACGAGCGAAGATGTTGCTCCAGGAGAAGGGGCATTAAGGACATGTACCGCGGTCGCGCTCTCGTCGATGCGGAAGTCGTCCAACAGCGTACCGTCGCTGTGGACCGCCTGCGCTCTCACACCCGAACCTCCGGGTGCTAGATCTGATTTCTTCAACGAAGGCATCAGCTTTTGCAGGCTCTTCAGAAACACCCCTTTGCGCAGGGAACGGTTCATCTCCCAAAGGCCGACCTTCCAGCTTTGCATCGACATCTTCCAGAAACCCGGGAAGGCAACGGTTCGTCCGAAATCCGTGAATGAGAAGTCGCGTTTGCGGTAACCCTCTCGTTTGAGTGCCAAAACCGCGTTGGGACCCGCCTCGACCCAACCCTTCATAGTCTGCGTGAGGTGTACGCCAAGGAACGGAAACGCTGGATCTGGCACCGGGTATATCAGCCCTTTGACCATGTGCTCGCTAGATTTTGCCAACGTATAGTATTCACCGCGGAACGGAATGATGCGGAGCCCTGGGTTCACACCACTCATCGCTGCCACGAGATCGGAGTGCAGACCGGCGCAGTTCACTAGGAACTTTGTTTCTATCTCTCCTGATGTCGTCTCCAAGGTGTAGTTGGTGCCATCCGATCTTCGGACGCCGTTGCTGATGTTTTTGACTTCTGAATTGAACCTGATGTCGCCGCCTAATGATTGAACTTTTTCCCGGTAGACATCCGCGACCTTGCGATAGTCGACGATTCCCGTTTTCGGTGCGTAAAGTGCCTTGGTGCCCTCAACGAACGGCTCAATCTCGCCCATCTCCTCACGGTCGACGAGCCGGAGTCCTTCGACCGAGTTGTTGGTTCCGCGCTCGAAGAGATCGTCGAGCCGCGCTTCCTCAGCGGGATTAGTCGCCACGATCAACTTGCCGCAGGTCCAGACGGGAATCTCGTTGTCGAGACAGAACTGCGTCATCGACGCGCGACCTTCAACGCAGAATTGGGCTTTGAACGATCCGGGTTTGTAGTAGATGCCGGAGTGGATGACTCCGCTGTTGTGTCCGGACTGCTGAGAAGCTGGTGCGTCGGCCTTTTCCACGACGGTCATCTTCAACCCCGGTCGGCGCTGCAAGAGTTGCATAGCCGTTGATAGCCCGATTAGTCCCGCTCCGACCACAGTTACATCTTGCCGACCGTTACTCAATTGTCACGCCTCGCTGTATGACACTGACGGCGCAGTCCGCGAGATGTCAACTCGAATGTCAACGCGCCGCAACATTATCCCGATTTTAGCAATCGGCGATGCGCCGAACCCTCACCCACGCGTTTTATGCTGAATAGGTCATGGACAATGGAAACGCCAACGAATTGCCGGTCAAGGTAAACCTGTTCGTCACTTGTCTGGTTGATCAATTCGCGCCGAAAGTCGGAATGAGCGTGGTCAATATCTTGGAAGCGCGCGGCATCGAGGTCCATTTCCCTACCGACCAGACTTGCTGCGGTCAACCAGCGTTCAACAGCGGGTTCCGAAACGACGCTCGGCCCGTGGCATCGAGATTCTTAGACGTCTTCGAAGCGACTGAGGGGCCTATCGTTTGCCCATCTGGCTCGTGCGTTGCGATGGTCAGGAACTTCTACAAAGACCTCTTCCGCGAACAGCCTAATGAGTTAATCAGAGCTCAACGACTGTCCGAACGGATTTACGAATTCACCGAGTTCATCGTTGACGTACTCGGCATCGAAGATTTGAACGTCGATACCAACATCGATGCCACCTATCATCGCTGTTGCCACCTTTTACGAGAACTCCACATCGACGAGCAACCGACTTCGCTCTTGGAGAACATCAATGGATTGACAGTGAAACCGATGGAGCGCAACGAGGTGTGCTGCGGTTTTGGCGGCGCGTTCTCGGTAAAGATGTCAGATGTCTCCACCGCGATGCTGAATGAGAAGTTGGACAACGTTCTAGCCACAGGTGCATCGACTCTTATAGCAGGCGACACTGGTTGCATCATGCACATGCAGGGCGGACTGCGAAGACGCGGCGAGGATGTTCAGGTCGTCCACATAGCAGAATTGCTGGACGCCGAATCAGATTTGAATCGAGCCGCGAAGTCGTGAAATCGACGACAAAAGAGTTTCGTAACGCGGCTTCGAGAGCGTTGGCCGATGTCCGGCTCCAACAGGCCCACGAGGTCGTCTATAACGGATTCCACCAAGCGAGACTCTCCGCTGCCGGTGATACGGACGATTGGGAAGCCCAACGCACCCTCGGCAAGGCGATCAAGGATCACACCATCGCCAATCTCGACTACTACCTCGACATGCTCGCCACCAACGTTGAGAAAAACGGTGGAAAGGTCTACTTCGCGCGCGACGGCGAAGATGCCAATGCATACATCCGCGGAATAGCCGCGAAAAATGATGTCTCGACGGTGATCAAAAGCAAGTCGATGGTTTCCGAGGAGATGGGACTAAACCACGTTCTCGAAGCCGACGGCATCGAAGTGGTCGAGACCGACTTGGGCGAATACATCGTTCAACTGGCCGGCGAGGCACCGTACCACATCATCGCACCCGCCATCCACAAGACGAAGGCGCAGGTCGCCGATTTGTTGGCTGAGGAGTCGAGATCGGAACGTCGTGAAACCGCCGAGGAACTGACACGTCAAGCGCGCGAAATGCTTCGCGAGGTATTCCAACGCGCTGACCTTTCAGTAACTGGGGCCAACTTTGCCGTTGCAGAAACCGGTTCCATCGTCCTCGTTACAAACGAGGGCAATGGCCGTATGGCCACATCAATGCCACGCATCCACGTCGCCGCGATGGGTATGGAAAAACTCGTGCCTTCTGCCGCCGACCTCAGCGCGATGTTACGGATACTCATCCGATCCGCTACAGGCCAACGCATCTCCGCCTACGTCACGATGGTCAATGGTCCACGGGCACACGACGAAGAGGACGGTCCTGAGGAGTTCCACCTCGTAATTATGAACAACGGTCGTGACCGTCTGTTGCGAGACGAGTCGCTGCGCGAAGCCTTGAACTGCATCCGTTGCGGTGCCTGCATGAACTCATGCCCCGTGTATCGAAAGGTGGGTGGACACTCATACGGATGGGTGTACCCGGGGCCGATCGGATCGATAGTATCGCCGGTTCTAACCGGACTAAAAGACGGAGCCAAATTACCGGCGGCTTCATCGCTGTGTGGCGCGTGTCACGAGGCCTGTCCAGTGAAGATCAACATCCCGCGGATGTTGCTCGAACTCCGATCTCAAACCGCGCAGGGCGATCCAGATCCGCAGCAACGGGCATCGGGAGTTGGAGAGCGCATGACGTGGAAGGCGTGGCGTCAAGGTATGATGAGCCGGTCACGATTCGAGGCCGGATCAAGCGTCGGCAAAATCGCCACCGCGCCGTTAAAACGGGATGGTTGGCTCAGGAAAGTCCCACCGCCGATTTCAGGTTGGACTGAGAGCAGGGATTTTCCTGCTCCTGCCGCCAAGACCTTCGGCAAGATGTTTGCGGAACGAAACAAAGCCAAGAACGGACGATGATCTAGCTACATACGGGACGACGAGGAACACCATGAAAGACGAGAGTTCGACAGATGGCACGCAACACGTGCCAAGCATCCCGAGATACATCATCGGCATAATCGTCTGTGTTGTTTCCATAGTTCTCGGCGCATTCTTCCTTACAGAACCGACCTGGCTGCGGATCCTGATATTGGTTCTCGGCGTAATCCAACTGATCATCTCAGGTTTCCACACGCGACAGGTAATTCAACATTTTTCATCGAAGTGACGCTTGACACTTATACATGCCTGAATTGAGACACGATGAGTACCAGTATTTTCGACTAATGGCGGGTTACCATACTGTCTTAGTTGATTGCGGATCGAACTAACCTGAAACTAAGCTACATGCAAAACCTGTTCTGCAACAGTGAGGATCTCCATAACGAACGCGACGTCGAGGTCTCGTTTTTGGAACCGTTGATCCAAGCTCTCGGTTTCCCCAGCAATCGGATTCGAAGAAACGCGACCATCGAGTCGCTTCCAATCCCTCGGGGCAGCAACGTGGAATATTACAGCCCTGATCGTGTGTTGCTAGATTCAGCAGGCAGACCTGTGGTTGTGATTGACGCAAAACATCCCGACGAGGATCCGAGTAACTATCGATACCAAGTGTCCGGGTATGCACTCCTGATCAACCAGCGCTTCGAGGATAACCCGATCCGGTACTGCTTAATCACCAATGCTTTCAAAACAGAACTGTTGAGATGGGATCGGAGCGAACCCGACCAAGTTCTGAGATTCAACAACTTCGAATCGGGTGATTCGCTTTTCGCTGATCTGCGTGCAACTCTCTCTTATCAGGTCTTCAACCAAGAAAGGGCAGTGCGATCCGTCCATCCTGAGTATCATCGCCCATCCGTGTCGGACATTGTCCGTGCTTTTGAGAAGGCACACGAAATCATCAGAAAGAAGGAAAAATACGGACCGACGAAAGCGTTTTACGAGTTAACGAAACTCTTATTTGTCAAACTCAGACAGGACAGGGAGATTCACGACATCATCAACGATGGACGGACTCCTGAACAACGACATTTCTATTTCACGGTGGAATGGATCGAGAGTCAACCCACAGTCAATCCAATCAACGCGCCTTTATTCAGAGATATTCAAACTGGATTAGAAGAGGAAATCCGAAGAGGAAATAAGAAGCGCATCTTCAACGACGATGAAGTCATTGAGATGCAACCTCAGACCATCAAAGACGTAGTTCGTTTGATTGAGAGTTTCGATCTTCATGGGATCGATGAAGACCTCAACGGCCGAATGTTCGAAACGTTCCTGAATGCTACAGTACGCGGAAAAGAGCTAGGGCAATTTTTCACGCCACGTTCGGTGGTCAAATTCATGACCAAGACGGCGCGCCTGCGAATCCGCGATGGTAGGTTGCCTCGGGTGCTCGACGCTTGTTGTGGGAGTGGTGGGTTTCTGATCGAGGCGCTCGCAGATCTGCAAAGCTCCATTCGCCGATCATCGCAGTTGACCAACACCGACAGGTCTGAGCAACTTTCCAGATTGCAGAGCGATGCAATTTATGGAATCGAAGCGAACGATGAGATAGATCGCGTCGCACGGCTCAACATGTATCTGCACGGCGATGGCGGTAGCCGCATATATATAGCGGACTCTTTAGACAAACAGATGACGGAAAGTGTCGGTATTCCGGGAGACCGTCAAGAACAGTTTGATCAATTGCGAGAACTGTTGCTAGGCTCAAACGAGGTTTTCGACGTTGTATTGACCAATCCACCTTTCAGCATGTCTTATTCCAGGAGAGAAGAAGATGAGCGGCGTGTGCTTGACCAATATGAAATTGCGCGTGGGCAATCCACAAACTCCAACGTGCTGTTCGTTGAGCGATACCGCGATCTGCTTGAAGAAGGCGGGGAGATGCTGACCATCATTGACGATACCGTATTGAACGGCGTTTCTGCGAAGCCTTTCAGAGATTTCATACGTGAGAACTTCATCATTAAGCAGGTTGTCTCGTTGCCATTCAACACGTTCTTCCGCGCTCAGGCGAACATAAAAACGTCAATCCTCCATCTCCGCAAAAAGAGGCCGGGTGAGCAGCAGGGGGATGTGTTCATGGCCATTACCAATAATGTGGGCCACGACGACCATAGGGCTGATACACCTCACAGAGATAACTTGCCTGAAGTTGCGAGCTTGTTCGTCGATTGGGACGAGCATGGTGTTGAACCCAACATTTTTCGGGAAAACGAGGTCAAAGAACCGCTAGGATGTCCCTTGCAAGTTTTCGTAGTGCGAAGTGACATGTTGAAGGAACGGCTGGATGCCTTCTACTACTCGCCTGAGCTTCAAAACCTGAGGGGGCAGTTGATTCGAAAAGCAGATATGGGAGACATTATCCTCAAAACAGGGAGCGACTTCCGCGTGGTACCCACACTGCGCGCCGCCGAAAAAGAGCCCTTGGAACGAAGTGTACTTCGATACATTGAAATCACAGGGATAACACGCGACGGCATGGTCGTAGATATGCTCGAGGCGCCGTTTGAAGATTTACCGTCTCGTGCGCAGGTGCCACTCCAAAACGGAGATGTCCTATTCACCAAAAACATAAGTTCTAGAGGAACGGCAATCGTCATCCCAGAGTGGCTTGATGGTGGATTGGCCACTAGCGGGTTCATCAGTATCAGACCAGATAATGAAGAAGATGCGTTGATTTTGTGGTCCATATTGCGTTCTGACATATGGCGAACGCAAATCTATTATCTATCGGTCACTGCGAGTCAACCCGAAGTGCGCGACGAAATTTTCCGAGACGAGATGCTTATTCCCTGGCCCACTGACGCCGATCATCGCTCCCAGATAGTCGCGAGCGCCGAACGGATTTTAAGGGCTAGGGAAGAAGAGCGCTCAGCCAACGTGTCGAATCAGCGCACGGTTGATGAATATCTGATTTGAGACACCCAATAACCGTGAAAATCAGAAGGTAAAAGAAAATCCCTTGATCGCGCTGAAATCGGAGACCTCATTCGGGTCAGACGTTGTCCCTGTCTATCGTGGTAAATGATCTCCAATCCAGATTAGCTATTCCCCATGGATCGCCAAGAATTCCTATCAAACGTCAGTTCCGCTTTGGGCCGTACCTCGCCGCCAACAGATGTCGGTTCAACACCTGTGCGCTACCCCGATCTGTCAGAGGCCCAAATTGCTGCCGAAGAGACGCGCACTGAAGTAGCCGAACGATCAGCAGAACTGCTTGACGACGCTGCTGAAGCGATGGCGACCGGAGGATGGAACGTGCACCGCGCTGAGACTATGGAAGATGTCGGCGACATGATCGCTGGGATCTGCCGGGATATTGGCGCTGAAAAGGCACTGCGTTCCGGTCACGAGGTTCTGGACGAAGCCCTTATCGATACGGCGTTAGAACGTGCAGGTGTCGAACTCCGCGACATGACGCTAAACGACGGGATGTCCGAAGAAGAACGCAATGCATTGCGGTCGGAACATCGAGAGGAGGTGTTCCGAACGAATGTTGGTATTACTGGCGGGGACTACGTCATCGCTGAAACCGGAACTCTGGTCATTCACCCGAAAAAGGGTGTGTCCAGACTCACCTCACTCGCACCTCCGGTCCACATCGCGGTCATCAAACGCGGTCAAGTCCTGCCGTCGTTGGATGAATTGTTCCTGCTCGAACACGTTGACCTGAACAGCGGCGACCGGCACGCGGCGATGAACTTGATATCGGGTCCTTCCCGCACCGGCGACATCGAAGCCACCATCGTGCACGGGATACATGGACCCGTGGAGACCCATGTCGTGCTAGTCGGTTAGGTCGTCTACACTCGGACGTTTACACTCAACGCCCGGCAAGCCTGTTCGGTAGCCTTCGTCACCAACTCCGCTGTTTCTGACATCGCGTCTTCCAAGGTCATGCAGCAGTCCAAGATGCTGAATGCAGCATCAATCCCGTGCTCATGCACCAACTCGTATCCATCTCCTAGACTGCCTGATATCGCGATCACCGGGATCCCAACGGCTTTGGCCTTCTGAGCCACCGCCACAGGCGCCTTGTGAAATGTCGTCGAGCGATCGGTTTGCCCTTCGCCGACAATCACCAGCGATGCGCCTTCGAGCTTGGTATCGAGGTCCAACGCATCGATCACGATGTCCGCGCCGGGGCGCAGTTGGGCATCGGTGAATGCCATCAGACCGGCACCGAGACCACCTGCCGCACCCGCGCCCGGCACCTCCATCACGTCGCGATCGAGGTCGCGTTGCAGAAGGTTGCCGTAGCGATTCAACGCGTTATCTAGATGGGTTACGGTTTCAGCATCTGCGCCCTTCTGGGGACCGAATATCGCCGACGCGCCAGTTTCGCCACAGAGCGGGTTGTTAACGTCGCAAGCCACATCTATCTTCGTTTCCGAAAGGCGGGGGTCCAATCTCGAAACGTCGATCCGGCTCAAATTCGCGAGTGCTCCGCCGCCTCTCGTAAGTTCGTTGCTGTCGGAGTCGAACAGACTGGCTCCTAACGCTTGCGCCATGCCCGCGCCACCATCATTTGTCGCGCTTCCGCCGATGCCGATTATCAGGTGACGGTAGCCAGCGTCGAGAGCTAGCGACATCAGCTGTCCAACGCCGTACGTCGTGGTGACTAGGGGATTCCGCTCCTCGGGCTTCAAAAGCGCGAGCCCGGACGATCGCGCCATCTCGATTACCGCGGTACGACCATCTCCTAATGCTCCCCAAACTGCCTCTATCGGTCGTCCCAATGGATCGTCAACGGCAGCTGTCATCAATTCGCCATCTGAAGCGTCGACCAGCGATTGCAATGTGCCGTCTCCGCCATCAGCGACGGGCACTAAAAGTGTGTCAGCGTCCGGCCAAACGCGCGTCACACCTTCCCGCATCGCTTCGGCGATCTCGATGCCTCGCAGGCTTTCCTTGAACTCTTGAGGGGCGATTACGATCTTCATGCGTGGTTTGAACGATCCTTTGTTCGTTAGATCTTGACCATCCGCGGCGGCACGCGGTGAGCCTCTTTGTAAACGATTTCGATCACTTCTTCGACAGCGGATTCCAATTTTCCTTCGCGATTGACGACTTGCCGATCAAACGCTACCGACTGCTCAATCTCGGCGGCTGCGGAATCGAGCCGAGTGGCGATGTCCGCTTCGCTGTTGACGCCGCGCCGTTCAAGCCTCTCCCGCAGCACCTCCATGTTCGGGGGATGTATGAATATCATCAGCGCTTCAGGCGCGAGTTCTTTGATTCGCAACGCGCCTTGAAGATCGACCCTGATGATTACGTGCTTACCCTGCGATAAAGCATCTCGAACTTGCTGCTTAGGCACGCCGTAGTAGTTTCCGTAAACTCGCGCCCATTCCAACAACTCGTCATCCCTGATTGCTCGCTCGAATTCGTCGACATTCAAGAAGTGGTGGTTGATGCCTTCTTCTTCCCCCGGACGGGGCGCGCGCGTGGTGGCAGTAACGGTGAAGTGGTAGTCGAGCCCGCGTCCGGCCATGCCCTCGATCAACACGTCCTTCCCAACGCCAGAGGGTCCGGATATGACGACAACGAGTGGGGTGAAATCGTCAGACTTCGCCGAGACATCGCTGTCAGTCAACGATGCCGCCCAAGGATTCGAGTTCATCCCAGAATTCGGGATACGAGATGCTCGCACAGCCGGCGTCCACGACTGTTATCGGATCGTCTGAAACCATCGCCGCGATACCCAATGCCATGGCGATGCGGTGGTCATCCTGACTCTGGAATGTGCCGCCACCGATCCGACCTGAACCGACGATCGCCATGCCATCGTCGCGTGCCTCCGCTTCTACTCCTGCGGCGACCAGCCAATCCACCGTCGCGCTGATGCGATCGGTCTCCTTGACGCGCAACTCGGCGGCATCTCGGATAACGGTCTCTTCCTCCGCCATCGCGGCTGCAACCGCAATGACCGGGACCTCGTCCATCAGTAGCGGCATGATGCTCCCAGCGAGCTCAGTGCCGCGCAGGTTGCTTGAAGTCGCTACGATATCCGCAACCGGCTCGCCCGCAACGTCGCGTTCGTTGACGAGTTCGATGTTGCCGCCCATGTCCTGCAGCGCCGTGATTACGCCCGCACGGGTTGGGTTAATGCCAACGTTCTTGATCACGACTTCCGAATTCGGGTGGATCAATCCGGCTACGATCCAGAACGCGGCGCTAGAAATATCACCGGGCACATCAACGTCGACACAGTTGATTTCTGATTGACCAACCGTGACGTCTAGGCCTTCGACGCTGATGTCGGCTCCCATCGCCGACAACATACGCTCCGTGTGATCACGAGACGCGGCAGGTTGAGAGATGCTAGTCTTCCCTTCGGCGCGTAGTCCTGCGAGCAAGATTGCAGACTTTAGCTGGGCGCTCGCGACGGGAAGATCGTATTCGATTCCACTCAGGTCTCCGCCATCGAACTCCAACGGCGCGAGGGTGTTGTTTTCGCGTCCGCGGATCACCGCACCCATCATCGAGAGTGGCTTGATGATCCTGCCCATCGGTCTCGATTGCAAGGAGCTGTCGCCGGTCATGGTTGACTTGAAGTCGCGACCCGCTAGGATGCCTGACATCAAACGCATCGTAGTGCCGCTGTTGCCGGCATCCAAGACGTCTTCCGCTTCGCGAAGTCCGTTGGTACCGGCGCCTTCTACGACCAACGTGTCGCCTGAATCGTCAGCGGCGGAGGCGCGCTCAATGTTCACGCCCAAGGCCCGCATGATGACCATAGTGGATGTGCAATCGTCACCCGGCGAGAAATTATTGATGGTCGCTTGGCCTTCGGCGATCGAGTTCAGCATCACCGCTCGATGAGACACCGATTTGTCACCGGGAGCGACGATTTCTCCGGCTAATCTACGGGGGCCACTAACCGTTAAATCCATGTTCCATCAACCTTTTGCACGGTCGAATGCGGTCAATCGTTACAGCTTGCGACGGTCGTACTTGGTCGGGTCGTCCTTATCGCGAGATCCGCGGAATGCCCTCATTATGAAACCGCCCATAAGCATGGAAGCGGTTGCCTCCCCGCTGCTTGGCATTCGTTCAGGTTCTTGCTGACTCGTTGGTGGTGGCGGTTGGATGCCAAGGTCTAGTCGCAGTCGATTTTCCCAAGCGTTAACGAGCATGTCCGCCAACGGGCCGTCCGGGTCTTCGACCTCTTCATCGTTTTCCAGCACGCGTTTTATGCCCGCGATCTTCAGGTTGATCTGATCGAGCCAGTAGATCAGCATGTCGCGGTTGGTAGATGCCATGCCGTTGATCCAAGCCGGATCGTTCGCCATAGGTTGGCTCATCGAAACGAAATCTTTGCCGACGAACTTGCTGATCTCGTGCCAAGAGGGAGAATCTGCGGCGGCGTTGAGCGCGGCGGCGGCGACGAACGCCGGAACACCCTCGACCGCGGCCGAGAAGCTGTCGTGCTCGTCGGGGTCCATAAACAGCGGTCGGGCGCCGAGATCGGTACAGATCTCTTGGACATCGCGAATCGCCGATGGTCGGCTCCTCGGATGCGGGATGATCGCGTACGGGGCCTGTGTAAAGAGATACGGAGAGGGTTCGTCGCGTCCGGTGGCGTCCGCTTTCACAAGCGGGTGCCCTCCGACGAACGAGGCGTGTTGTGGCAGGATGTCCTCAGCCCAACGGAGTATCGAACGCTTGGTGCTGCACGTGTCAGTGATAGTGACGTTGTCGGAGACGTATGGCGCGATGTTCTCCAAAATCTCGTACGCTCGCGTCACCGGTAGCGAGATAATCACTACATCGGCGTCTCGAACGGCAGTGTCGAGGTTCCATTCCGCGCTATCGACTGCTCCGATCTTCTCCGCCTGCGAGTGGATGTCCTGATCCGGGTCGTACCCGACGACACGATATTTTCTGGCGTGCTCGGCACGCAGGCCGAGGCCGATTGAAGCGCCGATCTGGCTGACTCCGAGTAAAGTTACCTGTTTCATGATGGTCTCTTAGCCTTTTGCATTGCTGCCTTTGTGTGAACGCGTTACCCAGCTCGTGGGTTCAACCTTAATTCCGAGACTCCTCACCTTCGTCGGGATTGCGTGTTCGCAGAAATTCGTCGAGTTCGTCGATAAGTGCAGCTGGCTCCGGATCATCAGCAACCTCTAGCTCAGAGTCGTATCGCTCCTCGAGCGTCTCGACATATTCGACGGCCTTTGGGGTGTTTTGTAGGGCGTAATCGACTCGCGTCCTGAAATCCTCCGCCTCCTCCTGAAGAGCCTCGGTTCCGACGGTCAAGTTGGCGAACCGTTGAATCTCTTCCACGATGGCAAGGGTAATCGCTGGGTTTTGTGCGCCTTGCAGGTAGCGCGGGGCATGCCCCCAGATGGAGGCCGACATTATGCCGCGCCGGGCGAAGGCGTCCATAGTGGCGGATGTCAGGCCCGAGGGTCCTTCGTAGTTCGGGCGCGCGTAGTTCACGTGTTCGTAGCGAGGTCCGAGATTGTCGTGAACAGTAGTACTCATAACCACTGCTGATCGAGTATGGGGCACTTCATCCAACAGCGCGCCTACGGTGACCAGCATCTCTACGTTCATGGCATTGGCGACATCTGCTACGAGCGATGTGTAGGTCCGCCACTTGAGGTGGGGTTCGGTTCCGATGAAGAAAACCACATCTGGCAGATCGTCACTGTCAGTTTTCAGATAGAAGAACTCGTTCTTGGGCCAGATCAAGCGGCGTCCGCCGTCGGGCGCGTTCTCTACGAACGGTCGCTCTTCAGTGAAGATGTAAAACTCTTCGGCGTCGATTTCGGCGAACTTTTTGGTGTCAAGTTCCTGAGTCAGGTGATGGAGCGCACGAGTAGCCGATTCACCGGCGTCGGACCAGCCGGACCACGCCGCAATCATGAGGGCGTTGTTAAGGTCGGGCTGCTCAGCGATCAGCAACTGCTCGCTCAAGGTGTTTGCTCCATCGATTCGAGTGAGATTTCGGGCTTCAAAGTTGGTGCAAGTCTAGCATTCGCCGTTTTTGAATTACCGATTAACGTCCGGCGAGCCAAATTGTGCGTGTTTGTTTAGGAAGCAGTGGAGCCAACGGTGGGGATCGAACCCACGACCTGCAGTTTACGAAACTGCTGCTCTACCACTGAGCTACGTTGGCGACAATAGAGGCGCGGAACGGCGGCGCTTCGCAGATTCAATGTTAATTCAGTGAAGTCGACGCGCTACTAGTGCTCGAGTGGGCGCGAGCCTGCTAGGTTGGGGTTCAATATGACGTGTATTATGAGATTTATAGGCGTTGAGGACATTTAAGGATTTAGACACATGGCGACTATGGATCAGCGTATGTTGAACGTTGAAGCCGAGGTGAACCAGCTCAAGGGGGCGTATGAGCATCTAGCAACCAAAGCTGATGTTCAAAAAGCGATTTGGCAAATTGGAGGGTTGGTCATCGCCGCGCTAAGTGTCGCCGTTGCAGTACTCAAGTTCTGGCAATAAGTCATACTCCGATCCGTTCATCGTCAGGTATCGTCCTCCGCTCCGCCTCAACTTCGTCGAACCAGTTTTCTAGATCGTTCAGCAACTTGGCTCCGCGCTCCGGATGTTCATCCCATAGATCGCGCTTTTCCAACGGATCATCAGCGATGTTGTAGAGTTCCGGACGCGGTGGATCGTCGATGACGCGTTCGGGTTCTGGCCAGTCGAATATGCGCGGCACCTTTTCCGGTTCGTACTTGTAGAGAATGTCCATCAATACGTACTCTTCAGCCAATCTCTGATCTTCGGGTGAAGCGGGTTGTAGCGGTAGAGCAGGGCGTACGAGTTTCCAGTCCCCGTCTCGGACGGCGGCGTTGCTGATCCCGATTGGCGAGTATCCGCTGAATTGCCAGAAGCGCTTCGGGGCGGTTGGAGGAACCTCGCCTCTTAACTGCGGTAGCACCGAGTCACCGTCTAGCGGTCGCATTCCATCTACAGGATGCGCGTCTGCCATATCCATGAAGGTCGGTAGCCAGTCGATGAACTGTACGAGTTGGTGATTTTCGGTTCCGCCATTCAGACCAGCAGGCCACCGGAGTATCATCGGCACTCTTACACCGCCTTCGAGTACCGAGCCTTTGGCACCGTTGAGTCCGCAGTTGAAGCGCGTCGTGTCGCCGGTGCCGCCGGGCGGTACGTGATCCCATCTGACGCCGAACGCCGGGCCGTTGTCGCAGGTGAACATGAATACCGTGTCCTCGTACAGACCGTTACGGCGAAGCGCTTCCGATATCTGTTCGACGCCGCGGTCCATGACCTCGATCATGGCGTAGACGATGGCGACATCGACGTTGAAACCGGCTTCGATGTATGGCGTCACGAAGTCTTGAGGCGCGTGTAACGGAGTGTGTGGCGCGTTGTACATCACGCTCAGGAAGAATGGTTCGGAGGCGTGTCGATCAATGAACTGGACGGCTTCATCGGTGAGCAGGTCCGTCATGTACGTTCCGTCTGATGGTTCCATCAATCCGTTGCGGTCAAGGTTGTAGTACCAGTAGTCGGCCCAACCGCCGCGGAACCCCGCGAACTCGTCGAAACCCCGGGCGTTCGGGTGGTATCGCGGATCAAGCGCGCCGTTATGCCACTTGCCGATGAGGCCGGTGGCGTACCCGTTGGCTTTGAAGACATCGCCAAGGGTGGTTTCGCGGAGAGCGATGCGGTCGTACCCCAAAGTCTCCTGCGGGGTGACTGCGCCGGTTCTGATGGGATACCTGCCAGTCAGCATTGCGGCACGGGAGGGCGAGCAGACCGGGCTTCCGGTGTAGTTCTGTGAAAGACACACGCTCTCGTCGATCAGTGAGTCGAGGAACGGCGTTCGCACTCGCCCTTCGCTGAAGACGCCGAAATCGCCGTACCCCATGTCGTCGGCCATTATCAGGACGAAGTTCGGTTTACGCATGTATGTCTCCAGATGTTTAGGTGCCAGTAGGCCCGAAGCGTTCCGTTCGGATGTTTTCGGGTGTGATGCCGAGTTCAACGGCGTAGTTGGCGACGTTTTCCACGAAATCGCTTGGGCCGCAGATGTAGCACGCAGTGTCACCATTCGCCTCGGAGTCCATGCCGTCTAGTGTCTCCAGAGCGTCGCGCATCAACTCGACATCGACGCGTCGTCGTCTTCCAGTCCATCCGGGCGGTTGGTGTCGCGTCAGCGTATGGAGAACCGAGAGGTTATCGTCGGCCGCATCCATGTTGTCTAACTCGTCGCGATAGATGATGTGATGCTCGGTTCGAGATGAGTAGAGCAGGACTGCCGGTATTTTCTCCGCCATGCCAGACGCGGCACGGTGGCGAAGCATCGACATCAGAGGTACTATGCCGGACCCGCCGCCGACCAGCAACAGCTTCGTGTTCGGTTTTGCGCGCCATGTGAATGGTCCGCCGATGGGTCCTCGGATCTCGATCTGATCATCCGGTTCGACGACGTAGTGGAAGTATGGAGAGACCTCGCCGTCCTCGAGCAGCTCGATGGTGATGTCTACGCGGGACGCGCTCTCTGGGGCAGAGGCTATCGAATATGAACGTTGCGCCTGATAGCCGTCGGGTGCAGTCAAGCGGACGTCGATGTGCTGGCCGGCGACGAAGCGAAGGCCGTCCACAGGCTCAAGCGCGAAAGTCTTGACATCGTCAGTCTCGCGCTTGACTGCCTTAATGGTCGCTAAGTGCCAGCCTTTGTTCATGGAAGGTTCTGCCTCGCTCATGTGCGTATTTTCGCACTTGGTGGGTTGATTCGAGGTAGGATGCGAAGGATGGGTAAGGATTTTAAGGATGGGATGTTTTTTTGGCGCGTTTAATTGGAGGGGGTTATTCACCCTCTCCCTAACCCTCTCCCATCAAGGGAGAGGGGATCATCGATGTTCGAAGCATCGCCGCGTCTGGGTTGCGCGCGGGCGACAACTCGCATGCTTTACCTAGGCTGGTAGGTGGTTTTTGTGTCCAGCACCGCCGACGTCGCCAGACCGTCGGCCCTCCGGGAAGCATCGTGTGAAAGATGTGCCCCCGTCATCGCTCGATTGTTCTTCTCGCTAGCGCTGCAGCCTCTTCCGCCCGACGATGCGGAAAGACGTGTGCCGGATAGAGAGACCGTTCGCCCGAACCTTGAACGGACAAACTCCCCCGCGCTACTCCCCTCTGGATTCCGTCTCTATGCGGAACAACCTGGGTTTGGCGCGTTCCCCTTGATTTCTCGGGGAGGGCGTCCGCCGTCTGGCTTGCTTTCGTTGGCGGAGCCAGCGTATGCCCCGCGTCCGAGCCCTGCAGCTACAACGGTCTTAATAACCGGGTTTCGGCAGCGTTTCGCCCGTCCTCTCAGACGTCTCTCACGACTTGTGGCGGGCACCGCCGGCGGGCCGTGTGTTGGCGACCCCGTGCTGCCCCGCTCGCTGCCTGTTTACCTTATTCAGTTGTCTTTTTCTGCCTCGCGTCCGCAGGTTGCGCGTTCCCCGGGCGCGGCGATGTTTCGTTTTTCGTGCGCCGACCCGATGGCCGTCGGATCGGCGCTTGTTGTTTATATTACTACATATGTAGCGGAAGTCAAATTGAACTGTGATTTTTGTGATTTGAATGATGGGTTGTGATTGCCCCGCCCCTTTGTCTCCGTTCACACTCACCCTGACCCTCTCCCATCAAGGGAGAGCGAGGGATTCCCCATGCGCTCAGGATGACACAATTTACGCGCTGCGATTGCGGTAGTCGGGTGCTGCCATTAGGCGTTCGGTGACGACGCTGGAGTCGTTGAGGCGAGAGCGAATGGATTGAAAAAGGGGTTTACGTTCTAACTCTTGCCAGAAGCAGTTGTCGGCACCTTCCCAAATGATGTACTGACTCGTGATAACAGTGGGGACTCGCTGATCGTGGCGATGTATCACAAGATCGTATAGCGTCCTCAGTTCCCAATCCGTCATATATGGCTGTACTAAGTCATCCAATATCAACAGATCAAGGTTGCATAGTCGTTCAAATCTCGCGTAGAAATTTTGGCGGGTTCTGTTGGTGAGTGTTAACCGCATTCTTTTCAACAAAACAGGCACGTGGCAGATTCTGAATGTTGCGTCCAAGTGGTCCCTGAAGTTTGCGATCGCTACCGCAATGTGAGTCTTCCCTACGCCAGTTGGGCCGTGTAGGTACAGCCAATTTTGAGGGTCTTCAGCGAACTCTTGCGCCGCGACGTAGGCCAATTGGAGCGAAGATCGGTCACTGGTCGTAGCGCTGAGATTGCTGTCCAAATTAAAAGATTCAAAGGTCATGCTTCGAATCATCGACTTTGAAATGCCGACGAATCTGGTGTCCGTTTTCCTGTGATCGTCGTTGGCATCTGATTCTTCAAGCCTCATTCAGGGCCCTCACCACGATTGCGGAAATCGGGAGCCGCCATTAGCCGTTCCGTGACAACGCTTGAATCGTTGAGACGAGAGAGGATAGATTCCCATAACAGCTTGTCTCTCACACGGCCCCAAGCACTATTGTCTGCTCCCTCCCACAAAATGTACTGGCTGGTTATGACTGTCGGCATTAATCGATCGTGGCGGTGGCTGATGAGTTGGTAGAGTTTCTCAAGCACCCAATCAGTGGCATTCTGTTGACCAAATTCATCAAGGATCAGTGTCTCAGCGTTGCACACAGATTCGAACAGCGTGAAGAAATCAGTGTCGTTATTATTCGAGTACGTCTTCCGCAAACTATCGAGCAATTTCGACGTGTTCCAAAAGGTAACGGGACGTCCTTGTTGGGAGAGCGCGTTGGTAATTGCCACAGCGAGATGTGTCTTTCCGACTCCGGATGTTCCATGAAGATACAACCACGGTTTTAGTGGCTCCTGCCCTACGAATTGGTTGGCAGCCCTAAACGCTTCGGCGACACTTTCGCGGTCGTTTAACGTCGCAGATTTCGCTCCGTCTGGATTGAAGGTCTCGAAAGTCATGCGTTCCAGCATGGTTGTGGGGATGTTGACGCGTTTTGACTCGTCCGTTTCAGATCCACTCGTCAACTGAAACAACCTGGAAAGGATCGGATCGTCTAATTTCAGCGCAATCCGTTCCGGCATGTCGGAGACGGGTTTGGCGAGGACAATCACCGTTGGCACACGGCCGTTGAAGCGATGGGTTAGCAGTTGGTCGATTTTGGAATCGATCCAGTTTGTCGCTTGTTGAGCGCCTAAGTCGTCGATCACCAAGGTTGGCGCATCTAGGAGAGATTCGAACGTGCCGCTCTCGGCATCATCGTCTTCGAACCGTTCGTTACGCAACACGTCCGGGATGTCGAGCGCGGAGATGTACTTTGCCGGCGAGCCGCGGTTGATGATTGCGTTGACAATAGCTGCGGCTAGGTGCGTTTTGCCCGATCCGGTGGAACCTTCCAGTACCAGCCAGCCGCTCGGTTCTGACGCGAACTGCTCGGCAGTCTCGGTCGCGGCGCGGAACAATGCTTCGTCTGCGCGGCCGGAACGACCCTCTGGAATCAACGCGTCGAACGTCATCCGTTCGAGATGCCCGAGTTGTGAATAGGTCCGGAGTTGCGATCGCGTGTTATCGACCGTATCTTGGCAGTTGCATGGCACGACTACCAAATTGCCGCCGGAGCCGTCGCCAGATGCCAATACCCACAGCGAGTCGTTGCATCGGTCGCATTCTGGTGCGGTTTCGGATTGTGGAGAAGCGCTACTTCCGTTAGTCCGTGCGATCCCGTTTCCGTTGCGCGTCCAAGTATCTGCGGAGTTCAGCCTGCGAAATTCGCTCTCGGTCGGATCCTCCTCCGGTTGTTCCGTCTGTTCGTTCATGGGGAATACCATCTCTTGCCCAGCGCCTCAAGACGCCGGCGACGAAAGACCAACTTCGGCTCTCGTTCTCAACGGCGATTCTAACGGCGTGGGTTATGTCCTCATCGGTGAAATCTTCCAAAGCCGCCAAGATGCTCTGGCGAATCATCGGCGACAGGATGCCTATGTTCTCTTCATACGCCCGAAACGCGTCGGCAGACCCAGTGCTGGCAGCCGGGGTTTCCCAGCCATTGTTGCCTGTATTCAGATCATTGGCGGTTGGCGAAACCTCGATTGAAGCGCGCCGCGCCGACTCGGTGTTGAACATTAAGCAAGTGTTGTTATTTATTGAAACTTCGACAAAAACACCGCGCTCTATCGCCGACTCCAAGATTCGGTCAAAGTCGGATTGATCTGGAATGACCACCGAAAGGACGCGGTCGCGTCGCAAATCGTCGCGAGTGATGTAGCGCGGATACCCGCGCTGGTGTTCGAGGAGCCAGATAGCTCGGAGAATCAGCCTGATTTCGTCCGCGTCGTCGATGGTGGCCAAGACGCGGCCGAGTACGGTGTTCGGTACCCGCGTGGTCGCGAAGTCGTCCGGCAGAGGGAATCCTTTGATTTGCTGAGGCGGCATGATGAGCCCCTCAATCCATGCCCGATTCGCTGGCCGATGAGAAGAGACCCCATTCGTCGCGCACGTACATCTCGATGTTGGCTGTGGGTCCATACCGATGTTTGGCGATCATGATCTCGGCCAGGCCGCGGGGATAGACCTGCGTCGGATTTCGGCGATTCCATTCTTCTTCTGACATGCTCTTGTCATCTCGGTGGATGAACATGACGACATCGGCGTCCTGTTCGATAGAACCGGACTCTCGCAGGTCGGCGAGGCGAGGCTCTTGCGACGTGCGTTGCTCAATAGCTCGGTTCAACTGTGAGCAGGCGAGTACGGGAATGTTGAGATCGCGGGCTATCGCTTTCAAGTAGCGAGAGATTTCGCTGACCTCCTGCACGCGATCGGCTTCGTGTCCACCGGATGATGAGCCACCGATCATCTGCATGTAGTCGACGATGAGGAAGTCAAGGCCGTTTTGCTGCTTTAACTGTCTGGTTTTTGCGCTCAGAGCGCTCGCGGTCTGGATCGCTGTATCGTCTACGTAGATGCGCATGTCGCTGAGATAACCGTATGCGTCGCTCAAGCGGTCACGCTCGGAGGGTGTCAGATGATCGTTGCGGATGTTCTGGATGTTGATACGTGCGTGGGCGGCAGCCATACGATGGGCGACTTGGTCGATGCCCGTCTCTAGGCTGAAGATGCCAACGGTCTTACCGTTTTTCGCGGCGTTAAGACCAATGTTGAGTGCGAGGGTGGATTTTCCGAAACCGGGTCGGGCCGCGAGCACGATCATGTCGGAGCGATGGAAGCCCCCGAGCACACGGTCTAGCGATTCGAAGCCGGTGGCAATTGGCTGGTTGGATTCGTCGGTGTCATCGACCGTCGAAGGGTCGAAGAATTCGGTGATTGACCTCGCATCCCTGATCGGCAGGAAATCAGCGGATTCATAGTTCTGGCCGTTGGAGAAGCCTTTGTTGAGTTGAGGTGGCATGGTGGGACCATCAATCCATTCCCGGTTCGCTGACCGATGAGAAGAGGCCCCATTCGTCGCGCACGGACATTTCGATGTTGGCTGTGGGGCCGTGACGGTGTTTGGCGATGATTATCTCGGTCAAGCCGCGAGGATAGACCTGCGTCGGGTTACGCCGGTTCCACTCTTCTTCCGACATATTCTTGTCGTCGCGATGGATGAACATGACGACGTCGGCATCTTGTTCGATAGATCCAGACTCTCGGAGGTCGGCGAGTCGAGGTTCGTGGGATTTGCGTTGCTCGACGGCTCGGTTCAGCTGCGAACATGCAAGTACGGGAATGTTGAGATCGCGGGCTATCGCCTTCAGGTAGCGGGATATCTCGCTCACCTCTTGCACACGGTTGGCTTCGCGACCACCGGATGACGAGCCGCTGATGAGCTGCATGTAGTCGACGATTAGGAAGTCGAGTCCCGCTTGTAGCTTTAACCGCCGTGCTTTGGCGCTGAGAGCGCTCGCGGTCTGGAGCGCGGCATCATCTACGTAGATGCGCATGTCGCTGAGATATCCGTAGGCGTCGCTCAAGCGGTCGCGCTCGGCGGGAGTCAGATGGTCGTTCCGGACGTTTTGGATGTTGATGCGGGCATGTGCGGCTGCCATTCGGTGCGCGACCTGGTCGATACCCATCTCCAAACTGAAGATACCTACGGTCTTACCGTTTTTGGCGGCGTTGAGTCCGACGTTGAGTGCGAGTGTGGATTTTCCGAAACCGGGTCGGGCCGCGAGCACGATCATGTCGGAGCGATGGAAGCCGCCGAGGACGCGATCTAGCGATTCGAATCCAGTGGCGATTGGCTGGTTGGATTCGTCGGTGTCATCGACCGTCGGTGGGTCGAAGAATTCGGTGATTGACCTTGCGTCTCTGATCGGTAGGAAATCGGCCGATTCGTAGGTCTGGCCGATCCTGAATATGATCTCTTCGGCGGCCTTGACGGCGCGGTCAACGTCGCGGGTGTTCGAGTAGTCGGAGCCGATTTCGTTTATCTGGATGCCGGCCTGGCCGAGTTGGCGGATGACGTAGGCGTTGTGGACGAGGTGGGCGTAGTCGACGATGTGTACGGCGTGGGGGGTGGCGGCGACTGCGGCGCTTAGATAGGCGTCACCGCCGACGTCCTCGAGGATCTCTTTGGTGATCAGCCGGTCGCGAACGGTCTCTTGGTCGATACCGACCGACTCCATGAAGAGTTCGCGGCACGCGGTGTAGATCTCGGCGTTTTGCTCGCCGTAGAAGTGTTCGGGTCTGAGGAATGGTTCGATCCGCAGAATCGCATCGCCGTCGATCAGGAGGGATCCGATGATCGAGACTTCGGCGTCGAGATTTGACGGGGGACTACCGTCTGATGGGAGGGTGGTCGGTTCTTGCATTCGGGGTAGTAATTTAACTAAGGGGAGTGTATCGAATCCTATCCCGAATGGGGGTGTTTTGAACTAGGATGTGAAGGATTTTTAAGGATTGGAAGGAATGGGGTGTTTGTTTCTGGGTTGCGGGTATGAACCCCCTGCGTCTCGCTTCGCTCGTCGCGTCCCCCTTTTGCTGACGCAAAAAGGGGAGGAGAGGCGGCCCCCCTTTGTCCTTCGGACATTTCCCCCATGAATGGGGGAAACCTGAGTGGTCTCGCTTCGCTCGCGCCTCTTTCGCTCAGAGAAAGGGGCGGCTGTGTGTTTAGCTGACGGTGAACCAGGAGACGGCTTCTAGGCTGTCGGCGTCGGTGTCGCCGTCGGTTCTGCCGGGGCCCCATAGGATGACGGTGCCTTCGGTCTTCATTTCGTTGAGGCGGTCGCGTACTGCTTGTCGAAGCTTGCCTTCGCCTTTGCCGTGGATGACCCTGAATTGCGGGATGTTGCGGGCCAAAATGCGCCCGGCTATCAGCGCCAATGCGTCGACGGCTTGGGGCTCTTCCCAAGCGTGCATGTCGATCTCGCCGCTGGCCAAGATCTCATCGGTAATGGCGTACTGGTCGGTGGTGGATTCCTCGTCTTCCGTTTCGACGATATCCTCAGAGACGACGTTCAAGGTGATGGTGGCGTCGATCTCCTCCATGAAGCGGACGGGTAGGCGGTAAGTACCGACGATTCGGATCTGCTCCTGCATCCGTACGCGCTTGCGCTCGATGGTTCGCCCGGTGAGTTCGGAGAGACGGGCGGCGATCATGGTGTTGGTGACGGAACCATAGAGTCGTCCTGTGGGACCGGTTCTGACGGTCAGCTCGACCGGATTTTCCGCGAGTTCGGTTGCGATGTCTCGCCACTCGTTGAGTTCGCGCAACCGGCGTTCCTCGGCCTCGGCTCGAAGTTTTTCCGCTCGTCGCAGTTGGTGCTCGGTGGCGAGTACGGCGATGCCACGAGGGATCAGATAGTTCCGGGCGAATCCATTCTTCACGTCGCGGATATCGCCGGCTCGCGCGGTCGGGAGCTCGTCTTCGAGGAACAGGACTTTCATGGTTGGGTTATCTCGGTTAGATATTGTGCGACCGCAGTTTCCAGGTCTATGCACTTGTGTTGCTTGCTTCTCAACGATTCTACAACTTACGTCGGGCATCCCCTGCGTTCGCTACGCACGCGTCCCCTTGGCCCCCTCCAGAAGGAAGAGTGTTTACGGGTGGATTGCGGTATGAACCTCCTGCATCTCGCTTCGCTGGTACCCCCTCTTAATCTCCCCCTGAGAGGGGGAGGGTATGAGTTGCTCCCCCTTGAGAGAGGGAAGATATGAGTTGCTTTGCGAAAGGGGAGGGTTTGTTGGGAATGATGCGAAGTTGAAGTGCACGCGGTAATATACCCGCATAGCCTATTTACCCTCAATACTCAAGACACGTCCGAAGATAGAAAAACAGGGAGCAAGCGAGTTGGACTTCGAACAGATCGATAAAGCAGTAGTCACCGATCCCGCGCAGCAACCAAATCTCGAAGATTACACCGCGACGCGCGCCGACTTCGATTGGTGGAGCGACGCGTTCGAGAAGATGGATTGGTTGCCGGGTGGCGGTCTGAACAATGCATATGAAGCCGTCGACCGGCACGTCGCCCATGGTCACGGCGACAAACTCGCCATGATCTGGATCGGAAAGAACGGCGAGGAAGAACGCTACACGTACGCCGAGTTCAAACGCGAATCGGACCGTTTCGGCGCGGTGATGAACAACCTGGGCATTGAGCTTGGCGACCGCGTATTCATCTTCATGGACCGGTTGCCGGAGCTATACATCGCGGCGATGGGCATTCTGAAGGCTGGCGGCGTAATCGCTCCGCTGTTCTCCGCATTCGGCCCTGACCCAGTGCGTGATCGGATGCTCGACGCTGGCGCGAAGTATCTAGTTACCAGTCCAGATTTGAGAGGCAAGATTTCGGGGATTCTGCCGGACATTGAGACACTCAAGAGCGTGATCAGCGTCGACAAAGACGGTCGATCTGGAGAATCTCTCGCCGATGGAGACCTCGATTACTACGAGCTGATGGCGGCGGCTGATCCTGACGATTTCACGATGGCGGATACGACACAGTACGACTTCGCAATCATGCACTACACGTCGGGTTCGACCGGTAAGCCCAAGGGTGTGCTGCATCGGCATCAGGCGGTGATCCAGCAGTGGATAACTGGGCATTGGGCCCTCGATCTCAAACACGACGATGTCTATTTCTGCACCGCAGACCCGGGATGGGTCACTGGCACATCGTACGGGATGATGGCGCCTTGGACGAACGGCGTTACGCAGATCATCTACGAGGGTGGTTTCAGCGCGTCTGGTTGGTACAAAGTGATACAGGACTACGACGTTACTGTGTGGTACACCGCGCCGACGGCGGTACGGCTGCTGATGCGCGCTGGCGGCGACGTGGTGAAGCAGTACGACATGTCGTCTCTGAGATTCATCGGGTCGGTGGGCGAGCCTCTCAACCCTGAAGCGGTGGTTTGGGGCAATCGATACTTCGATATGCCGATCCACGACAACTGGTGGCAGACGGAGACGGGCGCGATCATGTGCGCCAATTTTGCGTCGATGGCGGTACGACCTGGTTCGATGGGGAGGCCGTTCCCAGGCGTGACCATGGGAGTATTGGATGACCAGTTCAACGAGATGGGTCCCGGAGAAGCTGGAAGCCTCGCAGTTCGTCCCGGCTGGCCGTCAATGATGTACACGTACTGGCAGCAGGACGAGATGTACAACTCCCGCTTCAAGAAGGGCTGGTACATCACAGGCGACCAGGCGAGCATCGACGAGGACGGGTATTTCTGGTTCCAAGGCCGGGCGGATGATGTGATCAACACTGCCGGACACCTTGTCGGCCCGTTCGAGGTGGAATCGGCGTTGATCGAGCACGAGGCGGTAGCGGAAGCCGGTGTCATCGGCAAGCCCGATCCGATCGCGATGGAGATTGTCAAAGCGTTCGTGACGCTGAACCCGGGCTACGAAGCTGGAACTCAGCTCCGCCGCGAGTTGATGCGGTTCGCGCGGGATCGGCTTTCTGCCGGAGTAGCTCCGCGCGAGATCGATTTCATCGACATCATGCCGAAGACGCGCTCCGGCAAGATCATGCGCAGATTGCTCAAGGCGCGTGAGCTAGGTTTGCCGGAAGGTGACACCTCAACCCTCGAAGACGACTAAACCCGATTGCATCGCCAATCACAGATTAGAAAGGCGACGAAATATGCCCGACGCAGCAGTATTCAGCACAGTTAATGAACCGTTGACGATCGAGGACATCTACGTAGACGATCCCGGTCCGTACGAGGTCTTGGTCAAAACCATGGCGACAGGAGTGTGCCACTCCGACCTACATTTTGTCGAAGGGCTCTACACGATGGAGACGCCGGCAGTGATGGGACACGAAGGTGCCGGCATAGTCGAGAAGGTCGGAGACCTCGTACAAGATGTTGTGCCGGGCGACCACGTGATCCTCTGCCTTTCGGTCTACTGCGGAAGATGTCGGCACTGCATCACTGGTCACCCGGCGCGCTGCCAGACGAAGCCGATGCGCGGTGAAAACGAAGCGCCGCGGATATCGTGGGATGGTCAACCGCTGGTGCAAATGGCGAATCTTGCAACGTATGCCGAGAAGATGCTTGTGCATGAGAACAGCGTGGTCAAGATTCGCGAAGACATGCCGTTTGAAGGTGCTGCTCTCATCGGCTGTGGCGTTACGACCGGAGTTGGCGCGGCTCTGAACACTGCGCAGGTGGAGCCGGGTTCGACGGTTGCGGTGTTTGGTGCAGGAGGTGTCGGTCTAGGAGTGATTCAAGGAGCGCGCATAGCCGGAGCGCTCCGGGTCATAGCAGTCGATATTTCCGAAAACAAGCTGAAGACGGCTATGGATTTGGGTGCGACCGACATCGTCGATGCCTCCGACAGCGATCCCGTCGAAGCGATCATCAACATCACTGATGGCGGCGCCGACTACACGTTTGAGGCGATCGGTTTGAAGGATACCGCGGAGGCTTGTTGGGACGCTTTGGGTACGGGAGGAACGGCTACTTTGATCGGTATGATCCCGGAGGGTACCAAGATCGAGATTCCTACGACCGGGATGCGTGAGCGCAAGATCCAGGGTTGCAGTATGGGCTCCAACCGATTCAAAGTTGACATGCCCAGATACGTCGAGTTCTATCGGCAAGGCAGGTTGCTATTGGACGAGATGGTGACACGCCGCCTCGAACTCTCAGACATCAATGAGGCGTTCCGCGCGATGAAGGCAGGTGAAGTCGCCCGCTCGGTGATTATGTTCTAGGGTTTGCGGCCCGATGTCGAGATTGAAGACGATATAGCTCGCGCGAGCCTGCGGCTTGGGTCTTCAAGAAGTCCCTCGATCGGAGTCGGCTTTGCAACGCGGTCAATCAATGAATTGAATCGGCGTTGTTGTACCCTAGTTTGTTGTCTGATCGCAAACCCTAGTTTGCGATCACTTCGTATTTGAAAGGTAAAGGGATCACTCCCGGATATTGCCGGATCGCCAAAAAGAGGTGCATGCTTGAAACGCGTCATATTGAGCGCTACGCTTGTTGCGTTTTTGACTTTAGCGGTCTTTTACCTGCAACCGCAGCCGGCTGAAGCTCAACATAAAGACTTCCAACTGACGGTGCGGAATATAACCGCACGGCAACCGATTTCTCCGCCCATCGTGGTAGTTCACGATAGCAGCGCGGTTTTGCTGCCGTCATCTGCTGGACGGTTGGAAGGATTAGAGGCGTTCGCGGAATCTGGGGACCAACCCGAATTGATGGAATCGCTAAGGGGACGGTCTGGAGTGAAGAATGTGTTGAGGTTTGGCGGCGTGCTCAATCCCAACAGTCAGCAAACTCTGCTTCGCGTCCCTGCTGATCCAGGGGACCGCATCAGTGTCTTGGGTTCGCTTCAATGTACGAATGACGGAATAACCTTGGGCACCATCATGGTGTCGGATGATGGTTCGCCGAGCTACGGATCGGGAACGGTGTGGGACGCGGGCACCGAGAATAATGATGAGTCGCGCGCCACGGTGCCGTGTTTGGAGGGAGAAGGAGTTTCCAATCTTGATACAGCGGATGGCGAAGGAAGCATCAGTCGTCATCCGGGTATATCCGGCAGTGTTGACCTCGGCGCAGTATTCGGCTGGGACCACACTGTCATCGAGATCGCTCTGGATGAGCGCGGTGCGCGCCCGGCCCGCGCGTTCGAAGTTGGTGCAACCCTAGAAAATCGAACAACCGGTCAACCGATCACGCCGCCTGTTGTGGTTGTTCACGACAAAAACGTTGACGTGATCGAGTACACGCGACCTAGGGAGTTGCCAGGCATCGACGCGCTATCGGAAAGCGGCGATGGTTCAGTCCTCCTTGCAACACTCGCTGAGAGACCCGGCGTCGTGTCTGTCCGGCAGTGGTGGACTGATGGACCGATCGTGCCAGACAGCTCATTCAGCGGTAACGCACGCGCTTTTGTCGGAAACAGTGTGACGGTGTTGGGTATGTTTGCGTGCACAAATGATGGTTACATCGTGGTTTCCGCAGAGGTCAAAGGATCGTCGCTAAGCGTCCAGAGCACATCAGCAATTGCCAAAGTTTTCGACTCAGGGTCTGAAGACAACTTGGAAACTTCGGCTACGGTACCTTGTTTGGGTGGTGAGCCAGCCGCCCTCTCAGATGGGACGGGTGAAAATGGACGACAAGAGCACCCGGGCATCGCCGGTGTCGGCGATTTGACCATCGATTTGCATGGTTGGACGGCTGACACGACTGCGGTTTTGACGTTGCATGGTGCGGTCGAAGAGACACCGAGGCCTGAACCTGTCGAAACTCCCGAGCCGGAACCGATGGAGACGCCCGAACCTGAACCAACGGAAACGCCGATAGAAGAGCCTGACACCGGAGGGTTCGGATTCGCGTCGAACTGGGTTTATGCGGCGATGTTTGGTGGAGTAGCGATGGTGGTTGCAGGTAGTTGGATCGCCCAGAGCGCAAACCGTCGAAGACGAGACGTCCGGAGCAAATCCGGGCGTAGTTGAGCTACTCTAATCTGACTCGGCGCGCAAGAACCAGTCAACAGTTGCGGCGAAATCTTGCGGGCACGACTCGGCGGCGCGGCTGCCGCAGTTCTCGAGTTCGACCAGTTTGCATTTGGCACCTAGAGCAGATCTAGCTGATACGACCTGTTGGTGGTCGGCGATTTCGCTTTGACGGCCCCGTATCAGTACCAACGGGCAGGTGGTGTTGTCAAATGATGGAGTATCGCCTTCGTCTAGTCCGTAATCGACGAGGGCCAAGGCGCGGACTGCGCCTTTCCCCATCTTTGCTGCTTGTAGAGCGATGTCACCGGCGTTTTTTCCATGCGCTACCACCGAAGCGGGTTCGCCGATCGCCCATATGGTCTGCACCAAAGTGTAGGGTGACACGTCCCAAACGGCGTAAACATCACCGAAGCCGGATGCGTCATCAGCAAAACGAGACCACTGAGAGTTCTCGGATTCGTCGGAAACCAAGAGTAGCGGTGCGTTACGCGGCGCGCCGTTTTCAGAGCCGGGAGCCCAGTGTTTGGTAGCGACTTTCGCCTCGGTTACTAGAGTGATCTCAGATGTGTCAGTCAGCATTTGTTTGTGTGCCTCGTTTGTCTTGAATCTTCACCGCGTCGGGTTCTTGGGCGATCGCGCATTTACGACGTGCAATCGATGAATCAACGTTAGAATACAAAACCGATAAACCACTTGAGAACGACGCACATTGTGGTTTGCGAATATGACCCAACCTGGAGGTTGAAAATGGTTACATCGGAGTGGGGAGCGATCTATAAGGAGCTCGGAGCTCAGCCCGTGATCAACGCGACTGGCAGCGTGACTTTGCTAGGAGGTTCGACGCCAGTACCGGAGGTGAAAGAGGCGATGGATCGCGCGGATAGCGCATTCATACCGCTCATCGAGCTGGAAAAAGCCGCGGGCGACGAAATTGCGAGATTGGCCGGTGTGCCGGCAGCGTATATCACGTCGGGTGCTGGATCGGCACTGACTCTCGCTACCGCAGCATTCATGGCCGGTGGCGACGATGGTCTGATCCAACAGTTACCGGACACATCGGGTTTGAAAGACGAGATCGTGCTTCAGCATCGCGAGCAGTACTGGTACGACCGGTGCTTGCAACTCGCTGGGGCGAAGCTGGTTTTTGCCGGCGATGAAAACGGCACTAACGAGGACGACATTCGCGCGGCGATCACTGATAAGACATGCGCAATTCACGTCCCGGTTGTAGAGCAGGCGCCGAAAGACCCGAACGTCGTTACGCTCGACAAAGTCATTGATATCGCCAAAGATGCCGATGTTTACGCATCCGTCGATGCGGCTGGCCAGATCTTCCCGCTCGAGAACTTCGGCAAGTATGTGCGCATGGGAGCCGACTTCCAGTGCATCGCGGCCAAGTACATGGGCGCGCCGCACTCCACCGGCCTCGCGATGGGCACCGAGGAGATAATCGATTCCATCAGCCGACACTCGTTCGTCGGTTACGAGTCCCGACGCATCCGGGGTGTAGGACGACCGCACAAGGTTGACCGCCAAGAGATCATGGGTTGCGTGGCTGCAGTTCAGCGCTGGTTCAAGTTGGACCACGAGAGTCGGCTCGCTGCTGCCGAGCAGGAGAGCTTGGAGATCATCAAGCCGCTACGCGGAATCCCTGGCGTCACTGCTGAGTTGATCGACAACATCATCGCCCACCAGCCTTTCGGTGTGACTATCAGCGTGGATGAAGATGTCGTCGGCTTTAACAACGACGACTTGGTGGTCAAGTTGAAGGATATGGATCCGCCGGTATGGACTCGCACGACTGACAACGCGCCGTTGATGATTCACGTCTTCGGGCTGAACCCTGGTGAAGCGAGCGTCGTCGGAGAGTCGATCGCCGCCGCCGTCCGAGGTTAACTCACCACCGCGTCATTCCGACCAAGGTCGGAATCCAAAAGGAAAAGCGCGTTCTCCTAAGGCAACGAGGGGGAACGCGCTTATTAGCAATTTCAACCAAACGCGCCCACGAAATTAATACCCAAGGAGCGAACTACCGATGGAAATCGTGAAAACTGTTGCGATACTCAGTCCGGGCGACATGGGCTCAAACGTCGGACGCGCACTCCGAGAAAATGGCCTGGATGTCATCACCTGCCTGACCGAGCGCAGTGCCCGAACCCGCGAACTGTCCGATGTCGCTGGTATCATCGACGTGCCCGATTTTGCCGAGATGATCGACCGCGCCGATATCGTGTTGTCGGTTCTCGTACCGGAACGCGCGGTTGATGTCGCCCGCCAAGTTGCAGCGGTCATTGCTGAGACTGGCAAATCGCTACCGTTCGCCGACTGCAACCCGGTCGCACCGGCCGTTGCGTTGCAGATGGCGGCAATCATCGAGAATGCTGGCGGCAGGTATATCGATGGGGGGATCATCGGGAGCCCACCTGGCAGGGGAGAGCCTCCACGCTTCTATGCATCTGGTCCTCACGAAGCGATCATGGGACAACTCGACGGTCGAGGCATATCGGTGCCATTGATGGGCGGCGAAGTTGGACGCGCGTCCGCGATAAAGATGTGCTATGCCTCTCTAAGCAAGGGAGCGGCGGCATTGAACGCTTCCGCCCTCATATCTGCCATGAACCTCGGTATCTATGACGAGTTCATTGCCGAGATGGAGTCGAGCCAGCAGGGTGTGCTCAGGAATATGCAAGGTGTCAATAGCCTGGGCGCGAAGGCGTTTCGCTGGATCGACGAGATGGAGCAGATATCGGCGACGTTTGGTTCAGCAGGGGCGACGCCGTACTTGCACAAGGGCGCGGCTGACGTGTTCAGGCATGTGACCGCATCGCCGATTGGCCACGAGAGGCCAGAGACGGTGGACACGTCAAGGACGTTGCGAGAGACTGTGCAGTTGTTGGTGGAGAAGAGTGATTAGACGCGGTTACCGGCTAACTGCCGTGTAACACCGAGCGCGATGTAGTCGAACTCCGCCGCGACATCTTCATTGGTCAACACTGGGGGCTCGAGCGCGTCTAGGTAGTCGGGTCGAAGGTTCACGGCCCCTAAGAACGGAATCCCCATTTCGTAGGCGAGTTCTTCCGCGGCGCCTTGCCCGAACAATCCGCCGGTCATGTTCTCTACGACGCCGAGGACGTCGAGGTTCATCTTGCGGATCATGTTGATCGACCGCTTGGCGTCTAGTGCGGCCAACTCTTGCGGGGTGCTGACGATGACGAAACCGTCGAGGTTGAGGGTCTGCATTACCGTCAGTGGCGCGTCGGATGTGCCGGGTGGTAGGTCCACAACCATGTAGTCCGGCTCTCCCCAATCCGTCATCTGCAGGAACTGGTTGATGGCGTTGTGGATCATGGGGCCGCGCCAGATGATCGCCTCTTCCTCATTCTGTTGGAAGAAGGCCATTGACATCACCTTCACGCCGAAGCGTTGCGACGGGACCATGCGCCCGTCTTGTTCGACTGGGCCTTCGGAGATGCGGAGGACACGGGTGACGTTGGGACAGTCGATGTCGCAGTCGAATAGCGCGACGTCGCGGTCTTGTTTGGCTAAGGTGGCGGCAAGGTTGACGGCCACGGTCGTTTTGCCCACACCGCCTTTTCCGCTGTATACGCCGATGCGTTTGCCGATAGATTTGAGCGAATCGGCGATTCGCTTGCGTTCTTGGAACTGCCGCCGGGCTTGCGCCAAGCGCGCTTCTTCGGCAGGAGTAGTTTTACGAGGAGAGGTCAACGGATGATCCGCGACGGTAAGGGTTTTGGTTAATCGATGCCGAGGAGACGTTTGCCATCTTCGGTGATCATGTCGGGGTTCCAGGGCGGGTCGAACACGAGATCGACTTCGACATCCTCGACGTACTCGATCTCGGCGATGCGCCATTCGGCCTGTTGCGCGATGTATGGCCCCATGCCACAGCCTTGCGCCGTGAGCGTCATCTCCACGAATACTTCGTTGTCTTCGACATCGACATCGTAGATAAGCCCGAGATCGACGACGTTGACCGGAATCTCGGGGTCGTAGACATCTTTGAGGGCTTCGTAAACCTGATCTTTGGTTACTACGTTGGCTGTTTGTGCCATGGTACGGGCCTCCGCGTTGATGAGCGGGCTGGACGGAAGAAGGTCTCTTGTGGTCAGTTTATCAAACGTAGTTCAACCGCCCGTGTTCATCCACCTCTGGGCGCAGTCTCGTCGCCATGTAGAGCCCGGCGCTCGGCGATGATGTCGTTGAGGGCTTCCCTGGCCATGTCCAAAACATCATCATCAGGCGCATCGTCGTATGAGGCCGACTCTGCCGTCGAAATCCACTCCCATATCTCTTCCTGCGCCAAACGTAGCTCTTTGGCGTTCATCGCCGAGAAGTCAGCGTGGATGGAAGCGGGTGGTGGGAGATGCATTGCAGGATCACCAACTACGCGTTACCGGGTTGTCGGGTGCGGTTAAAACTTCACAGTTAAGTCCGTTGACGTGGGCGATCCGGCGATCGAGAGTCAACAATGGACAATCTAGCGATTCAGCTAGTGCCACGTACCAAGCGTCGTAGCAGGTCAGGTTATGACGTAACTCCCATACGCGTTGAGCAGAGGGGGCGAATGGACGCAATTCGATTTCAACTGCGAACATGTCGTACATTGCCGATGTTGCCACCGAGTTCGAGATTTCACCAGCGAGTTCCATTCTCCGGAGACCGCTCGCACTCTCGACGTATATCAATTGTGGGCTAATCAACGTAGCGCGTTGCGTGGATTGGCGTGCCCATAGACCCTCGTGTCTGAAGTCGACCAAAGAAGCAACTAGAACCGATGCATCAACGACAATCGTCACTTGCGATCTGCCTTGATGGCGTTAACAATGGTTTCAGCGTCGACGCGTGAGTTTGTCGCCGCCAACCTTGCGTGCACTCTCTCAAACACGATTTCGTTGTTTGATCGAGCTGCTACGCGTTCGAGCTCATCAAGCAGAAATGCTTGCATCGATTGTCGTTTCCGCGCAGCACCCACAGCAAGTTTGTCACGGACTTCGTCGGGGACGTTGCGGATTGTTATCTGGACCGTCATGCTTGCATTATGCCAGCAGTGCCAGCATTTTGCAAGCATTTCGCATCAGACGAGATTGTGACGGTCGATCTTGGAGCCTGCTAGGAACACGTCGCTGACTTTGCGGAGATCGGCGATATCGCGGGTGGGATCGCCATCAACTACTAGTACATCTGCTTGCTTGCCAACTTCTAGCGTGCCTACCGTATCGTCTACACGGCATGACATGGCGGAGTCGCGAGTTGCTGAGACGATGGCTTCCGTGTTCGACATGCCAGCCATGACATGCGCTTCGATCTCGGTCTGGAAATCTCCCATCGGATAGTTCGCCCATGCCGAGTCCGATCCTGCCACCATCACCACGCCTGCGTCTCGCATACGTGCGACGTGATCCATCCGAACTTCTGAACCGCGACGCATTACGTCGATGTCCTCGGCTTCCAACGCCAGATCAGGGTTGTCTTCGAGTTGGCGAATCCGAGCCAAGCCCTGTCCGAGCGTGGGGTTTACGAATACGCCTTGCTCGGCGATCTGGTCTGCGATGTCGGGACGATAGTCGTCGTTGCCGTTGGAGTCACGGTGTACGCCGTGGATCATGGTGTCGATGCCAGCTTCGAGGGCGTTTTCCATGCCGCCGGAGGATGTGCAGTGGGCGCAAACGTGTTTGCCGAATTTGTGGGCTTCGTCGGTTATGGCCGAGAACTCGTCGATGTTGAATGATGGTCTGGATGGATGACTGGTGCGTGTGCTGCCGCCAGTTGCGGTTACTTTGATGAAGTCGGCGCCTTCTTTGATGAGTTGTCGGACTGCGGCGCGGCACTCGGTCGGTCCGGTGGCCGTGGTTCCGAAGTAGGAGAGGTGACCACCGATGATCGCGATGGGCCTGCCCGCTAGGATCAACCGTGGCGACGGGACGATGCCCATCTCGACGGCTTCACGGAGCAGGAAAGTCGTGCGGTTCTTGGCACCGCAATCTCTGACGGTTGTTACTCCGGAGTACAGGTGTTTTCGGACATTCTGAGCGGCTTGGACAGTGAGGACTTCGTCGGGGAGGAGCACGAGATCATCGCCGGCGCGGCCGTCACCGATGCCGATGAGATGGACGTGGCAATCTACTAAACCGGGTAGGATAGTTGCGTCGCCGTAGTCGATTTCGGTTGCTGGGGCGCCTTCTGGTGCTTGTACGGTTTCTTTGGTGCCGATCTGCCTGATTGCGTCACCTTCGAGCAGGATTGCGGCTTGCTCAGCAACTGGGCCGCCGTTGCCGTCGACTAGTCGAGACGCTTTGAGAAGAGTGAATTGCGGGTTGCCATCGCTCATGTGTGACCTCCGTGCGAATGATGACTACCCAGATTAATTTCTTCGGGTGTTTGACGCACGGTGGCTAGGGATTCGTCTGAACCTCGTTCTATTTTTTCGCCTTTGAAGAAGACGTCAACGACGTTCCAGAGATGGTTGACATCCTTCGATGGGTCACCGTTCACGACTAGGATGTCGGCTTGTTTGCCGGGTTCGAGGGTTCCGACGATGTCATCGACGCCGAGGGCTTCGGAAGCCCATTTTGTGACGGATAACACGCCTTGCATGTGGGAGTAGCCGGCGTGTACTAGGAGTTCGGTTTCGTAGACCGTATTGCCTAGTTGGTAGTCACCCCAGGAGGAGTCGGAGCCGGTGATGACTTTTACGCCCATTTCGATCATGCGGCGGTTTTGGTCGAGGCGGGTTTCGAGTTCTCGTTTTGCAGTGTCGAGTTCGATGGATTCTTGTTCGGTTATGCCAAATGCTCGTTCTTTTTGCGTTAATGACCAGATCTTGGAGCGGCCGACGTGGAGAGTCGGGTTGACATATGCCCCTTGCTCGCCGATGCGCTCGGTGACATCTATGCGGAAGTTGTCGGTGTCGTCGGGTTCTTTGTATACGCAGTGGATGATCATGTCGACGTTGGCGTCGAGGGAGTTTATGACGCCTTTCGTCGATGTGCTGTGAGTAGCTGTCAACTTTCCGAATTTGTGGGCTTCGTCGGTGACGGATTGCAGTTCATCGAGGTTGAATGCGGGGCGGAGGGGGAAGGATGATGGGGTGCTGCCGCCGGTTGCGGTGATTTTTATGTAGTCTGCGCCTTCCTTTATCAGCTGGCGGGTAAATGCACGACATTCGTCGCTTCCGGTGACTTCACCGCCGAAATAGCCCATGTGTCCGCCGATTATCGACACAGGGCGTCCGCAGAGAATCATGCGTGGCCCGATTGCGAGGCCTGCATTTATGGCGTCGCGGAGGCGGAACATGGTCATGTTTTTGGGGCCGTTTTCGCGGATGGTTGTGACGCCTGAGAAGAGGGATCGGCGGGCGTTTGATGCGGACTGTAGGGTGAGGATTTCGTCGGGTAGGGCGGCTAGGTCTTGGCCGTTGCGACCGTCGCCGAAGCCGTTGTTGTGAGTGTGGCAATCGACCATTCCGGGTAGGATTGTGGCGTTGGGGTAGTGGTGATTCGTAACTGGAGCGTGGTCAGGTGCGCGGATTTCGTATGCGGGTCCGACGGCTAGGATCTGGGAATCGCGGGTAAGAACAGCGCCGTTTTGGATTGGCGGTCCGCCTTTGGCGTCGATAACGCGATCGGCGGTTAGGAGGGCGTAGTTGAGAGATTTACGGGTCATGGCTGGATTATATGGAAGAGAGTTTTTGGGGATTTTGTATAGCCGCTGAATTGCCGCTCTTGCCGCCAAATTGCCGCTGAATCCGGCAATTTCCGGCAGTCAGCGGCAATTTCCCCCTTAAATTGCCGCTAGTAGCGGCAATATGGCGGCAATTTCATTTTTTGACGAAGTTTGAAACAAGTTCAAAGAGTGTGGGCCCGATTTGTCCTTGGGATCTTTCCCTCACAGGGGCGGGGGAAAGCCTGCGTCAGTGCCCCGGGCATACCCCGCTCGCGTCACTTCGTTTGCTCGCGCCCCTTTCGTTTTACGAAAGGGGCTATCACCCTCACCCTAGCCCTCTCCCATCAAGGGAGAGGGGATTTGGGTTTGACCAGTAGCGGTTGGGGGTTATGAATTGGTCGGCGGCGTTGGGTCCCCAGGTGCCGGGTTGGTAGGGGTATAGCTGGGCGGCTAGTTCGGTTTCCCAGGCTTGGATGTAGGGGTCGACGACGGCCCATGAGAGTTCGATTTCGTCGGAGCGAGTGAAGAGGGAGGCGTCGCCGGCTACGGCGTCTAGGAGGAGGCGTTCGTAGGCGTCTCTCATGCCCATGGGGAATTTGTATTCGAGTTCTTGGGCTTCGGCTTGGAGTCGGGGGCCGGGCTTTTTGTTGTCGATGGTGAGTCGGATGGCTTCGTTGGGTTGGATGACGATGCGGAGTTTGTTGGGTACTAGACCGGAGGTGTCTTCGTCGTCGAAGATGCGGTGCGGTGGTTCGCGGAACTGGATCGCGACTTCGGTGTATTTTTGTCGGAGTGCTTTGCCGGAGCGGAGGTAGAAGGGTACGCCTTGCCAGCGCCAGTTGTCGATGAAGAGTCGGAGTGCGGCATAGGTGGCGGTGGATGATGCTTGGGATACGCCGTCCAGCTGTCGGTAGCCTCGGTACTGTCCGCGGACGGAGTTTTCGGCGGCTTGCTGGGGTGTGGGTCTGCGGATGGCGCTGAGGACTTTGGCTTTTTCGTCGCGGAGGGAGTCGGCGTGGTTGGTGGCGGGTGGCTCCATCGCGGCTAGTGCGAGGAGTTGGAGGAGGTGGCTTTGGAACATGTCGCGGAGGACGCCGGAGTGTTCGTAGTAGGCGGCGCGATCGCCGACGTCGAGGTCTTCGAGAACTGATATCTGTACGTGGTCGATGTAGTTGCGGTTCCAGAGGGGTTCGAAGATGGTGTTGCCGAAGCGGAAGACGATGAGGTTCTGGACGGTGTCCTTGCCGAGGTAGTGGTCGATTCGGAAGAGCTGGTGCTCGTTCGCGCGAGTGTGTATGGCCTCGTTGAGGAGTCGTGCGGACTCGAGGTCGGTGCCGAAGGGTTTTTCGACCACTAGGCGTCGGACGCCGTTGGTTTCGTCCAACATGCCGGCGTCGCCCAGGGCGTGGACGGTACTTTCGTAGAGGGTGGGGGAGAGGGCTAGGTAGTAGAGGCGGTCTTCCTTGGCATCCCCGTGAGTGTCAGCGCGGATGAAGTCGTCGAGCTGTTTCAGAGATGCGACATCGTTTGCGGAGCCTTGGAAGTATCTGACTTGATTGGCGAAATCTAACCAGCTTTGCATGTCTGATGCAAAGTCGTCGGTTGAGACATCGAAGAGGAGTCGGCGATAGGATTCGTCGTTGAGTTCGGAGCGCGCAAAGGCGACGAAGCGGCAGCGTTCGGGCAACGCTCCTATGGCGTGGAGGTGGAAAAGCGCGGGCGCGAGTTTGCGTTGTGTCAGGTCGCCGGACGCGCCGAAGATGACGATGGTGAAGTGTGGAGTTTGGTTATTGGGCATTGGTTTTGAACTGTGATTTTAATGATGGGCTATGATTGTGCCCCGCCCATTTGTCCCCGGTTCGCTCTCGTATCCGGATCAGTTGTGACCCCGCTGCGTCTCGCTTCGCTTGCCGCGTCCCCCTTTTGCTGACGCAAAAAGGGGAGGTGTCACCCTCACCCTGTCCCTCTCCCATCGAGGTAGAGGGGATTTGTTGTGGGGTGGTTGTTTGGCATTGTGATGTTTGTGGCCCCTGCCCCGCCCCGGGCATACCCCGCGAAAGTCGCTTCGCTCTTTCGCGCCCCTTTCGTGTTACGAAAGGGGCTAGGCGCTTTTGACGCTGTGGCCGCCGAAGGCGTTGCGCATGGCGGCTAGGGCGCGTCCTCCGATGGGGTTTTCTTGTCGTGAGCGGAAGCGCATTTGGAGGGCGGCGGTGATTACGGGGGCGGGGACTGCTAGCTCGACGGAGGCGTCGACGGTCCAGCGTCCCTCGCCGGAGTCTTCGACGTAGGAAGACAGCCGGTCCAATCCCGGATCTTCTTTGAGTTCGTCGGCGGTGAGGTCTAGGAGCCAGGAGCGGATGACGCTACCGTAGCGCCAGTTTTCGCAGATGGCGGCGAGGTCTAGGTTGAAGTCGGATTTTGCTTCTAGGAGTTCGAGTCCTTCGGCGAAGGCCTGCATCATTCCGTACTCGATGCCGTTGTGGATCATCTTGACGTAGTGTCCGGAGCCGCTGGGGCCGACGTAGAGGTTGCCGTCGGATTCTGGTGGCGCGAGAGTCTTGAATATCGGGAGGTTGCGTTCGTATGCTTGGCGGTTGCCGCCGATGGTTAGGCAGTAACCGTTTTCGAGGCCCCATATTCCGCCGCTGGTTCCAGAGTCGAGCATGTCGATGCCTTTTTCGGCCAGTTCGTTGGCGCGACGGATCGACTCTTTGTAGTTGGAGTTACCGCCGTCGATGAGGGTGTCGCCAGGGGACATGTGGTTGGACAGTTCGTCGATGGTGGATTGGGTGATGTCACCGGCGGGTACCATGACCCAAACAGTGCGCGGTGTGTCCAGGGCACTGACGAGATCGGGGAGCCCGGTTTTGCCGGTGCCGCCGTGTGTTTCCAACTCGGCGAGCGCGTCTGGGCTCGGATCGAAGCCGAAGACTTCGTGGCCGTCGCTCAGTAGGCGAGTCGCCATGTTGCCGCCCATGCGGCCGAGTCCGACTAGGCCGATTTGCATTTTGTTACTCCTTAGTGGATGTTTGTATCACTTCCTTTTGCCCCTCCCCTCTGGATTCCGGCTTTCGCCGGAATGACGGGTTGCCCCTTCTCTCTGGATTCCCGCCTGCGCGGGAATGACGGGGCAGGACATTAGACTGAGACTTTTTCAACGTTCAATGCTTCGGAAATAGCGATGAGACGAGCCGCTAAAGCTTCGGCAACATCGGAAGCGGTTCTAGCGGTTTGGGCGAACTCATTCAGACATGCGGCGTAGGTTTCGGCACCGACGATTACGCGTGCGTTGCCGGGCATTGTGTCGATCGCATTGATCGCGGCTGACACCGCATTTGGGAGTGTATCCAGATTGTCGTTCTGGGTGCGATACGCGGTCCAAAAGATGGTGTCTAGTGCGAAACATGCCATGACATCGTTGCGGTCGTCGATGTGCGTCCGCGCACTCAAGGTCTCAGCGACGATTCTGACGGCAGGCAGGTTCATGATCCACATGGTGGGATCGAGTCCGGCATCTTGGAATCTGGAGATGGTGCGGAGTGCGTTTTCGGACTGCAACATGGGGTCGGGCCATTCGCCGCGAGGTTTGCGTATGTCCCAGGCTATCTTCACGTCGAAGGATAAGGCGAAGTCGAAGATGGAGATGTGCTTGTCGATGGGCGACATGGAGTTTGGCAGTTGCAAAGAGTTTGACGGTGCGCTGATCTGCCCCATATCTGCGGCCGCGTTTCTGACAGGCAGCACTAGAACGTCGGGTTTGAACTTGGTGGTGACCTCGTTCATCTCGTCGAAGGCTTCTTCGAGGTAGTCGCGAACGTCGAAGTCGTAGGTCAGCATCGTCGGGATTTTCGACGAGAGGGCGCGGAATAGAGAGCCTTCGCCGATATCAGAGTCGAGCCAAAGCAATACGTCGTTTCGGTCGATGCCGTTTTCGAAAGCGGTTTCGAGCGCGCCAATCAATATGTCGATTGCGCCGACGATGCGGGCGCGATCTTCGGGATCGGAGCGGTCCAATCGCAGTCCGCGTTCTGCTTCGGTTGCGTTGAGTATGAATTTGGGGTTCAAGATTGCACCTTCAACGCCTTTTATGCTCATGTGGGACTTGATGTCGGATTTCATGTCGGATTATTGGGGTTACGGATTCGATTTCTTCAATGGCGTCGCCTTCGATCTTGATCAACTCGGCGCGCCTCCCTTTGTCGCGACACGCTTGAACGTCGCCTGCGGCTTGTGCGGCGAGTAGGTCGCCAAGCGAGTAGGTTTGACCGGGGACATCAATGTCGATGTTGGCGTCTTGGGTCAATGCGAGCAAAATCACTGAATTTGGACCGCCTTTGTGCAGTTGTCCGGTGGAGTGGAGGTAGCGCGGACCGTATCCGAAGGTGGTTGCCATTCCGGTGGCCTCGCTGATGGCGGAACGGAGGCCTGTGACGGTGTTGGTCAGCGCGTCGGATTCTGGCAGAAACGCGGCAATGGCGACATAGTCCCCAGCTTTGCCATTGGCGATCGTGGATCGAATGGCGTCGCTCAGAGTTTGTGCATTGCCGGTTCCACCAGCACCGGATTCGAGTGCGGCGCGGGCGAACTGCTTTGCCGACTCCACGTCTGGTTGGTCGAACGGGTAGACACCGATACCGCTGGCGGCGACAGATGTGGCGAACTCCCATCGGAAGAATTCGCCGGCGATGGCTGCGCGGTCCGGGAGTTCGATGGTGTAGGTAGGATGGGTGTCGAATGCGGTTGAATGAGGGGGCTGTTCGCCGGCGAGTATGATGCGAATGAACTGACGGTCGTCGCCGTATGATTCGGATGGCAGTATCGGTTCGCCGGCTATGGGTATTAATCCACGCCCGTTCTTGCCGGTGGATTCTGCTAACAGTTGCTCAAGCCAGAGTCCGAATCGCTCTAGGCTCGGCGACATCACGAATGTGACCTTGTCGCGTCCTCTAAGCGCGTTACGGGCCATGAAGAGTCCGAGTTCGATGCCGGGGTTGGTTTCATTTTCGGCGCGGCAGCGGTCTGCCATCGCCATCGCGCTGGCGGTCATTTCGTCCGTTGGCATGTTGCAGATCGATGCTGGGAACATCCCAAATGCTGAGAGCGCGGAGAATCTGCCGCCTACGTTCGCGGGGGTTTCGACATGGATTGCGAATTCGCCGTTTTTGGCGCGGTCGGCGAGTGGAGTGCTTGGATCGGAGATTGCGACGAAGTGGTTGGAGGTGTTTTCGGTGCCTCCTTCGCTTAGAGCTTGTCGGAATACGCTTTCGAGGGATAGCGGCTCTACTGTGGTTCCAGATTTGCTTGCTACCGCGAAGGCAGCGGTCGATAGTTCCATCGAGTTCAGCGCTTCGGCGATGGTTGCAGGATTTACGGTATCGAATACGTTGAGGACTGGAGCAGTGTCCGGGAAGAGGTTGCTTAGGACTTCTGGGGTGAGGCTGCTTCCGCCCATGCCGAGGATGTTGAGGGAGGTGATGTTGGGGCGGGCTTGACCAGGTTGTTCGGGCCCCCTTTGTCCTTCGGACATTTTTCCCGCGAGCAGGGGAAAGCTGAAATTGGAGCCGGGTAGATCTAGCCATCCCATCCAATCGCCACCGCCGCCGAGGGATGGCTCAGCCCATAGCGAGTAGTCGCGTGCCCATATTCGGCGCACGATGTCCGCGATGCCGGATCGGGATTTGCTCCGTATGCTGCTCGCGGTGCCCAAACAACGCTCCGTTCTGGGTGTCTATCAGACGCTCGCCAGGGCCGAAATTTTCGCGTCGATGCGGGCCATGAGGCTGTCCCATGAATCGGCGAATTTCTCGACGCCTTCGACTAGGAGTTGGGCTGTGACTTCGTCGTAAGAGACGCCTTCGTCGGCGAGTTGTGCGAGTTGCGCCTCGGCTTCATCTACGTCTGCGGTGAGAGTCTCTGCGATGGTGCCGGTGGCGAGAACATCGTCGACGGTTGGCAGAGGGAGAGTGTTTACGGTATCGGGGCCGAGCAGACTGTCGAAGTAGAGAGTCGGCGGGTATTCGGGATTCTTGACGCTGGTGGAAGCCCAGAGCGGACGCTGGGGTTGTGCGCCGATGGTGTTCAGGGAGAAGAAGCGGGTGTTGTCGTTGAGGTCGCTGGCGAATATCTTCTGGTATTCGCGGTATGCCAGTTTGGCGTTGGCGATACCTATCTTGCCCACCAAATCGCTGTCGTCTGGTAGGAGTTCATCCGCCAAAGTGTCGACTCGGCTGACGAAGAAGGACGCGACCGATGCGATGCGCGCGGGTGAGCCGTTGCCGGAACCTGCGAACTTGGTCACACCGTCGAGATAGGCGTTGGCGGCGGTGATGTATGCGTCGAGGGAGAAGAGGAGCGTCACATTGACGTTGATGCCCTCAGAGATCAGGGTCGTGATTGCTGGTGCGCCCTCAGGTGTTCCCGGGACTTTAATCATCACGTTCGGACGGTCGACTGCGGACCATAGTCTTCGCGCCTCGGCGATGGTGCGGTCAGTGTCGTGAGCCAAGTGCGGGTTGACTTCGATAGATACGAAGCCGTCGCGGTAGTTCAACGCTTCATAGGTCGGCAAGAGGATGTCCGCGGCGTCGCGAACGTCTTCAACTGCGATGCGTTCGAACACGATTTCGGCAGAACTTCCGTCCTTTGCGTATTCGGCGAGACGGTCGTCGTAGACATCGCTGCCGGCGATTGCGCCGTCGAAGATCGTCGGGTTGGTCGTGATGCCTCGTAGTCCATGATCGACGAGTTCTTGGATCTCGCCGCGGTCGATCATGTCGCGGCTAATCTGGTCTAGCCAGATAGCCTGTCCAAGTTCAGCGGCTTTGGTGATGTTGTTATGTTCGTGATGACACATTGTTTGCCTCGCTGCGAATCTGTTATTTGGAGTTGAAGTTTGCCGCTTCGATGGCGATGAGCTTGTCGAGGCGACGCTGAAATCGCACCTCATCGCCCATTCGTGCCGACAGGAACGCTTTGACCAACTCGGTGGCGATCGCTTCGCCAACCACTCTTCCGCCGATGCACAACACGTTCATGTCATCATGTACTACGCCCTGCGCGGCTGAATAGGTGTCATGACAGATCGAAGCCCGGACACCTCGGAATTTGTTGGCGGTGACTGCGGCACCGATGCCGCTGCCGCATACGATGACGCCGCGGTCGGCGTCGCCGGACATTACTGCTTCGGCTACTGGCGCGGCGCGGTCGGGGTAATCGTCTTCCGCGTCGTAGGAATGAGCACCGAGATCGATGACGTGATGTCCGGCGGCCTCGATGGTGGAAATTACGGTTTCGCGCAGATTGAATCCAGCGTGATCAGCGCCAACTGCTACTCGCATCGATAGTCCAAATCCCCGTTTGCCTCACGATTGCATTGGTACACGCAAATCTCAGGGTGTCCAACTACGCGGTAATGATACTACCGTGGATTTTCGGGCGGTATAACTTTCCGAACGTACTGGATATGTTCGGGCAGGTGCTAAAGCAACGAACGCGCGGTTTCAGCGACATTTTCAATGGTGAAACCTAGGTTGGCCATCACAACATCTCCAGGTGCAGATGCTCCGTAGCGGTCGATGCCGATGATGGCGCCGTCGAAGCCAGTGTAGCGTTCCCATCCGATTGTTGTGCCGGCTTCTACGGAGACGCGGGCTCGGACTTTCCAAGGTAGTACCGACTCGCGGTAGTCGTCGGGCTGCGATTGGAAGAGTTCCCAGGAGGGCATGGAGACCGCTCGGGCAGCGATGCCTTCCTCTTGTAGTTTCAAGGCGGCACCAAGCGCCAATTGCGTCTCCGAGCCGGTTCCGATAATGATCACTTCTGGATCGGAAGCGGTGTCGGCGATGACGTATGCGCCGCGCTGGACGTAGCCGCGCGCGAAGCCCTGGGCACCTATTTCGGAGAGTTGCGGCAGGTTCTGACGCGTGAGGATCAACGCGGTCGGGCCTTGTCGATTTTCGATGGCGATGCGCCACGCCTCGAATGTCTCGTCGGCATCCGCAGGTCTGATGACGGTCAGGTTGGGTATCATCCGCAAACCCATCAACTGCGAGATTGGCTGGTGAGTCGGGCCGTCTTCGCCGAGACCGATGGAGTCGTGCGTGAAGATCCAGACGCAGGGCGCGTGCGAGAGTGCACCGACGCGGATCGCAGGGCGCAGGTAGTCGGAGAAGATGAGGAAGGTTGCGGCATAAGGTATGACTCCTCCGTGCAGAGCCATACCGTTGGAGGTTGCGCCCATGCCGTGCTCGCGGACGCCGAAGTGGAGGTTTCGTCCATCCAGCATTTCTGGCGAGAACGAGCCGCGGCCATCGACCTCGGTGTTGTTGGATTCGGCGAGGTCAGCCGAGCCACCGATCAGGCGCGGCAATGCAGGCGTGATGGCGTGGAGTGCTTCGCCTGAGACAGCGCGGGTCGCGATTGGTGATTCGTGTGAGCCGACTAGTCGGTTCAAGCCGTCGTCCCAATTTTCAGGGAGCATGCCCAGCAAGTCTACGAGGAAGCGTTCGGCGAGCTCGGGGTACTCGGACTTGTAGTCCTCGAACTTCGAGTGCCATTCATCAGACAACGTTTGACCGCTCTCGACACCGGACCGCATGTGGTCGTAAACATCGTCTGGGATTTTGAATGGTTGGTAGTCCCAGCCCAGTTGCGTTCGGGTCAGAGCTACTTCGTCGCCGCCCATCGCTTTGCCGTGAACCGCTCCGGTGCCGGCGAGGTTGGGGCTGCCGTAACCGATGACGGATCGGACGGTGATGAGTTTGGGCTTGTCAGGTTCGGCTTCGGCGGCTTTGAGCGCGTTGATAATGCCTGCGAGATCGTTGCCGTCTACAGGATCGATGATGTGGAAACCGTATGCTTCGTAGCGTTTCGAGACGTCTTCTCGGAACGCTTTGTCGGTGTCTCCTTCGATAGATATCTGGTTGTCGTCGTAGATGACGATCAGCTTGCCGAGTTGGAGAGTACCGGCAAGCGATGCGGCTTCTGATGCGACACCTTCCATCATGTCGCCGTCGGAGCAGATGGCGTACGTGCGATGGTTGACGATCTCGTGACCGGGCTGGTTGAAGGTGTTAGCTAGGATCTTCTCAGCGAGTGCGAATCCGACCGCATTGCCCAGACCTTGTCCCAGCGGACCGGTCGTGGCTTCAACGCCGGCGGTGAGGCCGTATTCCGGATGCCCCGGAGTTTTGCTTTCCCACTGCCGGAAGTCCTTGATCTCGTCAAGGGCTAGGTCGTACCCGGTGAGGTGGAGCATCGAGTATAGAAGCATCGACGCGTGCCCCGCCGAGAGAACGACGCGGTCTCGGTCTGCCCAATCTGGTGTTTCCGGCGCGTGCTTCAGAGCATGTTGCCACAAGGCGTAAGCGGTTGGCGCGAGGCCCATCGGTGCGCCGGGATGTCCGCTGTTCGCTTTCTCGACCGCATCGATAGAGAGGAATCGGATGGCATTTATCGACCGCCACGCGACATCGCTGTCGATGGTGGCTTCGGAGACAGTTTGGACGTTTGACAAGGCGGGCGTGGTAGGTGTATTCGCGGTCTGTTGGCGTTTGGAACGCGCCGACTTACGAAATCGGCAACCTAGACGATTCTATTCGGACATGAGGGAATCGCGTTGTAGGCGGCGCAAGGACATTGGCGAGGTCACATTGGGCCAACCAAACTAAGCGAGCATCACGGTGAAAACATCCTAATCGCGAGAACATCTTAAAACCGAACTATGCCGTGACAACCAAAGAAACCGATCAAGAAAAGTAAGTCATCTGCTCTGCGCTGTTCTTCCGAACTTAGGTTCTCGGCGATCCGCGCTCTTCTCGTTCGATGTCTTTCAATATCGCCCTGCGCATGAGTACAGCTACCAGCACCATCGGTGCTGCGACAAAAATGGTTGTGGCAATCAGTATCAACACAGGCGGGAAAATGGGATCCCGAAAATCATTTGCCGCGTCTTGAAACATTATTGCGAGCGGTAGACAGACAGAAAACACGATGAACAGATTCGTCAACCTCAAGGAGCCTCTATTTATGGAACCGGCTGCAATTGCGTACCAAGACAATCCTGTCCACAGCAAGACGAACAACGGTACTGCGACAGCCGCTCCATCGGCTTCGGATTTCCATCCCCACTGGACGTTCACAGCAATGATGAAGTCGCCAGTCGCCAGCGCCGCCACTGGCAAGGCAAGAATTATCGACAGAAAGTATCTTCTGATCTCTTCGCTATTCAAGTCCGCTATCTCGTGCGAACGCACAACTGACTATCGCCATGTCGGGCCGCTATTCCGCCCCCGCAACATTGAGACGCACCGAGTAGAGCGAAACGTCGCCGCAGATGTAGAGGGTTTTGCGGTCTTCGTCACCGAAGGTGCAGTTGGCAGTGCGTTGCTCAGGCACGAGTATCTTGCCTATCAGTTCGCCTTCAGGGGTGTAGCAGTGGATGCCGTCGTGGGCGCTGGTCCAGATGTTGCCTTGGACGTCGCAGCGGAAGCCGTCGGCGATGCCAGGTCTAACGACTGCGAAGATGCGGAACTTGCTAACCGATTTACTGTCGGAGTTGACATCGAAGGCGGCGACGTTGCGGGGCTCGCCGCTGTCGGCGACGTAGAGGATCGATTCATCGGGAGAGAACGCCAAACCGTTCGGGCGATCAAGTTCGGTCACGACGATGCTGATGTTGCCGGTCTCGGGTTCGAGGCGGTAGACGTAGTTGCCGTCAAGTTCCGACTCCCGAGCGTTGCCTTCACGACCGCTCAAGATGCCGTAAGGCGGATCGGTGAACCAAATGCTTCCGTCTGATTTCACTACGAGGTCGTTGGGCGAGTTCAGTTTCTTGCCCTCGAAGCTGTCGACCAAGATGTGATGTGTGCCGTCGTGTTCGAGCCTGCTGATGGCGTGACGGAGGTGTTCGCAGGTTACTAGTCGGCCTTCGTTGTCGACGGTGTTGCCGTTGCTGAAGTGGCTCGGTTCACGGAAAGTGGTCGTTCCTCCGGTGGCAGGATCGTACTTCAACATTCGATTGTTTGGAACGTCGGAGAAGACTACGAAACCGTCTGATCCGTCGCGGGCAGGGACGTACGCAGGACCTTCCGCCCATTCGGTACCGGTGTAGTGTTTCTGGATCTGGACATCGTCGCTGCCAATCAGGTCGCGAAAGCTGGGGTGGATGATTACTGCACCGGATCGCAGATCATCGTCGGCTCGGAAACGGTTACGGTTTTGCCAAGTTTTGTTAGGTGCTTGAGACATGAGGGTTCTTCGGTTGTTTCTTCGTACGGTTGGCGATTGCCATTACCTTAATCCACTGCCGTCAGGCTTTTGGCACCGTTTTCAGAAGTTCTTGTAGCGGCACGTCGGTCAGGGACTCCAGTCGCATGTCGGCGTTTGGAAACGACAGATTTTTGGTCATCGGCCCGGGCACTGCGATGCAATATAGTCCGGCGCTCTTAGCGGCCTTAACCCCAGGCAGCGAGTCTTCGAGTGCGATTGCTTGGTCTACAGTCACACCAAGGTTAGAGACTGCTGCGAGGTACGCGGCAGGGTCGGGCTTGGTTCTCCCCCCGACATCGTCGCGACAAACAACTGTCTCGAAGTGATCAAGGAGACCGAGTTGATCGAGTCTGTCCACGACCCAAGATCGTCTGGAACCGGACGCGACTCCTATTCGGATATCCAATTCTTTTGCGGTGTGGATGTAATTTTCGACTCCCGGCATTGCAACGGCGTCTTCGAGCATTTCGAGGTGGAGGGCTCGTTGGCGTTTACGCAGTTCGACACGATCAACTGGTTTGTCGGTCAATTCGGCGAGATGTTGGTCGATGCTGAAGTCCTGACTGGCGTCTCCAATAATTGGCAACCACATCGATAGGGGAAGTTCGACGCCGTAGGCGCGATACATGGCTTGCCATGCCTCGTAATCGGTCGTTTCGGTGTCTAGGATCAGTCCGTCGAAGTCGAAGACGATGGCTTTGATTTGGTTCATCGTTTCACCCTCACCCTAACCCTCTCCCATCGAGGGAGAGGGGAATTCGTGTCGTGCCCCCTTTGTCCTTCGGACATTTCCCCCGCTAGCGGGGGAATCCCTAATGATTCGTTCTCGCGGAGGACAAGCGTCCCTTATGCCCCTTGTGCGTTGAGATCGATTGACCACAGGGAGGAGGTTGCGCCGATGAAGAGGCGTTGGCGGTCGGACATGCCGAAGGAGCAGTTCGCGGCGACTTCTGGGGTGAGGATCTTGCCGATCATGTTGCCGTCGGGGTTGAATACTTGGATGCCATCGCCAGCGGAGACGTAGAGGTTGCCGTGGGTGTCGCATCGGAAGCCGTCGGGTACGCCAGGTTCAATATCGGCGAACACTGTCGGGTTGACGATAGATGCGCCACCGGGTGTAACGTCGAAGCGCATGACACGGTGATTGCGGAACTCGCCATGAGTCCGGCCGGTGTCTCCGATGTATAGGACTGTTTCGTCTGGTGAGAACGCGATGCCGTTCGGCTTGTCGAAGTCTTCGGAAACAACGGTGATCGCCAAAGTGTCACCATCGACGCGAAATACGCGATTACGGTCCTGTTCTGGTTTGTCGCCATGTCCGAATTCTGGGTGCAAGAAGCCGTAGTCGGGGTCAGTGAACCAGATCGAACCGTCGGATTTGACCACGACGTCGTTCGGGGATGTCAGTTTGCCGCCCATGTAGCTATCTGCGACCGGTGCCAAGGTGCCGTCGTGCTCAAGACGGACCACGGTCCGGCCACGCGTCAAGCATGAGAGCACGCGTCCTTCGGCATCGACCGTGTTGCCGTTGGCACAGTCGGAAGGTTGGCGGAAGATATCCATGCCGGAAGTCTCGTCCCACTTCATGATGCGGTTGTTCGGGAAGTCGCTGACGATGACGTAGTTGCGTGAAGGTAGCCAACAGACGCCTTCGGCGAACACGAGGTCGCTCGAAAGCAACGTTAGTTCTGGAGAACTGCCGAGTATCTGACTGAACTCGTCTGCGTAGATTTCAAAGGGGCCTGACATTCGAACCAACTCCCTTATGTGCGTGGCTTGATCATTCGCCATTCGCGAGAAGATTTGGAGCCATCTGATTAAGCGCTGTGCGAAGTTTATCGTACGCTTCAGCGCATCAATCGCATTTCTCGTTTCTCGCCGCGAGTGTTAACCTACGCGCAAGCGCAAAACCAACGTTATTCCCGCGTAGTCGGGAGTCTAGTCAAACAGAGGCCCCAAAATGAAGATGTATCTAGCTGGAGAATGGGTGGATCGAGACCACCGTATGGATGTCATCGATCCTTTCGTAGGCGAGGCGTTCGACACCGTGCCCGCGGCATCGGTCGAAGATGTCGTGCTCTCCGCACGCGCCGCTGAAGAGGGCAGAGAACAGATGGCCGCGCTGACGGGCATGGATCGTTACGAGATTCTCACTCGCGCGGTCGAGATCATGATTGATCGTAAAGAAGACCTCGGTCAGACCATCACCCGCGAAGAGGGCAAGGTCATCTCCGAGGGTAGATTGGAAGTCGATCGTGCGGTGCAGACGATGACGTGGTCAGCGGAAGAGGCGAAGCGTCTGCGGGGCGAGACGATCCCGCTTGACGCATCGCCGGGCAACGCCGGCAAATTCGGCTTCACGGTGCGAGTGCCAGTAGGCATCGTCGCCGCCATTGCACCGTTCAACTTCCCGCTCAACTTGGTTGCTCACAAGGTTGGCCCAGCAATAGCGGCGGGTAATTCGGTCATCATCAAGCCCGCGTCGGACACGCCTTTGTCGGCATTGAAGCTGACCGAGATCCTGCTTGAAGCTGGAGTGCCGGATATGGCTATCCAATGCATCACTGGTTCGGGTCGAACTATCGGCGATGCATTGGTGTCGCAACCGAATGTTCGCAAGGTGACATTCACGGGTTCGCGCGAAATCGGCGAACGGATTACCAAGATGGCAGGGTTGAAGAAGGTGACGATGGAGCTAGGTTCGAACTCGCCCTTGATCGTCATGCCAGACGCGGACATGGACAAGGTGGCAGCGGCAACCGCGCAAAGCGGTTACGCGAATGCGGGACAGGTCTGCATCTCTACACAGCGTGTGATCGTACAAGAATCTGCTTATGGTGACTACATTGACGCGTTGAAGCCGCAAGTGGAGGCGCTGGCGGTAGGTGATCCCAAGCAGGACGCTATGAACATGGGGCCGCTAGTGCGTGAAACCGACGCGGCGAGAGTCGAGAGTTGGGTCAATGAAGCGGTCGAAGGCGGTGCAAACCTGGTTTCAGGTGGAACGCGCAACGGTGCCATCATGGCACCGACGATCCTCGCTGACGTAGATCCGGACATGCGGATTTCGCGCGAGGAGGTTTTCGGTCCAGCGGTGGCAATTACTCCGGCGGAGGACATCGATCAAGCCATCGAGTTGGCGAATGACAGCAACTTTGGTCTGGCCGCGGCGATCTTCACCCAGAACGTCGATCACGCGATGCGGTTTGCTCTCGAAGCAGAGGCTGGCAACTTGAACATCAACTCCGGCACGCAGTTCCGCGCTGACATGATGCCTTACGGCGGATTGAAGGATAGCGGTTTCGGCAAAGAAGGCCCGCCATACGCCATCGACGAGATGACGGAGTTGAAGATGGTGGTTTTCCACTGAGATAAGCGAAGTCGGACGGTACTTTGCCGCGCCTGTCGGTTCGCCCTTCAAGCGCGTCGAATCTGATTGATGCGACTTCGCGTGGGAACGTACACTAGCGCGAAAAGGCGCGGCGGCGCGTTGATCCGCCAGATGCTATCGCTTCAATGCGAAAGAACTTGATTAGGTTCGGAGTTTGCGGCTGTGTCCATTCGGAAATCGTTGATGTTTGTGTGGTTGCTAGTAGCTGTTTCAGCACTGATGGCGGTGTACGCGTGCGGAGGTGGCGACGAACCGACGGCGACCTCTGTTCCAGCGCCGGTGCCGACATCAACCAATACACCGCTCCCCGAACCGACGGACACTCCAGCACCGGTGCCTACGGCCACCGATACCCCAGTCCCGATACCGACGAACACACCTAAACCCGTACCGACGGATACGCCTGAGCCAGAGCCTACGGACACTCCGACTCCTGAACCCACCGACACACCAGCACCCGAACCGACGAACACTCCGGTACCTTCACCTACACCTGAACCACCCACACCGACACCAGTTGTCGATCCTACGGTTACCGCGACGCCGGTGCCGCCACCTGCTGAAGCAGGTATGACGGTGGACGAATACATCGAGACCTGCGCGTCAACTATAGGCCCGTTCGCCTCGACTGGAGTACCACCCGGCATAACGAATGGCCAACTCTACGAGATCATTGGCAACTTCCATATGCTCTTCAGCGAGTTGAACCCACCGCCAGAAATCGCTGATTGGCACAATGTCCAGCTTGACGTATGGACGGCGATGCGGGATGTGCTGGACCAGCAGCCGGCAGATCAGCCGTTTAATCCCGAGGTCCTGATCGAAGTCATGTTCGCGAATTTCGAGGCGTTGATGAGCATTCAGATCTCCCAAGAGTTGATGGACAGAATCGTCGCCGCGGGATGCACCGGTAACCTTGTTGATGCTGAGCAACTGGTTGAGGAGGACACGCTTCCTGTAGAGGAGCCTGAACCTAGCGTTTCGACGCCGGCCGACGTGCTGGCCGAAGTCGAGGTGTACGCGACTGGATGCGCGGGTCTCGGACAGCAATCGGCCGCACCGCCCGAAGGCGTAACCTATGGCGAGACGGCGGAAGCCGTCAGGCTCATCATCGACATGTTCATCACCTTGATGCCGCCCGACATCCTCGTCGATTGGCACAATGCACAACTCGGCTTTTTTGAAGGCGTGAAAGATATCGCGGAGGCTGAACCTGCTAACGAACCACTCGATCAGACAAAGATGTTCGCGCTCATCCCGGTATTCCAAGCACTAGAGGCCGCTCGGATTGAATTGCCCGAAGATGTCCATGCGATTCTTGTGGAAGCCGCCTGTATAACGCAATAACAACGGTGCCCCATGTGCCTCCATCGCTTTGCGAAAGGGACGTACGCGCAGATCTTATGGTTGTGTACGCGAGGGTAGGATGACCATTCTTTCAGCGTCCGCCTTGCGTTAACATTGCGTCGAAACTTTGTACGCGGTTGCCTCTGGGAGGAAAATTCACGCCGTATGCCGCCCAAAATATCGCTGATCGGAGCTGGGAGCGTCGTGTTCGCGCGTCGCCTTTTACAAGACGTCGCCTGTACGCCGTCGCTGAAAGATTCGCACATCTCGTTGATGGATATCGACGAGGAACGTTTGCAAGTCATCGGCGACTTCGCCAAGAAGCTGTTCGCCGAGGTCGGTTCTAACGCTCGGATCGAGACTACGACTGATCGTCGCAAGTCACTCACTAGTGCCGACTATGTGCTGACGACGATACGCGTTGGCGACACTTTCGAGCGGGATATCGATATTCCCAGAAAGTACGGAATCGATCAAGCGGTCGGTGACACGGTTGGGCCAGGGGGAGTGTTCAAGGCGTTGAGGACGGTTCCGGTTCTGATCGATATGGCACAGGATATCGATGATGTTGCGCCTAACGCCACGCTGCTGAACTACACCAATCCGATGGCGATGGCGTGTTGGGGCATTACGACGGAGACGGATGTGCCGACTATTGGGCTTTGCCATAGTGTCCAGCGGACGACGCAGGATTTAGCGGACTACATCGGTGCGCCGCGCGATGATGTGTCGGCGTGGGTCGCGGGCATTAACCACCTCGCTTGGTTCATGAGGTTTGAGCGGAAGGGGGAGGATGCGTATCCGGCTTTGCGGGATGCGATGAATAATCCTGAGATATTCGCGCTCGATACCGTGCGGTTCGAGGTGATGAAGCATTTCGGATATTTCGTGACAGAGTCGACGCGGCACATGTCGGAATATGTGCCATATTTCCGGACCGATGATGCGGTGATGGACGAGTTCAGGCTGAATGAGATACGACAGGATCTTCAGCGGCGTGTGAAACGGGTCGACGATCACATGACGCAGCTTGAGCATGACGCGTATTCAGACGACCCGATTGGACCGAGCCGCTCGGATGAATATGCTTGCCGCATCATGGAGGCGATGGAGACGGGCGACAAGATTGTCATCAATGGCAACGTTCCGAATGATGGTTTGATCGACAACTTGCCGTACGGATCATGCGTCGAGGTGCCGATTCTGATTGACGAGTTGGGGTTCCATCCGATGCCGGTTGGGGAGCTTCCACCGCAATGCGCCTCGCTGTCGCGAGCGAATGTCGCAGTGCAGGAGATGGGCGTCATCGCGGTGCTGGAGAGGTCGAGAGAAGCCGCGTTCCACGCCGTCGCGCTCGATCCGTTGACTGGCGCGATCTTGTCGCTTGAGCAGATCCGAGAAATGTTCGACGAGATGTGGGAAGCTCACGGCGACGAGTTGGCGGAATACAACTAGGTGGCGTGGCTACGCGTTCACTCAATAGTCACACAAGGAAGCGTTGATGAGAGCAGCCCAATCATTCGGTGTTGACGACATTCGATTTGTCGCCGATGCTCCTGATCCGGAACCGTTGGAGACGGATGCCGTCGTGAAGACGGAGATGGCGTCGTTGTGCGGATCCGACCTGCACATGGTCGGCAAGGGCTGGCAGATGCCGGAGTATCCGGCACCGCCCGGGCATCCGGGACACGAAGGGGTGGGCATCGTAGAGGAGCCGCCTAAGCGATACCCGGACGGTGAGGGAATCGACATCCTCGAACCGGGCGATTTGGTACTAACGGTTCCGCATATCTGGTACGCGAAGTGTTTTGCTGAGTACCAAGCTGTTGACGCTGCACACATGCTGAAGATGCCGGCCGGCGCGCCGGTTGAGCACGTGTTGATGACTCAGCAGTTAGGAACGGTCATCTTCGCCACGCAACGGTTGCCGGAGTCGTTGGAAGGTATGACTTGCGCGGTGCTGGGGCAGGGGAGCGCAGGGTTGTTTTGGGATACGGTTCTGAAGCGGCGCGGGGCATCGCGGATTATCGCTATTGAGCCAGTTGATAGCAGACGCAACTTGTCGACCAGATACGGTGCTGATGAGACGGTTGACGTAATTGGCGACGCGGCGAAGGACGCAGTTTACGATCTGACCGATGGCACAGGTGCCGACATCGTGATCGAAGCCGTCGGATCAACTCCTACGTTGAGCAACGCCTTCCATCTAGTTGCCGACGAGGGTTTGTGCGTCCTATTCGGTTTACCTGACAGTAACGATCCACAGCCATTCGATTACACCGAGATGTTCAAGAAGCGCGCCAACGCCTACTCCATACTCGGTGCGCAGGAAGAGCCGGGCCTCAAAACATTCCGCAGGGCATTATCGTGGATCGTCGAAGGCGAGATCGACATGGCGCCAATCGTCACGCACCTGATGCCGATAGAGCGGGTGGAGGAGGCGTTCGAGCTATCGGAGTCGCGTGAGGATGGAGTTGTGAAGGTCGGGTTGACGTTTTGAGACTCGCTCGGTTTTGGCGAGTTTTCTGCGGCACTTGCCGTGAACCGGATCAGACATCGTTGACTTGTTGCGTTTTTTGCCACAAGCATGGCAATACTTCTCGGTGTATAAAAGCTTCTCGTATCGTTTCCAAGATCTAAAACAGGTTAAACAGTATGGTTTTTTCGTGTCGAGCGCAATGTCCCCTCCACACCTGATGCAAAAGCCCTCTTTGGCGGCGGCGGTTTGAGTGTGTTTAGTAGATGGCTTACTCGCGACTATCACCTGAATCTCTTCGCTAATTCTCCGGATTTGCATCGCTTCTTCTAAGACTTGTTTGTAAACCTTAGGTTCTTCCGCCCGGGAGATAAGCACTCCCATTTCACGATTGTTGGCCTGCGAGAATTCGTGAAGGTTCATTGAGGTCAGCAGTGCCTCGTTTTCGTTTAGATAACACTTCGCATGGAGATTCTTGTAGAAATACTTACGCACGGATGACAACGAATTGAGGAATTCGCTTTCTGAAGGGTCGAGTTTGCGTTTTTTCCCGTATATGACATCGATCTCGATCGGTAATCGGGATTGATCGGCGAGAAGTTCCTTGACTTGATCGTGTATTTTGATGTACGGGCTAATGAGGATTAGGCGCTTATTGGCGTTCGTGATGATCTGTTCGAGTCGATCCGACACACCTCTAGTTTTGAGGAATTCGCTCATTGCCGCAGTTCAAGTCGAGTTTCGTTCAATCCAACGGTTTACATCTCTGCACTCATCGATGAGGTCGATTTTACACAGCACGGAACGAACTGTGGTCACAACGTGAATGTCTCCACACGGGCAACTGCAGAAACCGGTGATTGAAAATTTTGAATACAGAGCCTAATCGTAGTGATAGCGCTGTTCGCGCCAGGGGTCTCCGTACATGTGGTACCCGTAGGCTTCCCAGAAGCCGGGGGCGTCGGAGTCCATGAAGCGGATGCCGCGGACCCATTTGGCGGATTTCCAGAAGTAGAGGTGGGGAACGACCATGCGGATCGGGCCGCCGTGGGCTGGTTCGAGGGGTGCGTCGTCGAAGGTGTGGGCGAGGAAGCCTTTGCCGTCGATGACGTCGGCGGTCGGCAGGTTGGTGGTGTAGCCGCCGTCTGAGTAGGCCATAAGGAAGTCCGCAGGCGGTTCATCTAGTCCGGCATCGGCGAGGAAGTCGTCGATGAGGACGCCGCGCCAGTCGGTATCGAGCTTGCTCCACTTGGTGACGCAGTGGATGTCGGTGTGGATGTCGGTCTGCGGAAGGGCCATCATCTGATCCCAGTCCCAGACGCCGATGTCCTCGCCGTTATAGTCGATGCGGAAGGTCCAAGTCGCGGTGTCTACGCGTGGAGTCGGCCCTGCGGATAGGACTGGAAATCCTCGATCGACATACTGCCCTGGCGGTACGCGTCCCGCGTTCTCATCTTCCTCTTCCTGCCGTCGTCGACCGAAGAAGCCTCTGGTGATAATTCCCATCGATGCACTCCCATGCTCTCAACTGTTCCCATGCCGCGCAGACTGCGCATAATGTTAATACGCAACAAGCAACCCTAAAGTTTCGCCGCCGATAGGTAAGGCGACAACTGGGGCGGCGTTAATCAGTAGAAAGGCGAAGTACGATGAGGCGATTCGAAGGCAAGACGGTAATCGTAACTGGCGGCGGTACTGGCATTGGCGAGGCGATATGTCATCGGTTCGCGGATGAGGGTGCGAATGTGGTGATCGCGGAGCTGGAGTCAGACAATGGTGAGGGCACGGCTGCCGATATCAACGGGAACGGCGGAACTGCGATGTTTTGTCAGACCGACACATCGGACTCGGATTCTGTGAGGTCGATGATTGCGTGTGCGGTGGATGAATATGGGACGATCGATATTCTCGTCAACAATGCTGCCGCGTTCGTATTCGGCAAGGTCGAGGATCTGACGGATGCCGACTGGGCACGAGTGTTTGGAGTCAACGTGATCGGGTATGCGAACTGTGTGCGTGAGGTGTTGCCGACATTCCGCAGCGCAGGTGGCGGCGCGGTGGTGAATATCGCATCTGTAAGCTCATTCATCGCGCAACCGGAGTTCGTTCCCTACAACTCGTCGAAGGGTGCGGTTGCGCAGTTGACGCGGTGTTTGGCGATGGATTTGGCTCCCGATAACATACGCGTCAACGCTGTATGTCCCGGTTCGATCAAGACGCGGGCTACGGATATGCATATCGACTCGCTCGGCCTGGACCGCGAGCAGTCCTACATCGAATTTGGTCAGGACGCGCTGATGAAGCGGATGGGTGAGCCTCGGGAGATAGCGGCGGTTGTGGCGTTTTTGGCTTCGGATGATGCGTCGTACATGACCGGAGCGCACGTGATTGTGGATGGGGGGATGAGTATTGGGTAGGAAGGTTCCTAGTTGTTGGTAAACGCTCCGTCGGGTCGGCGGAGGTGGGGGGACCAGCCGCGCGGATCCGACAATCGTTGTTCGGCGACTTCGATATCGAAGTCGACGCCCATGCCGGGAGTGTCGGGGCACCAGGCGTAGCCGTCTTCCCATTCGATTTGCTGGGGGAAGAGGTCAGTTGCGAAGGTGCCGGGGCGACGCGGCATCTCTTGGACGCCGACGTTGGTGGATGCCATGCATACAGAGACGCAGGCAGCGGTTGATACGGGTCCCAGTGGGTTGTGAGGGACGATGTCGATGTAGTGTGCTTCGGCCCAGTGGGTGATTTTTAGGGTTTCGGTGATGCCGCCCACGATGCACAGGTCGATGCGGCAGTAGTCGATGCTCTCGTCTTCGATGACTTCGCGGAAAGGCCACTTCGACCACCAGTGCTCGCCGGCGGCGAGTGGGACACTGGTCTGGCGTCTGACGTTTTTGTAGGATGCCGGGTTTTCGGAGCGGACGGCATCTTCGACGAAGAATGGTTTGAACTCTTCGAGTTGACGGCAGAGGGCGATGGAGTATGTGGGGTCGAGACGAGTGTGGACATCGGTGCAGATCTGGATGTCGGGACCGACGGCTTCGCGGAGCGCGCCGAACTGCTCGACGGCCATGCTGATCGACTTCATCGGGTCGAGTTCGGCGGTCGCGGCTTGGCGTCCTCCGTACTCTCCGACTAGAGTAGTAGTAGTAGGTTGGCCGGTGCGCACGAACTTCCATCCTTCGTCGACGTGTCGGAGAGCGTCGTCGACGAGTTCTTGCGTAGTCTCACCGCCGATATGGGGATAGCAGACGACTTTTTCGCGTGTCGGGCCGCCGAGGATTTTGTACAGAGGCATTCCGACGGATTTGGCTTTGATGTCCCAGAGGGCTATATCGATGCCGCTGATCGCGCAGGCGTAGACGCGTTCGGCGGGGAAGAAGAGACCGCGGAACATCTGCTGCCAAAGGCGTTCGGTCTCCCACGGGTCGGAGCCGATGACGATTTCGGAAAGGTGGTCGATGGCTAAAGCGATGGAGCGTCCGAGTCGGGCTACTCCAACTTCGCCGAGGCCGTAGATGCCGGCGTCGGTGTCGACGCGGACGATGAAGTAGAGGCGTCCAGAGTCGTCTCGGACGGGGAAGGATCGGATTTGTGTGACTTTCATTTCTAGAGTGTCTTGTCTGATTCGTAGTGGCGGTTGATCTGTTGTAGCGTGAACCCCTTGCGTCTCGCTGTGCTCGACGCGTCCCCCTTTTGCTGCGCAAAAATGGGAGGGACTTTTTGTTTACCAGTTTGTGAATGCGCCGTCGTTGCGGCGGAGTTGGGGTGGCCAACCGTGGGGGTCGCCAGCTCGGGCTTCGGCGACGTCCATGTCCATCTCGATGCCGAGTCCGGGTGCGTCGTTGCAGAATGAGTAGCCGTCTTCCCAGCCGATTTGTACGGGGAAGAGGTCGGTTAAGTTGGTTCCGGGTTGGCGTGGCATTTCTTGGACGCCGACGTTGGTGGATGCCATACAGAGGGAGACGCAGGCTGCGGCAGAGACGGGCCCAAGGGGGTTGTGCGGGACGATGTCGATGTAGTGGGTTTCTGCCCAGTGGGTTATCTTAGCGGCTTCGGTGATGCCTCCGACGATACAGAGGTCGATGCGGGCGTAGTCGATGAGTTCTTCTTCGATGACTTGTCGGAAGGACCATTTTGAGACCCACTGCTCGCCAGCGGCGATTGGAATGTTCACCTGGTTGCGCAGGTTGCGATATGAGGCGGGGTTTTCGGATCGGAGCAGGTCTTCGATGAAGTAGGGTTTGAACTCTTCGAGGTCTTTGCACATCTGGACGGTGTGCGCGGTATCGAGCCGGGTGTGGGCGTCGAGGAGGATCTGGATGTCGGGTCCGACGGCTTCGCGGACCTTGGACATCTGATCGACGGCGAGGCGCATCGATTCGACTGGTTCGAGACGTGAAGTGCCGGATTGTTCGAATGCACCGGATGTTTCGGGTTGCCCCCATCGGACGAATTTCCAGCCTTCTTCTACTCGGTCGAGGCAGTTCTGGACGAGATCCTCGGTGGTTGCGCCTTGAGTGTGCGGGTAGGATACGACTTTGTCGCGGACGGGTCCGCCGAGCAGTTTGTAGACGGGCATGTCAACGGATTTTCCCTTGATATCCCAAAGAGCGATATCGATGGCACTTATGGCGCATCCGTAGACGCGGTCAGCGGGGAAGAAGTTGCCGCGGAACATGAGCTGCCAGAGTCGTTCAGTTTCCCAGGGATCTGAGCCGACAACGACTTCTGCTAGATGGTCCACGGCTTCCATGATGGCGCGTCCCATGCTGGATATTCCGACTTCGCCGAGTCCGTGTATGCCAGCATCGGTCTCGATGCGTACGAAGAGCGAAACCCCTCCATTGTCGGTTCGGACAGGGACGTTCTTTACTTCGGTAACCTTCATTTGGTGATCCTGTATCTGCTGCGTGGGCGATGACGGTGTTGCCGATTGTGATACTCAAGATGGTTTTAACACGTTCGGACGCTCAGGGGGTTGGTGTTTGGGAGATTCGGCGGTTGATTGCGGTATTGGTTTGATGTTTCGCGTAAGCGCGTTTTGATGATCACGCGTATAACTTAGACAGGAAGAGAAAGGTTGTTGAGACGGTGTCTACGCGTTGAGAGACGTGCAGGCTAGCACAAGGAGGCCCCAATGGATTTGATAAAGAGGTCGTTCGGTTATATCCACATCATTTTGGGATTAACGGTCGCGGTGCAGTTTTTGGCGAGTGAGATCTATGACGGCGATGCGGTCGGTCAGGTCTGGGATATCTTGAACTACTTCATGGCAATCGGTGCGATTGCGGCGCTGGTGTTCAGCTACTTGAGGTCACGGGATGCAGATAGGTCGGATATGTCGGAGTGGGTCGCGTCGAGTGTGATGTTGATCGCGTCTGCGGCGCTGTTTCTGCTTTACTTTGAGCAGTGGTTCGCGTGGACAGTGTTCAAAGATGCGGGGGATGAATTGGGAGAAGCCCGAACGATGGTTTGGATCGTGATCGACGTGATGTTCCCGATAGTGAACATCATCGTTGGTAGTTACTTGCTGCGTAGCACACAATCGAGAAGGTGAGCCGAATATGGCGGTCTTGGGCAGGACGCTGGGCGCGTTCAACGTATTGGCGGCGGCGGTAGTGTTTGTAAACGTGATTTCGGGTCACGCACAGCTTTGGAACACGGGCGTGCTGTGGGACTACATCAACCCGATCATGGGCGCGGCGGTGGTCATCAGCCTGCTGGTGAATCTGCGACGAAAGATTTCGCTGCCGGATGACGGCCAGGTAAGTCGGACGTATCTGGAAGTGAACGTGCTGTTCTACGCGTCGATCATCTTGACAATGGTTTTCTTCAGCAACTGGACTTTCATGCTTTGGGGTTTCGACGATGCTTCGGATTCGTCGAAGACACGGCACTTCATCTACTGGTGGTTCATCAACCCGTACTTCATCTTGGTGTCGGGCATCACGGGCTATCATCTGTGGCTCAAGGCGTCGAGGCTGTAAGCGCGACAGACGTGGAAACCAAACTGAAGAGTCCAAAGGAGGGCTGAACATATGGCAGGGATAAAGCGGATAATCGGTGCGCTGCTGATCTTATTTTCGATTGTGATCGCCGCGCAATTCATAGCTTGGCGGCTGTACGACGCAGCGGGGGATGTGTGGACGATTGTGAACTACATATCGCTGGTGGCGATAGCGTTGGCGTTCTACTTCAACTGGGAGCGGAAGCGGAAGAGTGAGGCGAGCGGTGAAACGGGCGTCACGCGGGAGTATATCGAGTCGAACGTGCTGTATTTTGCGACGATGATTTTGGCGGCGCTGTTCCTGTTCAACTGGTTGAATCTGTTGGTCAACGGTGCAAAAGATGTCGGTGAAGAGGTGATGCACGACGTGGTGTGGGTGGTTGTGGACATCATGATCATCGTGATATCGGGAGCGACTGGCGGGTACTTGTTAAAGGGGAGTTCATCGGAGTAGGTAACCGCATGAAGGGCGACGTTGTCTGAACCGTGGATTGCGGTGACTGCCCGTCCTTTGTTCTTATCTCACCCTAACCTTCTCCCATCAAGGGAGATCGGATGCTGGCTCTCGCCCGGATGCATCGGGCACCCCCTGCGATGTCGCTTCGCTCCCTCGCGTCCCCCTCGCTGAAGCGAGGGGGAGGTTGTAATTAAGCGACCAACCACGGTGCTTCTTCCTTGCTGGGAGGTACGATGAATCGGCCGGCTCCTTCTCGGCGGGGGAATGGGTTTCGGCGTCGGCGGTCTGGTTCGGGTGGGTTGGATTGAAGGTCCGTCAGAGCTTCTTCGTCAATGGTGATGCCTAGGCCGGGATCATTTGAGAGGTGGATAAAGCCGTCTTCGATAGTGTGGTTGAAGTTGATGCATTGTTCGCGGCCGGGGTCGACGACTTCCATCATCATGTGGTTGGGCAGTGCAGCGGCGAGGTGCGCGGCGTAGTTGGCTTGGCAGTTCATCATGGTTACAGGTAGTTCGTATGCGTAGCAGAGGTTTGCGACTTGCTTGCAGCCGGTGAATCCGCTGTGGCCTCCAGCGATGTTGACTACGTCGGCGGCTTGTTGGGACACGAGCGGATAGAAGTCTCCGATGTGGTTGAGGTTTTCGCCAGTTGCGACGGCAGCCTTGATATTCCGGGAGACTTGTCGAAGACCGTCAAAGTCCCAGCGTCGGGCGGGTTCCTCGGCCCATGTGATGTCGAAGTCTTGCTCGATGCGCTGGATGCGGATGATGGCTTCTTTGGCTGACCAGTACTCGTTGCTATCGATTAGCAATCGGGGCCGATCGTTGGCGATGCTGAGGGCTTCCTGCATGATTCCGATGCGCCGGAGATCAGCTTTCATGTCGAGTCCGACTTTGAGCTTGCCGGAGTCGACGCCTTTTTCGGCCATTCGACGATAGAAGGCGAAGATGGCATCATCGTCGAGACAGAGATCGATGCCGGATGCATAAGCTTTGGTTCGGCCTTCGCGAGCGCCGAAAGTCTGCCAGAGCGGTTCGTCTGCGATTTTTGCTTTGAGATCCCAGAGAGCAACGTCGATGGCGTTGATGGCGGCGTTCATTTCGCCTTCGTTTCCGCCTTTGAAGACGAAGTCGACCATTCGTTGCCAGAGTCCGATGACTGATCGCGGTTCTTCGCCTTCAATGAGGTGGAAGAGTCGATCAACGGCTTGGTTTCCGCCCGGAGCGATGCCTGTGATGCCTTCGTCGGTCTCGATCCATAAGACGGAACTGCCGGCTATGTCTTCGCCGACCACGCCGTTGGCATCGCCGATGGGGCGGTCCATCTTCATTTCGTACTGTTCTACGCGGTATCCGGTGATTTTCATGTTTATTTTGGCTCTGGGATTGGTTGGTTTCAGTTGGGGTGTTCGGTGCCGTTCTTCAGGCTCTTGCACCCCTGCGATCTCGCTTAGCTCGCTCGCGTACCCCCTCGCTTTGCGAAGGGGGCGAAGAGATCAATAAGCGTGGCGGCCTTCGGACTGACCGGTGATGCCGCGAGCGGATTCGGCGATCTCTTCAGGGGTTGGCGGTACTTCGTAGAGACCAGCGCCGGGTCGGCGCCCGAAAGGACTCGGGCCGCTGCCGGGCGGAATTTTGGCCACCTTGGCTTCTTCGAGGGCATCGCGGTTGATTTCTATGCCGAGACCGGGTTTATCGCCGAGGATGGCTTTGCCATTCTCGAATGTGACATCGTGAGTTGCGACGCCATCGTCGGATTCAGGGTTGCCGACTTCGATGGTGATGTAGTTGGGGATCACGGTGGCCAAGTGGGCGTGATGGTGGCCTGCGGAGCCGCCAAGTGTCACGGGGAGGTTGAAGCCATACGCGGCGTCGGCGAGTTGCAAAGCGCAGGTAATGCCGGTCATGCCGGAGCCAACTTGGATGATGTCGGCTGAGCGGTTGTGGAAGTAGGGGAGGAAGTCGCCGAGGGTGTCGAGGTTTTCGCCAGCGCATACGGGGGTTCGGACGGCGTCGCAGATGCGGCGGAGTCCAAGGAAGTCCCAGCGCCGTGCTGGTTCCTCGATCCACATAAGGTCGAATTGTTCTTCCATCTCGCGGACTTTGCGGATGGCTTGTTTGGGCGACCAGTATTCGTTGGCGTCGACCATCAGTCCAGGTTCGTCGGTGTTGATACTGAGGGCTTCGTTCATCAATCCGATGCGGCGGAGGTCGCGGTCTTGATCGAGGCCGACTTTGAGCTTTCCGTCGGTGAAGCCGTATTTTTCGGCCATTGAGCGGTAGAAGTCGAATATCTCTTGGTCGGAGAGTGGCATGTCGAGCCCGCTAGCGTAGGCGTTGATGGGTTGCCGGACGCCGCCGAGAGTTTTCCAGAGGGGCTCGTCGTTGGCTTTTGCTTTTAGGTCCCAAAGTGCGATGTCGAGTGCAGAGATGGCGTCGTTTGCGATGCCGTCGTGGCCGCCTTTGAAGTGCTTGTTGACCATGCGCTGCCAGAGCCCGGTGACGTGTTTTGGGTCTTGTCCGATTAGGACGCCTTCGACGAGGGATTCGATGATTGGGAGTGCCGCTCCACCGCCGGTTGTGATGCCGGTGAGTTCAGTGTCGGTGTGGAGTTCAACGACGCAGCCACTGCCACGGGCGCGCCCCATGGGTGAGTTGGCGTCGCCCATGCGTCGGGACATGGTGAATTGGTAAAGCGTAGAGGATACGCCGGTAATCTTCATATCGACCTTTCGGATTCGGGTATCGATGTGCGGATAATCGACCGCTTGTCGCGATTGTCTTCTATCGGTTTGTCAGCGTTCATTCTTGCACAAGATTTGGGAAAAGGTGTCAACCGAAAGGATTGTGCAATCGTATGTGGTATCGGAAGTGCCGTGAAACGGGTGAGAAACGTACATCCGTATAGAATCGATACCACTCTAGAGACTGAGCTGTCGGGTTGCTTTAGCGACACCGATTGACGCCATGTATCCCCTGTTCCACAGACTGAGATTCGCATTGCCATCGCTGGTGGCCGTGTTTCTGGTTGTTGTTGCGTCGATCCCGTTTGGAAACGACGAAAATGTCGAGGCGCAGGATGGTGGATCGGCTGAAGAAGGATTCACTTTGGTGGCGTTTGATGCGACGCTGACGCGTCTCGAGGATATCGAGGCTGCTCAGTTAGCGGCGAACATCGTGCTGTCGGACGCCGGCGAGGGTTTGATCATTGTTGGGAAATACTTCGATCACGCGGAAGAGCCTCAGATCTTCGATACCGCAGATCAAGCCAAGGCGGCGGTAAACGAAGTTACTGATGAGCTGAAGTCGAATGTGGATGGAGAGTCGTTGCCGGCGGACCTTTCCGAAATGTTCGAGACGTACGCGTTGTTCATAGAAGGTCTTGGTGACCAGGCTGACGGGCGGCTTGTGATCCTTTCCGCAGGCGGGTTTACGTATCACGAATCGGTGGGCGTCGAGGGGTTGTCGAGCGTTGCGGCGGAACTGGCTGCTCAGGGGGTTGAAGTGAGCACGGTCTCGTTGGTAACGACGCCGACGGTTGATCGTGATGTTCTCGGAGCTATTAGCTCTGCGGGTGGTGGCATCCCGTACGACCTTGGCTTTTCAGACGGCGTCTTGGAGTTTGTAAACAACGAGTTAAACGTGCAATTAACGGCATCGATGCAGATCGAGGATCTGGCATCTGGGGTGGACACTATCGATGTACCAGTACCGCCTCACTCGTCGTATCTGGTTGCCGGGTTCCTATATGAAGACCCAGAGAGTAGCCACATAATCGTTGAGCCGAACGGACAAGAGATAACTGGCTCAGTCGGGTCTGTGAGCGCGCTGTCGATTTCGGGCATCAAGTTTTTCACGGTTCGGAATCCGCAACCGGGCACGTGGTCACTGCGAAGTTCCGGGAGTTCGGGTTCGTTGACGATATTGAGCGATGTTGTGAACGATCTGAGCGTGGCGATGCCGCCTCAGGCACCGTTTCCCACTGGGGAGCCGTTCGTGATTGTCGCTGAAGCGCGGATCGGCGAGTTACCGCTTATCGACACTTCCGCAATTGTTGAAGCTCATGTCACCGTGCCTGATGGAATCGAACTGACGTTTGGTTTGAACGATATCGGCGAGGATGGTGATGTGTTTGCTGAGGACGGAGTGTTTTCTGCGACTTTTCCCGCGCAAGAAGAGGCTTGGATCGGCGAAGTTCGATTGAGTATGCACTGGTTCGATATCGACGCAACGATTGAAGGGGCGGGAGTGATAGTTGTCGAGCCGTTTCCGACGATCGAGATCGCATTGGTTGCGACGGACGAACCGGTTGCGGAAGCGACGCGGACGCAGTTGGCGACAGTTGACCTGAAGTTGGGCGATTTCCCGTTCCTGGCCGAGCAGGCTGGAATAACGGTGTTGATGGTGAATACTGAAGATGGCTCGGCTATCGATTTGGAGTTGGAGCCGACGGAGGTTGTGGATGAGAAGGTCTACCAGCTGAAGGTTTTCGGGTTCCTGAAGTTGCCGGCCGAGTATGAATTCAGCGCTTCGCTGAGCAGCACGCACTTGGGGCGTGAGTTCGAGGCAGTTGCGGCGAATAAGTCGGTGAGCATCGAGATATCGACACCGACACCGATATTGACTTACTCTCTCATCGGTGTTGGTGGATTCTTCGGGTTGATTCTGTTGCTGCTTGTGCTGCGATGGCTGATGCAGATGAGACCGTACGGGTATCTGTATCGCTTGGATGGCCAGGGGCAACGCGAGTTGGCGGTCGACTTCAGGGCGTACCGACGCTCGGCGTGGGACGCGTTTATGAACAAACCGATGGTGCCTGCCGCGGCGTTGCCGGGGATACCGTTGCTGGGAGGAAGGTTTGTGTTTTCACCCCGAGGTTTGGTGTTCCGGTATCGTCCGGACACTGACGGGATTTTGAGAATGACGGTGCGCGGTGAGGCGTTGCAAGCGGGGAGAAATCCAATACCGGATGGCGATGAGATTCATATCGGCTCAGAGACGTTCGTGTTCGACCGATCGGCGCTAAGCGAAGACGTGAAAGTATCGGACCGGTTGCAATCGCCTGAAAGGACGCGGAACGCGGAGTTGGACACGTTCGCGTTAGACCCGATGACTTGGGACGCGCCGTCAAGCGCGCGTCCGACGCGGCGGCATTATTGAGGCTGCCTTAGCCGTTGGATGTGAGGCCTACTTCTTGTGGACCTCAACTGATTCCATGACGTCGCCTTGCTCGATGGCTAGGACTACGTCCATGCCGCTGGTTACTTTTCCGAAGACTGCGTGGCAGGATGTGCCGCGGACTTCGCAAGGCTTCAACTGGCCGTCGACGTAGGGGTCTAGGTGGGGTGTTGCGTCGTGGGTTATGAAGAATTGAGATGTGTTGGTGTTGAATCCGGCGTTTGCCATTGAGAGGATGCCGGCGGAGTCGTGGATCATGTTGGGGTGGAAGACGTCGTCGAACTGGTCGGCCTGTTTGCCGTCGGCGTTGGTGCCGCCCTGGATAACGAAGCCGGGGATTACCCGATGCCACGGGGAGTTGGTGTAGAAGCCGTCGTTTGCGAGGTTGACGAAGTTTTCGACATATACGCTGGCGATGTCGTTGTAGAGATCGGCCTCGATGTCGCCTTTATTGGTCTTGATGGTGACCGAATACGAAGCGTTGGGGTCGTATGATCCACCGCCTCCGCCGTCGCTGCTGCAGGCGGCGAAAAGTGCGACCGAGGTAGCGCTTGCGATCAACGCGGTGGCCTTCAATATGTTCGTCATGCGTAACGTGTCCTCCGTCAACTAAGGCTGCGGCTTGGGAAACTCGGTTACCGACCGCAGAACTTTGTTCTGTTTCTCGGTAAACGAGTATATCCGCGAGATTGTTGGGTATGAACCCTCTGAGTCTCGCTACGCTCGCCACGTCCTCATTTTGCTGACGCAAAAAAAGGGAAGAATTAGCGTAGACAAACTATAATCCGCGATATGAGCCAATCGCCTATTGGAACAGCTTCTGAAACTGATCTACGCTTGCCACCCGGGTTGTCGCAGGAACGCTTGCTCGATGCCTACAGGACGATGTGCTTGAGTCGAGCGTTGGACATCCGGATCTGGACGTTGAATCGGCAAGGCAAGGCGGCGATCGCGGCGTCGGCGCAGGGGCATGAGGCGGCGCAGATTGCAACGGTGATGGCGACCGATCCGGCGCGCGACCGATATCTGATTTATTACCGGCAGTTGACGGCGATGCTGATGCTGGGAACGACGCCGACGGAGATGTTGATTCAGTTCCTAGCGCGGGATGGAGAGATATTGAGCGGTGCGCGGCAGTTTCCGCTGCACGGCGCACATCCGAGAGTCGATCTGTTCTCGTTTTCCAATGTGGTTGGGACTCAATTGCCACAGGCAGTAGGTGTGGCGCTAGCGGACAAGATGAAGGGGCGAGATGCGGTAACGATCTCGTTCTTCGGCGATGGAGCGGCGAGTCAGGGCGATTGTCACGAGGCGATGAATTTCGCGGGGATTCACCAAGTTCCAGTGGTGTTTCTGTGTGAGAACAACCGCTACGCGATATCGGTACCATTGGAGCAGCAGATGCCGATTGAGTCGATAGCTTCTCGGGCTTCCGCATATGGGATACCGGGTGTCGAGGTTGATGGTACGGACATCGTTGCGTCTTACGAAGCGGTGAAAGAGGCTGTGGACCGCGCTCGATCAGGTGGCGGTGCGAGCTTGGTGGAGCTGAGAGTCGAGCGATTGTTGCCCCACACTACGGATGATGACCACACTCGTTATCGCTCGGAAAAGGATATCGAGCGAATGCGGGATATGGACCCACTGCCGATTATGGAGCAGATGTTGAGGCGGCATGGGATTTTGGACGACGCTACCGATACGGAGTTCAAGGAGTCGGCTCGGCGCGCGGTGGACGATGCGACGGATGAGGCTGAGGCTTTGCCGTTTCCGCCGGTCGGAGATATGTACTCAGGGGTTTTGGAATCGGGAATGGGAGGCAACTCTCATGCCTGAGATGACGCTGATAGAGGCGGTGCGGGAAACGCTTCGGGCAGAGATGCGTCGTGACTCGGACATCTTCATGATGGGTGAGGACATTGGGCCTCGTGGCGGAGTGTTTCTAGCCTCGGAGGGATTCGTCGAAGAGTTCGGCGAGGACCGGGTGATGAACACGCCGCTGGCAGAGTCTTCCATCATCGGGATCGCGCTTGGCGCGGCGGTGAATGGAATGCGCCCGGTGGCAGAGATACAGTTCGCGGATTTTGTCTGGCCGGCGATTAATCAACTCGTCGGGGAGGCAGCACGAGTTAGGTATGGGACGAACGGGGGGAAGACCGCGCCAATGACGGTGCGGGTGCCGTATGGCGGGGGAGTGCGCGGTGGTCTATACCATTCGCAGAGCATCGAGGTGTTGTTTGCGCATACACCTGGCTTACAGGTGATCGCGCCGGCGACTCCGTATGATGCGCGCGGGTTGCTGAGGTCGGCGATCCGATCGAATGACCCCACTGTGTTCTTGGAGCACAAACGGACTTACCGATTGGTTCGAGGAGAAGCGCCTGACGAGGATTATTTGGAACCTATAGGCAAGGCAGATATCAAGCGGGCTGGGAGCGATGTCACGCTCGTCACGTATGGTCTGATGCTGCACCACTCGTTGCAGGCTGCGGAGATGGTGTCGCAATCGGATGGCATCGAAACTGAGGTGGTTGACCTGCGGACGCTACGTCCGATAGACGGTGAGACGATACTGGATTCGGTGTCGCGAACGGGTAGAGCGATGATCGTGCAGGAGGATACAGGTGCGGTCAGCGTGTCGTCGGAGGTGTCGGCGATCATTGCGGCGGAAGGATTCTTTGATTTGGATGCGCCGGTGATGCGCGTGACGCCGCCAGAGATTCCTCCGATGCCGTTCAGTCCGTTGCAGGAGGCGGAGTTCATGCCTTCGCCGGAGAAGATCGCAGCAGGGATCCGGCAGTTGGCTGAAATCTAGCAGATGGCTAAGTTGACGATAGATATGCCGCACGTCGGTGAGTCGGTTACCGAGGCGGTCATTGGTAAATGGCTGGTGTCGCCAGGGGATACGATACGTCGTTACGATCCGCTTGTTGAGGTGGTAACCGACAAGGTGAATATGGAGGTTCCGGCGCCGCGTGACGGAACGATAGTGGGGTTGCTCGTGAGCGAGGGTGACACGGTGGAGATGGGATCCGCGATTGCAGAGATGGAGGTTGAGGGCGCGGTTGATGAGCAGAAACCGGTTGCTGAGCCTTCGACTGGCGGGCCTTCGGTGCAGGCGGCGAGTCGCGTGGGTTCGATGATTGTGGGAGCGAATGTGGGGCCGACTGGCGGCGAGTTTACGGACACGAGCTTGCAGGCGGAGCAGTCGGCGCTTGAGGCGACGGGAACGACTGGGTCTTCATCTTCGCGTCGTCGGGGTAGACGGGGCAGAACGGATACTGGTGCGCGGATATCGCCGGTGGTGCGGCGTCTTGCTGATCGACATGGAATCGATGTTAGTCAGTTGACGGGTAGCGGGACTGGTGGTCGGGTTACGAAGCGCGATGTCGAAGCGTATTTGGAGGTTATGGAGGCTGGTACTGAATTGACAGCAGAGCCAGCGGATGAGGTTGTTGAGCCTTCGCCGATTCGCCGGATGATCGCCGAGAACATGTCACGCAGCTTCCGTGAGATACCGCACGCGTGGGGTGCGATCGAGGTGGATGTTTCGGAGATGGTGGCGTATCGGAATGCAAACTTGGAGCGCGTACAGCAGAGCACGGGTCAGCGACTTACGTATTTGCCGATCGTGCTGCATCATGTCGCGCGAGCACTAAGCACACATCGATTGTTGAATTCGAGTTGGGATAATGGGAAGGTTGTGTTGAAGGGCGCAGTGAATGTGGGAGTCGCGGTTGCGTCAGAGCAAGGGCTTGTCGTCCCGGTGGTGCGTGGAGCGGATGGGTTGTCGCTAGAGGAGACAGTGTCCGAGATGGCGCGGATCGTGGGAGGCGCGCGGGCTGGGAAGTTGCAGTTGGAGGATGTTCAGGGCGGGACGTTTACGTTGAACAATACGGGTGCACTTGGTTCGGTTCTAGGTGGTGCGATCATCAACTATCCGCAAGCGGCGATATTGACCACGGAGTCGATTGTGAAGCGTCCAGTCGTGGTTACGACCTCGGAGGGCGGAGAAGCGATTGCCATTCGTTCGATGATGAACATGTGCTTGTCGTTCGATCACCGGATCATCGACGGTGCGGAGGCGTTGGCGTTCATGAACGATGTCAAGGTTCGTTTGGAATCGATGTCACAGGGCGATCAGTCTAGATGAGTTCGGGTCGTTCTCCCATGCGTGCGTCGTGGTTGGGGCGAGTTCCGTATCGTCCGACGCATGATTTGCAGTGGTCGTTAATTGAACGGCGTAAGTCGGATGAGATTCCGAATACGTTGTTGCTGCTGGAGCACGACCACGTCTTTACGCTGGGACGTCGTGCCGACGAGACGCATCTGGTTGCAGACGAGGACGTGATTGAGGAATATAGTGCCGAGATCGTTGAGACGGACCGAGGTGGTGAAGCGACGTATCACGGCCCCGGGCAGTTGGTGGCGTATCCGATCATCAGCGTCCGCGAGTTGAAGCTGGGACCGGTGGCGTACGTGCGGTTGTTGGAGGAGACGACTATTCAGATGCTTGCAGAGTATGGGATTCGCGGTCATCGAGTAGTCGGTAAGTCGGGAGTTTGGATCGGCGGTGAGCCTGGGGGCAGGCCAAAGGAAGGTGCGAATCCGACGGGGCGCAAGATTGCAGCGATTGGTGTGCGGATCAGCGGCGGGGTTACGATGCACGGCATAGCGTTGAATGTGAGCACCGATCTTAGCTACTACTCGCACATTGTTCCGTGTGGGATGCCGGGGTTAGATATGACCTCGATTTCTCGGGAAGTCGGACAACCGGTCGACACGGAAGCGGTTGCGCGGTCATGGGCGGAATTGTTCGCGGATATTCTGTTCTTCGACATCGACTGGGTTTCGGCATCATCTTTGACGGATATTCAATCCATGCAGGTATCAGTTTCCGTATAGCAAACCATGAAAATCTCATCCCTGAAATCTCGTGGATTAGTGGCTGTTGGTTTGATGCTGACGGTCGCATTGGCATCTTTGGCATGTTCGGAGGAAGAAATACCGACGGCGACACCTGTGCCGTTGCCGCCGATCGTCGTCGAAATCGGAATGACAGCAAGTACCGTGATGGCTCCGGTGAACATCGATTTCGAAGCTGAAAACTTCACGGATGGGGCTTCGTATTTCTGGGATTTCGGTGATGGCAACACGTCGGCGGGAACGATTGCTCGGCACACGTATCTGGATGCTGGGACGTTCACCGTGAAGTTGACGGCGTCGCGGGGCGATGAGACGGAGATATCGGAGTCGACGATCACCGTACAGCCAGGCGATGCTGGTTGGTTGATTTTGAACGCCGAAGAGTTGACGCTTGCAGGTGCCGAGACGTTCCAGTTCGAGGTTGAAGCGTTTGACCACCTTGGGAACCGAGTTGCGGATCCCGATCTGGTTTGGCACGCAGACCCGGTGACCGGGAGCATCGAACAAGACGGGCTATACACAGCGGGGACAGAAATCGGATCGGCGTCAGAAGGCGTGAGGGTGGATTTCACGCGTGGGAATTTCACGGCTAACTATGTGGTTCCGGTGTCGGTGGTGCACGGTCCGGCGACGACGTTGGCGGTCACGCCTGAGGTTGTTGACACGCGAGTTACATGGGAAGTAGATATGCATGCCGAGGTGCTGGATCACGTCGGACACGTTCTCGAGGATGCCGAGATCACGTGGGAGGTTTTGCGGCCCGGAGATGAGATCGACCAGACGGGGCACTATACTCCGAACGAAACGATGTCGGCGGAGAATGCTTCGCTGATTCTGGTGACGGCAACGGCAGGGGACGATACGTTGGAGCGGATAATCAAAGGTACCGTTGGACCGGGTATTTTGGATCGTGTAGAGGCGGATGGATCGTTGCTGGAATTGAAGTCGGGCGATGAGGTTCAGTTGACGGCGACGGGCTTCGACCGCTTCGGTCACGAGTTGGAGTTGGACGAGGTCATGTGGGAGGTCGATGATCCGGAGATCGGTAGTTTCAGCGAAGATGGTGTGTTCACGGCTGGCGTGAAGTCAGGGACGTTCCCGGAAAACACGGTACGGGTGCGAGGGATCAAGGACGGAGTGCAGATATTTTCGGATGTACCGGTGTCGATACTTCCATCGAAAGCAGTGGCGATCGAGTTCGAGAACGAATTTGATTCGGTTCCAGCCGGGTCGAGTTCGCCAGTTCCGCTGAGTGTTTTGGATGAGAACGGCAATGCTATCAACGACGTGGATGTGTACCTGGAGGTGACATCTGGCGGTGCATTGAATCAGAATTTGGCGTTTAAGGCTGGGTTTGAACCCGGACTATACGATGATGCGGTAATTGCCAGGGTTCTTCCCGAAGGATCTGGGAACGCAGAGCAGATTGAGGCGATGATGGACATCGAGGTCCGGCAGCGCAGTTCGGATTTCCTTGCAATCGATATTGTCGGACCGCGCGGTGGAGTGGTGTATTTGATCAATCTCGTGACGGGTGACTTGGTGCCGCTGTCGGTGGACATCGAAACGAATGAGTTTGAAGAGCAGACGCCGTCCTGGTGGCCTGATGGATCGCGGGTTGCGTATTCGAGCGACGTTAACGGGAACGCAGACATTTTAGACACCGACCCATTCACTGGCGATGTTCGACTACTGGCAACGAGCGAGACCGATTTGGTGATGCCGGCAATTTCGCCTGACGGGACTCAAGTAGCGTTTGTCGAACTGCTGGAAGAGGAAGCGCATATCTACGTCGGCGATTTGCAGTTAGACGAAAATGGCAATATTGTTGGCGCTATCACGCTTGAGGATGCAGAAAAGCTCACAACCGAGGACGGGCTAAAGCACCTTTTCCCTTACTGGTCACCGGACGGGACGATGATTATGTACACCTCGACACCGGGTGACGGTCGTTTTCGAGTGACGATCAGCGGCGTGAGTGACGTTGAAGGCACGACTTGGGGCGAGACGCTGACGCAGGCCCATGATGTGAGCGGCTTGGCGTGGCACCCGGATGGCGAGCGGATCTTGGTTGCGACGCGGGAGTATGTGGACGATGAACGCCGAGACGGTTTGGTGCTCGGGAACCTCTTTACTGGCGAGATTGAGGAGATAGACGTCGGGGGTTTACAGATTGGGATCGCGGCGATATCGCCGGATGGATCGGAGATATCTTTCGTGGAAGAAGATGAGGGAGCGCTGTGGCTGATGGATATCGATGGCACGGGTAGGCGTCAAGCGCTTGGCGGGCAGTTCCAAACGACAGTGACGGCTTGGCGTCCACAGCCTTTAGAGTTGCCGACTCCGGTTGATCGTGTGCTGGGCACGCCGGGGATGGTTGTTCCTGATGGCGATATCGTCATGGGGCGACTTGAAGGATCGAGTGATGGAAGCACGGGGCCGTACCAAGTCTTAATCGAGACGGACCGGGGTGATGTGACGATTGACCTTTACAACCATCTGACTCCAGTAACGGTTGATAATTTCTTGAATCTGGCGAAAGCTGGATACTATGACGGATTGGCGTTTCACACGGTTGAGCCGGGTTCGGCGGTGTTCAGCGGATCGAAGATCGATGCGTTCGGAGGTACGGCTGGTTACTACATTCCGTCGGAGTATCATCCGGATGCCAGCCATGATGTAGTGGGGACGATATCGATGGTCTCGAAAGTTTTGAACGGCGGTTCTAGCGAGTTTGTGATCACGCTTGAGCCAAAGACGGAGTGGGATGCCTACACTGACGGTGAGGAGAAGGATTGTGATGCTTTGGGGGAGGTCTGTTACGCAGTTTTCGGGCGAGTGATTGAGGGCTTAGATGTACTGATGGGTTTCGAGGAGATCAATCGGTTGTCGCAGTCGGCTGAACCGCATCGGATCCTGAAGGTGACGGTTCTGGACGGGACTAAGGGATGAAGTACCGATCGGCGATCACGCATCTTGAATGCACGTTGACTGGAGAGCGTTTCGATGCTTCGCATCCGCATCGGACGAATCCGGCGAATGGGAAGCCACTTTTCGCGCGCTACGATCTCGAGAAGGCAAAGTCTACGCTGACCAAAGATTCGCTGGTGGATCGGCGAACGGACATGTGGCGTTATCGAGAGGTGATGCCGGTCATTGACGATGCAAACATCATCACGTTGGGAGAGGGCGGCACGCCGTTGCTTAGGGCAGAGCGGTTGGCCGAAGCGACCGGGATGGACACGGTTTACATCAAGGATGAAGGGGTAAATCCTACGGGTTCGTTTAAGGCTCGCGGTCTTGGTGCGGCGGTGTCGAAGGCTAAAGAGTTGGGCCAGACGAGGTTGACGATGCCGTCGGCTGGTAATGCCGCTGGCGCGATGTCGGCGTATGCGGCTGCGGGTGGAATGGAGGCGCATGTGTTTATGCCGAAGGATGCGCCGATAGCGAACAAGGTTGAGTGTGAGGCGTATGGTGCGAAGTTGACGTTGGTGGATGGATTCATTACCGATGCGGGGCAGATGTCGCAACGTGCCGCCGAAGAGTTGGGGCTGTTCGATGTTTCGACGCTGCGTGAGCCGTACCGGGCGGAGGGGAAGAAGACGATGGGCTATGAGATCGTCGAGCAGATGGGGTTTGAGGTGCCGGATGTGATCGTTTATCCGACTGGTGGCGGGACGGGCATTGTGGGTATTTGGAAGGCGATGGATGAGATGGAGCAGCTTGGATGGATCGGATCAGAACGTCCGCGGATGGTCTGTGTTCAGGCGGAGGGATGTGCGCCGTTGGTTGCCGCTTTTGAGAAAGGTGAGGAGTTCGCGGATCCGTTTCCTGATCCCCAGACGCTGGCTGCTGGTATGCGTGTTCCGGCGGCGATTGGTGATTTTCTGGTGATCCGCGCGGTGCGGGAGAGCGGTGGCACGGCAGTTACGGTTTCGGACGAGGAGATGGTTGATGGGATGGTTGAGATGGCTCAGACGGAGGGAGTGTTCGCGGCTCCTGAGGGCGGAGCGACGCTGGCGGCGATGCGGAAGTTGGTTGGGCGAGGGTTAATTGAGCGTGACGATCGTGTGGTGCTGCTGGTCACGGGGAACGCGCACAAGTATTTGGATATGTTGCCGGAAGGAATGGGCGCGGCGTGAGGGTTTATGGGATATATGAGTGTTGGCAGGCAGTTCGTTCGGACAGGTTAATGGAGATAAAGCGCGTAGTATGATGATGCCATTGCTGACCGAACGGTAATAGGTGCTGGACTGAACATCCGGGCCGCCTTGATTCTCCTCAAAGTATTGGGCATCTCTGACCGGGCTGTAGATAGCGGTGCACTATATCCCTTCGTAAACATAGCGGCCTATTTTCCTATGAATCCTATGGGAATTATACGCCGTATATCTCAAATCTATGCTCATTCGCTCCACATCAGTGGGAATGGCCGATGGACAGACATATTCGACGCGGAGGAATGCCTCCCGGCTCTGAGCGTCACCATGGGTAACCTGATGACCAGTAGCTCCGTGGACAGCTAATGTGTTTGTAGAGAACCTCAGTATCTGCGTAGCATGCGGCCTCGCCGGTTAACGTTTTGTGCGGTGTCGTTGAATCGTTTTTCGGTGTTGGTGTGGACGTAGGTGCTACGGTTGACGTGGGTTCTGATGATGTATCGGGGGTCGGCTTCTCAGCAGACCCTGGGGTGGGATTAGAAGATTGATTTGAGCTTCGTGTCGAACTGGGGGAAGCTGGGTCCTTTTTTGGACGGTTGAATCCCGGGCCTATGAAGACTGATGAATATACTGGTGTAAGAATGGGGACTGGACAATCAGGGTTCACCGTGAACGACACGCTCGGGTAGGTGTCGTGTGCTTCCTCATAAGTTTCGTAACCCTCGCCGATCAATTTCTCGATCAGGATCCGGTCTTTGATCACGCTTTCGATAATGCACGATGGTGATGGTGAGGCTTCAACTGGTATTAGAGAAGACGAATCGTTCGCAGTCTGACCGGAATTTTCGGACGCTACCACATCCACGCAGTTCGACAATGCGCTTTTGAGACCGCCACGGATAGCTTGGACACAGTAAGTGTATTCGTTGTCCGGAAAGACGTTTGCGTCTATGTATTCGGTTTCGCCACCGTCGGTATCGGCGATGCTGAACAGACTGACTAGTCGGTTCGCGGTCTGAAGATTGCCGCGCAGGATTTTGTATCCGGTCACAGAGGTAGGGTCGATTTTTGGCGCGTCCCAGTTGAGCTGGATCTGACCGTTTATCGATTTCGCAGTCAGGTTTAGCGGCCCACTCGAACTCGCTCGGTAAGCAAGCGCGTCGGTGCTGAACCAGAAGCATAACGCTGCAGCTATGATAAGCGCCGATGCTACCCTGGTTTTCGCGCGCGCAATTGAGCCAACGCGGTCTTTGGAATTGATGGCTCCTATCAATTCGGTCTCGCAATAGTTTCACGTCATTCAACAGGGTCTATTTAATACACTATTTCCCGCCGATACCGTGGAGAAGATATCTGAACGCGTTCCAACCGCAAATCTGACAATGTCGCGGGAAGTACAGCAACTATGCGATTTGAATGGCTGATGAGACCGATAGGAATGTCTATATGAAAAGCGAGAGCCTGATCGTGAACTTTGTCAGCGAGGTTATACGTTTCCTTCCCATCCGATGACGTGGCTGCTGACGCCGTCGGGGAAGCGTTGGTGGTATTCGTCTACGAGCATCCCTAGGACTGCGGAGTCGTGGCGGGCACCGTGATGGGGGCGGCTGCTTCGTAGAGTTCCTTCGTGGACAAAGCCGATGTTTTCGAACATCGTGCGCGCACTTTCGTTGTAGGTAGGTACGTCGACCCATCCGCGGTAGAGGCCGAGGTGGTCGAAGATGTGTTCGAGCATGGCGAGTGTGGCGGCTGTGCCGTAGCCCATGTGCCATTTGGTCTTGTCGCCGATGAGGACGGATATCTGGGCATCGCCGAGTGGTTCGTCGATGGAAAGCTGGCCTTCGCCGATGTGCTCACCTTCTTCGGAGTAGATGGAGAAGATATCGCGGTGGGGTTCGTGGTGCGGATCATGGAATACCTCGTCCCACTGCTCTTGAGTGGCGTCGAGCATCTCTTCGGGTTCGTATCCGAGGTGTGCGGCATCGCCGTATGTGTATCGTCCGAACCATCTGTCGGAGACTTCATCATCTTTGAGCCAGTCGGCGATTCGTTGGACGTCATCTCTGACGACAGGGCGAAGTTCACATCTTGATGGCATATTGAGTGTCCCCCTAGGCTGAAGATCAGCACTTGAAGATCAATGGTTAGGTGATGACGGAAGCGATATTCCGTCGAGAGTGCTTGAGTTCATTATCGCATGGGTATAGTTGGTTCTTTGCAACCACCCGCCCCGCTGGTTGGAGACGTTTAATTGCCGGTCAGTGGTGTTGCTGGCTGGTTTGGGGTGGTTGTTGTCAGGTCCTCCCCCTAACCCCCTCCTGAAGGAGGGGGACTGGTTTGTCGCGTTGTCATTGTTCAGGCGTTTTTTGGCGCGTTTAATTGAAGGGGCGTGCATCCCTTCACCCTCACCCTAGCCCTCTGGATTCCGGCTTTCGCCGGAATGACGAGTCGGTCGAAGCATCGCCGCGTCGATTACATCGCGCGATTGGCTGCTTGCAGTTCGTTTTTGAGCCAGCACCCCCGACGTCGCCAGACCGTCGGACCTCCGGGGAGCATTGTGTGAAAGAACTGCCCCCGTCATCGCTCGATTGCCCCTCTCGCTGGTGCTGTAGCCTCTTCCGCCCGGCGAAGCGGAAAGACGTCTGCCGGATAAAAGACCATTCGCTCGGATCTTGAGCGGACACCCCTTGCGGCGTGGCTTCGCCCGCCGCGTCCCCCTCGCTGCGCGGAGGGGACGGGAACGTCCGTCTGGCTCGCTATTTTTTGGCGGAGTCCGCAGTACCCTCCGCATCCGAGACGCTTCAGCGACAACGGTCTTCGTAACCGGGTTGTGGCAGCGTTCAGCCCGTCTTTCTAGGCTTGTGGCGGGCACCGCCGGGGGAACCGTGTGTTGGCGGTTCCGTGTGGTCCTGCCCGCTGCCGAACTGTATTCAATTTTTCTTTGCAGCGTCTTCGAAAGGTTGCGCTTACCTTTCGCGACGCGGCGATTCTTCTGGTCGGCGCTCCGGCGGACCGTCGTCTTCAGGAGCGTCTACTTATTGTTATACAACATATGTTGTGGTTATGCAAGTTGAACTGTGATTTTTGTGATTTGAATGATGGGATGTGATGGGGGGCTTTGTCCCTCGTATCGGGTACGGGGCAGGCCCCGGACATTTCCCCGCGAGCGGGGGAAACCCTGCCCCGTGGCCGCCCCGATCACCCTCACCCGGTCCCCCTCTTAATCTCCCCCTGCGAGGGGCGGCAAGGGAGAGGGGATGTGCACCAAACCCTGCCGCCCCGGCATACCCCGCTCGCGTCACTTCGTTTGCTCGCGCCCCTTTCGTTTTACGAAAGGGGCGTGGATTCCGAGCGCAGCGAGGAATGACATGGAGATGCTTGGAATGAGAATGGCTCTTGGCTGGGAATGATGAGTGCGTGTTTTTGCGGAATTTACTTGGCGTTGATAGAGTTTGAGATTGCGACCTACGAAGCGTAGGCACGAAAGTAATCAAAGGAGACATTGAATATGTCCGACCACTGGAAGATGGAAGCCGACATCGAGTACTGCGTGCCTTGCGGTTACGCCAACCTGGCTGCCTACATGGCTGCGGAGCTTTTCCAGGCCGCTGGTCCGTCGCTGGCGATCAGCTTGACTCCGGGTCACTCTGGCGCCTTCAAGGTGACCGTCGATGGCGAGGTTCTTTGGGACAAGCAGGTGCAGGGCAAGTCGCCTCACATCATGGAAGTTAAGGAACTCAAGGCCAAAGTCGCCAACATGATTCAGTCTGGCGCGATGATCCAGATGAACTGAGGTGTTTCGGGTGGACGGCCCCGTTTGCCCAGCCCCTCTGGATGGACGTTCCGTCCGCTGAAGCGCCGGCTTTCGCCGGAATGACGGGGTGGGAGGCACGCCCTGCGTGCTCGCTCCGCGGACCCTCTCTTAATCTCCCCCTGAGAGGGGGAGCAGGGATGGTGCTTCACGAAGGGGAGCGAAGACTGAATGACCGTCTCAGAGGGGTGGTACTTACCGCTTCTCTGAGACGTTCGTCTTTTTTGGGTTGGGTGTGCTGGATGTTTTCACGACGAGGACAGTAAAGGTAAGAGATGGTTAGAGCAGCGGTTTTGTATGCGGCAAACGAGCGGATGCCGATCAAGGATTTGGAGCAGTTGCCGCCTCGTAACGGGGAAGTTCGGGTGAATATCGGGGCGGCGGGTATCTGCGCGTCGGATCATCACGTGATGAAGGGGCAAACGAGTTTCCCTATGCCGATCGTTTTGGGGCATGAGGGCGCGGGTGTTGTAGATGAGGTCGGAGAGGGAGTGTCTGGAATCAAGGCTGGCGACCGTTGCATATTGTCTTTCGTCCCGAGTTGCGGTCACTGCCGGTCGTGCCGAACCGGGTTACAGAACGTCTGCGATACGAACCGACTGACGGGAACGAAGCAGTACGACAACACGTTTCGTTTATTTGACGAGGATGGAGTAGAGGTTCACCAATTCGCGAAGGTGGGCGTGTTTGCTGAGAGCATCATCTGTCCGCAGCAAGCGATTTATCCGATACCGGACGATGTGCCGATGGATGTGGCGGCGCTGATCGGATGCTCGGTTACGACGGGTGTTGGGGGTGTCATCAACCAGCCGAACGCGAAGGCAGGGATGACGGTGGCTGTTTTTGGTGTAGGCGGCGTGGGGTTGAATGTGCTGCAAGGTGCGCGTCTTCTCAACGCCTCGAGGATCATCGCGGTCGATATTTTGGACAACAAGCTAGAGTTTGCGTATCGGTTCGGGGCGACGGATGTGATCAATTCGCGTGCTGAGGACGCGGTGGAAAAGATTATGGAGTTGACCGACGGCGGCGTGGATATGGCGTTCGACGCGTTTGGTCACGCCTCAACGACGCGGTCAGCGTTCGATGCGACGCGAAAGGGCGGTACGTGTGTAGTTATCGGTATTGCACCGGAAGGTTCAGAAGCCGAGATACCAATGGTTGAGATCGTCCGCAATCAGAAAACTATGGTTGGCAGCTACTATGGGTCGGCCTCGCCGCACGAGACGTTCCGGACTCTGATCGATTTCTATCAATCTGGGAAACTCGAAATCGGCGGATTGGCATTGCGAAGGTACTCTCTCGACGAAATCAACGAAGCGTATGAGGATCTTGAACGCGGGGCCGATGGGCGTGGTGTCATCGTATTCGAGGGCGTGAACTGAGGACTTGGGGTTGTGGTGTAGTTCTACGGGGTCGGGCATCCCCCGCGAAATTCGCTTCGCTCTTTCGCGCCCCCTTCGATTCTCGAAAGGGGCGACTACCCATGGCGGAGTGGAGAGGGTAAAATCAACTAACGAAACAACGACGTTGCGTGGGCAGTCGCGACGTGGTGAACCGCCTCAGCTAAGTTAACGACATCCCAGATGCTAGAAGACTACTTTCGCCAGTACGGGATACTCGTGATGTTCCTGATGGTTGCGGTTGGTGTTCCGATAGGCATGTTGTTGATGTCTTACGCGGCGCAGTTCATTCGGGTACGTCCTAGTCAGACTTCAATAGTTAAGCGCACCTCGTACGAGAGCGGTCTTCGCCCATTCAGTCCGAAGCCTCGTCTCTTCAACATTCGTTACTACTACTACGCGATCCTGTTTGTCGTTTTCGACGTTGAGACGGTTCTGCTGTTTCCGTGGGCGATCAAGTACGGGGTTCTTTCGAAGCAGTTCGGCTTGATCGCGTTTTTCGCGGTGCTGGTATTCTTGGTTGTGGTCACTTTGGGTTATCTATACGCATGGCGAAAGGGCGCGCTCGAATGGACTCGGAGCACGAACAATTGACCTCCGACATCGAAACCGCCTACGGCGTCCCGATGGGACATGATCCGCGGAACCCTTTGTTCAACGTGACTTGGGATATGGACCGCGACGAGGGCGATGAAGTCAACCTGATGAAGGCGACTCGCCTTTCGCCATTGCCTGAGCCGATCATGCACATGGATGACGACCACTCGCGGAACGTCATTGTGACGTCGGTCGATTATCTGCTGAACTGGGCGCGGAAGTCATCGCTGTTTCCCTTGCAGTTCGGGTTGGCATGTTGCGCGTTCGAGATGATTGCGTCTGCGATGGGGCGCTTCGACATTTCGCGCTTCGGAATGGAGGCGTTCCGAGCTACGCCACGCCAGGCGGATTTGATGATCGTTGCGGGGACGGTTACGTGGAAGATGGCGGTACCGTTGCGGCGGTTGTATGAGCAGATGGCGGAGCCGAAGTGGGTGATTTCGATGGGTGTGTGTGCGACTAGCGGAGGACCGTATTACCAGTCATATTCAGTCGTGCCGGGCGTTAACCACATCGTTCCTGTGGATGTGTATGTTCCGGGTTGTCCTCCGAGACCGGATGCGCTGCTCTACGGGATCATGCAGTTGCACGACAAGATTCGGCGCTACTCATTGCTGGACAACCCTGCTGGTGGTATCAGCGACTCCGCAGGTGGCTCATGAGCAGAGCTTGGGACGGCGCCAAGTTAGCGGACATGATCCGCGAATCGTTGCCTGACGCGGTAGTCGATGCGGGAGGAACCGATGTCTGGGTCAAACCAGATTCCGTTCCTGAAGTGATGCGGTTGTTGCGAGATGATGTGGAGTTCCGATTCGAGTTGCTGAGCAGTGTCACTGCGGTTGACTATATTTCTTACTTTGAGGTGGTGTACCACCTGACATCGTTGACCCGCAACGCTACGGCGGTGGTGAAGTCGAAGGTTGGCTTCGGAAGGGAAGAGGCACGGATACCGAGTGTGATCGATATCTGGCGTGGTGCTGATTTGCAAGAGCGCGAAATTTGGGATCTGATGGGTATCATCTTCGACGGTCATCCGAATCACAAGCGCATAATGCTGTGGGAAGGATTTCCGGGTCACCCATTGAGGAAGGATTTCGCGACTTACGAGCAATCGATTGTTCCTGAGGATGAGCGGCGCGTGCCGTCGGCGTTGGCTGGCGAGGTTGAAGGTGGGCAGGGCAGTTGACGACGCAGGTCCGCACAGAGCCGATTACGGTCAACCTTGGCCCGCAACACCCGTCTACTCACGGGGTGTTCAGGATGCGCGTGACCTTCGATGGTGAAGAGATCATCGATGTCGAGCCGATCTTCGGGTATCTGCATCGCGGATCTGAGAAGTTGGCCGAGGAGCGGACGTATGTGCAGGTGGTCACTCTGACGGATCGCATGGACTATGTCGGGTCGATGCTGAACAATCAGGCGTACATGTTGGCGGTCGAGAAACTGGCTAGTGTCGAGCCTGCGCCGCGTGGTGTATGGCTACGGATGATTGCGTCGGAGTTGCAACGCATTGCGAGCCATCTTGTCGCAGTTGGATTCCTGATACAGGACCTCGGTGCTTGGGGCACTCCGCTTATCTACACGATGCGCGAGCGGGAGAAGATTCTCGATCTGTTCGAGATGCTGTGTGGAGCGCGGATCACCAATTCGTATTTGCGTCCGGGCGGTGTGTTCATGGATGCGCCGGAGGAGTTCTGGCCGGCAATGAACGAGGTGCTCGACGAGTTGCCGCCGCGGATCGATGATCTGGACGACCTGCTTACCGACAACGACATCATCTTCTCGCGCACCAAAGGCGTGTCGGTGTTGACGCCGAAGCAGATGCTGGATGCGTCGATAACGGGTCCGATGCTGCGGGCTGCTGGTGTGGACTGGGATTTGCGGCACCGTGATCCTTATGACTACTACGATCAGGTGACGTTCGAGCGTCCGTTGCACACGGCTGGTGACAACTTCGCGCGTTACTGGGTGCGGGTGCAGGAGATGCGCGAGAGCATCAAGATCATCCGGCAGTGCGAGAAGCTAATCGAACCCGGACCGGTAAGGCCGGAGCATGACGATGTTCCGTGGCTGTTACGTCCACCGATCGGGGATGCTTATGCGGCTATTGAGCATTCGAAGGGCGAACTGGGTTTCTATCTTGTGAGCGACGGCTCGATTTCGCCATATCGCTGTCACGTCCGAGCGCCGTCACTTATTAACTTGACGCTGCTGCGCGAGATGCTGGTCGGTGAATTGCTGGCGGATATGTTCGTTAGCTTCGGCAGTGTGGATATCAACATGGGCGAGGTCGACCGTTGAACTCGCCGTTTTTGGACAACTCCCTGTTCCGAAACATCTACTGCTACTTGGCGAGTGGCAGTGATGACTGCGCTGCCCGTGGATACGACATCGCGATTCTGCCATCCGGTTTCGAATGGCTAGCGTTCGCGCTGACGGCCTTCATCATCATCAATATCGTGATTAACGCTGGACTGGGCGCAGTGGTTGTCTACATCTGGGGAGAACGGCGGATTCTGGGGCGCATTCAGAACCGCACCGGCCCGAACCGATGGGGGCCGTTCGGCACGTTGACATCGGTTGCCGACGCTATCAAAACGCTATTTAAAGAGGACATCGTGCCGGATGAGGCGGATCGTTGGCTTTTCAATTTGGCACCGATACTGATGGTGTTCCCGGTGTTGATGGTGCTGTCGGTAATACCGTTCGGCGTTGGGACGTTCGTAGTGGATTTGAATGTCGGTATATTGTTCGTGATCGCGATCACGTCGATGTCCGGGATTTCCGTGGTTTTGGCGTCGTGGGCTTCAGGTAACAGGATTGCGATATTCGCCGGAATGCGTTCTGTAGCGATGCTTATCAGCTATGAGATTCCGATGGCGCTATCGCTGATTGGCGTATTGATGCTTGCAGGATCGATGTCGCTGGGCGCGATCGTTGATGCTCAGGACATCCCCTTCATACTTGTGCAACCGCTCGGACTGTTCGTGTTCCTGCTGGCGGCACAGGCTGAGACGAGCCGAACGCCGTTCGACCTGATCGAGGCGGAATCGGAGCTTGCGGCTGGGTATCTTAACGACTACAGCAGCATGAAGTTCGGCATCTTTTTCTTGGCGGAGTTCTTGGCGACTATCGTGGCTTCGATGCTCATAGTGACGCTGTTCCTAGGCGGATGGCGCGGATGGGAGCCGATACCGTCCCAGATCTGGTTCGCGGGTAAGACGGTGCTCGTCCTGCTATTCATCATGTGGATGCGGTTCTCGTGGCCGCGACTGAGGGTTGACCAGATACTTGCTCTGGCATGGAAGGGATTGTTCGAGCTCACGTTAATCAACATCTTCGTGACCGCGATTTTGATCGCCATCTGGCCGGATCCGGGAATCACAGAGTTGTTGATAATGTCGGCGATTAACTGGGTCGTGTTCTTCATCTCTATATGGGCTGTCAGCAAGTTGCTGCGACCCGGAGATTACACGGCGCCCGCGCCTCGGGAAGACCAACCCTCGTATCCGGTGGCAACGGACGAGTTGCCGGATGAAGTTGCTTACACAGGAGGTGCGACGCGATGATCGGCCTCGGTTTATTGAAGGCGATGCGCGTGACGCTGAGGAACGCGCTTAAGGCACCATTCACGATCCAATATCCGGATCGGAAGGTTGGCATCGTGGGCGCTGCAAAGGAAGAGGGCAAATCGCCTATCGGCCTTGTGGCTACCCAACCCGTGACCGCCGCCAAGGCGGCGATGAGTCTGTACTCGGTTCCGGTGAACATCCCGCAGAACCGGCGTTTCCGCGGTAACGAGTTCACCTGGTACGAAGATCGTTGCACGGGTTGTGCTTCGTGTGCGAAGTATTGCCCGTTGGGCATCATTGAGATTGTTACAAGTCCTGGTGGTTTCGATGTGCAGGAGGGCGAGAGCTACGCGATCGATGTGTTCGACATCGATATCGGGCGATGCATGTTCTGCGGTTTGTGTGTGGAGGCATGCCCGTACGACGCGCTGCACATGGGAAGCCACTTCGAGCGGAGCAAGTACGAACGCGACGCGCTGGTTATACCGGTCGATGAGTTGCGACAGGCGTTGAAGGAGCCGAGTTCTTGGTTCAGGCCTCAGTTTGAGGAGCGTGACTACGATCCGTTCCGCGATGGTGCCGAAGACGATCATTACCAAGTTGGTCGGCATGAGAAGCCGAGTGATGAGACGTTAGACCAGCGTTGGGTCGAGGAGCGATGAGCGGGGCTTTTGATTCGGGCATCTTTGCGACGATCGCGTTTTACGTCGCATCGGCTTTGACAATCGCGTCGGCGATCATCGTCGTGACGCAGCGCGACCTCGTGCGCGCGGTGGTGGCGTTGGCGATGTCATTTGTCGGCGTGGCCGCGATCTACTTCATCTTGAACGCCGAGTTCATCGGAGTTGTGCAGGTTCTCGTTTACGTTGGTGCGATCTCTATCCTGATCGCGTTTGCGGTGATGTTCATCGGTGATCTTGCGAACGCGGGGACACTATCGCAGAACCGATTGGTGTCGGCGATTGCGGCGTTGCTGTTGCTCGCATCGGTCATCTTTGTCACGTACAACACCGATTGGACGGCGATTGACGAGGTCACGGATCCGGATGCCGTCGCTGGTCTCATCGGCCGTTATAGACAAGTCGAGGCTACTTCTGACGATGCGACCATCGGGGAGGTATATGGCGAAATCGATAAAGCTACAGGCGAAATTCCAGCGCTGCCCTACGATCCGGAAAAGTATGCCGATATTGGAGAATCGCGACGCGGTGTTCTTGTCGACGGCTCATCGCACATCGGAGCTTTTCTGATACGTGAGTTGATATTGCCTTTTGAAACGCTTGGGTTGCTGTTGATCGCGGCTTTGATTGGCGCGCTGGTTGTCATTCGCGGTAGACGGGAGGACGACGCGGCATGACGCTTGAGATCGTCCTAGTCGTCGCTGGCGCGCTGTTCTCTATCGGACTCTTCGGAGTCTTGGCGCGACGCAACATCATCGCTGTCATCATGTCACTGGAGTTGATGTTCAACGGCGTTTTGGTTGCTGCGATTGGATTTTCGAGATTTACCGTTCCCGCGGCGCTCGTCGGGGCTAGCGGCGACATCACGGAGAGCGCGGTCAGGGCGTCTCTAACCGGTCATGCGTTTGCCGTGTTCGTGATTTCGATTGCCGCGGCCGAGACCGCCTTGGCGTTGGCGCTGGTGTTCGCGTTCTACCGGACGAAGCAGTCGGTAGAGATAACGGATGCGTCGGAGATGAAGAACTGAAGATGTGGGTCGAATACAAGAGGACTCAAACATTGAAGGTCGCCGAGAGCTGGAAAAATCTGCTCGATGGTGAGGGCTTGCCAGCTAAGATATTGCCGGTCGGCGACATCTTGGATTGGGCTGAAGACGTGCCGTTCATGGTCATGGTTCCCAAAGGCCGGGAACACGTGGCTGATGAGATCATCAGGAAGCTCTAGGCTAAGTTCGCTTTGGCATCAGAACTGACAATCTGGCTGATTATCCTGCTGCCTGCTGCCGCGTTTGTCTTTAATGGCATCGTGTTGCGATGGATTCCGGAGGTGGTAGTAGGTCCTTATCGCTTGACCGGCAAGAAGTCGGATTTGGCGGGCTGGTTGACGGCGGCGGCAGTTGGAGTATCCTTCGTCTTGTCTTTCTTGGCGTTGATCAAGGTAGTTTCGGACGGGGCGCAGCAGTTCGAGATGCACAGCTGGATCGCGGTCGCTGGCGTAGATATCACATTTGGCATCATGCTCGATCAGTTGACGGCGATCATGTTGGTGGTCGTGAGTGGTGTGAGTTTCCTCGTGCAGGTGTACGGCATCGGATACATGCACGGTGACGATGGATATACCCGTTACTTCTCATACATGGCGTTGTTCACGGCATCGATGCTCGGCCTGGTGACGGCGCGGAACGTCATCCAACTGTTCGTTTTCTGGGAACTGGTCGGCATCTCGTCGTATCTGCTCATCGGCTTTTGGCTGAACCGTCCATCCGCGGCTGCCGCTGCCAAGAAGGCGTTCCTGATGACGCGCTTCGGCGACTTCGGGTTTCTACTAGCGATCTTGTATCTCTACTCCAACGATCCGTCGTGGCTAGATATAGAAGCGATGTACGGTGCGATCGCGGGTGGGATGATTACGGTATCGGTGGCCTCATGGATTGCGTTGGGGTTCCTACTCGGTGCCATCGGCAAGTCGGCGCAGTTCCCGTTCCATTCGTGGTTGCCAGATGCAATGGAGGGTCCGACCTCGGTATCGGCACTCATACACTCCGCGACGATGGTTACTGCGGGCGTGTTCTTAGTGGCGAGATTCTTCCCGTTGTTCGAGCACAGCGACATCATGTTCCTAGTGACGCTTATCGGAGCGATCACGGCGGTGTTTGCGGCGACGATGGCTCTGGTGGCTGACGACATCAAGCGTGTGTTGGCGTACTCGACGGTGAGTCAACTCGGGTACATGATGTTCGCGCTTGGCATCGGTGCGTATGGGGCTGCGGTGTTCCACCTGTTCACTCACGCGTTCTTCAAGGCCTGCTTGTTCCTCGCGGCGGGGTCGGTGCATCATGCCGGCGGGACGTTCAATATGAACTACCTCGGCGGCCTCAAGAACCACATGAAGGTAACTTACTGGGCGATGGTGATCGCGAGCCTGTCGTTGGCTGGGATCATTCCGCTGTCTGGCTTCTGGTCGAAGGATGAGATCCTCGCTCATGCATTCCACTCCGAGACATCAATCGGCACATTCGCATTGGCGATGGGTCTAATCGCGGCGTTTATGACGGCGTTCTACACCTTCCGCGCAGTATTCAAGACGTTCCACGGAGAGTTCCGTGGAGGTGGCGACAAGGAACGAGAGGACATCGAAGCTGCTGGTGGAGAAGCTCCTGAGGGATTAGAGCACGTGCATCTTGGCGAATCTCCAAAGACGATGATTGTGCCGATTGGCATTCTCGCTTTTCTTGCGATCGTCATTGGTTTCTTCGCGAACCCGGTGATCGATTTGGGTGTTGTTCACAAACATGCGTTTTCGACCTTTGTTGTCGAACGGAATACTGGTGTCTTCCAAGATCACGAGGCGCAGATCAAGGCCGGGTCAGAACCTGAGTTCGATGTCATTATCGCTACCGTGTCGACGATCTTGGCGGTACTCGGGATCTACCTTGCTTGGATTAAACGCGTCGCGGTTCTTGAAGGCTTCATTCGGATAACCCAGCCGATTCGCACTTTACTCACGCGAAAGTATTACTTCGACGAGTTGTACGAAGATTTGATCGTATCCAAGCTGTTCTACAGCTACTTCGCCAAACTGGTTGACAGGCTGGATATATCCGGTCTCGACAACGTGAACGTGCAGCTGTATCGCTGGACGGACCGTGCTGGTAGGGCGTTGGCGAAAGTGCAGGACGGACAGGTTCAGACCTACGGCATCGTTTCTCTGGTCGGTCTGATCTTGGCAATAGCGATCTTCGTGGTGGTGGCGCAGTAGTTGATGGATGACGACTAGACGATGAGCGAATTCAACGGCATATTGACGCTGACGGTGTTCCTGCCCGCGCTTGCGGGTCTGGTCATCCTGCTCGTCAGGCCATTGCAGCTTGAGGATCGGATCATTCGTTGGTTCGCCATTCTCAGCACGGTAGTGACTTTCGTTTTGACGCTGGTCGTGTTCTTGGCGTACGACCGCGACGCTGGCGGCGTGCAGTTCATAGATCATCTCAGTTGGCTGTCGGCCGAGACGATAAAGTCGTCGTATCTGTTAGGTGTGGATGGGCTGAGTGCGCCGCTGGTATTGCTGACTGGTCTGCTGGGCATGGCGGCGGCGTTTGCGTCTCGCAACATCGAACTGCGAGTTTCCGAATACTTCATCTGGTTGCTACTGTTGGAAACGGCGGTTATGGGGGTGTTTGTCAGCCTCGATCTGCTGCTGTTCTTCGTCTTCTTCGAGTTTGAAGTGATCCCGATGTTCATGCTGATATCGCTTTGGGGATCGGGTCGGCCGCGCTACTCGGCGATGAAGTTTGTTCTCTATACCCTCGCTGGCGGCGCGTTCATGTTCGTAGGGATCTTTGCCGTCTATCTAACCGGCGCGGTTGACAGCCTGACGATGGTGCCGGTGCCGGAACTCGGAATCGTAGGAATCGCGGACCAGATCGCGGGGGTTGATCTGATAGCTCCGGCATCGTTGATATTCGCATTCTTCCTCGTCGCGTTTGCTGTGAAGTTACCGGTCTGGCCGTTGCATAACTGGTTGCCTGACGCCCACACCGACGCACCGACCGCGGTCAGCGTGATGCTTGCGGGTGTCTTGCTGAAGATGGCGGGCTACGGCATGATCCGGATAAACATCGGATTCTTCCAAGAGACGAACGGTTTCACTGTGCATGACGCCGCGGGGATTTTATCGGTCATCGCTGCTGTCAGCGTCGTCTACGGCGCGATCGTGACGATTCGACAGACGGATATGAAGCGATTGATTGCGTACTCGTCGGTGAGTCACATGGGGTTCGTGCTGTTAGGTTTGACTGCGATTGGCGGGAGCAACGTCGCAGTCCAGGCGGGAGGCGTCAATGGCGCCGCGTTGCAGATGTTCACACACGGCACCATCACGGGCTTGGCATTCCTGATGGTGGGGCTCGCTTATGACCGTACGCACACGCGGCACATTCCGCATTTGGGTGGGTTGTGGCGTCGAATGCCAGTTATCGGCATCTTCTTCTTCATAGCGGGATTCGCATCGCTCGGACTTCCCGCGCTGTCGGGATTTGTTTCCGAGATCATGGTCTTCCTTAACTCATTCCCGGTGTGGCCGTGGGCGGCGAGCATATCGGCATTTGGAGTCGTTCTCGCGGCGGGCTACGTCTTGTGGATGATCCAGCGCACCTTCTTCGGTTCGAAACCACCGGAAGGCGGGATACCGGATGACAAATATGAAGAATTGACCGATGCTGAGCCGTTGGACCTGATACCGATACTGGTATTGACCATACCGATATTCGTGATCGGCATCTGGCCCAAAGTGGTGGTCGATGTATTCAAGATCGGTATTGAAGGGATATTGCGCTAGTGACTGCTCAGGACTACTGGGCGTTATCGCCCGTCATCGCGATGGCAGGACTAGCTTTGGTCCTGCTTTCCGCTGACGCTTTGTTGGCGGAGCGGATGTTCGGCGGGCGACGCTATGGGAGCAAGCGCGCGTTGTCTTGGATCGCGGTCATAGGTTTAGCTGTTCCCGCGTTTCTAGCGCTGAATCTATGGTTCGAGTGGTTCGGGGAATCGACGTCGGAAGCGGTGGTTTATGGCACGTTCACTGCCGACCGATTCGCGTTGTTCTTCCAATTCCTGATCATCGGCGCGACGGGCGTGGTGATATTGGCGTCGGTGCCGTATTTGCAACAGTTCAGGGATTCCCTAGGCGAGTTTTTCACGTTGTTGCTGACGGCGGCAGCCGGGATGATGCTGCTGGTCGGTGCGAGCGAACTGATAACCATTTACGTTGCGCTAGAAACCACCGCGTTGCCTGCGGTTGCATTGGCAGCGTTGCGAAGGGATGGATTTTCTATTGAGGCGGGCGCGAAGTTCTTGATATTGTCCGCGTTGTCTACTGCCTTGCTGCTGTTCGGTCTGGTGTTTTTGTACGGCTACACGGGTGCGACGCGGATTGACGAGATTGTCGCGCGCATGGCTGCGTTGCCTTTTGAATCGGGAGTGCCGTTCGGATCGCTCGCGGTTATGCTGTCGGTTCTGCTGATCGTCGCTGGCTTCGGATTCAAGATGGCGATTGCTCCGTGGCACATGTGGGTGCCGGATGTCTACCAAGGTTCTCCTACGCCAGTCGCGGCGTTTCTATCGGTAGCATCGAAGGCATCCGCGTTCGCGGTGTTGATGCGGCTTCTCTATTCGTTCGCCGGATTCGATCCGGTAGCGCAGGACTGGCAGATATTGTTTGCTCTGATCGCGACGGCGAGCATGACGGTCGGCAATTTAATGGCACTGTCGCAAACGAACGTCAAACGACTATTGGCGTATTCGACGATCGCGCAGGCCGGTTACATCATGGTTGGTTTCGCCGCAGTATCGGTTGCATCATCGAGTGGCAGCACATCAGCGGGTCCGCAGAGCATCATGTACTACCTCGCCGGATACGCATTTACAAACCTTGCTGTGTTCCTCGCCTTCGCGGCGATTGTGCATCGAACGGGCGACGACACTATCGCCGGGTTGAGCGGGTTACTGAAACGGTCGCCGGTTCTTGCAATGCTTATGTCCATCGGCCTGTTGTCGCTGTTAGGAATGCCGCCTACGGTTGGGTTTATGGCTAAGGCGGTGATATTCAGCACCGCGGTTGATCAAGGGCTGATTTGGCTGGCGGTTGTGGCGGTTGTTAACACGGTAGTAGCGGCGTACTATTACTTACGAGTCGTCGGAGTGATTATGTTCGGCGAGTCGGAAGACGCTGATCCCATCAAACCTGGAGCCGGAGAACTAGCTGCGGTAAGCATTGGAGTTGCTGGAGCTTTGGTATTCGGCATCGTGCCGTGGTTCATATTGGAACTCGTGGACAAATCTCTCACGATCGTTTGATCGGCGGATCCCTAATACGGCGTCGAAATCACGCCCTTATACCAAACGTCAAACGGATGGCGTAACGTGAGCCAGAAAAGCTTCGAAGCAGTCTGCATAGCGCATCACAGCCTGTTGCCGCAGGCTGCTCAGTTAGCTGAACATATCGTCGGGCGATACCAAGACCGTTGTCGATGGTGGGTCGCCAACGAGATGACATTGGCGCACGAAGAAGCTGATGATCGACTACGTGACACCGACCTCATCATCACGGTCGGCGGCGACGGAACGATTCTGCGTGGAATGCACGCCGCTTCGCTCCATGGCATCCCGGTCCTCGGTGTAAATATGGGGCGTGTCGGTTTCATGAGTGAGATCGATTCGCGCGACGCTCTGGAGGGGATTGAGTGGTATCTCGAAGGGAATGGTCGCATCGATGAACGCGCCATGCTGAAGGCGACGCTTGGTGGAGATTCGGGGCAATCGATGCACGCGTTGAACGATGTTACGGTGCACCGCGGCGCGGAGCTGCGGATGATCGAGGTGAAGGCGGTTGTCGACGATGTGGAACTTTCGACTTACCGCGGCGACGGATTGATCGTCGCTACATCAACCGGATCGACAGGCTACACGTTGCAGCTGGGCGGCCCTGTAATCGATCCTAGCGCACCGGTCTTTTTGCTCAAGGCGATCGCTGCGCACATGAGTCAATTCGGAGGCGTGATTCTCGATGCGAGCAGCGTCTTGGAGTTGACCCTGGAATCGACTGCTAACGCTACTATGACGGTCGACGGTTACATCAGCCGGAACATCCACGAGGGTAACGCGGTAACAATATCGCGCAGCGAGCGTTGCGCCAGGTTTTTGCGACGCGGCCCGAAGAGCGGGTTCTGGGAGGGACTTTCGCATCGACTGGGCATGCGTATCGGAGCGGTGCGTCGCGGCGAGGAGTCGGGGAATTGACCGCCTCTAGCCATGAGAGGTTGCCGCTCAAAACCGAGCGAATCGACTCGAAAACTGTTTTTCGCGGTGAAAAGCTGACGCTTCGGGTTGACACGCTCAAGATGGGTGATCGGTCTCCTGCGACCAAGGAAATCATCCAGCATCCAGGATCGTCCGTGATGTTGCCGATCACGGATCGTGGAACGGTGTTGCTCGTGAAACAGTGGCGCGCAGCGCAAGGATGCTACACCTTGGAGTTGCCCTCTGGCACCCGAGACGGCGATGAGCCGCCAGAAGTCACTGCGGATCGCGAATTGCGAGAGGAGACGGGATACCGAGCGTCAGAATTTACACCCATCGGCGGCTTCTTTCCCGTATCGGGTTATAGCGAGGAGTATTCATACGGCTACGTAGCTACGGGGTTGGAATTGGACCCTTTGCCGCAGGATAAACTTGAAGACATCATGGTTGTCGAAACGACCGTCGACGATTTGCGGCGAATGTGCATGAATGGCGAAATCGATGATGCGCTGACAATAGCGGCGGTTACCCGTGCCTCCGCGTTTCTCGACGAAGCTAGGAGAGCGGATGTATAAGCACGATGTCCTGATTATCGGAGCGGGTCTAGCAGGACTGCGAGCGGCAGTAGAAGCCACTCGTCTCGGTTTGGATGTTGCTGTCATCAGCAAGGTCCATCCCGTCCGGAGCCACTCCAACGCCGCACAAGGCGGCATCAACGCACCACTGACTGACCGCGGCGATGATTGGGAGGGGCACGCTCTTGACACCATTAAGGGAAGTGACTATCTAGCCGATCAAGATGCCGTGGAGATCATGTCTACCGAGGCAGGCGACGCGGTCATCGAACTCGAGCGGATGGGCGTCATCTTCAGCCGTGGCGACGACGGCAGGCTGGGCACCCGAAGGTTTGGCGGACAATTAGTAGCCCGCACATTCTTCGTCGGTGCCATCACTGGATCGGCCATCCTGCATGTCCTCTACGAACAGGCGCTGAAGTACGGTCTCAACACCTATGAAGAGTGGTTCGTGACCGATCTGATCATTGAAGACGGTCGTTGCGTCGGCGTGGTTGCGTTGGACATCAAGACGGGCGAGTTGCACTCGATCTGGGCCAAGTCTGTAATCATGGCTGCCGGTGGAGCAGGACGTGTGTTTGAACCTTCGACCAACGCCATCATCTGTACTGGCGACGGTCTCGCGTTGGCATGGCGCGCGGGCGTTCCGATGATGGATATGGAGATGGTGCAGTACCATCCGACCACATTGGCTCGAACGGGCATCCTGTTGTCCGAGGCCGCGCGAGGCGAAGGCGCACATCTTCTGAACTCCGAAGGCGAACGCTTCATGCTGAAGTACGCGCCGCAATATGAGGAGCTGGCATCGCGCGACGTCGTTTCGCGTTCTGAGCAGACCGAGATCAATGAAGGACGCGGGGTCGACGGCAATGTCTTGCTCGACCTCCGACACCTCGGACGCGAGTTCATCGAAGATCGCCTCGGATATTTGCAAGAAGTGGCGGTCGAGTTCGTGGGCATTGACCTCGCCGAACAACCGATACCCGTTCGCCCAGGCGTGCACTACATCATGGGCGGCATCAAGACCGACGTTGATGGAGCGACCATTGTCCCGGGTCTTTACGCCGCGGGCGAATGCGCTAATGTCAGCGTTCACGGCGCGAACAGGCTGGGTGCCAACTCGTTGCTAGACACGGTTGTGTTCGGTCGGCGTTCAGCGGTTCACGCAGCCGAGTATGTGAAGTCTGTAGATGCCGGATCTGGATCGGATGAACATCTAAAGGCGACCAAGGCGCGCTTGCAGTCGCTATTCGACCGCGAGCCGAACGAGAACTGGGCTGCAATCCGCAACTACATGGCGAACGAGATGACGAAGGGCATCGGCGTATTCCGCGATCAATCGTCGATGGAAGGTGCGAAAGCGGCTATCGACGATGTGAGCGCTAGAGTGCCGAAGATGTCGGTTCAGAACAAGGGCAAGGTCTTCAACACCGATCTCATCTTCACGCTCGAAATGGAGTTCATGGCCGATGTCGCAAAGGCGATTGTCCACTCCGCGCTGACTCGCAAGGAGAGCAGGGGAGCGCATTTCCGTACTGACATCACCGAGCGCGACGACGAGAACTGGCTGAAGCACACACTCGCCTACCAAGACACGGACAGCGAGGACGGCGTGCGAGTTGAGACTTCACCAGTGACGATCACGAAGTGGGAACCGGTCAAGAGGGTCTACTGATAATCATGCAGGCAAAACTGAAAGTTAGCAGGTACGACCCTGAGACAATGGGCCAGGGTCAGCAGCGATGGGACGAATTCGAACTCGATGTCCATCCCAACGCGACAGTGCTCGATGCGCTGATCCAGATCCGCGAAGAGGTCGACGGCACTCTTGCATTGCGCTGCGCCTGTCGCGCCTCGATCTGCGGCTCCTGCGGTATGCGCGTCAACGGCGATGCCAAACTCGTATGCAAGACGCGCATTGCGGACATTGACGAAGAGGGTGCGACGATAGTCGTTGAGCCGATGGGCAATCAAGCGGTCATTAAAGACTTGGTGGTAACCCTCGATACATTCTTCGACAAAGTGAGGCAGGTTGATCCGTATCTTCAGCCCGACACGGTACCGGAGCAGGGCGAGTACGTGGCGAGTGACGAATCGATGGTGAATCTGCTTACGGCGATGAATTGCATCATGTGCGGCGCGTGTGTTTCAGACTGCACCGTCTTAGAGGTTGACGAAGCCTTTATCGGCCCCGCCGCGTTGGCCAAGGCGTGGAGGTTCGTGGAAGACCCGCGCGATGACCAGCGAGATGCGCGGTTGGAAGAGCTTAACGACGTAGAGGGCGGGATCTGGGACTGCACACGCTGCTTCAAGTGCGTTGAGGTTTGCCCGAAGGACGTCGCGCCGATGGACCGCATCATGGAGATGCGCGACATGGCGATCGAAGCCGGCAACACCAACACATCTGGTTATCGGCACACCGAGTCGTTTAACAAATCGGTGAAGAAACACGGTCGACTCGACGAAGCTCGCTTGGCGGTCGAATCGGCTGGGTACACGAACGTTCCGCGACTGATCGACCTCGCTGAGATCGGCGTCAAGTCAGTGCTGAAAGGCAAAATGCCTCCGATAGTGCCGCATAAAGCCGATGAGAAAGAAAAGATAACGCGCATCTTCGAAAAAGTAGAAAGCGAGCGTGGCTCGTGAAATTCGCCTTCTATCCAGGTTGTGTGGCGCGTGGCGCCGGACCCGAACTTTTCGATTCCGCGGTCGCGGTCATGGAAAAACTCGGCATCGAGTGGGTCGAGTTAACAGGCGCGTCTTGCACCGGCGCGGGCGTCCTGCAAGAAAAAGACCAGAAACTCGGAGACATCCTAAACATCCGCACGTTGGCGATGGCTGAGCAACTCGGGTTACCAGTCATGACCATATGCTCGACATGCCAAGGCGTGATGGCGCAGGCCGACCGCCGTGTGCGACGCGACGCCAACTATCTGGAAGAGATCAATGGCTACCTCGCAGAAGAGGGCTTGTCGTACAGCGGCAACACGACGGTGAAGCACCTGTTGTGGGTGCTCGTCGAGGACATCGGAGTCGAGACGCTGAAGAAGACGTTCGTCAAGGAACTGTCAGGTGTCAACCTCGCGCCGTTCTACGGCTGTTACATCGTCCGCCCGTCAGACGCCCTCGGTTTCGACGAAAACCCGGAACGCCAGACATCGTTGGAGACCGTGATTGAAGCGGTTGGCGGCAACGTCATCGACTTTCCGGGTAAGACCGCGTGTTGTGGATTTCCGATCCTGCTCATCAACCAGCGCAACTCGTTGCGGATGGTCGCCAACCACACCGGCACTGCCAGCGAACTTGGCGCTGACGCGATGGTTACGCCGTGTCCGCTCTGCCATCTGAATCTTGACGGCTACCAGCCCAAGGCGCGCCGACAGAACAAGCGCGGCAAGGCAGACTTGCCGATCATTCACCTCCCGCAACTACTCGGACTGGCGATGGGCATCGATTCCAAGACACTCGGACTCGGCAAGCATCTCGTGAATACTCGAGACATTGTCCGCAAAGTCGATTCGATATCGGTAGCTAGCTGATGGGGTCGGCAAAGTCGGCTTTAGTGTTTGTGCGAGTCGACAAACGCGCCTTAATCCAGCGCTGGGCAATTCTGGTGGTTGTCGTCGTGTTCGTCATCGCGTGTGGCGAATCGGAAGAACCGGTACCGACGATAGATCCCGCCCCGCCCATCACAGAGGCGCAAGCGATTGAGATCGCTAAGGGCTCACTGGCGGAAGTCATCGAGGATATCGAGTTTGCGGGATACGACCAGATCCGCATCCGTGTCGGTTCGATGAGGTTGAGGAAGCTCCAAGAGTTGACCAAGTCCGACCTCTACACACCCGATTCGCCTCGAATGCAGAGACAGATCTGGGCGGTGCAGGTCGGCGGAACCTTTCCTGCCGATCTCGATCCTTATCGTGTGCCATATGGCTACGGCATAGTCGGTATCGACGCTATCAATGGAGATATTCATTTGAGGGCGCGTTACGATGCGGAGGTGTTGGTAGAGCCGTAGTGGCGATCTGGTTGTTCCTTCAATCGCGCACGATGCGGCGATCGATCAACGGATATAGCGTTTCCATGATCGCTAGTAGCACTGCGAAAATGATCGCGGTAGTGATGACGATCGATTGCACCAACCCAGCGTTATTTCCTAGGATCGCCTGTTGGAGCAAGTATCCAATGCCGGGGTAGGCGAATACGATCTCAACCATCACGGCGCCGGTGAAGATTATCCCCATGCTTAGGAACAGCTGAGTGAATTGGGGGAGGGCACAGTTTCGCATCCGGTACCACGCAAAGATGCGCCAGTCTTGCAACCCCATGGCGCGCGACTGGATTACGTAGTCTTCACCTTCGACGGTCACCATCATTCCGCGCATCAACACCAGCCAGTGTGCCGTGCCGGTCAGGATGATGCTGAGCATCGGCAGCGTCCCGTGCCAGAGAAGCGTTCGGATTCCCTCCCATGTGAGCGTCGGCGTCTCGCCCAACGTGTATCCGCCGCCAGTCGGGAAGACCGCCCACAGCCAAACGAAAAGCCAGATTAGAACCATCCCGAAGATGAAGTACGGTGTGGCGTACATCGTCAATGCGGCTGGCGTGCCCCACCGAGCGATCCGCCCGATCTTTCCAAACGGTGAGGCCATCAACGCACCTGCAATCGATCCGATAACGAAAGATACCATCGTTGCTAGGCCCATCAATGTCAATGTCCAAGGCACGGCTTGCGTGACTTTGTCGTTGATGAACCCGCCTTGAAGCGCCCATAACCACCAATCCAGAAAGTCGTATATCGACGGGAATGAACCGTAGTCGGTCCACAGCGCGGGAAAACGGGGTATCAGGTAGGCGAGGGAACCGGCGAGGAAAACGGTGGCGACGAATGAGGCTGTTCGACGGGCGAGTTGGTTCATTTGCAGATGCGGAAAGGCGGGTTTCGCAGCGCGTTAAGTGTAACCGCCCATTCAGCAAAGGGGCCCATCTGAAGAGATGGGCCCCTTCCTCATGCATCAACCGTCCTCGCGAATCGAACCTACTCGCCGGTTGGTTGCAGGCGGATGATGGCTTGGTAGAAGGCGGCCCAAACGCGGTGCGATGGGAAGTCGGAGGTCTCGGCCGTCGGCCATCCGGTCCAGTATGTGGTGTTCATGGCATTGATGATCCCGTCCTCTGCCAACTGGATCTCCGGCATGTCATGGAGGATGATCTCCGTGGCTTGACGGAAAAGTTCGATGTATTCGGGGTCGTCCGGCGATGCCTGCATCGCGCCCATCTGATCGATGATCGCGTCGTACTCCGGGTTCTCGTAACGAGGTGCTGAGAGGAAGTATCCGACGGTTTCGCCGATTTCGGCAGAGTTGCTGGAATGCCAATGGATGTACGTCTGATATGGCTCGATGGTGCTGCCGCAGTGCCATGTCAACCAAGACGGGAGGTCACCAACCGCCTGCTTGCCCCAGAAACCGGTCAGACCACGCCGCTCGACCGCGTCGAATCCGGCGCGCTGAAGGCTCTCAACAACTGCTGTGCCGGAGCGGGACATGATGAAGTATCCGGGAGCCGGGTTCCAAAGCTCGATGTTGAGAACCTCGCCGTCAGCGTCGCTCCAGAAACCGGCATCGTTTTTGGAGTAGCCAGCGGCTTCCATGACCTCGGCGGCCTTTTCAGGGTTGTGGCTCTCAGTGCCGTCGGCATCGATGAGATCCTTGATCTTCTCGTAGTATTCCGCCGGGCCCGGGAACGTAATCGCGAGAGGCACCCCCACGTTATTCGCCGCACCCTCGAACGCAAGATTGTTGACGGACTGCTTGTCGATGGAGTAGTTCAACGCCCGCCGTACGGCTGGATCGTCGAACGGCTTGACCTTGTTGTTCATCGTCATCGAGATCATGCATCCGTTGGGGTCGAGCCCGAACGGCTCGTCTTTGAACGAGATGATCTTGGGGTTACGCACACGTGTCAGTTCGTACAGTCCGGCCTGGAACGTGAATTGCACGTCGATATCGTCATTTGCCATGCGAAGCGCGATCGACTGTTCATCACCGGCTGGAGCAAATACGATGCGTTCGACCTGAGGCAACGGTGCTACGCCGGCTTTAGCCGCCCACCAGTTGTCGTCGCGGTCGAAGATCAACGCTTCGGGCGCCGCTTTGACAAGCTTGAATGCGCCGGTGCCGACCGGCCAACCATTCGGGATATCGATGTTCTCGAAAGTCTCCGGGTCCTTGCCTTCCCAGATGTGTTTCGGAAGGACCGGCATCTGCTCTTCGGAATTTTCTTGGAAGAGGACCAAGAATATGCGCTGATCCGGTTGCGTCAAGTGGAGTTTGATGGTGTAGTCGTCGACCTTTTCCACGCTTTCTATTACGCCCTTCAAGCGGAAGTGGAATGCGCTCGACGGGTTGTCTAAGATGAGGTCTTGCCACGTGAATCGGACATCTTCGGCGGTGAATGGTGTGCCGTCTGACCAATAGACGTCGTCGCGGAAAGTGATAGTCACCTCGTCGAACGTGTCGTTGTACTGCCAGTCTGTGGCGAGCCAGGGATAGACCTCCCCGTTGTGATGACCGTAATAGAAGGGGAACTCGAGCCAAGTTTGGTTCGCGAAATCCCTGATGCGGCTTAGCGCACCGCCGGAGAGCAGATTCATGTTCGCGGGTGCAAGTTGCTGACCTCCGATGGCGATTACGAGCGTTCGGTTGCGCGGCACATCACGGAGGCCTTCTGTCCCCGCGGCTGGTGGCGGTGTTGCAGTGGGCTCGGCGGTTGCAGTAACGACCTTTTCGACCTCGACGGCGACTTCCTGCTGTACCACGACCTCTTTTTCTACAACTACGGTTTCGACCACGGTCTGGCCTTCGACAATGCGCTCTTTCTCGACAACAACCGTCTGGATGATCGTCTCGCCTTCTACGATCGTCTCCTTCTCAACAACGACCGTCTCGACGACCCTGATCTCGCGTGCTACCTCAACCTCTACTGTCTGTACGACGATCGTTTCGGAAGCGCAGGCGATGGCCGCGGCGGCGGACAAAGCAGCGCTCAAAAGGCCAATTGTGATGATCTTGCGTAACTTCAACATTTTGGTTGCCTCTTTCATTTGTGTCGATATGTACAAATTACGTCAAAACTTCGAGCAACAATGTAGTGTTGCGTAGTTTTTACGAAATTATACGCATGGTTTCGTAAGATATCAGCGATTTCAGGATGATGCTTGTCCGACAACCTCGGCGAGAAACCGTCGCAAAATAAAACAGGGCCCGCTCGTTCGAGCGGGCCCTGATGATTTGATCCCTAGATCGCGACTGCTGGACTACCCGCCAGCCGGTTGCAATCGGATGATCGCGTGGTAGAACTCGGCCCAGATGCGCTCTGAGCGGAGGTCCGCCGTCTGGCTTGTTGGCCAACCAGTCCAGTACGTCGTGTTCATCGCGTTGATGTGTCCGTCAATCACCAACTGGATCTCCGGCATGTCACGCAGGATGATCTCAGTTGCTTTGCGGAACAGGTCGATGTATTCGGCGTTGTCAGGCGATGCTTCCAATATACCCATCTGGTCAACGAGAGCGTCGTATTCCGGGTTCTCGTATCTAGGAGCCGAGAGGAAGTACGCAACAGTTTCGCCGATGTCCGCGGAGTTGTTGGAGTGCCAGTGGACGTAGGTCTGGTAGGGCTCAACGGTGCTGCCGCAGTGCCATGTCAGCCATGAGGGGAGGTCACCAACCGCCTGTTTGCCCCAGAAACCGGTCAATCCACGTCGCTCGACAGCGTCGAAGCCGGCGCGCTGTGCGCTCTCAACGACTGCGGTGCCTGCGCGGGACATTTTCCAGTACCCGGGAGACGGGTTCCAGAGTTCAATCAAGAGAACTTCGCCGTTCGCATCCGTCCAAAAGCCGTCGTCGTTGCGTGAATACCCTGCGGCTTCCATGATCTCTGCGGCTTTTTCAGGGTTATGCTGATCCGTACCGTCGGCTTCGATCAGATCTCGTATCTTCTCGTAGTAGGCTGCCGGCCCCGGGAATCCGATCGCCAATGGCACTGCAACTGGCATAGTGGTTCCCTCAAACGCGAGGTTCGCTACGGACTGCTTATCGATGGCGAAGTTCAACGCTCGGCGGACGGCAGGATCATCGAACGGTGCGACCTTGTTGTTCATGGTCATCGAGATCATGCAGCCGTTCGGGTCGTGGATGAACGGGTCATCCTGCCACGAGATTACCTTCGGGTTTCTAACTCGAGTCAGCTCGAAGAGTCCAGGCTGGAACGTGAACTGCAAGTCGATCTCGTTGCGAGCAAGCCTCAAGGCGATCGACTGCTCGTCGCCAGACGGCGCAAAGACGATACGCTCGACAGCGGGCAACGGTGCCACGCCGGCTTTGGCAGCCCACCAGTTGTCGTCTCGGTCGAAGATCAATGCTTCGGGCGCAGCCTTTACAAGCTTGAATGCGCCGGTGCCGACTGGCCAACCCTGCGCGATGTCGACATTCTCGAACGTCTCTGGATCCTTGCCTTCCCAGATGTGCTTGGGCAAGACTGGCAGCTGCTCTTCAGAGTTCTCCTGGAAGAGGATGAAGAATATCCGCTGGTCCGGACGCGTCAGGTTCAACTTGACTGTGTAATCGTCTGGTGCTTCAACACTCTCCACAGCGCCTTTCAGACGGAAGTGGAATGCGCTCGATGGGTTGTCGATAATCAAATCTTGCCAAGTGAAGCGGACATCCTCCGCCGTGAACGGCGTGCCGTCCGACCAATGGGCATCGTCACGCAACGTGATCGTGATCTCGTCGAATGTGTCGTTGTACTGCCAGTCCTTGGCCAACCATGGGCGCACCTTGCCGTCGTGGTGCCCGAAGTAGAACAGGAACTCGAGCCAAGAGTTGTTGGAGAACGTCCTGATTCGACTCAGTCCGCCGCCAGACAACAGGTTCATGTTCGCCGGATCGAGTTGCTGGCCACCGATTGCGATGACTAGCGTACGGTCTCGCGGGACGTCGCGAAGTCCTTCGGTTCCAGCAGCAGCTGGTGGTGTCGCCGTTGGTTCAGCGGTTGCTGTAACGACCTTCTCAACCTCTACTGCCACCTCTTGCTGGACTACGACCTCTTTTTCGACCACGACGGTCTCGACTACGGTCTCGCCTTCAACGACGCGTTCCCGCTCGACGACGACCGTCTGGACGACGGTCTGACCTTCAACGATCGTCTCTTTCTCGACGACGACAGTCTCGACGACCCTCACTTCGCGCGCGACCTCGACCTCGACCGTCTGGACGACGATCTTTTCGGAAGTACACGCAAATGCCGCGACGCCGGCCAGGATGACGCTCATGGCGGCGATTGCAAGCAACTTGTGTAACTTGAACATTCCGGATATCTCCTTTACTTGTGTTCTCCGTTATTGGTGGCGTTAAGGTGGAATTTGGTTTTGGGGTTGATTGTGTTTCTCGCCTATTCAGATGGGCGAGGTCGTATTTTCGGAAAGCATCGACTCCAAGTCGGTTACCGGTCTATCTTCGTACAAGAAGCATTTGACCGCGCGATCATCGTCAAGCCTATAGTGCGGCGGATCGTTTTCGCATCGATCGAATGCGTGAGGACAACGCGGCGCAAAGGCACACCCCGCAACCGCGACATCCCGTTGGTCTCCTGATGATATCGGCGACAGATCGTCACCCCAAGGCACACGAGGATCGGGAACTGGGATGGAGCCCATCAATAACTGGGTGTAGGGATGCGAGGGCTGCTGGACAACATTTTCGACGTTGCCTGCTTCCACAACCGATCCTTTGTAGAGCACGTAGATGCTATCGCCGACTTGGTACGCGGTTGTTAGGTCGTGGGTGATGTAGATGATCGATATCCCCAGCTCCGTCTTTAACTCGCGAAGGCTCTCCAAAACCGTTGCCCTAAGCGAGGCATCGATCATCGAAACCGGCTCATCCGCCACGATAACCTTCGGTTTCAAAAGGAAGGCTCGCGCAACCGTGATCCGTTGACGCTGTCCGCCGCTCAACTGATGTGGGAAACGGCCCAAGGTCTCTGCGGGTCGTAGCCCGACTTGACGCAATGCATCCTCCACCATCTCGTGCGCTTCATCCTCGGAATCAGCAATGCCATACAACTGGGCGGGTTGGGTGAGTATCCGGTCGACACGATAGACCGGATTAAACACCTCAAATGGGTCTTGGAAGATCGGCTGAACATTACGTCGGAACTCTCTCCAATCATCTCCCTTGAGTGAATGTATGTCGCGCCCACGGTACTGAATCTCGCCTCGCGTGGGACGCATGAATCCTAGGAGCATCGAAGCCAGTGTAGTCTTGCCGCTCCCGCTCTCACCCGCTATGACGGTGATGCTCGGGTTGTCGTCGTCAACCTTAAGGCTGATGTCGTTGACGGCGACGTTCTCAACCTTGTTGAACAACCCGCGGCTGAAAATACGCGTTAGGTGGTCGGCTTCTAAGACTGCGCTCACGTCGCCGCCTCCGCGTAGAGATGGCAACTTGTCCACCGACCTTCTCGGATCCGGTCGTAACTCGGATCCACAGACCTGCAAACATCCATCACCGAATCGCAGCGCGGGCTAAATGAGCATCCGCCAGGAAGTTCGAGCAGAGCAGGAGGAAGTCCAGGAATCCCGGCCAACCTATGCCGCCGACTAGTTGACGGCAAGCTGGCGATCAACGCTCGCGTATATGGATGGAATGGATCATCGAAGATGTCCAACACCTGCCCGACCTCCACAAGTTTCCCCGCGTACATAACTCCGACGTGAGATGCGAACTGCGCCATCAGACCCATGTCGTGCCCGACGATCAAAACCGCCGCACCAATCTCCTCCTGCAACTTCCGCAGCGTCAACATCACTTCGCGTTGCACTACAACATCCAAGGCACTGGTGGGTTCGTCCGCAATTATCACCTTCGGCCTCAACGACACCGCGATGGCGATGGCGACGCGTTGTTTCATCCCGCCGCTCAATTCGTGTGGGTACATCCGAGAAACCGCCGGATCGAGGCCCACGCTGCGTAGGACATCTACTATCCGCTCCGAAATCTCAGACCTGCTGATGCTTTCGAGGTGATCTTTGAATCCGTTGGCTATCTGGTTGCCAACTTTGATTACTGGGTTTAACGAGTTCATGGCTCCTTGAGGGACATAAGATATCTGAGCCAACCTCACTTCGCGCATTTCGTTTTCCGAAAGACCCAGCAAATCAACACCATCCAACAGCACTTCTCCATCGACTATCCGCCCCGGAAGCTGCGTCAATCGCATTAGAGCCAGCGCGGTTGTCGTCTTGCCCGACCCGGATTCTCCCACCAGTCCGAACCGTTGCCCGGGCATTAACTCAAACGAGACTTTGTCCGCCGCGCGCAACATTCCCCGCGGCGTCTCGTACTCCACAGTCAGCGCATTGACCTTTAGGACTGGTCCGCCGTTTGTAGAGTTCACGAAGAAGCTCGCAATCTCGGGTTCGCGATGCGGTCAAGACCGAGCGACGTCAGAAATAGTCCTAGGAAGATGATCACGATGATAACGACGGGCGATCCCCACCACCACCAAAATCCTCGCAGCACCGCGCCATAATCGTTTGCCCACCAGATAGACCAACCCAAAGTCTGCGAGTTGGCAGGTCCTAATCCGAGCACTTCCAACCCAATCGAAAAAAGTATCCCGCCCGATACAGCCTGCACGAAACTCGCGGCAAGGTAAGACGTAAGGTTCGGCATCAACTCGACGAAGATGATCCGCCACGTTCCGGCGCCAGAAGCACGCGCCATGTTTACAAACGCTCTTTCGCGGAGGGTTAAAACTTGAGCTCTGACTGTGCGAGCGGTTCCCATCCACGAAAGGACGCCGATGACGATACCCATCATCCAAACGGCACCTACCGGAAAGTACTCGATTATGAAGACGAGTAGGAAGAGTATCGGTATTACGAACAAAACGTCCGAGATGATTCGAATGACTGTATCTGCCCAACCCCTGACGTATCCGGCAAAAAAGCCAAGGCAAGTCCCAATCGTGATTCCGCATACACCAGCCAACAAGCCGATCAGTAGTGTTTTCGGAGTGCCGATCACAAGCAACGCTAGGATCGAACGTCCTACTGCGTCGGTCCCGAACCAATGCTCCAACGAAGGTGGTTGCGAGATGGGCGCTGAGTTGAGACGCGCCAGCTCCAAATCGACGAAAAGATAGCCAAGAACAGTAAAAGCGACAACAGCCCCGAGTAGCGCCAACCCGAGAAGCAACAGCATGTTGCCTGCCAACAGCCGGAAGAATCGGCGCGTCAACGATACCGAGGGGATTTCGTTGCTGATCTGCTCTACTGCCACGCCAATTTCCAATCAGTCGGTCTCGTGCCGAATCCTGGGATCCAAAATCGGGTACACGATGTCGAGCAGAATCAGGAACAACGTCACCACGACAATCACCACCAGAAGTATCAGCTGCAACAGCGGCAAGTCCTTGACCGTGATGGCATCGAGCAATATCGTGCCGATACCCGGATAGACAAATACGACTTCCACAAGAGCCGACCCCGACACAATGAACCCCAGACTCAAGGCGAGGAACGTTATCTGCGGCAACAACGCGTTCCGGACTTGGTACGTATAAAAGACGCGCCAAGGCTTCAATCCCATCGCTCGCGACATCTGCACGTAATCTTCGCCCTGGACGATCACAATCATCGATCGCATTACGATGGCCCAACCTCCGGCGGCGACTGCGACCAGCGACAGTGCCGGTAGGAAGGCATGCTTCACGATTGTGAAGAGTCCGTTAAGGCTGAACTCTGGAGACTCGCCCAGCGTGTAACCGCCACCGAGAGGAAAGAACGCCCACGTAAACGCGAACAGAGCAATAAGCACAATCCCCAGCAAGAAGTATGGAATCGAATGAACAATCATCACGAACGGTGTCGTCCACGCCAGTAATCGCTTCCAAGGTCCAGGCGCCGCTACCATCAGCGCCCCGAACAACGTACCCAACACGAATCCGATCAAAGTGGCAGTAGTCAACAACCCCAATGTCCACGGCAACGCCGCTCGAATCACCCTTGTAACCTCGACTGGGTAGTCAACAACGGACAATCCGAAATTGAACTGCGAAACATCAATCCAGTAGTTGACGTACTGCTGCCAGAGCGGCTTGTCGAGACCGAACTTAGCCCGATACTCCTCTACGAATCCGGCAGAAGGATCACCCACGAACATCCCGGCTTGCGCCAGTTGTCCTAGGTACTCCTGTATCGGATCGCCGGGAGCCAAACGCGGCAAAAAGAAGTTGATAGTTACTCCCAACCAGACGACAAGCAAGAAAAGTCCAACTCTCTTCAGCAGATAAGTTACGGACATGTCGCGATTCAGGCCAGGTTCGGATCAATGTCGTACGCCATACTTAGCACCGTAAGGCGAACGCTAAGACTGCGCCGCATTATAAGCGAATTCGAGTAATCAGCAAACGCAGGTGTCAGACCTGCCGCGTCAGCATCCCATTCCCGTTTAGCTGCTCCAACTCGATAGCGACGCCTTCGCTGTCCGGTCCGGGAATGTGCTCGTACGCGGCAGCCATCACCATGGGGTGAGCGTCGCCGACAGCGTATCCGCGCCCGGCCCATCGGACCATTTCGAGATCTCCAAGTCCATCTCCGAAGGTTATGAAGTCGGACGCGTCTAGTCCGTATCTGTCGGCGAGCCAGTGCAGTGCGCGCACTTTTCCTGCCCGAGGTGACCCGACTTCGCAGAAGTGAGGCAACGAATGCGTGACTTCAGCCGATGATCCGAGCAGCCCAGCGATATCGTCGACATGCTCATCCATCTCTCTCGGGGGTGATATCCCAAGCACAACGGTAGGCTCACGCTTGGCTAGCGGAAAGAGGTCGTCGACTTTCACCAACTTGGCGTGATTGCGCTGAGCATAGTCGAAATCTTCCTCATTCTGGTGAGATACGAACACATCGTCATCCACATATACCCGTATATCCAACTCTCGATCCTTGAAAAACTCGATTGCAGCGGCAGCGGTCGGCTCGTCTAACCGTTCATGCCTGAGCAACGTGTTCGTCTCCGCATCGACCGCCATTGCGCCTTGGTAGCAGATCATCGTAGCGTTGGCCCCGATTTCCTCATGCACGATCCAGGCTGATCGCCGCATCCTGCCGGTAGAGATCGAAAACGGGATCCCCCGGTCTGTCACCTCGGCGACCGCTGCCTTAAGTCGGAGCGAAATGTTGCCGTTGACCCGCGTCAACAGCGTCCCATCGATGTCGGATACGATTGCTGAAAACGGCCCGTCGCTCATTGGTGACACCATCCTGTCTGGTACGGATTCTCAGTGTTCAAAAAGATCAGTCCACGCATCTTCATCTGGGCAATATTCCTCGCGATCGCGGCGTACATCTTCATTCAGGCACTCAGACAGGATTCGTAGAAGTCGCTTGCAACAACGCGGCATCTAGACTGCCGATGCGCCGCACGCCTTCGCAGGATAAACCCGCGGCCATCTCCGATATCGTGCGCTGCAAGACGGGATGAATCGAATGTGGAGCAATCTCGGCAAGTGGCAGCATTACGAACGCTCGTTCGTGCATTCGCGGATGGGGCACGGATAATGCTGTAGTCTCGGTCAGTTGTTTGCCGAACATCAATATGTCGAGGTCCAGGGTTCGAGACTCGTTTCTTCGCACCCGGACCCGGCCGTTGGCTCGTTCAATATCCATGAGTTCCGACAGCAGTTGCTCAGGGTCCCGCTTTGTCTCTACTGACACCACCATGTTCAGATACATTGGTTGCTCATCATCGCCGACGCCGAAAGGCTCGGATTCGTATACCGATGACGCGGACATTGAATCACCGAGATGTTGAATCGCGTTGACAGCGGATCGCAGATGCGCGACGCGGTCGCCTAGATTGCTGCCGAGACCAATGAACGCGACGGTCGATTTAACTTCCGCGGCCAATCAGGTTTCCCTCTCGACCGCGCGCCGCATACGTTCGCTTTGCGGCCCTTGATGTGCAGGTTCCCAACCTCTGACGATCGCGTCAGCCACCTTTGCAACGCGCGCCATCTCGCGGACTTCGTGGACACGGACGATATCGGCACCTGAAGCGATGGCGAGCGCGGTCGCAGCGGCATTGCCCTCAACCCGATCGTCCGGTTCTGCGTCAAGAATCGCACCGATGAATGATTTGCGAGATGCGCCTATCAATACGGGAAGACCGCCGAGATTGGTCTTGATCAAATCGAGATGTTGCAACGCTTCCAAGCTGTGAGACGCGTTCTTGGCAAAACCAATGCCCGGATCTATGATGATGCGATTTTCTTCGATCCCGTCGGACAAAGCGCTTGAAACCGCGTCCCTAAGATCCGCGCTGATGTCGGCGATAACGTTGTCGTATTGGGCTTTCGCTCGGATGTGACTTATGACTATGGGCGCACCGTGCTTTGCGACGCGCTTCGCCATCTCAGGGTCTGACAACATGGACACGTCGTTCGCCATGCTCGCGCCTTCTGACAGGGCGATGTCGGCGACGACGGATTTTCGGGTATCGATGCTGATCGGGATATCGCTATGCCGCCTCAAAGCTGAAATGACGGGCAACACACGCTCGAGTTCCTCGTCTGCGGGAACAGGACGGGCGTCAGGATAGACCGATGCCGGTCGCGTCGACTCTCCGCCGATGTCGATGATGTCCGCACCGTTGTCTTCCATCCACAGAGCAGCATCTAAGGATGCGGCTACCCAATCTATTCCGTTCCGCATCGTGCCATCGCCCGAAAAGGAATCGGGTGTGACGTTCAGGATTCCCATGATGTATGTGCGGGAACCCCAATCGAAGATGCGACCGCCGATTTTCAGCGGTGGCCGATGTTTGGTTTCGTCTATGTTGAACGGCAATTTAAGTCGGGACGTAAGGGATTGAGTATTGCATCGCGCGGTTGCGTCGTAAGTTAGGATTCTAAGTTGGCGACAGCGAAATTCCGAAGATTCGAAAAGCGTGCGGATTCCTGCTCAACAGGGGCGAAGAGAGATCACTCAGCAACAAGAAACTACCTCATCAACCAACGGTTTCGAAAGCCGTCTCACGGCATTGGCATCACGTCGTTCGACGGCCAAACTTGGCGGTGGCGAACGGCGCATCGAATCGCAGCAGAAACGCGGCAAACTCACCGCCCGCGAACGCTTGGCAAAGCTCTTCGACAACGATAGCTTTACCGAGATCGACACCTTTAACACTCATCGTTCGACCGACCTCGGCCTTGACCGTCAGCGTTTCGAAGGCGACTCGGTGGTAACCGGATGGGGCAAGGTCGAAGGTCGTACCGTATTCGCCTACGCCCAAGACTTCACCGTCCTCGGCGGCTCTCTATCCCAAATCGCCGCGCAGAAGATATCGAAGGTGATGGATCACGCCATTAAAGTTGGCGCTCCGGTGGTGGGCATTAACGACTCCGGCGGCGCCCGCATCCAAGAAGGTATCGACTCGCTGGCGGGTTACGGCGAAATCTTCCGACGAAACACGCTCGCATCTGGCGTCATCCCGCAGATAACTGTCATCGCCGGTCCTTCGGCAGGTGGCGCGGTGTACTCACCTGCCATGACCGACTTCATCTTCATGGTCGAGTCGATAGGGCAGATGTACATTACGGGCCCGGATGTTGTCCGATCCGTTACTGGTGAGGACGTTACTCACGAAGACCTTGGCGGTGCGGGGATGCACGCGACCACTTCCGGTGTCGCGCACTATGCGGCATCTGACGAAGATTCCTGCTACGCGGAAGTTCGACGGCTGCTCAGTTTCTTGCCGTCCAACAATGCATCATCACCACCTGCTTCATCTTGTGAGGACCCGACTGACCGCCGACCAGAAAAACTCGCGGCGGTCATACCTGACGATCCAAACATGCCGTACGACGTTCTCGACATCATCGATGAGATCGTTGATGACGGCGATTTCATGCAGGTTCACGCAGAGTATGCCCGCAACATCGTCGTCGGCTTTGGCCGCATGGGCGGTTCAACGGTAGGCATTGTTGCGAATCAACCAAACGAAGTGGCGGGAGTATTGGACATCGACGCCTCCGACAAAGGCGCACGCTTCGTCCGCTTCTGCGACGCATTCAACATCCCCATCCTGACCCTTGTTGATGTCCCCGGCTTCATGCCGGGTACGGCGCAAGAGCAGGGCGGCATCATCCGCCACGGCGCAAAGATGCTCTACGCATATTCCGAAGCCACTGTCCCCAAAATCACCGTCATCCTGCGAAAAGCCTATGGCGGCGCGTACATCGTCATGGGTAGCAAAGAATTACGTTGCGACGTAAACCTTGCGTGGCCCACCGCCGAGATCGCGGTTATGGGACCTGATGGTGCAGTGAACGTCATTGCTCGCCGCGACATCGCCGCAGCCGATGACCCTGACACGAAGCGTCAAGAACTCGTTGCCGACTACCGCGAGCGCTTCGCCAATCCATACATCGCCGCGAACCGCGGATATATAGACGACGTGATCGATCCCCGCGATACCCGCTCACGTGTCATTGACGCGCTCGAGATGCTCGCCAACAAAGTCGACGACATGCCGTCGAAGAAGCACGGGAACATCCCTCTGTGAGCGTCGCCGATCAGCCCCGCTACGCGCCGAACACCGTTGGAGAAGAGGAGTTCGTGCAGGCGGTTTCAGACATGGCACGAGAGGTCTGGGATTTTCACAATCGTTGGGGTTTCGGGTCTGGACACTTCGAAAAAGCCGATCCGGCAGAAATCATCAACCGCCGCAAGGCAATACTCGCCGAAGAGGTGCGAGAGCTAGCCGAAGCGGTCGATGACGACGACGCCACGGGAGTCCTCAACGAAGCCGCCGATGTTCTATTCGTGGCCATTGGACACGTCGAAGCTCTTGGTGCCGACGGACTCGACGGCGTCAGATACGTCACCGCCAAAAACGCACGCAAGACCGAAGAAACTCACGCGATACGGCAGGACACCGGCAAACTCCTTCCAAAAGAAGGCAAACCACACAAGTGGGAATGAACCCCCACTAGAGGAACACCAGCAGAGGAACACTGAATGCAAAACGCAGCAATCGAACGTGCAAAAGAGCATTTTGGCACGCTGCTAGAGAAACAGATTTCACGCGTCGAGGCGATGAAGGAATCGTCCGGTTTAATTGACTACAACGCACTCGACACGATAAAGATCGGTCTCATCGGCGGCGACGGCATCGGCCCCGCAATCACCGACACGGCGCGGGGCGTACTTGAGCGACTTCTCGATGATGCGGTCACCAGTGGCAGGATCGAGTTCCGAGACATCGAAGGCCTCACCATCGAGAACCGCGCAGCACACCTGCAGTCGATACCGGACGACGTCCTCGCCGAGATCAAAGAGTGCGACGTCACTCTTAAGGGACCGACAACAACTCCCGAAAAGGGCGATGGGTGGCCCAATCTCGAATCCGCCAATGTTGGAATGAGGAAAGAGCTAGATCTCTTCGCCAACGTCCGACCAGTACGTGTCCCCTCTGAGGGCATCGACTGGGTATTCTTCCGAGAAAACACCGAAGACCTCTACGCCCTCGGCTCCGACGGCATCGACGTCACTGACGACTTCACAATCGATTTCCGCCTCATATCCGAACCCGGCTCCGAGCGCATCATCCGCGCCGCTTTCGAGCACGCCAAGCAGAATGGCCGCGACCGAGTAACCGTCGTCACCAAGGCCAACATCGTCAAACTCAGCGACGGACGCTTCCTACAAGTGGCTGAACGCGTATCTCAGGAATACCCCGGCATCGAGTGGGACGGTTGGTACATCGACATCATGACCGCCAAGCTGCTGGACACCGCACGACGCTCCGACTTCCAAGTCTTCGTCATGCCAAACCTCTACGGCGACATCTTGACTGACGAAGCCGCTGAGATCCAAGGCGGTGTCGGCACCGCGGGCGCAGCCAACATCGGTACGCGCTACGCAATGTTCGAAGCCATCCACGGCTCCGCACCCCGCATGGTCACCGAAGGCCGCGCCCAATATGCCGATCCGTCATCCATGCTCAAAGCTTCTGCCATGCTTCTCCAGCACATCGGTTACGCCGACCTCGGACGACGTCTCGACATGGCGCTGGAGGTATGCGGCCAATACGAACGCAAAATCGTTACCACCGGCCGAGACACAGGCGCAACCGGCGACGAATACGGAGCCTACGTAGCCGACACCGTCAACGATCCCAACCTAGAAACCAAATGGCAGTCCTACGTTGACGCGTCGTAATCTTCCTCCCCTTTTTGCGTAGCAAAAGGGGGACGCGGAGCGGAGCGAAGCAGGGGGTTCCCGAGTCGGGGCCCGAACAATCACTGACCAGACATCCACATCAAGTTAGGAAAGAAAATGCGATCCAAAGTAACCGTCGTAGGCGCCGGCAACGTCGGCGCAACAACCGCACAACGCATCTACGAACGCGGCTATGCCGACGTAGTCCTAGTCGACGTAGTCGAAGACATGCCCCAAGGCAAGGCGCTGGACCTATTGGAGTCCGGTCCCGTTCTAGGCACCGACGCCCAGATCATCGGTGCTAACGACTACGAACCGACCGCCGACTCCGACGTCGTAGTCATCACCGCCGGCATCGCCCGTCGCCCCGGCATGTCCCGCGACGACCTACTCCTCACCAACATGCGCATCATGCAGTCAGTCACCGAGCAGGTCGTCAAATACTCTCCCAACTGCATCATCGTCGTCGTCTCCAACCCCCTCGACGCCATGGTCCAACTCGCCCAGCAAGTCAGTGGCTTTCCCAAAGAGCGCGTCGTCGGAATGGCCGGCATCCTCGACACCGCACGCTTCCGCACCTTCCTCGCCCAAGAGCTAAACGTCTCCGTTACCAACGTCTCCGCATACGTCCTCGGTGGACACGGCGACACCATGGTCCCTCTCATCAAAGCCACAACCGTCGGCGGCGTACCCGTATCCGAACTGATCGAACCCGACCGTCTCGAAGAGATCGTCCAACGCACCCGCGACGGAGGCGCCGAGATCGTAGCCCTCCTCAAAACCGGCTCCGCCTACTACGCACCGTCAGCCGCAAGCGCGCAGATGGTCGAAGCGATCCTCCTCGACCGCAAAGAGATACTGCCATGCGCCGCGATGCTGGACGGGGAGTACGGGATTTCGGGGCTGTATGTTGGTGTGCCGGTGAAGCTGGGCGCGGGCGGCGTAGAGGAGATCATCGAGGTCGAGTTGACGGATGCCGAAAGTACCGCGCTAAAAGCATCAGCGGATGCAGTGCAAGAGTTGGTGGATGTGATGGCGGGTGCGTGAGGGATGTGGTTGGGTTTCGAAGATGCGCGGCGATTAAACTCGGACGATTTTACGGGTTTGGGTGGTGACGGAATCGAAAGTTCGGATTCGTCGATTGATTCGGAAATTGACAAGTCGCGCAGAGAGCTATTAGACCTCAGCCTACGGAATCCTCTGATCAACTACCGGACGTTGAGGGCGCGAGGCGTTGAGGTGGTCGGCGCGGATCCTGACGCGGTGTTTAGGACGTTGGTGTCCGGTTCCCGAAAGATGTCGTTTGCTCCGTTGGAAGAGAGGGAAGACCAAGCACTGGAACTCACCGAGGTTGGGGATACGAGACCAAGTAGATCGAATCGCAATGTGTTGCAGACCGCGGAGCCGCCGGATCAGCTTCAGAAGAGATTGCGCAACACATTCTACCTAGCAAACACAACGATTCAGGAACAAGGCGTCAATACGCTGTTCGTAGCGCTGGGCATGGTGGAGTGGTTTGATCCTAAGCGATCCGAGGAGGAACCGCGTCGAGCTCCCTTGATCTTGGTTCCAGTCGAATTGACCCGAACGAATGTACGGGAGCGATTCAGCATTGGCTACTCCGGGGCGGAGATCGGTTCGAATCTTTCATTCATCGAAAAGGTGAAAATCGAGCATGGTTTCGAATTTCCTGGACTTCCAGGCGATGATGATGTTGATTGCTCGGAGTATTTCCGGTTGTGCGAGAACGCGATTTCAGGTATGGATCGGTGGAGGATTGACCGATCAAGCGTTGTGCTGGGATTCTTCGCGTTCAGTAAATTCCTTATGTATCGAGACCTTGATCCAGCAAACCAAGACTGGGTGGGTGTAGACGACTACGGTCCGCGTGACAGCAAGATAATCGAAGCCCTTTACGAAACAGGCTTCTCCGATTCGGGTTCATCGATCCCTGACGAGGGGATAATCGACGATTTCCTTCCAGCAGACGATGTCTACCACGTAGTAGATGCTGATTCATCCCAAGCGATCGCCATACATGATGTCAACCAAGGCCGGAACCTCGTGATTGAAGGGCCTCCAGGTACGGGCAAGTCGCAGACAATCACCAACATAATCGCCGATGCAATAAGTCACGGTCGTAAGGTTCTTTTCGTTTCGGAGAAGATGGCAGCGCTTGAGGTGGTCAAACGACGGTTGGACGAAATCGAACTAGGCGTTGCGTGCCTAGAGTTGCACAGCCACAAGACTAACAAGCGGAGTGTGTTGCAGGATCTTGAGGCGACTTGGAGGCTCGACAAACCATTCGCGGTTGACGCCTCGGATAGCAAATTGAGCGAATTAGATGAAACTCGCACTGTCCTCAACAATTACGCAGCTGCGAATAACGACTTGGTTGGAGAGACGGGAGTCGCACCGATCGATGCCCGTGGCGAGTTGGCGAAGATCAAGGATATAGAGGTTGTTTTGGGCGAAGTTCCGAATCTACGAATTGGCGCTTTACATGGTTGGGTCGAGAAGGATTTCGGTTCGGCACAACAGACGGTTCGAGAATTCGAGCTTCGAAGGAGGCTTGTCGGTTCGCTATCAACCCACCCGTTCCACGGTTGCAAATTGACTAGCTTGACCCCTGTCGAAAAGGAAGATCTACGGGACACTTTAACGGCTACTCAGAGATCATTGAATGCGTACAGGTCAGCGATCGGGGGCTTGACAGACCTGCTCGGATTACAGGATAGGCACAACGATGAAGGCTTGTCGTGCCTGTTGATAATAGGGGAAAGCGCTTCCAAAGCGCCAAATATCAGAGGAGTGAAAATCCGCGATTTTGGTTCGGAACCGGTTAGTGCCAATCTCAAATCTCTAGTCTCAAATGGGGAAGAGTGGCGGAAGTTAAGAGTGTCCCACGACCATCTGGTAACGGATGAAGGGTGGGATGCGGATGTAGGATGGGCCATCGATACGTTGGTTGGACTTGAAGACTCGAGATGGTTGAAGCCTTCGCAGATAGATGGATCGATTGATGCGTTAGAAAAAACTACTCAGTTGTTCGATAAATTGATCGAAGATACTAACCGTCTGGCGGGGCATTTGAAACTCGGTGAACGCACCGACTTTGTGGTTGCGAACACCATGCAAAATCTCGCCCGTCACGTTGCTGAAAGACCCGACCTCGAGGGATTCGATCTATCGCCGTTGCGGTCTGAATTGGTGCGTTCGGAGATCCGAGCACTGACCGATTCGGGCCGAGCACGTGCTGAGTTGCGAGATGAGTTCAGTGTTGCGCTGACTCCAACTGCTTGGGACGAGGACGTCTTGGAAACAAGGCATACGATCGACCGGCTAGGTAACAAGTGGTGGCGATTTTTCTCGGGGAGATACCGTCGCTCCCGCAAGAAGGTGACATCGCTTTGCCGTGGTGAGATGCCCGGTGAGAAAGAGCGGCAGTTACGTCTGCTAGACGCGATCATTGAGGCGCAACGTCTCACCACCGAATGCAGACGTTACGCCGCGAACGGTGCCGCCGTATTCGGGTCGCACTGGGAATCAGAAGATACGGATTTCCGGGTCGTCGGCCCAGTGGTGGATTGGGCGATAGAGATGTACAGCGGTATCGAATCCGGCCGATTCAACCGTACCGACGTTTTCGCGTTGCATCATGATGCAGACGTACCGACAACGTTTCAACTCATCGAGAGCTTCGATGCATCTCTGAACTCTTTAAAGGTTCATCTAAGTCACGTCGCTAAATCGTATTCGATTGATGGCGTACTTTTGCTGTCAGGCATAAGCGACAGTAGCGCGTTTTCCTTCGACTCTTTGCGCCAAAATCTCTTAAATCGTATCGGCATCGGACACGCCGTCAAAAAAGCATTAAATCACCTCAGCAACATCTCACGCTTTGGGAATTCGGACGATGTTGAGCGTTTGATCAGCATCGCTCGCAAGATCGAAGAAGAGCAAAGGCTTAGGAACGCGATCACATCCTCGATTTCGGCGACTTCGAGCTTTTTGGGGCCGAAGGCAAGTGGTCTCGATTCGGACTGGGGTGAGATCGAAAAGATAAGAGGATGGTGTGTTGACCTTTTCCAGAGAGTGAAGAATGGGGCTATTGATATTTCGGACGTTGAGCAGATACGGAACGATTTCGATGCAGAGGAAGTTTCGGTTGCTGTTGAGAAGTTGAAGCGGTGCGCTAAAGAACACCAAGCGCGTATTGCGAAACTGCAAGAAACCTTGAAGTATGATCCCGCCTCGCGGCAGGGCGACAAACCGGCAGTTCATGATCTGGCCCACGTGGATACGGATGTTCAATCGGAATTGATGAAACGATGGGCGACGGAATTCGATGAAATCGACGCATTTGTTGGTTACAACGCTGCGACCCATGAGATGGAGGAACGCGGGCTAAACGCGATTGTAAATCTCGCGGGAGAACGTGAAATTGAGAGCGGATTGTTGGTTAATTCGTTAAGCAAAGCGTGGTACCTACACGTTTTGTCAGAGGCTGAAAAGGAACGTCCAATACTTCAGACTTTCGAGGGATCGATCCATGCCAACAGGATCGCCGAGTTCGATGCTTTGGATCGCGATTATCTGGAATTGAACCGGAGGCGCGTTTTGTCCAAGCATTGGGACGGGTTAGGTAGCGTTGGCGCGATTGGACAAGGCGGTGTCCTTTACCGCGAATTCGCGAAGAAGACGCGACACAAGCCAGTTCGAGTGCTGATGTCCGAAGCGGGTAACGCGATACAGGCGATCAAACCGGTCTTCATGATGAGCCCATTGTCGATCGCGACGTACTTGCCGCCTAGTAGCGTCAAGTTCGATCTCGTGGTCTTTGATGAGGCGAGTCAAGTGAAACCCGTCGACGCTTTGGGTGCCTTAATGCGTGCCGACCAAGCAGTTGTTGTCGGAGATCGTAAGCAGTTGCCGCCGACCAGATTCTTCGATCGAGCGATGGGTTCCGATGAGTACGACGACGACGAGGATGAGTCGGTTACGGGCGATCTTGAAAGCGTGCTGAGCCTATTCGGTCAGAGGAACGCTCCCAGCAGGATGTTGAAGTGGCACTATCGAAGTCGCCACGAGTCTCTCATCAACGTCTCAAATCAGGAGTTCTATGAAAATCGATTGGTGGTCTTTCCGAGCCCCGACCACGGCAAGCAAGTATCGGGATTGCGTCACCACTACTTACCAAACACGGTCTATGACCGAGCGCGCAGCAGAACGAATCGCAAAGAGGCACTTGCGGTCGCCAAGGCCGTGATGGATCATGCACGAACCAACGCGGACATGACACTCGGCGTTGCCGCGTTCAGCACTGCCCAACGCGGCGCGATAGAGGATGCGTTAGAAAAACTTCGCGACGAGGATCGCTCATGCGAGGAGTTCTTTGCAGGGCATCCTCACGAACCGTTCTTTATAAAGAATCTGGAAAATGTTCAAGGCGACGAAAGAGATGTCATTTTCATCAGCGTCGGGTACGGTCGGGACGCGAACGGGAATGTTGCCATGAATTTCGGGCCACTGAACCAAGATGGTGGAGAACGGCGACTGAACGTATTGATAACGAGGGCGAAACATAGATGCGAGGTTTTCTCCAACCTCAGAGCTCAAGACATCAGGGTTGAACAGAGTAGCGCGTTCGGGATTCGCGCTCTGAAAACCTTCCTCGAGTATGCAGAGACCGGCGTGTTGGGTGATATCGCGGTCGAATCTGGTCGCGATTTCGGTTCTCCGTTTCAAGATGCTGTGGCTAGTAAGTTGCGGTCGCTTGGTTACCAGATTGACGAAGAGGTTGAGAGTGGCGGGAGGTTTATCGATCTAGCGGTGGTTGATCCTGCAGCTCCCGGTCGTTATGTCTTAGGGATTGAATGCGACGGCGCGACGTACCACAGTTCGCGGACAGCTCGTGAACGCGACCGAATACGCGAAGATCACCTCCGCGATCTTGGTTGGAAGTTACACCGCGTTTGGAGCACTGACTGGTTCCGCAATCCGGAGCGCGAATTAGAACGGGCAACGAAGGCGATACAAAGTGCACTAGCGGGTAGGGGAGAAAAACATCCGACCAAACGACGATCGTCGCAGGCTGTCCGACAGCCAACTCAAGCTAGAAACAGGCAGTCAAACAGAAAATCACTCGATTCTAAAGAGTTGGTCGATAGTACCGCTTCCGAACAACTATCTAGGACTATAAGACCATCGAAGTATAGGATGGCATATTTCTCTCAAGCACATCGGCGCACAGGCATAGATTCAATGGCTACATCGTTTTTCCTTGAAGCCGTAATTCGTGTAGCGAAGGTTGAGGGACCGGTCCATGTTGATGTTGTTAAGAGACGAATAGCCGAGTGTTTCGATGAATGGCTTACCAAGAAACTGAGCGTGTATCTAGATCAACACATAATGGCAACCGTCAAATCACGATCTATTGTTCGTCGGGGAGACTTTATTTGGTCGCGGCCTCCGCAAGACGCAACGGTGCGGGACTGGAGTGATTTGCCTTCTAACATCAAGAAGATTGAATACGTCGCTCCTGAAGAGTTAAAAGCTGCCATTGGGATGGTTGTTCGCCAATCTCACGGGATCGAGTCGAACGAAGCAATCACTGAGACAGCGCGGCTTCTAGGTTTCAAAAGGGTTACAGATGGCGTTGAAGCGGGGATCGGAAGGGTGTTGTCAGAAATGACTAACAGCGGGGATCTGGTTTGGCAAAACGGACATTTGGTCACCAGAGACTGAAATCTGCTTCCTCACACCAACCCAATCCCCCGCCGCCTCTCCCTAACACCCCTCAACCGCCTAACCATCTCCACCGCCGACTCCGCATATCCAGACCCCTGCCCAATCCGCTCCACCGCCTGCTCCACAGTATCCGTAGTCAACACCCCAAAAATCACCGGCTTCAACGCATCCTCCGAAACCCGCAACAACCCCTGCGAAGCCGCACTCGCAATGTGCTCATAGTGGTCCGTCTCGCCACGGATCACCGCACCGATCGCTATCACCGCATCGGATTCGATAGGCGGATCCAACAGAACCCGCGCCGCCAACGGCAACTCAAACGACCCCGGCACCTCGAAAACCTGCGACTCCTCAACCGTCACACCCAACTCCCCCAACCGTGCCAAACACAGATCACGCATCTTGAACGTGATATCCGAGTTGAACCGCGCCACCGCGATGCCGATCTTCAGACCAGATCCATCCAAAAACTCCGACGGTGCCTCTCCAGCACCCTTCTCGACCTCAGCCATATTCAACCACCCAACCGCGTCCGACGCCGACTGGCAACCGGCCCCGACGGCTCCGTGTCCCCATCTTCCACCTTGATCTGATGCATCATCCGATCCCGCTTAGTCTCGAGATACTTGCGATTGTGGTCATTAGCCGGCAGAGAAAGAGGTATCTGCTCCACCATCTCCAATCCAAACCCCTCCAAACCCGCAACCTTCTTCGGGTTGTTGGTCAAAAACTTGAACTTGCGAATGCCGAGGTCTAGGAGGATCTGAGCACCCACCCCGTAGTGGCGGAGGTCGGTCTGTAGGCCGAGCTGGTTGTTGGCTTCTACCGTGTCGAGACCGTTGTCCTGCAAACGGTACGCCTTCAACTTGTTGATCAACCCGATCCCGCGTCCCTCCTGCCTCATGTAGACCAGTGCACCGACACCTTCGCCCGCAATCTGCGACATCGCTGCGTCCAACTGCTCGCCACAATCGCAACGCTGACTCCCAAAAATGTCACCCGTCAAACACTCCGAGTGCACACGCACTACAGCCGGCTCCTCAGGATCGATCTTCCCCATCACTAACGCGATGTGCTCCGCCGGGTCAACATTGCTCCGATACGCAACGCACCTGAACTCGCCCCACTTCGTCGGCAAACGCGTCTCGGTAACACGCTGCACAAACGATTCCCGACTTAGACGGTAAGCAATGATGTCAGCAATCGAGACGATCGGAATGTCATGCTTCTTGGCGATCTTTTCGAGTTGCGGCCGCCGCGCCATCGTCCCATCATCATTCATGATCTCGCAAACCACTGCCGCAGACCGTTTGCCCGCCGCTCGAACCAAGTCGATAGACCCCTCGGTGTGGCCCGCACGCACTAGAACTCCGCCTTCTTGGTATCGGAGCGGAAACACATGCCCGGGCTGAACAAAATTCTCAGACGACGCCTCAGGTTCTGACAGCAACCGGATCGTGTGCGCTCGGTCAGCCGACGATATCCCGGTCGTAATCCCATAAGCCGCATCAACTGCCACCGTCATCGCCGTCGAGTGCGGCGACGTGTTGTTGCGCACCATCATCGGCATCTCTAGGCGGTCTAGATCATGCCCCTCCATCGGAACGCAGATCAAACCGCGTCCATGGACAGCCATGAAGTTAATCTGTATGTCAGTCGCATCCTCCGCCGCCATCACGAAGTCGCCCTCGTTCTCACGGTCCTCGTCATCGACCATGATGACCATTCCGCCCGATCGCACGCGCTCGATTGCGCGCTCAACCGACTCCGCGGTTTCGGGTCCCATCTCCCGCGCTTCAGTTGTCATCGGTTTCAAGGTTCCCGGCTCATTACGAACCGTTCGATGTATTTGCCAGTCTGGTCAGTTTCGATATTAACTGTATCCCCGACCTTCAACACCCCCAAAGTTGTATGGATCGCGGTGTATGGAATCAATGTGAACGTAAAGCTGTCAGGGCTCCAATCGAACGCTGTGAGGCTGACCCCCTCGATAGCGACGAACCCTTTTTCGACGATGTACCGCGAAATCGCCCCAGCACATCGGACGGTTACTAACTTGGCGTCACCATCGTAGCGGATGTCCGTGACGTTGCCCAGACCTTCGACATGCCCCTGTACGAGATGCCCGCCCACAACCGAACCGAAGCGCAGCGCGCGTTCAAGGTTGACGTGCGCGCCTTCTTCGAGCTGCGAAAACCAAGTCGCACGTTGCGTTTCCGGGGTCACATCGACGTGGAATCTGGTCGCTTCAAGACTCGTAACGGTAAGGCAAGCGCCGCTCACCGACACGCTGTCGGAAATCCGCAAACCATCGTCGCCCGACAGCACGCGCTGCGCGCTGATGGCGAGCCGACCGCTAGACGGGGAGAAAGAGTGAATTCTGCCCACCTCTTCGACTATTCCACTGAACATTTCGTCATCTCCGCTTTTCAACCAACGTAGCCCCAAGGTAGCCGATAATCGCTATATCCTCACCGAACTGTTCCATCCGAACATTGCTCAATCTTGCGACATCACGCATCACCGACGGCCCGCGACCCCCAACCGGCGAGAGCGCATCAGAGCCTCCGATAATCTTACCCGTCGATATATAGACCACCACCTTGTCGACCAAACCGCCCTCGAAAAGCGCCCCCGTCAATCGCTCCCCAGCCTCCACCAAAACATTCATACACCCACGCTCCCCCAGATGTCGCATCACAGCCACAAGGTCTACCAATCCATCACCATTGGGCAAGCCGATGGTCTCCCCGGTAGGGGCAGGTCTGTGACCTGCCCTCGTTGAGATTGCCCCCGCCGTGGTTCCCCCCTCCGAGGCCCCACCCGGTTCATTCCTCCCCGTAGGGGCAACCCTTGTGGTTGCCCTCGTTGTGGTTGCCCTCGTTGACGCCTCCCCCTCGCTTCGCGAAGGGGAGGTAGTGGCAACTACCTGCAAAACCTCCCCATCTTCCTCCAGCAATGCAACATCCTCAGGCATCTTGCCCTCGCTGTCGATTACCACACGCAGATACGGACGTCCACACATGCGCTCACCAGATTCAGGATCGCGCGCCGTCAAACGCGGGTTGTCCGCGAGGACGGTGCCAATACCAGTCATCACCGCGTCTGATCTATAGCGGAGAGAATGCGCGTGAGCGCGCGCCGCCGGGCCCGTGATCCACCTCGAATCACCGTCACGAGTAGCGATCTTGCCATCCAAAGACATCGCCCACTTCACAGTCACAAACGGCATACCGGTCTTGACGTGCTTGGCGAAACCCTCGATCAGTTCATCCGCACGACGCTGCGAAACATCATCGACATCATTGATGACCTCGATGCCCGCGGATTTCAAATGCTCGAAACCGCGCCCCGCGACCTGCGGATTCGGATCAACAGCAGGGCAGACCACCCTCCTGATACCCGCATCGACAATCGCCTGCGAACAAGGCGGAGTCGTCGAATGAAATTGATGCGGCTCCAGCGTGCAGTACATCGTCCCCCCCGCGGCTTCACTCTTGGCCATCCCCAACGCCACCGCCTCCGCATGAGCCCCCGGATTCGGCTGAGTAGCCCCTTCTCCGACAACCCTCTCACCATCCCCAGCAACAATCACCGCCCCCACCGCCGGCCGAGACCCCAGCCCCCCAGCCACACCCTCCGCCAAATCCAGCGCTCGTTCCATGAAACCCATGCATCAAGTATGCAACATCCCCGTCATTCCCCTTCCTTCAGGCGGTAACGTTGTCCTCCCCCTCCTTCAGGAGGGGGTTAGGGGGAGGACCGCCGCCAGGCGGAACCCGTAGGGGCAACCCTCGTGGTCGCCCGTCCCCTTCGCGCAGCGTAAGGGGACGCGGAGCGCAGCGAACGCAGGGGATGCCCGCCCCGGACGTCCCCACCCCGTCATACCCGCGCGCTCCCCCATCATTCCGGCGAAAGCCGGCGCTTCAGCGGACGGAACGTCCATCCAGAGAGGAGAGGGAAGTTGCCCCTTTCGTGCGACGAAAGGGGCGCGAGCGAAGCGAGCGGGGTATGCCCCCGTCGTCATACCCCTACAATGTCATCACCATGCCAACACTGCACCATCATCATCCCACACCACATTATCGTCATACCCATGTAGACGGATATCCAGAGAAGCGCAGGTTTCGCTATTTTTGTGCCACATCGCTTAACTCCAATCGCGCGTTTTTATTACGATGAACTCAGACGGCTGATACCACCATCTTTCCACAAGAACCGACGCTCGAAATCATGCGAACAACCCTCCTCCTCGCCGTCGCGTTCTTGCTAGTCGCCTGCTCTCAGCCATCACCGCCTACACCTACCCCCGACCTCGAAGCAACCGTCCAAGCCGCCGTCGAAAAAGCCCTACCCACCGCAACCGACACGCCAGAGCCCGACTTCCAAGCCACCGTCCACGCCGGCATCGCAGGAACGATGGAAGTACTCGCGCGGGCGCCCAGTCCGACGCCTATTCCTCAACCCACCGCCACTCCAATACCTCCACCTCCACCAACTCCGACGCCAGTACCGACAGATACGCCAACACCTATTCCAACCGACACACCCACACCTACCTCGACAAACACCCCTACCCCCACATTCACGCCCACCCCTACTCCAACCTACACGCCGACAGCCACATATACACCCGTTCCCACGGCGACACCAGTGCCGACCGATACGCCTACACCAACTGAAACACCCACATCCATCCCTACCGATACTCCAACACCACTTCCCACCGCAACACCCGTACCCACCGACACACCAACCCCATCTCCGACACCAATACCAACTCCGATAATCAGTCATACGCCGATCACGCTACCTACCGACACTCCCACTCCAACCGCAACGCCTCAACCTGATACATCACTCGACCTCGCCGATGTAGTCGAACAAGCAAGAGCAGGCGTAGTCCGCATCGAAGGCACAACCAGCTCCGGATCAGGCTTCATAGTCGATCCCGACGGCTACATCCTCACCAACGAACACGTCATCAACGGACAACCGCGTCTGACCGTCGTTTTCGACAACGGCGCCCGCCTCACAGCCCGCGTCATCGCATCCGACGCATCCCGCGACATCGCCCTCCTCAAAGTCACTCCATCCGGCACTCTGACCGCGCTCCCATTCGCAACTTCAGCACGCGTAGGAGAAGAGGTCGTTGCGCTGGGGCACCCGTTAAATCTCGGTGCGAGCATGAGCGTCACCGACGGCATTATCTCCGCATTTCGCATGATCGACGGTGTCTCTTCAATACAGACAAGTGCGCCCATCAACCCAGGCAACAGCGGCGGCCCATTGCTGAATCTCCAAGGTGAAGTAGTGGGCATGAACACCTCTGTTCAACGAGAAATACAGGGCGAAGACTACTCCGCCCAAGGCATCGGCTTCGCCATCAAGTTCGATGTACTCAACAGCCGCCTAACCGCCATGAAATCCGGCCAATCATCGCCGCCGACTCCTGTAACAACACCGGCGGCGGTAGCGACCCAGACACCAAGTTATGTCTTCGGCCCGGTGAGTGGATCGATAGACCACGATCCTGGTGATGGGTTTATTGATGACCATGACGCTGATGTCCGGATGACCGACGGAATCATCGAAGCGAAGTTTTTCAATCCGTACTCCACGCAAGTTGGCGACTGGAGTAGTGGCTTCCTATTCCGTTCAGGCAGAAACAATACGTTTCATGTCGTTGTGGTGTCCAGTAATGGCGCGTGGTATCACTATTTGCGAACAGGCGACGTTGACACCGAACAAGATTTGGCAGCAGAGTTCTCAAACCATATTGACACCACCCGATACGGCAACAATCACATCCGTATCATCGCAAATGGTTCCGAAGGGTGGTTGTTCATCAACGGAGAGTTAGCTGGCGAGTTAGATTTGGGCGGCTTGACCGGATTCGGCGGTGTCAGCGCTGTTGGTTCATACTTCCGGGGTCATGGAATCTCTGGTGAATCCACGCGCTTCGAGGATTTCACAATCAGATCGTTGCGCAGAGTATACGGCCCAAGGAACGGTTCCATCAAGCACGATCCCGACGACGGGCAGATAGACACCCACCGTCCTCAGACTTCGTTGCTAGATGGAATTATTGAAGCACGTTTTCACAACCCTTACGCTTCATGGCAAGGAGAGTGGAGCAACGGTTTTCTTTTCCGCCATAGTGGCAATGGCGAGTTCCATGCATTCGTCATCCAAGAGGACGGGCGTTGGCACCATCATTTGCGCACTGGAGATGCCGACGGCACGCAAAGATTGACGGAACAGTACTCCCTCCAAATCTCGACCGCCAGTTCAGCTAGCAACCACATCAGGGTCATCGCACTGGGAGATAAAGGCTGGCTATTCATAAACGGTAACTTCATGAAGGAATTGGATCTAAGTAGTTGGACTGAAAAAGGCGAGGTACTGGCAGTGGCCGGCTACTTCACTGGCGACGGCATCACAGGCTACTCCACCAGCTTCCAAGACTTCACCATCTGGTCGGCGGATTGACTATGATGGCAACCGAAAGAAATCGATCTATGGCCAAACTAACCACCATCACCCTTCTGGCTTTGGCTGTCGTCTTTGTGTTCGCTTGCACACAGTCTCCATCAAACACTCCAACACCCGACATAGACGCCACTATCCAAGCAGCGGTCGTCGCTTCAATTCCCACGCCGACACCAGAGCCGACACCTGATGTCGATGCCACGGTTTCGGCTGCAATCGAAGCTACTAAAGATGCCGGGAGGCAAACCCCAACGCACACGCCTCAACCGACTCCGACTGAAACTCCGGTACCCACATCAACGAATACACCAGAGCCTACCCCGTCTGAAACTCCAGAGCCGACACCAACGGTAGCTCCGACCAAAACACCGGTTCCCACTTCAACCAGCACACCAACTCCCGTGCCTACACTGATCCTCGACTCGTTCTCTGCCACAAGATCTTCCTATGGCCCCGAACAGGGTACATTACTACATATAAATGACGATTGGGGCAATTTCGACAGTGAGTTTGACGTAGCGAACTTCATCGCAGAAGTCACTTTCACAATCCCTGAGAACCTAGTTGGTTTCGGTTGGGTGGGATGCATCAATTTCCGTAGCGTTTTACCTGTAGGATGGCAACCCGGCGATGATTTCAAAGGTTATCATATATGCATAAATTCGTTAGGTACTTGGTTTCACCTCATAACTAGAGAAGGCACAGACCAATCTGATCTTATCTATGAAAACACAACAACCACAATTAGAAAACAGGAAGGTGATATCAATCAAATCATTGTTGTGATTTCGGAATCATCCGGGATATTATTCATTAACAACATTTTCGTGGATGAGTTAGATCTCGGTGAATTGACTTCGTCAGGAACTGTTGATATAGGAGCAGCAGCGGAGACTGGTACGAGTCCGACTGAATTCACAAATTTCAAGATAGTTCCTTTGCGAAAAGTGTATGGACCAGGTGTTGGTGAAATCGAGCATCATATGCAAACGACAAGAGAGATTGACGGACAAAGCACTTTTGCTTTTATTACTGACGGCATTATAGAGGCTCAATTCGTCAATCCTTTCATCCAACAGGAAGGATCTTGGAGTAACGGTTTCCTGTTTCGACAAGCCGATTATGATCATTTCCACGTTATCATCGCAAGTTCTTCTGGATGGTGGTACCACGGGTTGCGTCTCGGCGATCCGACCAATGAAAAAGAGCTGGCAGGTGAAGCATCAGGGCACATCTCCACTGAACGTGATGGGATAAACCGGGTACGTGTCGTAACTCTTGGCGATCAAGGATGGTTGTTCATAAATGGTGAGTACGTTGATCAGCTTGATCTCAGTGGATTGGTTGATGCAGGATATGTGAGCGCCATTGGATCGTACTTCCAAGACGACGGCATAGCCGGCTATTCCACTCGCTTCGAGGACTTCACCATCTGGTCGGCAGATTGAGGAGGAACATCATGGAATATACGACATCAGAGCTACACGCGAAGGTAGAAATGGCGTTGCGCAAGTTCTTCCATAAAGACAGAGATTTGCTTTGCCGCGATGCGAACGAGAGGTCTATCACCCACAAAATCGCCGAGTATCTGCAGCGCCAATTCGATGGCCTCAAAGTGGACGGCGAGTATAACCGTCATGGCGAACTGCCCAAGAAAGATGACTGCAATCAGATTGTAATCCCAGACATCATTGTTCATAAACGAGGATGCGACCGTAGCAATGCGCTTGTGGTCGAGGTCAAGAAATCGAACGTGACCGATGCAAGTCGCGACGAGGACAAGAGAAGGTTGTGCGCTTTTACAAAACCCAAACCCGAAGGGAAGTATGGGTATAGATTTGGGTTGTTTTTGGAGTTCGGTGTCCGGGACCAGAGCGGGTTAAAACATGCCGAATGTTTTCAAGACGGAAAGAAAACACCATTGCCATGCCCTAATTGCAAAAGTCTTTTGAAGAGCTTTAAACCTTCCGCCATCAACAGAAATACCGCACGACAATCCTAGACCTGCATTTCCAATCCCTCACATCGCAATTCAAATCCCGAACAGCCGACGCAAAAATCGCGCTCCAGCACACGATGGATCACCGCCAAGCCCATTCGCTTTAAGTATGCGATTAGGCGGCCTTCTCCCTCTCCCTCCTCACCACATGCTCCCGCAACGCCTTGTTGATCTCTGTCTGGTATCCCCGCCCATCTTCGCCCGCCTGTTCCCTGAACCAAGCCACAACATCCGCATCCAACCTCAGCGTGATCTACTGCTTCACCGGCCGGTAAAACATCCCGCGCCGAGCGTTTTTCAAATCCAAAACTACCGGTATATCTGAGGTATCGATCTCCTCGTCCGGCATATTCCGAAGCCGCTCCAAATCCTCTTTCTGCTGCTCCGTCAGCTCAACGCGACCCCTCTTCATACGTACGTCTTTCATATGGCTACAACCACTCCGCAGTTACTTTATTGCAACGCACAAGCGAGCACCAGTCCCAAACGCCACTCCTTCGGCCTCTCCCAGTTCTACCTCTTCTCCGTCATTCGTCCGGAAAGGTACTTGTGTATGACGCTTGACAGAAGAGTTTGGTAAGGAATTCCCTCTTCATTCGCTCTGGCATGTGCGAGGTGGAAGTCGCGTTCCGTCATGCGTAGGTTCACGCGCTTAGTTTTGTTCAGCGTGTTGCGCGCGGCTTGCCGAGCGTATTCCCCTTCCTGCTCAACGTTAGCAACTCGCACCAACTCCCCACGATCCACTAGTTCGAGAAGTTCGCGCTCTTCCTTGTCCAAATTGATTGCCACGTGTGTCACCTCCCTAGATAATCTCTCGTTGCTTTTCGGCTGGGAATAATCGTTTTGAGGAACGCGCTACCGTCGCTCCTGACAACGAGAGGCACGACGTATACGTAATTGTTGATCTCGACATAGTAGACCATCTGAGAGGGATAGCGTTCCTTGTTCGGGTGTCTGCGAACATCCAGCAAGGCACCGTCCAAGATAGCGGTTAGTACTTTGTCGAATGAAACGCCCCGTTCATCAATCAGTTGTCGGTTCTTCTCGGCACTCCAGTCAAAACTGACATTCATGGTCCAATTATCGCACGATGTGTGCGTTTTGGCAACACACTTGCCCATTAATGTGCTTATAGGGTACGTCCCATCTCCCCCCGAGCCACCCACAACCTCCCCAAAATCCTTCCATCTTTGAAACCCCTCAAATCCGCGGTTCAGACAACTTTTCGAACAAATATTAAACTTCGTCAAAAACCAATCTTGCCGCCAAATTGCCGCTCCAGCGGCAAGTTTGTTCTAAATTCCGATTCCAGCCAAACTCCCAAATCCCACGAATACCAGCACTTCATACCCCACAAACGCCGACACCCGACACATCCTCCACACCACACCACGAATAACACCACAAAACACCCCCGCCATGATCTTGCCGCTGGAGCGGCAATCAGCGGCAATTTGGCGGCAAGAGCGGCAATTTAGCGGCTATACAACGTCTCAATTTCCAAGCCACATCCACCGAATGGTCTACCATGCAATGAGGTTGTAGATTCCAGGAATCGGAGCAAAGCGATGAAGATTGTGGATGTCAGAGCGTTCCCCCTACGCGTCAGCGAGCGGGGCGACGAGAAGTCGGAAGACTCGTCCAGACCGCCAACAATTGAGTTCGGCGACTACTACGTCGACCGATCAGCCTTCACCTCGATCTACTCCCATCATCACGAAACCACTGTGATTCGGGTCGAAACAGATACCGGAATCGTCGGTTGGGGCGAAGCACAATCACCGATTTCGCCAAACACCACAACCACCATTGTCCACGAAATCGTCCGCCCGTTAATCATGGGCCGCGACCCCTTCGACATCGAGGCGATCTGGACCCGCAACTACGGCGCAATGCGCGAACGCGGACACCCCACCGGCTTCTACATCGACGCCATCGGCGGAACCGACATCGCACTCTACGACATCGTCGGCAAAGCCACCGGAAAACCAGTGCATAAAATCGCAGGAGGCAGGTATCGCGACGAAATCCTGCTATACAACGGTCTAGGAGGCACCGATCCCGTAAAAGTCGCCGATGCCGCCGAAGAGCACCTCGACTACGGCTACAAAGCCTTCAAACTCCACCTCCTACTGGACGTCGAAGGCGTAACCGAGATCTGCCGCGAAGTCCGAAAACGCGTCGGCCCAGACATCATGCTCATGGTCGATACCCACATGCGCCAAACGGTATCGAACTCGATTCTGCTAGGTAGAGAGCTCGAAAAACTAGGCTTCACATGGCTTGAGTCGCCAACAGTGCCCGACGACATCCCCGGTCAGGCGGAGATTGCGCGTGCATTGGACATGGCAGTAGCGATAGGGGAGTGGACGCGCACCCGCTACGAGATGCGAGAACAGATGGAGCGCCGCGCCTACGACATCTTGATGCACGACATCGGGCGCACCGGCATCACCGAAGGGCACCGAATCGCAACGCTGGCGGACACCTACAACATCCCGGTCGCTCCCCACGTCGGAGGTGGCGGCATCCTTGCGGTCGCCGCAACCGTCGAGTGGTCGGCATCGTGCCCGAACTTCATGATCATGGAGCACGGACATCACGCGAACGCGGTCAAGAGCAAGATTCTCAAAGAGCCTTTCGAGCCGGAGAACGGCTACTACAAAGTGACAGATCGGCCGGGTTTGGGTGTCGAGGTAGATGAGTCGGCATTGGAGCGGTACGCGTTCCCGGGGAGTTGAGATTGCCCCCCAAGCCATACATTCTGGCTGTAGACATCGGCAGTTCGGCCGTCAAAGCCGGGTTGTACGATGCCGAGGCGAACGCGTTGCCGCACACGCTAGTTGCAATATCGCACCAACAGCGAACCGCGGCAGACGGGACGCATGAGGAGGATGGGGAGTTGATCCAACGCGTGACGGAGTTGGCGATCGATCGCGTTTTGGATCTTGCGGAAGAAGAGGCAGAACACATTGCGGCGGTCGGCTTCGACGCAATGGCCAGCACAATACTCGGTGTCGACGCCCGCCATGAGCCGGTGACGCCGGTATACACATACGCGGATACGCGTACAGCCTCAGATGTAGACGCGTTGCAGGCGAGCATCGATGTGGATAACGCGTACCAACGAACCGGCGTGATGCAGCACACATCTTACGTGCCAGGTCGCGTCAACTGGATGCGACGCACCAGTCCTGAAACCTTCGAGCGAATCACCAAGTGGACGGACATCTCAACGTTCATATTCACTCGTTGGTTCGGCTCTACAAATGTGCCTGCAAGCTACAGCGTTTCGGCGTGGAGCGGACTGCTGAACCGCCACGAGTTGGACTGGGATGCCGGTCTGCTAGATGCCATCGGGCTAGAACCGTCGAATCTCCCGCGGTTAGCACCATATTCGAAGGGGCAGAGCGGTCTTTGTCCGATCTACTCGATGCGATGGCCGCAACTTTCAGATGTGCCGTTCTACTTGGCAGTCGGCGATGGCGCGGCCGTCAACATCGGATCAGGATGCACCGACCGTCGGAACATCGCACTTACCGTCGGGACAACAGCGGCGATGCGTTTAGTCGTCGATCATCCGGACGACGAACCGCCGCCAGTTGTGCCGAAAGGATTGTGGGGCTACATCCTGCGCGGAGATCGGACGTTGCTAGGCGGAGCTTTCAGCGAGGGCGGAAATGTCGTGGAATGGGCGTTGAACAGCCTAAACCTTCCGCCTCTGGATCAACTCAATGATGCGTTGACTGACACCGTTCCAGACGCTCATGGTTTGACAGTACTGCCATTCATAGCCGGTGAGCGCGCCGTCGGTTGGTCTACAAACGCCAGCGGAGTCGTCAACGGAATCCGCGTCTCAACATCCGGCTTAGACATCCTGCAGGCATTGATGGAGTCAGTAGCGTATCGATTTTCTCTAGTTGCCGACCTGCTACGAGACGAGATGCACGATGACCGAGTTTTCATCGCGGGTGGTGGAGCGATGACTAACTCGCCATGGTGGCTACAAACGATGGCCGATGTGTTGCAAGGTGAAGTCCACGTGCCAGCCGAAGAACAGGCGACGAGTCGAGGCGCGGCGATACTGGCGCTTAACGCTCTAGGCGTCTGGGATGGTTTAGACGATGTAATGCCGGAGATCGCGGCCGTGTATCAGCCTAGGGATGAGCACCGCCAGACGTATCGCGAGGCTGTCGAACGGCAAAAATCGCTGTACGACGCGGTGGTTTAGTAGGGAACACCGCATCCCTCCCCCTTGATGCTCAAGGGGGAATTGAAGGGGGTTTAGATCAGCGTCGCACGTGTATACGAACCCCCTGCGTCTTGCTACGCTCGACGCGCCCCCTTACGTTCCGCAAAAAGGCGGCAGGATGTTGGTGTTCAATCGCGCGGTAGAGCGTGGATTCGGTCGAGAGTGGTTGTCTAGACTCGTCATATCGACTGACCGCGCGCGCCAATCGCTGACTCTTGATAACGGCATTGAAATCATTGGGTACTCTTCCTTCTCGGCTATCCCGAGTGGGCATTTTCTTCATCGCCGTCGTCGCCTTCACCGCCGTAGTGGTAGTCGCCGCGATCGGATTCAGCGCCTGTTCTTCCGAAGAAGAGGAGCCTACAGCGGAGCCGTTTGCGACCCGCACCCCCACGCCAGTGCCTCCTACGCCAGTCCCGACCGATACTCCCGTACCGCCGACCAGCACATCGACATCTACGCCGGTCCCTCCGACACCGACACCCAAGCCGGAACCAACCGCAACTGACACTCCAGTCCCACCAACGGCTACTTCCGTCCCACCGACCCCAACACCGATACCTCCAACTCCGACACCCGTCCCACCAACCGCTACACCGACATCTACTCCCGTACCACCAACACCCACTCCGGTACCGCCTACTCCGACATCGACACCGATACCGGCCGCATACCGCGTCGATTCTCTGGATTGGGGCGTTCAGGGACCTGAAGGAGACAAGATAGTCGTCCGATTCACACTCGATGTCGTCAACGACGGCGAAGCGAGGCGTGACAGTGATACGCCCGTGTTCGGCATCGTGAACGAGGGAGATCAAACAGAGGTCGCTACAATACCCCCGTTGAGTGGCGGCGAAAGTACGACGTTGCTGTTCGACATCAGATTCGATACCGGGCCTCAGCAGTTGAAGTTGCAGGTTGAGGACGCCGTATCTTTGGTCGCTTTGGACCTGCTCGCATCTGACGTGTCGATCGCTCCGATCTCGTATCAACTTATCTCCGACGGTCTAGTCCTAATAACTGTTGAGTTGGCGAACAACGGCACTTTGGTCACACGCCCAGTGCAGTTGATCACCTACAACAACGTGGTGGCAACGGTTCAACCGCTCGAACCAGGCGCTTCAGAGATGATCGGTTTCTACCTGCCATTGCTGACGGGATCGCATCAGGTTGAGGTGACAGCATCGTCCGACGAACGCGAAGCCAAGTTGTCTAACAACGTGGCAACGTTCGATATCGACGTCGACTACGTATCACTGTCACTGCGCGCAGGATCCGCTCAAGCGCAGGGATTCATTCGTGGCGGAACCGCGAACATACTGATAGATTTCAGCGTCTCTAACCTTGGTGTTGCACCAAGCGGCGACTTCCTAGTCGCAGTTGCGTGCCCTGAGATTCCAGACGCGACATGCGTCGGTGAGACGCGCGTTGAATCGCTCGCTCCGGGCGGAACTTTCTCGGGCGTGATTGACGCTGTAGTGCCGCAGGGCGTCACCGGTATCGTGCTCTTTGCCGGCGACCTCGAATACGGTTATCGCTGGGGCGACAGCAACACGATACCGATCACGGTGGACGTGCCGTTGCAGCCGGACATTGACCCGGTTTTCGCATCCGAAGCCGAGCTGGTCGGCTACTACTCCAACGGTGATGCCGCGATCAATGTAACCGCCTCGTTGCGAAACGACGGCGCAGAACCGATCCCAGGTGACTACCCCATAGCGATCACTTGCTTCAAAGACGAGGAAGTCGTGTCAACGTGTGGGGATGTCCTGACCCTTGAGCTGACCGACGGATACGGGCCCGCAAGCGGGTCGGTCATGCTGCGCTCGCCATCTGGCGAGATCAACTTGGATCTCGATGGCGGAGAGATCGTCGATGTCAACAAATCAATCGCGGACGAAATAGAGGTCTCGATCCCGGAGCGCGTCGTGGGCATCGACCGAGACCTCTGGCGTTGCTTCTCCGATACAACTATGAGCGACGAATTCCCGCGCGGCAGTTGTAGCGGCCGCGACGGCGACGTGGTCAGCAAATGGTCGCAGGATGAACCCGTGACGATCTGGATCAACGGACTGTCAGCGTACTCGGAGCAGTTCCAAGACACGTTGCAGGAACTGGCACCGCAGTTGAACTTCACCTATCAGCTGGTGCCGGATGCGCGTCGGGCAGATATCGAAGTATATGTCGGGATTACTGAGGAAGATGCGCGCGTGCTCGGATTCGGGAGGTGCGACGGTTTCTGGGGCTGCACAGACTACGAGACCGACGACAATGGCGAGGTTGTTGCCGGCGAGATCGTGATTTTCGAGATCAACGACGCCGGGCTCCGACAACTTGGACTGATAAATGAATCGATCCGATACGCGATGTTGCACAGTATGATGCAGGTCATGGTGCCTTTGGGCTATCGCGACGTCCCGGACAGCGCCATGAGTATCGACACCGGATTGCGCTTCCCGACAATGAGCGCGTCCGACCGCGAAATCGTGAGAATACTGACGAGTCCACTAGTTGAGACAGGCGACACAACCGCGGACATCGAGAGCCTGATCGTCTTCTCGGACGAGGTGTTGGATATTCAAGATCCAGCACCCCCGACCAATATCGACATAGTCGAGAACGCGCGCTTGAAGTTGCATGATGAAGGATCGGTGCTGTACAACATGCGCGGTGAGTGGTCAGGTGGCACATGCATCGACCGCTTCGGACCATCGCAAGTAACAGTGTCCGAGTTCAGCTCCCATCGTGGTCTGAGGTACCGACTCACGGATGCATCCGAGCGTTTCTACGCCTTCTGGCGGTCAGAGGACGGTCGAGCAGAGTATTGGGACGGCGGCACCCGGACATGGCGACGCTTCTCGGTTTCGGATGAGCAGGAGTTGATCAGCGAAACGGCGTGGAGTCCGCAATTCTCGGATCCCATGGCATTGCTGGTTTCGGTCCTATGGTTCGGAGAAGAATCTTTAACCGAGGCCACCCGTGACGATGAAGGAATCGAATTCCGCATCGACCGCGCCCGAGGCCACGTGGCACCGGAATGGACCGACGAGGCAATAGTCTCGGCAACATTCAAAATCGACCCCACTAACTACGAAATCATCAACTTCACCATGACCTGGCAGTTCGACGTACGAGGCCTAACCTGCGACCAATACGACGTCGAAGCCAACCTCATCGAATACGGCGCCAGCCTAGTCATACCCTCAGAAGTCCGCAACCGCTCCCGCGTCGTCGAATAACGCCCCCCTCCCGCCACTTTCGTAAAACGAAAGGCGCGCACACAAGCGAAGCGAGTGCGCGGGGTATGCCCGCGGCAGCACGGATGCGACACACATCCCCTCTACCTCGCCAAATACCCCTCCTTCAGGAGGGGCCTAGGGGGAGCCCCGGGGCGGTAGGGATGTGGTGTACATCCCCTCTCCCTTTATGGGAGAGGGCTAGGGTGAGGGTGATCGGGGCGGCCACGGGGCAGGGTTTCCCCCGCGAGCGAGGGAAATGTCCGAAGGACAAAGGGAGCTCACCCAATCACAGTCCATCACTCAAATCACAAAAATCACAGTTCAAAAACAACACCCACCATTCCTTCAATCCTTACAATCCTTCAAATCCGGGTTCAGACAACAACTTGCATCACCACAACATATGTTGTATAACAATAAGTATGCGCCGATCCGACGGCCGTCGGATCAGCGCCAAGAACATCGCCGCGTCGCGAAAGGTCGAGCTCAACCTTTCGAAGACGCTGCAAAAAAATTGAATAGAGTACGGCAGCGAGCGGGGCAACACGGGGTCGCCAACACACGGCCCGCCGGCGGTGCCCGCCACAAGTCGTGAGAGACGTCTGAAAGGACGGGCGAAACGCTGCCGAAACCCGGTTATTAAGACCGTTGTAGCTGCAGGGCTCGGACGCGGGGCATACGCTGGCTCCGCCAACGAAAGCAAGCCAGACGGCGGACGCCCTCTCCGATGTCGTTCCCGCGCAGGCGGGGATCCAGAGGGGAACGCGCCAAACCCAGGTTGTTCCGCATAGAGACGGAATCCAGAGGGGACTAACGCGGGGGAGCCTGTCCGTTCAAGGTTCGGGCGAACGGTCTCTCTATCCGGCACACGTCTTTCCGCTTCGCCGGGCGGAAGAGGCTACAGCATCAGCGAGAAGAACAATCGAGCGATGACGGGGGCACATCTTTCACACGATGCTTCCCGGAGGGCCGACGGTCTGGCGACGTCGGCGGTGCTGGACCAAAAGTACTTGCCGCACGCGATCGAAACGACGCGGCGATGCTTCGACTATCGATCCCCTCTCCCTTGATGGGAGAGGGTGAGGGGGCACACCCCTTCAATTAAACGCGCCCAAAAACCATCCCTCCCCTTTTTGCGTCAGCAAAAGGGGGACGCGGTAGGGGCAGGTTTTAAACCTGCCCGCTCGCAGGGGGTGCCCGTACCCCGATACGGATGAAAGGGGGCACACCCCTCGATTAAACGCGACTCCCCCCATTTGTGAGCATGACTAAGCTTCCGAATTAGCATGAACCGTATGCGGATACGGATCATCGCTCCAGCCATCATCGCCCTCCTAGTTTCATTCGGCATCGTTGCCACCGCATCCGCTCAGCAGCCCCAAGCGTCGCTCCGCGTTGCAAGCGTCGAAGTGAGCGAAGTAGGGCAGACGCCATCGGCAGTGAAGTTCGAAGCGCTGGTTGAGATCGAAAACGCTGATGAAACCGATTTTGATGGGATCGTAAGAATCGATTATCAAGTCGATGGCGGCGAACCGAGTCTCGTATATATCGTGAACGAACTTGCTGTTGAGGAGGTCGTTCGGTTCCAGTTCAAATTCGAGTTGGTACCGGGTCAAAGACGCCTCGACATCTTGATCGGCGACACCGTGCACACGACCGATATCCGCGTCACCGGATCGGATCTGGATTTGGCAATTACCGAGCAGAGAGTGAAGCGCGGCGGAATAGTTGAACTCGATTACAAGGTCGAAAACATCGGCGACCGCGACGCCGATACGGTCAATTTGCAAGGACGATGGGAGAATCTTGAAGACGGGAGTGCTGGAGAAGTTGATTTTGGATTACTGTCAGACACGCTTGCTGGTGGTGACAGCGATGTCGGCTCCGTCCAATTCAACGTCGTTCCAGGATCGTACCGGTTCCATCTCACCGCCTCCACTCCAACAGTGGAGTACGGTTTCGATAACAACGCCAAAACGATTGACTATGATGTCGAGTTCGTCGATCTGAAGTTGGAACTGGCATCAACAGAGGTCATAAGGTGGCACGCCCCAGAGAGTGGGTTGAGGCGCGGGTTGATGAAGATCTCGCTTGAGATCGCCAATCTAGGTGTGGACGATAGCGGCGTGGTAACCATCGGCATCGAGTGTCTAGATGAAGCCTGTTCAGAGAGCAAGCTGACAGAGTCGATCACTGCTGGCGAAGTTGGAACCAATGAGATTGAGGTATGGCTACCAGTCGGCGAAAACACGGCCACACTCTACATCGGCGCAAACGAGGATAGTTTCCGCTGGGGCACAGAGAACGTGATCCAGGCGACGATCCAAGTGCCCGATCCACCACCGCTGGCATGGTCACTGTCAGCAGTTTCCGACGCTCAGGAGATCCGTTACTGGAGCGATGGATCGGCTAACGTCGTCTTTGAAACGACCATGGTGAACACCGGAAGCGATCTCGTTGCCGGCGACGCGATCCTATTGATTGAGTGCACCAAATCAAACGAAGTTGTGGGGAACTGCGGCGGTGAATACCAGATCGATCTGGATCCTTCGGAGCATCCAAACGCAACGCGCCACACGATCAAAGTCCCGGCAGGCACCACTACACTGACTTTCTCCCACCGCGATGAACCTCCCTTGACCACATCCGCGAAAGTGCCGGAACGCATATTGGGTGTTGAACGCGAAATCTGGGAATGCTTCGCGGATACCTCCAATCTCCGAAGAGAAACAGCAGACGATTTGGGCGTCGGTTGTGCCGCTTGGCGCAACGACTACATCGCAAAGTGGCCCGTCGGCGAGACCATCAACGTGTGGACTTCAGGCGACGAAGATTACAAGGAAATCTTCGACCAAGTCCTCGAAGCTATCGGCCCCGTATTGAACTTGGAGTTTGAGAATGCTGCCACAAAGTCAGGGTCTGACCTAATCGCTTACCTCGGATTGCCGCGTGATGAGACGAGACTTGACAGGTTGAGATGCAACCATGCCGCGGGCTGTGCACAGTTCAACATCGCGTCAGATGGTTCGATAAATGACGCGCGGTTGGTGGTGTGGCCACCGACAGTGACCAGTGACAAAATCACTCTTGACCATCAGATATACAGCATCGCGCTCCACGAATTGATACACGTGCTTACAGGCATGTTGCACCGTCATCACGACCGGACCAGCGTCATGAGCTACGACTCCCTCGACTACTTGACACTGGGCGAACAGGACGAAGCCCTGCTCCGCATCGCGGCGCACCCGCTCGTCGAACCAGGAATGCGATTCAACGAGATACGCGAACTAGTCGTGTTCGCGGATGAGTTGGTCGATCCGCCGATGGAGAGCGAGTTGTCAATCGAGGAGATACTACGACGGACGCACGCAAAACTGATGGACGACGGTTCCGCAGTTTTCGAGATCAGGGGTGGATGGCCGAGTTGCCGCCGCAACTTCGATTGGTCGGAGTATGAGATCGGCGGGATTCGCCCACGAGCCCCAAGATGGGTGCATTTCAAGAATGATCGGGACCACTACTACATGATCAGGACGCCAGCACCTCGCAGTTCGTTGCGGTATTGGTTCGAGGTTGCAGATGAATGGCGTGAAGTGTCGGCCGCGACATTGCCGCGACTGACGAGTTTCAGAGATTCCTTCAGCAATCCGTTGGCGTTGCTCTCGAGTATCAACATCTACGGTGAAGATCTGGACATGAAGGTTGTATCGCGGGAGGACGATGTGCTGAAGTTTGAAGCGTTGCTGGATGGCGGAGATGTACGTACTAGCTGGAGCAAGAAAACGACCGTGAACGTCGAGTTGGAAGTGGACACGTCCGAGTTCAAAATTCTGAACTACAAGATGTACTGGTCGTTCGATCCTCACGATTTAGGAGTGTGCGAGGACTACCAAGTAGAAGCTAAGAACGTCGACTACGGCTCGGAATTCGTTTTCCCACCGACGATTCGCAGGGAGGCACGTCAGCAGATCGACTGACGCGGTCTCACCCTAGGAAATCAGCGCAGTCCACTGAGTGTCGAGATGCGCTTCGATGAAGTCGCGGTCCAGTTCGTAACCCATCCCGGGTTTGTCTGACAGGTAGAGGTGACCGTCTCTTATGTCCAACGGCTCGGTCAGGCAGGCGTTGTAGGACGGCACTGCGTGGTGGTTCATCTCCAGTCGGTAGATATTCGGGACGTTCATCAAGACGTGAGCACCTGATATGACGTTGAACGAGCCTGACGCGTCATGCGGCGAGATCGGGATGTAGAAAGTCTCTGCGAGATGCGCGATCTTCTTCATCTCAGAAATGCCACCGGTCCAGCAGATGTCCGGCATGATGTAGTTCACTAAACCCTCGGTCAGGTACGGCAGGAAGTCCCAACGGGTGTACTTGCGCTCGCCGATGCAGAGGTTGATGTCGGTGTTGCGTCGTAGCTGACGGTGCGCCTCCAAGCTCTCTGGCTGCAGCGGCTCCTCGAACCACGTGAGGTTGTAAGGCATCATGCGATTGCAAAGGTCGGTAGCTGTCGAGACATCGAAGTTTCCATGCGCGTCGATCATCAGTTCGATGTCGGGACCTAAGCTCTCCCGCAGCGCAGCCATCAAGTCTTCCGCGTGAGCCGCCGCCGCGGCCGAAATCTTGCCATCGATATAACGGCGGTGCTTCGCTCCCATCTCGGGCGAGAAGGGATCGAGTTTCAGCGCTTGGTACCCGAGCGCCACCTGTGCTTTGGCATCAGCTACGCAGGCGTCGATATCATCGGCTGGTCCGCAATGACTGTATAGCGGAACCGAGTCGCGCATCGGACCGCCGAGTAGGTCGTAAACCGTTCTACCCAACGCCTTGCCTTTGATGTCCCACAGCGCCATATCGACGCCGCTAGCAAGTGTCGTCGCAAACCCACGAGAACCGAGGGTTCCGAACCGACGATAGATCTGGTGCCAGATGCGGTCGATATGGTTCGGGTCTTGACCGATCAGACCATCGGAGAAGTCTTGGCCGACCAGATCGTGCTTGAGGAGGGCATAGGTCTGCGCGATGACGATGGCACCGCCGCCGCCCACGTTAGTAGATTCGCCGTACCCGGTGATCCCCTCGTCGGTGTCAATCTCGACAAACATCCAAGGTCGCGATTCTTGGGCTCTGACAACGTAAGCGCGTAGGTCGGTGATTTTCATTTGGGATTGGCCCTCGGAGGTGTTGTTGGATCCATTGCCAAGTGTTTGGAATAAGCAGACGGGTTCATGGTACACAGTGTGTCAGCATTGCGAGCAACTCGAAATATGTACAGATGTTAGAGTGAGAAAGGTATTGGATGGCGATAAGGAGTTTTCGAGACCGGAAAACGCAACAATGTTTTGATGGTCAATTTGTCAGCGATTTTCAGGCTTTTGATCGTCAGGCAAGGGTCCGTTTGTCGATGTTGAATGAAGCACAAAGTTTGACCGCGTTGTCCACATTTCGAGGGAATCGCTTGGAGGCACTACGTGGTGACCGATCAGGACAGTATTCGATTCGGATCAACCGCCAGTGGCGAATATGTTTTCGCTGGTCGCATGACGGGCCGTACGACGTGGAAATCGTAGACTATCACTAAGGTGTATGAATAATGACGATTAGCGAAAAAAGTCGGATCAAGTCGATGCATCCAGGTGAATATCTCAACGAGGTGGTGTGTGCGTTGGGGTTAGAACGCGGATTCCTGGCGACAGAACTGGGCATGCCTGTTCGTACGTTAGGACAGGTTCTTTCAGGTAAGCGCGATATTTCGCCTGAATTTGCGTTGCGGCTTGACCGTTATTTCGGTTCGGGCATTCGGATGTGGCTGGATCTTCAAAACGCTTATTCGCTTGAGTTGACTGAACAGAAGTGCGGTAGGCAAATCGAAGAGCAAGTTATTCCGTTGGAGCGCGAGGTTGATGTGGAACTAGATATGGGTGAATTCGAAGAGGTAGTCAGCCGGAGCATGTTTGAATGTACCGCCTTGCCGATTGGAACTGATGGGGGACCGCCGGCTGGCCTGTTCAACGGGATGCCACCGATACATCCCGGAGAATTCATTACCGAAGAGATCGAATATCTGGGTTCAGAGATTGAGGATTGGGAAAAGGCGATGGGAGTAGAGAGCGGTAATCTACGCGCGATTATCGATGAAGAACGAGATATTGATGCTGAAATGGCGTTAAGACTTTCACGATTCTTCAGCTCTTCGGTCTCTATGGCCGAGCTCTGGATGAATTTGCAAGCATCGTATTCTGCAAAGATAGCTGAGCGGGATTTAGGCCCGAAGATTTCGGATGAAGTCCAACCTCGTGAACGTCGCCTCACGAAAGTTTCTCAAGTTGCATGATTTCCACGATAACTTTGCAGTGTTAAACTGCGAACGCATGGATTGAAATGTGCCGCCTTTGGTGGCGCAACTAGTAACGAGAAAAGGGACAAACGCACGTCATGCGCTTCTGCTACGCCCACCGGCGATTCACCCTATATCCACAGTCTGTCGACACGTGGGATCTGCATCCGGACAACTACACCCCCGAATTCTTGGATCGGGCACGCGACACCGGCTTCGATTCTATCGAGTGTGGTTTCGAAGTGCTAGACAGGCTAGGCGATGCCAAGGCTATATCGGAGTTTGGCGAACGGGTTCGCTCGCACGGGCTCAAAGTCGGCGCGATCCGCTCTGGCGGGACGTTGACCGAAGCGAGGCACGGTCCTCAGAATCGCGAGAAGTTGATGCGAGCGGTCGAATACGCCGAGCATGTAGGTGCAGAAGTGGTCAATGGTGCGTTGAGCGCGCCAGCCCGATACCCAGGACATCCACCTGGGTCAATTCCCGGCAGCGTGAGTGGTTGGCCTAAATCACAAGACGCTAGCAAAGACGCAGAGATGTGGGTGTATGACTCTCTGGCTTCGGCGTTCCAAGAGGTCTGCGATTCGACCGACAACGTCGATATCACCATCGAGGTTCATCAGAACTCACCTGTCGACAACTCTTGGTCGGCGGTGATGATCCACGACATGATCGACCGTGACAACTTCGGCATCAATCCCGACATCGGCAATATCGTATGGACCTATGACGTGCCCGAAGAAGACTACGATGATGCGATCGATGCGATGGCGCCAATCTCGAAGTATTGGCACTGCAAGAACCTGCACCGCGTCTATCATCCTGAGAATCAACGGACCGTCTTCATCCGCGTTCCGTTGTATGACGGCGAGGTGGACTACCGCTACGCGATATCGGCGATGGCGAACGCGGGTTACAGCGGCTACATGGCCATCGAGGGTACGCAGAACGGCGATCAGTGGCACAAAGACGGCACATCGCTCGACTACGCTAAATCGATCTGGGCCGAATTCGAGGACTGATCCGCAGAGCTAGTTGAGAAGATATGCGAGAACCTGACAGCCAAGATGCCGAATCGCCTGTCATCGATGACGACCTGGAGGATGAAGAGGAGGACCTCTTTTTCAGAGACGTCTCTGAGGATCTGGACGACGAAGAGCGGACGTCGTACGCGATCCTGTTGATCTTGGCTGTCGGTGGATTTGCCGTTGGCGCACTACTGTTGCAGATAACGTTGACGGCGGCGGTTGTGCTGAAGGAGTACTCGGGGGATTGGGCGTGGGTTCTAGCTCCGGCACCGATGCTGCTGTTCGGATTGGCTTCGCTTTGGCAATACGATTCCAACTGGTTGCAGCGATTGGGTGCCGCGGCACTGGGATTCGCACTATCCCAATACATCATGATGTCGATAGGCTTCGCCACATTGGAGATCTGAAAACCTGCTGCGCGACGACAATGTCTACGCTCTCGGGTGAGCCGCGTCATACTCTCGTCTGACGTGTTCCGAGGTCAGGTGCGTATAGATCTGGGTTGTGGCGATGTTTTCGTGGCCGAGCAGCTCTTGGACGTGACGCAATGACGCACCCCCGTTGAGCAGATGCGAGGCGAAGCTGTGCCGGAGCATGTGCGGCGTGATCTTACGAGTGATGCCGGCATTGAATGCGATCTGCTTGAGTCGTAGCCACAGACCTTGCCGTGTAATGCGCGTCCCTCGAGCGTTCAGGAACATCGCATCTTGATCTTGGAATTTGCCCAACTTCGGCCGACCCAACGCGTAGTAGTCGGCAAGAGCGTCCATAGCCGCGTCGTAGATGGGAACGATCCGCTCCTTTGAGCCCTTCCCCAAAACACGGATCGTGAAGTTGTCGAAGTTCACATGGTCAACATCAAGATCGGTTACTTCCGACACACGCAGACCACCTGCATATAGCAGCTCCACGATGGCGCGATCTCGCAGCTCTGGAGGGGTTGATGCTTGCGTCACCTGATCGAGAAGACTTTCGACTTCTTGAATGCTCAGCGCTTTTGGAAGTGGCTTGCCGCCTCGAGGTGCCTTCAGTCGTCGAGTAGCTAGATCGCTGGTGATACCTTCTTCGCGTAGGAAGCGCATGAACGATCGCAATGAGGCAATCTTGCGCGACCTAGTGGCACTGGCGTAACCCCGTTCATCGAGATGCTGCACGAAATCAGCTACTCTCGCCTCGTCAAAGCCTTCCCAATCGATCTCTTTCGAGTTGGATGTGGAAGCTTCATCGATGAACGCTGTCAAGCCCGCGAGGTCGTTGCGGTATGCGCCGATGGTGTTTTCAGAAAGCCCACGCTCACCCGCGAGATGCTCCAAAAACGCTGTGATGTTGCGGTCCATACGTCGAATCGTAGAAAAATGAGGATGCGCTAACCGACGTTTACCGTGCATCTCGTGAATACATTGAGCTCCGACATCATCGACGGCAACGGGTTCGCGGCTTCCGAGTATCGACCTCGGCGCGATAGAATCGACTTCATCTCGCCAACTGTTACAGCGGAGATTTCACGCTAAGTGATCAACATACCGTTCGACCCGTACATATTTGGTGGTACGACCACTGCGTTTTCGTGGCACGGGTTCCTCACATTCATCGCCGTAGGCACCGCGATCTGGATGTCTGGAAGAGCTGCGATTAGGGAAAAGCTTGATCAGGAGCAGGTCTACAACACTGCGCTATGGGGCGTGCTTGGAGGGATCGTAGGAGCGCGCATTGTTCACGTTCTCGACAACTGGCAAATCTATGGTGATGACCCGCTCTCCATCTTCGCGGTCTGGAACGGAGGGATAGGACTCTGGGGCGGTATCTTGGGCGGCTGGATCGCAGGCATGATCTACGCCTACTTCGCGAAAGCGCCGATCGGCAGATTCATGGACATCGCGGCTGCCCCATTGCTCGTGGCGCAGACCATTGGACGAATCGGCGACATCATCAACGGCGAGCACTGGTCGTATCCTCTCGATCTCTTCTGGGGTTGGTACTTCACCGACATTGACAGCCCTGCCCGATCTGTAATCGACCAGTATCCCGAAATCTTCGGCACTGATGTCGACAAGCCAGTTCACCCGGCAGTCGTTTACGAGATGATAACCAACATCATCATCTTGGGCGTCATCTTCCTCCTGCGCGGACGCGTCAAACCGGCCGGTAGCATCTTCATGATCTACCTCGCCCTGTACGCCACTGCTCGTTTCGGCATCCAGTTCATCAGGCTTGACGACGTCAAGTTCTGGGGCCTCCAAGAAGCACACCTCATCGCAATCATCGTGTGGCTCGTGACGATCCCGTGGATCATTTGGAAAGTCCGACTAATCGACCGTATCCGACGGCCGCGCGGCGGCAGGCCAGCGACTACACCAGTAGATCGCCCCAGCGTCGGGCGTTCACGCCGCGAACGGCAGCGCGAGTTAGCCCGGTGATGAGCGAACAGAACGCGACTTTCGACCGCTAATGGCTGAGATCGTCAATAGACGACGCTCAAATAACCACATCGCTCACTAACTAGCCGCAATATCGTGTAGCCTGAGCTCTCTACGCCGATTGCCCCGGTAGTAGTCGGTTTTCAGGCTCACCACGGCATCTACTGCGCGAGTCGGAGGCAAGCTGTCTGCCATCCCGAAACCCACTGCGCGGAAGGATCGACCAGTGTCGTCCTTAAGCACCAGCCGGACATGGTCTTGGTTGCGCCCCATGTAGTTGATGTCTGCGCTGACCGCGTTTCGGACCAGGAACAACGGCTCCGAGTTTCCGGTGCCGAAAGGAGCCATCATGTCGACGAAGTCCCAGAGCGAGTGTCCGAGTTGATGCAGTTCGAGTTCAACATCGACGGTTCTGATTACCCGCTCGTCGACCTCGGCGCTTAGTTCCGACCACGACATCTGGGTTTCGAGATGTGCTGTTATCTCTGGAATGAGTCCAGAATCCGCTGCGAATCCGGCCGCCGCGGCGTGCCCACCGAAGCGCTGGAGCTTGTTCGAGATAGCCTCTAATGCACGATGTATATCGAAACCCGGAACGCTTCGAGCGCTCGCCCGCGCAACACCGTCGATCACTTGATACGCAAACGCAGGAGACGCGGAGTATTCCGATGCGTGACCCGCAAGCGGACCTAGAACGCCCATCGGTAACGTCGGGTCTACCTCGATCGCCATCACGTTACGACCGTTTCTCACCATCTCGTCAATCTGAGGTAGCGCCCTCCGCCACGCCTTATCGGCGATGCTGCGACGTTTCCGATTCGCATCGTCGAGGTGGTTCGCGAGTTGCATCGCTTGGTAGATATCGGTAGAGATCAGAAGCCGAAGACTCGGATCGGCAGAATCGATGCGACCGGGCGCGTTCAAACGCGGAGCCAGCTGGAATGTCACGAACTCGGCGTCGTACGGCCCGTTGTGGCGAATCTTACTGTTGATCAAGCGTGTGAGTTCGATGAGTCCGGGCGGCGCCGAATTGTCGAGTTGCTTGAGACCTTGTCGAACGATGATGCGGTTATCGCCGTGCAACTCGGTCTGGTCCGCCAACGTGCCGACCGCCGCAAGCGGTAGTAGCTCCGGCGCTGGATCAAGGCCCGATTCTGCGAGCAGAGCCATCGCCAACTTGAAGGCCGTCGCGGCACCGCAGTAGTCGGTCAATTCAACATCTTTAGACAGATGTCGGTTGACTATCGCGGTCGCGTCTGGTAACTCATCGCCGAGCGGGATGTGGTGGTCGGTGATGACGACACGGATGCCTAATACGTTGGCGTATTCGACCTCCTTGAAAGATGTGATGCCAGTGTCGACGGTGATGATGACGCCGACGCCTTGCTCCTTGAATGTTTCCAACGCCTCTAGGGAGATGCCATGTCCCTCGATCTCGCGATGGGGCAGGTGATACCTCGGTTCCACACCGAGTTTGCGGAGCGTCAAGACGATGATCGCGGTCGCCGTGATTCCGTCAGCGTCGAAATCACCGAGGATGCCTATACCCTCGCCATCGCGCACCGCATCGAGAATCACATCTACGGCCTGCGAAATGCCCGGCAGAACGCTCGGCGGATCCATCGCATCTATGCCATCGTTCAGGAACGACCGAGCATCAGCATCGGTTCGAATGCCGCGGTTGTAAAGCAACGAGGACGCAGTCGCGAGTGATCCAGCGGGGGCCTGATTGCTCAGTGAGAGATGGAATCCGTCAGGTGGCGGTTCAGCGACGCGCCAGCGAGAGGTTATTGGTTGAAGGGGTGCCGGAGTTTCGACGACGCGTTGCGAATTGATTGACGCGGCTCGTTGCCGCGAAATCAATTCTCGAATTCCTTGAACAACACCGAAGCGTTGTGACCGCCGAAACCAAGCGAATTCGACATCGCAACGGGCACACGACCGCGCTTCGCCAAGTTCGGAACGTAGTCTAGGTCGCAGTCGGGATCGGGGTTCTCAAGATTTATGGTCGGCGGAACAACGGATTCGGAGATGGCGAGCACCGCGAACGCGGCTTCGATGCCGCCCGCCGCGCCGAGAAGGTGCCCAGTCATTGACTTGGTGCTACTGACGCAGATGTCGTGAGCATGCTCGCCAAAGGCCTTCTTCATCGCGATCGTCTCGAACTTGTCGTTCAGCGGCGTCGATGTTCCGTGAGCGTTGACGTATGCAACCTCTTCCGGCTCGATAGCGGCCTGCTCGATAGCGATCCTCATCGCTTCAGCCGCGCCTTCGCCTTCGGGATGTGGCTGAGTTACATGGTGAGCGTCGCTCGTGGCTCCGTATCCGACGAGTTCGCAAAGAACATCGGCGCCACGTTTCTCGGCATGTTCCAGCGATTCGATGACGATGACTCCCGCGCCTTCGCCGAGCACGAAGCCGTCGCGTCCGGCATCGAAGGGACGTGATGCGCCTTGCGGATCATCGTTGCGCGTTGAAAGAGCTTTGCAGGCGTTGAATCCCGAAACTCCGATCGGGCAGATGGCAGCTTCCGAGCCGCCGGCGATAGCAACATCCGCGATGCCGCGCCGAATCATCTCCGCCGCCTCGCCGATTGAGTCAGTGCCTGTGGCACAGGCAGAGACCACGGAAAAATTCGGTCCTTTGGCACCGATAGTCATCGAAACCTGACCGCTCCCCATATCACCCAGCATCATCGGTACAAGAAAAGGATTGACCCGGCGAGGACCGCGATTGTTGAGAACTTCCATCTGTTCGGAAATGGTGATGATGCCGCCGACACCGCTACCGATTAGAACGGCTACGCGATCCGCATCTTCGTCTTCCATCTCGATGCCCGCGTGGTCGAGCGCTTCCAAACTGGCGACGCACGCGAACTGAGCGAAACGGTCCATGCGCTTGGCCTGACGTCTTCCGAGTACTCCCGCCGCATCGAAGTCTCTGACCTCGCCGGCGATCCGCGACTCAAAGCCTTCGGGGTCGAACGCGCCGATGTAGTCGATACCCGATTCCCCATTAACGAGGTTTTTCCAAGTCGTTTCGCGGTCGGTTCCCAAAGGCGTAACCAACCCAATACCAGTAACGACTACCCGGTCGCTCATGTTTTTGCGTCTTCCCGTCGATTGATGAACGTTGCAGATGTGCTGAATGAAGTATATATCCGCGCCATCTCTCCCCATTCGCGAAGCGAGAACGCAGAGGGTGCCGAACGCTCAGCAACCGCCACGGGGTTGCACCCGCATCCTTCGTAGAATCGTACGTAGGATGGTCACGATTGAAATCGAGACGCACGGTTGCAAGCTGAATACCGCCGATTCCCAGCAGATGGCGGCGGAGTTTCTGCGCGCTGGTTTCGAGGTACGAAGTCAAGGTAATTCGAACCCACCTGATGTGTTCATACTTAACTCGTGCACCGTCACGCATGTTGCCGACAAGAAAGCCCGACAAGCGGTATCCGCCGCAAAGCGCAGATATCCGAACGCGTTGACGGTAATGACTGGCTGCTACCCGGAACGGGCTGCTGACGAGACGGCGAGTCTTCACAGCGTCGATATGGTTCTGGGAAACCGGAGTAAGCCACAACTCGTCGAGACGATCGCTGATCGGTTGAAGATCGACCTCACACCGTGCGCCGATGGACGGGACGTCATTCCCAGTGCGGCGTTATTGGGACGAACGCGGGCGTCGGTGAAGATCCAAGAAGGTTGCGATCAAGTCTGTGCCTACTGCATCGTCCCCAAGGTGAGAGGACGCGAGAGAAGCGTTCCCATCGACGAGATCGTCAGTCGCGTTCTACAACTCGAAGGTGCCGGTTGTCGTGAAGTCGTATTCACTGGCACCCAGCTGGGACACTACGGCTTCGATCTCGACTCCGGCGTCGATCTTCCGTTCATGCTGACCGAGGTTCTGAAACGGACTGATATCCCGCGCATCAGAGTTTCGTCGCTGCAACCGCCAGAGATTGACGATCGCCTGTTGGACGTGTGGTCCAACGAAGGTGAAGGCCGACTCTGCCCGCATTTCCACATGCCGTTGCAGAGCGGCAGCGACGCGATCCTGCGCAAGATGCGACGAACCTACACCTCCGACGAGTTCCTGCGCAAAGTCGACCTAGTTCGAAGCCGACTCCCGGAATGCAGCATCACTACGGATGTGATCGCCGGTTTCCCTGGCGAGACCGATGAAGACCACGAGGCATCGGCATCTGTGATGCAAGCAGCCGATTTCTCAGACGCCCATATATTCCCGTACTCCGCGCGACCCGGAACGAGCGCGCACTACTTCGACGATCAGATTGCCCCGACCACGAAGTCGGAGCGAGCCAGAGAGCTACGCTTGATTGGAAGTGCGAGTTCGGAGAGGTTCAAAGCCTCGATGCTTGGACAGGTTCGATCCGTGTTGTGGGAAGGACAGCGGGGGAAGTCGGGCTTGACTGATAACTACATCAAGGTTCGGATGGATGATGGAAATATCAAAGGGGATGGGGAGGGCGACGGATTGATCGAGGATGTCGTGCTGCGGAGTGTTCAGGAGGATGGGGTTGTGATGGTCGGGGTGGATTGAAGGTCGAAGTAACTAGCAAATCCCGCTACATAAAAATAAGCCCCGAACAAAGTCCGGGGCCTGAAGTTTTTTGGAATGATCTCCAGCGACTACTGAAGCAGGGGGTCCAACTGAGACAGGATGTCGCACTCGATGCCGACGAAGTTGCCGGTGCGGTCGCGGTCGATGTAGACGGCTCGGCGTAGCGGGTCCATCGGGAAGAAGACGCACTGGCGCTCTTGCTCTGCCTTCTCTAGGAGACGAGTCTTCTCGTCGTAGGCCTCGCGTTGCGCGGCGCTGAAGCCGAACTGCACGCCCGGATCGATGTGGAAGGGGGTGGGGAATAGAAGCGGTGAGACCATCAGTTTCTCGGACCCGCACGAAATGATGACCGTAGAGTTCGCGGGCGTTACGCCTCCGGAGCGCTCCAACTTGATCCCGGGTCCGACATCCGCTTCGTCATCGTCGACGAGCGTAACGTCCGCTCCGAGTTTTTCGAGCATCTTCAAATCCGATCGCACATCGCGATACGCAGCAGCGTCGAAGGGGTGGTTGTCCATTGCGGTGTCCCACTCTTCGCGAGGGATAATGAACTCGGCGTTTGGACATATCGGTTCGGCGTCGCCACGGTTGTTGTAAGTGATCAAGTTGCCAGCGTGGAGGAAGTGCAGGCTGGGGAGGATCACACGAGTAACGAGCTTCGGTTGAAGGGTCCGCATGAGCTGATTGGATTTCGCACCGAGAACTTCCCGGGTGAAGATGGGATCGCGCATCCCGACGCCAGTGCCGATCAGGCTTATGTCATATTCACCGTCTTCCATGCCGGGGACATTGACTTGGACGGCATAGTTCGCCATAGTGACGCGGTTCTGACGGTCGGTCGGACTTTTGCCGTCGTTCAGGTTGAAGTTGCGCCAAATCGCTTTTTCAACGTTGTAGGCGTAGGTTACGTCGAGTTTGATGCTGCTGGTGTCGATGGGCTTGATCTGTACGCGGGGCATTGGGTTCTCCAACTATTGATTGAAGGGCCTGTATCGGGATATGCGATACCGATCGATGGTTACGAAATGGACGCGGATTCCGGTAGGGCGACTAATATGTGCCTTACGTCGGAATTCCGAGGGCTAGGCTGGTTCGAGGCGAGATGCGGTAATCGACCGGATCAGGCCTGATCGCGATCCCTCATGCGACTTCGCGGGTGAAGACGGGCTCCATGGGATGAGCCCCCGTGTTGATGACCGTCATCGTGTTTCGTCCCCCGGCGATTTCGGGAAGAGTAATGAGAAGGACGGATTTAGCGAGTTGTATGCGATGCTGCGTGGCAGCATTTTCGCTGTTCACGTATTCACTCGCCTGCCGGAATGTGTCACCATGCCTGAGCATCGGATGCCTCCTTTTGGACTAGCGGAGAGGGGCATTCTCAAGTTGTTCGGCCTTCTTAAGACTGACATTCTCTACCGCACCGCTGGTAATTCTAGACCCATACGGATACAAGATCAATAGAAATACAAGATTAATTTTGAATTAATTTGAAAATTACCAACACTCTATAAATAGTTTCCAAATAAGTTCAAAACTAGTGATTAAGATGCACAGAAGCGGGCATTACAGGGATTCGGCGCGTAAATCCATGTGGGAAACGGGCTTAAGCGGTTATACAGACGATTCGCTACAATCAGAGAACAGCCCCGGTTTTTGGGATTTCAAAGGAGATTCGGTAAAAATGGCACTGCGATTGCAAGCGATGCGAGGCGATATTGCGCGAATCGCGTCCGACACTGCCATAATCAATCTTTTCCAAGGCGTGACCAAGCCCGGAGGCGCGACTGGAGCGGTAGATCGGGCTCTCGGTGGACTAATCACCGAGTTGATCGCGGATGCCGAGATTACCGGTAAGCGCGGTAATAACGTCTTAATACATACACCGACGGACCGTTACGACGGATTCACGCCGAAGCGGGTGTTGGTGATGGGTTTGGGCAAGAGTGAAGGGTTTGGCATCGACGATGTGCGTGAAATCTCAGCCGCCGCGGTCCAGCGCTTGAGCGGTATCGCGGAGACCGCAACCACGATTATTCATGGTGCCGGGATTGGCGGATTAGGTACGGAAGATGCCGCGCGAGCGATTGCCGAGGGTACGGTGGTCGGATCCTATTCTTTCAATAAATACAAAACAAGTTCAAAAACTTCCGATCAAAAACTCGAGACACTCAACGTCGTCGAGTTCGACGACGCGAAGATTCCGCAGGTGAGGTCGGGTGTCGCTTTGGGAGTGAGTGCTGGTGAGGCGCAGAATTTTGCTCGTGACTTGGTGAATGAGCCGGCGAACGTGTTGTCGCCAGAGGCGATGCGGGACATTGCGCGGGAAATTGGGGAGGAGAATGAGTTTGGGGTGCGGGTGTTGAGCATGGACGAATGTTTGGCGATGGGTATGAACGCGTTTTGCGGTGTGGCTCAGGGATCGCAGCGCCCGGCGCAGTTCGTGCATTTGAGTTACGAGGGTGATCCGGCAAACGACAGCAACAACGTTTGGCTGGTCGGCAAGAGCATCACGTTCGATTCGGGCGGCTTGTCGCTAAAGCCGCCGCGCGGCATGGTTACGATGAAGGGCGACATGGGTGGTGGCGCTGCGGTTCTGGGTGCAATGAGGATCATCGGGACTCTGAAGCCGCGCATCAATGTTCATGCGGTGCTGCCGATGACGGAGAACATGCCGGGAGGTGGAGCGCAACGCCCGGGGGATGTGGTCGAGGCGATGAACGGGAAGTACATAGAGATAGACAACACCGATGCTGAGGGCAGATTGACGCTTGCGGACGCGTTGGGTTACGCGCGAGAGAATGGAGCGGCGCGGATCGTGGATGTTGCGACGTTGACGGGAGCGGCGCGGGTGGCGTTGGGGACGGGGAATGCAGCGGTTTTCGGCAACGACGACGGATTGGTGAAGTCGGTTATGGATGCGGCTGAGGTATCGGGCGACGGGATGTGGCAGTTGCCGTTGGATGCTACGTCGAAGCGATTGAACCGTTCGAGCATCGCGGACGTAAAGAACAGTGGAGGTGCGCCCGCCGGTTCGATAACGGCGGCGCACTTCATATCGGAGTTCGCAGAGGACACGCCTTGGGTTCATATCGACATCGCGGCTGTTTCGATGGTTACTGGTAGCAGAGGGATGTTTAGAACAGCTGGAGCGACGGGCGCGCCGACGCGGACGTTGGCGAATCTGGTCGTTTCACTAGCTGGGTGAGTTGACAAAGATCAGTTTGAGTTTGATTCTGTTAACGGCGCTAGTGGCGTTGTTGTCATTCGGCGCGCTTGCGTGCGGGAGTGTTGACGATCTTCAAAGCACCCCGGAGGTTCGGGAAAAGAAGGTTGCTTCGACCGAATTCGCGGTTGTGACGCCGACAACGGTTGATCTACCGCAGGGGTGGTGGAACCCGATCGATGAAAAGGCGCTTGAGGCGATCGAGTATTCGTTGATCGGCATCAAGATGTGGGGCAACTGCGCTTGGTACGCGGATGACCCGTCACCGAGCACGGAAGCGGCGGTGAGGTCTTCGCTTGCGGAGGTGATCAATTCACCGAACGCCGCGGCAATCGGAGTTATTGCGGGAGCTGATCTGGGGGCAGTGTGCGAGGGTTCGGCCGCGGTATCAGAGTTTCCTGTCAAGGTCGATGATGGTCGGCGAGCCGCGATCGCCTCTGAGATGATGATCGACCTGTTAGATTCGTGCGTTGCGTTCTACGCGGCTCCGGAAGCACCGCTGGCGTATCGGATCGCGACCACGTTCCTGGACATGCTCTGGATGTTGGAGCAGGATGGGCCGAGGTGGCCGCGTCGCGACTTCTGGGGAGTCCGCGAGTGGTGCGACAACATCGTCGAAGGTGCGGTTGCGAGTTAAGGGATCCATCAGGGTGATGAAGTGGGACGCACAGAACTAAAACGGAATAAAGACGCATGAAAATTGAAGTGGGAGAATCTCTCTGCTACTCGTACTTGCGACACGTCAAGCAATGCCTGATAGTGCAAACGAACTGGAAGGCATCCGAGCATTGGGAACTCCAGATGTCTGACAATGAACTTGAGGACATGTTTCAATCCATGAAACAGCGGTTCGATGTAAGCGGTCAAGTATTCAGAGGCACACAAGATTCTGCGCAATTCATGAGACAAGGCGAGATAGATGTCATGGGAGTAGATCAGACAGGCAATGTTCATGCTATGGATGTCGCTTTTCATGAGAGCGGGCTGAACTATACCGTTGGCGTTGCCAATAATGTGCTCAAGAAGATGCTCCGTACGTATCTTCTTCTGAAGGCATACATGCGGACGGAGCGGAAATTCCACCTCTACTTCCTTTCGCCGAAAGTAAATCGTCGAGACCAACAACCGTTGGAAAATATCTTCGCTACGTTACGCGAAGAATATTCAGAAGAAGTGTCAGAATGGCATCTCATAATGAATGACGGTTTCGCCAGCATGATGAGTGAAACACTTGCCAAAGCGGACACTGTAGCGGATACATCCGAGCTATTCATCCGATCATGGAAACTGCTTAATCTAACCGACGTTGCTGAACAGAGACCGGTTTGGAGTTCGTTGGAGCAACCCATTCGTAGTTCTGGTACGCCAGACCTGGTCGTTTCGCCAATTCATAGACGCTCAATGACTAAGCACCCCCGGAATCCCAGTGGTCAGATACAGCCAATCGTGCGAGGTTTGATGAAGACGCTATTAGAAGACTATCCCACGCTTCTTGACGAGGCTGAGACACAGAAGTTAATGGACAGAGATTACTGCAAACGAATCCTGGGTCTCACGATCGGTAATTTTCCGCTTCTGCGTAGCGTAGAAGCGGGTAGGTTTGAAGGACGCAGAAGCAGATATTGGAACCATGTGTACGGCGGAAGGTTTTATGTATGCAGCCAATGGTGGAAAGATCATCACGCGCAAAACGCCGCAAGCCTGCTCAGATTCGTACAGGAAATCGCTGCGAGGAAACCAGACAATCCGGGTGTGAATGCGCTCGGTTCGCACAGGCAAGAACTCTCAGAGTACATCGATCGCCAATAGGAAACATCCCGTTTAACAGCGAGACTTTGGAACGTGCGCGAGTGGTGCGTCAATACCGTTGACGATGCGGTATCAAGTTAGATGATAGCCGTCTTGCGGGTTGTTAGAACGGAATGATGGTGGTTTCGAAAAGGATTTCGGTGATTAGGATGGTGCCTACGGCGATGCTGAGGGTGCCGGCGGTTAGGGTGATGGCTCGGTTGAGGGTTTGGCGTGCGGCGGAGAATTTGAAGGGGAGGGCGAGGATGATGGTGAGAGCGGACATTGAGAGCATGGTGCCGATGCTGAAGAGGACGATGTAGCCGAGGCCGGTCAGTGTGGAGTCGATGGTGGGCAGGAGGGCAACCATGACGGCGGCGCTTCCGGCGAGTCCGTGGACGATGCCGATGGCGAAGGATCTGACGCGGAATACGGGTCTGCCGAGGATGAAGAAGCTGTTGTGGAGCGGTTTGGCACGTTGGTGCGATTCTTGGGGTCTGTGTGAGGTGTGGACATGGATGTGGGGTCCGGCGCCGTGGTCGTGCTGGTGGATGTGGAGGTTGCCGCGTAGGACGTTCCATGCGGCGCTGATGCCGAGATAGATGAGCATGATGCCGACGCCTATTTCGAAGTAGGTTGCGACGGATTCGTAGTAGTGCAGGGTGACGTCTTTGGTGATCAGGATGATGACGCCGAGGATTAGCAGGGGAGCGGAGTGTCCGGCGCCCCATGATGCACCGATCCAGATGGATTGCCAGATGTTGCGCTCTTTTCCAACGATGTTGGCGACTGCGACGACGTGGTCGGCGTCGGTGGCGTGTTTGAGTCCGAGGAGGAAGCCGAATGCGAGGACGGCTACGAGTCCTGATTGAACGTCCATAGTTATTGTTGTTCAGTCGCGCTGGGTTAGCGGTTGGATGTGTATGGGTGGCACGCCCGGAGGGATTCGAACCCCCGACCCTCTGGTTCGAAGCCAGATGCTCTGTCCCCTGAGCTACGGGCGCATGGATGCGGATGCTCGCGAATCTGCAATTTGGAGTGGGGTGGACGGAGGGAGTCGAACCCTCGATCTTCAGGGCCACAACCTGACGTGTTAACCGCTACACTACGCCCACCACGAGATCGCATTCGCGAGGTTTGCGTGTTTTTGATTCTAAAACAGGTGGTGGTACGAACTGTGATTTGTGTGATTTGAATGCAGGCCCTCCTGCGTTCGTTGCTAGAATTGGCGCAGTCTTGAGTTAGTGAGAGGATTGCGTGATGAAGATTGTTGATGTTCGGCCAATGGTGGTGGAGAATGATCCGCCTTATATCGGAGGGCAGCATTTGCTGTTTGTGCAGGTGGTGACGGATGAGGGGATTGTGGGGCTCGGCGAGCGGGTCACGGGTAGCGGGTATTCGGGGAATGTGGTGGATTTGCAGTCGATGATTTCGTTGCTGGAGGAGTATGGTCGGTATGTTCTGATCGGTGAGAATCCGTTCAACATCGAGTTGCTGTGGGCGAAGATGTATGGGAATCGGCACGATTTTCGGCATCCGAGTCTGCACTCGACTCCGGCGATCAGCGCGCTGGAGATGGCGTTGTGGGACATTGTGGGGAGGGCGACGGGGCAGCCGGTCTACAACCTTTTGGGTGGGAAGTTTCACGAGAAGCTGCGGGCATATGCTTACATGCCGCAGCCGGAGGGCGGGTTTATGGCGAACCCGGAGGCGGCGGGTCCGATCGCGGAGAAGCTACTGGAAGAGGGAAACACGGCGTGCAAGATCGATCCGTTCACTCCGCTGTTTCCGGGTCCGCGGGATGTCGGGCTGCCTGAGATCACTCAGGCGGCGAAGATCTGGAAGGCGATCCGGGATGCGGTGGGTAACGAGTTGGAGGTGGGTATCGGTACGCATGGTCAGCTGACGACGTACAGCGCGATCCGAGTTGCGGACTTCTTGGAGGAGTATCACCCGTTCTGGTTCGAGGAGCCGGTGCCGCCGGAGAACATCGAGGAGATGGCGCGGGTTGCGGCGCACACATCGATACCGATAGCGACGGGTGAACGGTTGGTGACGAAGTGGGAGTTCTCGAACCTGCTGGAGAAGCAGGCGGCGCAGATCATCCAGTTGGATTTAGGTCAGTGCGGCGGGATTATGGAGTCGAAGAAGATCGCGGCGATTGCTGAGGCGCACTACGCGGTGATCGCGCCGCACATGTATTGTGGTCCGATAGCGGCGGCGGCGGCAGTTCAGCTAGACACGTGTTCGCCGAACTTCATGATTGCGGAGGCGAACCAAGGGCCGTTGCACAAGATCATCTTCAAGGAGCCGTTGGTTTTCGAGAATGGGTACTACATCCCACCGACGGGGCCGGGTTTGGGAGTGGAGCTGGATATGGATGTCGTGAAAGGTAGGTTGGTGGGTTAGGGCTTTTTGCTTTTCCTGGAAGAATTGCCGCTGACCACCGCTTGAGCCTCTCGTTCAGCTTTGCGACCGGCTTCGAAGCCTTTTTTGTAGGCCTCTCGACGCTTTCTGGCCGCCCGATCGCGGTACCATTCTCTGAGAACCACTAGTACCTCCAGTTCGATGATGGTTGTTACGGCGGCGACGAATATCATGGGTGCGGTGCCGCTGGTTACGTTGACGATGATGTTTGCAATGTTATCGTGCGTCTTGGGTGTCGCATCGGTCCACCACAACAGGAATACTAGGGGTGCGGTGTGGGAGACGAGGAGCAAATAGAACCACGGACCGAGATCGACGGGTACGCTCCATATGGAGACGCGACGTTCCGAGCTCGGTGTATCGGCAGCTTGAGAAGCATGCACGGGTGTGGCTTTTTCGGACATCGACACATATTATCGCACAAATGTTGTTTCACAAAAATCGAGTGGCACAAAGCCTGATCAAGGCAACGCCGGGATGAAGATGGAGTATTCGGATATAGGGATTCGATCGCCATTGACGTCGGCCCAGAGGAGGATGGTGTAGATGCCGTTTCTGTGTTGGGCTAGCAGGTCAGCGATGTCGGCGGAGATGGAGAAGTTTTCGCTGTCTGAAGTCCACTCAAGAGCCGTTATCCAAGGGTAGGTCAGCTGGCGGGTTGCCCGGTCGCGGCTCGTATCGAGAGCTTGCTGCCAATTGTTATGAGCGTCGTTGCCGGACATTGGTGGTGGAACGTCTGAAGGGATGTCGTAAGGATCTGGGCACTGTAAGGAATCGATGTCGATCGTGGTTTCATCTTCGGCGTACGACCAGCCATCTCCCGGAGGCGGCCGGATGCCGGCTATGGCGAGTCCGTTGGAGTAACAGTAAGTTCGAGATAGTTGGCCTCGATTCAAGGGTTCCAGGGGCGGGTCGTAGTAGATGGCTATGGTTCCCGTATCGCTGGAAACATGCGCGCCGTTTTTGGTTTGGCCGCTGAGGGTTAGGATGCCGTCGTCGATCCTCGGTTTGGTCTCGTATTGGATGTAGTCGCCGACGAAGAGTTGGACGAACCAGATGGTTGGTGCGCGGTATGTGATGCCGATGCCGACTTTGCGGTGGTTCGGGTCGAGGATGTTTTGGCGATGACCCGGACTGTTGAGGAAGCGGTCCATCGCGAAGTCGATTTGTTCTCTTGGGGTTTCTAAGTCGTAGTTGCCCAAATCCTCGGGGCAGAAGTCGATGGCGAAGACGTTTTCGGAGGAGTATTGTTCGCCGCCGGCGAGGGTGTAGCGCATGTAGGGCTTCATACCATCGGGGCCCCAGTGGCCGCGGGTGCAGGCATCACGCGAGTTTTCGGCGTGGGATTGTGCGGCGGTGTTGTCGTCGAGGGGTAGTTCGTTGAGGCCCGCATCGGTGCGAGCTTGGTTGATGAGGGTTAGGGCGTGATCGACGAGGGTGGCGCGTTCGGAGGGCGTTAGGGAGGAGGGGGTTGGCGTTTGGGCGGTAGTGCAGGCTGCCAAGATAAACAGCGTGATAGTAAGGACAGCAAATCTTCCTGTTTTCGTCGGGGCGATCAATCCGACGTCGGGGGTTTGCGTTGGGATGTGCGGCGAAGGTTAGCAGGATTGATGCGTTGAAGGACTGAAGGTCGCCATCTCGGAGTTGGTCGCTGCTCGGAGGTGACGACCGCTTCCATGCGTTGCAAGTTGCGGGTGACGGTGTTACCGAGGAATCCGGCAAGACGAATCGGGTCGACAGCTTGGGGGACGAGTCTTCTGAGGCGGCGGGGGCGAAAGAATCCGGCTCCGGCGATGACCCAGCGTTTTATCCAAAACATCCAAGCGACCAGTGCTGCGGCGAAGACACTGACACCGACTACTATGTGATACCCCCATTTGAACCCAATGCCGGGCATGTTCTCGAAGTTCATACCGAAGAGCCCGGCGATCAAGCCTAGTGGCAGGAATACCGTGGCGACGATCGAGAGCACCTTCATGATTTCGTTCTGTCGATTCCCGACTACCGAGAGGTATGTCGCGAGGGAGGTATCGGTGCGCTCTCTGATGGCGTCGTTTGCTGCTTGGACTCGGATGAGGTCGTCGGCGAGGTCTCGGAAGTAGAGGTCGACGTCGTGGCCGATGATGTCGAACTCCCTTCGTCCGAGGCGATTCAGGACCTCCCGTTGCGGTGCAAGTGCACGGTTGAGGCTGAGGCAAGAGCGTTTGAGTGCCATGAGAGCGGTCAAGGCATATTGGTCAGGGTCGGTGAGGACCTGTTCTTCGATGGCGTCGGCACGGTCTTCCATAAGATCGAGAGTTGGCAGGATGGCTTGAATGAGAGCGTCGAATAGGGCGTGTGCGAAGAATCCGGGGCCTTTTCTCATGGGGCGTCCGTCGATCTCGACGAGTTGCTTGACGGCTTCGACGCTGGGCATCTCGGAGTTGTGGATGGTGACGACGAAGTTCTGACCGATGAACATCCCCATGTCTGTGGTCTGGACGACTTCGGTTTCGGCGGTGTAGTCGACGCTTCTTACGTTTACGAAGATGTAGTCGCCGAAGTCTTCGACGCGAGCCGGGCGGACGTCGGGGTTTATGACGCCATCGACCACGAGCGGATGGAACTGGAACTCGTTCAGCAGCAGCTCGCGCTCGTCGTCTCCAGGATCGAAGAAGTCTACCCACAGAAGTCCGGTTTGGGTCTCGCGGGCGGTTTGGACAGCTTCAGCGTCGATGTTGCGGTGGATCTGGTTGTCGGCATCGAGGTAGTGGGCGATCAATGACATTGATTGACCTCCGAAGGACGGTGTTTGGCCTAAGGCCGATGACGAGTCGGGTTGTCGTCTCGGATCATAAGACGATGATGCCGAACGACGGCGGAAGCCGACGAACGGTTACACAACTATTATCCACAAGATGTTTGGGACGCAGTTGTGCGGGGAGGTTAGGGTGTGGGGGAGTGGGGTGGGATGAAGATCGAGTATTCGGAGATACTGACATCTTCTCCATCGATTTCTGCCTCCATTTCTATGGTGTAGACACCTTCACCGTGGCGTTCGAGCGATTCGGCGATACGGGCTTGAATGTTGAAAGCATTACCTTCGACACGCCAACGAGTGGTGTGAATGAGTTCTACTTGACGATTGAAAAAGGCTGACTCGTACAGTGGGTCCTTCTTGTCGAAATATGATGTGGCTGCCGGTTCGTTGGGGAGCACATGGTATGGGTCTGCGCACTGCATTCCCGAGACGCTGAAACCGCTATATCTCCCAAAGGGATTCAGTGCAGCGATGGGAGCACCCCCAGATACGCAACCGGTGCGATGCAATTGTCCTCTGGTCAAGATATGCCGGGGGCGGTCAAATGAAATGGTGATATTTAGTCGTCCGTCATTTATGCGCGCTCCGTTCCTTACAGTGCCACTCATCCGCAAAACGCCACCTTCGATCACAGGTTTATCGGTAAACTCGATGTAGTCGCCAACGAACTGTTGGGTGATCCAAATATTGGGATGTTCAAATGCAATACCGATATTGACTTTGCGGTGTTGAGGTTTGAGTATGTTGCGTCGATGCCCTGGACTATTCATGAGACTGTCCATCGCATCGTCTAGGCGTTCCCTGATTGACGATGCTCGATATCGACCGGGATCGAGAGGGCAAAATCCTGATCCGTGAACGTTCTCGTCTGAATATTGTTCGCCACCGGCGAGTGTGTAGCGCATGTAGGGTTTCAAGCCGTCAGAACCCCAATGACTGAGGAAGCAGTTGGCACGCATATCTTCCGCGTGGGATTGCGCGGCGGAGTTTTCGTCGAGGACTACTTCCTCTAGGCCAGCTGTTGTTCGGACGTCGTTTATTAGTTTCAAGGCGTATTCACGGGCGTTGATAAGTTCGGATTCTGTTAATCCAGAGGGTGTGGTAGTAGGCGAAGGAACCGAAGTCGCAACTGATTCAGGCGTTAATGTTGGGGAGGGGGCAGGAGTATCGGTTGGAGCAGGTGTAGGCGCTAGGATAGCTGGAGTTGATCGTACCTGAGTAGGTGTGACTGGCATGTTTGGCTTATCAGGGATGGCAGTTGGTGGGTTCGAAGTTGGTAGTGGTTGAGGCGTTGGGGTTGACAACGCGACGGTGATTCGCGGAACGTTCTGGAAAAGTGAACGCCAGTTGTCTCGCCAGCTTTGAGCAACGTCAGGACGTAGAACGGCGACGAAGAGATACCCGACAACTACACAAGCGAGAAGGACGGCGGTGGATTTCCACCAACCATTGTTGTTGATGCAATTGAACGCTGACTTGAAAAGCCATCTCAGGAATAAGAAGGTGTACTTGACGATCTGCCAAGCAACCCAAAACAGAAACGGTACCCTCATTGAGTCAAACCGCCGACGAGATCGAATTCGCGTTGGTCATGGGATGCTATTGCCGCGCCAGCGCTTGATCGAACAGGCGTGCCCAGTTGTGCATGATATTGTCCACAGTCTCGGGAGTTTCCACTGTGAGAACAAGGTGTATGACGATTATCCCAGCGAGTGCAATCGCCAGAACGGGCCAAATGATCGAACTCGCGCGGCGTTTATTATTGGTGTTTTTGACCATGGGTTGCCTGTGTTTTCGTCCTCTTGCGGCGTCTCGCATTAACCGCTCAGCTTCACGCACCCCTTGTCGTCGCGCTTCCTCTTGCATGCGTTGTCGCTCTGTCTCGCGGGCACTTGTGCGTCGTTCTCTTTCTTGCCTCTGGCGCTCGGCTGCATTGGCGCGTTGCCGACGCTCCTCGTCGCGCTTTCTGCGTTCTGATTCACGCGCTCGTTTCTCGGCCTCCTGATCCCTGCGCTGCCGCTCTCTGTGAGTTCGAGACCTGCGAGTGCCTTTGCCAAGTAATTCATCCCGAGCCGCGTTGAGGTGCTTAGTTAACTCGTTTGCAAGAGGATCGTTATTGTGTTTGTCAGGGTGGTAGGCAATTATCCATCGGCGATGAGCTTCCAAGATCAATTTGCTAGACGAGTCGGGAGTTACGCCCAAGATGAAATGCGGATCGAAGTTATTTGCCCGCCATTTTTCGAGGATTGCGCGTAGCTGATTTGAAGGTTGACTATGAGGGGCCCGTGGTCCGTCGCCTCTGCAATTGACGCATGTGCAGTAGGGCGGGTGGGGCCTCTCGGCGTATCTCCAGCGTTCTGCCATGTTGTGCTTATTATCTTGATAGTGCTACCCCGCCGCACCACCCCTCTGGATTCCTGCCTACGCATAAATGACGGTTAGAGATGTTTTGGTGAGGAGGAATTGATTGGATGATGAATATCAGCTTTTGTGAGGGACTAGCTTCCCCCATTCAACGAGCATGCACCGCAGCGGTTCCGAGACCACTCCGCTCAAGAATAAACCTATTAGCGCCAAAGTCACGTTTGTCCACATTTCGTCGAGACCTAGGTCTGCAGGAAGGATTATCGCGACGAGTGTGACGGGAAAAGCCAGCATCGTCATAGTGAGTGCTTGCAATCCAGGTCCGGCAATATTCCGATCTTTATACCTCTGAGCGCCCTTTAACGTTCCTAACGCTATGGGTGCCCAAAGTACTCCGAAAAATAGCACGACAGGCAATGGCAACAGTAGGAGATCAAAATCCTGTTTGTTCACGATCAATGCGGCGATCCAGTAGATCATTGTCGCTGCCAGCGCAAGCACAAAGCCCACAGACAGAATCCACTCGTGACGAAGGATTTGCCAAAAAACCCAGCCATACGGCAAAGCAAGACCAACTAGTATCACGTTGAACGTAATGAAGCGCGAATCGTACTCGTCGCCGATAAATAGTGCCAATGCCATTAGTGAAAAGACCGAAAGCCAACCTATGTAGCTGTTCTTTGTGAATGGCTCTGGTGCTGAAAAGAGTTGGATGATCGGCAGAACTGTTACAAGTCCCGTGATGGCAATGCTGGAGGCGATGTTATCGAAGACATCGAGGTACCACGCCATAGCGTAGATAGGTACACAAATGAAAAGGATCGTGATCGTCAGAACGAGCCACCGCGCACCGATCGCGCTGGAAAACTTGCCGATTAGGTCTAGTGCGTTTTGCCAGCGTTCTGCCATGTTGTGCTTGCTATCCTGCCTCCGTCGCGCCGCCCCTCTGGATTCCGGCGAAAGCCGGAATCCAGAGGGGCGAGAATGACAGGCGGTACCTATTTCAGTGAATCCAAGTACTCCTGCATCATCGCATCCGTCGGCGGGTAATACTTGCCCGGCCGCACGTTCTCAGCCAGGATCTTCTCTTTGACGTAGCCTTCCACGCCTTCGTGTTCCTCGACCCACACGACAGCCTCTTCCGCGAACCAGGAGGGGACTACTACGCAGCCGTCGTCGTCGCCGACGATGACGTCGCCGGGGCGGACTAGGGCGCCGCCGCATTGGATGTCGCAGTTTTCGTAGGCGGGGTCGGCCCAGGGGCGTCCGCCGTAGGGGGAGCGCTCTTGGGCGTAGACGGCAAAGCCGTAGTCTTCGTCTTCGAGGACGCCGAGGTCGCGGATCGCGCCGTCGGTGACGAGGCCGTCGGCCTTGTTCATCTTGAGTTGGAGGAGCTTGACATCGCCGGCGACGGCCGCCCACTGCTTGCCCATCAGGTCTGCAACTAGGACATCGCCGGGTCCGCAGCGCGCCATGGCCTGATATTCAGGAGAATCTTCCCCGCGTTTGGTTTCCACGTCTAGATCTGGTCTGGGTGGAAGGAATCGGAGAGTTCGGGCGCGTGCGGCGAGGCGAGTGCCGGGGGTGAAGTTGCGAACGCCTTCCATGAACGGTAGGGGAACTCCAGCGACGTTTGCGACGGCTGCCCACGTTGTGGCGACGGGTAGCTTGCGGAAGCGGTCGAGGATGTCGTCGGACACGTCGACGGGGGTAAAGGATCGATCAGCCATTGAGTTAGAGCCTTTCGGGTCGTTGTTGTCGGCGATGTTGATGATAATTCACAGGTTTGAACTGTGATTTATGTGATTCGGTGATTGAGGCGTACATTTCCCCCTTTCGTGAAACGAAAGGGGGTCAGGGGGTATGCACGGGGCGCGGATGGGCAATTCTTGATTTCATACGATTGTAAGAAAAATCTCGAAAATTGTGCCATTTGCCTCTTGCAATCTTGGTATGTATGTGTCATTCTTCAAAGAAGAACGAATGTATTAGACCTATCGACGAAGTGTCGGTATCTGAAATCTGGAGGACGAAGTGGGGAGTGTGGGAGTATCTGCAGGCCGTGACATCCGGGATTTGTCGCGGCCGGATCAAAGCGGCGGGGTGGTTGTCAAGTGGCTCGGAGCGGGTGTCGTGCAAGCCGGCAACGAGCAGATGGTACTTGGCGACAGCAAAGGCGCTGCAAACGGGGACGTGGTTAGTGATGCTGGGCGTGACGCTGATGCACCCCGCCGCCTGACCGATTGTGAGCAGGTAGGGGCAGGTTTCAAACCTGCCCGATCTTCGCCTTGTTTGAAACCCGCCCCTACCAGCAGGCGGTTGTTGATGCGTGCGGCTGTAGGAAGTGAAGACCGCAAAGGCGACGTGATTGATGCGAACGGTTGGGAGCTGGACGGCTATCGTCGGAACCCCGTGTTCCTATGGGCGCATGATCGCTCGCGACCGCCAATTGGGAAGTCGAAGAGGATCTGGGTCGATGATGGTGCGCTGTACGCAGAGGTGGAGTTTGCACCGACGGATTTCGCGAGTGAGATCGCGAGCTTGTACGAGCGTGGTTTCATGCGCGGCGTGTCGGTAGGATTTCTGCCGCTAGAGACGGAGATTCGAAAGGCGTCGAACGATTGTCGGGCGTATCTCTACCGTCGGCAGGAGTTGTTGGAGATCAGCGCAGTCCCGGTGCCGATGCATGACGAGGCCCTAGCTTCCTCCCCTTCGCGCAGCGAGCACGCAGATCCCCTCTCCCCTCCGTGGGAGAGGGCTAGGGTGAGGGGGCAAATGTCCGAGATGCGTGGCGAATTGCGTAGGTTGCGGATAGTTGCGGAGGAATTGATGGATTGAGGTGTTGGGTGTTTGGGCCGTAGGGGCGGTTCGCGAACCGCCCCTACATAGGAAACAAAAACGAAGAAAAGGAGTAGGCATACATGCCTGAGACTACACAAGAGATCGAGTTGTTGAAGAAGGAGATCGCGGACGTATCCACGTTCGTGAAGGAGCGCGTGGAGCCGGCGCATGAGGAGAGAGTGCGGCTCCGTAAGGCGATAGAGGCGCTGACAAGCGAGCAGCGCGAGCACCGTCGGTCGGCGGTGTTGGATGATGAGGGCGGTCACCCTCACCCTACCGGCGATCGGATCGTGAAGTCCGGGCCGTATGCCGGTTGCGATGTGTTGGATCTGGCGATTGTGCGGAGCATGCAGAAGGCTGCTGCGTCGCAGATGGGTTCGGATGCGGTACGCGACTGGGACATCCGCCTGAAGGCGGCGATGGACAGCATCACCGCCGGAAGGGGCGACGAGATCGTTCCCTCAGGGATGTCACATCGGATGTGGGAGGATGTCCACCGGGAGACCAAGGTCGCGGGGCTCTTCAACCGCATCGACATGCCCACGAATCCGTTCGACATTCCACTTCAGCTGGGAGATGTCAACTGGTATCCGGCCACGGAGAACACGGCGGTCACTGAGAGTGCTCCAAAGACGTCGAAGCAGACGCTGACCGCGTATGAGCTGGTTGCCGAGGTGCCGTGGTCGTTGACTTTGGAAGAGGATGCCGTGTTTGCGGTTCTGCCGGAGGTTCGCCGAACGCTGGTGCGGAACGCCGCGGAGGTGATCGACGATGTGTTGCTGAACGCGGACACGACGGGCGCGAACGGTATCAACGCGGACGAGGGGACGATCACGTCGTCGTCGGCTGGCAAGGCACAATACCTGATCGGTTTCGACGGTCTGCTGCACCTCCCGCTGGTAGACAACACTGGACAGTCGAAGGCTGTTGGTGGCGGGATCACGGCTGCGGCCTATCTGGATCTGCTGAAGAAACTCGGCAAGTACGGAGTGAATGCAAGGGACACGGTCTTCATCACCGACGTGGCGACCTTTGTGAGCAGTCTCGGCATTTCGACCGTCGAGACGGTTGACAAGCTGGGACCGCGGGCGACGATTCTGACGGGGCAGCTAGCCACGGTTTACGGTCATCCGCTGATCGTGAGCGGTCAAATGCGCCTGGCCGATACTGACGGCAAGGTCACGGACGGCGGCAACGACACCGATCGCGGTCGAGTGCTCTGCGTGAACAGGAGCCAGTGGCGCGTAGGCTTTCGCCGGGATCTGATGATCGAGACACACCGTGACGTCCAGAAGCGTCAAAACGTGATGGTCGTCAGCATGAGACTGGCCTTCGCCGAGCGCACAGGCGAGCGATCGAGTGCGACGCATACGGCATTGGCTTACAACATCTCGCATTGAGACAGTATGCCCCTTTCGTTCCAACGAAGGGGGCCAGGGACATTCCCCCTCTCCCTTGATGGGAGAGGGTCAGGGAGAGGGTGAACAAGATAAGAAAGGAACCGAAAAATGGCAGACAGAATAGCACCAGTAGGAGTGCTAAATGTCTATGCAACGCCGGCGGATTTGAAGCGTCGACTGGGTATCACGGATACGACGCGCGACTCGACATTGTGGCATCTGCTGCATGTTGCTAGTCGGATCGTCGAGGGGCACTGCGCCCGGAACTTTTACGTCACTTCCGAGTCGAAACGGTTCGACGTGCGGGATCGACATGGCGTGCAGGTCGACGATCTGATCGAGATCGCGCAGGTCGTGGAGGACTGGGACGGCGATGGCGTCTACGAAAGAATCAGAGACCGCAAGGACTACATCTTGTATCCGCTGGACTCGAACCCGCACTCGTTGCGCGGAGTGCCGTTTCACGCGCTGCGGACACCCCGGCGTCGCGGCGGCCGATGCTTCCCGACCGGACGGGCAGCCGTGCAGATAACGGGCCGATGGGGTTACCGGTCGCACTTTGTGTCGGTGGACGCATACATCAACAACTCGGGATCGCAGTTGAGCAAGGCGTCTAGATCGTTCAAAGTTGACGATGATGCGAACATTCGGGCGGGACAGACGATTCTGGTGGGCAACGAGCAGATGTTCGTGAAGCAGGTGGGCGCATCGGTGTTGAATGTCGAGCGCGGCATGAACGGCACATCCGCGGTGGCGCACGATGACGGCACGCTGCTGAAAGCGTTGTCGTATCCGGCGGAGGTGGTTGAGGCGACGTTGCTGGTGGCGGTGGATCGCTGGCGGCGACGCGACGGCATCGCCCGCTCGAACGATGTTGCGGCTGGCGCGCGTGACGAACTTTACGACCCTTCGGGCGATGTCTCGCGATTGTTAGCGCCGTATCGGAGGTTGAGGATATGAGGGCAATCAATGGAGGTTGACTAGAAATGGATCCACGAGAGGTTTTATTAGGCATCGATCTCGATGAGCTTGCCGCGCCGAAACGGTCGATGCCACAAGAGAAGAAGAATAACGACGATGATGTCGATGTTCTGGAGCAGGTTAAGCGGCTGCGGAGGACGGTTGAGCATGATCACAATCAGCGCTTGCGGGGCATTGAGATCAATATCCGTTGGCTGATGGTCTTGGTCGGCGGCGAAGTGTTGGCGATAGTTGGTTTTGCGTTAGGCACAGTTGCGGGAGCGTAGGGGCGGTTCGCGAACCGCCCTCTAAGTCGTAGGGGCAGGTTTCAAACCTGCCCTTACCAAGTGAAAGAAGAGGAAGGTGAACACGGTGTTTAGGCGGATTGGTAAGGTGGTTGCGCGTTCGTTTGGGCGTGGGAAGGATGAGGTTGTCGGCGGGGATCTGGCGATCCGTGAACGGACAATGTCGGCGCGTCGGATCTTGGATCGGATCGGCGTACAGCTTTTGGGCGATGGCGATGTTGAGTGGTCGTCGGACCGCCATGCGGAGTATTACGCTCGGTCGACCGCGGTTCATGCCGCGGTGCGGGTGTTGGCGGAGGCGGTGAGTCGTCCGCCGCTCGAGGTTTGGCGGCGTGTCGGCACAGGTTCGGAGTACGAACCGGCCGGGGTGGACCACCCGTTGCAGCAGTTGCTGGATCGTCCGAACGATGTATGGGATGGTGGGCAGCTGCTCCGAACGGTGGAGAGTCGGCTGGCGTTGTGGGGCGCAGCGTACGTTGTGATGGTTCGCGATGGCGACGGAGTTCCGTACGAGATGTGGCCATTGCGGCCGGACGAGGTGCGTGTTGTTGCGGGAGAGGATGACCGTGTCGTGCGCGGGTTCATCCACGAGAAGGCGGACGGACGGGTGGCGTATCTGCCGGAAGAGATGCTGTGGTACCGGCGGTTCAATCCGATGAATTCATTTTCGGGTTTTTCGTCGATGGTGCCGGCGAGTTTGGCGGTAGACATGGGAAGGGAGGCGTTGCGTTTCAACCGGCGCTTCTACGTGCACTCGGCGATGCCGTCGGACATAGTGATTACGACGGACGGCAATCCGCAGCAGGAGCAGATCGATCAGATGACAGATCAGTGGGATGTGCGATTGTCGAATCCCGATAAGGCTCACCGTCCGATGATCTTGAGCAGCGGGATAGACATGAAGCGTCTGGGAGCGAATCAGTCAGAGATGGAGTTCATCGCCGCGTTGCAGTGGTCGGTGGAGGAGGTGTCGCGGGCGTTCGGGGTGCCGAAGGTGTTTCTGAGCGAGTTCGAGGATGCGACGCTGGCGAACGTGCGAACCATGGAGCAGTTCCTGTGGCGGAACACCATCATCCCGGAGTTGAAGATGCTGGAGGACGGCATCAACCACCGGTTAGTACCGCACTTCGAGCAGTTCGCCGACGAGTTGCTCGTGCGCTTCAACCTCTCGGATGTCGAGGCGGTGCAAGAGTCGCAGTCGGACCGGGCGGAGAGATTGGCAACGCTCGTTGGCGCGGGCATTATGACCGTGGAAGAAGCACGCCGCGAAGTAGGAGTTTAGAGCCTACATCCCTCCCCTTTTTGCACAGCAAACCCTTTTCCCTCCCCCTCTCCGAGGGGGAATTGAAGGGGGTGTCAGCGAAGCGAAGTTCGCAGGGGATGCCCGAAGCGGCAGCAGGGTATCCCCTCTCCCTTGATGGGAGAGGGCTAGGGAGAGGGTGAACGGGGTGGCCAAGGGGCGGAGAGCGAGATATACCCGGAACACATGTGTATGATTTGAAATCATCGGAATGATGGCTGTATCCCCTCTCCCTCGATGGGAGAGGGCTAGGGAGAGGGTGAACGGGGTGACCAAGGGGCAGGGAGCGAGGCATACCCGGAACACGTGTGTATGATTTGAAATCATCGGAGAGGAAAGGGAGAACGATCGATGCTAAGCCAAGTCCACGAACACATCGTAAGAGAGTTGGGCGAGAGCAGCCGCACCGACACCATCTTCGTCCTTACCGCAATCGTCTTCAACCTCATCGTGCTGGCGGTGAATTCTGGCTTGGCATCCGAGGCCGTGACCAGGGGTGGTTCCGCGACGTACGACACCGTGCTGGTGGTGTTCATCCTGATGACGGTTTTGCTAAATGTCGTAGCTTTGGTGGCCCTGATCTTGGGCCGCCGCACACGTCGGATGCTTCTCGACGGACTCGTGGCGATGTATCGAGACAACGAAGTGGCAAAATATTACGATCCCTCCCTCATGTCCAACTACGGCATCCGCTACCAACTCTTCGCCGCCGTGATCGGAATGCTAGCCTTGACCGCCATCGTAGTCCCCTTGATCATCCGCTTCACGAATTAGGGCACCCGCCCCCTCGGCGTAGCGTAAGGGCGCGCATCAACTCATTCCCCTCTCCCTTGATGGGAGAGGGTTAGGGTGAGGGTGAACGGGTGGTCAAGGGGCGGCGTTACCCCGGACCACCATACGGGGCACAAAGAGGACGCGCCGTCACACCCGCGCAACACACCGTCATTCCGGCGAAAGCCGTAATCCAGAGGGGTGGTGTTGGGCGTTAGTGGTAGGGGCAGGTTTCAAACCTGCCCATACTCACCCGATTAGTTTGAAGCCTTCGCTTTACGAATTAGGGCTCGGAGTGGATGAGGGATCTTTGATTGAAGTTTCGCGAGGAGAGGGTTTTTCGAGGTACTGATCCAGAGCATCCCGGACCAACGAAGACAACGATCGCCGTTGAGCCCGCGCTAGGTTCTTTAGCTTCTTGTGGGTTGTTTCATCAAGACCAAACTCGAAGCTTCTCAAGATGTTCTCCTTTGTAAATTCAAATGTGTCGAATGATTGGCTAAGACGATATCACTCCCACTTCGGCTGACGCGCTAAGAACAAGGTGACCATGCCAAATATGAAGATGCCCACGATGGTAGCGAAGGCGAGGTCGAAGGAGCCAGTGGTGTCGTGGACGCGTCCAGCGAGTACAGGCCCGCCAGCTATGGAAACGATCTGAGCAAACTGGTAGAGACCCATCAGTGACGCGTACTCTCGGAGTCCGAATGTCTGTTGGACGACGAGGACAATAAGCGCTCCGAGTCCGCCGAAGCCCAAGCTGTAGACGAAGATGCCGACGACGATGATCGGAATGCCGCCGAAGGGCAGGATCATGAGGGCGACGCCGACGGCTTGGAATGACGTGCTGAGAACGGTCATCTTGCGCGCGCTGAAGCGTTCGCTAGCGCGTCCGAACGCGATCTTGGACGCGATGCCCATCGTGGCGATGAAAGTCACAGCCGATGTCGCCGCGGCTGGGGCAAAGCCGTTTTCGCCGAAGTGTTGACGGAGCTGCGTGAGAACGCCTTGGTAGGTGAAAGTTGCGGCGACGAGTCCAATCAGAGTGAGCCAGAATGCCCACGTCTTGACGGCTCGCTTGACTGACATTCCCGCTCGTGCAGCCGCCGCGTTGGCGGATGGACGTGGCCGGTGTGTGCGGCGCATCTCGACCTCAACGTCGCGGGGCTTCTCGCGCAGGAACAGCATCACGGCAGCGGCGAGTCCGAACATGATGATGGCAAATATGATGTATGCCCACTCCCAGTTGATGAGCGCGATGATGGTCGCCGCAAGCGGCGGCATCGTCATCCCGCCGAAGTTGTTGCCCGACACGACGATACCGGTCATACGTCCCATCGAGTTCGGGAACCAGAGCCCCACCATCTTGCCCGCGGGCAGGACAGTCGCGCCGGGAAAACCGGCGTAGACAAGGGTCGCGAGCGCCAACCAGTGCCAAAGTTCCGTCATCAAAGGCCGAAGCGCGAACCCAATCGCGATCAGGAACAAGGACACGAACATCACCGGTCGGACGCCGAAACGGTCCATCCAATATCCGATGATAGGAGCGAGGACTCCGGAGACAAAAGAGAAGGCGAGGGATAGATTCAGCTGAGTCTGGTTCCAGCCGTAGCGGGATTGCAATGGTCCCGCAAACTCCCCGAACGAGTACTGCGTCATACCGATCGACAGCCCAGTCGAGAGGAATACCAGCAATGCGACAACGTAGCCGCGGTATATGCGCCGAGTGGCGCGGATCGGCCTCGCGGCTAGGGACGGGAAATTCAATGCGTGGCTCGGTGAGGGGGAGAAGAAGTGTCAGATAAGGATATGTGATGGGAGAGGTGGGGCGAAGGCCCTCCCCCTTTTGCGTCAGCAAAAGGGGGACGCGTCAAGCGCAGCGAGACGCAGGGGGTTCATACACCCCATACACCCACCACCACGTAGGGGCAGGTTTCAAACCTGTCCGCCCTCGATCAAATCCCCCTCCTTCAGGAGGGGCCAGGGGCAGGCCAAATCCCCCCTCCTTTAGGAGGGGGCTAGGGGGAGGCCCCTCCCCCTAGCCCAGGGGGAATTGAAGGGGGTGCCGCGAAGCGAGACGCAGGGGGGCATACACCCCAGACAGCCACCACCCATCACAGCCCATCATTCCAATCACATAAACATGTCCCGTACTACGATACGGGATCACAGTTCAAAAACCAGTACCCCCACTCTCGCCATCACACTTGCACAACCCGCCCCGTCGCGGCTATCATGAGATATATAGCCACTGATGTTCTAACATGATGACGGGAGGAAGACGAGGTCATGGCAACACCCGATACGGCATCCGCGCCACGCGCCAGCGATGAGAAGTTTTGGTCAACACATCCGGTCAAGTTCGCCAGCGTCGGACTCGGCGTCAAGCCTTGGAGCAAGCAGAGAGAAATCCTGAACGCGCTCGCCAGGCACAACTACGTCGCGGTCAGGTCCTGCAACGGTTCGGGCAAGACCTTCACCGCCGCGCTCGCCACCCTCTGGTGGCTGATGACACACGACGAAGCAATCGTCGTCACCACCGCGCCCACCGAACGCCAAGTCAAGAACCTGCTGTGGCGCGAGATCCGGCAGATCCACCGCAACAACCGGGATCTCATCGGCGGGAGCATCTCCGAGACCAAGCTCGAGATGTCCAGCAAACGCTACGCGTTCGGTTTCTCCACCAACACCGCCGAAAGATTCCAAGGGTTCCACCACGAAAACCTGCTCATCATCGTCGACGAAGCCGCGGGCGTCCACGAATTCGTCTACGACGCCATCTCGGGCTCCATGACCACCCGAAACGCCAAGATGCTCATGATCGGCAACCCGTCCGCGTTGGCCGGCACCTTCTACGACGCGTTCCACAAGGATAGAGACCAGTGGCACACGATACACATCTCCGCGTTCGACACTCCGGCCTTCACGGACGAAGTTCCGTCCGACGAACCTCTGCCATCAGGCATCCTGACGCCCGAATGGGCTACGAGATTGGAGCGGCAACGAGGGAAGCATGCCGCCGCGTACCAGATACGAGTCCTCGGAGACTTCCCGTCCGAAGCCGACGACACGCTCATATCGCTCAAACTCATCGAAGAGGCGATCGACCGGCGGTTCGACGAGATCGTAGACAGCGACGCGGTCATGGGTCTCGACATCGCGCGATACGGAGACGACCAGACCGTCGCCGTGATCCGGAGAGGACAGCAGGTCGTCGAACTCAAAGCCTTCCCGAAATCCAACCTCATGGAGACGACGGGAAGGGCGCTGAACCTGGCGCGCCGCTACGGAGTCAAGAAGATTGTCGTGGACGAAGTCGGCATCGGCGCCGGCGTCCTCGACCGCTTGAACGAGGTCGGCAAGATCGAAACCATCGGCTTCAACGGCGGCAAGAAATCCGAAGACCCCGGCAACTACCGGGACCTGAGAGCCGAAGCGTTCGACAAGCTCAAGGACAGATTCGCGGAACAAAGCATCTCGATCCCGCGCGACGCGGAACTCGTATCGCAACTCGCATCGCTCACCTACTCCTTCAACTCGAAAGGCCAGCTGGTGCTCGAATCCAAGGAGCAGATACGAAAGACCGGCCGCCAGAGCCCCGACAAAGCCGACGCTTTAGCCCTCGCCTTCACCGCGCCCGAACCGAAGAAGGGATCAGATTTCCACGCCTGGGTGATGACCGACGACGGCGTCGTAGACATCGCCAACCCCACCCCCGAGCAGCGCGAACGCATGGAGGCGCGACGCCGAGCGCGCCTGTCCGAAATTCCACCCCTGCAACGCCGCAGACTCCGCAGGGGCATCCGAGGACCATATTCCTGGGGCATCTACTGAATCCGCATCAGACTTCCCCCCTCCTTCAGGAGGGGGCTAGGGGGAGGCCCGGGGCGGTAGGGATGTGGTGTACATCCCCTCTCCCTTGATGGGAGAGGGCTAGGGTGAGGGTGATCGGGGCGGCCACGGGGCAGGGTTTCCCCCGCTCGCGGGGGAAATGTCCGGGGTCTGCCCCGTACCCCGATACGGGGACAAAGGAGCCCACCCTCCCCTTTTTCCGTCAGCAAAAGGGGGACGCGGAGCGAAGCGAACGCAGGGGGTTCACACACCAACAAAATCCCCCAATCCCTAAATCCCGTAATCCCCGGTTCAGACAACACTCACTTGACATTAACACAACATATGTTGTATAACAACAAGTAGACGCTCCTGAAGACGACGGTCCGCTGGAGCGCCGACACAGAAGAATCGCCGCGTCGCGAAAGGTAAGCGCAACCTTTCGAAGACGCTGCAAAGAAAAATTGAATATAGTTCGGCAGCGAGCGGGACGACACGGAGTCGCCAACACACGGCTCACCGGCGGTGCCCGCCACAAGCCTAGAAAGACGGGCGAAACGCTGCCAACACTCGGTTACGAAGACCGTTGTAGCTGTAGGGCTCGGATGCGGAGGGGTAATGCTGACTCCGACAATAATAGCAAGCCAGACGGACGTTCCCGTCCCCTTCGCGCAGCGAGGGGGACGCGGCGGGCGAAGCCACGCCGCAGAGGGTGTCCGTTCAAGGTCCGGGCGAACGGTCTTTTATCCGGCAAACGTCTTTCCGCTTCGCCGGGCGGAAGAGGCTACAGCACCAGCGAGAGGAGCAATCGAGCGATGACGGGGGCAGTTCTTTCACATAATGCTTCCCGGAGGCCCGACGGTCTGGCGACGCCGGGGGTGCTGGATCAAAAACGAACTACAAGCAGCCAATCGCGCGATGCTTCGACCATCGTTCCCCTCTCCCTTGATGGGAGAGGGCTAGGGTGAGGGTGAAGAGGGGGCCCACAAAGGGAGGACTACCCGCGCCCGAACAACATCAGGTCACCCACAAACGATGATTCGAAAGTCACCAGTTACGCCAAAGGACGAATCGAAATTCGCAGCCTAGCTCGTCACCTCGGCGGCGGACAGCGCAGGGTTTTTGTGAACTCGGCATTTTCGGTCTGACCGTCCCAGTAAGCGAGGTTGAGTTCCACGAGAGTGAGCCACTCGTAGTTGGTGCACTCTTCGCCGACCATTTCGATGAGGAAGATGCCGTTAACGCCGACTAGGTCGATTATTCCAAAGGGATTCGGCCTTAACAGATGGCCTGTACTGGTGGGTATTCCAGTGATGCCGCGGTTAGGCAAAGTGACGGAACCTGATTCGTCGGTGGAGACGGTAATCTCAGGAATCGTGTCGATGATCCGCCCGTAGGGACCTCCGTATGTTTGTTGATATAGCCGCAATTCGACACTCGGTATCGGGGCTCCGTATTGATCGACGATTTTCAGGCTGGTAGTGGTTGGCGTGTCGTAGAGGTATTCGCCATAAAACCCCCTCCGGTGTCCTGAGTTGGATCTGAGTCCTCCTGCGGTGTGGATGCCGATTTTCTGGATTTGGTGATCGGCCATGATGTCTTTGATTTCATTCGGATACCGATAACATTCCAACTCGTGGGGCCGATACGGTGGTCCGCATCCCGCCTTTTCGCCTGGCCGGTTCACATCGAGCACATCGTTGTCACCCGGCCCGACGTGCAGGACGTAAAGGTCGATGACCCCGAGTTGGTGTAGCAATTCGTGTAGCAACCCGTAATCGATGTCGGGCCGCTTGCTATGACCTTCAACGGTAAAGATATCGAAGTCGTCCCACATGGCCCACCAGCCGTCCAAGTCTAGCCACACCTCGGTACGGGGGTTTCTACTCTCGATTATGAAAAACTCCTCAACTCGAACTCGATCCTCCAGACCCGCCTCTGCCATCAGCTCGTTCAACCGGTCGATATTGTCGTGAATCCAGTGTTCAGGAGACTGGATGGTCCGACCGGGCTTATTGGAGAAGGTCAGAGAGTCGTACGCGCCTTGATTGAAGTAGATGCCGAGCGTGTATCCCTTGATCCAATCCGTGACCGAGTTGTTGTCTTCGAGCAGCTCTTCGACATCTCCATGAGGGTCAACGGTGAAGGAAAGCAAAGGATTTTCGGTGTCGTCGGGCCACGGGCGATTTATCTCGAACGCGAAGTGTTCGCCCGGTGCCAAGCCGTCGTGACGATCAGTGAGAATCGTTTCGCTGTCGGCACTCCATTCGAAGTCAAAGGGGCCAGAGGGCTGGTCTCCGAAGTTATAGGTGTGGGCAATGAACTGAACGGTTTCGCCGGCATCGGGCCATCGTTTCATTCCGGCTTCACCCGGACAGTCGAGTGCACCGACGAATTCGTCGTACGGGTAGTTGCAAAGTCCGGTACCCAAGATTTGGATGACCTTGAGCCGCTGGTATTTCGGGAGCCTTTCGATGTACGACACGCTTAGGTCAGGACCGCCTTCGAAGATTGGTTCCTTGTTCCAAAGGGCAAGAAGCTCTGAACAGAAGCTCAGCGCGCCGATCCGAAGGTCTTCTACCGCCATGATTTCGTCTGGGACGCATCCTTTCAATTGATTGGTATCGATGTGGAAGCGTCGGAGATTCGTGAGTTTGGCCAACTCGTGCGGAAACTCCCCTGTCAGACTGTTTGACGCGAGGATCAAGTCGGTAAGTCTCGTCAGATTACCGATCTCGGGAGGAACATCGCCGGTCAAGCGGTTCTGCCCAAAGTCGAGGTTCACCAACCGGTTGAGCATCCCGAGTTCCGTCGGGATGCTTCCTGAAAGTCGGTTGACGGCGAGATTCAGCGAGCGGAGGTTTGAGAGCCTGCCGAGCTCAGCTGGGATGGTTCCGGTTAGGCGATTGTCATTGAGATAAAGGTATGTCAGTCCATTCAATTCTCCCAACTCAGGTGGGACGATGCCGTTTATGCCAGAGAAGCCGAGGTTGATTTCGCTGACTCTGCTTCCATTGGCCGACAGATGAATGCCTTGCCATTCCTGGATCGGGAGAGTGTCCCGCCAGTTCAGTTCGGCGTCGCCGGCGAGACGGTCCTTTATCCACAGCAACGTTTCACAGTCACGGACGAGGCCGCGGTTGGATCCGGGTGTTGGTACCGCTATGCCGTTGGAGCAGTTGAATTCTGGTTCGGGTGTCGCAGTTGGAGTGTGAGTCGCGGTGGGCGTGATCGTAGGAGTGGGTGTAGCTGTTGGGGTTGGAGTTTGAGTGGGCGAAGGGGTCGGAGTTGGAGTCTGCGTAGGGGTGCTTGTCAGTGTTGGCGTAGGGATCGGAGTGGGGGTGTCCGTGGGAGAGGGCGTTGGAGTGGAAGTTGCGGTAGGCGTAGCGGTCGGGGTGTTCGTCGGCGTTAGCGTGGGTGTTTGTGTGGGCGTGGATGTCGGTGTGACGGTTGGAGTCGCGGTGTGCGTTGAGGTTGGAGAAAGCGTCGGTGTCGCCGAGGACGTCGCAGTTTGAGTCGCTGTGGGAGTGCTGGTAGAGGTCGCGGTAGGCGTCTTGGTTGCCGTCGAAGTAGGTGTTTTGGTTGGGACTGGAGTGGGAATAGGTTCCGGAAGTTCTGTAGCGGTGGGTACTGGCGGCCTTGTAGAAGTCGGCGATGGCGTCGGAGAGGATTGCGGCTCGATTGCGGTGGTGGGTGTCGGCTGATCAGATGAGATGCAGGCGTTTAGAAGCGCGACCGCGAGTGCAGTCGCGATCGCAACGTTTTTGAGTCTTGTTAGAACCGCCACTGCGCTTGGAAGTGTACGTTGCGAAGTTCTGTAGCTGACGATCTATTAGCTGGGGGGTGGGCAGCGGAGAGTCTTGGTGAATTCGGCGTTTTCGGTTTGACCGTCCCAGTAGGCGAGGTTGAGTTCGACGAGAGTGAGCCACTCATAGTTGGTGCATTCGTCGCTAGTCATTTCGATGATGAAGATGCCGTTGTCGCCCACGACACTGATGATTCCAAATGGGTTAGGTTGCAACTGGTGACCGGTTGCGGTGACGATTCCAGCGTACCCTCGGTTGGGGAGTTCCGCGATGCCTTCGTCGTCGGTAGTGAGAGTAAACTCGGGAACATCGTCGATGATCGTGCGGTGTTCAACCACTTCCATTTGGAAGAAGCGCAATTCAACTTTGTCGAGCACATTGCCGTTCTTGTCGACGATTTTGACGCTGGTGTTTTCGGGCGTATCGAAGAGGTATTCACCGTAAAAGCCTCGTCGGTGCCCGGCGTTGGATCGGAGCCCGCCGGCGGTGTGGACACCGATGAACGGAGAATCTGCGTATGCCATGATATCGCTGATCTCTGGTGAGAACGAGAAACAGTCCCATTCGACATTCCAATAGTCTAGTCCGCACCCTGCAAGATGCATGGGTCGATTGGCGTCCGGCAGCCGGACTTTATCGACATCGAGCAGCATTTGGTAGATATCGATCACCCCAAGCTGATGGAGTATCTCGTGGATCAAGCCGTAGTCAATCACTGGACGTTGGGCAAGATTTTCCAACTTGAAGTGGGACCATTGGACGAGATCATTGTAAGGATGTTCGTGCCAGATCCCCCACCAGCCGTCCATCATCCATCTGAGTTCGTGTTTGTGATCAAGAGTTCGTTCTGATGCGACGAAGAGCAGCTCAATCCTGACTCGATCCTTGACGTCGGCCTCGATCAACGATTCGTTGAGACGATCGATGTTGTTGCGGAGCCAATGTTCGGGGGATTGGAATTCGCCTTTCACTTCGGAAGACAGCCGCAAAGTCTCGTAGGCTTCATCGCTGAAATAGATGCCGATGGTGTGGCCTTTTATCCAGTCGTGTACTGCGTTGTTGACCTCGAAGATTTCGTCGATCTGATTTTCGGCGTCGACTTCGAATGTGACGACAGGGTTGCTATCTTGGTCTGGCCACACGTAGTCGATGGCGATTTCGGCGCTGCCACCTGGGCTTAAACCTTCATAGATTCCGGCTTCGAGGACTTGGTCTTCAACGCGCCAGACGTAGTCGAATTGCCCGACGTCGGCATCGCCGAAGTTGCGAACGTGGGCGATTAGCTGGACGGTTTCTCCGGGTTCGGGGTTTCTCTTGGCATCGACGTTGTCGGGGCATACGATCGGGCCCATTGGTTGGTCGTGAGGGTAAGCGCATCGCCATCTTTCGGCGAAGAAAGAGACCTTGTATCTCGGATAACGCGGCTGGCGCTCGATGTAGGTGACGGCCAAGTCGGTACCGCCTTCGAATACGGTTTCGGGCGGCCAAGCGATCGGCGGGTCGTTGCAATACAACAGTGTCTGGACACCATGGTCGATTTCCTTCAGCGTTTCTGGGATGCAACCATCGAAGTAGTTGCCCCCGATCCCGAACCACCAAGTATTAGTAAGATTGCCCAACTCTGGCGGGATGCTTCCGGAGAACTGGTTTCCGCTGAGTGCAAATATGGTGAGATCGGTTAATTGACCTAACTCGGACGGAATGGGACCGCTCAGCCTATTGTCGAACAGGCGAAGGTCGGTCAGGTTGGTCAGGTTGGCTACCTCTGGCGGTATGCTTCCTGTGAGTTGGTTTTCGCTCAATATGAGCAATCTCAGATTGCTCAATTGGGTCAATTCAATCGGGATTTCACCGCTCAATCCAGCTTGATAAAGCCAGAGTTCTTCGAGGTCGGTCATGTTGCCGATTTCGATCGGGATTGATCCTTGCAGCGGATTTGCACCAAGATCCAAAGCCTTGAGTTTGGTTAATTGACCGATGTCTGGTGGGATTCCGCCGGTAAGTTGGTTGGCATTGAGCCGCAGCTCAGTCAGGTTGGTGAGATTCGATATCTCCGGCGGAATGTTGCCGGAGAGTTGGCTGTAAGCCAGGGACAGCGATTCCAACTGACTCAATTGCGTCAACTCGACCGGAATTGATCCCGACAACTGAGTCACCTGGAGATTCAAATATATGAGCCGACGAAGATTTGCGATTTCGGGCGCGAGACCTCCGGTCAGATCGTTCTCGCCCAGCGACAATGATTCCAAAGTGTTCAATTCCCAAAGACCGGTGGGTATTTCGCCACTCAATTCGTTCACGTTGAGGTGCAGTGCTGCCAAGTTGCCGAGCTGTTTTACCTCTTCGGGAATTTCACCCGACAGTTGGTTGTGGCTTAGGTCCAAAAACCGCAAGTCGGCCAGTTCACCAATTTCGGATGGAATCGTGCCCGTTAAACCGCGGCGGTGAAGCACCAAGAAGTCGAGTTTGTTGCCGATGCGATTAAGCTGGATTCCGTGCCAGAATTTCATCGGGATTTCGTCGCTCCAGTTGAGTTTGGCGTCTCCGGCAAGGGTGCGTTTGATATTAAGGAGCGTTTCGCACTGTTCGACTAGTTTGGTATTTGATTGTGGATTCGGCACCACAAGCCCATTGGCGCAGTTTGCAGGGATTGACGCCTCGGGGCTATTGGCAGGGAACTGAGTAACGATTTCGATCTTCTGGATGAGATCGCCTTCACGTACCGCGTTCGGATGCCATGGTTCGGTATCTCCATCGATTAGGTGCACGCCCTTGGTCACTCTTCCGAATACGGAGTGGCACGCGACGTTGTCGCTTTCACAGTCTTTAGGAGAGCCGTCTGGGTTCAAGCCGTCGCGGTCTGGGAGTGGTGCGAGCGTGATGTAGAACTGGCTACCGTTGGATTCGCCCGGTGGGGCAGCAGAATTCGACATGGCAACGATGCCGGCGGAGTCGTGGCGGAGATCGGGATGGAACTCGTTTTCGATTGTGTAGCCCGGACCGCCGTCGCCGGTGCCTGTGGGGTCTCCGGTCTGGACGAGTTCGCCCTCGATAACGCGATGAAAGGGGAGACCGTCGTAGAAGCCGTCGCGGACCAGTTTAACGAAGTTTTCGACGGTGTTGGGCGCTTTATCGATGAAGAGCTCGATCTCGATTTCGGGATACGGCTCTTTCTCCAAGTAGATGAGGGCGTAGAACTGTAGCGACTCCGGAATGGGAGTTGGCGTTGGAGTAGTAGTGGGTGTGTCGGTGGGCGTAGGAGTCGGAGTGATAGTAGGGGTAGGCGTGACAGTTGGTGTATCGGTTGGCGTGGGGGTGGGTGTAATTGTCGGTGTATCGGTCGGTGTCGGAGTAAGGGTTGGTGTGTTAGTAGGGGTTGGAGTTGCAGTGTTAGTAGGTGTAGGAGTTGGCGTAAAGGTTGGAGTATTAGTAGGGGTCGAAGTTGCTGTCGGAGTCGGTGTTGGAGTGTTGGTCGGCGTTTGGGTGGATGTCGCCGTTGGTGTCGGTGTAGAAGTTGCAGTAGGCGTGCGTGTAACTGTTGCGGTCGCCGTATCGGTAGGAGTGGCAGTATGAGTTGGCGTCAACGAGTTGGTGGGTGTCGGAGTCGGTGTCTCAGTCGGCGTCGCGGTAGGAGTATGAGTCGGTGGAGTCGTAGCCGTTGGGACTGGCGTCGAAGTCGGTCGAGGTTCGATCGTGGGGGTAGGCGTGGGTTGCGCCGGGGATGTACAGGCGGCGATGAATGCAGCCGTAATTGCAATTGCGATCATTGCCCATCTCAACGCGAAACGCGTTGCGATTGGGGTTCGCAAGGCTGGATGTAAACTTTGGTAACTCACGAAGAACTGTTAACCAAAAAACGGGGTCAAATGGATTATGCGTACGAGCAAGATCAGATCAGCCATTAACAATAAATCAAAAGTCACCAGCATAACGTTTACGTTTCCGGCTCCGTCTTTGGCAGAGATGGCGGGTTATGCAGGCTTCGATGTGTTGCATCTGGATATGGAGCACGGAGTGTTCGATTGGAACGACGTGGAGGCGATGTGTCGTGCGGGCGAATTGAACGGAATGACGTGCACGGCGCGTATACCGAACACCGAGACGGATACTATCTTGCGGGCATTCGACCGTGGGTTGATGGGGATACTGTGTCCACACGTGGACAACGCGGAACAGGCTGATCGGATTGCAAAAGCGGCACGTTTCGGACCGGTCGGGGAGCGCAGTTTTGGCACCTCGCGAGGTCGAGAGTACGGCATGGCAGGACATGAATCGCCCGACTACATGGCGAGTTTCAACGAGCAAGTGACGGTGGCGGCGCAGATCGAGACGGCGAATGCTGTGGAGACGATCGAGGACATCCTACAAGTCGATGGCATCGATCTGATCGCATTCGGATCGAACGACTTGGCGCAGTCGATGGGTTATTCTGGCTATCCGAATCATCCCGAGGTGCGCGCCGCAGAGCAGAGGGTTCGGGACGCGACACACGCCGCGGGAGGGTTGTTGACGGAAGATGTCGAAGTGGGTATCAACTTGGTGCAGTGGTTGCCTGGGATCTGGGCGGATTGGCTGGCGTCGGCACGGTCGTAACGTATCCTTGTGGGCAATCCGTAGAAGAGGTGGAATAGAAGGAGATCGCAAACGTCATGGCTTCGTCAACATCAATCTGCAATCCTGATGGACTCAAGTGGGAGCCGGTGCCGCACTGGCCGAAACTGCCGATGGGGGTTTCGTTCTATGGCGATGCGACCTCGGTGGCGGTCGATTCGCAGGACAACGTCTACGTCTTCAACCGCGGCACCGATCCGATCTGCGTGTTCAATCCTGACGGCGACCTGGTTCGCACGATGCTTCACGGGACCGTGACCCGTCCGCACGGCATCGAGATCGACGAGGACGACAACATCTACGTCGTCGATGACGATGGGCACTACGTCCGCAAGTTCGACCAAGAGGGCGTCGAACAAATGACGATCGGTGTGCAGGGCGAGCCGTGCGAGTGGCAGGGAGGAGGCTACTTCAACCGCCCGACTGACATCGCGATTCACCCAGACACAGGCGAACTGTTCGTTTCGGATGGCTACGGGAACTCTCGCGTCCACCGTTTCGATCCCGACGGCAAGCACATGCTGTCCTGGGGCGAACCCGGCACCTACGACGGCCAGTTCAGTTTGCCGCACAACATCTCGATGCTGGGTGAAGACAAGGTGATCGTCGCCGACCGTGAAAACTTCCGGGTGCAGATATTCACCACCGACGGCGAGTACGTCGATCAATGGCACATCCACCACCCGATGTCGGTGACCCAAGGCAAGGGCGACGACGACAAGATCTACATCGGCGACATGATCCAGCCAGCGGTTCAGCGCGGTGTTCCGGACCTCGGTGCTCGGGTGTCGGTTTTGACTGCGGATGGTCAGTTGATCGAGCGATTAGGCAACCCGCAACCCGGCATGGGCGTGGACCAGTTCACCGCCCCGCACGGCGTGTCAACCGACTCGCAGGGGAACGTCTACGTGGCTGAGGTTGCGTACACCAACTTCTACTCCAGCCCCGAAAACAGCGGGATGGACGAACCGCCGAAGGGTGAGATCGTCAGCTTGCGGAAATGGAAGCCGGTCAACGGGGCATAACTTGAGAATCTGATTGCGAAATCGCTACTCGTTATGGAGGGATAGAGAAATGCCATATCAACCTGTGCCGTATTGGGCGAAGCTGCCACATCCGATGTCCTTCAAAGAAGCAACATCGGTCGCGGTCGACTCCCAAGACCGTGTCTACATCTTCAACCGCGGCAACTGGCCGATGATGATCTTCGATGCCGATGGTAACTTCCTCGAGACTTGGGGAGCGGGTGAGTTCAACCGTCCGCACGGCATCTTCATCGACGGCGACGACAATCTGTACCTAGCCGATGACGACGACCACGTCGTGGAGAAACGAACACCGTCGGGAGAGATCATCTTTCAGTTGGGCGAGCGCGGAACACCAGCAGCGTGGCAGGAGGGCGATCCCTTCAACCGCCCGACCGACATCGTGGTACATCCAGAGAGTGGCGACATCTTCATCACGGACGGTTACGGGAACTCGCGAGTCCACAAGTACGACTCCGGTGGCAATCACATCAAGTCATGGGGTTCGCCGGGCGCGCTGGACGGGCAGTTCAGCCTACCGCACAACATTTGTCAACTTGGCGACGACAAAATCGTAGTGTGCGACCGCGAGAACTTCAGGATTCAGGTGTTCAGTCTGGATGGCGAGTATGTGAGGCAGAAGCACATGCATCGCCCAATCGCGTGTGCCAATGGCCGCGCGGGTGATGATCGGATTTACGTTGCGGAGGCTGGCGCACCGGCCGTACAAGCAGGAGTACCCAACCTCGGCCAACGCGTCGTCATTCTCGACACCGAGCTAAACGAAGTCGACTCTTTCGGCGCTGGCCTCGCAGGCGAGGGACACGACCAGTTCATCGCATCCCACGGCATCGCAACCGACTCGTCGGGGGCGGTGTACATCGCTGAGGTTTCGTACACGAACACGGGATCGAATCTGAATCCGCCTCGGGAGGTTACGAGTTTGAGGAAGTGGGAGCCGGTTTAGCGCGGCGAACCGCTTAAACGTTCGGCCCGCCAAGCCGCAATCTGCGCGGCGTGTTCCTCGTAGTGGAGGAACGACCACTCCTCGATTAGGCGGCGTCTGGGATGGTCTTGGGTGAAGTGGCTGGCGGGTGTGTTGGCTAGAGTGTCGCGGAGTCGGCGGTGGGTCGAATCTAGGCGTTCGATGACTTCGCGGGGTGACGCATTCTCCATGGTTGAAATTGCCTCGGCGTTGAACGTGTCAGCATCTGGTTCGGGGTAATCGTAGCCGTCGTCTGGCGTTTCGAGGGCGGTCATCAAAAGGCGTTCCCATGCGCCGATGTGCCAGAGGATCTGGTTGACGGACCACTCGCCGCACGCTCCGGGTTCGTCGGCATCTTCGCTGCGGAGTTCGCTGAAAGATGCGCGAAAGCGACGCCACGCGTCATCGATCGCTAGGATGACGAGGCGTTTGGTCGTGTCTTGATCGTGTTCAGGCATTGTCGTGAGGTGCGGTGACGTATGCCGATGGTAACCTAGTTGCAACTCGCAAACACGTTGTGAAAATCTCTGAGGAGACAGACAATGTTTGGATCCAACTCGAACAAACGCCATGTGAGAGCAATCGCGACTCCAGTCATATCGTTTGCGCTACTCGGCGTTCTGGTTGTAGGCGCAGTGATATTTGGCAACTTGGTTGTCGAACGCGCCGATGAGTGCAGGCCACTTGGATCGCCTGCGGAGGGCGATGGGGCAACTCTGTTCGTGTACTCGAATGATGAAGACGCGTTGATGTTGTGCGATGTTCCTCAAGAGACCGTCAAGTACGACCCACCTGAGCAGAGGGTCGAGCAATTTGAACTTGGTGATTCGATATACCGCCTGCAATTGGGTTACTACAACGAGATGCAGGGCGGGACTTTGGCGGAGGTTGAAAACAATGGTCTAACCAGAGACGCGCCTCGGTACCCGAGCGAAGGTTATTTCTACTACGATAGGGGTGTGCGAAGCACTCCGGTGTATGTGAAGGGCGAGTTCGGCAGTCTTGAGGATTGCGGGTTTTTCGGTGAGATGAGCGACTATGAGAGTGATGACTTCGACGGGTTCGACGGTTCAGACATGTTCCATCCGGACCGTGTTCAGTCGTGTTGGGTCGATATCGAGATCGAAAGCGAAATAATCAACGGCGGTTAGGGGAACCGGTACTTTGCATCTCTTTCCCCTTTGACGCGAGGGAGGAATTTAAGGAGACTCGTCCTTGATGCCGGGCACCCCCCTGCGTGGTACCGGTCTTTTGGGATTCGCTCGCCGCGTCCCTCTCGTTTCGCGAAGGGGAGGAAACGATGGCGGTTACGCGCGCGTTCTGAATGCCGTAATATGCATGGCATAGCTAATGGATTTGCGCCTGCGGGCGAGGAGAGATGTCATGACGATCGTCGGCGATGGAGATTACAGGTACGAGGTGCTGCCGGAATGGCCGAAGAAGATGCCGGAGAGTTGGAAGTTCGGGATGGCCTCGGATGTGGCGGTCGACTCGAAGGACCGGGTCTGGGTGTTCGCCCGCGAGCAGCATCCGGTGACGTGGTGGACGACCGATGGGGAACTGGTAGGCAGTTGGGGGTATGGTCTGACTCTCGGCATCGCACCAGACTTCTTCTTCCGTGAGCCACACGGCATCTTCATCGACTCCGACGACAACATCTGGCTCTCGGAGAAGCAGCGTCACATCGTGACGAAGCACAACCAATCGGGCGAGATTCTGATGGAGCTTGGCGAGCGCGACTGGGCGAGTGTGACAGTTACATGGGACGGCAGGCACGGCGATCCGTTCAACTCACCGACAGGAATCGCGATCGGCCCGAACGGTAAGATCTACGTTTCGGATGGCTACGGTAACCGTCGCATCCACCGCTTCGCCGCGGATGGGACGTATGAGATGGCGTGGGGTATCCCGGGCGGTGGACCAGGCGAGTTCGCGCTGGTGCACAACGTGGGCGTTGATGACGATGGCAGGGTCTACGGATGCGACCGAGAGAACAGCCGCATTCAGATCTTCGACGGTGACGGTAACTTCATCACCGAGTGGACAGACATGTCCGCGCCGGGGGACATCCACTTCCGCGACGGCCTGGCGTACGTGGCGGAGCAGGGCGATGGCTGCGCGGTGTCAGTTTGGACGTTGGATGGTGAGTTGGTGACGCGCTGGCGCGGGGACGACGAGGCGAAGATACTCGGCGCTGCGCACGGCATCTGGACCGACTCTGAGGGCAGCATCTACGTGGCCGAGATCGGCACGCCTGAACGCGGGCAACGCGTCAGGAAATTCCAGAAATTGTAAGATTTGTGACAAAATAGGATTGACGCTTGAGACAAGAGTGCTAGTCTTGATGTAGAACATAAAAACTACATCGAGGTTAGCGCTGAATGGTAACTATGGAAGAACGCATGTCGACGGTTGAACAAGAAGTGAGTTCGATCAAGGCGACTTTGGAGCATCTCGCGACTAAGGCTGACCTAAGGGCGGGTCTAGCTGAGGTTGAGTCTGACATCGCTCGACTGGATTCCAAGTTGGAAAAATCGGTCTCAGATCTGACATGGAGAATGTTTGGGATGCTAGTCGGTTTGATGGTGGGTATCGCTTCAGTTGTTGCCGTGGTTCAGACGGTTTTCGATTGACTTACATCGCTTAACGCTCATTCACTTCAGCGATGCCTCGACCAACTCGCGCAGGACATTGGCGAGTAGGAAGACGATGAGACCGAGGGCTAGTATGGCGTTGTAGCCGAGGAGTTTGGACGCTGTGCCTTCCCGAACGGTCTCTTCGGACGACATGCGTCGTCGTCGCCAGACGATATAGAACATCCATAGTGCCAGTGCGATCTTGACGCCGAGCACGATGGCCCACGATACGGTCGCTTCGCTTCCTTGTATCCGTGAGAACATCAGAATGATGCCGGTGACGATGAGAGTGACGACGGCGATGTCGATGATCTCGCGATAGACCGGGGCAATGAGCGACATCGCGGAGGTCATCTTTTCAGGATGAGCGGTGGTGACCGGTCGAAGAATCAGGGCGTGGAAGATGCTGCCGCCGACCCATGAGATCGCGGCGATACCATGGGCGTAACGCACGAGTACCATTAGCCAATCGCCGATGCCGATATCTGAGAACATGACCGATAAAAGCATACAAGCCGAGAAGCCGGAGACGACGTTGCTGCTGGGCGCGATCAATATGGACTTGATCGTCGAGGCGGAGCGTTTGGCGCGGGCTGGAGAGACGTTTGTTTGCGACCGGCTCTACACGTCTGGTGGCGGCAAGGCGGGTAACCAGTCGGTTGCCGCAGCGCGGTTCGCGGGTGGTGAAAGCGGTGCGGTGAAGATGTTCGGGAGAGTCGGGGATGATGCGTTTGGCAATGAGCTTCGCGGGTTCATGTCCGAGCAGGGAGTCGACATGAGCACGGTTACGACCGATGCCGAGATAGAGACGGGCGTGGCGATCATCTTTATTGACCCGACAGGCGAGAACTTTGTCCACGCCATTTACGGCGGTAACGGCAAGTGCGGAGATGTCGAGGCCGACGCCACAATCGATGCGATGTCCGATGCTGGCGTGTTGCTAGTGCAACAGGAAATACCGCTGGAGTGCAGCCTGCGGGCGATGGTTGCGGCGCGCGAACGCGGTGTGCCAGTCGTGCTGGATCCTGCTCCAGCAATATCGATTGACACCGTGCCGGACGGTTTTTATGCGTCAGCAGATATCTTGACTCCGAATGCGATAGAAGCGGAGGCGTTGTCTGGCGTGGCGATCAGTGAGATCAGTTCGGCAGAACAGGCTGCTGACCGCATCCGCGAGTTGCATGGCAGTGCGTGCGTCATCGTCACGATGGCGGGCGATGGAGTGTTTGTGGCATCGGATGATTTGCGCGGGCACATGCCGCCGTTCGAGGTGGAATCCGTTGCAACTGTTGCCGCGGGTGATGCGTTTGCAGGGGTGTTGGGACGTGCGCTATGTGAAGGCAATGACCTTGAGGATGCGATCCGGTTGGCGATGGCGGCTGGAGCGCTATGCGTGTCCCGTCCCGGAACTCAGTCGGCGATGCCTTACCGTGATGAGGTGCTGGAGATGGTGGCGTCGTCGTCCTGAAGCCGCGATGCTCAATACGGTGGCGGTCCGGAGATATCGGTCAGGGATTTGGTGCCTTCTGCCTCCATAAGCGTTAACAGGCCGCGGTTCAGTCGTCCTGGTAGTGCGGGTCCTTCATAGACCATTCCGGTGTAGAGCTGTACTGCGGATGCGCCGGCGGCGAACATGCGCCAGACGTGTTCGGGTTCGGAGATGCCGCCGCATGAAACGATGCTGGCGTGTTTGCCAAGTAGAGCCGCGACCTCGGCGGTCATGCGTTCGGTGTTGTTTAGCAGGGGAGCACCGCTGAGGCCGCCTTTGCCTACGGCGAGTCGGCCATCTTCAACCGGAAGGGTGTTTGCGATCACCAGACCATGGGCGCCAGAGTTGACCGCAGTTTCGGCGAGTGCCAAGGCGGTACGGCGTTCATCGGGTTCGTTAGTCCATGGCGGCAATTTGACCAGCAGAGGTGTCGGATGGGTTTCCGACTTTCGCAGCAACTCGACAAGGTCGCGGAGTCTCGCGGGATCGTGGAATACGCGCAAGCCGACGGTGTTTGGACTGGATATGTTGAGTTCGATGCCCGCGACAAGTGGTGTGATGGTGCGGTAGCACTCGGCGATCTGCTCCTCGATTGAGCCGGAGATACTTGCGAAGGTCTGCGAACGATATCTCCCCAACCGTGCGAGACGTGGTCTGATGCGGGCCAATCCTTCGCCAGGGAATCCGAGAGAGTTGAGAAGGGCAGCGGATTCTGGGAGCCTGACCATACGTTTTGGAGGGTTACCCGATCGTTCGGCCAGGGTGATGGTGCCGCCGCAGACGAAGCCAAAACCGAGATCGATCAACGATTTCAGCACGCGGCAGTTCTTGTCGTAGCCGGCCGCCAATCCGACGGGTGATGGGAGTTCGACGCCGGCGACGTTGGTCTTCAGTGCTGAGTCGTCGCGCCGGGCTTGTGCGCCTAACGCCTTCCAGACGAGCGGAACGTGCAACGCGTACTCGGATAGCCTGTGGCTCTGTTCTTCATCTAGTGAGAAGAGGAGCGGTCTTACCAGTCGTTTGTACACGTGTTGACGGTTTTGGTTTTGGTCCGGAGATCGAAGTTCCGCAACGTAGAATCGAAACGTTGCGTTGCGGTTATCATTTTCTCATATCTGTGCCGCGACGATTTTGCAGATCAAAGAGCGTCGAACTAGTGGACCTGGAATTTGAAAGAGGCGATGCCGACCGTCCGTGCGGTCACGCGCTCGTCTACTTCCGCGACGCGACCGACAACGAGGCGATCGGTGTCACGTACATCGTGATCCTGCCGGTGCCCCTGGATATCGGCAAATACATGCCGCCGTTCCTTGCGGGGCAGGTCGCCGAGATGTCGGCGAACGTAATTTCGTCGTTCGCTTTCCCTCCTGCTCCCGAGCCTTTCAAGAGCCTCGACGAAGCTCAACGGATTGCTGCAATCAGAGACGATGATCTGGTGTTTGGCGGCACGATTTCATTCGGCGACGCATTCGAGATGATGGAGCGGGTGAATGAGGCAAGTTCGGAGTACGGTCGGCTCTACACGGAGGCGCATGGCGAGGGCGATGACCTTGATCTCGCGATCGATGCGCTTGGTGAGGAGGATGACTTCGACGAACCGGGCTACGACTTGATGTATGGCTGGATGGATGAGGCGGAGCTGCTGACGGAACTTTCGCAGCAGATGGGGAGGATGCGGTACTCGGTCGAATCCGGCGACCGCGACACGGCGCTGGAGACGGAGGCTAAGATCAGGGCGATCGGACGATATCTGCCAGACAATCGCGAGGTCTCCAAGATAGTCGCGGCGGCGACGTCGACATCGCCTCGCGCGTCAGAACTGGCGCAGCTCTACGTCGAAAGGGCGTATTGCTTGTACCGCGAGGATTACTTGCGGCTGAAGAAGATCGACGAGGATATCGCGGGGATATCGGATTCCGCTAACTGAGTAGTGATAGCGCTTAATCCGCGATCACCGTCTTCAACTGCTCTACGGTGATGTTTGCGCCGCTGGCTATTAGGACTACTCGTTTGCCTTGGAGTTTTTCGCGAATCGATTCTGCGCCGGCTAGGGAGGTGGCGCCTGCGTGTTCTACTAGAGTGCGGGTGGTGGCGATTAGTGTGACGATTGCTTGTTGGATGTCGTCTTCGCTGACTAGTAGGAAGTCGTGGAGGTATTTTCGGAGCATTCCGACGGGGTAGTCGTAGGAGGAGCCAGTGGCGAGGCCTTCGGCGGCGGTCTCCATTTTTGCGTCGACAGTGGGGCCTTCCATCTTTTTCCACGACAGATAGACCGAGGGGGCGGCTTCGGATTGGACGCCGATGATCTTGGTATTGGGTGAGAGGTAGCGGGATACGATGCTGGCTCCGCAGGCTCCGCTGCCTGCGCCAACCGGGACGATGATGTAGTCGATGTCGTCGAGGTCTTCGTGGATTTCGAGGCTGTAGGTGGCGACGCCGGCGACGAGCATCGGTTCGTTGGCGGCGTGAACGTAACGCATCCCTTCCTCGCGGGCGACAATCTCGGATTGGACTCTGGCGTCGTCGAATATGGGGCCGTGCTCCACGACGATGGCGCCCATGCTGCGCATGGATGCGACTTTGACGGGGTTTGCACCGACGGGTACGAAGACGGTGCATTTTGCTCCGAACTGCTGCGCGGCGTAGGCGATGGACTGTCCGTGGTTGCCGGAGCTGGCGGTCACAAAACCGCGTGCTCGCTCTTCTTCCGATGTCCGTGAGATGAGGTTGATGCCGCCGCGGACCTTGAATGCGCCGAGCATCTGCAGGTTCTCGTGCTTGACCCACACGTCGGCATCTAGGGATTCGCATAGACCCGGTACGCGTCGCAACGGGGTGCGATGGACGTGCGAAGCGATGGCGCGTCGCGCATCGTAGACGTCGGATATTGTGGGTTCGGGCAACGGGCTTAGTGACATACCGGCTCCTGGGTAATTTGCATTGTTTCAAGCGTCGATTCTAAAGTGCGGTGGAATATACTGAGTTTCATCTGCCGCGCTACTTATCTCGGCACGAATTTCAAAAGCGAAAACAGTTGGCCACCACGGATACCCCCGACGGTACGACTAGGCTAACGCCTTCGAACGCCGAGCCCGCCCAACCACCTGCTGAAGTCGGCGTTGCCGCACCAGCAGTCAAGTCAAGTTGGGTATCACGCACATTCGAGTCGTTGGGGCACCGCGACTACCGGATGATGTGGATCAGCATGTTCCTGTCGATGGGCGGATTCAACATGCTGATGCTGGCGCGTGGGATCCTGATCTACGATCTGACCGGCGACGCGCAGAAGACGGCTTTGGTCTCGATCGGCTGGGCGCCTGGACTGCTGATCATGTCGCTGTTCGGCGGAGTCTTGGGCGACCGTGTCGAACGCCGGATGTTGATCCAGGTTTCGCAGTTCGCCAATGCGATATTCGCGGTTACCGTCGGCTTTCTGATATTGACGAATGTCATCGAATGGTGGCATTTGATGATCGTATCGACGCTGCAAGGGTGTGTGTTTGCGTTGCAGATACCGGCGCGCACTGCGGCGATGTCACAGCTTGTTCCGAAATCGCTGATTGGTAACGCGATGGCACTCAACGCGACGGCGATGACGATGATGAGTATCGCCGCGCCGGCGGTTGGTGGAGTGCTGTACGAGATGATCCAGCCCGAGGGCGTCTACTTCGTCGTGACGGTGATGATGTTCTTGGCGATGGGGTTCACGACGCTGCTACCGAAGATGTATCCCGACCAGCGTCAATCCAAGACGAAGGAATCGCCGCTGGTCAACATCAAGCGTGGGATTGTCTATGCGGCTCGAAACAACCTGATCAGGGTGTTGCTCATTCAGTCGGTGATCATCGCGATGCTTTCAATGCCGTTCAGGATGTTGGTGCCAGTATTCGCTAAAGACCTTTACGGCTCAGTGCCGAGCGAAGTTGGATGGATTGCCACGATGGCAGGCTTCGGCGGGATCGCGGCGTCGATGGGAGTTGCGAGTTTACGCGCTGGCCAACGCCGCGGTTGGGTAATTCTCTTGTCGCCGGTCATCTCTGCTATTTCGATGTTCGTCATCGGGTCATTCCCGTGGTACTGGGTGGGAATGATCTTCTTCATCGGAATAGGATTCGGCGAATCGATCCGTTGGGCGTTGGGGCAGGCGCTGGTGGTGGAACATGCCAACCCGCGATACCGCGCCCGCATGACGAGCCTGACGATGATGACCTACGGATTGATTCCACTGGCCGCGTTCCCAGTGGGTTGGCTCGTGGACAACGTGGGTGTGCAAGAGACTGTCATCGGCATGGCGATCGCTCTCTTCGCTGCCGGGCTGTTCTTCATCGTAGCTAGCAAATCCGTCAGGAATTTGAATTAGGGGCATCCCTTGCGTTCGCTACGCTAGTACCCCCTCTTAATCTCCCCCTATAAGGGGAGGGAGATAGGTTGCTTCGCGAAAGGGGCTGGGATCTGGGCGCGGGCATCCCCGCGAAAATCGCTTCGCTCTTTCGCGCCCCCTTCGATTCTCGAAAGGGGCAGGGGCGCTTGGTGTAAACTTCGCTTGATGTTGGGCGAAGTTCTACATGGCAGTTAAAGCCAATAAGCCTGCAGTTCGTCATCTAAGACCCCACGCAGTCTCAACCCGCATGAGAGTTCGCGGTCGTAGTGTCGCGCGGCGGACATTCCACTCTCTGGGGAACTCTGCATATCGCCGATTCTGGGTGAGTTTGATCGTGTTGATGGCCGGTGTCAACATGCAGATGCTGGCGCGAGGGCAGTTGGCTTGGGAACTGACCAATGACACCTTCATGGTTGCGTTGGTGGGTTCGGCATTCGCGCCGCCGATTCTGATCTTTTCGGTGTTCGGCGGGGCGTTCGCGGACCGCTGGGATCGTAAGAAGATGATCCAGTACAGCCAGCTTGCTATATGCTGCATCGCTGGACTGGTAGGGCTTGCGATCTATACCGGCGTGATATCGATCTGGATCCTTATGCTCGCTGGTTTTGCGCAGGGGATGGGGTGGTCGTTCATGATGCCGGCTAGACAGTCGATCATTCCACAGCTGGTCAGCAAGAGCGAGATAACGAATGCCATCGCACTGAGCGCTTCGGGCATGGCACTGATGACACTTTCAGGTCCCGGTCTCGGCGGACTGGCTTACGCTTGGATCGGGCCGGCGAACACTTATTTTTTGATCACCGGATTGATGTTCATCGCGTTCTTGATGATGAGCGGTGTCACTGTAACTGGAGAAGCCGTGTCGAAGAAGCGACGGGAGGAGAAGGTGCTTAGCGCGGTTTGGGAAGGGTTGAGATACTCGGCTCGCAACCGGACGATACTGATCCTGTTTATGCTGCTACTTGCGACGACAATGACATCGATGTCGTTCCGTTCCCTGATGCCAGCGCAGGTAGACCTTATCTTTGGAGGTGGTCCCACAGAGCTGGGAATATTAATGAGTATGATCGGCGTGGGCGCGCTGCTGGGTTCGCTATTCATCGCTGGGCTCACAGAAAATGTTCAACGCGGCGTAGTCTTGTTGGTCTGCACGGGTCTGTCAGCGGCAGCGATTTTAGTGTCTACCTTCGTGGCGTTCTTCTTTATCGCGATGTTTGCGATGATGGTGCTCGGATTGGGCGATGCGGGCAGACGGTCGCTGAACGCGTCGATGCTGATGGAGCAGGCGGATGAAGATCATCGGGGGCGTGTGATGGGCATCTACATGTTGAACTTCGGATTGACGCCGATCGGGGCGATACCGCTGGGGATATTGGCGGAGGCGACGGATATTCGAGTGGCGTTCGCGGTGGCGGGTATCGTCCTCGCAGTCGCGGTTTTATTGACTTGGGTGTTAACGCCGCGAATCAGAAACCTCTAAATTGAGGTCGCCGGTAACCAGTGCGAGATTGAGTGGTCGTAGATACACTCGCCGCACGTTTCAATCGCTGGCAAACCCTGAGTATCGCCGCTTCTGGTTCAGCCTCATTTTTCTGATGGCTGGCATCAATATGCAGATGCTGGCACGGGGACAGTTAGCGTGGGAATTGACGGGCGATGTGTTCTTGGTGGCGCTGGTCAGTTCAGGATTCGCGCCGCCGATCTTGTTGTTCTCGCTGTTCGGTGGGACGCTCGCCGATCGCTGGAACCGGCGACGAATGATTCAATATTCGCAACTCGTAGTCAGCTTGGTCGCAGGGATTGTTGGCGTCACGATCGTTACGGGAGTTGTGAATATCTGGATATTGTTCGGTGCCGCTCTGACTCAAGGTTTTTGCTGGTCGTTCATGATGCCGGCACGTCAGGCGATCATTCCGCAATTGGTCGGAGAGCGGGAGATCACAAACGCGATTGCGCTGAACGCTTCGGGTATGGCGCTCATGACTCTTTCTGGACCCGGGCTTGGTGGCTTGGCATATTCGGCTTTTGGTCCGGCGGTCACGTATTTCGTGATGGCCGCGTTGATGTTCGTCGCGTTCGTGTTGATGACAACCGTCAAGGTGGAGGGTGTGTCGGTGGAGAGGCGTAAGCGAGAAAATATGTTCAGTTCGATTTGGGACGGACTCAAATACTCGTACGGCAATCCAACTATCTTCGTGTTGTTGCTGCTGACGTTGGCGACAACCATGACGTCCCAATCGTTCCGCCAGTTGATGCCGGCTCAAGTTGATCTGATATTCGGAGGCGGTCCGACTCAATTGGGCATCTTGATGAGCATGATCGGCGTCGGTGCCTTGGTCGGCTCTTTGTTCATGGCAGGATTGACTGAGAACATGAAACGTGGTGTGGTCTTGTTAGTCGCCAGCGGATTGTCGGCGGTTGCGATACTGGTCTCGACCTACGTGACGGTTTTTCTGATAGCGGTGTTCGCGATGTTGGCGTTGGGACTTGGAGATTCGGGCCGGAGGGCGCTCAACTCGGGGTTGATGTTGGAGCAGTCGGATGCGGAGCACCGAGGGCGCGTGATGGGGATCTATTATTTGAACTTCGGGTTGCGGCCCATCGGCGCAATACCGCTCGGGATCCTCGCCGAACGGACAAGCATTCAAACGGCTTTCGCGGTTGCGGGGATCGTGTTGGCTGTGAGCGTCATCGCGACGTGGGTATTTGCGCCGTTTATACGGCGCCTGTGACATCAGGTGTGATCATTCCGCGCATTAACCTAAAAGTATTGGACGAAGTCGCGGACGAATGATCGGTACAGAAATCTAATGCCTATCAAAGTTATGCCTGATGCTCTCGCGTCGCGCGTTGCGGCTGGAGAGGTGGTGGAGCGTCCCGCTTCGGTGGTCAAGGAGTTGATCGAAAACTCGCTCGATGCGGGCGCCAGTCGGATCGATATAGAGCTTGAGGGTGGCGGTCGGAATCTAATACGAGTTGCCGATGATGGTCATGGCATCGCCGCGGATGAGTTGGCTCTAGCCTTTGAGCGGTTTGCGACGAGCAAGGTGGATGAGGGCAGCGATCTGGTCGCGATTCCTACGCTGGGTTTCCGCGGCGAAGCGTTGCCGTCGATCGCGGCGGTGGCTGATGTGACCGCGGTTTCGCGACATGTTGAGTCGGAAAGCGGCGCGGAGTGCAATGTGACGTTTGGGTCTGCGCCGCAGGTTTTGGCAGCTGGCGCTCCGGTCGGGACATCGGTTACGGTGCGTCAACTGTTCCGAAACGTGCCAGCAAGGTTGAAGTTCTTGAGCAGCCCATCGGCAGAGTCGGCCAGAGTGGCGACGCTGGTGGGACAGATGGCTTTGATCCGGAGCGATGTACGTTTTCGATTAACCATCGATGGCGTGTCGCGGTTGAACACGCCGGGTGATTTCGACGACGCGGCAGCATTGGCGGCAGTCTATCGCGTGAAAGATCCGTCGGCTTTAGTAAACATCTATGGCGATCTCGATGCCGCGTTCAGTGTGGGTGGTGCACTGGCGATGCCGAATCTGCACTTCGGGCGGAGATCGCATATCACGATAGCGGTTAACGGTAGGTTGGTCCAGACATATCGCTTGACCTACGCGGTGGAACGCGGGTATCAGGGTTTCTTGCCTGACCGACGATTTCCGATGGCTTTGATCAAGGTCCACGCGCCGCTTGAAGACGTTGATGTTAATGTGCATCCCCAAAAGACCGAGGTGAGATTTAGGCGCGAAGGGTTGATCTTCTCGGTCGTTGAGAAGTCGGTTAAAGATGCTTTGGGCGAACGTGCCGCGGTCCGGCAGTTTTCGGATACGCGGATCGCATCATCGTTGACGACATCTCTTGAGGGTGCGTTCGCGATGCGCCACAGTTCAGGATTCGAGCCTGTAACTACGGCGCCGACTTCCGAAGATGTCGATGAGCAACCGACCAACGTGAATGGCGATCAAACCGCGGGCAGCATAACCAAATCTAAACCCGAAGAAGGGTTGAAGTCGAGAAAGCGTTCCTCGCCACAGCCTCCCAGCACGGCACGACATCGCGATGTGCTGCCGGGACTGCGCGTGCTTGGACAGGCGCAATCGACGTACATCGTTGCGGAGGATGCGAGCGGCGTGTTTCTCATCGACCAGCACGCGGCGCATGAGCGTGTGAAGTTCGAGGAGATACGGGCCAAAAGGGCACGTCAGGCGAGCGAATCACAGCCGTTGCTATCACCCCAAATGGTTGACCTTACTCCCCAACGTCAGGTCGTATACAGCGAAGGCGCGCAGTGGTTCGAAGAAGCGGGTTGGGAGATCGAGCCGTTCGGTGGTGGATCAGTGCTGATTCGTGCGGTGCCTCAAGTGCTTGCAGAACGAGCCACTACGAGTGCCAATGCCGCAGAAACCGCGCTTGTTCGAGTTTTGGACGACATGTCGCTGAATGATGCGCGAAGCTCAGATACAGATACGATGCCGTGGTCGGAGAGATTGTTGGCCACGATGGCGTGTCACGCCGCGGTCAGGGCGGGGGACAGCCTGACGTTAGAGAGCTGCGAGGAGATCGTGCGATTGCTTCAGGAGTGCGAGCATCCTCAGTCGTGCCCGCACGGTAGACCCACGATGTTGCTGCTGACCGGTGAGGCGTTGGAGCGCGAGTTCGGACGGAGGAAGTGAGTGATTCATTGCTAACCGTTAGAATCGGTTGCAAGCACAGTCGCACACCCTCCTCGTAAGGCATTCGTTGAGCATCGACGCCAATCGCGGCGGCGGTTCAGATGCGGGGTTGAACCCGCTCCGCCGTCTTCAGATATTCCTCGACACCATCAAGTTCGAACACTCGATCTTCGCGCTGCCATTCGCGGTAGCGGCGGCGTTCATGGTGGCTGGAGGATGGCCTAATTGGGTGCAGTTGGGTTGGGTGATCGTGGCGATGGTGACGTTGCGGACTTTTGCGATGGCCGCGAATCGGCTTGTAGATGCGGAGATTGATCGACGCAATCCTCGCACCGCGGACCGGGCATTGGCTAGAGGAATCATTGGCAAGCCGGAAGTTATCGGCTACATGGCGGTGTCTGCCATCATGTTTGTGGTCGCGGCGTGGCAGCTCGATCCGCTCGCGTTGATTCTCTCGCCGATACCGATCGTCGTCGCGTTTACGTACCCGTATTTGAAGCGCTTCACTTGGTTGGCGCATTTCGGCATCGGTGCCGTCTACGTCATCGTTCCGCCCGCGGTCGCGATCGCCATGACGGGGACAATGCCAGTAGAATTCGTGCTACTCGGTATAGCGGCGTTGTTTTGGGTTTCGGGATTCGATGTGTTGTACGCCATCGCCGATATCGAATTCGACCGTGCGAGTGGGCTTCATTCGATACCTGCGCGTTTTGGGATCAAGAGATCGTTACTCATCGCCAAGGCTTTGCACCTAGTGACCCTAGTGTTCCTAGTCTTATCCGTCTTAGCGGGAGACGGAGGGATTTGGGCAGCGATTGGAATCGTCGTCGTGGGAGCGTTGTTCGCGTACGAACATTCGTTGGTAACAGAGGACGACCTTTCGAAGCTGAATATGGCATTCTTCACGATGAATGGCATCATCGCCGTTGTATTCGCGGTATTCGTCGTTCTAGACGAGTTGCTGATCGGTTGACCACATGGCGCGCTACATCGTAGGCATTTCGGGCGCGAGCGGCGCGCCGTATGTGAGGCGGGTGTTGCAAGTGCTCGTCAACAGCAATCATCAGTTGGACTTGGTGGTGACTCAGTCTGGATCCAAGGTTTTAGAGGTGGAAGAGGGTGTGAAACTGACGGGGGATGTGGGAGCAAATTTCGGTGAACTCTCCCGGTGGCTCGATTACGACATGGCGAGTCGCAGTGGTTTCCAATGGCATCATGAGGCTAACGTTGCAGCAGATATCGCCAGCGGTTCGTGCCACATCGATGGGATGCTAGTCGCGCCTTGCAGCGGAGGCACATTGGCGCGGATCGCGAATGGGATGTCGCAGAGCCTGTTGGAGCGCGCTGCGGATGTGACGTTGAAGGAGCGGCGTCAGTTGATTTTGATGACCCGAGAGACACCGTTGAGTTTGATCCATCTCCGCAACATGGTCGCCGTGACCGAAGCGGGTGCCATCGTCCTCCCGGCATCCCCGGGCTTCTACCACGATCCTGAGACGATCGACGACTTGATCGATATGATTGCTGGCCGCATCCTGTATCACTTGGGTTTGGAGAGTAGTCTGCTCCAGGTCTGGGGCGGACGATAGGGATCATCGGTATGGCCTTCACCGATATGCAATCTTTCATGCACGTTCTTGAAGCGCGTGGTCTGCTGAAACGCGTGACAATTCCAGTCGATGCTGAGTTGGAGGTTACCGAGATCGCCACGCGTCTGGTGCGCGAAGGCGGTCCGGCGGTGTTGTTCGAGAACGTCGAGAGTGCTTCGTATCCGTTAGTGGTGAATCTTCTCGGCACCATGGAGCGGATCGAGATCGGATTGGGTAGGCATCCCGAGGAGATCGGCGAAGGACTGATTACATTTTTGGAGGATGTGAACCCGCCGTCAGTGTCATCCTTGTGGCGAAATCGGGGTTCGGCGATCAATCTGCTGAATGTCCGCCCCGGGCTCGCCTTGAATTCGCGCGTACAACAGGTGACAGATGAATCGCCTGATCTGTCGCAGATGCCGATACTGAAGTGCTGGCCAGAGGATGGCGGTCGTTTCATCACGTTGCCGTTGGTGAGGACTCGTGATCCAGGAACGGGTGCTCACAACATGGGCATGTACCGAATGCAGGTGTACGACAAGTCGACGACCGGGATGCACATGCAGATACAGAAGGGCGGCGCGTTCCACCACGTCGATGCTGAACGGGAGTCGCAATCTCTGGATATCGCGGTTGCTCTCGGCGGCGACCCGGCGCTGATACTGTCCGCGATTATCCCGTTGCCGGAGGGTATCGACGAAGCAGGATTCGCGGGCGTGATGCGTGGGCGTGCGACGCCGATGACCAAGGCGAAGACAGTGGATATCCGAGTTCCGGCTCACGCCGAGTTCGTCATTGAGGGACAGCTTCAACCGGGCGAGAGGCGTCTGGAAGGGCCGTTCGGCGATCATTTCGGACACTACTCAGGAGCCGAGGATTTTCCGGTCTTTCGAGTGAAGGCGATCACGCGGAAGCGCAATCCAGTTTACCCGGCGACTGTGGTCGGCAAACCGCCGCAAGAAGATCGAGCGCTTGGCGACGCGGCTCAATTGGCAACTAAACCGCTGATCCGGTTGATGCGCAAAGAAGTGCGCGACATGTGGTCTTACTACGAGTCCGGCTTTCACAACCTGCTAGTGGTGTCGGTTGACAGCCGTTACTCGCGCGAGCAGATGAAGACGGCGTTCGGAATATTGGGCGAGGGACAGCTGTCGCTGACTAAGGTGATGGTGTTGGTCGACGCGCGGACCGATCCGTCAGACATCAAATCTGTCGCGCGGGCGATATCGCGCAACTTCCGTGTAGAGACGGATTTCCGACTGCTAGCTCGAACGGCACAGGATACGTTGGACTTCACTGGGGACGCGTTCCAGCATGGTTCAAAAATGGTGCTCGACGCTACTGGCTACGGACACGAACCAGAACGTATCGACGGGTCTCACCTACGCTTCGACCCGACGACCCTATCGTCGGCGATCTTGAAGCATCGATTGCTCTGCGACAACATCTTGGTGATGCAGGTAAAGAGTGGTTGTCCGGAGCAGCGAGCACTATTGGAGCGAGCCGTCAAAGACCCGCGCGCAAAGCCCCTGAAGGCGGTAGTGCTAGTTTCGGACGATGTCGATATCGAGGATGATGTCGAGTTGATCTGGGGCATCTTCACGCGCTTTGATTGCGCGTTGGACGTCATTTTCACCGAGCAGCGGTTCGTTGGGATCACGCCAGTTTATAGCGGTGTGATGGGGATCGATGCGACTTGGAAGCCGGGGTATCAGAAGCCGTTGGAGATGGATCCGGATGTCGTGCGGTTGGTGGATCGGAAGTGGGGGGAGTATTGGGGTTGAAGAGAGGGCAATACGACTAATTGCCCGAGGTTGTGACCAGCTGATCCTTGACTAGCTCACGCGCTTTGTCTTGGTTGTCCGTGCTGAGAGATACTGTGGTGCGTCCTTGGGCTCGGTTTATGATGTGCAGGCTCTGGATGTTGATGTCGTGGTCGCGGAAGCGTTGTGCAACTTTGGCTAGGGCTCCCGGCTCGTCGGGCATGGTGATAACCAACGTCTCGTCTGTCATCGCTTTGTATCCCGCATCCGCCAGCCACCAGAGCGCCTTGTCGTGATCTTCATCCTCAGTCGTGATGAATATGACGCCTGAATCTTCCATCACCTCGGTGCTGAGGCTCAATATGTTTATGCCATTTTTAGATAAAACGCTAGTTACACCGGCGATGACGCCGACTTCGTTTTCTACGTTGACGGTGATTTGCTTCATGAGGTAGTTGGTCTCCTTGTGTCAGGTTGTGGTACGCGGGCTTGCGACGCAATCCGCAACCGCGGCATCGATCTTGTCACGGGTCACGTTGGGCACGGTGATGATGTGGGCGACGTTCTCATAGGGGGCCATCTGCCACTTGTTGACGACCGTGTCGGCGGGACGTGGGAAGACGACGGTGATGGAGTTTTTATTGCGCCAAGCCGGGATGCCGTTCTCGTTGAACTTATCGACCGCGTACTGTGCGACGTCCAGTGTTTCATGGACGATTCCGCGGAACCCCTCCAGACCGTGTTGTTCAAATGCGTACCACAGCATGAGAGGCGTTAGGGCGTTGCGGGATCCTGAGAGCGTTGTGTCCATGGCGCCTACATACTCGATAGATCTTGCGACTCTCCCCACGTAGTCGCTTTTGGTCAGAACGACACCGCTTGGAAGAGGCGATCCAATCATCTTGTGCCCGCTGATGGCGATCGAATCGATGCCGGCATCGAATCCATAGGGTTGCGGATCATCGACAAATGGCAGGATCATGCCGCTAAGGGCTGCATCGGCGTGGATGTAGCTGCTGGAGACCGCAAGTTCGTCGAAGATATCGCGGATTTTGTCGAGATTATCAACTGCGCCTTTCATCGTCGTTCCGATGTTGGCCATCACTACTACCGGCAGATGGCGATTGATGCGGATCGTCTCGCGCAGATCGTCGTAGTCGATCTCCCCGTTATCTAAACTTCGGATCATGATGTTGCGGTAGTTGAGCACTCGCAGGTTCTTGCGGACGCTGTAGTGAGTGTCCTGCGAGAAGTAGACGACTGCTTCGGGGAACATCTCACGAGCAATGTAGAGCCCGTACATGTTCCCTTCGGTGCCGCCCGAAGTCACGTAGCCCCACGTTTCGTCGGGGGAGTGTCTCATCAGATTTGCGAAGGTCGTGACGACTTCCCGCTCGAATTCGTGGGTGTTGACGCGGTAAAGGCTGTCGTGGAACGGATCCCCGACGTTGTTCGCGCTGTGCCGTAGGAAGGGGTACAGCGGCGAGTAATCGAAACATTGATTGGTCGGGTATCCGATTTGGTGCCAAGACAGATCGTTCAAACGATCGAACAAATCGTCGATTCGCTTCTGTGTATGCGGTGGTGTTTCAGGCATTCGCTGAATTCCTCGAAGATGCTCCTCGGCTAATGGGGCGTCTGATTCTGATGGTAACGAATGGAACGCACGTTGTTTGAGACGCGTGTCGGAAGCGAGTTCAGGTGATTCAAGGCACGCGCGGAGCCCAGGTTAGCGCGATGATAGAGAATAGAAGCATCGAGAAATCGCATTCACCGTCATTCAAGAAAGCGGTCCGCATATGGCGATGACAACCACAGTCGCAGACGTGGCGGCGATACACCCGAAAACGGGCAATAGGAGTAACGGTCACGTTGAAGCTCCGGATATTTTGATCTCCGATCCCGATCTCGAATCGATCTGGGAAAAGGTGAAGCTAGGCGAGAGGTTGTCCGCGGAAGATGGCGTCAAAATCCTCGAGACGGATGACTTTTCGGCGGTCGGTTTAATGGCCGACTTCAAGAAGCGTCAATTCTCCGACGACAAGGTCTACTTCGTCTTGAATCGCCACCTCAACCCGACGAACATCTGCGTTTTATCCTGCAAGTTCTGTGACTACGCCAAGAAACCGGGGGCCGAGGGCGCGTACGAGATGACGATGGATGAGATGTTGGATCATCTCGACGGTGATATCCGCGAACTGCACGTCGTCGGTGGACACCATCCGACCTGGCCCTTCGAGTTCTACGTAGACATGATCCGCGAGCTCCACAACGCTCGCCCCGACGTGCAGATCAAGGCGTTTACGGCGTCGGAGATCGACTACTTCTGGCGTCGATGGAAGGTGCCGCCGGAAGAATCCTTGGCTATCTTCAAGGAAGCGGGGCTGTCGTCGATGCCCGGTGGGGGAGCGGAAGTATTCTCCGACCGCATTCACAAGCTACTCTTGCCCGGCAAGGCTAAAGCTGATCGCTGGCTCGAAATCCACCGTATCGCCCATGGGATGGGAATCAAGAGCAACTGCACGATCCTCTACGGCCACGTTGAGACGTTCCGAGAGCGCATCGACCACCTCATACTGCTGCGTGAATTACAGGATGAAACCGACGGGTTCCTGGCGCTGATACCGCTCGAGTACCAAGTCGGCTATACGAAGCTGCGACCGCGCCACACGCCGCCGATGGATGATCTGAAAATGATCGCAGCTTCGCGGTTGATACTCGACAACGTGCTGGCGATCAAGGCTTATTGGGTGATGCTCGGTGAGGCGACGGCCGGCATGGGACTGAACTTCGGGGCAAATGACCTCGACGGCACTATCGGTAAAGAGCGCATCGCTCACGCCGCGCTGGCGGATTCCCCGGCTGGGATCGCGCGTCGAAACATGGTCGCGTCGATCAAAGACGCTGGTCGCATCCCAGTGGAACGAGACGCACTCTACAACGAGATCACGGTCTACAACTGAGGCTGCCCGTCGCCGATGGCCAGTGATCTCTCAACACGTTGGCGAATCGGGTACATGCCGTACCTGAACTCCGCGGTTTTTTATGAAAAGCTCGAAGGGGACTGGTTCGATCTGATCGAGTTGCCGCCGCGCAACATGGCGGATGCGATGATTAAGGGCGAGTTGGACGCGGGTCCGTTGCCGATCGCGGAGGTGTTGAGGATGGAGCCCAACATCGTAATGGGAACTTTGGGTGTGGCATCTGATGGCCCGGCTCGAAGTGTGCTCCTGTTCAGCGATGTACCCGTCCAGGAAGTGTCCGGCAAGTCGGTCGCAGTGACTGGTCATACATCGACCTCTGTCCAATTGTTGCGCATCCTGTTCGCGGATCACTGGGATGCGTCGGATGTGAAGTTACTAGGACCTGACGAAGATTGTGTTGCGGAACTCTTGATCGGGGATGCTGCGCTGAAGAAGTTCCACAGCGACGAAAAACCGCGATTCGTCTACGATTTATCATTTGAGTGGAAACGACTCACAGGCTTACCGTTCGTGTTCGCGCGGTGGGTCGCGCGAGGGGACGCGACGAGACTGGAACTCGGGAGATTTGCCGAGACGTTGCACCGATCATTTTCATACGGCATGTCGCGCATCGATGAGATCGCCGCCCGAAGGCCCATAGCTAGTATGTCGTCAGAGGACGTAAAGACATACATAAAGGGGTTCACTTACGAGTTAGGCGAAACCGAACTTGAAGCGATCGACGAGTTTCAATCGAGATTGTCCGCGCTGCCGGACTGGCGTCCAGATTTGATGCCTTACGTAGCTGGCAAATAGTCTGTTGGGAAGTTGCCAATGATCAAAGAAATACGCGCCAAGGTGTTCGGCAACGAACGGATCAATGCCGACGAGGGGTTGTACCTCCTGCGAGACGCTGAGTTGCTAGATCTCGCTCCGCTGGCAACCCATGTCAAGAACCTGCACAATGTCCCCGATCGTGTTACCTACGTCATCGACACGAACCTAAACTACACGAACCTCTGCGACGCGTACTGCTCATTCTGCGCTTTCTACCGTACCGATCCGTCCGACCCGTCCGCCTATACCTACTCCGTAGATCAGATCATGGATAAGGTCGGACGCGCGGCTGAAAAGGGTGTTACGACCGTATTGATGCAGGGCGGATTGAACGACGATCTACCGTACGAGTACTACTTGGACATGGTGCGCGAGACGGTCCGCCGTTACCCGAGCGTGATGCCACACTACTGGTCGGCACCGGAGATTTGGCAGATGTGCGATGTGTCAAGCAGATCGCCGCGCGAGGTGATGCAGGACCTATGGGATGCCGGACAGCGGACGATGCCCGGTGGCGGTTCCGAGATTCTGAACAATCGCGTGAAGCAGATCGTCTCGAGATTTGCTCCTAAAGATACATGGGCGCAGTGGACGGAGGTCCACGAAGCCGCTCATGAGGTTGGCTTCAAGACCACCGCGACGATGATGTACGGCCACGTCGAAATGGACGAGGAGATCGTGGAAACCTTGCAGCACATTCGCGATGTGCAAGACCTCGCCGACGCTAACACATCGAACGACGGTGGTTTCACGGCCTTCATCCCGTGGTCTTACAAGCGAGAAAACACCGCACTAGGCAAGCAAGTTGAGCAAGAGGCGGGGCCGAATCAGTACCTACGAATCATCGCGCTTAGCCGCATCTTCTTGGACAATGTGCCGCACATTCAGGCGTCCTGGTTCTCGGAGGGACGTAAAACTGGTCAGGTCGCGTTGCATTTCGGTGCCGATGATTTCGGCGGAACGCTGTTCGACGAAAACGTAATGCTGGCTGCGGGTTTCTACAACCGGACCACGGAAGACGAAGTGAGGGCATTGATATCTGATGCCGGTTATCGACCAGCGCAAAGATTGACCAACTACGAGATAGTGCGCGAGTTCGACCGCGAAGTCACGGTGCCGTTGGCCGCCAGCGCATGATCCGCGCCGGGACAAGAGCCATCGGACGATTAGTCGACAGGATGGCTTCAAGCATCGGGGGTGCTGAAGACGTTTCGCATCTGGTCGATGTGAGACCTCTTCGCAATTCCGAAATCGATGTTGTGTCGAGCCGATTGAATCCTGCTAGGAATGCGGCCACGCACGAATCCAGGCTCAAGCTGCAAAACGACGGAATGTTGGTCTATCTCATCGCTTGGATCGATGAGATGCCTGTTGGTCACGGCATGTTGTTATGGGACGGCCCGACAGGGACGCCGAAACAACATATCGAAACACCGTGTCCGTACGTTGAAGACCTTTGGGTGCGTGGAGACCTTCGATCACGCGGCGTAGGTGCTCGTATCTTGGCAGAAATGACTATGCTTGCGATTTCGCACGGCTATCGATCCGTGTCGCTTTCGGTCGGTGTCGAAAACCAGCGTGCGATTAGCCTCTACGAGCGAATGGGATTTGAACGGGCGCGTGTGCCGAACTTCACCCTTTCAGGAATGGTTGCGATGGCGAGTGGTGAGACACAATTCTGGAGCGAGAGATGCCAATACATGCTGAAATCGCTCGATTTCAGCGGAAACAAAGGGAGTAGGAATGTCTGATACAAAGACGATCGTATTTGGACACAGTCCGGATGCGGATGACGCGTTCATGTTTTTCGGATTGGCAAAAGGAATCGTTGGCATTGAAGGCTACGAAATCGGTCATCACATGGTCGACATTCAATCGCTGAACGTCTTGGCGGAAACGGGTGAGTTGCCGGTAACCGCGATTTCAGCCGCGCATTATCCCAAAATCGCCGATAAGTATCGCATCATGTCCTGCGGTGCATCTGTTGGACGCAACTACGGTCCTGTAGTCGTCACAACTCGTGATGATCTGGACGTTGATGGTTTGGAGGGCTGCACGATCGCAGTGCCCGGCGAGTTCACTACTTCTTGGATGCTTTTCCAGATATTTGGACCGGACGATTTCACTCCGCTTTTCTTAGATTTCGACGATGTTGAGGATGCGGTGAAGTCTGGCAGGGCGGATGCCGGGATATTGCTGCACGAAGGACAGATACTGTTCGAGCAGCGCGGGTTTAGGTCGTTGCTTGATCTAGGCAAACGATGGTTCGAGGAGACGGGACTACCGATCCCGCTCGGTCTGGATGTCGTGAACCGCAACCTTGGCGACGAGATGTGTCAAAAAGTGACCGACGCGCTCAAATCGTCGATCGAGTACGCGCACGCCAATGAAGACGCGGCCCTCGACTACGCCCTTGGCTATGGGCGCGGAATCGAACGAGAAGACGGGCGTCGCTTCGTCCGGATGTACGTGAATTCCGATACCCTTGATATGGGCGAAGAAGGACGCGCTGCGCTCCAACAGCTATTCGGGATGGCGGCGCACCGCGGAATCATCGACGAAGTGCCGCTTCTGGACGTGATTCAATCGAACTGAAGAGCGCTTCGGTTTCGATGGTCCGTAGCGAAACGCAAATCAATCGAGTCGATTAACTCTGCCTATGAACCGCGATAGGTGAATCGGCTCCGGTCGATGTGTTCGAACTCGGGCATGTTTCGCATAACCGCACTCACCGCAGTCGTCGGTCTAGCCATATCGATCGCGTCGCCGCTGTTTCGCAAATAGTCGACGACCTCTTGCGCGCTGATCTGAGGACGTTCTTGTCCAAGCGCCAGAGCAGCTTCACGAATTCTTCCCCGTCGTTGGATAAGGGCGGCTTGCTCCTCAGGTGAACGAGCAGACTTTGCTGGAGCGGGTGATTTGTCCCGACCTGATTGATTCGGCTTCTGAGTGAAAAGCACTCTACCAGCGACTCTGTCGACGACGATTTGCAGATCCAAGTTAGCGCGACTTGCACACTGGGTGACCAGGTTTCTGATTTGTGATACCTCTTCGCCTGGCTCTGCAATCACAGCCTTCGCTTCACCGGGTTGCAGTGAAAACATCGCATCGTAAATGGCACGCACCTGCGGACTCTTCGCTCTGTTGATGAGGGCCGTGCGCTGCATTTCTGCGAGATCAACTTCGACTATCTCTATGGGCATTGGCATGTCTCCGTCACAACTTTCGGTCTCATAGACTGGTGATGCTCTCCAAGAGCTTCGATAAAAGACTCCTATTTATAGTCCTGTCTAACTTGAATGTAGATATCAACCCGTAACCTTTATCTTACAATCTGCGGGCAAATCGCCTAACTGGTTGCCAAGCGAGACATCCATTTTAAGGGTGAATCTTCACAAAGCGTGAGTGTCATGTAAATCTAGACGTTGTATCAATTGAAGTCCCTAGAAGAGCAATTCGCAAAAACGAAAAGATAGAATCTTAGGTATTAATATCGCCTAACGACTTGATAAAAGTTGCACAGTACCAAACGCTTGAAGTCTGATCAAGGGGTTCGAACTGCGAAGAAACCAACAATTTAACGATTTTTGGGCGATAGTCGAAAAAAGTCGAGTGACTGCTCTCATCGTGGCTGTCAATGTTGCTGTGTTCGCGCTCTTGTTGGTGACTGGCGGAGCCGATGATTCAATCAACCTCTACCGGTGGGGTGCCAAGTTCGGTCCCGCGATCCAAGCAGGGGATTGGTATCGACTGATCTCACCAGTGTTCCTTCACGCTGGTTTTTTCCACATCGCAGCCAACACATTTGCATTGGTGCTTTTCGGCCCACGCTTGGAGCAGGAGTTCGGTTCGACTGCTTTCTTCGCGACATACATAGTCTCGGGAGTTTGCGGTGTTGCAGCGAGCTACTTGGTTTCGCCGGTCTTGAGCGTCGGTGCCAGTGGAGCTGTGTTCGGCATGGTCGGGGCGTACGGCATATATCTGGTTCGCAACCGACGAGAATTCGGCGGTCAGGTGAACCGCGTGATCCTCAACCTGATTTTCATTCTCGGCATCAACATCGTGTTCGGACTGGTGTGGCCTGGGATTGATCAGGGCGCTCACATCGGCGGATTGATCGCAGGTGCCGCAATGGCTTTCGTAGTTAGTCCGAGGAAAGTAGTCCACATTGAAGACGACTTCGCAATCTTCGGCGCTCCGATCGTCCGAACTCGGTTCGCCACGGCGTCACGGTCGAATATCCTGTTGGCCGGGGGAGCGGGGTTGCTTGTCGCACTTGTTATTTCGTGGTGGGTCACGAACAACGTCGTATACGACGCATTCACCATGGGGCAGTACTTGATCTTCGAATCGGCTACGAACTGACGGGTGTTACTTAGCCGCCTTGATCGAGAAGAGGAAGGGTATCGAGCCGTGATGCTTATCGAGTCTCCATCCATCATCGTGGAGACTCATCGGCGGGAAGGCTCGGTAACCCGAAACCGCAAATTCATTGAGGTGCTCTATCCGTAACCCAGCGTCAACGATAGCGTTCACAATCTCGGACATGCTGTGTTGCCATTCGTGGGAAGGCGTCTCGAGAACTTCCGAACCGGTATAGCTGCAACCACCTCCCTCGTAGGCAATCCCTTCCGGGTTCGGGAAGTAAGGGTTAAGCGGTTTCAATTCGATGGCACCATCCGGCGAATCTACGGGCTCAAAGATGTGCGAGACTGGGTGGCCGTCAAGGATGTAGAAAGTGCCTCCGGGCTTCATGTAACGGGCAACTATCTGTGCCCAACCTGTCATATCTGGGAGCCAGCACAAAGCGCCAATTGCGGTGTAGACGATGTCGAATTTTTCGTTCAGAACGTCAGGCAGATCGTAGATGTTGGAGCGGATGAAGCGCGTGTTTAGAGCCAATTCATCGTTCAGTTCACGAGCCAACTCGATCGCAGTGTCGGATATATCGACGCCAGTCGCGTTAGCTCCCAATCTAGACCATGACATCGTGTCCATCCCGAAATGGCACTGGAGGTGCAGCAAGGATTTCCCGGCAACTGAACCCATCTCCTCGATCTCGGTCTTGGTGAGCGTGATGTCGCCCGATTTGAAGCCATCAACGTTGTAGAAACTCGATGCGGCGTGTATCGGCGTCCGCTCGTTCCAGTTCTGACGGATTATCTCGAACTTGTCATCCATAGCACTATCGCTTTGTAGCCTGTATCGACAACATGAGGGGGATATTGCCGTCGTATTTATCCAGCCGCCACCAGCCGCCGGAACTCCGACGCATCTGTGGTTGCGCCTGGAAAAAAGAGAATGGGAACTCGTGGATGAACTCGAGCTTCAGATCGGCGCCGATAAGCGCGTTGACGATCTCTGACATGCTGTGTTGCCATTCGTAGACCGGGGTCGAAATCGAGCCTGAACCGGCATACGTGTTCCGTTCGCCTTCTTCGAGCAAGCCTTTCGGGTCTGGGAAGTAGGGGTATCTGAGTGCCAGATCATGACCGCCGTCGGTAGATTGCACTGATTCGAAAATGCGACCTGCTGGATGTTCGTCGAGCATGTAGAAGATGCCGCCAGGTTTCAAGAACCGCGCTATGACCTGAGCCCAGCGCGTCAAATCTGGAAGCCAGCACAATGCTCCGAGAGCGGTATAGACGATGTCGAACTCTTCATCCAGCATTTCGGGTAGGTCGTAGATGTTAGATCGGATGAAGCGTGCGCCTAAACCGAGTTCAGCGTTCAACTCATTGGCAAGATCGACTGAAGCGTCCGACAGGTCCACGCCAGTCGCCTCTGCTCCGAGACGCGCCCACGACATCGTGTCCATCCCGAAGTGGCACTGAAGGTGCAGCAACGACTTCCCGGCGACGGGTCCGATCTCATCAATCTCGATGTCGGTAAGTGTTATGCGACCTGCTTTGAATCCTTCGACGTTATACATCTCCGAGCTGGCATGGATGGGCGTCCGCTCGTTCCAGTTGCGGCGGTTTATTTCGATACGTTCGTCCATGGCTTGCTCTCAAATCGCGCTTGACAAACAGAGTCGGGTCGCGTGGTAGACGGGAAGAAGTAAGTCTAAAACACCCGTTTTCAAACGAGATATACTGTTTAGTTGTAAGGGGACGAGTGGATTCGACAGGGAGCGTACCGCAAGGTTGCGTGTCGTGGCGCCTGACCACGATAAAACGGGCAAAAACACAAACGGCGAACGAGAAGTCGCCCTCGCAGCTGCTTAATCAGCCGCGACGTCCGGTAGGAGTCGTCCTCAGCGGCACTTATCGGGCGCCGAACTCCTGAGGTGCGGATGTGCAACGCCGGTAGCACGTCCAAAGGCAACCGGCAACCGTGACCAGTGACGGACGCCGTTGGCATCGTCCGGAAGCGGTATATGCAACCAACGGCTACACACGTAGAAGCTTTGACGGGAAACTTTCTGGACGGGGAGTTCGACCCTCCCCCGTCTCCACCAGCAAGTTGCGCTCGCGGCACCAAAGCCGCGAGCGAATCATCTGCGGCGAGCGAGAACCAGCTCTCGATGCGTATTCGCCTCCCTAAGCGGCCGCCAATCTCCCGCGAACAGTGCTCCATTCGTATCGGCGGTGAGGATATCTCCTACACACTGCAACGCAGCACCCGTCGCCGTCGTACGATCCAGATTCAACTCGATTCCGAATCGGGACTAAAAGTGCTGGTTCCGCACACGTTGCCCGACAGTGAAGTCGAGGAATTTCTGCTGAAACGCTCTGATTGGATCCTCAAGCATCGGACTGATATCCAAGCGTCCAATGACCAGTTCGATTGGGGCGAGGGTGGCGTGACGCAGCTACGCGGGAGCCCGATCCAAGTCGTGGTGGAAGAACGGGACGTAAACGATGTAGGACGTGACCTGCCGCCGACCGTTGTGAAGTCATTGGAAGGCGAGACGGTCACGGTAATCATCCCTCCGAGCATGACGCCTAAAGACAAATCGAACGTCGTGAGGAAATGGGTGATGGAGTGGTATCGACAAGAGGCGTGGGACCACCTCAAAGCTAGAGTCGCAGATTACGGAAACGTAATGGGGGTCAAACCTAGCCAGTTGAAGCTGAGCAACGCCAAGAAACGCTGGGGCAGTTGCAGCGGGAAACGATCGATCAATCTCAACTGGAGGCTAATCATGCTCCACGATCAGTTGATCGACTACGTAGTGGTCCATGAACTCGCGCACCTGATCGAACTGAACCATTCTCCCGGTTTTTGGGATGTTGTCGAACGTGTACTGCCGGACCACCAGAGGTTAAGGCGGCAATTGCGTCAACAATCTCCGTCGGCTTTGGGTTAGAAACTCGCTTGGGGGCTTCAAGGCGAAAGCGCGATCGCTGCCCCGCCACTGGCGATACATATTGCACCCAAAGCACGGACCGGTGTCACACCTTCCTTCAGTACGATTGCGCCGTATCCAACCGCCAGCAAGATCGAGATTTCTCTGAATGGTCCGACGTAACTGACGGGCGAAAACGTTAGAGCCGTCAACACAAGGGTGTACGCCGCAAACTGCAATAGGCCGCCAATCACGAGAATCTTCCAATGCCGCCGCGCCTCATCAATGAACGCTTCTCTCGTCTCGAGGCGCGACTGAATGACCATCATTCCTAGACCGCCGCCAAGTTGCAGGAAGAACATATAGAGCGCCGGTTGGACGTGTTTCACTCCTTGCGCATCGACCACCGAGTAGATGCCGATGACCAACCCAGTTAGTATCGCCAGCATCCAAGCTGGACGTACTTGAGCTCGGAAACGCTTCACGGCTCTCCATCTCTTCACCAGCATCAACCACGAACGTATAGTTCGCTTAATCGTGGCTGTTTCGATGTCTGAAATAGCAATGAACGCGAGGCCGGTCACGATAGATGCCGCGCCAATAGCCGCTGGCCAAGACATCGATTCGCCCACGACGAACACGCCCAGAATTGGGATTATCGCCAATCCTAGCCCGCGGGCTACTGGGTACACGATCGAGAGGTCACCCGTGTTGTACGCGTAACCCAGAGTGGCGAAGTACCAGATGTGCAGCACGATGGTCGCCAAGATGAACCACCACCCGGTCCCTCCGGGAAAATCAATGATGAGCAGGTATATCGCGAGCGGAAGGACGAGTATCGCCGACGTGACGGCCATCAGCGCCGTCGTGACTGCAGGTCTCGTTGCCCGTCGAACCATCAGATTCCACGACGCGTGCGCGAACGCTGACGAAACTACGAGCAAAATGGCTAACGGGGTCACGGAGGAAAATCTGCGTGTGAACGACGCACTGGTGTCGATTGGGTTGGCGATAGACTACAATGCGCGTCGATAAAGGAACCAATTCAATAGCCCGCGGAGCCGAAACAGATGCACTACCAAGACGAACGGACGCATGGATGCAGGATTTCAGACGCTTGGACCTATCGAGGTCTCAAGACCGTCGTGATGGAGAACGAACTGCTCCGCGTAAGCCTTATCGCCGATAAGGGCGCTGACATGTTCGAGTTGGTCCACAAACTCAGCGATACCGATTTCATGTGGCGCACGCCGTGGAGCGTTCGCAATCAGGCTTTGTGGGTGCCATCTACCGGGTGGGGCGAAGGGATATTCCACGACCTCTATATCGGAGGATGGAACACGATAGCCCCGACCGGAGGTTTCGAGCAAGACTACATGGGCGCCGAGATAGGGCAGCACAACGAGACGAACATGATGCCGTGGGACGCACAGATCGTAGAAGATTCTCCCGACCGTGTATCCGCAAGGTTCTGCGTACGTGCCGTTCGGACTCCATTCTGGATCGAAAAAACCGTCACGCTGGAATCTCAATCGCCGGTAGTCACGGTAACTGACACGTTGATCAACGAAGCCGAGGAGCCCGCTCCTGCTCAATGGGGACAGCATGTCGCGCTTGGCGACCCGTTCCTGACTCCCAACTGCATCTTGGACTTTGCGGGGGGCGATTTCATCGTGCCCGAATCTCCCGACGGATCCATCCCGCCCGGCTCGCGATTGATGCCCGATCGCACCGGCTCGTGGCCCGTAGCTGAAGCGCCCAATGGATCAAAGGTCGATCTCACGGCGTTCCCACCGAAGTCCGACCGGCTGGTTGACTATCTCTCGTTTAACAACCTTGTAGATGGGTGGTACGCGGTGACGAACCCGGATCGCGGCGTAGGTATCGGTCTGCGATGGGATAGCGAAGTATTCAAGTACCTCTGGTACTGGCAAGTTTTTGGAGGCCACAGCGGTTATCCGTGGTACAAGCGCACATACAACGTCGGACTAGAACCGTTCACCAGCCTCCCCAGCGGCATGTCAGAGCCCGGAAGCGACGAATCGACTTCGATGATCTTTGAGCCTGGAGAGGCTCGAAGTTCCACTGTTCGCGCCGTGGTCTACGAGGGTACTAGCGGCGTTACCGGCATCAGTAAGGATGGAGCGGTAAGTTTGCGGGGTTGAGATTCCTCACTGCGTTCGGAATGACAGAAGTGGACGGGATGGTGCCACACCATTCCAAACACCCAGTCCATGCCATTCACAACCGCCAGATCCGGTTCCAGTAAGACCTGAGGAACTGCCAATAGGTCATCTCGACTCTGTACCGGCTCAAGTATCTGCGATAGTCGGCTACGGTCCAGATGATAGCGACGAGGAGGATGAACCATATGGCCGCTATTAGGATCATCGTCTATTGCACCACGCCTCCATCCAGCTGTCGGTCATCAGTTCCAACGGGGTAGTCTGACCGGCCATCCCGTAGGTGTCGACTGTTTCACGCCTCCGCCAAAACCCGTGTCCCCGTCTTGTGTGCGTTGATCCAGTCCCAATCCAGGGGTACTCCGATGCCGTGTCCGGTGGGCGCGAAGACGCATCCGTTTTCGTCGACTGCATTAAGATCGTCGGAGTAGTTTACCCAGATCGGGGCTTTGGTAGTCCTCACATTGGGATGTACGAGGCCTAGCTCGTAGTAGTTGGTGTTTCGAACTGCCGACATGATATGTCGATGTGCGGGATCAGGACCGTGCGTCTCGACATCCAACCCCACGCTTTCGCAGGCGTGGAAGATCTTCATCGCTCCGGTAATTCCGCCGTCCTCGTGCGCTCCGACTCTGACGTAGTCTGTGCCGTCGGCAATCACGAAGTTCATGTGCTGTTCGGGTAGACGAATGTGCTCGGTCTGCAAGAGCGGTGTCTTGATCAACTGGCGCAGTTTGCGGTGCGCGAACGTGGAGACGCCTCCGTCCATGAAGACGTCTTCCCACCAGAAGAACTCTGCCTCGTCGCAGGCTTTGCCGAGTTTGAGGGCATCGCCAAAGTTCTTGACCTCGTTCGCCGGGTCGATCATCAGGTCCATGTCTGGGCCGACGGCATCCCGAACTGCAAGAACGTTGTCAACCTCCCGCTGGATGTTTTCACCAGCGAGGCCCCATCCGTGGATTTTGAATGCGGGGTATCCCATCTCTTTGCACGTCACCGCGAAGTCGGCGAAGTCCTGCGGCGTAGTCAGCCCACCGTTTTCGTCGCCGTGAAGGGTAGACGCGTACGCTGGTAACGGCTTGCGCTCACCGCCGAGAAGCTGGAACAGCGGTTCTTCGTAGACCTTGCCGGCGATGTCCCACAAGCAGATGTCGACGATGCCGAGTCCAAGCGCCGCAGTGTGGCGCAACCCGCGCTTCATAGCGTTGTAGTGAACCTCTCGTCTCATCGCGTCTTTGCCGATCAGGTAAGGCGCGACGGTCTCCACGTCGGCCAGTGCGTTGCCACGTCCAACGGGATATTCGCCGACCACACCTTGGTCGGTGTATATCGATAGGATCCCTCCACCGACTTTCAGCGCCCCGTCCTTCTCGTACACCATGTTGAAGGTGTTGTAGTCCTTGCCCACGTTCTCGATCTCGTGCTGGAACGTCGTGACTTCGATTCGGGTTATCTTTGCGGCGGGTCTCACGGCCTCTTGCTCCTTGAAGGTGTCAGGTTTACACAGGGGTTATTCTATGCGTGCCTTACCAACGAACGCCCGATTAAGCAACGTCAACGGGGATCAGCTGCGGATCGGAGTCGCCACCGACGCGCGATTATGGCTTTGCTGTCCACGGCTTCATCTCCAGATTTGTCGTATATATCCAACAGCTCAGATTGCCTCGCGTAAATGCGTGCAAATGGAGTGTCGTGGAAAACCGAATATGCGATTTAATTCGTATCCAGTAGATCTACGTGTTTATATGCCTATTACTAATCAATATCGGTTTTTCTGAATTTAATGTCCTGATCAATCCCGATATGTTCAGATGATCCTTGAATTATCGGCCACGACGGCAATCGCGGTGAGAACGTGATGCCGCGGATGGCAGGGAGAGCAATTTCGGTATCGAGAACCTACGCCCGAAACTTGCGATGCTTGCCGTCGGTAATCTGATATGAGACAATTGCCGCACTATGAAAGCTCTGAGAATTCACGGCAATAAAGACATCCGCATGGAAGACCTACCCGAACCGATTCCAAGCGTGGAGGAAGCGAAACTGCGGATCACCAACACCTCGATCTGCGCTACCGACATTGAAGAGTGGCAATACGGTCCCCTATGGACGCAGCATGGCGGTCCCAACCCTATAAGCGGCCAAGAGATGCCCCTGATTCTCGGACACGAAATATCTGGACACGTCGAATCGTTAGGCGAAGGTGCTGCCGGATTGTCCATCGGAGATCGGGTAGTCGTCAACAACGTAAGGACGTGCGGCACGTGCTTCTGGTGCATGAGAGGTTCACAAGCTACCTGCAACAGTATGTGCGTCGCGGGTTTGTCGGCCGATGGTGGGTTGGCCGAGTACATGACATGGCCTGCGAACCATCTGATCAAATTGCCCGACAACGTTTCTGATCGTGAAGCGCCTTTGATCGAACCGGCAACGGTGGCCGTGCACGCAGTGCGTCGATCAGGTGTCAAAGTCGGCGACAATGTCGCGGTTATCGGTTGTGGCACCGTCGGACTGTTGACGGTGCAGGCGTTTCGGGCAGCAGGCGCACGCGTCATCGCCGTCGACGTTAGGGAAGACAGTATCGCGTTGGCCAAATCTCTAGGCGCAGACGACACGATAAATTCTGCCGACAGCAGAGCCATGGAGCAACTACTCGACCTCACCGACGGGATCGGGGCCGATATCGCGGCGGAGACCGCCGGTGCCGAAATGACGCCACAGTTGGCGATCGATTACACACGAAAAGCTGGAACGACAGTATTGGTCGGCATCTATTCCGCTACGCCGGTCTTCAACTTCAACGACATCGTTGGTACCGAAAAAACGGTTATTGGATCCGTGGCCGCTTCACCCGGCGATATGGAAGCAACCGTCCGATTGTTGGCGGAAGGCAAAATATCGGTCAAAGAGCTGGTTTCCGCAGTAGTACCGCTCGAACGCGCAATCGAAGACGGCTTCGAACGCATGATCCGCCCTGAAAAGGATGTCTTCAGGATATTGATCTCGCCTAATGGCTGAAGCCGTGCTCGTGCATCCGCCTGTGGACGGCTTCGATAGCCTCGTTGATGGGACGCTTCAAGTACCCAATGTGATCTTCCTCGCCGTGATGGTGTGTGACGTGCCCGTGTGAATGCTGGCGTGAACTGTTGTCGATGTAAGTCAACGAGCCGTGCATCAGCGTGAGCATGTACTTCGCTGTTGCCACGTCGAACATGCTCCACGGACCACCCACCGATACGTAGACTGGCGAGGTGTGCGAGAAGATGCCACGCTCCCAGACGTCGTAGTAACTGTATCCCGAGTAGTAGCCGGGACCGCCGGCTCGCGCGGCCAGCCACGAGTTGCCTTCGATTTTGACCGTTTCATTGAGGCTCAACTTGCGCGTTGGATTGTCAACCTCCGAGGAAGCGATGACCTTGCCCTCTTGGATTATCTCCAACTTCGACATCGGCACGACACTCTCGGCCCATGCGGAAACCTCGACAGTGCCAGGGCTCGAAAGCTCAAGAGTGTCACCCACTTCGTGTCCGTCAACGGTTAGGTGGATGATGGGGCCGCCGCTCAGAACCGTCCGGCCTTTAGCGACGTTCTTGCACCAATTCTCGTACGTGAACTCCTCGTCGTCGGGAATACGAACGTAAGTCCGGTACATCCCCACAGGAACGTCGCTAGACATCTTGTCGGTACCGCCGACCAGCGGAAGGCGATAGCCGCAGTTCAGATAGCGATACCACTCGTTGTGCATGAATTCCTGCTGTTGGATCATCTCAATGGCGTCGAGGCGCCCGGTAGCGACCAATGATGCTGGTTCACCGTTGGGGAATGGGAAGTGCGGGTTGATGACGAAGCCGCCCTGCGCGTGCGCCTCGTCAGCCCAATGGCTCAGCGTCGTTTCCATCGGACCGCCGATCTCGGCCTCGCCCGGACCGTCGGAGCAGAAGGGCATAACGGGTTGCTTCAAGCCCCACAGGATCATGTGCCCCATAAAATGCTGTCGGTTCTCCTGCGACGTGTAGACGATGTTGTTGCCTTCTCGGGTCACGCTGGGATGCCCGGTGTAGTCCTCGACATTCGTGAAGAGGCTGCCCCACTGGGATTGGAGCAGGTTGACAACGTTCAGGTCTTCTGCCTGGGATTCGAAATGGCTGCCCTGCGTTGAGAGGAAGTGGACGTGCGAATCGCCGGAGTACCACCCGCGTTCGTTCATATTGATCCAACGCTTTAGGCGCAACTCGAGTTCTTGCTGTCTTGGGGCGATTTCGATTTTGGTGCGGAGCGGCTCGTATTCGTATCCGCGAGCAGCGTCAACAACAACCTCGCCACGCGGGAGCCAACCCTGCGCCGTGCCGTCGATGTAGGCATAGCTGATCTGACCAAGCCGCGTGTCGCCACCGACATCGATGTGCCAGGTGTCGAGATTGGAGTTGACTTGGTTGTGATGCCCGTGCGGTTGGTAGGGCACACCGTCAGGTGATCTGAAGTGGATACGGCAGGGTACGATCTGCCCGGTCTCATCATCAACTACCCGTACTTTCACCCAGTTCTTGCCGGGTTCGGTGAGTGAAATACGGATCTTTTCGGTATCGATCGCTCCTTCGCTTTCGACATCTCCCCATTTCACGCTGTCGATGCTTTCACCGCCCTGAGACACATCTACTGTCGCTGACGGTACGCCTGACAACTCGACGTACGCCGGGCTCGACTGCGGATTCTGAGGTTCACCGAAACCCTTGTAGGTGTCGTTCAGGAATTCGTCAGTCGATTGCTCTGGTAGGGGATGCGTGTAGGTTCGCTCGCCGCGGTCGATTGTCACATCCAGATCGAATGATTTTGCGGCTTGTTCGGAGTCTTTGAGGTCTATTCGCACTGGTCGCCGGGCGGCACGAGAGAATGGGTGCTCGTCGACGTGTCCAAGAGTCAATCCGGCGACGATGAAGCGCGGACCGCGCGGCACGAACTCGATTGACTCGATCACGCGATCGGGTGTCGGGTTGCGCCACGCCCAAAGCCAATACCACTTTGGTTGTGCCTGTACGACTTCGGTCTGGCGTCTGCCGGTTTCATCGAAACGCCCCTCGTAACGGGGTATCAACGCATCGCTTTGATCGGTTACGGCGAGATATGGATAGCCGACGCCGTAGCGAGATATTCCCTGTCGATCGCCAACCGCGCTGATCTCGTAACGCTCGCGGATGGGTACGGTTACAGCCTCGGCATCCTCGAAACGGATCACGTAGTCAGCGACATGTACTCCTATTGGTCCATTGGTAGCCTGCTTGGTCTCTAACTGCCGATGCGCGAAGATCACGTTGTGCGCTGTTTTGCCGATCGGCACGGTTACCGACGAATCGCCCTCTGCTAGTGATATGTAGCAATTGACTGACGGGTCGCCTGAAGGGGATCCCACGGCGAAGGGAAGCCCCCGCATGGTCTGCTGACCAAGAGCCGGATCTTCGCCGGGGAGGCACTCCAGTCCTGCGTCGCACAAAGCGGAAATGTCAATAAGCTCGTAGTCCATGATTCAAGTGACCTCGCTCTAGCGGTCAAAGTACCCTTGCATGGTAACGAATTCATCAATCGACCGTGCGAACCGTCTTTGTAAGGACAAGAAGATGCATGCCAACGTCACGTTCAAGATCGTAAGCTGGGATGAAAACCCGTTTGACGAAGTGGAGGATGGCGCAAAACTGACCCAAGCACACGTCAAAAGGTCCTTCGATGGCGACTTGACCGGTACAGGCAACCTGATGTACGTCATGACGCATCTTAAAAGCGGGGATGCATCGTTCATTGGTTACGAGATGGTTGTGGGCGCGCTGGGCAGACGATCAGGCAGTTTCGTGCTGCGACACACCGGATCTTACGACGGAGGCAAGGCTACTGCGGAGTTGGAGGTGGTACCCGGTTCAGGTACCGACGAGCTAGTTGGCCTCTCAGGAACCGGACGGTTCTCAGCCGGGCATGCTGAAGAACACGATATGCCACTGGATTACGAGGTGTGACCACTGAATAGATCGCCTCAAGCGTAGCGCAACAATGGTGAAAGAAATGAAAGCATTAAGGTACTACGGTCGAAGAGACATGCGGTTGGAGGATGTGCCGATCCCGGAGCCGGCTGACGACGAAGCGCGATTGAGCATCATGTACGCGTCGATCTGTCAGACGGACGTTGAGAGGTGGTGGCACGGGCCGACGATGCGCAGGTGGCAGACGGAGCCCAAGACTGTGGGGCACGAAACCGCGGGACGCGTCGAAGCTATAGGCACCGATATCCACGGTTTATCGGTCGGCGACCGCGTAATGGTCAACAACATACGGCCTTGCACAGACTGTTACTGGTGCATCCGAGGCCTGCAGTCCAGTTGTGCGGACGTGAGTAGCGCCGGGTTTGCGTTGGATGGTGGTTTGGCGGAGTATATGGTCTGGCCGGAAAGTCATCTCATCAAATTGCCTGACAGTATCCCGGACGTGCAAACTCCTTTAATCGAGCCGACATCGGTAGCGGTACATGCAACACGGAGATCTGGCGTCAAGGCGGGCGACACGGTTGCGGTCATCGGATGCGGGACAGTGGGGATGTTGACGATGCAGGTTCTGCGCGCGGCGGGTGCTCGCGTCATTGCAGGTGATCTTCGAGCGCAATCGCTGGAACTAGCTTTGAAGCTCGGTATGGACGCTGTGGTTAACACTGGAGACGAGGATGCGCTCGAGCAAGTCTTGGATCTGACTGACGGGGTCGGTGCGGATATCGTCGTTGAGACTGCGGGGGCCGTGGTGACGCCGCGGATAGCGATCAATTGGACGCGACCGGGAGGGAGGACCGTTTTGGTGGGTATTCACGCGGAAGGAACTGAGTTTGACTTCAATGAGATTGTGGGCACCGAGAAGACCGTCGTGGGTTCTGTTGCGGCGTCACCGGGTGACATGGAGAAAGGGATCCAACTTATCGGTGACGGCAAGATCGTGCTCGACGATCTCGTATCGGCTGTGATCCCACTGGATCGGGTCATGGAGGACGGTTTCGAGCGGATGCGACGGCCGGAAAAGGATGTTTTCCGGATCATGGTCAAGCCGCGTTAAGGCGCTACAGGAAAAGGATCGTTCTCGCTGACCATGGCTTGGGCATCACGCTTCGTGGTTCCGTGGATTGCTTGGTCGCCCCAGAGGTCCTTGACGTAGGTCAAAACGTCGATGATCTCTTGGTGAGTGAGCGTGTCCTCAAAGGCTGGCATGCCGGATTTGAATCCTGCCAAGCCTTGTTCCTCCAGATAAGCGCCTCCTAGTTTCACTTGTTTGTACAGCGTGCCATCGCCGTGATGCCATGTGTGTCCGTCGCCATTTAAGGGAGGTGCTGGCAACGTGCCATCTGGATTCGTAGATTGCCAGTGCGGTTGTCCCTCACCGTTTAGACCGTGGCATCCGGCACAGTTTTCTGCGTAGATGCGTTGTCCGCGCTCGATTGGATCCGATGTTTCGATCACTGGATCGCTGCCACATGCGAACGCGGCCAACGGCAAGAAGATGCAAGTCAGGATTGCGGTTATCGTGCGTCTCAACATGATCCCGAGTAATTGAATCGACCAGTGTTGGGTTCGCAAAGAATATATATTGCAGATTGGATCAAACCTTTTACCGCTTGCAACGAACAACCAATCCACGTGTGGGGTAACTAACATGCACTACGGCGATGAGAGAACGCATGGATGCCGGGTATCGGATGCTTGGACTTATCGTGGGTTGAAGACGGTCGTGATGGAGAACTCGGTGATCCGAGTGTTGATCTTGGCCGATAAGGGTGCGGATGTCTATTCGTTCGTGCACAAACCTACGGACACGGAGTTCATGTGGCGGTCTCCTTGGGGAGTTCGCGATCCTCGCAAGTTCGTGCCTTCGACCGGGTCGACTCAAGGTATGTGGCTCGATTACTACGAAGGTGGTTGGCAGACAGCACTGCCGCACGGTGGTTACCCGGATGAGGTCTACGGTGCGGAATTTGGGTTGCATGCAGAGTTGAACAACCTTCCATGGGATGCAACGATCGTGGAAGATTCGCCTGAGCGCGTGGCTGTCAACTTCAAGACGAGAGGCGTTCGGATGCCGGTAGCAGCCGACATGACGTTGTCTTTGGAAGAGGGATCTTCGACGCTCAAACTGTCGAAAACCGCGATCAACGAGGGCGAGGAGGATGTTGAGATCGTGTGGCTAGAGCACATCGCGATCGGTCCGCCATTCCTGTCCGACAAGTGTCGACTTTACGTACCCGACTGTACGGTGTTGACACACCCTGAGGAGTTCGTTGACACGCAGAAGCTCGCGCTTGGGTGGGAGGGCGATTGGCCAATGGTTCCATCGGTCGATGGGGATGAAATCGACTTTCGCGTGATGCCTCCGAAGGAGGATCGTTCACTCGACATGGCGTACATGACGGGCATGTCCGAGGGTTGGTACGCCTTGCACAACAAAGAGACTGAGGTCGGATTTGCGGTGACGTTCCCTTCCGACGTGTTCCAATACCTCTGGTACTGGCGCAATCTCGGTGGTGGTTGGGGTTATCCGTGGTATGGACGCTGCTACAACGTCGGTTTGGAGCCGTGCACAAGTTGGGACAACCGAGGACTGAAACACTCGATGGAAAACGGTTCCGCCCGGTCTTTGGCGGCAGGCGAGCGGCTTACTGTCGACATCACCGCGTCGGCGTTCGTAGGCTCGGGTAATGTTCAAGGGGTTTCGCCCGCGGGCGAAGTGAACCAAGGCTAATGTCTGGGTCGCCCCGTCAACCAGACGAAATATCATTTAGCGCACGAACGCAATCGGAATACAAAGGACACGAGGCAAGCATGAGACGCAGAACGTTTGGAGACTCAGGATTGGCATCATCGGTCATCGGCTATGGCGGCTGGCCGATGGGCAGGGGACAGTACGGTGATTTCGACGATGACGAAGCTATCGCCGCTGCACACAAGTCATTCGATTCGGGTATCAGTCTGTTCGATACGGCGGCGGTTTACGGCTGGGGATATGGCGAGAAGTTGATGGGCAAAGCCGTTGCACCGTTCCGGAACGATATTGTGCTAGTGACGAAGGGTGGCCGAGAGTGGGTGCGGGACAATCCGGATCGGACCGCGGCGACAGTGTCGATCAGCGACCGCGACACGTTGCTTCGAAGCATCGACGAAAGTCTTGAACGCCTCAACACCGACTATATCGATTTGTTCCTGATCCACTGGCCGGACCACACGCGATCGTTTGAGGAGCCAATGCGGGCACTAGAGGACGCAAAAGCAGCTGGCAAGATCCGACACACTGGTGTCTCAAACTTCAGTCCTGAGATGATGGCGGCGTGCCGCGAGACTAGTCCAATCGTGACGAATCAGATCGGATATCACATATTTGACCGAAGACCCGAGTCTGGGGTTATGCCGTTCGTCGAAAACAATGGGATGGGCGTGATGGCATATGGGACGCTCGCTCACGGGCTATTGACGGGTGCTTGGTCGGCGGATCATGCGTTCGGAGACAACGACTGGCGAGCAAATGGTGCTAACTTCGGACTCGCTTCGTTTGGACCTGAGAATCTAGCCAAGAACGTGGCCGTTGTTGAGAAGTTGAAGGGCATCGCCTCAGATCATGGCAAGACGGTTGCGCAGTTGGCGATCGCTTGGGTGTTGGCAAATCTCACGGTTACGGTCGCGCTCTGCGGCATGGTCAAAGAGTCAGAAGTCGAGGACAACATCGGCGGTGATTGGGAGATGCCATCGGAGGTCAAACAGCAGATTGACGACTTGGTGATGTCGGAAGGGGCTGGCGTGGGAACTCCAGAGATGGAAATCGCGACGTAGCCTCGGCAATCAAGCGAACTTCCTTAAGCACTGCGCCATGCTGATAATCGATACGCACACCCATGCCGGGAACAACTGGTTTGAGCCGATCGAGGTGCTCGAGTTTCAGATGGACCGCAATGGTGTGGATAGGGCGGTGTTGATCCAGCACGGTGGGACTTTTGATAACGGGTATCTGTTTGAAGAGGCGAGGATGCGGGGCGATCGGTTCAAGGTGGTGGTTTTGATTGATCCGGATTCCGATGATCCCTTGGCTGATTTAAGTAGGGAAGCGGAGCGAGGTGCTGCGGGGGTGAGGTTTGCGCCGGATGGGGAGTTTGTGAACGCTGTTCCGTTCGATATGTGGCGAAGGGCAGGAGAGTTGGGGCTGGTTGTTTCTTGTCAGGGTGATCCGGCTCGGTTCGCAGCGGATGATTTTGCGCGGGTTATGGATGCCTGTCCGGATACGCAGGTGGTGATTGAGCATCTTGCAGGGATTGCCGCCGCAAAATCGGATTGGGAGGAGGACTACGAGAGGGCGTTGGGGCTTGCGGAGCGGGGGAATACGACGATCAAGGTACCAGGGTTGGGAGAGGTTGCTAAGCGTCCGCCTCGGTTGTTACCGGATTTTCGATTTGAGGATGTTCCGCCGGTGTTCGAGATGGCTAAGGATGCTTTTGGTGTTGATCGGATGATGTGGGGGAGTGATTTCCCGCCGGCAGCGGGGCGTGAAGGTTATGGGAACGCGCTGCGTGGGGTGATGGAACACCCGGCGTTTGCGGGTGAAGGTGAGTTGGAGTGGGTGATGGGTAAGTGTGCGGCGCGGGTTTGGGGATGGGATTAGGTTAGGACCAGTTCGTTTCTTGGAGGGAGGGGACGGTGCCGTCGGGGGCTCGCCAGGGGGCGGCGTCTTTGCGCCAGGGGTTGGCTTTGAGCCAGTCCTCGTTCATGGCTACGCCTAGGCCGGGGGCAGTTGGGAGTGGGAGGTAGCCGTCTTTTTGGACTGGAAAGCCGCCGATGGTGGCGTCTTGGAACCAGGGGTGGATTCCGCCTTCTTGGATCATGAAGTTGGGGGTGCAGGCGTCGACGTGGAGGGATGCGATGGTGCAGAAGGGGCCGTAGGGGTTGTGGGGTTGGAAGCCGACGTAGTGGGCTTCTGCCATGGCGGCGATCTTCTTGAGCTCGAGGATGCCTCCGGCTTGGACGATGTCGGGTTGGATCATCTTCACGATCTGCCGAGCGAGGAGGTCGGTGTAGTCCCACTTGGTGAGGTGTCGTTCGCCGGTGGCGAGAGGGATGTTGACCTGTTCGGCGACGCGGGCTAGGGCGTCGAGGTTCTGGGGTGGGACGGGCTCTTCGTAGACGAAGGGCCGGTATGGTTCCATGGCGTTGCCGATGCGGATGGCATCGGCGGGGGCGAGGCGTCCGTGGACTTCGACGAGGAGTTCGACGTCGTCGCCGACGGCTTCACGGACTGCTTCGAGCTTCTGGATGGCGGCGCGTTCGGCTTCGATGGGGATGAAGAGTCCGCGGTGGTCGAAAGGATCGCCTTTGAGGGCGGTTAGGCCTTGTTCGGTGTGGCGGAGGGCGTTTTCGACGGCTAGTTCGGGGGTTAGGCCGTCCCAGCGTCCGTAGCACCAGATCTTTTCGCGCATTTTGCCGCCTAGGAGTTCGTAGACGGGGACGCCGAGGGCTTGGCCTTTGATGTCCCAGAGGGCGATTTCGATGCCGGAGATTGCGGAGAGTTGGACTACGCCGCCGCGGACGTGGAAGTGGTGGTAGAGGGTTTGCCAGTGCTGCTCGATGCGGTGGGGGTCTTTGCCGATGAGGACTTCGCCGAACTCTTCGACCATGGTTGCGACGGCTAATGGTCCGGCGGTGGCTTCGCCCCAACCGGTGATTCCTTCGTCGGTTTCGACTTTGACGAAGATGTAGTTTCTGGCTTGTCCGCGGGGTGCGGATGAGGCGGGAATGGCGGTTATGCTAGTGATTTTCATGGTTAGATGCCTACTCGGCTGTTGCCGAGGACGTCAGGATTGATTAGGTTTTCGGGGTGGTTGCCGTTTAGGACGCGGAGGGCTTCTTGGGCGGTTCGGCGTTCTAGTTCGATGGTGGAGGCTTGGGAGAAGAAGGCGGTGTGTGGGGTGATGATGATGTTGGGGGCGGTGAGTGCGGGGTGGTCGTTGGGTGGGGGTGCGGGTTCTACTACGTCTAGGCCGGCGCCGGCTAGGTGGCCGGAGTGGAGGGCGTCGGCTAGGGCTTGTTCTTGGATGATTCCGCCGCGGGCGCAGTTGACGATTATTGAGCCGGGCATCATGCTGTTTAGCTCGTCGGGGCCTATCATGCCCTCTGTTTCGGGGGTTAGGGGGGTGTGTACGGTGATGAAGTGTGAACGTTTCAGGACATCTTCGAAGCTGATGATTTCGACTCCTTCGATGGTTTGTCCGGGTTCGATTAGGGGATCGAATGCGACGATTTTCATGCCGAATCCGACGACTTTCGTCGCGATGGCGCGTCCGATGCGTCCGAATCCGAGGATTCCGAGGGTGGCGCCGCGGGTTCGGTGCATGGGTTGGTCGAGGGTTACGTTTGCCCAGCCGCCAGCTTTGACTTGGGCGTCGTGCTGGTTCAGGCGGCGGTTGAGGGTGAGGATCATTCCGAGGGCGTGGTCGGTGACTTCGTCCATGCAGTAGTCGGGGACGTTAGTGACGACGATGCCGAGATTTGTGGCGGTTGGGATGTCGATGTTGTCCACTCCGATGCCATATCTGGAGGCAACGACGCACTTCTCGGCGGATTTGAGGACGTTTCCGGTGACTTGCGCGAAGCAGAACATGATGATGTCGGCGTCGGTTGCGAGGTCGGCGAGGGTCGATTCTGAGGTGTCGGGAGCGACGACGGGTTCGACTCCGCCGCCTCTGAGGACTTCGGATTCGACGTCGATGTTGGGCCAGACGTAGTCGGTGATGAGTGCTTTTTTCATGGGTGAGTTGGGTGGGGTTGTTGGTTGAATCGCATTGATTAGGGTAGCAGTTTTTGGGTGTGGGGTGGGTGGATTCGGGTTTGGGAAGTTGCCGCGAAATTGCTTTTCTTGCCGCGAAATTGCCGCTGACTCCGGCAGTTTCGCGGCGAGGGCGGCAATTTAAGGGGATCTTGCCGCTGGGAGCGGCAATTTCGCGGCAAGATTACTTTTTGAACAAGTTCAAAGAATTGTCTGAACCGGGGATTGCGGGGATTGAAGGATTGGTGGGATTTTGGTTGTTGTCTGAACCGCTGATTACGCTGATTTATGTGATGGGCTGTGATTTTTGGTAGTGGGTGTGAATCGGGTCTTAAGACGTTGTGGGTGATATGCCGCTCATGCCGGAGTTTTGCCGCTGGAGCGGCGAATTGGCGGCATATTGGCGGCATGAGCGGCATGTTGAAGGGGAATCATGCCGCTGCGAGCGGCATGACTCCGGCATGGTTAGTTTTTGAACTTGTTCAAAGAATTGTCTGAACCCGGATTTGAAGGATTTCAAGGATTGAAGGAATGATGGGTGTTGGTTTTTGAACTGTGATTTTTGTGATTGGAATGATGGGCTGTGATTTTTGGGGTGTGACACCGTCTTCGGGGGTGGGTGTGTGCAGGCGGTACACTGAAGAGCATGACGACAACGAAGGCACAGGCAGGGGTGTGCAACGTTCCCAATCGGACGATTTTCGAGGGGGACAATCTGGATGTGATGCGGGGGATGAATGATGGGTGTGTGGATTTGATCTATCTCGATCCGCCGTTCAACTCGAACCGGGATTATGCGGCGCCGATTGGGAGCGAGGCGGCGGGTGCGGCGTTTAAGGACACTTGGGATTTGACGGATGTGGATGAGGCTTGGCACAACGAGATTGCGGAGGCTGATCTGGCGCTCTACAAGGTGATCGATGCGAGTGAGCACAGCCACGGGAGCGGGATGAAGTCGTATCTGATCATGATGGCGGTGCGGCTGTTGGAGATGAGGCGGATTCTGAAGTCGACGGGGAGCATCTATCTGCACTGCGACCCCACTGCGAGTCACTACCTCAAGTCGCTGATGGATAGCGTGTTTGGACGCAGGAACTTCAGGAACGAGATCACTTGGAAGCGCACGAGCAGCCACAACGACGCGCAGCGGAATTACAGCTCAATCGGCGATTACTTGCTTTTCTATACGAAGAGTGACCAATTCACTTTTCAAACTCAGCACACTCCTTACTCGGAAGAACATATCGCCAACTCTTACAGGCAAGTTGATGAAAACAACCGAAGATATACCACGAGAGATTTGCGGAGTCCTTCGCCAAGACCAAATCTGACATACGACTACAAGGGGTATAAGCCGCACTCCAACGGATGGTCGGTCTCCTTGGACAGGATGAAACAGCTTGACGCTGAAGGACGTCTCCATTTCCCAAAGTCCAAGAATGGCCGAATCCGACTGAAAAGATACCTTGACGAAATGCCGGGTGTGCCTGCGGCCAACATATGGGATGACATTAAGCCTGTTCAATCACAGGCGCAAGAACGTCTCGGTTATCCGACGCAGAAGCCTTTGGCATTACTAGAACGGATCATCAAAGCCAGTTCTAATGAGGGCGATGTAGTGCTAGATCCGTTCTGCGGTTGTGCGACTACTTGCATCGCGGCTGAGCGGTTGGATCGGCAATGGATCGGGATCGACTTGTCAGAGTTGGCGGTGAAGCTGGTGGAGCAACGGGCTCGGAATGAGCTTGGGTTGATGGGTGGTGTTCAGGCGATTGCGAGGTCGGATATTCCGAATCGCACGGATCGTGAGCCGGCGCCGCCGCTTAGAGAGTCAAAGATCGTCCTCTACGGCACTCAAGGAGGCAACTGCAACGGTTGCGGAAATCATTTCTTGCCGCAAAATTTCACGATAGACCATATCATCGCAACAACTAAGGGTGGCACCGACCATATCGAGAACCTGCAACTTCTGTGCGGATACTGTAACTCGTTGAAGGGGGATCGTCCGATGGAGTATTTGCGGGCGCGGTTGGTGAGAGGGATGGTGTGAGGGGGAACTTTGCCGGTTTGAGGAGAAGTTTGTCAGCCCCACACGTTCTATAGACCGCCTCGCGTGTTGTTGCGATTGTTGTATCCCAGCAACATCCAGATAATGATCCCGATGGCCGCAAGCCATGTCACGATTGCAACCCAATTCGAGACGACGAAGTGAACCGTCACGGCGACGCCTATGACGGCGAAAATTCCGATTATCCATTTCAACATCGTCATTGCCTAGCCCACTTGCCCGACGATAAAACCCAGAATTTCATTGCTTCACCTCTTTGACTTCGATGAACTTCGATTACACCTGACACATATTGGCCAAGTCAAAAAGTTTTCGCTGAGTTGCGATATGACCACTAGTAAAATGCCATGCATAAGTGTTTGGTGATTGGACGATTTTGAATAAATCATGTCGTTTTTGCGCGAACTCAGAACGGGTTTGACTTTGTCTTGGCTTTAACATCCATAGTGCCGATTCGATCCGCCTACACTTGACGTACCACTCCTCATGGTTATCACCTGCTAATGCGTGTTCCACTGTGTCTAGCACATCGACGCGGCGCACGCTCAATCCAAGCCGAAATATCCTATCAATCAAGGACAGCAATTCATACGTCTTTGTCCAATCAACTCTCCTGTCCAATACACCTTTTCGGTAAAGCGATTTATATCTACGTAGAGCCTCTAACTTGTATCCGTCTGCGCGATGAAGCAAACCAATACGAGCTAGTCCATTCAATATATCGGAATTTGCGAATGAATAAATGCCTTCGTCGGCAAGTTTGGCTACTGCTAGCGAACGAAAACTAACTGACATAACATCCAAAGTCCACATTGGACCAGCAACACAGCGGGGCAGAAAATCAGTTAACTCTCCTAGTAAGGATGCGGCTCCGTCAGCCTCGCGTTTGTAGCTCGCCTTGGGAGAGAATTTTGCCAATAGATCTGCAAGTCGGTCTGAAGGGTCCCGGAGAATCTTCGCTTCCTGTTTCAGATGTTGCACAAAGAGTGAACCTTGGTCTGCGGCGTGTTGGAGACGTTGCCAAGAATAGGGAGTGCAAGACCATCCTCTGGCGCTACAATCGGTTTTGAGCGTGCGAAGGGTCGTGGGATCATCCGATACGATCAAAAGATCCTTGTCGCTAAATCCATCCTGATCGCCGCGGGCTGCCGACCCGAATAAGGCGAAAGCAGTTGTTTGGTGTTGGAAGGTCATCTCAATGCCGCCCTAACGAGCAACCCTATGAATACGGCTGTGGTTACGAGACCAAATCCTGACTGGAAGACCAGCATCGTCTTTCCTGCCGGTGATCCAGGCGTAAATATGTTGATACCGACATGCGTAGTTAAAGTATATATGATGACGTTGCCGAGATTGCCGGCTACAGCAATCTCGTTATCGGCTGTTATCTTCAAGCAATCCCAATACAAATTATTGAAAGCAAATATAAACGCAGCTATTGGCAATGTCCAAAGAAACAAGAATTTCGGTCGAATGCCGTAACCGATTGTCAACCATGAAAATACATTTGCGAGCCACTTCCTGCGAAACGTAAATACAGGCCATATTGTTTCGATTCTATCATTTTTGTAGTTCCAAGTTAGTTGATATCGTTGCCACTTGCGCTTGTTGAATTCTGCGACACCGGCGAAATTGGATTGAGATGTGAGTACCGCATTGTTATGCAATTGTTGAAATAACCATAATCCTTTGTTGGATTCTTTACGTTTTTGTTTCTTCAAATCGGCAGAATTTTGGAACATTTCAACGAACACTTGAGGATCGATGTAAGTGTTAATGAATGAAATTTTGTGTGGATCGCATCGGTGAAATGTGCATTGATGGAATTCACAATCTATGAATTTTGTGCCCACGAAATCACAGTTGACAAATTTGCATTCTTTGAAATCGATACCGACCACCTCGGTGAAAGAAAAACTAACATTCTCAAATGTTTTCTTTTTGGTATAATCTCGCTTATAGTCCAATTGTGAATACATTAATTTATTGGGTCGATAAGTGGCGTTGCATATGTTCTTTAATTTTTTCAACGCGAATTTGAACTCAGTGACTGTCTGGTAATCGGTTCTGGTTTCGGAACGGGTTCTGGTTTCGGAACCGGACCCATGACCAATGATCCGAGAAATGTTCTGGAGTATGTTGTGCATGGATTTTGCGGGGTATCGTTTGGCGGAATCTTAATTGGCTTTGTTTTGGTTTGTCAACATACTAATCGACACCCGGAAGGGAGCTGCTCACCTCAGGTTACGAGATTCATCTGCGAATTCGCTTTGCGAAGGGGAGGGTTCACCCTTACCCCTCTTAATCTCCCGCTGAGAGGAGGGACACCGCCGGTTCCTGTGCCGCTCTGGATACCCGCCTGCGCGGGTATGACGGGGGATTGCGCGGGTATTACGGTGTAGCGCCGTCCGGGGTGGGCATCCCCTGCGTTCGCTTCGCTCCGCGTCCTCTTGCGCTTCGCGAAGGGGAGGGGTGATCGCGAGGGTCGGGCCTACGGTTTCCGCTCCCCGTGCTCCTCTGGATACCCGCCTGCGCGGGAATGACGGGGGTTTGCGCGGGTATGACGGTTGTGGTGTGAACCCCCTGCGTTCGCTGGGCTCCGCGTCCCCCTTTTGCTGACGCAAAAAGGGGAGGGTCACCCTCACCCGTCCGCACCGGGCATCCCCCGCGAAAGTCGCTTCGCTCTTTCGCGCCCCCTTCGCTTTGCGAAAGGGGCGGGCCTCACACCCCTCTGGATTCTCGCCTTCGCGAGAATGACGGAGGCTTTCGCCGGAATGACGGGTTCACTTTTTGAATTGGCAGCCTTCTACGAAGTGGTCGAAGAAGTTGGGGTTGGTTTCTAGTTCTATGTGGGTGATGGTGGTGGCTAGTTGTTCGATGGCGGCGCGCTTTGATGCGTTGGTGAGCATTATTGTGGCGCCTTGGAGGGAGGCGTTGCCGATTTTGGTTATGCGGTGGGGTGGGATGTCGGGGATGAAGCCGATGTTTATGGCGTTTTGGATGTTGATGTAGTTGGCGAAGCCGCCGGCTAGGTAGAGTCGGGTGTAGTCGGTGGGGGAGGTGCCGGTGGTTTCGAGGACGATGTTTTGTCCGCAGTAGTTTGCGGCTTTGGCTTGGGCTAGTGCTGAGATGTCGGCGCGGGAGAGGGTAAGTCGGTTTTCGTGGTGGAATGTGAATTCGTCGGATCCGTCGTTGAAGTTTCCGAGTTCGTTCATGATGTCGTGTCGTCGGAGTTCGGCTAGGAGGTCGATGAGTCCGGAGCCGCAGATGCCGATGGGGGGTGTGTTGTTGATGGTTGTTAGGTGGGGGTGTCTGAACCGCGGCCTCTCCTCCCCGGGCACCCCCTGCGGCGTCGCTTCGCTCGCCGCGTCCCCCTCGCTGCGCGAAGGGGAGGGTCTCCCCCTAGCCCCCTCCTGAAGGAGGGGGGATTCGCATACCCCGCTCGCATCGCTGCGCTCGCTCGCGCCCCTTTCGCCTTGCGAAAGGGGCGGGCCCCCTTTGCCTCCCGGCCCCGTCACCCTCTCCCTGGACCCCCTCTGAATCTCCCCCTTGGAGGGGGAGGGGAGGGTGCGAGGGAGAGGGGATTCGTCGTCGCCTGCCTCCCCGGGCACCCCCTGCGGTCGCTGCGCTCCCGCGTCCCCCTCGCTGCGCGAAGGGGAGGGTATTACTACGCGTTCTACTGCTCCGTTGTAACCGGGCATGGCGTAGGTTACGTTTCCGCCTTCGAAGGCTGGGCCGGCGGGGCAGGATGCGGCGTGGAGTTGGTTTTTGTTGCCGGCGATTATTTCGGTGTTGGTGCCGATGTCGATGAGCATTATGGGGTCGTCTTGTTGGTCGATGCCGATGGTTAGGAGGTCGGCGGCGACGTCGGAGCCGATGTGGGAGGCGATTATGGGTCCGCTGTAGATGTTGGCGTTGGGGTTTATGCGGATGCCGAGTTCGTGGGCTTGTCGGTTGAGTGCGGTGGTGTCGCGGTTGCCGTTGCGGAAGTCGTCTTCGATGTGGGACTTGTAGGGTTTCTGGCCGATGGGTTCGACGTCGATGCCGAATAGGATGTCGCGCATGGTGGTGTTGCCGACGGCTACTAGCTCGACGATGTGTCGGCGTCGGATCTTGAGGGCGCGGACCATCTCGCCGATCTCGTAGTTGATGGATGAGATGAGGACGGCTTGGAGTTCGCCGCGGTAGGTTCCGGTGTCGTATGAGATGCGGTTCATAACGTCGGAGCCGCCGAATCGCTGGGGGTTCTCGAAGGATGCGGTGTATAGGATGTCGCCGGTTTCGAGGTCGACGAGGTTCATGGCGACGGTTGTGGTTCCGATGTCGGCGGCGATGCCTAGGATGCGTCCGCGGTAGCGGTCGATGATGCGGGGGGTGGCATCCCCCGCGAAATTTGCTTCGCTCTTTCGCGCCCCCATCGCCTTCGGCACTTCCCCCGCTGAGCGGGGGAAGGGAGTAGATTCTCCTTTGAAGATGATGTTGTCGCCTTCGCGGGTGGTTAGGGGGTCTAGTTCGATGTTGGTGGGTTGGATGGATTCGGTTAGGATGCGGGGTTGGCGTCGGAGGATGTTGAATTCGATGTTGGCTTGGATGTCTACGACGTGTGCTTGGCAGGCTAGTCGGTAGTTGTCGCGGAGGAAGGCTTCGGAGTCGGCGAGTGGGTCTAGGGCGTGCATGCCGCGTCGGACTTCGACGATGCATTCGTGGCATTCGCCGTTGCGGTTACAGGAGGTTGGTACGCGGACGGCGAGGTCGTCGGCGTAGTCGAAGAGGGTCTTGCCGGCTTCGAGGGGGAGGTGTGTGTTGTTGTGGATTAGGGGCATTTGAACCGCAGATTACGGGGATTTAAGGATTGGTGGGATTTGAACTGTGATTTGTGTGATTTTATTGATTGGCTGTGATGGGCGGGTTTGAAACCTGCCCCTACCGGGTTGCTCCCTTTGTCCTTCGGACATTTCCCCCGTTGAACGGGGGAAACCTTTCCGCCCGCCTCCCCGGGCATATCCCGCTCGCATCGCTGCGCTAGCTCGCGCCCCTTTCGCATAGCGAAAGGGGCGTGGTCAGTCGATTTCCCATGCGGAGCGGTAGTCTAGGTCGCCGTCTTTGGCGGTGCAGATTGGTGGGTTTAGGGGGTTTTTGGTGAAGTGTTGGTTGCGGCAGGCGAATTTGGCGGTGCAGCGGGATCGGGCGTCTTTGTAGGGGCAGCGGGTTAGGCTGGAGTCTTCGGCGTGTTTTGCGATGTCGGCGAAGATGTTTGCCATGCGGGTCATGCTTTTGCGCGCGGCTTCGACGTCGAGGTTGGGTTGGTCGTTTGCGTCCTCCCCTTGGCCGCCCCGTTCACCCTCACCCTGGCCCTCTCCCATCGAGGGAGAGGGGAGGGCACCCCCTGCTGTCGCTTCGCTCCCGCGTCCCCCTTTTGCTTCGCAAAAAGGGGAGGGGGAAGCGGCGTGCTTTGTTTTTCTCTGGATGGACGTTCCGTCCGCTGAAGCGCCGGCTTTCGCCGGAATGACGGGAGGGTTTGGGGGAGTGACGGGGTTGTGAACCCCCTGCGTCTCGCTGCGCTCGGCGCGTCCCCCTTTTGCTTCGCAAAAAGGGGAGGGATCGCGGTTATGCATGGCGTGATGCTGACGGGTGTGTCAGGCGAGTTCTTTTTGGAGTTGTAGGAGGTCGCTGGCGGTTTCTACGCAGTCTACGGCGTTTTCGCCGTAGCCGTCGGCGCCCATTTCGTCGGCGAACTCTCGGGTTACGGGTGCGCCGCCGACCATTATGCGGACTTCGTCGCGGAGTCCGATGTCTTCGAAGTAGGAGATGGTGCGTCCCATGTTGGGCATGGTGGTTGTTAGTAGGGCGGACATACCGACGACTTGGGCTTCGAACTCCATGACGGCGTCTGCGAACTCTTCGGGGGAAGTGTCGACGCCGAGGTCGTGTACGGTCCATCCGGCGCCTCGGAGCATCATGATGCAGAGGTTCTTGCCGATGTCGTGGAGGTCGCCTTTGACGGTGCCCATGATGACGGTGCCGATGGGCTCGATGCCGGATGCTGAGAGGATGGGTTCGATGTGGGTCATGCCGGCTTTCATGGCGCGTGCGGCGACGAGGACTTCGGGGACGAAGATGACGTTGTCGCGGAATTTGACGCCGACGATTGCCATGCCGTTGAGGAGTCCGTGGTCGAGGATGTGGTTGGCGGTGTAGCCGTTGTCGAGGCACTCTTTGGTGAGGCGGTCGACTTCGAGGTTCTTGCCGATGATGAGCTGGTATGCGATCTCTTGCATCACCTCGTCGGCGAGGTCTAGTGCTTCGCCGATGTGTTTCTGCTCGCCGGGTCTGGTGACCCATTCGAACTCTCGTTGTAGGCCGTCGTTGACGATTGGCATGGGGGTTGTTGGGGAGCAGGTTTGGTGGCGCGTGTTTTGCCGCGCGTGGGAGCGCGTGGAGTTATTCGATTCTACAACTGGCTCTTTTGTGAACCGCGTTCGACTTCGCGATCTTCTGGCTGGTAGGGCCAGGCCATCCCCCCCATATCCTCCCGTTCCCCCTCACCCTAACCCTCTCCCACGGAGGGGAGAGGGGACACTTCCGCTTTCTCCCAGCGGGGCATCCTCTGCGATCTCGCTGCGCGGCACCCCCTTTAATTCCCCCTCAGAGAGGGGGAGGAGAAGGTTGCGCTTCGCAAAAAGGGGAGGGATGGAGGCTTAATTCTCGGAGTAGTCCCAGTGTTCGGCGGCCCAGTCTTCTACGGCTCTGGGGATTTCTAGGAGGTTTTCGAGTTTGGTTTTGAGGGGGATGGCGCACTCGGGTGCGATTAGTTGGACGCCGGCGTCTAGGCATTTGAAGACTTCGGCTCGGACTTCTTCGGGGCCTTTGGAGTAGAGGGTTACTGGGTTGTTGACGTTGCCGACTAGGTTTATGCCGCCGTCTACGGCGTCTATCGACTCTTGTGGATCGTTCTTGGAGTCGAAGTGGAATGCGGCCATGCCGGTGGTGGCGATGTAGGGCATGCGGTCGGTGGTTGCACCACAGATGTGAAGCATGATCGGGACGGGGAGGTCTTCGACGAACTCGTGGTGGAGGTCCATGAGGAAGCGTCGGTAGTATTCACCGCTCACGAGATCGCCAGTGGCGTGGTCGGGGACGGTGAGGACGTCGGCACCGGCTTCGATCTGGGCGATTCCGAACTCGATGGTGAACTGCTTCAACCTGTGGAGCATGTCCATGACCATCGGCGGGTCGTCGACGGTTGCGAGTAGGAATGGCTCGACGCCGAAGACGTGATAGGCGAGGGTCCAGGGGCCCATGGTCTTGCCGACGATGGCGACTTCGTCGCCGAACTCTTGCTTGAGGAGGCGGATCGACTCGATGATTGTCCAGTTGTCTGGGTGCTCTAGGAAGCCGTCGGGCATTTTGATGTCGTCGACGGTCTTCCAGATGGGTCTGGTCATGCGGACGGTGGGCCAGTTGTCCTTGCCCTCCCACTGCATCTCGCATCCTAGAGCGGAGGACTCTTGGATGATGGAGAAGTAGGGTGCGATGGCGTCGAAGCCGAGCTGTGTGTAGCCGGTTGCGGCGAGACGGGCATTCATCTCCGGGTCGCGGTTGGCGGTCGGGAATGGTGCTTCGACGAGGTCCATGAGCTCGACGGTCGCGACGTTGGTGGGATTGGTTACGGGCGGTCGGTCGACGGGCTCGCCGCGGAGTGCTCGGAGGGTTCGCTCTTTGGAGGTGAGGGTTCCGGCGTATTTGGTGGATGGCATATTGGTGGCCCTCCTTATCCTCTGGGTTCCGGCTTTCGCCGGAATGACGTAGTTGGTTCGGAACGACGTGATTTGTTTAGTTGCTGGCGAAGCCTAGTGTTTGGGTCGTCATCTGGCCGGCTAGGTCGGCTTGTTCGAGCATGTTGTCGACGGCGCTGACGTTGCGGGCGTAGGGGAGCAGGAGTCGGGCGAAGCGGTCGAGGCGTTCGCCGTGTTTGAAGCGGAAGCGGTCGCGGTCTTTGCCTACGCGTTCGCATTCGCCGTAGCGCATGTAGCCACCGACGACGGCCATGATGCGCATCTGAGGACGTGCGAATTCGCCCTCGGCGGTGACGTGGTATGTCCAGCCGAGTTCGTCGGAGTGTTCGGGGGTGACGGTGAAGGTTAGGCGCGACTTGGTGTCGGCGACGGAGATGGGGCCGGTCTGGATGGGGTTGGTTTTCTCGACGGCTTCAGTGAAGGCGAAGCGGAGGGGGCGGTCGTAGAACTCTTGGGAGATCAGTTCGGCTTGGTTGGTGACGTCAGGTGAGGGATCGACGTCGGCGAGGGCGCAGAGGCGGTCTCGGATGGTCTCGATGCGTTCGGCGGTGCCTTCGACTTGGGAGAATGTGTGGATGGTGAGAGTTCGGTCGCGGAGGTAGAGGCCGACGGTGATGTCGTGGAAGTGGGGATCTACGGCGACGAGTTCGATGCAGCGTCCGAGGTTTCGGAGCGGAGCGGCGATAATGTTTTCGCGGGTTATGCCTTTTGAGTAAGTAACGACGGCTTCTCCTATTAGTTATGTGGTTACTTTACCGCTTCGACGAGTGCTTGGATGTGTTCGGGCGTGGTTCCGCAGCAGCCGCCGAGGATCTGGACCGGGACTTCGGCAAGTTGCTTGTAGCGTTCTGCCATGTAGTCCGGCGATTCGGGGTAGATGATTTCGCCGCCTTTGTAGGCCGGGATGCCGGCGTTGGACTGGATGACGATAGGGCAGTCGACGACGGGTCGCATCTGTTGTGCGATCTCGATCATCTTGTCGATGCCGTTGCCGCAGTTGGATCCAACGACATCTGCGCCGGCCTCACGTAAACCCGTGGCGGCGTTTTCCGGGGAGGTGCCCCACATGGTGAAGAAGCCGCGCGGTCCTTTGTCGAAGACCATCGTGGACATGACTACTAGGTCGGTATTTTCGCGGGTTGCTTTAATGGCGATCTGTGCTTCATCGAGGACCATCTGGGTCTCGATCATGACGGCGTCGGCTCCGCCTTCCTCAAGGGCGACGATCTGCTCGGTGAATGCGTCGTACATCTCGGATTCTGATACTGCTCCGAGTGGTTCGATGAACTCGCCGGTGGGGCCTACGGAACCGGCTACGTATTGTCCGGGTCCGGCTTGAGATTTGGCGTGTTCAGCGGCTAGGGCGTTGAGTTCGTGGACGCGGTCTTGCGCGTCGTAGTGTTTGAGGCGGAATTTGGTACCGCCGAAGGTGTTGGTGAGGACGATGTCGGAGCCAGCATCGAAGTATTCGCGCGCCATGCCGCGGATAGTGTCGGGCGCGTCGGCGTTCATCAGTTCGGGACAGCCGCCCGATTCGAGTCCGTGTTGCTGGAGATAGGTTCCAGTCGCGCCGTCGAATACGAGTATCTCGTTGTCGAGACGCTGGAGGATTTCGTGGGTGGATTTGACCTGAGTAGCCATGGATCTATTCTATCCAGTGGTCGATAGCGCCTGGCTCCTCGACGCGATCGCCGGCGTCGTGCAAGTCGCGGATTCGGGATACGAAGTCGTCTGGCATACCGCAATTTATGCGCTCCGCCAGCTGTTGAGCGGCGGTCTCGGCATCGAGTTCAGATTCGGTCTCGTCGCTCCATTGCCAAGCGTCGAGATAAGCATCTGAGCCGAATGATCCGTCCATCATCGCTACTGCATCGGCGGCTTCCTGGAAACGATGGTTGAGAGGCAAGGAGACTGCGGTTTCGTCGTTCTCCGCTTTCACTTGGACGGGTATCTCTTTCCAATAGAGGACGCTGATTTTTGAGGGCATGAGCAGAGTAGAAGTTGTGATCGGTTAGATGCTTGGATTTTACTGTGTGGCGAGTATGAGCAGATGAAATACGAACTCATTCGGGTATCGGATGTTTGACATCGTAGTTGATTTCATTTAGATTTATCGTCGCTAGATGTGCTGGTTCGCCAGCCCTACGGCTTTGTACGTCGCGGTTTCGCGAGGTTGCTTAGCAAGAAGACATACATGGAGGTCATGTATAGAAGATGAGAAATATCAAAAAGTACCTGCTCGCTAGCGCGGTGGCAATCGCCGTTCTAGGGGCTTGGGCTTGCGGCGGCGAAACCGTGATTCAGACGGTGGTCGTCGAGAAGGAAGTCCAGGTTCAGGGCGAGACCGTGGTCCAGACGGTGGTCGTCGAGAAAGAGATCGAAGTCCCGGTGACTGAGATCCAGACTGTCGTCGTCGAACGCGAAGTCGAAGTAGCCGGCGAGACCGTGGTCCAGACCGTTGTGGTCGAGAAAGAGGTCCAGGTAGCTGGCGAGACCGTGGTCCAGACCGTTGTGGTTGAGAAAGAGGTTTTGAAAGAGGTCGTCAAAGAGGTCGAGAAGATCGTTGAGGTCGAGGCGCCACAAGCGACTGCGACTGCGAGCTTGATCGGCACGATCGGCGCACCAGACCCCAAGACCGAGGGCGGCGCCGCCGTTATCGGTTTTGCATCCATCGGACAACAGGTCGGCAGGAACGCCAACCAGGCGTCTGACGCGCTCAAGAACTGGGGCGTTGCAGAGACTCTGTTCCGCCGCGGTGCGAGCGACGAGACTTTGCCTTGGGTTGCGACTGAATGGACGGTGACCGACGATTTCAGGTCCGCAAGCGTCACGATTCAAGACGGGATCACGTTCCGAACTAAGGACAAGGACTACGGTCCGTTGACAGCTGACGACGTTGCCTGGAGCATGAACGATGCCAACAACGTCACGAACCCGACATCCATTCACGGTCAGGCAGGCGACTTCGCAGGTCTGTGGGGTGAGTGGCGCGTAGTCGACGAGAGCACTGTAGAGTGGGATTTTGCGACCAACGCGGACGGAAGCCCGGCATTTGACGGAACTTGGAAAGACGACTACGTCAACCAGTCTGGACAGGCATTCCCGGTTCTTTCGAAGAACGCGTTTGAGACTGAAGGTGAAGAATTCGTGCGAGACACGGTCGTCGCCAGCGGTCCGTATCTGATCGACACGTGGATTGCGGACGACCGCATCGTATTAACTGCGGACGACAGCCACTGGAAGTTTAGCCCGAAGACCAGCACGATCATAATGGTGCAGGCGGGCGACCCCACCAACCGTGCAACTCTCCTGCGTACCGGTCAAATCGACACAGCGCAGCTTGAGCCTAAAGACGCGGCCAACCTGATCGTCGACTCCAGCAACTGGGGTCAATCGGGTACTGGCGGCGCAGTCCAACTCGGTCTGTTCTTCTCCGGCAATCTGTGGGAGAAGGTTGACGCCAAGACTGGCGAGCCTCTTCCGCCCAAGGGCCCGTTCGTGCACGACCATGCGTGGATCGGGAACTCCGACAGCGACGCTCACGGCTCAGACGACATGGAGCAGGCACGACAAGTTCGGCACGCGCTCTCGATAGCAATCGATCGCGAAGCAGTCAACGACTCCTTGCTTGCCGGTCTCGGTAACGTGGTTGATGTCGAGTACTTCGCTTCTTCACACCCGAACTTTGCCAATGTGCAGTGCACGCAAGAACCGGGTGGAGTGTACACAGACGAGGCTCCGGCTGGAACCGGTCCGTGCAAATACGGTTATGACCCGGTGCAGGCGGTCCAGATTATCAAGTCGCAGAACCCTGATTGGCGAAAGACCAACGTTCAGTCCGACATCTTGGGTGACCACCGTTTCGAAGTCGCGGTCTACGCGGGTCCGGAGCTTGGTGGTGGTGCATCGGTAACGGGTGAAGTTGCAGACGCAGTCGCCGGTTACTGGTCCGACATCGGGCTTTCAACCTTCTCGCTGAAGTTCACGTACGTGACTTTCCGTCCGACGGTTGTTAACCGAGCAAACACTCACCCGTGGGTCACCTCGTGTGACAAGGGCCGAGAGTCGAACCCGTGGCACTTCCCGAAGGGTCTCGTACAGACCTCTCTGACCCGTGGTGGTTTCAGCTGTGCGTTTGAGTCGCCGAAGATCTTGGAGCTCTACCAAGGTATGGCAGGCGCTTCCGACACAGCCGAGGCGACCGACTACGCGAACCGCTACCTGCAGTACGTCTACTACTGGAACCTGCAGCCCGGTATCGTGGCAGTCCCGCAGGACTGGTTCTGGAACCGCAACAAGATTGCAGCTTGGCCGCAAGACCGAGCCGCAGCCAGCGGTATCAACAACCTCTGGGACATCGAGCTGGCTCAATAGAATCGAGCTGCTCTAACTGAGTTCCCGTCACCGGGCCTCGCGCAACATGTCGCGAGGCCCGGTGACGAACCCAAAGTGCTTTCGTAGCGCGCACCATGATCTCGATCAGGGCTGGGCACGAGAGCCAATCAATGAAGAAGAGGTAATCTGTCCGAGGGCGGGTGCTCATGCACTAGCTCCTAGGGCATGGGATAACATCTCTCCGTATCATGCGTCGTTTCTTAATAAGAAGATTCCTCTTCATGATCCTCAGCACGATCGCGGCGACGGCGATTGTGTTTTCGCTATCTCGTGCGGTTGGTGATCCGTTGCTCCTATTCGCCACCTCCGGTTACGGAATCTCAGACGAGGCGGTGGCAGAGATACGCAAAGAACTGGCGCTCGACCGTTCCTATCCTGAGCAGTACTTGCTTTGGCTTGGAAGAGTGCTCAGGGGCGACCTAGGTCAGAATCTGGCGTTTAAACTTCCGGTTGCCCGAATCATCAGCGAGAAGATCCCACATAGTCTCCAGCTAGGCACCTTCGCGTGGTTCTTCTCCGGCACGATAGGCGTTAGTCTAGGGGTGCTGTCTGCAATACGTCGTGGGACGTTGGCGGACTACGGCGGCCGATTCATCGCGCTTATTGGGCAATCGATCCCGGTGTTTTGGTTCGCGATAATTCTGATTATGGTTTTTGCCGTGTGGTTGGACTGGCTTCCCGCTGGCTTGGCAGGGGACTCGACGCAGGAACCTTCGCTTTGGCAATTGGAGTATCTAGTGCTGCCCGTAACCGCGATGTCATTGGGCGGTCTTGCCGGGTACCTGCGACTCACTAGGTCGTCGATGCTTGAAGTGCTCGACTCAGAGTACGTCAAGTTGGCGCGAGCCAAAGGCGTGGGAACAACGTTCGTTGTTTGGAAACACGCCTTCCGAAACGCCCTTATCCAGCCATTGACGGCATCCACTTTGGCTTTCGCGGGGTTTATCGAAGGGGCACTGGTTGTAGAGACGATATTCTCACGTCCTGGCATCGGATTAATGGCCGTCCAAGCGGTTCACGGGAATGACTTTCCGATACTCCAAGGCGCGGTGCTGATGTTCATTCTGGTCTATGTGATAGCAACGTTCCTGACGGACATCGTCTACGCGTTGGTCGATCCAAGAATACGATACGACTGATGGATGGTCTGGAGCGCATGAGAAGTTAACGATGGCGATCGATCCTTCACCCACCAGAATGCCAACGGTTGAGCCGCGAAGCGGCGTCGAACCGCGCGGCGGGCTCGATGCCCAAACGACCGGCTTGACCAGAGTGAAGCGTTCTTTGGCTTCACAGATCTGGTATGTCTTGCGTCGTTGGCCTATCATCCCCATCGTTATATTGATATCCATTACAGTTATCGCAATCGGTGCGGAGTGGGTCGCTCCCACCGATCCAAACGTCCAGAAGCTCAACTTCAACTTGATCGAGCCGACTTGGGGGCAGCCAAGGCCAGAGAACGATCTAGCGGCCGATGAAGCCGATTTCGACCTAACTACCGACGAAGGCCAGATCGGTTACATGATCGCGTCCAAGAAGGGTTTCGGTAGGAATGAATATATCTTGGGGAGCGACGGCTTGGGGCGGGACGTATTGTCTCGCATCATCCATGGTGCGGGGGTCTCGCTTAAAGTGTCTGGTTACGCGTTGCTGTCTGGCGTTGTCATCGGTACCGCGATGGGCATATTGGGCGGGTACTACGGAGGTTGGCTGGACGAGGTCCTGATGAGATTCGTGGACATCTGGAACGCGCTTCCGTTTCTCCTCATCGCCATCATGGTGGGTGCCACGATCGGCGCTTCCGAGACTTCGGTGATCATCATCATCGCCATGATCGCTTGGCCACCGTTCGTACGAAACGTCAGAGCCGACGTCCTGACGATACGGTCGCTGGACTATGTCAACGCTGCCCGAATTACTGGAGCCAGCAATCTGCGCCTGATGATGAAGCACGTCCTGCCGGGCACCGTTAGCACTGTCTTGGTCATTGCCACTCTCCGAGTTGGCGGTCTGATACTCACCGAGTCAGTGCTGTCATTCCTGGGTGTGGGTATCCCGGATCCGATCCCGACCTGGGGCAAGATGGTCGATGAAGGCTACCAGTACCTCATCAACGGCGTATGGTGGTCTTCGTTCTTCCCCGGTCTATCCATCTTCCTGCTGGTGATGTCGATGAACTTCTTCGGCGACTGGCTGAGGGACCGGCTCGATCCGAAGCTACGGCAACTCGATTAGTCGTCAGGGCACGCAACCCGATCCTCTGGATTCCGGCTTTCGCCGGAATGACGGTTCGCTGCGCTTATATACTTGCGGCGTCTATCTCAAGCAGAAATGTGTGCCCGTTGACGGTGCACAATCGACGATCGGCGAGACAGTGTCACCGCAGTGAGTTAAGGAGCAACTGAACATGTCGGTAGGATTCATCGGACTGGGTTACATGGGACAGGGCATGGCGGATAATCTGCTCGCCAAGGGCGCGGAGCCGGTCGTTTACACGCGGACGCAATCGAAGATTGAGGCGATGATTGATCGAGGCGCTACGGGAGCGAGTTCGTCGGCAGATCTGGTGTCGAAGGTCGATGTAGTCCTCGCCTGCCTACCTAGTGTGCAGACATCGTTGGACGTGATCATTGGCGAGGTCGTTCCGGCTTGTGAGCCTGGACAGATCATTGTTGACCACAGCACGGTCGATATTGGAACATCACGGAAGTGTGCCGAAGCGGCGGAAGAGAGAGGTGCGATGTTCATCGATGCGCCGATCAGCGGCGGACCTACAGGTGCGGCAGCTGGGACGCTGGCGATCATGTGTGGCGGATCGGACGAGGCTTTCACCAAAGCATTGCCGTATTTCGAGCTGATGGGGGCCAACGTCCGCCACATGGGACCGAACGGTGCGGGTACGGCGATGAAGTTGATCAACCAGCTGCTCGTCGGAGTTCACACGGTTGCGGCGGCCGAGGCGTTTGCGTTGGCGAACTCCGCTGGTGTCGATATCGAGGTCGCAGCCGAGTTGCTCAGTGTAGCTTGGGGTGCGAGCGCCATGGTTGATCGGAGTGCACCGATAACCGCGGCTAGAGATTTCGAAGACTCTGCAGCGCCGGTTCGCAACCTCGATAAAGACTTAGGCATCATCAAAGACTTGGCCACTAGCGAAGGACTTTCGTTGGAGTTGGCAGTTAAATCCGAGGAACTGTTCCACACGATGATGGAGAACGGCTGGGATGAGAACGACATCGCCGGCGTTCTTGAGGTCATCGAGGCTCGCTCTTCCTGAATAACCCAACCGGCATTTAGGAATACAAAAGACTCGTATTTGGAGGCTTGGTCTAGCTTTGGGTAAACACAGTATTGCGGTAATTAAAGGCGACGGTATCGGCGTGGATGTCGTCGACGAAGCGCTAAAGGTCTTACGCTCGCTCGCCGACAAGCACGGCATCGAGTGGAAGTTCGTCGAGTTTCCTTGGAGTTCGGAGTACTATTTCGAGCACGGGGAGATGATGCCGTCGGACGGTGTGGAACAGTTGAGAAGTTTCGACGCCATATTCCTCGGTGCAGTAGGGCATCCGGAGGTGCAGGACCACATCACGCTGAACGGACTGCTATTGCCGATCCGTAGAGCATTTGATCAGTACGCGTGCGTTCGACCTTCGGTATTGCTGTCGGGCGTCGATTCGCCACTCAAGGATGTCAAGCCCTATGACATTGACCTCATCGTCGTGCGTGAAAACACCGAAGGCGAATACGCGAACGTCGGAGGTTTCCAGTACCGAGACTTCCCGGGCGAAGTGGCGGTGCAATCGTCAGTCTTCACTCGAAAAGGATGTGAGAGGATCATCCGCTACGCCTTCGAACTGGCGCGTGAGCGCAAAAAGAAGATGCACGTGACCTCGATAACCAAGTCGAACGCGCAGGGCTATGGCATGGTGCTGTGGGATAGGACGTTCGACGCAGTAAGGGATGATTATCCAGACATCACGACCGATTCGCTGTTGATCGACGCCGCCTGCATGGACTTTATCCGCCGTCCACAGAACTTCGATGTCGTGGTCGCTTCAAACCTGTTTGGGGACATTTTGACCGACATAGGGGCCATCATCACTGGCTCGATGGGCTTGGCATCAAGTGCCAACTTGGATCCGACACGTACCAGCCCTTCAATGTTCGAACCGACGCATGGCAGCGCACCGGACATAGCGGGCATGGGCATCGCCAATCCGATGGCACAAATCTTGACCGCCGCGCTGATGCTAGATCATCTCGGCGAAGACGGCGCCGCGTCGGATGTCAGGTCAGCAGTCGAGAATCTGTTAGATGAAGGCGAAACGTTGACGCCAGATCTGGGTGGTTCATCGACGACAACAGCGGTCGGCGATGCTATCGCGGCGTCGGTTTCGTGACAGTCACAATACGCGGAGGTATCAATTGGACCCGCTAGAAAAGGTATCGATAGGCACACAGGGCGTTGAGGTTACGCGTCTCGGTCTTGGTGGCGCGCCGCTGAGCGGGATGGTGCTGGGAGACGGATTGTATGGAGGGACGGCTAGCGATGAAGCTGGCAGGATAGTGCGTCGGGCCCTCAAGCTCGGCATCAACTATTTTGATACTGCGCCTTTATATGGCGCGGGGGTCAGCGAAGTCCGTTACGGAGCGGCATTGAAGGAGTTCGATCGCGCCAGTTTCGTGATTTCGACGAAGGTCGGACGAGTGCTTGAACCGGTCGAAGGTGGTATGAAGGCGGAAGAATCGGCAGACAACTTCGCGGAGCACTACAGCGTCGATACTTGGACACGCGACAACGTTTTGAGGTCTATAGAGGAGAGTCTTCAGCGGCTACAAACTGACCACGTCGAGATTGTGCTGGTTCACGATCCTGACCGGGCGCCGCACGGAGAACGCGAAGCGATCGCTGAGGGGTTTCCAACGTTGATCGAGTTGCGTGAACAGGGAGTGATCAAAGCGATTGGATGCGGTATGAACGAATGGCAGATGCCGGTCAGGTTCATCCACAATTTCGATATCGATGCGGTTCTGCTGGCTGGAAGATACACGTTGTTAGACCACTCCGCATATCCCGAGTTCTTGCCGCTATGCGTTGAGCGAGATGTCAAAATCATCATCGGCGGGCCGTACAACAGTGGGATATTGGCGCGCGATCTCGACGGCACGGTGACATTCGACTATGAAATTGCACCGCAGCACCTGGTAGATCAGGCTCGAAGGTTGGACGCGGTATGTCGTCGTCATGATGTGGATTTGAAGGCCGCCGCGTTGCAGTTCGTGTTGGCCCATCCGGCCGTGGGGACAGTTGTTCCGGGGGCTCAGTCGGTGCCGGAGTTGGAAGAGAACTTCGCGCTAGTAGGGCAGGAGATACCGGGTGATGTTTGGGCCGAGATGAAGGCCGAGGGTTTGATACCGGAAGACGCGCCAACGCCTTAGGGAAACAGGTAAGCGCGACGGTTTAGTTTAGTGCCCCTCCATCTCCACATGCGTCGCCACAGGGGTTCGACCCACTGCGAAGTCGAAATCGCAGCCGTGTTGCGCTTGCATGACGTGGCGGTTGTAGACGTGCATGTAGCCGCGGTCGGCGTGTCCGTTGGTGGTAGATGCGGACTTTAGTTCGGCTCGACGCCGCGCTAGTTCGGCATCGTCAATCAGCAAATCCAAGCGTCCGCTGTTGGCGTCTAGGGAGATCATGTCGCCGTCTCGGACTAGTGCAAGAGGCCCGCCGATGGCCGATTCGGGCGAGACGTGAAGTACCACTGTCCCGAACGCGGTTCCACTCATGCGAGCGTCGGAGATGCGAACCATGTCGCGGACGCCTTGCTCGAGGATCTTACGCGGCAGCGGCATGAATCCGGCCTCCGGCATCCCGGGGCCGCCGATTGGTCCGGCGGATTGCATAACCAGAACATCGTCCTCGGTTACATCGAGGTCGGGATCGTCGATACGCCGACTGAGGTCGGTCGGACTCGAGAACACGATCGCACGACCCGTGTGCTGAAGCAGTTTTGGCGAAGCCGCCGAGCGTTTGATCACCGCGCCGTCGGGAGCCAGAGAGCCGTGCAGGATCGTGATACCGCCGTCAGGATAAAGGGCATGTGTGGGGTCGAGGATGACATCGTCGTTGTGGCAGTCGGCGTCAGCGACGTTTTCGGCGAGTGTTTGACCGTTGACGTTAGTACAGTCTCGATTTAGCAAGTGGAGAATCTTCTTGAAGAACGCGGGCGCACCCCCAGCGTAAAAGAAGTCTTCCATCAGGAATTTGCCCGACGGTTTGAGATTGGCGATGACGGGGACTCGCTCTGAAAGCTCCTCCCATCGTGCGAGCGGGAGATCGATTCCAGCGCGCCCTGCGATGGCGGTTAGGTGGATGATCGCGTTGGTGGATCCTCCCAGTGCGAGCAGGGACAGAGCGGCATTCTCGAACGCCTCTTCGGTGAGGATCTCGGACGGTCGCGTGTTGCGTCGCACGAGGTCGACCGCGGTCGCACCAGCACGTTCTGCAAAGACTCGACGTCGAGAGTCGGCACCTGGTATCGCCGCACCGCCGGGTAGCGTCATGCCGAGCGCCTCACATATAACCGACATCGTGCTGGCGGTGCCCATCACCATGCAGTGGCCAGGCGAGCGGTATATCGCCTCCTCCATCGAGTCGTACTCGGCCTGGGTGATGGTACCAGCGCGGAGTTCTGACCAGTACCGGCGGCAATCAGTACAAGAGCCGAGTTCTTCGCCACGCCAGTTGCCTTTCAGTTGCGGACCACCGGTGACTATGATCGCCGGCAAGTCGGCGGAAGCGGCGCCCATGAGCATTGCGGGCGTGGTCTTGTCGCAGTTAGAGAGCAGTACGACGCCATCGATGGGCAGCCCTCGGATCATCTCTTCTACATCCATTGCCATGAGGTTGCGGTAAAGCATGGATGTTGGTGCGAGAAAGAACTCGCCGAGCGAGATTGTCGGAAATTCCAACGGAAAACCACCGGCGGCGATGACACCCCGCTTGACGTGCTCGGCGACCATGCGAAGGTGGGCATTGCAATGCGTCGCCTCGCTCCATGAGTTGGCGATGCCGATGACTGGCTTGCCCGAGAACGAGTCTTCGTCCCAGCCTTGGTTCTTCAAACCGGAGCGATGCAAGAAGCCCTCGAGGTCGCGGGGGCCGAACCATGCTTCGCTGCGAAGAACTTTGCCGTTGGAGTTGGTCATCAGTGTCACCTACCTTTGCGCAGCGAAATTGTACAGGGCAGAGGTTCGTTTAACATCGACCGAATGAGCGCCAAACTATACATCTTCTTGGGAGGGGTAGTCGGAGCTTGTGTGGCGATCGCCTTCAGTCTGGCATTGTGGTTTCAGTTCGACGCTGCCGGAACGGAAGTGGTTGTAATCGCGTCGCTACCGATCTGCGCACTCTTGGGAGCGCTATTTGGATGGGTATGGTGGCGGATTTTGGGCCGCGGGTGAGGGAATCACGGGCTTTCAGCGACCGCCGAAGAAACGCTTTAACCGAGAAATGAGGCGCTCAATGATGTTGCCGCCGGAGTACGCTGATCTGCGCGCACGCGGGCTCTTGCCGTTCTTCCGATCCTCTATGCACTCCACACACGTGCAGTATGGCGGATGTTCATCGCGTGCGTAGTTCCAACGGTCCATATGTATCGACTGCTCTTTGGGATGCCTCTATGGCTACCAGTCTATCTGGCGCTTAAGCTCATCCAATCTGGCGCGTTCTTCGTCCGTAAGGTTCTCGTAAAAGCCTTTGAGTCCGCTGTATTCGCCGGTGTAGTTAGGCTCGCGGCGTTCTAAGAATGATGTCCGACCTTCTTGTGCGTCCTGCGTCGTTTGCAGCAGGAGGAAGTTCATCATCGCTTGCACGTTCCATGCCTGTTCGACAGGCAGGTCGGAGAAGCGATGTATAAACTCCTTCATCTTGATCGTCGCTAGCGGTGGCATCTCTGCGATGCGTTTGGCTAATTCCAACGCGCGTGGCATGAGTTTATCGACGGAAACCGCTTCGTTGACCAGACCGATCCGGACCGCTTCCTCGGCGTCAACGGTTTCGTCAGCGAGAAGCATCTTCATTGCATCGACGTATCGGAGCTGTTTCAACAGCATCGTCGCACCGGGACCAGCGCCGACCCATCCGCGGGAGATCAGTCCGAAACGGAAGTTGGCGTTGTCGATCGCAGCGATGCGGATGTCGGTCGAAGCGAGTAGCAAGTAGAGGCCGGCACCAACCGCCCACCCGTTGACGGCGGCGATTACGGGTTTATGAATCCGAGGAAAATGATCGGCCATACCACCATCGATGCCGGTTTGAAAGCCGTTGATGTAGCCAGAAAGAGGCCTGAAGATCCGTTCAAGCGCGAGGAACTCGTTTTCTTCAGGTGTTACATCTTCGCGGACCGACAAGTCGTGCCCACCGCAGAAATGCCTGTCGCCCTCGCCTGTGACGATGATGGCACGGACTTGGCGGTCATCCCAGGCAGCTCTAAAAGCGTTGCCTAGATCGAGAGCGTGCTGCTTGTCCAAGCTGTTGGCTCGTCGCGCGTTCGCGATCGTGATGACGGCTATATGACCGTCAGTGTTGTATTGGATGCTCATCGTGAGAGGATATTGACAGTTTTGGAACCCTTCGCCACGTCTACTATATATGTGCTAGGACATATGTATAATATACAGCCGCGTGGCGATTGGACTACGAGTAACTATAAAAAAGGAAATCTGCAAAGTGCTAGCAAAGACGAACACCTGTGCCGTCAGCGGAGTAGACGGTCAACTAGTTGAGGTAGAAGTAGACATCTCACCGGGGCTCCCCCGATTCAACATTGTGGGACTGCCCGATTCATCGGTGCAGGAGTCCCGCGAACGCGTTCGTGCTGCGATCCGGAACTCCGGCGCGGAATTCCCCATGCGGCGGATAACCGTGTCGCTGGCACCCGCAGACATCAAGAAGACCGGGCCTTCATACGACCTGCCTATTGCGATCGGCATACTGGTCTGTAGCGGACAGGTCCCCGACGCAGTGGCGAGTTCGCTTTTCTTGGGCGAACTGTCGTTAGACGGAAAGCTCCGCTCCACGCACGGCATGTTGCCGATGCTCCAAGCTGGCAAGGATCGGGGATACGACACCGCGTTCGTCCCCAACGTCAACGCTAAAGAGGCGTCTCTAGTGCCCGGCATCGAGATCCGGCCGGCCGAGACACTCAAACAGCTCGTGTCCTACCTGCGAGATGGCATCGACATGCCGCTGGTTAAGGGTGGCGGGATACCCGAATCGCTCCCGGCTGCAGATACGCGCACAGGTTACGACTTCCGCGATGTTCGCGGCCAAGAGCAGGCCAAGAGGGCGTTGGAGATCGCGGCGGCCGGGCATCACAACATCGTATTGATGGGAGCACCCGGCTGTGGAAAGACACTGTTAGCGCGGTGCTTGCCATCGATCATGCCTCCCATGACACCCGAAGAGGCCTTGGAGGTCACGACCATCTACTCGGTAACCGGACTTTTGCCATCGGGCAGCCCGTTGATCACGTACCGGCCATTCCGGGCGCCACACTACACCATATCGAACGCCGGACTCATCGGCGGCGGAAGCATACCGCGCCCTGGGGAGGTAACGCTGAGCCATCGCGGCGTTCTGTTCTTGGATGAACTGCCCGAGTTCGGGAACGCGACACTGGAGACGTTGCGGCAGCCGCTCGAAGATCGGTCGGTGACCATCAGCCGCGCACGGACAAGCGCTACGTATCCGGCGAGCTTTATGTTGGTCGGCGCGATGAACCCGTGCCCGTGCGGCTACCACGGTGATTCGCAGCATCCGTGCACCTGTGGCGAACCAGCGGTTGCGCGCTACCAGCGTCGCATTTCAGGCCCGTTGATCGACCGCATCGACATGTTCGTCGATGTACCACGTGTCGAGTATGACAAGCTGATCACTCCACCCAACGAAGAGGGATCGGAGGCGGCTCGCGAGCGCATCATGGTCGCTGTCGATCTGCAACACGAGCGATTCAGAGGATCGACCGTGATGTCCAACGCGCTCATGGGACCTGTAGAGGTATGGGATTCCTGCAAGATGTCGGATGACGCGAAGTCGCTGTTGCAGAGTGCTATGAAGCACCTGCGGCTCTCGGCTAGATCGTGCCACCGGGTCTTGAAAGTGGCGCGCACGATCTCAGACCTTGAGCAGATGCCTCTCATCGAGAATCATCACCTCGCCGAAGCACTCATGTACCGACATAAGACAGCGTCTTAATACCGACGCGCAATAAGACGAATCAACAATGCCGATCGAAGGAATAACGACGACGCTGGAAGAACGCGGCCTCATTTGGCAGGGCAGCGGGTTCGCACTTATCGGTGCGGGGTCGCTGCTTGTGCTATCGATATACTCTGAAGCAGACCACTGGAGCATAGGAATATATCGGCTCGCCGTAACGCAACTCAACTGGGCGTTTGTCGTGGCCATCGCCCTTGGGATTGAGGGGACCAGGAGAATGTTCGAAACAAGAACCGAAATCCGCAAAGCGGCTAGGGAAAGATATATAGCCAAAGAAGTCGAAAAACGCTTGAAGTCGATCGCCGACGAACCAGGAGTCGTATTTCCACCAGAGTTGGAACAGAAACTGTTCAAGAACGGTCGCGGTCACAAATGGTGGCACCACTTGCCACCGTTTCGCTAGTCGTGCTTCAACTAGCCGTTCGTCTTGATTTTCCTTACGCGCGGACCTGAGAACCGCGTTGGTTCGGCTTCAAACCCTCAATACGTCGAAGTCTCCTGCCACGGCCAGTACAGCAGCCACACCTTGCCTACAATGTCCTCGGTAGGAACATAGCCCCAGTTCCGAGAGTCGTTTGACTGATCGCGATTGTCGCCGAGCACGAAGTAGCTGTCTGGCGGTACTACGACTGGGAATTTGTGGTGCGACTTGGTCTCTGTAAATTGATCGGAGTAGTTGGTTGGGATTTCGTTGACCTTGACAACGCCTCCGGAAATATCGACCTTGTCCCCGGGCAGACCGACGACGCGTTTGACGATCTTTTCGGTTCCGGACTGCTGCGGCTCGAATACGATTATGTCCCCGCGCTCGGGACCCTCGAACAGAAAGTCCGGCTGACCGTATAGCGAGATCCCCCAGAATCGGACCGCTCCAAGCCGGTTCACAAGCACGCGGTGGTCTTCCTGAAAGGCCGGCTCCATGCTTGGGCCGTTTACAGTGTAGGTAATGGCCACGTTGCGAATGAATATGACTACCAGAGCGGTGATGATGATCATCTCCGCAACATCACGTAACTGTGTCCAGATGTGGTGTGTCATCCCGTAAGCAATTGTAGTTTTTCGGCGATAAAGTCCTTCGCGACGAGATTATATGCAGGTTGACGAAAATCTTTTGCTGACGATGGCGATGGGCGGCGACGTCGATGCATTCAACCGTCTCGTCGCTATCCACCAAAACGCCGTCTACGGATTCGCAATGAGCCTCACACGCCAGCACGCGCTGGCCGATGATGTCACTCAAGAAACCTTCATCTCGGCGTTCCGTAGCATCTCCAAGATGCGCGGCGGCAACTTCCGTGCATGGCTCTTGAGGATCGCCCGAAACAAAGCCTACGACCACTTTCGCCGCCAGAACCGACGCCGAGAGTCCTCGGTCGATGAAGATGACGCGCCGTTCCTTGCGACGCTGACCGACGACAACCCTTCGCCGCACGCCGTAGCCGTCAACTCTGAGCTGCGAGAAGCCTTAGAGCACTGCGTCGGCGGATTAAGCGACGAACACCGAGAAGTGATCGTGTTGATAGATGTGCAGGGAGAAAGCTACGACGATGCATCGGCGGTCTGTGGCGTAAACATCGGCACCGTCAAGTCGAGATTGAACCGCGCCCGGCGTCGCGTCCGAGACTGTCTAAGAGGTTTCCCGGGACTGCTTCCGAGTGGAATGGCAGGGCAGACATTGTGATCATGCGAAAAATGGAACAATTGAACCGCATACAGCGTCTAGTTGATATGTCGATCACATCCAAAATCGGTAGGATTTCGCACCTTCGCAACAGCGGAGCGCAAGAGATGGGTGTGCCGTGATCGACCGCTTGCTAAGAATGATCCGCGGTCCCGATCCCGTCGAGGATCTGATCTCCGCGTATCTCGACGCTGCTAGCGATGTAGAGCTTGAAGGTGTCGAGCAGCGACTGCGTGACGCCGGCGTAGATGTCGACGAACTTCGTACTGTTCGTGAAACGTCGCGGCTCTTGCGATCTATCGGCACTGTCGAAGCACCGCGATCCTTCGCACTCACTCCAGAGACGTTGGCGAATCAGGGCTATTCGGAGGCGGAGACCGACAAGATCCTTAACCCTCGGACAAGCCGAGGTGGGTTAAGGCTACGCAACGCCGCCGTCTATGTCCCATTGGCGATAGCCGCGGTTGCTCTGACCGGCGTCGCGCTTTTGACCATCGGCGACCTTTCGGAATATGTCACCGACCGGTTTGAATCGGATGAAGCTGGACTGCCGGGTACTCCCGGCGAACCAGAAGTTCTGGAAGAAGCCGCTCCATTCGCTGACGCCGCGCCCCAGGTCGTCGAAGTCGAAAAAGAGGTCATCGTCACCGTCGTCGTCGAAAAGGAAGTCCAAGTCGCAGGCGAGACGGTTGTGCAGACCGTCGAAGTGGAAAGGATCGTCGAAGTTGAGAAAGTTGTCGAGCGAGAAGTAGTCGTTGAAAAGAAGGTCCCCGTCACCGTAGTCGTGGAGAAAGAGGTTGTCGTCGAACGCGAGGTCGTTGTTGAAGTAGAAGCGGAAAAGATCGTCGAGGTCGAGAAAGAAGTGGAAGTGGTCAAAGAGGTCGAGGTCCTTCCGACTCCGGGCCCCGCACCCGCCGCGATGGCAGCTGAGGCGATGATGACTGATGATTTCACAGATGAGGAAGAGACCCCGACGCCGATGCCGGCAGAGGTCCCATGCGCCATCCCGCCAACTGTGACACCTACGCCGACTGGCTCTCCGACTGCATCAACCACTCCCGAACCTACCGCCACGATGTCGCCCATTCCGATATGCACGCCGACACCCACGCCATCCCCGACACCGACAGCAACACCAACTCCAACGCGTTGACCCAGGCGCATCTCCATTCGCCGATAATCGAGGTTCGCCATGGAACAAAGTCAAGGCGTCGTTCGTCTCTACTAACAGAAGCCAATTCGATTGGCGATTAACAACAAGCAGTTGAAAGAGGAAATACCCAATGTTGATCACTAGGAAACACATCGGCATCGCAATCGTGGCAGTGCTCGCCGTCGTAGGCTCGACGGTCTCGGTGCTGACTTTGAGCGCGCAGGAGCCCGGATCGTTGGCTACTGTGGTCGCGACTCATGACGCCGCCATTGGCAACGTGGAGTATTGCGACCCGAGAACCGACGGCATCACCGTCCAAGGCTCTGGCATCGTAACCATCCCGGCAAACATCGGCGTTGTCGAGTTAGGCGTCGACATCACGGCCGAGACTGTCAGCCAAGCCCGAAGCACAGCCGCATCCTCGATGCAAGCTATTCTCGACGCCGTCAAGGAACACGGTGTCGAAGACGATGACATCACCACCACTCGGATCAACATCTGGCCTGAAACGACCTGGGTCGAAGAGGAGGTCGAGGTGGGTGAAGGGCTCACGGGGCGGAAAGGTCGCCAAGTCATAACCGGCTACCGCGTCTCTAACCGCGTTCGTATAGAAGTCGACGTAACCGAATTACCTGATGAAGACGAAACCTCTAGCGGTGACGTTCTTGGTTCGGTCATCGACGCCGCAGCCACCGCCGGTGGCGACAACGTCCGCATCGATTCGATCTACTTCAGAGCCGACCAGACAAGCGAATCCCTCGACGAAGCACGGAAGTTGGCGGTTCAAGACGCGCTTCACCGAGCAAACCTATACGCCGAGTCGTTCGGTGTCGAAGTCGGCGTCTTGCTCAGTGCGGCCGAAGGATTCACATCCACTCCCGTCTTCCGAGACGCAGCGGTCGTGAAGCTCGAATCAGCTTCGTTCGACGGCCCGAGCACGCCGATCAGTGCAGGCGATGTTGAGATACAGGCCAGCATCACCGCCAAGTTCGCGATCGCTCAACCGGGTTGTGTCGACAAAGCGGCGACGTACGCAGACAAAGACACCGAATAGCCCTGGATTCGCTAAATTAGAATCCCATAACGCACGCTCCACGGCAAGGGCTGTGGGGCGTGCTTTAGTAATGCCATGGTACTGAGCGACAAGAGCATCCGAAAAGAGATCGCCTCCGGGCGAATCGGCATAGACCCGTTCAGCCCCGATGATGTCCAGCCAGCATCGGTGGACCTGCATTTGGATGACAAAGTGCTGGTCTTCCGAAACTCTACCGCTCCGTACATCGACCTCCGGCGCGACATCCCTGAGTTGAACGAGATGGTCATCATCGAGGATGACCAACCGTTCATACTCCATCCCGGCGAATTCGTCCTCGGCAACACGCTGGAGCGCATCACACTCAGCGACTCCATCGTGGCCCGACTCGAAGGCAAAAGCTCGCTAGGCCGCATCGGACTCCTCATCCACTCCACCGCCGGATTCGTCGACCCCGGTTGGGACGGACATCTCACCCTCGAACTGTCGAATGTATCGAGACTGCCCCTAACTCTTTACAGAGGAATGCCGATAGGGCAGATCTCCTTCCAATACCTCTCTACACCAGCAGAAAACCCGTACGGCTCGAAAGAGCTACGGAGCCGTTATCAGGGGCAGACAGAACCCACCGCGTCAAGGATGCACGTAGGCTTCGACGAGACGTTGCGGAGCTAAAACCTACGACCACTGGAAGTCCGTCTCGAACTCCGCTTTCCCTTGCACCTTGTCCTGCCGCACGCGGTATAGCTGACCACCACGGTTGGCAATCGCATGATACGCCGGCGGATCATCATCCGTCACCGGCCCATCGCTCCCAAAAGTCGCCGTCGTTACGTAGATGTCTGTGAAGTCGTCGCCACCGAAGTTGACCGCAGATGTCTGTACCGCGGGGAACTTGATGCGACTCATCTCCGTGCCATCAGGATCGAACTGTATGAGTTGCGCGCCTCCCCAGCACGCCGACCAGATGTTGCCATCTCCGTCTACCGTCATGCCGTCGGGAATGCCTTCGCTAGGATCGAGTTTCACCAAGATTCGACGGTTCGATAGCGTGTGACCCGCCGCGTGATAGTCGTAGGCATAGATCTCCCCCGCCAGCGAATCGGTGTGGTAAAAGACCGTCAAATCGGGCGAGAATCCCATCCCGTTGCTGATGCCTAGACCATGAGCGATAATCTCGTGCGACCCATCCGGCTTGAAGCGCATCAACTCGCCACGCGGCGCGTCCTCGAAGTAGCTACCCGCATAGAAGCTACCATCTGGCCCCGCCGTCACATCGTTGAACTGCATCTGAGCCCGCATCTCCGGCTCGTGATGTAACCACTGCCAGTCCGAATCCGACCGCCAAAGCATCACACCCTCCCACGTCCCGAAAGTCAGACCACCATTCTTATTGACCGCAGCACCACCGACAAAGATACCGTTGTGGATAGTCTCATTCACGCCAGTTGCAGGATCGAACTTGAAGTACCGCCCACCCCGGATGTCGGTCCAGTAAAGCACACTCATTTTCGGATCCCAAACCGGCCCCTCGCCAACTAACGCATGTTCCTCAGCCAACATCTCGATCTGCATATCTGACATCATGGTCTCCTACACCTGAATTCGCACGGTTCGGCCCATCTCAATGTGGATATTATCGTTGTTGCAGAAATCGTTCGTCCCCTTCGCGAAGCGTAAGGGGACGCGGAGCGGAGCGAACGCAGGGGATGCCAGCCGCCACAAGCACCAAGGAACCACCATGACCAACACCAGCTACAAATCCCTAACCCCACACTACACCTGGGCGAACACCCTAGAGGAGCAAGAAGCCCAGCTTAGTACGAACCCCCTCCTCCAGCGCATGATCGCTTCGCGAGAGGCGAAAGCAGACGACCCGTATCGCCCCTTCTACCACTACGCCAATCCCGAAAACAACCTGAACGACCCGAACGGACTCTGCTTCTGGCAGGGCAGGTGGCACCTCTTCTATCAGGGATACCCACCCGAAGACCCACGTGTGCACTGGGGCCACGCCATCAGTGACGACCTGATCCACTGGCGCGACCTGCCATACGCGATCTACCCCGACCCTGAGGAGTGCTGCTTCTCAGGGTCCACGCTCGTCGACGGCGACCGAGTGATTGCGATGTATCACGGGACACAGGTAGGCAACATGGTGGCGACATCGAGCGACCCGCTCCTGCTCAATTGGGAGAAGGTCACCGGACAGGCTGTCATCCCCACGCCCCCGCAGGACGGCACGCCGCAGGAATACACCGTCTTCGACCCCTGCATCTGGAAGAAGGGCGACTACTACTACTCGCTGTCCTGCGGCATGTTGCCCGAAGGACCAGGGGGCAAACGCGTCGCCGTCGACTTCCTATTTAGATCGAAAGACCTCGCGACGTGGGAGTACCTGCATCCGTTCGCCGAGGACGACCGCTACACGCTGGTCGGCGACGACGGCGCATGCCCGTACTTCTGGCCGATAGGGGACAGGTGGATACTGCCGTTCTTCAGCCACATGAGCGGCGGACAATACCTCCTCGGCGACTACGACATGGGGCGCGACAAGTTCGTCGTTACCTCTGCCGGACTCTTCAACTTCGGCGCATCGACTCCGTCCGGGGTCCACGCACCGTCGGCCACGCCCGACGGCGAAGGCGGCGTCATCATCATCCACAACATGAACCCCGGCTACGACACCGAGGGCTGGAACCAGATCATGTCGCTGCCACGCCGCTTGACCCTCGGAGAGCGAGAGGACGAAATAAACATCGAACCCGCCGGCGACATCGAATCCCTCCGAGGCGATCACCAGCACATCGGCGAGACGGTACTACCCGCAAACCAAGAAATCGTCCTCGACAACATCCAAGGCAACGCCATGGAGTTGGATCTGGAGATCGACGCGCAGGAATCTCCGATGGTCGAGATCAACGTCCTTAGGTCCCCCAACCGCGATGAGTTCACCCGCATCGCCTTCTTCAAGGAACGCGGCTTCCGCATCCATCGTGATCTGCCAAAGGAAGGCGCGCTGTTGGCGAGCGGAGCGCCCGCAGTGCCCAAGTTCGGAGCACCGCGGAAAGTCCCGACGATGCAAAGCCTGCTGACCTTGGAGACCTCCTACTCTTCAACGCTCCCCGGCGCACTCTCACGCGCACCCGAAACCGGCCCCATCATCCTCGAAGACGGCGAAAACCTCCAACTCCGCATCTTCATCGACCGCAGCATCGTCGAAATCTTCGCCAACAACCGACTATGCATCGCCGCCCGCGTATACCCCGGCAGAGACGACAGCACCGGCATATCCCTCCGAGCCCAAGGCACCCCCGCCGTGCTCAAGTCGCTAGACGCCTGGCAAATGGCAAACATCTACGAGTAGACGTCCGCCCAATCGCCCCTTTCGCAGAGCGAAAGGGGCGCGAACGAGCGAAGCGACGTGAGCGGGGTATGCTCGCCGAGCCGAGAAACCCCAGTTCACCACCAACCCAACTCGCCAACCTCCCCTTCGCGAAGCGTAAGGGGACGCGGAGCCCAAAAGACCGACACAAGAACGCAGGGGATGCCCCCGTCATTCCCGCCAACCTCATCGCCATTCCCGCGCACCACACCCGTCATTCCGGCGAAAGCCGGAATCCAGAGGGGCGGGGCAGCAGGGCACGGCAAGTACCATTGAAGCATCGGGGGAGTGGCGGAATGGTAGACGCGCATGCCTTAGGAGCATGTGGCTGCGGCCGTGCGGGTTCGAATCCCGCCTCCCCCACCACGGTTGAAGGAATCAAGAACCTTTCAGATCAGGTTCAATCTGGCACTGTAAACCTATCCTTTTCTGTCGTCACGCTGATCCGGCGAATGCACCGATAGGGCGAAGGTCGAAACACCATGATGATCAGTGATCGAACTACCGTCGGTTGCCGATATAATTTCACTGGTCAATTTTGCACTTGCTAGGTTGGTAAGCGATGCGCCTTATTTCATGGAATGTCAACGGCATCAGGGCAGCTCATAAGAAGGGTTTCCTCAAGTGGTTCGAGTCTGAACAGCCAGACGTGCTCTGCGTTCAGGAGACCAAGGCCCACGAGGTCCAGCTTCCCAAAGCCCTGAAACAGGTCGAAGGCTACTCATCTTGGTTCACCACTCCGGAACGCAAGGGCTACAGCGGAGTCGGCCTATACACCCGCGAATCCAACGCTCCCCGCAGCGTTACGTTTGGCCTTGGCGTCGAGCGCTTCGACAGTGAGGGCCGTACGATCGTGGCGGACTTCGACGATTTTGTGTTTCTCGGCATCTATTTCCCCAACGGCAAACGCTCCGCCGAACGACTTCGGTACAAGATGGAGTTCTACGACGCCTTTCTGGACTACGTCGACAACCTGCGTGAACAAGGCCGGAACGTGGTGGTCTGCGGAGATGTCAACACCGCCCACAAGGAAATCGACCTGGCGCGCCCCAAGGAGAACGCGAAAATCTCCGGATTCCTCCCGGAGGAACGAGCGTGGATGGACACGTTCATCGATCACGGTTATGTGGACACCTTCCGGCAGTTCAACCAAGAGCCGGACAACTACACGTGGTGGAACGTGATGACCCGCGCCCGGGATCGAAACGTAGGCTGGCGCATCGACTACTTTTTCACCGACACCGACTTTGCCTCCAAACTCACCAACGCTTTTATTCTGGCGGATGTGATGGGTTCCGACCATTGCCCGGTGGGTATTGAAATCGCTTGAGATTTACATGCCTTAGGAGCATGTGGCTGCGGCCGTGCGGGTTCGAATCCCGCCTCCCCCACCAAACTCAAAACCTTCACGCTGAGATTCGTTCTGGGGTAGCAATTTGGCACTACGCTACGCTAGGGTGGTATGTCCGGGAGTCGACTGGCTACGCCGTGGTCAAGCATCATCCGTCTAGGTTGGCTACTCCACAATCACGCCATGGGCTCAGGTTCAAACTCCAAGATGCACGTTTCGACCTTCACACCCGCCGCGGAGAGTCCCCTGCGTTCCCTTCCCGGTCGGCCTGCCCACCAGTATTACGACCAGGAGTATGAACACCAGCTACGCATGGTGCGTCCATCGACCAGCCTCGTCGACATACCCGATGTCCCGGAGGGGTACGAGCTCCGACAGTACCGGCCCAACGATGAACCCGCATATAAAGACCTCTCCAACCTGGGATTCACGGACGACCACATGAGCCATACTCAAGCACAGGCCATCAACGATGGTTTCTACGTCATCGAACATCCAGCGTCGGGGCATCTCGTCGCCTCTTGTGTAGCACTGCGCGGCGGTTGGGACGGCGGAAACGATCGGGGAATACTCGGCTGGCTGATCGTCGATCCCTCACACGCACGCCTTGGACTTGGCACCATAGTCGCTGCGAATGTCACGAATCGACTCTCGAAAGAGGGTTACAGCTCCCCCGGACTGGGCACAGAAGACTTTCGGCTGGCTGCCATCGGCATCTATTTGAACCTCGCATGGCGCCCATATCTCTATCTGGAGGACATGGAGTGCCGTTGGCGAGAGATTTTCAAACGACTGGGGAGAAGGTTCCTGCGGGAAGAGTGCGTCGAGTCATGATGCAGGCACCGAAGACGTCTTTAACGTCAAGACACCCAACTCGCCATCCTCCCCTTCGCGAAGCGCAAGGGGACGCGGAGCCCAAAAGACCGACACAAAAACGCAGGGAACACCCCCTCCTTCAGGAGGGGGCAGGGGGAGGACCGCCCGAACGCGTAACCCTCCCCTTCGCGAAGCGTAAGGGGACGCGGAGCGTAGCGAACGCAGGGGATGCCCAGCGGAAGAGGGTAACGCCATCGTCATTTCCTAGTCCCATCCGTCATTCCCGACACACAGCCCCGTCATTCCCGACGCACAGCCCCGTCGTTCCCGCGCAGGCGGGAATCCAGAGGGGCGGGGTAGCGGGGCACGGCAAGTACCATTGAAGCATCGACGGAGTGGCGGAATGGTAGACGCGCATGCCGTAGGAACATGTGGCTGCGGCTCGAATCCCGCCTCCCCCACCAAGGGAGGCAAATATTACGTCTAGGAATTGACGGGAAAGTCTCCTAAAGGATCGTCTCGCAGAGTTTCCAGAACGCTTGTAGGGTCCAGATTCTCTTGTGTTAATCGATCGGCGATATCACGCCGGAAATCCTCATTGTCAGTTGCAGAGGCTTGTGCACGAAGAGATCTGACGACGGAAACAACTGTCCGTCCAAGATTACGAATCGTAGCCAACCCAACGACGTATAAATCTTCAGTGTTTGGTAAGGCTTCATCGGACACAGTTGCGCGGTCTGATACCACTACCGTGAAGATCGGTGTTTCATCGGGTACATTCCGTGCTAGTTTGACCCAATTGATGTGCCCTTGCGCTTGCCTCGCTGTGTTCAAAGATATTGAGTATGCGGGATCCTCTTCGCTTTTGGCTTCAAACGCAACAATGACACCATCGGGAAATGACCACACGCCATCGGGCACTCCTCTTCCTGAAGGACGGTCAGCAGTAACACCGAGCCACAAACCCAATTGTTCCAGCCCTTGCTCGAATTTATTGTGGTCGTCGTCATCCAATCGTTCAATCATGGTTGTAACTTCACTCTCGAACCAGCTCCCGACGACACCGAAATCTTGAATCCTGTTCTCGATCGATTCCGCAGCCTGTTGCAAATGTGGATCATGATCAAGTTGATCAATCAATGAACTGTCGATGCTTTGAGCAGTCTGTGTAAACCAGGTCGACGTGGGAGAAGCCGAACAAGCACGGCTGAACAATTCGCGCGCTGTTTCACGCAAGCGTTGAGAACTGGATGTTGTCGCTAATTTACCTGCTACACTCCCCGCGAGGTAGTACCACCAGGCCCTGTAAACGCGATGAGCGTCACCACCGAGTCTGTCGGCGCACTGCCTAGCTTTTTCAAGCGCAAGTTGATAGTTCTCCACCCACAGCGCATCTGCGTATTCGATCTCATTCTTAACGTTCTCCATCAAAGTTTGAGCGACGGTATCGGCTTGGCGCGGATGGGAGTCTCTCTCGTCTCGGATCCACTGGTCGGCTTCTTCCCAACCTTCTTGTTTTTGCAAGAAGGCGAGGGCAGATGTGATAAATTCTTGTGGCGACTGGAAATTCGAAACGTTCAATCCGTATTGAATTTCAGCTTGAATCTCAGGATGGAACCCAGATCGATTCTCCCATTTGTTGCAGAAATCTAAAGCTTCAGGTTCAGAGATAACCACTAGCGCGTGGTCGATTGAATTCCGTGTACATCTACCTAGTGCTTGCGTGAGTCTGGTCCTAATGCGGTCGCGAAACAGCGAGTGAATTTTCAGGCGGTTTAACAGGAAAGCTTCCTGAGCATTGACAGCTCCCGGAGGGCCGCAAATCCACGCCAAATGACAAGCGTCACCGGGTAGATCCAACCCATCGTATCGGTTGTGTAGCACCAACGCAGCGTGATTTTCGTTCAAAAACGGATCAATAGAGTTCTCGATATCAACAGCTGAAAAAACCGTCGGGCTCGGATCAAGGTCTCTTAACCGCTCGATCACGGAACGTGCAGTATTCCTGTTTGGAGTCATAATAAGTGAACGTCCTGGTCCTGCTACTAAATCAGTGGCGGCCGTCGTAGCTAGGTCAGCGGGCATGCTCCAGTTTGGAAAAAGGATGAAACGCCGGCCAGTGCCTTCTCGGTCCCAGCCTTCTGGCACTGCTAAACGTTCGATTTCGCTAATGCCGGTAATCCTTTCCAACTCACCACCTTCGCCTAGAGTCGCCGACATATAAATCCGCTGACTTGCGTCGGCAAATGGTGGATGACTGAACGTGGGGGGAGAGATCGGCCTGATAGTTATTGACGCCCAAGTCACGAACACGTGACACGCGTGCAAGTGGCCACGGATTTGGCTCCATGGATATTTCAGGTCGGTGTCTCCAATCGCAGAATCAAGAAAATCGCGAATTAGAGCCTCGCGATCTTGCGCAATCGGAGACGGTATTTTCGTGCTCTCAGTTCGCGAAAATTGCGTTGAATCCGCTTTGAAGTACGAGATTTGGGCGGCTGGTATCACGTCTTCGAAAAGATCGAGCAAACCGGAGTAAATATCCTCATGTTCGTTGCGGTCGACGTTTACACTCCAGAGCGAGGAGATGAAATCCGCACTTGCGTGCGCATCGTCGAGAATCAATAAATTCGCCGAATCGATCTTGGGGCGAGTGTTGAATATCGCCGAATAAGTTGTTACAGCAACAGCGGCAGAAGCCTCAAATGCGTTGAAATCTTCGGGGTCGTACTCATTTTGCCTACCTACCAGTACTCGGGCATCGATTGAATAATCGTCTGCTAAAGTGCCTACTTGGTGCGCTAGTTGTTTATATGGGCACAAGTAAGCGACCCTGTGGTCTTTCGTTTGTCTGACGAAATCTGCGATCAACAACCCAATGAGCGTTTTACCTGTCCCAGTTGGGAGTTCCAACGCAATATCTGATGTATCGAGGTGATTTGAGTGCCAAGTTCTCAACACGTTGTCTTGATGCGCCCAAAGGTGTTGGATATCGGGTGATCGTCCATGAAGGTTCCTGAAAAGACTCTGGGGGTCTGAAGGCATGTTGTCACGCCTACGTGGGATTGGAAACCTAAATGGTCTGGTTTGGCTCATGTTGTTATGGTCAATCCTTGCAGTAGTTAATTCGATGTATCCAGCGCTATTAGACTTCGCGCAGAACTTTAAATTATAACGGATGTTGAAGACTCAGACCTTACGATCAATCAGCGTTTCGTGTTGATACCATCGCGCTGCATCTACTGCCTACTGCCAGAAACGCAACACTGCGATGATGACGCCGGTGAGCCTGATCGCCAACCACATCTCAAATTAGGCTAGGTCAGCATTCGTGGCGTAATACAACCTGAATTCGTCGCACAGACGATCTCTTCCGGACTGCCCATACAGCCCACAAACCCATTGAACATTCACTCACGTTCAGACAGCCGTCTCAACCAGCGGTTCAATGCCACTCACATCGGTAGTCCTGCGCGCCACATCAACGTCATACATTCGCTGGAGGTTTAGCCAGTAGTCGGGAGTGGTTCCTAGAGCGCGCCCTAGGCGAAGCGCGGTGTCGGCGGTGATCGACCTGCGACGTTTGATGATGGCGTTTATGCGGATCGGCGGCACGCCAATGGTTTTGGCTAGACGGTACTGGGATATTCCGAGTTCTTCGATGATATCTTCTAGGTGCTCGCCGGGATGGATCGGTTCAGGAGTGTTCATTGTCTTGCCTCTTTCAGTGGTAGTCCACCACTTCGATTTCCATCGCGCCTTGGTCGGTCCAGATAAAGCAGACTCGCCACTGGTCGTTGATGCGAATGCTGTGCTGTCCGGCTCGGTCGCCGCGTAACGCTTCGAGACGGTGCGACGGCGGTACTCGCAGATCGGATAGCGTCGTCGCCGCAACTACTCGTTGCAACCGCATCCGTGCTCTGCGTTGGATGTCGGGCGGCAGGCGGCGAACCGTGCGACCTTCGAATATCTGCCTAGCCGCATCGTGTCGGAAACGATTCACATCCGCCTATGATAACGGAATACGTTAATAACGTCAAGGATAAAGAAATGTCTGGCTGAACGTTTTGGCCTGGCATCAACTTCATTAGGCGCGACGGAGTTCCAAAAATCGAACCATGCTTAACTCACCCTCCCACCGTCCCCTTCGCGAAGCGTAAGGGGACGCGGAGCGCAGCGAACGCAGGGGATGCCCCAGCGCGATCACCCCGCGATCACCCTAGGCTGAGTTATCGAATGCTGCCCGTGGTGTGTTGACTAATGAATGATCCGTCATTGAGACTATTTGTATGACTAAACGCTTACAGGTCCTTCTGGATGACGAAGAGTACCGAGAGATCCAAGGAGTTGCGCGCCGGCAGCGGCTAACCCTTGCTGAATGGGTCAGGCGGGCACTTCGCAGGGCGCGGAGCGAAGAATCAGGTACCGTGGATTCCAAGTTGCGAGTTATCGCCGCGGCGTCTCGTCACTCGTTTCCAACTGCCGACATTGAAGTCATGCTTTGGGAGATGGAACCTGATCAAAACCTCTCGTGATCTTTGTCGACTCCATGGTGCCAATGTACCTCGTGGGAGCCGCGCACCCGAACAAGGATAAGGCCATTGCCGCGTTAAATGAACTAGTCCGGGCAGGGGAGCGGTTCATCACTGATGTCGAGGTCTACCAAGAGATACTCCATAGGTACACGGCGATAAATCGGCCAGATGCTATTGATTTCGCATTCGATGGCATGGACGGTTTGGTTGATGAGATTCTGAACTTCGGAATGTCGGAAATACGCGCCGCAAGAACCTTGCTCGGCACGGTAAAGGGCGTCTCTGCCAGGGATGCGCTGCATGTAGCAGTTATGCAGAAGGCCGGTGCCAGCCGCATTTTGACATTCGACACCGGCTTCGACGCCTTACCCGACATTGAACGCTTAGGTTGAACAGAGCCGCATTACGCGTTGCGAGCCGTAGCCGCACTCACCTCTGAAACGAGGTCTCACGGAACCCATCACACCCATCCGCGTATGATTGCGAAAGACCCGTTGCGGCCACTCCCGCCGGTTTCCTTGACCTCAAACACCCGGCAACATGCGCGCCAACGAACACATACGATACGAGCCGGGCGATAAGCCTCCTCCGCTTTTGACGCTCAGCGTCGCGTCGCAGGGCGTTGTTATTGCACTGTCAAACACGGCCACGCTGGTGACGATATTTGTTTTGGCATCGGGCGGCAATGAAGGCTACTTCTCGTGGGCACTTTTCGCTTCGCTGGTAATCGCTGGTGCCGTCACCGCTCTTCATGCCGCCAAACTGGGCCGCATCGCACCGGGCTACATACTCCTGATGGGTCCCGCAGCGCCTTTCATGGCCGTGTGCGTGTTGGCCATCGCACAAGGCGGGTTCGCGCTAATGTCGAGCCTCGTTGTCGCTGCATCACTTGTCCAGTTCGCGCTGGCATTCTGGCTCGCACAACTGCGACGCGTCATCACCCCCGTTGTATCCGGCGTCGCCTTCATGCTCATTTCGGCATCCGTCATGCCTATCGCCATCGCCAGACTAGAGGACGTTCCCGCAGACGTCTCTCCCTTCGCCGGACCTGCCGTAGGTGCCGCTGCATTGATCGCCGCTATGATCCTGATGCTCCGCGCCTCCGGCATCCTACGGCTGTTCGCCATCCCGATAACCATCGCCGCGGGTTGGGTCGTCGCCATTCCGCTTGGAGTGTACGACTTTCGGTCTGCGCTCGATGCTCCGTGGTTTGGTCTTCCGCAATTCTCCGCGTGGCCCGGCTTCAGTTCAATCCTCCTCCAAGACTTCCTCGCCCTTCTTCCCGTCTTCCTAATCGTCAGCATCGTCGTGGGAATCAAGGCCAGCAACGAGGGCGCCGCTATTCAGCAGGTCTCATGGCGCAGACCGCGCGCCGTAGACTTCCGCGGGGTGCAAGGGACACTCAACGTAAGCGGCATCGGCATACTGCTCTCCGGCATCGCGGGTACGCTTCCGCCGCTTATCTATCTGCCGTCCACGATCGCCCTAATTGACTTCACCGGCGTCGCCGCTCGCCGCGCGGCTTATGTGATGGGAGTGATGCTCATCGTGCTCGCGCTCTTACCCAAGATCGTCGCGGTTCTGCTTACGATCCCGCGACCGGTCACCGGCGCAATCCTAATGGTCGTGATGGGACTGCTCTTCGTGGAGGGAATCCGCACCGTTCTGCAAGACGGTTTCAGTCAGCAGAAGGCCATCATTGCCGGGCTGGCACTCTCAATCGGCATCGGATTGCAGACTCACAACATCCTCATCGAACCTCTCGGCAGTCCATGGGGTGTGGCGTTCGGAAACAGCGTCGTTATCGGCATCTTTGCCGCGGTGCTGATGTCGATGGTCCTCGAAGTCACCGCTTCACGTCGTCGGAGACTTGAGACTGAGCTCGACATCTCAGCCCTGCCAGATATCCAAGAGTTCCTGCGCGGACTGGCATCCAATGTGCGATGGAGCCAAGATTCGATAGACCGACTATGCTCCGCTGGCGAAGAAACGCTATCCACCATGTTGGAGTTGCGTGACGATTACGATGTGGACAAAACGCCACGCTTGGTCGTCATCGCGCGTCCGGCGGCCCGTACCATGGAGATGGAGTTTCTGGCCGTGTTTTCCGAGGAAAACATAGAGGATCGGATCTCGTATATGAGTGAACAAGCCGAGGTGCCGGATGTGAACGAGCTCTCATTCCGACTCCTCCGCCACTACGCCTCTTCGGTGCGGCACCGAAAATATCATGGAATCGATATCGTAACGGTGCAAGTCGATGCATGACAGCACCCGTGATGATCCTCAGGCTCTAACATTCCATAGGACACATCGAGTTTAGGGAACACAATCATAAGAAAGGTGTTGAAATGGCTGGATATCTGATTGCAGAACTTAACGTCACGGACCAAGATCTGTTCGCTGAATTCGCTACCAAGATTGTCGAACTCGTCAAGGCCTACGACGGCAGGTATCTGGTGCGTGGTGGCGAAACTGAAGTCATCGAGGGAGACTGGGATCCTCAACGCGTAGTTGTCATTGAGTTCGACAGCTACGAACGTGTCCAGGCCTTTGCCCATTCAGCGGAATACAAAGAACTCGCCAAGATACGCTCAAACAGCAGCACCTCCAGCACCATAATCGTCGACGGGGTGTAGTTTCAAACTCGACGTTTGAGTGAGACGGGCAATTCGCCCGTGCTTCGGGATTTCAGTCAGGTTGCTGCGACTACCCGCTCTATGCGGTCTATCACGCCCTAATCTCCACCCCCGCTGCCTCCTCTTGCAGGGGATAGATCACATGCGTGTCCAAATCTCCCCAGCCGCGGTTGCCGCATTGGATGGAGAGTTGCTCGACGAGGTTGGCTACTGGCATGGGGACGTTGAGTTCGCGGGCTAGTTCGTTTGCTAGGGATATGTCTTTTCGTGCTAGTGCTTGACGGAATGATGGTGGGTCGTATTTGCCGAGGAATACGGTTCGCTCTAAGCCTTCCTTTTGAGTGCCGATTATGTGCCGGCTGCTAGCCTCCATCAGGGCATCGAGGTCTAGTCCGGCCTTAACTCCCAGGGTGAGGCCTTCTGCTACTACCTGTCTGACGGCCAATGTGATCATATTGTTTACGAGCTTGCAGGTGCTTCCCATGCCTAGATCGCCTTGGTAGACGATCTTGTCGGCGAAGGATTCGAACACGGGGAGAAGCTGTTCGTAGATCTCCTTATCGCCGCTGGGCATCACGACGACTTCACGGTCCGCGGCATCGGCGGGGCTTGCGAGCACAGGTGCGTCTAGGACGTGGGCGCCTTTTTGCTCGAATGCCTTGCCTATTTCGCGGATTAAGGATGGGCGGCTGGTGGAGAGATCGACGTATACATCGCCCGGGCTCACTCCGCTCAGGATTCCGTAGCGACCCAGGGCGATCTCCTCCACTTCGGGAGGCCCGGGGACTGAGCTCAAGATGACGTCGCTGACGGCGGCGACCTCGGCAGGGGATGTGGCCAATCGTGCGCCACCCTCTAGTAGGGGGCGGGTCGCAAACTCCCGCGCATCGTAGACAGCCATGGGAAACCCGGCCCTCTGGATATTCAAAGCCATCGGGGTGCCCAGGTTGCCAAGTCCTATGAACCCTACCGTTTTCATGCCAGCCTCCGTCCGTCTAGGGGATACATCTTTGCATTTTTGCGCTTGGCTGACCTGCCGAACTACGGAAGTCGTCGCTTACGTCTCGTTACGGCGTCACTTTCGCACGCGCGCGCAACATATCAGTTGGCAGTCATGCTAAATTTAAAGGCGACGCAGTTGCTTTCAGTTACTGCTCGACGACATGTACCTGCGAGGCTTTCAATGACTACCGCAGTTAGCAGAGATACCGACACTGCACTTATGGCCCACCTTTTGCGACGGGCGGGCTTTGGAGCGACGCGCGACCAGATCGACGAATACGTCGCCAAGGGCTACGACGAAACGGTCGAAGAGCTTCTCCATCCGGAATACTCCGAACCTGAAGACCAGGACTTGCTGGACCGTTACTTCATCGCTTCTGTGGAGGCAAGATCCGTCGGCCACGCCGACCCACAGTGGGCCTGGCGTATGGCAACCACCACCAAACACCTCGAAGAAAAAATCGCCCTCTTCTGGCACGGTTTACTAGCCGTCGGCGGCATCAAACTCGACCACGGCATGGAAATGCTCACGGAAATTGATCTTTTCCGCCGTTACGGCCTCGGAAAGTTCCGCGATCTCCTGCTCGAAATATCCCGCAACCCAGGAATGATGTACTGGCTGGACAACCAGAACAGCCACAAGGACGCACCAAACGAAAACTACGGTCGGGAACTCCTCGAACTATTCTCGATGGGCATCGACGAAATGGGGGAGGGCGCGTACACCGAAGACGATGTCAAGGCCGCCGCACGGGCCTTCACCGGCTGGGCATCCAAACCAACCATGCCGCCATTCTTCCTAGGGCCGTTCCCGATGGAGTTCCGGTTCGATCCGGACGATCACGATGACGGTGAAAAGGAGTTCCTAGGCGAGGTTGGTAACTGGAACGGCGAGGACATCGTAGAGATCACCGTCCGTCAGCGGGCAACTGCGGAGTTCATCTCCAGAAGGCTTTACCAGTTCTTCGTAGCCGACGAAGCGGACGAGGACGAAGTCCAACGATTGGCCGATGTCTTTGAGGAGAACGATGGCGAGATACGCGCCGTGCTACGTGCAATCTTCAAGTCCGATCACTTCAAGTCTGAAGCGGTCCGCTATCGCAAGGTAAAGAGCCCGACCGAGTTGGTGTTCGGCGTTGCGCGCTTGACCGATCGATTCGACCTCCCTGATATGGCGGCGTCTCAGTTGGCCTCACACACCATGTTCATGGGGCAATTTCTGCTCAACCCGCCCAGCGTCGAGGGCTGGCACGAGGGCGAAGAATGGATCGACAGCGGCGCACTGGTCGAGCGAATCAACTACGCATCAACCGAACTGGAACGCAGAGACGCGCCCGGCATTCAGCGTATGGTGGATCATGTGCGTGAGGCCGGGAGCCTGAGTTCATCGGAGTACGTGGCTGTGTGCCTAGACGCGATGGGCTGCATCGATGTCTCGGACCGAACATTCGGGCTGATTGCGGAACATGCATCAGCTCAGTCGGAACCAGCGAATGAGGACGAAGAAACAGACCGCGCAATCGAGATTTTCCAGTTGATCGCATCGACACCCGACTACCAGTACTGCTGATACGAATAACGGCAAACAACTACGCAGGAGATACTCCAATGGCAACGAATGGCCACAACGGGAATGGGAGAGCCAAGAATCTGGTTGTCATCCAGCTCTCTGGCGGCAACGACTACCTGAACACGGTCGTGCCGTATCAGGACGGGCTCTATTACGACTATCGCCCAACCATGGGTTTAAGCGGCGACAAAGTGATACCGGTAGACGACCGGGTCGCGTTTAACTCCCACATGGGTCCGTTCAAAGACCTCTACGATGAAGGCAAGTTGGCGGTTCTGATGGGCATCGGATACCCCGAACCGAACCGGTCTCACTTCCGCTCGATGGACATCTGGCACACCGCGGAGCCGGAAGTAGCATCCTCCGAGGGTTGGCTCGGAAAGACTACTAAAGCGATCGATCCGGAAGGCAAGAACGCCGTGACAGCCGTCAACTTCGGCCGTGGATTGCCGAGGGCGCTCGCATATCCCGATGTGTCCGTTGCATCGGTCGGAGCACTCGAATCTTACGGCTTGTACACAGGTCTGGCAGGAGCTTCGAACCGCGATGCTTTGCTTGATACGGTCAGCCGCATCTACCAGCCCATGTCGGACGACGGCCTTCCATCGTTGCGCCTGCTTCAGACCGGGCGCGGCATGTTAGACGGTGCTGACACCTTACGGTCGGCCCCTGAAAAGTATTCGTCCACGGTCGAATACAACGCTGAGAACCCGATCGCGCAGAGCCTCAAGGGCGTCGCCCAAGTGATGTCAGCCGACCTCGGTACACGCATCTTCTACACTCAACACGGCAGTTTCGACACGCACACCAATGAATTGGTGAACCACGCCAAACTGTGGGATGAGGTGTCGGAGGCATTGGAGTGCTTCTGGGAGGACCTGAACCAGCTTGGACAGGCAGATGACACGGTGATCTGGATGTTCTCCGAGTTTGGCAGGCGGATCGAAGACAACGGCGCCGGCACCGACCACGGCTCCGGCGGCGTCGCGTTTATGATCGGCAACCCGGTCAATGGTGGACTGTACGGTGACTATCCAAGCCTCAAGCCAGCCGATCAATTGGAAGGCGATGTGCACTACAACACGGATTACCGGAACGCGTACGCGACCATCCTCGACGACTTCATGCACGTCGATTCCGAGTGGGTGCTGAACAAGAAGTTCAACCGAATGCCAGAGTTGGTAGCGAACTGAGGGCGCTCCAAAGTATCCATAGCACGGAAACAGCAAGATGAGCGACTACTCGTATAGCCACACTTTGGGAATCGCCTCGTTCGAAGGCCGGGGCTTTATGAACCCCGTCGATGTCCGCTTTTCCGAGGACGGTTATCTGTACGTTTTGAGCCGGTCGAACGCCGCGAACAGAAACGTGAGGGTCAGCGCGGTGACCCTAGACTCCGAATTCCTATTCGAGTTCGCCAACTGGGGAACTGAACCGGGTATGTCGACCCAGCCAACGGCGATCGCCGTCGGTCCGGATGGGCGTGTCTATCTGACCGACGAATTTACGCAGTTGCTGTCAGTGTTCGAGAAGGACGGAACCTTTTCGCACCGGTGGGGCGAGTCTGGCTCTTCTGAGGGGCAGTGGAACCGTCCGTCGGGCTTGGCCTTCGATTCCGAAGGCTACTTGCACGTCGTCGATCATCTCAACGCCCGAGTCCAGAAGTACACAGTCGACGGGGAGTACATCTCTTCGTTCGGCACGTTTGGCACCGGAGAGGGTGAATTCAACTACCCCTGGGGCATCTCAATCGACGCTGAAGATTGCATCTGGATTGTCGATTGGCGCAACGACCGCGTCCAGCGTTTCACGCCAGATGGTGAGTTTATCTTCGCCTTCGGATCAAGCGGTACCAGTGATGGTGAGCTTGACCGACCTTCCAGCGTGCACGTGAGTGGCGATGACACCGTGTACGTATCCGATTGGCGCAACGATCGTGTTCAGATTTTCGATATGGACGGAGAGCATCGCGAGAACCTGGTCGGTCACGCCACGTTGTCCAAGTGGTGCCAGGAATTCCTGGACGTAAACCCTGAGCAGGCCGGTTGGCGCGCCAATTCCGGTATGGAAGAGCAGGAGAAGCTGTTCTGGCGGCCCGCGGGTATCGACACGAACTCGGACGGACTGGTCTGTATAGCCGACAGTTGTCGGCACCGCGTCCAGATCTACAGTCGCGTCAGGGCACCAGCGCTGGTGTGACCACACTTGGTTGGCACGACTGGTTTAGGCGGCGATGCAAGCGGTGAACCAGTTCGAATTTCAACGGATCCACGTGATCTGCGCTGTCACCCCGGCCAAGCCGATCACCTACGGCCCCAGTTTAGAAAGGTACCGTTTTGACTAGATATACCGAGCTTTCTCATCAATTGGGTGTCACGCCGTCTGCCGGGTTGGAGACGCTTCACCGCTTCGGGCTTAATACTGAGGCGTCGATGTCGGACGATATCAATAACATGGCGAATTTTCCGACGTTCTCGTTAGCGCCCACGCGCCGGCTGTGATCGGCGACTTACGCCTCAACATCGCCTCGACCGATGCCGACTTCCGGGCGACGTCGGTACAAGTGATTACCGACTACATAGACCGAGCGGCCCGGTACCCCAACGTGAGGCAGATCAATTTGCACTTCGCTCCCAAGCGTTGGCACGACGACGTGCAGACGGTGGGTCGAGACGGGGAGTATGACCTGTTTATCGACGGCGTCCGCGAGATCGCCGCCTTCTGTGAGCGGCACAACCTCGAGCTCGTCCTCGAAAACAACAACGCCTACTGGACTGACGACATCAAGGACACACCTCACGAGGAGGTCGACTGGTCACAGCGCAACGAATGCTTCGGCATGGCGCCGGAGGACTGGCATCAGGCCGCCATCGATGTCGATCGCCACAACGTGGGTCTCTGTCTCGACTCCAGCCACGTCGTGACCTACGCACATCGCTTCCCGGAAGACCAAAGGGAGGAGCGCGTGCTCGCATTTCTCTCTCGGCACGACCTGATCCGCCACGTCCACTGGAACGACAACTACTTGTACGACTTCCGCGGCCGTAAGGACTCCCACGCCGCCCTCGACCACGGCACTCTGCCTACGGAGATGCACCGCCGCATCAAGTACCTCGACGCGATCCTACTGATGGAGCATTTCCACGGCGTCGACATTCTTGAAGGCGAGCTCGCATTCATCGACAGCCTCTAGCGTCCGGCGCTGAGGATGTAGTTACAACCTAGACTGATGGGCCTAAATGCCCGGGCGTGAGTCGGCATCGTTGGAAGGGTCGCCGGCCTCGGCGGAGTAGGAGTGCAGCCGGGCGTACAGTCCGTCGGTCGCTAGCAGGTCTTGGTGTCTGCCCACCTGTTGGACGCGTCCTTGGTCCAGAACGATAATCTGATCGGCATTCCTGATTGTGGACAAGCGGTGGGCGATGACGATGGCGGTGCGGCCTTTGAGCAGTTTGTCGAGCGCCTGTTGGATCAGTATCTCGGTGTGGGTGTCTACGTTAGCCGTCGCCTCGTCGAGGAGAAGGACACGCGAATCGGCGACCAAGGCTCTGGCGAAACTGATGAGCTGGCGCTGTCCGACGCTGAGGTTTCCACCGCGCTCTTGGAGGGGAGTGTCGTAGCCCTGCTCCAGTTTTTCGATGAAGTCGTGGGCACCAACCGCTGCAGCTGCTTGGATCACCTCATCGTCAGTTGCATCAACGCGGTTGTACTTGATGTTCTCGCGAATGGTTCCGGAGAACAGATACGGCTCTTGCGGGACGATCGAGATCTGTTTGGCGAGGGATTCGAGCGTCATGTCCCGCACGTCGATGCCGTCGAGCGTGACGCGACCTCCGGTTACTTCATAGAAGCGCATCAATAGGGAGAGGATTGTTGTTTTGCCAGCGCCGGTTGGCCCGACGAGGGCGACGGTGTGACCGGCCGGAACATCGAAACTTACGTTTTGGAGGATCGGCTCACCCTCTGAGTAGTGGAAGAAGACGTGTTCGAAACTTACATCGCCTTTGGCGGCTTCGATGGTCTGGCTGCCCGGTCTGTCGACGACTTCGGGTTCCACGTCCATCAGCTCGAAGATACGGGTCCCCGACGCCATCGCTCGTTGCATTGAGCCGTACTGCATCGTAAGGTTCATCACCGGCTCGAAGAACCGCTGGATGTAGAGGGCGAATGCGACTAGTACGCCGACCTCGAGGGCATTGTCCAGGACGAGGGACCCGCCGAAGAATATGACGAGGGCGAGGGCAAGGGCGGAAAGGAACTCGACAGCCGGGAAGAGAACTGCCTGCATCCGGCCGGCTTCGAGATTGGCTCCGAGGTTCTCTGAGTTGGCCGCACCGAACGATCGAATGTTGGCGTTCTCCCGGTTCATGCTTTGTACTGCTCGTACGCCGGAGATGTTTTCCTGAAGCCCGGCATTGACCGCGGCAATCGCGTAACGGGCTCGCATGAAAGCCCGGCGCGCGAATCTCTGCCAGATCACCATCATCACTACGAGCAACGGTATGACCATCAGTGTTATCGCCGCCAATTGAGCATCTAGGAGGAACATGGCGGTGATGATTCCGGTCAGGCTGAGAATGTCCGCGAAGGTGACGATCAGAATAGTCAGAAACTCCTGAAGCTGCTGCACATCGTTCTGCACGACGGACATGACTCTCCCAACCTCGTTCCGGTTGTAGTAGTTCATGGAAAGGCCTTGGAGGTGCCGGAATAGCCCGACGCGCAATGTGTAGAGGACCTTCTGTCCGACGAGCGCCATGGTGCTCAGGTGGACGAACTGGCTGACGTATTGGAGAAGTGCGACGCTGAGGAATATCGGGACGACGATGTTTAGTCCCGATAGGTCGGCCGCCCGCACGTAGCTGTCGATTATCAAGGCGACCATCCAGGGCAGTGCGACGACTGCTCCCGTGTAGACGATCACCGCCGCGAGTGTGATCAGTAGCTTTGGCCAGTAGGGTAGGAGGTACTTTAAGAGGCGCGTCACGACGGTGTGGTCGTAAATCTGGCCTCCTTCGTCCTCGTCTTGTTCCGGGCCGTATCGTGTTGACATCCCGCGGCGGAAAGTACCCCTCCCGCCGCGGGTCATGAATCCTCCTCCGCCCATCATCATCGAGCATCACCTACGAGGGTCGCTGGCATGCCGTTGAGATCGTCCTCGAGTGGACGCAATTGCAAGTCGTAGATTTTGCGATAGAAGCCGTTGCGTTCGAGCAACTGATTGTGAGTGCCGTGTTCGACGATTTCACCGTTTTCCAGAGCCAAGATCAGGTCGGCGCTGCGGATGGTGGAGAGTCTGTGCGCGATGACAAAAGTCGTACGGCCTTTTATCACGTGGTCCAAGGCTTGCTGAAGGCGGTGCTCAGTCGCCATGTCCACGCTTGAGGTGGAGTCGTCGAGGATGAGGACCGGGGGATCCAGAAGTATCGTTCTGGCGATGGCGAGTCGCTGACGCTGGCCTCCGGAGAGGGTTATGCCGCGCTCGCCGACCCAGGTCGAGTAGCCTTCAGGAAGCGTCTCGATGAAGTCATGAAGTTGTGCGATCTTCGCCGCTTCGACGACTCGATCCGTGTCCACGTCATCGACTCCATAGGCAATGTTGTCCCTGATGGTGGCGGCAAAGACGAATGCGTCCTGCATGACGATGCCGACGTTTCGCCTCAAAGAGGAGAGGGTGACATCTCTGACGTCGTAGCCATCAATCGTGATGCGGCCTTCGGAGGCGTCGTAGAACCTTGGGATGACGTGGGCGATGGTGCTCTTACCGGACCCGGGACCACCAAGAAGCGCGACGACTTGGCCGGGTTGGACTTCGAAGTCGATGTTACGGACCGCGCTCCCGGCTTCGTTATAGCTGACCGATACATTCTCGAATGCCACGCGTCCGTTTGCGCGGGGCAGAGGCACGGCGTTAGCTTTTTCGGTGACGGGCGACTTGGCGTCCAGCACATCGTAAAGTCGTTGCCCGGCGGAGGAGGCGCGTGAGAACGTGTTGACCATCCAGCCGCTCATTCGGATGGGCATTCCGAGGAGCCCCATGTAGAGGATGAAGGATGCCAGTTCTCCAGGTGTGAGTCTGTCGACGGCGACCTCACGTCCGCCGTACCACAGGATTGCACCCGTGGCGGCGGTGAAGATGAAGGTCATCAATGAGCCTTGGGACGCGAAAACGCGGGTGGCCGTGTAGGTGAGGTCAGCGACAGCGTTGGACCTAGCGTTGAACTTGGCTTGCTCAAACCCTTGCGCGCCGAATGCCTTGACCACCTTCACGCCCGACAGATTCTCCTGAAGAACGGTGGTCATCGCACCCATTTCCTCCTGCACTTTCATCCATGTCGGACGAAGGACGTTGGACATGGCGAGAGCGCGCCATAGGATCAGTGGAACGAATGCCATGCTGACGATGGCGAGCCGCCAATTTGTCGTTGCCATGAGGACTGAGACCGCGCCCACCATCACGAATATCGAAAGTCCTCGCACCATGCCCATGCTGATAAACATGCGGACCGCCTCGACGTCCTGAGTGGCTTTGGACATGAGGTCGCCGGTCTGCTCCTTGTCGAAGAAGCCGAAACTCATGCTTTGAAGTTTTTTGAAGAAATCCTCCCGGAGGTCGAAGGCACTTCTCTGGGATAGGGACTCGGAGAGGTATCGCTGGCTAAAGGAAAACAATCCCCTGAGCAGACTGAATACGACTATCGCGCCTGCAAGCAGGAGAAGGCGGCTCTGGAGTCCGCTGGCTAGAGCTTCGTCAATGGCGTCGCCGAGGATCCGAGGTATGACCATCGCTGACAGGGTGGAGGCCACCATCGCCGCGTACGCGCCGACGAGGTACCACTTATGCCGAAAGGCATACTTCATCAGACGAAACACCACCCTCATACGCGGGCTTCCTCGATTTGTTTCGCGCGGTGTGAATTCACGGCCGTCCATTCCCTATTTCTGAACTCGGCCTGCGAGTGGCATCGGCCAGAATCTTCATCGCCGGGACCACGATTTCGAGCTCTTCGTCGCTCAACATGGCGACAAAAGACTCCATCCTTGCCGCTCGGACCGACCAGAATCTCTCCACCGCGGCCATGCCTGCTTTTGTGATAGAGCAGACCACGGCTCGCCGATCTGCCGGATCTTGCCTGCGTTCTACCAAACCTTTGGCCACTAGTCGGTCGATCATGGTGGTGGCCGACGGCATCTCAACGCTGAGCCGTTTGGCGATCGCGGTCATACGGCATGGCCCCTCGGCCAGAAGGAAGAGCGTCTTGGCCTGCGGCATCGTCACGTTGAGGCCAGACCAAGCCGACGGTTGACCAGAGCGCAGATGGCTCTGAACCTGCTTAATGTGCTTGATCAGCTTTTTGGCAAGCCGCGACCGGGACTGCATAGATCGATGCTAATTGTTAGTGCGTCGCTAAACAATACCAGTCACCGCTTTGCCTGTCAACCCAAGCATGCAGCCCGGTCGATGCGTTCTATTTGCGTACCAGAAGCGTGTACGGCTCAAGTCCGCGCCAACACCGCCTGCCCGAACGGGGTGTCCGCCAAGCGCCATTGGCCGGAGAGTTTGCCGCCGTCGATGATCAGCTCGGTGCCGGTCATATAGCTCGATTCGTCGGAGGCTAGGAAGAGGACGCCGTAACCGATCTCTTCCGGTGTGCCCATTCGGCCCATGGGCCTGTCGGATGCTTCGGAGTCGCCTATCTGTTGGGTGCCGGCGTGGAGCATCTGGGTGTCGATGGCGCCCGGGTGGACCGAGTTGCACCTGATGCCGTCTCGGGCGTACTGTATAGCCGTGCATTTGGCCAGCAGGTGAACAGCGGCCTTGGAGGCGTTGTAAGCGGCGGACCACGCCTGTCCCACCAGTCCGGCACCAGACGAAATGTTGATGATCGACCCGCCACCGGCGCGTCTCATGTGCGGGATAACCTCCCTCGTGCCAAGGAATGTGCCCTTACCGTTCACCGCCATTACGTGGTCCCAGTCTTCGACGGTCGTCTCTTCCACCTTGGCGTAGTGTGCCGCCGCTGCGCAATTGACCAAGACGTTGACTTTGCCATATCTGGCGACGACCTCGTTCACACCTTCTGACCAGTCGTTCTCGCTGATGATGTCAAGTCTCTGGAAGAACGCATCCCCGCCGGACTCGTTGATATCGGCCGCGACATGCCGCCCCTTTTCCTCGTCGATGTCGACGATGCACACCTTCGCACCTTCGCCAGCGAAGAGCCTAGCCGAAGCGGCGCCGATCCCGCTCGCGCTGCCGGTGATTATGGCGACCTTGCCTTCGAGTCTCATGGTTTGTGCGCTTCCTTGGTTTGTGTTTTGTTTACGCAGAGTAGTCTATCGGCAAGGGGCATCCCCTGCGTTCTCGCTTCGCGAAGGGGAAGAGAAGCGGTGGCTACAATACCTAGGTGTAGGTAACTGATAGAAAGCGAAGTGTAAATCGGAGCCAAAAATGGCTGGCAAGACATCTGAAAAATCGATGAATTTCGAGGAGCGAGTAGCCGCGGCAAAGGCCGCGGGGAAGCCGGTGTTGCTGAGCGGGGGGAATCCGCAGATCGCGAAAGGCGACGGTGATGCGCCAGTGCAGGCGTATATTGCAGCGATGCCGGAGTGGAAGCAGGGGATCGGGCGTTGGCTCGACGATCTGATCGTGCGAGAGGTTCCGGATGTGAAGAAAGCGGTGCGATGGAACTCGCCGTTCTACGGAGTGGAGGGCATGGGATGGTTTGCGAGCATGCATGTGTTCACGCGGCATGTGAAGGTGACGTTTATGAACGGTGGGTCGTTGGACCCGCTGCCTCCGCTGGTGGGGAAGAGCTCGGAAGAGCGGTGGGTGAACATCCCGGAGGATGGTTGGGATGAGGAGCAGATGGCGGCGTGGGTGCGGCAGTCGGCAGCATTGCCGGGGTGGGATGGGTTTTGAGGGGGTGGAAAATCATCCGCTCGTGAGTATGAACCCATGAAAGGAGACGACAAAAAGTGAGATTTTTCTCGAGATTGCTAGGAATGGACGAAAGGGCAACGCAGCGGGATTTTGACGGCGTAGAACGGCAGGACTCTGGGTCGCGAGAAAAGTCTGGTCGGAGGGAACTACCTTTTGAACTTGATTGGTCGAGTGCTGATTACATACCCCTTCCGCCTTCCCCGCCTGCGTGGGAAGTTGATGGACGAGATGAATTTCACGCCGAATACAACGACCCGGCGATCAAACCAGTATTTCAAGCTGCGTTCCAGCGGCAACACACGAAGGTCGTTAAATTGGCTACCGGCCTGTCCGCAAAGCAACGGAAGGGTCAAATCGGGAAAGAGGTTGCCAAAGCGTACCGGAGGCTGATCATTGACGGAATGAAGGCAGGGCATCTCCAAGCAGCAGCTAAGCGATGCATTGAGATGTTCGAAATGGTTCCCAACGAAGTCCAAGACGTGGATCGAAGGCGTTTCAATCGTTTGCTCAGCCAGATGGACAAAGCTGGCAAGAAACATGGCTTCACCCCGGCGATCGTCACTTCGGATCGGGCGTCGAAATCGCTATTCACGATAGTCAACAGTACTGGCTGGGTCATCGTCGAAGAACGGAAACTAGAGACAGATGAGAAACCCGATCCCGCCTTTCGGATCGTTTCGATTGACGGGGATGGAACTTGGTTGCTTGACCGTTCCGGTAAGAGTGTGGGCAAACCCAACGTGAAGAGTGTGCTTAGGAGGTTGGACAGTTTCGGAAACACCGTGGGCGACAAACCCCTCAGTCATGACGTATATCGCACCGGCACGAATCCTGTGGGTTCAAATATCGCGATCATGGACTCTAATGGAACGTTGAACATATACGATGATGCGTTGAATCTTATTTGCGAGACGCGATTACAAGACGATCCGCGTGTCGTGGATCATTTCCGGACGATAGACACGAATTATTGGGGTGAATTCAAATCGCAAATCCGAGTGGTGGACGTTGCATCTGAAGGTGACAGGTATCTCTTCACACTTGCGGATGAGGCATGGTGTTGCGGGTTGACGGGACAGTCTATTTGGGGCTTGTCAATGCCTCTAAAACAAGGGTGGGAGCGGGTAGTAGGTAGGAGTGAACGCTATGGAGTTGGACATGAGGTAGAAGGAGCCCTTCGGGAATTGGAGCTTTCCCTGCCAGTGGAACCTGTTGAAATCAAGCGCAAGTATCGAAAGCTCTTGATGGACCGCCATCCTGATCGTAACCCAGACGATCCACTAGCGGAAGAAAAGACGAAGGCGTTGATCGCGGCGTTCGAAGTGCTCACAGGAGTCGACCCAAACACTCTAGGGTTCGAAGATTCTGATGTCACTTATTTCGCCCGCAAAGAGCCCGATAGCGTGATCGAGAAGGATGGATTTCGGATTACGATGACGTTTTCCGGTGAGTCGCCCCAGGACTGGGTCTATGCTGCCAGTTTCTCCACTGCAGACCTTTGCGTTTACGTTGCAACCTACTCCGGCAAGGTCATTCTGCTTTCAGGGGAGGGACGACCGCTGATCGTGTATGACCTCGGAACCTGTCCTAACGAGATCGTCGAAGTGGGGCGTTACACATACTTTCTGACCAACACGAGATTGTACGTAGTGGCAGACAGGGTAAAGCTAGCGTCTTTCCTTGATGTGTTTCGGGAAGGTCGGCTCTTGGTGTCAGAATCAGGATTTGGGTTGCTCAGTGACAAGAAAATCCAGTGGTTCACGGCTTCAGGGACTAAAGTTGGTGAGTTCTTGAGCCGGGATCCCATCCGTACGGTCCATAAGACAGTGGAGGGATTAACTGTAAAGACTCGCCAGCATCAGGCAGAGGTACAGGGTCCAGGTTTGTAATCCCTGCCTCACGACTCCTTCCATCTCAGATTCTTCGCTTCGTTCAGAATGACATGACTGGAAGAAGATGATTGTCAACCCGTCATTACTAAGGAGGTCGCAATGGCTTTGCAGTTAGATCACACGATTGTTCCGGCTTACGACAGGGTGAAGTCGGCGAAGTTGATCGCCCGGCTTTTCGGACTTGAATACAACGGCACTTGGGGGCATTTCGCGCCGGTCAAGGTTAACGACATCCTGACGCTCGATTTTGACGATTCGGACGACCCGCGGTCTAACCACTACGCGTTTTTGGCGTCAGATGAGGAGTTTGATGCGGTGTTGCAGCGCGTCAAGAATGAGGGCATGTCGTTTGGGAGCGGGCCGCGGTCAAGGGCAGACGGGAAGATCAATCATTTGCACCAAGGGCGAGGGTTTTATTTTGAGTGTGAGAATGGGCATGTATGGGAAGTGATTACGCACACATACGTGACGGATTGATGACCCTCTCCGTTTCTGTCCCCCAGAGCTAAGGTTGGTGACACATTACGTGGTTGGGAACATGGTTCATGATGGGATGTGGGCAGGAGTTACAGCCATAATGGAGTCCGTGGGATTCGACAACTGCGGCTGACGCGGTTTTCTCAGACGGAGAGCGAGATTTGAACAACATACTTGGAGGCTTCAGCTGGCTGGTCACTGTTCGGCCGTGGTTGACGCTGCTGGCATTGGTCTTGGTCACGGTCGTTCTTGGGTTCGGTACGAGTTTACGGGCTCCTCCGCAGGAGACTGCAGAAGCGCTCCCTAAGGGGAGTTCAATCACCAAGGCGCTTACGGCGATCGAGGAGAGCTTCGGAGAGTCTGGTGAGGTGAGAGTAGTTACGCTCCTCTTCCGCGGAGATGCGCTGACGCCAGACGGACTTTCGCAGATGTCGGCGCTTCTGGGTCAGATCGCAAGCGACTCGCAAGTTTCTGGTGTGCTGTCGCCCGTTGACCCGATCTTCGGGCCGTCGATGCTCGTGCAAGCCATGTTGCAGGTGCCGAACTTCGATTCGGTTTCGCAAGCACAGATCGACGGTGTCCTAGGTGCGCCTCAAATCAGCGCCTTGCTAGATGCGACGACAGGCGTAGACGAGGACGGGACAAAGGTCGCCATCGCAAGTGTTCAGTTACAAAACACTGGCGATGACGCCGTAAAGGACATTGAGCGTCGAATCAACGACCTCGCAATTGCGAGTGAAGGGTCGTTAGCGGTGAGCAGTGTGTCGTTTGCGGTTATCGAGGACGAATACATTGAGGGCACGGAGACCGGCGTTGCACCGTTGATAGGACTGGCGCTGCTCTTAATCGCGTTGCTGATCCTGTTGTTCATGCGCACGATCTCAGATCTGGTGTTGACGCTCGTGGGGTTGTTCGTCTCGATTATTTGGATTACAGGCGCGGAGGGTTGGCTGGGTCCGAATGGTTTGGGAATTGTCGGTGCACCGAACCCACTTTCATCGATGGTGCCGATCATCATCATCGGTCTAACGGTCGACTATGCGATCCAAGCGGTCTCGCATTACCGCGAACAGAGAGTAGCGGGTGAACCGGTGGAAGTGGCGGTCAGGGTAGGGTTGCGAAACGTTACTTTGCCGCTTGTACTCGCAGCCGTGACGACGATAGTCAGTCTGCTGGCAGGACTTTTCTCGCCTATCGATATGGTCGGCGATTTCGGTATTATCGGCGGTTTCGGCGTAGGTCTGGCTCTGATCGTGATGCTGACATTGCTACCTGCAGGACGGACTATCTTGGATCGTCGGCGCGAGGCGCGTGGAAAGCTGAAGCCGCCTCGTCCCATCGCTACGGCGCTACCAGGAGTGGAGCGCTTAGCAGCATGGCTCGGCAGGAGTGTGACCAGGAGACCAGCACCTTACATAATCGTGGTTGTCGCCGTCACCATCGGTTTGGGATACGCGGCAACCGGACTCGATTCGGAGTACAGCATCCGTGATCTGTTGCCTCGTGGCGGGACCGTGCTGACAGATTTGAACACGCTGGACACGGCTGTCGGCGGTTCGACGGAGATGGCCAGTGTGATCGTACAAGCTGAGGCTACCCAGACGCGGACTTTGCTGAACGTTCGGGAGTTCGAGGAGGCGTTCGACAATCCATCGCGACGCCCAAGCGCGGCGGCTGGGCCAGTATTGGCTTCGTACGAACTGCTTATCCGCGACTGGACGACAGACAGCGGCGAGCCCGGAGACAAGTACGATGCGGAGATCGCAAGTCGCTTCCAAGAAGCGTCTGCCGGTATCGAAATCGATCAGGCTGAGATGCAGGCAATCCTCGATGCGATTGAAGCAATGGACCCATCTCTGTCTCGGATTTTGGTCAATAACCCTGACGGGATCGATGCGATTCTCTTGCAATTCCCGGCGTACACGGGCAATCCTGCGGCGACCAAGCACCTGCAAGACGAGATCGAGGCACGATGGTTCGGCGAGGACGATTCGATCACAGTAACATCGGAAGCCGTCATCTCATTTGCCGTCACAGACGCGATCCGCGACACTCAAACGGAGTCGATAGGCGCGACGGTAGCGGTCGCGTTGGTCGTGCTAGGCATCTTCTTTTGGGTAACCGTGAGGCAACCTGCTTTGGCGCTAATTGCGGTAGGGCCGACGGTGTTGGTGATGATTTCAGTGCTGGGCACGATGGCTTTGCTAGGAATCCCATACACGCTTGTCACCTCGATCATCACGGCATTGTCGATCGGCATAGGCGTCGACTACACGATCCACGTGATCCATCGTTATCGGGAGGAGTACGCAGAGGTTCGTGATCCGCAAACAGCGGCTGTGAGAACGCTTGCGACTACGGGTTCGGCCTTACTGGGCTCAGCACTCACGACGGCACTTGGCATTGGCGTGTTGATCGCGTCACCAATGCTGGCGATGCAGCAGTTCGGCATCACAGCAGCGATAACGATCGCTTACTCGCTGATCGTTTCGATCTTGGTCGTGCCACCCGCGATGACGGTTTGGGGCGCGTACCAGAACATGCGGTTACGCTCGATGGTGCGACTGTGGGAAGAGGAGCTGGATCTGGAGATCGATGCGGTTTACCGACGCCACGAAGAGAACCAGTAGTCGGCAGGCTAGTCGTGAGGTGAAGGCGTAAGGCGACGGATGGATACGCGTCGCCTTACGGTCCGTAGGGGAATCAGCCGGAAGCTTCCTCTTCGGTCAGTCCTTCGCTACCTTGGTACATGCCGAGGCCGATGACGAAGAGGAAGATGGACCCGATTAACAGCAGGACGTTGAAGATCATCAAGTAGACGAGGGGATCGTCGCCGGGCACGAACATCGCAGCGAGATAGGTTATCAACCCTGCCGCGCCCGACACCAGAAGAGCATTCGCCGCGATTTTGGACGCGTTCATCGTTTGGATGAGTTTGCTGACCCCATAGCCGAACAGCATTGTGGCGAACGGATATATCGCGATGAACCCCAAGAACACGGCCGTCAGAGTGGTGTGGACAGCGAGTGCGGTTTCCTCCAGCAAAATCTGATCTTCAGACCCGGCCGCAGCATCGTTTGCACGTTGCATCATGTGCGTGACGAAGTGTCGCATACCCAAGCCGATGATAACGATGCTCCACTCGATGATCGAAATGATGATCCCGAACTTGAGTAGCGTGCCAGCCAACCCTCCCAGACGAGTGGCCAGCGGGAAGAGCCCGTATGCCCCGAACGAAATCAGCAGCATCGCAAGTATCGACAGGAATATTGTCACGTGCGCTAGCGTCGGCGCATCTCCGATCACCTCCAGCGCGGCAGGAAAGTCGGTCTGGTCCACGCGATATATCACGGTGTTTCCGGGATACAACACGGAAGCCAGGACAGAAAGCGCTATGCCAACCATCATTGCGATCCCAGCGTATTTGATTGCCACTAAATCCTCCTATCTATACTTCCATGCAGCACAACTTGAATGGTTCATTCAATGCGCTATTTGATACAGGAAGTATAGCAGTGAAGCATATAGAGGAACACTGCCGCGATTAATGCGACGAAACTTGCCCGCCATCGATGTTTATGGATTGGCCGCTGATCCAGTGGCCTTTTTCAGAGCAGAGAAAGACGATCGTACTGGCGACGTCGGTTCCGGTGCCGGGTCGGCCCATTGGGATGTTCGACTCCAGACGCTCCCAGTCTTCGCGGCCTTCTGGCGTGTTGTCTCGCTTGTTGTCCCAGCGTGATGTATCGATGACACCGGGGCAGACAGTGTTGACGTTGATGTTGTATTCGCCGAGTTCTTTGGATAGGCTGCCGGTGAGACCTTGGAGGCTCATATTGGCGACGACGTAAGCGGCGAAGTTGCGCGGTTGGATCTTGCCGGCGATGGACGAGACCATGACGATGCTTCCGCCGTTTCCTTGTCGGATCATCGCCTGAGCGGCGGCTTTGGAGGCGTAGTAGGAGCCGTGCACCTTGATGTCGAGGACGCGGTGCCAGATGGCGTCGTCAAGTTCGACCACTGGGACGCGGTCTTCGGCCATCGCGAATGCGGCGTTGTTTACTAAGATATCGACAGAGCCGAGTTCGGCAACGCTCTGCTCCACGATGCCCCGGGCCTGAACAGGATCGCTCAAGTCGGCGACGATGGGTAGGGCGCGTCGTCCAATTGCACGTACCTCATCGGCGACAGATTCGATGTCTCGCCAGCCCATAGCTTTTTCGTCGTCAGGGAATGTGTCGGGAGAGCGTCCGGTTCCAGTTACTGCGACATCGGCGCCGGCTTGGGCGAGAGCTAGAGCAGTGTCACGGCCGATGCCTCGGTAGCGTCCTGCGCCAGTGACGATAGCGACTTTTCCTGAGAGGTCTGGCATTGTGGGTTCCCATCATCTTTGTCTCGGATTGATGCGTCTGTCTGAACCATAACCGACATGGACAAGAAGAGGTTGACGAAGCGCTATGGCGCTAACGTCCGCTTCTGGGGTGAGCCAGAATTGGCGGTTTCGTCGGATAATTGACGCAACTGCCCAGCTTAAGCGCGATGACCTCTCGCTTAAGCTGGGCAGAGGGTAGGAAGCATACGGCGTTGGGGAACCGAACGTGATGAGCGAATTTAACGAGATGAGTCGGGCCGGGCTGGACCTAGCTCGTGCGGTGGCTGGCGCTTACATTGATAACCCAAATGTTCGTGCGGTCATGGTTGGAGGTTCGGTTGCTCGAGGCTGCGCGGACGAGTTCTCAGACCTTGAGATCGGTGTCTTCTGGCGCACTCCGCCTTCGGACGCGGAGCGGATGGAAGCCGTCTCGCGGATGGGCGGTGAGGTATGGAAATTCGAACCATTCCGTGACGGTCGCGCAGGTGAGCACGTCGGGCTCTCAGAGTCGACCGTTGGATCGGAGCAGCACCGAGGAACGGCGATGGTGTCGCCGATACATCTGACGGTGGAAGCTGCGGAAGAGCGGATCGGGGCGCTGGTCGATGGTCTTGATACAGCTTCTCACAACTACGAGTTTGCAGCGGCTATCAATTATGGAGTTCCGCTTTACAGTGAAGCGTTAATTGAGGAGTGGAAAGAGAGGGTCGGTGCCTTTCCCACAAGCTTGGCGGTCAAGTTGGTGCAGGAGAATTTGTGGTTGGGTCCTTGGTTCAACTGGACTGGATATGGCAAACGGGTTGATCATCTTGTGGTGGCACAGCATCTCGTTTGGATGCAGCAGGGGATAGTCAGCATCTTGGCGGCGCTCAACCGCGAGTACCTACCTTCATCGGAGTACAAATGGGTGGGGTGGTTTATCGATCGACTGAGCATAAAACCTTCCGACTGTGCGGTACGGTTGAAGGCAACATTCGGAAAAGACGACTTGAGCGATGCCGTGCGTGGGTTGGTCGAATTGGGAATGGAGACGATAGATCTCGTTGAGGATCATCTTCCGGATGTCAACGAGATGTCGCTGTTCGAAGCTCATCCTGGCGTCGATACCAGTTGGGCACGGGAGCGCTGGAAGCAGGAGTCTGCATACACGCTGTTAACTAATATCGCTGGCGATCGGTAGCGGCGCGTACCGTAAGGCTTACGCTTCACAACATGCGGCTCGGCATCTGATGATCCCGTAAAGGCAGTTGATTTCGAAGCAGACGCGACGGACTAATGATTCGTCTTCATCTTCGTGATGGTCGCTGCTTGAAAAGTTTTCTATGCCTTCGTTGATTAAGAACGGGATGAGAATCCAAGACGCTACGGGGTCTGCCCACCACCAGGCAAGGAGGGCGTTTAAGGCCAGTCCGATTAGGATTGCGAGGTCTTGGATGTCGCAGAAGAGGGTTTCCATGGCTTCGGCCCTGAGGGACCATGATTGCATGCGGACGGCGATGCGCATTTTGGCGATGTAGAGCGCTGTCATGACGATGGCGCTGGCGACGATTATGGCGATTCCGAGGGGGCTGGGATCGGGTTGTGGCAGCCAGCCGAGGAGATTTGCGCAGGAGTGGAGGGCGATGTAGGCGGCTAGTAGGAAGAATGTCAATCCGAGGAGTTTTCGGGCTCTTTTTTCGGCTGCTTCTTCGTTATGCTCGTCTTTGTTGGCTTGGAGGCGCCATACCAGGATGCCACCTGCTACGAGTTCGACGATGCTGTCGAGTCCGAATGCGAGGAGTGCGACGCTGCCGGATTGGAGGGTTGCCCAGAATGCGATGGCGGCTTCGACCAGATTCCAAGCTAGGCCGATGAGTACAAGAATGAGGGCGGATCGGCGGAGGTTGTCGAGGTTTTGTCCCACGGGGCGTATGTTACTGAATGCCATCCGATACGGCGTGTTTGAATGCTAAACTCCGCGTCAAGGAAATTCGATGGCATTGAAGATCTCAAAAAGCCTGAAGTCAAAATGGAGCGGTTCAGGCATCGCTCCAGTTGTCGGTGAATACGAACGTCGCTACAGGAATGCTCAGAACGGCGAGTTGGAGGAGGAAAAGCGCGAGTACAAAAGATTCACCGGCATCTACTACGATTTGGTGACAGATTTCTATGAATATGGCTGGGGGAGATCGTTTCACTTCGCGCCACGAGTCCCCGGCGAGAGTTTCAAGGCGTCGCTTACTCGCCACGAGCATTTTCTAGCACAAAAACTGGACTTGCAGCCTGGGATGCTGGTTGCAGACCTCGGTTGCGGCATCGGAGGGCCAATGCTGGAAATTGCGCGTTTCTCAGGTGCCAAGTTGGTCGGAGTGAATATCAACGCTCATCAGTTGGAGCGTGCTAGTCAGCTTGCAGAAGAAACTGGATTGACGGACCAGGTCGAGTTTTTGGAGTGCGATTTCCTTCATGTCGATGCGCCTGACGAGTCGTTTGACGCCGTTTATGGCATCGAGGCGACTTGCTGCGCGCCGAACAAGGTGAGCATCTATGGAGAGGCGCATCGTCTGCTGAAACCGGGCGGCTATTTTGGTAACTACGAATACATCTTGACCGACCGCTTTGATGCGGAGAATCTCGATCATCGCAGGATCAAGGCAGACATCGAGTTGGGAGGTGGCCTTCTCGACATCGACTACAGATCGACGGTGGATGACGCTCTCCGAATTGTAGGGTTTGAGATTTTGGAGGCTAGTGACCTCGCGGAGCAGGATGGTCCTTCTATACCTTGGTATCAGCCTTTTGTTGGTTCGGGTGTGTCGCTGGCAAGTTTCCGCAGCTCGGGAATCGGACGGGCAATCACGCACCAATCCATAAGGGTGTTGGAGACGCTCGGTATAGCGCCGCGTGGATCAGCGCGCGTGGCCAAGAATTTGAACTTATGCGCAGCGGCGATGACCGAAGCGGGACGGCTCGGCATCTTCTCTCCGATGTATTTTGTTCTTGCTAGGAAACCGGAGTAGTCCCTGTCGGGAGGTTAGGGATGGACTGGGATCCAGCCGCGGTTTTGACGCCAGCCGGGGGTGAGGTCGGAGAAGCGGTTGAGGGTTAGGCCGGAGATGTCGATGTCGGATTTGCCGTGGATGACTAGGTCGCTGACTACTTTGCCGGTGGCGGGCGCGATTCCGAATCCGTGGGCGGAGGCGGTGACGACGAGGTAGTTGCTGGGAGTTTCCGGGATGTCGATGATGGGCATGTAGTCCGGGGCCTGTTCGACGATTCCGGCCCAAGTTCGGATGACGGGAACGTCAGCTACTGCTGGAAGGAGTTCTGCGAGGCGTCTGGCGATGTTTCTGATTAGGGGGGTGTTGGGCTTAGCGGGATCGGAGGTGAGGTCGACATCGATCCACTCGTGGGCTCCGCCTCCGAAGAGCAGATTGCCTCTGGCGGCTTGTCGACCGTAGAGTCCATTGCCGACTAGGGCGATGTCGAAGAGTGGGTCTATGGGAGCAGTGGCGAGTATTTCGACTCTTGCTGGTGCGACGGGGACGTGAAGGCCGACCATGTCCGCGAGGAGCGCGGTTTGAGGGCCGGCTGCGACGACTACGAAATCAGCAGCGATGTCGCCAGCAGTCGTTTCGATCGATTTGATCTTGTCGTCTTCAACGTTGATGCCTGTGACAGCGGTGTTCTGGTAGAGCCTGCCGCCGAGGTCTTGGAATGCCCATGCGAATGCTTGGACCGCGCGTTGGGGGTTGGCGTGACCGCCGTTTGCGAAGAAGAGTCCGCCGAGGGTACGTGCGGATATTCCCGGTATCAATTCGCTAATCTCTGAAGGGTCGAGCTGTTCGACGCTGATGCCGTGTCGCTGGGCATGGTCGCGCTCAGTGAATAGGTCGCCCATCTCCTCTTCAGACACTGCGACTTGGATTCTGCCCTGATGAATGAACTCGGTGGGATATCCCAGTTCGTCTTCGAGAGTCGCCCACAACCTCACGGATTCGACGGCGAGCGGTATAAGAGCGGGTTCGTCGGTGCGCTCGCTGATCATTCCGCCGTTTCGACCTGATGCCTCGCCGCCGACCATGCCTTTTTCGACGACTATGACGTCCTTACCGGCTTTGGCGAGGAAGTAGGCTGAGCTCAAGCCTGAAACTCCGCCGCCGATGACGGCTATTTCTGCTCTGTCTGCGGGCATGATGTTTCGCTATCCCAGCACCTTGTTATTTGGACTGAACCACTTGGGCCATTCGTTTCGCACATCTTCGGATTCGTCGTCGGGCCACATGACGTTAAGCGGCAGCGGGCGCAAAGGCGGGCGGTAGGTGCTCAAAGGAATGTTGGCGATGTCGGTATTCGACTCCTCGGCGAGTAACAGCGCTACTTGTTCGCGGCAGTTTCTTCCTTGGCAGGTGCCCGTTCCAGCGCGTGTCAGTCGCTTGATCTGGTTCGGGTTGACCGGGTTGTCTTGGAATTGAGTTTGCAGGTTGCGACGGATCATCTGATCCGATCCCCACTCTAGATAGCGTGGAGGTTCCAATCCGATGATCTCGGAATGCGTTACCCCTTCGCATTGGCAGGCGATAACGTCTTGATCGCTGGCGTTGGCGAGCGAGTGGAGCCATTGTTTCCAGATCGTATGGACTTCAGTTGGGGTGTGTTCAACCATTCGCCGCCCCTCTGGGTTCCCGCCTGCGCGGGAATGACGGGAAGAACTCGTCAACGGGGGAAAGCCGGTGGTGATGGCGCCTAGCGACGCGGCAGCGGCGATTCCTGCTATGCGACCTTGATTGCGGGCGATGTCGGGGTTCAGGACCATTGCGTCGTGGAAGCCAGCGGCATCGCCAGCGACGAATACGCCTTCGACGCTGGTCTGCATCTGGTCATCGTGATTCGGCACGAATCCACCGAGTTCGGACTTGAAGGTGAGATCGCAGTCGAGAAGGCTGAGGATTTCTATGTTTGGGACGAGTCCGATGGCTAGGCATACGGTATCGGCTGTGATGACCTTTTCGGTGCCGGCAATAGGTCCAAGATTGTCGTCGATTTCGACCAGCACAACGGTCTCGATTGCGCCATTGCTACCGACTGCTTGCTTGAGGGTGTGGGAGGTGTAGAGTTCGACGCCCTTGGATTGGAGGTGCGTTGCAAGAGTTTTGTCGCCGCGCACGGAGGATGCGATGTCTACGATGGCGGCGACTTCGATGCCGTTGTCGAACGCCGTTTTAGCGGTGTTGAGACCTAGGTTGCCTGATCCCAAGATCACCATGCGCCGCGCAGAGAACGCTTTATACCGACTTATAAGTGAGTGGGCACCATTGGCTCCCATCGCTCCGGAGAGGTCACAACCTGCGAATCCGAAGGAAAGATCGCGGGATCCGGTAGCGACGATGAGGCGTTCGTACTTCATCATCCAAGACCGTTCGTGGTTTGCTAGTCCGATTTGTGGGCCGTCGAGAAGTCTGCTGTTTTCGGAGTTACGGAAGGCGCCCCAGACGCATATTCCGAGTTGGATGTCGACGCCAGCTTCTTCAGCCTCGCTTATTGCTTCATATTGGGCTTCGTTGGTCGAGGCTACTCGCTCCATCATTAGCGCTCTGTCGTTGAGCGCGTTATCGAACTTTTGACCGAAAAACAGAGGGACATTCAGCCCAGCTATGGAGGTAGGAATCGGATTTTCGTCGATGAGGGTGACTGGAACACCGGCTTTGGCCGCTTCGATGGCGGCGGCTGTACCCGACACCCCCGCACCCACTACGACAAGCGGTCTGGATTCCATGCGAGTTCCTTTATGTTGTCCTCGACCGATCAACGCCCATTTACGCGATCGGGCAGGGCGGTGCTGAGGGCTTTAGTGTAGTTTGCTCCGAAGCCACAGCAGGTGCCTATGACTTGCGCTCCTGTTTCGATCCATTTGGCGGCTTCTTGCGTCAGCTCATCCGCGGTCTCTTCGTTGGCTAGGCTGCTGTCTTGCCAGGTCTCGAGGTAGTCGGTTCTGCCGGCGTCGGGGTAGAGGACGACGATGCCGGACCACTGGTCGAGGACGACTTGGAGGGCGGCGGTGGTCTCGGATATTCGGCTGTGGAATACGCTGATGGCGTCGGGGTTGAGGGATGCGACCTCTTTGACGCCTTCGGCGAGGGTCATGTCGTAGTTGACGGATCGCCAGCTCGAGGTCCACAGGGGCATCCCCATGCCGCTGCTGTAGGCGTTGCGCTCGTCGCCGAAGTTCATTCTGACCGTCTCTCCGTCGGGTTCTACGGAGGCGGTGAATCCGACCCATAGCGGCAGACCAGTCGCCTTTGCGGCTTCGGCAGCGATCATCCTGGAATCGTTGTCGGCCCACATGTTCTCCATGATGAAGAGGTCGATACCGGACTCGGCGAGGATGTCGGCTTGCTCATCGGCGTAGGCACGAAGCTCCTGTGCGGGAAGACTGGCGCCATAACCGAAGCCAGTGCCGCCCAGAAGTGTGCCGGTCCTCTGGTCGCGAACAGGTATCCGGCACGAGATGGAACCTCCGATATAGACGGGTTTGTCGACTTCCACCCGGTCTCGTGCTTCGCGTGCGGCGTCGACGGCGCGGACGTTGATCTCCCTTACGAGATCCGGGTAGCCTGAGGCTTCGAGCGCGGGACGAATGGTGCTAAAGGTGTTGGTAGTGATGACATCGGCACCTGCCCGGATGTAACGCTCGTGCATCTGCCTAACGGTGGATGGGTGCGTGTAGTTGCCGGGCCCGCACCAGGCGGCGGGGTGCATAGGCACACCCATCGACTGGAGTTCGGTACCGATGGCTCCGTCCAAGATGATCACCTCACCGTTGTCGATGCGGTGTTTCAGCTGCTCGTAGTTGACCATTACCCGAACCTCCCTCTCGTTGTCTGATGGGGCTCAGTGCTGTATGTGTTAGATGCCAGATATTATGCGACGTGAATCTGGAGAATGGGCGGCATTTTAGGGAAGATTTCGTAGAAAAATTAGCCGATTGCGTCGTCAATTCATCAACCCAGAAAAGTCGGCTCGGCTCGAAATTTAACGGAGGATTGTCGAGTGGACTCCTAGTCCTTGTTGATGCCGAGGGTTGAAAGGATCCTTGCGGGAACTTCCATCGCGTTGGATTGCTGGATGCGTACGAGTGTGAAGCCGTGGCGGTTGACAGCTTCGATCATTTGCGCGTCATAAGCGATTGTGCGTTCTAGGAACTTGTCGATCATCGTTTTTTCGCGAATGGATTTTGAGGTGTACTGGCTGTTGGCGTGGATTCGTTGGCGGAAGAGTTCGTCGCTGGCTGTGAGCCATACTGCGCCGATCTTGTTGGAGTCCAGACTCGTGGCAAATTCGGGCCACAACGCCGATCCTTCAAGTACTATGCCAGTTGTTGACGTGTCGTTGGAGTGAGTAGCGATGATGGACTCTACCTTTGGCCAGACGTTGACTCGGTAGTGGCAGAGGACGTCCGCGATCAACTCCTCAACTGAGAGGCAGAGGTAGTGCTCCGCTACGTCGTCTGGCACCTTGTCTGGCGCTGATCGCCACGGTCGGCCGGGATGACGCGCAAGGCTGTCGGTGGAGATGCGTGTCCAGCCTAACTTTGCTGCCAGCGATGCGGCGATCGTGGATTTGCCGACGTGGGATGATCCGCCGATCAGGATTACTTTTGGGACAGTAACCACGTCAACAGTTCGTTTAGGAAAGTTTCGCCATAGCCAAGTGAATGGTTGCTGCCTTCGCCGACCCAAAGCTCGATGCTGATTCCGTCGGCGCAGCCCGATTCTACGCGGAATGTTTGGGTTTCCGAGCCCTGAACATATTGGTCGAGATTGAGAGTGGCGTAGGGTTCGGGGTTTTCGGGCCAGTCGCAGCCAGCGCGTTGGCTCCAGCGCGTCACCATTTCTGTAGCGCTGGCGTAGAATGCCCGTTCGCCGCCGCTCTTTTCATCTGGCTCTGTTGCGTCCCCGTCGAAGAGGATGACTTCGTCTGCGGTTCCGTGGATTTGTAGCACGGAAACTGGTGGTGCGCCGTCGCAGCTGGAGTCTTCGACGTAGCTGGTGCCTGCGAGGCTGGCGACGGCTCGGAGACCTGGGAGACCCTTGCAGGCCATGTGATGCGCCATAAAGCCGCCGTTGGAGTAGCCGAAGAAGTAGATGGGTCCGAAATCCTTGAGCGACATTGCTTCCGTCACAAGATCGGTGAGATAGGCGACATCGTCCTCGCCTGACTTGCCGCCGTCGCAGCAGTGATCGGTGGGGTTCCAAAAGGGGTTTCCCTGGGCGTCGAGCAAACCGGTGGGCAGGAGGATAGCGAAGCCGTGGGTGTTCACGTCCTCCTGAAGAGGGAAGTAAGCGGAGTGGTTGGCAGAGTTTCCGCCGTAGCCGTGAAGTGAGACGATGAGGGGTGTCTCGCCGTTGATGAAATCTCGGGGCGTTACCAGAACTGTGCGGTTTCCGCGTCCGGGATGTTCGATGTAGTGGACGATGCCTCCGGCATCTTCGGCAAGGATGGCGGTTCTTTCGACGATAGTGCCTTCGGGGAGCGTCACAGCCTTGCTCTCTGACCACTCGTCGTTCTTCGACCATTGCTCCTTATCGGGGAAGTTGGCCTCTGATTTGGATTCGGCATCCTCGAGTTTCTGTTGAAGAGTTGCGACTTCGTGATTTAGTTCGGTGTTCTCGTTTTGAGTGGTTTGTAGCGACTCTTGTAGGGATTGGATGGTTGCTTCCAGTTCGAGCACTCGATCGTTGCTGGAGGAATCTTCGTCTGTGGCGGTACATGCCAACAGGGTGGTGGCAAGGAGGATGCAGAGTGCCGATATAGCGAGAAATCGTAGCCTGTTAAGCCCCGTGGGTCCAGGGACAGGGCTGATGCCACAAAGGATTGCCATTTTCCCAAGGGTAGAACAGGGCTGCCTTGGATCGCTCCGGTTGGATGTTATCTAGTAGCCGCGGGCTTCGTCGGGGCCGAAGGGGTGAACGCCGGCGTGTAGGAGGCCGGTTTCGGGGTCGATCATGACGCCGCGCGGTCGGGAGAAGCCTCCGCCGGTGGATGGCTCGGGGACGACCGAGACGTTGTGACCCATGTGAGTAAGTGTTTCGACTGTCTGGGGGTCGATCCGATGGTCGATGAAAGTTTCGCGTTCGGCGGCATCGACGCTGGGTGCTGTGATTGCTTCCTGCATGGTCATTCCGAAGTCGATGACGTTGGAGATGACGTGTGCGATGCGGCAGATGATTCTTCGTCCGCCGGGCGCTCCGACGGTTAGGAAGGGTCTGCCGTTCTTCAGTGCGATGACTGGTGACATGTTGTTGAGGCCGCGTTTGAAACCTGCGATCGAGTTCGCCGCGCCGGGTTTGGGGTTGAAGACGACCATGCCGTTGCTGAGAAGCACTCCGGTGCCGGGCACGATGACACTGGATCCGAATCCTCCGACTGCGGTCTGGGTGCAGGCGACCGTGTTCCGGTCACTGTCGATGACGCTGAAGTGGGTTGTGCAGTCGCCTTCGCTTGGTGGCGATGCGGTGAATGCTTGTTCGGGCCTCGGTTGCGGGTCGTAGCTCCAGGGATCGTGGAGAGGGTTGTCGGTATAGGCGACCCACGGTTGTAGCTCGCGTTCATGCTCCAGTTTGGCGGTGTCGGTATCGATGGAGCAGGCGATGTCCCGGGCGTAGTCTTTGGACAGAATCCCTTCGAACGGTACCGGGACGAACTCTGGGTCGCCGGCGAAGCTGTAGCGGTCGGCGAAGGCGTGTCTTGCTGATTCGATGAAGAGGTGAAGGTGCTCAGGCGAACCGTGTTCGGGCAGATCGAAGTTTTCCAAGATGTTGAGGGTCTGGAGTGTGGTTATAGTGCCGGCTGTCGCGGGGCAGGTTAGCAGTTCGTAGCCTCTGTAAGAGGTATTAATGGGATGGCGCACCTCAGCCTCATATTCGGCGAGGTCTTGCGAACTCAACAGACCATCATTTCGTCGCATCTCCTCGTCGATGGCGGCGGCGATCTCGCCTTTGTGAAGGGCGTTTTTGCCCTCTCTGCCTATTCGTTCAAGGGTGTCGGCCAGGTCGCGTTGAACGACTTTTGCGCCGTGCGGAGGGGGATATCCCTCGGGCATGAAGATGCGCGCGGTCTTTTTGTACCGAGCAAGGTTCGGCATGTTGCTGGCGATCTGCAAGCGGATAGAAGGGTCTGCCTCGAAGCCTTCTCGCGCGTAGTGGACGGCGGGTTCTACCAACTGCTCCAGTGGTAACGAGCCGAAAAGCTCGTGGGCGCGGCACATGCCTGCCGTGACCCCGGGCACGCCAACCGAGCGGTGTCCAATGGCGTTGGCTTGGTCTTCGACTTCGTATATGCCGTTGCCTGCAACTGCTTGGCCGATCACGCGGAATGTGTCGGGCGTAGCGGCGTGTGGCGCGCGGTGACCGTAGTCGATGGCGACGGTTCGTCGTTCGGCGGCTATGTGTACGATCATCTGACCGTGACCAGCGATGGACGAGCTAGCCGGTTCGACTACGTTGAGGCAAAATCCGGTGGCGATGGCGGCGTCGACCGCGTTTCCGCCGCTCTTGAGAATGTCGACGCCGACCTGTGCGGCGATGGGGTGAGCAGTAGCGACCGCGCCGTGCTCCACGACGACTTCGTCTTTGTCAGGTCGCCAGATGCTATGAGTGTTCAACGTGCAAGGTCTTCTAGAACGATGTGCGCGGCGTTGTGGCCGGGTGCGCCGGTTACTTCACCTCCGGGGTGGCCACCTGCGCCGCAGAGGTAGAGGTTCTTAATGGGTGAACGGTAGTCGGACCATCCGGGCAGGGGACGGCGGGACATCATCTGTTGCGGGATCATGTCGAGGTGGCGAATGTTGCCGTCGGTGAGTCCGATGCGTTCCTCAATGTCTTCTGGAGTGAGCAGCGTCCAGTCGATGATGGCATCTCTGAAGTTGGGTGCGAACTGTGTAACGTAGTCGATGAGCCACTCGCCGTACTGCTGTCGCATGTCCGACCATAGTCCGTCGGGAAGGTGCGGTGGCAGGTAGTAGACCCACAACGAGAGGACGTGGTGTCCTTCGGGAGCGACCGTCTTGTCGTATACCGAGGGAGTCTGGAGCTGCATGATGGGGGTTTCTGTTATGCGTCCGTTCTGGGCATCGTTCCAAGCGTTCTGACACTGGTCGATCGACGGGCTAAGAGTCATCATCGCCAAGTGCTCTGGGTTGAAGTCGGAACCCAAGTGTCGAGAAAAGTCGGGAAGCTCTTTCATAGCACAGAGGAACTTGGCAGATGCCGCCTGCGTCTTGAGGGCCTTCACCTCGTCGATGAAATCGTCGTCGAGGTCGGACTCGTCGATGAGCTTGAGGTAGGTGCGTTTTGGATCGGCGTTGGATAGTACGATATCGGCTTCGATCACCTCGCCGTCTTCGAGTTCGACACCAGTGGCTTGCCCTCCATTGGCGAGGATGCGCTTCACCGGTGCTTCCGTCCGAATAGACACGCCTGATGCCTCGGCCGACCGCGCGAGCGACTGAGTAATTCCGCCCATGCCACCGCGAACGATGCCATAGTTCTCGGTGTCTTCACGGAAGGCGCTGAAGCGGTATAGAGCGGTTATGTACGCGCTACCGGGTGCGGATATGTCGCCCATGTCGAATGCGCCGATGGCAACCGCCGCTTTTACCTCGTCGGATACGAAGTAGCGTTCGACCAGTTCTCTCAGCGGCACGGTGAGGAGTGTTTCTAGGAGTTCCTCTTCGCCTTCTTCTCGGAACCGGGCTGCGAGTTCGGCGAGTGATGGAGGTGGGCCGAGGTAGTAGTCGCTGAGTATTCGTACGGCACGGTGCCAGAAGTTGGCCCACTCGAACCAGGCGACGGCGTCTTCGGGCGATTGTCCAGCAAGGTCCTCGACTGTCTTGGCGTCGTCGTGCCAGAAGGTGAGCGCCTTTCCGTTGGGGTAGGGATGGACGCGTCCCGGGTCTATCGGGTAGACGTGGAAGCCGTGCTTACGCATCTCAAGGTCGTCGATGACCTTCTTCTGGAGGATGTGGCAGACGTATGAGCAGGTTGAGATGTGGTAGCCGGGGAACCACTCTTCGGTTACGACGGCACCACCGACGACGTGCCTGCGCTCCAGCACTTGGACGTTCAGCCCGGCACGTGCGAGGTATCCGGCGGCGACCAGTCCGTTATGCCCGGCACCGACGATTACGACCTTTGTGTTCTGGGCCATAGCAAGTTCCTATCGTCTGTCTTCTCGTTTGTATATGGGCAATGTTAGAACGGCAATGTTAGCAGAGGAACAGCGGCGCGGGATTGCCTTGAATTGCGCCCGAAGCGATCGTTTCGGTTAATCTCTGTTCAACAGATAGGACAGTTTGCTAGTGACCCGCGTTCTCATAGTTGCTTTCGACGGCCTCCAGCCTTCACAGGTGCGGGCTGACCTCGCGCCGAATCTTTTCAACTTCGCTGAGGATGGCGTTACGTTCGCCAGGAACCATCCGGTGTTTCCGACCGTTACCCGGATCAACGTTGCCAGCCTCGTCACGGGCCGGCACCCCGGCGCGCACGGACTCGCTGGCAACACGGTCGTTATCCGCGAATACGACCCGAACAACATCGTGGAAGCGATGGAGCCGGAACTCACGCGAGTTGCCGCAAAAACTGGTGATGTGTTGCTAGTCCCGACTCTGGCGGACATCTTGCACGCGCATGGGGCAGAATTCGTGGCGGTGGGTGTCGGCACATCGGGCAACGCGTACGTTCAAAACCCGCGGGCTGAGGCACTGGGCGGTGCCACGATCCATCCGGAGTTCTGCCTGCCAAGAGATCTGCATGACCAGATTATCGAGCGCTTCGGCTCTTGGCCTGCCAAGGAGACGCCGAATGTTCCGCAGATGGAGCGCGGAGCAAGAGTGCTGATCGAGTACGTGCTGGCTGAACGCAAACCGACGGTAGGGTTGATCTGGTTCTCCGAGCCTGATAGCAGCAACCACAAAGCGGGAGTCGGCTCCGGTCTCTCCAATCAAGCCCTCGCCTCCGCCGATGAGCAGTTCGGGCGGATCATTGGATGGTTGGAAGACAGTGGAACATTGGAAGAAACCGACGTGATAGCGGTCTCGGACCATGGGTACGCGACCATCGATTCGGTCGTAGACATTAAGGCTGAGTTGCGCAAGGCCGGCTTTCCGAGCGGCGGTCTACCCGGCGGCGTGTTGGTTGCACCGAACGGCGGAGCGGTGCTTTTCTATGTGCACGAATCTGACATCTCGACTATTGAGCGGTTGGCAACGTGGCTTTCCAAGCAGTCTTGGTGCGGTGCGATGCTGGCTGCGGAACGCGTCGGTAGCGTGCCCGGTACGCTACCCGCGAGCGTAGGCAACATCGACGGTCGCAGAAGTCCCGATCTCACGATGTCCTTCACGTGGAATTCCGCACCTAACGACACCGGTTTCCCCGGTCAGACGGCATCCTCAGGAGGCCCGGTCGGCGTTGGTACGCATGGTGGGATGAGTCGCCATGAGTTGCGGAATACGCTGATTGCGCGCGGCCCTAGCTTCCGTAGGTCGACCGTCGTTGACACACCAACGGGCAACATTGACGTTGCCCCCACGATCCTCCACATTTTGGGTTTGCCCGGCGGAGAGGATATGGACGGCCGCGTCCTGCATGAAGCTCTTGACGGCGGCGGTGATGTATTGGAAGTCGAGTGCAGTTCAGTGACGCATGCCGCCGAACTCGGCGACTACCAGCAGGAGGTGACAGTGACTACTGTGAGGGGTTCGGCTTACCTCGACGAGGGGAACGCTGTATTACTTTAGGCGGGGTCCGAGCAAAGGAATTAGGTGGAGCGTTTTTGCTATGTCCACGTTCTGTGTGACTTAACTGCACGTCACTATCAGGGCTCAAGTTCGTCGAAGAATGTCTCGGCGGCGGATGATAAGAGAGTGGTGAGATGAGTGTAGAGGTAGGTCACGCCTTGATCTAGGTAGCGTTGGATAGCTTGGGTGTTGCCGGCGGATCCGGAAATTTTGTCCGCAGCGGAGATGGTGGCGAAAACGGTGTCCATGGCTTTGCGGACTTCGGGCGCGTCGGGGCGTCCGGGGTACCCGAGGGACTGTGAGAGGTCAGAAGGACCGACGAAGAAAACGTCGACGCCGGGTACTTGCACGATCTCGTTGACGTTTCTGACAGCTTCGGCTTCTTCGAGTTGGACGCAGATGAGTGTCTCGTTGTTGGCATGTTCAGCGTAGTCGGACATCGCCATGTCGTATCCGTATGATGCTGATCTGACGCCGGCGGCTAGTCCGCGTTCGCCGAGGGGATGGTATTTGACCGCTTGGACAGCTCTTCGGGCATCGTCGGCAGTGTTAACGTGGGGGACCTGTACGCCCATAACGCCTCGGTCCATGAGTTGTCCGATGGCCTCGAATGAGTTGACGGGCGGTCTGGCAATAGGTGTTACTCCTGCGGCTTCGGCGGCCATGACTATGAGTTCGACGCTCTCGATTCCAATTGAGCCGTGTTCGCAGTCGATGAGCACCCAGTCAAAGCCGAGTCGTCCCACGATATCGACGATGTGCGGCGATGGAAACATGATCGACACGCCGAATGCGGGTTCGCCGGCGAGGAGTTTTTGTTTCATTCGATTGTGGAGCATGGTCCGTATCAGGCTAAACGATTATTTGACTGCGATGATGAGAGTGGATATTGGTATGGCGTTCATAGGGTCTGTAAAGGGCGAGGACGACTTACAAGGCGGCAAATCGGCGTATAATCCGCTGAACGGTACGCCATCTAAGGGGGTGCTGAGTTGTCCAGCACGTTTGACACCATCATTGTCGGCGCCGGTTCGGCCGGTGCCATTCTCGCAACGCGACTTACAGAGGACCCTGACCATTCGGTGCTTCTAATCGAGGCGGGTCCAGACTACCCGGACTTCGACGATATCCCTGACGAGGTCAAGTACGGATATGGTCATACGGATCAGCCGTGGCGCAGGCCGCACAGCGAGCATCGCTGGACCTTTGTGGCGCGTTACACGGATGAGGCGATACCGGGCCTGGTGCCTCGGGGCAGAGTAGTGGGCGGATCGAGCGCGGTTAACGGACAGATATTCCTGAGGGGTGTCCCAGACGACTATGACAACTGGGCATCGTGGGGCAACGACAAGTGGAGTTTCGAGGAGTTGATGCCCTACTTCCGGATGGTGGAGACGGATACTGATTTCGCGGGCGATTTCCACGGGTCGGAAGGTCCGATCATCGTGAGGCGGTTCAAGCCCGATGAATGGAATCCGGATCAACGGGCATTCTACGAAGCGGCGCGCGCCAAGGGTTTCCCGGAATGCCCGGACCACAACGCACCGGACTCTACCGGTGTAGGTCCGACGCCGCTGAACAATCCCGGCCGCGTACGGTGGAGCACTGCCATCGGTTATCTCAGCATCGCGCGAGACCGTCCCAATCTCACGATCCAACCGGAGTGTCTGGTCCACAAGGTGCTGTTCGAAGGCAAACGGGCTGTTGGGATAAGGGGAGAAGTGGGCGGTGAGGTCTTTGACTATGAGGGCGAGAAAATCATTCTGTCGGCGGGTGCGATTGGTTCGCCACATCTTCTGATGGTGTCCGGAGTGGGGCCGGCGGAGAAATTGGAGCCAGTCGGCGTGCAGGTACTGCACGACCTTCCGGGCGTGGGAGAGAACCTCCGCGATCATCCTCAGGTCAGGACGGTATGGCGGACGCACGACGGCTTCGAGCAGCCGCTTGGCGCGGCGGGAATGCAGGTAACCTTGAGGTACACCGCGGGAGGCTCGCATCTGCCTAACGACATGCTCATCCAAGCGATCTCGCGCAGTCCGGTCGACCTTAAGCCATACCAGACGAGAGCGAGCGACGAATTAGGCGTTTCAATGGTCATTTGCATCGACCTTGCGATCGGGTCTGGAAATCTGTACCTGCGAGACAAGGATCCTCACATTCAGCCGTTCCTCAATTACAACTATCTGGAGAACGATTTCGACACTGCGAGGTTGCGCGAGGGAGTCCGGATCTGTCTCAATTTCGCAGAGCACCAGAGTTGGGACCGTCTGGTGAAGGAGCGAGTGGAGCCGTCGGATGCGGATCTCGAATCGGACGAAGCGTTGAATGCGTGGATCAGGCGACGGGCCACGACTAGCCATCATGTGTCGGGAACGTGCAAGATGGGGCCGGAATCGGATCCGATGGCTGTGGTCGATCAGTTCGGGAATGTGCGCGGGCTCAAGAACCTGAAGGTCGCGGACGCGTCGATTATGCCGGACTGCATCCGTGCGAACACGAACGTGACATCGATGGTGATCGGCGAGCGCGTGGCGTCGTTTATTGGTGAAGGGTTGTAGCGGACACTTGCCGCTGGGCTCGCTTTTCAGTAGCGGAAGCAGCTCATGACGTGGTCGTTTACTAGGCCAGCGGACTGCATGAAGGCGTAGCAGATAGTGGGGCCGACGAAGGTGAAGCCGTAGGCTCGTAGGGCTTTGCTCATGGCGCGGGATTCGTCGGTCTGGGCAGGTATGTCGGTGAGGGTTTGGAAGGTGTTGCGTCGGGTTTGATTGTCGACGAAGCTCCAAAGGAAAGTGTCTAGCGAGCCGTATTCAGCTTGAACGATGATGGTGGCGCGGGCGTTTTTGATGGCGGCGTCGATCTTGGCGCGGTTGCGGATGATGCGGGCATCGGCGCGGAGCCGTTCGCGGTCGGAGTCGTCGTACGCTGCAACCGTTGCGATGTCGAAGTTGTCGAACGCGGCGCGGTAGCCTTCTCGGCGATGCAGGACGGTGCGCCAGGAGAGTCCGGCCTGTGCGCCTTCGAGGATGAGCAGCTCGAAGAGGGCGCGATCGTCGTGAATGGGGACGCCCCAGTCTTCGTCGTGGTACTTCTGCATGAGTGGGTCGTCGCCGGCCCATTCGCATCGGGTCACTGGTTGTGGTGCCATGCAATGGAAGCGTACTACGGTGTGTGATAGGGATGCGGTCTTGCTAGTCTTTTAGCAACTGATTGACGCAGTTTACACATGGGCAGTCGTTATGAAATGGAAGCAACACGAATCTGAGGATGCGATTCTGGAGCCGGGGTTGCATGATGGAGATGGCGTTGTGACTCGGCGGAAGTTCTTCCGTGGGGTGTCGAAACTGCCGGTGCGGATCGAGGTTTGGGAGTTGCCGCCGGGTTCGAGCGAGGGCAGCCATGTGCACGATGGCGACGACACGCTGGAGGAGTTCTACTACTTCATTACGGGTCGAGGAGTGATGTGGATGGACGGTGAGGAGCGGGAGGTAGAGGCTGGCGATGCGGTGATGGCTCCGCCAGGTGTCGATCACGGTTTCAGATGCGTCGGTGATGACACCCTAAAGCTAGTTATCGCGTGGGGCAAACCGACAAAATAGACGGGAGAGGAGGTTCGTGTGTTTGACCTCAACGATCTTTTCCCGAACAGTCTGAGCGTCGGTGATGCCATCGAATTGTTGCAGCCGGTGACGCTATATGTCATCGGAGTGGCGGTTTATGCGGTGTTCGTGTTCAACTTCTACCGCTTCGTCGCGTTGCGGGATATGTTCCAGTTCGATGTTTACCGATTCGAAGAGTCTCGTTATCGGGCGTTACGGAGCTTCTTGCACATCGTTTCATACACCTTGAAGTATCTGATCGTGTTCCCTTTGTTCGCGTTCTTCTGGTTCACAGTACTTACCTTGATGCTGACGTTTTTGTCGAAGGATCGAGACTTTGCGGACACGCTGCTGATCGCGTTGGCGACCGTAAGCGCGATCCGGTTTTCGGCGTACTACGACGAAAATCTGGCGCGTGACCTGTCCAAGATCCTGCCGTTCGCGTTGCTGGCGCTGTTCCTGATCGATGCGTCGTTCTTCAATTTCGTCGATTCTTTTGAGATGCTTGCTGAGGTCAACGAACATCGCGAGTCAGTCTTTTATTACTTGCTCTTCCTGATTGGATTGGAGTTCGTGTTGCGTTTCGGCTTCGGCTTCAGCCTGTGGTTGTTCACCAAGCGGCCGGTGCGGACGAAGACCCCGGAGGTTGCAACGGTCCGAGGTGCCGTTTCGGACCCGGACCAAGGCGAGATCGAATCTGAGCATGTTGAACCAATGATCGAACAGCCTCCTAAGCGAGAATCGTAGGTTCGTCGTTAGGTCGTGCTGCCAAATCAACGTCACGGCCGGCACTGTGATGATCACGATCAAAGAAGAAACATTTGCAGCGCTGGGTGAGTACGCGAAGGTTTCGATCGCGTCACGTTATGTGGCAGTGCCGGTTGGTGCTGCGGGCCAGGAATGGGAGCTGATCAAGGAGCCGATCGATCCACCTTGGATCAAGGATTATGACGGTGGTGAGCCGCCGACTCGGTGGCTACGATGGGACACTACCAACTGGCGGCTGATTTCAGCGTTTTCGGATGGCAATCGGGTGGGCGGTGCAATTGTTGTGCATGATTCGTCAGAGTTGCATTTCCTAGAGGGGCGGAAGGATCTTGCGGCATTGTGGGATCTACGTGTTTCGCCCTCGTGCCGAAGGCAGGGCGTGGGTACGAGGTTGTTTGAGCACGTCGTCGGATATGCGAAAAGTGTAGGCTGTGTGGACCTCAAGATCGAGACGCAGGACGTCAACATCAATGCTTGCGACTTTTATGCGAAACAAGGGTGTCGGCTGGTAAATGTTATTCCCGATGCGTATCCCGGTTGGCCTGATGAGGTGGAGTTCGACTGGATGTTGAAACTTTGATAAAGGCGTAAGTTCCGTCACGCGGTTGCACGCGAAGATGTAATAAGCAATGATTCAGGGGTGTAACATGCATTTAGTGCCTGTTAGTTGTCGGCCTGAAGGGGTTTAAGCTTGACGCAATCGCTGGCGCGTTTCAGCGCGCGAAGACCGATCGTCACGATCGGCGCATGGATCGTTTTGGTCGTTATCGCTTTAGCGATTATCGGGCAACTTCTCGCATCCGCGACGACCACCGAACTTAAACTCAGCGGCGGGTTCGAGTCGGCAAAAGCCGTGGCTGCTTTGGAGAGGCTGCGCGGTGGACCTGAACCGATATCTGAAGTTATCGTCATTCAGTCTGAGACGTTGACAGTCGATGATCCGGCATTTGCGGCGAAGGTGAATTCGGTTTTGCAGGAGATCGTCGGTTTGGGCGACGAGATCGTCGGCGAGGGCGCGGTCAACTACTACATGCTTAATGTGCTGGCCCCCGAGACCGCGGAGAACCTTGTGTCGGCGGATCGGCGGACGACGTTGATGACGATACCGATAGCGGGCGATTTCGACGAAGCGGCGGTGAATGTCAAAGAGGTGATCAAGATCGTAGAACGTGCGGATGAAGCTGATGATTTCAGAGTGCTGATAAGTGGTCCCGCGAGCGTTTCATACGAGACTAACGAGTTTGCCAGGCACGACTTGGAACAGGGCGAACGAGTCGGTGTTCCAGTTGCTTTGCTGATTTTGTTGGCACTTTTCGGTGCGGTTGTAGCGGCATTGATACCCATCGGCTTGGCCATCGTCGCCATTGTCATCGCCTTGGGATTTGTCGCCATCATCGGGCAAGTGTTCGACTTGGTCTTTTTCGTGACTTTGATGATCACCATGATCGGTTTGGCGGTGGGGATCGACTACTCGCTATTCATCATCTCTCGTTTCCGGGAAGAGATGGACCGGGGACTGAGCGTGCAAGAGGCAGTGGCGCGTGCGGGGGAGACGGCAGGTAGGACAGTGCTCTTTAGCGGTTTGACCGTGGTGATCGCGCTGTGCGGGATGTTCATAATCCCGATGGGATTCTTCCAATCCCTAGGTTTGGGAGCGATCCTGGTCGTCATCATCGAGATGGCCGCGACGCTGACCTTGCTGCCGGCGATACTGGCATTGCTGGGCCCTAAGGTCGATCTACTGTCGATACCGTTTTTCCGACGGACGGGCGGCGAAGAATCTCATGAACATCGCGAGCACGGTTTCTGGGAGCGCACGACGGTGATCGTGACCAAGGTGCCTTGGCTCAGCTTCTTGATAGTGGCCGCACCGATGGTCGTAGCGATCGTCTACTACTTCCAGATCGAGACCGGGTTGAACGGGGTAGAGACGTTACCAGATGGTTCGGTGACAAAGGAAGCGTTCTTCGTTTTGGAAGAGGAGTTCGCGTTTGGATTGGCCAGCCCTTCGGACATTGTTATTGAGGGCAACATTGGCGATCCGCAGGTGCAAGGTGCGATTCAAAAGTTGACACAACTTCTAGTCGAGGATCCGAGGTTCCCAATACCTCCTCTGCTTGACCCGTCGTCATCGGGTGAGATCGCGTTGATCAAATTGGCGTTGCCCGGTCATCCAACTGGCGAGGATGCTGTAGCGTTGATGTCGGTTCTTCGAGATGAACACATACCGGCCGCGTTTTCAGGGGTTCCTGTAGAGGTGAATGTGGGAGGGCAGAGCGCGGCCTCGGCGGAGATATTCCAGGTTGTGGACCAGTACACGCCGATAGTTTTCGCGTTCGTGCTCGGCTTCAGTTTCATCGTGCTGTTGCTGGTATTTAGGTCGATAGTGATTCCGATTAAAGCGGTGATCATGAATCTGCTGTCGGTGGGCACCGCCTACGGGCTGCTGGTCCTAGTGTTCCAAAAGGGGTTCGCCACTGATCTGCTTGGTTTCCAACGTGCAGATGTGATTGATGCGTGGATACCGCTGTTCCTGTTCACGATTCTCTTCGGGCTGTCGATGGACTATCACGTATTCCTTTTGAGTCGAGTGCGGGAACGATTTGACCAGACTGGGAACAACACTGAAGCGGTCAGTTACGGATTGCGATCGACCGCAAACCTCATTACTGGAGCGGCGCTGATCATGGTGGCGGTGTTCGGAGCGTTTGCGGCCGGGAAGACGATAATTAATCAACAGGTCGGGTTCGGTCTCGCGGTGGCGATTCTTTTGGATGCGACGCTGGTCAGATCGGTGCTTGTGCCGGCGAGCATGGAGATGCTCGGGAAGGGTAACTGGTACCTGCCGTCTTGGCTGCAATGGCTGCCTGACTTGAGAGTAGAAGCAGAAGAATAAACTACGATACCTAGTGATGGTGACGTCACTGCCTTTGAGCCACGACTTACAACACCGGCATTTCAATGCGAATTCCATCTGACAACAAGCCGGGCTATGAACGCGCCCGAGCTGTTGAGCCGGAGATAGCTAGGAACTACGTCGCTCACACCTACGTCGCCGACCCAGAAGCAGACGCGTTGATGTTGGAGCTTGCAAGTCTGGATCCGTTCGAGATGCGGCAGTTGCTGCAGGCGGCGATGGACGATGATGAAGACGGATTAAAACAGGCCCCGGCGGTTCTCCGAGACTTCTTTGACAGTTTGACGCCGCCCGATTGGGTGGACCTGTCAGAGTTTCCTGCTGGAGTTCGGATGTTCCATCGAAACTCGAAGGTTATCTTGGCATCTTTCGTGAGTGGTGTGCTCATCGAAGGTTTTATGACGAACATATCCAAATCGTTCTTCATCACAGGACGAGTTCGGGATCAGGGCGTAAGGCGTCTGCAACAGAACAACCGGCATTTAGTCGAGTGTTTTCTGCCGGGCGGATTAGAGAGATACGGGGATGGTTGGAAATTATCTGTGAGGATTCGCTTGATTCATGCGCAAGTGAGGCGGCTTCTCGGCGAATCGGACGAATGGGACGCAGACGCTTGGGGTGTTCCGTTGAGTTCAGCCCATTTGGGTTTCGCGATTACCGCGTTTTCTGCGAGGTTGCTCGCGCATATGAGAAGGTTAGGGGCGAGTTACACGGATGAAGAGGCGGACAGTTTCATGGCCGCATGGCGTTATATCGGCTGGTTGATGGGTATTCCAGAGACGATACTTTTCCGCGATGAAGCGGAGGCGCTCAAACTCTTCGAAATCGGTGGTATGTGCGAGCCCGAACCGGGGGTTGAATCGATCGCGATGGCGAACTCGCTCGTGAACTCTGCTCCGTTATTGGCGGATATGACTGATCCCGAAATACGCCAGGCATTCGCGAAATACATCTACGGCGTTTCTCGCGCGGTTATCGGCAACAAGCTGGCGGAGCAATTGAACTATCCGCCAACTTCGACGATCGGTGTCTTAGCTTGGTTCAGGATACAGCAGCGTTACGAGCGGCTGATGCGCAATACGACCTTACGCAAGTTGCCTTTGCTTAGCCGCATCGACCGGGGGATGTACGATCAGTTCGCTGGTCTGATACAAGTGTCCGCGTTTGACGAAGCCGGCATCTCGTACGCGCTTCCGGACCACGTTTACAACGAGGAGTCGAGCGAGTGGTAGAGCGGTTGATGTTTCGATGAATCCAGCACCTCCTATCGTATCTGTCGATTTTCTTTTCGACCACTACGATGCGATCGCGTTTGATTCATATGGCGTTTTGGTAGATGGCATCGATCCGTTGCCGGGCGGAATTGAGTTTACGGAGCGGTTGACTGCGGCGGGCAAGCCGTGGGTACTGGCTACTAACGATGCTTCGCGATTGACGGCGGGTCGGTTGGAGGTGATGCAAGGGCAGGGCTTCGGCATCGAAGAGGATCAAGTGATTTCCGCAGGATCGCTGCTGCGTCGTTTTTTCGAGGAGCGGAGGGTGACTGGAACGCGGTGCATAGCGACGGGGAGTGGGGATGCAGTGGAGTTTGTGCGGCTCGCAGGTTGTGAGCCAGTGGGTTTGATGCCTGATGATGACGAATCAACATCTCTTGCGATCGCAGGAATCACGGGATACGACTGGTTCGAGGCGACGAGAGATATGCTGTCGTTGATTATCCGGAGGATGGATGCTGGCGATCCGCTTCATCTGGTGGTGCCCAACCCAGATGTTTTGTATCCGGATGGCGTGAACCGTTTTTCGATCGGGCCCGGTGGATTGGCTGAGATGATCGAAACCGCGGTTTCCCGGTGTTTCGGCGACGACCAAGCCGGTAAGTTCGCGAAGCTGGGCAAGCCGTACGCGCCCATGTTCGATGCCATCAAGGATCGTCTCAACGGATACAGGAAGGTCGCTTTCGTCGGCGATCAATTGCATACCGATATAGCAGGTGCGAATCGGGCAGGACTCGACTCGGTGCTGATCGGGACTGGCATCACACGTTGGAATGATGCGAGCGATCTCAATGATGTGCCACCATCGATGATGCCGACGCTGCTCTTGCCGTCGATGGAGTGAGTCAAAAGGGATAGCCTAACGGCTGGTCTAAACCCCCTTCAATTCCCCCTTGGGTATCAAGGGGGAGGGTTATGGATAGGTGGATGTTCGTATAATCCACTAAACTTGGATACGCTTCGATTCGGTAAACAGGCGGCGAATCTAGCCGCCGAATCCGTGTCGTTGATTGAAGTAACAGCTTGGGAGCGAAGATCGTGGCAAAGCTATCTGGCGGTGAAGCGCTAGCGAAATCACTGGTTCGAGAGGGAGTGGAGGTTGTCTTCGGGCTGCCGGGCGTGCAGATGTACGGGCTGGTGACAGGTATCCGGGATGAACCGGGTCTGCGGATGATAACGACGAGGCACGAGTTCGCGACGACGCACATGGCTGATGGTTACGCTCGCGCGACCGGAAAACCTGCTGTTGCGATGGTTGTGCCGGGTGTTGGTCTTTACAACGCTGGTTCAGGGTTGGCTACAGCGTATGCGCGATCATCTCCCGTTCTGTTGCTGGCTGGCGAGGTGCCGCGAGCACAGATCAACAAGGGGCTTGATGGTCTGCATGAGATCGTCAATCAAGTGAACCTGGTGAAGCCGATCACGAAGTATCAAGCTTGTATCCGGCGTCCACACGAAGCGCCGGAGGCTGTCCAAGAAGCCTTTAAGCAGATGCGCTCTGGAAGGCCTCGGCCTACGTACATCGATATGCCGCCGGAAGGTCAGGTGGAGAGGGAAGAGGTAGATCTGCTCGAAAGCGCGCCCGGCGAACGGGCGACGGCTGACGATTCCCTGATCGAAGAGGCCGCGCGCGACATCCTGAACGCCAAATCAGCAGTTATTTTCGCGGGTGGGGGTATTGCGAGATCGGATGCTTTCGAAGAGTTGGTGCAACTGGCAGAGATGACTGGATTGCCAGTGGTGAACTCGGCTGGTGGCAAGGGCGTGATTCCGTATTCACACCCCAATAGCATCGGGTCGTGGGTTGGAGCGGAAGGTCCAATAAAGGGCATGATCGACAATGCCGAGGTAATCGTCGCTATCGGAACACGCTTTACGCCTAGGAATCCGGCGGGTAGTGGCTCGAAGGTGATTCACATCGATCCCGATGAAACGATTCTTGGCAGGCCGCATCCGAACAAGATGAAGTTGAAGGGCGACGCTAAGGCGACACTCACGAAGTTGAACGCGGCATTGGATGATCTGGGTTGCGATCCAGAAGCGATGGCCGCGCGTCACGCTTTCGACAAGGCGGCGCTAGATGCGCATCGAGAGAATGACCGTAGCGATGACGCAGCCTATCCGTGGCTTGTCGCCATTCAGGAAGCGTATCCCGATGAGGCGACTGGCATCTGGGGAATGACTCAGCTGGGCTACTACTCCCGGCAGCACTTCGAAGTCGAACGTCCGTGGTCGTACATCGATTCCGGTTATATGGGCACATTGGGGTACGCGTATCCGACGGCGCTGGGAGCGAAAGTAGGAGTGCCGGACCGTCCGGTCATCTGCATCGTGGGCGATGGTGGCTTCATGTACTCGTCGGGTGAATTGTCGACGGCGGTGAAGTATGGCATCAACGTCGTGGCTGTCGTGTTCAACGATGGGGCGTACGGCAACGTTGCGCGTGACTTGGATCAAGACTTTGGCGGTACTTACGAAGCCGACTTCGCGAATCCTGACTTCGTGGCGATGGCCAAGGCGTATGGCGCTGCTGGTTTTTTGGCGACGAGTCCAGAGGAGCTGACAACGGCGATACGTTCTGCTGTGGAGGTCGACGCTCCGAGCATCGTAGAGGTTCAACTAGGACGTTTGCCGCGTCCGAAGGCGTGGACGGCACGTGCACCGTGGACGAAACCGCAAGAGGGTTTGCTGGAGTAGCATTTCCATCTCAGCCCGTGCGAGTGGGCGGTGATGCATGAACCCCCTGCGTTCGCTTCGCTCCGCGTCCCCCTTTTGCTGACGCAAAAAGGGGAGGGATGGTTTTGGGCGCGTTTAATTGAAGGGGTGTGCCCCTCTAGATTCCGGCTTTCGCCGGAATGACGTGTTTTTCGAAGCATCGCCGCGTCTGGGTTTCGCGCGGGCGACAACTCGCATGCTTTACCTAGGCTGGTAGGTGGTTTTTGTTCCAGCACCGCCGACGTCGCCAGACCGTCGGCCCTCCGGGAGGCATGGTGTGAAAGATGTGCCCCCGTCATCGCTCGATTGTTCTTCTCGCTAGCGCTGCAGCCTCCCCCGCCCGACGATGCGGGTAGACGTGTGCCGGATAGAGAGACCGTTCGCCCGAACCTTGAACGGACAGACTCCCCCGCGCTACTCCCCTCTGGATTCCGGTTCTCCCCGGAACAACCTGGGTTTGGCGCGTTCCCCTTGATTTCTCGGGGAGGGCGTCCGCCGTCTGGCTTGCTTTCGTTGGCGGAGCCAGCGTATGCCCCGCGTCCGAGCCCTGCAGCTACAACGGTCTTAATGACCGGGTTTCGGCAGCGTTTCGTCCGTCTTCTCAGACGTCCTTCACGACTTGTGGCGGGCACCGTCGGTGGATCCGTGTGTTGGCGGCTCCGTGTCGTTCCGCCCGCGACCGTTCGAGTATTCAATTGTTTTTTTGCTGCATCGAAGCAGGTGCATGCTTTCCGTCTCGACGCGGCGATGTTTCGTTTTCCGGAGCGCCGTTCCGATGGCCGTCGGATCGGCGCTTAGTTGTTATATTACTACAAATGTTGTGGGAGTCAAGCGTGAACTGTGATTTTTGTGATTTGAATGATGGGCTGTGATTGCCCCGCCCTTTTGTCCCCGTTCACCCTCACCCTGACCCTCTCCCATCAAGGGAGAGGGGAGAGATTCCTCGCAGCGCTGCTCCGAGCATACCCCGCTCGCAGCGCTCCGTTTGATCGCGCCTCTTTCGTTTCGAAAGGGGTGGAACTAGCGGGAGATTTCGTGGACGATGTTGATTAGGGGTTGGTTTCGCGAGAGGTTGTCTATGTTTTGGGCTACGGTTTGGGCTCGGCGGGATGCTGTGCCGTGGGTGGCGCCAGAGTGGTGGGGGACCATGATGATGTTGTCGAGTTCCCAGAAGGGGTGGTCGGATGGTCGGGGGGTGTCGGTAGCGGATTCGGGGTATCGGTACCAGGTGTCGATTGCGGCTCCGGCGATGGTGCGGTTTTTGAGGGCGTTGTAGAGGGCGGTTTCGTCGATGATGTGTCCGCGTGCGGGGTTGATGATGTATGCGGTGGGTTTCATCAGCGAGAGTTCGTGTTTGCCTATTAGGCCGTGGGTTGCGGGACCCAAGGGTGTGGAGATGAGGACGAAGTCGGCTTCTGAGAGGACGTATTCACGGGCGTGTTTGCCGCCTCCTACGTACTCCGCTCCGTATAGGTCGCCCTCAGCTCTGTTGGCCCTACCTGCGGCGATAACGGGCATTTCGTAGGCTTGTGCGAGTCTTGCGACACGGCGTCCGATGGCGCCGAATCCGATGATGCCGAAGGTGCGTCCCATGAGTTCGCGGTATGCGCCGTGTCTGCCGGGCCACATCTCCCACGATCCTGCGCGGAATGTGCGTTCGGATTTGAAGAGTTCGTGATCGAGAGCTACGGCTACGGCCATTACCCACTCGGCGATGGGTGCTTCGTGGTGGTAGGCGTTTGCGACGATGCAGCCTTCGGGAACGGCTTCGGGATCGATGCGGTCGTATCCGGCGGCGGCTATGAGGATGGCCTTCAGCGAGTTCGCGGCTGCGCCCATCTCTTTTGTGAAGTCGGTACCGATGTAGACGTCGGCGTTGACTAAGGCATCAGGCGAAGCTTTGTTGTCGTGGTACTCGGTAAAGACCCACTCGACGGGTTCGGTTACGGGGAAGGGGTCGACGTCGACGTGACCTCCCCCTGACCCCCTCCTGGAGGAGGGGGAATTCCTCGGGCGGTTGACGACTACTCGGAGTTTGGGGGGCATTGGGGTGGGAGTTATCAACTCAGTGTGTGAGGCCTTTTGTATTTCTTCGAAGCCTTGATATCTTCGTCTTCGTGCCAGTCGTCGGGCCTGCCCCAAACTTCCTCGATTGACATTCCCATTGCTCTGGCAGTCGCCTGGATCTCTTGCCAAAACGCCGGATTTATGAGCGTTTCGGTGCCGGCAGTGACGCAACATTCGGACTTACCTAGTTTTTCGGGTTCCGCACATTGGTGGGAGTATCCGACTTCTATCGCATAGAAATCGCCATTGTTCGAGTTGCGTCTGGCGATCGTCACAGCTTCGCGGAATTGCGAACTTTTGTTTTCAAGCCATTCGTTAATCTGATTTTCGATGTACTTTTCCATGTAGACCTTGAATTGAGGTGCGTTGCCGCGAGGGCGGTGTGCGTTAGGTCGGTGGTAACACCCCGTCGCCACCCGTTCCCCCTCACTCTAGCCCTCTCCCACGAGGGGAGAGGGGATCAGTTACAGTGGACGGGAGTACGCCTTCGAAAGATATCGCAAACCTAGAACGCTGGTTTGCCGGAGGACCAGTTCCAGTTGTCGGGTGGCCAGACGTTTCGGCCTCGGCGGGCGCCCATGTTTCCGGCCATGGAGGCGTCGCGGCGTTCTTCGTCGTACCAGTCGGCTACGGTGTCGCGCCAGAGTTTGATGTGCGGGGTTCCGACGTGGTAGTCGAAGGCGTCTTTGTTGGCGTAGACCTCGTAGAGGTAGAGTTCGGTCGGGTCTTCGACGTTTTGGTAGACGTCGAAGCGGAGGCATCCGGGCTCTTCGTGGGTGGAGCCGATGCCGTCGAGGGTTACAGCGGCGATGAAGTCGTCGACTTTGTCGGCCTGCACGTATTGGGGAGCGTGGATGACGTGTAGGGTGCCGTTCTGGAATGCGGAGTCGTCGACAGCGCCGGGACGGTACGCGTCCCAGTCGGCTGGTCCTGCCGGGTATACGGAGCGGCAGAAAGAGACTTCGGGCGGCTCTGCGAACATGTCGGCGGAGGCGTCGCGCCACTGGTGGAAGTGGTATGCCATGGTGTGGTACTGGAACGCGGCTTCGTCTTCGTAGACCTCGCAGAATGCGAACTTTGTGGGGTCTTCGTCGTCTTGGATGATGTCGAAGCGGTAGCAGTTTGGCTCGCCGAGGACGGATCCGACGCCGTCGCCGATAGAGGCTTCGATGAAGTCGTCGATCCGGTCATCTTTGACCTTCAGACGGACCATGAGGATGTACATTTGGTTCTCCTGGTAGGTAGGTGGGCTTTGATTGCCGTAAGTGAGTATATCGCGGGACCTCCCCCTAACCCCCTCCTGAAGGAGGGGGAATCGAAATCGTCTCATGAAGGGTGGATCAGGCGAAATGGTTAGAACGAATTCCCACTTCCGAGATGGCGTGAAAAGTGTTCCCCCTCCTTCAGGAGGGGGTTAGGGGGAGGTCACGGTGTTCGTGATTTTGTGACAATTCGACTCAAATGAAACCTAGTTGTGACTGTATCGTGTCCTCATGTACTTCGAATCGAAGAAACAATACCGCAGGGCGAAATCGATGCGACAAGCCCCTACGGACGCCGAGAAACTGATGTGGGATCGTTTGCGTGCAAAGCGCTTGAACGGCTACAAGTTTCGGCGACAGATGCCAATTGATCGGTTTATTGTCGACTTCGCGTGTTTCGATCGGAAACTCGTTGTCGAATTGGATGGCGGTCAACACAGCGAACGCGCTGCCTACGATCAGATGCGGACTTCAGTTATCAATCGCGAGGGGTATCGGGTATTGCGGTTTTGGAATGATGAAGTGTTTGAGAATTTGGACGGTGTTCTGGGAACGATTCTTTCTCATTTGCAGGAATAGCAAAGGAAAAAGAAGTTGTGACCTCCCCCCAGCCCCCTCCTGAAGGAGGGGGATTGTTCTTCGGAGTGCGGGCGGAAGCGTGTGACCTCCCCCTAACCCCCTCCTGAAGGAGGGGGAACTAATCTTAACCCCTTCCGAGGTAAAGCTGTTCGTTGGGGATTACTATGGCTTCTAGCATGTTGACGTCTGGGGGGAGGGTTGCCATTAGGAGGGCGGTTCTGGCGATGTTTTCGACGTCCATCATGGGTTCTGGGCCTTCGTCTCGGCCGGAGCCGGATCGGGCGTCGGCGCGGCGTTCAACCATGGTGTTGCCGGGATGGAGTGCGGAGACTGCGATGTTGACGTCGCGGCCTTCGATGGCGGCGGATTGGGTCAGTCCCCAGACGGCGTGTTTGCTGGTGGTGTAGACGGCAGCGGAGTGTCGGGATCGTTGTGCGGCGATGGAGCCGATGTTGATGATGCGTCCGCCGCCTTGGGGTCGCATGATCTTGAAGGCTTGCTTGGTGCAGTAAAACATTCCGGTGACGTTTGTGTTCATCACACGGAGCCATTTTTCGGAGGAAAGCTGCTCAATGGGGTCGCCTTCGACGGAGCCGGAGTTGTTGACGAGGATGTCGAGACGTCCGTGGGTGTCCATGACAGATTTGAAGACGGATGCAACGCTGTCTTCGTCGGTTACGTCCATAGAGAGAGCTGTGACGTTGGTGCCGGTTTCGGCGGAGATTTCGTCGGCGGACTCTTGGAGGCGTTCGAGGTTGCGGGCGGCGATGGTTACGTTTGCGCCATGGTTTGCGAAGATTCGTGCGATGCCTTTGCCGATGCCGGTGCCACCGCCGGTTACGAGTGCGATTTTGCCGTCTAGGGATTCTGCGCTCACGAGTGTTCCTCCGAATTGATTAGGTTGCTTGGGCTTCGTTTTTGCCTGGTTTTGTCAGGAAAGATGTGATGAAGGCTAAGGCTACTACGCCAGTTGCGGCAAGGTATGCGTATCTCCAACCGTCCATGAATGCGAAACCGGCTTCGGGAGTGTCTTCGAGTTCGCCGAGGGGGATGTTGAAGCCGCGAGCGATCATGACTCCGGCGATGATTGCGGTGATGACGGCTTGACCGGTGACATTGCCAAGGTTGCGAGTGAGGTTGATGATGGCGCTGACAAGCCCGTAGGAGGATTGTTGCACGGAGCCCATAGTGGCGCTGGCGTTAGGTGCGGACCATGCGCCCATGGCGAGGCCGTTGATGAGGACAACGACGGCGATGTAGATGAGGTTCGATGTGTCGTTGAGCGTGGCGAGTGCGATGCCGGTGAGGACGAGGAAGAAGAAACCGCCCATCATGAACGGTCGGACGCCGTAGCGGTCGGAGAGTCGTCCAAAGACTTGTGCTCCGATGCCCATTCCGATGGCCATCATCAGCATGACACCAGAGGCCAGTATCTCTGGCCAGCCTCTAAAGGCTACGAGGTAGATTGGGAGCACGAACAGGGTAGCGGATGAGCGCATGAATGCGAGATAGCGGGTGATGATGGAGTATTTGAAGACGCGGTTTTTGAAGAGTCGGAGGTCGACCATCGGGTTTGGGGTTTTGAGTTGCCACCAGACGAATACGACGAGGGTGGCGATGCCAGTGAACGCTCCGGCGATGATTATCGGGGAACCCCAAGCGAGGGCGAAGGGGTTGGTGATTGTGAGGATGATGATTGCTGTTGCGATGGCGGATAGAGCGGCTCCGAGCCAGTCGTACGGTGGGCGTTTTTCCCCTGAGAAAGAGCCGATGCGTTCGTCTTTGAGGATGTAGAGGCCCCAGAAGAATGCGACGGCGGTTGGTATCGCCATGAAGATGAAGAGGGCTTGCCAAGGTAGGAATTGGAGTGTAACACCTGAGACCACGGTCCCGGCCGCGCCTCCGATGGCGACAGCGGTGGTCTGGCTACCGAGGGCTTTGCCGCGTTCGCTGGCTGGAAACACGGATGTCGTGATGGCTGTGGATACGGATTGTCCCATGGAACTGCCGATGGACATGATGACTCGGGTGATGATGAGGAACGTGAGGCTGGTAGCGAAGGCGCATGCGATTGCGCCGCCGCCGAAGAGCGCCATTCCTATGAGGTGAAATTTCTTGCGCCCGATCATGTCGGCGACCTTGCCGAGGGGGACCATGAGTGAGCTGATAGTAAGAGATTGAGCGATGACTAGAAGGGATGCTTCTTTGAAGGTGATGCCGAAGTCTTCGGCTATAGCTGGCAGTGCCAGGAAGATGATGCTGAAGCTCATCACCATCGTCACGAGCGAGAGTCCGACTGCCCAGAATGCTCGCCACTTGTACCAGGCGTTTTCGGGCGCGGCGGGATCCCATACGGGAGTTTTAGGCGCGGGTTGCGTGATGGTCTGAGTGTCTGCCATTAGGGCGTGCGACGCGGAAGCGTCAACGTAAGAATGCCACTAGAGTATAGCGAAGGGGTGAGCACAGGGATTACAGCGTTGCATCGTATGCGTCGTCACCCTCACCCTATCCCTCTCCCATCGAGGGAGAGGGGATTTACGCCGCCCGGCCCATCTGGATACCCGCCTGCGCGAGTATGACGTGGTTAGTGCACGTCCATGCGTTTTAGGCGCCAGACGGTTGCGATGTTGGAGACGATGATGATGGTTAATAGGGCAATGATGGCGTATTCGATTGGCGGGAGCTGGTTTGAGCCGGATGTGGGTGCGTCGATCAGGGTGGAGTTGAGTTCTTGGAGTATCGATAGGGTGTTTCCGCTGATGCTGACGTATTTCAGGCCCGGTATGGCGGTTGAGATCAGGGCTTCGAAGCCGAAGACGTACACGATTCCGAAGACGACGGCGCGAGTTGTGAGGGTGCCGACGAATGCGAAGAGCGACACGAATGCGGTGGTGCCGATGAATATGCCGAAAGCTCCGACGATGGCTGCGGAGTAGGTTTCGTCTTCGAAGACGAGGAGTATTGAGACGAAGGTGCTGATGGCCAATGGGACGGCGACGATGGCTACGGCAGCGAGCATCTTGGGTATTGAGATTTGCCATCGTGAGATGGGAGAGAGCATGAGGTTGGTCAGGGTTCGGTCTTCGATTTCGTCGGCGAATACGGGCGCGGCGACGATGAGCGCGATTAGCGGCAGACCGGTGTTGAAGATGAGACCTTGGATGAAGCCTTGAGTCACTTCGCCATCCCAATCGGCGTTGACCAGTTCGCTGATGATTGCGATGACGAGCGGGATCGCGGCGAGTATGAGCAATACGGCGATACGGCGGATCGATATCGATTGCCGGATTGCGAGGATGAAGATTGTTTCTGCGATGGTTCCCATCAGCCTTCGACCAGATATGAGAAGACGCTCTCGAGCGAGTCGTCGATTGGTTGGATTCGGGTTAGTCGGATGTCGTTGCGTTGCGCGAGGACTGGTAAGTCGATCTGAAGCACTGCGACGTTGGTTGTGAGGACGACGATTGAGCCGTCGGGGTCGAACTGAATCGATTGGACAGCTGGTTGTTTGGCGAGTTCGCCGCCGAGTTGCTTCGAGTCGGAGCACTCGATCTTGACGTGGTATGGGCGGTCGTCGAGGGCGGCGCGGATGGCGTGGAAATCGCCTTGTGCGGCCAGCTTGCCATTGACGACGAGAACGACGCTTTCGCTGACTTCTTCGACTTCTTCCAAGATGTGGGAGGAGATGATTACGGATCGCCCTTCATCGGCGGTCTGATGGAGGATTTCTTGAAAGCGGAGACGTTGAGTTGGATCGGCACCGTTCAGGGGTTCGTCGAGGATCAGGATTTCGGGGTCGCCGACCAGTGCTCCGGCTAATCGGATGCGTTGCCTCATGCCGCGGGAGTAGGTGGAGATTTTGCGATCAAGTGCGAAGGACATGTCGACGCGTTCAATAGCGGCTCGGAGGTGAGATTCTTCACGTCGGAGGTCTTTCAATCGGGCAGAGAGGCGGACGAACTCGAGGCCGGTCATGAATTCGTACGCCGACTCGTTTTCGGTCATGATGCCGATGCGTTTGTAGACATCGTGGTCAGCGCGCGGGTCAGTGCCCAAGAGCCGGACCTCGCCTTCGGAAGCGGAGTACAGGCCGCAAATCATCCTGAGCAGGGTAGTTTTGCCAGCGCCGTTGGGGCCGAGGAGTCCAGTTATGCCCGATCCGATCTCCAGGGTGATGTCGCTGACCGCGACGACGTTGCCGAACCATTTGGATACGGAGTCAAGCGACACGATAGCGTCATTGCCGGTGTGGGCGGCTATTTCGGTCTGGGATTGCACTGAACTATCTCTGTCTGGAGTAGAAGCGCCATGTTGCGAAGATTGAGCCTGCGGTTAGCAGGACGATCCAAGCGATCGGGAAGATTATGTTGAGGTCGAAGTTTTCGTTGTAGGTGCCGAAGAATATGGACGGGATGATGCTGGTGTTGATATCGATCAAATTGACAAGAGCCATTGGGTTGCTAACGGAATCTGGAGGATTGAACAGATTGACGATTAACCCGGTAAAGGACGAGATCATGATGACGCTGATGACGATGAGGGTAGCGATCATCCGGCGGTCGGTTAGGGAACTGACGGCGAATGTGAATGATGCGGCGAACAAAGCGAAGACTGCGCTGTTCCCGACAAAGCGAGGGATGTCCGTCCAATTATCTTGGATGTGGCCGAGGGAGTCGGAGACGCCGATGAGCAGTCCGACCCAGAGGGTGATGTGGGGTAGCAAGCTGGCTGCGAGTAGGAGTACGACGAGTGCGAGCCATCTTGCGCCGAGGTAGTCGATGAGAGTGATTGGGCGGACGAAGTAGAGATGAATGACGCGGTTTCTGCGGTCGGGGCAGATCAACTCTGGGCCGACGAAAGCAGCGAATATGAGTAGCAAGAAACCGATTACGCCTATCAGGTCGTCATGGCTTGGAAGGTCTACAACTTCGGCACCTTCACCAGTATCGACTTCGAGACCTAGTTGTTCGAAGAATGCGGCGATGGCGGCGAATACGAGTCCAGTCAAGATGGCGGGCGATACGACGAGCCAAGGTAGGATTTTTGCCCATCCGCCGCGGCCAATGCCCATGCCGTTTTTCACGCCATCCCAGAATATCGTCTGCCAAGCCCGACTGCGACCTTCGCGTTCGCCTTCATAGGTCTGGTATCCGATATCGAATACCGTGCCAGTGCGTTCAGTGTTTTGGTCTGTGGTCACGGGTCAGTTGGTGCGGAAGAGGTCGATTAGGGCGCGCTGGCGTGGTCCCATGCGGACGAGTCGGGCTTCGGATGATACGAGGGCGTCGCGGATGGCGTCGAACTTTGCGCCGTCGACGTCTGGGATCGATATCGCAACGCCTTCAGAGGTGTGATCGATGTTGCGGCCTGACAGTTCCGCGGTGAAGCGGTCGCGGTTGTTGGCGACTTCGATGTAGATGAGCTCGGTTTCCTCAGTGAGGGACTTGACATCTGATGATTCTTTTACTTGCCCCATGTCCAATAGGACGATGTTGTCGCAGGTGCGCTCGACGTCTTGCATGAGGTGGGTAGATAGTACGACGCTGATGCCGAACTCGCGTGCGATGCGGCGGATGAGGTTCAGCATCTCGGTACGTCCCGTCGGATCGAGACCTGCGGTTGGTTCGTCGAGAAGGATCAGAACTGGATCGTGGACGAGGGCTTGGGCTAGCTTGACACGCTGTTTCATGCCGGTCGAGTAGCCGCCGATGGGGCGGTAGCGTTCCTCGAAGAGTCCGACGTGTCGGAGTGTGTCCGCGGCAAGAGCGCGGGATCGAGATGGTGGAATGCCGCTGACTTCGGCCATGTGGGTGAGGAAGTTTGCAGCGGATTGATTCGATGGGAGGCAGTCGTGCTCGGGCATGTAGCCGAGACGGGTTCGAGCGTCGGGATGGCGCGCATCGGCTCCCATGACGAGTGCGGAGCCGGAAGTGGCGTCGGTCAGGCCGAGGAATATGCGGATGGCGGTAGATTTTCCGGCGCCGTTGGGTCCCAGGAGGCCAGTGATTCCAGATCCTACGGTGAAGGACGCGGCGTCCAGGGCTTGGACGTTGCCGTAGAGCTTGGTCAGTTCCCGCGCTTCTAGGAGGTGAGAGTTTTGGTTCACTGGTTCACAAAGATGACTGCTAATCTCGATATATCGGTTGGCTATACATCCAGACGATAGAACTCGATTGCGGTTCTGCCGAATACGAAGTCGGCTTGTTCTTCGGGCAGGTTTTGAAGCATATCACGGACGGCGTCGGCCCAACCGTCGTAAGGTGTGCCTTGAGTCGAGACTGGCCAGTCGGACCCGAACATGAGGCGATCTACGCCGAACATCCCTATGACATGGTGGACGTAGGGGAGGAGATCGTCGTTGGTCCAGTTGTCCATGTCGGCTTCAGTGGTCATCCCGGAGAGTTTGCAGCGCATGCCGTCGATGGATGCGACATCTCGCAGCCGGGTGAGCCAGGGCTCAACTTCTCCCTCTTTGATGTTGGGTTTGGCGATGTGGTCGATTACGGCGCGAAGGTCAGGTACGTGCTCCATGATGCGCGGGACGAACGGTAGGTTCCACGGGCGGACGAGGAAGTCGTAGCAGAGACCGCGTCGTTCGACCTCTTTCAACCCTTGGATGGGAGCGTCGCCCGCGAGCCATCCATGGTCCTCGTCCATCTCCCAGAGGTGACGGACGCCCTTGAAATATGGACTTTGCTGGAGATCGTCGAGGATTTCGCCTACATTAGGTTCGCTCAAGTCGACCCAACCGACAACTCCCGCGACGTAGTCGGTGTTCTCGGCGATTTCGAGGCACCACTTAGTCTCTTCGACTGACGCGTGAGCTTGAACGATGACCGTTTTGTCGACGCCAGCTTCCGCTAGAAGGGGACGGAGGTCGTCAGGGCCATAGTTGACCCGCAACGGGCTGCCTTCTGGCATCCAGTCGTAGGGTCGTAGGTCTAAGTCCCAGAAGTGGTGATGGCTATCGACTACGGTCATCGTTCGATTTCGGTCGCTTAGTATCCGGTCACCCTCACCCTAGCCCTCTCCCATCAAGGGAGAGGGAATTGCTGTGGCGGGTTCAGAGTTGATGGTTTTGGTTAGCGGGCGATTGTGCCGACGGACGGTTCGCCTCTGATGGCGGTGCCGTGACTACCGGCGAAGTTTGCGTCGCCGAACCACAGAACTCCGTCCTTGGAGGAGAGTCCATGTATGAAGGGGTCTTCAGGGCCCATCGTGATGCGATCCATCTCGGCGCCGGATTCCTTGTTGTAGAGGACTACGACGTTGTCGGTGGTGTGTGCGCACCAGATACCGTCATCGCCTTCGAGTGCGAGTCCATGCAGACGCTCCAACTCGACCTCGAACTTGTGGACGACCTTGAAGTTGTCTGACGGATCAACGAGGATGATCGCTTTAGGGCTGAACGCGGTTACCCAAAGCAAGTTCTCGTCGTGGTCCCACTCGATTCCGTGGATCCCGCCGCCGTCTGGTGTTCGCCATCGGTTGACGGTCTCGCCAGTGTCCATGTCGCACTTAACGACGTAGCCTAAATGGGTGTCAGTGCTGCGGTAGGGACGGGAGACGGTGGTGCCGTTCGAACCGGTCCAGATGTGGCCGTCGCCGACGGTGATGCCGGAGCCGTTCTCGGTGCCGGTGTATACGGTTCTGAGGACGTCGCCTTTTTCGTTGATCACGTATACGTTGTCGGTGAGCTGGTCCATCACGAACAGCTCATCTCCGTACCACTGTAATCCGTTGGGCATCTCGCAGGGCGAGGGTACCGTGATTCCGACCATCGACTTGGTCGCTGTCATCGTCATATTTGTCACTCCAATCGGGTGCTTGTATCGCTGGATACTTGAGAGAGTAGTTTAACCCGAAGTAATGCCGATTCAACAGAGTGGCGTCGAGAAGATAGTGTTTGGTTGCAAAACTATCGGTTTTAAGGGACTGCAACGGGTGTGATAGACTGTTAGTCGTGAATGTAGGCGAATGCAATCCCCAATATCGACGGGGAATGAATCTAAATATCACGACTAAGCCAATCGCTTCAAGTTCTCCTGTCGCCTACGGAGAAGATGCACGGATGTGGGGTGTCCCGCGAACTATTCTCGCGGTTATCCAATTGCAACCCAAAGATCAACTTTCAGGAGGAGGCGGTTGAAATGAGAAGGAAGACAATCGATGTCAAACCAAGCGAACGGCAATGCCGGGAGCCGTCGAGTGATGATTTTTATCGACGGCAGCAACCTCTACCACGTACTTAAGCAGAACACAGACAAACAAAACCTCGACTACAAGAAATTTTCGGAAAAGCTTTGCGGTGACCGCGAATTAATCCGCACCTATTACTACAACATCAGGCAGGATTCACCTGACAATCCTAAGCTCGCGGAGTCGCAAGACCGTTTCTTGAATGCGCTCTACGAGACTGATTACTTGGAAGTAAAACTCGGCATCTGGAAGCAGCGGGGACAGACGATGGTGGAGAAGGGCGTCGATGTGATGATCGCTTCCGACCTGATCGCCCACGCGTATGAGGATCACTACGACACGGCGATTCTGGTGAGCGGGGACGCTGATTTCTATCCAGCATTGCAGGTGGTGAAGGACACAGGCAAGCAAGTTGAGGTGGCGGCTTTCGATTCGAACCTGTCATCCGAAGCGGCGCGTTTTTCGGATGTGATTATCAAGTTCGACAATCGCTATTTCGATGGTCTGTGGATGTCGGCGAGCCAAAAGAACCAAACCATGCGGACCGTGGCGATTCGTAAATCGGTGACGGATGAGGCGGCTTCGCCCAATGGTGAGGACAAAGGTGCGAACCGGCGGCAGAACGGTGCCAAAAAGCCTTTTGCCGAACGATATGCTGACCGACGTAACGCTTATAACGCTCGAAAGGCCTCCAATAACGGGTCTGCCGGAAGTTCAAACGGGCATGCAGCTGCGAAACCGGTCAGTAGGGTACGTAGAACCGAAAGTCGTCGCAGCCTGTCTTCGGTTGTAAGTTCAAGTGGGCAACCCGCGCAGCGGACCGAGCGACGAGGCCTCGCATCCGCGTCAAGTTCAAGAGTTACCCCGCCCGATATTAGGAACAGAGCCGCAGAAACCAAACTCGCTCCACGCAACGGTCGCGGCGCGGACAGCCGTCGCGAACAGCGTCAATCGTGGATCAGCAGGATGCTCAAGTCGAGGCAATCGGCCGGTTAGTTGGCATTATCCCGATTGACGATCACCAATCGGCGGTGATGATATTGCTTTCTTCTTCCAGGACGCGTTCTTGAGAGCCGGACTTGAAGTCCATAGTGAACAGGTGATATTTGCCATCGTTGCTTGAACGGAAAAGCACCTGTTCGCCGTTTAGAGACCATTTAGGATCAGCATCTTCGACGCGGTTCTGGGTCATTCTCCGAGTAGTCTTTTCACGCGTATCGACGGCGTAGATCTCGGGGTTTCCCTCGCGTTCGGAGACGTAGATGATGTTTCGGCCATCGGGTGCCCATTCGAAGTTGATTTCGTCACCGTCTTCGTCGGTCAGGGCTTTAGCTGCACTAGGGCCGTCGCCGGTGTCGACCTCTAGGGTGTAGATGTCGGTTGAACCGTCGGAAAGCTTGCGGGCGAAGGCCACGCGTTTACCGTCCACTGAGAAACGTGGTCGGCTATCCTCATAATCCGTCAGCTGGACTTCGTCGACGCCACGCACCGATCTCTTGTAGATGCCTTGGGTCCCGTCGATATTGAGGCACATCACGATCCAGTTGTTGTCGCCCGACCAGTTACCGAGTTCGACGTTTCCGACTGGTTCGGACGCCAACGTCGTAGTTTCCTCGTTTTCGAAGTCGTAGACGAACACTTCGGAACGCGTGTTGTCAGCAGAGTCGGCCTGATATGCGATCATGCGTGAGTCGGGTGACCAGAAGAATTCTTGCACATTGCTTGTGGCATCAGAGACGCGTTCGGAATCTTCGGAGTCGCGATGCCACACTTTCAACTGCCCTCTGCCATCTTGGGCGTTGGCTAGATAAGCCACCATTCGCTGATTGGGCGACCATTTCGGATTTGAGACTGCATCGTTCAAGACTTTTGATTTTTCGCCGGCCCGATCGAGCAGGTACATGTGGTTGTCTTCGTTGTCCACGACGTATGCGACATCGTGTGAGACTTTGTCACTGCCACAGGCGATTGCAATCATCACCAACAGTGGAATCGAAATGAGTAGGATCGTCTTGTTCATGTTGCGCATGTCTCTTGTAATCTCTGCTTGTGCGCGGGCGTCGGAGTTGGATACAGATCTATCGTCCGTCCGTAAATGCTGAGGGGCAATTACTATCGCGATTTTCGAAAAAAGGCGCTTGTCATTTCAATGGTGGCGCGTGCAACTAAAATCGCAATACATTAGGCAACTAACACAATCGGAGATTGGGCGATGAAATTCGCGTTCTTCATGATGCCGTTACATACGCCGAACGAGAACCCGTCGTTGGCGTTTGAACGCGATATCGACATGATCAACTATGCCGAGAAGCTGGGGTTCGACGAGTACTTCATCGGCGAGCATCATTCGGCGGCCTGGGAGACGATGCCGATGCCGGAGATGGTGCTGGCGAAGGCATCGGCGACAGCGACACGGATCACGCTGGGAACAGGCGTGGTGTCGTTACCGTTTCATCACCCGTTCCACGTCGCCGAACGCTTCGCGTTTCTCGACCATCTGACGCGCGGCAGGGCCGTGCTAGGAGTCGGGCCTAGTGGATTGCCGACTGATCCCCAGCGGTTCAAGATTCCGCCTAAGGACTTGAACGCGATGATGCGGGAATCTACCGACATCATCGTGAAACTGCTGGAGTCACCTGACCCGATTTCATTTGAAGGGAAGTACTGGACGATCGATGAGATGGCGTTGCAGTTACGCTCGTATCAGCAGCCACGCCTTAAATTGGCGACACCGTCTGCGGGTAGCAAGCGGTCGTTAGACTTCGTGGCGCAGTACGAGATGATGATGTTCTCGATTGCGGGAAGCGGTCCGCCGGACGCGGTGCCGTTGGCGCGGCAGTGGGACGAGGTAGTTGACGCATCCGCGAAGTACGGCACTTCTCCGAATAAGGATGACTGGCGCGTCGTGACTTACGTCCACTTGGCAGATACGCGTGAAGAAGCATTCGAGCAGGCTCGACACGGCGCAGTGCGCGATGTCCACAACTACTTCTACACGATCAACACGCCGCGCAGCTGGCTAGTGCATCCGGATCAGAATCCGGATGATCTAACGTTTGAGCAGATCGTTGAGAAGAGACGGTGGATTATCGGGACACCGGATGATGCGATCGAGCAGATCGAAGAGATAGTCGAGGAAACTGGCGGCATCGGCGGCTTGATGCTCACGACACACGAATGGATGCCGATGCGTCACGTGATGTATTCGCAGGAGCTATTCGCGAGGTACGTGATGCCGAGGTTCAGAGGACACACGGCCGATCTCGAGCGCGAATGGGAGCGGACGAAGTACGATCGGGCTCATGGTCGGATCCCGAACATTACCGGACCGAATGACGGGAGTCTGGACGACGGCAAGAAGAGCAACGTGTTTGTGAAGGTTTAGGACTATCAACCAACAATTCAGTCAAATCCAACCCGGAACTACAGGATATGCCAACACTAGAACAACTACTGGATGAAGTCGATGCTTCCGCCGCTGAGATCGTTGAACTTGAGCGGCAGATGATTCAGATACCGACGGTGAACACTGGTCAGATGCCGACGGGCAATGAGACGCCGTTGGCGGAGTTCATCCGCGATTGGTTCCACGACGAGGGGCTCACGGATACGCAGATCTTGGCGCGTGATCCTGAGCGTGGGAACATCATCGCGGTCTATCCGGGTAGTGAACCGCGTTGCCGATTGATGTTCATGTCGCACACCGATGTGGTTCCGGTAGAGGACTATTCGAAGTGGTCGTGGGAGCCGTTTGGTGCGGAGGTGTCGGGTGGTCGGATATATGGTCGTGGCGCTTCTGACTGCAAGGCTCTGCTGACGGCGCAGATGATGGCGATGGCGATATTGAAGCGCAACGCCGTTCAGTTGCAGCACGGTTTGCGGCTGGTTAGTGGCGCGGACGAGGAGCATGGAGGTCGATGGGGGTTCGGCTGGTTGGCGGATAATCATCCCGAGTCGCTGGAATGCGACTTTGCCGTGAACGAGGGGGGAGGGACACCCGTGGAGCAGGGTGGTGCGTTGTCGTATCTGCTGGGAACGGGTGAGAAGGGCAGGTTGGAGATCAAGATCACGCTGCGGGGTGAAAGCGCCCACGCCTCAGTTCCGTGGCAGGGCGTAAACGCGTCTGAAAGGTTATGGCGGGTGTTGCAGCGGATCGAGAGCTACGAGCCTGAAATCGACACTTCGCTGCCGATTTTCGACTATCTGAATCTGTTCGGCATAGAGGAACGTCCAACGCCTGAGAACATCGAACGGATTCTCGGCGAACTCGAGGACAATTCCCCGCGTCTGAGTTCGATGTTACGGGCGCTGTCTAGGATGGTTTGGACGCCTACGATGATTAGTGGCGGCATCAAATCGAATAGCGTGCCCGAGAACATCACCGTCACCTGCGATGTTCGGACGTTGCCATTCCAAGACGAGGAATACGTGAGAAGCGAGATCGAGAATACGATCGGAGATGTTGACGGCGTGTCGTTCGAGATTGACTACATGTCGGTTCCAAACTCATCGCCGTTCGAAACGGACTTGGCCGAGGCGATAAAACGAGCGCAGGCATTGGCGGTTTCGAGGGATGACATTCAATGGATACCAGCGATCAGTAACGGATTCACGGATTCGCGGTTCACTAGAAACCTAGGGATAATCACCTACGGGTTTGCTGGAACGCATCCTGACGACGATCCGATGTTGTCGAGAGCACATGGGACCGACGAGTCGGTGGGAATAGAGTCGCTTATCAGCGGAACGAAGTGCATGATCGCTTTGGCGTGGGATCTTTGTGAAGCGCAGTGATTCCATGGTTTTGGATGTGGTCGCTCTGGCCGATGATTTGGCGACTGAGTTGGAGGCGAGCGGTTCTGACGACCGGGCCGTCAACGAGAAGAGATATCTCAAGTCGGAACTGACGCATTACGGCGTCAGCGTTCCAGTGATACGGAAGTTGGCGCGCCGATTTGCCCGCGAACGGAAGGATGTTTCGAAGTCTGAACTCACTGGTTTGACGATCGAGCTGTGGGATCGGGATGTTTACGAACTACGCAAGCTGGCTGTAAATATCTTGGCTGCCAATGCCGAGGTCTTAGATTCAGATGACGTGAGTTTCGTCGAGGGATTATTGAGGCGGTCGCATACCTGGGCATTGATAGATGATTTGGCGATGAATGTCGTGGCACCGATGATCTCGGGTGCACCAGATGCCGAGAGAATTCGTTCGAAGTGGTCGGAGGATGACGATTTCTGGGTGCGTCGCACTGCGATGCTCGCGTTGCTGCCGCGATTACGGCGCGGTCTCACTGGCTGGGACGAGTTTGCAGGGTACGCTGACGTGATGTTTGGTGAAGAGGAGTTTTTCATCAGAAAAGCGATTGGATGGGTGCTGCGCGAGGTGTCGAAACATTCGCCGGATTTGGTGTTTGAGTGGATGCATCCGCGAGTGGCGATGGCGTCATCGGTCACGTTTCGCGAAGCGACGAAGTATCTGCCCGAAGAACAGCGTTCGCAGCTAACCGAACTCAGAAAGCCAGCGCTGCGGAGGACATGGAGTTGAAGCGTCCAAACGTTCTTTTCATCATGGCCGACCAGTTGAAGTGGTCGGCGTTGCGGATGTATTCGGAGATCGGGATACCGACGCCGTCGTTGGAGCGATTGGCGGCGCGTGGAGTGATGTACCGGAACGCGGTGACTCCGCATCCGTTGTGTGTGCCGGCCCGGACGTCGATCATGACGGGCCGGTATCCACACACGACGGGTTGCCGGCGCAACGAGACTCTGATGCCTGACAACGAGACGCACGCGTTCCAGATCTGGCGAGACGCGGGCTACACGACTGGTCTGATCGGCAAGAACCACTGCTTCGTTGACCTCGACGTATTCGATGTCTACTGCGATATATCGCACGGTGGATTACCGAAAGGTGACTACTTGGGATCAGATCCAGATACCAAGGGCATGGAGTGGGTGAGACCAATTGAAGCGATCAATAAGGCGCATGAGGGACGGGCGCGGTTGAATGAGAACGCGCAGAGTCCGACGATCGCATACGCGGTTACGGACTATCCGTTGGAGGACTACGGCTCGAACGTAGTCACTGCACAGACGGAGGCTTTTTTGGAGCGACAGGCAGCGGGAGACCGCTTTGGCAGGTATGGATCGAAGGGCGATGAGGACCGGCCATTCGCGCTGTGGGTGTCGTATCCGGATCCACACGAGCCGCGTGAAGCACCGCGTCAGTATGTTGACACGTTTCCACCTGACGAGATCGCTTTGCCCCCGATGAGACGTGGCGAGTTTGATGAGGACGGCGGTGTAGACCATCTCGGTGATGCACCATATCCGCCGAGAGGAGAGGTCAGTCCTGCGCCAGAGGTCAATAGGGTGCTGTACGCGATGTTGGGGATGGATGAAGACAGCGAGGAGGACATTCGAAATCTGGTTTCGGTGCATCACGCGATGACGCGGTTGGTCGACGATGGCATTGGTCGAATCCTCGACAAGTTGGAAGAGTTAGGGGTGCTTGAAGACACGATCATCGTGTTTACCGCCGATCACGGCGACTTCATGGCCGAGCACAACATGTCGGTCAAAGGTGGTGTGTTTTACGACTGTTTGACAAGAGTTCCGTTGATAGTGTCATTTCCCAAAGATGATGTGCCTAGTGGGGAAATCGACGAATCGATGGCGAACACGTTGGACATATTGCCGACGATATTGGAGTTGCAGGGGTTGGCTAGTTTCGAGGGGATCAATGATGGATGGGCAGGTACCGCGCCAGTCACAAGCGCAGTGGGTGGTTCGAAGACGCTCGACGGTCACGGGAAGGTCAGGATGGAGTTGTTGCGTCGGATGCAGGGAAAGCCTCTGCCGACGGCGACCAGTGCGGAGCCGCGCATCGCGGCGTTTTCGGAATATGGCACTGGCGGACCACCGGTGACGATGTCACATCTGGAAGAGTGTGAGAAGCCTTGGGGCTATAAGACGTTAATCGAAACACTGTGGGGCAGGGAAGCGCAGGGTCGCAGAAAGATGGTGCGGACGGTTGAATGGAAATATGTGACTGATCCGATGGCGCAAGGCGCGGGTACGAGGGAACTCGCTGATCCCGAGGACGAACTTTACGACTTGGTGAACGACCCGTGGGAACTCTATAACGTCGCACATGATTCGAAGAACGCCGGAGTGATTTCTGAGATGCGGCGGTTGTTGGCGGAGTGGATGATCGAGACCGAAGACCCGGAACCGGTGGCGTTGCCAAGCACGATCGGACGATCGCGTTAATGCCAATCGGTTGTTAGAAGATACCTTTGGGTTCGAGCCCTAGGTAGAACTGACCCGCGGTGTCGTAGTGGGTCGGACGTCCCTGTATCTGTTGCCGAATCGCATGGGCGTCTCGGAAGCAGTGTTGGATCTTGTTCGACTCGAAGATCGAGCTTGAGCCACAGATCGTGTACGCGGTGTTGACGACATCAGCTGAGGTTCGGATGGCGTGCGTGCCGGCGAGTCTGACCTTGATGCGCTGTGCGGTGGGGAGTTCGTGGCGTTTGACGACCGTTTGCCACATCTCGGAGGTGGCTTCGTTAAGGAAGGCGCGGGCGGAATTCCACGATGCCTCGGTTTCACCGATCATTCGGTGCGTTGTCGTATCGGCGCTTATGGTGTTCGTGCCGCCGTGTTGGACTTTACTCTTGGTCAAGTTGATGGTGGCGTCGAGGCCCGATCTGGCTACGCCAAGAGCGACGGTGGCGAATCCGGATGCGAACATTGGTGTCGTATGAATGACATAGAGCGAACCGGGTTCTCTGGACGGTTCGTTCAATCCATAAGAGCGTTCTGTGGGTACGAAATGGTCTTCCATTGTGAAACTGAGGCTCGCGGTGCCTCTGAGACCTCCGACGCGCCATTCGTCGACGACATCGACTTCAGATTTGGGGATTAGGAAGGTGCGCATTTCCTCAGCGTCGGAACCATCTGAGTTGTGCACCGGTGCCAATGCGGCGACCCACGATGCGTGTGAGATGCCACTGGAGAAATCCCATCTTCCAGAGAGGCGATAGCCATCTTCGCCGATTACAGCTCTCGCACCAGGACGCGGCGGTCCGTTCGTGACAACAGTGCGCGGGTTGCTCCATATTTCTTCGGCAACTGATTCACTTACCCGGACCGAGTTAGTCGAGAATACGTTGTTTTGGTTGATGCACCAACCGACGCTGGCATCGGCCTCGGCGAATATCCGAACGATCTTCAGGAAATCGGGATGTGCAAGTTCTGTGCCGCCAAGTGAATGAGGCAGTAGGAGGCGGAAGAAACCAGCTTCAATGATGGGATATACAACGTCTTCCGGGATGCGCCGTTCGCGGTTGATGCGGTCAGCCGCAGGTGCGACCATCGACGCCAGATCGCGTGCTTCGTCGATGAGTCTTTTTACGGTTGCCAAGCGGTGGTGCAGTCGTTAAGTCACCCCAACTCGTCGGGAACGACGACGTCAGGTTCGAGCTCAAGAGGGTATCCTGGGAAGAAGTCTCGCCATGGCTCGAACTGCTCGACGAACTGCATTCCGTGTTCCATCGAAGGAAGATTTTTGATTGCGCGACCGGGATCATAACCCATGGTCTTTGCCATTGCCTCAATGCCGCCGCGGCGCGTGTGCCTCACGCCCCCAACATTGAACAAATCGCCATCATCATCTTCGACGATTAGGTCGAATCCGCGTTTTCGTTGTCGCCAGTAGAGTCTCACGGTTATCCAAATGCTGTTTTAATCGATATCGACCAGATATGGTTGCATCCTGTCTAGTATCGCATTGCCCACATCGTACTTGCTCATTAGCGGCAGAGGTTCGATCGAACCGTCGGCGCGTACGATATCGACCCGGTTGGTGTCGGTCCCGAAACCGCTACCGGGTTCAGTCACGTCGTTGGCAACGGTGAGGGTCGCTCCCTTAGCTGCCATTTTGACCGCGCCTTTGGTCGCGGCGTCACCAGTCTCCGCTGCGAACGCGACCTTGACGAGGCGAGGGCCTACAGCCTGTGGCATCCAATCTTCGACCTCTTCGAGCTCCATTGTCATCCCTTTACCTCCACGCTTCTTGATCTTTTCATCGGTGAAGGCGCTAGGGCGGAAGTCAGAAATCGCCGCCGACATGATTAAGACATCAGCGCTGGCTGCTGCTGGAAGGGTGGCGGCGCGCATCTCGTCTACGGTACTGACCTTGATTGCTTCGATGCCAGACGGAGTTCGGATGCCGGTTGCCGCAGTAATCAGGATCGTTTTGGCGCCGCGATCACGCGCGGCTTCCGCAACCGCGTAACCCATCTTCCCAGTTGAGCGGTTAGTGATGACACGGACCGGATCGATCGGTTCGCGCGTGCCGCCGGCGGTCACGACGACACGTCTGCCGACGAAGTCTCCGTATCGAACGCCGATAGCGGTGCGAACAGCATCGACGATGTCAATTGGATCGCTCATGCGTCCTTCGCCGACAAGCCCGGAAGCCAATCGGCCAGATTCAGGTCCAACGACTATCACACCGCGTTCACGCAACGTTGCGACGTTAATTTGTGTCGACGCGGATCCGAACATGTCTGCATCCATCGCTGGTGCCAATACCAGCGGAGCGCTTGATGCTAGGACTGTGGCGGTAACCGCGTCGTCGGTGATGCCTAAAGCAAGTTTGGCGAGGGAATTGGCTGTGGCCGGGGCTATCACGATGCAATCGGCCTTCGTTCCGAGCGCGACGTGATCGATGCTGATTTCGCTATTTTGCTCCCAGAGCGAAGTTACGACAGGGTTGTGGCTCAGCGCGGCGAATGTAGTGCTACCAACAAAGCGTTGCGCAGACTCGGTCATCACGACATCGACCCGTGCGCCGAGTTTGACGAGATCGGAAGCGATATACGCGGATTTGTATGCGGCTATCGAACCCGTCACGCACAAGACCACCCGACGGTTGGATAGAGGAGTATGCGCTGGTGGCGTCATCGGGAGTAAAACCGCGTGACCTAGTCCCTTTCGACGACGAATTGGCTCGGCAGTGCGACGGTCGATGAGCCAGACTTGTAATCCATGATCGTTTGGTAGATGTCGGTCACTTCATCGCGAGACAATTCGGTAGGCACATCGATCCTCAAACTCTCGTCGCCCTCTACTCTGACAAGTAGGCGAGAGCCAAGCGACGACCGGAATCGATAGCCCAGGTTCCAGAAGCGCGCCAACTCGATCTCGACTGACCTAGCCCGTAGTGTCAGCGCGTCTTTGGTCTTGAAATCCACTCCGATGCGTGCCCGTTGCAGAGTCATCTTGTCGTCATGCCAGCGGTAGTGGGCTTCCAAGTAGAGGAAATCGTTTACGTACGGCAGGCAGGCATCAGGATCTGGACCTGCGTAATGGCGCGGTCCGATGGTGAATTTGACGCCCGATATCCGGTTGGTACCATGGATGACACCATAGTTCCTCAGGTCGACATGGGACATTGTGATGTCAGTCAGCTGGTCAGTCGGCCAGAAATCCTGGGACCGCCAAATCCACTCGACGCGTCGATCCTTGACTGCGATGATGTGGTCTAGAATCCTGAATTCGTCGTTTTCAATGACGTGATGAAGTGTGATCTCGTCCTTTTCGCTCCGCTCGTATTCGGTTGGACGCAGCTTTGAACGCGCTCTTTGGACGTAATCGTCAACTATCTCTTCGAGCGTTGGTTTCGTGTTCTGTACCATGGTCCGTTTCCAAGAAAAAGTCAACGGGGCTTACGTCTTCGATGCTAAAGCACGGAACGCCATGTGGAGATGCGAAACGAGGTCGCCCGCCGTCATCGCATAAGGTGTGAGGTATTTTCGCGCATACTGAGCACTCAACGAGTGTAGCGAGACACCCAGCGATGCAGCGTCGAACGCGTCCGATCTGGCGGCGAGACCCGTTACCAACCCGGCGAGAACATCGCCAGTTCCACCACGAGCCAGACCGTGGTTCGGCATCATGTTGATTCGCAACCGGCCGTCTGGTGATGCGATCAGTGTGGTCGCACCTTTTAGCACCGCGACGCAGTTGAAGCGTTCAGCTGCTGTTTGGACCGCGGTGAGACGGTTCGCCTCGACTTCTTCGACGGAGATGCCGAGAAGCCTAGACATCTCGCCGGGATGAGGGGTGATGACCAAATGCCCGTCGAAGACCTCCCACCATCCGGGCATTTTGGACACCAATGTCAAACCGTCGGCGTCTATAACCACGTTGCATCCGGCCCAAAGGTCGGAAGCAGACGTCAGTTGAGACATCAGTTCCCTAGCGCCTGGTGACAGACTCATACCGACACCGATAAGGACAGAATTCATTGCCGGGATGCGCTCCTGTATTTGAGCAAACGCTGGTCCCGGCAAGACGCCGTTGACGTCTTCCTCTAACGGGATGTATGTCGCTTCAGGGATGTCGCCAGCCAACGCTTGGAACACACTGGTCGGAGTTGCGAGCGCCACCAGTCCCACACCGGAGCGAACACATGCCTGCGCCGCCAGCGATGCAGCGCCAACGTAAGTGTTAGATCCAGCGATAAGCAGGGCGCGTCCGAAATCGCCTTTATGAGCCGTCAGGTCGCGGTCTGGTAGTAATGTCTGCGCTAATTCGGGAGTGTTTACTTCGCGTTTGACGTGATCAGTCAATCCCAGTGGATACCGACATCCAAAGCCGCCATCTCGTCGCCGTACGCTAAGTCCCCAAAACGTATCGCCGGTCCTAATTTGGTCAACCCCACGGACAGGCAAACATCGGCAGGCAGCCCGTTAGGGTCGAACTCGCCAGTATCCGGATTTGCACCGCTGGGTAGATCGATCGCGAGGATCCTCTTTCCGCTCGATTTTGCGTCCGCGAAGACTGACGAAATTGGTTCTTCGATGGGTCGTGAGATGCTGAATCCAAAGACTCCATCGAGAATCAGGTCGCTTTTGTCGCATAAGTTTGACATTTCCCGCACTATGGCCAGTCCTTGAAGTTCGACAACGTTACCGCCAGCTTCGACGAACTGGTCCATCGGTGGGTCGTCTCCAGCGCGCGCTATGACCACAGCGGCAGTCGTTTGCACACCCGCTTTGAGTAGGTATTTGCCGGCAACCAAGGCATCTCCGCCGTTGTTGCCTTTACCGACTAAAGCCAAAACGTTTTTCCCGCCTGCGTCAGTACCCAGGTCCGCCAGAACCCAGTCGGCGATCGCTCGTCCCACTTTGTCCATCATGCCTTCAAGCGTGATCTTGCCTGAATCGAACCATCGCTGCTCGATAGACTGCATCTCAGCGGCGGTAACGACTTTTCGGTTTGGCGTCATAGTGAGTACGTCTACGGCTTCCAAGCGTCGTCGCGCGCCTCCAGCACCACCGAAGCAACCGCGAACTCTTTGGAATGCGTGAGACTCAGCGCGATCCGAGTGACACCCATCCTTTCGGCTCTTGCCTGAGCCTGACCGTGCAGGGTGATCTCTGGAGGGCCGCCGCGCTTACGCGTTACCTCAATTGACTTCCATGGAATGCCTCTGACTCCGGTACCTAGAGCCTTCATGACGGCTTCTTTGGCCGCGAAACGGCTGGCTAGCTGTGGGGCGCGATTACGGGCGTAGAGCCGTTCGCCGGGTGTGTAGACCTTGTTTAAGAAACGAACTGGGTAGCGATCCCGCACCGTCGCGATGCGACCGATTTCGATCAGATCGACACCCGTGTATATCATGGTTTTTGGTTCGCCTTTTGGTGCTGAATGGCGCATTCGACGAAGTCCCATTCGCGACTGAAATTGTAAAACCAGCACATTTTCGAGTTTTGGAAAATCCAACCTATGACAGCGCGCACCATCAGCGGTAACGAAATCGCCAAGACCGTCCACGCGGAGGTCGCTGACAAAGTAACCGCGTTCAAAGACGCGAATGGGTTCGCGCCCGGTCTGGCAGTAGTTCTCGTGGGAGAAGATCCAGCTTCGCGATCGTATGTCAGGCGAAAGGAGCGAGCGTGTGAGGAGGTGGGGATCGTCACCGAGACCCTGAACATTTCTGCCAACATCGGCCCTGAAGAGCTGGCCGGAATTGTCAATGATCTGAATGATGACGACCGTTACCACGGGATTTTGGTGCAGTTGCCTTTGCCGGATCATATTGATGCCGACAACATCATCAATGGTTTGGACCCGCTGAAGGATGTCGATGGGCTTCATTCGCAGAACGCTGGTCTGCTGTCGTTGGGTAAGCCGCGCTTCGTTCCAGCGACTCCCTTAGGAGTGCAGCGGATGTTGATTGAGGAGGGCATCGAAGTAGACGGATCCGATGTCGTAATCGTCGGAAGAAGCACGCTGGTAGGGAGACCGTTGGCATTGCTCCTCTCACAGCGAGGCCGAGGTGCGAATGCCACAGTGACAATGTGCCACACTGGAACTCAGAACGTGGGGTCACACACGCTCCGTGCCGACATACTGGTTGCCGCAGCGGGAGTGCCTTACACGGTCACGGCGGACATGGTTAAGGAAGGCGCAGTAGTGATCGATGTCGGCGTTTCGCGGGTTGCGGATTCCTCGAGACGAAGTGGGTTCAGATTGACTGGTGATGTCGACTATCCTGCGGTCAAAGAGAAGGCCTCGGCGATAACGCCGGTACCCGGCGGGGTCGGTCCGATGACGGTAGCGATGTTGCTTGAAAACGTCGTTTTGGCGGCGAAACTCCAGAGCGCGTAACCACAGTCGAGACGACGCGAATCGACGGGTTCAAGCGTTAGTTCTGTGTCGTTGAAGGTTGGTATAGAATCGAACACCGACGCAGCGCGCCGTTTGGCGGCGTTTATATATCCGTTCGCCGCAGGTTCGTGCAACTGGAGTTAAGAAATTCGGGACGATGGACCCAACTGAAAAGCCCAGGATAGCCACGACTGGAGTTGTCATACCGGCAACACCCGGAATTTCACCCGAACAAAAAAGCACCAACGGCTTCGATCTCACACGTTCGTCTTCTCCTTCTCTTTCGGCGAGCATCGACAAAGACGAACTCGTTCGCATGTATCGTCTGATGCTGCTGATTCGCCGATTTGAAGAAACTTGCGGTCAGCACTACTCGCTCGGAAATGTTCGCGGGTTCCTGCACCTCTACATCGGCCAGGAAGCTACCGGCATCGGCGCTATAACTCCCCTCGAAGCCCGCGATTACATAGTCACCCATTATCGCGATCACGGTCACGCGCTGGCACGGGGTCTCGACACGAACCGGATCATGGCCGAGATGTTTGGCAAGAAGACCGGATTGAGTAAGGGCAAGGGCGGATCGATGCATATATTCGATGCCGCAAAACACTTCATGGGGGGTCACGCAATCGTTGGCGCTCAGCTCCCTTTGGCCGCAGGTATCGCATTGGCGCAGCAGTATCTGGAAACCGATGTGGTGACAATGGTTTTCTTCGGGGATGGCGCGACGAACCAAGGGACGTTCCACGAGACACTGAACTTGGCTTCCGTCTGGCAACTGCCGATCATCTTCTTCATGGAAAACAACCTCTACGGCATGGGATCGGCTGTCGGACGTGTTCGTTTGCAAGGCGCTGACTTCAGCGACGTGATGGGCGCGTACGACGTTGATACCGTATCTGTAGACGGCATGGATGTAGTAGCGGTACGCGAGGCTACACAGACAGCAATCGATAAAGTTCGGGCTCAGGGGAGCCCGATTTTTATTGAGGCTAAGACGTTCAGGTTCGTAGGTCACTCCTTCGCAGACCCCGGCGACCAATACCGCGAGAAGTCAGAGGTGGAAATGTGGCGGCGCCGTGACCCGTTGGTGACCTATCCGCACCGTCTCCTTGAGTACGGACTAGCCACGCAAGCAGATCTCAATGATTTGTCAGAGAGTGTGGATGCAGAGATCGCAGCTGCAGTGGAATTCGCCACTAATAGCCCGGAGCCGGACCTTTCGGAAGCATTCGACGATGTCTACGCCTAATCGGCGCGAGCAGATCGGTTAACTGCATGGCTGAAATCACCATTCGAGAGGCGATTACTCAGGGTTTGGCAGAAGCCATCGAGACTGATGAGAGTGTCTTCATCATGGGCGAGGACATCGGTGAGTATGGCGGCGCATACTCCATCACCAAGGGATTCCTCGAAAAATACGGGGACCAACGCATCAAAGACACTCCGATATCCGAAGCAGCGTTCGTCGGCGCGGGTATCGGAGCCGCTGCCGCTGGTTTGCGACCGGTAGTCGAACTGATGTCGATGAGCTTCTCGCTCGTGGCATTCGATCAGATCGTCAACATGGCCGCCAACTTGCGCTACATGTCTGGCGGTCAGATTAAGGTCCCGATGGTCATCCGCGCACCTACCGGAGCAGGTGTCCAGCTCGGGGCGACTCACTCCCAGAGCTTCGAAACTTGGCTCGCTGAGGTGCCTGGCATCTACTGTGCTTGTCCCTCAAACCCTCACGACGCGTTGGGTCTCCTCCGGTCGTCGATCAAATCGGATAATCCCGTGATCTTTGCTGAGCATTCGCATCTGTACGGATCCCGTGGGGACGTTCCGGAAGACTACTACGAAATCCCACTTGGTGAAGCTAAAGTTGCCCGATCAGGTGAAGACTTGACAATGGTGTCCTACGGCTACGGAGTTCACATCTTGCAGGAAGCAGCCGAACAGATGGCAGAAAAAGGAGTAGACGCGGAAATCATCGATCTCAGGTCATTGCACCCCGTCGACTACGACACGATAGTCGCATCGGTGCAGAAGACGGGTCGTGCTGTCATGCTCGATACTGCGCGTCGAACGGGTGGAATCATGTCCGAGATCGTTTCCGAGGTGCAGGAACGCGCGATGGATTATCTCGACGGGCCAGTAATACGAGTGGGTTCGAAGGATGTGCCTTGGCCATACAACCGCAACTTGGAGCAGGGCATCCTCCCGCAAGCCGACGACGTTATCGAAGCCGCTCACAGAATTATTTCTTTCTAACTCCACAATTCAGCGAAATCCAACAATCGAGGAGATAAGAGTTGATCCACGAAGTCACGATGCCAGCAATGGGTGCCGACATGACCGAAGGCACTGTTGTCAAGTGGTTGAAGAGCGAAGGCGATGAGGTGGCTCGTGGCGACAAACTCGCCGAGATCGAGACCGACAAAACCGTTGTCGAGATGGAGGCATACAACGCCGGCATCCTCCGACGGATCGTGTTGGGCGACGGCACGAAAGCCCCTGTCGGCTCGTTGCTCGCATACATTGGTGCCGCAGATGACGTGCTACCCGAATCCGACGACGCACCTGCTGCCGCGCCAGTCGAAGAGCCTGACGAACCCGAACCTGCGGTCGAACTGCAAGTCGAGGCGGTAGCACCTGAACCGCAGCCCGCGCCCGAACCAGTGGCATCTGCGCCAGTTGCTGCCGCTCCGCCAGCACCGACAGTCGAAGGTGGACGGATAAAGGCATCCCCGCTCGCACGTCGGTTGGCACGAGAGAGTGGTTACGATCTGGCGGCGATACCGGGAACCGGACCGGGCGGACGAATCACTCGTGATGACGTTCTCGGCTTCACTCCTGCGCCAGCATTCGCTCCGTCTGGTGTAGCCACCGCAACCCCGGCAGTCACCGTTGACGGCTCGGATATCGAACTCACCACGATGCGCCAAGCCATCGCCCGCGTCACCGTCCGAAGCAAGACCGAAGCGCCGCACTACTACGTCACATCTGGCGTGGATATGACCGAAGCCATGTCGTTCCGCGCTCAACTCAATGCCGAACTCGCCGAGTCTGGCGTTCGAGTATCGGTGAACGATATGATTATCAAGGCCTTGGCTATGGCGATCGTCGACTACCCGAAGTGGAACACCACCTTTCACGAAGATCGTTTGGAAGGCCACGACAGCATCAACATTGGTGTGGCGATAGCGCTTGAAGCCGGATTGATAGTACCTGCGTTGCTTGGCGTCCAAAACATGTCATTGATGGACGTGGCAAACGCGTCTAAAGACCTCGGTGCCCGCGCCCGCGGTGAAGGCGGTTCGCTGACGCAAGAGGAGTTGACATCTGGTACGTTTTCCACCTCGAATCTCGGCATGTTTGGCACCGACACCTTCGCGGCGATCATCGTCCCACCGCAAGCGGGTATCCTCGCGGTAGGTGCAGTGAAACCGACTCCAGTGGTCATGGACGACGAGATTGTTGTGCGGCAGATGATGAACGCCACGATTTCCGCGGACCACCGAGTTGGCGACGGGGCAGAAGCAGCAATCCTACTCAACGAGGTCAAGGACAATCTCGAGCGGCCCTTGCGCCTGATACTCTGATCAACCGTCAGAACGTATCCGTGATCATCCCGCCCTTGTGCGAAGATTGACGCACTGTGTACGCACGAGAGGCATTCACCAATGAAGAACGCTCGATACTGAGTCGATTCTTCACTAACAGCGACCTCCCAGTCTTCGCGATCGTCAACCTCCCGGAGATCGTGAAGGGTGCAATGTTCGCCCGTTACAGCCGGACGCACAAATCTCTGCGCCGATTATTTCTGGACGAGTTCTACGAACAGCCCGAAATCGGCATCCAATCCATCGCCGATCAAGTCGGTGATGGAGAGCAGGGGATAGGTCGCGCAGAGAAGCTATACGAGACCGTGTTTGTCGAATATGGCGACGATTCTGTGGCGCAGTTGGGTGGTGCTCATGTTGCATGTGAGCAGGCATCGGCGATCTTGACGAAAGTGCTCGAAAGGGGAAGATTGGCGGCGTATTTGGAGCAGAGCACCCGTTACATCTACTACGACGAGAAGCTGAAAGACACCGACGGAACAGCGCGGTTTCGATATCATACCCCGCCTGAGATAGCACAAGGGCCATTGGCAGACCGCTACTTAGACACGATGGATCGTCTATTTGATAGTTACTCCTTCGTTGTGCGCGCCCTGACTTCGTATTTCCAAAATCGTTTTCCGCAGGGCAATCGGGAGACAAGAGGGGCTTACCGTAGCGCGACGAGGGCTCGAGCGTGCGATACTGCCCGCGGGCTTTTGCCAGCATCAACAACTTCGAATCTAGGGATTTTTGCGACCGGGCAGGCGTACGAGGCGTTGCTGATGCGAATGAACGCGAGTCCGCTAGCTGAGGCACGCGAATATTCGCAGATGATGTTGGTAGAGTTGCGGAAGGTCATCGCGGGTTTTCTCTCGAGGGTGGATGTTGAGGATCGTGGCGTAGCGTGGAGCGACTACTTTAGAAACGTCGCACACGACATGGATGAAATGGCCGAGAGCGAGCTAGAGTCAGCAGACGGTAAAGATTTCGATTTGGAACGTGACGAGGTGAGGTTGTTGGACTACGATCCTGACGCCGAGATAAGGCTAGTCGCTGCCGCCTTGTATCCGTATTCAAACAGATCCGAGGAGGAGCTGTTAAAAACGGCGATTGGCATGAACGATGAGGAGCGTAGGAAAGTCATTTCGACTTACATTGGCGACCGCATGAATCGCCGACACAAGCCAGGACGAGGGATGGAACGGGTTTACTACCGTTTCGACGTGTTGTCCGACTTCGGCAGCTTCCGCGATCTCCAACGCCACCGTATGATGACGATTGATTGGCAGCGATTGACCTCCCGACACGGGTACGCTACGCCCCCAGAGATCGAAGAAGTTGGTAGCGAGCTAGCGACACGGTGGCATGACTCGATGTCGGAGATGTCCGAGTTGTACTGGGACGTGCTTAATGAGCATGGCGCGGATGTTGCGCAATATGTCGTACCGTTTGGCTACCGAATTCGCTACAACATTCAGATGAACGCTCGGCAGGCGTTTCACATGCTGGAGTTGCGAACTGGAGCCTCAGGCCACTCCGACTACCGTCGGATCTGTCTAAAGATGCACGGATTAATCCGCGATCAAGCAGGCCATGCAGTCATCGCCGACGCAATGAAGTACGTTGATGCAAAGGACTACGGACTGGGACGGCTATCTTCGGAGCTTCGGCAATCGCAACGTCGGCAGCCGACATTGTTTGACCTGTAGTGACCCGTGTCAGGAGGACTCAAGCGATTTGCCAACCTCATCGCTGCGGATAGTGTGCCGGCCCCGGCTCAATCCCACATGCATCCGCCAGCCACTCTTCCTGCGCGATGTGGTCGAGATGACCTTTGCCAAGGTTGACCCTCACCGTCGTCTCTCCCGATAGCGCCGACGCAAGTCCGCCGTAGTAATCCTTCTCCGAAGCGCCAGCCGAAAGCATCACCTTCTTGGCATCAATACCACCCGCCAAAGCCATCGGATCGTAGTTTGCAAGAGTGGCTCGCGCTTCGTCCCAAGCATCCGGATAGGTTCGCTTGAAGTCGTTGAACTCAGCTAATGGATAGTCCGGGTCACCCGGTATGCGGGTGTCAATGTCTGCGAACATCAAACCGCCGCTCTGAAGGGCGTGAACACCGTCCGTCAACGCAGCAGTTATCAAAGCTAAATCGCCGCCTGATATCGCCAATCGCGACGCGTCTATGTTTGGCTGTTGCAACAATATCTGAACCGCGGTGATGCAGTCTGAGACGATGTCGCCCCATACGTAGGTGTCTTCACTTGGCAGGCCATCGGTAAGGAGTCCCGGGTAGGCCGCGCTGTACTGCGAATTGGATAATCGCTGCCCGCGATGGCAAAGCGCCAAAACCACATACGCTGCACGACGTTCGTACGGTGGAACCCCAACAACGCTCCCATATCCCGGCGCTTGGAACAGCGGAACATGCGGCCCATCCGATTTCGGGACGTGCAGGTACGCGTAAAGTGGGTAATCACCAACACCGTTGAAGCGCACCGAATACGCGTTCGATGTCTCGTTCGTCCTGATGGGCAGCGCCTCGATGGAGACATCGCCCTTGGCCGCATTCAGAGCGGCTTCTACCCGCGCAGACCAGTATTCATTCATGATCAGATTCTCCGTCGGGGTTACAGTGCCACCGGATTGAGATGTTCGGCGAGGAACGCATGCATCACCTTTTCGTGACCGACACCGGTTCCGGCATCGTGCGCACAATCCTCGTAGGTGTAAAGCTTCTTGTCATCGCTTCCGATTTGATCGAACACCGCGAAGCCGGTCTCTGGGGGGCAAACGTCGTCCATCAGACCGATGTTGACGATAATCGGGCACTCTATCTTGTCTACGAAGTTGTGAATGTCATGCAAGTCGAGCGTGTCACGAGCGGCATCTTCACGCTCGGGATGAAGGCGAAGGTAGTCGTTGATCTCCTCATACGGATAGGACCGGGTCAGCGACGCGGCATCCATCATCGAGCAGAGATACGGAGCACCGGCGGATGCACATGCCACTTGTCCAGCCCGTAGTGACGACACTAATAGCGTCAGCGCGCCACCTTGACTCCCGCCTTGTACACAGATTCGCGACGAATCGACCTCGTCAAGGCCGCTCAGGAAGTCGAATGCTCGTATAGCGTCCATGTAGAAGCCGCGGTAACCATACTCGGTTCTCTTGTCTAGGTTGTGCACCAGTAGACCCGGATACCCCGGGTTGAACACTGAGTTGCTGCGGAGTTTGTTGCGCGGCGCGGCTGAAAACGCGGCATATCCCATCATCGCCAAGTCAGTCGGCAATTTGGGCTCACTGACATATCCGGGAACGAAGAGGTAGCCGGGCAGCTGACCGTCTATTTTCCGTGGTCGACAGTACCATCCTGCGATCTCTAACCCGGCATAGCTGTCGTAACGCGCTTCAAATACCTCGACTTCAGGTGTGGAGCGCATCGGCACGGGTTCCAGCCGCGGATTCAACGGTACGTCTAATGTGTCGGCTTCGGTCTGCCGCCAATATTCGTCGAAATCGTCAGGGCGGCGAACTGACGATTCCCACTTGGATGGATCGCGACGCGTCATGTGCATTACCTCGGTACGGGTTACGAGTCCATAAAACTGTATCACCGTGAAATCGCTGCGACGGAGGCATTTACACAGTCGATTTCGAAGGTTCTGTTGAGTCTCCGTCTGGTTCGTAGTTGCGGGTCATCAACCATGCTGGGATCACGCCGATAATGCACGCCGTCGAAGCGTAAGTGAAGAAGTTGGAGAACACGGCCATGCCGGCCTCGTTCGCCGCTTCTGGCCGTTCGATCATCTCCTCCAGTCCGGGTGCAGTTATCAGGAACTGTTCCGTGCCGAGCGATGCTACGACCGCGAGGCCGGCAGTCATGCCAATATTCCGGGATAACGTCAGCAACCCAGATGCGATGCCTTTGTCCTCTTCCGGCACTCGTCGCAGCGCGCTCTCTGCGATCGGAGCGACTAAAAGCCCTAGTCCAATCCCAACGATGACTAAATCGATCGACGCGCGGGGCTCTTGTAGCACGATGTCCCAAGTCGATATGAAGTTGAAACCGATAGCCGCCAATATCAGACCGGCAATCGTAGGTATCCGGACTCCGAATCGCGTCGCGATAAAGCCGCCCGCGAACGCGGAAACACCGAGTGCAACGGTCATCCGTACGAGAAGTAGGCCGGAGTCAAGTGCCGACAACCCGTAAATCGTCCCCGCCAGCAAAGGCACGCTCACCAACCCGATCATCAACGCAGAGCCGACCAAGAAATGCGTCACGTTCGACCAGATGAAGTCCTTCAGCTTGCCAAGCGACCGCGGAACCGCCCTCTCGCTCGCCATTCGATTGGATATGGCGACCACCCCCGTCAAAACCGCGGCGGCTACGAACAGCAATATCATCGGCAGGTCTGGTTCGGAGATTCGGAAAAGGCCGATCGTGAGCGTGGTCAGTGCCGCAGTAAACGCGGCGGCTCCGATCCAGTCGACGCTGGTATCGTGTCGGATTCCCTTTGGCAGCTTGGCAAGCGCGACAACCGCGAGCAAAGAAAGCGGGATGTTCGACCAAAAGGTGTACTCCCATCCGATCCAATCGGCTATCGCACCGGCGTAGACCGGACCGAAAACGCTACCCGCTTCGGCGGCGGCACCGACCATCCCAAACGCGACGATGCGCCGCCGTGCGCCAACGAGTGTTTCGGCCGCGGCAAGGGAAATCGGTATTACCGCGCCAGCGCCAATCGACTGCACAACGCGCGCGAAGATAGCCCAACGATATTGATCAAAGAACGGGATCGCATCCAATGCCGACGACATCGTCGGTATCAACGCGACGCCCGCGGAACCGGCCATGAACACGCTCAAAGCCAAAAGGAACGTAGCTCGGTAACCCCAACGGTCGGAAAGCCGTCCCATGATCGGCATCGTCGCCGAGTAACCGATCAAGAACGCAATGATCAACCAACTCGCCCGCTCGATGTCGTTTACGGGAATCTTCAGACTCTGCATCATGTCCGGCAGGATGGTCACGACCAAAGTCATGTCGTCTGCCGCGATGAACACGCCGTAACACAACGGAAGGAACAGGAGGTAAGGCGATACCTCGGTTTTAACCCACTTCACGGGTTCTTCGATTCCTGCTTGTCTTGATCAAACATCAAGGAATGGGTTGTTCGATAACGAACTTTTCGCCGTAACGACTCATCTCCAGGATGCGCACTGTCGAATCCGAATCGCGGATCTGCAGGGCACCGGTGATATGCGCCGATTTCATCTCAAACGTTTCATGGTCGATCACGACTTCCGCGACACCGATACCGTCCGGGATAATTTCGCCGAGTAACGATTTCAGTGCTTCAGCCCGGAGCGGCGAGGTGATTTGGTAGTCTTTGCCCGGTTCCGGCGGCTCGATGAATTCCGCAGAAGTGAGCCCTTCTAGCACCCCACGGACTGCGGCGATTGGCTGCAGAAATCCAATCGGGTTTTCCTCATTTGGCAATAGCTCCCACTCGCCGGTCAATGGATTCGTCAACCATGTGCTGGTACCGATCAGGATCGCATCCACTTCGATATAGATCCGTCCCAGATTGGCTTCGGCAGTGATACTCATCCCGGTCTCGGTGATAGCGCCTTCGACACGCGTGAGTTCCAACCCGCCTAGCGCTTCGGTGAAACCATTTTCGTGTTCGAGCAGGAACCAGATACTGCCGGCATCCACGAGAGCGTCGATAGCGTTCGCCTTTACTTCATCCGGCTCCAAGGGTACTGGCGTCGATGTGGGACTCGGTTGGACGACGGCCGTTGGTGTCGGAGCGGGCGTAGACGTTGGTTCGGGATCGCTGGAACATGCATTAAGCGCAAACGCCAAGACCGACAGCAAAATGAAGATTCGCACTGCCGCAAAGACATGACGACGCATCAATGTGACCCTTTACCATTGCCGAAACCCATCGTGGGCTACGGTGCAAACAACCGCGATACGCCGAATTTTAGGTTAGATTCCCTGTACCGTGTTAACGATCAGCGCGGGCCGTGGCTTGCGATTCGACCGACTACTGGGGTTTGTAACGGTTTTCTAGGCTCGCGAGCGAAGGATCAGGCGGTTCGTCGCTTTGTTCGAGGGTGACATGAGCGCCTAGATAGCCGCTTAGAGGGGATGACAGATTGAAAAGTATGGTGCCGTTTCCCGCCTCGTTCACGTCGAATGACGTCACGTAGTGCGGTTCTTCCTGCCCGATCAAATACAGGCGGTACTCTTGGCCATGCGGCGCTTTTTCGACACCACCGATAACGAGCGCACCCAATTGTCGCTGTTTGTGTTCGAGTAGATATGCAAAACCATCGGTGCTCAGAAGAGCGTCTGGTTGCCAATCTGCGCTCTGATACTCGTTACGCAGCGTCGCATACGTCAGGCTGATCTGGTCGTTCATCGATGTCCGCAAAGCATCGTTGAGTTCGGTCATGCGGACGATCTGTTGCTCCTGCTCGGAGATTCGATCGTGGGCGTAGGACAGCATCTCTTCGGTAGTAGACATGTCCTCAAGCATGTTTTCAGCGTGCGCGTACGCGGCCGAAACCATGCTCTCCGAGTCTGCGAGTCTGCGATTCAGTTCGACATTGTCGGCACCTAACTGAACGGCCATGATCCCAACGATCGCCAAAGCGGCGAATGATGTAGCAAATGCCAACCTGCCCGCCGTTAGAACAGCCCCAATGCGGTCCCAAATCCCCGGTTTATCCTCCGCTTCATCGACTTCATCAGCCGCGATCCGCTGTTCGAGATGGGATACGAGAGCCGAGAATGCCAACGCGTCGTCCGAAACTCCAGCTTCAGGCCGAACCGCGGCAAGCAGATTCTGACGGACTGTCATGGACGGCTCAACTTCGGCCACCTGCGACGAGAAATCGGCAACCGTCTCGAGCATCTCCTCCAACTCGGATGCCGCATCAGGATCACGCTCGACTAATTCTTCAACCGCTCTTTGAGCATCGTCATCCAATGCACCCAAAGCGTAAGCTGGAAAGTCCGCGATGATGTCTTCATCAGATGCAACAACCGAACTCACCGATGTCTGCCCCGACTCACCGACTTCGGATTTGACGGCTGTGACCAGATTCTCCCGGAGCGTTAATGGTGGCTCTTCTTCGCCGATCTGCGCAGAAAAATAGGCAACCGTCTCTAGCATCTCCTTCAACTCGGATGCCGCATCAGGGTCACGCTCGATCAGATCCTCAATCGCCCTTTGCGCATCCTCATCCAATGCGCCCAAGGCATACGCGGGAAAATCGCCGATGATATCTTCGTCTCGTGGCATATCTGCTATTCACCAAAGATCATTCGTCGCCGTATATCTCTTTGTCTAGAGCGACACGCAGTTTCTTCAGCGCCAACCGCATCCGCGTCTTCACAGTTCCTAGCGGTTGACCAGTCGCATCCGCGATCTGAGTTTGCGTCATCCCCTCGAAATATGAGAGATAAACCACCTGTCGTTGCGGTTCCGGGAGCACCTTCAGAGCTTCACGGACCGACGCATACTCCGAATTCGCAACCGCCGCTTCAGGAGGCGAGATGTCATCAGATTCGAGATCGTATCGCTCGGTGATGTCGTCGCTGTAGCGAGACTTGTCGCGTCGCAACTTGCGCAACTCATCGATCGTCCGGTTGTGCGCGATGCGGAAGAGCCACGTCGTGAATTTGCCCTTGTCCGGCATGTAAGTGTGGCCCCGTCGCCACACTCGCATGAAGACGTCCTGCGTGACCTCTTCCGACTTCACTGCGTCGTTCAGAATACGAGCAGCCAACCCGAAGACCCGTTTCCCGTACCGATCATAGAGTGCTGCAAACGCATCGGTGTTCCTGTCAGATATCTCCGCCAGCAACTCCTGATCTGTGAGCTCTTGGTAGTTAATCATCGACCGATTTCCGTTGTATATGGCTTCCTTCTTCCAGAGCTTGGTGACGAATACACGTCACTTTTCTCTAAATACGGAAGAACGGTATCTCGTGGATCTTTTGCGGATCCACAAAATCATCGTTTTCAGCCAACGGCTTCAACATCTCAAGAGAATCGAGCTGCAACGTGACATCTTCATGCGGCGGCATCATCTGAACCATGCGAGAGAGCATGTCGTAAGCATCACGGGCATGCCCCGAACGCCCATGCAAGTGCGCTATGTCACCCACATTCCGCCAGTTCCACGGCATCAGGTAGTGAATCCTCTCGGCGTCCGCGATCGCAGCGTCAAACTCGCCAGTGTGCGTGTGGACCATCTTCATGTTGTTCAGAACGCGAGCCAAGATCATCTTGTTGTCGGCTTTCGGGAGATACGTTCGTTCGAGCCGATCTAGTTTGTTCGTATCGTGCGGAGGATCGCCAACACCGCTCAGCAACCGAAGACACTCCCAGCGCGAATAAATCCGGCCCTGCCGAAATGGATCAACAAAAACCAACGCATCATCTTCGCCCGCCGACAAAAGGAAGTGCCCGGACATGTTGACCCCGGACAGCGGAATGCCGATACGATTCCCAACCTCCATGTAAAGAATCGAAAGGCTGATTGGGATGCCGAGTTTTCGATCGATAACCTCGTTGAGCAGGCTATTCCTGATGTCGTAGTAGTTTCCAGCGTTACCGCGCATCCCCAACTCGCCGAACATCAGGTCATTCAGCGTGTAGATCGAATCGAATAGCGACATCCTGCTCTGGACCTTCTGTCTGATGCGCTCAGTAATCTCGCTGATACGCCCCATGTAAAGCGGGACATCGAGATGGGGATTGCTTTCAGCCGAGATGTAGAGGCAGGAGAGAGCTAGGTTGATCTGCCCGGACGGACGCGACACGGACCGCACGAAGTTTTCACGTGGCCCGATGTCTACTGTTCCCATGGCAAAGCATTGTAAAGACGAACTCGCTTTGTGGCAACTGCATACTCAGAGAGTGTCAAACGAAGTTGATATAATCGGGTGACCATCAGGCGTCACGATTGCGACTTGAAACTACCTTGAACTGGGGAGCTCGGACTGCTGGGCTGAGAGGGCGGACCTAATTCCGCCGACCCATACAACCTGATCTGGATAATGCCAGCGGAGGAAAACAACTCCGATGTCTCAAACATCGGAAATTCCATCAACCGTTCATAACCCGAACGGAAACGAATTTTCTAGCCCCCAGGCCGAAACCTCGGTAAAACCACAGGGTTCCCCCCGCTCGCAGGAGGCCATCGCAAAACCCACGCCATTCGTCCCCTTCGCAAAGCGTAAGGGGACGCAAACGAGCGAAGCGCAGTTCGCAGGGGATGCCCGGGGCAGAGCAGGGGATGCACCGTGCCCCGATACGGGGGACAAAGGGGGCACCACGCCCACTCGATCCGATATTCCTGCGGTCAGCGTCCGCAACGCCACCAAGTCGTTTCCCAGACCCGACTTGCCGCCAGTTGAGGCCATTGAAGACATATCCCTAGACGTCCATCTCGGCGAATTCGTCGTCATCGTCGGCCCCAGCGGATGCGGAAAGAGCACCTTACTCAACATTGTCGCCGGACTCGCGGAGCCCGATATCGGATCCGTCAGTCTGCAAGGTGATGCCGATGCCGAACGCATCGGTCGCGTAGCGTACATGCACCAGATCGACCTGCTCCTCCCATGGCGTAACGTCCTCTCGAATGCCACTCTAGGCCTCGAAATCGCCGGCATCCCTCGCAACGAAGCCGACGCGAAAGCCACCGAGCTAGCCGAACGCTTCGGAATCGCCGATTTCCTGAACGCATATCCTGCAACCCTCTCTGGCGGTATGAGACAACGGGTCGCCCTACTTCGAGCAGTACTGCCAGAGCGCGACGTTCTTCTACTTGACGAACCTTTCAAAGCCCTCGACGCCATCACCCGCGCCGAACTCCAACGATGGCTTTCCGACGTCCTTGACCGCACAAACCGCGCAACCGTGATGGTCACCCACGACGTGGAAGAGGCACTGATGCTCGGAGACCGCGTCCTAGTGATGTCTCCCAGACCGGGACGCATTCTCCTCGAACTCGACGTTGACCTCCCACGTCCACGACCGCGCGACGTGGTCCGCGAATCCAAGTTCGTCGAACTCAAATGGCAGTTGCTGTCTGCCCTTGATGACGAAGTGACTAGGTGACGACGAGTGGTCCAATGAGTTCGCAGCAACAAATCAGAGAATTGACGCCCTCCGCCGACGCGGTACAACCGTTCGCATCCGAAAATACCTTCGCTATCCGAGCCCGTTCATTCATCCGAGCGTGGGGGTCCGCCATGGCGTTGGCGGCGCTAGGCCTCGTTCTCTGGGAAATCCTAGTTCGCGTTCTAAACGTTCAGACTTGGATCTTGCCGCCAGTGTCGCTGATACTTGCCGAACTCGCCGACAAGCCGTCCCTTTTCTTGCGCCACGCTTCAGTAACCGCACAAGAGATCCTCATCGGTTTCGCAGTCTCCATGACCTTCGCAGGTTTGATGGCAACCGCCATGTTCTGGTCCCGACTCCTCGAACGCTCCGTCTATCCCTTCCTCATCGCCTCACAGACCATCCCTGTCTTCACACTCGCACCAATGCTCCTCATCTGGATCGGCACTGGCATCGCCCCCAAGATCGTCGTTGTCGTGCTCTTCACATTTTTCCCGGTGACCATAAATCTCATGACTGGCTTCAAATCGGTCGATTCCGACATGGTCGACATGTTCCGCACACTCGGCGCATCCCGCTGGCAGATGTTCACTAAGCTCTACGTCCGCTCAGCGCTTCCTTACCTCTTCGCCGGGTTGAAAGTCGCCGCCGTCGTCTCCGTCATCGGCGCCGTTATCGGCGAATGGATCAGTGCGGCATCGGGACTCGGCTGGTTGATTAAGACTTCGACACCGAAATTCCAAACAGAACTTGTGTTTGCGGCTATATTTACCCTTTCGGTTATGGCCGCATTGATGTTCATTGCGATAGCGTTGTTGCAATCGCGTATCCTGCGTAACTATCCGGGGTCGAACCCCCAAGGAGGACAATCGTGAAACGGATTACAGGTCTGATCCTGTTAGGAGTGGCGCTGTTTGCGTTCGTAATCGCCTGCACTTCGGAACCAGAAGTAGAAAAGGTGTCAGTAGAGCTTGACTGGTCGCCGCCAAACGCCAACCACTCCGGAATCTACGCCGCGATCGACCAAGGCTACTTCGAAGACGAGAACCTTGAGGTCGAGGTCAGCGTGCCCGCTGACGCCGCAGCCATTGCCCAACTCGTCGGCGCAGGGCAGCGAGACTTCGGAATCTTCTACCAGACCGACACCACTCTCGCACGAGCCGCCGGCGTTCCAGTCGTCGCCATACGTGCGATAGTGCAGAGCCCGGTCAACTCGCTAATGGCCTTGAAATCCTCTGGAATAACCCGTCCTGCCGACCTCAAAGGCAAAAAAGTGGGCTATCCCGGCATCGAGTGGGACGAGTTGATGCTAGCCGCCATGCTTGAAGCCGACGGACTCACCCTCGACGATGTCGAACTCCACGATGTCGGGTACGCACTCTCCCAGGTTCTAGCCGCCGGAACAATGGATGCTGTAATCGGTGCATACTGGTCATACGAATCGTTCGTCTTAGAAGACATGGGACACCCCGTCGAGATCATCTACCCCGAAGACTGGGGAGTGCCACGCTACTACGAGATGATGCTCATCACCTCCGACCGGATGATCGAAGAGAAGCCCGATGTCGTCCGACGCTTCGTAACCGCCTTCACAAAAGGCTTCGAATACGTCGCCGAAGACGGACAACGAGGCATTGACATCCTAGTCAAACTCAACCAAGACTCCATCGACGAATCCAGCGAATCACTAGACCGTCGCGGAATCCCCCTACTCATCCCTGCATGGCTAGACAGCGAAGACGGCAAATTCGGCACCCTCTCCCAATCTCAATGGGACTCAGTAGGCGACTACATGAAAAGCCGCAACCTCATCCCCCAAGACTTCGACGTCAACACCGCATGGACAGATGAGTTTTACAAGTAGCTAGTGGCGCGTAGAACGCGGACACCGTGCGAAACGACAGGCGATCGGATGGACCACATTCGATCGCCTTCGTATTTCAACCTCAAAACACCCGACGCGGATAAGCCAGATGCCCCGTCATACCCGTGTTTTTCACCTGATACACATGCCCCGTCGCAAACGTCACGAAAAGCACATCGAGCCCCGGACCGCCGAATGTGCAGTTCGTCGGACTCTCCGCCGGCGTCCGATGTGTTGCTCTCACCAGACCATTCGGCTCAAACACGTAAATCGCCGAACCCGCACCTGCCGTAGGCTCACCCGCCGTCGCCAGAATCTGTCCATCCGTCGTCAACGCCATCCCGTCGATGCCACGCCCCGATCCGAAGTCGAACAGCACCGCGCTGTCGCCCAGCGTTCCGTCTGAGTTGATCGGATACGCCCGAAGCTGTCGGCGATAGCTCTTGATCACCGGACTCTCCGCAACATACAGCACCGATTGATCCGCAGACAGCAGCACCCCATTCGGCCGTTTGGTATCGAACGTCACGCGCTTCACCGTCCAGTTCCCACCGAAAATATGCTCCGCCAAATACACCGATTCGTGCGGTATATTATTTGGCTCGGCCGAGTAGTTGGGGTCCGAAAAGTAGATACGCCCGCGACCATCGATATCCAAATCATTCGGCATGTTTAACTGGTCGCCATCCAAATTGTCGGCGATAACCGCCGGCGCGGAATTAGGCTCCGCAATATCGATCTCCACCACGCGATTGCCACCACCCTCACACGCAAACAACCTGCCCGACCGGTCAAACTTCATCCCGTTCGCCTGGCTCGTATCCGACCGCCAAACCACGATTTCGCCGATCTTCGGGTCCCAGCGATACGTCGTAGACGCGTAGCACTCGTTGTAGAGCAGCCCGCTACCGTCCCAAGCCGGCCCCTCTGTCAGGGAGTCATGCTCCGCGATCAGTTCCCATTTCCAACTTTTGTTCATCTTTGTTCAAACTTTCAACTTGCCGCTGTTTTGCCGCCGACAGCGGCAAGTTTCCCCTTCGTTTTGCCGTTCATGCCGCGAAATTGCCGCTCCAGCGGCAAAACAGCGGCATGGGCGGCATAATCAACCATCCTTACTTGATACGCAAAAATCACCGCGGGTAAAGCAAATGTCCAGTCAATCCTGTATCACGTGCCACCAAAGTGTGTCCTTCGATGGACGAAACGTATAGATCGCCGTCAGCGAAAGTGCAGTTCGTAGGGCGTTGAGCCACAACCGGATGCTGTTCGATAATCATCCCATCCGGATCGAAATGCGTCACATTTCCGCCCGGTCCCGACACTTCCCATCCGGTACACGCCACAATACTGCCATCTTCCGCCAGCGTCATACCATCGATCCCACGATGCGGACCAAAGTCGTGCAAGATCCGACATTCCCCTAGCGAACCATCGGCATTTACCGGATAAGCCCGCAAATCTCGACTTTCACTAGCCCGAAAATCGCTCTGAGCCACATAAAGGGTCTTATAATCGCTCGAAAACACGAGTCCGTTCGGCTGAGTCGTGTCAAAAATGCGCCGAGTGCAAACCCAATTCCCCTCGTCATCTTGCTCAGCCGAGATGATCGCCGAGTAGGTGATGCCAACTTCGGGGTTCGAATCGCCGACGCGGTCGGAGAAATAAATCGCCCCCGAAGGCGTTATCGCGAGGTCGTTGGGGCTGTTCAATCGCAGACCATCTACACTGTCTACAACGGTCTCGAAGCTGCCATCCTCGTTGAATTTGACGACTTTCCGACCATTGCCCGCGCAGCCGTATAGATTGCCATCGGCATCGTAGTTGAGACCGTTAGTGCCTTCAGTGTTCTCGGCGAACACATCCACAAGGCCGGATTTGACGTCCAATCGCATGATGCGGTTAAGCGCAACGTTGCTGTAGAGCATGTGCGTGCCGGTCCAGCAGTTGCCCTCGGTGATGGTACCGATCATCGGTGCTGCGTCTTCAAATGTCCAAGGCATAGCCTAGTGTCCTTTGGTGGCTGTTTTGTGGTTGAACGTAGATATCTGGTAGATCAGTCACATCCCAACTGGTCTGCCAAATCGTTGAAATCGGTCGCGATGATATCGAACGCCGAGGTATCAGGCATTTCAACCGGGTTGTCCGCTCCGCGCTCCAATGGTCGATACACGAACGCGGTGGCGAGACCTTCGCGCGCCGAAGCCTCCAAGTCGCCGGTGTGTGCCGCCACCATCATCACCTGATCGGTGTTGAGCCCCAGAAGTTTCGACGCGTTCTGGTACACCTTCGGCGACGGTTTGTACGCTCCGTAGACATCGGGCGACATCACTGCGTCCCAGGGCAAGTCGGCGTGTTTTGCCATGTTGACGAGAAGCGCGAGGTTGCCGTTGGAAGCAGTGGCGATGATGAACTTCGACTTGAGTCGACGTAATCCAGAAGGCGAATCGGGCCAACCGTCGAGGCGATGCCACGCACGATTGAGATGCTGCTTCGCCTCTTCGCTTATGACATCTGCCAATCCGTATTCGCCGAGCAGAACATCTAGCTTTTCGCGGTGGATTTCGTCCACCAGTTGCCACGGCCCGTCGCCACTGCTGAGTTCACGCGTCGACTTGCCGTACCACGCCCTCCACTCATCGGCAAACCTGCCCCAATCGCCGTCCGGCCTTCCGTGTTCGGCCGCCGCTTTAGACACCTCGGCGATTATCGAGTCACGCCAATTGACTACCGTCCCGAAGACATCGAATATCAGCGCTTCGACGCGTGAGAGGTCGTTTTTGCGTGCATCTGGCATCCCGCTTGCGTATTCTATATGGAAATGAACTTCGCAACCCCACCTCGCGCGTTGACGATAGCCGGGTCCGATTCCGGCGGCGGCGCGGGGATTCAGGCGGATCTCAAGACGTTTGCGGCCCTCGGAGTCTTCGGCACAAGCGCGATAACCGCAATAACCGCGCAAAACACTCTAGGCGTGACTTCGGTAGCGGAAGTTCCGGTTGAGGTCATCAACGATCAAATCGAAGCAGTTGTGTCCGACATTGGCATCGACGTTGTGAAGACCGGAATGCTGTCTTCAACTGAGATCGTGGAGTGCGTCATCGAAGCTGTAGAAAGGCTGGAACTCGCGCCGGTCGTTGTAGACCCAGTGATGATTGCCGCAACCGGCGCACAACTTCTGCAAGACGATGCGGTCGAAAGCGTCAGAAACCAATTGCTACCTCAGGCATCAGTAGTGACACCCAATGTGCCGGAGGCCGAAACCCTAACTGGCGTCGAGATCGAATCGGTTGAGGATATGGAACTTGCTGGCGGTGAGTTGGTGATGATGGGTGCGGACGCTGCAGTTGTAAAGGGTGGACATTTCGATGACGGCACCGGACGCGTCAATGATGTTTTGGTCACCAAAAACGGTGCTCGCACGTTCACCACTTTACGGATCGACACGACCAGCAATCACGGTACCGGCTGCACATTCGCGTCGGCTATTGCGGCGCACTTGGCACATGGTCTGGAACTTGAGTCTGCCGTCGAAAAGTCACAGCGCTACGTTTGGAACGCAATGGCTAACGCCGACCAAATCGGAGGTGGGCACGGACCTTTGAACCACATGTGGGCGCATTCGTACGACCCGAATGAGCAAGATTAGAAAGTCTGGAGATGTAATGACGACACCGCTATTCATCACTGAAGAGCAAGTTAAATCGCTGTTCACGATGCCGATTGCGCTTGAGGCGGTCGAAGAGGCATTCAAAGCCCGCGCGAAGGGCGATGCGTTCAATGAGCCTCGGCGTCGGTTGCCGACGAGTTCGGGTGCTTACAACGTAATGTTTGCGACTTGGCGCGGCCATCAGATCGCAGGGTTGAAGTCATATCCCGGCGGTTCAGGTGGCATCAACTTCCACGTCATGCTCTACGACACGTCCAACAACTCGCTGGTAGCAGTGATCGAGGCGAACCGGATGGGGCAAGTACGTACCGGTGCAGCGTCGGGCGTGGCGACCAAGTATATGGCACGCGAGGACGCACAGACAGTGGGAATCATCGGTTCTGGGTACCAAGCCGAGACACAGTTGGCGGCAATCGCGCACGTCAGAGATATCAAGACTGCCAAGGTCTACAGTCGTTCGGAAGAGAATCGAACTAGATACGCTGCCAAGATGTCAGATGCGTTGGGCATCGATGTTATGGCAGTTTCCAGCGGTGAAGAGGCAGCCGACTCGGACATCGTAGCCACGATAACCAATGCGCAGCAGCCCGTCCTGCTTGGAGAGTGGCTGAAGCCGGGGACACACATCAACGCGGCTGGCAATAACTCTTGGCTGAAGCGCGAGATAGATACTCGTGCGATCGCAATGTCCGACATTGTCGCGACTGACGATGTGGAACAGGCCAAGTTCGAATGCGGTGAGTTGATGCGCGCCGCAGAAGTGGGACGCTTCTCGTGGGACATGGCAGTCCCAATACACGACATCGTAGGTGGAAAATCGAGCGGTCGCAATGACGACGAACAGATTACGTTGTTCGAGTCGCAAGGGCTCGCGTTGGAAGACATCGCCGCTTGCGAACGGATAGTAGAGTTGGCACGAGCAAAAGGCGTTGGAACACCGTTGAAGTAGGCGGAATTAGACGCTAGGAGGCGAACTATGGCACTCGATTTCCTGAAGATACCCGAAGACGGTGCCGTCCGTGTGCCTGCAGAACCGCTCCGCAAGCAAGTCGCGGCGATCTTTGTGGCTGCTGGAACACCTGAGCGGTACGCGCAGATAACTGCTGATGTCTTGACGCTCGCCAGCCTGCGCGGCGTTGACACGCATGGCGCGACGAACGTCGTTCGCTATACCGAGTCGATTCTCGAGGGTACCTTCAAGTCTCCGCAAGAGATCGAGGTGATTTCAGAGTCGGATACGACCGCGCTGTTGAGTTGCGGATGGGGGCTGGGACACCCTGCGGCACACATCGGCATGGAAATGGCGATGGACAAGGCCGCTGAGCATGGCGTCGGAATGTCGACGATCCGAGACGGACACCACATCGGCATGGTCGCGTACTACGCGATGCTGGCCTTGGAACGAGACATGATTGGCATCGCGATGACCAATGCCGGACCTGCGGCGAGACCTGCGCTAGGCAGAAAGGCGATGCTCGGCACGAACCCGATAGCGTTTGCGGCACCCGCAGGTGAGGAGACAGACTTCGTGCTTGACATGGCTACTTCAACCGTTGCGAGCGGGAAGATAGGGCTGGCGCGCCGGTTGGGTGTGCCGATACCAGAAGGATGGGCCGTCGACGCGGAAGGCGACGCGGTCACAGAGCCGCCCGGTGATCGTGGTGAACACTGGGCGCAGAACCCTCTGGGGAACACGCGTGAACAAGGCGCACACAAAGGCTACGGCCTAGCGATGATGGTAGATATTCTGTGCGGCGTGCTTTCGGGCGGAGGTTACAGCTCGTTCATCGGAGGTGGAAAGAACATGTCGTTCGCGATGGCGATTGATATTGCAGCGTTCCGCCCGGTTGATGAATTCAAGGAGATGATGGATGAGATGATCCGTGCGCTGCATGATTCTCCGACCGAACCCGGCGCCGAACGTGTTTTGGTCGCGGGTGATCCGGAGGAGGAAGCGGCGCGGGACCGCAAAGCCAATGGTGTACCGATACTTCAATCGCAATATGACGACATCGTTGGTATCGCGCAGCGTATCGGGGCTGAAGTACTAATATAGGGTGCGATGCGGGCGAGCAGTGTCCGCCGTCAAATAAACATTTGATTGGAGAATGGCGATGGTCGCCGGTAACGGATCGAAGTCGAAACCCAACATTCTGATCATCGGTGTCGATTCGCTTAGGGCGCCCAACTTGAGTTGCTACGGGTATCCACGCCTAACGTCTCCGCACATCGACCAGCTTGCCGCGCAGGGAACGCTCTTCGAAAACACCTTCAGCGCCCATATACCGACTACCAGCGGGTATACGTCAATGATGAGCGGCCTTGACGTGTTCTCGTCGCAGGTGGTCGCCCTGAGGCATCAAGGGCCCGTTAGGTCCGAGGTGACTATGCTGTCTGAGTTTCTTAAGGGCGAGGGATACAACTCGACGTGTGTCGGTTTGAGCGGGAATCCCAGCTCACGAGGGTTCGACACTTACCTCGACTACCGAGCTTGGGGATCTTGGTCGGAAGGTCGTAGCGACAAGGCACAGGACCTCAACCGCGTATTCCTACCGGGACTCGACCGTCTATGTAATGCCGACGAGCCGTTCTTCGCGTTATTGCGTCACATGGATCCGCACGCGCCGTACTTGCCGCCAGAGCCTTTCGAGCGGATGTTTTACCACGGCGATGAGTGCGATCCGTCCAACGACTCGATGGAACCAGTGTTGTCGTTCAAGCCGTTTCGGGACTTTCACGCGAGTTGGATGCCGCCGGGTATCACTGACAAGGACTATGTGATAGCACAATACGACGGCGCGATCGCTTACATGGACGCGGCGATCAAAACGATCCTGACGTTTCTAGAGACGCGCGGAATGTTGGACGACACGATCATCGTATTGAACTCCGATCATGGCGAGACGCTGTACGAACATGCGTGTTTCTTCGATCATCACGGGCTGTACGACTCCAATTTGCATGTTCCTTTGATCATTCGCTATCCATCGAAGATGCCAGCGGGAAAGCGAATCAGTGGTTACAACCAGCAGAAAGATTTGATGCCGACGCTTTTGGAGTTGGCAGGGATCGACAGCGACATTGACTTCGATGGTCGGAGTCTGATGGGAATGGTCAGGGGAGAGGTGGCATCACACGAATCGGAGATCTACATCACCGAGTGCACTTGGATGCGGAAGCACGGTTGGCGGACACCGCAATGGAAGCTCATCCGGGCTTTGGAACCGGATTTCCACTTCAAACCGCCGGTTGAGCTATACAACTTGGTCGAAGACCCGTTGGAAACCATTGACGTCGCGGAAACACACCCTGATGTGGTGGAAAGTTTGACCGAGAGGATGGAGAGTTGGATCGCCAAACGCGAACGTGAAACTGGGCTGCCAAACCCGATCCACAACCAAGGCGATTGGCACGGACTTGAAGGTGTAGGCGCGTTCAAATCGTCGCAACAAGCTTACGATTCGCTCTACATAGGCGATTCGTCGACGGCGAGGCGGTTACAAGCCAAGTCACGATAGAAGTCGCGACTCGCTCTAGCGTAGGAGGAATTGAATCTTGACACTCAAGGTTGCCGTAGTGGGATTGGGCGGCATTGGCACTCGACACGCCGGCATTTACGACGCTGATGATCGTTGTGAAATCGTGGCGGTTTGCGATGCCATTGCTGATAAAGCCGATGCCGCAGCTGATCGCTACGGATGCAAAGCGTACTCATCCATAGACGAGATGGTTCAACGTGAGCAGATCGACATCGCAAGCGTTTGCACGGCGGGTGTGGAAAACGGCGGCGATCACTACGAGCCTACGATGGCGCTGCTGGGTGCTGGTATCCCAGTGTTGGGTGAGAAACCGATCTCTAACCGGATCCCGGAAGCACGCGAGATGGTGGCTTTGGCGAAGGAGAAGAATCTCAGATACGGGATCAATCTGAATCATCGCTTCACTCCGGCAGCGGTTCGCGCTAAGGAATGGGTCGATTGCGGACGACTCGGTGAATTGAACATCGTCAATATGACCATGTGGATCAACAATCCGAACGAGAGCTCGCCGTACTTCCACATGCGGGCGTTACATCCCCATTCAATCGACGTGATGCAATACTTCTGCGGCGATGTGAAACGGGTGCAAGCGTTTTTCAAAAAGGGAAAAGGACGAAAGATCTGGTCTAACGTCCAAGTCAACATGCAGTTCGAGAACGGTGTCATCGGCCACTTGACGGGTAGTTACGATGCCGGGGGCAGCTACGGCCTGGAAAGGCTCGAAGTCGTTGGCTCAGAGGCCAGATTCGTGATTTTGGAGGCTTGCGAGCAGTTGGAGTTCTACCCTAGACGTTCTCAACAGATCGAATGCTTCTCATACTTGGGTGGCATGATGAGTTTCGGCGAGACCTTCGAGAGTCGGATTACTCGTTGGGTCGACCAAAACATCGAAGGCGCAGACCCGGCCGACATCGACGGATCCGGTGAAGACGCGTTGAAGTCGCAACTGATAATCGAGGCCGCGATCGAATCGTGGGAAAACGGCACAGTGATTGATATCGAAGGAAATTGATGATGAAGCTCGGAGCGAATTCCGTCTTATTCGGCGGTCACAGCATGGCGGACGCATTCCGCGGGATTGCAATGGCGGGTTACGACGGCATCGAGTTGTCGGCAATCGACGGCATGAGCCAGCACTTGGTGCTGGATCGCTGGGAGGAATTGGTGCCCGAAATACGCGATCTGTCGCAAGAGTTCGAGTTGGAACTGCTGGCGATGGAACAGCCGCGGCGAGACCCTGATGTGATGGATCGTGCTTGTAAAGCCGCATCGGCACTGGGTATCCCTGTAGTGAATACTGGCTCGGGCGGTGCATCGGACGACGAAGCGAGCCTAAAGGCATCGATCCGGTCTCTTGCAGACATGGCAAAGATTGGCGAAGAGCACGGTGTCGCGATATGCGTCAAGGCGCACGTTGGAGCCAGCATCTACAACACGCCAACGACGCTTCGAGTCATGGAGGAAATCGATTCGCCGGCATTCGGCATCGACATGGACCCATCGCACATCCACAGAGCAGGGGAGAAGCCGTCGGAGGCGATTGCCGCCGTAATGTCCCGCGTGAAACACGTCCACATCCGAGACTGCAAGGGTATGCAGTCGGGTCCCGGCAAGCCAGAAGATCAAGCGAACGGGCGTGGCGACATCGACCTGCTAGGTTTCGTTCGGGTGTTGCACGAGCACGGTTACGATGGCGCGCTCAATCTCGAAGTCATCGGTGCCAAAGGCTACAGTTTGGAACAGTGTTGCACCATCGCCGCGGAATCTAGAGGGCACATGCAGGCCTGTTTGCAGGCTTGCGGAGCGCGCTAAATCAGGACAGATATCCAACCTGCCCGGACACGTCCTCTCGCCGAAATTTCTGTAGATGGGAAAAGGAGTCAACAGTCTGCCATGGCGTCTATTCCTTGATTCGTCAACTTTGCAGACGCTTCATAGGTACGGCGAATTCGTTTACGACGGCGGTGATATTGCTTCTGATGATCGCATTTGGACAATACCAAAGGGGTTTGAGAACGTCGAAGCATTAAGGAAAATCATGTTCGTAGGGCAATGCTCCCAGTTTGAGTTTGTGTTATCCCAAGATTCGCTAAGTGAGGTATCGGACAAAGGAGATTCAGAGTATCTGGCGTGGGCGTTTGAGGTGTTGAACTATTGGAATGGCATTTTGTCGGCTTACGCAGAAGATGATTCTGAAGCGATGAATGGAAGTGGTGCAACTGATGCGAGCAAGTTAGCTAGCAAATCGTTTGACTATCTCGGTAATAAGGACCGAAAGTTGCTGCGGAACGCATTAACGCTCGAATGCGAGGGCTTCCTGACGATGGACCGCAAACTGAGACGGAACGCTCGACACATCGAGTCAAAACTGCCTATCCTGATCTTAGAACCATTTGAATATTGGGAACGCCTTCGACCTTGGGCATCCTTGTTTGCCTAACGCGCTAACCCTAGACGTGATGCTCGTATTGAAAATGATCGGATTTGCGGTTGAAGCAAGCAATGACTCTTCAAGCCCGCCGCAAAACCGGCGATATCGCAAGCGCGATCAAACTCGTAACCGCGACGATCAACCCGGCTCCACCTATCGCCCATCTCACACCGAACGCATCGCCGACAGCACCCATCGCCAGATGACCAACCCAGCCGAAGCCGATGGCGAAGACCCATCCGCCTATAGCGCGGCCGCGCAGACGATTCGGGACGTTCGCCTGGAGCAGCGTCCACTCCATGGCGTCGAACATCGAAGCTGCGGCTCCGACCATCGTGACAAGTAGCAGCGCCATGATCAAATTGGGACTGGCTGCAACTCCAATCAGACCTAGACCGTAGCCCATAGCGATTCCGAGTAACAATGGCCCTTTACGACTGAAGTCGCCGAGGAATGTCAGCGCTATTGCTCCGGCTACCGCGCCTAAGCCGGCGGCGAATCTCAACGTGCCTAGACCCGATTCGGCGACTCGTAACTCATCGCGAGCCATGGCGGGCATGACCGAGTCGTAGGCGAAACCGAAGATCTCAACGACTATCGCCATCCATAGAAGAGTGGGAACTGTTGGGATACGTATCATCGACCTGATGCCGACTATCGCGTCCTTGAATATGTTCTTCACTGATGCTCCGGTTTGTCGGACGGTTGTCCGTATCGTAGGCACGAACATAACGACAATACCGCCAACCAATACCGATCCGGCCGCGGCGAATAGGGCAGCAGGGATTCCAACGAACTCCGCGATGATCCCGCTTGCAAGTGCGCCAACGGCAGCGACGGCTCGGGTACCGACTGAATGAACGGATATGGCGTTCATCCGAGCTTCGCGAGGCACGATGTCGGTTATGAGTCCCTGTTTGGCGGGCATATCGAAGGAGTTGACCATACCTTCGAACGCGAGAAGGACGAATATCGGCCATGGATTGGAAAATCCGTTCAACGCGATAAGCGCGATTGACAGTATCGAAATGACCCTAATAAACGCCGTCAGAGGCAGCAGGCGGTTTCGGGGAAATCGGTCCGCGACTGCGCCACCAATAGGAGCGGCAATGATGCCGGGTGCTGATCCAGCGGCGAATGTCGCGGCAGATAGCAGCACCGAATCTGTCTGTTCAAGTACCAGCCATCCGACCGCTAAGCGTTCAGCCCATATGCCAAGCGCGACGAAATTCGCGCTGAACCACAGGAGGCGAAAAGCGGGGTACTCGAAAGCGGCGAACGGTTTCGGCGTTCGAAACAGTGATCGGCGCCTTCGAGTAGGCGATTGCGATTGAGACCGATCCATCGCCTAACGTTATGACAAACCCGGCGTGTTCAGCGATTCAATCCGTCCGAATGTTCAAGTTGAGATGTGGTGGATCTGATCCTGTATCTCGCCGGTAATCTCAACATCGTCTTCGCTGATGAAGATGTCCATCTCTGAGCGGACTCCGAATTCTGGTAGGTATATGCCCGGTTCGACGGACGTAGATATGCCCGGGATGAGTTGACGGGTGTCGTGGGTTTCCCAATCGTCGAGATTGACAGCGTTCGAGTGAACTTCCGGTCCGATGCTATGACCAAGTCGATGGACAAACCATTTGCCGTAACCATCATTCGTGATTGAATCGCGTGCGATACGATCAACTTGCCAACCTTGCGTCGGTTCGCCGTTCCGATGCCTAGTTCTTAGGAACTCATATGCGGAATCTCTGGCACGACGAACGGAATCGAAGACTTTGAGGTGATCCGCGGTAGGCGGCGATCCGATCTTGGCCACCCAGGTGATGTCTGCATAAACCGGTTCACTACCGTCATCGACACCGTCTGAAATGAACGGTTCAATCGATTCAGGCTTCGCCCAAGAGTCGATCAAAAGCCAGCCGTCTCGTCGGATGATGGCTGCTTCCTCCGGCGTTGGGTCGTAGTGAGGATCAGACGAGTTCGAGTTGAAGGCGACGACAGGGCCTTCATCTGTCACGAGCCCCGCCCGGTCGAATCTTCCCCTGATGAACTCGGCAACGTCGTGTTCCGAGATTTTCCACCGCACATTTTCGCTGATGAAGTTGAAGGCTTCATACATTGAGTTGACGATCTCGGACATTGCGTAACGGTGTGATGCCAGCTGTGCATCGCTCCAGCGTTCCGTCGCGTATTGGGATACGTCGGCAGATGGGACGACTTCTAGGCCGAAAGAGCGGATCAATTCGACCGAACCTGCATCGACCCGGGCGACGCGCGGCAACTCGTACATCGGCGAGTAGTCCATTGCTACCTTGCCGTGGCTTGGCAGCATCGATTTGAGTTCGGAGATCATCACATCTCGGCTGCTGTACGCCGTGATGTCAAATACGTCCCGATCAAATCGGTTCGCGTCCACGTCGTGCGCAAGGATTCGAGGTTCTCCGTCTCCCGGGACCCACAACCAAGTTGGTCGCGTGAGGTTTGGTGGTGTGTAACCCAATGCGGCGAAGAAGATCGGGTTCGTGTACCGGTAATCGCGTGTTAGCCAACCAGAGATATCTGCATTGGTCAGATACTCGCGTGCTGCTTGCAGGTCGGTTGCCATGTCTCTGGTCCCTAAGGGTTACGGTTGCGCCGCTAATGATGGATAGGTGCTCAAAGCCGCTTTGTAGTCGTCAGGGGTGTTGAGATCGAAGCGAACAATCGGGTTATCAAAATAGACCCGGTTCATCTCCGCGTCATATCGTTTCATGATCTCGCGCACACCTTCGCGCGCCTCGCTAATGTCGGACAACTCCTGAAGCAGAGATGCATCGAAAAACAGTGGGTGACCACCGTGCCCACTGTAGCGAGGAGATGTCACCATCCTGCCAGAATCTCGATGTGAGTTCAACGCTCGTTCGACAACCCATGATGGCCGCGGCTGATCGACCGCCAAGAGCACGATGGTTTCACAATTCGAGCTGAGTTTTGACAGCCCAGTCTTAATCGATGTGGTTTTACCCGACATCCATTCCGCGTTGTTCACTGTGACCGTGTAGGATGCGGGTTGCACGGAGCGGAAAATCTCTTCGTGGTGCGCGCCGGTAACGACTATAACTTCGTCGATCCCGCCTCCAATCAAGGAGCAGATTTGGGCGTTCACCAATGGCTCGCCAAACCAATCTAGCAGCGCTTTTGGCTTGCCCATTCGGGAAGATTCACCAGCTGCAAGCAGTATGGCCTCGACACTCATCGAGATTTGGCGATCAGGTGGCCGGCACGACTTGGTACGTTCAACCTGCTGCGACCGCTTGCGCACCCGATTGTGATTTGTTGGCGCGTTCGATCGCCTTGTCGAGTAAGCGTTCCTGCAACTTCATGCTGCCGCCGTTGCCACCGAGCCGGAACGCCACGATCTCGGACATGACGCTCAGAGCGATCTCTTCGGGAGTCCGACCGCCGATATCGAGTCCGATAGGCGCGTTGATGCGTCGGAGTTCCTCGGGATCGAAGCCGTTTCGGATGAGTTCTTCATAGATGAGGATCGTCTTGCGCTTACTGCCCAGCAACCCGACGTAGCTCGCAGGTGTACGTAATGCGCCGGAAACTGCCGCATCATCGAACTGGTGACCGCGGCTCGCGACTACAACGAACGAGTTTGCGTTTACCGGCAATTTGTCGAAACCGTCGCGGTAGTCACCAACCATTGTGATATCGGCTTCTGGAAAACGATCAGGATTCGCGAATTGCTCGCGATCGTCGAACACGAATATGCGAAAACCGACGCTCTTTGCGATCGGAGCGATAGCTTTGCTGACGTGTCCGCCGCCGATCAATACGAGAGTTGGTGGCGTGGTGTACGCCTCGATGTAGCATTCGATGCCACTGTCTAGATAAAGGTAATCATTCTTGCCCATCGCCATCAGGTCGCGGGCTTTTTCTACGGTCATGGCCTCTAGTATTTCGTCGCCTAAACCGCCCTGAGTATCGCCGTTCTCACGGACGAGCATCTTACTGCCGACTGCAACGTTTGAGTCAGATGGTGCTGCCGTGACGTTGACGATTGCCATAGGCGAGCCGCCGGCATACGCGTCGACCGCTTGCGCCGCGAAGTCGCGATACGGATCGGTTTCGCGCACCGGATCGATCAGGAAGTACATCGTTCCACCGCAGACGAGACCATCTTGGGCCGCAAGGTCCTCGTTGAGCTGATAGTCGCGCAACTCTGCGTCACCGCCGCGCTTGAGAAGCTCCTGCGCAGCAAACCAAATATCTCCCTCTACGCAACCGCCGCCAAGTGTGCCAACACCACTTCCGTCTTCGCGCACGAGGAGCTTAGCGCCCGATTTTTGGGGCGTTGAACCTGAAGTGCGAACCACAGTCGCGACGACCATGGGATTTCTGTCGTCCAACTCTTGAACCGCTGCTTTGAAGACCGATTCCATGCTTCAGTTGCTCCTGAGGCGCGTCCGAATCGAACTGCCACTAACTACTCTCACGACCGCACAAGCTTACAGTTACATGCTACTACCAGTGTCTAGTTAGCCGTTGGTTTAGGTGTCCATCGCAGCGTCCTCTTCGGCGCGCCGGCGTCGGCGTTCACGGCTTACGACTACTGCGATGACGATGCCGCCGAAGATTAGGACGAAAAGGACTGTGATGATGATCGGCACGATTTCGAATTGAGTGCCAGGGTCTCGACTGATGGCTGAAATGTTAACGCCTTCGAGGAGGTTTGCGTCCCAGATCAGGACACCGTCGACTTCACGATCTGCGTTGTGTTCGATGTATTCTCCGGGGAGTTCTAGGGACAGGACGAATGGCAGGTCTAGCTCGCCGATATCAAAAGGTATGTCGCCAGCCAGATCTCCGAGTTCGCCTAGACCGTCGGCGATCGAAGGGTCGGTGGTCTGATTAAGTTCGACGATCCAACCATCGTCATTTTCTGTACGGGCGAACTGGAATCTTCCGATGCCGACGCTGTCAGTTAATTCGCCAATGATGGAATCGCCCTCAGATAAGGAAGCTAATGCCGGATCGTAGGGATCGAAGTTGGCACGGATTCTGACACCGGTGTATCCCGCTGCGGAGTATGGCTCTACGGAAACGCCTTCTAGGCCTTCGGATTCCAGTTGGTCGCCGGGAGTGTCGAGGAAGTCGCCGATCGGATCCTCGCCCCCGAGTTGAGCCATCGACATGATGGTGTCGCTCACAGCTGCAATAAGCTCGATTTCGCCTTCCCCTTCTTCGTACACGCTGACATTGACTTCCGCTCTGCACGCTGTCAAAGTGACCAACACTGAAGTGGCGAGCAGAAGGACGCACAGGAATTTCGAAAGTTGGATTGAAGCGACGCGCAGTTTCATCTTCGATGTGTTCTCAAATGTAGTAGATGGTTTTAGGTTTACGATACCTCTTTTTCGATTATCGGTGACGTTCATGCGACTAATGAAAGGCCTACCCCCGCTGCGGCGCATAGCAATACGACGGCCCACGATGGCAGTTTCCAGAACATCAACAGCCCGAACGCCGCTGCTGCGATGGCGAAATCGGCTGGATCTTTGATTGAGGAGGTCCAAACCGGATCAAATAGGGCGGCGGCGAGGATGCCGACAACCGCGGCGTTGATGGCCACCAATGCTGCTCGGAAGTTAGTTGCTTGGCTAAGTCGGTTCCAGAAGGGGAGGATGGCGATGACCAGCAAGAACGATGACAGAAAGATTGCGATTAGGGCGATGAGAGCGCCGGGGATACCACCTGGACCAACATCCATGACCGAGCCGAGATAGGCGGAGAATGTAAAAAGAGGACCAGGAATAGCTTGGGCGGCGCCATAACCTGCAATAAACTCCTCCGCGGTTATCCATCCGCTTTTAACCACCTCCGTTTCTAGCGTGGGAAGGACTACATGCCCGCCGCCGAACACCAGCGATCCGCTACGAAAGAAACTATCGAATATCGCTAGAACATCGACATCGAGAATTATCCGCGCGAAAGGCAGACCAATCAGCAGCACGAAGAATATGACCGCGAAGGCGATACCGATCCATCTGGGGATGTCGTATTCAAAGTCTTCGGTCGGAGATTCTTCGACGTACCGCCGACATCGCCACCAACCGTAAACACCAGCGACGAGTATCACGATGACGATACCGAACGCGATAGGGGAGAGCAAGATAGCGACGGCGGCCAATACAGCAATCGTGGCGCGAGTTTTGTCGGGCGCTAAAGTAGTGCTCATTCCCCAAAGCGCCTGAGCAACAACGGCGACGGCAGCGATTTTAAGACCGTTGAGCCAATCGCCCTCAAGCAGATTGTCAAACTCGGCAACACCAAAGCCGAAGGCGATGAGGATTGCGGCGGATGGTGCGGTGAAAGCGATCCAAGCTAGAACGCCGCCGAGGAGACCGCCGCGCGTGATGCCGACAGCGATGCCGACTTGGCTGCTAGTTGGGCCGGGAAGGAAGTGGCACAGAGCCACGAGATCCGAGAAACGACGTTCGGATAGCCAGCGCCGGTTTACTACGTATTCTTGGTGGAAGAATCCGATGTGGGCTATGGGCCCGCCGAATGAAGTGAGCCCCAGACGCAAGGCAACCCCAAATATCGTGAGGAGGTTGCGGATACCGGAGGTTGCGCCGGTTGGGGAGTCTTCAGTCATCTATGAAGTCCTCTCAACCAACGTTTTGGATCCAGGTCTTTGTCGGGATGACGTTACTTCAGACGCGGAACTCTTCTAGGACATCCCATTTGGGATCGAGTCCCAAGCCGGGTTGATCTGGGGCGTGAACATAGCCGTCTTCGATGTACAGCTCATGCTGCCAGATCTTACCGTGCATCGGGTCGACGGTATCTCGGTAGTACTCGAGGATCAGACCGTTTGGTATAGCCGCGACAAGGTGGATATGGACGTATTGCGAGCCGTGGGGTGCAATATCAAGGTCGTGCGCTTGAGCGAGAGCGCAGACCTTCATGAACTCGGTGATACCGCCGAGAACTAGCGCATCGGGCTGCAAAATGTCTACAGCACGATGGTCAATCATGTCTCGGAAGCCGTATCGGGTGTATTCATTTTCGCCAGCCGCGACCGGGACAGAAGTGGCACGCGTTATCTCGCGCTGTCCGATGTAGTCGTCCGGTTCTACCGGTTCTTCGAACCAGAAGATGTCGTACTTTTCGGCTTTGCGAGCGAATTCGATAGCTTCGTAGTGACGATAGGCGTTGTTGGCGTCAACCATCAGGCGTACATCTGGCCCGATGGTCTCCCGGCAAACTCGGACACGTTCGATGTCTTCGTTGATGGGGACGGCACCGACTTTGATCTTGACCGCGCGTGCGCCCAACTCGACGTTTTCAGCCATCTCGGCGGCGAGTTCTTTGAGACCTTTTCCTTCCTCGTAGTAGCCGCCAGCGACGTAGGTGTCGACGCGGTCGGTATATCCGCCGAGGAGTTTATAGACGGGGAGGCCGGCGACTTTGCCTTTGATGTCCCACAATGCGATATCGATACCGCCTAAAATGCGCGTGCTGATGCCACGCCGACCAACTAGCTTAGGGCGCCACATCTCTCGCCAGATGCGTTCGTTGTCGAGCGGGTCCATGCCGACCAGCATCTTCTTGAAGTGCCCAACGAACGCCTCGCCGACTTCGGGGCTAGCCTCAATACCTCCTGCGAGTCCGATACCGGTAATGTTTGGATCGTCGGTCTCGACGACGACGATGTTCAAGAGGTTGTGAGTGTAGGTGTAGAGGCCGTTGGTGATGGGCACCTCTCTCGGCCACTTAAACATTTCGAGTTTGACGTCGGTGATTTGCATCGTTTCACCTGCTGGGGATCGTGTGGGCGATTGTCAACAAGGTTGAATATTAGCGCAGGGGGTTAACCTCGCGTTGAAATCGCTCTTTTGACGACCAAACCTTCGATAGGCTCTGACAACTAACCGAGAAGCAGGGCGGAGTAGAATTGATACCACACTCAGGCGCGGGCCCGTAGCTCAGGGGTTAGAGCAGTCGGCTCATAACCGATCGGTCGGGGGTTCGATTCCCTCCGGGCCCACCACTATGTTCTTCGGTCCCACAATGGGGTTTTGAGGGCGCAGTTAGTCAACCTTACGCCGAGTTTTGCGCTTGGAGTACTTACCTTTTTGCCACAGGTCGTACTCAACCGGATCTCCGAATTGGCGGGCCCTTTTTGCATATCGTCGGCCACTTACGTGATCACCAAGCTTGAAGGAGCAACGAGCTGCGTCACGGAGCGCCAACGCGTAATCTGCTTTCGATTTGAGCACTTCTTCCAAATGCTGTAAAGCTTGGTCGTATCTTTCAAGCATCATAAGCGTGTAACCGAAGCCGTAATGAAGATGAGGCGTTGGCGCGGGCAACACCGATTTTGCCCAATTAAGTTCTTGAAGCGACTCGTCGTATGCCCCGAAATTCGCGAGTATGATCGCAGGTTCGACTGCCGGAGCATCCCATTCGGGTAACAGTGCCCATGCGATTTTGCACTCATTAATGCCTTCGTCGATCAGATCCCGACGTCTGGTCCATTTGCCCAACATCCCCAAGTACGAACCGAGATTGAAATGTGCCTCGGGATCAGTCGGAAAGTCTAGTACTAAAGCACGTCTTAGTTTTACGTCTTCCTGCCATTCGCGCGACATTGCACGGATATCGCCGTGAATGATGCGGGGGATGGTCTCGATTGACGACTCTTGTGTCAATCGCTTGCTAATCTCAGCGTTGCGTTTATATGTCGGACCGTTTTCAACATCCTTGGAGCGGTTTGAAGCGGTTTCCGACACGTCCGAAATATCTTGGGCAAGCCCTGCTGCTGTTCTCGGCGACCCCGCTTCAATGGCAATCTGTTGAACAGCGACATCCCAACTTACTGCGGCAGCCATAATATAGTTCTTCCAGACTCGGTCCGCTTCAACCGATGCGAGGTCTTCGAGTAGCGGAAAGATGGAAGCGTGGGCTGTCCCGTATGCCAATGCGACGACTTCTGCGGTTGGATTTTCCTCAAGGGGTGGTCTTTCCAACTCAGCTACGTTTTCCCAGATGACTCGCACGAATCGGTAGAGGGCGGTGCTCAGCTCTAAGACCTGTTTTCTTCCGATCACAGGGGCGAGGAGATCCGTCAAGTATGCCAAGGCGAATTGACGTTGGACCTCGTGCTCAATCTGTTCAGCATCGACGTTGGGATTGCCGTCAGCCAATGCTCGAGTTAGCGCGCTGACGTTTTTGCGAGTGGGCCTTATTTTGCCGTCGAGCCAATTGTCGATGGACGTGTCCGATTTCTCGAGGTGGCCTGCGAGTTGTTCGCGCGTCAAACCGGCATCCTTCGCGAGGTCGCGCAACAGTTTGCTTCGGCTGTTGTCCTCGGCCCAGATGGGCGTTACAGAAGCTGGAGGATCCAGATCGGCCAGACGCGCCAACGCGAATATGCGAAGAGCAAAATCTACGACCGCCAAACGGAGGAATCCGTTCACCACGACGGCATCGTCTCGGATCGGCGCGGAACGGCTCTCCGTGAGAGCTAGAAGAGCATCCCAGCGTTTGCCGGTCGCAGCGAAGGCTTCTCCTATTATCGAAGACATCGGCGTCCCAAACCGTTCCAACATGGCTGGTTTTGGCACGATGCCGAGATCGACTACTGCTTCGCCAAGGGCCTTGAAGATCTCTTCCCGTTTGCGCTCAGAGATATGTTGGCCGCGCAAAAAGCGTTGGGCGGTCCTCTCTTTTAGGATGCCGTGATCAAGGTCAAGTGCTTTGACCACGGCACCAATGATCTCGCCGCTGTAAGGCAGCCTGCCGTCGTTGGTTTGATTCTTCGATCGACTCATGCCTGTAACTGGTATCGCTAAAAGATCAGCAAGCTTTGTAGGTGAGGCGGTTGTTTTTTCGAGTTTTGCATAAGCGCCCTTGCTGCACCAGAGTTTGGATCGCATTCGATACTTGACGGTCGCCATGTTTGCGGAACTTTCCGGCGATTGTGTTTTTCGTGCGTGGTTGTTCGCAGAATTCCGCGATCCGTTCTTCGAGCATATCGTGCGAGCTTGGTAGTTTTCCTAGCGGTTTGATCTCGGTACATCCTTGATTGCCCATAGTTTGATCACCAGGAATAAATTCGGTGCATTCGGGGAAGCGTTTCAGAAACGCCCGCAGGCGGTGCCGGATTATGCCGCCTTCGCCTGATGATCCGTATCCGTGTATAACGACAATTCGCAATGATTCCAAATCGCTGGTAGTTCCAACTGCATCGTTGTAGACACGAGTGAATTCCTGGATTGCCTCTGACCAAGTATGCCCATGCAGGTCAAGTTCGATGGTTGCCATTGGGTTTCTCCTTTTGTCTGATGACTACTGATTCACAGACTAGGAGCAAGTCATGGTCATGTCAGCCCAAGTGAGTTGGACAAAACCGCGTCACACGCATGAATTCGGGGCAAAATCCGCGGAATCACGAGATCGGACGCAAACGGGTGTGCGTTACACTGCCTATTCCTCGGCGTCAGGGCGCTTTCGTGGGTGAAGTCCCAATGCTCGAAGGTGTCGGTCCATTCACCGATCTCGTCGCAAGCGCCTTGGCCGAGTGCGGTTGGCAGTCTTGCACCGGTTACGGTGCCTACTTCAGAACGCGTCGTGATGACGAGGGGTTCGTGTTTGAAGTTGAGAGTGATTCTGTTGACCGCCGAATTCGGCGCGTTGGTAGCGTTCGGCTACGTCTTGCTCAGACGGGGTAGATTGTCAAAATCTTAGGAGCGCCGTCTGCCGTATCGGGCGGCAACCATCAACACCATAAACGCGGCGATGCTTAGGATGATGGCGGGCTTGACCCACTGCTCGGGAATCGATGCGCCGCCGGTGTCGGGCAAAATCTCGACGGATTCTGGCAAAGGGGGCGGAGCGCCTTTAACGCCAATCGCCACCGCGGCGGGTAGTTCACCTAGGGCGCCGCAGGTTCGGATGCCGTCTTGCGAGAATGTGGTCGTCGATCTGAGAACGGTCAGGCTCTTGTCCCGGTTTATAACGTTCATGTGAGCGTCGGAGAGTCTGCCACGCAACTCGTCCGGCAATGGGATGCATATTTCGATCGGGAAGTTGAACTCGTACTTGGACAGCCTCCGCCCATTAATGTCGAACGCGGTGAGACTATAGAGGTCGCCGTGCAAGGTGTATCGCTGCCGCGTCATGCTGGCATTGCTCGCCGGGCCGGATTTGCCCACACAGATACCGACGGCGGTCTCGTTCTGGACGGCGCCGGGTTGAGCCGAGATCAAGTAGTCGACGCCGGAAACGGTGCCGCCCTCGACTGGTGTGAAGACTGGGCATGAACCACCAAGAGAGTTCATGACGGTCGACTGGATCGTGCCGCTCGGGTTAACCGGTTCGGGGACTACTTTGGCGAAGTCGCTGGGAAGCCGCACGATGATTTCGAACTCGGCGGTGCAACGTGCGAGCGCCTCTGCTTCGGTCTCGCCGATTTCTTTGCGCGGGCCCTTGCAATGTGCCGCGTGTGGCACGTTTACGCTGACGAGGTAGGTGCCCGGTCGATCGGGGACCGTGTACAAAACCTCGCGGTCGTCGGGTAGCTGATTGATCCGCATCGGTCGTTTGGTCGACTCTGCGAACTCCGAGCTGGATACATCATCCTCCCAGTTGAACCAGACTTCGTCAGGCGTTGCGGTGTCGGCGAGATCGTTGTCGAGAATTCCCTGCACGCCGTAGACCTCGGTTGATAGGACTGCTTCGTCGCCGGCCCGGATCCTGATTGCCGTCACGGCGGGTTCGATGTTCATGATGGTTGCGCGAGGCCAGTTGGATTCAGATTCTCCTTCCAAGGATTGCTGTTCTTGTGGCTCCATGGGCTCCTTGCAATCTTCTGGTTCAACAATTGGGGTCGGTTCGATGGCAATGAGCTGGCCCGGAATGAGGTTGTAGACCCCGCCATGAAGCCAGAATCCGGCTTCTTCCCAGTCCGCGATCCAAGGGCCTTCGCAAGAGAAGTACGGACTGTATTTCAGGCCGGTCAACGTGTCTTGGATGTCGGAGAAATCGAACAGGTCCAGATCGATGTACGAGTCGCCTTCGTCGAAATCGTTTCCTTCGAGATTGAGCAAGGTGATCGGGATGTTGTTGGAGTTGAGGTTTGACACGATCGACCGGAAATCACCGACATTCAGATCGCTGTGGCGGACGTGCAATCTCTGGAGATTTGCGTAGCCGCTCAAGGAATTTCCGGCGAATCCTTCCAAATTGCCGCATTCGAAGTGGACTTCCGTCGGATATGACTTGCCAATCGCGCCGAGGATGTCTTCGGCGGCAACCGCGGTGATCTTAGGATCGTAGAGTCTCAATTTGGTGACCCTCAACCCCGCCAACGCCGTTTTGAATGCTTCAATCTCAGTCGGGTTGTCACTGTACCAACCGCCGATCGAGTTGGGATTCGTGGCAGTTACGCATCCCGACAGGGCATCTCCGGAAGCAGTCATATGCAGTTCCGACATCGTCGCCGTGTTTGTGGAGATGTCGACCAGCTTATCCATCAATGCCGTGAATTTCGCGAAGGTCAGGTCCTGGTAATCGAATGTGAATTGGGAGAGTTTAGTGAAGTTATCGCCGATGTGTTGGGCGTCGGCATCGCTCAACCTTATGTGGCCGAATTTGAGCTCGGTCAGGCCGGTTGGAAGACTCTCGATCCAACGAGATGGCAACGTCTGGAAATGCCCTGAGCTAGGCCAGTCCACACCTATCGTCAATGTCAACAGGTTTGTGAGTTTCGCCATACTCGTCGCCGACAATCCAGGCGGCATCGACGAAAAGAAGTTGCGTTCCAAGCGAAGGGTCGTCAAACTTGTCAGCTTATCGAAGATGCCGGCGGGCAGCGTTGAGAGTTGTGCCACCGCCAGGTCCATCGAAGTGAGTTTCGTGTTGGCGTCAAAAAATCCTGCTGGGATCGTTCCGATTTTGCTGTTGGATGCAGAGAACGAAGTTAAGTTGGTGAGCCCCGATAGATCTCCAGATTTGAGGCTGGTGACCTGCGATCCCGCGCTGGAACCACTGACGTTTATTACATCGATGGCCTCAAGCTGCGCAGATGTGACCGCATCGCATGCAGGGCGTGATCCGGTGTTGTCGTCGATCGCCCGGAGAATTGCCTCTTCAATCTGCTCGGTCCGGTCGCAGATGTCGACCGTAGTCGCTTGCGCAGAGACTCTTTGTTCTGCAATCGGGTATACAGCCGTGAAGGCCAGCGCTGCGGCGAGCGACGCAGCCGCGAAGGCGCGTGGATTCAAGCGAATGCGATTCGATTTCACCGAAGAGACTGGGACAACTGGGTTTATACGAAATGGGTATTCCGTTTGATGCCGGAAATTCTAGAAAAACGCCGCGAAGGAATTCTTCACAGACCGATGCGATGTGATCGCGAATCTGAGGTTGGTCGGGCTGGAGAATTCGAATCTATGCGACGGTGGTAGTACCGAGTTGATAGTTGAACCTGCGGTGAAGGGATTCGGCGGGACCGGAGCTTGCGACGATCTTGTTCTCGGTGACGAAGCTCTGAAGTGCTTCAGACCAAGCTGTCAAGGCACTTTCGTGGGTGGTTTGCGTCGTTGTATACACGGGTGAATTCCTGAATTGCCTCTGACCAAGTATGCCCATGCAAGTCAATTTCGATAGTTCCCATTTGGTTTCTCCTTTTCCAGTGAATACTGATCCAAAGGCTAGGAGCCCGTCATAGTTTTGTCAGCCCAAGTGAATTGGACAAAACCGTGTCACCAACATGAATCTGGTGCAAAAACTACGAATTCCCGAAATCGGATGGATTGATGCAAAACCCCTCTCTCGCATCTCCATCTCAAACAACTTTTTGAACAAGTTCAAAAACTAATCATGCCGGAGTTTTGCCGCTCCAGCGGCAAGTTTGTTCTAAATTCCACTTCCAACCAAACCCCCAAATCCTACGAAACCCAGCCTTTCACACTTCGTATGTGCTAATATCCTGCACGTACTCCATACTTAACCCCGAATCTCAGCACAAAACACTCCAACAGCAAACATGCCGCTACAGCGGCAAAACTCCGGCATGAGCGGCATTTCAGCGGCAACAACGATGCCCTCCAATATAATCCTGTGTCATGAACACAGTCCTGGACAGGTTTGGTTTGATCGTCACCGTTCGTCCGTGGATCACGATCATCGTTCTACTTATCGTTACGGTCGTTCTGAGCTTTGGGTCGACGTTGCGGGCACCGCCGACGGAGGGTGCTAGCGTAGCGTTCCTGCCTCCCGGACACGCCATTGCCAACGCTACGCGCGATATAGACGAACTCTTCGGGGATTCTGGCGAGATCAGCATCGTGACGTTGCTGTTCCGCGGAGATGCGATCACTCCCGACGGTCTTGCCCAGATGGATGCTTTGATCGGTGAGATCATCGGCGACCCGAGTGTAAGCGAGTTGCTGGTGCCTGCCGGCGCGGTGGTCGCTCCCTCATCGATTATTGGAGGTCTGGCACAGGCGCAAGGGTTGGATGGGATCAATCAAGCTGTGATTGATGCGGCTCGTGGAGTTCCTGAGATTGCGGGCGCGATCGATGCGCTGACCGGTACTGATACGGACGGCACGCAGGTGGCGATCGCCAACATTCGTCTTAGCGATACCGGGGACGAACGGATCCAAGAAGCGGAGCGGCGGATTTACGAGTTGGCCGATGAAGACGAAGGCCCGCTAAGCGTGAGCAGCCTGTCCCCAGTGATCGTTGAGGATGAATATACCGAGGCCACGGAATCGGGACTAGCTCCGTTATTGGGGCTGGCGCTGCTACTTATCGCCTTGCTGTTGCTGCTCTTCACGCGCACTTTCTCAGACATGTTTCTAACGCTGATTGGGCTGATCGTCTCAATAGCGTGGATCGTCGGAGCGGAGGGTTGGCTCGGCCCGAACGGGCTTAGTCTGATAGGCCCTCCGAGCTCTCTCACCGCCATGATCCCGGTGATCGTCATCAGCCTCACGGTGGACTACGCGATCCAGGCAATCTCGCACTACCGCGAGCAGCGACTTGATGGCTTACCAGTTGTGCAGGCGGTTCGTACAGGGCTTCGTCACGTCACTATTCCGTTGACGTTGGCTGCGGTAACGACGATCGTCAGCTTTTTGGCAACCCTTTTCTCACCGATCGGGGTGATCGGTGACTTTGGCATCGTCGCAGGACTGGGTGTGGGATTGAGTTTGATTGTGATGCTGACGTTGATCCCTGCAGGCCGGACGATTATTGACCGTCGGCGTGAAGCGCGCGGAAAGTTGACTCCGCCGAGGGCAATCTCGAACGCGTTACCGGGAATCACTCCGATTGCGGAGACGCTAGGAAGAAGCGTTACGCGGTGGCCGATTCCATTCCTCCTTGCCGTTATCGCCGTGACTATAGGTCTCGGTTACGCTGCCACCGGACTGAAGTATGAGTTCAGCATCAAGGACATCCTTCCACGTGGAGGCAGCGTCCTGAGGGACATGAACACCCTCGAGTCAGCTGTTGGAGGCTCAACAGAGATCGCCAGCATACTCGTGAAGGCCGAGGTTACGGAGATTCGCACGCTTCTGAATCTTGAAGACCTCACGACAGCTTTCGCTGACGAATCACAGCGACCTTCGGCTGCGGCGGGACCGATCCAGTCTTCGTACTACGTTTACCTTTACGACTGGATCGAAGACAGCGGAGAGCCCGGGGACAAATACGATCCGGAACTCGCGGCAATGTTCCAAGAAGCGTCGGAAGGTGTACACCTCGATCCGAGACTTATGCAACAGTTGCTTGACAGGCTTGGAGCGGAGGAACCCGAACTAGCGCGCTTCCTAGTCAACGATCCAAACGGTATAGATGCGATGCTGTTGCAGTATCCGAGCTTCTTGGGTGAACCCGAGGAAACGAGGATGATGCAAGGGGAGATCGAGGCATTGTGGCAAGGCGACGACACTGCTGTTACTGCCACCTCGGACACCATCATATCCGTCGCCGTCACCGATCAGATAACAGACCGACAGACGGAGGCTATTGGCACTACGGTCGCCGTGGCACTCGGCATCCTCGCGATCTTTTTCTGGGTAACGCTGCGTCAACCCGCATTAGGTGTGGTCGCGGTGGCACCGATAGTGCTCGTTTTGTTCTGCGTCTTGGGCACCATGGCACTACTAGATATTCCTTACACGCTGATCACCTCGATCATCACTTCGCTTTCGATCGGAATAGGTGTGGACTACACCATCCATGTGATTCATCGTTACCGCGAAGAGTTCGCGCGTCAACGCGACCCAGAGCGAGCGGCGATACGCACTCTGATGACAACTGGTTCAGCGTTGTTGGGCTCCGCTCTGACGACGGCTTTGGGATTCGGCGTTCTTATAGCCTCGCCTCTACTCGCCTCGCAGCAGTTTGGCATCACCGCCACCATCACGATCGTGTATTCGTTGATGGTTTCCGTGTTCGTGGTACTGCCCGCGATGGTGGTATGGGGCGCGTACCAGAACATGCGATTACGGTCGATGGTCGAGCGGGAATGGGCGGACCTCGACGTCGCTATCGAAGGGATCTACCAGCAGTACGAGCGGGACGAGGAATCCTTGTAGGAAAAAGGCGTTTGCAACTCCGTAAATTGTCCAATGACCTTAAGTCCGCATACCGCGGATCGGATGTCCGCGGTCGAGTGAATCAATTCGATGGATGGATGGACAGAGCGCGCGTCGAGGATGCCGGATCGAATGACTATGACCACGCGGCAACGGTCAAGGAATACTACGACCTTTGTAACGAGTTCATGGTTTTCGGATGGAGTGACTCCCTACACTTCGCACCTCTATCGCCCCAGGAGAGCCTAGAGGACTCCCAGATCCGGCACCAGCGACTGATGATTGACAAGCTAGCGTTGCACGAAGGGATGAATGTGATCGATGTCGGTTGTGGCACAGGTGGCCCGATGCGCCGCGTCGTCCGGGAGGCTGGCGTACGGGTAGTCGGAGTGAATATCAGCGAAGTCCAGTTGGCGAAGGCGAAGTCATTGAACGCTGAAGCGGGGATCGACCACATGGTCGACTACCTCGAATGCAGTTTCATGGACATGGCCAGCGTTGCAGACGACACATTTGACCGGGGATACGCGATCGAATCTACGTGCCATGCGCCGGACAAGGCGGGAGCATTTGCCGAGATCTACCGCGTCCTGAAACCCGGAGCGCTTTTCTGGGGTCAGGAAATGTGCCTGACGGGCAAGTTCGATCCCAGCATCGATCGGCACCAGACCATCAAAAATGAATTGATGCTCGGCATCGCGCTTAACGATATCGCGACTATGGGCGAGGTGAATCGCGCACTCGAAACGGCGGGATTTGAGGTCATTGAGGCAAAGGATCGGGGCGTCGAGGAGAACGGTCCCACCACGCCGTGGTATCAGCCCATGGAAGCCGGGAGCAGAACGTTGGACAACGCGTTCCGCAGGATTCCGCTAGGTCGCAAAGCATTACTCGGGACGTCTAAGCTGGCCGAGAAACTAGGGATGTTCCCGAAAGGTTCCGCGGATGTCATCGGGTTGTTGGATCGTACCGCTAGAGCCTATGTCGCAGGCGGCAAGGCCGGGGTATTCACACCCTTGTACTGTTTCCTGGCTCGCAAGCCCCTGTAGACCTTTTACAAGCCAGTCGCAATGGCGATTCCGCGGCGCGTTAGACGTTTATCTCGCGTCTCTGCTCTGTAACTAGGAACTTGAGCTTCTTGTCTACAGACAGCGACGGGAACGGACTGATTTTGAATTTGTGGTTCGCGGGCACTTCAAGGGTGAAATAATGCGCGATCATCAACGCGTTGACGGCGAGTTGGAGTTCCATCCATCGGGAGCCGAGGCAAGTGTGCGTGCCGAGACCATAGGGTGCGTACCCGGGGCTGAGATGCTCGTTGCGTGGAGGCAGATAGCGGTCGATGTCGAACTTGTGGGGATCGGGGAAGAAGTCTTCCATATAGTGCGTTGCTGCTTGGGCGATGTGGACGGGTGTACCTTCCTGTAACTCGTATCCCTCGACGGAACACGTATTCATCACGGTTCGGAGCGACATTGGGACAATTGCGTAAAGCCGCAAGGTCTCCATGATGAAGCGGCGAGTGACATCTATTGCTTCTGGCGTGAAAGCATCGTTACCCGGGTCGCCGTCTGCGAAGAGGACGTCTGCTTCGCGTTGGATTCGGTTGTACAGCTCTGGTTGCGACGCCATGGCGTATACGACGAAACCGAGGGCATCGCCAAGGTAGACGCTGGCTATAAGTGCCGCCGAAAAAACGAACCCCAGGTTGGATTCAGGCAGGAACTGGGGATCGCTGGCATGCAGGCTCAGCAAGTCATCCGCAAGGTCCCGAGGGCAGCCGGCCCGTTGCGCGGGAGTATGAATGCTCTGGACCCTTTCGACAAGCTCGTAGATCTTCTTCTTTTTGCGCCTCATACCCGGTGTATGCAGCAGGATCTTCGGCAACACCTTCACCACGTGGGTGCTGAGCGCGCGTGTCTTGTAGGCGATGAGGTCGTCGATGAGATCCTGTGAATCGACGCTGATCATGATCGGGGACATCTGTGAATTGACCAGAAGTCGGCACGTCCGGGTTGCGGGCAGTGCATCTCCTACGGACCAATCTGACATATACGTTCGGGCTTGTTTGTAGAGGGTTTCGAGGTGGCTTTCCAATCTCGTTCTGGAGTATGCCGAACTCATTGATTTGCGGTATCGGAAATGATCGGCACCATCCAGCGCGGGCAGTATTCCAGATGCGCCGTAGACCTTCTCGAAGTCTTGGAGGTAGTCTCTGGCTCTTAGGTAGTTGCGCCCATGTCGATGCACCCAGTAATTCGTTTCAGCGCCAGCAAGAACGGTGATGGGTCGCTTCTGAAACGGTGGTCGGATCTGATACACCGGACCATGCTTTTTCGCGATATCAGCGAACAAAGCGTTAAGGTTGCCATCGCGAACGTGTCGATTGAACACCAATTCCCGGAGTGGGACGACCGGAATCGGCTTCGATAAAGAAGGACGTCGAAGCGCGGGCCCGACCATGTTGTGCGTAACCGCCTCGCTGATCGCCCGAGCGATCAGATCCATCCTGCAGACTTGCTCGATCCGCTCTTCAGACTCCTCATCCAGTTGGAATATGAAGCGAATTACATCACAGGTATTGATGAGGGAAATGATGATGATATCTCTAGGATCAGGAATCTCGTTGTTGAAGATCACATTTGTGATACGCGCCTTGACGAACTGAGTCGCGGTGCCATCTTGAGAGCCGGTCATCATCTCCGACTGCCACACTCTGCTGGACAGTGTCCAGTAGTCTCCTTCGTGATGATCGAGAATCTCTAGATCGACCAATCGACCTAGGACCGAATCGATAACGGCATCCGCGTGTGAAGCAAAACGCTCGATCCAGTACTGGGCGTTGTGTTGAGATTCCTCAGAAGCGATCGCCTTAAGGAACGGGTCGAGGACTGGGTCGCCAGTTTCTGCTTCGTCGATAAGAAACAGGGATTCCATATCGGTATCGATGCGAGATTGGAGCGACAGTTCAGCGAGTACCGCTCCTACGACGGCGCAGTTCAAATCCCAGCCGGCGATTTGCCGAAAGTACCCAGTCTCCTCATTGAGAAGCATGAGGATGAGTTCCTGTGGCAGAGTGAGTTGTTGGGTTGCCCTATCGTCAGTAGTGAGAGTCATCAGTCTCGCTCCTCGCACATCATCCCGACAGCCTCTGTCACCGAGGTGCTCCTTTGTGGATGAAGATTAGCACATCTTTATGATGCAACGGATCAATAGCTATGCAAAAGGCTCTTTGGCACAGCCGCAGAGCGATTTTCAGCCCTTCGCTTTTCTGAAACGCCAACCGTACATGATGCTTCCGTAGTAGTTGAAGATCCGCCTAGCTTCGGGGTCGTCGAAGGGATAGTCCGCGCCGAGTTGTCTTGCAGTGGCTAGACCGCTGACAAAGCAAGTTTCCTGACTGTTTACCAGCGTGTGTGCGCCGCAGTGCCAAGTATTGCGCTTGCCCTGAATTCGCCCGAATAAAGGAAGGAGCAACGTAACATGGCGCACGTCGTGCACGATGTGTTGGAACCATCGCCTCTCGATGATCTTTTCTTCATCAATTTCGTTGATGGGGTTGTAGGTCACCAGACAGGGCTTGTCAGACCGATTAGCCCAAGGCTGCTGATTGTGCATTATGTATGTAATTTCGTAGTTATCCGGTCTGGAGCCGTATTGTTCGGTATGAGTGCTTCGAGTCTCTAAGGGTTTCGCTTCGTTATCCGGAAGGATTGAGGAGTCGGAATGAACGACGGTATGGTTGTGAAGTTCGCTCTCGTAACGTACCGACGAGAGAATGTAACGCTCTAGAAAAGTGGGTTTGTCGAGGATCATCAGCGTCTGGTTCGCATTGCACGCGAATATCACCTCGTCGAACATCTCTTGTACACCATCTTCATCCTCGACAACTACGTGAGACGGTCGGCGATACACTTTTCGAACTGGGCGATTCAGGTATATCTTGTCTCGGAAATCGGCTGTCAAGTTTTCGTAGATTCGTCGCGTTCCCTGGTCCCAGGTCTGCATAGGGGTGGCAGTTTCGATATCGAAGAATTCGAGATACCTGGCAAAGAGCGAAGCCGGCATATCGAACACATTTGTTGCCATCAGGAAGTTGACGAACATTGGCTTCAGCACCTTGTACCTGAAGTCCCCGGAAAGCCCCGACAGATTCAGAACCGTGCCCATGCTTATGTAGTTGAACGGGTTAAGGAAATTCAGAAACTTCGACCGAGAACGACTCAGCCCACCAAACCACTTCAGACGCTTTAGAACGCGTTGAAACTTAGCGATCTCAAGTTGCAGATCTTCTCTGATGTCAGAGTCCAAATCGTGAGCGTAGACACGGCCACGGTATTTCACGCTGTAGCTGAATCTTGTATCCAGTACTGCGATATCGAACTTTTTCATCAACAAGAGGATGTGGTGATATACCGATGGGATCAAAGCCGTGACTGAAATGTCAAAGGGAATCGAAGTGCCGTCCTCCTGAGGCATATCAACGGTGACTGCATTTCCGCCAATCCGATCTTGTGCCTCGAACAGTCTGAAATCGAACTTGCTTGGGTGATGATGCAGTGCCCAAGCCGCCCCTAGCCCCGAAATCCCCCCACCGACAATGGCGATACGGCGTGGTTCAGTCCTTCTCCCACCAGTTGCCATAACCTTCGATTCTAAGTGAGACTAGGTGCTAGTTAGAATGAAACAATCGTTTTGAGGTGTGACGTGACGAAAGCGCCAAGTTGCTATGTGGTAGCAACGTTGCTACCTTGGTCTCTCCAATCCGGTGCTCTATCACCAAGCGAACCGTTAACTCGATAATCTGGGTGATAAGGAGCGTCCAGCGATGTCAACCCAAAGTCGTGAGACTACGATTTACGCGGAACCTTCGCCATTTCCTGAAGGTTGGTACTTTGTAGCAAGCCGTCGGGAACTGCTCAAGACCAATCTCATCCGTAAGACCTGGATGGGAGAAGAGATCGTCGTCTGGTCTGACGATAATGAACGCGTCTGTGTCGCTGATGCTTTTTGTCCGCACCTCGGATCCGATCTGGGACCTGACGCTGGAGGACGCATTTGCAGTGGTCGACTCGTCTGTCCTTTCCATGGCTACGAGTTCGATGCGACTGGCCAGTGTGTTGCCACTCCCTATGCCGACCCGCCTAAAACCGCAAGGTTGCGAGTCTTCGAGACGCATGAAATTGCCGGTCTGATCTTTGCTTGGTGGGGTGTCGAAGGACGGGGGCCACAATGGACCCTGCCAATCGAAGCGCTAGAGCAAGATGGTTGGTGCGACTTCGAGATCAGCACCGTACGCTTTCCCGGACATCCCCAAGATACAACTGAGAATTCGGTGGATTTAGGCCACCTAAACTACGTCCACGGGTACGATAACGTGGCCCGCGTCGAACGGTTGTCGATTGAGGGGCATCGCCTCATGAGCAACTTCGACTTCAGACGCACTCAGAAGATCGCCGGAATTGCAAACCTTATCTTTAACGTAACTGCGCGTACCAGTATCTTTGGGCTGGGCTACTCGTTCGTGGAGATACGCGAGCACTCCGTCGGAATGGACGCGCGTCTGTGGGTGTTAGCAACGCCAGTTGATGGCACGCTCATCGACATGACACTAGTCTCGCAGGTGCGCGAGATACGCAAACCAAAGCGTTGGGTTGTAGGGCTGGGGTTTCTCCCGACGAGGCTGCGCGCTCCGATAATGAACAAGTTCATCGCCTTGCAGCAACGTCATGACGTCCAGCAGGATGTAGTCATCTGGAGCCGCGCACGGTACCGGTCTCGCCCGCGTCTCTGCCGTTCCGACGGTGAAATCATGCCTTATCGAGCCTATTGTGCCCAGTTCTATCCTGCTGCGGACGATTCGCATGCGTGAAGTGATCTTGGCAGTATCAAGTCGCGTCGTCTTATGGTCGCCCATCTTATGGTCCCCCAAATGAGGCTTCATCCACAGGCGATTAAACCCTCAGCATCGCGGAGTGTTGATCGGAATGGCCTAACTGGTGGTGTAGGGGATCACTTGCATCTTGACGTTGGCTTCGAGGGTTGAAGGTTGACCATCGATCAAGACGCCTCTGGTGGGTGAGACATCCAGATAATCTCTGCCGACCGCGATGCGGATGTGCCTTTCATCGGCAATGCCAGCGTTAGTAGGGTCGAATCCGAACCATCCGAGGTCCGGAAGCAGACATTCCACCCATGCGTGGGTCGCCGACTCGGGCACAATTTCTCCACGTAGGCCAGTAACGTGCATGTAACCAGAGACATAGCGAGTAGGGATCCCCCAGGAACGGGCTACAGCGATCATCACGTGCGCGTAGTCTTGGCACACTCCGCGTCTCGATGTGAGGATATCTTCAATGGTGGATTCGGCTGTCGTCGCACCAGGGGCATATTCGAAATTGCGGTGCAGAGTGTCACCGAGTCGAAGTAGCGATTCGACAGGGTCGGATCCGGAACCGATTCGATTTCGAGATACGAAATCTTCGAGCGCCGGCGAATTTTGCGTCAACGCGCTCTCGTGCGTGAAATCCCAGTGCTCGAAGGAGTTGGTCCACGAATCGATCTCATCCCAGGCGCCAGGCCCTAGAGCGGTTGGCAATCGAGTAGCGGTGATGTTGTCGACTTCAGACCGAGTGGTGATGGACAAAGAGTTATGTTCAAAGTTGACAGTTATAACGTGCTTGTTGTTGCCGAAGGAGTCGGTTTCGGGACTTAACGCGACGCTTGGATCGGTAACCGCTTCGAAACGCCGGACGTGTTGATCGAAGTCGCTGCGTGGTTGCAGGCAGAGCCACATAGCCGAACGCGCAACCGTTTTGCTGTACAGGAAGCGCGAGATGTGCTCGATGGCGTATCGGATCATCTCGGTCATCGCATGTCGCTCCTCGGTACGCCTTGAATGGCGTATTCGAAGTAAGTTTCAGACAGTCGGTCGTGCAGTTGTCGTGAGTAAGTCAAGACTTGACGCAATACTTCTTCGCGATCATCGCGATCAGGCCAGTCGTAACGGAGAAGCGCTCCGAGTCGCCCGGCGAGCCTGCGTAGCGCACCGCTCGTCGCAGTGTTTGGTCCGTCCCCAAGAGATGAAAGTTCTTGCGTAGTACGGTCAACCGATCTGAGCAGAGATTCGGGTATCCGCCGATCAGTGACTAGCAGATCGAGCACTAATTCGGGTTGGATTTCAATGCTGTAGGTTCGGTCGTAAGCACCAGAAGCGTGGAAAATCCGCAACAGACTACGCCAACTTGCTTCGGCGAGTTCGCCGTATTGGAGTTCCAGTCGCGTCTGTGTAAGGAGAAGAGAGCAACTGAACTGCACGCGTTCGATGAATTGGCCGACCCGGAAGAAGTGCCATCCCTCGTCTCGGTACATCGTTGCAGTTGCGACACCAGTGAAACGATCGATCCCTGCTAACAATTCGGCGTAGAAGCTGCCCGGAGAAGTAAGCCAGATGTCCGTCAACTTGATGTCGCGGATGCGGAGAAACTCGGTATTCAGCGCAGTCCACATCTGTTCGCTGACGCAGTTTCGGATCTGGCGCGCGTTTTCGCGGCCGCGCTCGAGGCAACTGAGGATCGATTCTGGATTGTCACGAACGAATGTGAGTTCATCGGTGAGGAGAAATGCATCGACCAATGTGTAATCGTCTTCGGGACCTGCTCCTTGGATTCCGCCAAAAGGGCTGCGATCGATTGCGGTGTAAATTCGTCGCCATCCGAATTCGATTTCGGCGATGGGCCGGTCGACAAGTGCCTCGGACTGAATGTGTAGGAGACGGCACATAAAACTGGCACGCTCCATGTAGCGTGCCATCCAGTAGATGCTATTTGCGCTGCTGGAAAGCATTCGTATTACGTCGGTAGTACCCAGATGTCTTTTGCGCCGCCACCCTGGCTCGAGTTGACGACCAAGCTGCCGCGGGGCAGTGCAATGCGGCAAAGCCCGCCCGGAACTATTCGAGTCTCATCGCCCCGTAATATGAACGGTCTCAAGTCAACGTGACGGGGTTCAAACTCGTTGTCGATCAGGCACGGCGCCCGCGAAAGATCAAGGACTGGTTGCGAAATGTAGTTCGCGGGATCAGATCGAATCTCTTGGGCGAAAGCATCTCGCTCATCTGGCGTTGCGTGTGGTCCAATCAACATTCCATAACCACCAGATCCACCGACTTGCTTGACTACCAAGTTTTCAAGATTGTCAAGCGTGTATTCCAGACCTTCGGGTTGGCGACAGAGATTGGTTTGGACATTCGCCAGAATCGGTTCTTCGCTCAAGTAATAGCGGATGATGTCAGGAACGTATGCGTACACGCTTTTGTCATCGGCGACCCCAGTCCCAGGCGCGTTTGCCAATGTGACATTGCCAAGGCGATACGCATGAAGCAGCCCCGGCACTCCGAGGTATGAGTCGGGACGGAAGACGAGCGGATCGATGAAGTCGTCGTCGACGCGCCGGTATATGACATCGACCCGGCGCAAGCCTGAGGTTGTGCGCATATACACGTAACCGTCGTTGACGATGAGGTCGCGGCCTTCGACAAGTTCGGCGTCTAACTCGCTGGCCAAAAACATGTGTTCGTAGAACGCCGAGTTGTAAACGCCGGGGGTCAAAAGCGCTATCGTGGGGTCTGAAACACCAGGTGGCGCGATGTCGCGTAGAGTTCTCAGCAACAGCTTGCCGTAATGTTCAACATCTAGTACCTGCGACCTTCGGTAGGCGTTTCGCAAGTTTGCCTTGACCGCTTTTCGCGTTGCGATCATATAGGAGACACCAGACGGCACTCGGAGATTGTCCTCGAGCACACGAAAGCCGTCATTGGTGCGGACAAGATCGGTGCCACATACTGCGACCCAAGCACCATATGGTGCGGACAGGCCACGCATCTCGATGCGATATTGAGGACAGCCGCGAATGACATCGACAGGTATCACTCCGTCATTTATTATCCGCGCCTCGTTATAGACATCCTCCAGAAACAAATTCAGCGCGCGCAGTCGTTGGTCCAAGCCAGATTCGATGTGACGCCACTCCGCGTTAGCGAGCACACGCGGGACGCAGTCGATCGGGATGATGCGCTCACCAGCGGCTTCATCACCGTAGACGATGAACGTGATGCCCTCGTTGTAGAAGGAACGAGTGACCCGCTCCTGCATGGTACTGAGTTCAAGCTGGGTCAGATCGGTAAGCGTAGAGTGAAGTTCGACGCAGTGCGCACGCGCCGAACCGTCAACCTCAAACATTTCGTCGTAGAACGACGGCTCTATTTCGTAGTTTTTGAAATCCAACTTCGGGTATCAACTCGTCCCGCACCCAATGGAAGCGCGCACCTTGTCGTGAAAATCCGCTTACTAGAATACCAATCCGCGATCTTCGCCGTCCGCACTGGAGATCGATCAATCCGGTTCCCATGCGATACCGATGGCGCCTTTTCCGGAGTAGAAACCGACGAAAGGGTGGAAATCTGAGACGTTCATGAATTGGCAGTCAAATCGGTCACGGATCTCCATCGAAATCTCAACAGCACGATCGTACGCGCCCGAGTGTAGAACGATGAATTTAGTCGGTTCATCTTTGACGTCATTACCGATAGTGCTGAGCATCTTTCGTTGAGCAGCTCTCGCGGTAACCGGAGTAGATACAAGCTTGAATCCGTCGGGAGTGTAAGTGACCACCGGTTTAATGTTGAGACTTTTTGCAACCACCAAAGCGGTCTGGGGAACGCGCGCGATGAGGTGCATTCGGTCGAGCGCGTCTATAAACGCGACGGTGCGCAAACCAGCCCGTTTTTCGCGTATCACTTCTTCGACCTCATCGGCATCCATACCCAAATCGACGGCCCGTGTAACATCCATCGCCATGAGTTTTAACGCTCCTGAGATCGTGCCTGAATCGATCACTCGGACGTCCAACCGCGGATTTGATTCGATGGCCGTTTTGGCGGCGACTCTCGCAGAGTCGTACGAGGCGCTCAGCCCCGCCGCAACAGTGATGCAAATAACAGATTCGACATCCTGGGAAGCTTCGTTGATGGCTTCAAGCCAGACTTCCGGTTTGGGGGCGGCGGTCCATGCGGTGAGGTTGGGCTCATTTGCAAGGAGACCATAGAAGGCGTTGTAATCAAGACGGGGATTGTCTGGAAATGAATCTGTTCCAATGTTGATGCGCATAGGTGCGACGGCAACACGGTTGTTTTCTATGAATCCAGGTGTGAGGAGGGCACAAGAGTCCACCGCGATTCCGACGCGGCGAACAGGGTTGACGATGTGAGAGGACGAGTAGTGTGAATCGCTATGTCCGGCCATCGAAAGAGATCTAGCAAGAAGATGGCACCCCCGGCGCGATTCGAACGCGCAACCTAAAGATTAGAAGTCTTTCGCTCTATCCGTTGAGCTACGGGGGCGCGAGACGTGACAACTCTGATTCTATCCCGCAGCCTGCGATACACCTATTGACTAGGAGCATTCGTTCCATGAACTGCTTTAGTCAGCGATGTTTCAACCTCGCGGTTCAGTAAATGTCAGCATCCTAGTAGGGTTGTCGATCAACATCGTGTCGATCTCGGATTGCGACGTGCCTCGGGCACGCATACGCGGGACGACTCTACCCACGATGTGGTCCCACCCATGTCCACCGTACTTTTTGATGCGGTGCTTGGAGCAAATGTCGTGCGCGTGAAGGACCTGCTTGACGTGTCCGTTACCGATCACATGCTCGACTTGCTCTAGGCGGTGCTGATCAGAAGCCATGTATGTCGCCGGGTTCATCGGGTAGTACGTAGATTCGTGCCCCCAAAGATCCCAGTTCATGTAGGCACCAGTTGCCGCGACTTCGTCTAGGACACCGCGGTCGAAGATCGTTCGTTCGATATGACCCATGACAGTGTGAGATAGATCGCCACCCCATCGGTCTACGGCATCAAGAAGCTGGATCGGAGCGTGATTGTCACGCCCAGGATGGATCAGCAACGGAGCACCGGTAACGCGTTGCGCCATCACCGCAGCCTCGAGCGTCTTCTTCTCGGTATCTTCCCACGGCCAAGAGTTACCAATCTCGCCGATGATACCGGTCTTGATGCCCGTGTCACCTACGCCGTGTTGAACGTCGCGAATGATACCTTCCGACAACTCATCGACCGTCGCATTTTGGATGTCCTCGCCGTGCGTGAGATAGACGTAGTGACCGCCACCCATGACTATATTCAGTCCCGTGCCACGTGAGATTTGTCTCAACGCAACTGGATCGCGACCGATGCCGATGGATGTGACGTCCACGATAGTGGAGCCGCCCTCCTTGTAGAACTCACTCGCCTCATCTATCGCAACATCGACATCTAGCAATCTGAGATTGTCGATGTTGCTGTTCCAGAAATTTCGCACCCACCACAGATTTTCCATACTGACCGGATCGTGCATCCGCTTCAGGTTGCTGGCACCCGGAATCTCTTGAAGCACAGGGATGAAGTCGATCAAGAGGTGCTCGTGCGTGATCGCGATACCGACTTCGCTGGGTTCGATGGGCCCCTGAACGGTTTGGACTTTGCCGACTATCGACTCGGACATGATGGCATCTCGTTATGTTGCAGATTGTTGCTCGTGGAAAGAGGTGCGCCTACAGATCGCGCCAAGTGTGTTGCTGTTCCCACCCCAAAATGCGCTTTGCTTTTGCCGGACTGATCGCAGAAGTGAATCCGGGCAGGGGAGTGCGGATCTCGGCTTCTGGGTATGCCATCGCGATCGCCTCTTCCGTTGGCACTTCCAAAAACGTGTCCGTCGCGTTGATGAAGAACGCCTCGTGCCCGTCCCACTCTTTTTCGATGGCTAACCGACATGCAGCCGCCGATTCTTCGATGTCGGAGTAGCCCCAGAAATCCATCGCATTGCGGCGCATCGGATTAGTCAGGTTGGTTCCACCTGCCTTCTTGCGCTCAAGTTGCTCATCTTTGTGACCTAACCAGTGAAAACGCATCGAGGCTATCTGCATCTTTCCCGGATTGCGACGAATGAAAGTGTCGGCCATTATCTCTCCGTACCACTTCGACATCGCATAGGAGTCTTGGCAAAGAGTTCCCTGTTCCTCATCAAGAGGGAAGTAGGGACGAGGGACACGGTTACGCGAGAAGGCGGCTCCGATTGCATTAATGCTAGATGCCATGACCACGTTGTAGATGCCATGTTTCTCCGCCGCCTCCAGCACTGCCCAGTTCGACATCGTGTTTACGCGTAGAACCTCCCACTCCGACGCGATCAACGGATTGGGTATCGCAGCCATGTGGATGACTTTGTCGCACCCTTCCATGACGCGCATGGCTTCGTCGGCGTCAGTGACGTCCGCCGCTATGAACTCGAAACCGTCGGTCGAACTCGGTGCCTTTCGGTCCGTGCTGACCACCTCGTAGCCATTGGCTAGTAAGTCCTTCACGATTACTTGGCCCATCTTTCCTGAGCCGCCGGTAACTAGCACTTTGGTCATATGATCATTGTTCCTTTAGTTAGCTATCTTTCATACAAACGCCCACATTGAATCATCGTCGCGATCCGCTGGCCGCAAACCGATTGATGCTTCGCGTTCGAAAGGCGAGCGCGAAGAGTGAGGCAGAATTGGTCTAGAAATCTGGCTCCATGCTGACGCTCAACCAGCCGATGGGCCCACGGTCGTCCGCGTACCAAAGCCGGTTGTCTTTGATCGTCATCCCGTGCACTTGGACCGGGTGCGGCACGCGGAAAACGTCGTAGCAACGTCCGTCTTCAATGCGCTGGCGACAGACGATGCCGAACGACGTGTCGGATACCCACATGTGTCCCTCTTCCTCCGCAAACGCGATCCCGTGAACGCGGTAGCCCGGCGCCTTGAAGCGATGCACTTCCTTCCAAGTTGAAGCGTCTACGACGTGGACGAACTGAGACGGCGGCGACGCGATGTAGATGTGTCCATCTTTCCACTCAAGTCCGTGGTCACCAGTAGGCTGCGATGCGCGACCCATCGACTCATCGAAATGCTCGCGGGTAGCGTTTATACCGGCACCGGGTGACGGGAACTTGTCGATCGTCGCACCAGTCTCGCGGTCCACAACGAAGATGTCGCAAGAATAGGTCGATGCGATCCATACATTGCCCTCATCGTCGAGCGTTATACCGCTCGAATGAACGGTTTCCGTCGGAGCTTCGAACAACGTCTCACCAGTCTGCCAGTCGAGTTTGTAGACGTTGTCGTTCCCTTGATCTATGTACCAGAGACCGTCGTCAGCGGCTTGCAAACCGTTGGGTTTTGGACCGGGCGACACGAACATCTGGATCGGATCGGCGACTTTGTATGCCATTACTTAGCTCCTTGCCGTTTGGCTATCAGCGTTTTCACGAATCAAGCAGGTTGCTTACATGAGTTGAAGATTGTGTCAGCAATCATAGGTTACTTTCTCGGATTATTGTCTCCGGATCATTGACAAACGAATCCAAGAGCGTTTGACAAGCCCCGATACCTTCTGGCGGTAGGGCATAACCGTCTCTGATTTCCGGGATTTTGTCGACTACATCCATGTACCACGTGGAGTTGAAAGCCCGCACCGTCTCCTGAATCAATGCGTTGGGCGCATTGAGCGAAAGATGCACCGAGAACATGAATGTGACTGGACCCACACAATCATGCGGCGCAATCGGCATGTGATACGCCTCGGCCATTGTGGCTATGCGTTTGGCTTCGGAGATGCCGCCGACCCACGAGATATCGAACATACAGATAGTCATCGCCTGCTTCTCGAACATCTCGCGGAAGGCCCAGCGCGTCGTGACGGTTTCGGACGCGGTCACCGCGATGTCGGTTGAGCGTCGGAACTCTACCAGCGTGTCGATATTGTCCATCGGCACCGGGTCTTCGAACCAGAACGGAACGTAAGGTTCAACGTTCTTGGCGATGCGGACTGCCGATGGCAGGTTATATATCGAATGCATCTCTAGCATCACGTCGATTCTGTTTCCTACCTTTTCGCGAATCAGGCGGAAGGGCTCGGTGCACATCTCAAGATCGGGACCAGAGATGAATTGACCGTTCGATTTCAGGGCCACCTGATCAAAGGGCCATATCTTCATCGCCGTATAGCCTTCGGAGAGCAGATCGTCGGCAAGCGCACCGGCGTCGGTGAGAAACGCTTGCTGGTCTTCGTATCGATACTCCGGGCGATGATCGAGGTCGCCAGTTTCCAACCTCCCAGCACGATTCACGCCATAGGAGTAACCGGCGCAGGTGTTGTAGACGCGGATCGACGGACGGCTGAGGCCGCCCAATGCTTCATACAGTGGCACACCGGCGCGCTGGGCATAGAGGTCCCACAACGCCATATCAATCGCGGACAATCCGCTCATATCCGCCGCCCGCGCCTTTACCTTGCCTCCGAAACCGTTCAGCTTGTTCCAATGCCAATCGACTTGGGTCGCGTCTTTTCCGAGCAGATATCCCGCTCCATCTTCATGCACCCAAGCCTCAACCGTTTCGGGACCGAACGCAGTCTCGCCTAGTCCCACTCTGCCATCATCGGTATAGACACGCACCCAGCTGATGTGCGCGGCTGTGGGATTTCGCAGTGTCTCGATACGAGTTACGATTGGCGGTTTCTTTGGCATTGTGGCGAGTTGATGCTATTCACGAGGCAACATTCAATTTACCACTTGTTCCACCCCTCTAGATTCCGCCTGCGCGGGAATGACAGTGGGTTTCACGGGTTCTTTGCAAAACGGCCGAGGCCAAGATGGGTGAGGCGAGCGGACAGTCCCCTTTCGGAGCGAAAGGGGACGCGAGCAAGCGAAGCGAGCTCGCAGGGGTATGCGGGAGTGGACGTGGGGCCTGTGCCACCCAGCCGATTGGTCTGAGTATGCAAAATGTCTCGCTTTCGCCGGAATGACCGTGTTTCGCAATGGTCTCGACACCGTCGAATTAGACAATGAGTTGACAGAAACATCCCAGAAATCCCGATGACGCTCATACAAATCGCTACGCTGTCCTTCATGCAAGGCTTCACCGAACTGCTACCCATAAGCAGCAGCGGATACATGATCATTGCGTCGTGGGTCCTTGGTTGGGATCCCCCCTCGGCGGCATTCGATGCAACGGTTCACTTAGGCTCGTTGCTCGCTCTGGCGCTCTTTTTCAGGCGCGACTGGATGCTGATCCTCCGAACATTTAGACGAGGTCGAACTATCCCACTAGGCGGCGATGACGACTTGATGTCGATGCAGACCCTAGAGAAGCACCGCCGGATCGGCGACATGAGACGACGGTTATCCATACGAATGTCCATGCCGTCGAAAAACCTCCTCAAAGCAGTAGGATTAGGTTCGCTTCCAGCCATCGCCATCGGAGCCGCGGCATATCAGGCGATCACATCCGACGCATTTCGCGCTCCCGAAGTCGCAGCCGGCATGTTCATCGTAACGGGCGGTGCCTTACTACTTGGACATCACTTCACCAACCTGCGACTGACCGGCAAAGACCGCCGCACCCGATCTAAGGTCATCGATTACACCGATGCATTAATCATCGGTTTCGCTCAAGCGGCTGCGTTGATACCCGGCATATCGAGATCAGCCGTAACAATCACAGCTGGACTGACGCGTGGCATGCCCCTAGTGGTAGCTGTGCGCTTCTCTTACTTACTATCCGTGCCCGTGATAGCCATCGCGTCCATCGCTTCATTCATCCAAGTGCTCGCATCACCCTCCGAATCGCTACCCGATTGGAACGAACTCGCCATCGGCTTCGCCATCTCATTCGTCGCATCCTACATCGCCATAAACCTCTTCATGTGGCTCATACGCCGCATGGGAACACTGACACTATGGCCCTTCGCCGTCTTCACCGCGGCGACGGGAGCGATTGTGCTGGCTGTGGTTTATGGGGGGTGAGCAACCAAAGGGCGTCGTTCAAAACCGCTGCGTCGGTCGTAACATGACGAAATGATCAGATTCGTTGAAGACGGTCTTGGATCGGATGCGAGCAAAATTGGTAAGTTGGGGTGACCCTTGACATGTTCGCGGTCGTGCAATACATGATGGGCAACTCGACACCATCCGATACTCGTGTGTTTCGGTTGGAGCTTCGAAGATGGTCGAACACCGTCGGCACCAATCCAGAGTTCTTGTGTCGCATCGATCCTTCCGACAACCTAGACGATGAGAGTGACTGGTGAGATGTCCAATTGTTTGGTCTTCATTGGATTGATCGTGGATGTTATGGGCTTCATAATGTTGATCGGCTTTGGTCCTCCTCCCCATTGGGTCAATTGGGGTGCAGGTATCGTTCCCAGTTTCGGAAAAGCCGGTAACTCAAAATTGGCTGGATTGCGAACTGTGTTGCAATGGCTCGCAGTGATCATGATTGTTCTCGGCTTTGGGTTACAAGCCGCGGGCACGTGGCTTTCGGGACGGGGTTGAGCAACTGGCACTGTCCCGTTGACGTGATTCATATCTTGCCGGATGGTTCAACTCAGACTCATCAGGAGTTGAGGAAACGCGTCGCCAAACGTGATGAAACTGCTCGTCAGCCTGACACGTTCTTGCCCGATGAAGAGGCGATATCGGTGGCCGTCGAAGAACAGATTGGCCGGATCGCATTCAAAGAGAAAAGGTTCGCGTTTGCGCAGGACAATGTCCTGAACGATGCCGATGATTTCGATCCGGGGGCGGAGCATTGAGAATCTACACGATCGGATTCACTAAAAAGACAGCGGGGTACTTTTTCGAAACACTCGGTGCTTCGGGGGCGAAGCAGGTTGCCGATGTCCGTTTAAGGCCTAACAGCCAACTCGCGGGTTTCGCGATCGGAAGAGACCAAGCCTATTTCTTGAAGAAAATCTGCGACATCGACTGTGTTCATCTGCCGGAACTCGCGCCTGAACCTGAGATGTTTGACGAGTATCGAAAAAGCAAAGCACCCGACGCGTGGTCCACGTACGAGTCCCGTTATTTGGACCTGATGGCACAGCGTCGTATTGAATCGACCGTGCCGAAAGATGTCATCGCGGACGCGTGCCTGCTGTGCAGTGAAGACACTGCGCATTTTTGCCACCGCCGCCTAGCTGCGGAATACCTTCAACGTTGTTGGGGCGACATAGAGATCACGCATCTGGAGTAATTGGTTTCATGGCAATGCCGTGAAGAATGCTGCGATTGCCGAGGCCGCTATTAAGCGACCTCGGAAATGATCAATCAGCGTTGGTGAATCGCTAAGTCTACCTACCCCTCCGGCAAAACCGCCATCGGCAGAACCTCCCGCGAAGCCTCCAACTTAGGCGCCAGCGACTGCATCCGGTCACGCCGCTTCAACGAACTCGCGACTTCGGGATTTTGTCCTGCGGACGGCCAGTTGCCTCGTAGAACCGCCGCTACCTGCTGAGACGCGCGCTGTCGGGCGAGCCATGCAGACCGCGTCGATTGACCAGCTGAATGCGGGGCAACAATAACGTTGTCCATCTTCAAGAGCGGGTTGTCAGGGTCCACCGGCTCTTGCTCAAACACGTCGAGACCGGCACCACGCAGCTTGCCTTCTCTAAGGGCTTCGATGAGCTCAACTTCACGGACGACTCCGCCGCGACACACGTTGACGAAGTACGCGGTCGGCTTCATGCAGTCGAAATGCTCCTTGCGGATCAAGTGATGCGTCTCTTTGTTGAGCGGGATCTGCACCGAGACGTAGTCGGAACGCTCGAATAGCTCGTGGAGCGAGAAGACCTGCTCGACGGCGTATTCCTGCGCTATCCAAGGCGGGCAGTAGGGGTCGTAGGCGATTACCTTCATGCGCCAGCTGTTGAACATCTTGCGCGCCACCTGCCGTCCGATGTTGCCGAGGCCGACCAGTCCAAGAACCTGCTGGTCAATCGGCTCGATCGATGGAAGCCCGCCACCGCGTCCCCAATTGCCGGCTTTCGTCCGTTCGTTGTATTGAATGAGTTGCCGGTTTAAGCAGAGGATCATGGTGACGGCCTGGTTGGAGACCTCTTCCATGCACATCCCAGCGCCGTTGGTGATGATGATGCCCATCTCGTTGCAGACATCGGTGTCGATCTGGTTGAAGCCGTGTGAGTAGACTGCGAGCACCTGCGCCTTTTCCGCGGCGCGAATGACCTGCTCGCCTTGGTACGGCGTTGAGCGCATCATCAGCGCGTCGGCGTCGCGCACGAGTTCAATCGCTTCACCTTCGGACTGCGGGTTCGCCTTGACGAACTCGACATCCAAGTCGGCCATCTCGGCGCGCTCATAGTCGAGCGGATCGTTCTCGTCGACGCCCATGATTAGGACTTTGTGTTCTGCCATTGCTTTGGAGTTCCTTTCGGATTCGGTTCTTGCTTGAGTTTGTTTTACAGATGCGATTTATCGATTCGCCATCATCACTTCCCAAGAAATCGGGTCTTGGCGCGTTGGCGAGTGATGCTTCACTTCCGGGTTGATCAGCGACATCGGCCAGTAGCCATCGGCGATGCGGACAGCTTCTTCGCCTAACTGAGTGTTGGCGCGCTCCCATGCAACCTCGCTGTACGAAGCGTAGTGGTTCGTGACCGCGACGTTGTCCATCTTGAGCAACGGGTTATCAGGATCGACCGGCTCCTGCTCGAACACGTCGAGGCCAGCTCCTGCAATCTCGCCGTTCTGGAGAGCGCGGATCAACGCCGGTTCATCAACTACCGGGCCGCGTGAGCAGTTGATGAAGTACGCCGTCGGTTTCATCGCCGAGAAGAACTCGTCACTGAACATGTGGTACGTGCCTTCGTCGAGGAAGACGTGCGGCGAAACGTAGTCGGAGCGCTCAGCTACCTCTTTGAGTGTTGGAACGATCTCGACGCCATACTCTTTCGCGTCCCAAGAAGATCGGTAAGGATCGAACGCGATGACATTCAAGCCGAATGCTTGCGCTTTGCGTGCTACCGCGCGGCCGATATTTCCGAGCCCAACGATGCCAAACGTCTCACCAGAGATGTGACCCATCGGAGGCAGGTATTGACGCGTCCATTGACCGGCCTTAACGAGTTTGTCGTGGAGGACGAACTTTCGAGCGCACACGAGGAATAGCATCATCGTCTGGTTGCTGACTTCCTCGGTTCCGAACGAGGCGGTGTTTGATAGCACTACCCCGTTGACGGAAGCGGATTCGAGGTCCATGCCATCGTATCCATGCCCGAACGAGACCAAGCCTTTGCATCGACCGTTGTTGCCCATATGGGCAAACATCGAAGGTTCGAAATCATGCCCTTGGTTGATAGCGCAGTCCGCGTCTTTCAACGCCTCGATCAACTCGCCCTCGCTGCTACCCGAGTACTGTACGAACTCAGCGCCGTATTGACGTGCCGCTCTCGACTGTTGTTCGGTCGAACTCGCATCGTGCGTGTCACCGCCGCCTGGCCCTAAATACAGAATCCTTATCGTCTCGTCTGCCATTGTTGTCTCCTAGGTTGTTGTCGTGATTGTGAAGTGTAACTGTCAATCCTCGGTAACGACACTCTCTGGAGCCTCGCCACGCCAAACTCGTTGCATGTTTGAGAACGCGAAATCCACCCGCCGTGGATACGACTCCCAACTCTTGCCCGCCACATGCGGTGCCACAACGACGTTGTCCATAGTCAGAAGCGGATTATCCGCCTCCACCGGCTCAATCTCAAACACATCCAGCCCCGCTCCCCAAATATCACCGTCCCTTAAAGCCTCAATCAACGCCGCCTCATCCACTACTGGTCCGCGGCAAGTGTTAACCAGCAACGCCGACTTCTTCATCAATCCGAGTTCCCGTGCGCCAATCAGCTTGTGGGAACCAGCGTTCAAGTTGGTATGCAAAGAAACAACATCCGACTCCATGAGCAGTTCGTCGAGATCGACGCGTTTCGCGCCGTAGCTTTCGGCTTTTTCAGAGCGCACGAGATCGGTGTAAAGCGTAGTGGTTTCGAAGCCGCGCAGCAATCTTGCCATTGTCGATCCGATACGCCCCGCACCCACTATACCGACCGTCTTGCCCAATAGCTCGTACGAGTCGTAGCCATCGATCTCAGGTCGCATCCACGCATCCGCGCGAGTATCGTTGTGCGCGATCGGGAGATGACGGTGGCAGGCCAAGATCAGCGTCATCGCAAATTCAGCGACCGGAATGGCGTTCGCACCACCGTTGTTGGCTACCGGGATCCCCAGTTCACCAGCGACACGTAAATTAACGCCGTCGTAACCAGCGGAGCAAAGCTGGACCAGCTTGAGTTTCGTTCCCGCCCGCAGGATCTCTTCCGAGACACCATGCCCGAACGCCAGCACGAAATCTGCCTCGTTCGAAAGCCGTTCCACCTCGTCCGATTCAGTTTCATTGGTGCAGACGTTTAATTCATATCCTTCAGGCTTCATCTCCTCCGCCATCTTCAGCAACGGCAGGGCAGGACCTGAAAGTACCAACACATTAGGCATATCGATCTTCCTCGAATCGGGATGTACACCAAAATCGGCTATCCGACGTTTCGACACGAATTCTACATTCGCCCAACACCACATAGGACGCCCATCCCGTCATTCCGGCGAAAGCCGGAATCCAGAGGGGCACGGTGTGGTGCACATCCCCTTGGTCTCGATAGGAGAGGCCAAATCCCCCTCCTTCAGGAGGGGGCCAGGGGGAGGCCCGCCGCGCGGCCTGCCCTGTACCCCGATACGGGGACAAAGGAGCCTACCCTCCCCTTTTTGCGTCAGCAAAAGGGGGACGCGGAGCGAAGCGAACGCAGGGGGTTCACCCACTCACTACCTAATCACAGCCCATCACTCAAATCACAAAATCACAGTTCAAAACTTGCATCACCACAACATATGTTGTATAACAACAACTATGCGCTGATCCGAGTGCATTCGGAACGGCGCACGGAAAAGAAGAATCGCCGCGTCGCGAAAGGTAAGCGCAACCTTTCGAAGACGCTGCAAAAAATTGAATAGAGTACGGCAGCGAGCGGGACGACACGGGGTCGCCAACACACGGCCCGCCGGCGGTGCCCGCCACAAGTCGTGAGAGACGTCTGAGAGGACGGGCGAAACGCTGCCACAACCCGGTTATTAAGACCGTTGTAGCTGCAGGGCTCGGACGCGGAGCATACGCTGGCTCCGCCAACGAAAGCAAGCCAGACGGCGGACGCCCTCCCCGATGTCGTTCCCGCGCAGGCGGGAATCCAGAGAGGAACGCGCAAAACCAAGGTTGTTCCGGGGAGAACCGGAATCCAGAGGGAGTAGCGCGGGGGAGTCTGTCCGTTCAAGGTTCGGGCGAACGGTCTCTCTATCCGGCACACGTCTTTCCGCTTCGCCGGGCGGAAGAGGCTACAGCGCTAGCGAGAAGAACAATCGAGCGATGACGGGGGCACATCTTTCACACGATGCTTCCCGGAGGGCCGACGGTCTGGCGACGTCGGCGGTGCTGGACCAAAAGTACTTGCCGCACGCGATCGAAACGACGCGGCGATGCTTCGACCATCGATCCCCTCTCCCTTGATGGGAGAGGGCTAGGGTGAGGGTGAAGGGGGCACATCCCCTTCAATTAAACGCGCCAAAAACCGTCCCGGAACCTACACCAACTGGTAATTCAACGCGTCATCGCCCCTTCGAGAACCTAGAGGGACCCAAATCGAGACCTCCTCACAAGCATCCCCATCGCGTATGATTTCCGGTCATGGACGCGCTTGAAATCCTCGAACGGCTCTGCCTGCAACCCACGGTCTCATATCACGAATGGCGAGTCGCACGCGAAATATCGACGATCCTCAGCGATTATGAGATCAATGTTCGGCGAGACCGTTGGGGGAACGTGATCGCAGAGATTAATGGCGACGAGTCCAAGCCCCCGTTGGTGTTCGTTGCGCATATGGACCACCCAGGCTTCGAAGCGATCGAGGCGGTGGAGGTGAACGAAGACGAGGAACTGATCGTCGCCGAGCCACGCGGCGGATTGGGTTCCCGAGCCTACGACCTGGGAACAGGAGTTCGCATCGTCGCTCGCGACGGAACCACAATGTACGGAACCATCCAGTCGCACGGGATGTTGCGGCGGATCGGTCGCTTCGCCCGTACCGACCGAGTGATGATTCAACCTGAAACTGGTATAGCTGTTCGTAAGGCCTCCAATCTCACCTATCCGGCGGCTGTGGTCTTGGACTTGGACAGTTTCAGCGTCAACGGCGAATTCATCCGGGCGAGACAACTCGATGACCTCGCCGGTTGCGCGGCTATCTTGGCATCGTTGATAACCGTCAAAAAAGACGCGTCGAACAATCGACCCGTCGTCGGACTATTCACACGCGCTGAAGAAGTCGGGCTTGTCGGCGCGGCGCTCGCCGCCGATGACGAAGTTGTCGGCAAGGACGCTCTAATCGTTTCTGTAGAGACGAGTTTGAAGAGCGACAACGCGAAACAGGGCAACGGTGTGGTTATTCGCGTCGGCGATCGCATGACCACTTTCGACCACAGCGCTGAGGCGGTTTTGCACGCCGCGGCGCATCGAATCTCGGAGCACGGATCCGCAGACGACTTCAAGGTGCAACGCGCCTTGATGGGGGCAGGCGGTTGTGAAGCAAGCGCCTTCAAAGCGCACGGCTATAGGGTCACAGGAACTTCGTTCCCCCTCGGAGCGTGGCATAACACCGAAGATGATGGATCGATCGTCCCCGAATACATCCATCTCGACGACTTCAATTCGGGCGTCGCACTGATAACCGAGGCGATGCGAGACGATGACGAACCTCGCCAAAACGATCCGTTGAGATACCTCTCGGCCTTCCCCGAAACCGGGGCGATGCGCTTAAGAGAGACGCAGATCTAGCAATTCGAGGCTCCTTTGCTCGCCGGTCGTATCCTGTTCAGGTTCACGACGTATAACGGTATTTGGCTTGTGATCAGCGATATAACCTTGAATCCATGCCAAAAGTTGACGGAAGTTATCTGATCGCCCGAACCCTGAAGGAAGAGGGGGCCGACTGCCTCTTCTACTTGATGGGTGGGCCGAACTACGAAATCGTCAACAACTCGGAAGATTTCGGCATCCGCACCGTCGATTTCCGACACGAACAAGCGGCAGCGATGGCGGCTCATGCCTACGCCCGAGTTAAGCGCACCCCTGGCGTAATGACATCAGCATCGGGCCCCGGCACGCTGAACTTGCTAACAGGGATCTACAACGCATTTGTAGACGCGGCCCCCATGGTCACCCTCGGTGGTGCCGGCCCTTTGCGAGATGTCTACCGCGACGGTTTCCAGGAAGTGGATCTGCCGAACATCTTCGCCCCGTTGTCCAAATCGGTCATCCGCCCAACCTACCCGGCTCGCATGCCCGAGCACATCTCAACCGCGTTTCGAACCGCAATGAGCGACCGTCCCGGTCCTGTCTACGTAGAGTGCAACGAAGACGTGCTGTACGGAGAGATTGACGAGAGCGAGGCCGAATCGCCCACCCGTGCAGGCACGGTGTCACCTCCGAGCGCAGATCCCGACAAGGTCACAGAAGCGGTCAAAATCCTCTCAGAAGCCGAGCGACCGATATTGTTGGCAGGTAGCGGTCCTTGGTGGTCTGGCGCATGGGAGGAACTCCAAGAGTTCGTGGATCGGACGGGCATACCGTTCTACACCACGCCAATCGCCCGAGGGTTGATACCAGAAGACCACCCCGTTTCATTCCCAGCCGCTCGCTCGACAGCGTTCCGAGAGACCGACGCAGTGTTAGTTGTAGGGACGCGCTTCAACTGGATTATGACGTTTGGACGTCGAATCTCGCAGCAGGCCAAGATCGTCCAGATCGACATTCATGCCGAAGAGATCGGCCACAATCGCTCGGTGGATATCGGCATAGTCGCGGATGCCAAAGCCGCGATGCGACAGATCAACTCGGAAGTGTCGCGCTCAGGGGTGAAATCGAAATCCGAATCTGCTTGGGTCGCGTATCTCCGAGATATCGAGAACAACCGGCGCGAACGGTCGGAACAACTGGAGAACTCCGAGCAGGTCCCGATTCACCCGTTGCGACTCTGCAAAGAGCTGCGCGAGGTTATGGATCGCGATTCCATACTGACCGTCGACGGCAACGAGATCCTGCACTACGGTCGACAGTCGATACCGACTTACGTGCCGGGCCATAGGTTGAATTCGGGTGCGACGGGATGCATGGGAGTAGGGCTGCCGTTTGCGATTGGCGCTAAGTTGGCGAAACCTGACAAACAGGTGATTTCATTGCACGGCGACGGGTCGCTGGGCATGAACATACAGGATTTCGACACCGCGGTCAGATACAACCTGCCTATCGTGGTTGTCGTATCCAACAACGAAGGATGGACGGCGCGCGTCGAGGGTATCCGTAAACCCGGACGCGAACTTGGTTGGACGCGCTTCGACGCCATAGCTGAAGCATTGGGCGGATACGGCGAGGAGGTTCGTGAACCCTCGCAGATACGACCGGCATTGGAACGTGCTTTCGACGCCGGTGTACCAGCGATCGTCAACGTTCACACCGATCCGACCGCGCGCGCGCTTTCCCGTTTTGTCGGGTCCAAAATGGAGTAACGAAGGAACAATCGATGTCGGACCAAAACGACGACCGCAAAATCAATACATACATCATGTTTTCAAAACTCACGGAACGCGGGCGCGACCGCGTTCGGACGCATCCAGAGCGCATACTCGAGGTGAACAACGAGGTGGAGATGAGAGGCTGTCACGTCGTCGCCCAGTACGCAATGATGGGCGATTACGACTTCGTCACAATCATTGAAGCCCCCGACACCGGAGAGATGTCGCGTATCGCAATCGAACTTGGGGCCCGCGGCACGATCGACACCACAACATACTCGGCCATCCCAATCGATGACTTCATCGAGATAATGCAGCACGACAGGGCGTAGTCGGTTGCTGCTCAGGCCAGTTGATCTACTTGAAGGCATCGCTTCGATAAAAAGTGGCGAACAACGTCATTAGCCGAAAACGGCGCGATGCATCCTTGTTGCGAAGGATGTACGAAGGCGGTTTCGACTGGAAACTGTTACTGGTCGGCGCGCTTTTCGTAGTCGTCGGACAGTTTCTAGTTATTCAAACCGCCGGACCGGAATACGAAGGAATTCCGCCGAACGGAAGAAACGCCTTGGTGTTGGGATTCGCGATGGTAGCGTTGGCAGCATACTTCTTCAACTCTCGTTTGCGTCAAGATAGCTGGATCGTCAAACTTCCCGCCACGACCAAGTTCAGCACTTCAGGCCCGCGTTCGGTCCTATTTGGCCTGGGAGTCGCCAGCCTTGCTTTCTTGTCTCTTCGATTGCTGGGTGGCTCGACTTCAGGAAGCGATCTTTGGGTGTGGATCGTCTCGCTTGTCGGCATCGGATCGGCATTCGCCCCTTCATACTTGCGAGTGCTAGTGGGACTGCGAAGGGCTCTGAGATCGATACGAAAGATAGACGTGGTGATCATCGTTGCCCTGATGGCGATTCTGATGCTCCTCAACACTGATGATCTGACTGATTGGTACTACTCAGCCATTGGAGACGAATACTCGTTTTTCGATCTGTCGAGGCAATTTGCGCTCGAAGGGATCAGTGATCCATTTAGTCAACGTGGCGTTTACGACTACCATCCTCGGCTGGGACTGATGATGAAATCGGTGGTGATGAAGATAATTGGGATCGACCATTTCGGTTGGAAACTCAGCTCGATCGTGATGCTCGCATTGACGATTCCTGTGCTCTATCTGACGGGAACGTTGATAGCGGGACGGGTTGCAGGCGCGGTCGCAGCCAGCGTCATTGCATTCAGCCACTACCTCGGAGCGATCGCACATGTCGGTTACGACCACATAGATTCGCTCTTGCCAACGGTATTGGCGGTCGGGTTTTTCGTGTTGGCGACCCGCAACAGGAGCCCGGCGTTGATGTTCGTAGCTGGAGCCTTAGCCGGAATGTGCATCTACACCAACGTCGCCGCTAGAGTCATATTCCCAACGATTCTGGTGTTTGTGGCGTTGCAGGTTTTTTCACAGCGTCCGAAGAATGTCGGCCGATGGATCCTGCCTTGGATTGTGGGGGTGGCAATCGCGGCTCTGCCGATGCTGATAGTGGATGGCAACGAATTAGCGACCCAAATGTTCGCACGTGTCATCGGAGGTCAACCCGAGCCGTCGGATTTAGGAACATTCGATCGAGTAAAGGCGAACATTGAACTGAACCTATTCGCGTTTAATTTCAACGAACATATCTCTCATTACGTCTCCGGCTCATTGTTCGATCCGATAACCGCATCGATCGCCGTAGTAGCCGTCGGATTCGCCTTGGGCAGGTTTCGGAATGTTTCGTCGTTGTTCCTCATGCTTTGGTTGGGGTTTGCATTCGCAGGAACCGGAGCTATTAGTCCGTATTGGCACACGGCGATCACGCGGTTGTTCCCCATGGTTCCGCCGATCGCGTTGATGGTAGGGATATTTGCATCTCGCTTCGTGTGGCCCATCGACATCAATTTTTGGCGAAGTTCAGGTTCACGCTTGGTTAGCCCTAAAGCCGTCGCAATCGTCGCTCTGCTAGCCATCGGTGCGTTAGTTTTGATGCTCAATGCTCAGCGATTCAGGACGGAGACACCGTCGGTGTTCCACAATTCACCTGTCGCGGTGAGTCTTCGCGCGTTTCAATCCGAGCCGTGCAACCGATTCGCCGACGATCAAATTTTGTTCATCTCCCGCGACGAACATATCATCCGCCGAGTCTTAGATTCGTATGAGCCCGGGAGCATATACACAAACCCGGAACGAGCAAGTGAATTCCGAGGGATTCCGAAGTTCCTCAACCACGAACAGGCGATCGAACATGACTTGTCCGATTTTGATCGCTACGAGTGCGTAATATTCTCGCATCCATGGGAGGAGATTCCGACGCAGATTCTCAGAGACCTCTCTGACTTCAATCCGTCTGGAAGGACAATCGACGTCGCCGACAATTCGAGCAAGACCACCATCAAAGTGTTCCTTACACGTCTCTGACAATCATCATCCGACATTCCGTAGGCTCGTGTCCACGCGCCAACTTCCATCCAAACCCCTGAAAGCCTAGTCTCGTAGAATCTTCTAGACCAGAAGCAACCCCAACGCCTACGTACATGTCCTCCGAAGCAATCGAAAGACGCTCTATCATCATCTCGATCGTTGCGAGTACCAGTTTTGGCGTTTTAGGCATCGTGATATCAATTGCCAGTCACTCTGGCGCTGTGTTTCTAGATGGATTGTTCTCTTTGACATTCGGGATCGTTGGGTTGCTGACGCTGTACGTGTCTCAACTTGTCTCGCGCCCGAGCGATGATTCGTACCCATTTGGTTATGCGACATTCGAACCCATGCTCAATCTCTTCAAAGGCTTGCTGATAGGATTCGCCCTCGTCTACGCACTTTGGACCGCAATCAGAACGATCTTGACTGGTGGACAGGAAATCGTGGCTGAGGGTGGCATCCTGTACGCGGTCATCGCGGTCGTTGGCGGCGCGGTTGTCGTATTTTTCCTAAAGCGTTACGCGAAGCAATCAGGCTCGCCCATTGTCGATGTGGACGCGAAGAATTGGACCGTCGACACGCTGATCAGCTCTGCTGTAGGTGTCGCATTTGTGGTGACGCTACTCATCGAAAACTCCGATTGGTCGGATTTCGCCCCTTACGCCGACCCGGTAATCATGCTGGCGATAATCGCCATTGCCTCACCTCAGCCGTTCCAGACGATTCGGGATAATCTGCGCCAACTGGTGGGCAAGGCTCCGCCGAAGGACGTTCAGGACAGGGTCTCGGAACTCGTAGAAGAAGCAATTGCCGATGTCCCGCACTACGAAACTCACCTGCGCATCGTCGATGTAGGACGTTATATACACCTCCATATCTACGTGATTGTCTCACCCGACTCGGGCGAGAATATCGACATCCGAAGGCACGATCAGATACGGAGAAGGATTTACGATCACGTTTCGCGGGAGTACCGTTACTTGTCGCTTGACGTCGGATTCACAACGGATCGACGTTGGGCATTGAACAGCGTACCTTCAGAGCTTGGGGATACGGTGGTCGTCGATGACGGTCCTCGGGAGTAGCCACGACATTAGTCGACAAGCAAAAGCTATCGTTTTCGGTTTGTCCTTGGCAGCCACAATCACTTCATTTGCGTGTGGTGCTGTTGGGAGCATCGCGTCGCCGACACCTGTTCCCACGGAGTTGCCAGCAACTCCCACACCAACATTGACAGATATCGCTAAAGCCGACATTACGGAGTTGTTCAATCGTCAGTCCGAATACATCAAGAACGGGGACTGGCAATCCGCGTTCCACGTGTGTACGCCAAGTTACCGCGCCAGACGCGATGTGGAGCGCTTCACCGATGATGTCGAACGCTACTTGCTACGCCATGACACTTCGTACGCCATCCTCGACGTGAGGAATCCGGAAGTGACGAAAGGGCGCGACGACCGTTTTGACATGAACTATGACCTCTACATCGCCGGCGAATTCTCGGAGACGATACGTGTAGGCGGGGCGTACGTCCAGGTGCAAGAGGAGTGGTACGACGACGGAGTCTGGTGCCGTTAGGCGGTTGCCGTCGCTCCAATCGCTTGGTCGAGCTGTCCCGCCGAAACTGGCGCGACCGTGAATTGCTCCTCATAGAGCCGTCGGTACAAATCCGCCTCTCCGATTAACTCCTCATGCGGTCCGCGCGCTTGGATGTTGCCGTCTTGGATGACTAAGATTTGATCCGCGGCTATCACTGTGGATAGCCGGTGCGCGATCGCTATGGTTGTGCGGCCTTCACGCAGCCGCGTGATCGCTTCGCGGATCAGTCGTTCAGAGAGCGTGTCTAACGCACTGGTCGCTTCGTCCAAAAGCAGAATACGGGGATTTGCAAGGATCACACGCGCTATCGCGAGCCGTTGCCTTTCACCTCCCGACAACCGATAGCCATGCTCTCCGACTATCGAGTTGTAACCGTCTGGCATCGCGGCGATAGTGTCATGGATCTGAGCAGCCTTCGATGCTTCGATCAGTTCCTGTTCCGTGGCTGATGGACGTCCGTACAGTAAGTTCTCTCGGACTGATGCGTGGAACAAGAACGGATTTTGTGAAACCACGCCGATTAATTGGGTCAGATTGTCGTGAGTGATGTCTTTGATATTCACTCCGTCGATCCGCACCGCGCCTTCGTCCGCATCGTAGAGACGCGACGCCAGATAGCCGATTGTGGTTTTGCCGGAACCGCTTGGACCGACGAGTGCAGTGAGTTTTCCGGCTTCGGCCACGAACGAGATGTCCGACAGATGGAACGGTTCGTCTTCCTGTTGTAGCCCGTCAGAATCACTTGTCGATTGCATTCCCTCACGTACCGATGGTCTGCCGTTGCCGCCGCGACTTGGGGTATCCGGTGCCGGCATCGGCATATCCCCACCCATCTGCCCAGCACTTCCGTCTGGGCCGCCGGGAGGCCCACCTCCGAAACCGCCTTGAGGTCCGTTTGAAGCCAACAATCGTTGCCGGGCCTCAATGCGCTCTAACTCAGATTCTTGATAGGTGAATGAAACGTTCTCGAAAACGACCTCGCCTTTTGCAGTCGCCGGATCAACCCTGATCGGATTTACGGGATCGACGATCGTGGGCTTGATGTCCATGTATTCGAAGATGCGCTCGAACAATGCGAGCGATCCGGAGATTTCAACGCCGCGCTGCAACAAGTTGGCCATCGGAAAGAGCAGTCGAGCTTGGATCGTTGAGAATGCGACGATGTCGCCAAGCGTAACGCGGTCACTACCGTCGATGATCAGGATGCCGCCGACCAGCCAGATGAATGCTGGTGCCATCGTAAAGAACGCCTGCACCACGATGAAGAAGCCGCGCCCGGTCATGTACTGCCTGATCGAAACGTCGGTCAGCTTGGTGTTCGTGTCTTGAAATTCGCGGAGTTGCTCAGCTTCACGCCCAAACGTTTTGGCCACAATGACGCCGGAGACGAACAGTGTTTCACCCGTTTTGGCGGTTAGATCTGCCAAAGTCCGCTGCATCTGACGCGTCAAGCGACGTCTCCTAGCGCCGACCACGCGGGAGAGATACGCGAATATCGGCATCGTGAACACTGCGACGATGGTCAACTCCCAAGAGAGAATCAGCATCGCCACGAGGGCTGCCGCAACCACCGTCACACTCGACAGAATGTTGACGACGGTGTCGGTCAGCACCAGCTGCGTGCTCGAAACATCATTGGCCAAGCGAGACTGAATGTCTCCCGTCTTAGTCGAGGAGAAGAAGGAGATCGGTTGTTTGAGAAGATGGTTGTACACGGTGTGTCGCATATCCTCCATCACCTTGAACCCCACTGAGGCATTCAGACGCGATTGGGCGAAGTTGAGGACTCCAGATATCCCAGCCGCAGCGATCATGCCGAAGATCAGCCACAACAATAGATTCATGTCTTGTTGCGGCAACGCGTCATCGATAACGCGCTGAATCAGCAGAGGCGTGATGACGCCGAGTGCGGAGGTGACGAGAACCAGCAGCGCAACTATCGCCAGCGTCAGTTTGTAGTCGGAGTAGAGCCTTACGACGCGTTTGAAGGTGTCACGTGGAAACGGGCGGTTGGGTGTTTCTTCGGGAATCGGTCTGAATCCAGGACCGCCCATCCCGCCGCCTCGCATTCCGCCTGCTCGCATACGTGTCTCCGAGATTCCGCGCCGTGAATAAGGCGCACAACGATTTAGGGCATCTTATCCCAAGCCTGATGGTCTCGCCTAGGGGAGAATTGATGCTGATCGAAGAGAGCGCACCAAAAGAGGTTGGTAGCCCGTAGGGGAGTCGAACCCCTGTTTCAGCCTTGAGAGGGCCGTGTCCTGGGCCACTAGACGAACGGGCCGCCGTTGTCGTGCGGGAGCTGGACTGATCAGTCCGCGCTCTCTTTCCGATTTTGGCTGCCGATGCAGGATTCGAACCCGCGCTCCCAGATCCAGAGTCTGGTGTCCTACCACTAGACGAATCGGCAACGGCTTGCTCTAGACATCATAACAGATCACCGAATCGCATCCCACTTGCAGACTACTCCCAAGACATTGCTCATCTGTGTCGCAAGTTGGTCAAGAGCTAGCCGATTCTGCTTCGCAGATGCCGAAATTGATGTATACTGCGCGCATCCTAGAACGCAAACGTTGCGTCCAAAAGGGAGATATTCGCTTGGATGCGCCGCGTTCAGCGTAAGCCGATGTCAATTCAACCAAGGGAGAATCCTGACATGAAATCACGAATTGCAAGCAGATACCTGCTTGGAGCGGTTGCGGCACTGATTGCCGTGGCGGCTTGGGCCTGCGGAAGCGACCCCGAGACGGTCGTCGTCAAGGAGACGGTCGTCGTAGAGGTCGAGAAAGAGGTCCAGGTCGAAGTTGAGAAAGAAGTGCAGGTGACCGTCGAGGTCGAGAAGATCGTCGAAAAAGAGGTCGTCAAAGAGGTCGAGAAGATCGTCGAGGTCGAGGTGATGGTGGATAAGGAAGAGGTTGCGCCTACGGCTACGCCTGAACCTGCAATGATGGAGTTGCCCGACACTGAATCACCGGCCGGTACTCTAGTCATGATCCCCGAAGGTGTGGCACCCGGAGTAGGTATTAACCGATCGCAAGCGCCTGAGTCGCTCATGTACTGGGGTGTGTCCGAGCAGCTTTTCCGTCCGAATGACGATGGAACTCTGGTTGGACCTTGGCTCGCTGAGAGCTGGGAAGTTTCACCTGACGGTTCCCAAGCGACCGTCACGCTTCGCAGCGGCGTACAGTTCCACGGTGGCTGGGGTGAACTCACTGCCCACGACTTTGTGTGGAGCTTGAACGACACCAATGCTGTAACGACGCCAGAGAGCATACACGGTCAAGCGGGTGACTTCGCCGCGTTCATGGACGAAGCCGAAGCCACTGACGACCGCACCGTGGTACTCAACTTCAATGCGCCGGAACCGCGGTGGACGACGTTGTTGTTCAACCAAGCTGGTGATGCGTTCGGCGTCTTCTCAAAGAAGGCGTACGACGAGATGGGCGCGGACTGGATGCGTGAGAACGTAATCGGTACCGGCCCATACATGGTGGAAGAGTGGCGTCAGTCTGACAGCGCAACGCTGATCGCGCAGGACACGCACTGGGACAAAACCGCTGAGGTCGCGACACTTCGCCTAATCGACGTTCCGGAAACGGTAGCCCGCATCTCCGCACTCCGATCTGGAGGCGCAGACTGGGCAGTTCTTCCGGTTCGTGAAATCGGCCCCCTCACACGTGACGGCTTTAAATCGGTGACTACGGGACGCCAAAGCGGTGTGCCGCTACAAATGGCGGGCAACTACTGGGAAACCACCCAAGTCAAGACTGGTGAGCCGACTCAAGCCGTGACATTCGTGCACGACATTCCGTGGATCGGAAACCCATTCAAACCAGACGACGGGAACAACCCTGACGGCATCGACGACATGGAGCAAGCACGGCTTGTCAGATGGGCGATTGCAATGTCGATCAACCGAGACCTCGTCAACGAGTCGCTCTACGGCAACAACGCGAATCCGTACTACGTCGGCATGTTCCACATTATCGACACCGACTGGAACGACAAGTGGAAGATCCCTTACGACCCGGTGATGGCTAACGAGTACCTGGATAAAGCTGGTTACCCGAGGGACGAGGATGGCAAGCGATTCGACATGCCGATCTACGGTTTCACGTCTCGAATCGAATTCACTGAGATCGCTGACGCCGCGGCCGGTTTCATTAACCAGTTGGGCATCGAGACGAGCGTCATCAAGATTGCATACTCGATCATCCGCCCAAGCTTGGTGGCGAGGAGCAATACGACACCCTCAATCCAGTGGTGTAGGTCTGACCTTTGGAAGCCGTATGACTGGGTGACTGGTGAAGAAGAGACGACCCTGACGCGCGGAGGCTTCAACTGTCACATGGAGATACCGTTCATCTTGGAAACGGTTCAAAAAGTGGCTGCTGAAACCGATCCTGCAAAGCGCAAAGAGTACAACTTCGCTCTCGCTGACTATTTGTGGGAGCAGCAACTCAAGATCGGAATCGTCGCCCTTCCATTCGTTTCGGCATTTAACCCGAATGCCATCGAGTCATGGAATATGCGACCAGGTCCTCAGGCACCGTACACCTCTCCTGAACTGATCGTTCCCGCGAGGTAGACATTCCCAAACTCACCGCCTCGGACAAGCCGCTTTAGGCATCCGAGGCGGTGATGCGTAGCGATGAACCGCGAGTCGGAGTGGCGACGCGGCTTCATCGTCGGCAATGCGATAGCCCCAACGGTCGCGTCGCCGATCCGTACCATTCAGATAGAGCAGTCCAGTGCGAAAGTTCCTGATACGGCGATTCTTCGCTGGCATACTTTCAATCCTTGCGGCTACCGCGATTGTCTTCGGACTGTCACGAGCAGCAGGAGACCCGCTGTTGCTGTACGCCAAGCCTGGTGGTTATGGCGTCACGCCCGAACAGGAGCAGGCTTTGAAGGAAAAGCTGCGCCTCGACCGTCCGCTTGTGGTGCAGTATCTTTTGTGGGTCACAGATTTGTTGCGAGGTGATTTCGGCAGAACATTGTTGGCCGAACAGCAGGTGACGAAAGTAGTGGGGGAGAAGATGGGTGCTACTGTTCAGCTAGGTATAGCCGCTTGGGTATTGGCGACGATTATGGGCGTACCTCTCGGCGTTTTGTCCGCGGTTTTGCGCGGTAGTGTCTGGGACTATCTAGGGCGCGCCTACGCCTTGATCGGACAATCATTGCCTACATTTTGGTTGGGTCTCATGTTGATTCTGATATTCAATAAACAACTGGGGTGGCTACCGTTCGGGACACGTGGTTCTACAGACGCTTTCTTCTTTTCTTGGGAAAACTTGCGTTACTTCGTTATGCCGGCGTTCGCTGTAGCTTGGGGTGCTGCGGCGGTGTACTTACGTTTAACTAGATCAGCAATGTTGGAAGTTCTAGACTCTGAATTCGTGAAATTGGCACGGTCTAAGGGAGTGGGGGGCACGAAAATCATTTGGAAGCACGCATTCCGGAACGCACTCATACCGCCGTTGACAGTGTCTTCGCTCATGATGGCTGGGTTAATTACTGGCAGCGTCGTGATTGAGGCGGTGTTTTCATGGCCTGGACTCGGGCGCCTTGCGATTCAAGCGGTCTGGGACAACGATTTTCCGATCCTGACTGCCACTGTTCTGTTCTTCGCCGTTGTATTTGTGACCGTGAACTTCATTACGGACGTGCTCTACGCAGTGATCGATCCACGAATTCGCTACTAAAACCTACCCACGACAATGGCTTCTGAAACAACCGCACGAGACTCTGGCACGGCTCAAGACGCGGCAGCACCGACCGCGCAAAAGTTCCGATTCTCGCTTGCCTACGCGTGGTACATACTTCGCCGCTGGCCGTTGATTCCTGGTTTGATCATGGTGGCCCTTGTTGTAGGCGGCGTATTTGCGGATCAACTGGCACCGTATGACGAGATAGAACAGGATATTAGGTTCCGCAACGCACCACCGCGTATTTTCGGTTCGAACTCTGAATACTGGTCAACTCAAGACTATTCACAGGCCATGTTTCGTGCTGAAGGTAGCGAAGGGAAGGATCCTAGCAACCGCTTCTTGCTCGGAGGGGACCATGTAGGTCGAGACGTGTTGAGCCGCGTCATCCATGGCGCCCGTATTTCATTGGTCGTTACCTCTGTTGCGCTGTTCTCGGGCCTGATTCTTGGAGTGACTATCGGTGTTTTATCTGGTTACTATGGTGGTATCGTTGACGAGTTTTTAATGAGGATGGTCGACGTTTGGTACGCAGTGCCGTTCCTGCTGCTCGCGATGGTTGCCGTAATCATCTTCGAAGCCAGTCTGAATCTCATCATCTTCTTGTTGATCCTGCTTGCGTGGAGCGGATATGTTAGGAATCTACGCGGGGAAGTTTTGAGTCTCAAGCAGCGCGATTTTGTCGCGTCCGCCCGAGTGGCGGGAGCTTCAACATTCCGCATCATCTTCAAGCATCTTCTTCCCGGTCTCGTGAACACGATCTTCGTAATTGCGAGTTTGAGGGTAGGGCAATTGATCCTGGCTGAAGCTTCGCTCAGCTTTATTGGTGCTGGAATACCCGCGCCCACGCCAGCATGGGGTGTTTTGATCGCCGAGGGTAGGGAGTATGTCGAGCAGGCCTGGTGGCAGACAGTCTTCCCCGGAACCGCTATCTTCCTAGTCGTTCTCGCCTTCAACTTCCTAGGCGACTGGGTTCGAGACCGGTTAGACCCGCGATTGCGGCAGCTAGATTAATCGATTAGGGCCGGCCGTGCTGATCGCCCGATCCGATCGCCACTAAAGCTTGACCAACTGATCCAAGATGTCTTGCAGTTGATTGTGCTTGATGTATCCCTGATGGACGCTCAAGACGTTATGGTCTCTGTCGAGGAAAAATGTGGTGGGTGCAGCAGTGATCTGGTAAGCGAGATGGATCGAGCTGCCAACATCGGGGATGGCCGGATAGTTGGCTTTCATTTTTCCTAGGAACTCGACACCGTCAGCAGCAGTGTCGAAACCGACGGCCTGTACTCCAACGAAGACGATCTGGTCGGTGCCGGGCGGTCCTAAAGTCTGATAAGCGTGCTCAAAATTGGGAATCTCCGCTCGACACGGCGGACAAGATGGGAACCAGAAATTGATGACAACAGGCTTGCCTTCGTGCTCGCTCAAATCGAAAGATCCGTGGTGAAACGTGTCGCCTTTGAATCCCGGCGCGTCGCCGAGACCGGTAAAGACTTCCGTCGACGCGTAGACCAATTCCGGTTCCGCCAGCCCCGCGTCCGCTACGGCAGATTCATCAGTAGACAACTCCACCGCAATTGCCTCGCCTTCTTCGGGTTGCGACTCCTCCTCGATCTGCACCGAGCCGCCAGCCGCCAGCTCTTGGACGATCTCAGTCAGATTTTCCTTGTCGATCGCACCTTGCCACACTCGATGCTCATTGTGGTTGCGATCCAGAAACACCGTTGTTGGATACGAAAACACGTTGTATGCGATCTGTATCGCCGAGGCGTTGTCAGGCAATCCGGGGAATGTAACGCCTAGTTCCCCGAATAACGCGGCTCCGTCTTCAATCGAGTCGAGGCCGAGTTGCTGGACCCCTACGAATTGGATATCACTGCCAGACGGCTCGCCAAACTCCTGATAGACCTCTTCGAAGTGCTCCAACTCCGCTCGACACGGCGGGCAGGATGGGAACCAGAAGTTGACGACTATCGGCTTGCCAGCGAGTTCTCGAGTATCGAACGTGCCGTGAGCGAATGTGGTTCCATAGAAACCTTTAGTGTCCCCTAGACCGTCGACAGTCGCAGATTCGAACGACTCGGGGAATCCCATAGGCATCGAATCTGCCGCCGCTTCGTCGCTTACGGGCGCAACCGTTGGTTCCGGTTCGGGCGTGTCTGCCGGCTCGACAGGTTCGCTCCCACACGCCGAAGCGGCGGCGAAAAATATAGACGCGATTAGCAAGGTCGCGATGATCAGAAATCGTGGACGACGCGTTCGCACTTTCATCTCCCCTGACGCCAGTCTTAAGCCAATCGTTTGTGCATCCTCTGATTAGATGATACGAAACGGCTGCGAACTCAGTTTTCACTACTGCCGACTGAGTTTGCGGTTACGCTCACTCGGCAAGGACGTCCGATGCGATACCGTCCAACTGGTCTTGCAGCGCATCGACCAGTGATTCGATCGGAACCCTGACTTGCTCCATGGTGTCCCTGTGGCGGATCGTCACCGCGTCGTCTGATTCCACAGTCTCGAAATCGACTGTCACGCAGAGCGGAGTTCCGATTTCGTCTTGACGTCGGTACCGTCGTCCGATGCTCTGCGTCTCGTCATACTGTGTGCTGAAACGCGACCGTACGAGGTCGTATACCTCACGAGCCTTCGGTGTCAATTTGGCGTTCCGGCTCAGCGGTAAGATCGCGATTTGGTACGGAGCGATCGCCGGATGGAACCGTAAAACGACGCGTTTGTCGTTGTTCACTTCTTCCTCGTCGTACGCGTCGATGAGGAACGCCAAAGCCGAACGATCGGCGCCCATTGCAGGTTCGACCACGAACGGAACGTACCGCTTATTGTTCGGTTGGTCGTAGTAGGAGAGGTCTTTGCCTGATTTCTCGATGTGTGCTTTCAGATCGTAGTCAGTTCGGTTTGAGATCGTCTCCAACTCACCCCAACCCCATGGGAACAGAAATTCGACATCGGCGCTACCTTTCGAGTAATGCGGCAACTCGTCGGCCTCGTGTTCCCGTACTCGTAATTTCGATCGGCGAATACCCAAATCCGAGAACCAATCCATCGAAAAATCGATCCAGTAGCGATGCCACTCTTCATCCGTGCCCGGCTCGCAGAAATATTCCATCTCCATCTGCTCGAACTCGCGCGTACGGAACGTGAAGTTCCCCGGCGTGATCTCGTTGCGGAACGATTTACCTTGTTGGGCGATCCCAAACGGTATGCGAACGCGGCTGCTGTTCACCACGTTGTCGAAATCCACGAACATCGCCTGTGCGGTTTCAGGACGTAGATAGACGATGTTCTCGTCGCCTTCGACCGGGCCGATATGCGTGCGGAACATGAGGTTGAAGTGACGTGGGTCGCTCAACTTTGCGTCGCAATCGGGACAATCGTTGGTCTCGAGCAAGTCAGAGCGATACCGTCGATGGCACTCTTTGCACTCTGCCAAAGGATCGGTAAAGCTGTCGACGTGGCCGCTAGCAACCCAAACGTTAGGGTGCATCAGGATTGAGGCGTCGATACCGACCACATCCTCGCGGTCGCGCACCATTGACTTCCACCACTGGTCCTTAACGTTTCGCTTGAGTTCTACTCCAACCGGTCCGTAGTCGTAGAGACTGCCAATACCCCCGTAGATCTCGCTGCTCTGGAAGATAAATCCCCGCCGTTTGCACAGACTGACGACGGTATCCAAGCTGACGTTATCGAGATTGCGTTTCAATGTGATTTGCCGATCTTGTGTTGCTTAGGTTTCATGCAGCTATGGCGGTAACTGTAGAAGCACCGCATAGTTTCAGTGTAAAGAGAGAATGTTTCGAACTCCGCGCGTTCGCGAAGTTCACGCTTGGATCACAATCCGCAATTCATCATCTCAACCGCAAACCAAAGCGCCATCGCACCTCCCCGGTCGTCGAGTCCGGTGACGGAGTCGCGGATTAGATACTCGTTCAAGTTTTCCAAGGGTCCTGTTCCCACGCACACGCGCGTCACATGAGCTTTGTCATTGATGCCCTCCGACGCGCCACGCCATGCGTTCGAGAGCACATTGCTCCATTCGCTTTTAGGCAACCAGCCATGCTTTATCCCAAGTGCAATCGAGATGCCGATCATGCTTGTCGAACTGTGTTCGGTGTACGAATCGGCAACGTCTACTACTTGCCGCCACATCCCAGATTCCGCGTCTTGGAATGACTTGAGTCCCTCCAGATGCTCGACGTGTCGTTCAATCAGCTGATCCCGCTTTAATCCTCGGTATCCGACAAGCGTCTCCGCGAATCCGAGGGCTGCGAAACCATTTCCCCGTCCCCAGTAATACGGCGACGAAAGGCAGTGCCAATAAAGCCCGTTAGGTTGTAACAGCCGATCGGCGCATTCAAGCACGAATTCGCCCGCTAATTCGACGTATGAGCCGTCACCAGTCAATTGAGAGGCTCGCTGCAGCACCGTGCCAGCGAAAAACATGTCCTCGACTCTGAAGTCACGATCCAATACGCTCGAAAAACCATCCTCGTCACGTTCCATGAATCGGTCTGCAGTTGCAATAAGCAATGATCGATATCGCGTATCGTCCGCAAGCAACGATGCCCAGTTGACTCCTGCATAGTTTGCGGTGCCATCACTCGCCTCAAAAACGGCACCGGGGTTGTCGACATATTGCGCGGTAATCGCCTCGATCTCAGGGCGCGGGTCAGGATACCCGTTGTCCAATTCAGCGAGTTGCAACCGAGCTGTCAACGCAACTCCTTGGGTATAAACCACTGGTCGTTCCAACGTGTGGCCATACGCTGCGGCTAGTATTCGGGCCTTTTGTTTCGACGAATCTGCGATTGAGACCATATCTACCTCTGCCTCGTCATAAGGAGGGTTTGCCGTATCATTTACGCAGACTGAATGATACAGCCACACCTTGAAAATCTGGGAGTCAATAAATGGCGACATCGACATCGCAGCAGCTAGACGGCAGGAGCGCCTTGGTAACAGGTGGCGGCAGGGGGATCGGACGCGGGATCAGCATGATCTTGGCGTCGAGAGGCGCGGAAGTCTGCGTGTCGGATATTGACCCAGCGAACGCCGAACAAGCCGCCGCTGAGATCAACGAAGGTGGTGGGAACGCCTTTGCAACTGGTGGCGACGTTACTGACATCGGCTCGATATCTGAAGTCGCACAAACCGCTATCGACACCTTCGGCAAGCTCGATATCTGCGTGCCAAACGCCGGTGTGATCGGTGGCCCTGGCTTCATGTCGCGCAAGGACTACATCGATGCCGACTGGGATATGACTTGGGACGTTAACGTGCGAGGCGTGGTCAACACTGCGGACGCTGTCACTGAACATATGAAAGAGCGGATGTACGGAAAGATCGTGATCATCGCATCCCATGGCGGAAGACAGCCGCGGGGAGTACCTGATGTCGGACGAGGAAGCGCCCAAGGGCCGTACATGGTCTCCAAGGCTGCGGCGATCCAATGGACGCATTGGTTGGCGATGAATCTCGGTCAGTTCAACATCAACGTCAATGCCGTTTGCCCTGGCCGCTTGTGGACTCCGATGTGGCAGGCAATCGCCCAGAACCACAAAGAACTCAACCCCGATCTAGCTGACATGGATCCACGTGACATCTTCGAGATGCAGATCAAAGGCACTATGCCGCTCGGTAGGGAACAGACACCTGAAGACGTCGGCAAAGCAGTTGCCTTCCTCGCATCTGATGATGCTTCCGAAATAACGGGCCAAGCGTTGAATGTCAACGGCGGAGCGATCATGAACTGACGCGCTGCGCGGCGTACGAATCGGCTAGTGAGAGTTCGGGCTTCAGCAGGCAAGAAACCATGGCAGAGATATCAACTACGGTCGAAATTCAGATCGACGTGCCTACCGACTACGTGTTCGAGTGGGTGATTGAGCCTAGCAACATGATCTACTGGATGAACGGTGTTCGACGCGCCGCTTGGATCCGTCGACAAGAGGCCGACATCCCGCGGCCACAAGACACGTGGGACATGCTCTACGAGTATGGTGGAAAAGAGAACGAGATCGTGATGGAAGTGGACACGTGTGACCCCCGCGACGGCGCTTTCGAGTTTCATACGATCGAGGGAAACTATCCGATACGCACCGAATACCTGTGCCAGCCGTCCGGAGACGGCACGCTTTTCCGGATGACCAGGACAGCGTTTTCTGACAGCACGTTTACATCTCTCATGTTTACGTTGACCAGTTTCATCAGCAAACCGATGATGCGGAAGCAGAATCTCGCCGAACTTGTAAAGATGAAGTCAGTCATTGAACTTCAGATACCGGCGATGCGAGGTAGATCGTCTGCCAGAATCACATAGCAAGAGGAATCTCATGAACGACCGAGACCTAATGTTTTTGCCGGCGCACGAGCAGCGCAAAATGACCTTGGACGGCGAGATCTCATCCGTCGAACTGACCCAGGCGTCGCTACGTCGCATCGAGGAACTTGATTCACAGCTCAACGCGTTCGTGACCTTGGACGCGGAAGGCGCTCTGGCTGCCGCCGCCGAATGTGATCGTATGGTCGCAGATGGCGAAAATTTGGGTATGCTTCATGGGATCCCGATTTGCGTCAAAGACCTCGAACTGACCAAAGGCTTGCGGACGTCGCTTGGATGTTCCGCATTCAAGGACTGGGTGCCAGACTTCGATTCGGCGGTCGTTGAAAGGTTACGCGCTGCCAACGCCGTCATCCTCGGAAAAACCAACACACCAGAGTTTGGAAACAGTGCCGAGACTTTTACCGACATCTTCCCGACAGCTAACAATCCGTGGGACGTGACTCGCCATCCGGGCGGTTCGAGCGGGGGGACATCGGCCGCGATCGCCTCAGGCATGTGCTCGTTGGGGACAGGAACTGATGGTGGCGGATCGGTTCGTCTACCCGCAGCGTTTACTGGGATATTCGGTCACAAGCCGACGCATGGGAGAACCCCGAGGTACGGCGGTCGATCCATGCCATCATACAACTGCACCAGCACTACGGGGCCTATGTCTCAAGATGTCCGATCGTCGGCGATGATGCACATGGCGATCTCCGGGCATGATCCCCGCGACCCTGGTTCCCTCAAAACTCCTGTCCCTGACTGCATATCCGGTCTTGAGGACGGAATTGAGGGCATGAAGATCGGGTTTTCCATGAACCTCGGCTACGCCTACCTCAACGATGACGCAGCGCGCGTTACCGAGGAGGCGTTGAAAGGATTCGAAGACGCGGGTGCAACGATTGTAAATGCCGACATCAGCTTCGACCCTGTACCGGCAACATACTGGTGGACGATCTGGACCGCTGGGCAAGTAGCGATGTACGGGCATCTCGCCGAGGACCCCGACGTCCAACTGACCGAATACACGATGGAGATGGTCAACGCGGGTTACGACGTCACGGGTGCAGACTACGCGTCGGCTCTTCGGCAAGCCGAAGTTCACCGTATTCAAGTAGGGCAGTGGTTCGACGAATTCGATCTGTTGGTCACCCCCACGACCGCCGTTGAAGCATGGCCGCACCAACAAACCCCGATGGAACTCGGCGGTCACAAGCTCGAAGAGGGCATAGCAAACCCGTCGGCGATCCCGTTCACCGCACTCTGGAACATACTGTGGAACCCTGCCGCATCTGTCCCGTGCGGATTCAGCGACAGTGGAATGCCACTCGGACTGCAAATCATCGGTCCTGTCAACGACGACCCCATCGTGTTCCGTGCTTCACGAGCCTTCGAACTGGCTCGCCCATGGACGGGAACACGCCCGCAAGTGTCATAAGAACGTCAAACGAGGGGGAGACGCGTTTTGAGCGAAACCTTCGACACCGTGGTAATCGGTGGCGGCGTAATGGGATGCGCCACGCTGCATTACCTCGCGGAACTCGGTGTCACCGACACTATACTCCTCGAACGCGACACTCTAGCATCTGGTTCAACCGGGCGTTCGATGACCATCTTGCGGATGCACTACTCCAACCGCGTCACAACTGAGATGGCTTGGTGGAGCAGGGGAGTGATGGCGAACTTCGAAGACCACGTAGGGGCACCTAGCGGTTATCAACAGAATGACTGGTTGCTCCTGCCCGGCCCGGGCAACGAGAATGCCGCCCGGATCAACGTCAAACTCGCTCAATCGGTAGGTGTCGAGACGGAGGCGCTCAGCATCGACGACGTTTCCCGTCGTTGGCCGTACATGCAGTTCGGCGATAGCGAGTGCATAGTGTGGGAAGGCAAAGCCGGGTTCGCCGATTCTCATCTCGTCACGAGCGGTTTCGCCAACTCCGCGCGAGACCGAGGAGCATCGGGCCGGTTGGGTGTGTCAGTCCTAGAAATTCTTTACGAGCAAGGAGCCGTGATCGGCGTTAAGACCGACGAAGGCAACATCTATGCGGACCGGATCGTGTTAACAACTGGACCGTGGACTAACGTGTTGCTTGAGCAGGTGTGTGACCCATTGCCGATACACACGGTCAGGCATCAAGTGATTCGTCTACAGCAACAAGAGGGATTCGACGACATAGCGGCGTCATTCCATCCGATCGTTGTACACATTCCGTCAGGACTCTCAGCCCGACCCGACACGCCGGGTTACGCACTGATTGGTTATCGTGAAGATCCCGTTGACCGGGACACCTACAATCAAGGTGTCGATACGGAAGTGGCCGCGGAAGGCATGGGCATCCTCACCGACATCATCCCCGCATACGTCGATGCAACTTGGGCGAGTGGATGGTCAGGACTTTTCACTGTTTCGCCCGATTGGAATCCGGTGATCGATCGCGTACCGGGTTTCGACAATCTGGTCGTGGGTGCTGGTTTCTCCGGTCACGGCTTCAAAATGTCGCCATCAATCGGCCTTTCTCTTGCCGAGTTGGTTACAGGGTCCAAAGAAACCACATTCGATCTCCATCCCCTACGTTTCTCTCGGTTTGAAGAAGGCGATTTGTTGAAATCCGCGTACGGCGGCAACGTGTTCGCCTGATCACCCAACGGTTCCGTAGACGAAGCCGCAAACGAAGCCGAAAATCAGGTGTGCGATCAAGAGCATCACCGCGCTTTGGCGCGAGTAACCAAGCGCGAACGGCCCTGGCGCCTTCATCTCACCGTTCCGTATCCGTGGGTGTAGCAACCGGAAATACGTAAGACTGATTCCCGTCAGCATCCACAATGGGATTGCGACGACGATCCCGAATATCCAGCCCACGGCTTCCAACTCGAACGCGTAAAGCACCGCAGACGTGAATATGCCGTAGCAGATGCCGATGACAAACAAAATCACGCGCCCGATCAACTGCTGTGGGAACGGTTTATGCGAGAACGCAGAACCGATCAGTGTGACGATTCTGACGTGGTCATGCGATGGCCGCGCTACCTCCCAGATCTGCAGGAAAAGTATCGCGGCGATCGTTGCCATCAATCCGCCGATGATGGCGATGTCCAAGCTCAATGCGATCTCCAGTTCAGGCTGAATGGCCTACCAATCGGCTACAGACCCATCCTCAAAATACGATTCGCCACCCAGTTCGCGGTGGTAACCGGTCACTTCGCCGTCAAAGACTTTCATCGCTTCGGCTTCGTTGACCTCGACACCCAGCCCCGGAGAGTCCCAAAGCTCGATGTGACCATTATTCACTTGCCAACTGTTCTTGATGATTCCATCGCCAAGAGCTTGGTCGACCTGTTCCTGAACTAGGAAGTTAGGCACAACAGCGTCTACGGTCATACAAGCAGCCAACGCCAACGGGCCGATGGCGCAGTGCGGCATGATGTGCTGGTAGTAGACCTCGGCGTAGTTGGCGATCTTCTTCAACTCCGTGATGCCGCCGCAGTGTGCGACATCAGGTTGCAGCAACGATACACATTGCTGCTCAATGACCCGCCTGAACTCCCAGCGCGAGAGCAGACGTTCACCAGTTGCGATAGGGAAGGGCACATGATCGGAAACCAGTTTTAACGCATCCTCGTTCTCCTGTGGCACTGGCTCTTCCACGAACATCGGGCGCATCCCTTTGAGTTCGTTGCACACCTCGATCGCGATACCCGGAGCCATCTTGCCGTGGAAATCGAAGCACAACTCGACATCGTCGCCGACCCACTCGCGCATCGTGTAAGCCATTTCGACGAACTCGTCGATGCGAGACGGCGGTTCGTGCGCCCGCCAAAAACCGGGAGGTCCTGCTTTGTAGGCTGTATAGCCCATCTTGCTCAGCATGTCCAGGCGTTCGCGAGCCTCACTCAATGCCTCATCCGACATATCTCGGATGCCCCAGTGAGCGTACACCCGGATGCGATCACGCACGTTTCCGCCCAAGAGCATGTAGCTCGGAACGCCGTAGTGTTTACCCGCGATGTCCCACAGAGCCGCATCTATACCTGCAATCGCCGACATGTTGTGTGCGCCGCCTCGAAAGAACGATGAGCGGTACATCTGCTGCCAGTGATGCTCGATCCGAAGCGGATCCTTGCCGATCAGATAACCAGAAAACTCCTCGATCGCCGCCGGAACTGAAAGGTGTTTCCCTTCGAGCGTGCTCTCCCCCCAACCTTCAATACCCGTATCCGTAGTGATACGAACTAGTCTGGTCCGTTGTCGAGGTGAAAATTGATCAACGCGCGTTATCTTCATGTCGTCTGTGCCTTAGCCAAATACTGATCCTTCATCCCGAGAGCACGCTCACTCGAAGTTCAGCATGCACTCACGGTTGAATCGACGCTATCAAGGATACTTTCGCACAAACTCAGAGTTGCGATGGAAGTTTCAAGAGTCGCCGCTGGCTCCGGGTAGGCCAACCCACTGACGACACTCTCTACAAAACAACGTGCCTGCGCAACTCCGTCGTTCTCGTACTTTTCCGGCACTTCGAGTTCGCTCCGTTCCCCACCTCGTAGCACCCAACCCTGGTTTACGCCTTCGAGATAGACCGAGACGTAATCGCCGTGCAGTTCGTAGCGTTCCAATCTGCCACCAGCGGTATACGCGGCGGTGAACTGACACACTACCTCGTTCTCGAACTCGATTAACGCTGCATGGACATCTCGATACGGGCTTGTTGTACGTTTCACTATCGCGTTGGTTGAATTGACCGCCGCACCTGCCATGTGAGTCACGATATCGACTGAATGAATCGGCGACTCCAATAGCATCAAATCGAAAATGGTAGGCGAATATCGCGGATCATCGGTGAAATCATGGATGTCTTTGTGAAACTCGGCGACGATCTGTCTTAGCGAACCGTGCTCTCGGATCACGTCCATCGCCGCACGGATCAACGGATTGAACCGGCGATTGAAGGCGACCATCACCTTCGACCCGCTCCGTTCCGCTGCCTCGCGCAGCTCGATGACGCCTTCCAACGAAAGCGCTGGAGGTTTTTCGATCAACACCGGCACACCACGTTCCACAGCGTCGATCGCAACCACATTGTTCAGATGGGCGGGTGCCGTCACAATTACCGCGTCCACATCGCCGGAATCGATCATCTCACCTATGGATGCATAGACGGACACGTGCTCGATTTCATCAAGAGCGGCCTTGCGAGCGTCTTCGACCGGATCGGAAATCGAAGTAATCCGTGCCGTCTCTAACTCGTTGATGGCTCGGATATGTCCGCGTCCTCTTCTGCCGTAACCAGCCAACCCAACCTTCAGCGACATGTTCGTCCTCCAATGCAAAGGCAACTTCCGTGAAATGCTCACCGCATCGCACACCGCTGCCACGTTGGGAATAGACTTTATCCAAATGAGGAACCCATGACAGTGCTTTGCGACGGAGATTCAACATGATCGCAACGATGATGGACACCACGACGATGAGCGGCAAGGATGTCCGCATGGCTTCTAGAAGCGGTGAGTTTGCGCAGCCCACTTCCGGCGCCGCGCCCGACATCGTTCAGACCAACGTCGCTATCTTGCCTAAAGACCTCGCATTCGAGTTCCTGGTTTTCTGCCAGCGCAACCCGAAACCCTGTCCGGTTATCGAAGTCCTTGAAGCCGGCCAGACTGAAGCCGTTCTGTCAGCACCTGGATCCGACATTCGTAGCGACGTTCCGCAGTATCGCGTCTATCGGTACGGGGAGCTGGTCGATGAGCCAAACGACATCTCTGACCATTGGCGCGGAGACCTCGTCACATTTCTCCTCGGTTGTAGCTTCACCTTCGAGCACGCCCTCATCCGAAACGGGGTTCATCTCCCGTACTACGGTACCGATAAAAACGTCGCGATGTACAAAACCAATATCATGACCGCTCCGGCCGGGCCTTTCGGCGGACCGATGGTCGTGACTCATCGCTGGGTGCCGCGTGAGAAAGTCGTCAGGGCAGTGCAAGCCACCTCAAGATTCCCCGCCGTCCACGGTGCACCGGTTCACATCGGCGACCCGGTTGAAATCGGGATCAACGATCTCTCGAATCCCGACTTCGGCGATGCTTGGGATCCGCAGTCTGACGACGACGTGTCGATGTTCTGGGCATGCGGCGTCACTCCCCAAGCCGTTGCAATGGCGTCCAAACCAGAACTCATGATTACTCACTTGCCCGGGTACATGTTCGTAACCGACATGCACGACGAAGACTTGGCTGTCATGTAACTCCCGAGCACCGATATCCACGAAGTGAGGATAAATTCCACCATGAACAACAACGACGCGTTTGCTCAAATCGAAGACATAATCCTCCAAGACGACATGCGCGGTATGACTGCTCTCAAGCCGCACATGCCCGACGGATATATGGAGTCGTGTGCGGACTTACTGTTGGACCATCCGGGCACGATCTTCATCGTGACTGGTTTTTACATCATCGCCGCCGAGGCGACCGAGACTGATGGCCCTCCCGGAGCCGTAGCCATCGGAAATGCACTCACTAAGCTCGGAAACGACGTGGTATACGTGACGGATGAGTTTTCCTCCGAAGTCGTCCGAACGATCACAGAAGACGAAGTGATCGATTTTCCGATTACAAATCATTTCGAATCTGCGAACTTCGCGAATCATCTTGTCCAGGAACATTCCCCGTCAGCGCTGGTAGCAATCGAACGCGCCGGACTGATAGGAGACGGTACCTACCGGAATATGCGGGGCATTGAATTGACGCCATTTAACGCCAAGATCGACCATCTTTTCGACCAACATCCGTACTCGGTGGGAATAGGCGACGGTGGAAACGAGATCGGAATGGGCAACTTGCAAAACGTCATTCCGACGATCGAGCACGAGTTTTTGCCCAAGAACCCGTGCGTAACAACAACTACCGAACTCATCGTAGCCAGCTGCTCCAACTGGGGTGGTTACGGACTAATCGCCGCGTTGTCATTAAAACGTGGCGAGAATCTCTTGCCCAGCGTCGAAGAATCGATGCAAATGGTTCGCGATATCGTGGCTGTAGGTGCTGTCGAAGGGATGAGCGGAGATAGCAAAGAGTGGGTGGACGGTCGAGATTTGCAAGCCGACTCAGTCTGCATCCGCGACCTTCATTCGCTGTTGAAGGATGAAGGAGTAGGTTAAAGCCCCGCTATAAGATCTTTCTGTTTGTCACGCTCAAATCGCGGTTACGGCTGGAATTTCGACTTCCAACACTCGAGCAGACGACTGTGGTTCGGGGATAGGCTCGCCATTTTCCTGCATCGTCTCAAGATGCAGACTCACAGCTTCTACGATGAGTTTCCAAACTTCCGCCTCTGTGTCTGCCACCGCTACGCATCCAGGCAAGTCGGGCAAATAGGCGCCGAAGTTCGTGGGGCCTTTTTCGATTATCACCACGTAACTGGAATTCATCTTATGTCTCCTGGAGTGATGTCGGCTTGTCTCATAATGCTATGCCAGGTGCCAGATGGCACATCGGAGTTGCGATGCCCAGCGATTGTAACCGTCCCCGATTTATGATGGTGTCTGTACTGCCTGTGACTTCCTCGCGTTCGTGCTAAGCGCCAACCGTCTCGTTCAACTATCCGAATTGCTTCTCTAACTTTGGGCAATCCTAGTTCTCTTCCTGATATCTGTCGTGAATCCTCGGTTAATCCAGTCGGATCAACGAGTCGCGAAATCAACAATATCTTGAGCCGAAATACTTATTTGAGTCGAGTTGGCGAAGAGGATGAGTTCATCTTTGCCTCCGACGCAACCGACGCCTCGCGACTGTCTCCTTGACCAGCGTGATAAGCGCTAGCGCGCCGATACCCGCGACACCGCCGGTGAACCAGGTCGCGGATGCCAATGCCATTATCTGCGCTATACCACCGATCAACGGCGGCCCGACTGCACCTCCGACATCGGATATGAATCGCCAGACCCCTAAGAATTCACCGGGGTCTTTCAACGGCGCTAGATCAGATCCGAGTGTCAGCACAAAACCGCTGCTTAATCCGTTTCCTAGACCGGCCAATACACCAGCGACCATAAGCATGGTGATGCCGTCGGCGAAGGGGAGCAGGGATAAGCCTAGACCCATGATCAAAAGTGCTGGTACACCTACGTACTTCCTTCCGAAGCGATCCATTGTCCAGCCCACGATCGGGAACATCGTAGAGTCCACCGCGTACGAGACGCTTGCGACATAGCCGATCTGGTCTGTCTTGAGCCCCATTTCGTCGCCCCATACCGGTATAAGGAACTCGCGGGCGGCGCGGATGAATTGCAGAATGACAGCGACCAATCCAGCGGTCATAAAGTCTTTACGGTGCAGCACCAAGGTAGATCCGATGCTTGCCACGACGTTACGATGTCCCTGGGGATCGACGTTGTCACCACCGGACCGTATCATGGCGTAGAGAACGAATATACCGGTCATAACCGCTATCACCGCCTGCACGTAAAACGGCGCTCGGATATCGACGTACTCGGCCAGAACTCCACCTAAAATCGGTCCAATGATGGCGGCAATTCGACCTACGCCTCCGTAGAGCGATAGCGCTTTGCCGCGATGTCGAGTCGGCACTGCTCCGGCGATGAAGGCGTGTCTCGAAATCATCCAGAATGCGAAGCTCGCTCCAGCAGCGAATCTCGATACAAATAGCAACCCGAAATTCGGGCTGTTTGCCGCCGCGGCTGCGGCAACCGCGAACAGCAGGATGCCCACCAGCATCGTCCGCCACATTCCGAATCTTGAAACCAGAATCCCGGCTGGGACGTCGAATGCCAGAGTACCGAGATGCTTGGCGCCGACGGCAAGACCGATTAGCGCTTCAGTCGCGAGAAATTCGTCCTTCGCGAAGACCGGCAACACTGGTATCAACACACCTTGACCGACGGCCAGCAGAAACGCTGGCGCATAGACTGTGGGAATAAGGGAAACGATCGAGAAACGGTTCCGTCGGACCGATCTCGATCGTCTAGGCTCCGTGGTTGTTTCGGCCACTATCCCTCGTTGACACAGTTAAGTGCTGTTGGTCGCAACTGGGCGTTTGTAAACTTCGCAAACCTCTTTAGCATAGAATCAACTTAGAGCGAACTAAACCAAACTCGTGCGCGGTTGTGAGCGTGACTTCCGAGCCAAATGCAGGCTTTGACGTATGCAGTGAATGATCCGCACAAAAGTCCATTCAGGAGCAAGAAACAATGTCTGAAATCAACTCAAGAGGCTATGCCAATGCCGATGCGCTTGTATCGACCGATTGGGTCGCGAAGCATGGTAACGACGACGGTGTGCGAATCGTCGAATCGAACGAGGACCCATTGCTGTACCCGTCAGGGCACATCCCTGGCGCCGTAGAGATTGACTGGGCGGCCGATCTAAACGACCCGCTTCGCCGAGACTACCTCGACCGCGACGGCTTTGCTGGCCTGATGTCCTCGAAAGGCATCTCGAACGACACGACCGTGGTCCTCTACGGCGACCGCAGCAACTGGTGGGCGTGTTACGCGCTCTGGATCTTCCAGCTTTTCGGTCACACCAACGCCAAGATCATGGACGGCGGTCGTATGAAGTGGGAAGCCGAAGGTCGCGAACTAACGCGCGAAGCGCCAGACGTTGCGGCTGCCAACTACTCAGCACCAGAGCGAGATGACTCCAAGGTACGGGCGTTCCGCGACGACGTATTGGCTCACATCGGCGGAAAGATGATCGATGTTCGTAGCCCTGAGGAATACAGCGGCGAACGTCTGCACATGCCGGACTACCCGAACGAAGGTGCACTGCGCGGCGGTCACATTCCCGGTGCGGCCAACGTTCCGTGGGCATCCGCTGCCAACGAGGATGGCACTTTCAAGGATGCTTCGGCGCTCCGAGACATCTACGAAGGTAACGCAGGCCTGTCGTCTGACGACGATGTCATCGTCTACTGCCGCATCGGTGAGCGATCAAGCCACACATGGTTCGTCCTTACCAACCTCCTTGGCTACAGCGACGTCAAAAACTACGACGGCAGCTGGACCGAATGGGGCAACTCCGTCGGCGTTCCGATCGAGAAGTAGTTTCAGCTACTTAACAGATACGACGCGGGCATCGAGTTTTGGTGTCCGCGTCGTTTTGCTATAAAGCCGATAGCCAGCGATGGACAACATCCCCAGCCCACTCTCAGAAATGCTCGGGGAACTCGATTCTCTCGATAGGGTAGAGCGCGCCCAGTACCTTCTTGAGCTATCGGACGATTTCCAAGAAGTCCCTGAAACGATTGCCACCAGACCGTTTCCGGAAAACCGTCGTGTCCCTAAGTGCGAATCTGAAGCGTTCGTTTGGGCTCAAGACCAAGACGATGGCACGTTGAAGTTTCACTATGCCGTCGAAAACCCTCTGGGTATTTCGGCACGAGCCATGGGTGCGATTCTCGACGAAACGATGTCAGGCCAACCATTGGATCGAGTCGCGAACGTTCCACCAGATATCGTTCACACCATCTTTGGTCGCCAGCTTTCAATGGGCAAGGGCGAAGGACTAGCGGCGATGGTGGAACTCACGACATTCGAAGCGCGGCAACGATTAAAGCGGCGCTGAGTTCTTCCAGAGACTGCCTAAACGACTACAGTTGCTTCAACGGAGTTGATCGGTGGTAGGTAGTCGGCGAGGAGGTCCCAGTTGTCGCCTTCATCCCGACTAAAGAAGAGTTGACCGGTGCTGGTACCGACGTAGACGCCACACGGATCTAAGGTGTCAGTAGCCATTCCGTCGCGCATGGCGTGTAGATATGCGTTCTTCTGCGGTAAGCCGTTTGTCATAGGCTCCCAATCCTGACCAGCGTTACGCGTTCGGAATACTCGGAACTTGGCATCTGTTACATAACGCATGCCGCCGCCTAACTCCTCGCCTACGGCCTTGTCTTCGGGCAACACATAGACTGTGTCAGGGTCAAACGGATGAACCGTCAGCGGTAACCCAAATCTTGAAGGCAGACCATCGCTGATGTCGATCCATTTGCGTCCGCGATCATCGCTGCGGTATACGCCGCAGTGGTTCTGCTGGTAGAGTCTGCGCGGGTTCGCTGGATGTGAGACCAAGCTGTGGGGACATTGACCGACTTCTGGATAGGGTTCCCCCATGAAATCGGCTCGGACTCCGCGGTTGAGGGGTGACCAATTGGCGCCGCCGTCCTCCGTGCTGAATACCCCTGCGGCCGATATACCTACCAACATTCGATCTTGCGAACTTGCGTCGGGAAGGATGCTGTGCAAGCACATGCCGCCAAACCCTCCCATCCAACCATGCCGTGAAGGATGCTTCGTGATTCCGTCGATCTCCATCCAAGTCTCACCTGCATCAACGCTCTTGAACAGCGATGCCGGCTCCGCGCCGAGGTATACGGAATCGGGCCCATCGACGGGGTCGGGAGTGACGTGCCAAAAGCGATTCACCCTGATTTTCGGGTCTGAAGTGATACTCGGGCCTGTCTTTGAGCTAGCCCAAGTTGCTCCTAGGTCATCGCTACGGTGGACCTCGGATCCGAAAACCGGATCGTTCCTGACGACCCATAATTTTCCACCGTATCGAGCGTCGTAAATGGCGTGAAACACGTCAGAACCGGCCCAGTGAGGGCCCGACATGTCCCATATCTTGCGGTTCTCGTCACTCGAGAATATGAACGCGCCCTTGCGCGTGCCAACGATCACTAGTGTGTCGCCCCTGCCGGGTTGTGCGTGATCAGTCATAGCGGTAAACCTTCAGACTCTGGCACCGTATCGTAGCGAAGTCAACAATCGCTTCGATGCGAAGGTGATTTCATCGACGGCGGCGTTGAATGCATCCTCGTTCGCGCGTGATGGCGCTCGATATCCGCTGATCTTACGGACGTATTGCAACGCGGCTGCTGCTATCTCGTCATCGCTAGCTGATATGTCGCGTTCTCTTAGAACTTTGATGCTACGGCACATTGGAGCCTCCAGTTTCCGACTCGGCTAGTGTGATTTCCCGTTTGACTGTGTCAGGTGCGCTCTAACGATTCGTATGTCTTCGTATGTGATATCGTCGCTGACGTTTTCATAGACGCTTGACAATTTTGCTTCTGGGCCACCTGCTTCATCAAGCGCTGCCTCGATTACCACTTTACGATCCGTCCGTGGCAACGATGGAGCCAAATCAATGTCGATCCCGTTCGCAACCATCATTTCAACGTGGCTGATGATAGTGCCGACCGACAATCCGCGTCGATGCGCGACCTGGCTTGCCGACATGCCTTGGTTGAGCAATTCCCTTGTCTGCGAGTACGTAGAGCCTTCGCGCCTGATAGCACGCTTTTCGGCGGGACTGGTGCCTTTAGGGTTGGACGTTGGATCGGCCTTCGCGGGATCGGAATGTTCTTTCAAGTATTGCTGGATCTCAGCCAAGAATCGATCTCCGAATTGTTCCAGCTTGACGGTGCCGACGCCTGATACGCGTCCGAATTCTTCACGATTGCTCGGGACGCGTTGCGCCATGTCTCGGAGAGCGTCGTCGTTGAAAACTACGTATGCCGGCACTTGAAGCTCTCGCGCAATGCTGAGTCGGAGCCGTCGCAGACGCTCGAACAACTCGTCGTTAAATGTCTGGGAACGGGCAACTCGCTCGCGTCGTGGTTGTTCTGTGGGTTTCGGCTTGGAGAGTGTGAGGAGCTCGCGTTTCTTTAGAAATTCCCTACCTTTGTCGGTGACGCCCAGTGTCGGATACTCTTGGCTGTTCCGGTAAGTCAAACCGTTTGCCGTCAATTGACCCGCGATCTCCCTGATTTCGTTTCTGTCGAAATCGTCGACGATGCCGTATACGCTGAGTGAGTCGTGACCCAATTCGAGAATCTTCTTACGTTTGCTGCCCAGCAAGACATCGGCGACGTGCGCAACACCGAATCTTTGTCCAGTCTTGAGTATCGCCGACAACATCTTCTGGGCAATGATGGTGGCGTCAAACTCATCGCGCGGCATCAGGCAGATGTCGCAGCCTTGGCAGTTGTTCGACGATGCGCCGTTTGAAACCGTCTCGTCACCGAAATATTCGAGCAGGTATCGCCTTCGGCACGTCTGCAATTGACAGTAGTCGATGACTTGCGCTAGCTTGTCGCTGGATTTTTGACGTTCAATATCGTTCTCTATGCGATTGATGAAGAACTCTTGCCTCGATTTGTCGCCATAGGAGTAGAACAGCACGCAATCGCTGGGCAAGCCGTCTCTACCTGCGCGGCCTGTCTCTTGGTAGTAGCCTTCGAGCGACTTCGGGAGTGAGTTGTGGACCACCAACCGGACGTCTGGTTTGTCGATGCCCATGCCGAACGCAATAGTTGCCACGACAATCGGGAATTCACCGGCTATGAACTGTTCCTGCGTCCGACGACGTGCTTCGGCATCCATGCCCGCGTGGTATGGGCGCGCCTTCAAGCCGAGACCTTGCAGATCGACTGCAAGCTCTTCAGTCTCTTTGCGTGAGAAGCAATAGATGATGGCGGACTGATTTCTCCGACTCTCCAGCAACTCGACGAGTTGTCCGAACGAGTTGCGCTTTGGGCGAACTTCGTAGTTGAGATTTGCGCGGTTGAAGCTGGCCACGAAACGCTGTGGAGACTTCAAACCGAGTTGAGTTACGATGTCGTCTCGAACTCGATGCGTTGCCGTGGCGGTCAGAGCGATGAAAGGGACTTCCGGCATACTTCGACGCAGCGCGCCTAGGCCGCGGTAGTCTGGACGGAAGTCGTGTCCCCACTCGGATATGCAGTGCGCCTCGTCAACTGCGACGAGACTTATGTTCAGGCTGTTGAGGAGCGATTGGAAACCGTCGAGAGCCAATCTTTCGGGTGAGACGTAGAGAATCTTGATCTCGTCCCGCAACGCCTCGCCGCGAATTCGAACCATCTCCTGATAAGGGAGAGTGCTGTTGATGAATTCTGCCTTGATGCCATTTGCCTTTAATCCGTCGACTTGGTCCTTCATCAGCGCGATGAGAGGTGAGACGACGAGAGTGATACCGCCCAAACGCAAAGCGGGTAGTTGGTAACAAAGGGATTTGCCGCCTCCGGTAGGCATGATCACCAGCGAATCGTTGCTGGCTAATACGTTGGAGATGATCTCCTCTTGGAGTGGGCGGAAGTGGTCGTAACCGAAGTATTGTTTGAGAAGATCGAGCATTCGAAAAGGATGTGCGGGGTGGCGGTTTCAGTCCACTAGACCATTTTCGCCGATCAATCCATGTTCGTAGGGTTGGTTTGGCGAGAAACGTTGCTTCTATTCCCGATACCGTTCCAGCAGTCTGCGGGCAATGACTAGCTTTTGAACTTCGTTGGTGCCTTCTCCGATGATCATGAGTGGGGCGTCGCGGTAGTAGCGTTCGACCGGGAAATCTTTGGTGTATCCGGCGCCGCCGTGTATTCGCATGGCGTCCATTGCTACTTCGCCGCATATCTCGCTGGCGTAGAGCTTGGCCATGCCAGCGGCAAGGTCGACGCGTTCGCCATCGTCCTTCTTCTGCGCCGCGCTCATGGTCAGCAAACGGGCAGCTTCGATCTTTGTGCCCATCTCGGCGAGTTTCAACTGAATCGCTTGATGCTCCGCGATAGGGACGCCGAACGCTTCGCGACGCTGGGCGTATGAGATCGCGGCCTCGAACGCGGCGGTCGCTACGCCAACTGCGCGCGCCGCCACATTGATGCGACCCGATTCCAATCCGCCCATCACCTGATGGAAACCTCGACCTTCTCGGCCGCCGATGAGATCTTCTTCGCCGACGCGACAGTTGTCGAAAAGTAATTCACCGGTGTCGACGCCGCGGTAGCCCAACTTGTCGATGTGTTGACCAACAGAGAGTCCGGGGTTCGGTTTTCGCACGATGAAGCAGCTCATTCCTCGGTATGCTGGATCGGCATCGGGATCAGTTTTTGCTAGTACGGCGTAGGCGTTGCCGTTCTCGGCGTTGGTGATGAAAATCTTGCGACCGTTGAGGACGTACTCTTCGCCGTCTCTGGTCGCGGTGGTTTGAATACTCTGGACGTCGCTGCCCGCTTCAGGTTCGGTTAATCCCAACCCGCCGCGAATTTCGCCCGTTGCCATGCCCGGCAAGATGCGTTGTTTCTGGTCTTCGCTGCCGTGTTCGGTGATGATGGCCGACATCAGTAGGTGCGTGCCGATGGGCCCACAGACGCTCATCCAACCTTTGCTGAGCTCCTCGAAGATGGTGGCGAGAGTTACATGGTCGAGACCAAGTCCGCCGTACTGTTCAGGGATCGTGATCCCGAAGAGACCCATCTCCCGCATTGTGTCGATTAGTTCAGCGGGGTAGATGTCTTCGTGATCGTATCGAGAAGCTACAGGCTCGACGTCTTTGCGTACGAACTCTCGAACGAGGTCGATGATTTGAGAACGTGCTTCTACTGATACGCGCGACATTACGGCTTCATCGCTAGGTTACGCCCCGACGATGGTACTTCAACTTGCATCGAGGGGTCTAGTCGTCGATCGCCAAACTGGCCATTGTGAGACTGCCAGTGATCACTAGATGCGGGGTGTCGGAAGGTGAAGCAGCGCGAGTTCGCTTGTCTTCAGATTCGCCCATCGTGACATCGGTTTCCATGGCAACGGCCCAGTCAGATGGTACCCGCAGATTCAATCCGGCCATCGTGAGTGAAACGTCCAGAGCCGCGGGACGATTAATGATCGTGGCATCGCGGAGGTCCAGATTCACGTTACCCAAAGTTACGTTCACAGTACCTCCAGTGAAATCGCTGGTTTCAACTCGTTCGTTGGTTTCACCCAATGTGCAAGAGATGCTGACTTCGCCTTCGTTTGTGGTAGTTGAACTTTCACTTAGAACGGTCGAGGTTCCGCTGGTATCGCGCTTGCTTTTACGTGACCGGCGGCGCGTTCCACCGAAAATGATCGCGGCGCCTACGACGATGAGAATCACTGGCCAGAACCGCCACGAATCGACACCTAGATTGCCGAGTAGCAGAAATAGGCCGACTATGATCAGCACGATCGGGAAGAACACCTGCCGGAATTTCCGAGTAACCAGCAATCCCAGGCCGAACAAGATCAATGCGATGGAAGCTGCCCATCCGATGATTTCCCCGAAATCGAGGATATTTAGGGTATCGAGGAGGAATAATCCTCCCAATGCGATAACTACCAGGCCGCCGATAAGGCGGCCTGTTCCGATCTTTGTATCCACCTGGGGTTCGCTTTCAGCCAGACGCGCGTTCCGTTGCCAGCGCAATGGCGCGCTCGGTGTAGACCTTGGTCATCGCCTCGCGGTATTCGGCCGAGGCGTGGACATCGTCGTTGAACAGTCCGGCGAGTTCGGCCCCGCCACGCTGGGCGGCGCGTGCGATCACGTTGGAGGTGAGTTCTTTACCGACCAAGATACGTTCGGCTCGTCGCGATCTCACGGCGTGCGGTCCGGCACCGGTGATCCCGATTCGTGCCGCGGTGCATACACCACCAGCATCGATCGATATCGCGGCTGCAACACCGACGATGGCGTAGTGAGACGCCTTGTTGGCAAGTTTCACGTATGCGGATCCGCTGCCGTCGCCTGAGGCGGCACAAGATACCCCGGTCAGCACTTCGTTAGCTCGCAGCGCGGTCTCGAGGTATCCGCGGAAGAAGCGGTCGCAGGAGATTGTTCGGTCCGATCGGGCGGAGGATGCGTGGATCTGGAAATCCAGCGCAACGGCGACTGCGGGCAGGTCACCCGCGGGGTCGGCGTGCGCCAAGGATCCGCCGATGGTGCCCCAGTTCCTGACTTGCGTGTCGGCTACTTGGGCGGCGGCTTCGGAGATCGCCTGCGCTTTCGAGTTGACCAAGTCCGACGTGATCAGTTCGTGATAGGTGGTCATCGAGCCGATCATCAGGCCGCCGTCGTCGGTTTCACTAATTCCTTTGAGGTCGTCGATGTTGCGCAGGTCAACGATGGCCTGCGGCGATGCGATCCGCAACTTCATCATCGGGATGAGTGAGTGACCGCCAGCCAGCAACTTGGCATCGCCGCGATATCTCGACAGCGCTTGAGAAGCTTCACGCACCGTTGCGGGAGCGTGGTATGCGAAAGGATCTGTTACTCCGGTTGTCATGTTCAGTTACCCCTTCTCGCTGCTGCCGAACGGCGTGCTCGACGTTCCTCTTTGGCGTCTTGAATGGTGCGCCACATCCTCTCGGGACTCAGTGGCATGTTCAAGTGCCGCACGCCCAAGTGTTTGAGCGCATCGACCGCGGCGTTCACAACTGCTGGCGATGCGGCGATGGTTCCGGTTTCGCCCGCGCCTTTGGCTCCGAGCGCGTTGACCGTTGTAGGCGTGACGGTTCGACCCGTCTCGAAGGTCGGGAAGTCCTCAGCGGTCGGAACTGCGTAGTCCATCATGCTTCCGGTCAATAGCTGACCGTCGTCTGAGTAGACGGCGCATTCTTGGAGGGCCTGTCCGACGCCTTGTGCGATGCCGCCGTGAACCATGCCATCCACGATCATCGGGTTGATGACGTTGCCGACATCGTCGATAGCGACGTAGCGGTTGAGCTTCGTTTCGCCAGTCACTTCGTCGATTTCGATGACTGCGATGTGCGTGCCAAACGGCCACGTGAAGTTCTGCGGATCGAAGAAGCTCACGGCTTCAAGCCCGGGTTCAAGACCGTCGGGCAAGTTCTTCGCCCAGTACGCGCCTAGTGCGACATCGCCCCAAGGAATTTCGCGTTCCTGGATGTCTTCTACGTAGAACGTGCCGTTTTCGAAGCGGACCTGTCTGGCATCGACCCCCATCTCGTGGGCGGCGATCTTCTTGGCCTTCTCGATGACCTTGTCCAAGCTCATCATCAGGGCTTGTCCGCCTACAGCGAGGGATCGGCTTCCGAAGGTGCCAGTGCCGAACTGGTGTCGCTCGGTGTCGCCGTGCACGACCTCGATGTTCTCCATCGGGACGCCGAGGCGGGATGACGTTATCTGCGCTAACGTGGTTTCGTGGCCCTGTCCGTGCGGCGAGGTGCCGGTGAAGACGGTAACCGTTCCGGTCGGGTGGACTCGGACGGTGCTCGATTCCCACAGACCTGCGCCTGCGCCTAATGCGCCTGCAACGGCAGATGGCGCCATGCCGCAGATCTCGATGTAGGTCGAGAAGCCGACGCCTAGCAAGCGGCCTTCGCGACGGGCGTCGCGTTGCTCTTGCCTGAAGGCTTGGTAATCGAACTTGTCGAGTGCGGCTGCAAGTGCGCCTTGGTAGTTGCCGGAGTCGTATGTGACACCAATCGGCATGTCGTGTCCGCGCTTGAACGGTCGGACGAAGTTGCGACGGCGAACGCCGAGAACGTCGCGCCCAAGCTCGTGGGCGTAGCGCTCCATCATGCGCTCGACGACGTACGTCGCCTCGGGGCGTCCAGCGCCGCGATAGGCGTCAACTGGAGTCGTATTGGTGAATACGCCCTTGACTTGACAGGACAGGTTCTCGAATTTGTAGCATCCTCCAAGCATCAGTCCGAACAAGATGGTCGGGATTGCAGGAGCGAAGGTCGAGAGGTATCCGCCCAAGTTGGCGTAGACGTGGACCTTAAGGCCGGTTACGATACCGTCTTTGGTGCCGCAGATCTCGGCATCCGCGATGTGGTCGCGGCCGTGTGTCGTGGCGACGTAGTTCTCGGTGCGACTCTCGATCCATTTGACCGGACGCTCGAGGTTTTTGGCGATGATGCCGCAGATCACTTCCTCTGCATAGAGGTAAAGCTTGCAGCCGAAACCTCCACCGACGTCAGGTGCGACCACTCTAACTTTGTGTTCGGGGTGACCCGTAACTAGTGCGAAGAGCAGACGTACCAAGTGCGGGATCTGCGTTGAAGTCCAGATGGTCAGTTGCTCGGTGCCGGCGTTGTAGTCGGCCATGATTCCGCGCGCTTCCATCGGGTTCGGTATCAAGCGCTGGTTGACGATGCGCTCGCTAACGACTACATCGGCTTCGGCCGCTGCCGCGTCGTAATCGCCGGCCCCAACGGCCCAGTCGAACGCAAGGTTGCCTGGAGCGTCGTCGTGGACAACAGGTGCGCCGTCGGCAGTTGCCTGTTCGGCGTCAGTAACGGCGTCCAGCGGTTCATAGTCGACTTCGACTAGCGCAACGGCATCTGAGGCGGCCGCGGGTGAACTGCCAACTACCGCCGCGACTGCGTCGCCGACATAGCGGACTTTCTCGATTGCGAGCGGGGGATGCTCCGGTGCCTTCATCCCGGTTGCCTCTTCGTCGAGCAACCAGCCTGCGGGCAGACTTCCGAGCTGTTCGGAAAGATCGGCGCCTGTAAATACGGCGACTACGCCGGGCGCGTTAGCGGCGGCGGAGACGTCGATGTTGTTTATCTTGGCGTGCCCGTATGGGCTACGGACGATAGCGATATGCAGCAGTCCGGGTAGGCGAAGATCGTCTATGTATTGGCCTCTACCGGTGATCAGCGCCTGATCTTCGACGCGTTTGACCTCCTGGCCAATGAGTGTCTCAGTTGTCATTTCTACTCACCTCCCGAGATCGTTGCTGCGTGCTGAACGGCTTTGACGATGTTGTGGTAGCCAGTGCAGCGGCACAAGTTGCCGCGCAGACCGCTTCTGATCTCTGATTCAGATGGCGAAGGATTGCGCTCCAGAATTTGGACTGCCGTGATCATCATCCCTGGAGTGCAGAATCCGCACTGCAGGCCGTGTTTCTCACGGAATGCCTCTTGGATCGGATGTAGGTCGCCGTTCGATGCCAAACCTTCGACGGTGGTGACTTCGCAACCATCGGCTTGGACCGCGAACATAGTGCAGGATTTCGTGGCGTTGCCGTCGACAAGGACGGTGCAGGCGCCGCAGCTGCTCGTATCGCAACCGACGTGAGTGCCGGTGAGGTCTAAGACGTCCCTCAACAATTGCGATAACAACGTTCTGGAGGGCACTTGTAATCGGTGCTCCGTCCCGTTGATGGTGATCGACAATTCTTGATTCATGAGCCCGCTCCTCACGTTATGATGGACTGTGCAAACTGAAGAAAGTTTATCCGAAAAAGTGGTGCGCGTCGAAGCGGAAACACCATTTTTCGAGGGATTGAGACGTGAAAATCAGCGGAGAATTCACTGTAAACGCTCCGAAACAGAAGGTTTGGGAAACGCTTAACGACGTGGAAGCGCTAGGTTCGATGATCCCTGGTGCCAAAGGACTGAGGGAAGTGGAGACGGACGAGTACTCGGCGACGATGGATATCGGGATCGGTCCGATCAAGACCAGTTTTGCGGGGAATGTGAAGATCGAGGAGCGTGACGAACCGAATTCTTACACGCTTAAAGTGGATGGGAATTCACGTCATGGCTGGATGAAGGGGACGGGTAGAGTCGAGCTTGAAGAGATCGATGCGGATTCGACGTTGATCAAAGCCGATGGTGAGATTCAAACTGGTGGGATGATCGCGCGAGTAGGGCAGCGGATGTTGCCGGGCGTGTCGAAGCAGCTGATGGGAGTCTTCTTCAACAACGTTGAGAAGGCGGCTGGGAAGCGCTGAAGATCAGAGTTTGTTGCCGTCTTTATCGTAGGTGAAGCCGAGTTCGTCGACGGTGCGTTGAGAGTCGATGGTGTATCCGGCTGTTGCGATCTCGATGCGGTTGCCGTCGGGGTCGTCGATGAAGAAGTAGCGCTGCCCGTTGGCTCGCTCGCCGGGGCCGGAGGTTATTTCAATGCCGGCGTTTTTGATGGTTTCGAGCGCGGCATCTATATCGTCGACTTGGAGTGCGACGTGCCAACCGGCTGGGGTTCCGTCTCTGGGCTCGATGAGGTGCAACATGCCGCCATCTTCGGTGCGCGTCCAGACGAGGGGGTTGCCTTCGATCTCGTGGGGGATGACTGCGAGCCCGATCAGATCGCGAAAAAAGCCGATAGATGCCGCGCGGTCGTCGGTCGGGAGCCCGACGTGGTTGATTTTTTCGACTTTGAAGCTGGCCATTTAGGCACCATCTTTCAGTTGGACTATGAGTTCGATTTCGACGGCGATGCCGTTTGGAAGGCTACCCATACCTACGGCGGATCGGGCGTGTTTGCCGTTTTCGCCGAAGACTTCAACCATGAGGTCGGAGAAGCCGTTGATGACGGCTGGTTGCTGGGTGAAGTCAGGGGTGCCGTTGACCATTCCGAGGGCTTTGACGCATCGCTCAACGACGTCGAGGGTGCCGAACTCGCGTTTGATGGAGGCTAGGAGCTGGATGCCGACGAGTTTCGCGGCATCGTAGCCTTCCTCGACTGACAGGTCTCGTCCCAATTTGCCGGTGACCATGTCACTGGATCCGCCGCGCCGTGGTCCGTTTCCGGATAGAAACAGCAGATTTCCAACTCGCACGCATGGCACGTAGTTTGCGATGGGTGATGAAGGTTGAGTTAGATCGATGCCGAGTTCTTCGATTCGTGCGTCGGCGGACAAGGTTCAGGCTCCATTCTTTCGGTTCAGCGAAATGTTGCTGTTTAGCGACTCCATGTTAAACGCGGATTGGTGCGTTGTCTGAACTGCGGATTACGGGGATTGTCTGAACCGCGGATTACGCTGATTTATGTGATGGGCTGTGAACCCCCTGCGCTCGCTTCGCTTGCGCGTCCCCCTTTTGCTGACGCAAAAAGGGGAGGGATGGTTTTTGGGCGCGTTTAATTGAAGGAGGTGTGCCCCTCTGGATTCCGGCTTCCGCCGGAATGACGTGTTTTTCGAAGCATCGTCGCGTCTGGGTTGCGCGCGGGCGACAACTCGCATGCTTTACCTAGGCTGGTAGGTGTTTTTGTGTCCAGCACCGCCGACGTCGCCAGACCGTCGGCCCTCCGGGAAGCGGCTGAAAGATGCGCCCCCGTCATCGCTCGATTGTTCTTCTCGCTGGTGCTGTAGCCTCTTCCGCCCGGCGAAGCGGAAAGACGTGTGCCGGATAGAGAGACCGTTCGCCCGAACCTTGAACGGACAAACTCCCCCGCGCTACTCCCCTCTGGATTCCGGTTCTCCCCGGAACAACCTGGGTTTGGCACGTTCCCCCTTTGTCCTTCGGACATTTCCCCCGCGAGCGGGGGAAACCCGAAGGTTGTCAGAGGGAGGGCGTCCGCCGTCTGGCTTGCTTTCGTTGGCGGAGCCAGCGTATGCCCCGCGTCCGAGCCCTGCAGCTACAACGGTCTTAATGACCGGGTTTCGGCAGCGTTTCGTCCGTCCTTACAGACGTCTCTCACGACTTGTGGCGGGCACCGCCGGCGGATCGTGTGTTGGCGACCCCGTGTCGTCCCGCTCGCTGCCTGTTTACCTTATTCAGTTGTCTTTTTCTGCCTCGCGTCCGAAGGTTGCGCGTGCCCCGGCCGCGGCGATGTTTCGTTTTTCCGGAGCGCCGTTCCGATGATCAGCGGATCGGCGCTTGTTGTTTATATTACTACATATGTTGTGGGAGTCAAGTTGAGCTGTGATTTTGCGGTGGATAAACCCCCTGCGTTCGCTGCGCTCCGCGTCCCCCTTTTGCTGACGCAAAAAGGGGAGGGGCCTCCCCTAGCCCTCTTCTGAAGGATGGGATTTGAAGGAGGAGGGCAGGTTTCAAACCTGCCCCTGCCGTCCCCCCCTCTCAATCTCCCCCTGCGAGGGGGAAGGGATTTTGCTGACGCAAAAGGGGAGGAGGTTTACCCCGTTGCTATCGGTTTAGGACGGCTTGGCAGGCGGTGGTGACGCGCAGGGGATCGTTGGGGTCGATTTGTCCTCCTGCGCCGTCTAACCAGCCCATGGCCCATTCTGCGGCGTCTTCGGCATTTCGTGGCGTTGGGTTCTCTAGGAATGTTTCGCAGGGGTTGCCTTCGTTGAAACCGTCGAATTGAGTGACGGTGGGTGCTTGCTTGAATCCTTCGAATGTCTCTGCGGTTGGCGCTTGTTTGAAGCCTTGGAATTGCGCTGTTGTCGGTGCGGCTGCGATGGTCGGTGCGATTTCGACTGTGGGGGCGCGCTCGATGGTGGGAACTGGTCGGAACTCGGGGTTGTAGTCTGCGACTTCGAGGTCTTCGCAGGCGAGCGCCGTCAACGTTGTGACCATCGCTACGGAGATGATGGGGAAGATCATCATCTTACTTAGGGGTTTTGGCATTATGAATGCGCTGGGGGATGATGTGAGTGTGGGGTATGAACCGCCTGCGGAGAGGGCAGGTTTGAACCCTGCCCCTACAGCGTTTTCTCGGGTTTCCCGCCTGCGCGGGAATGACGGGGGTTAGCCGCTGGCGGAGATGTTGGGGTTGGGTTCGGTCATGGAGAAGGGGTCTAGGGCGGCGTCCAGAGCTTCCTCGTCCAAATCGGTGCGACGGAGGGCTACTTGGCGGATGGTTTCGCCGGTTTCGGATGCTTCGTGGGCGATTGCGGCAGCTGCATCGTAGCCGACGATGGGGGCTAGGGCGGTGCAGATGGCTAGGCCTTGGGCGACCATGGAGGGGCCTTGTTCGGTGGCTTCAATTCCCCCAACGCACTGGCGTTGGAGGTTGGTGCAGGTTGCGGCTAGGAGGTCGATGGATTCGAGGAGGTTGTGGGCGGCTACGGGCATCATGACGTTTAGTTCGAAGTTGCCTGACTGTCCGGCGATGGCGATGGTGGTGTCGTTGCCGATGACTTGTGCGCAGACCATGGTGGCGGATTCGGCGATGACGGGGTTTACCTTGCCGGGCATGATGGAGGAGCCGGGTTGGACTTCGGGCAGAGCGATCTCGCCGATGCCGGCGCGGGGGCCGGATCCGAGCCAGCGGAGGTCGTTGCATATTTTGAGCAGGCTTACGGCGACGGTTTTGAGTGCGCCAGATGCGCTGACGACGGAGTCGATGGTGCTTTGGGACTGGAAGTGGTTGTCGGTCTCGGAGAAGGGGATGTTGGTTCGTTCGGCGAGTCTTGCGATGACGCGTTCGGCGAATTCGGGGTGCATGCCGATGCCGGTGCCGACGGCGGTGCCGCCTAGGGGTAGAATGGCGAGCTCGTCGAGGGCGCGTTGGACGCGGTCGCGTCCGTACTCGAGTTGTCCGGCGTAGCCTAGGAACTCTTGTCCAAGGCGGATGGGTGTGGCGTCTTGGAGATGGGTGCGGCCGGTTTTGACGACGTTCCAGAATTCTTCGGACTTGGCGCGTAGGCCGTCTTCGAGTTCCTGCATGGCGGGCAGGAGGGAGTCGGCGATGGCTACTGCGGCGGCGACTTGGATCGACGTTGGGATGACGTCGTTGGAGGACTGTCCTTTGTTGACGTGGTCATTGGGGTGGATGGGGTCGCGAGAGCCGAGTTCGCCGCCGAGGGCTTCGATGGCGACGTTTGAGATGACCTCGTTGGCGTTCATGTTGGTGGACGTGCCGGAGCCGGTCTGGAAGATGTCGACCACGAAAGCGTCGTCGAACTCGCCGTCGATGACGCGTTGAGCGGCGGCTACGATGGCTGCGGAGCGTTCGGCATCGAGGGCTTCGAGATCGAGGTTGACTTCGGCGGCACACTGCTTGATCTGGGCGATTGCGCGGATGAAGGATCGGCTGAAGCGGAGGTCGGAGATGGGGAAGTTGAGTTCGGCGCGACGGGTGTTTGCGCCGTAGTAGGCGTTGGCAGGGACGTCGAGTACGCCCATGGAGTCGCGTTCGGAGCGGAAGTTTTCGGTCATTTAGGTGGCGAATCCTTGCGGTTGTGTGGGTCCATCGACTTATTCTGGCGCACAGTTACGAGAAACACAATAGTGCCCCCCTACGGAGTGGGCAGGTTTGAAACCTGCCCCTACCGCGTCATCTCTTCGGGCACCCCCTGCGTTCTCGCTTCGCTCGCACGCGTTCCCCTCGCTTCGCGAAGGGGAGGGAATTCGGTTAGTCGTTGGCGTGGCGTTCGTCGTAGTCTTTGAAGGCTTGTTCGGCGGCGTTTAGGGCGTTGACGGCTGCGGGGAATCCGCCGTAGAAGAGCATCTGGGTGATGAGTTCGACGATCTGCTCTTTGGTCCAGCCGTAGTTGAGCGCGCCGGTGATGTGACCGGGGAGCTGGTTGGGTTTGTCGAGGACGATGAGTGCGGCGATGGTGCAGATGCTGCGGATGTTGGTTGGGAGGGTCTCACGCTGGTAGATGTGTCCGAAGAGGGTGGCGTTGATGAGGTCGAATGCGTCGTCGGTAACGCCTTCGGTGATGGGGTTTGGCTTTGGCGCGCCGTCGTAGTACCAGTCGCGCCATTCTTTGGACTTTGCTAGGAGGTCTTCGTAGTTGTGCATGGGGTGGGGTCCTTAAGGTGAAGGTGGTTAGTTTGCAGACTCCAATTTTGGCACAGCGGCGGAGGTTCGCGATTTCGGTGGTAACAAAATCCATTTCATGTCGAAAACGGCTAAAATAACCGTACGTTTAGAATCTCAGATTGACATTGGCTTTGCTGCGATGCCAAAAATAGGCAAAGGTAGGGGAGGAGGCGGAAGTTCGGGTGGCCCAGCTTTAGATGGTGAAGGGGCTATAGCCCTGTTGGTGTTAGCGGCAGTGGTGCTTTTTCCGATTGCATTGATCGTAGGAATAGGTTGGGGATTATGGCAACTCGGGATCATTGTGAGAGAAAAGGTGTTTGGGGATTGTCTGCACGACAGGCACGCAGTAATCAGACCCGAGTTTGATGTGCGCGTTTGCACTGAGTGCGACGCGTGGCATCCGATAGAGACCAATCCGGGGAAATGTGAACACCTATCGAGTAAAGAGATCCTCGAGGGCCATGCCGTACGCGCCTGCATCGAGTGCGGCGTTGTGCAAACAAGCGACGACAATCTCCCAATTGAGTGGCAACCAAAAGAGACTAATCCGAGAATATGTGACCACCTATCGAGTACAGAGGTCCTTGAGAGCGACATAGGCAGAATCAGGATTTGTCCAGATTGCGGTTGCTGGCGAAAATCCTTTTTTGAGCCGTGGGAGCCTGCCAATACTTGTCCGATTTATGAAGAACGAGATGACGGTGGCCAAGAACCTATACTAGTGGTGCCGCGGACGGATGGAGAAGGGTTATGCTAGGTGTAGTGGCAACATCAGAGAGGAAATTCAAGCACAGTGATCAAACCGACTCAAGTAAAAGCGCTTGAGGGATATCGGATTTGGATCGAATTCGAAGATGGCGTGAAAGGAGAGATTGATCTCTCCAGCTTCGTTGGGCGTGGCGTTTGGAAGGCATGGGAAGATCGGACATTGTTTGAGAGTGTGAAGATTACTCCGTACCGGGCATTAGGTTGGGGCGAGGATGACGTTTTGGATATGTGTGCGGATTGGGCATACATGCAGCTCACAGATACAACTGTCGATGACACACGCGAACAGTTAGCTCATGTCTGAACTCTGTCGCTTCCACGGCATAGTTATCCGAATATTCGCTCCAGATCATCCGCCACCGCATTTTCACGCTGTATACGCGGAATATGAGGCGCAGGTTGATATTCGATCGCTTGAGATTCTCGAAGGGCACTTACCGCCTCGATCGCGGAGATTGGTTCTTGAGTGGGCGTCGATGCACCAAGAGGAATTGGTTCAAGCTTGGGATCGATGCAGCAGCGGCTTGAACCCAGGCAAAATCGCACCATTGAGTTGAACTTAGTGGACGTAATCCATCCTTCCTAAGCCGTTTCGAACCGTTGGCACAGTCTGTCGGCGACTTTGGTGTCCATATCCGGGCAATGTCTTAACAAGAGGTCCGGGGCGTCTATTGCGCTGATGCGGGCTTTGTGTTCAGTGCGGAGGTGTTTGATGGTGGCGGCTAGTTGGGGCATGTGGGGTTGGACTAGGGATTTGGCTTCTTCGTAGACTGGATCGAGGGGGATGTTTTGGATGATGGTGTTTTGGTACCAGGTGGCTAGGCCCTCTTCTAGGTAGTTGGATTGACGGCATTCGCGTTTTGTGTTCCAAGGGTCGATTAGGTGGACGCATTCGTGGGCTAGTTGCCAGATTGCCAGGTTGGCGTCGGTTTGGGCGTTGGCGGTTAAGCGGATGGTGATGTGAGTTGGGTTCTGGTCGGTTTCGTGGTCTGGATGGCCGGTTTTGAGGAACCAAATGTGGGGTTTGGCGTTTGGGGTTGTGTCGAATTCGAGGCCGACGTAGGTGAAGTTGGGGTCACGAGGTCCGAGTTGTCTTTCGATTTCGGCGATGAAGACGCTGGTTAGTTGGGCGAGGGTAAGGGAGTAGGTGCCGTCGGGGTTTCGGGCGGTTGTGAAGGGGGAGATGGAGATTGTCATTTGGATTCTCCTGCGGTACGATTCGTTCGACGTTGTAGGTTTTGGAGGGTGCTGCAGAACCAGTTTCAGTGTGTAGGTGGGTTGATTGGAGTGGTAATTGAGGGATGTGATGGTGATTGTTTACCGTGCACCTCCCATTTGTCCGCCCCGGTCACCCTCACCCTGACCCTCTCCCGCCGAGCGGGAGAGGGGAGAAATCTTGCCGCCGCCACGGTCTTGCTCTCGTGATGATCTTCGCCATGGTTTTGCCCCGCCATGGTTGTGCGATGGTGTATTGCGGTGTGAGCCTCATCGGCGATACCGCGGAATACTCCGGAGGTATCTTCGCCAGATTAGTAGGGGGATGATGGTTAGGACCATGCCGATGATGGCGATGGTTAGTACGGCGGTGTCGGTGCCGATTTGGGTGGCCAGCCAGCCGATGTGGAGGGCTCCGATGGGTCCGGAGCCGATGGCTACTGCTAGTACGCCGAGGACGCGACCGCGCATTTCGGGTCGGGTAGAGGAGACGACGATGATGGATTGCATTGTGCCGAATCCGGACATGCCGAATCCGCCGATGAAGAGTAGAGGGATGGCGAGCCAGTACCAGGGTGCGAGGGCGAAGGCTCCGATAACGATCAAGAATCCGATGGAGGCGTAGGTGTATATGCGGGTGAAGTGCCGGGGTTGAGCGGCGGCGGCGATGGTAAGTGATCCGAGGGTTGCGCCGAGTCCTTCGATGCTGATGAGCGCGCCGACGAGGACGGGGTCGATCATGAGTTTTTCGGCACCAAGCACGGGGACCATCTGCTGGTAGGGGAATGCGAATAGGTTCATCGTGATGGTGATGATGATGGTGACTAGGAGTACGGAATCGCCTAGGATGTGTTTGACGCCGCTACGTAGGTCAAAATTACTGCTGCTGGCGGGAGTTCGTGTCGCGGCGGTTGGTGTTTTGCGGATGATGAGCATCGAAAAGGCGAGAGCGGAGGCGACGATGAAGAGGCTGGTGCCGAGGAAATAGACGGCCTGCATGCCGATGGTTTGGAGGAAGGCACCTCCGACGATGGGGCCGATGACGCGAGAGAAGTTGCTGGATGCCATGTCGACGCCGAAAGCTGAAGAGACGCGGTCGGCGGGGACGGTGTCGGCGATCATGGCGCGTCGTACTGGGAAGTCGGTTGCCCATACGACGCCGGAGACGAGTGCTCCAGCTGAGACGTGCCAGAGTTCGATACGGTCTGTGAGGATGAGGAGTCCGAGTGTGAGGTATACGCCGGCGAGGAAGATGTTGGTGGCGGCGAGAATGGCTCGACGATTGACCCGATCGGAGAAGGCACCAATGAAGGCACCAAGGAATAGCATGGGGGCCATGCGTAGGAATCCGACGAATCCGACGAGGAACGCTGATTCGGTGAGGTCGTAGACGTATACGCCGAGTGCTACGGTCTCGAGCCATCGCATGGTGCTGGTTGAAACGCCGATGCCCCAGAGTCGGGCGTAGTCGCGATCGAGTACGACTTTGAAGCGCGTCAAAGGGTTACCAAAGCCCGATCGATGTCGTCGGGGACGTCGTCTGGTTGATGCGCGCCGTCTCGTCGTCTCGCTCGACGCAGCCTTGCGAGCAAGCGATGGGATTTTCAGTTCACGCCCCCGTCATTGTTTGTGAATTGCGGGGCCGCGCCGCTCCAGTGTCCGAGTTGCTCGAATCTTGCCGTTTCGCTCCAGATTTGGAGGTTGGCATGATGACGGTTCAAGCCGTCTCGTTCTTCGCCGAGCAAAGCGATTCCGTTGCGCAGCAAAAGTCCGTTTACCAGCGCGCGATCTACATAGACGTAGCGCAGGAGTCGTCCAAAGTCGTCAGTGTCTACTTCGTCTGCTTCTAGCAGCACTTCGCTGTCGCGGACGAGTTGTTGATGTGCGAGTATGCCGATGTCGTACCAGGCGCTTTCCAGTGGCAACGGCTCGACTCCGATGTAGCGGACGGTGGCGAGCACGCCATCGATGTCTACGATGATGGTACGAACATCGACGACTTCGACCACTTGTGCAGGCACGTATTCGATGCGTTCAGGTTGATCAGATCCGAATGATCCTAGGAACGGACCGGCTAGGCCGGCAACTAGACCGAGGACAATGAGTATCGAGATGATTGCGATACCAGCTTTGATCCACCAGGGGCTGGTGGACTCGGATTCGGTGCTCCAACCGTCGACGGCGCGACGCTGAGGAGGTTCGTAGTCGTCGGAGTAATCCTCGTCTTCGTCTAGTTCGTAGTAGCGGTAGCGGAGATCGATCTCGTCGTCGTCATCATTGCGGCGCGAGTTGTGGTCATCATCAGAGTCGTTGTCCGGCCCTTGTAACCTTGTGTTCATTGCTAGTCGCGCGTAGTGAAAACGAGTGTGTTCTCGTTACTGGCAACTTTAATTTCTGAACTGTATCTAGAACATGGGTAAAATCGCAATATGACCACTATCGCAGAGCCAGCGGTCGTTCCGATCACCGCACCGACGACGGGCGAGTTCAAGATTGAGCACGAGTTCACGCCGCAGGGTGATCAGCCGCACGCGATCCACAAAGTCGTCGATGGCATCGCCGACAAGAATTTCAAGCACCAGACGTTGCTGGGTGTAACCGGATCGGGCAAAACGTTCACGATGGCGAGCATCGTTGAGAAGGTGCAGCGTCCGACGCTGGTGATTGCTCATAATAAGACGCTGGCGGCGCAGTTGGCGACGGAGTTTCAGACGTATTTTCCGAACAATTCGGTGCAGTACTTCGTGTCCTACTACGACTACTACCAGCCGGAGGCGTATATTCCCCGCTCGGACACGTATATCGAGAAAGAGACGGACATCAACGAGGAGATCGATCGTTTAAGGCACGCGGCTACGCGTTCGCTAATGACGCGTCGTGACACGTTGATCGTGGCTAGCGTGTCGTGCATATACGGGTTGGGTTCGCCGCAGGAGTATAACCAGATAACGTTGCGGCTTCGTGTGGGTGATGAACCGGGGTTGACTCGGGTGACGCGGCGACTTGTGGGGATGTATTACGACCGCAACATGATGGATCTGCGGCGCGGAACATTCAGGGTGCGGGGTGATTCGCTGGAGATCATGCCGGCAGACGAAGAACTGGCGGTGCGTATCGAGTTTTTCGGTGATGAGATCGAGCGCATCACGGTAATCGACCCGCTGACCGGTGAGATTCTGAACGAGGCGGAAGAGTACGACATCTACCCGGGCAAACACTTCATCACCCCAGAGGAAGAGTTTGCTGATGCGTTAAAGGATATTCGGACGGAGCTTGAGGAGCAGCTGGAGCTGTTCCGCGGCGAAGGTAAGCTGTTGGAGGCAGAGCGGTTAGAGCAGCGGACGTTGTTCGATCTTGAGATGATGCACGAGACGGGGACTTGTCCGGGTATTGAGAACTATTCACGTCCGCTTGGGCGACGTCCTGCCGGTTCGGCGCCGTGGACCCTTTTGGACTACTTCCCAGAGGATTTCTTGCTGTTCATCGACGAGTCGCACATGACGTTGTCGCAGATTCGTGGGATGTATCACGGTGACTACGCGCGGAAGACGAATCTGGTCGAGTACGGCTTCAGGCTCCCATCGGCGATCGACAACCGGCCGCTGACGTTCGAAGAGTTCGAGGACCGGGTCAATCAGGTCGTATATGTGTCTGCAACGCCGGGTCCGTATGAAGGGGCGCATGAGGAGCAACGGGTTGAGCAAATAATCCGGCCTACGGGATTGATCGATCCTGAGATCGAGGTTTTGCCGACAGAGAACCAGATCGACGATCTGATCGAGCGGATTCGAGCTACGACGGCGAAGCAGCAACGGGTGCTGGTTACTACGCTGACCAAGCGGATGGCGGAGGATCTGGCTGATTATCTGCGTGAGCTTGGGATACGGGTGCACTATCTACATTCGGAGATCGATACGTTGGAGCGCACGGAGATACTGCGCGACTTGCGTCTCGGGGTGTACGACGTTGTGGTGGGTATCAATCTGCTTCGTGAAGGGTTGGACTTGCCGGAGGTGTCGTTAGTGGCGATCTTGGATGCGGACAAGGAAGGCTATCTGCGTTCCGGGACTTCGTTGATACAGACGATTGGCAGGGCGGCACGGCATATCGAGGGCAAGGTTGTGATGTATGCGGATAAATACACCGACTCGATGACTTTTGCGATCTCAGAGACTGATCGTCGTCGGAAGTTGCAGACGCAGCACAACCTGAAGAATGAAATCACGCCCTACAGCATCGTCAAAGATATTCGAGATATTAATGACCGGGTGCGGCAGTCGGAGCCGACTGTGCTGGCGGATGAGGGTGAACCGTTCGGCGCTGAGATGGGTTTGCCGAAGGACGAGTTGACGCGGATCGTGAAGGACTTGGAGCGTCAGATGAAGAGGGCGGCGAGGGAATTGGAGTTCGAGACGGCGGCGCAGCTCAGGGATCAGATCTCGGATTTGCGGAAGTTGCTGGCAGAGGCGGGGGATTGAGATATGTACAACCTCAAAAATCCGCTCCAGCATGAAATAACACCAGTCTGGTCGTCAGACGATTGGATGAACCTGCACATCGCCATCCGGCACAAAGTCGACACTGAGTTTGCAAGACCTTAGTAGCGCTGTCCCGATCGTGGGTTCCTCGCCGATTTGATGTACGGGTACTCTGAGAGTTTGATAACCCAAAGTCACGGTGCCTCTAAATATCCGTACGTTTTCAGATCTGGCGTTTGCAAGTTCAACGACATCAATCCCTACAGGCATAAGGGCAAGTTCGTCGATAGTCTCCAGAGGTAATGAAACGAAGCCGTTTGAACCGGTGTCGACTAACGCTGACACGTTAGTTTGATCGCCAAATGGCCCCTGAATGACGAGATCGACGTAAGGCTGCAGGCCATGAAGCCCGTCACTAACTGAGCCGACTCTCACTTGGAATGTAGGACGCGCACCGAAGGGAAACGGTATGTAGTGATAGTAATGTGCCGAAGGGTGAACGGCTCTGCATTCGGTACTCGGTCGCGTAGACGCAAGATACCTTCGAGCATGTCGTCGTGCAACTCCCACTCGCCGGAGTTCGCGTCGATGGTGACGAACCGACCTTTATCGGTATCCGACAGTTGATCTTTGATACTGTCGAAGTAGTGCGCTTTCGCACGATTGGCGATGGCGTCAAGCTCTTCTTTGGTACGCATCATTTCAGGTTTCCCAAAATTCAACGGTAAGTGTCTAATGATTTTACTGGACTGTTTGCCCATATACTTGACGCAACAAATCTCGAACCCAAACGAAACTCATCCTCTCTATGCCCAAGATCAAATCCGGCATCTTCATCATGCCGTTTCACCCTCCGGAGAAGCCGATCGCTCAGACTTATGACGAGGACATGGAGCTTGTGATTCGTGCCGATGAGTTGGGTTTCGATGAGTTCTGGATCGGTGAGCATCACACGATGGCGTATGAGAACATGCCGATGCCGGAGTTGTTCATCTCCGCGGCGATGCGTGAGACGTCTCAAATTCGGATGGGGCCGGCTCCGGTGTGTATTCAACTGCACCATCCTGTCCATGTGGCGACGAGGTTAGCGATGTTGGACCATCTATGCAAAGGTCGGTTGAATCTATGTTTCGGATTGGGGGGCGTGGCGACGGACCTGGAGATTTTGGGCATTCCGCGCGACGATGCGCCAATGATGGTCGGGGAAGCAGTTCGGATGGTGATGGAGCTTTGGGCGTCGGAAGGGCCCGTGAATATCGAAGGAAAATACTGGAACATCTCGATGGAGGAGCATGTCGATGATGCGGTAGGGCTCGGCTATGTGCACAAGCCTTATCAGAAGCCGCATCCTCCGATTGCGATGCCGATCACGTCGATGAACTCGGGGACAGCAAAAGCGGCGGGGCGAATGGGTTTTCAGCCGTTTGCCCATAGTTTGATCGCTAACAATGTGGTTGCGAACATTTGGGAGACCTATGAGACGGCGGCGGTTGAAGCGGGGAATGAAGCGGATCGATCAGAGTTCAAGATTGCGCGTGCGGTGTTTCTTGACGATTCTAAGAAGGAAGCTCAGAAACTGGCGCGGAACAACTCGGTGACCGGCGGTTTCCAATACATCTGCGATCTGATGGACCGTTCAAACCGCGGCCGAGGGATGTTCAAGAGGGACCAAGATACCCCAGACAGCGAGGTCGATGTCGATTACTGGATGCGCGAGCACATTATCGCAGGTGATCCCGACTACGCCTTAGAGCGGATTCTCCAGATGACGGAGGAGACGGGGAAGTTTGGGACGCTGGTGATGATGGGTTACGACTGGGACGATAAGGATGCTTGGGTCAACAGTTTGGAGTTGTTTGCGAACGAGTTGATGCCTAAAGTCAATGTCGCCTTTGCGGATTAGGCGGGTTCGATGTCGGTTTGGGCGAAGCAGTCGCCGAAGTTGAGACGGGGCAACCTCAACCTGTGCACTGGACCAGCTCGATTGGAACCTAAATCGCATCCTCCGCAGCGGCAATCATGGCTAAGTCAGATCGACTATATGATCCGAGCGAGCGGAAGTTGAACTCGGTGTAGTTCTTGAGCCACTGCATGGAGATTTTGACGGCTTCTTGGTAGCGTTGTACGGCTGAGGCTGGGGCATTCGGACCCAAGAGGCGGATAATGTCTTCGCCTTCGTCGGTGATGATCGACTTGAGGAGCGCGAGGTCGTGGGTTGCTCCGGTATCCTCGGCTTGGGCTTCGTGGATGACGCGTTGGGCCATCTGCGCGACCGATATGCGAGCCGTGGCTAGGTCTTCCATGAGCGCGGGACGACGTCCGGGGTGCCCGGCGAGTCGGTCGATCCCTTTGGCGCCGCGACCACTAAGCCAGCCTTCGACGTATTCGATGAGGGTCCTGGCGTTTTGGCGGGTGCCTTCTTGGGTTACCGGACCTTCAGGAGTTTCGATGTTCACCGGATAGTTGTCCGGATTGGCCATGTCAGGCGAGGGTTCCCAACCGCTGTTGCGGAGTTCTTTGAAGGGATCGCCGGCGGATTTCATGTGGTAGATGTGCGCTACCCAGCCGCGAAGGAAACCTTGCTCGGCCTCCCATGTCTTGTCTCCACGGACGGTCGCGGCGGCTTCTTCGTTGACAGCTTGGTCGCGATGGGGCAGTGCGGTTGCCATTCCACCGATGGGGACGGCGTCGTGTTTCATGCAGACGGCGACAAGTCGACGGAAGATGTTGGCGATGAATGGAGTCGTTGGGACGGCGACGCCGAAGCGATCGGGCCAGAGGCTGGCGCGGTCTGCCATCACGTACTCTAGAAGCGATGCTTTTAGGTCCCAGCGAGCGGCGTTCAATCCCGCGGCGTAAGGTCCCAGAGCATGCAGACTCTCTTCCATCGTCCATACCAACGGTAGAGATTCGACTAGCAGAATGCCGCGGATAGTGGCATCTTTTAATCCGGGGACGCGGTTCTGGGTCGAGGCGAAGAGGTCTCTATATAGTGCAGCTTCCTCGGGTGACTCGGTTTTGGGCAGATAGAAGTAGACACCTTGACCACGCTCGGTCTGTGCCTGTCCGGCGTGGTAGAGGGTTAGAAGGGTGCCGAGTATGGTGGCTGAGACTGGTGCGCCGTCGACCAAAAAATCAGGATCGTCCAGGTGTAGACCGCGCTCGCGGTGCATGAAGAACGGTATCTCGCCGTCTTGGATGGAGTAGTGACGGTCTCTGGCTTCGTTATAAAAGGTGAGAGATCGGTCTACGGCACCTTTCCGGTTGCGGGCGGCGAGGAGGGTGTCTGCGAGCAGGTGACTCGCCGAGTCTTCGTCGTCGTCGAGGTCGCCGGCAGCGCGTTCGCCTTCAGGACCTGGATTGAGGGCGTTGATGAACATTGAGGTCATGTGCGCTGGACCGGAAATCTCGATGCCGGGGTTCCAGAGTTCGTCTGGCATGTCTGGCACTGACCATTGGGAAGTGGTAGCTGCGCTTGATGCACGATGCCCGGGTTGGACGCCGCGATTGACGGCTGCATCGATCATGTCAAGCCGTGCTTCTCGGAGTCCCGCGATTCGCTCGCCGAATTCGTCTTGTAGAGATGCGGTTAGTCCCTTCACCTCATCCGTCAAGATGTCATCCCAATCGCCGTCGATGTTTACTTGCACCCGGTCTGCGTCGGCCATATCGTCCTCAATCGACTCTCAGGTCGAGATTCATGTTGATTCAAAGCGAATCAACATCTTATAACGTGGAGATTTTCAAATAGCTCGGTAATGTTGGTTGTCGTCAAACGATTTCCGACAAACGAAAATCGGCCCCGCGTCTGAAACGTGGGGCCGATTAATCTGCTGTTTGCAGCGTGAGTAGAGCGGGGCACTCCTTAGTTGAGGTGCTCCTTCATCTCCCAGACGGCGCGGCTTCGCTGGAGCGTCTTGAGCGCGGTTCGCTCGATCTGGCGAATACGCTCTCGGGTGAGGTCCATGCGAGATCCGATCTCTTCGAGCGTGTACTCTTTGCCGTCCTTCAAGCCGAAGCGGAGGATCAGGACCTCGCGGTCTCGCTCTTCCAACTCGTTGAGGATGTTCGAGATGTCGTTGCTCAAGAGTCGCTGGGCAGTCTCTTCCGGTGGTGCCAAAGCCTCGCGGTCAGGGAGGAGGTCGCCAAGCTCGTTGTCACCGTCTTCACCGACCGGCGTTTCGAGCGACATCGGCTCCTGACCATTCTTGAGGACGTCGGTAACCTTCTCGACGGTCATTTCGACGCGTTCCGCGATCTCTTCGATCGTCGGCTTGCGGTCATACTCCTGTGCAAGTTCGCGAGAGGCGCGTCGCACTTTGTTCAAAGCCTCGTACATGTGGACCGGAATGCGGACCGTTCGAGACTGGTCGGCAATTGCGCGTGTCACGCCTTGTCGGATCCACCACGTGGCGTAGGTGCTGAACTTGAAACCCTTGCGGTAGTCGAACTTGTCAATCGCTCGCATCAAACCGATGTTGCCTTCTTGGATCAGGTCTTCAAAGGTCAAGCCGCGGTTGGTGTATTTCTTCGCCACGCTGACAACTAGGCGAAGGTTCGCCTTGCCGAGATGGTCGCGCGACTTGTCGCCGTCGTGCTTGATCGACGAGAGATGTGATTCGAGGATGGAGTTTGCTTCCACTAAGTAGGACTCGTGCCAAGGCTCTATGCCATCTTCGACGGTCAGATCTTCGAGTTTCATCTCCGGTGGTAGAACAAGACTGAGGTCGGGCGGCAGCAAGCTTGACAACACGGCCAACTCTCGGACGAGGAGGCTTGCCTTGTCGAGGCGGCGCTTTGCACGGGCGTCCTTAGTGTTGAGCTTCTGAGCTTTCTTGCCACGACCTTTCTGCGCAGTCTCGTCGAACACCCCGAAGCGCTCCATGAGATCGGTGTTCTCGTAGATTTCAAGCGTGTCGGTCAGGTATCGGAGCAGCAACTCATAGGGCGGAAGCTTGCTCATGTCTTTGACTTGAGTGTCGCGCGCCGAGTTGATCATCGAGCGGTACTCGAAATCGTTGAGCAACTGCTCGAGCGTTACTGGCTTTGGCTTGGCCATGTACGTTGCGATCTGATCGGCGATCGGTGCAAGACGGCTGAGTCGGCGCAACACGATGGCAACAACATCGGAAGCTAGCACTTTTGGCGGGTTGTCCGGAAGCTGATCGCGGTTACGGGGGTACTCTTTGAAGCCGTATTGGGTCTCAAGAGTGCCTCGGATGTCCCACTCGATGCGCTCGAGTCGGTTTGCAGATTCGACGCGCTGCGACAGCATCGCTTCGTCGGCCTTGCTTAGTAGCTGGACGTCGCCGATTTCGCGGAGATACATCCGCACGTTGTCGTCGGTAGAGGAATCGTCGGTTACCGCGGCGGCCGGATTGATCTCCGGACCTTCCTCGCGCGCGGCTTCCCATACTTCTAGTTCGGACGAAGCAGAAGTCACCCTCATCGCGGGTGCGCCTTCGTCGTCAGAGGACAGATCCGCGAATCGTAGCTCGCCGTTGTCGCTCGGCGACATGACAGCGGAACCGGTCTCACCGGTTGTCAGCTCTGCTTCGTCTTCAGAAGCGTCGTCAATTTGAGTATTGGTAATGGTCACCAATTTGGTGGATTCCTTTTCCTAGCTACCTTTTGGTCGATATCTGATTGATTTTTGATTTTCCGAGTCGACTTTCGTCTGATCACGTGTATTATTGCGAGACAATCCGTCAGGGTTTGGCGTGGCGCGCCTCAGTTTTTCGGCTTGTGTCGGGAGTAGCTGTTGGGTCCCTGTTCAAAGCGTCGGTTCAACACGTCGCGGTGTTAACCGCACTTTGCCCATTTTCTAGGTTTGCAGGTACCCTCTTCTAGGTATTACGACGCGTGTTTCTGCGAAGTTTCGTTTCGGTTTTGGGCCATTCCGCGCGACGCGGGTGTGAAAATCTTGCAATCTCGTCGGGCGCGGAAGTTTTAAGTTTAGCATCATTCACAGAATCGTGTGAATTTGGAATCGCACTCTTGGCGATCCCTGAAATTGACCTAACAAAGGTCGTAGAGGCGTGGAATCGCGGTACTCAAAGATGCTTCGATGCACACTGACCGAAACGTTATATCAATATGACCGATTGCCGTTTTCCAGACGCGCACGGTGAAGAATTCAGTCCCAATTGATGACGAACTTGCCGGGAGCACCAGCTTCGAACTTTTCGTAGGCCGCCGGCACATCCTCGATTCCGCATCGTCCTGTTATCAGTGAGCCTAACGGTACATTTCGCCGCGCCGTGAATCTTGCCGCTTCTTCAAGCCCGAATGTGCTGAACGTCCACGACCCAACTAGCGTCAAATGCCTGTGGATGATGTCAGGGCTAGGTTCGACGTGGAAATCGCCACCTTCGCCCACGAAACAGCAACGTCCGAATATCTTCGTGGATTGCACCGCGGCGAGGCGGGTTTCGTGTATACCGATAGCCTCCAGGGTTGCATCTGCGCCTTCGCCATAAGTCAGGTCTAGGATCTGGTCTACTGCGGATCCGTCGCTGTTGTCTACTACTGCCCACGCGCCTGCCGACTTCGCCATCTCCAATCGCTCACCAGAGATATCGACCGATATCACACGCGCTCCCATCTCCGCGGCAAACATCACTCCCGCCAAACCGACAGGCCCGGCACCGAATATCGCGATCGTGTCGAGTCCTGACAGTTGTAGCTTTTTTAGTCCGTGAAACGCTGTGCTGGCTCCGCAGGCGAGAAATGCGCCGACTTCGTAGCTCAACTCGTCGGGCAACGTCAGGCATGTGTCGGCACGGGCGATCATGTAGTCGCCGTGACCGCCATGTCTGCCGTATCCATGTGTCAACCGTTCCATCCCAGTGCAAAGCTGTGACCAGCCCTCACTGCACATCCGGCAATTTCCGCAGCCTTCATAGTGGTGCTGCAAGATGCGGTCCCCGACCTGTATACCCTCGACACCTTCGCCTAAAATTGCCACTTCACCGCACGGCTCGTGACCCGGTCGCACGGGATCGCGTTCCGCCTCTTCCTTTGGAAGCGGCACACGGTACCGATGCAGATCAGACCCGCACATCCCAGATGAGCGCATCTTCAGCAAAACGTAACCAGGACCTGGTTCCTCATCGGGGTAGTCGATGACTTCAGAGCGTTTGTCACCTAGAAATCTGATTCCGCGCATTGCTTCACCTCTGAGGTACGACGCCGTCGCAACCCTCAAAAACATTGACTTTGCATGTGTCGATGCGTGAAGTCTACCCTGCAAATTACAATCGGCACACGTTTGCAAATAGAATGCGTTGAAGTTGACGTAGCAGAACGGAGATAGTCGCCAAATGACAGCAACCACCACGCGCTTCAGTTACGAGGGATTGTTCTCGGATAGGTCGGAGGACACACCCATCAACACGGTCCCTCATGCGGAGTACGACTTCGCAGTCGCGTACCCGGCTCCTGAGACTTCGCCAATGGACGGCTTGATCGGGGCGTTGCAGACGGCGATGGATTCGCGTGGCGACGAGATTGCGCGTCACATGGCCTACTATCCGCAACCCGCTGGCTCGCCAGAACTACGAGAATACGTGGCTTGGAAGCTCGAATACGATCGCGGCTTCAAGGTTGGTATCGACGACATCCTGCTGACTGCTGGTTCTGGTGAATCTATCGGCCTAGCGATTCAGGCGTTGACCAACCCCGGCGACACCGCAATCACTGAACACTTTGTTTACAGCGGCACTCTCGGACAGCTTCAACGATTCGGAAACACCGTCTACGGAGCTGAGACCGACGACGAAGGCTTGGTTCCTGAAGCCGTGGATGAGCTCATCAAAAAGCTCGACGCTAAAGGCAAGAAGCCGAAAATGATCTACACCATCGCGGAGCATCAAAACCCGATGGGTCCAACGTTGCCGGTTAAGCGCCGCGAAGCCCTGTTGGAGATTGCGCATCGCCACGGCGTGCCGATCCTTGAAGACGAGTGCTACGTTGACCTACGATTCGAAGGTGAGATGCAACCCGCGTTCCGAACTCTTGACGATTCCGGCATCGTGATTCACGTCGCTTCGTTCTCCAAGCTGTTGGCTCCAGGTCTGCGAATGGGTTACATCACTGCTGCGCCAGAGGTTTTGCGACGTTCGATGAGTTGCAAAGTGGGATCTGGTCCCAACCAGTTCGCCAGCTATGCCATTGAAGGTTTCTTGCGTAACAGCCTCGACGAGCACCGGGCGCGTTTCAACCCGTTGTTGAAGCAGAAGCGGGATGCGATGGATCGGTCGCTGAATGACCATTTCTCGGATATTGGCGCTTCGTGGTCGAGGCCGGAGGGTGGTTGCTACACGTGGTTGACGATGCCGGAAGGTACCGATATTACGTCTCCGCGTGACGAGATCTTCGCTGAAGGTGTCGGATACAACGGTGGAGTGGGGTTTGCGCCTAACGGGGACGGTCAGAATTGTGCGCGTTTGTGTTTCGCGTTTGAGACGCCAGAGAAGTGCTACGACGGCATCGAGAAGCTGGCGGGTCTGTTCAAGAAACGCGGTTTGATGTAAGAGGCAAAACCTCTACGGCTTGTGGAAACTCTCGAGGAGATCCACCTCGTCCGAGTTGCCGATGTACATCGGCGTGCGGTGATGGAGCTGGTCCGGCTCGATATCGCGAATAGGGGTAGTGCCGTCACTTGCCGCGCCGCCGGCTTGCTCGGCTACGAAGGCTAGTGGTGCACATTCGAAGAGTAGGCGAAGTTTGCCGCTCGGACTGCCTGTGTCGCCGGGGTAGGCGTAGATGCCACCTTTCATGAGGTTGCGATGGAAGTCGGCGACTAGGGCGCCGATGTAGCGTCCGGAATAGCCTTCCGACTTGACGTGTTCGACCCAGTTGAGGTCAGGGGCGTTCCATTTCCCGGAGTTGCCTTCGTTTGCTGAGTAGACGTGTGACGAACCGTGCGAGCGGACGTTCTCGTTGGTCAAGAGGTAGTCGCCGAGTGATGGATCTAACGTGAAGAAATGGACGCCATCGCCTGATGTGTAACAGAAGATGGTGGAGGAGCCGTAGAGGACGTATCCCGCTGCGAGCATTTCATTGCCTGGTCTCAGGATGTCAGTATCCCCGGCTGGGCTTCCTTCGCTGAGGCGGCGGTAGATGCCGAAGATGGTTCCGATTGGTGCAGCAACGTCGATGTTGCTGGAGCCGTCTACGGGATCGAAAACGACGGCGTATTCGCCGGTGGTCGCTGCGTTGCCGCAGTCGATCATGCCAGCGTTCTCTTCGGAACTCATCGCACAGACCAAGCCAGTCGAGAGCAACGCTTCGGCGACGACGTTGTCGCCGATGACGTCGAGCTTCTGCTGTTCGTCGCCGGTAACGTTGGCGGCACCTGCAGATCCGAAGAAATCTCGCAACGCCGCTCGGTTGATCTCTGACGATATGAACTTCCCAGCGGACCCGATGGCGTTGAGTAGCACTGCCAGATCGGATGGATTGGCGAACTCCTCGCTCGAGTGGTCTGAAGCGAATTGGAAGAGATTCGGAGGTGTGACAGACATGGCTAGCAAATCCAGATTTGGTGCGGATTGGGCGATGTTTGGCGATGTTTCGTGCCTGCATTATATGTGGCTGTGCTAAAACCTCCCCCTTGATGCTCAAGGGGGAATTGAAGAGGGTTAGAAGCGCCAACGGGCACCCCCTGCGTGCTCGCTTCGCTTGCACGCGTCCCCCTCTCTTCGCGAAGGGGAGGTAGTTGTTTGGCAAGATGATGCCGTATCATTGCTTACAACTTGATGAAGCATTGAATTGGAGGATTTTCGAGTATGGGCAACGAGCTTCACTCCACCGCAAAAGCAATGGTAGCGCGCGGCAAAGGAATCCTTGCAGCCGACGAATCTACTGGGACTATTGGGCGGCGTTTGGCATCCATTAATGTCGCCAACGAGGAACCGAATCGCAGGGCTTGGCGGCAACTTCTATTCACAACCGAAGGGTACGGCGAGTACATCAGCGGTGTGATCCTGTACGACGAGACGCTGCGGCAGTCTTCGGATGATGAGATCCCGTTCGTGGAGCTGTTGCAAAACGAAGGCGTCATTCCGGGCATCAAGGTTGACAAATCGACGAACCCGCTGGCTGGTGCGCCGGGAGAGTTGACGACGGACGGACTGGATGGGCTGCGCGACCGTTTGAACGAGTACTACGAACTGGGTGCGCGCTTCACGAAGTGGCGAGCCGTCATCACGATAGGTGACCATATCCCCTCCGACTACTGCATCAATGTCAACGCTCATGCCCTTGGTAGATTTGCGGCATTGTCACAGGAGGCGGGATTGGTACCTATCGTCGAGCCAGAGGTTTTGATGGATGGGGACCACTCAATCGAGATGTGTGAATGGGCTACCGAGAAGACGTTAAATCGGACTTTTGAGGAGTTGAAGACTCAGCGTGTCGACCTTGAGGGGATGGTTTTGAAGCCGAACATGGTTTTGAGTGGGACGGATGCGGAGGATCGTGCCGACGCTGAAGAGGTGGCACAAGCAACGGTCGGGTGTTTCAAGCGGACTATACCCGCGGCGGTACCGGGCATCGCGTTCCTGTCAGGAGGGCAGGGCGACGAAGAGGCGACTGTCAACCTAGATGCCATCAACAAGCTCGCACAATCGGAAGGCGCTCCTTGGGAGCTAACATTCTCGTATGGGCGAGGGTTGCAAGCCACACCTCTCAGCACATGGGGTGGCGATCCCAACAACGTGCCAGCCGCGCAGAAGGCATTCATCGAACGCTCGATCGCAACCGCAGCAGCGCGCGAAGGCGAGTACGTCTAGTCGTGCGAGATGAAATCTCCCGCCTAGTGGCGGAGCGTTCAGACGAGATCGTTGCAACTCGTCGATACCTGCACGCGATTCCAGAAACCGGGTTCCAAGAGAAGAAAACGGCTGCGTATATCGCCAAACGCTTGAACCAAGCTGGTTTAGATGTCCACGAAGGGCTCGGAGAAACGGGTATCGTGGCTAATCTTGAAGGTGGCAAACCCGGCCGAACCTTGGCGATACGTGCTGACATCGACGCATTACCGATCGACGAGCTGACCGGGTTAGAGTTCGCATCGACGAACGGTAACATGCACGCCTGCGGTCACGACGGTCATATCACGATGGCGCTGACTGCTGCTGAGATACTGGCCGCGAACCGAGATCGAATCGCCGGCAACGTCTCGTTCATCTTTCAACCGTCGGAAGAGATCGCGCAGGGCGCGTTGGCGATGATCGCTGACGGCGCGATGGAGATTGCGAACGCAGATGTCGTGATCGGCACTCATCTCTGGAATCAGATGCCGATGGGCTACGTGGGTGTTAACCAATCGACTGTGTTTGCGGCCGCCGACATGTTCAAGATGACTGTGCGAGGGCATGGTGGTCATGGTGCAATGCCACATCTAACCGTTGATCCGGTTGTTGCGGCCGCGAACATCATCAATGCGTGTCAGACTGTGGTCGCAAGGGAGATTTCTCCTCAAGCTATGGGAGTTGTGACATTTGGCAGTGTGCACGGGGGATCGGCGGGCAATGTCATCGCCGATGAGATCGAGATACTTGGCACGATCCGCGCCTACACGCCTGAAAACCACCAGATCATTTCGGAAGCGGTACCTCGAATCGCAGCGAACGTAGCAGATGGATTAAGGTGCGAGGCCAAGTTCGAACGACTAGCCGGGACGCCAGCCGTCATCAACAATCCCGACGTGGCGAATTGGGTTTCAGGGCTGGGAATGCAGACGATAGGCGAGGATTCGGTAGGCGAGTACGAACCGATATCAGTTGGTGACGATATGGCTGAGTTCATGAACCGTGTACCGGGCACTTACTTCATTCTCGGCGCGTCGAAAGAAGGCACTGAAGGGCATCACAACGCCAAGTTCGACTACGACGAGGCGTGTTTGCCGATCGGGACAGAGATATTTGTGAGGGCGGCGTTGGATATTGAGGGGATGGCGTAAAGGGATACTCAACCAGATGTTGGTCTGACATTTGCCCTCATTTCCAGTGCCTCCGTCCCCTCTAGATTCCGGCTTTCGCCGGAATGACCGAGGTACGCCGAATCAATAAACCGGTGCCGCTCCTCCATCGACGTTGACCGCTGCACCTGAGACGTAGCTCGCTGCCGGTGAGCAGAGGAAGGCGATTACGTCGCCTGCTTCTTGGGCTTCTCCGATGCGGCCAAGAGGTACGCCGGGGCCGAATGTTGCCCAGTGGTCTTCAAGTGTGTAGGACGGGTCTTGCGCGTTTGCAGCTTCCCAACGGATGCGGTGTTGACGGCTCTTAAGAACTCCAACGCAGACGGTGTTCACGCGGATGCCGTACTCACCAAACTCTTTCGACCATGCCTTGGTGAGTGAAATACCTGCGGCACGAGATAGTGAGGTGGGTTGACTTGAACCTGCGGCCGCTTTGCCTCCGGGTGTGGTCGTGTTGCAAATGGCACCGCTATCGGACTGCTTGAGATAGGGCAGAGCGTAGCGGGTCATGTAGATCGCGCCTTTGACTTTGAGCGAGAAGTCGATGTCCAGCTGCTCGTTCGTCATCTCTTCGAAGCTCGATGCCGAAGATGTTCCGGCGTTGTTCACGAGGATATCGATGCCACCCAGGTGTTCTGCCGCGGACTCCACCGCACTCTTTACCGCGTCCTCGTTGGAAACATCGGCAGGTGCTGCGATGACAGTGCTACCAGTTTCGCCACCAATCTCAGCGGCTACAGCCTCCAGATCGGACCGAGTCCTTGAAACCAGCGCGACACTTGCTCCTTCAGCCGCCATCCGATATGCAGCGGCTTTTCCGATTCCATCGCTCGCACCGGTTACTATCGCGGCCTTCCCGCTTAGTCCAAGATCCATATCGTCAGGTTCCTTTCTTGATGCCGGATCGTATCGATCCGTTTCGAAGCCGAGTTCTTTAGGCTAAATTGCAATTGACGATTTTCGACGCTCAATAGACTGGTGCGGCTCCCCCGTCTATATTCACTGACGTTCCTGAAACATAACTGGCGGCTGGGGAGCACAGAAACGCGATCACATCGCCAGCTTCTTCAGCTTCACCGACGCGCCCGAGCGGTATGCCAGGTCCGTAAGACGCCCAGTGGTCTTCCAACGTGTACGACGGGTCTTTTGCGGCAGCCACTTCCCAATGTCGGCGATTCTGTCGACTCTTGATAGATCCGATGCAGACCGTATTGACTCGGATGCCGTGCTCACCGAATTCCTTCGACCACGCCTTAGTTAGCGAGATACCAGCGGCCCTAGATAGTGAAGTAGGCTGCGCGCCCCCGGGCGCGGCTTTGCCTGCTGCCGTGGTTATATTGCAGATGGCGCCGCAATCGGATTGTTTGAGATAAGGCAGGGCATAGCGCGTCATGAATATGGCGCCTTTTACTTTGACTCCGAAATCGGATTCGACAAGCTCGTTGGTCATGTCTTCAAAGCGATTGGCGTTCCCTTGCCCCGCGTTGTTGACCAGAATGTCGATGGTGCCAAGTTTCTCCGCGACTTCGTTGACCGCGCTCTTCACGGCTTCTTCGTCTGACACATCAGCCGAAACCGGGATTACTTTGCTCCCGGTCGCAGCACTAATCTCTGCTGCGACCGCTTCCAGGTCTGGCAGGGTGCGCGCGAGGATGGCTACGCTTGCACCTTCCTTGGCGAAACGCGTTGCCGCGGCCTTCCCGATGCCGTCGCTGGCACCAGTCACTAATGCGATCTTCCCAGATAGTCCTAAGTCCATTCAGGCACGTTCCTTTCAGGGTTTTGTGCGATTACAATTGGCACGTTGTCTCATCTTCATTTGCCGAAGTAGCCGTTATACATTATCGTGAATTCTCAGTCATACAGCCGTTCCGAGGTGGGGAACCTTGACAACCATTCAGTCTGAAAACGGGAAAACTTTGGACCCGGACTACTTGGCGACGCGGTCGCGGTCTGTGCCGCGCCGCTTGATTCTTGGGCCTGGTCCGAGTTCAGCTAGCCCACGCGTTCTGCGAGCGATGTCTCAACCGATAATCGGTTACCTCGACCCCGCATACTTCGAAATACTCGCCGACGTCCAATCGATGTTGGCGAAAGTGTTCATCACCAAGCAGACGACGATGACTGTAGCTGGTGCTGGATCGGCGGGGATGGAAGCCGGGTTGTCGAGCTTACTGGAACGTGGCGACAAGGCGATCATCTGCGTCAATGGATTCTTCTGTGAACGGCAGATTCTCATGTGCGAGCGTCTTGGTGTGGAGGTTGTTCGTGTCGATGCTCCGTACGGCAAAACGGTCGATCCGCAACTGTTGCAAGATGCGTTGAAGGCTAACCCTGACACCAAACTGGTATCAGCTATCCATGCGGAGACTTCAGCGGGCGTACTTCAGGACATCAGTATCCTGTCTGGTCTCGCTCACGACCATGGCGCGCTCTTTATGACCGACGTCGTTACTTCGTTGGCAGGTACACCGTTCGAATTCGACGCATGGGAGATCGACTATGCGTATGGCGGTTCGCAGAAATGCTTTGCCGCTCCTCCGGGGATAAGTCCGGTGGCGATTTCGGACCGGGGTTTGGAGCACATCCGCAATCGGAAGACACTGCCAAGTTCGTGGTACTTGGATCTGAACCTCATCGCGGATTATTGGGGACCCGACCATGTTCACCATCACACCAGCCCTGTGAGCATGATCTACGGGCTCCGCGAGGCGTTGGCTCTGGTGCATGAAGAAGGACTTGAAACTCGGTGGATGCGGCATGAGAAGGTTGCTCAGGCACTACGGGCAGGCTTGGAAGCCTTGAATCTAGATTCACCAGTCTCGCCTGAGCATCGATTGAACCAATTGACCGTCGTTTCGCTGCCAGAGGTGGTAGATGATGGCGAGTTGCGGTCAGCGCTGCTGAATGAGTATTCGATCGAGGTCGGACGTGGACTAGGGCAGTTCGCGGGCAAGGTGATCCGAGTCGGTTTGATGGGTGAATCTTGCGTGCCAGCGAATGTGTTTGCGCTGCTCAGCGCGCTGGAGCGCATCCTGCCGAGATTGGGTTACGAGGTTCCTCGCGGTGAAGCGGTGGCTGCGGCTTCGCAAACGCTTGCCGAGGACCCATCGCCGGTTGCGGTGATCTAGTTGTAATCGCCGCCTGTTCGGTACGCTTCGTCGAGTAAATCTACGACGTACCTAACTGAGATATCAGCATTCGCGCGTCCGAGAGCGTTCTTCAGTTGCAATGCACATCCTGGATTGCCGGTCGCCATTTGACTGGCTCCGCTCGCAACGATGTTACGAGCCTTGCGATCGCCCAGTCGCATCGACATGTCGCGTTGCGTGATTGAGTACGTGCCGGCGGACCCGCAACAAACTGTCGGCTCGTCCATGTCAACCAATTCGACTCCCGGAATGGATTTCAGAATCTCCCGCGGTGGATCGCTGATGCGTTGCGTCGACAACAGGTGACATGGGTCTTGGAACACGATCTTGGCGTTGATCCTACCGTTAGGTGCTTTCCATCCGTACTCGGATAGTAGCTCGTGGATGTCTCGCGTCTTGCTGGCTAACTCCCCAGCCATATCTTCGCCGTCGAGTAACTCGCCGTACTCCTTCATAGTGGATCCGCAGCCGGCCGAGGATGAAATAACGGCGTCCGGGTTCATCGAAAGCAGAGCAGAGATATTGTTTGCCGCCATCTCTCTTGCAGTAGCTCGTTCTCCCGCGTACATGTTCAACGAGCCGCAGCATCCCTGTTCCGCCGGCAGATGAACCTCGAATCCGTTGTGGACAAGCACGCGAAGCGTTGCGTTCATAGTGTCGGCATGCATCATCGACATCACGCAACCGCCGAGTAGAGAGACTCTTGCCTTGATGCGTCCATTGGGCTTCACAACCCTACCATCCGCTTCAAAGAAATCAGTGCCCATCGTTGGCAACGACTCGTCGAGATAGGTATAGCGCTTCGGCAATACCCTCATCACGCCCATTTTTTTGGTGATGTCGCGAGCGCCTGACCGCTGGTAAAAACGCGTCATCTTCCCAAAAGTCCGCATAAGTTTGGGCTTCGGCAACAGGCGGTTGAATCCCACCTCGCGTGCGAACCGCTCACGTAGCGGACGCTTGACGCGTGATTTCATCTCCGCCCGAGTCGCCATCATAATCCGCCCGTAAGGAACGCCAGAGGGGCAGGCGATCTCGCAGGCCCGGCATTGAAGACAGAGGTCCCAATGACGCGTGACTGTCGGAGTCATATCGACGCGTCCCTCGTTGACCGCCTTCATGAGGGTCAATCGCCCGCGCGGCGACTCCGCCTCGAGTCCAGTCTCCAAGTAGGTAGGGCAAGCATTCAGGCAGAAACCGCACTGCACGCATTTGTAAAGATCGTCTTCTGAGGGAGCATCATCGGTGATGAAGCCGCGTTCAGACGGTTTGGACGTCAATTTCAATTTGCGTATCCTGAGTTCAAATCCTGAACGCGAACCTGCCCGGGTTCAATGTGCGGTTCGGATCGAACTGTTCCTTCATTCTCTCCATGATCTTGGCCGAAGATGCGTCAATTCCGAAGATGTCGATGCTCTTTTTGACCGTCGCAGGGCATCGTTCAATCGTGACGGAACCGTTTGCGTCGCGAATCGTTTGTTTGGCTCCCTCGACGAACTTGACTGCGGAATGATCGTCGATCTCCTCAACGTTGAACTGCAAAGAACCATATCCAACGTCAAAGATTGAAGATGCCTGTGAAACAGATGACCGTCCAAGTAACCTCTCCAACCTGCCTATTAGATCGAGAGATGTTGTCGACTTGGCTGCGATCCGTAGGCTGACAGCCGCGGCATCTCCCGTCTCGCCCGTGTATGACCAAATGTCGGCCTCATGCGCTCCTGATAACATTTCGTACCCCGTAGCCGGTACCGTGCCAGCGAGTCCAGTGAGCTCGTCGACCTGACGCCTCAACGCGGTTTTGGAGCCTGCAACCTGAATCAACATCAGATAACCGGGGTCACCCGGCGTTATGTCCAAATCCATGTGTCGGTTAGCCGCCAACTCTCGTATCGCTCCGACCGCTCGAGAGCCGGAAAACAATTGCGCGGCCTCAATAGTCACGTTCGATTGATCGATGTCCAACGCCGCGTTCGCAGCAGAACCTAGTCGGTCGAACCACATGGCAACCGTCTGGGTATTTTCCGGAATGGGGACTAACTTTAACGCTACACTAACGATCACTCCAAGCGTGCCGAACGCCCCTGTATGCAATCGATGAAGATCGTAGCCTTGAACATTCTTGACCACGCGTCCACCGGTTTTAGTCCGAGTCCCGTCTGCCAGCACGACCGACATCCCGATCACCCAGTCTCGTATGCCACCAAATCGTGGAGCCAACCTACTCGGAGCGTTAGATGCCACTGAACCACCAATCGTTGCCTCGTTAGGATGAGGTACCTCAAATGGCAACCTCTGATGAGATTCTGCCAACAACGATGACAGATCAGAGATCTTGGCGCCAGCATCGCAGACTACAGTCATATCGCCAGCTACGTGCTCGATTTCAGATGACAGACTCGTTAGATCCAGAGCAACGTCATAACCCTTGGGCGTGTTGCCGATTCCCATCCGTGTCCCGCCTCCCCATGGAACGACCGTCTTGCCTTGACGGCAAAGCTCCGAAAGATAAGATGCCACGTCTGACTTTGTTGTCGGGCTGATGACCTCGCTGGGCATCAATCCGTCGACTCGGTAATCGGGCAATTGGGTTCTACTCCTGCAAAGAGTAATTGAACTGCCAGCTTATCCCGAATTTGTCGGTGCACGATCCGTGGTATGCGCCCCAAAACTGCTTTTCCAACGGAGTTATGACTTTTCCACCGTCAGACAGTTTGGCAAACTGTTCTTCCGTCTCGTCAACGCTTGTGGGTTCTACCGAGATCGAGAAATTGTCGCCAACCACTGGCGGAGGTCTAAATGATGCCGGAACGTCACTGCCCATTAGGTAACCGGAACCCAGCGGAAAAGAGATGTGCATTATGTTGTCCAACTCTTCCCCTGTCACATCCATATCGCCTGGGCCTTCCCGAAAAGTAGTGACAAACGCGAAATCACCGCCAAATACTGAGCGGTAGAACTCGAATACCTCACGGCAGTTGCCGTTGAAGAAGAGATAGATGTTCATGTCTTACGCTCCCTAGACTGAGATGATAGCGAGGCGATCTCCTCTGCGGCTACTAGTGCTCCGTGTTGAGTTGCCAGCTTATCCCGAACTTGTCGATACAAGACCCGAAATACGCGCCCCAGAACTGGTCCTCCATCGGCATAGTTACGGTTCCGCCGTCGGACAGCTTGGCGAACAGTTCATCTGCGGCTTCTTTGCTCTCCGGTTGATACGAGATGGAGAAATTGCTGCCTTGAACTGGTGGTGGGGCAAACTGTTCGGGAACGTCGGAACCCATTAGCACTGACGATCCGATCGGATAGGTGACGTGCATTACCTGATCAAGCGCTTCATCCGACCAACCATGTTCCTCTGCCGTACCCTCAACCTCCGGCATGTTACGAAAGGTCTCGAAGATCGCAAATTCGCCACCGAATATCGAGCGATAGAACTCGAAAGCTTCCCGGCAGTTGCCATTAAAGTGGAGATAGATAGTTAGGCTCAATTCAGACTCCTTGGGCTCTTAACGTTTAGCACTAATCTGATCCTGATTGTAAGTACTCGTGACTTTGGAGTAAGTTGTCCTGACAGCTTCGCTCGCCGCGGTGGCCTCATCGAGCGCCTCTTGCGGGACATCCTCGTGCCACGCCTCCAGATTTGAGTGAATATGCTCGACCGTGTGGGCACCCATGATGCACACCGTGACCGCCGGGTTGCTGATTACCCACTGCGAGGTCAGAGCATTCATCGAAACTCCGTATTTCTTGGCGATAGTGACAATCTTCTCGACGACGTCGAAATTGGCTTGTGACCAGTAGGTGTTCCGGAAAGATTGATAGTGCCGGAAATCAGGCGAAAATCGGCTGCCCGGTTCTGCTTTGAAGTGGAGGTCTTGTCCCAGAAGGAGGCCGCCGGCTCTCGGCGAGAAGGCCATAACACCGAAGCCGTACTCTTTGCTGACAGGGAACAGCTCGCGCTCCGGGTCTCTAGCCAACAGACTGTACCGAGTTTGCAGACAGTCGAAACGACGGGCACCTAACTTTTCCGCTTGCCACAATGCCTCTACGAGTTGAAACGCGGCGAAGTTGGCTACACCGATATATCGCGCTTTTCCAGCTTGAATGATGTCGCTGTACGCAAGCACGAATTCGTCGATCGGTACGTCAAGCGGGAAGTCGTGGATCTGGTAGAGGTCGATGTAGTCGGTTTGTAAACGTCGCAACGAATCGTCGATCGCCTGCATCGCGTACTTGCGGCTGACCTGGCGATCGTTCGGTCCGAGCCCTATACGGCCGTTACCTTTCGAAGCCAAAATAACGTCGTAGCGCCGTCCTTGCATGAACTTGCCGACGTACGTCTCCGAGCGACCTTCTTCGTAGACGTTGGCGGTATCGATGAAGTTCACGCCACCATCGAATGCAGCAGCCATGACGCGCAGCGACTCCGCTTCATCCATCTGCCCGCCGAAGTTGTCGCCACCCATGCAGTATTCGGATACCTTCAGGCCAGTTCTTCCTAGTCTGACGTAATTCATCAGTTTTCTTTTTGACCCCGCTCGAACAGACCTTCACATTCCGCCGGGTTTTAGCGTCAAAATCTAAACCTGTGCGAACGTCGTCCTGACAGCTTCACTAGCATTGGTCGCCTCATCAAGTGCCTCTTGAGGCACGTCTTCTTCCCAAGCCAGTAGGTTCGACCTCAACTGCTCTTCGGTCCGTGCACCAACGATACACGAGGTCACAACTGGGTTACTGATGACCCAACGCAACGCTAGCGCGTTCGCTGAAACTCCGTAACGTTCACCGATAGCGATGATCTTCTCCATTGTGTCGAACATCGGGTCCGACCAGTAAGTGTCGCGGTACCATTTCGATGCCCGGAAATCGTCGGAGAAACGACCACCTGATTCGGCTTGATAATTCCGATGCTTGCCTAATAGGAATCCGCCGGCTTGCGGTGAGTAGGGGATGACTCCGATTCCATATTCGGCGCACACTGGGAATAACTCTCGCTCCGGATCACGCATCAAGAGGTTGTATTTGGGCTGAACACAGTCAAAACGACGTGCGTCGAGTCTATCCGCCTCCCACAATGCCTCGACGAGTTGATATCCGTTGAAATTCGACACGCCGATGTAACGCGCTTTGCCCGCTTCAACTACGTCAGAGTAAGCCTGCACAAACTCGTCAATGGGCACATCGGGTGGGAACGAGTGGATCTGATAAAGGTCGACGTAATCGGTATTCAACCTACGCAACGAATCATCAATCGCCCGCATCACGTATTTTCGACTGACAAACTGATCGTTCGGACCGTCCCCAACGCGGCTATTTCCTTTAGTCGCAAGAATCACATCGTATCGACGGTCTTGAATGAACTTCCCAACGATCGGCTCCGAACGCCCGTCCATATAGGAGTTAGCCGTGTCGATGAAGTTGACACCCCCATCAAACGCCGCACTCATGATCCTGAGCGCCTCCGCCTCATCCGTCTGGCCACCGAAGTTGTCGGCGCCGATGCAGTATTCGGAGACTTTAAGACCGGTTCTGCCTAGTCTTACGTAGTTCATTTATTCTCCCAAAAACTTCGGCATTCAAACCCCGTTAAGGACGAGGACATTCAGGGCACGGTTCCAGAGGTTCGGTTTGGACGATGCGTTTTTCTAGCTCTCTGAGGAACTGTTGTTTGTGACTGGACCAACCAACGTAGTGGATATTCCATAGTCCGGATTTTTTCACTTTCTCGTCCTCACGTCCAAGATGACGGCCAAGCCAATTTTCTGAAGGACTATCGACTGCGATATATCGGTAACCACTCAACAGCGCTATCGCATTGCGCTCTATCAGATCTCGGATGTTTTGACCATTCTTCTCGAATACATTCACCCACAAGAAAGGCATCTTGCGAACATGCTCGCTAACGCGTCGTCGGTGTCGATCTCTGTCAACGCGTCCATCGCGGTTGCGCAAAGCCTTACCGACGTGATCTCTAAACACTGACACTCCCCGATTCGAACGATGGGAACCCAACCGATCCCAGAGGACTGTGTTTTTTCCGGTAGTAGTTCCGACACGGACCACTCTAAGGCTTTCAGGGGAATTGACTCGGATTTCACCATCCTCAAAGAAGAAATAGACGCCGCGCATTGGCCAGTTCATGTGTCGGCAACACTCGTTGAGCGTCCATTTCCCACCAACCTGCTGTTCAAGACGTCCTAGTAGCTCATAGAAGCGTTCAGTATCTCTGGCTCGATCTGCCATCACCAATTCACGCTGTCCCCATCAATGTGACACTAGCCTGCCCTGATTGCGGCGGGTAGTTCATCGGTTCGACCGCTTGGAACTCGTCAGCGATGGCGCGCACTTCGGACATCGCTTCTTCACTAGCTGGCTTGCTCCACGCATCCAGAATGCCGTCGAGTTGGTCAATTCTGCGCGCTCCGAATATCGGTGCTGTTACGCCGTCGTGCTCGGCAACCCACTGGAGTGCCAATCTGATAACCGGTTCGCCGTAACGCTCTGCGACCGACACGAGCTTCGCAACCGTCTCATGCCGCAAATCATCGCCATAGCGTCGCTTCAACACCCCTCCTCGCGAATCGTCCCGTACGCCGAATTTCGAATCGGCGACGTATGAACCGCTGTGCTTGCCGGTTAAAAAACCGCTTGCTAACGGACTGTATGGCACTACCGCGATACCGTGTTTACGTGCAAACCGGATCATCTCTACTGCTAGACCAGGCTGCAAGATGTTAAACACGCTCTGGATCGCTTCGATCCGGTAGAGGTTGCGCACGTCTGATGTCCACAGGGCGGATGCCAACACCCAGGTAGGGAAGTTGGACGCGCCAGCGTAGAGGACTTTGCCTTGATGGATCAGGTCGTCGACGGCTCGCAGCGTCTCCTCGATTGGTGTCTCTGCATCCCAGGAATGGCAGTAGAGCAAGTCGATCCGGTCGGTCTTCAATCGCTTCAGTGAAGCTTCGACAGTTCGGACGATGTGATACCGAGACGCTCCGATGTCGTTGACCCCGTCTCCGACCTGCGAACGATACTTCGTCGCCAGCACGACCTGGTCACGCCAGCTGGTCGAACGGAAAAAGTTGCCGATGACGCGCTCGGAGTCGCCGATCGAATAGGAGTCAGAAGTATCGAGGAAGTTGATGCCAGCGTCAAAGGCCTTTGCCATTATCTGGTGTGAAGTAGGCTCATCACACCCGTAAGGGTTTCCAAAGTTATCCGAACCCAGGCATAGGTTCGAGACTTTGGTACCAGTCCGCCCGAGTTTCACATATTCGATTGGGATAGCGTCACCTCCAAGTTTCCTGTTAACCGTATCCGATGATCGACCTACGGTGAGTTGATCGAAATCATCTGTCTACATCCACCCAGCGTTTCTCTTTCCACGAACGGTGCGCTGCGTCAACGATCCTGGCTGCTTCAAGGCCGACTTCGAAACCGGTGTCAACCAGCGATTGATCCCCAGCCAACGCTCCAGCGACGAACTGTTCGTACGGCATCGGATAGGGCGGACCCGGATCAATGTCGTTCAACGGCAAGTTTTCGCCTGATGAACCGATGAGGCCGAAAAGGCCGTTCAAAGCTATCCGACCGGTCGAACCTGCAACATCGACAAAAATGCCTCGTCTTCGCATCTCGCCGCGTTGGACGAAGCTGGTGTGTATGACGGCATAGGCGCCGTTGACGTATTCGAGCAGGAATGCGGATGAATCGGGGACATTTACATCGAAACCATCGAGCGCGTCGACGAACTGCCTGCGTTTCTCCGCCGTGTTCAAGACCGCCGAAACCCGCGCGACTTCACCGTTAAGCAACCGTGCCATGTCGAAAACGTGTATCAATTCATAGACAGTGCCACCGCCATGCTCTGGCATGAATCGCCATGACCCGACATCTGGACGAACATCTCGCTGCATTGACATGCCCCATCGGATGTTGACGTGATATACGTCACCGACGTAACCATCTGCAATGTACCTACTCATTCGTCCCACCGGCGTCCGACCGCGTTGGTTGAAGTTGACCGCATGGACCACACCGGCGTTCTCTGCTGCATCCAACATCTCCTGGCAGTCGATTGCGGTTAGCGCCAGCGGCTTCTCACACAAAACCGGTCGACCACTTGCGATGGCTTCCAAGGCGTAAAACTTGTGAGAATCGGTCGGTGTAATGATGTCGATGGCGTCTATATCGGGATCGTCGAGCATCTCTCGATGATCCGTGAATCCTTTCTCAACGCCGAAACGTTCTTGCATCTTCCGCAACGGCCCCTCGGACCGCCGCATGAACGCCACCACCTCTACCTCTGGGATCTCCGCGAACGCCTCCATATGTTGCATCGCGAAGCCACCCGCGCCGATGATTCCGATTCTGAGTTTTCGAGATGCCATAATCTCCCTTTATCGTTTGGCAAATTAAGCATTCGCAGAGTTGGAAGGCGATAATGAAGCGTCAACGCACTTGTCGCTTTCAAACCGCCTGTAATCCACCCGGTCCAGTAGCTCTGAACGCGTCTTCCGATATCCCATACGCGCTCCCGTGGACCGCGCCACCCGGGAATACCTTGCCCGGATTGAATCGCTCTCCCGCGCCGAATGCAGGGCGCAGCTTGGCCATCGTAGCGAGGTCTTCTTCGGTGAAGACCAACGGCATGTATGCCTGCTTCTCGATGCCTATGCCGTGCTCGCCGCTTAACGCACCACCAGCCTCGATACACGCCGCCAATATCCGCTCGCCACACTCAATGACGCGCCTTACCTGCGCCTTGTCGCGCCCGTCAAAGAGGATGCACGGGTGCAGGTTCCCGTCGCCAGCGTGAAACACATTGCCGATGGTGAGCCCCAATTCCTCTCCGATCTCCCGAACCTGTCGCATGATATCGCGGAGCTTTGTCCGTGGCACAACACCATCAACCAGATAATAGTTCGGTGCTATGGTTCCAAACGCGCCGATCGCTCCCTTGCGAGTAGCCCACAACTCCGCACGCTTCGCATCGTCCTCCGCCTCACGTATCTCTGAAGAATTGTTGGCGTGGCAGATCTCTCGCACCCGTTGTCCCTGTTCATCGACCGTCTCTCGCAACCCGTCGAGTTCAACGATTAGCACCGCTTCCGCGTCATCCGGATACCCGGGATGGTAGACCGGCTCGCAAGCCTCGATAGTCACCCGATCCATCATCTCGACGGCTGATGGCACCATGCCCGCGCCGATGATGTCTGATACCGACTGCGAAGCATCATCCAAAGAGCGGAACGCGGCCAACATTGTCAGCACGGCTTCGGGCTTCCGCATCAATCTGACCGCTACCTTCGTAACGATCCCCAAAGTTCCCTCGGATCCGATGAATGCTCCCCTCAAGTCATATCCGAACGTATCTCTAGACGTACCGCCCAACCAGACCTTTTCACCATCCGCCAACACGACCTCGATTCCCAACACGTGGTTGGTCGTGACTCCAAGCGCCAAACAATGCGGACCACCAGCATTCTCCGCAACGTTGCCGCCAATCGTGCAGGCACGTTGCGACGATGGATCCGGAGCGTAATACAGTCCGTACTGCTCAACCGCTTCGGAAAGTTCGATGTTGACGAGGCCCGGCTCGACGATAGCCACACGGTTTTCGACGTCAACCTCCAAAACACGATTGAGCCGAGTAACCGGCAACACAACCGAATCGTGAAGCGGAACAGCGCCGCCACTCAATCCAGTGCCTGCACCTCTTGGCACGATATTCGCGTCGTGCTCATAGCCTGCCTTCACACATTCTGCCAACTCGTCTGCGTTACCCGGTAGCACCACCGCGCCGGGAGGTGAACGATCTATCGAGCCGTCATACTCATACAGCAGTAAGTCATCTGAACCCCAGATGACATACTCTTCACCAACGATTTCACGCAGGCGCTGTATCAGTGTCTCGTCAATCATCAGATCGGGCGGGGCGTACCGTTGCTAAGAGTTCTCATCCATGAACTGCTGCGCACTGTTCAGCAGCAACTCGTGGATCCACACCGAATCCATGATGTCGCCACTCATGTGACGGCCTTTGCTGCGGATGTAGTCGGAGAGCTCGTCGGCAGCCTTCACCACATCAGGATGCTCTGGTTCGCCCGGATAGCCGATGCCTTGTGCGAAATCGTTCATACCGATTCCAAAGTAGTGAATCCCGTCGACTGCCAAAATGTCGTCGATGTTGTCGATTGAACCCCGGTCTTCAAGTAGGGCGCCAACAAGCATGTTGTCGTTCGCCTGTTGGTAGAAGTCTCGCTTGTCGCCCCAAGCGTCAGGCGTGAACGAGTAGTTGGTCCCGCGGTTCCCGCCAAAGGAACGATGGCCGATCGGACCGAAGTAACAAGCGTCCACCAGCTTCTCGGCATCCTCTCCGCTTGCGATATGTGGCCCCATGATGCCTTGGATGCCGCGATCCAGGTACTGCAAGATGTGCGACGCTTCAACATTCTCGACTCGGGCGACCGCGGTTGCTCCCGCGGCCTCAACGGCGCGAGTCATCTCTTCCAACTCCGTATAACCGAATGGGCCATGCTCGCCATCCAGCCAGACGTAGTCGAAGTCCAAACGCCCGAGTATCTCGACATCCCATACTGACGGGAATGTCATCTGGTACCCCAGAGCCTTGCGACCTTCTTTCATCGCCTTCAGAACGCGGTTTTCGCGAACCATCATTTCAGCCATCGATATTCTCCCTTACTGACCTATCGTCCTCTGTTTAATCTTGCTAACGCCTTATTCCATCTCGCTCTTAAGTTTGATCGCCGTACCGTAACAGAACACACTGTAGTTCTGGTCTGAACCGTGCTGGCCAGCGGGTTGAACCGGATTGATCCTTAGATCGATAACCGCGTCGGCTTCAATGTTTCGAGCCGCAGCTGTAAGACGTTCGATCGCCTCTGCAGTCTTCTCCTCAACGTTATTCGTACCGCCGCGTCCTAGCTTCTCAGCACCTGAGACCAATCCGAGGATGCTGTCGATCTCCCGGCCGGGAACAAAGTTAGTCGTGGTTAGTATCACAGACGGCTCCCTGCTCCAAGTCATCTCTTCAATTCTCCAGTTTGATCAGCCTTAAGGCTTACTTGAGCTTGACTGCCGTACCGTATGCAAGGATCTCAGCGAAACCCTGACCCACCGACGAGGTGTTGTAGCGCGTGCTCACGATTGCATCTGCGCCCATCGCTATAGCTTCGCCAATCATGTTCTGAGTCGCGTCTTCCCGTGTGTCCCGCAAAAGACTCGAATACTCCGACACCGCACCTCCGGTGATGTTCTTGATGCCGGCCATGAAGTCGTACCCGATGCCGCGAGCACGCACCGCGTTGCCGCGCACCAAGCCCAAAACCTCGGCTGTCTTTTTGCCTTCTACATTCTCTGTCGTAACGACGATCATCTCGATTTGCCTCTCACGATGCCAGTTCCGATTTCTCTTGATTGCTTCAAAGTTAACACTTCAACTGTCTTGGTTTGTCTCGAAGACACTTGTTGTTAGTATCCTGTTTACTCGGTCAAGACCGCTACTCAATGGTCGACTTCCGCACATCACAAGAACTGGAGAACCATGTACCCGAGCACAATCAGATCCAAACTAGCCACGGGCGGCGCTGTACTCAGCAGCAGCATGTTTTCGCGCGAACCCCACGTTGCACACACCATCTACAGCAGCATCAAACCAGACTGGGTGTGGATCGACCAAGAGCACAGCCCGTGGGGCACTGAGAGCATCGGCACCATATGCGTCCAAGGCCGCAATCTCGGCTGCGCTCCGGTCATTCGAGTACCTTGGAACGACCCCGGAGACATCAAAAAGGCATACGACGTCGGTGCTGTCGGCGTCATGGTCCCGCAAGTCGACAACCCTGAAGAGGCCGCCGAGGCGATCCGATACGCTAAGTATCCTCCTATGGGCGAGCGGGGCATCGCGCCGTGGTTCGCATCGTTGCTCGACATCACGCAGGACGACGTCCTTAAGCACGCTAACGACGAAACTCTCCTAATCATCCAGATGGAGAGCACCGAAGCATACGAAAAAGTCGACGACACACTCGCGTTGGAAGGTTTCGAAGTCCTACTCGTAGGTCCGACAGATTTATCCGCCACACTCGGCATCCCGGGGCAGATCCACCACGACAAAGTTGAGCAGATCATGTCCGATGTCGCCCAGCGGGTCAAAGGTACCGGCAAGTTCTTGGCGACAACTTTCCAAGACCCTGAAGTTGCCCGCCGCTGGATCGCCGAAGGCTACACAATGATGAACATCTCCAGCCCGTTGGCGCTCGGTTGCGGCCCCTTGGCAAACCTCTTCGCCGAACTCCGCGAACAGTTTCCCTGCGAATAACCCGCTTGTAACAAACCGAAGCTAGTCGCGAACCGGCGATGCTGACCGGTTCGCGATTTCACGTCACGCCTACTGGGTCATTACTATTGATTCAGATACGTCGGATCGTTGTTGACTAAGCCGAAGCCTTCTCCCATTGATAACCCTCCACCTAGTACGTCACGGCGAAACAGCCGGCAATGTAGCCAACGTCGCTCACGGGTTTTACGACGACGAATTGACTGAAAAGGGCAGGGCGCAGGCCGAACTTCTCGGTCAAAGACTGAAGAATTGGCATTTCGACGCCATATATTCGAGCGACTCGATACGCGCCGTTCAGACCTCCGAGCCGCTATTGAAACTGAGACCCGACTATGACGTTGAGACGAATCCCGAACTGCGTGAGAAGTCGTTCGGCGACTGCGAAGGCTACCCTTGGCAACAATTGAAAGACGAGTTTCCGGGGATCCTCGATCCCGATATCGGTTCCGATTTCCGCTTCCCCGGCGGTGAGACTGACCGTGAGCACATGGAACGCGTCGCGAAATTCACTAACGGGATAATCACCAAACACGGAGAGAATGCAAAGATCCTCGTCTTCAGTCACGGCGGATCGATCAAAGCCGCCACGGCTCATATGTGTAACTTCCGCCTCGAAGACAAATGGCGGCTTAAGACCGACAACACCAGCATCAGCTCAATAATCTCCGAACCCACATGGCGAGACAACGGTTGGCAGATCGATAGCTGGAACGATACCCATCATCTATCTCTCGCACAATTGGAACTCGCATGAGCACGCTGTCTCAATCGAACGTTCTTGGGACTGGCCCAAACCCGAACCGGCGCAATATCATCTTGGTTCGTCATGGCGAAACTCAGGGAAACATAGGGGGTAGATTGCAAGGCCAATTCGATGCTCCCTTGACGGACAAGGGTGTTCGGCAAGCCCAAGCACTTTCGAGGCGACTCGCCAACACTGACTTCGACGCCATCTACGCTAGCGACCTCCAAAGGGCGGTGCATACCGCTCAATCGATACTTAACAACCGATCCAACATCGAAATCCAACTTCGCTCGGAACTGCGCGAACTCCACTATGGTGCCTACGAAAACACCTCTTGGTCAGTGCTTCAAAATGAAGATCCAACGTTGTTCAAACGATTTATCGAATGGGAAACCAGGCCCAGCGCCAAATATCCAGGCGGCGAATCAGTAACGGATTTGTGGCATCGAGTCGACGATTTCGCGAATGAACTCGTCGCCAATCACCCTGAGAAAGCAACCATCTTAATCGTTGCTCATGGAGGATCGCTCCAAGCTCTCTTAGCTCAGTTCTTAGCCCTTAGCATCACAGACCAGTGGCGTTTTCAATTCGACAATACCAGCGTCTCAATCATCAAAGAACACCCCATGGCGCCGCGCGTATGGCAAGCCACGTTGTTCAACGACACTAGCCATCTAAACGGCTTCAACTCGCATAGATGATCCGAACTTGAGTACGCCAGGATTCATTTTCAACCCCTCCCCACGCACTATCTACTTGGTTCGTCACGGTGAAACCCAAGGCAACATCGACGACAAGGCCCAAGGCCATCTCGACGTGCCACTCACTGAAACGGGCAAGCTTCAAGCAAAAGCAGTCGCAGAACGCCTCAGCGACATCGAGTTCGATGCCGTTTACTCCAGCGACCTGCAAAGAGCCGTCGATACGGCCGAAGCGATCACTGCTCAGCATCCAGAACTACAGATACAAACCCGCTCACAGCTTCGCGAATACCACTTTGGCGACTACGAAGACATGCCGTGGGATGAGGTCAGCAACACCGATCCCGAGTTCTACCAACGCTGGAAAAACTTGGGCACGCGGCTAGATGTCAAATTCCCCGGTGGAGAATCGATGCGCGATGCGTGGGAAAGAGTCGGCGGCTTCTTGAGTGAAATCCTCGCCGAACATCGCCAAGGAAACGAGACTATCTTGATCGTCGGCCATGGCGGATCATTGCAGGCGGTTTTGGCGCAACTGCTGAATCTCAGCGCCGCGAACCAATGGTTCTTCGTCTTCGACAACACGAGCGTCACCCGGGTTAGAGAACACCAATACACGCCAAACGCTTGGCGAACCTATCAGTTCAACGACACCAGCCACCTGAACGGCATCGGTCGAATCGATAGATCAAAAGGGTAGCGATCTACCTCTCGCAGACCACGCCATCTTTGTCTCTGTCGCCTGCGCTCGGAACTTGCCATGCAGGGAAGCCGCGACCATCCCCACTTTCCCCTTTGATACGTTCCAAGCCTGCGTCTACGGCGTCATCACAGCTGAGGTAGATCTCGCCATCTTCGGCATGAATGTCGGTTGCAGTAGATATCGGTTCAGGCGTGGACTCAGGACTATCTTCGACTTTTGGTGAAGTAGAAGATGAGCCGCTTTCCTCGCAGACGTATCCATCCCCGTCACCATCTCGTTCACCAGTTACGATTTCGACCGGAAATCCCCAACCAGGGCCTTCTGTCCCGGGTTCCCTCTCCAATCCAGCCGCCTCGGCTTCCTCACAGGTTTCGTATGTAACGTCGGCCTCATCACTTTCAACGGTTACTGTCGGCTCTTCAGTTGCAGTGGCAGTAGGCGATGGAACCATATCGTCATCAGGCGTGACGGTTGGCTCTTGACTTGGTGTTGGTTCGGATGTGGGTTCAGGTGTTGCAGTTGGTTCTTCAGTCGCGGTGGCTATCGCCTCAGTCTCCGGTCCCGCGATGTGTCCTGCGTCTACCAACACTTCGCAATTCTTGCGATGATCTTCAAAATCCCTTGTCCCACCTTCATACGCAACTGCCAAGCCCTCGTCCAACATGAAATCCGACAACATCACGCCCTCTGGAGACCGAATATCACCCAAAATCCTGCTGAATCCGCCGTCTTCGAACTCGGTCACCAAAACGTACTGCCCGTCATATGAAACAAAGTCATTTGCGCGCTTCTTCGACCAGTTGCCACAAGCCTTTTCGAAAGCGTTAGTCGTGCGCGTTTCAGGCGTATCAATCCCGAAAATTCTTACCGTTTGGTTCTTCAAACCTTCAACTTGAATCTCGTCAATCTCGACCTCCAACGTATCGCCATCCATTACTCTGAGAATTTCAACTGGATACTCACTATCGACTGCAGTCGATGTAGGAGGCGGTGCAGGCACCGGCGTCGGCGTCGGAAACAGCAATACGGCCTTCGGAGTCGGTGTCGCAGTTGGTTGAGGTGCTTGCGTTGATGTCGGTGCGGGAGAAGATGCCGCCGCGGGGACAGGCGAAGAGTGTATCGTCGGAGTGGCTTCTGTGGCGGAGCATCCGACTGCGATGAGTCCCGTAGCGATAGCCACTACCGAGATTACTACCAACTGCTTTCCCATCATAGGCAACAGTATGGCTAGAGTGAGTTTCGGCATGAAGATGCCCCCTTTGACCGATGAGCATGGTTACCTGCGACGGTTTCCACATCATTCGAGTGCCAAACAGGGGGCATGGGGAATCCATGCCCCAAGTGCCAAATGGTCACTCGTAATGGGAAACCGTCGCGGTTAATCAGGGTACAGCAGGATCACAGAAACGCGCTTCGAACGCGATGAAATTCCCAATGAAGCGGTGCCGAGTGGGACAGCTTCATAGGTTCGCAGTCGTAATACCTAAGTTGGTGCAGGCTAGATACAGAGCGGCGTGGTAGTCACGGCTAAGTAACGCCATAAATCCCTACATCGTCAACGCAACACGATTCGCTGTCGTCCCGCCCTCGCGCCCTTGCCACTCCGCAAACTCGAATGCCTCGTTGATCTCCTCAAGCGGATACTTGTGGGAAATCACATCTGCAATCGGGATATCGTCCTGCACACGCACTAGGAACTGCAACGCCGCTTCGATGATCCACGGATCGTAGTGCGTCGTGCCTAACCACTGAGTCTGGCCACCGATAACCTTTGACGCGGGAATCGTGATCGTGCCATCACCGATGTTGCCGATGTCGATGTACTTGCCGTTCGTTCGCACCATGTCCAACCCTTCCAACGCCGCGGCAGCAATACCAACGACCTCAACCACTACATCAGCACCGATTCCATCGGTCAGTTCCATCACTCGTTCTACGCGCGCCTCAGGCGTCGAGTATTCGACCAACGAAACCGTATCGGTAGCTCCGCACTTCATCGCCAGATCGAGGCGCGGCTGCTGACCGTCAATGACGATCACTCTCGATGCACCTTTCTCCGCTGCCACTGCCGTAGCGTAGATACCTAAACCGCCAGCACCTTGGATCACGACTCGATCGCCAAAATCCATCTTCGCTCGTTCCAATCCGAACAGCACCTGCGATAGGGCACAGTTGACTGGCGGAATCGCGTCGCTCGGCAACTCGTCCGGCACCTTGAACGCGTAGTGCCCCTGTGGAAGGTAGTAGTAGTCTGCGTAACCGCCATCGCAATACGGATATGAGTCGAGATCCTTCCGCCTTGATCGGTGCGGACAGGCGTGAAACTCGCCTCGGATGCACCAGTAGCAACGATTGCACGGATTGAAGAATGGGAATGCCACACGGTCACCCTCTTTGAGCGGACGTCGCATCGAGTCTGTCTCGATGCCCTTGCCGAGAGAGTGAACCACACCTGTGAACTCGTGACCGACAATGCGGTTCGAATGCGTTGACATGTCGCCCCGCCAGATGTGCAGATCAGAGCCGCAGATCACCGCGTGTGTGTTCTTGATTAGCAATCCGCCCGGTTCGACCTCGGGAGTGGGTAGTTCATCAATCTCGAACGGCACTCCAGGAACATCGAATATCGTTACTTTCCCTACTGGCATCATTGACCTCTTTCTCTAAATCGTGAGTGCCACGCGGTTGGCGGCCGTACCGCCCTCGCGTCCATGCCACTCTGCAAACTCAAACGCTTCGTTTATCTGCTCCAACGGGAACTTGTGCGAAACAACATCTGCAACCGGAATCCGATCCTGAACCCGCACCAGAAACTGTAAGGCCTCTTCGATGATCCACGGATCGTAATGCACTGTCCCGAACCACTGCGTCTGATTGCTGATCACCTTCACAGTCGGAAATTCGATGCTTCCTCCGCCGATGTTCCCGATGTCGATGTACTTCCCGTTAACCCGCACCATGTCCAACCCCTCCAACGTCGCCGCAGCGACTCCAACAACCTCCACCACGACATCAGCGCCCACGCCATGCGTCAACTCTCGGACCCGCTCTATGCGCGATTCCGGTGTCGGATACTCCGTGATAGAGACCGTATCGGTAGCTCCACACCTCATGGCCAGATCCAGCCGAGGCTGCTGACCATCGATAACGATAACTCTCGATGCACCTTTGTCCGACGCAATCGCAGTTGCATAAATGCCTAATCCGCCTGCGCCTTGAATAACCACCGTGTCCCCGAAGTCCATCTTTGCGCGTTCCAATCCAAACAAAACCTGCGAGAGCGCACAGTTGACAGGTGGTACCGCATCGGTAGGTAACTCATCTGGAACCTTGAATACATAGTGTCCTGGTGGTAGATAGTAGAAGTCTGCCATCCCAGCATCGCAGTACGGATGCTCGTCTAACGTGTACCACCGACCACGATGACGACATGCATGATGCTCGCCGCGAGCGCACCAGTAGCATCGGTTGCAGGGATTGAAGAACGGAAACGCCACGCGATCGCCTTCTTTCAATGTCCGCCGCAACGAATCCGTCTCAACTCCTGCGCCCAAAGAATGCACAACGCCAGTGAACTCGTGACCCGTCAGTTTTCGGACCGGCGGTATAGGAATATCTCCATCACCTCTCCAGCCGTGAAGATCGGAGCCGCAGATCACCGCGTGCGTGTTCTTTACAAGTAACCCGCCCGGTTCAATTTCAGGCGTCGGCAATTCGATGATGTCGAACGGAACTCCTGATGTCGTGAAGACTGCAACTCTACCGGCGGGCATAAATCACCCAACTCTCGCAACAGTTCCTAATTGAATCGCCAAACCTTACATCGTCAACGCCACGCGGTTCGCTGGCGATCCGCCTTCGCGTCCGTGCCACTCTGCAAACTCGAATGCGTCGTTGATGTCTTCTAATGGGTACTTATGCGAAATCACGTTCGCGATCGGCATTCGATCCTTCGTTCGAACCAGGAATTGCAGCGCTGCTTCTACGATCCACGGGTTGTAGTGCATCAACCCTTGCCATTGCGTCTGGTTGTTGATAATCTTCCGCGCAGCAAACTCGATACTGCCGCCGCTGATGTTTCCAATATCTACGTACTTGCCGTTGAACCGCACCATATCCAAACCCTCAAGCGTCGCTGCTGCAACGCCCACCACTTCGACCACGATATCGGCACCGACACCGTGGGTAAGCTCTCGAACTCGCTCAACTCTCGACTCCGCTGTGGGATAGTCCACCATTGAAACAGTGTCCGTGGCACCGCACCTCATCGCCAGATCCAATCGTGGCTGCTGACCATCGATAACGATCACCTTCGATGCACCTTTTTCTGAAGCGACTGCCGTCGCGAAGATTCCCAACCCGCCAGCACCTTGTATCACCACCGTGTCGCCAAAATCCATCTTGGCGCGTTCCAATCCGAACAATACTTGGGATAGCGCACAGTTGACCGGCGGAACCGCATCCGTTGGCAACTCGTCTGGCACCTTGTAAACGTAGTGCCCTTGCGGCAGATAGTAGTAGTCTGCCATCCCCCCATCGCAGTACGGATATGCATCCAAACCTTGATGGTTGGATCGGCCACGGTGCGGACACGCGTGGTGCTCACCTCGGATGCACCAATAACAACGGTTGCACGGGTTGAAAAAAGGAAACGCCACTCGGTCGCCTTCTTTGATCGGACGACGAACCGAATCGCTGTCCACACCCGCACCGATGGAATGCACAACTCCCGTGAACTCATGCCCCGGGACCCGCCGTATCGCACGTTGCGGACCATCGCCGTCGCCTCGCCATCCATGCAAATCCGAACCACAAATCACCGCATGAGTATTCTTGATCAGAATCCCACCCGGTCCTACCTCCGGCGTCGGCAGCTCTTCGATCTCATACGGAACTCCCGATGCGGTAAAAACGGCAACTTTTCCGGTTGGCATAACGTACCTCTCAGTAATGCTCGCGGGAACGCGTCACTGCGTCCCGCATGTTGCACGCGAATATAACCCATTAAGTCTGTTTTGGGACGCCGCGTATGTATACTTTCGACTCGTTTAACAGAGGTGCGTCTAAAGCGATATAACTACCCGGTCGCGGGCACCGCAAACGAAAGGCAGATCCGATTGCTCGAACGATTCCACGTCCCACATGACATTGCCGTCCATGTCGAAATCGAGGACATGCGCGCAACCGTCGAAGACATCTTCCGCAAGATGGGAATGCCTGAAGATGACGCCGTCCAATCGGCCGACGTCCTTGTCTACGCCGACGCTCGCGGCATCGAATCTCACGGCGTCTCCAACATGCTCCGCTCATACGTAGCTTCGTTCGGCGAAGGCGGCATCAACCCGACTCCCGAGCCAAAAATCATCCGCGAACTACCCGCCGCCGCAACACTCGACTGCGATGGCGGACACGGCCTCGCAGTTGGTCCGATGGCCATGCGAATGGCGATGGACAGGGCAGAGGTCTACGGCATCGGCACAATCACCGCCATAAACGGTCGACACTTCGGAGCCTGTGCGTACCACGCCGCAATGGCACTCGAGCGCGACATGATCGGCGTTGCCATGACCACCGGCGGCGTGAATGTCGCACCCGTCCACGGTGCCGAACGCTTGGTCGGACTCAACCCCCTCGGCATAGCAGCACCGACCCGCGACGAACCGCCGTTCATCTTCGATGCATCAATGAGCAGCGTCGCCGGGAACAAAATCGTCCTCGCCAAACGTATTGGTGTCCCAGTCCTAGCCGGATGGGTCGCAAAATCCGACGGCACTCCAGTAATGGAGGAGAGCGAGGTGCCGGAAGATTTCATAATGCTTCCCGCAGGTGGCACCCGTGAACTCGGAGCCCACAAAGGCTACTCGATGGCCGTCATGATCGAAATCCTTGCCGGCATCCTCGGCGGTAATGGCGGAGGTCCTAATCGACGCCGAGGCGCATCGCACCACTTCATCGCCTACAACCTTGAAGCCTTCACCGACATTGAAGACTTCAAGACCGATATGGACGAGTACATGCGGGCTCTCAAAGACAGCAAGCCCGCGCCGGGACAAGACCGCGTCGTCTACGCCGGACTACCCGAACATGAAGAAGAGATCGAACGCCGCGAACATGGAATCCCGTACCACCCAGAAGTCATTGACTGGTTCCGCCACATCACTGCCGAACTCGAAATCCCGTGGAGGCTTACATAACCGAATCCATCAACCAAACCAAACGGCTACCACCATCCCTTAAGGAATGAAAAATGGGCATCAACAAATGCATCGACCTACTTAAAGAAGGGCAACCCTTCTACGCAACCCACACACCGGATCTCACCTACGACGCGGGTGTCGAATTGGCTCAAACCTGGGCCGACATGATCCTCATCGACTTCGAACACCGATTCTTCGACGTCGGCGGTCTCACCCAGTTCATGAAAGGCTTGCATGCAGGTGGTCCGACGGCGAGCGGTCACCTCACTCCAACGGTGGTGTGCACACTCCCACACAACGCCATCTCAGTTGAGGAAGTCCGCTACAACGCTTGGCAGATGCGACATGCACTCACAACCGGTGTTCACGGCCTTCTTCATACACACGCACGCGACCCAGAAGCAGTGAAGTGGTTCGTCGCCGCATGCCGATATCCGTTCCAGACGCTCGCCCGCGATGTCATCCCGGAAGGTCTACGCGGCGGTGGAGGGCAAGGCATACCTGCGGAGATCTGGGGACTCTCCCCACGCGAATACGTCGAAGTCGCAGATCCGTGGCCGCTCAACCCCAATGGCGAGCTGCTCCTCGGACTCAAGATCGAAGACCGACACAGCCTCCCGAACGCCGACGAGATCGCCGCAGTACCTGGCATCGGCTTCGCGGAGTGGGGTCCCGGCGACATGGGAATGTCCCACGGCAACCCCGACGCTCACGACCCGCCGTACCCCGACTACATGGACCACGCCCGCGAAACCGTCAAAGCCGGTCTAGACAAAGCCGGCGTCGGCTTCTACTCCAGCTGGGCCGACGACAACATGACGCAGGAAGAGCGTATCGACCACCTCATCGACAACGTCGGCGTCAAGATGATGGGTGCCCCCAACAAAGAATGGGCAGACTACGGCCGCGCCAAAACTGGCCGCACAATGCCGGTGTAGGTTTCTACGCCATCCCGCGAACGCGGGAATCCAGAACCGTCCCGCAAAATACGTCGATCCCCTCTCCCGCTCGGTGGGGGAGGGTCAGGATGTGGGCGTAATCGCCCAACTTGCTCCTTCGGCCAAACGTGCTCCCACCAGTGCCATTTGGCGATAAAGTATGGGAACGCGCCACAATGCGCGACCCACACTCCGAACCGAAGGAACGACAACCATGGGCATCAACAAATGCATCGACCTCCTCAAGGAAGGACAGCCTTTCTACCACACTCCTACGCCCGAACTCAGTTATGACGCCGGACGCGAGATGGCCCAGACATGGGCCGACATGGTCCTCATCGATTTTGAGCACCATCATTTCGACATCGGAGGTCTCTACCAGTTCATGAGGGGCCTGAAAGACGGCGGTCCCACCCCGAGCGGTCACCCCACACCTGCGGTCGTCACTTCTCTGCCTCACAGTGCGTACTCGCCCGAAGAGGTCCGTTACAACGCCTGGCAGATGCGTCATGCCCTCACCACCGGCATTCATGGTCTGCTCCACACCCACGTACAGAGCCCCGAGGCGACCAAATGGTTCGTCGCGGCGTGCCGTTACCCCTTCCAGACTATCGGCAGCGACATAATCCCCGAGGGAATCCGCGGTGGTGGAGGGCAGCGCCAACCCGCAGAAATCTGGGGCGTCGACCCCAGAGAATACGTGCAAATCGCCGACCCCTGGCCCATGAACCCCAACGGCGAACTCATGCTCGGACTAAAGATCGAAGACCGCCACTGCCTCCCCTTCGCCGAGCAGACCGCGGCGGTCCCCGGCATCGCCTTCGCCGAATGGGGTCCCGGAGACATGGGTATGTCGTTCGGCGACCCGGACGCTCACGACCCGCCTTACCCCGACTTCATGGACAACGCGCTCAACATCGTCAAAGCAGCGTTGGAAAACAACAACATCGCCTTCTACGCCGCATGGCAAGACGAAGAGATGACCAACGAACAGCAGGTCGACCAGCTAATCGACGGACTCGGCTGCAAGATGATCGGTGCCCTGACCAGAGACATCGCCGACTACGGCCGCGCCAAAACCGGCCGCACAATGCCGGTCTAGCACACATTCGTCATTCCCGCGAAGGCGGGAATCTAGTGTGGTGGTGGTTCTTGAACCCAGTCGCACCTGTAGAAGCGTGGTAAACTTCAAGCCATCTGAACCAAGCCGCCGATATAGATAGAGACATCTGCAAAACCCACCTCCTTGCACTGATAAGGAGGAGCACTTCATTAAATCGGCTGTAGGCGAAGGTTCAGACGCCCTCTTGCTTGCACAGCACAGGCGAGGAGACTGGAGTTTTGGAACGGTCTCAGAAAAGGAGGTTGAGGAAATGACAACTCAATCTACCGGAGACCTGAAAGGTCGCCTTACCGGAGTCCTGATCGCCCTCATCGTCTTGCCGATACTCGTATTAACTCCTGCATTCTTAGCGGACCGCTATGCGATGCAATCGACAAGTCCGGATAGCCAAGCCAGTATCCAGCCGTCAACACCAGATATCCTTCACGAACCAGTAGAAGCAACTACTAACAAAGCGACAGTTGCAGTGGACGATTCCTTGACGATCGAGTTGGACAACGAGGGTATCGAACTCCTCCGAGACTCGGACATTATCCGGGTTGCATTCGTTGACCAAGCCGGCTCCGTTGACTTTTCAGGGGAAGTCGTACTTCTAGACACGCAATCGGACGATGATTGTGTCCTCACGCTCCGTTTTGCCGATTCGACCAATGAAGAATTAGATACATTCATCGGCCAAATCAAGATCGACGACGAAATCAGGTCTGGGAACCGCAATTGTGGCATCTTTTTTAGGGATGACTGGGAATCGCAATAACCCCCTCAGACCCGCGCAGACGGGTATCCAGAGGGACTGGCTAGTGGTGGAAATCCCTCTCTACTATCAGTGGGAGAGGTGATATTCGCAGGGAACTGGTGAATACGGGGCGGAAAATATTGAGCGGCGAGTATCGCAATGGTTTGCATGCCGTCCGATGATTTACAAAATATGTAATGAGACCTTTCGTATGTCATTAAAAACTAGCATCCGAAAACATGGAACCATGACGAAATGATCGCATCGTTGCGACACGCTGATCTTCACCCTGAAATCGAAACTGGTGAACCGTGTGGCAACGAGATTTGGTAAACCCCGGCCCAACACCATGAAACTAACCCTCTCAACTACCGTCATCCTCACCGCCGCAACCTTCCTCCTCACCGCCTGCACTTCCGACAGCGGTGCCAATGAGATCGCTGTTGAACGCGCCCAAGCGACTGCGGAAGCTGCAATCATCGATCGCAACAATGCCATCTCGGAGCGAGACGCAGCCATCCAACGGGCCGACCAAGCCGAAAAGTCCGCGAACCGCCTCGCCGCCATCAAAGAACGTGGCGATGTCGTCTGCGCGACTGGCAACGACACCCCCGGATTTCACTCGCTCGACGCATCGGGGCAGAGCGTCGGCTTCGATGTAGACCTTTGCCGAGCGGTAGCAGCCGCCGTACTCGGCGATGCCGACGCCGTCGAATACCGCTTCACCGATCTTGCCGAACGAGGGCCCGCACTTCAGTCGGGCGAAATCGACTTGATGAACCTAACAACGACGTGGACCTCGAACCGCGACATCAATTGGGGAAACTTCGCTCCCGTGATGTTCTACGACGGACAAGGATTCATGACACGAAAAGACACCGGCATCGCCTCAGCGCTAGAACTGGGTGGCGCAGCAATCTGTGTCACTTCCGGTACAACCACTGAACTCAACCTTGCCGACTACTTCCGACAAAACTCCCTTGACTTCACTCCGACTGTCTTCGAACAATCAGATGTCGCTTTTGATGCATATCTGGCAGAGCAGTGCGATGCCTTCACAACAGATCGATCCGGACTTGCTTCCCTACTCACCGAGACGCCAAACCCCGAAGACCATGTGATCCTCCCCGAGATCGTCTCGGAAGAACCACTTACACCTGTAGTGCCTCACGGAGACGAAGTCTGGTTCGACATCGTCAAGATCGTCATGGCCGGAATCATCTACGCAGAGGCGTACGGCATCGACAGCACCAATGTCGATGCCATGGCCGCCGGCGACAATGTCAAGGCGAAAAGACTGCTCGGGTCCGAAGGCGATTTCGGCCAAGAAGTGCTAGGCATCGAAAAGACCTTCATGCAAGACGTCATTGAGCAAGTGGGAAACTACGGAGAAATCTACGAGCGCAACCTAGGCGTAGACGGGATCGGACTCCCACGTAAAGGCCGCAACGACTTATGGATCAATGGCGGTCAAATATACGCCGCACCGTTACGGTGATGTCCGTTTCCCAACTCGCTTGATCTTCCCAATACTGCGCGAACTTACCACCGATGTCCCTCTCTTACCAAAGCAGGCAACGCTCGTTTCGCCTCGTCTAAATCAGTCGCCGATTATTTCGCGACGTAGTATCACTGATTAACCCTTACTTCACGTAAACTTGATTCCATAGCGTGTATCGATATGTTTCTGAGAACATTGCTCGCGCAGCAAAAAACGGAAGGGACACACACCACATGAAAACAAAACTGCTGATCGCAATGCTCGCGATGGTATCGGTCTTCGCAGTTGCTCTCAGCGCCTGTACGGACGACTCGGGACCAACTGACGCCGATCTCCAGAACGCGCAAGCTACCGCATCTGCCGCGCAGTCCGCGCTTAGCGACGCTAACGCACGAGCCGATGCTGCCGAAGCCCGCGCTGACGAGGCCAACAAGATGGCCGAGGACGCCAAGATGGCGGCTGACGACGCAATGATGTCGATGGAAGAGACCGGCGGACGTCTTGCCCAGGTCCAGGACCGTGGACACGTCATCTGCGCCAGCCGTAACGACGTTCCAGGATACGGCTCTCTAGACGACTCCGGTCGAAACGTCGGCTTCGACATCGACCTCTGCCGAGCACTCGCAACCGCCGTCCTAGGCGACCCTGAAGCGATCGAGATCCAGTACATCACCGCTGCTGAGCGTGGCCCGACCATCCAGTCCGGTGAAGTCGACATGCTCGTACGAACCGTCACCTGGACCACCAGCCGTGACGCACAGTGGGGCAACTACGCTCAGACCATGTTCTACGACGGACAGGGCTTCATGGTCCCGGCCGACCTCGGTGTGACATCCGCATACGAACTCGGCGGCGCCGCCGTCTGTGTAACCAGCGGTACTACTACCGAGCTCAACATGGCTGACTTCTTCCGCCAGAACAACCTCGAATACAACCCCAACGTCTTCGAGGACACCGATGTTGTGCTTGACGCATACGAGTCCGGCCAGTGCGACGTCTTCACAAACGACCGCTCGCAGCTTGCCGCACTTAGGACCGCTCTGCCGAACCCCGATGACCACGTCATCCTCCCGGAGACAATCTCCGAAGAGCCCCTCGGCCCCGTCGTGCCTCATGGTGACGACCAGTGGTTCGACATCGTCAAGACCGTCATGTCTGGCTTGATCTACGCCGAAGCCTATGGCGTCAACAGCGGAAACGTCGGATCCGTAGCTGCTGGAGACAACGTCAAAGCCAAGAGACTGCTCGGTACCGAAGGAACGATCGGCCAAGAGGCCCTCGGCCTCGACGCCACCTTCATGCAGGACGTGATTGAGGCCGTCGGAAACTACGGCGAAATTTACGACCGCAACCTCGGACCAGATGGCATCGACCTCCCCAGGGAGAACGGTCGCAACGCTCTTTGGTCCAACGCTCCTTGTACCGACTGCCCCAAGGGCGGACAAATCTACGCAGCACCACTGCGCTAGAGCTCGGTCAAACGGACCAACCCAAAAGGGGGATGCGTACGCATCCCCCTTTCCTTTGTTACGCGTTAAACTACACCAAAGTCGTCTTGTGCATCACGACGCGTTAACGAGAAACCAACAGTGCAGAGCATCCTATACCCCGGCGGCATACCGCTTTGGCGAAATGTCGTTTTCATCCAGTGGGTCGTCCAGATCATCTCTGCCATCGTTGTCATCGCTATCGTCTCCGGATTCATCTTCAACGTCGCAAACGAGATCCAAGACCGCGAGATACCCTTCGGATTCAGCTTCCTCGATGAGGCTGCTCAGATACCTATCGGCGAATCCGTCATCGAGTACGACCCCTCCGAGTCATACCTCTACGGCTTCACTGTTGCTGCACTCAACACCGTCAAAGCATCCGTCCTCGGGGTCGTCCTCGCCACCATGCTCGGCATCATCATCGGTGTCTCGCGACTCTCATCCAACTGGCTCCTCAGTCGACTCGCCCTCGTCTACATCGAGACCTTCCGCAACATCCCGCTCCTGATCCAGCTGCTCTTCTGGTTCCTCATCATCCTCGAACTCCCCAACGTTCGTGAAGGATACGTCTTCTTCGACGCCTTCTACCTCAACAACAGCGGCTTCTACATGCCATGGACCACGCCACTCAGCGGCTTCTGGCCATGGGCAATCCTGACCTTCATCGGAATCGGTGTAGGAATCCTCGCCTTCAACTACCTCCAGAAACGAGAGATCGAAACCGGACAACCAAGCTACCCCATCATCGCTGGCTTTGTCATCTTCGTCGTTGTCACCATCATCGGACTCATCATCTTTACACCGCTCGAACTCGTCGTCCCTGAACGACAAGAAGGCCCATTCGGACGACTGCAGGGCGGTGCTCGATGGTCCGGCAGCTTCTTCGCTCTACTTATCGGACTCGTCGTATACACCTCCGCATTCATCGCCGAGATCGTCCGCGCCGGTATCCAAGCCGTCAACCGCGGACAGACCGAAGCTGCACGATCCCTCGGCCTCAACACCAACAACTCTCTACGTTACGTCATCTTCCCACAGGCTTTACGCGTCATTATCCCGCCGCTAATCAGCCAGTACCTGAACCTCACCAAGAACTCATCGCTTGCCGCCGCCATTGGATACCCCGATCTCGTCAGCGTATCCACCACCATGACCCAGATCGCCCCCGCAATCTCCCTCATCGGCATGGTCATGGTCACATACCTCGCGATGAGCCTCTTCTACTCCCTTGTCGGAAACATCTACAACCGGATCACCAGATACGCCGGTGTCGGATAGCTACTCATCCATGAACCAGCAGTCCACAAGACCAAACCCCGCACCGCCAGCGATGACTGTCGGCGTGCCCGGATGGATCCGCGCCAATCTCTTCAGCTCGCCTATCGACGGCATCATCACCATCATCCTCGGGTTCGTCGTCGCAATTGCCATCGCCCAGTCCATCAACTGGGTATTCTTCACCGCTTCATGGGAAGTCGTAACATCCCGCATCCCGCTCTACGTCATCGGACGCTACCCGCAAGAGTTCTACTGGCGACCCGAGACCGCGCTACTACTGATCAGCATCCTACTCGGAATGGCATGGCGACTTTGGGGTGGAATAGCCCGTGGCTTCGCCATCGCACTCATCATCGTCACCTTACTCGTCGGGACCCTTCCATACCTCGGTGTCGACCTCGGAGCACCTAGGTACGACTCCACAATCTCGCCAGACCCCACGTCGATGTCCCTAAGAGAGACACGACGCGACATCTCCGACGCTGATCGTGCAAACGCAATCGACCAAAAAGACATCACCACCCTCACAGGCACCTCATACCTCGCAGGAACCCTAGACGGCGACGAAGACCGTTCCGACTACTACAGCTTCACCATCACCGATGCGATGAAGCTCAAAACCATCCTCGCCCAACAAGACGCCAATGCCAATCTCTTCCTCGAAGACGCCAACGGCGCAGTCATCCAATCCAGCGACAACTCCGGTACTTCGGACGATTCCATCACCACCACCATCGATCCCGGCACTTACTACATCCGCGTCGATTCTCAACAGACCGCCAACAACGCGTACGTCCTCTCATACAGCGTTGCCGATCCACCTGACCTCCTCGTAAACCTCCTCTTCGTCGTCAACTTCCTAGCCGTAGCCATCGGTTACGGACTCGCCACGATACGAGCCATCGGGACCTTCCGAAACTTCCTCATCCTATCCGTCGTGTTCTTCGTCGTCTCTGCCGTCCTTGTCATCGGAACGAGCTACATTCCCGGCCTCGACCCTGTTGCCACTCAAGACCTCGGCGGATTGACTCTGAACCTTCTCCTCGCCGCTTTCGGCATCGTCTGCTCCATACCTATCGGGATCGCACTAGCCCTCGGACGCCGCAGCCAGCTACCGTTCCTCAAATACTTCTGCGTCGTCTTCATCGAAGTCATCCGCGGCGTGCCCCTCATCACGCTCCTCTTCATGTCCCGACACATCCTGCCACTCACATTCCCCGAGACCGTGAGCATCGACGAGCTGTACCTCGCCATGATCACCATCACGCTCTTCAGTTCCGCCTACATGGCTGAAAATGTTCGCGGCGGTATGGCAGCCGTCGCCACTGGACAGACTGAAGCCGCACACGCCCTCGGACTCCGCGGCTGGCAGACCACAGTATTGATCACCCTTCCGCAGGGCCTCCGCAACATCATCCCAGCCATAGTAGGGCAGGCCATTTCACTGTTCAAAGACACGTCACTGGTTTTCATCATCGGCATGCTCGATCTCGTCGAAATGGGTCGAGTAACCATCCAAGGAAACCTCGATTTCGTCGACGACGGACACGAAGTCTACATCTTCATAGCCGCCGTTTTCTGGATCTTCACCTTCTCGATGTCCTACATCTCCCGAAGAATAGAAAGAGCTCTAGGAGTAGGCCGCCGCTAAAATACCCCAAGGACGCAACATCATGACCACCTCCCTCGAAGAAACCACCGTAACGAACCCAGATGTCCGCAACATTCCACTTGAGGACCGTGACGACATCATCGTCTGCGAGAACGTTTACAAGTGGTTCGGAAACTTCTGCGCGGTGAATGATGTCACTATGTCTGTGAAGAGGGGAGAGGTGGTGGTCATTTTTGGGCCTTCCGGCTCTGGGAAGTCCACTTTCATACGCATGATTAACCGACTCGAGGAGCACCAGCAGGGCAAGATCGTGGTTGACGGGATCGAGATGACGAACGATCTTCGCAACCTGGATGCCATCCGACGCGAGGTTGGGATGGTTTTCCAGCAGTTCAATTTATTCCCGCATCTTTCCGTAATGAGCAACATCACGCTTGCGCCGCAACGAGTCCGACACTTGCCGAAGGCTGAGGCCGACGAATTGGCGATGTCGCTACTCGAGCGCGTTGGGATACCAGAACAGGCAGAAAAGTACCCGGCAGAGCTTTCAGGAGGGCAGCAGCAACGGGTAGCGATCGCCCGCGCATTAGCGATGCAGCCGGAAATTATGCTGTTCGATGAACCGACTTCGGCGCTGGATCCGGAGATGATCAAGGAGGTGCTTGACGTTATGCGGGAGCTCGCGGATACAGGGATGACGATGCTGTGCGTAACGCACGAAATGGGCTTTGCAAGGGAGGTTGCTGACCGGATGGCGATGTTTGACGAGGGGCAATTGGTGGAAATCGACACGCCAGACCACATTTTCACGAATCCGACTGAGGCGCGGACGCAGCTGTTTTTGGACCAGATTTTGTAGGCCGGTCCATGCCGTTCATGCCGCTGTTTTGCCGCTCATGCCGCGAAATTGCCGATGTAGCGGCAAGATCACCGTGATGGGGTTTTACGGTGTCATTCGTAGGTTGGATGTAGAGTATGGATCGTGTGTCGGCGTGTGTTGGGTATGAGAGTCTGGTTTTCGCAGGATTTGGGGTTGTGTTTGGAAGTGGATTTTAGAACAAACTTGCCGCTGGAGCGGCAAAACTCCGGCATGATTACTTTTTGAACAAGTTCAAAAGTGGCGATGTGAGCGCGGGCTGCTCAAAATCCCGTCACTCCCGCGCAGGCGGGAAACTAGAGGGGCAGTGCAGAACGGTTGCCCCCGAGGAGTGGGGAAATGTCCGAAGGACAAAGGGGGACACTCAATCAACACCCATCCCTCCGACACGACTCTTGAACAAACGCGGTTACCGCGTCATCCGCCATAGATGCGAATACCCTCTGCGTGAACAGGCGAAATCCAGCTTTCGCAACCATGATATCTGAAATCGAACAATAGTGTGATATACTTATGACTTTAGTAGGAGAACTATCGATGCCAGAAGCAAGGGTTAAGCCCAACAACGATGGCACTTACGACATCGAATTCGATGATCCGTCGTCACCTATGGAATGGCAGGGTGGCATCATCGAACCCAAAGATGGGAAATGGGTGTGGACTTTGTATTGCGGGTTCACCGATAAGACTGGAGAACCTAGAAGTTACAAGTTGCCGTCGCTGTTCTGGCAACTATCGCTAGACGAACTAATGAATGACTCGTTGGAATCTGCATGCGAACAGTTGCTTCAATGTTGGCATAACCCATGCTTGCCGCTCAAAAAAGCGTTGGATGAAGCAGGGTCTTGAGGAGAATGATGGAATATTGGGTCTACATAGATGATCCCACTGACTGGGCGCGAGTCCACAAGGGAACATGTCGTTACTGCAATCACGGTGAAGGAGTAAAAGCTTCTCGTCTTTCCAATAATCGCTGGGAAGGTCCTTTTGATCATCCCAACGAGGCCGCGTTTGCTGCTGGAAGTTTTGGCAAAGGTGACGCGGACACCTGCGGGCATTGCCTGCCGAACCTTCGAATTGAAAGACCTTCGCTCAGGATGGTCAGCGACTTATGAGGCGACGCACATCTCGAAGACGCACCTCCTCAAAACGAGCCGCTCCGAGGCGCTCGTCTCAGAATCGCTATTCCCAAAACAACGACGTTCAGATTTATCGTCATGCCATTATCGATGCCCTCCAAGTGTTGAATCTCGGACGGGGAGCATATAGACGGGACGTGATCCCGCATATAGCCAACTACATGGAATTAGAGTTCGACGACGATGTCAACAGGAGCCTCGTTGATAGAGCGAGAGCCGAACTGGTCAACGAAGGTTTAATGTACCCAGCTGATCCGTACCGCCGGGGATGGTGGGAACTAACTCCTGAAGGATGGGACAGGTAGTACCCGTCACGCTGAGGCGTTCACAACCCGCGATTGCAAACCACTGGCTCCGAAGCTAGCAACTCGCGTAACTTGCGCAGGTCTGGCAAGCCAAGGATGTCCGATATGCCGTCGTCTAATGCTGTTCGAGCAGGGCAGTTAGCCATGCCGGGTAATCGCTCAAACTCTGCATCCGCTAGCTCGTCGAACAAGTCAGACAAGTCTTTGAGTTGAGCGTCCGTTAATTGACGTGGATCGAGGATCGGCAGGTTTCGGAGGTCGGTCTTTTTCATCGCTACCCAACCGCCTCTCGTACTCGTCCGTTGCGCGAGCAACGTAAGAATTCCCAAACTGGAATTCATCCAGACCGCCAGTGCTTTCTCGGTTTCGACATTTTCAACCTGTATCTCCCAAAACACGTTCGACAACACCTTTTCATCGCAACGCATGGCGACGATCCTCACAGTTTCTAGCCAAAGTCGCTCACTGATTAATAGTCTCGCAGCCTTGGGCCAAAGCTGATCGAATGGTTTTAGGTTGCGCCCGGGTCTAGGTATCGAAAGCGGGACAAGATACTTATCGGGAGCGACGCGCAAACTCCTCCGCTTTTCGGTGTCGTGGCTCTCGATCATCGGATACGCCGTAACACTGTCCGTTCTTTCGAAGCCGTCCATTAAATCACGTCTATCCGGCCCAATCTCAGCGATGTCATCTACGCGACATATAGGGACATTGCCGGTACTAGTCTCGCCGGGTATCCATACTTCGCCATTGTCCAAAAGCCTCAACGCACTCCTAACGATATCGGCGCGAGCGAACTGCACACCTATCCATTGCTTGCCCTTGAATTCCGATTCCGGTATTGAGAACACTTCGCCTACATGTTCGCCACCGACCGCTAAAAGCGCACTACCTCTATCCTCAACACGTGCTGGTTGTGTCATATTCACTGCATCCGCTACCAGATGCGCATCCAAAATACCTTTCGGGTTCTGCCAAAGGTTCACGAAGGTGGTCCGATGATCTGCGTCGTTTCCGTTGTCAGGACGGCGCGTAGCGATCAACAACGCTTCAGACAGATCCGTGCTGTCCGAAAAGTTCCATCGCTCGGGATCATGTGACGTTACGACTACGTCTAACGTGTAACCGTTCTCTATCAACGCCCGCGTCTGCGACCACGACGAACCGGTGCAGACAGTAGCCGGTAATACCAACGCCAATCGCCCCTCACCGGGTCGCAACTTTGGCGATGCCGCGGCGACAAAAGCCGCGCCAAGCCCGGCCGTCGATGACGCCTGCATCGACTTGAGGCGTTGAGACAACTCGCGCTGGAGCTTCCGACGCTCTGATTGCGGCAAGCCGCCGAACAACAAATTTCCGCCGCCAGATTTCGTGAACGGTGGATTCATTATCGCAAGGTCCAGATTCGGCAAAGTCGCGGTTACGCCTTCTATTGACCCTCGCGTTCCGCCGCCGAAAACCTGGCCAGCGTCGCGCAATGTCGTGCCGAAATCGGGATCAGACAGCGCGAACTGAACCGCCGCTTCATCAGTGTTCAGGAACTCCAAAGAGCCGAGAAGCGCCTGATCTCCGTTCACGCCCAATGGCATCACATATAGATTCATCCGGTCGAACTCAATCGACGGATTCAGCATCGCCAGACTGGTCGCCGCGAAATGAATCGCTGATAGCTGCACGTCGTAACCGTGCAATGCTTGTTCGACCATCGCTTTGTGCAAAACCGCTGATTCTGTCCCACCTGCATCTCGATGTTTACGCTCCACCTCAGCAGCGACCGCCATTAAGAGTGTTCCGGTTCCGCAAGCCAGATCAGCAATGCTCAGGGAAGCAGGAAATTCGTGTTCCGACCAGTTAACCCCAGTTGGCCAGTTGTGAAAGACCAGTCGCGATAGCATTGTCGCAGCCGGTACCGACGTGTAATACGCGCCGGTGAACTTGGCATCCGACAACAGCGTGTGGAACAGCCGACCGGAAAGATCGTGCCCCTCCAAAGTCCGCGTATCCCTGACGGCTTTAGCCAAGGGTTCGATTGCGGGCATCTGAAATTCGTCTGGCGCAAGGTTGAGTACGTATACGAGGTCCCCGGCCAGTTCGAATACTGGCACATAGTCGACTTCGTCCATGATCCTCGACCACGCGGCACTTAAACCGTCAAGTCTCAAGATTAAGGCTTCTCTGACAGACTTGACGTCGTCGTCCACGGCGGCAAGTCGATCTTGAAATGCCAACGCGTTGAAAAGCACCAGACAGCCGATACGTAGCGCAGCGTCCTTGTCCCTTTCACTATCAGATTTGGCGATTACTTCAGAGAATAGACGCCTGGTTCTTGCATGCCCAGCTATCACTTTCGCCGCTTCTTCGACCGCGTAGCCTACTACCGCTGCCGCAGCTTGGACACGGTCAAATCCTTCGATATCCAACGGAAGCACGCGCAGGTGGTCCGCCAAGTCGACGATCGATCCGGTTCGTACGCGACGCTCATCTTCCTTTGCACCTCGAACACCGTGTAACCACCATTGGATGTCGTCAGCATCCTCAAGACAGAATGAAACATCTGAATCATGGCGAAACCGATCGGGATATACGACGCCCAAAACACCCAAGTGCTTGGAAAAAGAGATCAATCGGGTGTCAAGTTGGGATTCCAAATCGCTTAAAGAGCCGGCGTACTTGCACTCCAAAATGACGTCGTCGCCAGTCCTCAACGCAACCCGGACATCTGGAACCCCTTGCCGACTACGACGCTCGGCGCGTGCAGTTATGCCATGATCTCTGAGCATTCGTGCGAGTTCGACGTTGAACGTCTCTTCGCGGTTGGTTTCGCGTGCGTTTGTCATGGTCGATTTACCGGTTCTCAAACTTGCTGGTTGCAAGTCATTCGTGGTGCTTGCGAGGTGCTGAACAGGGATTCTATTACGTGATGACCACCTCGTAAAAGCGGAATGGCAAATCGGGGATTGCCTGCTGTTTGGGCACTCGCTCCAAACAGCACCATCTTAAACACAATTGAAAACCAACATCCATCCCTTAAATACTTACTAATCCTTTGTATCCCAGTTCAAAAACGCGCTTGACAACCGAAACATTCGTATTAATATATGGGTATTAATACATACATGCCATTCTGATGCTGAATCGGCATCTGCCAAGAACCACTCACGAATCATGCTCACGAAAACTCGACCTGACCGATGGACAAAAATGTACCACCTCGGCAAGATGGCGACTGACGACATCATCCTGCCTTCGGCACAAGCAGGGCAGAGCCCGATGCCGGTCAAGGAGCGCGCTCCGTACTCTATTCCGCGCAACAATCCGGGGCCGGGCGTCTATCGATCCCGTCTCCCAAATGGCAAGTTCACGAACCTGATGCAGGTGATGTTCACCGACTTCTGCAAGATGGACTGCCATTTCTGCCCTAACAGCCACTGGGTGCCGCGCAAACGCTACGGCTTCAAGGTTGACGAGCTAGCCAAGACCTTCAATGAACTCGTCGAGAGACAGACCGTCCAAGGTCTATTCCTGAGCTCCGGAGTCGCCGGAACTGGAAGCAAGACTACCGAGCGAATGGTCAAGGTCGTCGATCTCATCCGCAACAAATACAAGTTCGACGGGTACGTCCATCTCAAGGTCATGCCGGGAACCGAACGCGACATCGTGGAAGCCGCGCACCTCCTCGGAACCCGGCTCTCCGTAAACCTCGAGACGACCACCGTCGAACACATGGACAAGCTCTCCAAGATGAAGCACTACCAGCGCGACATCATGGATCCGATGGCTTGGATCGACGAACTCAAACGCGGTCCGACAAACGGTGCGATCGGACAAGCTACTCAGTTAGTTGTCGGAGCAGCTGATGAGACCGATCTCGACATTCTGAACCGCATGTCACAGCTGTACGCCGACTGGGAACTCAAGCGCGTCTATTTCTCGCCGTTCCGTCCTGTGCGATACACGCCGCTTGAAGAGCATCCCGCAACGCCGATGCAGCGAACCAACCGGCTCTACCAGCTCGATTGGCTCAAACGCGTCTACAAGTTCTCCGACAGGGAGATCCAACTCGGCTTTGACAAAGGAGGTTTCTTACCACTGGAACTCGACCCAAAACAGACCATTGCGCTCGAAAACCTCGACGCGTTTCCCGTAGACATCAACACCGCCAACCGCGACCAGCTCATGCGAACCCCGGGACTCGGGCCTATCAGTGTCGAGCGCATACTCAACAACCGACGTCGGGCAAAGATCACCCGATGGCAGGAGTTAACCGTCATGGGCGTGGTCCAGAAGTGGGCATGGCCATTCATCACCTTCCCCGGACATCGACCAGAGCCAACCAAGCAGCTTCGCCTCGATTCCCTACTAAGTCAAGAGCGCAAGACCCGCTCCGATGGCGGCATCGAGTATCTGACGCGCAACAGGGCAGAGGTCAAACGCGAAGCGAAAGCATCCATCTTGGCTGATCCCGGCGAACCCTTCGGCACTCAAACAACCCTCACGCCCACTCCTTGCGGCATCCGATCCAGCTGCGACGGCTGCGCGCTCTACAACACACCTGGGCATCCTGGCTCTAGCAAAGGTCTAGTCAGATACACACCGTCTCGCAGCTTCGAGAAAGTGAAAGAGGCTGTTTCCCCCTCACCCTAGCCCTCTCCCACGGTGGGGAGAGGGGAAAGTGCGCTGCAGCGCGGTCGTTTCGTTTCGCGCCCCCTTTGTCCTTCGGACATTTCCCCCGTGAACGGGGGAAACCTGGATGCGCCACGCCCGCGCCCTGAGGTTTTGCAGTGGTCTCACGTGGGGAGAGGGTAGTGGTGCTGCCCGGCCCCTCTGGATTCCTGCCTGCGCAGGAATGACAAATGGGGGTAGTCCGGCGGGCATACCCCGCGCACTTGCTTCGCTCGTGCGCGCCCCTTTCGTCTTACGAAAGGGGCATCAGGTTCAATCACCTTCGCATTGCCCGTGCCATGTCTCGCTCTTGGTCACGACGCCGGATCGTTTCTCGGCGATCTTCGTGGCGCTTGCCGCGAGCCAGCGAGATTGCCACTTTCGCCACGCCTCGAACGATGTATATCCGCTGGACCACAATCGTCAATCCCTGTTGCTCGACCCGACCTCGCAGAAACTCGATCTCTTTGCGATGCAGGAGCAGTTTTCGCTCCCGCAGAGGCTCGTGCTGTGTCCAGACACCTGCCGCTTCGTATGGAGCGATATATGCGTTTACCAACCAGGCCTCACCATCCGAAATCCGCACATACGCATTCGAAATATCGACTTTCGCATCCCGGATCGACTTGATCTCCGAGCCCTTCAGCACCAATCCAGCCTCAAAGTCGTCTAGCAGGTGGTAGTCATACCGGACGCGCCGATTAGTAGCCATCGTCCCGGACGTGGCTGCGCCGTTGGCAGATACCTTTTTCTTGCGATTCTTGCGTGCCATAACGAGAAGTCAACGTCATTCCCGCGAAGGCGGGCCCTTCAGCGGGTGGAACACCCACCCAGAGGGATGCAGGGCAGAGGTCAACATACCCATCTACCACAATTATGCGAAAAATCGTAGGGGCGCGACGTGGACAACCACGAGGGATTGCCCCTACGGCCCTACTGCTGTCGTAACTTGGGTCTGGAAGTTCAGCTGTTTGATCGCGGCGTCCATCTGTGGCTCGACCCAATCGACATCCCGTTGATCCGGCGTCGGGTCGGCTTCGACGATCACATCCGGCGTCAAACCTACACCTTCGATCACATTGCCCTCAGGCGTGTACCAGCGTCGGATCGTGATGTTCAGACCAGCACCGTTCGATAGCGTCCGGGTGATGTTGACGCTCCCTTTCCCGAAGGTCTTGACACCGATCAGCACCGCGCGTCCGTGGTCTTGAATCGCCCCCGCAAACAGCTCAGCACCGCTACCTGACCACTCGTTCACAAGCACGACAATCGGCACGTTCTCGAAATTCGCCTCTCCATGCGCATAGAAGTCTCTACGCGCGCCGTTGCGGTCCTGCTCGTAGGCCAATCGACCCTCAGGGATGAATTCGCTTGCCGAGTCGAGCGTCGCATGTAGCAATCCGCCCGGATTGTTCCTCAAATCGATCACGACACCTTCGGCACCTTGATCCAGAAGCTCATTCATAAGCTCTCGGATCTCCCCGGGTGTCTCATCCGTAAAAGTACGGATATCCATCTCGCCGTACGGCGTATCTGGAATCATTCTCGTGAACACCGACTTCAACGGAACGCGCCCGCGGACTATCTCCACATCTATCGGATCCGTTTCACCAACACGCAGGATCGTGAGGACCACCGGTACTCCTTCCTCACCGCGTATCACCAACACCGCTTCGCTGACTGTCCAAGTCGTCGCATCGACACCATCAACCGCCAAGATACGGTCACCAGCTTTGATCCCCGCCTTCTCCGCCGGTTGGCCTGGCATCGGAGACTGAATAATCACACCTTTGCCGTCCGGCGCCTGCGCGACAGTAGCTCCGATCCCGAAGAACTCTCCAGCAAGATCATCACGGCTCATTCGCATCTGATCAGCCGAGATGTAGGTCATGTGCGGGTCGCCGAGGGCTTCGATGAAGCCGCGGATCGCTTGCTCCGACATCTCAGCGTGGTCTATAAGACTGTAGTCCACATACTCATCGTTGATGAATTGGAACGCCTCCCAGATAACCGCAACGTCTTCGGGCACGGCATCCGGCAATTGATCTGTATTGGGAATCTCGACGACCTGAGACACCGCCTGCTGACCGTTATCCGAGGCTGTGGTTGCCGATTCGTCGGCTGGTGCTTCGGGTTCTTCGTCGACGACCTCGACTGCCGGCACTTCAGAATCCGCATCATCCTCGGTCGTCTCAGGAGCGTCAGAAGAAACCACCACCTCGGCGACCGCAGTAACAGCGACGTTGTCATCCTCCTGGACGACTTCGCTTACTGGCTCGCTTTCTGAAGTGCAGGCGAACGCGAATAGCAGCGTCAGCGATAACGCCGAGACTGCGAATAGGGAAAGACGGTCGAAGATGGTTTGTCGTTTCATTTGGACAGGCGATTAATGCGGCGTATTCACGATTGCATGGATATCAGGGTATACGAAGCCTATGGTCGATCCGATTGCTTGCGACTGTCCAACCCCGTCTCCGGCACTTCCAGCTTTACATAACATGTCTAGTGCGAAGTAACCTATTTCCCACGTTCCAGTCCCACCGTCAACAACCACATCGTTTCGTCGTAATCCGTGGGGTTTCAGACGACCGCGCCGTTGGTTGAGCCTTCTATTGAGCTTTCTACAGGGACTTCCCGATCGTCCGTGCTCAATGCGGCATCGATAGCAAACCGCAACTCATCAATCCCCCACCGCTTGATCGCTGAGGTCATTACAGCGCCGTTCTCCGACATATCATCGCCCGTCGGTCGTTCCTTAGTCACGAGGTCTAGTTTGTTCAGCACCAGCACTCGCGGGGTCTCGCCAAGCCCGAGACCATCTAGGACGCCATCAACGACTTCCGCTGCCTCGGCAGCTAACGGGTTCGAGATGTCTGTCACGTGAATCAGCAAGTCGGCGAACATCGCCTCTTCCAGCGTAGCGTTGAATGCGTCGATGAGTATCGGCGGGAGCTTGTTGATGAAGCCCACGGTGTCGCTCAGCGTCGCCGGAGTTCCTGAAGGCAGATACAGCCGTCGGGTCGTCGTATCGAGTGTTTCGAACGGTCGATCGATAGATCTGATGTCAGAACCCGTCAGAGTGTTGAATAGCGCCGATTTGCCCGCGTTGGTATATCCGACCAAGGAAACGGTCCTGACATCGCCGCGCACTCTCCGACGTCTCTGAGCACCGCGTTGGTCTCTCACGTTAGAGATCGCACGTCGAAGATCACGTGCCTTCAGTCGCATCAATCGGCGGTCGGTCTCGATCTGTGATTCACCGGGACCGCGAGTGCCGATGCCGCCACCTAATCGCTCCAAGTGTGACCATTGCCCTGCAAGTCTCGGCATCAGATACTCGACCTGTGCCAACTCGACCTGCAACTTACCCTCACGAGTCCGAGCACGCCCCGCAAAGATGTCGAGGATCAGCGCTGTACGGTCAATGACCTTGACCTTCAGCCGATCTTCGAGGACGCGTTGCTGCGCAGGTGTCAACTCATCGTCGCAGATGACCGTCTCGCAATGGAGCGATCCGACTGTGTCCTCGATCTCTTCAAGCTTGCCTGAGCCCACATACGTCGGCGACGGTGCGTTCAAAGTCTGGGTGATCGTTGCAACCGGATTCGCGCCCGCGGCACGTGCCAGCGCGTCGAGTTCAGCGACCGAATCTTCGAGCTTCCAAGTTTTGTCCCGCCTCCGAACCCTCACTCCAACTAAGCATGCTCGTTCCGGTTTCGGTCCCGTCCAATGTGATCGTTTTCGTCGTGACAATTTATCTCACTCGATCGCCGTATCAGACACTCCAACCAGATATGCGACGAATGCCCTCGTCGATCTGGTCGTCAGGAATCGTGAGCGAAAGTCGGATGTAGCCTTCACCCGATGACCCGTACGAGGCACCTGGCGTTACCACCACATCTCGCTCTTGAAGCATCTTCTCGGCAAAGCTGGCCGAAGTATACCCTTCAGGCACCCTCGTCCAAATATACAGTGTCGCTTTCGGCGTCTTGGCCTCAAGCCCGATCTCATTCAGCGCGGCGACCACCTTGTCCCTGCGACGTTTGTAGGTCGCATTGTTCCCATCGATCCACTCCTGAGGCAGGTTCATCGCCTCGATACCCATCTCTTGAATCGCCTGAGACAATCCGGAGTCGATGTTCGACTTCACTCGCATCAATGCGTCGACCATCTCTGAGTTGCCGACCGCCGCACCTACTCGCCATCCGGTCATATTCGCCGTCTTCGACAATGAATGGAACTCCATTGCGACATCTTTCGCGCCGGGAACTTGCAAGATGCTCGGCGCTACATAGCCGTCGAAGGTGACTTCGGTGTAGCAGGCATCGTGCAACAGGTAGAGATCGAACTCCTTGGCGTAAGCCACCGCCTCTTCGAAGTACGCCAGATCCGCCACCGCGCCGGTCGGGTTGTTCGGATAGTTCAACCACAGTGTCTTGGCTTTGCGAGCAACATCGGTCGGAATCTCCGAGAAGTCAAGCAAGTAACCGTTATCTTCGCGCAACGGCACGAAGTGAGTTTCACCGCCAGCGAACATGGTGCCGATCTCGTAGACCGGGTAAGCGGGATCTGGAGATATCGAGATATCGCCGGGATCGATGAAGCACAACGCCGCGTGGGCAATGCCCTCTTTGGCCCCGATCAGATTGATGGCTTCAGTTCCGGGGTCGATCTCAACGCTGAAACGTCGTTCGTAGAACTCCGAAACTGCCTGTCGGAACTCCGGCAAGCCTTCGCTCTCTGGGTACCTATGGTTCGGAGTCTTGCGAGCGCCACGATCCAACGCGTCAAGTACGACATCGGGCGTCGGTATGTCAGGGTCTCCGATGCCGAACGACACCACATCGATGCCCTGGGCTTTCTTCGCCGCGATTGCTCGGGATATGTTCACAAACAGATACGGCGGCAGTTGCTGCACACGTTTCGCTAGTTCTGGCATGTTTCTCCAGCTTGGATTTCAGGTTCTTATCTCACCGAAATTGTTATTCGTTCCAAACGCCCGTGAAGACTTCTACTGCTGGGCCTTCAAGATATGCCTCGTCGTTTTCGTCCCAAGATATTCGCAGCACGCCGCCATCCACGACGACATCGACTGCGTCGTCGACCAATCCGAGCTTGCGGCAAGCGAAAGCCGATGCGGTGCTCCCGGTACCGGACGATAACGTCTCCCCTGCGCCGCGTTCGAAGATCCGGGCCCGGATACGATCTCTGGCGTGCACGTTCACGACTTCAAAGTTAATTCGCTGTGGGAAGATCGGATGATTTTCGACGAGCGGTCCAACGTCGAGCAGAGGAAAGTCCTCAACTGACTGGTCTGTGATCGCAACCGCATGAGGGTTGCCTATCGCCAGACAGGTGATCGACAATTCGACTCCGCCAATGGTCACCTTTTCAGCGATCACCTCGTTGATACCACCGAGATCCGCGGTTTCAACCGGCACTTCAGATGCCGTAAAGGTCGCAGGGCCCATCGCCACACGCGCCGATTTCATACGTCCGTTGACCATCTCGGGCCATACTGTGCGGACGCCGCCCAGCGTCTCGACCGTCAAGCCGTCTTCTGTAGGCTCGGCTATGCCGCGATCCAGGACGAACTTTGCGAAGAGGCGGATGCCGTTGCCGCTCATCTCGGCTTCAGAGCCGTCTGGGTTATAAACCCTCATTCGCACCTGAGCTACGTCCGAATCCAACAGCAGAACGATCCCGTCTGAGCCGACGCCGAACGCGGGTTTGCTGATCTCAGCGGTCAATGGACCCCAATCTCGCTCTATCGAACGTCCATCGATAGCTATGTAGTCGTTGCCGCAACCGTGCAGCTTCGCAAACTCAATCGCCAATCAAGACACCTCGCACTAAACTCATCGATACCAAGCGATTCTATCCTGCGATGCGCAATTCACCCCGTTTGGACAACCACTCACTGACCAACTCAATCGCATTATCGACGTGATCGACATCGGTAATCTCGATCCATGAAATCCGCTCGTCTCGCGTCTTGAACCAGTTGTTTTGCGCGCCGATCAACCGATGATTGCCGATCAGTATCTCTTCACGCATTTTTGAATCGTCGATGCGACCTTCGATGTAGTCAATCAACTGTCGATATCCGATAGCAGACATCGAAGGCATATCTCGTTTCACACCGCGCTCAATCAGTCGCTCGACTTCTTCACGCCAACCCGCGGCAAACATATCGTCGACGCGTTTCTCGACTCTGGCGTGAAGCAATTCTCGAGGCGCGTTTAATCCAATCATCAATGCGTCGTACGGCGGTTCGGCGCTCTTGCTAGCACCACCCATCGCATCACCAGTAGCCTCTGCCCTCTCAATCGCTCTGATTAATCGTCGCGGGTTCAGGATTTCGACCTTCTCGACTCCGCGCGCGCCGGTAGCGTACAGACGAGTTTGGAGGGCTTCCACACCTTCGTCCCTAAGTTGGACCTCCAACTCTTCCCTCAACTCCGGGTTTGGAGGGATGCTTGGTACTTCCCAACCCTCGAGCAATCCCCAGATGTACTGTCCCGATCCGCCAACTAGGATCGGCAGCTTTTCCCGGTCAGCGATGTTCAGGATCGCGTCGCCTGCATTCTTCAGAAATTCGCTCAAACTGTACGCCCGATGCGGATCAAGGATGTCTATGAGGTGGTGTTTCACTCCCTGACGTTCAGATTGGTCAGGTTTCGCCGTGCCGATGTCCATTCCTCGATAGAAGAGACGCGAATCGGCATTTACCACTTCGCCGTTGAAGCGCCGGGCAATTTCAATCCCCAGCGAAGTCTTGCCAGTCGCCGTCGCGCCGATTACAGATACAACGCCAAGAGGATTGGACCTCGATTTACTTTCGGGCACGCCGAAACTTGGTCATTCGTTCGCCTGAGCTTTGGCCATGATCTCGATCATGGCTGAAAATTCAGAAGCGTTAAGGCTCGCGCTACCCACCAATGCCCCGTCAACGGTAGGACTAGCGACGATCTGCCCTATATTGCCCGCATTCGTGCTACCACCGTATAGAACCCGCATCTCATCCGCAACATCTTGGTCGTAAACGTCACAGACCTCTTCGCGGATCGACGCCGCCATGTACTCGATCTGACCTATGGTTGCAGCGATGCCAGTGCCGATTGCCCATATCGGTTCGTAGGCGATCACGACCTTCGATGGATCTTCGATGTCGGTCAAACCTTGACGTACCTGCCGCCGCACGTAGCGTTCGGCTCGCCTTCGCTGACGCTCATTATCATCCTCACCTACGCATACGATAGCCGTCATTCCCGAATTGACGACCACCGATGCTTTCTCGGCAATCGTTTGATCCGTCTCCCCGAAATGTTGTCGGCGTTCAGAATGACCCACGATCACGTGGCTGACCAAGTCCCGCAACATGTCGGCGGAAACCTCACCTGTGTACGCTCCATTGGGGTATTGGCTTACGTTCTGCGCCCCGAGCATCACAGGAGTGTGATGAACCACGCCGTAAACTGCAATCAGCGACGTGAGGGGCGGGCAAAGGACGACATCGATCGCGTCCGAATCGTCAACCGTGCGACAGATTGACTGCGATAGTGCCACGCCTTCCTGCGGCGTGGTATTCATTTTCCAATTTCCCGCGATTAGCGGTTTGCGAATCGTCAACGTTCGCTCTGTGCCTCATCCCAAGTTGAGGGCAATGGATCATTCCCGCAATATCCACCGCGCAAACTAACCTTAAACCCGCATCGGTGATACGTCAACCATCTTGCAATCACAAATCTGCGACGAATCAGACCAACCCGCGCCGTTTGACCAGCACGATGGGACTTAAATGACGTGCAACGCCGCGATTCCAGGCAGCGTCTTGCCTTCTAAGAACTCCAACGATGCTCCGCCGCCCGTCGAGACGTGTGTGATCGCATCGGCAATACCTAGCGAGTTGATCGCCTCAACAGTCGAGCCGCCACCAGCCAGCTTGAATGCCGATTCATTATCGGATATTGCACCAGCAACCGCTTTAGTGCCTTTAGCGAACGCCTCCCACTCGAACAGTCCCATCGGCCCGTTCCACACGATCTTCTCAGCAGTTCCTATCGCATCGGCGTAGTTGGATATTGTCTGCGAACCGATGTCCAAGATAAAACCCGATTCCGGTACCGAATCTGCCGAAGTCTCGATATATCTCGAATCTTGAGCGAATTCTTCAGCGACGATCACATCTGAGGGCAATCTCAGCTTATCGACGATTATCGGGTCATCAAGCAGTTCCCCAGCCGCACTCAGCTCATCGACGCCTACATCTACGGAGCCGACCGATTTCCCCTGTGCCGCAAGCATCGCAGACACCATCCCCCCACCGATCAATACGGCATCGACTTTCGGCGCTAGATTCTTCACCACTCCCAGCTTGTCGGCGACCTTTGAACCACCGAGAATCGCGACAGCCGGGCGTTCATCAGAATCGACCGCGCGTTCCAGTGCGACGATCTCGGCGCGCATTAGCAATCCGGCATAGGTTGGCAACAAATCAGCAATACCGACTATCGACGCGTGAGCGCGGTGCGACGCGCCAAACGCATCATTCACGAAAACATCTGCCAAAGATGCCAGTGAATTTGAAAAATCTGCGTCGTTGGTTTCCTCGCCCGAATCGAATCGCAGGTTCTCAAGCATCGCGACATCACCGTCGCTCAAAGAGTCAACAACTCGCTCAGCTTCTTCACCGACCGGGCCGCCCGCGTATCCAACATCGACGCCGAGCACCTCCGACATCCGCTCCCGTACGGGCTCGATCCGCATTTCCGGGACCACCTTGCCTTTGGGACGGCCTAAATGCGAACACAGCACCACTCTTGCACCTCGACTTCGCAACAGTTCTATCGTGGCCACCGATGCATGGATGCGGCTGTCATCGGCGATTCGCGTAGAGCCGGGCTCGAACGTCACGTTCAGATCTGCGCGCAGCAAAACTCGCTTGCCGCGTAGCTCGACATCCTCGATCATTGGCAGTCTGGCAGGCAAGGCGATTTCCTCCAAATCATGACCGCTACGACGAAGATTTAATCCAGTTGCCCGATATCGCCAATGTCACGAGCCAATTCCATCAGCTTCGCTACATTCTGATCTTCGAATCCTGCACCGGCGAGGGCTTGTTTGGCCTTCCCAAGGTGCTTATGAATCTGCTCGATATTGAATTCTCTGCCACCCGCTTCAACCGCCATATCAACCAAGTCAGCTATGTGCGAAGGATCGATGACGCGCTGAATGTACATCTCGCCCGCCCGGCGCATTATGGAAGGATCCTTGACGGTGTCGAATAGAAATGCCGTCGCCAAGTTCTTCTTCTTGGAGATGATCCGACCTTGGTCGACCGGATCGCGTTCACTCGCACCGAAAATCGCCTGGTAGTCGGCTACCAGCTGCTTGACCACTCCGATGCTCTTGCCAAATTTCCGCAACGCTTCACGCCGTTCAGAGCCAAGATCATCGTCGAGAATCGCCGCCATCTCCGCCGACGCGCCGTAAAGGGATCCGACACGCTTCTCAATCATGTCGAGATAATCCGCAACAGTAACGGACAATCCTTCTTGGAACGAAACGTCCAGGTATTCGCCTTCGCATCGATTCAAAATGGCGTCATCTACGATCTCCAATGCCATGCTCACACGTTCCAACGGCTCTCCCTGATCGCACAGCTGAAACAGCGATAACCGAGCCAACGCGTGCATCCCATCGCCAGTGTTGATCGCTTGAGATGGACCCCATTTCCACCACACCGACGCCCTGCCCAGCCGCTCGGTATTCCCATCCTGAACATCGCCGTGGATTAACCCGAAGTTGTGCATCAGCTCAACGGAGATCGCATACTTCAACCCGATCGAGTAGTCGCCATGTAAAGCTTGAGCGACCGCCAGCAGCAATGAACCGTGCAACCGGCGCTCGGTAGGGGCCAACTCGGCGACACCACGTTCGTCCCCGTGCCCCAACTGCCACGCCATCATCTGGTAGATTTCGAGGTCTCGTCCCGCGAAAAACCCACGGATCGCTTCTTCGAGACGATCTTCGGCCTCTGCCGGGAGCAAAACGGCCGATTCACGGGCCGAATTCATAGCCTATCTCCGCCAATGTGGCCTCAATCTCATCAGCCGAAATCGGCCCTTCGCGCAGTATCCGAACAGAACCATCGACGACATGAACTACCGTGGAAGCGGTCAACTCACCGCCGCACTCGCCAATCACGAACGCGTCCAACTCAATTCCTATCGACTCATCCACGACTCGCCAATCCTTGGATGGCGGCTCGCCCGAGACATTCGCGGACGTGCCGGTTATCCCGCATTCTGCCTCTGTCATTAGTCGGCGCGCCAAATCATGATCCGGCATACGCAAGCCCACAGTGCCGAGTCCACCCGTCAACACATCAGGCAAGTCATCATTCGCCTCAACCACTATTGTCAACGCACCCGGCCAAAACCGCTCCGCGAGTGCATGAGACGCGGCGTTGAAGCTCGAGGTTAACGCTTCGGCTTGCGAAATCTCTGAGATCAAAACCGGCATCGGGGTGGTTGCGGGCCGTCGCTTGATTTCGAATGCCTTACGTATGGCCAACTCGTTCATCGCATCTACGCCCAACGCGTAAAACGTGTCGGTGGGAAACGCGATAACGCCACCAGATTTGACCGCATTAACGGCCTCGCTTAAATCGATCTGTGCCAAGGGTCGGAGAACCCGCTTTCGCCTATCTAAATCCGCACCAATCAATATCGTATACCGCGTTTTGATACATCTTCGCATCTCAACTGAGAACATCCTCGTACGAATTAGAATCCAAATGTGCCCCACTCTTCAACATGACCAACACCAACACCGAATCCCTTTCCCACCGCGTCGCCACCTCAGACGATATCGAACTGAACACGTACCTCGAAATCGCCGAGGGCGAGCGGCTAGGAGGCGAATCCCCCGGCGTTCCGGTCCGCACCGAGTCGATAGTTATCCTCGATTTCGGCTCCCAATACAGCCGTCTGATCGCCCGACGCGTCCGAGAGGCCAACGTCTACTGCGAAATCGTTCCGTTCGATGCCGGTCCCGACATCCTGCACTTGCAAGACGTCAAGGGCATCATACTGAGCGGCGGCCCCAACAGCGTCTATGAGAACGGCGCCCCTCTGATCCCTGCATGGGTTTTCGATGCAGGAGTGCCTCTCCTAGGCATTTGCTACGGAATGCAGGCGTTGGCTCACCAACTCGGTGGCTCCGTCATCGCTGGCATCGAACGTGAGTATGGTCACGCGCTCCTTCGCCTGAACGGTGCTGCCCACGCGCTCTTCAATGGCCTTGACACGTCAGTTCCGGTTTGGATGAGCCACGGCGATCGCATCTCCGAGATGCCGCCAGGATTCCTTTCCCTCGCATTCTCCGAGAACTCGCCGTGCGCCGTGATGGGTAACGAAGCGATGCGCGCATACGGCATCCAGTTCCATCCCGAAGTCACTCACACACAACAGGGCGACCAGATAATTCGCAACTTCGTGCACGGCATCTGTGGCGCGTCAGGCTCATGGACGCCCCGCAACTTCGTCCGCGACTCAATCTTTCGCATTCAACAGCAAGTCGGCGACGGCAAAGTCGTCTGCGCGCTTTCCGGCGGTGTCGATTCCTCTGTCGCAGCCGCACTCATACACCGAGCCATAGGCGACCGGCTCACCTGCATATTCGTCGACAACGGCCTTATGCGCCGCGGCGAAGCTGAACGTGTTCAGACGATTTTCGCAAGCCAGCTAGGAGTCAACCTCCGTTTCGTCGATGGCACCGAACAATTCCTATCGGCTCTTAAGGGTGTAAAAGACCCCGAGGAGAAACGTCGCCGGATCGGAGAGGAGTTCATCCGTATCTTCGAGCATGAAGCACGCGACATCGGAGAAGTCGATTTCTTGGCCCAAGGTACGCTCTACCCCGACGTCATCGAATCAGTCTCCCCCGAAAGCACCGCCGCGCACAAGATCAAGACGCACCACAACGTCGGCGGTCTGCCTGAGAAAATGGACCTCAAACTCGTCGAGCCGCTCCGCCACATGTTCAAGGACGAGGTGCGAGACGCCGGGCACGAGCTAGGGTTATCCGCTCAATCCGTCAATCGCCAGCCATTCCCCGGACCAGGATTGGCGATACGCATCATGGGCGAGGTTACCTACGAAAAGCTCGAAATCCTCCGCGCTGCCGACTGGATCGTAGTAGACGAGATCAAAGACGCTGGCTTGTACGAAGAGCTTTGGCAAAGTTTCGCCGTCCTCACCGACACCCAAAGCGTCGGCGTGATGGGCGATGCCAGGACCTACCAGTATGTCGTCGCGATCCGCGCCGTAGTCAGCACCGACGCTATGACCGCCGATTGGGCTCGGCTTCCTTACGAAACCATCGCCCGCATGTCGAACCGCATCGTCAACGAAGTGCCAGAAGTCAATCGCGTGGTATTGGATATCACGAGCAAACCGCCCGGAACCATCGAATGGGAGTGATGGAAAGTCACGATCGCGTCGCCTAGCGATTCATCCCCGAACGAAGCAATGAAAATCCTCGTAGTCGGTTCCGGAGGCAGAGAACACGCACTGACGTGGAAACTCGCACAATCCAACCTCGTATCCGAAATCGTCTGCGCCCCGGGCAACCCCGGCATGGCGAAACACGCGGAATTAGCAGATGTCGCCGCCGAAGACATCGAAGGCCTAGTCCCCCTCGCTAGTGAAATCGACGCCGACTTGGTTATAGTCGGCCCCGAAGCACCACTCGTCCTCGGTCTCGCCGACCAACTCCGAGCACGCGGCATCCCTACATTCGGTCCATCCGCTGACGCTGCCCGCATTGAAGGCTCCAAGTCATGGGCGAACGACATCATGAAGCGCTACGGCATCCCATGCCCTGAGAGCCGCACATTCCACGACGCATCTGTCGCGATCGAATACATCGAGTCTCGCCCGCAAGGAGGGATCGTCGTTAAAGCGGACGGGCTCGCCGCCGGCAAAGGTGTAACCGTTCCCGAAACCGCCACCGAAGCGATTGAAGCCGTAACCGACGCTATCGAACATCGCGCTTTCGGCGAGGCAGGCGAAACCATTGTCATTGAGGATCGACTTCACGGACCCGAACTCAGCGTATTCGCGTTCGTTGACGGTGAGACAGTATCAACTCCCGTCGCAGCCCGCGACTACAAACGCGCCTACGACGGCGACACTGGCGCCAATACCGGTGGAATGGGCGCGTATACCTCTCCCAATCTATGTTCGCCCGCCGACCTCGATTACATCCGCTCGATTATTCTCGATCCGATAGCCCGTGCCCTCGTCGAAGAGGGATGCCCGTATCAAGGCATCCTTTACGCCGGATTGATGCTTACCGAAAGCGGTCCGCAGGTGATTGAATTCAACTGTCGCTTCGGCGATCCAGAGTGCGAACCTCTGATGCTACGCCTTGACTCTGACCTCGCTGAAATCTGCTCAGCTGTCGCAGAGGGCCGACTCGCCGATACACCCGTCGCGTGGAACAACAAACGCGTTGTTGGTGTTGTAGTCGTATCGAGCAAATACCCCGCGGCGTATGAAACCGGTTTTCCAATCATCGGCGACCTGCCAGTTGAAGAAGACGCCATAGTTTTCCACGCCGGAACATCCGAAAACGAAGAAGGTCAACTAGTCACCGCCGGCGGACGCGTACTTGTATCAACCGCATCATCGAACGAGTCCGTTCAAGAAGCCCGTACAAAAGCCTTCGAAATCGCCGGAGGTATTGAGTTCGAAGGCGCACGCTACCGATCCGACATCGCAGAGGGAGCGGATTGAACCAATTCTGAATTAGTATTCTGCTTTTCCGACATCGCACCCGCATCAAATCCAACTACGACGTGATACCCCGCTACTCAAGACCCGAGATGAGCCGGATATGGTCAGAAGATCATCAATTCGGCCTGTGGTTGAAGGTCGAGATCGCGGCATGTGAAGCGTGGTCGAAACTCGGTGTCATCGACGACGCTGACATGGCTAAGATTCGCAATGCCAGTTTCTCACGCGCCGAATACGATCGGCAATTCGAGGAAACGCGACACGACCTAGTTTCATTCACCCGCGCAGTTGCGACCAGCCTAGGCGAAGAAGGACGTTGGATACATCACGGCCTAACCTCCAACGATGTCAAAGACACTGCCCTAGCGATGCAGCTATCTGACTCAACTGAGCTGCTTCTGTCGGGAATCGACGCATTGATGTCAACTCTTGCGTCTCGAGCAGTCGAATTCAAGCACACACTCTGCATGGGAAGGTCGCACGGCATCCACGCCGAACCGATGTCATTCGGCCTCAAACTCGCACTGTGGTGGTCCGAGATGCGACGCAACCGCGAACGTGTCATCGCTATGCGGGATCGCGTCTCAGTCGGCATGTTGTCAGGACCAGTCGGGACATTTACCGGCATACCGATCGAGATCGAAAACCACGTCTGTGCTGAATTGGGTCTTAGACCTGCTGAAGTCTCGAACCAGGTCATCCAACGTGATCGCCACGCTGAATACCTTCAGGTACTGGCGCTAGTAGCCGCAACGCTAGACAAGATGGCGACCGAGATACGAGCACTCCAACGAACCGAGATCGGAGAGGTCGAGGAGCCGTTCGGTAGACCTGGATATGTAAGCAAGGGCTCATCGTCGATGCCGCACAAGCGTAACCCAGAGCTTTCCGAACGCATCTGCGGCTTGGCACGCGTAATCCGCTCAAACTCCATCGTCGGACTCGAAAACGTCGCCCTGTGGCACGAACGAGACATCTCCCACTCCTCCGCCGAACGCGTCGTACTAGCTGATTCGTCCCTAGCCCTCGACTACATCCTTGACCTCATGACCGGCATCATCGCTCACATGACAGTGAAGCCCGATCGGATGCGCCGCAACATGGAGATGACGCACGGCCTCGTTTTCTCGCCGCGTGTCATGCTCGCATTGGTGGAAGCCGGTGTAGAACGTGGCGAGGCTTACGACGCGGTTCAGCGCGCCGCGATGCAGGCTCTCGACCAAGAAACTGACTTCCAATCGATCATCAGCGAAGACCTGACCGTGAATCAGCACCTCGACGAGGCGGCACTCGCCGACCTCTTCGACTACAGTTACTTCATCGAGCAGGTTGATCAGATATTCGACCGTCTCGGCATCGAATTGAACGTGTCGACAACGGTGTTGTCCACCTACATGCCCGGTCTCGTCCATCGCGGCAAGGTGCGCGACACCTACCACGTGTCCGACGGCGTACTCATGATGATCGCCACCGACCGCATTTCTGCCTTCGATGTCATCATGGACGATCCAGTGCCGCAAAAAGGTGTACTACTAGCGCAGATGTCAGCGTTCTGGTTCCGCAACGTCATCGGCGACATCGTTGACAACCACATGATCGCAATGGTGGGCGAATCTGATCTCGAACGGAGTGGCGCGCTCACTTACCTCCCTCCTGAGTGGAACGATCGCGCGATGTTGATACGAGAAGCAGACCGCATCGACATGGAGTGTGTCGTACGCGGCTATCTCGCCGGGGCCGGTTGGGCCGAATACGAAGCCCACGGCACTCTCAACGGAGCCGAAATGCCCAAAGGACTCCGCCCTGCCGAGAGATTGCCCGAACCGATGTTCACGCCTTCGACTAAAGCCGAAGAGGGACACGATCTGCCGTTAACTGAAGCAGAAGCGATCGATCTCGTCGGAGAGGAACTGCACCAGAAACTCAAACGCGTGAGCATCGAGATCTACAAACGAGCCCATGAACACGCGGCCGACCGCGGCATGATTCTGGTGGACACAAAGTTCGAATTCGGATTCGTCGACGGCAAACTGACACTCATAGACGAGGTTCTGACACCCGATTCGAGCCGCTTCTGGGATAAGGAAGACTGGCAACCCGGCGAATTCCCACCAGCATATGACAAGCAGCACCTCCGCGAATGGCTAATGCAAACCGGTTGGAATCGAGAACCGCCACCACCCAAGGTTCCAAGCGACGTAATGGATATGACGCGGCAACGCTACATCTCCGCTTACGAGCGATTGACTGGCTCAACATTCCAATCCTGAACCAACGTATCCCAACTGTGAAATAGAATCGTATCTTCATGGCACAGTCTAGAGACAGAATAGCGACCAGCCGCCCAGATCACCGTCGGGGTATGACACGTTCGCAGATCCGCGAAGAGCGTCGATCCCGCAGCAACCGTCGCAAGCAACGTAAACGAGCGGTTCTCATCGCTCTCGGATCGGTCGGTGCTGTCTTCATCATCTTCGCCCTAGTCTTCCAGCAGGGCTTCGTTTCGCGTGATCAGCAACTCGTTGGCGAACGTGGTCCGTACAACAGCGGCGGTCCGGTACCGGAAGATCCCGACGACGGCCGCGCCCACGTCCCGGACTCGGTAGTCCCTGAGACCCGTTACAGCGTCTACCCACCAACCTCAGGTCCGCACTGGAACACACTCGGTAGTCAAGCAAACAACTTCGAACGCGCTCCCGCTGGATGGGGGCCGTATACGCGTCCCCTCTCTGATCAAGTACTGATCCACAACCTTGAACACGGTGGCATCGGAATGCACTACGACCCCACCAAGTGTTCCGGGGACGGATGCACCGCAATTGCTGAGGAGTTCCAACGGATCGCCAAGAACTGGAACGACGACGATACCTATACAGGCTTCATAATCTCACCATATCCAGACATGGATACCGTGATCGCCCTCACCGCGTGGCGCCACCACCTCCGGCTCGACGAAGTCGACGAACCCCGCATCTTGGAGTTCATCGACGCTTACTTCGATCGCGGTTTCGAGCCGCAAGTTGCGGGCATGACACCGGTTCGATGATCGACGCGGATACTCCACAATGAGCGAAACTTACCTCGCCCACATCCGCGTCTACTTCAAACCCGGCATCCACGACCCTGAATCCGAGACCATCAGCCGCGCACTAGGACGTTTCGGCTTCGACCAAATCGCATCCCTGAGCGCAGGCAAATTCTTCAACGTGCATATCGAAGCGAACAACGCCGACGATGCCTCGAAGATCGCACGTCAGATGTGCGATACGTTGCTCGCCAACCCCGTAATCGAGACCTACTCCGTCGAAATCGTTGACTGAGGCTCATTGCCGGCCGCGCTCTCCGCACCCTCTTCGTTCTTTTCGCGTAACGCCGTCGCCATCGCGGTGGCCACGATCCCAGCGGGCGCGGCGACGATTCCCAAGCCGCACAGCACCACGATGGCGGTCATTATCTTTCCGCCGATCGTGATCGGGTAGATGTCCCCATACCCCACTGTTGTCAGCGTCGCAACAGCCCACCACAGCGCGTCTCCGAGATGACTGAACTGCTCCGGTTGCGCTTCATGCTCGAAATGGTAGACGCCAAATGCTGCCATCAGGATCAGCAGACCCGTGACGTTTAGAAACATGACGATCTCGTTACGCATCGAGCCGAACGATTTGGCGAGCGTCGCCAACGCGCTGCTGTAACGTGCGAGTTTCAAGAGCCGTACGACCTGCAACACGCGTAGCAGACGCAAGAATGCGAACTGTGGCAATGCAGCCAATCCCACCAGAACCGCAATCAGGTCGATAATCCCGAAGAACGAGAACGCATACTCGCGCTTGCTCGGAGCAGTGGCAAATCGCACGACATATTCGATCCCGAACAGAATCACAGTTCCGTAGGCGATGTCGTCGATCCAACCGTTGGTCGGACCCCACTTTGCGTGGATCAATGCCGGTATGTTCGTGTCCAGAGTCGACACGAACGCCGCCGCCAGTATCACCGCGATGGATGCCCACTCGAAAAACGTCCTCCACCAATTCGTCTGATCTGTCATCATCGTCCTCCTGACGATCCAAGCTTAGGTAGACGCGCCAATAGCACCTCGTTCGAGGCCGATGCTACCCAGATGCGAGAAAGTCAACGACGGATTATCAGTCCGAGAGCGTACCCTTGGTGCTCGGCACCGCGCCTTCCGCGCGTTCGTCTACTGATGCAGCTTCGCGAAGTGCGCGTGCGAACGCTTTGAACGCCGATTCGATCATGTGGTGCTCATTCGTCCCGCGCAGAACCGTCAAGTGCAGGTTGAATCGTCCCTCGTACGCCATCGATTCAAAGAAGTGACGCGCCATGTCCGGGGAAAAGTCACCGGCATTTGAGGTCGATCCCATATCGATTACCGGATATCCCCGTCCGCTCAAATCAATCACGGCGTGCGACAACGCTTCATCGAGCGGGACGTGCTTACTCGACATGCGAACGATTCCCGCACTATCACCCAGCGCCTTGAGCAAACACCTACCAAGCACAATTGCCGTATCTTCGACAGTGTGATGCGAACCAGTCTCTATGTCGCCGGATGCGTTGACCGAAAGATCCATCATCGAGTGCTTGGCGAGCGCGTGCAACATGTGGTTCATGAAGCCAATCGGGGTGTCGATCTCGGCTCTGCCCTGCCCGTCAAGATTCAGACGAACGCTAATATTGGTCTCGCCAGTTTCGCGGGATATCTCTGCGATTCGATCACTCATTTCGCACCTCAACCCTCAATTATCGAATGCGCAACTAACGCGTTTCTCGCGTTTAGGTGCATCCAAACTCGTCAAACGAGATCTTGTAGGGCCTGAATGACCATGTCATTCTGCGGCGGCGTCCCAACGCTGACCCTTATCGAATTCTCCAACCGCCTTCCGCTGAACTTTCTCGCGAATATCCCGCGCCGCGCCAGAAACTCGTAAACCTCGTCGCCAGACCGTCCATCGAACTTCATCAGCAAATAGTTCGCTGTCGATGGCGAGTAGCTGATCCCGGGCAACTCCTCGATAACAGACTCGATCCGTTTCCGTTCACTAGTCAAAGTGTCGATGCGCGACATCAACTTGGCTCTGTTCTCCAAAGCCGCTAGAGCCGCCGATTCTGCCGCGATGTTCAGGTTGTACGGCTGCTTGATCGTCATCAGATGGTCGACTATCAGTTCCGAACCAACCGCGTACCCGACTCTCAAACCAGCGATGCCCGCCCACTTGCTGAACGACCGAATGACCACCAGATTCTCATATTCGTCCAGCAGTCCCGACGATGTCTCGCCGCAGAACTCGTAGTAGGTCTCGTCAACAACCAAGACGATGCCAGTGTCCAAAATCGCCCGAGCATCTTTGTCGGGCAACAGATTACCAGTCGGGTTGTTGGGCGACGCGATAAACAGTATCTTTGCACCGGTACGCTCGATTGCTTCCGTCGTCGCATCGATGTCGATCTCCCAATCGTCACGACGCTCCACCGCTATCAACTCGGCTTCTGCGATCCGCGCGCAAAACTCATACATCCCAAACGTCGGTGGACAATCAATCATCGACTCCCCAGGTGCCACGAATAACTTCGTCAACAGTTCTATGATTTCGTCGCCGCCCGAACCGGCAATGATCTGTTCCGGGGGACGTCCGGTGTATTCAGACAACGCTTCCCGCATACGCACCAGATCCTGGTCCGGATACTCATGTATCGGCAAGCCCACAAGCGCATCAGTAATCTCTTGCAGCGGCTCGTAAGGGTTCTCATTCGCGTTCAGCCGAATCACGTCGGCCGGATCGATCCCAGCCGCGGTCGCCAGATGGTCTGAGTGCTGCGCACCGACGTAGCCGGTGGGATTGTAGAGATGCGGTCGCATCATGTCGCGCAAATCACGCATCGTTATCATTGCCTGCCCCTGACTAAATCGCTTACAAATTGCGTCGATGCAGCAATATACTACTTTCGACGCCGGATGTCTGACGCGCGGGCATGTGCCTCCAGCATCTCCAATCGCGCGAGGTCTGAAGCCGCGTGTGATATCGATGCGAACGTCTCCTCATCCATATCCAAGAACGGCGTCACTCTCACGAAGTCTCTAGCCGACAACGCGGATGAGAAACGCGCCGACCCACCAGTAGGCATGACGTGACTCGGTCCCGCCACATAGTCGGCCATGACCTCGCCAGATCGTTCACCGACGAAAATGCCTCCCGCGTTGCGTGCCTTGTCAAGCAACTCTTCAGCCCCTGCGAAACCCATACACAGATGCTCAGGCGCAAACTCTTCGGCAACCTTCAAAGCCTCATCGATGGAATCGACCACCACCGCTGCACCGCGTCCATTCAAAGCAGTTCCCGCTATCTTAGCCCGTGGCAACATCTCCAGCTGCGTCGCCAACTCAGCCTCAACCGCGTCAACCGCTTCATCCGAGAGCGCAACCAGCACCGGAGCTGCCAACACGTCGTGCTCCGCCTGCGCCAACATATCCGCAGCTGTCACGGCCGCGTCAGAGTCATCGTCGATAATCACCATCGTCTCGGTAGGACCGTATATCCCATCAATACCCACCATGCCGTATACCCGACGCTTCGCAGCCGTCACCCAAATGCTCCCCGGACCGCAGATGAAATCGACCTTTGGGATCGACTCGGTGCCGACCGCCAAAGCCGCAACTGCTTGAGCACCACCTACAGTGAAAACAGCGTCAACTCCCGCGATGTCACACGCCGCCAATACTGCCGGATGAGGCGATCCATCCGATCCCGCAGGTGTCACTACGCACACGTACGGCACGCCAGCAACCTTTGCCGGCACCGCAGTCATCAGCACCGTTGAAGCCAAAGGCGCTGTACCACCTGGAATGCAGCATCCAACCGATCCAACCGGATGCACCACCTCGCCGTATCCAGCTTTTACATCTCGCCACGACTCCGGCATCGTACGCCTTTGGAACGCTGCAACCCGCTCAGCAGCGAGTTCCAATGCCCCAACCTCTTTAGACTGCAATTGATCTTTAGCTGCGCGGATAACTTCGGCTGGAACTTCGAAATCTTCGAGGTCAACGCCATCTAAGGCCTTTGATATCCGGCGCACAAACGCGTCGCCGTGCTTCCGTACATCTGCAATGACACGATCCGCGAACGCCTCAGGCGACAGAAATTCGTTATAGATGCCGCCCCCGTTAGTCTTCGGTTCATCACCATCGCCCACCATGCCGCGGTTCGAAAACTCAGTTATTGCGGCATCTAGGCCATGAATTCGCCTCAGCACGGATTAACTGCTCCAGAGAACTGGTCCAGATTCTCGATCAGCTTCGCATACAGCGTGCACTCGCTTTGATACAAGAACTGCAAGTCCGTGACCGCAGTGCCAGTGCCACCCAACTGCCGCAAATGGTCCACCACGCGCAGCACATCACTCCTCTTGGTCACGATCTGCACCGCGAACCAGCGATTGCCGTCGCTCGTATAGACGCGCGAAACCGTCGGACCTGTCATTCCTGAAAGTTCACGCGAGGCCAATATCATCTCGGCAATATCGCCCTCGGATTCGCCCCTGACATTCGCCGTCACCCGACGATATGATCGCGAGCGCAGTCTTGCCTCGATGCGCTCCAATAGACGCCGCGTCAAAGCTAATTTATCGGCCGATTGGGCGAGCAGAGCCGCGTTACCGATCATGATCGCCTGCGATTCCATCGCCACGCCATCGACCAGCGTTCGTAGATTGTTTTCCCGCAAGGTGTTGCCTGTATCCGATATGTCAGCAATGATGTCCGCATAGCCGATCCGCGGAGCCGCCTCGAGTGCTCCGTTGATCGCAACCATCGAGAAATAGTTGATGCCGCGCCGATTGAAAAAACGCTTCACCAATCGCGGATACTTCGTCGCTATTCGCAAATCTCGCCCGCGTTCGTGAAACTCCAAGCTCAGATCAGAAAGGTCGTACATCGATGTAATGTCGAGCCAAGAATCCGGCACCGCAATCACCAGCCGCGAGTTCCCATACTCCAGATCCGGCACTACCACCAACGAATCGCCATCTTCCAACCGTGATTCCAGATAGCGATCCAACCCCACGATCCCTAAGTCCGCGTTACCCGAATCGACAATCGTCGTGATGTCGGACTGCCGTTGGTAGATAACCTCAACCCCCGGTATCGACGGCATCATCGCAGTGTAGCGCCGTGAATTCACTCTGCTCACCGCGGCATCAGATTCTGCAAGCAGCTTCGCCGCGCCCTGTTCGAGAGCACCAGTCGACGGTATCGCTAGTCGCAACGTGTCCATCACTCGACAACCCACGTTAAAGAGCCCGAAACATCCGCCAACGCCACCTTTGCACCGCCTATTGAAGACGCCACTTCACCTGCATCAACTGTCGTATCGAAGAGCGTGAACACGTCATAGCCTTGACTACGCAACTCGGCAGCCGCCTCGATGATCGACTCATTAGCTTCCTCATCGGCAGGACCCAATACGACGACCCTGCGCCGAGCTTCAGACATCGCGGAGCCACCGTTCAATTCCAATATCGTGTCCAAATTCAGCGCGAAGCCTAGCGCCGGAACATCCTCGTCAGATCCTAGAGCAGTCGCCAATCCGTCGTATCTCCCGCCACCACCCAACGCAACATGCTCCCCGTCAACCACTGCCGAAACCTCGAAAATCATGCCCGAGTAGTACGCAATGGATGTCGCCAATCCAAAATCTACCGAGATATCTGAGGCATCCACACCCGCACTCTCGGCCGCATCCACCACCGATTGGATGGCACCAATATTGTCCAAACCACCCAAACCATACTCAGCAGCGATGCGAGCCGCAATCGTGATTGTGTCGCCATTGATTCGCGCAATCCTACGCATCAACTCCATCGCCTTCGGGAAATCAGAGTTGGCTACATCGCTTTCAACCTTTCGACGGAGTCCCGCGACGACCTCCTCAGCGGTGCGTGAGGTCTGCTCTGCCGCGCTGGGCAACTGGACCGAACCAGTAGCCAGTCGGGTCAGCAAGTGAGCAGCTGACGCTTGCGTCTCAACTGACTGTTGACTATCCGTCGGCATCAATCCCAATCTGATCGCTTCCGACTCAACCGCATCACCATCGTCATCACCCTTGCTGAAATCCGAAACGTGGTTCGCGAGAAAAAGCGCCGCACGTTCCGATAACCTGAAGCGCCCCAGCATCTCCCATATCAGACCAACGTGGCCGACACGTATCGCGACATCTCGAATCCCCAGCCGCTTCGCCATCTCGTATGCGGTCCCGATGATCTCCCCGTCCGCCGCTGCCTGTGTCGCACCAATAAGTTCTGCTCCGGCCTGGATATATTGGCGCTTGCTAGGAACTGAGTTCGGCGGCGCGTCGAATGGACGCTCCGTGTACCTGAATATCGGAGCCGCGTACTGATAACGCATCGGGTGCATCGTCCCGCCCTGCTCTAGCGCATGACGTATCACCGGAGCCGTCAACTCCGGACGCAACGTAATATCGCTCCCATCCGGCGCTAGGAAGTCGAATAGTTGGCTGGAAAGCAATCCCCCCGATCGACGCAAAAAGAGCTCCGTCTGCTCTATAAGCGGCGTCTCAATCGGCTGGTAACCCCGTGAGTAAAGAACATCGCGAGCAGTTCTGATCGCCGAATCCAGTCGCTCGAAGTCCTGACCCGCCCGGTCTTCAAAGCCAGGAGCGCGCCATATCTTGCCATTACGGCCCATATTCGAGCCTGTCTTGGAATGGTCCGAAATTCATCGGGATACGAGCCAGCGGTTGATTCAACAATTACGACGCGCCGACGATTTCCCGTCGCGCCTCACCATTCAGATTCTAATCCGCACTTTCAATTTGATTTGAAAATCGCCGAACCGACTATCACATCCGATAACTCAACTACCGAATACCCACCACGCCCCTTTCGCTGAGCGAAGGGGCGCGAGCAAACGAAGTCCAAAAAGACAGACACTAGAAGCGGGGTATGCCCGGGACCAGCTTTCTCCCTCCTCCAGGAGGGAGCCAGAGGGAGGCTACAAATCCCCCCTCCTTCAGGAGGGGGCTAGGGGGAGGCCACTCTCCCACGTGGGAGAGGCAGGCCGCTGCTAAATCCCCCTCCCGTGATGGGAGAGGCCAGACCCCCGCAATCCCCTCTCCCTCGATGGGAGAGGGTCAGGGTGAGGGTGAACGGGGACAAAAGGGCGGGGCAATCACAGCCCATCATTCAAATCACAAAAATCACAGTTCACACTTGACAACAGCAACATATGTAGTAATATAAACAACAAGCGCCGATCCGAGTGCATTCGGAGCGGCGCTCCGGAAAACGAAACATCGCCGCGTCGAGACGGAAAGCATGCACCTGCTTCGATGCAGCAAAAAACAATTGAATACTCGAACGGTCGCGGGCGGGACGACACGGAGCCGCCAACACACGGATCCACCGACGGTGCCCGCCACAAGTCGTGAAGGACGTCTGCGAAGACGGGCGAAACGCGGCCAAAACCCGGTTATTAAGACCGTTGTAGCTGCAGGGCTCGGACGCGGAGCATACGCTGGCTCCGCCAACGAAAGCAAGCCAGACGGCGGACGCCCTCCCTGATGTCGTTCCCGCGCAGGCGGGAATCCAGAGGGGAACGTGCCAAACCCAGGTTGTTCCGGGGAGAACCGGAATCCAGAGGGGAGTAGCGCGGGGGAGCCTGTCCGTTCAAGGTTCGGGCGAACGGTCTCTCTATCCGGCACACGTCTACCCGCATCGTCGGGCGGGGGAGGCTACAGCATTAGCGAGAAGAACAATCGAGCGATGACGGGGGCAACTCTTTCACATGATGCTTCCCGGAGGGCCGACGGTCTGGCGACGTCGGCGGTGCTGGACCAAAAACGAGTTAGAAACTAGTTGCCGCACGCGATCCAATCGACGCGGCGATGGTTCGAAATATCTAACGTAGGGTCGGTTCGCGAACCGACCATCGTAGGGGCAGGTTTCAAACCTGCCCGTTCAGCGGGGTATGCCCGTTCAATTAAACGCGCCTACGCACGTACCAACATCTCTTTTCAAGCAAATTACCATCGCATTGTCTAAAGAATCGATGACTATCGCACCGAATGATGCGCATTTCTTCAGGTAGAGGACAACCAACCATGCAATCAACACAAACCTCAGACGCCGTAGTTATCGGAGCCGGCGCGGTCGGTTGCGCCGTAGCCCTGCGTTTGGCACAACACGGAATCATCCCCCACGTCATCGAGCGCGACGACATCGCATTCAACGCCTCTGGATACGCTTGGGGAGGTCTATCCGCCCACTTTGGCAGCGGCGTCCCCGGCCCGATGACTAAGCACTACCGCGACGCCATCGACAAACACATCCAACACTACGAGCGCGTATCGCCGGAACTCGAATTCGATTGGCAACTCCAACGCGTCACCTCCCTATCCCTCGCCGATGACGAAACTTCCGCGAATAATCTCGCCGCAGACATCGAATGGATGCGATCCGAAGATTTCAATGCCGAACTCATCGGACCCGATGAGATCTACGAACTCGAACCCGCAATCCGTCCCGGCATGATCGCTGCTTCTCTCGTCAACTCAGGTTGGGAACTCGACAGCTACACCTACACGAGAGCGTTAGCAAACGAGTGCAAACGCCTCGGAGTGACCTTCGCCTCCGGCACCGCAACAAGCGTGTCAACTGTGGGCGGCAAAATCAACAGCGTGAATCTCACTGATCAAACACGCATCGATACGCCTCTGGTCGTTACCGCGACCGGACCTTGGGTGAGCCAGATCGACGGCATCCCAGAACTACCCATCAAACCCATAAAAGGTGAAATCATCCGCCTTGAACGCGATGGAAACGACCTCCAAAACCGCGTCGGATTCAGTGGCTTCAACGTCGGTCGCAAACCCGACGGCTCGGTCTGGGCTGGAACCTACGAATGGGATCGCGGCTTCAATCGCGACACCACCGATGAAGGTCGCAACCACATTATGAACGGCGTCACAAGCTACATCCCATCACTCACCGATCTAAAGACCATCAAGACCACCGCGTGCCTCCGTCCAGTCGCGAGCGACGGCCTACCCATTGTGGGCGCTTCGAACGCCGTTCACGGCCTCTACTACGCCAACGGTGCCGGCAAAAAAGGCATACTGCTATCACTCTCGATGGCAGATTGGATCACTGATCTCGTACTTGACAACATCGCACCCCCGGCAATCGTTTCGCCTGCGCGTTTCGAAAACATCTAACGTCGTATCCCCTACATTCATAACCCCCACCAGCGTTGTTACCCGACGCTAACTTTGACACTGGTATATTTGTAACCATTCAAACGCCAGCCTACGACAGACCACGGTAATCCCATCATGGCAGAAAGCACCCCCAAATACCAGAGCAACACCAGCGAACGAGCGCACGGCTTCTTCAACACCAAATGGGGCGATGCATTCGAAGATTCAATGACGCGCGGCAAGCTGAGGAACTACCGCGCACCTGAAGACCGCGAAAATCTCGACTCCGAAGAACGCCGCGAATTCTTCCGTGAAGGCGCATACCCCTATCAGCGCAAAATCAGCCTCGACGCCTACTACGAGCACAAGTTCCCGCTCCAGATCGAGCTCGTCAAGATGCAGAACTGGGTCCGTGACACCGGCGAGAAGGTAGTGATCGTATTCGAAGGACGTGACGCCGCCGGAAAAGGCGGCACGATCCGCCGCTTCATGGAGCACCTAAACCCCAGAGCCGCAAAAGTCATCGCACTCGAAAAACCCACACCAACAGAATCTGGACAGTGGTATTTCCAGCGCTACGTCCAACACCTCCCCACCTCAGGCGAGATCACGCTCTTCGATCGCTCCTGGTACAACCGCGCCGGAGTCGAAAAAGTCATGGGATTCTGCACCGAAGAGGAATACGACAGATTCCTGATAGACACTCCGCTGATTGAGGAGATGTGGGCGAATTCCGGCATCCGCATCATCAAGCTCTACTTCTCCGTAAGCCGCGTCGAGCAAGAACGCCGGTTCAAACGTCGCCAGCGCGACCCGTTGAAACAGTGGAAGCTCAGCCCCGTCGATCTCGCGTCGTATCACCGCTGGGACGAATACACAACCGCCAAGATGGCGATGTTCTACCACACCCACTCCGATTTCGCCCCCTGGTACGTCATCAAATCCGACGACAAGATGAGGGCTCGCATCAACTCCATCCGCCACGTCCTCAACCTGCTTCCATACCACGGCAAAGACGAAAACGTAGTCTACGACACCGACCCCTGGATCATCGCCAGCGCCGAAGAAGTCTTCGACGTCAAAGGCAAATCCAGCTACGGCACCAGCGAAAACGGTCAAGCATCCACAAGCGAACTCGCCTCGGTATCGGCCTAACTGACGAACGGCCCTACTGCGCCGTAAACCCGCCGTCGATCACCAAACAGGCGCCAGTTACGAACGAGGCCTCGTCCGACGCCAGGAACAGCACCGCGCGCGCAATCTCGATCGGTTGCGCAAACCGACCTATCGGATGCAACGCGACGATCCGGTCGTACATCTCCGGGTTCTCCCACGTCCCACGCGTCATCTCCGTATGCGTAAATCCCGGACACACAGCGTTTACCCGAATATTCTGCTTAGCCAGCCCAAGCGCCATATCCCGCGTCGCATTAACCACACCGCCCTTTGAGTGCGGATACGGATTGAACCCGTCAGTGATGAAATCCGGGTAGCCGATCAGACCCCGTATCGAAGCAATGTTCACAACCGCGCCACTGCCCTGCTCCTTCATCTGCTCAACCGCGTGACGAGCCATCAACACAGTCCCCTTCAGATTCACGTCGATCACGAACTGCCAACGCTCCTCGTAGGTCATATCCAATGCGCGCCTCGAGCCGACTCCCGCGCTGTTCACAAGAACATCAACGCGCCCAAACTCATCAACGGTAGCGTCAACCGTCGCCGCGCAACTGTCGTTATCAGTTACATCAACCGCCGTCGGAATTGCCGAACCTCCAGCCTCACGTATCTCACCCGCGACACGCTCCGCACTTTGCGCGTTCAAATCCGCAATCGCAACCGCAGCGCCTTCATCTGCGAACAGCTTCGCACTCGCCTCGCCAATCCCGCTGCCCCCACCAGTAATCAACGCCACCTTGCCTTGTAAACGCCCCAAACCAGTCGCTCCCGTCGTCTGTGTCTGTTCCATCATCAATTTACTCTCCCCCTATCCCGCCGTGTATCCGCCATCTACAGGCAGGCACGAAGCTGTTACGAACGACGATTCATCCGAAGCCAGATACAACGCCGCATAGGCAATCTCAATCGGCTCGCCAAGCCTCCCCATCGGATGCAACGACTCCAGATGCAACCGCATGTCGTCATCATCCGTCAACGACTTAGTCAACGCCGTATATGTGAAACCCGGACACAGCGCATTCACTCTGACACCCCGTTTGGCGAATGCCACACCCATATCGCGCGTCATCTGCACCACACCGCCCTTCGAGTGCGGATACGGGTTGAACCCATCGCTCATCCCAGTCGAGTACCCGACCAAACCGATGATCGAAGCCAAGTTCACAATCGATCCGTACCCAGCAGGAAGCATCACATCCGACGCCGCGTGAGACATCAACATGCTGCCCTTCAGATTCACATCAATCACCCAGTCCCACTTCTCTTCGAAGTCCCACTCCAACGGTGCCTTCCGAGGCGTCACTCCAGCACTGTTGATCAGCACATCCAATCCTCCGAATCGATCAACCACATTCCCAACCAATTCCTCGCACTGATCCCGCTTCGTGACATCCACAGAACCCGCTGCAGCCGATCCACCGCGCTCAGTCACCCGGTCCGCAACCTCCTGCGCCGCGTCAACCTCCAAATCAGCACAGAACACGTTCGCGCCCTCTGCACTGAACAACTCAGCGCACGCCGCACCGATACCCGAACCCGCGCCCGTAATCAGCGCCGTCCTATCATCAAGTCTGCCCATGTTCGCTCCAATGCTCGATGCTTAATCAGCGATAGTAAGTTTACGTCCAAACAGCACCAAACGATACAATCTCTATCGCCAACCATGACCACGTCACGCCGCAGACACCGCTCACGTCCGGTTCATTCCGAAGAACCTGAGCAACCTGTATCCGAACCAGTGCAGCCCGAGGTCCAAATCGAGGAGCATCGCGAGCCAGAACCAAAATCCGTAACCATCGAATCCCTCGGACTCGAGTTCGCTGGACCTCTGAGGCGCATCTATGCCTTCGGCGTAGACATCGGGTTGCTTTTGATGCTCAAATTCATCATCGATTCTGCTTCCGGTCAGATCGGTTTCAACCTTGATCCCCGCCGCAGCATATTCGAGGTCGCAATCTTCCTCGCATACTTCATCCTTCCTACCGGCATTTTCGGACGCACCATCGGCAAATGGGTCGCGGGAGTTTCAGTGGTTGACGAAGAAGGGAACAAACCCGGCGTCGCTCTCGCCATTCCCCGCGAAGCTGTCGGACGTTTCGTGTCCGCAATCACCTTCGGTATCGGCCTGATATGGGTCATATTCGACGAAAAACGCCAAGGATGGCACGACAAGATCGCTGGCACATACGTCATCATCGTCCCCGACAGTGGCGGCCCCGGCTTCCTAGCCCGCATGTTCGCACCCCAAGACGAGAAAAACCCAGCCCAGAACCGGCAACAACGAGTTGGGCGCCCACCACGTCGACGCAGGCGACGAAACCGCCGCTGAAACTGACACACTCCAACCCTACAGACCATCCGAAAGGCCTGCTAAACCATGGCAATCTCCAAACTTGCACGAGAACAGATGCAAGCTAGCTCCTGGATCCGTCGCATGTTCGAAGAGGGCATGGAACTCAAAACCATCCACGGACCCGAAAACGTCTTCGATCTATCCCTCGGCAACCCGCTCTTAGAACCTCCGCCAGAGTTTAAGCAAGTACTCGCCGAGATCTCGCAAGAACCCGACAGCGGTCTGCACCGCTACATGCCGAATCCCGGATTTATCGAAGCCCGCGCCGCCGTCGCCGAAGCCTTGACCGAAGAATCAGGAACTAATTTCGAACCGACCGACATCATCATGACCGTCGGCGCCGCCGGAGCCATCAACGTCGCTCTACGCGCTCTACTAGATCCCGGCGACGAAGTCATCATCATCGCGCCCTACTTCGCCGAGTACATCTTCTACATCCAACACGCCAACGGCATCTACCGCGAGGCACAATCAACGCCGGACTTCATGCCCGACCTCGATTCGCTCGCGTCGCTCATCAACGATCGCACCCGCGCCATAATCATCAACTCACCCAACAACCCATCAGGTGTCATATACCCCGAAACTGTCATCGCCGACATCGCTAAAGTCCTTCAAACCGCCGAAACCAGATTCGGAACTGAGATCTACCTCATCACCGACGAGCCATATCGAAAACTCATCTACACCGACGAGCCCTACCCATTCGTCTTCAAGCACCATGTTAGGACAATCGTCGCAACATCCCACTCCAAAGACCTTGGTCTCGCTGGAGAACGCATCGGATACATGGCGGTAAACCCGCACGATCCCGGCAAAACCGACCTCCTAGACGCGTCAGTCTTCATGCTCCGTACTCTCGGATTCGTCAACGCGCCTGCCATCATGCAACGCGTCGTCTCCAAACTCCAGCGATCAAGCGTTGACATGTCGCAGTACCTGCGTAAAAGAGACATCATTCATTCCGGCCTCACGAAGATCGGATATCAGTGCAACCTCCCAGATGGCGGCTTTTATCTGTTCCCCAAATCCCCGATGCCCGACGATGTCGCATTCGTCAACCTCTTGAAATCCAAACTCGTTCTCGTCGTTCCAGGCGTCGGCTTCGGAATGGGCGGCTACTTCCGAGCTTCTTACTGCGTCGAGGATGAGGTGCTACACGGTTCGCTTGATGGATTTGCAGAAGCCTTCAAAGAAGCCTCCGCTGGTGGATAGAATCGACTCTCATGTTTGCGAACGTACCTCGAAAATACGCACGGTTCATCCTGCTCTCATTCGCCATCGCCCTGCCCGGCATCTTCTTCGTGGCATGTAGCGAGGACGCAGAACCAACAGCTATCGTCTTACCGACCGCCACTCCCGGAACTATGTCGGTCACAGTCACTCCGACGATCTACCAAGACGAAGACGACAAGAAAGTGCAGGTTGGCTTCAACCTCGGCCTGCAAGACTATTCCCAGCAAGGCGCAGGTGTAGTCCGGCAACTTGATCGCGGAACATGGATCAAGGTAACCGTCCGGCCGGCACCAGGCACCATTCAGCAGATCAGCATCCGCCGCGGACGATGCGAAAACGCCACTGATCTCCCGAACTTCCAATGGGTTGAAACCCTAGACCCCGCAATCGGCGGCGTCTCCGAAACTACCCTCACAGAACGTCACGTCAGCACCATCCTAGACGGCAACCACGCCATCGCCGTATCCATCCCCGGCGGCACCTTCTCCCAAGTAGCCACCTGCGGCGACCTCCCAGACCTCAGCCACTTGCAAATCCTTGAATCAGAGGGCTAGAGCCTGCCCCGGACTTGATCCGGGGGTGAGAGTCACCTGCTCTCTACACCGGCTCCTTCAACCCCGACCCTGTAACTGGCACGATAACTCGCGCATCCTCGCCGATCAAATCATCTCCCACCATCGCCTCTAAGCCTGCAAACGCGGCTGCCGATGTCACCTCGCAGAATATCCCTATTTCCGATGCCAATCGCTCTCGCCACGCCAACATCGCCGCATCCGGTACCGCGACTGCCGAACCACCTGATCCTTTAACCGCCCGCACTGCCTGACGCACCCGCGGCGGCATGCTCACCGATATGCCCGAAGCAACCGTTGGCTGCGCCTCGTCCGCGTCCCAAGCCGCACCTTCAATCGCCCGGATCAACGGCTGAACTCCTGTCGATTGCACACAATGGATCCGCGGCGACTCGCCAATCGGATAACCCGCGAAACACCCGATCAGCAACGCCCCATTGCCAGCCGGAGCGACGATATCGGTAGGCGATTCTTCCAGGTCCCCCTCAATCTCGGCAACAATCGACTTCACGCCCTCCGCAAACCAAGGGCTCAACGCGTGTGACAGATACGGTATGCCCTCACGTTCCGAAAACTCCGCCGCCGCATCCGTCGCCGCCTGCCTAGGACCATCGATCAGATGCAACTCCGCTCCGAATATCCGAATCTGGTCTAGCTTCCCCTGAGCAGCACTCGACGGCGCAAAGATATGCGCCCGCATCCCGGCTCTAGCTGCATACGCCGACATCGATGCCCCGGCATTGCCCGACGAATCCTCTACGAACTCCCCTATCCCCTCCTCTGCCGCGGCGGACACCAAAACCGCGCTACCACGATCCTTGAACGACCCCGTAGGCGAACAGAACTCGAGCTTTGCCCATAGAGCGGCGATCCCAAGCTCTTCCGCCAAGCGGTCCAGCTTGACCAAAGGAGTATTCCTCTGACCAAGGTCTACAGCGACCTCCCCTGCCAACGGCAATCCCGCGACCGCATCAGACGCATCGAAATACCGGATGTCGTAGATGCCCCCGCAGTCAGAGTAGACGTTTCGAACCGACGGCACATCCGCGACCGATCCACGATCAGCACAGACCAGTTCAAACCGCTCCAAACGAGCCTCCAGCACCTTCGACAAATAAATCCTCCGAAACGATCTACTTAATCGATTCCGATGCCCCGCTAGGTTCGATAACCGTCAATCCCACGCCCTCGCGCGCCGTGCTCCGACTCACCGCCACAGCGCCACCATCCGAACGCCAACAGGACGATCCCGCCAGCGTCGAATCATCGCCGAACTCGATGATGTTCATCCCTCCAGCAACGTTCTTAACCATCGTCACATCGTGCCCAATGTTCCGCAGCGATGACGCCACTTCAGAGCCAAACTCCTCCTCCAACTCGACCTCTTGCCCCTGCGTGAACATCCGTGGAGCCTCAATCGCCTCCTGCGGCGTCATTCCATGATCCACGATGTTCACAATCGCTTGTGCCACCGACGGCCAGATCCGTATCCCGCCCGGCAATCCAAGCGCGAACGCCGGACGACTGCCTCGATACACAATCACCGGCGCCATGCTGCTCGCAACCCGCTTGTAAGGCTCTATCGAGTTCGCAAGATTCGGATGGGGATCAAAGTTCGCCATCGTGTTGTCCAGCAGAACCCCCGTTCCCGGAACCACCACCTTCGATCCGAATATGTGGTTGATCGTCTGCGTCGCCGATACGATATTTCCTTCACGGTCAGCCGTCGTAATGTGCGACGTATCATCCGATTCCGCCAGCAACGGCGACGCCAGATCCGGCATCACCGTATTCGGCAGTATCTGGCTTATCAACTCCTTGGCGTGAAACTCCGAAAGTAGCCGGTCAAACGGAATCTCTTGGAACTCCGGATCCGCCAGATACCGGTTGCGATCAGCGAACACCAGCTGCATCGCCTCAGCCATCAAGTGAATCGTCGCACTGCGACCAAAACCCATATCGCCGATATCCCGCAACGCCAAGACGTTCAGAAACTCGATCAGATGAAGTCCGCCAGCAGATGAAGGCTGAGGTCCAGTCACCGTGTAGCCGCGATACGTGCCAGTTACCGGTTCGCCTCGTCGCGTGCGGTACCCCAACAGATCATCCATCGTGATGACCCCACCTTGCGACTGCGAATACCGAACAATTTCCTCACCCAACTCGCCGCCATACAGATAGTCCGAACCCTCAATCGCGATCCGTTTCAACGTGCTGGCAAGATCGCGCTGCACCACCAGATCGCCCGATTTCGGCACTTCGCCACCCGGCATGAAGATGCTGCTCGTTGCGCTGTACTGCCGCAAGAGATCAGCATTGCCAGCCACAAACCCGCAGTAGTGCTCACTGGCTCGAAAACCATTCTCCGCGTGGCTTATCGCTGGCTGCATAACCTCCGAAAGCGACAGATTCCCGAACTCCGACTGAATCTCGCACCACGCCTTCAACGATCCCGGTACTCCCGATGCCAGCACACCAGTCTGGTTCAGATCGCCACGCGCACGCATGTAGTTCGGCCATTCGTCCGAGATCGGCGTGAACATGTCCATCGTCGCCGCACCTGGCGCCTGCGAGTAGTTGTCGATGGACAGCCGACGCCCATCAGCTAAGCGGATGTTCATGAAACCAGCACCGTAGATGCCCATCTTCATCGGCTCCACCACCGACAATGCGAACATGGTAGCCACCGCCGCATCAATCGCGTTACCGCCGGCCGTCAGCATCTCCGCACCCGCCGCCGATCCGAGCACCTGCGTCGACGCCGCAACGCCGTCGTAACCGACCACTGGCCGGTTTTCCGGACTGAACGTTACCGGGGCGTTCTCGCGCCACCGCTGAGAAGTCAACGCGCCTGCTGGCATCCGAGATTAATCACTTTCTTGCTTCATTGGATGACATAGCCATTTTAGAACGCCAAACTACTCCCTACCATGAGAGGTCCACACAACCACTCCCTCCCCTTTTTGCGTAGCAAAAGGGGGACGCGTCGAGCGTAGCGAGACACTGGGGGTTCATAGGATCTACAGTTCAATACCCCCGTTTCAACGGAGTTTGACATCTCAGGCGATAATGTAACTACCGACACTAGTTCTCCGTCATTCCCGCGAAGGCGGGAATCCAAAATCCAAAGGAAAGATCGCAAATATGCCAATAATCACCGTTGAAGGAAGAGTTGGAGCTGGAGCGCCCGATCTCGGACGTCTCGTCGCTCGCGAGTTGGAGATCGACTTTGTCGATCGTCTCATCCTCGCCCAGATCGCGAGAAGGGCCAACGCCACCATGCGCGCCCTGGTCGATCAGGAGCGCCGCGTACCTTCACTGGTGAACCGCTTAGCTCTCCGCGTACAGCGCGTACTTGAACGATCCGCCGTCGCTGGAATGGGCGGTGACCCCTACTTCGGACCCGGTGTCGAAGACCTCATCTCGCGCCAATACAGCGAATACGAGGAAGAGCCCCACACCACCGCCGAGGAAGTCGACGACGATCGTTTCATCGCCACGACACGTGAAGTCATCGAAGATGTCGCCGACCAAGGAAATATCGTGATCCTCAGCCGTGGCGGGGCCGCCATCCTTCGAGAACGCAACGATGTCGTACGCGTCGGAGTTGTCGGACGAATGGAAGACCGCGCCGCGAGAGTAGCCGAACGCGAAAACATCTCCATGGACGAAGCACGAGACTTCATCACCCACTCAGATGCCGCACAGCACCGCTACTTCGAAAAAGCATTTGGCACAAGCCCGATCGATCCGTTCCTCTACCACTTCATGTTCAACACATCCGACGTCACCATCTCATACGCCGCTAGAGCGACCGTTTTAGCCGCTCAATCCCTCGACGACGACGGCAAACTCTAGTCGTCATCTAGAATCGAAACAACGCAGTTCGTCATTCCCGCGCAGGCGGGAACCCAGAAAAACAAAGACACCACACTGAAACATGCCACCTCGCAACAGAAACCGACGCCGCTCAGGACGCCGACCCAACGTCTTCGTCCAATCCGAACAACCCACAGGTCGGAGTCAAAGCGACGACCAGCCAGAAGCCGAAAACGCCGCTGTAGTCGAGCCGTCGCCTGTCCTATCCGCAACCTCTGCCGCTGTCGCTCGACAGCAACCAGCCGGAGCCCGTCGCACCCAACGCACCCGCTCCGAGGTCTACGCCCGCACTTTCCCACGCGAAATCCGCAAAATGGGCATCCTAGCCGCCGGCATCGTAGTCGCCCTAACCGTCTTCACCATCGTTCTTTAACTCGCCCTAGGTTCGTAAAAACTGCGTAGGGGCGCCCCTTATGGTCGCCTGCGTTGCACGACACCCTCGTTGCATTGACATGATTCATCTCCCCTAACATATCCTTTAACGCCCATCCCAACCTTCATCATTGAAAACCGTATTTGCATCAGCTACCCTGCCAATCGCCACGCTGCTCGCGCTTGCGTGGATGATCTTTCCCCACTCAGAATCAATTAACGCCTCAGAGCATCTGCCACCAAATCCGCTAAGGTTTTTGATCCCTGGTTCTGCGACTGGCTTCTACGGACTCGACAACGACGGCAATCTCATCCCTGATCGGTCCGGGATCGTGCTCGCCTTCAACCACCCAAACGTCGAGGAATTGATCTTCGAATATGAAATTTGGGTCAAGGTAGAGGATGGTCGCATAGTCTTTGTCGCAGAATCTCACATCCGCGAAAATTTACTCTTCATCAAACTAGCCGAAGAACTCGCATCGGACGCCACACCTATCGTCGTGGTCTCCAGATATTTCCATGCTAATTCTCTTGACACGGGGAAATTCCTAGAAAACCTTTCCTACGCAGAAGCCGAAATCAACGACGGCATTCTCCCTACCCTCGCCATGACCCTGGGCGGTGGATCTGGAACCGGCACTGGCAACGAAGGCCCTGATCGTCTCACCAAAGACAAGATCAACATCACCGTCACCTCCGACGAACCTTTAGCTGAACCACCCAACATAACCGTCGTCTGCAACAACATTCAGTGGACAGAATCTGCTGATTCAACCCTCATCCACAACAACATCGACAACTTCATCGCCAACCGAGCCGGCCAACTAACTGCAACCAATGCCGAATCACCCGACGGGACCTATCCCGATTACTCGTGCGGCTCCGATGACACTCTCACTCTGACAACATCCTCCATGACCACAATTAGCGAAACATCATGGAGCTACGAATGGCGCAACCAAACCGCCCCCCCCTCCAAACTCAACGACGGTCTCCTAACCGCCGTAGCCCACGCCCGCGACCAATCCGAATACCAACACCACAAGGACGGCTCTACAGTACACAACTGGAACTCAGCAACCGCAAACTTCACACTCGATACCATCCTCAAATCACCATTGGAAGATGGAGGAGGTGAGGAGCACCCTGTCCAAGACTCTGTGACACACGATCTCCTCCAATCCGTTTGGTTCAAGTTTCAGGAACCTACAACAGTTACCTTGAAATCCATCAAATACCGCGACGGCTACGCTACCGATGATTTCGAAGACGTTAGCAACAACGCTTGGGCACTGTTCCGGGATTCTGAGTTGGTGGAGCCCTTTGCTCCAGGAATTCATGTCTTCGACATCGACGCGTCGGACGCTGCCGCCAATCGAGCGTCGTTTGAACTCACATATGAAGTGCTCGACTCAGAAATTGCCTCGGTGCAACGCGATCCGTTCGTTTTATCCCTCGTTCCCGGCTGGAATGCAATTTCGTTTCCCGCAAGGCCCCTAGCTTATGGGATTGGCGAAGTTTTCGACCATCCTGCAGTTCAAGCTGTTTTTGCGTGGCATGGTGGCAGATCAGGTGAATGGATCGCGGCTGCTCACAGAAACGGAGAATGGCAGCCAATCGAACCTTATCTGTTCTTGTATGACGTTTGGCCCGGAATCCCACAACGTCAAAACAACGGTTATTGGGTTTGGTCTGACGATTTCGTGCAACTGCCAGTACAACTACGGTGGCCTACAATCGTCGGTTTAGGTCGCGCAACCGTTTACTACCATCCGTTGGTTGGCTGGAACTTTGTAGGGATAACAGCAGAAGACCGACATCATCAGAACGAAGTCGAGTTCGGGTCAACGCACCATTGGCCGAATGGCGACCTAATCACTGTGGAAACGTATCTAAACCAACATGTACACGCGGATGACGATTACCGAAACGCATACCGTTGGGACGCCCTAAAACAGCACTTCACAACCCTCAAACCCGACGATCCCGTAAGAATCGGCGAAGCGATCTGGGTCTACTACCCCGAACCCGGCGGCCCATGACCCCTCTCTCATCCTTGCAGTGTTCTTCGTATCTCAATTCGACCCCGTAAAATCAACTTACACAGCCCATGTCCGCCTCCCTCACCACTGACTCCCCCTCCCGTGCCGATCTCTTCGCCGATCGCCTCGCCGCTGTGCCCCGTGAGCCCGGTGTCTACACCATGCGCGGTAAGAGCGGACAGATACTATACGTCGGTAAGTCCATCAGCCTGCGAAACCGGCTACGTTCATACTTCTCGAACGAAACCAAATTGCGCGGCAAGACCAAGCGACTCGTCGGGCAGATCCACGATTTCGACTACATCGTCGCCGAGTCCGAGCGCGAGGCCCTGCTCCTCGAAAATTCGCTCATCAAGCAGCACAAGCCACGCTTCAACGCCCGCCTCAAAGACGACAAGACCTACCCCTACATCAAGGTCGATCTCGACGACGAGTTTCCCCGCGTATACTTCACCCGCCGACGCTCTAAACGCGACGGTGCACGCTACTTCGGACCCTACGCCTCCGCATATTCAGTCCGAACCACCCTCGACCTGCTGAAAAAGCTCTTCCCCTACCGCTCCTGCACCATGAAGATAACGGGCGAAGAGGAGCGTCCCTGCCTCGAGTACCACATCAAGCGCTGTGTGGCTCCTTGCACCGGCTATGCCGACAAGCAGGAATACGACAAAGTCATCGAACACGTCATCACATTCCTGCAAGGCGACACCAACAAGGTCGTCGTCGAGCTTCAAGAGGCAATGACCGAAGCTGCTGAGAACCTCGAGTTCGAGCGTGCCGCAGCCCTTCGCGACCGCCTTAATGCCATGAAGATCGTCTACGAAGACCAGAAGGTCGTCGGCATTGGGCAGGAAGATATGGATGTCATCGCTTGCGAGAAAGGCAGCGACGAGGCGTGGATTGATGTCTTCTTCATCCGCCGCGGCAGCATGGTGGGGCGCGATAACTTCATCATGGCCGGCACATACGACGATACCGATTCACACATCATCGCCAAGTTCATCGAGCAGTTCTACATCGTCGGCAACCCGCACATGCCACGCCGCCTCTTGACGCAGGCCGAACCCGAAGACGCGCACGTTCTTCAAGAGCTTCTCACCGAGAATCGCGGCGCAAAGATGGAGATTAACGTCCCCAAGCGTGGTCCCAAGCGGAAACTCGTCGATATGGCGCACGAGAACGCCGTACAGGGGCTTTCACAGTTAAAACTGAAGTGGCAGTCCAACTCCGACTTGATGGGGCGTGCTTTGGACGATCTGCAGGAAGCACTCAGCCTTCCCAATCGGCCATACCGTATCGAGTGCTACGACATCTCCCACATCCAAGGCACCTCGTCGGTTGCTGCGATGTCTGTGTTCGAGAACGGTGCGCCGGTGACTTCGCAGTATCGACGTTTCAAGATCAATACTGTGGATGGCAACGACGATTTTGCTTCTATGCGGGAGGTCTTGACGCGGCGATTCAAGCGACTTAACACGGCTCGTGAAAAGGCGGCTGAAGGCACGGATCCGACCAAACCGTCCGATTCGTTCGGAATTACGCCGGATTTGGTGCTCATCGACGGTGGCAAGGGACAGCTTTCGTCTGCGTTAGCAACGATGCTTCACCTCGGTGTTGCCGACATTCCTTTGGCGTCGATCGCCAAGAAGGAAGAGGAACTTTTCACTCCCGACAGCTCCGAACCGATCCGTCTGCCCCGTAACGCACCGTCTCTGTTCGTCCTGCAGCAAGTCCGAGACGAAGCCCACCGCTTCGCGATCACCTACCATCGCAAGACGCGGGGCAGGACGTCGTTAAAGTCTGCTTTAGATCTTGTTCCCGGTATAGGTCCGTCCCGCAAACGTGCGCTGATGCGTCGTTTTGGCAGCCTCAAAGCCATTCGGGAAGCCTCGGAACTCGAACTTGCTTCTACGCCGGGGATGACTCAGAGGTTGGCTGAGAAAGTCAAGGATTACCTCTGATTCGGGTGATCTAGCTGCTCAGTCGGTCTCGGCGGGACTCGAGGGTGGCGATGAGCATGTCTAGGTTTGCGGCGGTTTCGCGCATCCTCAGAGCGCCGTCGTCGTACCGGAATTCCATCCATCCTTCGGGCAGGTTTTCGATCTCGGTGCCGGTTCCCAACATGGCGTTTTTTTCAGTTTGATAGTAGTCTGATTCGCTGAGATATTTACGAATGCCTTCGAATATTCGATCAATCACGGCGACACGCTGGACGATTTCATCCATTTCGGCGCCAGTGATTTCCTGCAAAATTGCTGACAACACGCTCTGATCCACGCTCGAATCGCCGGTGCGATCGTAGAGGTCGTTGAAGAGTGGGACTGAGGCTGCCAAGTTTCTCATAACTCGTGCCTCTGCTTCGAGGCTGGTTGGTGTCGAAATCCGTTCGCCGGTATGGGTAAGTTCGATAGAACCTCCTCCTGTTGCCAGTCCCCATATGCGTAATGCGCTCACACGGGCACTGAATGCGCCTCCGGTAGGTGACATGTGTAAAACCATCGCCAAGGCGTCTCTACGGACTTCTCCACGTAATTCGTCGTAGATTCGGCGCGTGAGTTCGACGCTTTCAGTGAGTCCGATTTCTGGAAATTCGTAGTCGCCTAGCTTTGCCATGAAATTGCCGCTCTTGCCGCTAAATTGCCGCTGATTTTAGGGTCTAGCGGCAATTTTAAGGGTAAATTGCCGCTGAATTGCCGCTGGAGCGGCAATCTGGCGGCAATTTCAGTTTTTAACAAAGTTCAAAACTTGTTAAGGCGTATTGGTCGTCAGATTTCGGTCACCCGGCGACGCGTCGGGGTGGGATTTTCAGCGCGCTGCGCTGCCGGATGTTGTGGGCTCTGGGGCGCGTGAAATTCTTGTCGGGTGACGCTGGGTTTGTTGGTAGGTTTTCGATGTCGAGACCGTGGCTGCGGAGGGGCACCTGAGCAAGTATTGTCCGAAGTGCTCGGGCATCCCCCGCTCGCATCGCGGGCAGGTTTGAAACCTGCCCCTACGTTGTGCACGCCCCCTTACGCTTCGCGAAAGGAGCGGAGCGGGGCAAGCTTCTGTCGATGCTGTGCCCTATTGATCAGGCAGTCTGGGATGTTGTGGGAAATGCGTCTTACAGGGTTAAAATCACCCTGTTCGAGCTGGACTCAGGTGAAATTTGCTGAATTTTTACGTGAAACTATGATTGTGGTTTCGGCGATGTCGTCTCAAAGCGATGTGGAACTGGGTTTGATGCGAATTTGAACGTAAAAATTTGGCGGGGTTTTGAGGCAACTTTGCTGTCACCCTCACCATATCCCCTCCCATCAAGGGAGAGGGGATGATTTGGTGTCTCTACTGTCGAGGGAGAGAGGATGATTTGGTGCTCGGCTATCCGCACTGGGCATCCCCCTGCGTTCGCTTCGCTCCGCGTCCCCCTTCGCTGCGCGAAAGGGGACGGAGTAGGGCTAGTTGTTTTCTGTGGTGCTGGCGCCGCCCATTACGCTGCCGATTCCGGACATTAGTTTGGTCATCTCCATGGGGAGGACGAATTTGGTGGATTCGCCGGCTGCCATCTCTTTGAGGGCGTCCATGTATTGGAGGGTCATGGTGTTTCCGCCGAGTCCGCTGGCGGTGTCTTGGATTCTTTGGAGTGCGTCGGCGAATCCGTTGGCTCTCAATACCGCAGCTTGCTGGTCACCCTCGGCCTTGAGGATCTCGGCTTGTCTGGCACCTTCGGCTTTGAGAATTTCGGACTGCTTCTGCCCTTCTGCGACGGTGATGGCGGCTTCGCGTTCGCCGTCGGCTTCGAGGACCATGGAGCGTCTCATGCGTTCGGCGGACATTTGGCGGGTCATGGCGGCTTGGATGTCGGTGGGGGGTTCGATCTCTCGGATTTCGACGTTGGTGACTTTGATGCCCCAGCGTCCGGTTTCTTGATCGAGGCGGGTGCGGATGAGCTCGTTGATGCGCTCGCGTTGCGACAGGACCTCGTCCAAGCTGATGTCACCGACGACTGCGCGGAGCGTGGTGGTTGCGAGTCCGACTACTGCCGAGGTGTAGTGTTCGACTTCCAGGACGGCCTTCTCGGCCTGGTTGATGTCGACGCGCATGTAGACGAGGAAGTCGATATCGATCGGAGCGTTGTCTTTGGTGATGTTTGTCTGGCGGGGAATCTCCAAGACCGCGGTTCGGGTGTCGACCTTCTGTATCTGGTGGATGATGGGTATGGCGATGACGATGCCGGGGCCCTTCATCCCACCGAACTTGCCTAAGGTGAACCGCGCCACTCGTTCGTAGTCGCGGACGAAGTTGATAATTCCCATGTTTTGCTCCTTGCAGCAACGTTCTCAACGTTGGGGTGTTTGTGGCTAGGTTATCGCAGATTCTTGTCTGAACTCGGATTTGAAGGATTGTAAGGATGGAAGGAATGATGGTGGTATGAACTGCCCTGCTCTGATTGAACTACGTTGGAATTGATGGGGTTGGACGCGTTAGGGCAAGTCTCTCATCCGCCCCGGGCATCCCCTGCAAGGTCGCTTCGCCTCCTCGCGTCCCTGTTGTTGGTCTTCTTGGGCTTCGCGAAGGGGAGGGTCACCCTCACCCTAGCCCTCTCCCATCAAGGGAGAGGGAAATCTTGGGGGCCCTCTGCCACCGAGGAAGAGGGGAACTTTATGGTCACCCTACGATTCAGGGAGAGGGGATTTCTTCGACGATTAGGGTTACGCCTTCGATTTCTAGGATTTTGACGGTTTGGCCGGCTTGGATTGTGGTGCGGTCGGGGGTGTGGGCTGACCAGTGTTCGCCGGCGGTGTAGACTTCGCCGTCGGGGTCTAGGGCTTTGGTGACTTGGGCGGTGGTGCCGATTACTAGGCTGGATGATCCGGTTGGGACGTAGGAGTCGGGGCGTGCGGCGATGCGGAGTGCTCGGATGAGCCATATGACGAATAGGAGCATGACTGCGCCGATTCCGGCGAGGAGCCATCTGCTGACTTGGATTGTTGGTCCGCCGGGGAGTTCTGGCGCGTCGATGGATGGGAATGGGAATAGGAAGAGTCCGCCAAGGATGAGCGCGATGACACCGGCGATGCCGAAGAATCCGAAGCCTGGAGTGATGAAGAGTTCGGCGGCGAGGAGCGCCATTGCGAGAGCGATGAGGACGATTCCGGCCCACTGGAATGGTAGTTGTCCGACGCCTGCGAAGCCGATGACTAGCAGCGCGACTCCGATGGTGCCGGGGATGAAGGATCCGAAGTTCCAGAGTTCGACGATGAGCGCGAGGCTGCCGAGGGAGATGAGCAGGAAAGCAAGGTTGGGGTTGGCGATGGCGCTGAGGAAGCGGTCCCATATGCTGTATTTGCTCTCTTCGATGCGGGAGTTGAGGAGATTTTCGAGGACGATTTCGCCGGCGGCGGTCTCGACTGTGCGGCCTTCGGCCCAGTGGAGGAGTTCGTCTAGATCTTCGGCGACGATGTCGGCGATACCGATTTCTAGGGCTTCTTCGGCAGAGTATGCTTTGGCTTCGAAGACGGTAGCTTCGAGGGCTTCTGCGTTGCGGCCGCGTTTTTCGGCGATGCCTCTGATGAGTGCGGCGGCATCCTCATTGGCTTTGACTTGCAGGGTTTCGCTGAGGTCTTCACCTTGGCCTCCTACGACTGCTGCTGCACCGATTTCGGTGACTGGTGCCATTGCGAGGATGTTTGCGGCGGCTCCGATGAAGGTACCGGCGCTGGCGGCGCGAGCGCCCTCAGGTGCGACGAATACGGCGATGGGTATGCGGGATTCGAGAATGGCGTTGACGATTGTGCGGGTGCTGTCGAGGAGTCCGCCGGGGGTGTCTAGGATGATGATGACGAGTTCGAACTTGCCTCTTGCCTGGTCGAGTTGGCGGACGATGTAGCGCTCGGATACGGGGTCGATGGCGCTGTCGAGTTCGATGATGTAGACGCCGCGGGCGGTTGTGAGGGATTGGGCTTGGGAGGTTTCATCGATTCCGAAGAGGCCATAGAGACCAAGAAGCAAGATTAGAAGCCAAACCGTGATTCGCAGTTGGTTGTGATGTTTTTGAACTAGGGTGGGCATGATGTTGGATGATTTGAATGATAGTTGGTAGTTGGTTGGGAGGTTTGAATTTACATGGATGGACGGGATGGACAGGATGTTTGTTTGGGGTGTTGGGGCAGGTTTGAAACCTGTCGCTACCATGGACATCTCCTGCGTTTGCTTCGCCAAAGGGGCTGCTGAGCCGAAACAAAAAAGGGACGCTCCCTCTCCGAGTGGAGTGGGAGCGTCGGCCCGGCGATACTAAGTGCCGGGGGGGTATGCATGTGATTTTATACGAGATCGCAAGGATTTGCCAATCCGTACATCAGTCACTCAATTCCAGCCCTTCGGACGCCTCAACCAGTAACCGGCACGGTTTTTGACGCGTGCGGGTAATTGACTATTTCGCACTCCGTTCTGATCGATATTGATATAACCGGTCGCCACATTCACCATTCGCTTCGAGTGTCTGGCGGGCGGGAAGGCCATGACAACCCTAGTACCTGGATGTCTTCGCAGGATGGTCGCTACTGGCCCTGCCAAATCACCATCGCCAGAGACGATTTTTGCCGTGTCGAATAGTCCGTCTTCGGCGTCGCAAAGAAGTTCCGTCGCAATGTTCACATCGGTCATCTTCTCTTCGTACCCTGTGTGGCTCGCGCCGCAGTATCGACACGTCTTGCGCTTGCCTGAAAAGTATCCCAAGTGAATATCAACGCCCGACAGCGTCTCAAGCGCCTCCAAATATGTGTTCTGTCGCTTGGTCTTGCCCTCGTCGTTCGGATCATGACAAACTCGCGCCGTGAAGTAACGCACCAACACGAGCTTCTCACCTGGTGCGAGCAACTTTTCCGACATCTTCCAAACGTCCAACCAGTAGTAACAGGGCCATTTGACTCCGCGCCGGCCATGGCGCATGGTCCTCAAACCATAGAAGAGGTTCATCCCGTCGATGTAGACCGCAACGCGTTGCATCAAAGAGCTCGTGGTCTTTCGTTCAATGAACGCAGATGATCCATCCGTTCCAGACAATGTTGGAACGGACATCCAATTTTTCGGCATGTTGAAGGAAATTCTGGCATGTGATTAATGATACTTTTGTATTATTATAGGTTATGTCGATGCTGATGATGTACGGAGATAGGTGATGTTTGATGGTTGGTGAGGTTAAGTTGCCGCGGAGGTTTATGTTTAGCGATGGTGTGGTGGCTCGGGAGGATCCGGTTTGGTTTGTGAAGCGGTTTTTGGATGCTAGGCCTTGGTCGAAGCAGAGGGAGGTGCTGAGGGCGTTGCGGGACCATGATTTGGTTGCGGTGCGTTCGTGCAACGGGTCTGGGAAGACGTTTACGGCGGCGTTGGCGACGTTGTGGTGGCTGTGTGCGCACGATGAGGCGATGGTTATCACGACGGCGCCGACTGAGCGTCAGGTGAAGGATCTGCTGTGGCGTGAGATTCGGCATCTTCATGGCAAGAATCCGGAGTTGATCGGTGGGAAGTTGACGTCGACGAGGCTGGAGCTGTCGGAGAAGCGGTTCGCGTATGGATTTTCGACGGACACTGCGGGGCGTTTCCAAGGTTTCCACAGTGGGAACATTCTGGTGATCGTGGATGAGGCGGCGGAGATGCGGGAGTTCATCTTCGATGCGATATTTGGGTGTCTGACGTCTGAGAATGCGAAGATGCTGATGATCGGTAATCCGTCGAGTTTGGCGGGGACGTTCTATGATGCGTTTCACAAGAATCGTTCACGTTGGAAGACGATTCACATCTCGGCGTTTGATACGCCAGCGTTTCGGGCGGAGGAAGGTGGGGGCGGGGCATCCCCTGCGGTCTCGCTGCGCTCGCCCGCGTCCCGTCGTCGGTCTTCTTGGGCTTCGCGAAAGGGAGGTGTGGATTCCCGCCTGCGCGGGAATGACGGAGAGGTTGGCGAGGATGAGGGGGATAGTGACGAGGATGAGGGAGATGGGGCGAGTGATGGAGATGTTAGTGGGATTGATGGAGAGGTGCCGAGTGATGCGGGGAACGGAGCGGGCCCCGCCTCTACCGCCCCTCTGGATTCCGGCTTTCGCCGGAATGACGGAGTGGGCAGCGAGAATGACGTGGATGTTGACGGGCATCCCCCGCTCGCATCACTTCGCTCGCTCGACGCGTCGATTGATGCCTCGCTGGCAGGTTTGGACGTAGGTGCAGGAAGGGCAGGTTTGAAACCTGCCCCTACCGTTCCGGCGGGGATGGCTACGCCTAAGTGGGCGGGGATGATTGCGGATGAGCGGGGTTTGAGTTCGTCGGAGTATCAGTCTCGGGTGCTTGGTGAGTTTCCTGAGGAGGCTGATGATACGCTGATTCCGCTGCGACTAATCGAGGCGGCGGTGGGACGTGAGTTTGATGTTGTAAGCGACGACGAGGTTGTGATGGGTGTGGACGTTGCGCGTTTCGGTAATAATCAGACGGTGGCGGTGGTGCGTCGTGGTTCTTCGGTGGTGGATATGTTGGCCTTCGGGCGGTCTGATCTGATGGGTACGACTGGTCGGGTGATGGATCTGGCGCGCAGGCATGGTGTGAAGAAGATGCATGTGGACGAAGTTGGGCTTGGTGCGGGAGTGTTGGATCGTGCGCGTGAGCTGGATTCGGTGCGTACGATAGGCGTGAACGGGGGGAACAAGGCGGGGGACAGTAATCGTTATCTGAATCTGCGAGCGGAGATGTACGATGGTTTGCGTCAACGATTTGCGGATGGTGATATCTCGATACCGGACGATTCGGAGTTGATATCGCAGCTTGCGTCGTTGACGTTCAGCTACACTTCGCGCGGTCAGTTGCAGATCGAGGGCAAGGACCGGATTCGGAGTTCAGGTCGTCAGAGTCCGGACAAGGCGGATGCCTTGGCGTTGGCGTTCGGCAAGGGAGTTGATCGGAATGAGTTTTGGGCGATGTTTTGGGATGGTGAAAGATATGTGAGGATATAGCTTCGCTGCCGCGTAGGTAGAGGAGGAGGTGGGATTGGTGGGGTTGGTTGTCTGAACCCGGATTTGAAGGATTTTAGGGATGGAAGGAATGGGGTGCTGGTTGTTTGGGTTGTAGGGGCAGGTTTGAAATCTACCCCTACGGTGGGAAGGGATGGGTACTATTTGGCCCATATGATTTAGAATATGTGTGTAATAATTTGATCGGAGCGTTCACGAATAGTGGGTGCTTATTGAGTATGCGATGACAGTTGCTACTAGAACATACAAGATGCGGGGTTATACATCTCGCAGCGGGTACGCGCGCATCAAGGAAGTGTTGGGGATGCAGTGCGAGTTGTACAACGCCGCGCTTCAGGAGCGGCGTGACGCGTATCGACACGTATCGAGTACGAGGCTGAATTGGCGAGATCAATTTAAAGAGTTCAAGTTAGTACGAGGAGATGATCCTCGGTGGAGGGGCTTGAGCACAAATATCGGGCGGGGGACGTTGAAGATGGTAGACCGGGCGTTCAGCGGATTCTTCAGTCGAGTGAAGAACGGTACCAAGGCTGGATATCCGCGCTTCCGCGCTCGTAGCAGATTCCGGACTATCGAGTTTGTAGACGTCCGAGCCGCCAACTGGAAGATTTCAGATGATGGTTTGTCCGCCATTGTGAAGATCAAGGGTTTGCCGGATATCCGAGTTCCAAGCACTCGTCGGCTTCCCGAGAAGGTCAAGATGATACGTTTGACGCGTAAAGCGCGGCGTTTGGATGTGTCGGTTACGTTTGAGTTTGAACTAGAGGCACAGCCAGGGGCGGCTAAGGCGATAGGGATTGATTTCGGGGTGAATCAACTTGCCACGTTGAGCGATGGGGATGTTCTAAGGTCTGCGCGGAGGGAGAACAAGCGTTCGAAGCAGTTGCAACGTCGGTTGTCGAAGTTCAAGCGGAGAGCGTTGAATGATGGCCGTGCGTGCTGGAAGATTGTTCGCGGCAGGCCGCGGTTCACTTGGCGGGCCGGAAAAGCACCGCGTCGATATCAGGATCTGGCACGCATCTATAGCAATCATCGCGATCGTGAGCATATCCGTGAACATAACCGCGCGCATCGCGTTTCGACGGCTCTGGTGCGGCGCGCGGATTTCATATTCATCGAGGATCTTCAGTTGAAGAACATGACGAGGTCGGCGAGGGGCACCGTCGAATCTCCGGGAAAGAACGTTGCTCAGAAACGAGGTTTGAATAGAGAAATACTCAATCAAGGCTTGGGTCGGATAATCGAGATGCTTTCGTACAAGGCAGAGTGGGCCGGTTCGAAGGTGGTTAAGGTCGATCCGAGGTACACATCGCGTGATTGTTCAAATTGCGGTAATAGGAATCCAGATGGTTGGTATCCAAAGGGATATCGACGGTTTGTGTGTAAAGCATGTGGGATCCCGATAGACCGCGACTTGAATGCAGCGGTGAACATCTTGCGAAGAGGGTTATCAACTCTTCAGGTCGGTCCGTCTGATCTGGCACGCCGCAAGGTGCGTAAAGTAACGAACCCCGTTGGGGGTAGTGCGTGCGAAAATCATCCTTCGGATGCAGGGTTCGGGCAGAAGCGACTTGCTTTGTCGGGGTCTGTCTAACCTGCGAACCTAGGTATGCGCGGACTGCAATTATTGCACCCCTCTAGCTTCCACAAGGTCTTGTCTGGTCTGGTCTGCGAACGTAGGTATGAACTGTGATTTGAATGATGAGCTATGATTTGCTCTCTGCCTCTGGCATCCTCCTGCGTTCGCTTTGGCCCCCTTTGTCCTTCGGACATTTCCCCCGCTAGCGGGGGAAACCTTGTGGTGGGGGCACCTTGCTCCGACGGGCATCCCCTGCGTTCGCTTCGCTCCGCGTCCCCTTACGCTTCGCGAAGGGGACGGTTTTGGTTTCCCAGTTGTTTGGGTGCGGGTGTATGATGCAATGAACTTTGGATTTGGGGGTTGGGGTTTTGTGGCTCTGCCCTGCTGTGGCGCTTCTGCGACTCTCTATTGGCTCAACAATCCCGCATAGCGCACTCTCGGACGGAGCGGGTCAAGCCTTGGTCTTCGTTCAAGCACTACGACTTCTCGGTGCTTTGGGCGGCGCAGGTGACGATGACGATGGCGATGACGTTGCGGCTGCTGTCGACGAGTCAGTGGATCTTCGATGAGACGGGATCGGCGGCGCAGCTGGGGATTCTGGGAGCGGTTCAGCTGTTGCAGATGCCGGTGGTGATCTATGGCGGTGCGCTGGCGGATGTGATGAACCGGAAGGTGCTGATGGCGATGACGCAGTCGGTGTCGTTCCTGTCGCTGCTGGTGCTGACGATTCTGGCGTTCGGGGAGGTTCTTGCGCCGTGGCACATCTGGGTGGTTACGGGATTGACGGGGATGGTGAACATGCTGGGGAGTTCGGCGCGTCCGGCGATGCTGCCGCGGGTGGTGCCGCGTTCGCATCTGACGAATGCGGTTACGATTTCGACCTCGACGATGCAGGTGGCGGCGATCACGGTGCCGTTCCTGTTCGGTCCGCTATACATCAATTTCGGGATCGGCCCTACCCTGCTGGTGACGACGTGCATCGCGGCGGCGAGCATGATTGCGCCGCTGGTCATCCGAGCGTCGGGTGCGCCGGAGGAAGGCAGCGGCGGCGGCGTGAAGTTGCAGACGATCATCGAGGGTTTCCACTTCGTGCGGAAGCACCCGATTCTGCCTGGTCTCTACTTGCTGGACATTGGCGTGACGATTGTGAGTTTCTACCGGATGCTGTTCCCGTTCTTCTCTCACGAGCTGTACGGGATGGGCGCGCAGGGCACGGCGATGCTGACGTCGGCGAACGCTTTGGGTGGCGTGTGCGGGAGCATGGTGGTGTTTATCACGGAGAGGTGGCGTCGCAAGGGGATGATTGTGCTGGTGGCGACGTTGATCTACGCGCTGTTGTTGTTCGCTTGGGGGTTCAACCGGGTCGATTTTGTGGACAACCCGCATCTGGTGCTGAGTTTGTTCGATTTCTCGTGGACGGTTAACTACATCTTCGCTATTGGTCTGGGGTTGGTGGCGCTGCTTGGGGGTACGGATGCGGTTGGTATGACGATGCGGCAGGCTTTGGTGCAGTTGACGGCGCCTGACAATATGCTGGGGCGTGCGAGTAGCGCGCACTCGTTCTCGGCGATGGGTGCGAACCACCTGGGTCAGATGGAGGTGTCGTTCGTGGGCGGGATCATCGGTGCGGGGAATGTGATGGTTTTGGGAGGTGTGATCTCGGTGATCGTTGTGTTTGCGATTTGGCGGCTGGTGCCGGGGATACGGAATTATCGGTATCGGCCGCAGAGGCGGCCGCGGGGGTGATTTGAACTGTGATTTATGTGATTTGAATGATGGGCTGTGATTTTTTTGGTGTTGGTTTATGGGATGAGTTCAATGATTAAGGGGCCTGGGTTTGAGAAGTTCAAAGCGAAGTGATGTATGCTTACAACTGAGGTCGCGATGGCGTATCTCAAGTGGTCGGAGGATGGGGTCGCAGGTTCGCTTCAAGAGGCTGCGACACCAATTACGCTTGCTAGGCGACCTCCGACCAGTCCCAATCGTAACCGAGCATCCTCTGTGTTCGCTACGCGAAGGGGTTACCCTCACCCTAGCCTTCTCCCATCGAAGGACGTTTGCCAACTGGATGGCGGGGCTTGATAGCACATGTTGAGCCACCCCTTGACCCCGGTCCCCCTCACCCTAGCCCTCTCCCACGGAGGGGAGAGGGAATTGTTGTTGGCTGTGCAAACGTCACATCGAGGGACAGGGGATACGGAATTATCGGTATCGGCCGCAGAGGCGGCCGCGGGGGTGATTTGAACTGTGATTTATGTGATTTGAATGATGGACTGTGATTTTTAGGTGTTGGTGCAAAGGCGACTAAAATCTCAAGCTTCAGTCTGTGGAGTAGAGGGACAAGGAGATTGAAATGAAGTTACAGGTCAAGTTTGAAGACGACGAAAATGGGTGGATTACGGCGTATTGCCCTGACCTGCCTGGCTGCATATCTCAAGGCAGAGGTATCGCTGATGCGAAAGCGAATATCAAGGAGGCGATGGAGGGATTTCTGGGGGTGTTGCTTGAAGATGCTATAGCCGAGTATCTGAAGAAATATGAAGAACGTGGACGGGCCATCCCTGGAGTCTCGAATGACAAGCATGTTGAGGCTCAATGGCGTATAGAAGCGACGGTTTGAAATAAGGTCCCGTAGAAAACGAGTTCGTGTCTGCGATGATGGTGCCCCCCTTTGTCCCATCTCACCCTCACCCTAGCCCTCTCCCATCGAGGGAGAGGGGAACCTGTTGCCCATCCGCCCCGGGCATACCCCGCGAAATTCGCTTCGCTCTTTCGCGCCCCTTTCGATTCTCGAAAGGGGCTAGTTAGCGGGGGACCATTTTGAGGATGGGGCCGTTGAAGCGGAGGATGTAGATTTCGCCTTGGGTGTCGGTGCCGAAGGAGGTTATGCCGGGTTGGTCGTATTGGGTGCCTTCAGGGGCGATGGGTTTGACGGCGGTGCTGCCGGTTTCGGGGTTTTCGGGGTTCATGACGCGGATTTCGCCTTTGCAGTGGTCGGAGTAGAGGTAGTTGCCGGTGAGGGTGGGTATGTCGTCGCCGCGGTAGACGGGGCCGGCGATTACGGAGCAGTGGCCGGAGCGTGGCGGGTAGTCTTCGACGGGGAAGGTCATGCCGGTCTGGTTGCAGTCTTGGCGGGGTCGGAAGCAGGCGGTTCCTTCCATGGTGGCCCAGCCGAAGTTTGTGCCGCCGCCGGTCTTGGTGCTGATGACGTTGATTTCGTCGCGGTAGCTCTGCCCTACGTCGCCGATCCATAGGAGGTCGGTTTCGGCGTCGAATGTCATGCGCCACGGGTTGCGGAGTCCGTAGGCCCAGATTTCGTCAGGGATGTCGGGATCGTCGATGTAGGGATTGTCGGGGGGAATGCGATACGGTTCGCTGTTGCGGGTTTGAGAGATGTCGAGGCGGATGATGGTGCCCCATGCGTTGGTGAGGTCTTGGCCGTTGTCTTTGGGGTCGCCGCGTGAGCCGCCGTCGCCGAGTCCGAGGTAGAGGTAGCCATTGTTGTCGAAGACGATCTTTCCGCCGTTGTGATTGCCGTATGGCTGGGTAATCTCGTATACGATGTGCTCGCTGCTCCAGTCGGCGATGTATTCGTCGACTGTGAACCAGGAGAGTCTTGTGCTGCGGAAGCCTTGTTGTACGGAGTAGTACATCCAGACGCGGCCGTTGGTTTCGTAGTTGGGGTCGAGGGCTAATGAGAGGAGTCCTTCCTCGTTGGAGGCGCGGCTGACGCGTTCTCGGATGGAGAAGGTGAGGATCGGGTCGCGTCGGGCGTCGATGAACGCTCTGTGGACCTGCCCTACTTGCTCGGCGACGAGGGCCGATTCACCATCGGGAAGAAAGGCGATGTCGGTGGGACGTTCCCACTCGTAACCGCCGAAGGCTTCGACGAATCCGAAATCGTAGCGGTCGAAGGCGCGGTCAGGGGTCGGTGGGACCGCGACGGTAATGATGGGGACTGGGGTCGGAGTTGGGCGTGGGGTTGGTTCGGGGGTGGTTGAGCAGGCGATTAGGAATGTGGATAGGAGGATTAGGGGAAGGACGAGAGGGAGGATGTTGCGGAGGATTGGGTACATTCTCCTTATTTTGTGTTTTCTGAACTGTGATTGCGGTGACTTGGATTGATATCTGTGATCTTTTGGTGGGGCGTGATTGTTTGTTGCGGTGTGTGGTGTATGAACCCCCTGCGTCTTCTCGCGTCGGTCTTTTGGGCTCGCCGCGTCCCCCTTTTGCTGACGCAAAAAGGGGAGGGAATGGCTTCTAAGTGGGTAGGTTTGAAACCTGCCTCTACGTCGACGATGGGTTTGTGTCACCTGACGCCGGGCATCCCCCGCGTACCCCCTCTGAATCTCCCCCTAAAAGGGGGAGGTGGAAGAAGTATGCGCCCCCTTCGATTCTCGAAAGGGGGTGTTCACCCTCACCCCCGGATCAAGTCCGGGGCAGGCTCTAGCCCTCTCCCATCGAGGGAGAGGGGATTTTACCACTGGACGTACATGGGCATGACAACGTGTGTGAAGCCGGGGTGGCTGGAGTGGCGGAAGACGGCGGGGCTAGATGGTGTGGTTATCGATAGGACGAGCTTTTCGGCGCCGGGTGTGCCGTCGCCGTCGGTCTCGACGGGGTTGGATGAGCCGCCTTGGGAGTGTTGGACTAGATCGGTGAGGAAGCGCACGTTGAAGGCGATCTTGCCCTCTTCGCCCTCGATGTCGATATCGAGGCTGCCTTCGCTGTTTCCGAGGTCTTCGGCGTTGGCGGAGAGAGTGAGACGCCCCTGCCCTTCGAGGTCGGATGCGACGAGTCGAATGATGGCGCTTCCTTCGCGGGCAATGACGTTCATGGACCGGGCGACCTGAGCGACGCCTTCGAGCGGGATCGTCATTGTTGTGTCTGAGCTTTCAGGGACGAGGCTCTTGTAGTCGGGATAGGTTCCGGCGATGAGCTGGGTGATCATTTCGACATCATCGCCGATGCGGAACATTGCCTCGCCACCGGTTTCGGAGACCATGATTTCAACTGGGGATACGGTTCCGGACATCAGCGCAGTGAGTTCGCGCAGAGCGCGGGCTGGAATGAGTGCGTCGAAGCCCTCTTCGGCGGCGTCCATAAGCTGGGCGGACTCGATCGAGAGTCGGAAACCGTCGGCGGCGGCGAATGTCGCCTTGTCGCCTTCGACTTCCATCTTGACGCCGGTCAACACCGGGCGCGCGTCGTCGGTAGCGGCGGCGAAGACGGTTCGGTCCAAAGCGTTACGCAAGATGCCGGAATCTACTCTGACGCGGTGCTTGGGGGAGACTTCTGGGAAAGGCGGGTAATCGTCTTTGGGGGCGCCGCGGAGGTCGGTGTCGATGGTTGTAGGACCGCTGCCGCTCTGGGTGGTCGTCTGGATGTGTGCGCCGTAGGGTTCGTCGGTGACTTCAAGTTCGACACGCCCCATGTCGAAGCTGCTGATGGTGTCGATCAGGGTTCGGGCTGGCAGGGTTATGGCCCCGGTGGCTTCGATCTGTGCACCGACCCACGTCGTGATCGAGAGCTCCAAATCGGTCGCTGACAGTTTTACTCTTGCGTCCTCAGCCTCGATCAGGATGTTCTGAGTGATGGGGAGCGTTGCTCTCGACGGCACCGCTCGGTTCACCACTCGCAGTCCACGTGCCAAATTTTCCTGTATGCAAGTAATCTTCATTCCGACCAATCCAGAAATCTAGTCTCTTTCCCAGCAAGTCTGGTTAGACTCGCAAATTCTAGAATCACGTTGTGATCGACGTCGAAAATCGTCCAACGGGACTCGTTATTTCTTCGCTGTAATGATACAGCGTGGTAAATATCTTCTTTAAGTTCAACTCCAGTTCAAGCACAACTGAACTCTGAAAGCAACGTAATGCCATCCGACCCTAGCGAAATTTCCCAATCTGATCCAGTTGGTGAAGTGCCAAGTGCGGAGATGGGATTCGCTACGGTCGATCTCGATCGGGAGCGTAGGACCGGCTTTCCAGAGGTCGTGATGGGTCAGGGCAAGACACCGGAGCACATCGCTGAGATTGCGAAACGGATCTACGATGCGTCAGGCATGGTGCTTGTAACGCGGTCTGATGCAGTCGGTGCTGAAGCTGTTAAGGCGGTGGTTCCGAGTGCTCATTTCATCGAGAGTTGCGGGGCGATCTGGGCTGACGATCGGGGTTTAGTGGCGAAGCACGAGGGGTTGGTTGTGGTGTCTGCTGGTACTGCTGATATGGCGGTTGCGGATGAGGCGGAGATTGTGGCGAAGTTGATGCTTTGTGATGTCCGGCGGATCAATGATGTCGGTGTGGCAGGTATTCACCGATTGTTGGCGCATAAAGACGTGTTGCAGGCGGCGCGGGCGATTGTGGTGGTTGCAGGTATGGATGGTGCGTTACCGAGCGTTGTCGGCGGACTTGTCGAAGCGCCGGTTATTGCGGTGCCTACGAGTAATGGATATGGGACCGGATTGGAGGGCTTTTCGGCGATGCTGACGATGCTGAACTCGTGCTCGCCGGGAGTTTCGGTTGTGAATATCGACGCGGGGTTCTCAGCGGGGTATCAGGCGGCGCTGATTTGTCGGGCGGGATGATGGATGTTTCACCCTCACCCTAACCCTCTCCCATCAAGGGAGAGGGGATACTATGGCGCTGCCCTCTCCGATCGAGGGGGAGGATACTGCTGCTGCCCTGCCCCTCTGGATTCCTGCCTGCGCAGGAATGACGAATGGTGGGTGGGCATCCCCTGCGTAGTCTCTGAGCTTCTACGCGTCCCCTTACGCTGTGCGAAGGGGACAAAGGATTAATTGTTGGCTTTGACGAAGGCTAGTAGGTCGGCTAGCTCTTGATCGGAGAGGTAGTCGAAGGCTGGCATTACGTTGGTGAAGCCTTCGGCGATGAATTTCGAGGGTTTGGTGATGGATTGGACTAGGTAGTCTTCGGCTTCGAGGTCAGTGCGTTCGCCGGCGCGGGTGTAGAGGCCTTTCCAGCCGGGTCCGACGATGACGTCGTCGCCGACGGAGTGGCAGGCGGCACAGCCGAGAGATGTATGAAGCGCTTCGCCGTTGCTGGCGTTGCCTTCTGGAAGGACGATTGGTTCGGCGGCGAATGCGGCGATGTCGGCGGCTGATGCGCCTGCGAGGACTAGATCGCGGGTGCCGGGAGCGGCTGGTGTGGGATCGAACGCCACTGGTGTCGCGGTGGGGTTCGGCACCTCGGTGCAGCCTGCGATGAATACCGATGCGAGCAGTAGGACGATTAGACTGGCGGCGGCGATTCTGCCGCGGCTCTTTTCGACGCGCTTAAACGAAAATCCTGCGATGGGCAATGCCGATCTCTCCCAAGTTCTGGCGTTTCCGACTCCAACAATTCTACGTCAGGGCGCCCAGCGCCTTTTCTTTTGGCCGCATCTAATTCGGGCTTGCGGCTACATCAGGTCGATCATACCGACTAGGTGTTCGAACGATGCGGGGTTTTCCGCTCGCTTCGCGCGCATTTTCTTGACAAGGTCGAGTTCATCCGTGGTCAGTGCGTTGATGTCTTCAATGTCGATTCCGCGTTCACGGGCACGCTCCAAAGCGCCGATGGCGTCGCTGTCGACGCCGGCCAATGTCTGGGGATCTATGCCTTGTTGTCTGGATGCGCTGATGAATCCCAGCCAATCAGTGCCGACGTTGCTGAGTTCGTCGAGGTCTATACCGACGGATCGCGCCTTGTTGATCAGCGCGATGTCGGACTGCGACAGCTGGGAGATGTCTTCGGTGCCTACGCCCTGCACAATCAGCTTCGCCAGTGCGTCCAGCATCTCGGTATCGATCAAGTCGATCTGCTCGTCAGTCAGCCCCAGACGCGCCAGTCTGCGGAGCGCAACGACTTGGGATGCGGTCAGTTCGGCGAGGTCTTCGAGTGGAACACCGAGTTCTTCGAGCCGTCGCATGGTCCTGTCGGCTTCCGGGTTCAATTCGTCTAGATCATCCGCGGAGATGCCCATCTCGAGGACGGCGTCGAGAAGTCGAGCGTCTTCTAGCGAAAGTATGCGTACCTCTTCGTCGAAGTAGTGCACTACCCGGCCGTAGTTGATACCGAGTTTGGCCATCCAGTAGTTGATGGTCGCTTTCTGAACTCCGATCTCTTTGGAAATGCTTGCGACGGTTTCACCAGGCTCGTTCAGGCGAGCGTGAAGAGTCTCACGCAGGGGGCCGCCTAGCTTCTTTTCGGCATCTTCTACCGCTTTGGTGATTCTCAAGTAGTTGACCGTAGTCATTTCTAGCCTCTTCCACGGGTTTGGCGGAGTGTCTTTTCGCATCTAATTTTGAATTAGTTTAGATGAAGTCTCATGCGAATATCAATACTTTTCGAAACAAGTCTCGAATTTTCGCGATCTGCCTTCAGGTGTGTTCAAATTTGTTCAAAATAAATTTAGCATTAATTTGGTTTAAGTTCGTTATAGTTTTGAACTTGTTTAATAATCGATGCGATTTCGCTTTGGATTGGCGTGTTTTGGATGATGAACTAGTTTTGGCTAAGTACGAAAATAGGCTTCATCCGCTCTGGCGGCAGTTTGCGGCAAGAAAAAACGGGGCATTTTGGATTTAGAGATTTGCGGTGTGTACGCGCTCCTGTGGCTGCAACGAGGACAGGTTTGAAACCTGCCGCTACCGTATCTCTGAAGATGACCCCTATCGCCTGCCCTTTCGAAAATGGGGGTAGGAGGGAGCGAGATAGGGTTTGGGACGTGTGCGGTGTCGCGAGGCGTGTTTTCGGGGATGTCTAGTTTGGGGTCTGCCCTGCCCCGTTTTGAAGTGCGGTGACGGTGTGCTTCTTGCGCTCGACGGCCCCCTCACCCTAGCCCTCTCCCACGGAAGGGAGAGGGGATTAAGTCTCGCGCCAACGCATTCGTAGCGGCGCAGGTTTGAAACCTGTCCTACCATTGGATCTTTCGCTTCGCTAACGGGACGGTACGTGTTAGGGTTGCGGTGGGCGTTTTGGCCCGATGGTGGCTCTTCCGCTGTCGGCTAGAATCGGATTAACGCAACAGTCGGTTTTTCAATGACTACTTCGTCGTCCAAGACGAGATCGAATGGTCGGACCAAGTGGCTCGATCTGCGGGTCAATGGTGTTGCGGTTCAGTGTGCGGATGGCGGGCGGGTTCTGGATGCGGTGAGGGATGCGGGGTTTGAGGTGCCGACTCTTTGCTATGACGAACGTGTGGGCGCGCAAGGGACTTGTCGGATGTGTTTGGTCGAGGTGGAGGTGAATGGGAGAGTGGAGCAGGTGGCGTCATGCACCGCCTTTGCGGAGCAAGGGATGGATGTGGCTACGCACACTGACGAGATTCGGTCGTATCGGAAGACGCTGTTGGAGATGCTGCTTTCGGAGATGGCGTCGCCGAATAACAATCCGTATTCCAACAAGGTGGGGCCTACTGAGTTTGATCGTGCGGTTGAGGAGTATGAAGCGAAGTGGGACGCGTTACCTCACTTGGGGGCTCGCCCAAAGGCGTCGCACGACGAGAATCCATTCATTCAGCGTGACTACGACTACTGCATCGCGTGTTATCGGTGCACGAACATCTGCAACGACTGGGAGCAGGCGGCGGCGATCACGGTGGATGGTCGGGGGCAGGATTCGAGCATCTTCACCTTTTTCGGGAATGAGTTGATCGATTCACCGTGCACTTTCTGTGGTCAGTGCATCAACACCTGCCCTACTGGCGCGTTGACGGATCGGAAGGTTGTTAGTCAGGACATATCGGCAGAGGATATTGACCGGACGCAGTCGGTATGTCCGTACTGCGGTGTGGGATGCGGTATCGAGATATTGACGCATGACGGCGAGATCATCGGAGCGGAGCCGGACTTCACTGCTGCGAGTCGCGGCTCGCTTTGTGTGAAGGGTCAGTTCGCGTCTTGGGAGTTCGTGAGGAGCGAAGATCGGTTACGTCATCCGTTGATCAAACAGCCGGACGGGACTTTCCGCAAGGCGTCGTGGGACGAGGCATTGGATCTGGTTTCGTCGAAGTTCAAGGATGCGATCGCGGAAGAGGGGCCGGATTCTGTTGTTTGTTGGGCATCGGCTCGCGTGGTTACGGAAGCGAACTACCTGATGCAGAAGTTCGCTCGTGTCGCGATAGGGACGAACAATATCGACAACTGTTCCCGTACTTGACACGCTCCGACGGTCGCCGGTCTGGCGGTCATGGTGGGAAGAGGAGCGATGTCGAACTCGATCGAGGAGTTGGCTGGCACCGATTTCCTGCTGGTTACAGGCTCCAACACTACAGAGGCGCATCCGGTCATATCGTTGCGGATGAAGCGCGCAGTGAAGAATGGTGCCAAGTTAGTGGTGGTCGATCCGCGCAAAATCGAGCTTACGAATTGGGCGACGCGACACGTTCAGATCAAGGTCGGGACCGATATCCCGTTCTACAACGCGGTTGCGCACGTGATTATTAATGAGGGGTTGTACGATCCGGAGTTCGTCGAGCATCGGACTGAAGGTTTCGAGGCATTCGCTCGGCACGTGCAGATGTACACACCAGAGTATTCGGCGGAAATCTGCGGAGTAACTCCAGAGGAGATTATCGAGACGGCACGGGAGTTTGCAGCGGCGGCACCGAAGGCTTCGATCTGCTACACGCTAGGCATTACCGAGCACTCTTGCGGCTCGCACAATGTTCAGTCGCTGGGAAATCTGGGACTGCTGTGCGGGACGTTGGGAGTGCCGAACGCGGGCGTGAATCCGCTTCGTGGTCAGAACAATGTTCAGGGTGCGGGCGATGCCGGCTGTATTCCGACCGATCTGCCGGGGTACCAGAAGGTGGAACGTCCGGGAATTCGCGAGCAGTTCGAAGAGGCTTGGGGCGAGCCGCTGCCGAAACGTCGGGGTATCACGAAGATCACGGCGATGGAGCAGATGATCAAGGGACGAGTGAAGGCGGTTTACGTGATGGGTGAGAACACGATCGTGTCGGACCCGCACGCCAACCACGCCGAACATGCGCTGAGGTCGGTCGATTTCCTCGTGGTTCAGGACATATTTCTGACTGAAACGGCGCAGCTAGCGGACGTGGTTCTGCCAGCGGGGGCATTTGCGGAGTCGGACGGGACGTTTGCGAATAGCGAGCGACGAGTCCAACGGGTACGCCCTGCTGTTGCGCCGCCGGGCGAGGCGAAGACCGATGTCGAGATTCTGTTGACGCTGTTCGAGCGGATGGGCAAGCCGCAAGATATGAAGACGGCGACGGATGTTTTCAACGAGATGCGGAGCGTAACGCCGATCTATGGTGGGATTTCGCATGAACGGTTGGAACGTGACGGAGGGATTCAGTGGCCATGCGGGGACGAGGACGATCCGGGGACGGAGTATTTGCACGGCGACGAGTTTTCTACTGGTTTTCCTGGCTTCTTCGCACCAGTGGACCATATTCCACCAGCTGAGGAACCAGACGAGGAGTATCCCTGGATGCTGACTACGGGGCGGCGGAGGTCGACATATCACACGGGGACGCAGACGGGGCAGGCGTCGGGCTTCCAACTGTTAGTGCCGCACGAGATGCTGGAGATCAATCCGCGAGACGCAGAGGAGATGGGGTTGGAGGACGGCGATTTGCTGGATGTTGCGTCTAGGCGTGGGCAGGTAACAGTGGCGGCGCGGTTGACAGAGCGATCTCCCCGAGGTCTGGTCTTCATGTCGTTCGCATTTCCGGAGTTCACTCGGACAAACGATGTGACTTCAGACGCTTACGACTTCATCACAGAGACTCCGGAGTTCAAGGCATGTGCGGTGAAGATATCGAAGTCGTCGCGTCAGGACGAAGAGTTCAGGCAGGCGCAGCGTCGGATACGGCTGGCAGGAGAGGTTAAGCAGCCGACGGAGTTGATGCCGGGGGTGAATGGGCATCGGAACGGACTAAAGTTGACAGATGTTCCAGATAGGCAGTAAACTGATCGCATGAGCGCGAGCAGCGACCTTCGACGAGACCTTGCGGGCCAAACTTTCGGGACGGTGCTGGCTGATCCGCCATGGCGGTTCCACAACCGTACCGGCAAGGTTGCGCCAGAACACCGCCGACTTTCACGCTACGACACCCTGTCTTTCGACGAAATCGCAGCATTGCCGGTAGCAGAACACATGGATGAAACTGCTCACTGCTACCTGTGGGTGCCCAACGCGTTGCTGCCGTACGGGTTGTCGGTTCTTGAAGCATGGGGATTCACTTACAAGACAAACCTGATCTGGCACAAGATACGCAAGGACGGTGGATCGGACGGCCGCGGTGTAGGCTTTTACTTCCGTAACGTCACTGAGATGGTCCTGTTCGGCGTTCGTGGCAAAAATGCCCGCACACTCGCGCCAGGGCGTAGCCAGGTGAACTTGATGGCATCACGCAAACGCGAGCACTCCCGTAAACCCGACGAACAGTACGACATCATCGAAGCCTGCTCGTGGGGTCCATATTTGGAACTCTTTGGTCGCGGTCAGCGCGGAGGATGGACTGTGTGGGGCGACCAAGCTACCGCCAGCTACGAGCCTGACTGGCCGACCTACGACTACAACTCTGCGACCGTGGCAGCATGAACCTGAGCGACTTGGTGTCAGCCGAGTTCAACATCGATACATTGAACCATGCCGAAGCGGTGTTGGAGCGAGATTTCCCGCAACCTATGTCCGAACTCTGCGACGTCATGCTGAATATTAGTATTTCGGTGGAAGAGCTTGTGCGTGGCGGAGGCGGTGAATCTCCCGTGACTCGACGGATACGAAACGCGTTAAACGACCACGGTTGGCCGACGCGTCAAGTAACTATCCGCAGAATCGTCGATGACGAAGAACGGGCATCAACCACGCACAAAATCGACCACGTACGCTCCACCGATTCCGGATCGGTAGCTTTGGAGATCGAATGGAACAACAAAGACCCTTTCTATGACCGCGACTTGGAAAACTTCCAGCGGCTCCACCGCGAGGGAGTCATCAGTGTCGGTGTAATCATTACACGCGGATCATCTCTGCAAACGGCCCTACACCAGATCGTGTTGGACTTCGCTCATAGGTATCAAATCGCGGGATTTGATGATCTGACGACTTTCGGCTACTCGCCCACAGCGCGCCAACAACGCGACGTGGAAAGACGACTTGCTGATAGCGATTTTCCCACCGCATGGAGCCGAGCATTCGTCACCGACAAGTTCGGTGCTTCCACCACGCACTGGGACAAACTCCAAGAACGCGTCCGCCGAGGCGTTGGCAACCCTTGCCCCCTTCTTCTCATAGGAATCCCCGCCCAATCAGTACGGCAGAGCCCATGAATGTCACGCTAGAACATTGCACACCGCGGCTTATGCATGAACCCGATTACCATCCGAGTAAACACAACAGTGGCTATTGATGCGCATCGTTGAGATTCATTCGCATCTTAACGGCGTCGAGTTTTTGTCTATTCGACGTCCATGGTTGTGGCGCGAGATCAAAGACGGGATTGAGGCCTTAGACATATCAGAGTGCGCGGAGACAGCCTTGGGTTCAAACGATCATTTGCTGCAAGGACGATTTTCGCCAACATCCGTAAAACATGCACTCAACAATCGGTTCAAAGATTTAGGTTGGGGAAGACGAGCGACCAGGTTTTGGGCAGCTGATGATGCCGAACTAACAAGAACAGTTGCTCGAATGCCAGTGGAGATTCAGCTGCGAAATATCAAGTTTCAAGGGGCTGAACCGATCTCCACGCTCTTGGAAGTCGATCACTACAAAGACCGCGTAGCGGTTCAGGTCAAGTTCGATAACTCATCGCTGACAGGTTACGACACCTACTTGACTTACTTGAATTTCTACGGGTCCGGTCTGATAGACGTGGGGATTCAAATCCTGCCGATGAAAGAACTTGAGACTCAGATGTCGTCGGGTGTGGCCTGTTACGAGCGTGACTTGCTGAACATCATTCGCCAAGGGCGTGGTGTTCCGGCTGTACCGCTTGTATTGATGGGGATCGCGCCTTAGATCGGCGTTTGCCTTGGGTGCATTCTTGATGCCCAGAATGCGGGATCGCCGGCTAGCGGGTGGGTTACGTGTTCGACGATGGAGCGGGGTTGGTGGTTGAGTGCGTAGTTGCCTAGGTTGTCTAGAACCCAGCTTGTTGCGGCTCGAGGTCTACGCGAAGCGGATGCGCTTCCTAAGTCGGATGGCATCTCGCGGTAGTCTATGTTCCGCTCTTGGTACTCGTTTAACGTATTGATCGCCCTACGATCAACGACTTTTTCGCCCGACATATTTATTACGGTGGCACCGATTTCGAGAAGGTGCAGCTCACGGTGGGACAACAATGGGTCCGAAGTGGGTCCGTGATGGACGGCGACGAAAACGATGTCGCTTTGAGACATGAGCAGATCGAGCGAGGATCGGCGCGCCCCGATGCTCTGGAATGACATTTGTTGAGGTGTCCGAATGTCGTTTACCCAGATCTTCGCCCCTAATTCGTTCAAGCGTTTGCCGAGTTCGTACCCCAACGATCCGAAACCGATGATTCCGGCGACATTAGGGCTCTTTTGCCGGGTTCTGGATGATTGGCGTGCGATTTCGCGCCACTGGTCGATTGCCCAGTCGGCGGGATCGTGAACCAACAGTGAAGAGGCGTTGGCCACAGTCAAACCGTCGTCGGTCATGTTTGGTGCGCCGGAGCCGCAGTCTATGAGTTGCAGGTATCTAACCGAAGCTGGAAGTTTGCCGATTTCATTTTCCTGGGTTTCGCTATCGGTGACAACGACCTCAGCGTCGTCGATGTTGTCTGTCAGGTCGTAATTGCCTAGATGAAGATTGCTGGCGGCCCGTAGAGCGTTTTCGAGGGCGGAACGAATTGCCGGACGGCGTGGCAAAGCGATGTGGATTTTGTGTCGGTCTTGCATCCGCAGTTCTAAACTATCTCTTCAGGAGTCCTAGATGCCGTCCGCCAAATTGTCGCACATAGATTTGCGTTGCCCTCTGTTCATCCCGGGCAATAGACGGGACATGCTCGGGAAGGCGGGACGTTACTCGCCGTCGGCGTTTATCCCAGACATGGAGGACTCGGTTCCGATGGCGAATAAGGCGGAGGCACGTGCGATTACCGCTGAAGCTCTGCCCTCCTTGTTCGAGTTGGGGAAGTCGGTTGTACCGCGGGTTAACTCGCTGGCTACTGAGTTGACGAGGGATGATCTTCAGGCGGTAGTTAGTCAACATATTGTTGCAATCAGCATCGGGAAGATTCGATCAGTCGACGATATTGCGGTGGTTGATGGCATGTTGTCGGAGTTGGAGGCGAACTGCGGAATTGAGGTCGGGAAGGTCGGGATACTGCCTTGGTTAGAAACGGCTAGCGCGATCGTGAACGCGTTTGACATCTGTAACGCGTCAGAGAGAGTCAAGTGGGTTGCGTTTGGTGCTGAGGACTTCAGCGCTGATATGGGTATAAGCCGAGCGGTCGATGTTGTTGGTGGGGATACGGGAACTATCGACGAGTATGGCGAGGCATCGCTGCTTTACGCGCGGTCGGCAGTGGCGGTGGCGGCACGCGCGGCGGATGTTCAGGCGCTGGATACGCCGTATGTGAAGTTCCGCGATCCTGACGGACTAAGAAGCGAGGCGGGTTTGGCTCGACGGTTAGGATATGGCGGCAAATTTGCGATCCACCCTGCTCAGGTCGAGGTGATCACGGAGATTTTTTCGCCTACGGATGCCGAAATCGAGCGCGCACGACGAGTACTCGAAGTCGCGCGCGTCGCAGAACTTGAGGGACGTGGGAGTGTTTCTCTGGATGGCGAGATGGTTGATGCACCAGTGGTGGCACGGGCTCGCAATGTGATGGCGCGGGCGAATATTAATCTCGATGATTGACTGAACGTAAGACAATGGATTCAGCGCAAGATTGAGGAGAAACGACATGAGTGATAACGGAACGCAGGCATTTGGCCGGTTTTTCGAGGATTTCGAGGTTGGAGACGTTTATCGGAACTGGCCTGGGCGGACGATCTCGGAGGCGGACGACACGTGGTTTTCGCTGTTGACGCAGAACCAGAACCCGATCCATATCGATGCGAACTACGCGGCCGAGCATACTGAGCATCGGAAGTGTCTGGTGAATGGCATCTTGGTATTTGCGATCGTGATTGGTCAGTGTGTTCCGAGCGTATCGGGGCGTGCGATTGCGGCATTGGAGTATGAGAAGGTCACGCACGAGGGTCCGACGTTCCACGGCGACACGATCTACTCGGAGGCGCATGTCTTAGATAAGTGGGAGACTTCTAAGGGAGATCGCGGAGTCGTTCAACTGGACTGTTTCGGGTATAACCAGCGGAATGAGCGTGTGCTGTCGGTTAGACGCACGGTGCTGATACCGAAGCGGAACCATCCGACGATGGGTGAGCATGCGGAGTTTTATCCGGCGGTTGGTTAACCCATGCTCCCGGTTCAAGTCCAGGACAGGCTATCGCCCCCTTGAAGTAGAAGTGTTTGCTGATCGGTATGCAGTGTGTGAAAATCCGCTTGGCGTAACATCTTTACTCGAGTGACATCAAGCATGTGTATCAAACCGCCAGTGGTTGCGTAAACGACATAGGAGGAATGCATATGTCGCTTTCAGTTTCGTGCTACACACGTGTCCAGGGCGATATCGCCATCCGGCTGGCATTGGCAGTCATGGGATTCGTCTCGGGGTTAGTGGTAGTTTTCTGGTTCTTGGCCGGAAACGCGATACAAAACGAGTTAATAATCGCCCAAGACGAACCGACCAAGGAGAATTTGACATACACCGTTGTCGTGGATCGCTTTTGGAAAAGAGGAGGCGGAGTATACGGTTCAAAAGACGTTTGGGAAATATACGGTGTCAATGAGTTCCAACAAAACGACGATTTCGTAGTCGATCGCTTTTGGTACTCGCCGATCCTTGATGAAGTGATGGAGAGGTGGATGAATCGCGGAAATGTGAGAAGCAACTACGGTGAGAGATTATTCATTGAAGGCGTTGAACGTGCGCTCATCGACATACCAGGATGTCCGTTGATCCTCATGACCGATAAGCCGTATCGTAGATTGGCGGAGGACAATTGGTGGAGTCTGATTGTGCCACATGAGAGAGAAGAAACCTATAGTGGCGACATGCTCCGATGTGAGCGGACATTCTTAAACGAACTGACCCAGGATTTAGACGAAAAACTGAATAGTGAGGTCAGGGCGTTGGAGGATGAGTTAAAGCAACTGGAGAAAGAAGGAAACTTCTTGGCAGTTGCGTTAAGGTCTGTGCAAGGCCACGCTGAAGTTCGCAGGGTGGCCACGCAAGATCGGTTTGAGATTGCACTTCTGAGGTTCGACAGTCTGTTGCGCTGGGTAACTGGAGAGACCCATGTCGATCTATGGGAACCTATCGAGAGCCAAATGCAAGAACCTAGTTCAGAGTCACCAACGGCTTCGCCTGAAGCGCCGGATACAGCACTATTGTCCACTCCAACTATCACTCCAACTGAATAATCGCTACGCGGATTGACACGCTACTCTATCTGCGAGTAGCATTGAATCGATACCTTGTTTTGGTGCGTCGATCCCAATGTGGCGGCCAGAACAGTCGGTGAATCAGCGAGCTTAGGATCACAAAGCTGCTGCTGTCACTCCCGGCACGGGTCTACCCTCACAAAGGTTCCCATGCGCAGGTGATATGACAGGCATCAGCGCACAATCGAGGAACGACACCCGTGCCATACGTAAACGGTCTACGCTGCAAGGAATGCGGCACCGACTACCCTATCGAGCCGCTCTACGTTTGCGATTTCTGCTTCGGGCCACTGGAAGTCTCCTACGACTACGATGCGGTGAGTCGTTCGATCAGTCGGGAATCTATCGAGCGCGGTCCAGCGACACTTTGGCGGTATGCGGACCTTCTGCCTGCCTCAGCTTCTAACGCGGTTGACATCGGCGCAGGTCTGACACCGCTGATCAAGGCGGAGAATCTTGGCGAAGTTCTGGGTCTAGACAATCTCTGGATCAAGAACGATACGGCGAATCCGACACACTCGTTCAAAGACCGCGTCGTTTCGGTCGCAGCTACTAAGACCGTCGAGTTCGGGTTTGACACTTTGGCGTGTCCGTCAACGGGTAACTTGGCTGGTGCGACAGCAGCGCATGGTCGGAAGGCGCGGTTGAACACGATGGTGTTCGTGCCGCACGATCTGGAACGGGCAAAGATCAACATGGCGGCGATCTTCGGATCTGTGATTCTGGTTCGGGGCAACTATGACGATGTGAACCGGCTGTGTAGCGAGTTGGCCGATGAGCGTCGGTGGGCGTTTGTGAACGTGAATATGCGTCCGTACTACTCGGAGGGCAGCAAGTCTTTGGGCTTCGAAGTTGCTGAGCAGCTCGGATGGCGTGCGCCAAGGCATATTGTGGTGCCGGTCGCTTCTGGCTCATTGCTGACTAAGGTTTGGAAGGGTTTGCGAGAGTTCACCGATCTCGGGTTGATCGATGATGCCCCAACGTCGATGCACGTCGCTCAAGCCGAGGGATGCTCCCCTGTCGCTACCGCCGTCCAAGAGGGTCAGACGCACCCGCGTCCGGTGGTCCCAGACACGATCGCTAAGTCACTTGCGATCGGCAATCCGGCGGATGGTTACTACTCGGCAAAGGTGACTGCGGAATCGGGCGGTAAGGGTTGCATCGTTCCGGAGGAGGACGTTGCGGCGGGCATTCGATTGTTGGCTGAGACTGAGGGCATCTTCGCGGAGACGGCTGGTGGTGTTGTGATTTCGGCACTGAAGCAGTTGGCAGAGGGCGGCGCGATTGCTCGTGACGAGGAGACGGTTGCGCTGATCACGGGCAGTGGGTTGAAGACGATAGATGCGGTTGCGGACTCGATCAGGGTAACAACGATCGATGCGGACGTCAGGTCGTTCGACGAGATGATTATGGGCGCGGTGGCGTAGAAGGGTATTATGGAATTCAGTCACGCATCCCAGAGCGTCGTATACTCAACTGCGGCGTTAACGTGCGCGGCATAGGAACATCTTCGAGGAGTGAAGGCAGCAACATGATCCCAGTTCTGATAGCGATTGTCGTCGCTTTCTTCGTGGCAGGTCTCATATGGCTCCTAGTGGAGTGGACATCGGAAAAAGACCCGGCCTAGGCATGGTCTGACTACTTTCCCTGAGTTCGACTCGGTGCGATCGACGATGCTCATCGTCTAGAATCATCTCTCAGCATCCAGAAGCGAACCAGAACGCCGTGCGTTGCGGCGGTGATTGACGGAGTAACAGACACAATGGCAGTTTCAGTTAAGATACCGACGCCGTTGCGGCGGCTGACCGACCAGCAGTCGACGGTGAGTGCTGATGGTGGAGATGTATCAGCGATGATCGAATCGTTGGACGGGGCATTTCCTGGGATCAAGGCTCGGCTATGCGACGACTCTGGTGAGCTTCGCCACTTCGTCAACATCTACGTCAACGGCGAGGACATTCGATATCTTGACGGGACCGACACTGGTTTGTCGGACGGGGATGAAGTCAGCATCGTGCCCGCGGTTGCAGGCGGTTAACTAGCTAACTAGCACGTCGTTCAGAGCCGCTCGAACGACCCTCGTTGAGACATCGCGGCTCGTGGTGGAGCGGCCGGGACCTCGTAAAAGGACCCAGCGGATTTTGCCGCCGCGTGATTTTTTGTCCGAGGTTGTTGCTTCGAGCAACGTTTCGGGGTCGACGCCACTCAGCGTTGTTGGAAGTTCAAAGCGTTGGAGCAGTGTGCGTTGACGATCCACAAGTTCTTCTGATATCAGGCCTTGGCGTTGTGATATACCAGCGGCGACCATCATGCCGATGCTTACGGCTTCACCGTGGAGGTAGGTTCCGTATTCGGTTACGGCTTCGATGGCATGGCCGATAGTGTGGCCGTAGTTGAGCAGAACACGGTCGTTGCCAGTCTCGAACTCGTCGGCTGACACGATCTCGGCTTTAATCTCGACGGAGCGCCGGATGACAGGTTCGACAAGGTCGCCTGAGAGTGCCGCTAAATCTTCCGCGTGGGTTTCGAAGGTGTTCAGCAGGTCGTCGTCGAGGATGAGGGCGTGTTTTACTGCTTCGGCCCAGCCGGCGGCAAGTTCGCGGCGTGGGAGCGTGTCGAGGAAGTCGATGTCGTGAATGACTAGGCGCGGTTGTTTGAAAGCGCCGACGAGGTTTTTGCCGATCGGCAGGTTGACGGCGGCTTTGCCTCCGATAGAGGCATCGACCATGGCGGCGAGAGATGTCGGAACATGTACCACTGGCACACCACGGAGCCAAGTTGCGGAAACGAATCCAACGAGGTCGGAGGTTACTCCGCCGCCCATGGAAACGACGCAGTCGGTACGTTCGGCACGCTGCTCGGCGAGCCACTCGTACACCTTGGTTGCAGTCGGTATGGTCTTGGCTTCCTCGCCAAGTTCGAGGATGAGCGCGTGAGTTTCGTATCCGCCACGTTCGAGGGCTTCGTGTGCGCGTCGGACGAGCAGCGGGAACATCGCGTAGTCGGCGATGAGGAACGCCCTGCCGTTGACACCAGCTTGGCGCATCTCTGGCCCGATAGCTTCGATGGCACCGCGCGAGACCATGACGCGGTAGTCGCCCTGAGAGGTTATGACGGTTGCGGCCGGTTCTTCAGCACCCGGATTGTAGTTAAACATCGGAGTTGACCTGATTGGATTCCGCCCAAGATGACAACTCTTGCCAGACGTTTTCAATAGCGGCGGCGACTTGACGGTGGGACAGTCCTTCCGTGTTTATGGATCGGTCGGCGCACGAGTATGCCTCGGTTCGCTCAGCCAGCAGATTGGCAATCCGTTGCTCTGGGGCATCGTCGCCCAGAAGCGGACGCAGTGTCCGGTTTCTGCTTTGTCGCGTGGTAAGCCTTTTGTGAATCGTTTCAGGAGTTGCCGTCAAATGTATGATGACCCCGCTGTTTCGCATAATTTGACGGTTGAGCTCGCGAACGGGAACACCTCCACCAGTGGAGACGACGCGGCTGGACTTCTCGGACAGTTCACGGAGGATGTCAGTCTCGATCTTGCGGAACTCATCCTCGCCGTCGTCCTCGAAGATCTCGGGTATCGACTTTTTTGTACGGTACTCGATCAGGTCGTCCATATCGACGAATGGGAGTTTGAGAAGTTCGGCGGCTCTGATACCGCTGAGGGACTTTCCGGTTCCGGAGAAGCCGATGAGGTAGATGTTGCCGTTCGGTTTCACCTTATGCGACTACACCGACGCCGAACTCTTGGTGGGAGGCGATGTAGGAGTCGTAGTTTCGACGCGTCTCGGCTATGGAGTCACCGCCGAACTTCTCCAGAAACGCATCGGCAAGAACCAGTGCCATCATCGCTTCGCCGATCGGGCATGCGCGGGCGATCTGACAGATGTCGGAGCGGTTGTATGCGGCCTCGATCACCTCGCCAGTATTGATGTCGATACTGGGAAGCGGGCGCGTCATGGTGGCGATGGGCTTGACGGCGACGTGGACGACGATGGGGTTGCCGTTAGACATTCCACCTTCGATGCCACCCGCGTGGTTGGTCAGCTGGCGGAATCGTCGAGGATCGGAGGGATCTGGCACGATAACGTCGTGGACATCCCTGCCCCATTTGGCGGTGTTGTCGAAGCCGTATCCGATCTCGACGCCCTTGACTGCGTTGATGCTGGCCATGGCTTGGGCGAGTCGACCATCGAGTTTGCGGTCCCACATGACGTGGCTGCCTAGTCCGACCGGCACACCGAAGGCGATGATCTCCATCACGCCGCCGATAGTGGTGCGTTCCTTCTTCGCAGTGTCGATGGCGGCGCGGTATCGTTCGTCAGCGTCGGCATTCCAAGCCCGAACTTCGGAGGCTTCGACGGTATCCCAGTCGATTTCAGACGGGTTGATGATTGGGGATTTTTCGGATCCGCAGCTGACGACATGGGAACGGATGTCGATGTCGAACTGCTCGAGGATGCGTCGTGCGACGGTCGATGCGGCAACTCGGGCGGCTGTCTCACGGGCGGAGGCGCGTTCGAGCACGTTTCGGACGTCGTGATGTAGGTATTTGAGCGCGCCGGGGAAGTCGGCATGGCCGGGAACGATACGGGTATGCGTCTTTTTGTCTACATCGTCGCCTACGTCAGCGACGGACATCGCGTCCGTCCAGTTGGCGAAGTCTTTGTTCTCGATCCACATGGCGATGGGAGAGCCCAGCGCTTTGCCGTGGCGGACACCACCGCGGATGACGGCGCGGTCCTTCTCGATCTTCATGCGACCGCCGGAGCCGTAGCCCTTTTGGCGGCGTGCCATCTGCTCCTCGACGTAGTCCTCGTCGATCGGGAGTCCGGAGGGTACGCCCTCCACTATCACGGTCAGCCCCGGACCGTGGGATTCGCCTGCGGTGAGGTATCTAAAACGGGTCATCAGGAAGTAGCTCGCCTAACTGCTTCGAACATTTCGTCCACGGGGGCCCGTTTGCCTGTCGCCAGCTCGAAGCCGACTGCGCCTTGGAGCAAGAGCATGGTGAAGCCACGGAGCGATTTGGCACCGGCTTTCTCGACTTCATTGAGGAACGGAGTCATCGGGGGAGCGTATACGGCGTCGTATGCGACAGCATCGGACGAGATAGCATCGGCGGTTACGGGAGTGGCATCGGGCGCGGGTCCACCATCCATTCCCATCGATGAGGTATTTACCAAGAGATCAGACGCCAATGAGATGTCATTCAGGTCGTCGGCATCGAGACCGCATGAATTAATGTTCAGCGTGTCGTCGGAAAAGTCGGCTGCGAGTTCTTCGGCTCGCTCGACGGTGCGGTTGGCGATAGTCATCGACGCTACGCCTATGGTTTTGAGTGCGTGAACGATCGCTCGTGCCGCGCCGCCTGCGCCAAAGACGAGCGCAGATTTTCCTGCGGGATCGAACTCGCCGAGTTCGGTTAGGGCTCGTAGAAATCCTGGCGAGTCGGTGTTGTGGCCTGTCAGGTGTCCGTTGTTGTTGATGATCCAGTTGACGGCACCTACGGCAACTGCGGTGTCAGCGAGATCGTCGATCATCGGTATCACCGCCTGCTTGTGCGGCAGGGTGACGCAACTGGCTAGGAAACCGTCGGCCCGGAACGATTCGACTTTTGCGGCGAGGTCATCGGGATGTGTCGGCCAAGCCTCGAACAACTCATCGATGCCGTGGTGTTTAAGTGCGGCGTTCTGGAAAACGGGCGACAGCGTGTGCCCTAACGGGTATCCGATGATGCCGAAATTGCTAGTAGTCATGGGGGTCGGTTTGGAGGTGTTTGGGGGCTCGCGGTTAGATAAATCCTATACCGAGGACGATGCCTAATTTCGGATTGGACTGTTCGCTATCCGCCGTCGAGATAGGTCTGGAGGATTATTGCGGCGGCGGCGGAGTCGACACGTCCCTTGACGCGGTGACGGCGTTGGGATGGTGAATCTACTTCGTTCAGTGCCCTTTCGGCTTCGACAGTGCTTAGACGCTCGTCGGTGGTGAAGACTGGAATATCGACGACTGCTCGCAACTGTCCGACGAACGCCAAGGCATCTTCGCCCATGGGTGACATGCTACCGTCCATGTGCAGCGGCACGCCGACGACGATCTCAGTCACGCCGCGTTCGGCTACTAACGATTTGATGTGTACAAGTGCCTCGTCGGTCGCGGCGGCTTTGACGGGAGATGCGATTACCCGTTCAGGATCCGAAACAGCGAGGCCGACTCTTGCGAGTCCGAAATCGACACCTAGGCACCTGCCCGTACGTTTGCGGCGGTCTTTGACTCGTTCTCCTGCCATGGCTATCCCTTCGTTTTAGCAACTGAATTGGTAAGTGATTCGACCACTGATCTAGTATTTCTCAACGCCTCGTCTATGCGAGACGGATCGCGGGCGCCGGCCTGCGCCGCGTCGGGCCGTCCGCCGCCGCCGCCGCCGATGGTGGCGCTTATGCCCTTGGCAATGTTGCCAGCGTGGACTACTTTGCCAGCGATATCAGAGGTGGCCATCACAATGATGACTGGGCGTTCACCGACAACGCTGCCGAGAACGACGACTCCGCTGCCGAGACGGTCGCGCATGTGGTCGCCGGTGCGACGCATGGCATCAACGCTCGATGCGGAGATGGTCTTGACTTCCACAGGGATATTCCTGCCATTGACTTCTATAAGAAAGTCATAACCTTGGTCAGCGTTTTTTGATCCACCAACTTCATTAATGAGGAGCTGCTCTTCAAGCTGTGTCGCCCGTCTCCGAGTGGATTCCAACTCGGCTAACAACGCTTCGGTACGGTCAAGCACGTGATCGTCGTCTACTCGAAGCGTTGCGGCTACGCGGTCTACAATACCGAAACGCCGTTGGACTTCTTCCTCCGCACCGATGCCGGTAAGGGCTTCGATGCGCCGTATGCCGGAACCGATTCCGGACTGTCCGACGATTACGAATATGCCGATGCCTCCCGTGGCGTCCATGTGGGTACCCCCGCACAGCTCGTAGCTCCACGGGGCATCGATCTTGATGGTGCGGACATCGTGTTCGTAGGTATCGCCGAAGAAGGCAAGTGCCCCTTCTTCAACTGCCTTGCCGTAGGTGGTCCAATGGACTTCGACGGGCAGATTCTCGCGGATGGCGAGGTTGACGCGGTCTTGAACTTTGATGATCTCCTCGGGCGTCAGCGCGTCCATGTGGGTGAAGTCGAAGCGGAGGTAGTCGGGTGCAACGAGCGATCCGGATTGACGGACGTGCGTTCCGAGGACCTCGCGCAACGCGGCGTGAACGAGATGGGTCGCGGTATGATTGCGGCGGATTTTTTCGCGACGGTCGCCATCGACTTCGACAGTCAGGACATCTCCAACGGAGACATTACCACTCTCGATCTCACATGAATGGACGTTGAGGTGCCCATAGGGAGCTTGACAGTCGTTTACGCGAATCGAAGTTGCACTGTTTCGCATGTGGCCGGTGTCGCCGATCTGACCGCCGCGCGCGGCGTAGAACGGCGTTTCAGCGAGCACGATCTCGACATTTTCGCCTTTCGTCGCCTCGTTCAAGAGCTGGCTGTCTTGGACAATGCCGATGACCTCAGCATCGGCGGTCAACGTCCGGTAGCCGAGGAAGGGAACCTCTTCGATTCCGAAGGAGCGGTAGAGATCGTCGGCACCAGTGTCGGATGAGAACATGCTGGCCGAGGCGCGGGAACGTGCACGTAGCGCCTCCATCTCAGCGTTAACGGCTTCTATGTCCACTTCTATGCCCTGCTCAGACGAGATTTCAGCGGTCATCTCGATCGGAAAGCCGTATGTGTCGTATAGCCGAACTACAGACTCACTGGGGACGTTGGAATCGCTAGAAGATTTGGATTCGGCGATAACCTCGTCAAGCATTCGGGAACCTTGGTCGAGGGTCGACTCGAACGATTCCTCTTCGCGTTGCAAGACGTGCTGCACGAAGGATAGGTTGCTATTTAGCTCGGGGTAAACATGCGACATCTGTGAAGAGGTCGCTTCGGCGATCTGGGGAAGTATCGGTCCAGACAGTCCGAGTTCGCGCCCGAAGAGCATACCGCGACGAATGACGCGTCGGAGGACGTATCCCCTGCCCGTGTTGCCGGGAACAACGCCGTCGGAGATAAGGAACGATGCCGAACGTCCATGCTCGGCTACAACGCGGATGGCGCGGTCGATCTCTTCGTCATCGCCGTAGGTCAGGCCAGCGCGATTGGCAACTAGGTCGATCAAGGGACCGAAGATGTCGGTTTCGTAAACGTTGTTTTTCCCCTGGAGGATCTGTACCGTCCGCTCCAACCCCATTCCGGTGTCGATGTTCTTCTTCGGCAGCAGTTCGTCGTTGCCCTGGCGGTCACGGTAGTACTGAGTGAAAACGAGGTTGTAGAACTCTAGGAAGTCGTCGGAGATGCCCGGGCCCCAAGTTGCTCCGCGGGCGGGAGAGTCGATGGGCGGGATATCGTCGAGGTCGCCGAGGTAGTAGTTGAGTTCGCTGCAGGGGCCGCATGCGCCTTCGTCACCGGCGGGCCCCCACCAGTTATCTTCATCGCCGAGGCGCGAGATGCGATCGGGGGGAACACCGAGATCGAGCCAGATCTGGTTTGCTTCGTCGTCGTTGGTGTAGATGGTGGCGTAGATGCGTTCAAAATCCATGCCATAGACGCCAAGGCAAAGTTCGAGCGCCCATTTGCACGATTCGGCTTTGAAGTAGTCGCCAAATGAGAAGTTTCCGAGCATCTCGAACAGGGTGAGATGGGAGACGTCGCCGACCTCTTCGATGTCAGTCGTGCGGAAACTCTTTTGGGCCGTGGTTATGCGCAGCGACGGTGGTGTCAACTCGCCCGAGAAGTAGGGTTTGAACGGCACCATTCCCGCGGTTGTGAGAAGAAGAGTGGGGTCGCCCGCGGGTATTAGCGACGCGGATGGCAGACGCAAGTGTTCACGTTCCTCGAAGAATTTAAGGAAATGTTCGCGGATTTCGTCGGCGGTGAATGTTTGGTCAGGCATCGTGCAGGCAGAATCGGGAGTCTTGACATATCAATTTTAAGCGTTGAGCCTTTCGGGTCTTTCGCCGGTGCTCGAAAAACTGAGAGAAAATGTATCCTGTGGGATACGATTGTGTTATGATTGAGGTAAGAGAGACACCGACATTCACGCGATGGTTCGGGAAGTTGCGGGATCGTAATGCTCGATCTCGTATCGACGTTAGGATCTACCGGCTTTCGCTGGGCAATCCCGGCGATGTGAAATCGGTTGGCAAAGGAGTCTCGGAGATGCGGATACGATACGGGCCTGGATACCGTATCTATTTCTGCGAACGCGGGCGGGAGGTAGTGATCCTGCTTGCAGGTGGGGACAAAAGCTCGCAATCTCGAGACATCAGAACCGCACAAGAACTGGCTGAACGGGTTTGATTCAACAATCAGGAACTGCTGAAATGACAAAGGTAGCAACAAAACGATGGGATCCGGCTGAGCATATCCGAGACGATGCCGACATTGCCGCTTATATTGAAGCGGCCTTGGAAGACGGCGATCATCGCGTGCTCGCCGCGGTGTTGGGAGATATCGCGCGTGCCAAGGGCATGACGCAGGTAGCGAGGGATACCGGACTAGGACGCGAGAGCCTCTACAAGTCGCTGTCGCCGGACGGGAACCCGGAATTTTCGACAGTGCTACGAGTTTTGAAGGCGCTTGGGATCAGGCTGCGGGCAACGGTTGTCGACGACACTCAATCAGACAATTGGGCCGGGGCTACCGCATCGGTATTGGCGGACGAAGGTGAAAGGTTCGGCGAGTGATGGTGGTGCGCGGGATTAGAATCGTCTGTATGTGCGGGCCTGTAGCTCAGTTCGGCAGAGCAGCGGACTTTTAATCCGAAGGTCGTGGGTTCGAATCCCACCGGGCCCACCAGTTTCCGGTCAAATTAACGCCAACTGGCCAACCATCCGGCGTATAGAGTCTCGCACGTCCCTCCGAAACGTACGGCCAAACTCTCTGTGAACGCAGTTCCTTGGCGGACATCATCGATCAACGCTAACAACCTTTGGTGACCGTGGTCACGCTTCAGGTAACGAACGAATTCCATCGAAGTGCGATAAAACATCCTGATTTCAGAATGAGACCCGACAAACCTGAAATGGCAGAATTCTTCCGGTCTCATCAAGTCGTGTCGCTTGCGCCAAACAATTGAACGATTCACGATCCTGTAGATCCTCTTTTGGTGACTTTCGTTTTCATAAATCTGAGCAAGTCCCTCGTGAAACCATAGGGGCACCGAATAGAACGCGGTTCGTCCGATCGTGTGACACAACATCGCGTGCGCCATCTCATGCACTGGGATCTGAGTGAAATCGTTCTCAGCCAGCGGATCAATCGCTTCTTCGAGTGGCACAAAGACAACGGCACCATCGGGGTCGCAGACCATTGATCCTCCGGACAACTGGCGTCCAGTACTGACGTGATAGTCATTCAGGGTTTCGAAAATATGGAGTTCGATTGGCGTCTTGAAACGCATTGCTGGCATCTCGGAACTGAGTCTGTCGCGAGCCCATTCGAATTCGGCCAACGTTCTGTCAAACCTCGAATTGTCCAGGTCGTCACCGTAGGTTGTCACATTGAAATGTCGAAGTGCCGCATCGGCTGCTGCGCTGATACGCGAACGCTCCAACCGGTCTGTGCCGATAAGGAATCCGATCACGACGAGCAATGCACAGATTGCAATCACCGCGTTCAGTTTCGCAGACGTTTCGGGCCAGTTAAGGCGGCTGAAGGCGTGCCTCAATGGCTTCCTCAACATCGCGAACAGACTCATTGGCACCGCGGCGGCGATCGTTGCCGCGGCGATCGACGCTACCGCAGTTGATCTGAAATCATGACTTAGAGGAACGTAATCGACAGTCAAAATCAAGAAAAACAGGCAGAAGAATAGAAAGGCCATGAACCATTGCTTGGCGAATTCCGCCCATCTGGGACGAACTCCGTCACAAATCTTCGATGCATGGTGCCAGAAATCCAACTGATTTGCGCCGATCATTTGACGAACGGAATGAAGAACCTTCGAAACCACCACTCTCGTCTAATATGCTTTGGATGGACTCCGCCCAGTTCATCAGATTCCGTGCTAAAACCCATACCTTGATAATTTAAATCGCCGCGCGTACCGTTGAGACATGGCTCTTAGCCGGTCAAAAGCCGTCGCGGCGTCCGAAACTTACTTCAACCACCTGCGCTTGATCCGTGCATCTGGTGGCGGAACCGATGAGCGTTCCTACTATACCCCGTTGACAAACCTTCTCAATGCGGTCGGAGATTCGTTACGCCCCAAAGTCTTTTGCGTCGACGAACTCGCCGAGCAAGGTGCGGGTCACCCTGACCTCGGACTATACGCTGCCATCCAGCTGCAACGCCGCCGTCCTAAGCAGGGGCAAATTCCAGAACGCGGTGTCGTTGAGGTGAAACCGTCCCACGACGACGCTTGGTTGACCGTCGATACCGACCAAGTGAGTCGGTACTGGGATCGTTACCGCTTGGTCCTAGTAACGAACACGCGCGACTTTGTTTTGCTTGGCGAGAATTCAGAAGGTAGACCGACCAAGTTGGAGACTTTCCAGACGGCTCAATCCTCAGAGGAATTCGAAGAACTTCTCCGAACGCCTCAAGCATTTGCCAACAAAGTCGGTGTGCGGCTCGGAGAGTACTTAAGCAGGATTCTTTCTCATCAAGCATCGCTCGCGGAACCTCGGGATTTGGCGTGGTTTTTGGCTTCATACGCGAGAGATGGTTTGTCGCGTGTTGAGGCAGCAGGAGACGTTCCCTCGCTCGAGTCTCTACGGTCGGCATTGGAAAACGCGCTCGGCATTCGTTTCGAAGGCGAACGGGGAGCGGCATTCTTCCATTCCACATTGGTGCAGACGCTCTTTTACGGTGTTTTCTCGGCGTGGGTCCTTTGGGCCCGGAGCGCACCGGCCCAATCCGGATCATTCAATTGGCGTGAGGCTGTTTGGCATCTCCGAGTCCCCGTATTGAAAGAGCTATTCCACCAATTGGCAAACCCCAATCAGTTGCAGCCGTTGGGACTGGTCGAACTGTTGAATTGGACGTCGGCGGCATTGGATCGAGTCGACACCAAGGAATTCTTCGACCGCTTTAACGAAGAAGATGCGGTAGCGTATTTTTACGAACCGTTCCTCCAAGAGTTCGATCCCAAACTACGTAAAGCACTCGGTGCGTGGTACACCCCAACCGAAATCGTTCGTTACATGGTGGCACGCGTTGACCGCTCGCTTAAAGACGATTTAGGAATCACAGCAGGCCTCGCTGGTGAAAACGTATACGTCCTTGATCCTTGCTGCGGCACGGGTGCGTACATCGTCGAAGTTTTGCGTCGCATTAATGTGAATTTGGAGGAACAGAATCTCGGCGCCCTCATCGGATCGCGATTGAGAGAAGCCGCGACTGAGCGCGTGTTTGGGTTTGAGATCATGCCCGCTCCGTTTGTAGTAGCGCACCTGCAATCCGGGCTCGCTTTGGACTCGCTTGGCGCACCACTTGGTGAAAACACAGAATTACGCCCGGGCATCTATCTAACTAATGCGTTGACGGGATGGGAGGTTCGGACTCAGGATCCATTGCCGTTCAACGAGTTGCAAGAAGAGCGGGATCGTGCTCTGCGTGTGAAACACAATGTTCCGGTTCTCGTGATACTAGGTAATCCTCCTTACAACGGTTTCGCCGGCGTGGCGATCGATGAAGAACATCGTCAACTCGAAACCTACAGAACCACCAAAAACGCACCGCTACCCGATACAAGAGGATTAAACGATCTATACGTGCGTTTTTTCCGCGTCGCCGAACAGCGTATCGCGGAGAAGACGGGTCGAGGAATTGTCTGCTTCATATCCAACTACTCGTGGCTCGATGGCAGGTCATTCGCAGGTATGAGGGAACGTTACCTCGAGCAATTCGACTCGATACGAATCGACAATCTGCACGGCGACCGAATCGTGTCCGAGTACGCACCGGATGGAAAACCGAGCGAAACCATTTTCGCCATCAAAGGAAAATCCCCTGGCATCAAAGTTGGCACCACGATCGCGCTCCTTTCAAAATCAGGAGGAGTGATTCCAGGGACGGATAGCACAATCAAATACCGCGATTTCAATGAAGCCAAGGCAGAAGACCGAAGGCAAGGTTTGTTAGATAGTCTCGACGGGTCAGAAGCTGACTCGGGATACATCTCCATTAAACCCGAAACGAAACTTGGGCTACCGTTCAAACCGATGAAGTTTGACCCCGATTGGCATCATTGGCCAGCTATCACCGAACTTTTCCCGGTCCAATTCTCGGGAGTGAATACCAATCGAGACGGATTCGTTGTTGATTTCGAACTATCTACTTTAAGGACGAGGATCACCGAATACTTCAATCCCGAACTTGATCACGACGAGGTCGCAGAACGATATCCGGTTTCAATGGGAACTAGAGCGCGGTTCAATCCACGCGATGTACGGGAAACATTACTTCGGCGCGGCGGACCCGTCCAATCAGGATTCATACGTTACTCCTACCGGCCGTTTGATACCCGTTGGCTCTATTGGGAGGCCGACACCAAGCTTCTGAACGAAAAACGTCCCGACTACGTGCCACACGTTTTTGAAGGGAACCTTTGGCTATCTGCTGTTCCGCACCTCAGGAAAGACATGGAACATCCTCAAGCGTACGCCACTTCGCATGCGGCATGTCTGCATTTGATCGAACGTGGGGCAAATATGTTCCCAATGCTTCTTCGACAGGAGGGGTTCAATTTCGATGGTAATGACTCGGGTGTTCTTGCCAACCTCTCTCCCGACGCGGAACGCTACCTCGCGAGGTTAGAGCTGGGAGTCGAGGATCTGTTTCATTACGTTCTCGCGGTACTACATGATCCGACTTACCTCTCCGAAAATGCAGGTGCCTTGCAAATGAGTTGGCCACGGATACCCATTCCCGGATGGCCGGACGGGAGTGGCGCGGATATTGTAAGCAAAGTAACTGCGTCTTCAGATCGCGGAAAACTATTGGCTAGCTTGCTCGATTCCGATGCGCCAGTTCCGGGTGTGACAACCGGCGAACTGCGAACAGGATTGGCCCAACTCGCGATACCGACAAAATCTGACGGCACCAACATGGTTGGTCATGATTTCAAAGTCACTGCTAACTGGGGTTACTTCGGATCCGGTCAAGCCATCATGCCTGGCCAAGGAAAAACCGTCGAGCGATCCTACTCAACTCGCGAAAATGATGCGGCGTCTGAAATTGTCGGCGCTCTTGGAAAAGACGCGGTCGACGTTTACTTGAACGACAAAACATACTGGCGAAACGTTCCTTCTGCGGTTTGGGAATACAAGCTTGGAGGCTACCAAGTGCTCAAGAAATGGCTCTCTTACCGCGAATTCAAAGTTTTGGGTCGAGCACTCACGCCTGACGAGGTACAGCACTTCACCGAGACAACTCGACGTATCGCAGCGATAATCGAACTGACGCATCGGTCGTCATAGTTACCGGCCAATTGCTGATCGTGTACCAGTTCGGGGTTCGATACACGTGGATCGGGACGATGCTGAATGGGTCGCGGATGAGGAATTCCCTTCAATCTGCGACACCGACCACTCCGTAATACCCAACCGTCGAATCTCAAGCCAGTTGATTTCGAAGGTGCTACTCTGATAATCGTCCATTCAGCCGACATCCAATGAATCGACAACGAGGATTCCTATGCAGAAACGAACTCTAGGTCGAACCGGACATGACAGCACGGTGGTTTCTTTTGGGACCTACGCAGTGGGATATGTCGACCAAGATGCGGCGGATCGGGCGATCCAACTCGTTCTCGACGCTGGTGTGAACCACTTCGACATCGCACCGACGTATGGTCACGCGATGGAGCGAGTGGCCCCGTGGATGCCTGAAATCCGCAAGCAAGGGATATTTGTCGGAGCGAAGACGGCGGTTCGCGATCGGGAGGGTGCTTGGCGAGATGTCGAGAGCATCATGCAACGGATGAATTTCGAGGATTTCGACCTTTTCCAGCTTCATTCGGTGGGCAACATGGAACAGTTGGAACTTGCGACCGCCCCGGGCGGCTCTCTCGAAACCCTTGTGGAGATGCGTGAACAGGGTTTGACGAGATGGCTCGGAATCACCGGTCATGGACCGGAAGTTCCGGCTACGATTCTCGAGGCATTGAAGCGATTCGACTTCGATACGGTGATGTTTCCGCTGAACCCTGCCGCGGCTCGCGATCCGGAATACCGAAGGGTATCCGAAGCGCTTCTTGCAAAATGTGAAGAACGCGATATCGGGGTTCAAACAATAAAGATGATCGCTCGTGGCGGCTGGGGGGACGGCGAGAAGCAAACAAACACTTGGTACGACCCGCATCGCGAACAGTCAGATATCGACGCTTCGCTGTGGTGGGTGCTCTCGCATGGCGTGCACACCGCGCCAAGTTGCGGCGAGATAAGCCTGTTGCCGAAGGTTCTGGATGCCGCGGAGCGTTTCAAACCGCTGTCTGAAGATCAGATGCGAGCCGTCGAAGAGTCGCAACGCCCGCCTCTGCCCTTGCCTGATCTGGCCATTCCAGCGGCGGCTTGAGGCGACGTTTGTATTCCAAGTCGGGTAATCGACTCTGGTCCGAGTCCTGCCGTTGAACCAAGGCATAAAACGCAAGCGTTTTCTCATGCTGAGCGCGGCTGCGGTTTTCGCGGTGTTGCTCTTTCTGATCTACATGTTGGGTTCGGTGTTGATCACGGTGCTGTTCAGCGCGTTGATCGCGTATGTTTTGCTTCCGTTGACGAACGTGATTGTCCGGGTGATGCCGTGGCGCGAGAGTCGTCCGGAACTTAGTCGAGGTATCGCGGTCGGGTTCATTTTCGTTGTCGCGGCCGGCATCTTCGCTGGTTCCCTAGCATTGGTGATACCTCCGACGATCGAGCAGAGTCGAGAGTTCATCGACGAGTTTCCAACATTCTTCAACTCTGCCCGCGCCACTATAGAAGGGTGGATAGGCGAGTACAGGGAACTGGTTCCAGAAGACGTTCGTGCGCAGATCGAACAGGATTTAGCGGGAATGGGAAGCGTTGTGGTAGATGCTGCTTGGCAAGTGTTGCCAAGAACTTTCGGCCTCGTGTCTGGAACTTTCTCATTGGTCATCGGACTGGCGACGATGCCGATGCTGATTTTCTACTTGGTCAAAGATTCGCGCGAGATTGGATCCAGCTTGCTGACACCATTCCCGAAGGCTGTGCGTCCGTATCTGCTCGACATTGCGAAGATCGCTGAGAACACATTGGGCGGTTACCTGCGCGGGCAACTCATCTTGGCGCTTGCGATCGGTATAGCTGTAACTGCTGGATTAGTCGCAATGGGTGTGCCATTCGCGTTCTTGCTCGGGGTTGTCGCTGGGTTGACCGCTTTGATCCCGATCGTTGGTCCGTTCATCGGCGCTGCGGTGGCGATATTGGTAACTTTAGCGACCGCGCCTGAGAAGTTGGTTTGGGTCGGGTTGCTCTACTTAGGCGTGCAGTTAGTTGAAAACACTCTGTTAGCACCTCGAATTCAAGCGAACGCTTTGAACCTCCACCCGATTGCCGTGATATTCGTCATTATCGTCGGCGGGCATTTCTTCGGTATCTGGGGGATAGTATTGGGTCCGCCGTTGGTTTCTATGGTCAAAGACATCGTCCGATACCTTGCCGATGGTTGGAACGATCCAATTCGAAGCAAGGAACTGGAATCGGATGACGAAACCGAAGATGGTGGTGATGCTGCGGAGCCGATGTAGCGCGGATCAATGGTGCGCTATTCGATGATTACCGTGTCCAAACGGTACTGTTCCAACCCCTTCCAGTTGTATTCCACGCCTAGGCCGGGGCCTTCAGGGACGGAGACTTTACCGTCTTTGTCGATGGAATCGATCTGGTCGGCATAGTCGGATCTGTAGAGGCTTGGCCCGGTCTCGACGATCTTAGGGTGGACAAGTCCCATCTCGTTGAAGTTGGAGTTGCGGATGGCGGCCATGCAGTGACGATGCGGCGGGTTGGAGATGTGCAGTTCGAGGTCCTGGCCGAATCCCTCGGCGGCGTGGGCGATCTTCATCACCCCGGTTATTCCACCGTCGTATTCGACGTCTGCACGCCAGAAGTCGGTGGCCTCCGCGATTGCCATGTCGGTGTGTGCCTCGACCATATGCAAGTGTTCGCCTTGTAGAAGCGGCGTCTTGATCATCTTTTTCAACTGCTTATGGGCCCAGAGCGACACTCCACCATCGCGCATCGGATCCTCGTACCAGAAATAGTTGTATTCGTCGCAAACTCGGCCAACAGCCAGAGTGTCGGCGAAGGTGTCGTAGACGCAACAAGGGTCGGTCATCAGCGCCATCTTTCCGCCTACGCGCTCCCCTACAGCGCGAACGGTCGCGATCTCTCGGTCGATGTCGACTTCGCCCCAAGAATGAATTTTGAATCCGGGATATCCCATTTCTAGGCACTGCTCGGCGAAATCGGCGTATGCTTCTGGGCTACTGAGACCATCGGGTTCGCGATCGGCGTGGTATGTGCTGGCGTAGCACGGCAGTTGCTTGCGGTGCCCGCCTAACAGCTGGTAGATCGGAGCGTTGTGGTACTTTCCCGCGAGGTCCCAGAGTGTGATGTCGATTGGTCCAACACCCATTCGATCGTTTTTTCTGAGGATCGACTTGGCTTGGTTGTAGAAACGTTCGCGTTCCAATGCGCTCTTGCCGATTACGAAGTTGACCCACATCAGCATCTGTTCGTAAGCGGCAGGTGCGCCGCTCATGTACTCGCCAGTCACGCCTTGATCGGTGTGAATCTTGATGCCAACTCTGGTTCGGGATCCCTGTGCGCCCGGTTGATAGAATTGCCCCATCGCGAATCCGACATCCGTCGCAAGATCATACGTTGGGATCCGGTACCTCGAAAGTTCGACGCGCGTGATTATCGGGGCATTACCCATGGTGTGTCTCCATAGTTGCGAATGGTTGCCCACAGGTTATCGCAGTCGCGGAAGTACCTTTCGCGAACTACCGGACCAAATCGAGTGGACAGCCGTACCCCAAGGTCAACAAATCAGTGCTCGGGTGTTTGCCCTATGCGGAGGCCCATCCGTCCCTGGTAGACGCCAACACCCATGATGATCCACCAGACGAGATAGAGGATCGACAACACGGTGAATATCGGGGCCAAGGCGTCGATGAGTTCATGGAAGGGTTCCGTCAACACCACGCCGGTCAACGACACGATACCGGCGATTCCTACGATACGGGCGAGGATTCGGTAAACGCCTGGTTTGAACTTCCGAGCGTACGCGAATCCCAAAACGACGTATCCCGTCAGACCTGCGAGTGCTCCGAGCAATCTAGCGGCACCCCCGATTGACTGCATCTGTATCGCGATCGCCCTGAGCGCTTCGGTCTGATCCGGCCCCGTTCCTGCACCGATGCCATGGTCGACCACATGTGAAGTCGTGTAGTTGAGGCATTGCGCGATCAGGAAGGATACGAGGGCCAACATCACGCCAGCCAACCCGAATTTCACGAACGCGTCCAAAGCGCATTCGTTTTGCGCAGTCTGCCACATCACCGTCAAACCCCAAATCAGAAACATCAGCGCGACAGAACCCAGCATCGCAGCAAAGGCCGTCAACAACGGGTTATCGGCGATAGCGTCGACCATTGAACCCAGATCACCCGCCGTGGTCTCGCCGACCAAATGCCCTGGCGTGATTAACGTTGCGACTATGTACAACGCCGCACCCAAAATCAGAGCCAACCCGCCCACTCTAGGAGTAGTAATCATCGACATTTCGTCCCTCCAAACAGGTTCATAGCGAATCGGAGATAAACGTAATCCGAACTCTACCACGATGGCAGATGTGGCCTGCGATGCCCTACTCGAAAAGTGCGGGTTGAGAACCTAGCAGATAAGGTCCATCGTTCCTTGTTGAACCAACAGCGGGATTGGCTTCTTGGGCACGCATAGTCTCCCATTCGCGGGGTTTCAGCGCTCCTAGCAAGACCGTCTGATCAGCGGCATCATCGAGCCATATCGCTGCCCAATCATCGTCCAATATCACGGGCATACGGTCGTAAATCGGCTCCATCAGGGCGTTGGGAGAAGTAGTCAATATGGCGCACGATTCCACGATTCCATCGGGACCATGCCAAACGCTCCAGATACCAGCGAACGTGACGACTGGCGCGTTCGTGCTGTGTATCCACATTGGAGTCTTGTCCCTTGCGCCTCTTCTACGCCATTCGAAGAAACCGTTCGCTGGTACTAGGCAACGCCTCGCTATGAACGAATCGCGGAACGTCGGGCGTTCGGCTACGGTTTCGGACCTCGCATTGAACAAAGGACGTTTGAATGCCGTATCCGGCTTCGCCCAACGGGGGATGAGCCCCCAGCGCATCATCGAACCGAAACGTTGACCATCTATCTCGGTGATCGCCAACACAGGTGTCGTCGGGGGGATGTTCCAGCGTGGCGCGTACGCCTCTGCCGGCATCTTCAGCTCGAAACCGAGTAACTCGATCAACTCGACGAGGTCGGTGAACAGGCCGAAACGTCCACACATCTCTAAACGCCTCTGATTTCAACGATTCGGATCATGTGATATCAGCGTAGCATCCCAAACACCTACGCGATATCATCATCCGAGAACGTCACATCTACCACCCTAGCGATCGCTCATGAATGTACTCGTAAACGGATCCCCAACTGCCATCGGGCGGGCCGTAGTTGCCGAACTCGCCGACTCGAGCCATAGCCTGCGCCTAACGTCGATGGCGCCATATGAACCTCAAGATGTAGTGGTCGGCGCGTTGGAGCATGACGAAGCGACTGACAAGTTAGTCGAAGGAATCGACGCCATCATCAATGTCGGTTATCAAGACGAGGTCGATATGGGAGCAACTTTTCATCTCGACTACTACACGCGCCGCACCTACAATCTTCTCTGGGCAGCATCAAACGCGGGCGTCAATCGAGTCGTCAATTTGAGCACGCTGCGGTTGATGGAGGAGTACGAGGAGAACTTGGTCGTCACGGAGCTATGGCGTAGCAAACCGCTGGCGAGCGACATCAATCTACTCTGTGCCCATCTCGTTGAGATCATCTGCAAGGAATATGCACGAGACCAAAAGTTCGAGGTTGTCAATCTTCGGCTCGGTTGGCCACTGGTCGCTGGTGGCAGAGATGACATTGATGTCAACACGGGAACCTCGGCACTGTGCTCCGAAGACCTCGGTCGCGCGGTACTAGCGGCGTTGGAGTCCGATGTCGAGCTCTGGCAGGACATCCACATTCAATCAACAGTCCCGAACCAACGCTATACAACGGCAAAAGCAGCAGCTACGCTGGGGTTCTAGCTCTAACGCCCCACTCGGAGGATCATCAAAGATGAAAGTTCTCATACTCGGTGGATGCGGGATGCTCGGACCTTGGGTCGTCAAGGCGCTGAAGCACCGCCACGAAATCGTCCTCACTGACATCAATCCGCCGGCAGACGAGTTCGACGGTGATTTCCGTCAGATCAGTTCAGACGATCTTGACGGCGTGGTTGCGACGGCAGAAGGGTGCGACGCAATCATTAACCTGTCGGTTCTACGCGAAGACCGCAAGCTGGCATTCGACGTCAGCACACGTGGCAACTACAACATGATGGAAGCCGCGCGAGTGCACGGCATCCAACGCGTCATCAACACTGGACCCCACTTCCAACTTGTCGGCGAGACGTACGAGAACTGGGATTTCGATCTCAATCCCGACATGCCGCCGCAGTTCGGCACGCGTCTATACGCCCACTCGAAGGGGCTCGGCCAAGAGATATGCCGCGTATTCAGCGAGCAGTACGGCATTTACGTCATTACGATGCTCTACTACAACATGCGCCACACTTGGAACTGGGGACTGGGGCGAGGCGTGCCTGAAGCGACCTATCACGAGGACATGACACCATTCACGACCGCTTGGACTGATTGCGGGACAGCGATCCAAGCCGCGCTCGAAGTCCCGCTGGAACGTCTGCCCTCCCGCTGTGAGACGTTTTTCACCTTCCCGGAGACACCACACCACAAGTTCAACAGCGAAAAGACGCGCCGCATCTTGGGCTGGGAGCCGCGCTACACGCTGGAGACGCTGTGGAACAAGGAACCGATGACGCCGCCGGATCATCTGCACGGCGCGTGGTGATGATACGCTGATTCATCTTGGCGCGAAAGTCAACTGCCCCCTTGTAACCGAGCGGCAAAATAACACAATTCGGGGCAGGCAGAATGAATATCAACCCGCGTAGACACGATACTGACGATGATGATCCGGACCTACCCGACCATCGCAGGACTACTCTACGCTTCTACTACTCAGAATTTGGATTTGGCGTGAAGAAAGACAATCAATGGCCCAGAATCGGTTGCGGGGTTCTGTTCCTCGTGATCGGTGTCTGGTTGCTGCTGTGGATCTTCGGCATAGTCCAACTTGATCCGAAGTACATCTGGATACCCTTCGCGGTAGTTCTAGTAGCCTTGGGTCTGCGGCTGTTGCTGAGCAACCGCAGGTAGCATCTGGCGAACAAACCTCGATGGGTGATGAGTTCAGCCCATCAAATCGCCCTCTTCGCTCATCACGGCCATTAGATTGTCGTCCGGGTCGCGGAAGAAAGCCATCCAGAGCGTGTAGTTATCCGTCTGGTGGATAATGTGGGGTTCGGATTCGATGGTTACTCCGCGCGACGCTAGGTCTTTAGCGGCTTCTTGGGCGGAATCGACTTGGAAGTAGACGACGGAGGTGCCAGCTTGCTCAGGATTCTCTGGTTGGTTGATGTAGAGGCGAGTTCCGGCGCAATTGAAGAACGCCATCGGGTTAGTGCCCGGGACTTGGAAGAGGAAGTCGATCCCGAGCGTGTCGCGGTAGAACTCTACTGCTCTGTCAACATCGGTTACTGAAATCGAGATTTGACCAACACCGTGAATCTTCATGTCTATCGTTGTCCTTTGCGCCCCAAGGTCACAGCTCTTTCATCTCTGTCAAGAGATCTTCGACGGATGCCCTCGCGTCGCCGAAGAGCATCATCGTGTTCTCCATATGGAAAAGTTCGTTCTCAACACCGGCAAAACCAGATGCCATGGAACGTTTCAGCACGATAGCCGAACGTGCTTGGTCGACGTTCAGTATCGGCATCCCATAGATCGGGCTGCTTTGGTCGGTTCGTGCGGCCGGATTCGTGACATCGTTGGCGCCTACGACAACTGCAACATCGGCCCGCCTGAAGTCGTCGTTGATCTCGTCCAGGTCTTTCAACTCGTCGTATGGAACATCTGCTTCCGCAAGCAACACGTTCATGTGGCCGGGCATCCTACCAGCCACTGGGTGAATTGCGTATCGGACCTGCGCCCCGCGCTCTTTGAGCATGTCGGCCAGATCGCGAACCTGATGCTGCGCTTGTGCGACGGCGAGACCGTATCCGGGCACGAAGATGACTGAATCGGCGTATCCAAGTAGTATTGCAGCCTCGGCGGCATTAACGGACCGTACGGGCCGATCGGCAGCTGTTGCTCCGGGTGCAGTGCCGCCAGTCGAGTCAGCGACACCGAACCCGCCGAACATGACATTGCCGAGAGATCGGTTCATCGCGCGCGTCATGATGCGGGTGAGTATCAGTCCAGAAGCGCCGACGAGTGATCCGGCGATGATAAGCATCGGGTTGTCGATGACGAAGCCAGTTGCGGCGGCGGCTAAGCCGGAATAAGAGTTCAACAGCGCGATGACAACGGGCATGTCGGCGCCGCCGATGGGAATGACGATCAGAACTCCGATGACGAGTGCGATGACAGCCATCGCAACCAGTGCCCATTCGAGGTTTGCATCGTATATAAGCAATCCTGCCATCGCTATGCCAGCGATGGCCAACACGACGTTGACGACGTGACGTAGAGGTATCAGCACTGGTTGAGTGGCAACGATGCCCTGCAATTTGCCGAAAGCGATGAGGCTGCCAGTCAGGGTCAGCGAGCCGATCAATACCGACAATGCCACGGTGACACTGACGACGGTATCAACATCGCCGGTATCGTTCTGGCTAAGTATCTGAGCCGCGGCGACGACCGCCGAAGCCGCGCCACCGAAGCCGTTGAAGATGGCAACCATCTGCGGCATTGCCGTTAACTGAACCTGCCGCGCGGCTATGGCACCGATCAAGGCGCCGACGATGAAGCCGACGATTATCCACTCGTAGCTGACGATGTCTCGGTCGATGACGGTGAAGACGACTGCGATCAGCATTCCCAACGCCGAGAGTCGGTTTCCCGCTCTTGCCGTCTCAGGCGACCGCAGCCAGAGGAGTCCAATGATGAACAGGACAGAAGCGACGATGTACGCGGCGAGCGTTACGTTGTCGAGAATCTGTGTGGAGTCGTCCATTGCTCGCGTCTAGCGTCGTTCGTCATCACTGCGGTGGAACATGCGCAGCATCCTGTCAGTCACGAGATAGCCGCCGACCACGTTGATGGTTGCCAGCGTGACAGCAACCACTCCTAAGATCGCGCCGAGAAGACCGCCGACGGTTCCCGCCACGATGATGGCACCGACGATAACGATCCCTGAAATCGCATTGGAACCGGACATCAGTGGCGTGTGCAATGTAGGCGGGACGCGGGTGATCGTGAGGTATCCGACGAATATAGCCAAAACGAATACGGCTAGCGAGATTAGGAGTTCTTCAATCGACATATCGGACTCCTGTGCTCATTGTCCAATCGTATGGCCGCGAATCTCGCCGCCATGGGTTACGCACATCGCATCGACCACCTCGTCTTCGAAATCGAGCGTTAGCAAGAGGTCTTCGCCGATGATTAGATTCAGCAACGACTCCAAGTTGCGGGCGTAAGTTACTGAGGCGTGGTACGGCATTGATGATGGAACGTTCACGGGCCCTTTAACGGTCACCCCGTTTACCTCGACATCTTCTCCGGCAATTGTCGTTTCGACGTTTCCGCCAGTCTCGGCGGCAAGATCGATGATGATGCTTCCAGGTCTCATCGCTTCTACTGTCTGGGTCTCGATAAGCAGCGGAGCTTGGCGTCCCGGTATAGCAGCGGTCGTGATTACTGCATCTGCGCGAAGAATGTGCTCGGATAGGAATTGTCGTTGACGAGCGTTCTCGTCTTCGGTCTGTGCACGCGCGTAGCCACCTGCTGCTTCGGCATCATCTGCGTCCAGAGGTGCAATGAATTTGGCGCCGAGGCTCTCAACCTGTTCACCAGCGGCATCTCGGACATCGAAGGCGTAGACATCCGCTCCGAGGCGTTTGGCAGTAGCGATCGCCTGTAACCCAGCGACGCCAGCACCCAATATCAGCACTCTTGCTGGCGGGATCGTTCCGGCAGCAGTCATCATCATCGGGAAGAAACGGCTCAACGCGTTTGCGGCCATCAAGGCTGATTTGTAGCCCGCGATTGATGCTTGCGAGGACAGCACGTCCATACTCTGAGCACGGGCGATGCGCGGGACTAAGTCCATCGCAAACGCCGTCACGCCAGCTTTAGCGAGCGAGTCCATTGTGGCTATGTCACGTCTAGCGTCTAGCGTCGCCGCGAGTGCGGAGCCGCTTTGCATCGATCCGATCTCATCGGCAGACGGTTTGCCGACGTGAAGCAACAGATCTGCGGATTGGGCTACGTTGGACGCCGAATCTTCGAGTATCGCGCCCGCTTCATCGTAGGTCGTGTCTGGGAACCCTGCGCTAACTCCAGCACCCATCTGCACGATCACGTCATGCCCAGCAGACGACAACTTGGACACCAGATCTGGGGATGCCGCGACACGATTTTCACCGGGCGTGCACTCTCGATTGATGCCTATTTTCAAGGTGTTTGCGGATTAAGTGGGAATGGGGCGAGGAACTCAGAATATTATGGTAACCGCTGCGCTTGAAAAGCGTTTTGCTGAACTAACGACCATTTCTAACGCAGAACACAACCAAAGTGTGAGGTAACTCGATGTACATGCTCCGACGGGTCTACAAGGCCAAGTACCGCCAAGGCAAGCTTGTGGCTTCTCTGGTTCAGAAGCAACAGAAAATCTACGAATCGGCGGGGCGTTCGAAGGGCACGGTCTACTTCAACGCTGGGACGGTGCCTGGCGAACCCGACACCGTAGTGCTTGAGTGGACACAGGACAACCTTGGCTCTCCGTATATGTCGGGTGGAAGTATCCCGCGGGAAGCCTTGCAAGTCGGCGGACAGGTGCGCGAGCACATCGAGAGTCAAGAGATTGAGTTCTGGGAACTCATGACACCCCAAAAGATGGACGACGTTTAGTCGCCTCCATTTTTCACATACCATCCCACTTAGAGGACTTTGATGCGTCATAAGTGGGTAAATCTCATCCTCCTCACGCTCGTTGCAGGCGAGTTGGTGACGGGCGCGGTCGGATTGATGAGCGGGAACTCGCAGCATGAGATTGTGCTGCAGATTCATAGCGTTCTTGGCTACAGCATCATCGCCGTCCTCGCTTGGAAAACGGCCCTGGCCTTGCATTCTCTCAAACGTCCTTCGCGGGGGAGGCCGCGCAACGTGGCTGTTCTGGTTTCACTGCTGCTTTTGACGACCCTGAGCATCGGTGTTGTATGGAGCATCGGAGGTTTTTGGTCTGTCGAAGGAATCACTGGCATGAGCCTTCACATCTACGCCGGAGCCGCGATCCTGCCGTTCATTGCTTGGCACGCGTGGGCTTACACTGCCCGATTCCGCGTCGGATACAGCGCTGAAAGACGTGAAGCGTTGCGATTCGGATCTGTACTTGCCGTGGGCACGGCGGCGTGGGTGGTCAGCGAGAACATCATCCGGGAGATACCAACCCCGGGCGCAGATCGGCGATTCACTGGCTCGCACGAACGTCGCTCATACGAAGGCAATGTCTTCCCCACCACTTCGTGGATCAACGACAAACCGGCGCAGATAGATATTGCCCAATGGCGCTTAAACCTCGTGGATGTTGACGGCAATTCCACATCATTGACACTTCTAGACCTTGAGAACGGTAGTCTCGGGATCAACCTCACTGAACTCGAAGCGACGCTCGACTGTACGGGCGGTTGGTACTCACACCAGATATGGAGCGGCATTTATCTGCGTGACGTTTTGGAAGCCGCAGGCATGAACGCAGACGCACGCAGTTGCATCGTGCACTCGGTTACCGGTTACACCCGGCGATACGCGTCATCGGAGTTCGGCGAAATCATGCTCGCGACGCGAGTTGGTGGCGAGTTGCTGTGGCATGGGCATGGAGCGCCCTTGCGGCTGGTCGCTCCGGGAAGGCGGGGCTACGACTGGGTGAAGTGGGTGGACGAGGTTCGATTGACCGATTCGCCGCACTGGCTGCAGCCCTGGTTGCCGTTGCAGTAGGGTTTTTAGCGGAGGTTGATGATCGCAATATCGCCGACTGGGGCTCGGCTCAGTCGTCCGTCCGACGTGATCAACTCCATGCCGTGCAAATGTGCAGTTGCAAGGTACAACGCGTCATATGCGGTCGCGTTTTGATAGAACCGCCAAGCATGTAAGATCAGTTCCGAATGCGAAATGCGCTCGAACGGACACTTGACTAATGCCTCGAGCACCTGCAAGGCCCGACTGGCTGACATGGTTTGTCGCAGCACACCACGTGTAACCGACGACATGATTTCTACGTCGATTAGTTCCGGCGCGATCAATCGTTTGCCGCGCGTGACTTCTAAGAATTGCGATCCGACTTGCGACCCAGTCAAATATTCGAAAGCAACTGAAGCGTCGACGACGTAGCCGTTCACTCTAAACCTGCGTCTCTAAGTGTTCGGGCTTCGTAGACCAATTCTGAAGGAGGTACGTCGAGTTGGTCTTTCGGTAAACCTTCCCAGTATTCTTGCCATTCTTCGTCTCGGATCTGTTGTTCGACGGCTGCGATGACGGTCGCACTGATCGTAGAATTGCGTTTCTTCGCTAGCCAACGAATACGCTCGTACATCTCATCGGGGATGTTTCTTACCTGTAATGTGGCCATGATGGCTCAATCATACCACATATGAGACAAATTTGTTTGTGCGATGCTGTCGCGAGCCGCGACTAGCTGTGACTCGACTGTCAATGATGCGTGTTCAATACTCCAACCCATGCCCAAACGGGAACAGGGTGTCCTCTTCGGAGTAGCCCGGGACGTCTGAATGCTGTCGAAGTATCGCTTCAGCACTGTTGGCGAGGGCGAAGGGTAGTTTGCCTTGTGCGGGATGTTTGCCGGTGAGCACGTCCATCAATGCGGCGTCGCTTGAACCGAAGGTGGCAATGACGGCTCCGGCATTCAGCAGGCCGCTCGCTTCGTCCAAGACGAACGGCTGGCGGAATCGGATCGCTACGATAGTGCGGTCAGCGCCGATTTCGGACATGACACCGTTGATGTCGTCCAAACTTGGCGTGACAGTCCAAGAATTCGACTTTTCCATGTCTGAGAAGGCGATCATATCGAGTTCTTCCGGATCGGGAACCGGAAGGAAACCTCCGCCAACCTTGCTGTTGTTGCCGATGATGACGCGGATTATTGCGTAGTCGGTGCCATTGGGGACCTCAGGTCTGGCTTCCCCGTTGGCGGGGGTGTAGTCGCCAGACACAACCTCGTATTCATTCCATTCGGGACCGCTGATCACTTCGGGGGCCATGCCCATGACGTAGAGTTTTTTGCTGACCGGTTCGATCTCCGGCTCATCCGTCGCATCCTGATGGAAACCGAGCATTGCGAACGGATTTGGTTGCGGTTTAGGCGTCGGCATCTCCATCGGCAGCACGTTGTTGCGGTTCTGTAGAAGCACTATCGCCTTGCGTTGGGCAGCGTCAGCCTTGGCCTGCGTGATGCGGTTGTTGAGGATGTATCCCGCTCGATTCGGCTCTACGAAGGGGTTCTCGAACAGACCGAGTTTGAACTGTTCGGTAAGTAACCGACTGACCGCTTGATCGAGTCGTTCCTCAGGGATCGTGCCGGAGTCGATAAGTGCGCTCATCTGCGTGTTGTCACTGAACCCGGACAGGACATCTACACCGGCGTTGATCGCCATAGCGACGCGTTCAGAGACGGGTTTGTCTTCGACGCCCCACGGCATCGTCGTGGCAATTGCAGTATCTGAGTTGACGTTCCCCTCGAATCCCAGTTTCTCACGCAACAACTCGGTGGTGATGCCTTTAGAGAACGACATACCGACATCGTTGGGTTGGTACCTCTGCCCCACTGGCACGCCGTAGTACGGCATGATCGACGAGACGCCGGCCTTGATCGCGGCGATGAACGGCTTGTAGTGATAGTCGAAGTTGTCGCCCGGATACGCTTGGTACTTTCCGAACTCGAAGTGCGGGTCGGCACCGCCCTCTTGGGGTCCGCCGCCTGGGAAGTGCTTCATGGTGACTTGAACACTCTGATGGTTCAGTGATTCGCCTTGTATGCCCTTGACTAGGGCCGTGGCGATCTCGCTTACCAGATCAGCGTCTTGCGCGAAGGTCTCGGTGATACGGAACCATCGAGGTTCGGTCGAGAGGTCGAGACAGTAGCCATACATCCCTCTGATGCCGAGGGCGACCCATTCTCTCGCGACCGTACGGGCAAAGTCAGCGATGAGCTCCATGTCACGAGTCGCGGCGAGACCGGCCTCTTTGGGCCACGCCGAGAATGCTCCTACGGATGCATCGAGTCCGCCCATGAATCCTTCTTCGAAGTGGTTGCGTGGGTTCGACTTGAAGATCGCGGGTATGCCGAGGCGCGTGGTTTCGCACATCTCCTGCACCGCGTTCGTGAACTGCGCCATCTCGTACGGAGTAACCTGCGCGCCGAAGAATGGGTGACCAGTTTCTTGAGGCGAATTCGTGACGGTGTTTCGGAGGATGAACCGCGTCATCTTCTCTTCAAACAGCAATTTGCCTGCCAGTAACGGGACTTGACCACCCGCGTCGGCGTTCAACTGATCGATCATCAGCATCCCAGCCTTCTCGTCCAGTGTCATCTGAGAAAGCAGGTCGGCGACGCGAGCTTCAACTGGTTCGCGCCAGTCTTCGTATGTGTCTATCTCGCCGTTCTTGTTGAGGTCTCGGAATGGAAGCCCGTCGTCGTACAGGAGTTCAACAGCCCTTGTCTCCACCGAGGGGCGCGTTTCACCAATATGAGACATCATTGTTAACAAATCTTTCCGAGGACGCTGGCGGATGCCTACTACTCTTTCACTAGAGGGTCTCTAGACATATCGTAGATTAACGTTTGATATTCGTCTGAAGCTTCCTCTCCGCCGGCACTGTCATCGTCTACATCTCTCGGCGTAGACGAATTCGAAGTTTCGTCGCTGTCCGAGGTACTGGATTTTCTGCGAGACCGGTAAATAATCACTCCAGCGCCGATTATCGCTAGCAAGAGCAAGATGATGAATATCCACCACCAGGCTGTCGAGTTTTCATCGTCTTTACTACCCGGAAGAACAGATGCTGAAGTTGCGACAGGCAATGGAGTGCTGCTAGGCACCGATGTCGGAGCAACTGTCGGTTCCGGAGTAGCGGTAACAATAGACGCAAGAGCTAGAGCGACGATGGACGTAGCAGTGGGGGTGGGTGTAAGAGTAGCTTGGTGTGTCGGTTCCAGAACGAGGCTGGGAGCGGGTGTATTCGTTGGCGTAAAGGTCAGCATCGGTATTGGCGTCGAGGTCGCGGTGGGTGTAAGAGTAGCTTGGTGTGTCGGTTCCAGAACGAGGCTGGGAGTTGGCGTACTCGTTGGCGTGTAAATCAGCACTGGTATCGGCGTCGAGGTCGCAGTAGGAGTATTGGTCACTGTCGGAGTAGGTGTGTTCGTTGATATGGATATCTGGACCGCTATCACCGTTGCAGTTGCGGTGGGGGTGTTGGTCGACGTGGGAGTATTAGGCGGCGCGGGCTTACTAGTCGGTGTTGCGGTGGTCGTCGGAGTGTTGACTGCCGCGGGCCTATTGGCGGGTGTTGCAGTCGCAGTCGGAGTGTTGACTGCCGTGGGCGTGCTAGTCGGTGTTGGTATCTGAGGCTGAGCTGACGTACGATCCGGGGTCGATCTAGGCTCAGATCCGTATGTGGTACGAGTCGGTGTCGCAGTTGGTGTGTTAGTAGGCGTTGACGTTGGACTGTCGCTAGGTACACGTCTAGGCGCACGATTCGGTGTAGCAGTAGGCGTGGGTGTCGGTGTCGCAGTTGGTGTGTTAGTGGGTGTTGGCGTCGGCGTCGCAGTCGGTGTCGGCGAGTTGGTGGGCGTAGGCGTCGGTGTCGCAGTCGGCGTGTTGGTGGGTGTTGGCGTCGGTGTGTTGGTGGGCGGCGGACCATCGTCGTCAACGATGATGAGACTGGCAGCATTGGCAGTAAGACTGGCGGCGGTTGTGTGGATGACGAGTACCTCATCGTCATCGTCATCGGAGTCGTCGGTGATTGTGACAGTGGTGGTTCCAGTCTTGCTTCCCGCAGAAATCGTGATGGATTCAGACGACAGGCTGTAATCGGCACTAGATGCGGAGCTTTGGCTGGAGACGGACAGGGGGATCTGCACTCCGTTGTTGCCTGCCGCTTCGTCGAGGGCCGCGGTTATGGTTACCGTGTCGCCTTCGTTGGGCGTGTAGTCGGATGCGGTCAGGGTGACGCACGTTAGCGTCTGATTTGACCCGTCGTCGTCGATGATGATGAGATTTATAGGCGCGTGGCTTTGTATGGGGCTCCCGGATATGGGGAAGGAGCCAGAGACTATGAGTCCGAATTCTTCGTGTCCTTCAACAAGTGAGTCGTCTTTGGCGACGACTCTGAAGGTGGCGGTCGTCCGTCCTTCTGCAAAGGAGGGTAATGAGAATTCGTAGTCGTCTTTCCAGTTAGCGTCCTTATAGTGCCCCATACCGAGTCCCACATACTCGGGCGCGGGGTTCACGAGGGACGCGGTTATGGTGACGGAGCCGCGGTTTTCGGGGATGCAGTAGGATCCGCTTGTGATGTTGAGTACGAGAGTGCTCGGGGGCTGCGGTTGCGCTTGAGTGCCTGAGTGGAGCAACGTCGCGGCTGTGATGGCGGTGAGTGCGACAAAGGCAAGAAGAATAGTGTGCGCGATCGGATGCCGCCAGGCCGCAGTGTTGCCGTAGATACTGTCCATTACCTGCGAATTTCTCGGGTAGAGGGGAGCCGAGGTACGGGAAAAACGCTTAACGCAACACAGTCAGATGGCCTATCACGTCGATTTTCACCACAGCCGTAACTTAGGAAGTCCCCCATGTCAGCGAATCTACGAAAATCGCGCATAGTCTTTCTATACATTTGGAAGCATTAGGGAGCGCAAGTCACGCGCAATACACAGGGCAGACGCGGCGCGTTTAGGTTCTCCCGGAAGGTCGGGAAACAGCCGAATGATAGAGAGGCTGTGAAGCTAATTCACTAGTCGGAACACTTTGCGTCTCGCTATACTCGACGCATCCGCCCTTTGCCTAGCAAAAACTGATGGTGGACAAACGTCTCAAACGGTATAGTTCAGATGACGCGCCAAACCACGACCACCGAAATCAGAGACGCGGCATGTTCCACTGAATCGTCGATTCGACGAACTAAGATTTCAATCATCCATCATCTGGATGCATACCGGTCCCGGTATCGAGATCATGTGTCCGGTGTGGGTCAGTTCACCAGAATCAGCGTCTCGCTTGAAGGTGTGAATGGTCCCCGAATCTTGGTTCTCGGCGAGTACCCAAGTTCCGGTGGGATCGATGGCGAAGTTGCGAGGAGTGTTGCCGCGAGTGGACTCGTTGGCGATGTAGTAGAGCATCCGAGCGTAGGGGTCCCAGCCGTAGATGACTAGTGTGTCGTGGCCACGGTTCGAGCCGTAGACGTGCCTGCCATCGGGTGATACGTGGATATCGGCGGTGCTGTTGCCATCGGCGTAGACAATATCGGGACGGACAGTGCCGACCCAGTGGGTTTCAGTCAGCTTGCCGCTGTCGGCATCGACATCGTATGCACTGATGGTGAGGCCGATCTCGTTGATGGCGAACGCTGCGGTGCCGTCGGGGTGGAACGCGAAATGGCGCGGCCCTTCACCTGGCCTCGAATCGGCGGATGCGTCTTCGTTGAGCACGATCTTGCCCGCATGGTGATCGATGTCGTAAACCAACACCTTGTCCAGACCTAAGTCGCAGACGATCAGCTGGTTATTGCTCGGCGCCATGGTTACGGAGTGGGCGTGCGGTTCGTTTTGACGGTCTGCTTGAACCATGCTGCCGCCGACGTGCTGATGGAAGTCGCAGGCTTCGTTCAGGCTGCCGTCGTCGTTGATCTCGAACATTGCGACGCTACCGCCTGCGTAGTTGGCGACGAATAGGTACTTTCCGTTCGCCTCGACGACGAGGTGGCAGGGCCCAGTGCCTTTGGTCGACTCTTTGTTGATGAGGGATAGCTTTCCGTTCCCGCCGATGGCGTATGCGTGGACACCGCCAGCATCATCGCCGTCGAAGTCGTTGACTTCAGCCACTGAGTAGAGGAATTTGCCGTTCGGGTGAAGAGTGACGAATGATGGGTTGGGCCCGCTATCGGTGGCGACTGACAACTCGGTCAGTCGTCCGGTTGCGCCATCCATGTGGCACGTGTAGATGCCTTTTGCGCCGAGATTGGTGTAGGTACCGACGAATATCAGCTGGTCTTTGGGGTGTCCCATGCTTGCGATCTGCCTTTCGATTTGACGTTGATAGATGCGATTTGGTCTGCGCTGAAATGATAAGCGACAAATCGCGGAATCATTCCACTGATACATTAGGATTCAGGTGATTCAAGCACCAGCAATTGCAACCCAGCCAAGCGTTTAGCGTATGAAACCAGCACCATTCAACTCTGTCAATCGAATCGATGTCCAAGGGCGAGAGTATTCCTACTACGATCTGGGTGCCCTCGAACGTGCTGGACTGTGCGACGTGTCGACGTTGCCATTTTCGATACGGGTGCTGCTGGAAAACGCTCTTCGTAACGCCCATGTCGGTCCCGCGACCGAAGACGATGTGCGACTCGTGGCGTCTTGGTCGCCATCTGCGACTCCACCCAAAGAGTTTCCTTACATGCCGGGTCGTGTCGCCTTACAAGACTTCACCGGCGTTCCCGTTGTGGTCGATCTTGCCGCTATGCGCGATGCCGTTGCCGAAAAAGGCGGCGATCCGGGGATCATAAATCCGGTTGTTCACTCCGACCTTGTCATCGATCACTCGGTCCAAGTCGACTATTTCGCATCCGAAGGCGCGTTGGCGCGGAACATTGACCTCGAGTTTGAGCGCAATGTGGAGCGATACAAGCTACTGAAGTGGTCGCAGACGGCGTTCAACAATATGCTGGTCATCCCGCCGGGAACGGGCATAGTCCACCAAGTAAACCTCGAATTCTTGGCATCCGCCGTTCTTACTAACGAGATCGATGGCGGGACTTTTGCATACCCTGATACCTGCGTAGGCACCGACTCCCACACGACGATGATCAACGGGCTTGGCGTCCTAGGTTGGGGTGTTGGCGGTATTGAAGCCGAGGCGGTGATGCTTGGACAGCCTTACTACATGCTCGTGCCAGAAGTGGTGGGCGTGAAACTCACTGGCAGCTTGGCGGAAGGTGCCACGGCTACTGACCTCGTGCTCGCCATTACAGAGATGCTCCGCGGTGTTGGTGTGGTGGAACGCTTCGTAGAGTTTTACGGACCCGGTCTGGCATCATTGCCAGTCGCAGATCGTGCGACGATCGGAAACATGGCTCCGGAGTACGGCGCGACGTGTGGTTTCTTCCCTATCGACGAGCAGACGTTCGACTACTTGCGACGTACCGGACGTTCTGAGGAGACTGTGGCGCTTGTGGAGGCATATTCGGCTGCTAACCACCTCACTCCTACTGACAACGACGATCCGCAGTACACGATTGCTCTTGAGTTCGATCTCGGCGAAGTTGAGCCGAGTATGGCGGGGCCGAAGCGTCCACAGGACCGCGTGTTGCTGAGCGATGTCTCCGAAAACTTCCGAGACGCGTTTCCCGACGCTTCTTCGAATGGCGCAGAGGTCACGGATGGATCGGTTGTCATCGCCGCGATCACTAGTTGCACTAACACCTCCAACCCGTCTGTGATGATTGGAGCCGGCTTGCTGGCTCGCAACGCTGTCGAGAAAGGACTAGAGCGTAAGTGGTGGGTGAAGAGCAGCTTGGCACCCGGATCGAAGGTGGTCTCGGATTATTTGGACCGCGCGGGGCTCACAGATCCGCTTGAATCGCTTGGTTTTCAGACTGTTGGCTATGGCTGCACAACGTGCATCGGAAACTCGGGTCCGTTGCCGCAAGAGGTGGCGGATACGGTTACGGACCACGATCTGGTGGCAGCGGCGGTACTCAGTGGCAACCGCAACTTCGAGGGGCGTGTGCATCCGCAAGTGAAGGCCAACTACCTTGCATCGCCGATGTTGGTGGTCGCTTACGCGCTCGCGGGACGCATCGATGTCGATTTGACGCGTGACGCTCTAGGCACTGACGACGACGGCAATGATGTCTATCTGTCTGACATCTGGCCGAGCCAGAACGAGATCGCGCAGACGATTGCCAGCGCAGTTGGAGTCGATCAGTTCAATGACCGTTACGGCGCGGTTTACGATGGTCCGGAGCAATGGCAGGAGTTGGAAGCGGCTACTGGTGAGCAGTTCCAGTGGGATCCGGGGAGCACCTATATTCAGCCGCCGCCGTACTTCGACGGTTTCGAGCTTGAGCCGCGGCCTCGCGACGAGATTGAGAATGCCCGGGTGCTGGTGAGTGTCGGGGATACGGTTACAACTGATCACATCTCCCCTGCTGGAAGCATCCCTCCGAGCGCGCCGTCTGGTCAGCATTTGATAGCGAACGATGTTCCTCGGCGATCGTTCAATTCTTACGGATCGCGGCGTGGAAACCATAACGTGATGATGAGGGGAACGTTCGGCAACATCCGTCTCCGCAATAAACTCACACCGGATTACGAGGGTGACTGGACGGTTCACTATCCGACTGGTGAGACGATGCGTATCTTCAATGCGGCGGAGCGTTATCGATCTGAGGGTGTGCCGCTCATCGTGATCGCAGGTAAGGAGTACGGAACGGGAAGCTCACGCGATTGGGCGGCTAAGGGTCCAATGCTGTTGGGTGTGCGGGCTGTGATTGCAGAGAGCTTCGAGCGTATCCACCGCGCCAATCTGATCGGTATGGGTGTGGTTCCGCTTCAGTTCGTAGATGGACAGTCGGGGCAGTCGTTGGGTTTGACTGGCAAAGAGCGGTTCACCATCAATGGTGTTGGGGCGAGCGTGGAGCCCGGCTCGATACTCAGGGTCAGTGCGACGAGCGACGATGGGTCTTCGCAGACTTTCGACGTGCTGTGTCGGGTGGATACCGCGATCGAGGCTGAGTATTACGAGCATGGGGGGCTGCTGCCCTACGTTCTGCGTCAGATGATTGCGCAGAGCTGAGGTTCGCGTCGCTTTACGAAAGGGCGATGACGCGTGTAATTGCCAGTCGGTATAGGTTCCGGCTGGTTTCGGAACGGTTTTTGGCGCGTTTAATTGAAGGGGTTTTACTCCCTTCACCCTCACCCTAGCCCTCTCCCATCAAGGGAGAGGGGATCGATGTTCGAAGCATCGCCGCGTCGTTTCGATCGCGTGCGGCAAGTACTTTTGGTCCAGCACCGCCGACGTCGCCAGACCGTCGGCCCTCCGGGAAGCGTCTGAAAGAGGTGCTCCCGTCATCGCTCGATTCATTCCTCTCGCTGGTGCTGCAGCCTCCCCCGCCCGACGATGCGGGTAGACGTGTGCCGGATAAAAGACCGTTCGCCCGAACCTTGAACGGACAGATTCCCCCGCGCTACTCCCCTCTGGATTCCGGTTCTCCCCGGAACAACCTGGGTTTGGCACGTTCCCCTCTGGATCCCCGCGTGCGCGGGAATGGCATCAGGGAGGGCGTCCGCCGTCTGGCTTGCTTTCGTTGGCGGAGCCGGCGTATGCCCCGCGTCCGAGCCCTGCAGCTACAACGGTCTTCGTTTACCGATTATTGGCGTACGTTGGACCCTGACATCAAAGGGGATTTGACGGGCTCCGCCGGCGGGCGCCGTCAGCGCCCCGAGGTCTCCCGCCCGCAGGCCGGGTTGTTTGTAATTTTCGTCAACGGCGTAGAAAAGGAAAGGTGCACGCTCTCCGTCTCGACGCGGCGATGTCTCTGGCGCCGCTCCGAGGGTTCGGCTCGGCGCTTGTTTGTTATATTACTACAGATGTAGCGGGAGTCAAGTGTCTGAACCGGGGATTGCGGGGATTTAGGGATTGGTGGGATTTTGGTGGTGGTGGGTATGAGCTTCCTACGGTGTGCCCCCTTTGTCCTTCGGACATTTCCCCCGCGAGCGGGGGAAACCCTGCCTTGTGGTCGCCCTGTTCGCCCTCGCCGGGGCCCTCTTAATCTCCCCCTAGGAGGGGGAGGGAAGGATGGAGGGGGAGAGGGGATATGCGCCACAGCCCTGTCTCGCCGGGAATACCCCGCTCGCGTCACTTCGTTTCGAAAGGGGCACACATTCCCCTACTTTGTGTTCAATTCGTGTTTTAGACAGGCTCGTAGGTCGCGATGTTCGAACTCGAAGCTGGCTTGTAGGAGTTTTTCGGGTATGACGAATTTGCTGTCGATGGCGAGTTCTTGGATGTAGTTACCGATGGCGAAGCGGGCGATGATTGCGGGCATCCATCCGAAGCAGGGCTTGTGCAGCGCGTCGGCGATGGCTTGAGATAGTTCGGAGTTTCTGACGACGCCGGGTGAAACTACGTTGACCGGCCCGTTTAACGACTCGTTTTCGGCGACAAAGATCAGGGCCGAGATGGCGTCGTCGATGTGAATCCACGGCGTCCACTGCCTGCCGTTGCCTAGTCGTCCGCCGAGACCTAGCTTGAACGGCAGTATCATCACTGGAAGCGGCCCGTCATCGGCAGCAAACACCATGCCGAAACGCGCGGTGGCTGTGCGAACGCCGAACTCCTCAGCACTCGCGGTCGCCGCTTCCCACGGAATGGCGATGTCGGCGAGGATGCCTTCGCCACGTTCGCTCTGTTCGGTCAGCTGTTCGTCGCCGCGATCGCCGTAGATGGCAACTCCCGAAGGGGTGATTAAGACGGTCGGAGGCGAGTCCATTCGGCGGCAGATCTCAACCAGCGTCTCGGTGGTGATGATACGGCTACTGGCGATTAGGTCCAGATATTCGCGTGTCCAGCGTTTCGCAACGGACGCGCCGGAGAGGTTGACTACGGCGTCGATGGGACCTAGATCGTCAATGTTGACGGAATCGGGATCGGTGGTGTCCCATGGGATCTGAGGAACGTCAGGTTCTGGATCGGGTTCTCGGCGCACGAGATGGACCACCTCGTCGCCACGTTCGAGCAAGCGTGCGGTTAGTGATTTACCGATGAAACCGCTTGCTCCGGATATAAGAACCCTCATGCTTAAATCATAAAGCCGCGCCACCATCGACGGTGATCATGGAGCCGGTGACGCCGCTGGCTTCGTCGGATGCTGCGAATAGGAAGGCGTTGGCCAAGTCTTCGGGCATCATCAATCGTCCCATCGGGGTGTTAGAACGTCTGCCTTCGTAGTTTTCCGGGTTATCGATGCTCGTCGATGCGTCGTTTGGACTGTAGGCGTTGTTGCCTCTGATGAATGGCGTGTCGACGTGTCCGGGCGAGATGATTACGGAGCGGATATTTTCCTTGGCGTAGCTTGCGGCAGCCGCTCGGTTCAGTCCGACCATGCCCATCTTCTGCGCGGCGTATCCCGGTGATCCGCCACCGGGACGGATCGATGCAAGTGATCCTATGTTCAGGATTGCTCCACTGCCGGCTCGACGCATGGATGGCACGACCGCTTTTATACCGAGAAAGGCTCCTGTCAAGCCGGTTTCCATGATGATGTGCCACATATCCAAGGATTGATCGTCGAAACTGACCCTGAAATTCGCCCCGGCATTGTTGCATAAGATGCTTACCGGTCCGAACGCGTCTTCAGTCGCGCTAACGCAATCCGTCCACCCTGCTTCATCGCGGACATCCAGTTCATAAGCGATTGCGCTGCCACCGTTCTCGGCAATGTCAGCACGAATCGTTTCAGCGGCATCCATTCGGAAGTCAGCGACACACACCGCCGCGCCGTGTTCTGCGAATAGTCGGCACTGTGCGCCGCCCATCGCTCCACCGCCGCCCGTCACGATGGCGACTTTGCCATCAAGTCTTTTTCCGAAGTTAGCCGTTGACATTTACCATGTTCCCGCAGATTGTTGGTAACGCCTGAAATGTTACATGGAAACCTAGACGAGTTCGCCATCGAGACCTTTGCAAAACTGTTTGGCAAGTCGATGGCTCGGTCCGTAGTTGTCCGCTGGTGCATCCCTCTGGATTCCGGCTTTCGTCGGAATGACGTGAGCGTGCGACGGAATGACTGACTTTTCAATTGTCTTTTGACGTTACGAACTAGGGGGAGTAATCAGCCCTAACAGTGCGCCTTGTGGATCGAAAATCCACGCGATGCGCCCTACTCCTGGCACGTCCCATGGCGGGTCCGGCAACTCGGCACCGTTCTGCACTGCTCGTTCAACTGCTGTATCCACATCATCGACGTTGAGGTAGACGACCCAAGTCGGACCACCGAGTCGCGCTAGTAACTCTTCTGAAAGCCCGGCAAGAGCGCTGATGCCCATCACGGGTCCATCCTCGGTTCTGACTATTGAGTTGATCGATCCGTCCGGCATCTCCATAGGATCGGTCTTGACTCTCAGCAACGTACGGTAAAACGCGGCGGCGGTTTCAGGATCGGGCGTCATCAACTCGCACCACTGCATCGAACCATGTTCGTGCTTGATGGTGGGACCCGACTGAAACGCCTGCCAGATGTTCACTCTCCCACCGGTGGGATCCGCGATCTGTGCGCCAATCCCGTACTCTCCCACTTTCGATGGAGCCTCAACCACAGAACCGCCAAGATCTGGGACTCGCCTCGTGACATCCTCCATGTCGTCGACCAGAATTTGGATGCTCCACTGCGGCTTCGCACCGGACTCGATCTCCTCGTTGCTCTGCGAAGCAACCCCGGCTGAATACCCGGATGAGTTTTTCGCCCATGCGTAACGTCTTCCTCCTACGTCCTCTGGCGGCGCTTCGTCGTAGCCCCAACCGAACAGATTCGTGTAGAACGACATCGATGCCGCGATATCAGGCGAACTTAGGTCCACCCAAAACGGCGTTCCTTGAGTGAGATTGGTGTATTGGGGCATGATTAGTTCGATCACTCCTCTCGCTGGTGCGGTTCGATGACGCAGAAATCGGCACCTTGGGGATCGCGGAGCACGATGAAACGTCCGACATCGTTAACCGCGGGTTCGCTGGCCATCGCCTTGCCGCCGTTTGCGTGCACATAGTCAACTGCCCTGTCAAGATCGGTCACTTGAAAATAGACGAACCACATCGATGGTACGCCATTCGCGATCATCTCATCCGGCCACTGAAACATACCCGCGACCGGGATGTTGTCCACGATCCACATCGTGTATTCGTTTAGATTGCCCTGCGGGGCAGTTACTGTCGCAACTCCGAGAACATCTTCGTAGAAGCGTACTGATTGCTTGAGATCGGTGCTAACGTGTTCGGACCAAGTCAATGCGCCCGGCTCTGCGCGGATTAGACTGCCTTGAAACTCCCCCGGTTGCCACAGTGTGGTCTGACAGCCAGTCGGGTCTTCGATTACAGCGACGCGCCCTGCGCGATCCACATCGGTAGCCTCGGCTAGAACCACATCGCCGCGTTGCCGGACGTGGCCTAGAGTCGCGTCGATGTCATCGACCGAGACGTAGACGTTCCAGTTCGGCTTCGAGGGAGCGCGTATCTGATCCGGACCCAGCTCGTAGATCGCCGCCGTAGCAACATCGTTCACCATCGCCATCGAATATGTGCCGATGCCCATTTCGCCCATCTGCTCGTCGATGTAGCTCCATCCGAAGAGTCCTGAGTAGAAATCTCTGGCCGCTGCGAGATCGTTCGTCGCTAGATCGACCCAACACGGCGTTCCGTGTTGATACTTGGCAAGTAGCGGCAATGTTCGGGACGGTTGGTATCAGACCGTTGGCAACTGCTGAATGCCAAAAACCGCACCTTGCGGATCTTGCATCACCGCGAATGTGCCCACCATTGGCAACACTTCTGGGCCGAAATGTACGGTTGCACCTAACGACGTCGCGGTCTCGACGGTCGCCGTTGCATCATCTACTCTGAAGTAGACCTCCCAGTGCGGCGGGACGCCCATTTCGACCAGATGTTCTGGCGATGGCATCACACCAGCGACAGGCACGCCCTCGACCATGAGCATGTGGTACGGTTCGCCCTCTGGTGTTGGCATCGTTTCTATATCGAGATCGATGCCGAGTAGTTCGGTGTAAAACTTGCCTGCGCCCTCTTGATCTGAGGTCAGCAACTCGGCCCAGGTCAACGCGCCGTGCTCATCTCGAATTTCGCAACCGATATTGGCCTTCGCCTGCCAGAACTGAATCATCGCGCCGGTGGGGTCTTGCGCCATTATCATCCGTCCGGATTCGTCCTCATCGAACTCATCAACGATGATCGTTCCACCAAGATCAGAGACTTTTGAAGCGGTTGCCTCAATGTCGTCAACCGCTAGGTAAACCTTCCAGTGCGGTGGGACTCCAGCCTCAGCTTCCTGAGCGACCTGTGTGAATATCGCTCCGGCGTCTGATCCGTTGAGCTTGGCTATTGAGTAGACTTGGCCTTCGCCCATAGGGATGTCTTGGTAATCCCATCCAAAGATCGCCGAATAGAACGCCTTGGCTCCGTCCTGATCCGTCGTAGATAAATCGGTCCAACAGGGTGTTCCCTGTTTGTAGCTTTCGATCTTCAAGTCGATATTCCTTTCGCTGGTCGGTTATCCAGTTGGCGGCGATTGGACACCGAACTGTGCGCCTTGGGGATCTTGCATGTAGCCGATCGTTCCCATGGGGCCCAAATCCGCCGGTCCCATGTAAACCTGCCCGCCGCTCGCCGTCGTCGCGTCGCAGACTGCCTGCGCGTCGTCGACTCTGAAGTAGACCTCCCAGTGCGAGGGAACTCCCATATCGACTAGTTGTTGCGGCATGTTCATGATGCTTGCCACAGGTTGACCGTTGACGACTAACTGATGAACTGTTCCACCGTCAGGCGACGACATCGCGTCTTTGGCGACTTCGATGTCTAGCAACTCCGAGTAGAAAGTTGCTGTCGCATCTTTGTCGGTAGTCAACACCAGAGTCCACGTCAACGCACCATGCTCATCACGGACCTCCGCGCCGATGTGTTGATTCGGCTGCCAGAACATGACTACAGCACCGACTGAGTCCTGGGCGACGATCATTCGTCCGGCATCGAACACGTCCAGAGGAGCCATGAGCACGTTACCGCCCAACTCTGGTACTCGTTCGGCAACGGCGTCCACATCATCTACCGTGATGTAGACATTCCAGTGTGGCGGTACGCCCTGCTGAGCTTCTTCTGGCTGCTGAGGAGCGATGGCGCCTGCGGGAGAGCCACCGATTTGGGCCATGGAATAGATCATTCCGTTACCCGCATCGTTGTCTTCGTATTCCCATCCGAAAAGGGTCGAATAAAACCCTTTAGCAGCTTCCTGATCTGAGGTCGATAGATCGACCCATGACGGGGTCCCCTGAGCGTATTTTTCAACTTTGGGCATGTGTTGTCGGCCTTTCTCGCCTATTCGTGTTGTCGCATTGGACGCGTCAAAGTGACCTTCGACACGTTACGTTGCCAATTTGTGATTACTCCATAGGCCGCAACGACATGATGCTGAACGTTGCGCCGTGAGGATCGTTGATCACCGAGAACTTACCGGGCGGTATCTCGGTAGGCGGCACACATACGGCGCCGCCAAGCTCAGCGGCCTTCGCCGCCGACGCGTCGCAATCCTCAACTCGGAAATATGTCATGAAGTGCGACGGCATGTCGCCCCAACTCGCGTCCATCTCCATCATCCCGCCACGGTCCGGTTCTAGGCCGGGCACCTTTAGCCAGTGATACTCGTATTCGATATCGCCTTCAGCATCCTCATAGTCAGTCGGCGGCCGCATCAAATCGACTCGTTGATACCGGCTGCCGAACACATGTCCGACGAAATCGTTGAGCCCCGCGACGTCACGTGTGTAGTACTCGACCCAACATACGCCGCCAACTTCCCAAAACGCTTCGTTCTCTACGCCCTTTTCGCCGCTCCAAACAACGAACGGAGCACCTTCAGGTGTTTTCAAGAGTGATTTACTACCGCCACTCGCAGGGTCGTCGCAAGCCGTCATGATGACTGAACCGCCCTTCTCGACGGCTCGTTCCATCGCTGTATCGGCGTCATCAACCCAGAACGCGTTGACCCAGTTGAACGGTTCCGGTGGTAACGGCATTCCCTCGCTGTATGTGTAGACGCCGCCGACTACCTTGTCGCCGAGCTGCGCCTGCGAGAACACGCCTTTTGGACTCGACATGAGATCGTGCCACTCCCATCCCAGCAACTTCGCGTAGAACTTCTTGGTCGCATCCACATCCCTCGACGCCAAATCCCACCAAACTGGCGTGCCCTGCACATGTCCAGACGAGTTGCTCAACTGCTTCTCCTGACTTGCTTGCAATCGAGACGAGAATCTTTCTCAACCGATTAGAGATAGTAACTAGCGAAGATTATCTAACGTTGACGTGCGATACACCAACTCAACATAGGAAAAGCCTCTGCTACTCAACCGGCAGGCTGCCACAGGTTGAAGCGAACGCCTTGGGGATCCACGAGGGACGCGAGCGACCCCGGCGGGACATCCATCACCGGAAATACTACTTTTGCTCCAAGCGATTCGGCTCTTGCAACTGACGCGTGAATATCTTCGACCATGAAGTACGTGGCCCATCGCGCCGTAGATTCGCCCTCTGTCAACTCGAAAAACGCGCATGGCATCTGCTCACCATCGATGGAAAGCATCGTCACTGTGTAGTCTGAGCCAGCAGCATCACTCATCGGAATCGTTATCGTGTCGAAATCTACGCCGAAAGTCTCAGAGTAAAACCGCTTTGCGGCTTCGAGATCTCCGGTGTGATACTCGACCCAACACACCGAACCCGGTTCTCCGAATATGTCGGCACCGTAACCTTTCAGGCTTTGCCATATGCCGAACACAGGGCCCTCTGGCGTGGCGACGGTTGCGGTTACGCCCCAACCGTCGGCATTGTGAGGCTCGGTAAGCACGCTACCGCCGTTCGCCTCGATACGTCTCGCCGTCGCTTCGGCATCCTCGACATAGACGCTGTTGACCCACACTCCCATAATCCCGTGAATTTCATCGTTCTCGGACATACCGGCGATGTTGGTGTCGTTTCTAATCGCCATGTGGTAGGTATTGCCACCCGACATCGGGACATCCGCCCACTCCCAGCCGAAGAGACCGGAATAGAAATCCTTCGCTCCTTGCGGATCAGGCGTGGACAGATTGAACCAGATCGGGTTGCCTTGCAGTTGCGGCATTCTTGGTTGAGTTATCTCAATGATCCTTTTTGCCTTTTTCATCCAACGGATAGTGCATTAGTTTGTTCAACGTTTCATCATCGAGCCCAGTTTTGTTGGTCTTCACCATTTCGTCCCACAACGAACGTAGGTATTTGGCATCTAATTCGCGAGTCACATCGACGATGTTTTCCGTAAGTTCTTTAATGTCGCCGATCTCCAGAATGTATCCGTATCGCTCAAGTTCGCCGTCGTACACCGACATGAATGTCGGTATCGGGTGCATATCAGTCCACACAAAACCGGTCAATTTCGAAGACATCAAAACAGGGCCGTTCCGAAAATCCGATTCGATGTACCGGTTAGGTGAAATAGCACCGTGGATAATGCGATTTCGTCGTTTATTCAGTTCATTGAGACAGGACTGCAAGTTCACTTTTCCAGTCAACCGCTCAATGGCGAGCGAAACGGGTTGGTGTGCTTCTGATTTATGAAGAAAAGATCGCACATCAAGAATCGGCATCGGATGAAATGCACCGCCTTCATATTTGGCTTTGTCTAAAGCCCATAGTCTCCATTCCAACTCGGACCACGCCGCATGAAACGAACCTACAGCTCGAATTAAGGCTTTGCGTTGCATCCCGAAAATCAACTGATTGACACTCCAGGGAAGACGTGATCGAAGGCGTCTGATCCGCGCTTGATCCATGTTGAGTTGCTCCTGTTTGATTACGAAAAACGTTAGATAGCGAATCCGCACAAAGCGACCGTTGCTTTCGCGGCGGTCTTATCCCGATCACCAAAGATCAGGGGAAGGTAGTTCGATAATAGCACATATATTTCATTACGGTTTCACTTATTAATCCCTCTCATCATCCCGCGCAGGTACTCGATCTGCCCCAGATGCTCAGCCTCTTCGCAAAGCAGGTGCCCTAGCACCCACGCGTAGGTGATCGGATCGTAGCGGGGATGCGTTAGCTCGATGGTTAGATCCGATTCTTGCATCTCGTTTTCGAAGTATTCGGTTGTGCCTTCACGGACGGCTTGGTAGTAGTCCATGACCTTCGGTACATCGAACGCGGGCATGGCGCGGATGTCCTCGGCGGTCTGACCGAATCCGTTGGTCGGCTCTTCGACGCCGCAGCGCTCGGCCCATCTGTCGCGGTCCCAGATCGATTCTGAATTGCGAAGCCGGACGTTGATCCAGTTGTCCTCAACCCGCGCCATGTGCCACACCATCCAATCGATGGTGTTCGACTCCAATGCTGGCCGCCAGTGGAGTTCGTCTTCGGAAAGGCCGTCTAGCGCCCTCTTCAGTTTCTCAAAAGCCTCGTTGAGACCAGAATCGATGGCTGCTAAGAACGGTTTCATCATTTGTTAAGTCCTCTCATCATGCCTCGGAGGTACTCGATCTGTCCGAGGTGTTCTGCCTCTTCGCATAGCAGACGACCCAAGATTTGAGCGCCGGTCCAACCTCGGAAGTTCGTATGTTCGATGACTCTCGACAGGTCATCTTCACTCATAGCGTTCGCAAAGTAGCCTGACGTCTCTTTACGGATGGATCGATAGTAGCCCATGACTTTCGGAACATCGATCCCACCCATCGCCCGAATCTCATCCATCGTCATCCCGGCACCAGCGCCGGTGTATGCGATGCCTAGACACTTGCCCCAGCCGTCGCGTTCCCAGATCGGAACTCGTTTTTGAAGTACAACATTGACCAAGTTGTCTTCTACCCGCGCCATGTGCCAAACCATCCAATCGATAGAGTTCGACTCCAGCGTCGGTTGCCAACTTAGCTCATCCTCACTCAAACCATCCAAAGCACGATTCAGCTTCTCGAAGCACTCGTTGACGCCGCTGTCGATGGCTTGCAGAAAAGGTCGCATGGCCAGTCCCCAACTACCCGTCCAACCCGCGCATCATTCCGCGCAGGTACGCGATCTGCCCTAGGTGCTGAGCCTCTTCGACGAGGATGTGTCCTAAGACCCAAGCGCCGCTTACCGCGATCTTTCTGCGCGGATGGTAAAACTCCTTGTCCAAATCCTCGACGGGCATCTGATCAAGATGCGCGAGCGTGACCTTCCGAGCTTCTCGGTAATAGTCCATCATCTCGTTGATGTCCGTCTTGGGCATCGCCCGCATTTTCTCGGCTGTATCTTCCCGTCCGTAGTCGTCGGGGTCCATTCCGAAGCGCTTGTACCAGCCATCCTTGACCCAGATGTCGTCATCTTGGCGGAGGACGAGATTCACCCATCGGTCTTCCACTCGTCCCATATGCCAGACGATCCACTCGATGAAGTTGGCATGGAGAGCCGGTTGATACCGCAGTTCATCCTCGGTTAGGCCGTCCAGCGCTTTTTCGAGCCCTTCCATGTACTCGATCAAACCGCTTCGAACCGCATCCTTGAAATCTGGCATGGTTTATCTCCTATCCACCCAATTCCTCTGGATTCCGGCTTTCGCCGGAATGACGGGATTGCGGTGGCCTTGGCCTCAAGCGGCAGACTGCTTCGTAACCGCCTCAATCATCGCTTGGATGTAGCCATTGGCGAATGCTCTGCCGCGGTGACCCCACGGCGTGTCCTCGAATGTCTGCGGCACGTGGTCGTCGATGAAGAAGGAGTCGTAGCCCACTTCCTGGTAGATCTGCATCGCCTTGTACATGTCAACGTGGCCCGTGTTGATGAACTCCTCACGGAATTTTGGCACTGGTGCCGACACGTTGCGGAAATGCACGTATAGGATCTTCTTTCGCTCGCCGAAGTAGCGGATCATGTCGTAGATGCCGCCATTGGCCGCGTCCTCCATCTCTGAGAACGTCCCTTGGCAGAATTCGATGCCGTTGTAAGGGGAATCGACGATCTCGATCAGCCGCTTGTAAGAGTCGAACGACCTGAACAGCTGAGGGATACCGCCAAGCTTTTCGACGGGCGGATCGCATGGATGGATGCCGCATCGCACACCAGCCTCCTCAGCGACCGGCGTGATGATACGTATCCACTCCTCAAGTCGCTCCCACATCTCCTCTTCGGTGTGCTCACGCCCGTGAGTATTGGGCATCTTCAACGCCTGTTCGTAGTCGAACGCCGTCGCCAGCGCACCACCTCGAATGAGTTCCGGTTTAGTTCGCCAGACATGCGACGGCATCCAGTTGTAGCCGAAGATCGGAATGCCAGCGTCACCGATGTTGCGCACTGTTTGGATCATGTTCTCGATCTGCTGCTCCCGGTTCGGGCCGCCGAGCATGATGTCGAGGTAGAAGTGTGTCGGCACGTTCTCCAGCGCCATCAGCTTCAAGCCTTCGCTCTCGACCTGCAACCTCAGCTTCACGAGGTCGTTGACCGCCCACTTTCCACCGGCATCAGGCAGTTGCGGCGTGTTGAGCAACACGTCCTTTACACCGTATTGGGCGGCGAACCGCAGATACTCACGGCCGGGTGTATTGAACTGTCCAAATCCTGCTCGCATTTTCGTGCTGCCTTTCGAAACTATCCGGTTTCTAGTGAATTACAGGTTATCTATCAGTTGTGCGACTTACATTGTTGTCAAGTGATGCGGACGATCATGTTCGTCGTTAGGTTCGTCGGGCCCACCTGAAATTCCACCAAGTGATAATCGGGCTGATAACCACTGTAGGAGCAATCCAAACAATCCATGCCGGTTCGACGTAATCGAAATTGACGACCATCACCGCCGTGATCGTAGCTATAGTGCCGGCGAGCATGTTTGTCAGGTGCCGTTGTATTCGCTGGCGCGCCGAAGCAGCCCAACCGCGGTGATACAGCCAATCCAACACGCTGAGAGCGATCGCAATCGTCCCAAACACCGCGAGAGCGATCCATATCGTATTGCCTGATGTTCCAACCACGACACCGTACACCCACATTGTCACCCCCGTGACCGCCATGATGCTGACCGCTGCCCAGTCGATCAACTGTGGTTCTCGGCCTCGGTTGCGGGCGAAGCGCCAACCCGCAAACACCAAGTAGAAGCTGAAGAAGGCGATAATCAGCAAGAAAATGTCGTCACCAAGAATGGCGAGTGGCAACGCTGTAACGAAAACTACGGTCATCGCCAGCGCGTACACACGTCCTGCCCTCACATGGTGCGTGCCGCCTTTCTTAGTTGCAACTGGGATTACAGCCGCGAGCAACGCGACGGAACCAGCGAGAATATGAACGTAGAGTAAAGCTGTTTCAATCATTTCTTTTCCCCAATCCGATACTGGAAATCCGAATGAGATCTACTACTGCCGTGAGGTAACTTTCGATGCGTCCGTAAAGCATATCCCGATTTGCGACATCATCTTATCGCTGTACCCTTTTGATTCATGGCACGAATTCTAGTGGCGTACGGCACGAAGCACGGCTCCACCGCCGAGATCGCGACACGCATCGGCGAACGCTTGACATCCGCCGGCTTCGACACCGATGTTCTTCACGCCAACCTCGATATCGATATCGCCAAATACGACGCTCTAGTCATCGGTTCACCCATGTACGCAGCCCGTTGGCTACCCGAACCTGCCCTGCTCCTGATCACCAACCGTGCGCGCATTACCAACATCCCAATCGCGCTTTTCAGCGTCGGCATGATCGACGTTAAACACTCCGGCAAGCTCCGCGACGAACACGACGCATGGGTCGAGAAGGCGTTCAACCAAGAAAACGTACAGCTCAATGTCGTCTCGAATGCCACGTTCACGGGGGCTTACTCGCGCAGCAACCTTCCCTTCTACCTCCGCATCATCGACGCCATTCTCCGCGTCACGCCCAACGGCGACTACCGACAGTGGGACGAAATTGAAAGCTGGGGCGACGAAGTAGTTTCGACACTAAGATCCGAGCTTGAAGGATCCGATTCCGACGAACTTGAGCAGACCTCATGCTGATCGACATCCACACCCATATCCAGCAGCATGACCTGTCGGAAGTGCCGGGGATGCTCCAGCGCGCCGCTGAGTCCGACGTCTCCACTGTCATCGCCGCGGGAACCACGATTGAAGATTCCCGCAAAGCTATCCAACTCGCCGAGATCTATCCGAACGTCTACGCCGGAACAGGCATCCACCCCTCAGACCTCGAAGCACCTATCACTCCCGAAGACATCGCCACGCTCGACTCAATGGCATCCCACGAGCGCGTCACTGTTATGAGCGAAATCGGCATTGATCACATGCCCAACAGCCCGGACCACAGCTGGCAAGAAGATGCCTTCGCCGCGCAGATCGAGATCGCCAAACGCCACCACTTGCCCGTAGTCTTCCACGTCCGCGAGCATCTCGACGATCTCTCATGCTTCGAAGCCCGCGCATCTGCCCTAGCCATCCTCGCTGACCAAGATGCCGGACAACTCGGAGGCGCCGCCCACTACTTCCAAGGAAACTATGACTACGCCCAAAAAGTCCTCGACCTCGGACTCAAAATCTCCTTTGCCAAGCCCCTGCTCCGCTCGAAGGAACTCCAAGACGTCGCACGTCGCGTCCCGATAGACAGCATCGTCTTGGAGACCGACGCCTATCCCCAACCCTTCAAGAAGAACCGCGCTAGGTGGACGGAACCGAAGGACGTAAGGCTTGTCGCGGAGTTTTTGGCACAGATACGAGGCATCAGCTTAGAAACATTGCACAATCGCTCTGTGTGAATACCAACGAGCGAGCTATACCACCGACAATTTGGGCAACTCCACTAGAATCGAACTCATGCTCAACATCGCCCTAAAAGAGTGGGCCGCCACCATCGAAGCGCTCGCATCAGCCGATCAGCTGTTCATCTTGCGAAAAGGCGGCATCCGAGAATCCAACCGCCATTTCGAGATGGCGCACCGACGTTTCCTGCTCTACCCTACCCACTTCCACGAAGCTGACCGATTGCTGAAACCAGAATTTCAGCACCTATTCGATTACAACGCTCCTGTCGCTGGCGATACCGTAACTTTCAACGCTTGGGCAGACGTTGCCGACGTCTTGAGCGTCAATCACGCCGAGCAGTTGGAAGCGTTGTCCGACTTCCATGTCTGGACCGACGAGTTCGTGAACAAACGCATCGCTTGGAAACCCTTACACGCCGCCGACCTCATCGTGCTAAGGACATACAGGCTGACAGATCCGGTACCGATCTCCATCGCACCGCATCACAAGGGCTGCAAGTCGTGGGTCGACATCGATCCTCCGATAGACGTAACAGCGTCCTTTCCAGCCATTCCGGACAAAGAATGGGAAGATCGGCTACGAGAAATTAGACTCTTGCTTTCGGAAGCGTCCGTAAAACCCGTACCGGCTACATGAAGCATCGACAACTCAAATCGACCGATCTGATACTTTCAGAGGTCGGTTTCGGCGTTTGGAGCGTTGCGACGACGTGGTGGGGTGTGACAGACCGAGACTTCGGCGTTCAACTGCTGCAAAAAGCCCGCGACCTCGGCATCACCTTCTTCGACACCGCGCCTGCCTACGGCGATGGCTACGGCGAAAGCATTCTCGCAGAAGCCTTCACACCTAACGAGCTGAACAACCTCGTCGTAGGCACGAAATTCGGCTATGACCTCGAAGCCCCACGCACCGGCCACCGTGAACGCCCCCACGACTGGTCGCCTGAAGCCGTATCGAAGCACTGCGACCAATCTCTCAACCGCCTAAACATCGACTGCATCGACCTCTTCCAGATGCACAACGCACGCTTAGACGCGATCCGACGCGACGACACTTTCGAAGCGTTAGAACGCCTCAAAGATGCCGGCAAGATTCGCCACTACGCCGTCGCGGTCGGCCCCGACCTCGGATGGCAGGACGAAGGCATCACGTCGGTTTCCGAACGTCAGATTCCCGCACAGATCATCTACTCGATACTCGAACAGGACCCGGCGCGGGCAATCATCGATGCGGCAACCGCCAACGATGTCGGCGTCTTCACACGAGTTCCGCACGCTTCAGGGATGCTCGACGGTACCCACACCAAGGACACCGTCTTAGATGAAACGCCATTCGGGCAATCCGACCATCGTTCGTACCGACGGCTGATGTGGATGAAGTCAGCGATCCGCAAACTCGCCAGCATCGACTTCCTTCTCGAAAACTACGATGCCACGATCGGTCAACTCGCCATTCGTTTCTGCCTGATGCCAAACGTGGTAGCGTCTTGCACTCCCACCATCACCAGCGAGGAGATGTTGGAAGAATACGTTGCAGCCAGTGATCTTAGCGGTTTAGAGCCTATGGAGATGACGACTTTGGATCACCTCTATGCCGTCAACTTCGATGTGGACGAAGAACCAGCGCGCATGAAATCTAGCGTCTCGCCTACTGGCTTCGTGTTGATGGACGGCGTTACCGAGGTCGAGCCAGCAGCGGCGTAGATTAGTCAGTCACGCCGACTTCGACCGCCTCTTCGCCTTCTTCCCCATCGCTCTGGTCAGTCTCGTACTCAAGTTCGTCGTCATATTCGGCATCATCGGCGTAGCGATTCAGCTCGTTCTCCAAAAGTTCGAAGTCGCGCTTCGAGATGATATGCACCATGCCGAAGAACGCAAGTTCCCACATCTCAGGCGGCCAACGCTTGATGTACTCCATAGTCGGCCCCACCTGCAACGCATCAACCCAATCCTCATCCCCCGCGATAACGTCAGGCTCGATCGGGACTCGGTTCCGGAACTTCTCCTTCTTGGTGTGATGTTTCCAGATCGGCGAACTGTCATGGAAACACTTGTCCGTCACGGTTGCAGTGGACGCAAAACTGCGATCCTCCCGCACGTAGAAGACGATGCGATCACCCGAAACCATCTGTGAAGCCTTGCGTGAGTTGGACGCGTCGATACCCATCAGGCCGAAGCCGCGCTCACGCGTGATGTCGTAGTTCTCGCGGGTCGTATTGATTAGCCAACAAGTCATCGCCAATTCAAGATAATACGCTAGATACTTGTACCTCCCAAAACATTCGACACTAGACGAGGTGAAAATTGACCGACCAGAGTCGAGAAATCGAAGACCGAGTGACATCCTTCTTGGACGATATCGGAGCATCTTACGAAGTCGTAGAGATTGATCCCGACTTCGCCGATACCATCAACTTCTGCGAAAAATACGACTTCCCAATCGAGACATCCGGCAACACCATCATCGTCGCCAGCAAACGCGGCGCCAAGAAGCACTCGGCATCCGTCGTGCGCGCCGACAAACGTCTCGACGTGAACCACAAGGTCTGCGAACTCATGGGCATCAAGCGCGCCTCATTCGCAAAAGCCGAAGAAACATCCGAACTCACCGGCATGATGATTGGCGGCGTAACCTGCCTCGCTCTCCCACCAGACATCCCCATCTACATCGACGCCTCCCTACTCGAACAGCCCTACGTCATCCTCGGCGGCGGCAGCCGCTCCACAAAGATAAAGGCGGATCCCAAAGTCTTGGAGATGATCCCGAACGCAGAGATCATCGACGATCTAACGCTATAGATCGCGGAGAGTCGATCTAGTACTCAGCTCGTCGCTGGAACTTCGCCCGGATGTAGATCGCCGCTGCGTTCATCGTCAACAGCATCACCAACAGAATGACGATCGCTGCCGCCGCGATGTGTCGGAAGTCGTCTTGCGGCTGCGATACCCACGTCACGATTTGGAGCGGCAGCACCGTGAAGCGGTCGAACGGCGAGGTGGGCACGTACGTTATGAAAACTAGCGAGCTCACGACCAATATAGGCGCGGTCTCGCCAATGGCTCTAGACATCGCCAAGATGATCCCCGACATGATGCTCGGTATCGCCTGTGGCAACACCACCATCTTCACCACCTGCCATCGAGTCGCTCCCATGGCATAAGCCGCGTCTCGGTAGCTGGGCGGCACCGCGCGGATCGCCTCCTGTGATGCAATGATCACGATCGGCATCACGAGCAGCGAGAGAGTCAATGAACCTGCCAAGAGGCTCCGCTGCCCATCGAACAGGTACTGGACGAAGATGGCGAGGCCGAGCAACCCATAGACCACTGAAGGCACCCCCGCCAAGTTCGAGATGTTCAACTGGATCAGGCGCGTGAGCCGGTTGTTCGGCGCGAACTCTTCGAGGTAAACGGCGGTCGCAATACCAACCGGCACCGTCATGATCGCGGTGAGGATAATGACCCAGAATGTTCCGGCTATCGGCGCGAGAACTCCAGCCTGGTCAGGATGTCGCGACGAGTAGCTGCTCAAGAACTGCCAATCGAGCCAACCGATGCTGTCGATGAACACTTCGATCAGCAGCCAAGCAAGGACCAGCACACCGATAATCACCGAGCCGGCAAAGAGTGCGGCGAATACGTTGTCTCGTGCCAGTCGGTAGGTCTTGCGAGCGTTGCTTTGAAATTGAAGGGCCATTCGTCTTACCTGCTGTAGTTGGAGTGAATTAGAGGCTTCTCGTCCACTACTCGTACTGCTGGCGGAAGCGCTGCACCACCCAGCGTCCCAAGATGTTCATAACCAACGTGATCAAGAACAGCAACAGACCTACCACGAAGATCGTGTAGTACTCGATCTCACCATGAGGTGTGTCGCCCAACGCAACGTTGACGATGAATGCAGTCATCGCTTGGACCGCTTCGAGCGGGTTGAAGGTCAAGTTCGGACGTCCGCCCGCGGCTAAGTATACGATCATCGTCTCCCCAACCGCCCTCGACACCGCAAGAATGAACGATGACACGATCCCCGACAGCGCCGCCGGAACGACAACCTTTGTAGCAACCTCGAAACGTGTGGCACCCAAGGCGTACGCCGCATCCCGAAGCGTTCGCGGAACCGATATCATCGCGTCTTCGCTCAGCGTCGTAACCATCGGCATGATCATGATTCCCATCACGAGTCCCGCGCTCAACGCGCTGAACGTCCCCAGATTGTCGTCACCGATCACGAAGCGCAACGCCGGACCGATCGTCAACAGCGCAAAGTAGCCGTACACCACAGTCGGTATGCCGGCCAGCACCTCCAATATCGGTTTGATGACTCTCCTGACGTTTTCGGGCGCGTATTCAGATAGGAATATCGCCGCGCCGATACCCAATCCCAAAGAAACGATTCCCGCAACCGCGGCGACTAAGAAGGTGCCGGTTACCAACGGCAGCACGCCGAATGATTGTCCAACTTCACGGTAAGGCTTGAAAAGTGGCGACCAGTTGGTGCCGGTCAGAAAATCAAATATGCCAACATGCGTCAGCGTCCCGTTGACGCCGGGTTCGCACGGCTTGATCGGCTCTCCCTCATTGAGAACGCAGATCTCTTCTTGGAAAAAACCGATGCTCTGCGAAACGAGCACCGCGACGATGCCAACAGTCGTCAGAATTGAGATTAGCGCCGCCGCTCGCAATACCCACAGCACCGCCGATTCTTCGATATGCCGTCTCGACCGATGCCTTGCCAATCGGTTTTCGTCTTTTCTCAAAGACGCAAATGTCGGGCGAGATTGCATGAGTTCGCTTCGGTCGGACAGCGTCACGTCAGAACCGACAACCTGAGCACGTGGTTCTACCGCCATCGCTCACCTCTCGGCAACGTATGATGCGTCGATCCAAAGCCGAAAACCCTCCGTTCACGAAGAAACCCCGGCTCCCGGGACATACCGATGGCGAAAGTTGAAGTCACTTCAGATTCTAGTGCTTATTCGACGGGGCGGCAATCGAATCGCCACCCCGTCTGGTCCCCATCAGCGTTGAACTTCACTCCCGTTCACGACCGAGTTCTCCACTAGCGCCAAGCCGTCGTCGTACAGCTGCTGCGGCAGTCCGACGTATCCAACGCTAGCCGCCAGTTCGGCAGCATTGCCGAGGTAGAAGTCGATGAATGCTCGAACTTCGGCCCGCTCCAGCGCAGCCACGCTCACGTAGACATAGAGCGGCCGGCTTAACGGTGAGTAGGATCCGTCGTTGATAGTCGTCTCGTTCGGTTCGACACACCCCGATCCATCATCGACGTTAACCAGCTTGAGCTTGTCGGTATTGGCAACGTAGTACGCGTACCCGAAGTATCCCAACGCCCCGCGGTCGCCCGCGATGCCCTGCACCAGCACGTTGTCATCAACCGCCGGGAAAAAGTCATGACGGATGACGCCAGTGTCCCCGTTGATCTCTTCCGTGAAATAGTCGAACGTGCCGGAGTCGGAGTCAGGCCCGTAGAGCACGATTTCACGGTCCGGGTAGCTGGAATCGACCTGGTTCCAGTTGCTGATGTTGCTGTCTGGCTTCCAGATTTCATGGAGCTGGTCAGTGGTCAAACACGTCGCCCAGTCATTGTCGGGATTGACTAATACGGAGAGCCCATCGTACGCAACGGTCAGTTCGATGAATTCGACGCCGTTGATGACTGCGTTTTCGCGCTCGGAGTCCTTGATCGGTCGAGAGGCGTCCGAGATAACGGTTTCGCCGGCCGCAAACTTCTTGAACCCTCCACCAGTCCCGGATATGCCGACCGGGATCTGGACTTTCGGGTGTTCCTTGCGGAAATCCTCAGCAGCTGCCACCGTCAGCGGGTAGACCGTTGATGATCCGTCGATTACGATCTCGCCGGAGAGCGTCGAGTCCTGAACCGCTTCATCTTTGACCGCGGATTTGGACATCGCAGACTGTTCGGGCGTTTGGTCATCGCTGCTACAAGCGACCATCACGACCGCTACCAATATGCCGATGATTAGCAGGCCCTTGGCGCTCGCCAGGTGCCTAGTAAATTGAGGTTGCATCGGGTTTCGGGTCCTCCTGATACCAATTCGTCTTTCAACGTTCAGGAGCACGCAACTGCGTACCCCCAAGAATCAAGATGCACCACGATGTTTAATTCCGATTTACATCCCCGCTACATCCATATCCCCTCTCCCCGCCGTGGGAGAGGGTTAGGGTGAGGGGCACAAAGACCTAACCTACGCAATCGGCAACCGAATCGTGAACGTCGACCCCTCACCAACCACGCTCTCCACCTCCACCGTCCCGTTGTGAATCTCAACGATGTTCTTCGTTATCGAAAGCCCCAAACCAAACCCGGTTCTGTCACCCGACGATCGATGCGATTTGTAGAATCGTTCAAAAATATGCGGCAACTCTTCGGAATCGATACCCTCCCCCGAATCCTGTACCGAATACGCGACAAAATCCCCCTCTCTCTTACATTCAAACTTGATCCTTCCGCCCGGCGGCGTGAACTTCATCGCATTCACCAACAGATTCCCAATCGCCCGCTCCATCTTCGGACGATCTATCAACACTTCCGGCAGACTTTCCGCGATTTCAGTCGATATTTCGTGATCCGTTTGTATCCCAACCGGCCCATGACTCTTCATAACTGAACCGATCAACTCCCCAGCATTCGTCATCTGGAGGTTGACCGGCGAGCGCCCCGACTCCAACAAAGTCAGATCCATCAACTCATTCACCAGCGCCGTCATCCGTTGCGCTCCATCATCAATCCGGTCCAAAAACTGCTCAACAACCTCCCCCGGCAACTCATTCCGTAACTTCAACGTGTCGATCGATGCCTGAATTGACGCGATAGGCGTGCGAAGCTCGTGCGATGCGTTCGCCACAAACTCCCGCATCGCAACGCCAAGACGATATTCGTCGGTGCGATCGTTGATGATGACGATAGCTCGCCGAACTCCGCTCTCATCAGGCGGTAAAGGCCGCGAAAGCAGCTCAAGATGCCGACGAGTCTCGTACAGCTCCACGCTCCGACGCACCGTCTCCCCTGCCGTCGCGCTCGTAGTCACCGCCTCGTTGATTTCGTAAATGTTGACGTTCGTCGCCAATGGGGTTGGGCTAGAGCCAGAAGCTGAGAAATCAAACCCTAGCATCCCGCACACCGCCGGATTGGCGTACTGCAACATGCCGTTCTCATCCACAACCAGAATCCCAACCGTAATCTCGTTCAAAATCGTCTCATGATACCGTCGGTTGCGATCCGACTCCGAGAGCGTGAGTTCGACGCTCTCAGCAAGACGGTTGACGGCGTTGAGGATGCGCTGCTGCTCAGGCGGGCCTTCGATCTCCAACCGGTTCCTACGATCTATCGACCTCGTCCGAATAATCCCCGTCGCAGTCCGAATAAAGAAGAGCATCTGCCGATGCCCGAGGATCAATACGGTCACCACAGCCACGACCGAACCCGCCGCTACCGACCACCAACCCGCTACACCGTACAGCGACCAGCCGATCACCAGCGGCAACCCCGCCGCGGTCGCGTAACGCCATCTAAGCGGGATGAAGTCCAATATTCTGCATAGATCGGGCATCGCCGATGGGATTCGCTCACGGCACGAAGCGATACCCGACGCCCCTCACAGTTAAAAGATGGGCCGGATTAGACGGGTCTTCCTCTAACTTGCGTCGCAGCAAAGACACGTGAACATCGATGGTCCGTGACCCGCCAGGGTTATCTTCACCCCAGACACCTTCCAGCAACTGAGAACGTGAAAAAACTCGCCCCGGTTGGGATGCTAAATGCACCAGCAAGTCGAACTCTTTAGTCCTCAGGTCGAGATCAAAGCCGTCCAACACCGCGCTCCGACGGACTAGATCGATCTCCAGATCGCCGACTTCGATAGTGCGCCCGGTGCCCGCACCATCAGCGGGTAGATTGTTGAACATCGTCGCACGACGCAGTTGAGCCTCAACACGTGCCATAAGTTCGCTCAAACTAAACGGCTTCACAACGTAGTCGTCAGCACCGCTGCGAAGGCCGTCGACCCGCTGATTCTCCTGATGCCAAGCGGTCAACATGATGATCGGCACCGTATCGCCAGCATCTCGCAACGCCTTGCACACCTGCATTCCGCCCATAACCGGCAACGACAGATCCAAGATGATCAACTCGACGCTGTTCGATCTCCGAATGTCCAGCGCCGTCGCACCATCCGAAGCTGTCAAGACGTGATAGCCAGTCGTCTGAAGATTGAACTCCAAAGTGGCGAGAAGACCGGGATCGTCCTCAACCACCAGTACCGATCGTTGGCCTTGGCGCTTGGTCGTCAAGTGCGGTTCCTATCGTAGCCCTTATACCTTTTCCGACACTCCAGATTTAGCCGAACGGTACGCGGCATCAATCATCTCAATCGCCCGCATTCCGGCCCAGCCCGGAGCGTAGTTGGCGACGTCTTTGCCCGCGACGATGTCTGTGAAATTGTCGGCCGGCCCGCCGCCGTAGTACTCTCCTGCGTCTGCGTTTACGTCAATGATGGTGTGATTACCGTCATGGCGTTGCACTTCTAGTCTCGCCCGATCAATGTCGAGCACGAAAGCGCCTTCGTCACCGAAGACTCGGATGTCCAGTTGGAAAGTCTGATCCTGCGGCAACGCGCCCGCGCCCGAGAAGGTGCCTATCGCGCCGCCCTCGAAACCGACCGAGAACGCGTTGTAAAGCTCAACCTGCGCCGTCGGAGCGGTGTTGTACGCAAACACTGTGTCCGCTTTCAATCCAGTCAGCCAGTACGCCATCCCCGCCGAGTGCGTCATCTGCGCCAGCGCGTACCCGCCGCCGGCAATCACCGGATCCGCCCACGTCTCAGCACCCGGCTCAAACATATTGTCGCCGGCACCTCCACCAGACGCCAAAAACTGTTTTCCTTCCAAAAGACTGCGCACCGGTGAAGCCATGTGGCACATCACGAATTCAATGTTTCCCACCGGATTCTGGTCCATGATCTCTTTGGCTTTTTGGATGTACGGCGCGTAGTGCCAGCCGTGCGGGATCAGCAACTGCACTCCTTGCCGATCCGCCTCCTCAACCATCGCGCGCGCGTGCTCCGCAGTCGTCGCCAACGGCTTCTCACACATCACGTGCAACCCGCGTTTCAGCGCCGCCATCGTGTGTTCGTAGTGCAGCGAGTGAGGAGTTGCAACCACCACACCGTCCAACCCCTCGATATCCAGCAGTTCCTCGTAGCTCTCGGTGGCATGGACGAAACCGAACGCCTCCTTCACGAGCTGGAGTTCGTCGGCTCCCAAACGGCACACCGCCGTCATCTCCACGTCGTCCCGTCCTGCGAAAACAGGCATGTGGTTGGCGGTCGCCCACCATCCAGCGCCGATGAATCCGATCTGTACCGTTCCGTCAGGTTTCATCACATTGACCCTTTCGACGATATCGATCGCGAGTTAATTCACGTCAACAATCGATTGTTGCAAAATAGACCTTTGGCGCGCGTAATTGTAAGCCAATTTACGCCAACTGCCCCTTCACAAACACACTGACGACACTTCAACATGGAACTCTGGCTGGTAAGACACGGCGAAACCATCGTCGGCGAGGACGGACTATACAAACCGCACCACGGGCTAACGGAGCTCGGCTTTGAGCAGGCACGATCCGTTGCCCACGCATTAAAGGATGTGGAGTTCGACGAGTGCTACTCCAGCAACCTGCCTCGCGCCATCCAGACCGCTCAAACCTACGCAGACCTCACCTCTCGTCGCTTCACTCGCATCGCAGGTCTCAACGAAATCGACGTCGGACGCATCGAAGACGCATCCGCAGCCTTCAAGAACGACGTCGTCAATCACCGAGTCGAATTGGATTTTTCCCAGTTCGGTGGGGAAGACCCCAATCAATTCTCAAACCGCGTCCAGCAAGGCTTTCGTCAACTCTTGAAAGACGCCAAATCGAAGAACTGCGCTCGCGTCGTCGGCTTCCTACACGCCGGAACAATCGGCGTCATCCTCGACCACGTGGCCGGGCGAACGTTCGACTACCGTAGCCGTCCCAGAATGCCCAACTGCGCCTACACCATAGTCAGCGAAACATCCAACGGCAGATGGACCAAGTGGGAACGTTGGCACTCAGACCACTTGACGACGTTAACGTAGGGCATGTCCGAACAATTCGTTTTTGTGATATCAAGTATCAAAAAGCGCTCCTACGCTTCCCGTCCACGTGCAACACCAAAGACGCGAAACTGTGACACACCGAAGAGCACTATAAGGACTATACCGCCGCAATAGTTGTGCTTGGCTCAAAGAGTGACCAAAACTCCCAAAAGATTTGATCGGGCTATTCTCATAGCCATGCCCTTAATACCGGTCGTGATCTTACTGGCCGCCGGGCTGTTTTTCATCGCCGCTCGGTCCGGCGGAACGCATCAGCCTACCCCTGACCTGACGGCCGAGGCCGCACTGGAATCGCCAGATGGCGACCCGGTAGGAACTGTTACTTTCCGGCAAACTGCCACTGGAGTTTTAATCATGGCTGAAATGGACGGCCTCAGCCCAGGCGGCCACGCCCTCATCGTCCACGAGGTAGGCTCTTGCACACCTGACTTTAACGCCGCTGGTGATCACTTCAACCCTGAAGATGCGGAACACGGATTTATCCACCCAGCGTGGAAGCGCGGTGAAGGAACCCGAGGGCATGGCGGAGACTTGCCCAACATCTATGCCGCATCCGACGGTTCTGCGCGTGCTGATTTCTTTACGGTTGGCTTCACTCTGGACCAGGGACCACGCCATTCCATATTCGACGCCGACGGATCGGCGATCATAGTGCACGAAAAGCCTGATGCCTATGGTGAAGAGGAGTCGGACACCGGCAACCGTGTCGCCTGCGGGATAATCCGCCCCGCTTAGCGCATCTGGCACAACCTGTCGAAAATTACAGGGTGTTTGGCCTAGAGGTAAGACTCGAGAGCGAATCTCTCAAATCGCAGCTCTGACCGGTTCGTAACTGCACTCCGCCGCTGCCAACTCAGCGTTTGTACATTCGCAGGCCCGGCAATACACCGTCGGAGAAGGAGGACTCATGTCGATAGCAATGCTGGGAGTCTCGCAGTGCGGGCAGCGCGTCACCATTGTCGCCCCGCAAGTCATGCAGGCGAAATAAGTGCTGTACGCGTCCTGCTGAAGCCGCATCATTCCTCGATTGCACTTCATGCACTCATTCTTTGACAACAACATCCAACCCGCTCCTTAACCAAATACATACGCTGGTAGAGATGATGCGCGTATCTTAAGGAATCAAACGAACACGTTTCAATCACTTCAAACGCGTTCAATTCAAATATCTCCCCATAATCCGCTGTACACCGTAAGCCCCCTTCCCACGCGAAAGCGGCGCGAGCAAACCAAGCGCTGCGAGCGGGGTATGCTCGGAGCAGCGCTGCGAGGAATCTCTCCCCTCTCCCTTGATGGGAGAGGGTCAGGGTGAGGGTGAGATGGGACAAAAAGGCGGAGAAAGTCCACCGACCCCTTTTTGCGTCAGCAAACTCCCTTCTCCTCCCCCTCTCAGGGGGAGATTAAGAGGGGGTCAGCGAAGCGAGACGCAGGGGGTGCCCAAGGCAGCGCGGACCCAGGCATCCCCTCTCCCTCGATGGGAGAGGGCTAGGGCTAGGGTGAGGGTGAACGGGGACAAAAGAGCGGGGCAATCACAGCCCATCACTCAAATCACAAAAATCACAGTTCCAACTTGACTCACGCAACATATGTAGTAAGATAAACAACAAGCGCCGATCCGATGGCCATCGGGTCAGCGCCCGGAAAACGAAGAATCGCCGCGTCGCGAAAGGTCAGCGCAACCTTTCAAAGACCCTGCAAAAAGACAACTGAATAAAGGTAATCAGGCCGCGGGCGAGACCACACGGAGCCGCCAACACACGGATCCACCGACGGTGCCCGCCGAAAGTCTAGAAAGGCAGACGCAACGCGGCCGAAACCCGGTTACGAGGAGCGTTGTCGCTGAAGTGTCTCGGATGCGGAGGGTACTGCGGACTCCGCCAAAACATAGCGAGCCAGACGGCAATCTCCCTCCCCGATGCCATTCCCGCGCACGCGGGGATACAGAGGGGAACGTGCTAAACCCAGGTTGTTCCGGGGAGAACCGGAATCCAGATGGGAGGGGCGCGGGGGAGCCTGTCCGTTCAAGATCCGAGCGAATGGTCCTCTATCCGGCACACGTCTTTCCGCATCGTCGGGCGGAAGAGGCTGCAGCACCAGCGAGAGGGGCAATCAAGCGATGACGGGGGCAGATCTTTCACACCATGCCTCCCGGAGGGCCGACGGTCTGGCGACGTCGGCGGTGCTGGACACAAAAACACCTACCAGCCTAGGTAAAGCATGCAAGTTGTCGCCCGCGCGCAACCCAGACGCGGCGATGCTTCGAAATATCTGACGTAGGATCGGTTCGCTAACCGACCATCGTAGGGGCAGGTTTCAAACCTGCCCGGCCGCGGGGTATGCCGTTCAATTAAACGCGCATAAGAATCACTCCTCCCCTTTTTGCGTCAGCAAAAGGGGGACGCGGAGCGAAGCGAACGCAGGGGGTTCACACCCCAATCATTCCTTAAATCCTTCAAATCCCTCAAATCCGGGTTCAGACAACTACACCCCCGGAGGCCCCACCACAACATCCTCGTAAGCGTGACGCGAACCAACCATCCCCGAGTGCTCAAAAACATTCAACGCAGACTCGTAAAGATCACGAGGTATCGCGATGTCTCCATCCCAATTCCCCAGCTTCTGATAGTAAGCAACCGCCGCAGCCGTCGCCTCAACTGCCATACCCGGGAAAAACGGCTCCTCAGCCTCGGCAACTTCCATCGGGTCCGCTGTGTTCACCCACTCGCGTGATGCCCGATACGCCCTCGTAACCGCCCTCGCCTCGTCGCTATCGAGATAGTCCCACCTCGCAACCAGACTGCTGAACGCCGTCGGACCCACAATCTCGCCTATCGAACCCACGATGTGACCGATCTCCTCGTGCTCCAGCTGCTGCGGGAACGCTCCTTGCTCGTGGAAATAGTCGCCCTCCCCGTTCCGCCACTGCTCCATCATCTCGTCACCACCCGGCGACTCGATACCCTCGATGTCCGAAAGATCGATCCCCACCCGATGTAACCCATACCTCAGCATCGCCTCCGGCTGCCCGCCATGCACATATAAGAACTTCGCATCCAGCAGCTTCTCCCAACGGAAATCCGCATCCGGTTCACGCGCCGCAACTATGAAGCCATCAAACGCATTGATCTGAGCAAAATGCGCCACTGGCGGCTTCTCACCCGCATCCAACGCACCCCAACTGCCCGATACCGCCGACTGTCCGATATCCGCCCGCCCCTCCGCAACCTCAATCGCCGAGTTCTGCCCTGCCGCCGCTGGCGTATACGAAGCCGACAAGCCCTCCTTCTCCAAAAATCCGCCCGCAATCATCGAAATCATCGGGCTGTAAAACGCTGAGTGCCGAGAAGCAATCAATCTGATGTCGGGCATCTACCTGAACTCCATCTGTTCGTTACAGTTAACGCTTGCCAATTCTATCCCGTCGCCTCCAAACCGCATACACACAGCGAGAGTTGCAACGTACCACTGACGCATAATTGAAGTTTGACGCCATTGAAACCAGCATCCAAACCCTTCCGTACTACTATTCAGCAACGTTCCCCACAATCCTCAACCGAAAATTGAACGAACCTCACCAAAGTCCACCGGACACTACTCTGGTAACCGGTGGAACCGGATTCATCGGCACCCACCTGATCGATGCCCTCATCGACCGTGGCGAAACAGTCACCGTCATCGACAACCTATCCACTTCAAACACCCAATACCTCCATCCCGATGCCACGCTTATCGACCTAGACATCTGCGATCCCCGCATTCCCGATCTCATCGCAGAGCTCAACCCAAAAGCCATCTACCACCTAGCGGCCCAAGCGTCCGTAGCCATCTCAGCCCGCGAACCCTTGACCGACGTCAACATCAACGTCAACGGCACCCTCAACCTCCTAGAACCCATCCGAGAACTTACTCATCGCCCTCGATTCACCTACTTCTCGACCGGTGGCGCAATCTACGGCGACCTAGCCCCATCTGCCCTGCCCGCACGCGAAGCCATCGAGGCCCAACCCCTCTCAACTTACGGCGCATCCAAACTCGCAGTCGAAAACTACCTCCGCGTCTACGGGCACCTCTACGACCTCAACTACACCATCGTCCGACCCGCCAACGTCTATGGCCCCCGTCAAAACCCCCATGGCGAGGCCGGCGTAATCGCAATCTTCACCCAAGCAATGCTCGAAGGACGACAAATCACCATCTTCGGCGACGGCAACGACCAGCGCGACTACATATACATCTCGGACTTCATCGACGGTGTCCTAACACTCGCCGCCTCCAACCTCCCAGGCCCTTACAACATCGGCACTGGATACGGCATCTCCGTAAACGAGATTCACAACATCCTCTCCGAATTCTTAGTTGACGCCAAACCCCCGCAACACGGACCACCAAGACCCGGCGACATCCCAAAAATCTGGCTCGACGTCACCTCCGCCGAAAACGACCTAGGCTGGCAAGCCAACACTTCATTCCAAGACGGCATCAGCAAAACTGTCGAATGGTTCAGGCAGAAAACACCTTGAACCCCAAACCAACCGCCTTAATCGGCCCCATCATTACCATTACTGCTCTGGCCTTCACCGCGCTCGCATGTCAGACTGATGAACCCACCACGACGCTCGTACCCACCACCGCGCCAACCAACACTCCAGTTCCCACGGAAGTACCTCCCGAACCAACCGCATCGCCGACTAACACTCCAATCCCACTAACAAGCGCTCCCCCAACCGCGACACCAAAGCCCGAGATCGTCGTCAAACCGACCGCGCCTACTGTTGCACCACCGACTGAAACGCCCACACCAATACCGCCAACCGAAACTCCAGAAGTCGCTACTCCGGCACCAGAATCGACGCCGATTCCACCGACGCCTACGGCAACACCGACACCCCTGTTGCCGACACCAACTCCGACTCCTAGACCCGAACCAACCATCACGGCATCCCCAACCACTGTCCCAGATAAATCCGTTAAACCTCTGCCAATCGAGGGACTACGCGGCGGAACCATCAAAATCGCAGTTCCGGGTGCTCCCCCCCATCAAGACATCCACAAATCCGTCTCACCGATACTCGCCGGCTGGGGGCCCGGTATCGCATATTCACGCCTTTTCCAATATCGATGGCTGAAACCAAACGAACCCAATAGCGGAACCGACCAACTTTCTTCGCGCTACGATCCCACCACTTCAACGTCGGCACACGAGACCATCTGCGACCTGTGCGAGAGCTGGGACTTCGACGGCGACACCATACTCAGCATCAAGCTCCGCCCTACCATTCATTGGCATGAAACTAACCCGGGACTCGGCAGAGACCTAACCGCCGAAGATGTCGCCTTCAGCATAAACCGCCTAACCGACCCGCAAATCGCAAATTCACATCTCGTCAACACCATCGCACAGGCCCGAGCCGTCGGCGATGACAAGGTGGAAATCGTTCTCACCTTGCCCGACGCGGAGATATTCGACAAACTCGCCGATGCCCGCGCCGCCATCGTCGCTCCCGAAACCGTCAATCTAAACGGCGATCTGACGCAAGGCCCGACCATAGGCACCGGCCCCTGGGTCTTGGAATCCTTCGAACGCAACGGCATGAGTTTCCGAGCCAACGAGCAATACTACATACCAGAACTGCCATTGCTAGACGGAATAAACGTCTCAATCATCGAAGACGAACAGACCCGCACCACGGCCCTGCGAACTGGCCAACTCGATCTCATCCAGCCCGATCTACCCGATCTAATAGCCGCGACCGAGCGATTCCACGAGTTGCGTTGGACCCGAAGCCACGACCCGGCAGCCGGTATCGAAGTCGCTTTCAACACGACCCGTAACTACCTGACCAACCAATTCTTCCGTGAGGCAGTCCTATACACCTGGGACCCGAACGGTCTGATCAACGATCTGCACAACGGCCAGTCATTCATCAGCGCAGGATTGCCCCTCTACAACCCAGAATGGTTGCTTCCCGCAACCGAGATCGACACGTTCTTCAATGACCGGACCAAAGTCTTGTCCTTGCTGGAGAGCGTCAACCTTCCCACAGGCATCATGATTAATGTCCGAGTGGGCCAGTTCGGCGATGAATACATCACCACCGCGTTGTCGCTTGCAGACGCGATAAATCAGTTGGGTGCTACCGCATCTGTAGAAGCCGTCTCCACACGCACCTTCGGCGAACAGATTTGGAACGAAGGTGATTACGACATCTACGTAGGCGCGCCTCCACCGCTCACTAGTGCGACCTCAACGTTGTTCGCCATCCACCATTCCGGCGGACCGTGGAACACCACCGGCTACTCCACTGCTGAGCTTGACGCCTTGATCGAACTACAAGCCATCGAAACCGATCCGATAGTCAGATGCGAACTAATGCTCGAAATCCAACGCGAGATATTCCGAGGCGCACACATCTTCCGTCCAGCCGCATCGGTATCCCACTGGCTGTGGTGGTCGCACCTGCGAAACGTCGCGCCAACTACTTATCGCTCCGATTCGACTTGGTTGAGCCGTTTGTGGCTCGCAGACCGTGTTCGCGGCGGTTGATCTAGCCCTCAAGGCTTTCAATCGCGTCTTCAAGTGTCGCCCATGCGAGCAACGCGCATTTGATGCGAATCGGGAATCGTGACACATCTCGCAGCGAAATCGCATCGCCAATCGCGTCAGCATCATCCGCGTCAGGTTCCTGACCTTCCGTGAGCATCCGTCGCATGATCGTCGCCGAATTGGCGACCTCCGAACGACGTTTTCCTTCAACCAATTCGCCCATCATCGACGCTGATGCTTGGGTAATTGCGCAACCAGATCCATGCACGCAGATCGCCGAAACCCGATCATCCTCCATGCGAAGCTGGACCGTAACCTCATCCCCGCAAAACGGGTTGTCGATATTCGCCTCAGCGTTGTAGTCGGAGATCGGATCGACGTTGCGCGGATTACGGCAGTGATCCTCGACGATGTATCGATTGACCTCGTCTAGATGTCCAATTCCGCTACGCATCTGGATGATGACCGTGCGGCGCGTTGCGTATCAGGCGCCAACACGGTGCGATTATTCTAGCGTGAGTTCTGAAGCGCTACGCGGTACCGATGGTGTCCGACGCCTCTTGCAACGCAGGCATTAGATCGTCCAGCTGGTTCTCCAAGAACGCGTGCAACTCGTCATCTTCGAACTCCGAAAGTATCTCAGCCGCAAATCCCCGTATCAGCATCGCCTGCGCCGTGTCGTAATCCACACCACGCGATTGGAGATAGAACAACGTGTCCTCATCGACGTGACCCGCGGTCGCGCCGTGAGCGCACTTCACGTCATCCGCATAGATTTCCAGCGAAGGCTTGGTGTCGACTTCCGCGCCGTGCGAAAGCAACAGGTTCAAGTCCTTCTGGTTCGCATCCGTCTTCTGAGCACCGCGCTCCACCGTGATCTTGCCGCTGAACACCGCTCGAGACCGTCCCGAAAGAATTCCCTTGTAATACTGGTCGCTCGTGCAATGCGGAGCGGCATGAGTGGTGCTGATCTCGTTATCTTGGTGTTGCCGATTGGTAGTCAGGTACACGCCATGAAGCATCGACTCAGCGTATTCGCCGACCAAGTGCGTAAAAACATCGTTGCGACCAATGTCCGAACCAACGCTGAACGAGGTCGAGCGGTAGTTGGAGTTCGCCTCCTGTAACACGCGGGTTGTGGCGAAGTGGAACGACTTCTCGCCGTCGATCTGTACCCGATAGTGCGTCAGCGTCGCGTCTTCATCCAAGGTCATCTCGGTTACCGGAGCAGATAGATGCGTTGCGTCCGATATCGAGATATGAGACTCGATCACCGTTGCCGATCCGCTCTTGCCGACTGAAATCGCGATTCGCGGATAAACGGCGCGCAGATTTGAATCCGTATCAGTAGTAACGAATACCAAGTGGATGGGTTTTCCGACTTCCGAACCATCTCCAATCTCGACAAACACCCCATTGCCGAGAAACGCCGTATTGAGTGCCACAAATGCGTTGTCAGTGCAATCCGCCAACTCTCCGAGGTGGTCGAAATTGGCAACCGACTTCAGCGCGGAGCCTACAGGAGCATCGTCAGTGTCCGAAAGACTCGCATCCAACTCTCCGTCTACGAACACAACGTTGTGCCATGCATCAGTTAATGAAACACGTTGATTTAACTCATCGCGGTCGACAGATGATGAAGGTATGCCAAATCGGAACTCGGCCCGGTCAATCTGTCTGAGATCGGTGTATTTCCAGAGCTCATTGCCCCGCCGATGGATTGGGAAGCCGATACGCTCAAACTCCTGCCAACCAGTCTTCCGAAGGTCGTGAACCGGATTCGGAGCAGCACCATTGCTGGAACTGCCAACGATTAACTGCTGCCAATCATCGCGGTAAGTCTCAAGGTGCCGAGTCGCGTTGGACGGCATCACGACTGCGTTAAGGGTCATAGAATCTCTGCTACTTCCCGTTGCGTTGAGCAGCGAGGTAGTCTCGATAGCCGTTTTGCTCGACCTTCTCCGCCAACGATGCATCACCCGTCTCGACGATCTTGCCGTCTACGAGGACGTGCACGATGTCCGGATGCACGAAGTGGAGCAATCGCTGGTAGTGCGTGACAATGACAAAGCTACGCCCTGGAGAGCGCATCTTGTTGACGCCATCGGCAACCGCCTGCAATGCATCGATGTCGAGTCCCGAATCGGTTTCGTCCATGATCGCAATTCGTGGATCTAAAACCTGCATCTGAAGCATCTCGTTGCGCTTCTTTTCTCCGCCCGAGAACCCTTCGTTCAAAGACCTCTTGATCAGATCTGGGTTGATCCCGATCTCTTCGACTTTTTCGTCGAACAACTTGGAGAACTGGCGAACCGATGTCTTTTTCTGACCGTTGGCGTCGTCGATAGCGTCTTTTGCCGCCTTGAGGAACTGCCAAGGTCGGACACCCGGAACTTCTGATGGATATTGCATCGCCAAAAACAATCCCAGATGGGCGCGTTCGTCCGGCATCATTTCAACGATGCTCTCGCCATCGACAGTGATATCCCCTTCAGTGACGGTGTACGACGGTTTACCCATCAGCACATTCGCAAGTGTGCTCTTGCCGCTGCCGTTGGGCCCCATGATCGCGTGCACTTCGCCCGGATTCACCTCCAGATCGATGCCCTTCAGTATGACTTCGTCGCTGTCTGTGACAGTGGCGTGCAGATTTTCAATCTTCAGCATTCGGTCTCTCGTGTAGATTGTCCAAGTTGTTTTCCGATTATCGTTGCGCTATTAGACGCGCCCAGATGTCGGATGATCGATTCAGGTATCAGTTCGCTACTGTCGGCTACGTTCAAGTTCCGAACAAAGCCATTTGGTCCAGTGATGCTTCGCGGCTTCACTACCCGACTGCGCCTTCCAAACTGACTTTCAGCAACTGTCCAGCTTCAAGTGCAAATTCGAACGGCAACTCCTTGATCACGTCCCGGCTCCAACCAGTGATGATCATGTGGTGAGCATCCTCTTCGGAAATACCGCGTGACATCAAGTAGAAAAGCTGCTCGTCGCTCACTTTGGATGTGCTGGCCTCATGTTCCAACCGAGCGGTCGGGTTGCGCACCTCGATGTACGGAACCGTATGGGCACCGCATTGATCGCCAACCAGCAGCGAGTCGCACTGCGTGTGATTCGTGGCGTTCTCCGCACCCGGCAGGATCTTCACACCGCCTCGATAGGTGTTTTCACCATGACCAGCAGAGATGCCCTTAGACACGATAGTCGACTTGGTGTTCTTGCCGATGTGGATCATCTTGGTACCCGTATCGGCTTGCTGATAGTTGTTGGCGAGAGCAACGGAGTAGAATTCGCCCACCGAGTTGTCCCCTCGCAAGATGACCGACGGGTATTTCCAAGTGATCGCCGAACCAGTTTCAACCTGCGTCCAGGAGATTTTAGCGTCGCGTTCTGTCATCCCCCGCTTCGTCACGAAGTTGTAGACGCCGCCCTGCCCATCCTTGGTTCCCGGATACCAGTTCTGGATCGTTGAGTACTTGATCTCGCCGCGGTCGAGGGCAACGAGCTCCACGACTGCTGCGTGTAGCTGACTCGTGCGGCGGATAGGAGCAGTGCATCCTTCGAGATAGCTGACGTATGCGCCCTCATCGGCGACGATGAGCGTGCGTTCGAATTGACCTGACCCTTCGGTGTTGATACGGAAATAGGTCATCAACTCTATCGGACACCGCACGCCCGGCGGGACGTACGCAAACGAACCATCGGAGAAGACCGCAGAGTTCAAAGCCGCGAAGAAGTTGTCCGTGTATGGAACTACTGATCCAAGATACTTCTGGACAAGCTCCGGATGGTTGTGGACAGCTTCGGTGAACGAGCAGAATATGATGCCCCGCTCTTCAAGCTGATCCGCGTAAGTCGTCGCAACCGATACCGAGTCGAACACGGCATCGACGGCGACGCCGGCAAGGCGCTCTCGCTCGTGAAGCGGAATACCGAGCTTGTCAAACGTCTCCAGCATCTCAGGATCGACTTCGTCCAAGCTCTTGGGAGCATCGTCGAACGACTTAGGGGCCGCGTAGTAGTAGATGTCTTGGTAGTCGATATCCGGATATCGCAGCTTGGCCCAGCGAGGCTCAGCGTCTTCGCGCTGCAACTTGCTCCAGTACTCGAACGCCTTCAACCGCCACTCGAGCATCCAATCAGGCTCATCCTTTTTCTCAGAGATCAGCCGAACGATGTCAGGATTCAGGCCTTTGGGAGCCAATTCCATCTCGACATCGGTTGAGAATCCCCACTTGTAGCCCGCGTCATCGAGCTTGGATTCCCGTGAGATGGTGAGTCTGTCTTGCGTTGTCAACTAACTTCCCAGTTTCTGCAACCGTTGGATAGGGTTTTGGTTACATGTTTAGCCGCGTTATCAACGACCTAACAATTCAGGCTGCTTTCGCCCGTTTAATATGTACCCGATTGAACTCCTGATTGCTTCTGTCATTAATTTTACCAGTCAAACGAAACCACCGAAATCACAACCTTATCGGACGACTATGACATCGACTAAACAGTCCGAAGCGGCATCAGATCGACCCGTATCCTAAGCCTTACCACTCGAAGACTGCGATTGCCGATCATCTGCGAACACGAACTTGCCGCTCCAACAGATCAAGAGAAGATTGTCCGACATTCTGATCGGGCGCTCCACAAGTGAACCCGCTTCCGGACTCTCGGAGATTGCACACGCATTGCAGTCGAGGCGCGAAATCGATCGCCGCGTTGCAGAAGCAACGTTGAGTGTTAAACGCGAAGATTTTGTGCAGGAAAACGATCGCGGTCGAGCCACATGCGATCGCGCCTTATCGATAGGTAAAGGCCAGACGATTTCGCAACCGAGCCTCGTCGCGCACATGATCTCCGAACTTGGACTAGAACCAGGCGCGGCACATGTCCTAGACGTCGGATGTGGTTCTGGTTACCAATCGGCAATACTGTCGCTACTGGCAAACCAAGTAGTCACGGTGGAAAGAATCGGCGAACTCGCAGATGCCGCACACTATCGTCTAAAGCGACTGGGCTACAAAAACGTCGAAGTGGTAGAGGCTTCCAACGAAGTCTTGGGCTGTCCGGAACGCGGTCCTTACGACGCCATTATTGTGGGAGCATCGGCTCCAGAAGTCCCACAGTCTTTAGTAGATCAATTGAAACCTCATGGACGTATGGTGATACCAGTCGGTACTCGCAGAAGGCAACGCGTTGCTACCGTCGTTAAGACTGATGAAGGTTGCAATGTCAGCTACGGCGTTGAATGCGTCTTCGTGCCGCTGATCGGGCCCGAGGCTTGGTGAAGCAAAAACGCTTCTAGTCGTATTAGAAAATAGAAACGGTCAGCCGCAATCACGCCCAGTATTGGGAACACTAAATGTCAGAAACCGAATTCGAAGCAGTAATCGGACTCGAAACGCACGTCCAGTTGAACACCAAGAGCAAGATGTTCTCTTGGTCGGGTGCCGGATACCAAAAAGCATCGCCCAACACTTTGGTCGATCCAGTGTCGATGGCACTGCCTGGGACTCTGCCCGTTGTTAACAAACGCGCGGTCGAATCCGCGATCGCGATCGGCCTCGCACTGAATTGCGAAATCGCCGAAGTAACTAAGTTCGACCGCAAGCAGTACACCTACCCCGATCTCATGAAGGGGTACCAGATATCCCAATACGACGAGCCGATCTGTATTGACGGTTGGCTTGACTTACCAACAGAAACGCCACACCGCGTCGGCATCAACCGTGTCCACATGGAGGAGGACGTTGCGCGTCTGATCCACATCGATTCTCCGACTGGTGGAGTGATGCACTCTTTGCTGGACATCAACCGCGCCGGCGTACCGTTGATGGAGATCGTCACCGAACCGGACATGCGCACACCTGATCAGGTCGAGGCCTACATCAACACATTGCAATCGATCATTCGCTACCTCGGCGTCGGCACTGCCAATATGGAAGAAGGCTCTTTCCGCTGTGATGCCAACATCAGCGTCAGGCCAGCAGGTTCGACAGAACTCGGTGAAAAAGTCGAAGTCAAGAACATGAACCGCGTCCGAGCCGTGCGTGAGGCCGTCGAGCACGAGATCGAACGGCAGATTGTCGCGATTAAACGAGGAGAACGGATCGTGCAGGAGACGCGCGGTTGGATGGATGGCGAGAAGTACACCGTTACTCAGCGGTCGAAAGAGGACGCGCACGACTACCGCTACTTCCCCGAACCAGACATTCCGCCTCTTCATATTGGACGAGATTGGGTCGCTGATATTCAGTCGCAAATGCCGGAACTGCCGTTAGCAAAGAAGCAACGCTTCATCGGTTCATGGGGACTCTCGGACTACGATGCGTCGTTGTTGGTCGATTCACGGTCTTCGGCTGAGTATTTTGAAGCCGTGATGAAAACTGTCGGGGGTGAATCCGAGAGCGATCAAGCCAGTTTCGCCAAAGAGACCGCTAACTGGCTCAACGGCGAAATGGCTCGGTTAATGCACGAAAACGATGTCCCCAGCATCCAAGAAACCCGAGTAGAGCCCGACGCGTTGGCGGTGTTGGTTCGCAAGTTCCAGAAACGGGAGATTAACAATAACTCGGCTAAACGAGTGTTCGGTGAGATGTTCGACAATGGCGCCGATCCCGAAGAAGTGATCGAGCGTCTTGGTCTGGCGTCGGTAGGCGATACGGACGAATTGTCACCAATAATCGACGAAGTTTTAGCGAACAACCCGGCCGCGGTTGAAGATTATCGCTCAGGCAAAACCAACGCAATCCGTTTCTTGATGGGGCAGGTGATGAAGGCGACCCGCGGCCGTGCCGACGCTCAATCTGTGATGCGGCTGTTGAGTGAGGCGATGGACGAATAAAGGTGCTCTGCTAAGTCTCGGCCAACGGTTTCGCTGAATTAACCTTGTAAACATGTGGTTTCAGATATCGCTCCTAATCCTCGCCGTGGTGCTGATAGTGATCTTGCTCTTGCAAGCCCGCGGCAACAACCCGTCTGTTTTCGGGCAGTCGGAGAGCACGTTCCGCGTTCGTCGCGGCGTAGAGAAGCTGCTGTTCAGAGCGACGATCGTGCTGACGATCGTATTCGTAGCCGTTGCGATAGCGAACGTCCGGTTCAGCTGATCCTAACAAGAGCCACGTTATGCCCGCCTCCAGGTAGTCCCCTGTGGCGTGTCCATAATCTCAACCCCCATCTCCGTCAACTGATCGCGAATCTCGTCGGCCATCGCGTAATCCCTGTCCTGTCGCGCTGACTGCCGTTTTTCGATCAGTTCTTCGATCTTCGCATCATCTGCCGTGTCGATGCTTTCAGGTTCTTCGAGCGTCAGTCCCAACACACCGACCAACTCGCGCAAGGTTGCCTGCGCATCCGAGATATCCAATCCTTTTGCTTGCTCTGTGAAAATCTCCCTAGCCAGATCGAAAATCGCCGCCAACGCCCTTGGCGTATTCAGATCATCCTCCATCGCCTCCACGAAGCGTTGGCGGATATGGTCCGCATTGTAGACTTCGCCGCTCCCAATACCCGCGTTGACCGCCTCTGCCGCCTGTCGCAATCTGCGGACTGCCCTCTCCGCGGCAACCAGATTCTCGACATCGTAAGTGGCAGGACTCCGGTAGTGGCTTTGGAATACCCACATCCTGATCGCGTCGGTTGAGTAGGTTTTCAGCGCGTCTCTGACGGTCACGAAATTTCCGAGCGACTTTGACATCTTCTGATCGCCACCCATCCGCAGCAGCCCGTTATGAACCCAGAACCGAGCGAACGGAACTACGCCCGTCGCCGACTCCGACTGTGCCACTTCGTTTTCGTGATGCGGAAATACGAGGTCTAAACCGCCACCATGGATGTCGACTTGGTCGCCGAGGTAACGCCGAGCCATCGCAGAACACTCAATGTGCCAGCCTGGTCTACCAGGTCCCCACGGACTGTCCCACGATGGTTCACCAGGTTTCCAGGCTTTCCACAGTGCGAAATCTTCAGGGTTTTCCTTGAGCAGGTCTGGCTCAAGTCGCGCTAACTCCGCTACGCCATCAACCGTGCGACCGCTCAATTTACCGTACTGCTCATTGCGCCGGACACGATAGTAGACAGAGCCTCCTGCTTCATACGCTGCTCCTGAGTTCACGAGTTCGCCGATCAGAGCAACGATATGGTCGATCTCCTCGGTGACTCGAGGATGCACGTCTGCCCTTTTGACGTTGAGACCGTCCATGGCCTCAAAGAACGAATCGACGTGTTCTTGCGTCAGATCGAACCAATCAACACCGTTTTCGGCAGCCCGATCAATGATTTTGTCGTCCACATCAGTGAAGTTCTGAACCCGTTTGACATTGATCCCTCGGTACTGCATGTACGACTGCAACACCTCAAAGATTACGGTTGCTAACGCGTGACCGAGGTGCGGTTCGTCGTAGGTAGTCACGCCGCACACATACATCCGAACCGGATCGGATATCTGCTTGAACTCTTCTTTTTGGCGCGTAAGCGTGTTGTAAAGTTGCATGGCTGGCGGATTTCTCAGTTTGTGGGATAACGAGATTCTAATCCGACACGCTTCGGCGTCTCAACGTCACGATTGCTTGAGCCGCAATGCCCTCACCTTGCCCGATGGCACCGACTTCGTCAGTCGATGTCACTTTGACGTTTACTCGATCAGTCTCGGTATCTATCGCGTCCGCGATATTCGATTCGAAATCGGGAACGTGAGCCGCCAACCTTGGGCGCTGAGCGACGACCGTCGCATCGAGATGATCAATGCACCATCCCAAGGCTCTAGCCTCTAGCGTTGCATCTCGGATAAATGTCGAACTGTCTGCGCCGGCGTATTTGGGATCAGTAGATGGGAATCTCCCACCGAGATCCCCGAGACCCGCGGCACCGAGGATGGCGCTTGCGACCGCATGCAATAAAACATCGCCGTCAGAGTGACCCTGCAACCGCATATCAAACTCGATCTCGCACCCGCCTAATTTGAGGGGTCCATCTTCCACCAGTTTGTGCCCGTCGAATCCTATCCCTGATCGATATGTCCATTCACCGCCATTTCCGGCAGCTATCGCTCGAGCGATGGCGACGTCCGATGGAGTCGTTATTTTGATGTTTTCGTAAGCCCCTTCGAACGTACCGACCAATCCACCTGCTACTTCCACCATCGAGGCATCATCAGTTACATCTGATTCGACTGTTTGATGCGCCGCGCGCAGGATTTCAGCACGGAAAACCTGAGGTGTTTGCACCGAGAACATCGCTTCTCGGTCAGGAGTGTCAACAACGATTCCATGCTCAACGCGCTTGATCGTGTCTTTGAGCGGGACTACGGGTATCGCCGCGCCGACGTGGCGGGCAGCAGCAAGACCTCGCTTGAGCATGTCTTCATTTACGAAGGGACGTGCAGCGTCGTGAACTGCGATGAACTCCGAAGTAATCTTTGCCCGGTCCAATTCCTCAATCCCATTTCGCACCGAATCTTGTCGTCGAGCGCCGCCGGAAACGACTCGGATCGGGATAGAGAAATCGCCGTCAGCGATACTCTCGCTGATGTCAGCTACTTTGGTCTCATGAGTTACCACAACCGCTCCGCTAACTAATGGACTTCCGTCAACGACTTCCAGCGAATGCCACAAGACTGATCGACCACTTATATCCAACGCAAGCTTGTCGACACCTTCCATGCGCGTTGATTGCCCAGCCGCAACGATGATTACCGATAGTTCAGCGTTTGGAGCGTTCGAGCGTTGCGCTGGGGCGTCCGTCATGAGATCATTCGGCAATGCTTAACTGATTGCAGTCAGTGGCGGGGATTCAAACCCGTTTGACTCAGAGTCCAATCATCCAAAGGGCAGATTGAATTCGTAGATGGTTCTGAGCCACTCAATGCCCTGTCGACAAGCGTACGCCATGATAATCAGGCGGATCGTTTTGCCTGCGAAAACGTAAATCATGAACTTCCGGAAGGGATAGTTCAAAGCTCCGGCGGCTATTCCGGCGAGATCGAAGAATGGAGTCGGAATCACCGACACTAAGAAAAGCGTCACCGATCCGTGGCGTTCCATCAGATCATGGATACGTGGATACCAACGCAGTTTCATCGCCGCGTCATGACCAGCGAGTCCAACTAGGTACGCGGTCGTCTCTCCCAGAGTCGCGCCAGCTGCACCGACGACGCCGATAAAGACCGGACTAAGTCCAAGCGAAGGTTCTGCTGCGACACACGCCGCCAAAACCCCAGGAACTGGCAAGATTATCGTGGCGGCGCCGACGAGGTTCAAGTAGAACGTCGCTAGGTAACCGACATCGGTGATGTCCAAGAAACCACCCGACCACAACGCGATTCCAATCACAGTGGAGCCGAGTACGACGCTCCAAAGCGCGGCCTGGACCCACTTGGGATGGCCAGCGAGACACCTTAACGCCGAATAACGCAGCCTGCGGAATGAATAGCTGCCACTTCTGCCGCTACTGACGACTTGATCGTCGCAGCTGCCTTCATCGACTGTCAATAACGCACCAAGACTGCCTGAACCGATGGTCGTAGAGTGTAGACATCGCACCGATTCTAATGCGTGGGAAGTGCTCAGTGTGCCGGTGCCAAAGTCGATTCTGATTTCGCAAACTCCTCATCAACGACGCTTGAATCGAACACGATCGCATCCTCAACGACGTCGACGATGACATGCGCACCATCGTTCACCTCACCCTTGATGAGCGCAAGCGCGAGTGGCGACTCGATGTAACGCTGCATCGCTCGAGCCATTGGTCGTGCACCCATCCAGGTGTCATAACCTCGCTCGGCAATCCAACTCTTCGCATCCGGCGTCAACTCAATACCGATCGATCGATCTGCCAACCGTTGTTCGACTTGGCGAACAAATTTATCCACGATCTGGTCGATTTCGTCGCGACCGAGCGGATCGAACACGACAACGTCATCGATCCGGTTCAAGAATTCGGGTGAGAATCTAGACTTCAAAGCTGACTCATGTCGGCTGGTGAGGCCAGGTGAGTCGAATCCGTTTGAAGCCGCTTCGCTACTCCCAATCGCAAATCCCAAACCGCCCTTATTCTGGTCAGCGGTTCCAAGGTTGCTGGTCATAATGATGATCGTGTTACTGAAGTCAACGGTTCGTCCATGACCGTCGGTCAACCGACCATCGTCGAAGATCTGCAACATGCTGTCGTAGATGTTCGGGTGCGCTTTCTCAATCTCATCGAGCAGTATCACCGAGTACGGACGTCGCCGCACCGCCTCCGTCAACTGACCGGCATCGTCGTAGCCGACGTATCCTGGCGGTGCCCCGATCATGCGAGAGATCGAGTGCCGCTCTTCATATTCGGACATGTCGAGCCTGATCATGTGGTTCGGGTCGTCGAACATGAATTCGGCTAGAGCCTTTGCAAGTTCGGTTTTTCCGACACCGGTCGGTCCCATGAACAGAAATACGCCTGTCGGGCGACTTGCGTCCTTGAGTCCCATGCGCCCGCGACGAACCGCGTCTGCCAAAGTACTAACCGCGCGATCTTGCCCGATTACGCGCTCATGTAGGCGATCTTCGAGCTTCAGGAGTTTTTCGACTTCTTCTTCGACGAGTTGATCGAGAGGGACCCCGATGCGTTCCGATATCAACGCCGCAATGTCTTTTTCGTTGATGACCAAACGCTCCGGTTTAGTTGGTTCGTCTGATTGATCAACGACGACGACAGGAGCGCGTTCGATTCTCGCCTTGGCAGCAGCCTCGTCAATCAGGTCGACCGCTTTGTCGGGCAACTGTCGATCGGTAATGTAGCGATCGCTCAACCTGACAGCGGCGTTTAATGCCGCGTCGGTAAGTTGTACGCCGTGATGGGTCTCATAGTTCTTCCGTAGCGCCTTCAGCATTTCAACGGCCGATTCTTCCTCGGGCTCCTCGACCCAGATTGGAGTGAACCTACGTTCCAAGGCTGAATCTTTTTCGATGAACCTCCGGTACTCTTCGGGCGTTGTCGCACCAACGACTTGAAGCTCGCCGCGAGCGAGCGCCGGTTTCATCATGTTGGCCGCGTCCAGTGACCCTTCACTACCAGTCCCTGCGCCTACTACCGAGTGCAACTCATCAATGAACAGGATGATCTCACCCGCCGACGCTTGCGCTTCGTCGATCACCGCCTTAAGTCGCTCCTCGAATTCGCCTCGGAACTTCGCACCGGCCAGAAGTACTCCGATGCTCAGCGCCAGTACACGCTTGTTGGCAAGCATCTCTGGGACACCTTCACTCACGAGCATCTGCGCCAAGCCCTCGACGATCGCAGTCTTGCCTACACCAGCATCTCCGATCAGTACTGGATTGTTCTTGCTTCGCCGCGTCAACGTCTGCATCACGCGCCGAATCTCATAATCTCGACCAACAATCGGATCGAGTTTTCCATCGCGAGCCAATCGCGTCAAGTCCGTCGTGTACTTGCTGAGCGTCCCGTACGCTTCCTCAGCGTCGGGTGAAGTTACGCGAGCTGCTCCGCGCACTTGGTGGTCCGCTTGATAGACGCGCTCGGCTGTAACTCGATGCTTCGCGAGGACTCGCGCAAGGTCGCCATCCGCTTCCTCAACGATGGCAATTAACAGGTGGTCCATGCTCATCAACTCGTCACGGAACGTCTTGCGTTGAATGGACTGCGCTTTGCTCATCGCGTTTTGCGCGCGTGGAGTGATGAAAATCTGCCGCTGCCGTCCCGTCGGCTGACCAATACCCTTGGGTCTCGCGTCGATCAATACCATCAGATCGGTCCGGAAAGCCTCGGTGTCCACTTCCAGAACATCAAGGATTTTCCGGACTGGGCTTTCATTGCCGTCAGTCATGGCGAAGAGGATGTGTTCAACATCGAGTTGCACGTTTTTTCGCTGCATCATGAGTTGCACCGCTGCGTCGATGACCGCGCGGGTTTGATGCGTGAAGTTTTCTGGTGAGATTGCCATCTGTCTCCTTGAGTGCTGTTGGGCTCTTTATAACTTCTGGGATTTGGATAAATTTGGAGGCGCGTTTGATGTGTCAAGTGTTGATTATTGTAACATCATCACCATGTTACTTGATATTGTTTGTATCAAGTTTTATTATTTGGTATGTGAGCGATGATGCTCTCAGCAAGTTACAAGGAGAAAACACATGACATCATTGACCCGTTGGAACCCCTTCCCTCGCACCGCTGGTTGGCCGTTCGATTTCTGGAGCGACTACTCACCTGTCAGGCGCGCATCGAATGCGCCGTTTAAGCTAGGCGTGGACGTGATCCAAAATCCGGACAACTACACCATCGAGGCGTCTCTGCCAGGTTTCAGCGCTGAGGACATCGATGTTACGGTCGACGACGGCGTATTGCGCATCGTCGCAACCAACTCCAGCGATGAGACCTCGGAGAATAGTCGTTATCTCGTTCGAGAGCGGAGGTACGGCAAGTACTTCAGGGCGCTCCGAGTTCCTGACGGTGTGGACGTCGATTCCGCGAAGACGGGCTACAAGGACGGCGTTTTGCGGATAGAGTTGCCGAAGAACGACGGCACGCAACCCAAGCGATTGCCTATCGCGGCTTAACATCGATCCAAGCCTAGAGTCAACACTGCGCCCCGTTCGAATGCGGGGCGCAGTTGTTTGTTGAGTGCGGGGTAACAAATGAGCAATTGCGTAACATTGATATCGCGTATCAATAAATTCACCCTATGCCTGTAGTTACAGACCGTGCGAACGTGCCCGAGTTCTTCGCCCGGTATCAACCGATGATCGATACCGCGCTGCGCGCAGAGCTTGCGCTATACGCGTCGGATATTCGAACGACGCACCGGTACCACATGGGTTGGGCGGACAAGAACGGAGCCGACATAGACGCCACACAGGGGAAACGTATGAGACCGGCCATGGTGCTGCTAGGAGCGGATGCTGTAGGCGGTGAAACGCGTTCCGTACTGCCGGTTGCAACTGCACTTGAATACGTCCATAACTTTTCGCTGATTCACGACGACATAGAAGATCGCGATCGATTTCGTCACCATCGACCGACTCTTTGGGTGGTATGGGGTAAAGAAACCGCGATAGTCTCCGGCAACTCGATGTTGAAGCTGGCGGATCGGTCGACACGGGCATTGTGTGAGATCGGCGTAAGCCTAGGCGTTTCATTGGTGGCCCAACAGCAGATCGCGCAAGCTTATATGCGGATGATCGAGGGACAGTACATGGATATCGCTTTCGAAGATCGCAACACTGTGTCCGTCGATGAGTATCTATCGATGATTGAACGCAAGACTGGCGCACTGATTGAAACGAGTCTGTATCTAGGAGCTTTGGTCGCGTCAAACGGAAACTCCAATGGTAGGGTTCCAGACGGATTGAGGAGCGCCGGGTACGAATTTGGGCGACTTTTCCAGATCCGGGACGACATTCTAGGCGTGTGGGGTAGCGACGAAACTGGCAAACCTGTTTGCGGAGACATCCTGAATAAGAAGAAGTCGCTACCGGCGATACACGCCTTGAACAGCGCTGCGGGCAAGGCTGCCGCACAGATGCGAGAGATTTACGACAGAGAGGAGCTTGACGACCGCGACGTTCAATCGGTTCTCAAGATCATGGATGAAGCCGGCACCTACGAATTCTGTGAATCTATGTCAGCAAAACACTGGGCCGCGGCATCGGAAATTATCGATGGTCTAGATATTGACGAACGGATCCGAAAAGATTTTTTCGATTTGGGCGAATTCTTGGTTGAGCGGAGTTCTTGACGACATCCGCAATTGATTGCCGACCTGAAATTGGAATGAACGCGACGAAACACCTCACAGCAGCCGCTCCGGATGTCGGATCGGCGTATGAGGCGTGTCGGCACTTGGCGGCAGGCAGCTATGAGAACTTCAATGTTGGCAGTCGATTCATCAAACGACGTTTGCGCCCCCACTTCTATTCCGTGTACGCGTTTTGCAGGTTAGTTGACGATCTAGGGGACGAAGTAGAAGGCGATCGTCTGGAATTACTGGATAGATGGGAAGACGAGTTGCATCTTTGCTACTCCGGTTCTCCGAAACTCATCTGGTTCCAAGCGTTGCAGCGCACAATTGACGAGTTCGATATACCGCCTGAACCTTTTCTGCGCTTGATCGAAGCAAACCGCCGAGACCAACGCGATAAGGAATATGCCGATTTCGACGCGTTGGTCGAATACTGCACGTACTCGGCAACTCCGGTCGGTCACTTGGTTCTTTATCTTTACGGATATTTTTCGGATGAAATGTCAAGCTACTCCAACGACACGTGCATCGCTCTGCAATTGGCTAACTTCTGGCAAGATGTCGCTCGTGATCATGGGAAGGGACGGATCTACATTCCCATGTCCGACATGGATGAATTCGGCGTTGAGCTATCAACTATCAGAAAACGCGAACCTACACCCGAATTTCGGCGGTTGATGAAATTCCAAGTCGATCGGACCAGGGAATTATTCCGCACTGGTTACCAACTCCACGATCATTTGCAGCGCGATTTCCGTCTCGAATTTTCGGCGATCACTGCAGGTGGTTTGTCAGTCCTCGACGCGATTGAGGTGTTGGACTACGACACATTGACGGTTCGACCAACGGTTTCAAGATCTACGAAGGTTCAGATCATGCTAAAGATCATCGCACGCAACCTAATCGGCATGACACCGGTTCCAACGAATGCGTTTGTCAGTCGTTCAGTTCGGTGAGCGGATGCGGTCTCCTCAATATCAGATGTCGCAACCAACCGACAATCAGATTGAATCCGCGTATCGAGCGTGCGCATCGTTGACTCGGGCTGCAAGTTCAAACTTCTACGTAGCGTTCTTGTCGCTACCTAAAGAGTTGCGGCGAGCCATATACGCGACTTACGCCTTTTGTCGACTTTGCGATGACATCGTCGATGAACCCGAGGCCGGAACAAACCCGTCCACTGAACTGGACCAGGTGGAACTCGCGCTATCCGAACCCCATGAAGGTGAATATGCCAGAAATCCGATATTCACTGCTCTTCCTCACGCTATTGATAAATTCGATCTGGGCACCCAGTACTTCGTCGACGTCATCGACGGTTGCCGGATGGACATCGATACAAATCGGTATAACACCTTCGAGGACCTGCAGGTTTACTGCCGCCGTGTGGCGAGCGCGGTCGGGATAATCTGCGTCAGCATATTCGGAAACCAATCGCCAGAGGCGATACGATACGCCAATGATCTCGGCATCGCATTCCAGTTGACGAATATCCTTCGCGACATTCAGGAGGACTACAACAACGGACGGGTCTATCTACCGCAAGAGGATTTGACACGCTTCGGAGTTGCGGAGGTTGAGTTCGGGGGAGGTACTCTGAGTGATAACTTCCGTGAGATGATGAGGTTTCAACTCGAGAGGACTCGCGGGTACTACGAGAGTGGCGAACGGGTAATCCCGATGGTCACCAGAGGTCAGCAGTGCTTGGAACTGATGAGCGGGTTCTATTCACGAATCTTGGCAAAGATCGAAGCGCGCGATGCTGATGTGCTCTCGCAACGAGTAAGCCTGTCTGCGTCGGAGAAATTGACCATCATCGCTGGCGTAGGATGGAGATGGGCATTGCGATCCGTGAGCAGTTGATGTTCGCAGGTGTTGATTTGGAACATCGGGATGTGGTCATATTCGGCGGTGGACTCGCAGGTATCGCGGCGGCGGTTCAACTGCTCGATCACGGAATAAAACCAACATTAGTCGAACGTCGACCATTCCTCGGCGGTCGAGCATTCTCGTTTGCTGATCGAAGCAGCGGCGAGGAGATCGACAATGGCCAACATGTGATCCTCGGCGTATGCGACCAATTTTTGAAACTACTTGAGCAACTTGGAACTAGAAATGACATTGAGTTGGGTCGGATTCTTGAAGTTCCCGTATCGCTTGGTGGCCGAATATGCACGCTACGGGCCAGCCGGATATTTGGCAACGCTGTGGCGCTGCTCCGGTACGGCCACCTGAGCCTCAAGGATCGTTTGGCAGTCACGCGAGTTTTACTAGGTATGAAGTTCGCTCGACACGGAAGCCAAGACGAAAAAACTCAAAAATCTCTCACGTTCGCTAAGTGGTTATCTGCCCGTGGGCAGTCTGACGAAGCCATCGAACTTTTTTGGTCAATGTTTATTCTCCCGGTATTCAATTGCCGAATTGACGAAGTTGCGGCGTACGATGCGATCGAATTCACCAGAGCCGCGCTACTGGGCAGCACCAGCGATGCCGCTATCGGCTACCCGAAAAAGGGTCTTTCGTATCTGATTGGACATCCTGCGTTCGAGTATCTGTGTGCAAACGGTGCGGAAGTGATCAATCGCACGAGCGTCGAAGCTTTCGCATCATTGGAAGGAGGCGGTTTCGCGGTTCAACTCTCAAATGGTCAGCAATTGAGAACCCATGCCGTCATATCCGCGTTGCCACCCAACGTGCTGAACAGCATCCATCCGCAATCCGATACACGATGCGCCAAACTGGCATCGCAACTGGCAAAGTTCCGGTATTCGCCGATCGTGGCAGTTCATCTTTGGTACGAACGACCAGTGATGGATGAGCGAGTAACTGCTTTCTTGGATCTTGGTTTGCAGTGGGTCTTCAACGATTCCGTACTGCGTAACACTTCGCCAACGGGACGGCAGCACATCGTGGTTTCGTTGAGCGCCGCGGACGAGTGGGCCTCATTGAGCAAACAGCAGGTGCTGGAACGGGTTGAATCTGCGATGAATGCTGCTTTTCCGAAAACACGAACAACGCGATTGTCGAATTCATCGGTCGTCAAGACGCTGGAGGCAACAATCAAAGTCGAACCTGGCTCGCAAGAATTGCGAAGTGGTTCCGATACGAAAATTCCAGGCTTAGTCGTTGCCGGAGATTGGACGGACACCAAACTGCCAGCGACAATGGAAGGTGCTGTGCAGAGCGGGAATGACGCTGCGATGCAGGTGATCGATTGGTTGAGGGATCGCGGTGCGCGCCAAGTGTATTCAAACGGATGAGACTATAGATTCGCAGGTTTATAATCGGAAACTAACGCTGATTTGGGCGTGCACCTTATATCACTCACTAACCGCCAAAGTTGTACCAAGACGAATTCGAACCCATCGACCGCGAGATAATGAACATCTTGCAGTCCGATTTTCCCTTGGTTCGGGAGCCTTTCCGCGTAATCGGCGAACGTTGCGGGATTGATGAGTCGGAGGTGATCGACCGCGTTCAGGAACTGAAACGCAAGAACGTTGTTCGTCAAATCGGCGCTATTTTCGACACCCGTCGCCTAGGGTACACATCGACCCTCGTCGCAATGCGATTCCCCGAAGACGCACTCGATCGCGGCGCGCAGATTCTCAATGCACACCCAGGAATCAGTCACAATTACGCGAGAAACGGCGAATTCAATCTCTGGTTCACACTGGCTTTACCGCCTGGCAAAGATATTGCGAGTGAAGTGCGCAAACTGACGCGATTGTCAGGCGCGGAGACGTCCCGTCTTCTGCCGACAATCCGTTTCTTCAAGATCGGCGTCAATTTCGACATGGTCAATCGCGTTTCGAACGCGACGGATTATTTCGTTCCCGATGCTCAGTACGGCAACGACACTAAAAACGGTTCTGCGTCTGCCAGCGTACCAAAGGCCGCAACGGATCTATCGGAGTTCGACATCGAATTCGTGCGTGAACTGCAAGAAGACTTGCCACTCGAACCAAGGCCATTCGACGAGATGGCTGACCGCTTAGATCTGACCGTGACCGAACTTTTCGAGAAGGCCGATGAAATGATGGATCGGAGGCTGATGCGCCGATATGCCGCCGTGTTGCACCACCGTCGTGCAGGTTTCTCAGCTAACGCTATGGCAGTCTGGAACGTGCCTGAGGAACGTTCGGTGGCCGTTGGTCGACAAATGGCAGAACACCCCGCGGTTACCCACTGTTACGAACGACCGCGATACGAAGACTGGCGATTCTCGCATTTCACGATGATCCACGCAGTCACTCGCGATGAATGCGAGAAGATCGCTCGAAACATTGCGGCCGAAACAGAGTTGAGTGACTATCAACTCTTATACAGCCATCGTGAATACAAGAAGACGCGTGTGCGGTATTTCGTCGACGATAACGTAGATGTGGAACGCGCAGCGGCTTTGATAGGAACGTAGAATGCCTCGTTACTACGGCGTTTTCGTCGACATTCAAGATCGTCGTTGCCTTGTCTTCGGCGGAGACGCACACGAAGGCGAACGCAAGGTCAAGTATCTCTTGGAATGTGGCGGTCAAGTTACTTTGTTCAGTCCGGAAGACGACACCTCCGACAACTTAAAAGCCTTGGCGCATGCTGGTGAGATCAATTGGGTCAAACGGGGATACAAAAGCGGCGATTTGGCCGGTGCTTGGGTTGTCATCGTCGCCGATACATCCGATTCAGACGTTAACCACGCTATCTCAGTTGAAGCCGCTGAACGAAACATCTTGCTCAACGTGATGGATGTGACACCGCTGTGCACCTTCATCGCACCGGCGTTGATCCAGCGGCAAGATGTCACTGTTGCAGTTTCGACCGCGGGTACTAGCCCGGCACTTGCACGTCGGCTTCGAGAGCGGATATCTGATCACGACTACTGCCGTTGTCTGCAATGGGCGGACATGGGACCCATGTTGGCAGATGTCAGAAAAGATGTCCGTTCGCGTGAGTTGCCGGTTACCCCAGAAGATTGGGCGCAATCGATAACTGATGACATGCTTCGTGCTTTCCAAAACGGAGAACCGGATGCCGCGAGGGATATGTTGGTCGAAGCTTTGGAACATCGCGCCGAAGCAAACAATCGGGCATAGAATGCCTAGACATGACGGATTTGGGTGGAAAGTTAGTCCTTGGTTGCCGCGATAGCAAACTAGCGATTGCTCAGGCCGACGAAGTCGCGGGCGCGTTGCAAAGCCGGTTCGGGAACATCGAAATCGAACGAGTTTCGATCAAGACCAGTGGGGATGTCAAGCAAGACGCACCAGTCTCTGAGATCGGCATAGGCGTCTTCGTCAAAGAGATAGAAGCCGCGCTGCTCCGCGGCGAAATCGATGTTGCGGTGCACAGCCTCAAGGATCTGCCATCAGCGATGCCTGAAGGCTTGACGATCGCAGGTGTTCCCTACCGCGAGGACCCGCGCGACGTCGTCGTCAGCAGAAACGGCAGTGGGTTGCATGGTCTTCCGCCTGGTGCGATTATCGCAACCGGCAGTGCGCGTCGGAGAGCGTTGATCAACGCAGAGCGTGGCGACCTCATTCTGAAGCCGATCCGAGGCAATGTCACTACCAGACTGGCGATGCTTGACAAGGAGGATTCCGTTATCGATGCATTAGTGCTGGCCGCCGCAGGTTTGAAACGCATCAAAATGGCCGATCGTGTGTCTGAGTACCTGAGTTGCATGTGGTTCGTCGCGGCACCGGGGCAAGGAGCCCTCGCCCTTCAAACTCGCAGCGATGATTCGCGTTCGATTGCGATCTGCTCAGCCATTGAGCATGCAGGCACACGTTTGTGCGTAGATGCCGAACGTGCATTCATGGCTGACATCGGCGGCGGTTGCAGTGCCCCCATCGGTGCACATGCCCGAATCGATGACAATACAATCACCCTCGCTGTAGTCATTTCTGATCCTTCCGGTGTAAATTTGATACGCCACCGAGAATCCGCACCGGCACCTGAAGCAGTTGAACTTGGTCAGCGAGTTGCCAAACGGATAGTCGCAGATGGTGCCCGCGACCTGTTGCCTCAGCAGCGGTCGCTTCAACAGCGTGATGGCTAAAATCGGAACCGTCTATCTGGTTGGGGCGGGACCTGGTGATCCCGGACTTATCACTGTCAGGGGTCTCAATGCGCTGCATCGCGCTGATGTGGTGGTATATGACCGACTGGCTCCCGCGGAGTTGCTTCACAACACCCGCGAGGATGCGGAGTTAATTTCCGCTGCCAAGGCTCCAAGGTCGGCTGCACTCTCGCAGAGTGAGATTAACGATTTGCTGGTGACACGTGCCTTGCTCGGACAAAACGTGTGTCGTCTGAAAGGCGGCGATCCGTTCGTTTTTGGTCGAGGCGGCGAAGAAGCTATCGCACTCGCCGATGCAGGAGTGCCGTTCGTCGTGATCCCAGGCATCACCTCGGCGATTGGAGCCGCTTCGTACGCTGGGATACCCGTGACGCACCGCGGAATCGCTTCTTCGGTGACCGTCGTAACTGGAAGCGAGTTCGAGAAACCGTCTCAAGCGAGCGCCAACTGGCAAGCGATTGCGAATACGAATGGGACTATCGTAGTCCTGATGGGTGCTTCCCGGATAAGCGAAATTGCGTCGGAGTTGATCATGCGCGGACGATCGCCGAACGAGCCGGCCGCTGCTATCCACCGCGGAACATCCATGACTCAGCAGACAGTCGTGGGAACCCTTTCCGATATTGATTCGAAAGTCAATCTCGCTGGCCTCAGCGCGCCAATCGCGATGATCGTTGGCGATGTCGTAAACCTGCGCGATACGGTCAGGTGGTTCGACAATCGTCCATTGTTTGGCAAACGCGTTTTGGTGACGCGTGCAAGGAGTCAAGCGAGTAGGCTTGCTTCTAGTCTGACGACCCTCGGTGCGATCGTCGTAGAGTGTCCCGCGATCAAATCCGTTGCGGTTAAAAATACGGACGTCCTCGATGCTTCTCTGTGTGGGTTAAGCGAGTACGAATGGGTCGCTTTCGCAAGCTCGAACGGGGTCAATCAGGTGTTCAAACGTTTGAATGCACTCGGAATGGACGCACGGTCGTTCCATGGCTGCAACGTTGCCGCTGTTGGTCCTGCAACAGTCGATGCGTTGAAACAGCACGGTGTCGTCGCCGATCTGACTCCAGACACTTACACTGCCGAAGGTCTTGTAGATAAGTTTCGATCGACGGGTTTAGCGCCAAAGTCGGCTTTAGTCTTTAAATCAGATATCGGGCGGGAGACATTGCCAGAGGGATTGGGACGACTCGGTGCTGAAGTAACTGAAGTTGCCGCATACCGGACTGTTTTGGCGGAAGATTCTGCCGATGTGGCTGTTCGAGCATTCGAAGATGGAATCGATATTGTCACCTTCACCAGCTCCTCAACGGTAAAGAACCTCCGGCGGTTGCTCGGAGGAAATGTAACGTCAATTAACAACTGCGTCGTAGCCTGTATGGGACCGGTCACCGCGTCTACAGCGCAATCGTTCGGATTACGAGTCGACATAATTCCCGAAGAGCAATCAATTTCTGGGCTAGTCTCAGCGATCGAAAACCACTTCTGCGATAGTTGAACATAATGTCGTCCTCTGCCCTACCCGATTTCCAGAGATTTCGTCCTTTGCGTTCGAATGCCAAAGTGCGCTCGCAGAATGCCGAGACGCGGTTGGACGGTTCTGAATTCGTTTATCCCATGTTCGTGATTAACGGCGAAAACCGTCGAGAACCAGTGCCGTCCATGCCCGGCATCGCGAGACTGTCCGTCGACGAAGCCATGGCGGAGGCGGAAACCGCGCTGACAGTTGGGATCAATCGCTTCCTGTTTTTCGGGATACCAGATGAAAAAGATGCGACGGGATCAAAGGCATGGTCACCTGACGAAGCTGTTCAACGTACTGTCTCAGAACTTCGAAAGCGATTTCCCGAAGCTTTGGCTATCACCGATGTCTGCATGTGCGAATACACCGATCATGGGCATTGCGGCAAATTGACCGAAAAGGGAGAAGTCGATAACGACGCGACTCTACTTTTGCTAGCGTCGGCCGCGGTTTCACACGCCGATGCAGGCGCGCAAGTAGTCGCTCCGTCGGCGATGATGGACGGGCAGGTTGCAGCAATCAGGGCTGCACTTGATGATGCGGGACATGAAGACGTCAAGATACTTGGCTACTCAGCAAAGTACGCGTCTGCCTTTTACGGGCCGTTTAGGGATGCGGCGGATTCAACTCCGAGTTTCGGGGATCGGCGAAGCTACCAGATGGCAACGAGTCAGCGGGTTGAAGCCATGAATGAGATCGAAGCCGACATCGCAGAGGGCGCCGACTACATCATGGTCAAACCCGCACTCGCATATCTCGACGTCATCACCCGCGCAAAAGCACAATTTCCTGAACTCCCGCTGTACGCCTACAACGTGAGCGGCGAATTTTCTATGATCCATGCTGCGGCGGCGAATGGTTGGATCGATCTACAAAACACCGTCCTAGAGGTGCTCCTCAGCATCAAACGAGCAGGCGCAGACAACATCATCAGTTACTTCTCTGTCGATGCTGCCGGATGGCTTAAGAACGGCAGCCAATGAGTTTGTTGCAACGTCCCACTCCTAGTTCGGCTATGGCACCGCTTTTGAGCGCCTGTCTATCGGAATCGGTGGGGACCTTCATATTGGTCCTGTTCGGGATCGGTTCTGTTGCTGCCGCGGTTTTCACCAGAGCGCAAGTCGGATTGTGGCAGGTGGCTGCGGTATGGGGATTCGGAGTTACGCTGGCGATTTACGTCAGCGGCGCGGTTTCCGGGGCGCATCTCAACCCTGCGGTGAGTCTGGCATTCGCGATCTTCCGACGCGATCAATTCCCGGTAAACCGCTTGTTCGCGTATTGGGGTGCACAGTTGATCGGGGCGGTCATTGCGGGTGTAGTGATCTTGATCCTGTTCAACCCGTTCATCGACCGATTTGAAATGGAGAACGGCATCGTCCGTGGCGAATTGGGTAGCCAAAGGTCCGCAATGGCATTCGGTGAGTACTTTCCTAATCCGGGGATGTTTGATTCGGCTACGTTCTCCGTATCTCCGTTGCACGCGTTCGCCGTTGAGGCGTTTGGGACTGCAATCCTCGCGTTCGTCATATTTGCGCTGACTGAACGACGCAACGCTGGTATTCCGACGAACGGAATGGTACCGTTCTTCATCGGATTTACCGTCGCAGCACTGATCAGTTTGTTCGCGCCGATAACGCAGGCGGGATGGAACCCAGCGCGGGATTTCGGACCGCGCATCGTTTCGTGGCTCGCGGGCTGGGGAGATATCGCTATCCCAGGACCAGAAGGTGGATTCTGGGTCTACATTCTTGGTCCACTCGTCGGCGCGCCGTTAGGTGCATTGCTGTTCAAACTGGTTATCGAACCGGGTTTGCCGGGCGGTAAACCGGAGTCCGTCCAAATCGTGAGGAACAAATATGAGTAAAGACCGAGTAGACGTGCTATTCGTTTGCACTCACAATGCGGGACGAAGCGTCGCCGCAAAAACCATATTCAACGACCGCGCCTCCAAGCTAGGTTTGGAAATGCGCGCTCAATCCGCAGGAACCATGCCGGGAGCACGGATCAATCCAGCAGTTCAACGTGTTTTGGAGACGTTCAATCTCGACGCGTCGCGAGAAGTTCCGAAGTTGATGACAGACGAAATATTGCAACGCGGACCAAGGATCGTCACCATGGGCTGCGAAGTGGACGCTGACCCTTGCCCCGCCATCAACTTCGCGGATGTAGATGATTGGGGATTGCCCGACCCATCCAAGATGTCGTCCGACGATGAGATCGTGCCGCTTATCCACGACATTGCTCGTAGAGTGAACACCTTGATTCACGAGATGACCAGTGGCAGTTAACTCGGTGGCTGTTGAGGATCAACGATTACCTTGCCCAAGATGTTGGGGCGTGTGACGGGGCCGAACGTCCTGCTGTCAGTTGAACGTTTGCGGTTGTCGCCCATCACGACGTACTCGTCCTCTCGTAATGCCCAAGTTCGATCCATCCGAGGTTGACCACCGTAGATGAACGGATCCTCAACTTCAACACCGTCGATTTGAAGTCGTCCGTCAATTAGCTGCACGTTCTCACCTGGTAAACCGACGATTCGCTTCGTCTCCCAGAAACGTTCCCGTTCAGGGTGTTCGAATAGGATGATATCCCAGCGTGCCGGTTCGGAATGCTTGAAGGCACGACGGCTAACGCGCACTCTTTGCCGGTCTCGCAACACCGGGTGCATCGAGTGACCTACAATCAGCACCCATTTGCTAGTCAGACGATCGAGAAATCTGCCCGGAGCTTCGACGATCGCCTGTAATTTCGTTTTGACGCTAGCGAACATCGGATTAGTCTATTCTTGATACCGGTAATCGACATGTTATCGACTATCGCCCTACTGGTCCGCGAGGTGGTCTCGCGGAAACATGAAAGGAACCATGACGATGCTACGAAGTGTCAGAAGAATAGCTGACCGTTTGTCTCCAATCGGCGTTGCCCACGCGCACTGCGACATACCGTGCGGGATCTATGATCCTCACGACGCAATTCAGGCAGCCCAGACCGTCATCCGGATGACTGAGTTGATCGAAGAAGCGGGTGACGTGTCGGACGTTTCGACGCGGAATAATCTCATCCGATACGTCGTCGCTAAGGAAGAACACGCCAAAAAGGCCAAGGACGACATCCTCGTCATCTGGACAGACTACTTCAAGCCCGAGCATCTCGAGCAGTACCCGAACCTTCACGAACTGGTCTGGAACGCTTGCAAACTAGGTAGCCAAGCGAAGCAAAACGTCGACATGGAAGCGGCGCAGGGCTTCAAAGCTGCCTTGGAAGAGATCGGCAAAATCTTCTGGGAAACCAAGCAGTAAGCCATTCCTACTCAGATCGAAAACTATCCCGTCCGTCGGATTAAGCGGACGGGATTCTCGGGTTAGCGTCGGTTCTATTGAGTTATCGGCGACTAATCTGAATCGCTGAAGAATCCGATGTCGTCGGAAATGTACTCTTCTCGAATCGGTGACCAAATGTCGAGTGCTACGCAACCCTCGTTAGTCGCGGTCACCTGATGCGGGACGTGGCCGGGGATAACGTAGTGTTCTCCCGCAACCAATTTGGTCTTTTCGTGACCCTCTAGTTCGAACCAGGCCGACCCTTCCAATACACGTCCGCACTGTTCGTGCATGTGTGAATGCCACGGGACTACAGCGTTCGGCTCGATATCGATAATGCCCATCATTATTCGCTCGCCCCAAATCAATTGGGCCTGAACGCCGGGCAGCAGCTCTCGTCGCTCGACGAAAGCGGGATCAAAATAGCCGGCATCACCGTCAGGTGTCCGCGTCTTGTCAACTTTGATCGTCATGCTCTCTTCTCCTTCGACACGTCTCGGGAACTAGCCGTGCGACCCGACCTTGCGATCGATCGCCGCTTCGGCGACCGGGCTGATGATTTGATCGACTTCTATGTTCAGCAACGCCGGCCCGTTGTGCGCGAACGCGCGTTTCATGGCTGGCTCTAGCTCCTCTGCCGTTTGGACGTTCTCGCCGTACGCACCGAGACCCCTAGCCACTAGGTCGTAGCATGTTCCCTGAGCTAGATCGGTCCACACAGGGCGTCCATAGATTCCCTTCTGTATCTGCCAGTCGATACCCCAGATCGAGTTGTTGCCAAGCAATATCTTCACCGGCAGATCGTGGCGCACCATCGTATCGAGTTCCATGCCGTTGAAACCGAATGAACCGTCCCCAACGCAAACGACGCACTGTGTACCCGGCAATGCCGCCTGCGCTCCCATCCCATAAGCGATGCCGACTCCGATCATGCCAAAGCTCGAAACATTGTGGAATCTGAATGGCCTTTCTCGGGGCACCGTGGCTCGTAGGAAATGGCAGTAATCACCGCCGTCGAAAGTGATGTGCGCATCTTCGTCCAGATGCTTTTGGAGCGTCTCACTTACATACATCGGGTGCATCGGCGTAGATGGACTGGCATGTTCATAAAGCTCTTCCATCCATGCTTCCCGTTCGTTTCGTAGCGCTGATAGCCACTCGGCAGGTTCTTGCCAAGTTAATGCTGATGCTTCGTCGGCAAGTTGAGAAATCGCTGGGCCGACATCGCTTAGAACCGCGACCTCGGCAGTGCGTGCTCTCCCGATTTCGGCAGGCGCAGGATCGATGATTATGAACTTGACATTCTTGTTGAACGGTGGGTTGCCGCCGAAACCAAGCGTGTAGTCCAAACGTTTACCCAACATAAGAACCACGTCGGCATCACGTACCATCTGAGCTGCACGGTTCAAAGGGAGGTATCCCAAACCAATGCTGTAAGGATGAGAGTCGGGGATGAGTGCCCGCCCGGAGTCTTCCGACACGAACGGGATTCGAGTAGTTTCGGCTAATCGCAGAACTTCGTCAGGATCCGCAGTCGCTCCAGCTGAGGAACCGGCCATTATCAATGGTCGATTTGCAGAATTGAGCAGCCGAACGGCTCGTCGGATCCGGTCCGGGTCTGCCATTACTCTCGCCGGTGTGCTGTACTCGCGGGGCGCGTATCGCTCGAAATCGGAAGCATCCACCGTCGCAGACTGGTAGTCGTGAGGAATAGTCAGATGAACGGGACCTTGGCGACCACTCAGTGCCGTTCGGAAAGCCAATGCCACGTATTCTGGGATGCGTTCCGCAGACGGGACTTCCCAAGCGCCTTTCGTGACTGGTTTTGCGATGCCGACTTGATCGATCTCTTGCATCGCCCCACGTCCCAGATTTGGGGAATCGGCGCTACCCGCGATGTTTACCACAGGCGCCTCCGAATGCAACGCGTTCGCCAAAGCTGGCACAGCGTTAGCATGTCCTGGCGTCGTAGATAATGCGACCGAAGCGCGACGGAGTGTGCGCGCATACGAGTCGGCGGCATGAACTGCTCCCGATTCGTGACGCGTGTCGATCATGCGGAACGGTTCATCGACCATGCGATCCAACATGTCGAGAATGTGGTCGCCCGCAATACCGAAAAGCGTGTCGACACCTTCGGCTTTGAGCGACATATTCAACAGATCGCTTCCGGTCAGTTTTTTGGTCAACTCTTAGCAGTCCTTTCCGCGCGAGCGTCCAGCCTCAACGCGTCCATGAAATCGGTAACGGGCATCTCGTCTAAATCTTCCAAATTTCGGAACTTGGCACCGACTCCACGAGCGAATTCGGAATCGCCGAATGTGGCTTCAAGGTTTGCGTGAAACTTATCGAAAAGTAACGGAATTGCTTCGGATCGTCGGGTTCGGTGCCCGATCGGGAAGCGGATCTCGACTTCGTCGGTGCTGCTTCCATCATAGAAATTCACGGTCACAGCGTTCGCTATCGAACGCTTTTCCGGATCGAGATACTCGGTTGTGTAATCGGGTCGTTCGGAGATAACCATCTTTTCGCGCAAGGCTTCAATCCGAGGATCATTCGACGCATCGTCCTCGTAGTCGTCCGATGTGACATCGCCGTTTAATAGCGCCACCGCGGTCATGTATTGAATGCAATGGTCGCGATCTGCTGGATTGTTCAGTTCACCTTTCTTGTCGATGATGCGTATCGCAGGCTCTTGGGTTTTGATCTCGATAGATCGAATCTCATCTAATCGATGTGCTACCAACGGGTGTAGCGCGACGCCGGCCTCAACCGCGGTCTGTCCATGGAATTCCGCCGGGTATTTGACTTTGAAAAGCACGTTTTCCATTACGTAAGATTCAAGTGGCCTCCCCAGTGTGACATCCTCCTCTTCGAACCACACATCTTGAAAACCGTAGTTTGGCGCAGTTAGAGCTGAGTAGCAACCGTCCATACCTCGCAATGCGAATACGGCCATTGAAACGCCTCGAGATGTCGCATCTCCGGCGGCCCAAGATTTACGGGCGTTGGTATTGGGGGCATGTCGATAGGTTCGCAAAGTTGCATCGAGCCACGCGTGCGAAACTGCGGATGCCACGATTTCTTCATCGCTGTCCGACATGACCGCGGCGGCAACCGCAGCCGAAGCTACCTTGACCAGCAACACATGATCGATCCCGACCCGGTTGAATGCATTGTCAAGGGCCAAAACGCCTTGGATTTCGTAGGCTCGGATCGCCATCTCAAGAACATCACGCACAAGAAATATATGGCCATCGGCTTTTCCACGAGATCTGGAGATGCAGTATGTCGACGCGAGAATCCCTCCGAAATTGTCGGAGGGATGACCCCATTCCTTGGCAAGCCATGTGTCGTTGAAGTCGAGCCATCGAATTGCAGTCGTGATGTCGAACGCGGCTTGGGGCGCAGATTTGACGTAGCAGGTACCGGGTATCGGTGTGCCGCCGCTGTAGTTGCCCACCGAATCTTCGGTGGTGATGAAATCGCGGCATGCCGGAAAACCAAGTGCTAAGAAGGCACAACCGATAGAATCCATGAGCGCTATTCGCGCGGTGCTAAAAGCCTCGTCAGTGCCGACCTTCCCTTGACGGCAGGCGTATTCAGCAATCTCGGCAATGACGTCGTCGTAGCGGTTCGTCATTGTCTGTCTTGCAACTCGACGTATTTTCGTGCTGGCGGGCCCGTGTAGTCGGCGTTTGGACGGATCAGCCGATTGTCGTCTCGTTGTTCGATCACGTGCGCAACCCAACCCGACGTGCGGCTGATAGCGAAAAGCGGTGTGAACATAACGGTGGGTATGCCACACAAGTAATATGCGGTCGCTGAGTAGAAATCGAGGTTTGGATGTAGCCCTTTCTCGCGCATCATCACCTCCTCGATCCGTTCGGAGATGTCGAAGTACGTCGTGTCTTCGTTCTCGATGGCAAGCGTCCGGGCTAATTCCTTGACGATGTCCGATCTAGGATCACCGAATTTGTAGACCCGATGCCCAAAGCCCATGATCAACCGTCGCGCCTCAAGCATGTGTTGGATTGACTTCTCTGCTTGTTGCGGGTTGTCGAATGACGCTATCAGCTCCATCGCCGCCTCGTTCGCACCGCCGTGGAGCGGACCTCGCAACGCGCCGATCGCTGCGACCACAGCCGAATAGGTATCCGCGAGTGTGCTAGTCACGACACGTCCGGTGAACGTTGAAGCATTGAACTCGTGTTCAGCGTAGAGGACGAGTATGGTGTCGAGCGTACGGCTAGCGGATTCGTTTGGCTTCTGATCGGTCAACAATCGTAGGAAATGCGCTGCTAGACCAATCTCATCCGACTGAGTATCGATCCGTTGCTTTCGATGCGCGTATCGATGCCAGTAGCCCAGCATTGAGGTCATGGTAGCCATCAAACGGTCCGCCACGTACGGAGCGCTTCTGCCGTCCTCACCTTCGGGTTCGAGTGAACCTATCATAGACGCACCAGTTCGGAGCACATCCATCGGGTGAGTCGACATCGGCAATGCTTCGAGCATTGCGCAGACATCGGAAGGCAATTCGCGAAGTTTGGCGAGACGATCGTTGTAGGCGCACAATTCGGTGCGGTTTGGGAGTTTGCCGTAGATCAGCAGATATGCCACCTCCTCGAAGGTGGCGTGCCTTGCTAGGTCCTCGATGCTGTAGCCGCGATATGTCAATCCAGCGCCAGCCTTGCCGACGGTTGAGATTCCGGTTTCTCCGACGATTACGCCTGCCAAACCTTTGGCGGTGATGGTCATTTCGTACTTTCCGATTGCCTGCGCCCAGATTGTGTACGAACTAAGAACAGGTCGTTTATCTTCTGCTCGTATTCGTGGTAACCGATGTTCTCGTAAAGTTCTTCACGAGTCTGCATCAAATGCACAACATCGCGCTGTGTCCCTGCATTCTTGATTTCAGAGTACACCGCTTCTGCCACTCGGTTCATTGCACGGAAGGCAGACAGAGGGTACAGCGCCATGGCTACATCGGCTGATCGCAACTCGTCGATAGTGAACTGCGGAGTTCTGCCGAATTCCGTTAGATTTGCAAGAATCGGCACACCGATCCGAGTAGCGAATTCTTGGTACTGCCCCAATTCAGTGACCGCCTCGGCGAAAATCGCGTCAGCGCCAGCTTCGACGTAGGCAGCACAACGGTCCAAAGTTTCCATCAACCCATCCGTGGCGAGCGCATCAGTGCGGGCCATGATCATGAACTGATTGTCGATCCGCGCATCAACCGCGGCCTTGATCCGGTCGCACATCTCTTCAATCTCGACGACCATTTTGCCAGGCAGGTGGCCGCATCGCTTCTCTTGAACCTGATCCTCAATGTGGATCGCCGCAACTCCAGCGCGTTCCATCTCTCGAACGGTTCGGGCAATCGAAAGCGCAGCACCCCATCCTGTGTCACAATCCACCAACAAGGGCAACTCGCTAATGGACTTGATGCGCTTAACATCGGCAAGCACGTCGGTCATGCCAGTCATTCCAAGATCAGGGAGTCCATACGAGGCGGTCGCGATCCCGCTACCTGACAAATAGATCGCCTTGAAGCCCGCTTTTTCGGCCTGGATCGCGGCGTACGCGTTGATGACACCTGGGACCTGCAACGGTCGCTCGGTCGCAATCGCGTCGTACATGTTTGTGGGCATTGTTGCGTGAATTTGGTTGGTATGTTTGCCGTTAGTTTAGTTTCGGAACGCGCTAAAAAGAACCGCGGGGGCTACGATCAGAACTACGATGCCCACGACTAGCCGGAGACCGGCGGCGTCAAATCGGTTTGCCAATCTTGTGCCAGCGTACATACCCAACACACCAGGTATGCCGACGATGGCGATCAAGTGCCAGTCAACGCTTCCTTTCAGAAGATGTCCGACGAAACCGGCGATCCCCACTAGCACTGTGATGGCCAGGTTCGTTCCGGCGGCTTTGTGCGGGTCCATCTTCATGGCGAGTAACGCTGGCATCCGTAACACCCCCAAAACCAACCCCACCGCTCCGCCGATCAGACCGATCACAAACCCGGCGACACCTTCCCTGCTCGCTTGTTTCACGTCGAGTTCAAGCTGTCCGTTACCACCGCCTGTCATCGCGCGGCGGGTGCGCGCGCTGGGGTAGCGGCGGCGTATACGCATGATCCTGAGCGACCAGAAGATCAGAAAAAGAGCCGACCAACCCATCAGCAGGGCCACAACTGCGAGAAGTATCCAGATCGGTACTGCGTCGGCGAAGTAGCCACCAACGAATGCGCCGATGATTGCCGGGCCGCCCATGGCGAACACGACAGTTGGTACCACGCGCTTTTCGAAAAACGCTTCCAGCGTGCCGATTGTTGAACCCATCACGCTGATCATGAGATTGGTGCCAGCGGCGATTAAGGGGTCTACCCCGAAAAGGGTCAGCATCGGCAGTCTTATGACACCCAACGCGATCCCGACGACACCACCGGACAGCCCTACAGCGAGTGAGATTGCACCCATCAGGACAAGCTGCCAGACCGCGAGGTCTGTGTTGGTTCCGAGAATTAAATCCATCGTGGTTCCCGGAGATAGGAAGTATTAGTTTTGGTTAAATTCGACGCACTGGCGCGCCGACAATTGCAGTCAATGACCTCACTAGGGCATTCCAATGCGACTTCAAGAATCGAATTCGTCGTCAAGCGGCTTTTTGGAGTGACTGTCATGTTCCAAAAACGACCGTGAGTGACTAACCAGATACTTCGAGCAAACCCACCCGATCCAACAGAGCGTCGATTTCTTTTAGGTGCTCATCGTCAGGCCTAAGTGAAGGGCCACGTGCATAGATGCCTTCTTTGCTAAAGATGCCTCGACGCCACATGATGTGCTTGTAGATCCAGTTGGCTAGGCCTTGTCCCTGCGCCAACGAGCGGATAATCGACGCGTACCGATCGAAAGCGTCAAGGGCTCCTGCCTCGTCTCCAGCTTCCCACAAATCCCAGACCTCCACGAACTTGTCAGGCAAGGTTGATCCCGGCATCGTGCCGACGGAACCTCTTCGCAGTTCTTCGAGCAGGAATGCTCCACCCATGCCGCCAAACAGAATCAGATCTGCATCATCGCCGACCAGACTTTGCGCTTCTGACATCCTCGGAATTGTCGGCGGCGTCTCGACCTTGATGTAGCAGAGGTTTTCGTGGCGCTTTGCGCATGCTACCGCCATTCCCGGCGGAACCGGCGCGGTGCTTTGGTCTTGCAAAAAGATCGGTATGCCTACAGATTCGGCAATCCGAACGAAGTATTCGATGTGTTCCGATGCAACCGTGGGTGTATAAGTAGTCGGCCTGATCATCAACGCGTCAGCGCCCAATTCTTCTGCTCGTTGGGAATACGCGATTGTCGCGTCTGTGCCTTCCATACCGGTGTTCATTACGACCTTTATACGGCCCCTAGCCGTGTTAACGACGGATCTCAAGACTGCGTCGCGTTCGCTCTCGGTAAGTTTGAAGACCTCGCTCGCCATAGCTATTCCGACGCCGTGGACGCCTTGGTTGATGATCCATTCGACTTGATTCTCTAGGTCGTCGAACACGATGTTGCCACGTTTATCGAACGGCGTCGACAGTATCGGGTATACGCCCCGCATAGTGAGGTCAGGCATTGGAGATACTCCGGGGATCGGCGGAACTATCCGCACATGGGATTACAGAGATTGATGTTACACACAACCGCAACGTGAAGCATCCTAGGATCAACCGATCAAGGATGGCACAACCGCTATCAGGACGCCAGCGACGGTCGCCGTTCCGATCACACCAGCGACGTTCGGCCCCATGGCGTGCATAAGAAGGAAGTTCTCAGGATCCTCCTCTTGACCCATGTCTTGAACTACTCTCGCCGCCATAGGCACAGCCGAAACACCCGCGGCACCGATCATCGGATTTACTTTGCTCTTAGAAACCAAATTCATCAGTTTCGCCAACAGAATGCCCGTGATTGTGGCGGTTGCGAATGCGAACAGACCAAGCACGAAGATGCCCAACGTTTCGGGTTGCAGGAAGATCGATCCGGGCATTGTGGCGCCAACCGACAAGCCCAAAATCACGATCGTGGCGTTCATCAATGCATTTTCGGACACGTCAGCGAGTCGTGGAACCACACCAGAAACTTTAATCAGGTTGCCCAGCATGAGCATCCCGATGAGCGGAGACGCCGACGGCACTAATACGCTCACCACGATAGTCGTGATGATGGGAAACAGAATGAGCGATCTTCGTGAAACCGGTTCGCTCGAATACTCCATGCGGATTTGGCGTTCGCTCTTGGTCGTTAGCAGATTTATCAACGGCGGTTGAATTATTGGCACTAACGCCATGTACGAATATGCAGCTACTGCGGTTGCGCCAACAATGTCGCGCACTTCGATATGCGGCAGCGACTCTCCTAACTCCCGCATCCGAGTTGCGATGAATATCGTCGTCGGGCCGTCTGCACCTCCGATGATCCCGATCGAAGCAGCTTCGAGTAGTCCGAAATCGAACCAACCAAGTGCGCCTAGGATCAGTGCGCCAACCAGAGCGAAAAACACTCCTGCCTGTGCTCCAGCACCCAGCAATAAAGTCTTGGGATTGGAAAGCATCGGCGAAAAATCGGTCGCAGTACCTACTCCCAAGAAAATCAACAACGGGAAAATGTCCGATTCCAATCCCACTGTCTGAAATGTCCGGAGAATACCTGTAGGCTCTCCCCCACCGCCCTCGCGGATGAATTCTCCAAGCGGAAGATTGGCGAATAGTATCCCCATCGAAATGGGAACGAGAAGCAGCGGTTCTTTGCGTTTCGCGATACCGACGTAGAGCAAAGCAGCGGCAATCACCCACATCGCTACGATGCGCGGGTCGTCGCCGATGGCCTCAAAGCCGGCGAATATCTGGTCGAGTACTCCTTCGCCGGACATCGTTTATTCGAGCTCCACCAACGATTGGCCGTGCTGCACCGACTCGTCGGCCGCGATATGGACCTGCGATACAACCCCATCTCGCGGTGCCGCAATCGTATTCTCCATCTTCATCGACTCGAGCACTACGATTGATTGACCTCTTTGGACGCTGTCACCGACCGATACATTGACCCTGATGATTCGTCCGGGCATCGGCGCGCGAACTATGTCTTGGCTGTCGGCAGCCGCTACCGCAGAAGGTCGAGCCCGCTCGGCAGGTCGTCTTGGTGTTGGACGCGTTACCGAGCGCTGCGGTCGTTGAACGGTCGGTTGTGATTGAGGAGCGTCGGGTAGTTCGACCTCAAATTCGACACCATCGACGACTACTGTCACAGGTGACGCGGAGACGTCGCCAACTTCGACTTCGTATGTGACGCCATCAACGGTGATTCGGTACCTACCGGTCATCGCCATCCTTTGCTACCCTGTTTCGCGCGCTGTCTGGCACGACCTTCGGTCAGCCACGCGTCGTAAGTTGAGTTATCCGCCTTACCGGCAATTCGCATTTCGCCGCTGACATCGGTCTCTTGAGATCGCCTCGACAACGCGATCGCGACAGCAATTGCTGCGGCCCGAGCAGGTCCGCTTGAAGACTCGTCGACCACAATTTGCTCGAAAGCGGGTTGATCTGAAGTTGCGTTCTTTGATGCTTCTTTGGCGGTTGCTTCTCTCTTTCGCAGATACGCGTCCGTAAACGCCATCAAGCGGACTGAGACCGCCAAAATGATGAGCACGACCGAGGTCATGCCCATGCCAATGCCGCTAACCTGCAAGCCGTCGTATATCGGTCCAAAATCCAACTTCGTTCTCGAGTAGACGTTTAGTAGCTTGATTCCTCTAGCACCTCGACGGTCGCCACGATTTCAGTTTTATCGCCGAAATCTACGTAGACGATCTCGTCGCCGTTGCTCACATTCGTGGGCCGTACTAAATGAACATTGTAGGCTTCACCCGCTATCTCGAAGTGCGTTGAGTACGTGTTTGATGGCTGTTGGAGTGGGGCATCAAGGATGATGTTGTTAAATTCACGCGCCAATCCCTGCGCCTGCTCGACTTCGATCAGCTCAAATGCAATGTCCGATCCCGGAGCCTTTTGCACGACGCTGGGAAGGTCCGCGGAAATTACCGAAGCGATCTTGGCGTATCCACCGGTCGGTTGTCTATCGGCTAGGAGGATGATTGGCTTGCCATCGGCGGGTACTTGCACAGCACCCATATACGCCGGATCCGAAACGATGTCGTGTTTACCGCCAATAGCCGGGATTTCGGCACCATCCAGCCTTGCACCCTGGCGGTCAGTCAAATTGCTAATCGTGAAGTTAGATGCCAAGAAACTCGATTTCGCATCATCATCGAACGCATCGAATTGAGGTCCGGCAGTAACACGAATCCTTTGGTCGGTTTCGCGACACGCTGGCACCATCACGTCTGGACAGGTCGTGCCCGCAGAGGGTCTCACATCCCCGTCCGTTTCATCACCAATAGGCAGAACATCGCCGGAGGCCAATGCACGCCCATCCAGACTGCCTATCCCCGACGCGGCATGAGTCGAACGCGATCCCAAGACTGAGGGAATATCCAATCCGCCGGCAACAGCCACGTAGACGTACAACCCTGCAGTCGGCACCGAGATGTTCAGCACCGCGTTTGCTGGCACGATCAATGTTTCCCAAATAGGCAAGTCGTGTCCGTCAACGTCGACAGTGACCTCAGCTCCAGTAATGGCTATTTTGGTATCTGCATCAAAGACAAGCGACATACCGCCAAAAAGCGACTCGAGCACAGCCGATGATGCTGGATTGCCTACGAGTCGATTTGCTAGAACCGCAGCGTGTAGATCGAGGGCCCCGCTGACGGAGACGCCGAACCGTTGACTGCCGCGACGACCCAGATCCTGAATAGTCAAACGGCTGCCCGCCGTTAGAACCTCTATGTTTGATTTCGAGGTCGCCATGTCGTTTACTGAGACCGGGCCCTGTCTTCGTATTCTTGGTGCGATATCGGTACGAAGTTAACTTGAGTCCCTGGCAACATAGCAGCTGGCGGATCGGCATCCACGTCGAAAAGCGCGATCGGCGTGCGTCCGATTAGTTGCCATCCCCCGGGGCTCTCGTTCGGATAAACCCCGGTTTGCGATTCTGCGATGCCCACAGAGCCGGCCGGTACGCGCGTACGCGGCGTCGATAGGCGCGGGCAAGCAATTCGCTCGTCCATGCCGCCTAAATACGGAAATCCAGGAGCGAAACCCAGCATGAAAACGTGATAGTCGGTTCCCGAGTGGATCGCGATCACCTCCTCGACGTCTAGACCGGCATGCTCAGCGACTGTCTCTAAGTCGGGCCCCAACCCACCGCCGTAAGCTACGGGAATCTGATGCAGTTCCGACGCTTGGTCGGAGATCGTTGCTTCCGTCACAGTCGTTCTTTCAACCAAGACAGACACTTGGTCTCGGATATCCCCGTAATTTAGCGTTCCGACGTCGTACTCAACCAGTAAAGATCTGTACGACGGAATGGTCTCTATGACCGCATCGACGAAGTTAGAGTTCTCGATTTCGGTTTGTAGAGCGTATACCTGCGCGTTGATCGAGTAATCGATCGAGTCGCCAAACTCGATCAGTATTGACGAATCGTTGGCCGGAAGGATGCGAGGGTATTCAGACAAAGTCAATTCTGTCGAAATCTAATCTGCGACTCGTCGTTATCCGAGGATTGATGACAACGGTTTGACTTGGATACCGCTTGATTCGAATGTTGACTTGACCGATGCCGCCATCTCAACAGCACCCGGGGTATCTCCATGCAGACAGATAGTATCTGCCGCAAAGTCGATGTCGTTGCCATCCGACGCTGTCACCTTCCCTTCGGATGCCAGGCGAAGGGAACGAGACGTAACTTCATCGACATCGTGTATGACGGACCCAGGTTGGGAACGAGGCACAAGCGTGCCTTCTGGCGTAACCGCTCGGTCAGCGTAACACTCGCGTGCTACAAGCACATTTTCGTTGCGCGCCACGTCTTCCCATACCGAATTCGCAAGCACGACGTGTATCAACTCGTCGTCGATCTTGCGGATCGCTTTTACGATCGCCGCGGCTATGTCCTTGTCACCCACCGCGCGGTTGTAGAGTGCACCATGCGGTTTGATGTGTGCGAGTTTCTTGCCTTTGGTGAAGGCGGTGAGGGCACCAACTTGGTAGGTGATGGCGTGAGCGACCTCGTCGGGGCTCAATGCCATATCGCGTCGTCCGAAACCTGCAAGGTCAGGGTATGCTGGGTGTGCGCCGATGCTAACGCCGTATTCCTCAGCTAGGGCGACCGTTTGCGCCATCCAATCGGGGTCTCCGGCGTGGAATCCGCAAGCAATGTTTGCAGAGGTGATGTGTTTGACGATTTCTTCGTCCATACCCATCTTGTAGGAGGCGTAAGACTCTCCGATGTCGGCGTTTAGATCAATCGCCACCGTTGCGCTCATGGCATGTGCTCCCGATGCATGTTGCGTTTCACTTCGAATCGCGAGGAGCCCTCAAACGACGGTTTTCAGCGATTCGATCGCGGTTAGTATCGTAACACCGATGGACATTCAGCCTTCCGATAGCACCTCCTCACGACTGGCGCGGCTCCCTGAATCCCATATGGAGAAGATCCGCATTTTGGAATCGGCTTACCTTCGCCACCGCGACCCGATCAAGCAGTCTGGATTCAGCGGAGGGCCTGATCGATGGCGCATCGAGCGATCTCCCTTACTCGATGCAATAGATGGAGATGGCGAGTTTTTGGATCTGGGTTGCGCAAATGGACACTTGCTTGAATCTGTTGTGGTCTGGGCCAGCGAACGAGGAATTAACTTAACGCCTTACGGCGTCGACTTAAATCCGCGCTTATTGCAGGAGGCTATAAGGCGTTTCCCCAACCAACCGGACCACTTTTGGATCGCAAATGCGTGGGGGTGGCTACCGCCAAGAAGATTCCGGTGGGTTTACGCTATTTGGGACCTTGTGCCGATCGAATTCCTGCCGCAACTGGCCATGTACTTGCTGGAAACCGCTGTCGCAAACAACGGAGCGCTGATTTTCGGCGCATACGGCAGCAGATCGGAAGATCGTCCGAGCGTCGCCATTGCGGATGTCTTGCGAGAAGGCGGTCTCCCAGTTTCAGGCATATCTCAAGGCGGAAAATTACCGAGCGGTGGACCAGTCACCCGCTTCGCTTGGATCAATTGCTCACATTGGCTGGCGGCATAGCCGAGTCGGCCTCTAAATTGCAATTCCAAACCAGAACTGCCCGCTATGCTTCACGCTAATCTCCATGCCGAGATTTGATGGCTGTTTTTCGATTCACAACGCACAATTATTGAGAATTGTGACATAATCTGCTATTGACGGGATGTAATTTTCCTGAATCGATACTATGAGGAGGTATCAAATGTCTGATGTCGTAATGCTAATCACAGCTTTCTCCGGACTACTCGTCGCGATTGGCACACTCGTGGTCTCGATTGGCGTCTACATGCTGGTGTCCAAGATAGGTGATGCAATTGGAGGCGACAGCGGTTAGCAGTTTTCTTCGCCCTACAACCGATGTTGGTTCCCGAATTTAGTGGTCACTCGCAGAGAGATCGTCATCGTCCATGATCCGTCGCCCCGAAATGGGCGAATAACTGAAGTCGACTAGCTTTCTCTGCCTCAGGCTGACGAAACTACGCAGGTCTTCACCGAGAACGACGTGGTCCACTAGTTCGACGTCTAGAAATTGCCCAGCTCTGACCAACCGCTCAGTAAATGAAATGTCGGCTCCGCTTGGGTCGCCTTTTCCTGATGGGTGGTTGTGAACTAGCGCATAACGGGGAAGGTTTCGTTCGACGACACGGCTCAGAATCTCGCCCGTCTTGGCAACCAGCTGATCGCAGCAACCGATGTAGACGCGAGCCTTGCCACGATAACGATTCCGAACGTCTAGCAGCACGATCCACATCTCCTCTTGGGCGTTGTCGCGCAGCCGTGTAGTGAACTGTCTGGCGACGGCCCATGCGATCGCCTCGCCGTTCGGCAAGTGGCCCCCATAAGCGTTCCCCGGCGCTTCGATCTCTTCTTGGGCTGCTCTTCTGCCCAATTCGAACGCCGCGGTCAGCACGTCAGCTTTTACATCGCCAATACCTCCAACGTTCTGCATATTGAATGAACTCACACGGCTTAGACCACGCAATCCATCAAACTCAGTCAGCAGATTGTCCGCGACGTTTTTCACGTTGACGCCTTGGATCCCGGACCCGAGGATGATCGCCAATAGCTCGGTGTTCGTGATTCCGGCCGGACCGAGTTCGTGCATACGTTCCCGCGGGCGCTCACGTTCAGGAACGTCCTTCAATCGGAATTTGTTGAATTGAGAGGCCTTATCGTCCTTGGAGACAGAGGCCGATACAGGACTGAGTTCGTCGACAATTTCATCTGGAGTGCTTAGCGTTGCCGGGTTCGGAACTGCGGCATTGACATCAGACGCAAACAACGGATCAAGCTGCAATGCGCGACAGTCTGGCTCCGCCGACGGAGTGTCGATGAAGGACGCCAGTTTCTCTGGGTCGACGAAAGTCGAACGCTGGCTGGATTTTGCTATCTGTTGATGGAAGTCCGATATCTCTGCATTCATGATGCAGAGATTTTCGGGTACCCAATTCGACTCATTCGAGTCGGCATGTCACAGTTCTCGAGTTTTTCAGAACGGCAGTCTTACTAAGTTGCCCGTCTTGACCGATTCCGTCACGGCGTCGGTGAACTGCATGTACTTCAGCCCATCGGTGAAATTCGTGTGGGTAACCGGCTCGATGCCTCTGATCGCGTTGATGAACTCCTCTTCGACGCGCCATGCTCCGCGATTTTCCGGCGGTATCTCGATCTGGCTCAATCCGCCATCCCCGCGGCGTGCTCCGCTCAATTTGAAGACCGCGCCTGTCGGCTCATCAGGATCCGCGTTCTCGACGCGTAGAACTCCATCGGTGCCATGTACCCACAGATCGAGTTCACGAGAGAAGGCGGACACTGCCGTAGTGGTGTAGTTCATTGTTCCGCCACACTCCATAGACATCAGAATGTCGATGTGGTCAGGAATGGTTGTTGAACGACGCCGACCGTCTTCATCCAAGCGGTGACTCACGACGGTCTGCCCCAAGGCCTGCACCGTTTTGGCAGGGCCGAACCAACGCATCATAGCCTCATACCAGATACCCATTGTCATGATGTTGTTTCCTGATAGATCGCGGTTGTGCCGCCAATGCAAAGGCAGATCAGGGTTTGGGAAATCACTGCCAGTTCCCACATGGAGCTTTACATTGACCAGATCGCCGATATAGCCCTCAGAGATCAACCCGACCACTGTCTGATCGATTTCGAGCGTGTGAGGTGCCGGAACTATCTGCGCCACTAGATGAGGAGCGCGTTTTGACGCGTCCAACATCTGTAAAGCCTCGTCAGAATTCATCGCCATACGAGCTTCGCAAAGGACGTGCTTATCAGCTTCGAGCGTTTCGATGACCAAAGGTGCGTGCATATATGGCCAAGTACCGATACATACAGCGTCGATGTCATCGTCTTCAAGCAGTTCGTCCCAATCTTCGTAGACCTCTGGGATTTCAAACTCGCCGGCGACTCGCTCAGAAGATTCTCGTGATCGGTTAACCAGCCCTTTGATCTCCACACCTGGTTGGGCTCGGAGTCCAGGGATGTGCCTGAGTTGGGTGTTGCCGCCAGCACCGATGAGGCCCATTACGATGTTGTCGCTATCTGTCGTCACGGTTTCGCTCCTGAAGTATCGGGTAGTCGTGTTGATTGTCGGATACGCTTAAACAAGGTTAGCCCAGCAATGCAAATTGCGATACCGAAACGATCACTCGGTGCGCATGCGTGAGCGAAGCGTCATGGAAGATACGAACATTATGGCAACTAATGTCGATCTAGTCGGCGATGGCGTTGCCATCACTTGGTCAGATGATCGAACTTGCGTTTTCCCGTACCGCTATCTCCGGTTGCAGTGTGCGTGCGCGGGTTGCGTAGAAGAGATGAGCGGTCGGCAACTCTTAAACGTCGCGATGGTGCCAGAAGACATCATCGCGGTCGACTACTTGGAAGTCGGCAGGTACGCCCTGCAGTTTCTATGGACCGATGGCCACTCGACAGGAATCTACCCATTTCGAATGTTGCGACGATTGGCGAACGAAGATGACGCCGTGAAGTGTGACTGAACTTGTCTAATCGGCGGGTTACTCTCCGTCCAACATTGCTCGAACGGTGCTCACCACATCATCTGGTTGGGGCATGAAAGCAGTTTCCAATCCCTTGTTGTAAGGCACTGGCGTGTGAGGCCCGGTAACGCGTTTGACCGGCGCATCAAGGTAATCGAACGCCTTGTCGGCGATGATCGCAGCAAACTCCGACGCCATGCTGGCGCGCGGGGTGTCTTCGTCAACAATCACGACGCGATTGGTCTTCATTACCGATTCGACGATGATCTCTTCGTCGAATGGCGACAGGCTCAGCATGTCGACGACTTCGGCCTCGATGCCCTTCTCGGCCAATATATCCGCTGCTTGTTTGCAGACTACAGAGGTGTATGACATACCGATCAACGTGACATCGTCGCCGTGCTTAAGGTAACGTCCCTTGCCTAGAGGGAATGCGAACGACTCATCAGGAGCGAAACCTTCCATGTTGATGAGTTTCTTGTCGTTGACAAGGAAAACAGGATCATCGTCGCGAATCGCCGAAGCGAGCAGGCCGCGCACTGTGTACGGATCTGAAGGTACTACTACCTTTAACCCCGGAATGTGCGCCAACATGGAGTAAAAACTCTCGGAGTGCTGAGCTGCGTGACCGGTTCCTCCGCCGGAACGGGCGAAAAGCGTCAACGGAACTTTGGTCTGCCCGCCGAACATATAACGAGATTTGGCAGCGTTGGAGAGCAATTGATCGTAAGCCACGGTCACAAAGTCGAAGTACATCAGATCGACCACGGGCCGCAATCCGGTAAGCGCAGCGCCGACAGCAGCACCGACAAACCCGGCTTCGGAGATTGGAGCGTCTCTGATGCGGTCCGGACCGAAATCTTGGACTAACCCTTTGGTGGCTGCGAACGGGCCGCCCCAAGCATCGAGAGGCTCATTGGTGTCTCGATCAAAGCCACCAGATATGTCCTCTCCCATGATGAACACGTCGGTATCGCGGTCCAACTCATCGCGGAGCGTGCGGTTAAATGTGTCGCGGTAACGCTCAACGGTTCCGGAGACGTCGTAGCCCGGGCCGGGCACGAGAACTCCAGGACCACTCAGCACAAACCTTGTCTGTGTTGCATCGGCTGTCGTCATAGCTTTGTGGTTGCCTTTCTGATTACAGAATTCGTTCTGGATGTTGACGCTCAGCGCAACCCGGCCAGTGGATTGGAGTAGTCGACGTAGACGTCAGAGTAGAGCTCGTCAATTGGAGGCATAGGGCTGTTTAATGCGAAATCGACCGCATCTTGCATCTCCTGCTCGATCTCATCTCGAATCCCTTGCAATTCCTCTTCGGTCATTGCGCCTTGTTGCGTCACCAATCCCTCGAAGTGTTTGAGGCAGTCGCGTTCCTGGTACTCTTCCTCCTCGTCGGGCTTGCGGTATTTCTTGGGATCATCCGCGTGGAAGTGTCCATGGTACCGGTAAGTCTTCAGTTCAAGCAATGTAGGGCCTTCGCCAGCGCGCGCTCGAACGACTGCTTCTCCGGCAGCTTCGTAAACGGCGAAGACGTTCATACCGTCAACTTGGACGCCCGGGATGCCGTAAGAATCGGCTCTGGCGGCGATGTCTTCGGTTGAAACTGCGTACCATGCCGGCGTGGCTTCGGCGTATTGGTTGTTCTCGCAGGCAAATATAACTGGGAGATCCCATATCGCGGCCAGATTCATCGATTCGTGGACGACTCCTTGGCTCGTGGCGCCGTCTCCGAAGAACGCAACCCCTACGGACTCGTCTTCCATGCCGCGATATTTGGAAGTCAATGCTGCACCGACAGCAAGGGGCACTGAAGCACCTACAATCGCGTTCGCGCCGAGCATGCCTTTGGAAAAGTCGGCGATGTGCATACTGCCACCTTTGCCTTTGCATTGACCGGTGTATCGCCCCATGATCTCCGCCATCATCGCCTTCGTGTCAAGGCCTTTGGCGATGCAGTGGCCGTGACCTCGGTGCGTTGATCCGATCCAGTCTTTCTCGGTCAAATGGGCGCAGATACCTGTAGGCACCGCTTCTTGACCATCGGAAGGATGCGTTACGCCCATCGCGTTTCCGCGGAACGTCTGCTCGAGCATCGTCTCTTCGAATCGTCGGATCCGATACATCGTTTCGTAGAGCCAACGCAGTTTTTCTTTGGTTATTCGCATCACGCAGTTTCCCTGCCGTTGGTGAAGCATCGAGACAACAGCCAACGGTTTCCCACTTGTTTAGGTTCGTTGAGATTGATATTACAAGTCGAAACGCCTTTGAATGAAGTTTCGAACATCGGCATTGATCGCGACGCTAAAAATCGCTTTGGTGGGTGCGACTACAATCGATGTTCGGCAGTCGCCTAAAGTATTTACCGATGGCTCAGGTTTGGATTGACATAGAGGACAACGACAACTGCGGGTATTTCCCAATGCAGACCTTCGAAGTCCGCGGGCAGGAGCGAGTAGCTTCTAGCATCCTGCTAGATGATGTGACGGACGTTGAAGGTCGGTGTGAGGCTGTTGGATGGTCTGAAGAAGGACGTTGCGATGTCCGTGTCGTTCCTGTTGGCGATTCAGGTGCAGGTGAGTCGATATTGGTTTACGGCGGCAATCACGGAATCAGGCTGCGTTCCTATGGTGCGTTAGCCGATTGGTCGCTTCAATCAGACGACGAATTCGGCGAACCGTACATGCTGTTGCCCACGGGATCCGAGATCGAATTCATCGAGTCTCCACGGAGTTGCTAAAATGCGTTACTTGGCGCAGGAAGAGCGCGTTGACACTGAAGCGCAATGGCAAATAAGATAGATGATTGCGCGCAGCGAGAACTTGCGCCACTGGAAAGATCGTTTAGGCACAACTGAAAGATGATTCCGGCAGTTCGAGACCGTCTGCCCGCTAATTGACCAAGAGAACGGCGAATGGACCCACAACCGCTTTCATCGTCCGAATGGGCGCAGATAGGCACCGCGCTCAAGTTTCTCTGGGCTGCGTTGGGTTGCGCAATAGTTGCAGGTTTCAGCCTCCTCACCGCCCACGCCATCATCGTCACACTGGTCGACACGAATACGATCTCATCTCGATGGTCCAGCCTCCGCCCCGTCTTCTATGCCATCGGCCTGGTCGCGGTTGTCGGTGTCATCACTTGCTTCGTATTTGCGGCGCTCAACATGGACTGGATTGAAGTCAGATATCCCAGGTATTGGCAGTGAAACCGACTACAATTACAGCGGATATTCGGCCGGAAACCTTGCCTAACTCGGCTTACTCAGCAACCCAGGAGTTGATAAATCTTGGCAGCGTTGCTTGAGTTTCTGCGCGAGAAACACCGAACCACGCCTCTGTGGCTAAAGGTGTTGATCCCGATCCTCGGACTCGGAACTCTCGGCGTAGTAGCCGTAACAGGCGCAGTATTAGCTTTTGTCATAACCGCTTGGCTAGGTCAACCGATACCGGTGCTGGGATTTGATCAGTCCATCGAGCAACCGATTCCTTTTTCGCACACGATTCATGCGGGAACAGGTGTTTATGAGAACTCCTTAGGGGATCGGGTGCAGGGACTGGGAATGGATTGCACGTTCTGTCATCGGACGGTGACGACTCAGGCTAACGCTGGTATTCCACCAGTGCAGTTCTGCGCGTATTGTCACCAAGTGATCGGGAAAGACGAGAGTGAACCGCTGACACAGATTCGAATGGCGGCTGGGGTGATAGGTGACGATCCGCACCCGATCAACTGGAAGCGGGTTCACCGGATGCCGGATCACGTGAGATTCGTCCACGAACCCCACATTCGTTATCTGACTGCAAACCCGGAAGCAATTACGAACAGCACAAGCGGAGTGAAAACTGGGGCGGCAGGGGTTTGCTCGACTTGCCATGGCGATGTCGCATCTATGACGAAAACCGTAACGCAAGTCGAGCCTTTGAAGATGGGACAATGTGTGAATTGCCACCGCGACAACAATGCGCCGACCGACTGCGCCTCATGTCATCACTGATCGGGGCAACCCATAATTTAGAGACGAACACGAGTCAAACCACTACATGAAACTAAGTCGAAGAGAGTTCCTGGCGCTAGGCGCAAAGGCGACTGCAGGCACGATGATTTTCGCCGCCTGCGGCCTGCCGGAACGTGAACTCATTGTGCAGAGTCCCGTCGACATGCCCGAGGATCTCGTGCGTGGCGAAGACGCTTGGTACGCGACGACTTGGCCAGATATGCCCGGCGGCGACGGTCTAATCGTTCGTGTCATGCAGGGCCGGGCGAAGAAGATCGCCGGCAACCCCGACCATCCTGTCAATCTAGGCAAGCAGAGTGCCCGACACGACGCAGCGATTCAGCTGACCTACCACCCTGACCGCATCAGCGAACCCATGCTCCGCCAGAGCAAGGGCGGGTTGTATGACCCAATATCATGGCAACGCGCTGAACAGCTGATGCAACGCGCTGTTGAAGCGGGCAAGGACAACATGTCGGTTGTCACAAATCCGCTTGGCGGGCATTTGGAATGGGTCGCCATTAACTTCGCGGCTTTGAATGGTGGTCGTCACATCAAGTTCGATCCGACCGAACAGGGCGTGATGCAGGACGCGATCAGGTTTGTATACGAACAAGAGGATCCGCCGCACTACGACATCGCCAACGCAAACACGATCCTTTCAATCGGGGCCGATTGGCTCAGCACTTGGCAGTCGTCGGTCGGATACTCGGTCAGATACGGCGAGTTCCGTTCCAAGCACGATCGCGGTTACCTAATCCACGCCGAACCTCGAATGTCGATGACTGCGGCGAATGCCGACCTCTGGCTTCCGGTAATCCCCGGATATGAAGGCCATTTAGCCATGAGCATGGCACAGGTCATCGTCGATGAACGTCTTGCTGGATCCGGCGAAATTGCTCGATTCTTCAACCAAATCCCGACATCTTCGTTGGTTGGTTTCCGACCCGAGGATGTCGAGGAACGCGTTGGCGTGTCCGCCTACAAGATTCGGAAGGCTGCACGGCATTTCGCCGAGCATCGCCCCAGCCTCGCTTTCGCGGGCGGCAGCGCGGGAGCGCATACCAACGGGCAATTCAACATCGCTGCGACACACGCGCTCAACACTCTCGTTGGAGCGGTCGGATCCGATGGCGGAGTGAAATACAACCCGTTGCCAGTTTTGGAAGGCGTCACCGGAAGATGTAGTGGCGATTCATTCAGCGATTGGGAGGTTGAGCTTGCTCAGTGGCGTAGCGGCGACGTTCAAACCGTCATCATCCGTGGCGCCGACATCGTCCACGGGATGCCTAACTCGGTCGACGTGATCGGAGCTATGGACGGCGTGCCGACGGTAATCGGATTCGGCAGTGTTATGAACGACACACTCGCCAATTGCGACCTGATCCTTCCTGAGAAGACGTTCCTCGAAACATGGGGAACCACTATTCCCGACCCGGCACCCGGATACGAAGTCGTAACGATTCAGCAGCCCGTCATCGGGCAGACAGAACTGTTCAGTGGCGGCGGATTGATCTCTGACGCCCGCGGTTTCGGTGACGAACTGTTGCGAATGGCTAGCGGCGATCTAGGCGCTGACGACATGGAAGAGTTAGTCAACATCTCGATCGATCAGCTTTACGAACTGGATCGTGGTTCTGTTTCTGCGCCTGACAAGCGACTCTTCAAGCAAGGCGTCCTTCAACGTGGCGGTTGGTGGGACACTGAATCAACAGCCGATACCCCGTTGGATCACGCGCCGCCGAACGTGTTCGACCTCGAAAGCGCTGTCAACTACTCAGACACAAGCGGCTTGGGCGACGGAGACGATTTCCACTTGGTGCCGTTCCTTTCGAACAGCCTCTACGAAGGAAGGCTTTCCGCGACCCCGTTCGCGATGCAGAACCCGGACCCGATGAGCAGTGCAGCCTGGACGACTTGGGCTGAAATGAACGACCAAGAGGCTGAACACCTCGGTATTCGCGAAGGCGATGTGCTCTTCATCAAATCTGAATACGGCGAGATCGAAGCACTCGCCTACCCGACTCCCGGCGGCCGCCCCGGAGTTATTACCGTCCCGATCGGCCTTGGCCACGAAAACGGGGGCCGATATGACGAAGGACTTGGTGCGAACGTTTTGAAGATTCTCGCTCCCCAAGTTGAGCCTGCTAGCGGCTCACTGGCTTGGGCAGCGACTCGCGTCCGGGTGGCCCGATCTGGTCGTAAACGCGAGCTAGCTAAGTTTGAGGGTGAAGTAACAGCGTTCCCGGTCGAACCTGGCGTGCCTGTTCTCGTTGTCGCCCCTGGCGAAAGCGCACACGACGCTGAGATCGCCAACCATCACGCTTATCAGCAAGAATTCCTGCTGCCCGACAAAGGCGGAGAGGGCGAAGAAGAGTCAGGAGGAGGCCACTGAAGAGTGGTTGTCGCTTGCGCGCATACCATGAACGTGGATTGACCACATGACATTGCAACGGGAAAAGAGACAGTACAGCTGGGGCATGGTTGTCGATGTCGACAAGTGCACCGGGTGTCAGGCTTGTGTATTGGCCTGTCAGGCCGAGAACAACGTTCCTTTGAACCTCCAAGATCGGTTTGAGCGAGCCAGAGCCATGTCGTGGATCCGCGTGGAGCGTTACTGGGAAGGCGAGTTCCCGGACATCAAGGCGCGGTTCATTCCGATCATGTGCCAGCACTGCGAAAACGCGCCATGCGAACCAGTGTGCCCGGTATTTGCCACCTATCACAACAATGAAGGCTTGAATGTTCAGGTCTACAACCGATGCGTCGGCACGAGGTACTGCGCGAACGGTTGTCCCTACATCGTTCGTTTCTTCAACTACTGGGAACCGGTGTGGCCCGAGGCCTTCCGCAACCACCTCAACCCTGACGTTACGGTTCGCAGTCGGGGAATCATGGAGAAGTGCTCATTCTGCATCCAGCGCATCCGACGAGGCGTCAGGAACGCCGAACGCGAGAACCGCGACGTGGTCGATGGCGAGATACAGACGGCATGCACACAGGCTTGTCCGACTGACGCTCTTGTATTTGGCAACTTCAACGACGAAGACAGCAAAGTCTCCAAGATGAAGAAGGACGATCGCCACTACACCCTCCTTCCGCATTTGGCGACGGACCCCAACGTTGTATATCTAGCGAAGATCGATCCTGACAGATCAGCAGGCGCATCACATGGCTAGCGAAGCAGTACATTCAGGAGCGCATTCTGGCGTACATGCCGAGGCGCACGAGGAAGCACATCACGAGCTGCCCGCGCGCGTTGAACCCGACGTCACTACGTCGGAATTGATCGCCACGACCGAAGCCAACGCGACTGGTGTTCGAAATTGGATGTGGATTCTCGGCGCGTTGACACTCGTGGGGATTGTTGTCGCGTTTGTGAAGGTCTTGATCGAGTGGAGCGACCAAGATGAATGGGGTTACACCGCGGCAATGGTGGCTTTCCTGTTCAGCGCGTTTGGTGGTGCCCCATTGGTGGCGATCGCAGGGACATTAGCTAAGGGGAATTGGGTGCGTCCTATCGCTCGATTCGCCGCCCTATGTTCGCTCGTGTCAATCATCTGCACGATCTGGATGATTCCACTGATCCTGAACCTCCCGATGCTCGTGGTGGATGGCGCACGTCGGCGCTCGATCTGGTTCGAAGGACCGGATGTCTCTCCCCATATCTGGGCCTTGGTTGCGATGATCACACTCATAATCTCCGCGCTCGGCTTGATATACGCCTATGCAATACCAGATTTCGCGGCAATGCGCGACCATTCGACTGGTTGGAAACAGCGATTTGGCGCATGGTTGGCACGCGGTTGGATCGGATCGACGGTTCAATGGCGAACGATGCGGATGCGCATCGGGATGATGGGAACGCTCTACTTCTTCACCTTCGTGTTCGTCCACTTCATCATCAGCACCGACTTCGCGATGAGCTTGGTGCCGGGTTGGCGAGACGCCATATTCCCGATGTACCACGCGATCTCCTCGATCCAAGCAGGATTGGCAGTTACGGTAATCGGACTGTGGGCAGCTAGGAAGTATCTCGGCCTTGACAAGTACCTCCACTTAGACCAGTTCTGGTCGATAGGTCGTCTGATGTTTGCATTCACGCTGCTGTGGGGATACTTCTTCATCTCGGCGTTCATCGTCTTCTGGTATGGCCGAAGCGGCTCCGACCAGATGTGGATCGACTATCTGATCCTGGGACCTTACTTCTGGGTTTTCATACTGGCCGTGTTATTCATCTGGTTCACCCCTTGGTGGTGGTTGATCTGGAACCGGGTCCGCCGGAGCTACAACGGAACTGCCATCGGTGCCGGATTGATTCTCCTAGGCGTGTTCTTGGACCGTGTCCGGCTCTACGTCGCGGCTTGGACGGTGCCCGAGGATCGCATCCACGAGCGGTTCCTCACTGAGTACCCGTCGACCGTGTATCCCGACGTCATGGACATTTTCATCATGGTCGGCGCGTTGGCAGGAAGCATCCTATTGATCCTCGCCGCCACACGCGTCTTGCCAATCCTGAGTATCTGGGATGTGCAGCAATTCAACCTACTCTACCGACCAGTGGAATACATGAAGACAAAGGTTTCGTTGATCGGCAAACCCGACTAAAGCTGGCAGGCTGCAAGCGCTCTAAGCCACTATGCAACAACGCAGAACAATCGACCAGATCCACACTAACCGTGTCTTGCTGAACGGCCAGCTAGACACGCCTAAGTGGTGGGCACCAACCGTGATAGTCCTTGGCATCATCGTCGCCATAGGGTTCTTCCTCATCGGCATCATGGTCAACAAGGGACTTGGTGTAACTGGCCTCTCAAGACCTGTTTACTGGGGATTGTTCATCACCACGTTCGTGTTCTGGGTCGGTATCAGTCACGCCGGCATCATGATCTCCGCAATTCTGCGACTGTCGCAAGCCGAGTGGAGGCGCCCTGTCACACGGGCAGCTGAACTTCTCACCGTATTCTCGCTGTTAACCGCGCTGATGTTCCCACTGATGCACGCAGGACGGCCTTGGCGCATCATCTACTACATCCTGCCGTACGACTTTGCGCGTGGCATCATGCCTAACATCCGCTCGCCGCTAATCTGGGACCCGGTGGCGATCAGCACTTATCTGACTGGTTCAACGCTGTTCCTCTACATCGCTCTGCTTCCCGACTTGGGCAACCTTAGAGACCGTACTACTGGATGGCAGAACGCACTCTATACGATCCTCGCTCTAGGCTGGCGTGGCAATCCACGGCAATGGAAGTTGCAAACTGTCGGCGGAATCCTGTTATCCGCCTTGATGTTGCCGATTTTCGTTTCGGTGCACTCGATCGTGTCATGGGACTTTGCTGTTACACCCGCTGTCGAAGGCTGGCACTCGACTATCTTCGCTCCATACTTCGTTATTGGTGCAGTCCACTCCGGCGTTTCAGCCGTGGTGACGATGATGGCGTTGATGAGGTGGTTGTGGAAGTGGGAAGACTTCATTCGCCCCGAGCACTTCGATGCTTTGGCACGACTGTTGATCGTTGTGGCGACCGGTTGGCTCGCGTTCACGTTCCTAGAGCTACTGTTCGCGGTATACGGGTTGGACGCTCCGGAGCTGGAGTTGCGTGACATGCAGATCTTCCAATGGCCATGGAATTTGCTATTCGTTACTTTCTTGTTCACGGGATACATCATTCCCGTTGGGATGTGGTTACAAAAGAGCGTCAGGAACAATATCGCGTTGATGTTCTGGTCGTCTCTGTTCGTGAACATCGGGATGTGGTTGGAGAGGTTCATGATCATCGTACCGGGCTTGGCGCGTAAAACCCCGTTCGTCTACACCTGGGAGGCTTACCGGCCAAGTGGATTGGAGTGGTTCATCCTATTCTGGTCGTTGGCGTGGGTGACGTTCCTGATGTTGCTGTTCTCGCGCTTCTTCCCATTGGTGCCATTGTTCGAACAAAAAGAGAGCCAGACATTTGGAGACTCGATCAAGATCGGCCGCGTCAGGGTGCCGGCGATTGTCCGCGAGGCTGATTAAACGAGAGGATTCAGGAAGCTACCGAAATGAGCAAGAGCGTACTTGGTCTATACAACGATCCCAACCAAGCTGCGGATGCCATGGATGCGCTGAAAAACGCAGGCTTCGCACAAGGAACATTCGACGTGCTAACTGGGACGCCGTATCCCGAAGGTGCCTTCGGCGAGCACGTCCCCCAACACCGACTCTTCCGGTTCCCCGCATTCGGTGCGATCATTGGCTTCACGTTGGCGCTTTTCCTTACCGCCGCGACGTCGATCGCCTATCCGCTCGTGACTGGCGGTAAACCTATCCTTTCGACCTTCGCGATGCTCGTCATTCTGTATGAGATGTCGATGTTGTCTGCCGTCATCTCGACTGTGGTTGGCATCGTTATTGAATCGCGCTTGCCGAATGTCAATCCGGGCGTCTACGACAATCGAATCACCGAAGGACTCATCGGTGTAGTCATCACAACTGATGACGACAAAGCCGATACTGCAATCGACGCGTTGAACGGCGCAGGTGCAATGGAGATCAAGCAGGCGTGAACCCCTTGATCGCTCAAAACTCTTCGAGAGTTGCTTCGCGCGCCCTGCTGCCGTTGGTGGCAGTTGTCGTGGTTGCAATCAGCGCGGTCGGCTGCGCGGTTCAGGAATCGAACACGTATCCGATTGAGATCTTCTCAGAGATGCACTACTCTCAATCGACGCGGATGCAAGAACCTCCGCGATTGGCTCCAGCAGCTGACGCGGTGCCTTTCCAAGAGATCGGTACTGAACAGGTCCTAACGGTTCCTGCGCGCGCGGAACGCCCATACGATGCCGCCCGTGCACGTGAACTTTACCGCATCAACTGCGCGACTTGTCACGGCACATCCGGCAATGGCGACGGCCCGGCCGCTCAGCACATCACGTCTACGAACAGCTTCTGGGCTCAGACCAACGATTCGCCATATGTCGGCCCTGCAGATCTGATCGAAAAACGCGCGACGTATGACCAAGAAGCGATGGTCAACTTGGTCTCGAACGGCATCGTTGTGATGCCGCGATTTAGAAACCTCCTCCCAGAGGAAGATATTCGGGAGATCGTGGCTTACGTCTACGATCAAAACACCGGCATCGGCAAATAACCGCGAACCGTTGCCTCTAATCCTGTGGCGTAGATTTCAAACGTCTCGGACGCTACGCGTTAGGACAATCCACTTCTATTTCACGGGTAGCAAGTTTACGTCGGATTATTGCAATTCAGGGCGTGTCGGAAGCATCGCCTCGATGTCTGTGATCTTGATCTCACTGATTGCAGTAGTCCTCGCATCCGGTTGTGTCCGCGAGGATGATCTGACAGCGGATCAACGCGCTTATCAACTGTCGCAACAGTTGATGTGTCCCGTCTGCGACGGACAAACTCTTGACCAATCTCAAGCTCAACTGTCGGAAGACATGAAGGCAGTGATACATCAGAAGATTGAAGACGGAGACAGCAACCAGCAGATCCGCGAATACTTCGTTGAGCGTTACGGCGAGATCGTGCTCGCGTCACCCGATGCAGGTGGCTTCAACTTGATCGCTTGGGTGATGCCAGTTGTGATTTTTCTTGGTGGTGCACTGTTGGTCGGAAACGCGTTTCTAAACATGCGACGCAGACATCGTTTCAACGGCGGAGAAACTCACAACTCGAAATCTAAAGATGTCGAGTCGGTCGGGCCGCAACCTGCATCGGATGACGAAATGGACGAGTATCTAGAACGCGCAGAACGTGAAATCGCATCTGCGATCGGTGAGGCAGACAGGGTGCCACCAGTGCAACAAGAGACCCGAGACAACTAGCAGTGGATCAGATCGGCACAATCGCAATCTGGCTCGGTGTTGCAGTTTCCGCGTACGCCGCAGTGACGTGTATCTTAGGAGCGCGCGCTGGGATACCCGAGATGATTGTCAGCGGACGACGCGCAGTCTACATGGCTTTACTATCGGCACTAGTCGCGTCTGCGGCGCTGATCGTGGCATTCATCACCAACGATTTCAGCATCAAATACGTCGCGAACAACTCCAACATCGTGATGGGACGCGGCTACACACTAGTCGCGTTCTACGCTGCCAACGAAGGATCACTGCTTTACATCACACTCGCTTTGGCGCTAATGTCGTCGATTAGCATCCTGCTTTCACCTCCGCGTTTCTCCGCCGCGATGCCCTACACCGTCGCCATCCTTGCGGTTGTGCTCGCTTTTTTCTTCGCGACCTTGGCGACGCTCGCCAACCCGTTCGAAACGCAGCCTATCGTGCCGGCCGATGGACGCGGTATCAACCCGTTATTGCTGCATCCCGGGATGTATAGTCATCCTCCGTTGATAATGGCCGGTTTGGTCGGCATCACCATACCCTTCGCATTCGCGTCTGGCGCGCTCATCTCTGGGGTGTATGGCGATGATTGGGTGGACATCGCCCGCGTGTTTGCGATCGTTATGTGGGGAATACTGGGTATTGGGATGTTGCTAGGTGCTTGGTGGGCTTACACGATCCTCGGTTGGGGCGGGTACTGGAGCTGGGACCCGATCGAAAACGTGGCACTAATGCCTTGGTTGGTGCTCACCGCGTTCATCCATTCAATCATGGTTCAGAGACGACGTGGGATGTTCCGAATGTGGAACATCGTTCTCATCAACATCGCGTTCGTTCTCGCGCAACTCGGAATGTCCATAAATCGCGGCGGTAGCGTCGTCTCGGTTCACTCTTTCGCCGAATCATCGCTCGGTGTTCTCTTCTTGTCGTTCATGGCGTTAAGCCTTGCATTTGCGTTTGTCATTTTCATCTGGCGATATCCTCGCCTCAGGAGTGAACGCGCAATCGAATCATTCATGTCCCGCGAAGCATCGTTCCTCGTAAACAACTTTCTTTTGCTCGTAGTGACATCGATAACACTGTGGGGTGTGATATACCCGGTGTTTTCCAACTTGGCCCGAGACATTGACGTCAGCATCGCAGCACCCTATTTCAACCGCGTGAACGGCCCGGTCCTGCTGTTACTGGTAATCGTGATGGGAATCGGACCGCTGCTGCCGTGGCGGCGAACGACGACACGTTCCCTCCAACGTTGGTTGCTAGTACCTGCTGCGGCTTCGTCTTTGACCGTGATTGGACTCGTTGCTTTTGGGATTACGGAGGTTTGGGCGGTTGTCGCTTTCGCCGCCGTCACGTTCGCGGCACTCGCAGTGTTCGAAGAGTGGTGGATGGGCGTTCGGGCTAGAGTCCGTAATCTGCGCGAACCACATGTTGTCGCGTTCTGGCGACTGATCAGCGGCAACCGCCCGCGTCACGGCGGTTACATAGTGCATATCGCGGTTTTGTCCGTAGCTGTTGGCGTAATCGGCACACAATTCTTCGACCAACGTTATGACGCCGCGATCGCGGAGGGTGAGAGTCTCGTATTGGACGACTATCGCATCGAATATGTCGATCGAAGATCACATGATCGACCCGATCGATTCGCGCAGTGGGCGCGGATCGACGTATATGAAATCGATCAATCACAATACAGCAAGGAATTCAACATTGCAGAAGCCAATGGCAAAGCTGGATTCACGCTAACAACTCAGCCAAGACCAGGCGACAAGCTCGTGGAGCAATTAGAACCTAGCCACGAATTCTTCCGCAACTTCAACCAAGTCTCGGTGCGCTCGGGCATAAAAACGAACCCAGTCGAAGATTTGTACGTTATCCCTCGAGACTTTCTACAGGACGAAAAAGGCGAACGCGTTTCGTTGGCAGTGAGCATCAACCCGTTAGCAATGTGGTTGTGGATCGCAGGACCTATCTTCTTGCTGGGCACCGCTATAGCTTTATGGCCCCATCCGGCGCTCGAACGATCCGCGAGGCGGCGGCGCTCAATCGATTCACAAATCGTTGACACCGTATCGGCCACGATGGAAGCTTAAGGGCGTGCAGCAGTGGCAGCGATCGTAGGGATTCTATTGGCAACGGTCATATTAGCCGTGCTTCTCTACCCGTTCGTCAAGCGGAGAAGCGACGCATCCGGTAATACTGATGCCGTTGATCGTGTTGCGTCATCCGATACACTGCGACATCTCCTCTACCGCGAGCCTGTGACTCTGCGAAACGAATACGAATCGGGGAACATAACATCCAACGAGTATGAGGAGCAGTTGGAAGAACTAAAGTTGCAAGCAGCTAGCTTGATGCGCCAAAGAGCTGAGCATCGGTCCCGAATGATCGAAGCCGAACTCGCGATTGAGCTTGAGATACAACGCGTTCGACGACGCCGAGGAGCAGATGAGGCTGAAAGCCGCGACACCAATGAGTAACATCGTTTACGCGTTATTCTCAATACCTTCGTTGCTGTTCGTGTTGGTAGTGATCGGAACTGTGCTCGTTCTAACCCAACCCGCCCATTCTGCTGTGGCACAGTCTCCGGAAGACACTGTAACTATCTCAGGTCAAGTCGTCAATGGCACCGAAGATGGTGAAACTCCCGCCGAGGTGACCGTGTTCGTTCTAGTGATCGACGAATCAGAAGAAGCGATCCTTGAACGCGTGGAAACCGTTACAGGGGACGATGGGACGTTCGCCCTCGAAGTCGTTGAAGTCTCTGAGCCTAGGTTTTACCGCGTAGTGATCGACGACGGCATTTACACCCCCTACGTGGATGTCCTCCCGGATAACGCGGAAGAAGAGATCACTCTGACGGTATATGACAGCACCACATCACTTGACGAGATTTCTGTAATCACCTACTCGATTGTGATACCGGTGATCGATGGCTCCACCGGTATTCTCGGCGTTCTCGCAGCTGTCAACTTGGTCAATTCCGGAGATACAGTGTATCTTGCAGATCTAACCGATCCCGCCCTCACCGGTTTCAAACTGCTCCGTTTCAACCTTCCCGAGGGTTACCAAGAGTTGACCGTCGAGTCCGACCTCCCAAGCGGAAATGTGATGGAAATCGGCACCGGGTTCGCCATCTCAAACCCAGTGCCGCCCGGCGAGTACAACATGGTGATCAGTTATACCGCGTCGTTCGATGACGGAGAGTTTAGGTATCCATTTAGACTGCCGTTTGGTGCTGGAAGTGTCTCGATCTTGATCCCCGAAGATAACGGGACGGTTTCCGGCCTAGGTTTGCAACAGACCGAGGTTGTCACAATCGGAGATGAACGCTACGTCAAGTACGAGGGTGCAAACTACGAACGAAGCTCTGAACTCGGCGTAGTGATCACTGGTCTACCGAAACCAGATCTGCAAAGCCAAGTCTTGGATTTTCTCGAAAGCGTTCAGTTCCGAATCGCAATCATAATGAGTGTCGCATTGGCTATGATCGCGATCATTGCTTACGTCGTGTTCGCATCCCGTCGGCACCAAGTCGCCTCGGCGGCTAACGCGATGCAACCGAGTGGAGAACCCGATACCCGATCTGTGACAGTTGCCGCGATCGCCGAGTTGGATGAAATGCATGAGTTAGGCAAGATCGACGATCACGAATACTCGACTCGCCGCAGTCGATTGATGAGAGAAGTAATCGACGCGGAAGTCGATCAACTCAGTCACTGATGTCTAGCCGCAAAATTCCGATTTTGGCAGTCGGTGTGCCGTTGCTGATCTTCGTCATCGTTTTGATCATTGGTATGCTCCAATCTGGACGAGACAGCGGACGTCCAGGGGTGAACGATACGCTAGGCGAGGTCGATGTCACTACCGATACCTACAGTGATTTTCAAATAACAACTCTCGACGGTCGAGAATTGCGTCTCAGCAATCTACGAGGTTCGATCGTGATGGTCGATTTCTGGTCATCGTGGTGCCCCCCGTGTCGAGCCGAAGCATCGGTGCTTGCCGAAGCATACGAGCGCTGGTCAGAGATAGGAGTCGAATTCGTAGGTATATCGATTTGGGACAACGAAGAGGATGTCATTGATTTCATAAAACGCCACAACATTACGTATCCAAATGGGATCGACAACGACGGCAGCATCGCCGTCGAATTCGGCGTCAAAGGCATACCCGAGAAATTCTTTGTCAATGCTCAGGGTGAAATTGTTCGGAAAGTCAATGGACCCAACACGTCGCAATCTCTGGACGCGGTGCTCACTCAGATGAGCGACGAAGCCATCGGCATCGGCGGAAATTAGAATCTTAAAGTTGACTTCGCAAAATTCGTACGGGTGATACATGCAACATAAGGGTTTTACGCTGTGGTTCACTGGCCTTTCAGGGGCTGGGAAAACCACAATCGGCAACATGATCATGGAGCGGCTGCAGAACGCAGGCGCGAAGGTCGAAATCTTGGATGGTGACGTTGTTCGAACCAACCTCAGCGTTGGCTTGGGATTTTCAAAGGAAGACCGCGACACGAATGTCCGCCGCATCGGTTTCGTTAGTGAACTATTAGCGCGCAACGGCGTGATTTGCATCGTTGCTGCAATCTCGCCATACAAAGCGATCCGCGACGAGATTCGCGAAAAGCACGAGAACTTCGTAGAGGTCTTCGCATCTTGCGAGTTGGATGCCCTCATAGAACGTGACGTTAAGGGTCTATACAAAATGGCGCTCGAGGGTCGCATCGAGAACTTCACCGGCGTTTCTGACCCTTACGAACCGCCCACAGACCCGGAGATCATGTTTAGCTCCGACAAGGAAACGCCTGAAGTCAGTGCAGAAATGGTCTGGGATCGGTTGGTGGAACTGGAACTGATCTCGCCATAATCGAGTGATTTGTGAACTCGTCGCCGCCGGGAATCGAGCAGTGACTCAGTCATGGACAAGGCACAAAGAGCTTCAGCGATAGAGGCAGCGTACGAGTTACTTGGCACGCCCCGTTCACATCTTCGGGTAAAGCTCGAACAAACCGAAGACGCAGTGCTGCTGCACTACCGCGAGCAACCGCTTACTGGGGTACAACTGGACGAGTCCGGCATCAATGCAGCCTCGGCAATGGCGGTAGCACTCGGCGTCAATTTCCCCGCAGTCGGCGAAACATCGGAAGTGTTAGCCTCTACCGGATTACTGCATCGTGTGCTGGCGATTTCCGACCTCGATTTTGGGAACCCAGCCTCGTTCGAGCTTGCTAATGTCTTGGTCAACGAAGCCATCGACATGCAACGCAGTAGCCGCGAGAGAAATAAGGCAATGCCGATGGATCTGGATGAACTCGAGACAGGCCAAGCCTTTGGCCCGTATGTGATCGAAATCTCGCAACCTAACGCTGACGCTTATATCGTTGCAACCGGCGACAGCGAGAAACCGCATGACTTCGCGGGAAACATGCACCCTCTCCAGCTCGATGCGTACGTCCTGAGCAGGCTGATTGCCGAAATCGGCATCGTCGAGAACCGCATCGAGACGGTTCACGCCGGTCAGCAGATGACTGTGCACCGGCAAGCTACTCCCGGCGAAATGATCATCGCTAATTCCACGCTCAAGAGTTGCTCAAACCGCCGGGGAAACATCTGGGCGATTTTCGAAAATACGTTTGTCGATGAAGCAGGTCGCAGAGTTGCGGAATCGAGTTCGACGATCATCATGATGCCATGAGCCCACCTCAAGCGATAGGCGAAGAACTGAAGGGATTCCGACGCACGGTGACCCAAGATCGGGTAAACGCGTACGCCCGTGCCTCGGGCGATCACAACCCCATACATCTTGACGAGGAATTTGCGAGCACCACCCGATTCGGCCAACGGATTGCTCACGGTATGCTGAGCCTCGCTTTTGTGTGGGAGATGATGTCGATCAACTACCCAGTCAAGTGGCATGACGGCGGCACTGTCAAGACGCGTTTCACATCACCCGTAGTGCCCGGGGAAGAGGTAACGGTTCACGGATCAGTTAAACGAGTTCGGAAAGTTGGCGGTCGTCAACTCATCGAATGTGATGTCGCCGTAACCCGCCCTACTGGCGAAAAAGCACTGACAGGAACTGCTACCGTCCCACTGGGCTAGGCGTTGGGCAGTCGATAATTCAAACCGCGCGGGTATACTAATGTGAGCGTCGCGACATGGTTTCGCGCGGCGAATTTTGAAGCAAAACATGTCCATTAGCGGAAGACCCAGCATGGTTGTGGCCCTTGACGCCATGGGCGGTGACCACGGCCCGGCAGCGACGGTACCAGCCGCTCTCCACGCAGCATCCAAAGGTGACATCGCGATAGCTCTGGTTGGTGATCCTGACGCCGTCTCTAATGTTTTGGCGGAGCACAGCGCTACGAACCATCCGTTGCTCCAAGTAATTCCTTCCGATGGCGTCGTCGAAGAGACTGACAATCCGGCGATGGTCTTCCGATCTAAGCCACGAGCGTCGATCTTCGTGTGCTCTGGTTTGGTGAAGATGGGGAAAGCGCACGCGTTTGTGAGCATGGGTTCTACAGGTGCGTCGATAGCGGCAGCAACCGTGACGTACGGCACGATGGAAGGCATTACGCGAGGATGCCTCGGTGGTGCGATAATCGGATTTTCGCCGAACACGGCGATCATCGACCTCGGCGCAAATATCGATGTTCGACCTCAACAGTTGGCCGATTTTGGCACGCTCGGAAGCGTGATGTCGCGCATCATCTACGGCCGGAAAAATCCTCGGATCGCACTATTGAATGTCGGTTCTGAGGAGACCAAAGGCAACACTTTGGTGAAAGAAACTGCCGAGTTGTTGACGCGTTCGAACCTTAACTATGTCGGCATGATCGAACCGTACGATCTGCCCTACGACAAAGCCGACGTGGTGATCTGCGACGGGTTTGTGGGCAACGTGGTTTTGAAACTAACGGAAGGATTGGGGAAAGCAATCGCCGATCTAGTTACGGACAAGGGAGCAGGCGCGCTGGCTGACGAGATTTACTCAATGACAAATCAGCTCGCCACATATGGTGGTGGACCGTTGTTGGGAGTCAATGGCATAGCGGTCGTCGGGCACGGTGCCGCGGGTTCTACAGGCATCGCAACTGCAATCAAAACCGCTAAGCATGTGTTCGACAACGACTTCGTTGCGGCACAGCAAAAGGAGCTGGCCGAGTTCCACAATCAAGTTTCTTGACGCCGTTCAGCGAACCTCCTGCCAGATTTTATGTTGGACCTCACTGACCAACCACGAACCGCACTTGTAACTGGTGCTTCACGCGGCATCGGTCGAGGTATTGCCATTCGGTTAGCGTCTATGGGCCACTCTGTGGCGGTGAATTACAACTCGCACGAGGATGAAGCATTGGAGGTGGTTGAGGAAATACGTAGAGCAGGCGGTACGGCAACTGCGGTAGGTGGGAGTGTCGCAAGCAAAGAAGGCTGTGAGCAGATTGTGGCTGGCGCGGTCGAGACGCTCGGACCAGTCGAGATCTTGATCAACAATGCTGGCGTAATATCGGACAGTCTGCTTTTGCGCATGAAGGACGAGCAGCTTGAGCACACGATAAATACGAACCTCTGGGGCACGATTCATTGCACTAGGTTAGTGGTACCGGACATGGTCAAGGGTCGTTGGGGCCGTATCATCAACATCTCCTCGATCGTCGGATTGCGTGGGAACCTGGGGCAATCGAACTATTCGGCATCAAAGGCGGCCATACATGGGTTCACATACTCCGTGGCGAAGGAACTGGCCAAACGCAACATCACGGTCAATGTGGTAGCGCCAGGCTATGTAGCGACCGCCACTAGCGAGGTGATTTCAGACAGGGCACGGAAATTTCTGTTGGATTTGATCCCTATGGGCAGGTTCGGTTACGTAGAAGAGATCGTACCGATGGTGGCGTTCCTGACCAAAGAAGAGGCTCGCTACGTCACTGGTGAGGTGATCCGCGTTGACGGTGGTTTGGCGATATAGTCCCTTACCCTTAGCTTTTACTTTGGCAGAAGCTGAACCTTAGGCAGTTGAAGCGTATCCGTCTACAGCGCAGCAATGAACACTGAACAGAAAACGTTGGATGGTAGGGTTGCATTGGTCACTGGGGGTTCGCGTGGGATTGGTAAGGCTATCTCCCTCGAATTGGCGAGACGCGGTGCCAATATCTGCTTCAACTACCTTCGCAGCCATGCTGCTGCTCGGGCCGCTGAGGAAGAATTCGGGGCGCATGGTGTCGCTGTCTTGCGACATAGAGCTAACCTTGCCGATGATGTTGCGATTGAGGGATTAGTTGATGCGGCGGTAGAACAGTTTGGAAAGATCGATATATTGGTCAACAATGCGGCATCTGGCGTAATGAGATCATCGGTCGAAATAAGTGAAAAACATTGGGATTGGACACTCGGAATCAATGCTAAAGCACCGTGGCGGCTTGCGGCGCTGGCATCCGACCACATGCCCGAAGGTTCGAGGGTGATCAATATATCGTCCCCGGGATCTAGCCGGGTGTTGCCCCAATATTTCCCTGTGGGCGTGTCCAAAGCGGCCTTAGAGGCCGTAACTCGATATACGGCTATTGATCTTGCGCCAAAGGGAATTGCAGTGAATGGCGTTTCGGCAGGATTTGTTGAGACCGACGCGCTGGACGCGTTTCCAGATGAATTAGAGATCAAGGATATGGCGCTTCGCCCTACTCCAGCGGGTCGGCCGATTACACCTGACGATGTAGCTAAAGTGGTGGCGATGTTGTGTTCCCCGGATGCCGAGATGATACGGGGGCAGGTGATCGTGGTGGACGGCGGTGAAATGCTCGTGCACCGCTAGATTTGGTGCTGTTACCGTCGTTGGTCGGGGAGGCGGGGGTCGAACCCGCGACCTCCTGCTCCCAAAGCAGGCGCGCTTCCACTGCGCCACTCCCCGTAAGTCCAATACTATGATTCTATGCTTACTCGTCTCGAATTCTGGCTATAGGCAACGTTAATGCGCATCATCTGCGATCTCCACCTCCATTCGCGTTACTCCTTGGCGACCAGTCCTAAGCTGGATATTCTCAGCCTTGCGAGTGCCGGCACTCGTGTCGGCATCAATTTGCTGGCGGCACCGGACTTCACGCATCCAGTGTGGCGAGATGAAATGAGACATGAACTGGTTGAGACTAGTCCAGGGTCTGGCATCTTTGCCGCATACGGCAAAGAGTTCATGCTGGTCAGCGAGGTTTCGTGTATCTGGAGACAGGACAGACGCTCGCGGCGTGTCCATATGCTGGTTGTTGCGCCAAGTTTCGATGCTGTAGACAGCATGTGTGAGACGTTCGCCAAGTTGCAAAATCTGGAGGCGGATGGTCGACCAGTATTCAAGATTTCGGCACGTGAACTGTTCCAAATCATCCGCGACGCGGATCCCAGGTCCGAAGTTATCCCGGCTCATGTTTTCACACCTTGGTACGGAGTTTTCGGCTCCAAGTCAGGATTTGACTCGCTTGACGAGTGCTTTGGGGATGCTACCGAAGAGATTTTTGCAGTGGAGACAGGGTTGTCAAGCGATCCGTCGATGCATTGGTCGGTGCCGGATTCAAGGATTCGCTCGATAGTATCGTTCTCCGATGTTCACTCGATAGCGTCGTTGGGTAGAGAAGCTACGGTGCTGGAAGTAGACGAGATGAGCTACGACTGCATTGTCCGAGCTCTCCGAGAACGTAATGTCCTTGAGACATACGAATTTCATCCCGAACACGGGAAGTATCATCTCGACGGGCATCGCAGCTGCAACGTCCGATTAGACCCGGAAGTCTCTATGGAGCTTAACGGAGTGTGTCCAGAGTGCGGGCGCGCGATGACGCTCGGAGTACTTCATCGCGCTCGTTCGCTGTCAGATGGAAGCTTCGTTCAACCAGTCAAGAATGATGATGGTTTGTGGCGTGATCCTGATGGCGAATACGCGGCGTATCGTCATTTGATACCACTGGCCGAGATTTTGTCGTATGCGTTAGAGGTAGGAAAAACATCGAAACGCGTCGCCCAAGCGTACACCGCTCTCACCGACGCTATCGGCAGTGAGTTCGATGTGCTGCTACATGCAGACGTAGCCGACATCGTATCCATCCTTCATCGATCAGATGTGGCTAACGCAATTGTCAACGCGAGACGCGACGATGTTGATGTAGATCCAGGTTACGACGGTGTATACGGATCTGCGGTACCTAGGTTAGATGACTCGACACCATCACCAGAGCAGGGAGTTCTGAGCATTTAGGAGATCAGTTATGCGAATCGAATCGTTGGAAGCGGTATATCCGAGCTACGAGAACGTTGCTTCCTCCTGGCGGACGCATCTGTGGCAGATCGTAGTTGAAGCGCGAACCGACACCGGAGTTGTCGGTTACGGATACGGTGGTGGAGGGCTTGCCTCCCTGCCAATCGTCAACGGACACTTCAACGAACTTTTGGTCGGCAAATCGTTGAATTCTCCCGAAGACGTGATGTGGATATGGGAGCATCTCTACTACGAGTCGATACCTTACGGGCGCAAAGGCATTGCGATGATGGCTCTCAGTGGAGTCGATTTGGCGCTATGGGATGCGCTGGGCAAAGCGGAAGGACGACCAGTAGCCGACCTCATCGGGGGCGTTAAGAAAGAGCAAATTGACGTCTACGCGACAGGTCCAGATTCGGAATGGTACGCGGAACTCGGAGTTGCCGGACAGAAACTAACCCACCGTTGGGCTGGAACGACCGACGATGCCGTCGAAACTGCCACGAAAGCCAGACAGGTGATGGGCGCAGACGCAAAGATCATGTTCGATGTCTACATGTCTTGGGATGCCGACGTAGCCGTGAGAATGGCTGATGCGCTCGCAGATTTCGATGTTTACTGGTTCGAGGATGTTTTGACGCCTGACGATACTCGGGCATTGGGAGAATTGCGCGTCAAGATATCTCCTATCAACCTAGCTGGCGGCGAGCATGAGTTCGGCGTTGCGGGCTTCAGGGATATCGCTGAGCATGGCTCCTATGACATCTGGCAACCGGACATCACTTGGTGCGGCGGAATAACGGCTGGATTGAGAATCTGCGAATTGGCTTCTAAGTACGGCATTCCTGTTGTCCCACACCGCGGCGGTGAGGTGTGGGGTCTACATCTCATCGCAGCGTCCGACGATTGCGATAACTTGGCTGAGTTGGTGTTAGGACGTAGAGATGCCTCTGCCGACGATCTTTGGATCGGAAATCCAACGATAGAAGCGGGCAAGTTATCTATCAGTGATAAGCCTGGTTTTGGAGTTCAGTTGAATGAGGAGATGCTCTAGCGGCGGTACGTCAATCCTTGAGTGAGGTGACAATTGCCTCGCACGCCTGTCTGTAGATAATCGCATCGACGTTGATCGAGATGTATTGGATGCCTAGGTCGATTAGCCACTTGCCCATCTCGACGTCTTTGGCGTACGATCCTACTGCCCTGCCCTGCGATCGCGCTTTGGCGGTTGCTTCACGTAGTGCGGTCTCGACGATCGGGTTGCGGACATCCCCGGGATATCCAAGCGATTGAGAAATGTCGTAGGGGCCAAGGAATAGGACATCGATGCCGTCGACGGTCATGATCGCTTCGAGGTTGTCGAGGCCTTTCTTGCCCTCGATGTGTACGACCGTCATCGTCTCGTCGTTTTGGCGATCGGTATGGCCTTCGCCGTCATTCTCGAAGTAGTTGCCGGCGCGGGTGAAGATGGAAAGGCCGCGTTCGCCGAGAGGCGCATATTTTGCGGCGTGGACAACCGATTCCGCGTCAGGGATCGAGTTGATCTGTGGAACTTGGACACCTTCGGAGCCGATGTCCAATGCCCGCAGGATCAACCGCTCGTCGTTATCGCCAACGCGGATGATGGGAGCAACACCAACACCCTGAGCCGCTATCACCAGATCAGTCGCAGACTCTTGGGAGATTGGTCCGTGCTCCGTGTCGATGATGCAAAAGTCCATGCCTGAGTAGCCCAACGTGTCAATCATCGTCACCGACGGGACGATGACGAACGGTCCAATGACCGTTTCACCGGCTTGAAGTCGCTTCTTCAGATTTCCGCGAATGGGCATTGTTCACCTACTCTTCTGGGTTTAAGCCACGATCAATGGCACGATGCTTTCGGCGGTCGTGATACCGCCGTGCATCGATTGTATCGATTCAACCTCCTCGGTATCCGACGCATAGATTGACCAACGTCCTCTCGATAGAGCGAAGAAGTCGCCGAGTCGTGCCCGTCCGACATCAGAAATCCACTCTGGCGGTCCAAATAGCCCCATATCCGCAGCATCGTTCGACCTCATCAATGCGAACTGATCCCCAAGTTGGTTCACGAAGACATCGGTGAACGCATCGTCTGCCCCGGGACGAGTGTTAAAGTAGAGCGCTCGAGGTTCACCGGCCGGGACACAACTTAGGTATCGGCTCAAAGACGAACTCGGGGTCAACGGCGTCCACACATCTTCCGGGCTGTCCAAGTGCCCATGATCAGCGGTAGCCAAGAATCGACACTTGCCAGCAAGCGCGTCGATGAGCGCCTCTGCCAACGCCGTCGCGCGTCTTATCGCTACCCGGGTCACCGGGTGTAGTTCGCCGTATTTGTGCGCCGCGGAGTCGACTTCGTTCCAGTAGATGTAAGTGAATGACCGCCCGACAGCGCTATCGAGAGCGTTTGTCACCAGATTCACGATTTCCGAAACCGGATCGTCCTCAACCGAGAAGCCCAGCGTGGTTGTCTGGCCGTACATCTGGGTAGTCGTCGAATTTGCGAGGTCGTCCTTAACCACGAAGTTGAATGAACCTAAGTTCCGAAATGGTATCGGCGGCGCCAACAACATCTCCATGGGACTGAATCCGACTTCCTGCAACGGTTGCCCAGTACGCGTGAGTCGCCAAGGCAAGGGTTGGATGCGCTCACCCAGACGCGATATGTGGACGTCCCATCCGAGGTTGCCGTGAGAGCCCGGCCATCTTCCAGTGGCGAGAGCCATCAGGTTCGGCCCTGTTGAAGTCGGCAATGTGGAGCACATCGTCGTCGCAACGTGTTGATGCAGCAACGAGTCACTCGGCAAAGTGTCAACGTAGTTCATCCCGAATCCGTCGAGGAGTAACAGCACCACATGCTCTGGCTCCCCGATGAGCTCGATCAAGTTTTGTGCGGCCTGTCTAGTTGCGTCGTCGAATGTATCGGGTTCAATCACTCCTGCCGCAACACCGAGGGCGTATCCCATTGCGGCGTGATTGGGTTTGGAGTGTTCAGGGATGATGGCTTCGAAATCGTCGTCGATGGCGGCGATGAGTTCGGATTTGCTGTTGATCAATAGGTTTCTCCTCGATGCCCACTTTAGCCGCGATATTTCCCTAAAAAGTGGGGAAGCCGATGGCTACGCCACATTCATCAAGAATAATCCGTGGAATAGTCATCAATGACACTTCGAGTCGTACCCTGAAATAATGCCAAATTCGAACTCCAAGGCGACGGTGATGTTTCTGGGTACGGGGACATCCGAAGGGATACCTCGTGTAACGTGTTTGACCGCCGATCCACCGACATGCCCGGTCTGCACAGATGCGATGCGTCCCGGTTCAAAGAACCGTCGGCGCAACACCGGAATCGTCGTTCAGCGCGAACAGGACGACGGGCCACCAGTAAACATATTGATTGACGCGGGGAAATTCTTTTATCAGGCGGCGATTGAATGGTTTCCGAAGCATGCGATCCGGTCATTGAACGCGGTGATTTTGACGCATGCCCATGCGGACTCTGCGGGTGGTTTGGATGATTTGAGGGACTGGACGAACATGATGCGGTTCGCACGGGGTGATGAACACGCCGCTCTTCTGGCGAGAGGTCGAGATGCTCGAATCCCGATCTATCTGCGCCGCGAGGATCTGGATATTGTGTCCAAGACGGCGTACTACCTAGTCGATAGAACTCAGATGACTAGCGGGGGCACGGTGGCGATTCTGGACTTTCAAACGATCAACAATGAGCCATTTGATGTTGTCGGCACGAATGTGATTCCGCTTGAGGTGCCACACGGTCCCGACTATTCATGTAACGGCTACCGGATCGGGGATATGGCATACATTTCTGATGCTTCTCAAGTGCCCGATGAAATCTTGGAAAAGATCACCGACGTCGATACGCTTGTCATCGACGCTTTGAGAACCGAACGCACTCATGGTTCCCATCTGACGATGGAACAGGCGGTAGAGTACGCCCAGATTATCCGCCCCCGCCGAACATTCTTGACTGATGCCGCCCATGGCATCGATCACTACGCTATGAACGCCCGGTTACGTGATCCGAAAATCAACGGCGGATTGGATATCCAGTACGCTTACGACGGGATGAGTATCGAAATCGGTGTTGATTGACCGCAATTAGTCTGTCATCCGCTCCTAAGATGCGTCGCGTTCCGCTCGATATTGAGCGATGACAGCATCATCGGGCGGGTAGTACTTCCCAGGGGTCAAGTTTTCGCGGTCCAGTCGCGCTCGTATCCACTCTTCTAAATCGTCGTATTCAATCGCTTTTTGGGCGATATCGGGTGCGACATATCGCGGAATGCAGACCACTCCATCGTCGTCCGCAACGATGTAGTCTCCGGGTTTGACCAAGACTCCATCGCAATTAATGGCGTCGTTCGTCGAAAACGGCGTCCCGACGCGTGTGCCGAGGTTTGAAGTCTTGTCGTATCCGTATAACGCAATGCCATAGTCTTTGACAGTGTGCATATCGCGGATGCCTCCGTCGCACACCAGACCATCGACGCCACGCTGTTTTAGACGAAGAAATTTAATGTCGCCTCCAATGGACATCAGTTTGGTTCGCATAGATTCCATGACGATGACATCACCTGGGCCGGCCAGTTCGAAAGCTGCGTACTCGGGAGACTCTTCGCCGCCGGGTTTCTCGGCCATAAGGTCGGCACGAGCCGGCAGAAATCGTACAGTGATGGCGCGGGCGACCAGACGTACACCCGGATTCATTGTCCGTATGTTCGGCATGTAGATGTAACGCGGGTCGTGGCCATTGCGCGCAAGGATATCGATCACGGCCGTCGAATTGACCGTCTTGAGCTTTGCAATGGTCTCGCTGTCAAGGACGTGATCAGGAGTTGATTGGATGATCGCCAATTTTTTGGTTTCCTCTCGGAGTCAGTTCGTGCACCAACTGAAAATTCTAGTCAATCGTTAGCATTGCTCCACTCCCCGCGAACCGTTGCATCAGACGCGCGATGTTCTGGGCGCCGAGGACGAAGTCTTCCACGGTTATGTTCTCGTTGGGAGCGTGGATCTTGTGGGTTGGATGGTCGATTCCTGCCGATGTGATGGGGATGCCCAAAACACCGCCGAAGTCATACATGGGTCCTGATCCAGCCATTGTGGGGTAGATCACTGCTGGTTTACCGTATGTATGTTCAGATGTTTGAATGGCCATCTGCGCCCATTTGGACGACATGTCAGTGCGGAAGGGATGGACACCGCTGATCAGGTTGAGCACGACGTTTTCAAAACCGTGGCGATCGAGGTGTCGACGCACCTTTTCGAATATGTCGTCGGGGCGCATGTCGGGCACTAGGCGGAAGTCCATCTTCGCGCTGGCTTTGGCAGGCAATACAGTTTTCATCCCTTCGCCCTGGTACCCGGAATCGAGGCCGGCGACGTTGGCAGTAGGCATAAACAGATGTTTGCGCGGAAGGTCTTCCGAGCCAAGACCCGCAACGAACGATTCGTTGCCGAAGGTTTCGCGCCACTCGTCTGAATCGTCCGGCAGGTTTGCGAGTGCCAAATCTTCTTCTGGGGTAGATTCGCGCACGTCATCGTAGAACCCTTCGACTAGTATGCGATCATCCGTCGGGTCTTTAATGGAGTGGAGCGCGTTTACGAGTGTCCAAGCCGCGGATGGCAACACGGTAGCGTACGACGAGTGGGCGTCGCCTCGGAGTAGCGAGACGGAAAGTTCAACCGCCAGGACGCCTTTGAGACCTAAGTAGATCAGTGGTCGGTCCTGCGCGTTGCGACCTCCGCCCTCCCAGATGCATGCGTCGGCAACGAGTTTGTCCGCGTTCTCGGCAATCAAGCCGGGAAGGTTTGGTGAACCCGATTCTTCCTCACCTTCGGCGAAAATCTTCACGTTACATGGCAAGCCGCCCCATTCATCTCGAAATGCGTTGATGACGGCCAGACATGCGGCGATATTGCCTTTGTCGTCTGACATTCCGCGGCCATAAAGTCGGTCGCCTTTACGAGTCGGTTCAAATGGATCGCTCTCCCAAAGCTCGATCGGATCGGTCGGTTGGACATCGTAGTGGACATAGAGCATCAACGTCGGCGGATCTGCGGACGACGCATCAACCCCTGCTATGGATTGTGCACGGCGAAAAGCATCAACTGAGGCCGGAGCATGTCCGTATACGGATGGGAGACCATTGTTCGGGGTGGGAATGATCTCAGTTTCAAATCCGTGTTCGGTGAAAATTTCGGCTACCAACTGTGGTGCCTTGTCAAAACCAATGCGCTGCGCGGAGACGCTAGGTTGTCGAACTAGCGTAAAGAGCGTATCTAGCGATTGGTCGACGTTGTCCTCGATATGTTGAAGTACTGTATCCACAAGAAGCCTCGGACGTTCGTTTTGGTCGATGAACCTTTATTCGATAGCGCCGGGCATTCCGGGCTCCAACGGGACAGATTCGGGTGGCACGCCACCCGCGAGGAAGCCGCCGTCAACGGTGATGGTCTGGCCGTTGACGTAATCGCCGAGGTCCGATGCCAAGAACAGGCACGCGTTGGCGATGTCGCGCGGTACGCCTCCACGCTGATTGGGAATGTAGTCGCGGGCGTAGTCAACGTAACCTTCGAGCTTTCCTCTTAGGTGCTCTTCCTCAGGAGGCAATACTCGGCTATCGATGTAGCCGGGAGCGACGCAGTTCGAAGTGATGCCGGTGCCCGCTAGATCCAGGGCCATGCTCATCGCCATACGATTGAGTCCGACCTTGACGATGCCGTAGACGGTATCTTGCGGCCAGGCACGGTAGCTATGGACACTCGAAATCGAGATGACGCGTCCGCCGCTGCCCTGCTTAATCATCTCTTTGACCGCGCGTTGAGAGCAAAACAAGTACCCCTTAAGCGCGTGGCCTACTAGGAAGTCCCAGAATTCTTCGGTGATGTTGACAAAATGCGGGTCGGCTGAAGCGACAGCGTTGTTCACCAACACATCGATCTGCCCGTGAGCATCTAGGAACTCGTTGAACATCCGGTTGCGGTCGTCTGTGCTTCCGATATCGGCTTGGTGCCAGCTCGCCTTCCTCCCCATCGCCTCAACTTCCGCGATGATGCCATCAGCGTTCTCGTCGCGCTCGACATCGTTGATCCCCACATCGGCACCGTTTTCTGCAAAGACGCGAGCGATTCCCGCGCCGATGCCACGTCGCGATCCGGTAATCAGTGCCTTTTTGCCTTTGAGCAGGTCCATTTCGAGTTGTCCTTATTCAGACGGGTCAACGTTTTCGGTTATTGGCTTGATGCCAACTTTAACGCCAATTCGATAGCTGCTTGAACATCGGGCAATCGATATTCGCCGTTACCGGGTTCGTCAGCCGCCAATCGGGAGAATAGTATGCTCGCTTCGGTGACTGCAAAACCAGTCGCCATTTGGACGGCGTAAACATAGGCACCCATCTGAGCGATGCATGGCTCGGCCATTTCGTTGATCGGGCGGTTGAAGGAGCGGTCGGTTTTAAAATCGGCGATGCCCAACGTCCCATCTGGTTTGCGGTAAATGAGATCGACGCGACCTTCAATAACCAGATCACCGCCATTTTCTGTGGGCATCGACGCCGCGACGGGGGTTTCGATCCAGATGTCTCCTCGTTCCTTCGAAGCGCAGATTCGTAGCAGTGGCATCGCGAGGGTGGCCTTTGTTAGGCGTCTGACTTCGCCAGCGCGCTCAGATACACCATGTTTCTCAGCTTCGTTGCTGGCGAATTGGTCGATATTGACGCCAGGAGTTTCTAGGCACCGCTGCACCGCGGCATGGACTGCGCTACCGACTTTGGTAGCTGCTCGGCCGCGGCCAGTCAAGTTTTCAGAATCCCAGACCGGGATTTCATCAGATTTGTCATCAAACTCCGGCAAAAGTACCTTGGGATCGTCCTTCTTCAGATTGGATGGAGTCAACCACGAACGAGCCGACGCGTGATTCAATAACCGCCGATGCTCTTCGGTCCAAGCGTCTTCACCGACGATCGGCCCACCAACCTCTGATGGTTTTCGGATCGAATCAGGTTTGAAGTTGCGAGTTTCCCATTCTTCTGGTACTGCCGACCACAGCGTTTGGCCGGTACCTAGGAATCCATCGATCTTGGCGGCGATTGATCCGGTATCGTTTTCCTGTCGGGACCTGCTTACAAATAAGTAGTCCCGAGCGCGAGTGCATGCCACGTAGTGCAGTCGCGTTTTCTCCAACTCATCGGCAGCAGCGTTATGTTTGGCGAGATCCGGGTAGTTTTCGGTTTGGAAATACCCGTCTGATTGGTTTCCGCCAAGACGAATCGCGATCCGATCTCCGTCTTGCGTTTCCTTTTCCCAATCGATCAATAATGGAGGATTGCTATGCCTGCTCGAACCGCAAAGGTCGGCGAGGATCACGACAGGGAATTCGAGTCCTTTGGAGGCGTGCATCGTCATGAATCTGATCTTTCCCTCGTCGAATTCGAGAGAAGGTTGCTCGCGGATCGAATCATTCGATTCCTTAAATTGCGCGAACCTTGTGAGACATTCCCGAAGGGAAGTCGCTCCTTCTTCCGTGAACCGGCGGGAGAGTTCAACTGCCAGATCCAAACGACGCAATCCGGGCGTGGGATCATCTTCGAAAAACATCAACTCACGGCCTTGACGTTCTCGGATGAATCGTTCAATTAGTGCGGGTGGTTGTAGACCGTCCCGGAGTGTGTTGTAGCGATTCAGAACTTCCATTGCGGAGCGGACGGCTTCTCCCTGCGAGTCGCTAGGAAATTCGGCTGCGCATGAAAACTTGCCTCCCGCTTTGGCCCAGTGAAAAAGGTCTACGTCGGAACAACCGAAATAAACCGACTTCAAGGCGCCGACCGTTGCAGGTTGATCAGAAGGATCATCGATGGCGGTAATACAGTTGAGAAGGTCACGGAACTCCTGCGTCGACAACACTTCGGCTCCACCGATTTCCGCGGTATAGGGCAGATTGAGTTGATCGAATTCCCGAGTGTATGTCTCCCAGTTCGTCCGGGCGCTGGTTAGTATCGCTATGTCGCCAGGGCGCGAAGGCCTTTTGGATCCATCGTGACGATCCCGAACTTTGAGTGCACCATCACATATGGCTCTCGCGATTGACGCAACATGCTCGGCGTCGGTTGTCCTTACCTTTGGGAGAGATCGTTCCTCCATTGATTCGCCGAAGTGGAAAACTTTGCCGAATTCATCGGGTTGCGCGGTCTCGGCAGCCATATCCAAAGGTATCCAATCGGCTTGGCCGTCCTCGGCAGGCACCCAAGAGCCAAAGACACGGTTGACCCAATTAACGATGGGTTTCGTGGAACGCCGGTTTTCCTTCAACGTCAAGTATTTTCCGCCGGCGTTGTCGTTGAGAACCTGATCTTTGACGGATTGGCTGACATTGACCTGAGCGCCCCTGAATCTGTAAATCGACTGCTTAGGATCTCCGACGATAAAAAGGGAACCGGGCGCTATCAACTGCCCATCGGGCGGGATAGTCAGCAGTTGCACTAATCGAACTTGATCGGGGTTCGTATCTTGAAATTCGTCCACCAATACGCGCCGATAAACGCTCTGTATCCTTCTGCGGATGTTCTCGTTTCGCTCAAGCATCTCGATGAGCCAAGTCATACCGTCGTAGTACGTGACAGTTCCGGCACGCCTTCGTTCTTCGACTATCGTGCCAACGAAATCTGATGCGTATCCGATCAGCTGGTTCGTCGCTGCTTGGCGTGTTGCGTCCTGCGCCGATTTGACTGCGTCGATGACTGCCTGCAAAGATCGAACGGCTTGAGCCTTGCCTTCGCGGCCTCCCCAACTCGCGATCCGTCCTCCGCTAGTCGTGGTTCCGGGCCACGTCATCAACAGATCGTCCGCCTCGTCTTCGGTTTCTGCATCACAGCCCTTAATGAACTTCTCGTACCACTCCAAAACCTCTTCGAATTTGGAGTAGAGACTATCGCTGGGGTCACCACACAATCGCATCTGGTCGGTCACATCTTCAATCAGTTCATCGAGGTGAGTGATCGTTTCAATTCCGAGCCTGGTCGGAGGTGCGAAATCGGCGGCGCGAAGTTCGTCGTGTGTTTGGTTAATCGATTCAGCCAGTCGGCTGATCGCTCCAAACGGTCCCGACATGTTTAGGCGCAAAGCCGTGGCCAGAGCTTTTGAGAACCCCTCGCCGTCTTCCAATCGATCCAGCGACCATTGGCGCCACCGTTCGCGGAACATCTGCATCTCCGCAAACCCATCTTGCACCTCAACCGAGGGCGGCAACCGGCATTCCAACGGGTTTTCCCTCAACAGCGAGTAGACAAGCGAATCGATGGTTTGGAATGCCGCGGTATCGATCCCTTCCAAAGCCGCTTTAATCCAGTCCGAGTCAGGGTTTTCGCTACGCAGAGTTTCTAGCTCTGCGCGAATCCTGGACCTTAGTTCCGATGCAGCGGCACGTGTAAAAGTGATCGCGATGATCTCATCGATACTGACCCCGCCTTTCAATAAGGCGACGATGCGTTGGACCAAGGAATGCGTTTTTCCCGTGCCGGCACCAGCTTCCACGTAGATGTTGGAAGTTAAGTCGTTTTGGATCGCTGAAAGCGTGTCGGAGTCCGTTAGGGTCGGCGGTTGGGAAGCGTTCACGATGATTCCCCTTCCGCCAAAGCCACGTACTCGGCCAATTCAGCTGATGATTTCTTTCGATCCCATGCGACCATCCGATCAGAAGCGCAGATGTCGGAGTAGGCACAATATCTGCAGTTTTCCCAAGACGCTACATCGCCATACGTGCTCCGATTACCGGGCCTCGCGGGAAATGCCCCATTGCTTATTCCACCGACGATGGTAGACAAGACGTCTCCGAAACGCAGTTCGGTTTCTTCCAATGTCACCGGAATTTTGGGACGCAAGCGGGTACTGCCGTTTTGGAAGACGAACCAATATGCTGCGGATATTTCGGCACGGTTGCCCAGAATTTCGTCGGCTACTCGAGCGTAGATAGGCAACTGCAACTTGGTTCCCGCAGCAGTAACATCCTTGTCGATGTCGGAGTAATAACCCGATCGTCCAGTTTTGAAATCGGCCACAAGGGCGCGTCTTCCATCGCGTGACAGAGCGATCAGGTCGATCATCCCGCGGAATTGAAACGACGCATGTTCATCGATGGACACTAACCCGATGGAATCACGAAAACCAAACGGGACCTCTGTCATCATCTCGCCATCGTATCCGATCAACACGTCGAGATTAGCTTGATGCCAGTGTTCAAGTTGCCTTAGCAGTTGGACCTTTTCAAGTTCGAAGATTGCCTGATATCCAATGAAATCCTCAGCTTGAAATCGGTCAAATTCCTCGTGTGATATCTTACGCAGACTTTCAAGGCCGAGGTCTGTTCCATCCGGACCAATATCACGCAAGAATCGCTCCAATATTGCGTGTACGAGCAGCCCTTTGTCGAGTGGTGAGAGAACCAGAAGGTCTTCAGGATCTATGCGTTCGTCTACGTTAAGTTCCGTAGCCAAGAAATATCGGTATGGACATTCCGCGTAGCTTTGCAACGAACTCGCCGACACGCGTCGTTCGAATTGGGAGGCATTTTGGGCCATCGTGAGATTGCCGTCGTGGGCGCCAAAATCCGCAGATCCTCGCGATTTCAACACATCGTTGCCTCGCGCTAGGACACGGTTGTTCGGATCCGCGAGCAGTTCGCTCAAACTTATGTTTTCGAGCGAACGCCGAGACACAGATTCCATCCGGAACTCGTAATCGGTAGATGGGTTGAGGTCGGATTCGTAGAGATCTGTCAGGGCCGCAACGGAGTCAACGTACTCGCTCTGGGGGGCCATCAGCGATTTAACCGCGACGGCGTCGAGATTACGAGACTTGATAACTTCGTCTACGAACCAAGGCGATGGGTAAGACTCGTTGGCAGCACCCAATAGTGCCTTATTCCAGTAGAGGTTTCTTCTTTCAGCAGATTGCAAGGCGAGTTGGAAGGTTTGACGCTCCAACTCGAGCTGTTCTTTTCTGGTATGAAGTCTCCTGCCATCAGGATCGAGGGTTCGCCTCAATTCGTCGGAAAGCAGCGGGTCCGATCTGGTCGGTGTCGGAATTCCCCCTTCTGCCATCCCAAGAATGTGGACCGATCGGAACGAATTTCCAACGCTTGCATCTAACGGTGCGACTAGAACAGCGGTACCCCATCCGGGGTCACCGCCTAAGGAGGTTCGTAACGCCCGTTGAACTGTTCGAGCGAATCGCGGAAATTCCACGTCCGACTTACCGATTTCACCCAAGCCGCAAATTTCCGACAAAACGTCGCTGATCCGATGAATGCCGCTCTCTCCCACACCTTCTTCGTCGCCAGTCGTTACTCCATAGTTTTTGAGTATGTCTGCGAGCCAGTCGATCCAATCTGACCAAGAACGCGGGGCTGTCGGTTGGACTATCCAGTTCAATCTCTCGACGAAATCTTCGAGTTGCGATGTAGCATCTGCCAAGGCGCGCATAGAATCTGGGTCGATCGCGTTGTCTTCATCGGATGCCTCTTCTGCGCGCTTCGCACGTCTGCGCAATGACTTCGCATATCGGGCTAGCGAACGTTTCCAGCGATCATCGCCGCTGAATCTTGAAACCTTCGCGTTTCGCGACGCGACTTCCCACGGAACCGACGGCACTCTTTCGCCGTTTGCGGGATCTACCACTGGTGCCGATGATGTCCAAGACGTGAACGCGTCTCGACGCATGTCTGCAGCAATCATATTGAGAAACAGGTGAACGAATCTGCCCGTTGGAGTGTCGGCCAACGTGCTAGGCGACGGACCACAGCTTTCGATCTCGGCGGCTTCCAATGCGTCCTTAATCCGAGCGGCGTAGTCAGACGACGTATAAAGCACAACCATCTCGCCAAACCTGACCCCGTAACGCGCGTCGGCGATGATGTTTCGAATCAACCCACGCGGTTCGTCGGCCGGTCCCATCGTGGAGTAAAACCGGGTACAGGGCGTGTGCTCCACCAACTGTTCCTCGGCGTCCGCGTCAGGCGTGATCCGAAAAGTGATTGTCGACGATAACTTTTGCACACAGTCTCTGAGGCGCGAATACGCGTCGGGCGGTATCGGTGCCTGCAACATGATGATGTTCGGTGCTAAGGCTGAAGCGACGATTTCTGGGTTGTTGGATGCAGTTTCGGCCGCGATGGTGGCCTTGTTCTCGCGTGTAAGGAATCCAGTCGCGGAAGCGGCGTAACTTCCCTGAATCTCGATCAATTGGGCGTACAACCCGTCGGAAGCGCCGTTCCCCAGCCGCAACAGGGCGCGATCAACCCCGATGTCCAACCGCTCAAGCGCTTGAAGCGTCCATTGAATTGCGCTCAACGTAGATTCGTTGTTGGCATGTTCGGTAAGTGGACCCGGCGTTTCAAGCGCCGACGTGGCGTTGTAGACCATTTCGGACGCGACGAGTCGCGTCATCGATGGTTTGTCAGGCTTGTTCGGAGTCGCTTCAAAAAGGCGGTCTGCGAACTCTTCGATCCGCATGAATTCGACGTTGAAGAACCCGCTACTTCTGACCTTGCATATTTCGTCGGTCACAGACCGCCTCAAAAAGAAAGCCGAGAAGTAGGAAGGAACCAACACGACTATACGCGAAAGCAGATGGTCTCGACGTATTCCCAAAATATGATCGGCGATCCGCTTTACCAACGGTGCACCGTTCTGGACCTCGTAGATTCGCGCGTGGTTTAAAGTCTTTTCGGGCATAGAAGTTGAATGGCGCCCCCGGTGAGAATCGAACTCACGCACCTGGCTTCGGAGACCAGTGCTCTATCCACTGAGCTACGGGGGCGCGGTTGTGCGGGTAAATGATAAACGGCACACCCCCAATTATCGACTGACGTGTCTAGTGCACGCTTGCCGGGGCATGTCCTTGACGACGCGGTCGCCTTGGCCCGAATGCTTTGACGAGGAAGATCGGGGCGATGATAGTGGTGATAACGGTCATTACGATTGCGACGGTGAAAATGTCACGACCGATAATTCCGCTGGCTCTACCGATTTCGGCTACGATGAGGGCTACTTCACCGCGCGGCAACATGCCCAGTCCTATTCGCCAAGAGCGTTGCTTACCGTACCCAATCGCCATAACGGGGAGTCCTGCACCTGCGACTTTTGTAACTATGGCTATTACAGTGACGGCGAACGCGAACAACGCGAGCTGGCCCAGATTGTCGGATTCCCAGATGGCGGTCAAATCGACTTGCATGCCGATGATGCAGAAAAAGACCGGGATCAATATGCTTCCGCCGTTGCGTATGGCGAATATGGTGTACTCCTTCAAAAGCGTTGCCGACAGCGCTAGACCCATCGAGAACGCTCCAATGATCATGGCGAGTCCGAAGTAGATCTCAGCGACGCTGGCAGCGATGAAGCCCAAAGTGATCGCTAGAACCAGTGTTGAACCGTCGGACTTGAACCACATCGTCATCCTTGAGATGCGATTGGCCAATATGCTACCGATGAGGGTCAATCCCAGCCAGAATCCAATCGCTTTCACGATCAGCAGCGCCACAGAACCGCCGGAAACGGAGCCTTCGGCATCGATTCCAACGACTATGGCGACAAGCACGATACCCAATACGTCGTCAACAACTGCGGCTGCTAAGATGATGACGCCTTCTATGGAATCGAGGCGGCTAATGTCGGTGAGTACGCGGGCGGTGATGCCAACCGAAGTGGCGGTAAGGATGGCTCCGACAAATAGCGCCGGTATGGCCTCTTCAATCGAGTTGAAGTTGGCGTAGCCGAACCACCACGTGACTAGTGCGCCGAGGCCGAAGGGAAATATGATGCCGCCAAGAGCGACTGCGGTTGCGGGGCGGATGAATCTCAAAAAGCGCTTACGGTCAGTTTCAAGCCCAGCTTCGAAAAGTAAGAGAACGGCACCAAGTTGACCGACGAAGTAGAGGGCGAATGGGATTGCGGGTTCAGAGACTTCAGGTAGATGCCCGGAGGCGTCTGTCGCCAACTTGCCCACTTCGTGGAACATTGGTCCGGCGAGATCGAAGAAGCGTATACCTCCGAGCGCGTGAGGGCCGATGATGATACCTGCACACAACTCGCCAATGAGGGCCGGTATCTTCAGATAGCGTTCCGCAATCTCACCGCCTATCTTGGCGGCGACTAGGATCACCGAGAGCATGACGATCAGCTCAGCGGACAGGTAGAGTAAAGATTCTCCGTGCAATTTTTGGGAAGTAAGCTTAGGGCTTAGCTGGGGAATAGAGCTGGCTCAGGGCTGCTCAAAACAGAGTGAGACCAGTTGGTTCTTGCCAGCAAAGATTCTACAACCGCGCCGCGTTTAATTTTCGATTGAATCTTTCAACACGGTTGCAGGCTGGATGAAATCTGCTTCCTCGTCGACTCGTCCCAAACCAATGAAAGTGCCGTTGGCCCCGTATACGCGAATCCGGACTTTATTACTTTCCCTATTTGCAAGAATTCTTTCAATGACTCGCCCATGCGAAAAAGCCACGGTTTCCGCTTCATCAAGTGTGACCTTGGGCAGTTGCCTGAGCACATGATCCGGTTTCAGCAAATGACGCGTCCACGAATCATCGGCCGCGCAAGCGATCAGTGTGTCGAGAGATAGGGATTCGGCGATGTCAAAATCACCAGCCCTTGTGCGCCGGAGCGATGTCATGTGAGCACCACAACCAAGCCGTTGCCCAACATCGTTAGCAAGGCTGCGAGCATAGAATCCACTACCGCAGTCGATCTTTAATCTGAAATGTGGCGGATCCCATGCCGTTAACTCTAGTTTGTGGACTTCCACTTTCCGTGGTTCCAATGCAACAGTTTTCCCTTTTCTGGCTAACTTGTATAAGGGTTGCCCGTCCTTTTTGATGGCGCTATATATCGAGGGGACTTGGTCAATTTCACCTCGAAATTCCAGCATTACCGATACCAGATCTGTCGATTTCACCGTTGAATAATCTTGCCTCTGAGTCTCAGCCCCTTCGGAGTCGTAAGTATCCGTTGAGACTCCGAGCATCGCAGACATCAGATATGACTTGCTGCCGGTCAAGACGAATTCGGAAAGTCGCGTGGCCCCGCCGATACAGATCGGAAGCACACCGGTAGCCATCGGATCTAACGTGCCGCCGTGCCCAATCTTTAGTCCGCGTTGCCGTAGCCGGAACGCTGAACGGAGCTTGGCAACAACGTCGGAAGATGTCCATCCGGGCGGTTTGTCAACGTTGAGAAACCCGGAAATCGAGTGTGTAGTCCCCTGCTTCATCAGTTTCAGGGCGCGACCCGGTTTGTTAGCGGCTGTCAGTGAGGTCGGCGATATAGTTGATCATGCTCTGACCATCCTCAAGAGAGGTGTCGAGAACGAACGTGATCTTCGGCGTACGTCGCATCTCAGCGCGGATGCTCAACTCGTGACGAATGAATCCGGCATGTGCTCCCAAGTAATCAGCCGCAGACTCGACATCACCAGTTTTTGTGTATACGCTTACCGCGACGCGTGCCTGAGTCAATCCGGAATCGCACGTCACATCCATTACTGAGACTAACCCGGGAGGGTTCAACTCTTCGTCGATAATCTGACCGATGATCCGTTGCAAATTCTTCTCGACGCGCTGAATTCTCCTAGCCATCATGGAATCCGCGATCAGGTTTCGCCAGATTAATCAGCTGCGACGGCTCGCAACTCGTAGCAGGTTATGATGTCACCTTCTTCGTAGTCGTGAAAACCGTCTAGCACGATACCACCCTCGTAGTTGGTGGCAATTTCTCTGACGTTATCGTCGAAATGTCGCATCGAGGACACAGCACCCTCAAACAGTTCCTCACCGCGTCTCGATACGATCATCCGAGCATTGCGACGCATGAGACCCGACGTAACGCGAACACCCGCGATACGTTCCCGTCTGCCATGCGGGAAGATCTGCAACACGGTGGCTCGACCGAGGGTGACTTCTTCCTGTTCTGGTTCGGTCAGTTGCCTGGCAGCTTGTTTGACATCATCAATCATCGTGTAGATGATGTCGTAGGTCTTAATCGGGACGCCTTCCTGGTTTGCCAAACGCGATGCTGCGGGTTCGACCGAAGTTTCAAAGCCGACGATCATCGCGTCTGAGGCGGAGGCGAGCATTACGTCGGATTCTGAAACGGGCCCTGTGGCGGCGTGCAAGAGCTTTACTTGAACATCTGGCGACGAAAGCCCGTCAAGCGCACGCCGGATCGCGTCGATCGTACCTTGTGCTCCAGTTTTGGCAACGAGGTTCAATTCGGCCGCTTCGTAGCTCTGACGGTGCCGCAAAACTTCTGCGAGCGTCGATGGCCTGGTAGTATCATGCCGTCGCTGCTCCTGCCGCGTTCGAGTGTCGATTCGTTGCCGCGCAACCTTCTCGTCTTCAACCACTTCAAACTGCTGGCCAGACTCTGGAACGCCGTTCAACCCAAGTATCTCGACTGGGACAGATGGTCCAGCGCTCGCTACCTCTTTCCCAAAGCCGTCAACCATTCTTCTTACGTGGCCGTACTTGTCGCCTGCGACGATGGTGTCCCCTACATTAACCGTGCCAGAGCGCACAATGACCGTCGCAACAGGACCGCGTTGCTTATCGAGTGTGGCCTCGACGACTACACCGATTGCTTCACGTTTGGAATCTGCAGAGAATTCGGATACTTCTGAAAGCAGCAGCAATGAATCGATGAGATCAGAAACACCATCTCCGTTGAGCGCGGATACCGGCACCGACAAAACCTCACCGCCCAAATCTTCTACGATGACATCGTGTTCCAATAGTTCGGTCGTCACGCGCACAGGATCGGCACCAGTGACATCGATTTTGTTGACCGCGATGACCATCGGAACCTGAGCCGCTTTGGCGTGGCTGATGGCTTCAACGGTTTGAGGCATCACGCCGTCGTCAGCCGCAACTACTATAACGGCGATGTCAGTCGCCTGCGCACCGCGGGCGCGCATTGCGGTAAACGCCTCGTGCCCGGGAGTGTCGATGAAGGTGATCAGTTGCCCTTCATGGTCGATCTGGTAGGCACCAATGCTTTGAGTGATTCCGCCCGCTTCGCCGTCTACTACGTTGGTCCCCCGAATGGCGTCCAGCAACGTCGTTTTTCCATGGTCAACGTGGCCCATAACTGCCACGACGGCAGGTCTTGGTTGCCTTTCACCTTCTTCCTCATCAACGCCAACTCTGTCGGATGCCTCCGATTCTTCCATGTCGACAGGTTTTCGGACGCGCACACCCAATCGAACCGATATCGTCGCGGCAACCTCGAAGTCGATTGAGTCGTTCATCGCGACCATCATGTTGAGTCGCATCAACTCCTTGATGATTTCGATTGGAGACCGACGTATAACCTCGGACAGCTCGGCAACGCTAATCTCGGCTGGCAGATCAACGGGACCAGCGAACTTCACTGGCTCGCGACGAGGTGACGGTCGCTCTGAGCCACCGTTCCTGTGGCGGCCACGACCGCTGCGGCGTTGTCTTGTTCTTTGTGATCTTGCCATTGACGAATTCCGAAGCGTTTGCCCAGCGTCGCGTTAATGTGATTTAGCCCGAGTCTCCAGATACTCGACGAAATCCGCTGGGACAACTTTTTCGAGCGTTAGGGCTTCTTTTATCTTATCGCTAATTCTCATCGCGTCGAATACATCCGATCCCAAGAGTAGACAAACCACCTTCTCCGCCCATCCATCCTGTCTCAAATATCGTTCGAGGGCACCAAAGGCGCCAACGATGTCGAACCTCTTGCCTTTAGTGCGCTTTTCGCTGCACACTTCGCACACGTAGCCAACGGATCCCGGTCATTCGTCGAAACTTCATCGTCTCGACGACCAGGCGACAGAGACGCGTTTAGCGTCTAGTGCGGCGCGCACCACCACCGCGGCGGCCCCTGCCTGAACCGCGTCTACCTTCCTCGTCGCGGTAACCCGATATGTCCTCTGCGAATCGGAGTCCCGAGTCGCCAGTATCTGTCGCAACCTGGAAGTCGTCAGGCAACGCCCAAAGATCATCTGAGTCGATGTCCTGTTCCAGCGATTCCAACTCTGCCGCTTCGCGCTCGGCCTCGAGGCGCTCCTGTTCTTCCAGTTCTAGCTCTTTGAGTTTCTCTTCTAACTCGAGCAATTCGAGATCCAAATCCTCTTCTTCGTCCTCGATTTCCGCCGCTGGCAGCGGTTCTGGTCTTTGGACTTGAGGAACGAACAGTGAAGGGACTGGTGGCGCGAACGGCTCCTCTTCAGGAACCTCCATAAGCGGTTCAGATTCTTCTACGGATTCTTCCTCAACTGCTTCGTCTAGGTGTTGCGCTGCGACCTGAACGTCGGCCTCAACATCTTCTGGTGTAACAGCAATCTCGGGCTCAATCGCCGCGATCTCTTGTGAATCGTCCGGTGAATCGTCTGCTTCGGGGACGTTCAAGACAGGCGCGACTGGTTCGGGTTCGATGTCCACCGCGGCCTCTTCGACTTCGATAGGTCCTTCAAGCTCAGCTTCTTCGGCAACGGCTTGCAAAGCCGCCTCAGCGGCGACTCTCGCTGCCTCTTCTTCGTCAGCCGCTTGTTCGGCGGCTTCTGCTTCGCGCAGGCGCTGTCGTTCGATGAGCTCTTCAGCGTAAGCAGCAGAGCCTTTGATATCTATACGGAAATTCGTGAGACGTGTCGCCAAAGAAACGTTTTGGCCTTCTTTGCCGATTGCAAGCGAAAGTTGATTCTCGGGTACGATAACTTCCGCTGTCTCCTCGTCAACGATTATCACGTCTTCGACTTGTGCCGGGCCCAGTGAATTCGCGATGAACACCGCTGGGTTGTCGCTCCATTCGAGGATGTCGATCTTTTCACCCATCAACTCTGTGACGATGTTTTGGATGCGAATTCCCCGCAAACCAACGCATGCGCCGATTGGGTCGATATCGTGCTTGTTGGAATAGACGGCGACTTTGCTCCTAGCCCCTGCTTGACGCGCGATGGACTTGATCTCAACAAGCCCGGACTTCACCTCCGGGACTTCAAGCTCCATGAGACGCCGGAGCAGCATTGGATGCCGACGAGAGACCACGATTTCAGGTGTCCCTTCACCGTCGGCGGTGCTGTCGTTGACTCGCACAACGTAGAACTTCAACTCCATGCCAGTACGGTATCGTTCGTTCGCACTTTGCTCGTCTCCGGGCATCGTCGCGTCGGCTTTGCCCAAATCAACGAACACCGTGGGGCGGGTTCCGGTCGGGTCGTCCATCCTCGGTGAAGCGACTCGTCGAACCGGTGCGGAGATGATTTCGCCCTCTTTGTCGGCGTACTGTTCGTAAACTAGTCGTCGTTCCGCGCTGCGCAACCTCTGCATCAACACTTGAGTTACGGTTCGAGCCGCGATTCTCTGGGGGGTAAAATCCAAAACACCAGTTATGATGTCGTCGCCAGACTGCGCTTCGGCGTTGAGAGAACGGGCCTGAGCAACATTAATCTGACCGCGAGGATCGATCTCGTCAACCTCATCAACGACATGAACGACGGTGTTGATAACCACATCGCCGCTTTCAGGGTCGAGTTTGACCGTCACATCCTGGTCCTCGACGGCCGGGTCTCGGCGATAGGCAGCAGCAATGGCATCTTCAAAAGCAGAGACGACCGATTCCTGCGGAAGATTACGTTCCGCGGAAAGCTGCATCACCGCAAGCAGCATGTCGCTCTTCATCTTGTCAGACCTCCATCGAATTGCGATACGATGTATCGAGAACTCTTTCGCCTCAAAAAGAAAAAGTGGGCGTGCGCCCACTTCCTCAACACATCGCTGTCGCAACGCGCGTTCTTAATGAATCAACTTTAACACGTTGGAGCTCGAGATGCGCACATTAAAGTGACGCTCCATCGAGATCTCGTGGCATTTACCGCGGCGATTTTCAATTCAATTACTAAGCAGCTCGGTAATCGCGCCAATCGCTTCATCCGTCGCGCAAACCCTCGAGTCTGAGGGGGCTTGCTTCCGGTGTTTGACCTCGATCCCACCATTTTGGATGCTACGCGGGCTAACAACCGCACGAACAGGCATACCGATCAGGTCCGCATCGGCGAATTTCACGCCCGGAGCCTCTTCTCGGTCATCAAACAGCGTGTCGATCCCGGCTTCAGTAAGTTGCGTATACAAAAATTCGGCTGTCTCGCGCACCTCTTCATTGTTGTGCAAGTTGACGCCAACTAATACAACCTCGAACGGCGCAATAGATTTCGGCAACATCATTCCGCGGTCGTCGTGGTTGGCTTCGACCGCAGCCGCAAGCAATCTACCAGTGCCAATTCCGTAGCAACCCATATATGAGGGCTGCAATCTACCGTTTACGTCGTTGAATTTGACGTTCATTGCTTCGCTATAGATCGTACGAAGTTTGAAGATGTGGCCAACTTCGATGCCGCGGTGCACCTCAAGGTGACCATCAGGACACCGGACACACTTACATCCTTCTGCAGCCGCGGCTATGTCCCCGACATTATCCGCGGACCAATCCCGCCCGTAGTTGGAGTTTCGGTAGTGATAGCCGTCTTCGTTCGCGCCCGCTAGCAGATTGGCGTTCTCCACCGCTGAAGTGTCTGCGATGACGTATGCACTGTCGCTACCGATCGCGGAAGCAGATCCGGCTACGAAACCGGCAGCTTCGACCTCTTCAGGCGTGGCAAATCGGGGTTCAGAACCACCCATCATGTTTCGCAATTTGGTCTCGTTGACTTCGTAATCACCGCGGATTACGACTACGTATACTTTGTCGTCGATTGCGTAAAACACGGCTTTGGCAGTTTTGGCGCTGGAGACTCCCTCAAGTTCGGCTAAAGCCGCGATTGTTTTAACCCCTGGAGTAGCGAACTTTTCGAGTTGATCCGGGGCCTCAGCTGGGTTGGATGACTTTGCGAACTCGGCCTTTTCCAAGTTGGCGCCGTATCCGCAACCATCGGAATCGCAAATCAGCACCGAGTCTTCGCCGCTTGCGGCCAGTAAAGCAAACTCTGCCGAGTCCTTGCCGCCTATAGAGCCAGAGTCGGCTTCCACCATTACGGCATCTAAACCGCAACGCGAGAAGATGTTGTGATACGCCTCAGCCATGGCGTCATAACTTGCGTCTAATCCCGCGTCATCAGCATCGAACGAGTAAGCGTCTTTCATCTCAAATTCGCGGACTCGCAACAATCCACCGCGGGACCGTGTCTCGTCTCTGAACTTGGTCTGGATCTGGTACAGCCTCAGGGGCATGTCGCGATAGCTTGTTATTCCGTAACGCCCCATAATCGAAACGGTTTCTTCGTGCGTAGGCGCTAGAACCATATCTCGCTCACGACGATCCGAGAACCGTGCGAGCGGCGGTACATAAGTCTCAGCCCTGCCACTTTCCTCCCAGATCGAGCGTGGCTGAACCACCGGCATCGTAACTTCAAGGGCCCCGGCGTTATTCATCTCCTCGCGGATGATGTGGCGGATTTTTTCTAGACTCCGCCACCCCAACGGCATGATGCTGAAGATGCCGGCTGCGATTTGCTGAATGAAGCTCGCGCGCGTCAGATATTTGTGGCTGATCGTTTCAGCCTCTAAAGGCGCTTCGCGCGTCGTCTTGATGTAAAACTGTGATGCTCGCATGTTTTGTACGTCTGGCTTCGTCTAACGAAGATGGAATGGTCAATTTGCGGTTTGACTGCCCCATCGGTTTTCGACGTATTCATCGACCATACCGATGAAATCCTCGGCGATGGTCGGGCCGGACAGCAGACGATCCCTTTGTCCATCGATGAATACCGGCGCTCGTGGGCTTTCACCGCTACCCGGAAGAGAGATACCAATGTCGGCGGCTCGTGATTCACCGGGACCGTTGACCACACATCCCATCACCGCGACTTTCAACGTTTCTGACCCGGGATACTGTGTCTTCCATGACGGCAAGTTGACATCGATCTGCTTTTGGATGTCGCTCGCGAGTTCTCGGAATAGAGTCGATGTCGTCCTACCACACCCCGGACAAGCGGTAACAGATGGCCGAAACGTTCGAATGCCAAGCGCCTGCAAAATGTCTTGGCAGAGCTTTACTTCGTTGGCACGGTCACCGCCAACTTCCGGCGTCAAACTCGCGCGAATTGTGTCGCCAATACCGTTATGCAACAACACCGACAACGCAGCAGTGGTGGCTACAACGCCTTTCTGTCCCATCCCAGCTTCCGTCAATCCTAGGTGGAGTGGGATATTGGTCAGCTTAGCGAGTTGTTGGTACGCTGACACCATCTGTCCGAGCCGCGACACCTTACACGAAATGACCATCGAGTCCTCTGACAACCCAAGATCTACCGCGGCCGACGCGCTCGCGATCGCGCTTTCTACCAGTGCCTCGCGTTCCACCTCGTCGGAATCTAACGGGTTCGCACGACGTGCATTTTCGTCCATTTTATGGACTAGCAATTCTTGGTCAAGGCTGCCGGCGTTCACGCCGATGCGCACTGGTTTTCCAAGATCACGAGCGATTTCGATGAATTGATTGAAGTTCTCGTCGTGGCGTCTACCGCGTCCGACATTGCCCGGATTGATGCGGAATTTCGCTAGCGTCTTGGTGCACTCGGGGTGGTCACGTAGCAAACGGTGACCGATAAAGTGGAAGTCACCAACCAACGGGACGTTACAGCCTTGGTCGGCGAGGCGATCTGCAATTTCTGGTACAGCTCTGGCTGCGTCGTCATTATTTACGGTGATACGGACGATTTCGCTGCCCGCGTCCGCTAAGAGCTTTACCTGAGTGACTGTTGCCTGAATGTCAGCCGTGTCAGTATCGGTCATCGATTGAACTACAACGGGGCTTCCGCCGCCAATCGGTACATTGCCGACCTTGACGCGATGCGTTTTTGAACGCGGTGTCGTGGGGAATTCTATTGCTCTAGCCATGCTTCTATCAATTATCGACTAAATGAAGCGTTCCCCGCCGATAAGCCGCGCAATGTCTGAGAACGAAATTACTGCGATCAGTGCAAGTAGTAGGACAAAACCCGCCAAGTGGACTAGATTCTCTTTTTCAGGTGAAACTCGCTTACCGCTTCGGACGACTTCGATCAGAACGAACGCCAAACGACCGCCGTCTAAGCCGGGAATGGGAAGCAAGTTGATGACAGCAAGCGAAATGCTAAGCGTCGCGGCAAGAGTGAGAATTATCGTCAACCGCGCACTCACCGCGATGTCGGCAGTCGCTACTTCGCCGGACAGCTGGCTCAATCCCACCGGGCCGACCGCAACCGGGCCTTCAAATTGCGGGTTCTTAGATCCTGACAAAGCACCGAAAATCGAATTCCTTGCCAACGTGATGATCTCAAACGTCTCTTTGATGCCCTCTGGTATCGCCCTCGTTATCGGTACACCCCGCGCAGCTACGTGTGGATTTAAAAGTTGAAGTTGCACACCAGCCGCGCCTTCTTGCAGGTAGGTGACCGAGCCAAGGTCGAGATTGAATTTGCGGGCGTCTAGGTAGTGGATTCCAGTCCCGTCGGGACGGTCTATAACGGCGATCGTGTCACCAAGCTTTGCATCAGGAACGAATTCGCGTGCATCAGATATGCCAATCTCGTACAGATCGTCACGCACCGCGCCATCGGCAACCACGACGAGTTCATCGTTGATGCCAACCCTCGGGTTATATACCCGTGCCACGCCCAAGCGCACCTGTGTCGTCGAGTCATCGACATTGAGAACCACGTCATGCCTCGGCGGGTCCCAACGTGCAACCACCGTAACGATCTGAGTGTCGCCTTCAATGTAATGAACTGTTGGCTCGGTTGGACGCGCGAACGGATCGGGAATCCCGCGTTGCACTTCCCATTTGGATTCTTTACCCAGCTTTCGCACTACAGCGTTTTGCAAATCATTGAAGTTGGTTATCCGCTGTCCGTCAACGGCAACGATCTTCTGCAACGGTCTAACACCTGCCTCGTAAGCCGGCGAACCAGGTAAAACATTCGCAACAACGACATCACCAGCGATGTACTGCACAGGGATCATCACCACGATCGTGAAAATAATGAACGGCAGGATGGCGTTTACTACAACTCCAGCGACGATTACTGAGATGCGGGCCAACGCGGATTTCCCCGCCAGACTATCTCTCGCCTCCGGATTCTCTTCGCCACGCAGCTTGACGAAACCTCCAACCGGCAGCCAATTGATTGACCAAACCATGTCGGCGATGTCAATGCTGTTCGCATCGATGCGTCTGAGTTTCCCAACGAACAGCGATGCCGAAGTCTGAGCTACAACCGCATCTTTACGGTCGAACGGACGCACGATCGCAGCTTCTTTCGACCCATCTTCCCACTCGCGCCCCATAACCGTAACCATTTGACCAACACGCAAGCCATTTCGTTCGTCATCGAACTCAAATCGAGTATCAGATGATGTCGAAATCTTGGTCGCTCCGGACCAAATCCCGAACGCTCTCGGAGGGAATCCAAATCCGAATTCGAGCACTTTGACCTTGTGAAATTTCGCGAGGAAGAAGTGGCCGAATTCATGCAGAATGATGAGCGGCCCGAGTATGAGCACCGCTAGTAGCAACCCATATATGAGAGTTGTGCTCATATCGCCTGATGTATCAATTGCGAATTACGGGCTAAGCCGTTACGTGGCGCGCCTGTGTGGTCTCGTATGCCCAACTGGCCGCGATGATCGCATCTTCCACCGCGAAATCCGATTTGACATCGTGCATTAGCAAGGTCTTCTCGATCTCACCCGCGATCTCGTCGAAACGAATCTTGCGGTCCATGAAGAGATTGACCGCAGCTTCGTCGGCGCCAGCTAACACGGCGTTATAAGTGCCACCTATTCGAGCGTACTTCATTGCCATGTTGAAGCACGGGTACCTTGAAGGATCCATCGGTTCAAAAGTCAATTCCCTAGTGTCGATCAGACTGAATTCAGGTAGTGTGTCGTTAAACCTGCGTTCTGGGTAAAACAACGCGAACTGTATCGGGTGACGCATGTCGGGCAAGCTGAGTTGAGCGATGACAGAACCGTCGACCATCTCAACCAACGAATGGACAATGCTTTGCCGGTGAATCACGACATCAATATCGTCCAGTGTGGCGTCGAATAGAAAAGACGTCTCGATCACCTCGAACGCCTTATTCATCAAGGTCGCTGAATCGATGGTTATCTTGTTTCCCATCGACCATGTGGGATGGTTCAATGCCTCTTCTGGAGTTACGTTTGCCAGCTCTTCAGAGGTTTTGTCGCGGAACGCACCGCCGGATGCAGTGACGATGTAGCGTCTGGGCTTAGTGGTCTCACCAATGGCGCATTGCCAGAGAGCACTCGGTTCAGAATCGATCGGAAGAATGGCACCTCCGTTTTCGTCGGCGATGCGTTTCAGGTGAGCACCGGCCATCACAATCGATTCTTTGTTTGACAACCCGACATTTTTGCCCGCGCTCAAACTGGCAACCGCACATGGCAGCCCATCGATACCAGCCGTGGCATGCATCACGAAATCAACGTCTGGATGCGTAGCCAGATCGATCATTGAGATGCGAGCAGCATCACCGATTGTATTAACCGAATCGTCAACGCAACTGAAGTAATCGACCTCGAACTCTTTGATCTGATGTGCGAGTTTCTCGACGTTTTGTCCAGCGGAAAGCCCAACCACTTCGAATTCGTCCGGGAATTGCCGAACTACGTCAAGCGTTTGAGAACCCACCGAACCCGTCGAGCCAAGAACTGCGATGCGCTTTTTCGTCCGAGCCATCACACGATGAAGTATATGAACACGAAGATTGGCGCCAAAGCATCTAAACGGTCCAAAATGCCTCCATGGCCGGGAATAATGCCACCTGAATCCTTCACATCGGCTAACCGTTTGACCCACGACTCCGTGAGATCACCAATGACGCCCAATGTGGCGATCGCTAAGCCTATAACGACGATTTTGGCGATCGAAAAATCCAGCGACAGCAGATTAGACAGCAGCAAGGAAACGACCACAGCGGCTGCCAATCCACCGGAGAAGCCTTCCCATGTCTTGCTGGGGCTCACGTTCGGAGCCATTCTGCGTTTGCCTATCGACCTACCAACGAAGTAGGCGCCAGAGTCCGCGGCAAACACTACGAGTATTCCGTATGTGAGTAGCTCGCGGCCGTTGTCCGAGGAGACGATGAATGGCAACAGAGTGACCGCCAAAACCACAATAATCCCGTACGAAATGATCAGTTTTCTCCTTGAGAGGGCTTGGTATCGAGCGAAACGGGAAGTAATGAGGAATTCGGCCACCAGAACCACGAGGATTACAACCACTATACGTTCTGCCATGTCGGCGCTTGAGTAGTCGATTTTGAGCTCGTCTAGTGCCGCGCCAAACACTCCTAACCCGGCGATGACTGCGCCGACCAAAGCCGCGCCCCCTTTCGGCGCTACAGACTTGGATTTGCCGAACGCCATTTGCTGGGTTTCCAGCCCGATCACTGCAGCGACGGCAATGGACACTACAGACACCGGCCAAAATCCAAAGTACAGCGTCAATCCCAACAGTGGCAGACCTACGGCGGCTGAGATCAGGCGCAGCTTGAGTTCGGGCGATTTGGATCGAGGTCCGGAAATTAAGGAATTGTTCTCCTGAGACACGCGTATAGTGTCGCAGAACTATCGCTTTTGCTCTGGCCGCAGTCCGAACCGGCGCTGTCTTTGCGAGTACACTTTGATCGCTTCGTCGATCTCTTTTTCGCCGAATTCGGGCCACAACGCCGGGGACGAATAAAACTCCGCGTACGCCGACTGCCAGATCATGAAGTTGCTGATCCTAAACTCCCCTCCGGTGCGGATGATGATGTCCGGATCTGGAATCCCACGCGTGAACAGATGACTTTCGATGAGAGCTTCGTTAATATCCTCAGGACGCACGCCGCTTTCGACGATTGTTTTCACCGCGTTCACGATCTCATGGCGACCACCGTAGTCGAATGCCAAGTTGAGCGCGATCGTCGAATTGTCCTTGGTGAGTCGTTCAGCCGCTTTGATATTGCGCAACATCTCGTTCGGCAACCGTCGTTCATATCCGACGTGGCGCAGGCGGACGCCGTTCGCATGAAATTCATCCACTCCGCGTTCTATCGCCTCAAATGCCAGTTCCATCAAATCGTTCACTTCGTCTTCCGGCCGACGCCAATTCTCAGTGGAAAACGCGAAGAGGGTTATTTCGCGCACGTTGCGTTCAGCCAGAAATCGCGTCACACGGGCAATGTTTTCGTACCCTGCTCGGTGGCCTTGCGATACACCGACTCCGTTTTTTCGCGCCCAACGTGCGTTGCCATCCATGATGATTGCAACATGATGTGGAACTCTAAGTTCTGGGTTAAGACCGTTGTCCGAAGTGTTCGACCCGGTCGCAATAATTCCTTCAGTTGAATCCAAATTCAAACCCCTTAAAGCTCACGTGTTCGCACACAGTCCGCGCCCGACACTCCCATCTGATCAATCGATCAGTTGAGAATCTGCGTTTCTTTGTCTGTGAGTAATTCGCCTATCTTGCCGACCGCATCGTCCGTCAAGTCTTGAAGGGACTTCGACGCTCTCTTACAGTCGTCTTCAGGGGCTTCACCTTCCGTCTGAATCTCGCGGATCATGCTTTGCGCGTCGCGTCGAACATTGCGAATTGCCACGCGTGCCTCTTCAGCCCTACGGCGAGCCATCCTAACAAGCTCTTGCCGTCGCTCCTGCGTCAACTCAGGCAGTATCAATCGAATCGTCTGACCTTCGACACGCGGATTCAGACCGAGATCAGATTGTTGAATCGCACGTACTATCGCCGTCGCAGCGTCCGGGTAGAACGCCTCAATTTTGATCGTTCGCGCACTCTCCACTGCGATCAATGCAAGCTGGTTCATGAGAAGCGTGTCACTAACTCCGCCCATGTCAACTGTCACCTGCATCTTTGAAACGAGTGAAGTCGACGCTTGGTTGGTTCGGAATCCGTCCAAATCGTCTTCGAAGACGCTAACTGAGGAGTTCATGCGGCTCTGCGCATCTTCCAAGGTTTCTTCCAGCATCTGAACACCTCTTTTTGATTGTCGCCGCTACGACGTTTCACTTCGCCAACCATATATTGAACCGTAATCACGGCTCAAAAGGTCACCGAACGTCAATTGGTTCGTACGTAAACCTGCGACATCTGCTGCGGCATGTGCAATTGTTCACCGGCATCGTCTATCGTGATGCGGGTACCGACATGGCCACCGCTAACAATACCCTGCAAATTGCCTGGTTTGAAAACATCGAAAACCAAGATCGGCAGCTTGTTGTCCATTGCCAGCGACAGTGCGGTTGAGTCTAGGGCGCGCAATCCGAGTTCCAACGCCTTGTGATGCGTGATGTGATCGAACTTTTTCGCCGTAGGATTGACTGCCGGATCAGCATCGTAGACACCGTCTACACCGTTCTTGGCCATTACCAAGACGCCTGCGTTGATTTCGAGGGCACGCAAGCTGGCCGCGGTGTCGGTCGACATGAAAGGGTTACCCGTTCCAGCGGCGAAGACGACCACACGAGATCGTTCAAGATGGTGGAGCGCTCGGGACCTGATGTACGGTTCCGCGACAGTCGGCATCGGTATCGCCGTCATAGTCCTGACCGGCACGCCGTCCCGCTGCAACTGGTCCTGCAATACCAGCGCGTTCATAACCGTCGCAAGCATGCCTGCATGGTCAGCACTCGACCGATCCATGCCTTGCGCCTCGTAATCTGCGCCTCGCCACATGTTTCCACCACCCACAACAACGCCGATACCCACACCGACTTCGTAAACTTGCTTAATCTCGTTAGCGATGTATCGTACGGTTTCGTTCTCGATACCGAAGCTCTTTCCGCCCTTGAACGATTCCCCGCTGAGTTTAAGCAAGATGCGGCTGTAGCGTGGCGTCAACCGCATGCCGATGGTCTCCTTCGCTTATTCGCCAAGAGCGAAACGTTCGATACGTCCCACCTTGACGTTCTCTCCGACCTTCGCAATTAAATCCGATACCAAATCGCCAACTTTGACGCTCGTGTCACGGATATACATTTGGTCAAGCAATATCTCGTCTTCAGAAACGTCGCCGGCATCTTCGGGAACCGAGTCGCGATCAACGTAACTCGGGTTCATCGCAGCGACTTGCATCGCCAAGTCCCGCGCTAAATCTTTGAATTCGGGTGTTCGGGCAACAAAATCGGTCTCGCAATTCAATTCGACGAGCGAACCGACCCTCGACCCGGTGTGGATGTAAGCCTCGATCACACCCTCACTAGCCTCGCGACCAGCGCGCTTAGCGGCCGAGGCCAATCCCTTCTCCATAAGCGCCGCGGTTGCCTGCTTGATATCGCCGTCGGCATCTTCGAGCGCTCGCTTCGAGTCCATGATTCCAGCACCTGTCAGGTCGCGCAATTCCTTGATTTGCGCGGTGCTGATATTAGCCATTTCGTGACAACTCCGTTTTCTATTGATTGATCTTGAGAACCGGGTAAATCCCGTTCTAACTGTCCTGCCCTAACTGTTTTGTTGGGCCCGTTCCTCTGCAGCGGCTCGAGCTGCCGCCATCGCCGCTTCTTGCGCGTCGCGTTCCGCCTGCATGGCATCGCGCTCACGTCGACGTTCCTCTGCCAATTCGATACCTTCTGAGATCGCAGCAGCGACATGCCCCGAAAGTAGCTTGATCGACGCGTGTGAATCGTCATTCCCTGGAATCGGGTAGGTAATGGTGCTCGGGTCGCAATTTGTGTCGACGATCGCCACTACCGGAATGTTCAGATCGGTGGCTTCTTTCACCGCGTGTTTCTCGCGATCGATACCGACGACGTACATCACATCTGGCAACTTGGTGATTTCTTTGATACCCCCGAAGAACTTGTTCAGCCGCCGGACCTCAGTTTGCTTCATCAACAACTCGCGCTTCGTGTGCGCTTGAACCTCACCTTTGGCGAAATCTTCTTCAAGTTGAATCAATGCCTCAATACGTCGAGAAATCGTTGCGAAGTTAGTCAGAGTTCCCCCGAGCCATCGAGACGTGATGTAGTGCGCGCCCACCGATGTAGCCAACCGTTCGATTTCGTTCCTAGCTTGTGGCTTAGTACCAACCATTAAGCACTTTCCACCGCCCGCAACGATTTCTCTGATCGCAGATTTTGCGTTCTCGATTGCTTCGAGAGTCTTGTCCATATCCAGCACATGGCGTTTCTGATGCTTGAGTCGAATGTACTCACGCATGCGCGGGTGCCAACGCTTCGAGAGGTGCCCTAGATGCACGCCAGCTCGATACAACCCTTCAACCGTCAAGGGTTCTAGTTCTTCGTTTTCGTCCGTGGATTGCGTCTCCACAGCCGCAGTTTCAGTCGTCAAGGCTTTTGAATGATCTCCTGATCGTCACTCGTATTCTTTACGCGCGAAGCGCTTCCAAAGAGACAGATTGACCTTTGGAACCAATGTTCGATGGTATCACACCAAGGTTGACCCAAGTTCAATGTGTTCGGTGCCAATGAGTTCGATTCACACCCACCAAATACGTCCAAAATGCCCATTGGAGTCGTTATTCTTAACAGCATCAAAATGAAACCACGCAGTTGGTCACACGCGTTCCTTCATTCGTGTCGTCATTAGGAGGGTGAAACTCATGAAGTTGCTGGGGTCGAACACCCAACCAGTCAACCCAATCCAGTTCGCCGCGGCAATTGGCGCGGTCCTGCTCGTCGTGATCGCCTTCGTAACAGGCATACTGCAAGGTCCCGGCGCGAACGATGCCGTAGGCGGCGTTCTGGGAGTCCAAGGCACCTCTACAACTTGGGTATCTAACCTCGGCGACCTCCTACCATTCGGTTTCGCGTTCGTAGCCGGAATGGTCGCCGCCGTAAACCCCTGCGGTTTCGTAATGTTGCCGGCCTATCTAACCATCTACCTACGGGACGAATCTGATGTCGACGAAGATGCGAGTCTCGCTGGTGTTGCCAAAAGAGGCACTAAAGCCATCTACGTCAGTTTGGCGATGGGCCTTGGGTTCGTGGCGCTGTTCGGATCAGCCGGATTGCTCGTCTCTGCGAGTCAAGAACTGGTCAAGGAAGCGTTGCCTTGGATCGGGTTCACTCTCGGAATCCTGATGGCGTTGCTGGGCGCATATATTCTCATTGGCGGCAAAATATACACTGGCATCGCACAGCAGATGGCGGACCGCGTTGGCGATCCGCGTGTCTCTTCGCTCGGTGGCTACTTCCTCTTCGGCGTCAGCTACGCCCTCGCCTCATTGAGCTGCACCTTGCCGATCTTCTTGAGCGTGGTGACCAGTTCTTTTGGACGCGAAGGGATCCTATCCGGGCTTATCCAATTCATCGCCTATGCCGGTGGAATGGCATTCTTGATCATGATCGTGACGATCGGGATTGCCCTGTTCAAAAGCGCGATCTTGGGACCGCTACGAAGATCGATGCAGTACGTAGAACGTGTCTCCGCCGTCATATTGGCTGTTGTCGGAGCATACCTAGTCTTTTACTGGCTCACCGAAGGCGATCTATCGACCTACTTCGGCGCCAGTTAGAAGATCGCTTTCAAGTCCTGACGCGAAACTACGCGGCCTCAACCGGGTTGTGCAGGACGCCGATCTTGTCAATCTCGACAGTTACGTCGCCACCTATATTGATCGGTGGTGTAGTGCCCGAAGTTCCCGTCCAAAGCATGTCACCGCACTCTAGGGTGACATAGCGGCTAATAAAGCTGATCGACTGTTTAACGTCGAAGATCATCTCCGACGAGTGGCACTTCTGCCCTTCAACGCCGTTAACCAAACCGCGAATGTTCACGTCTTGTGGATCGATGTCGGTAACCATGAATGGACCGGTGGGGCCGAAGGTGTCGGCAGACTTGGCGCGCCACCATTGCGTGTCGGCATCGGGTCCGCCTTGCCAATCACGTGCGCTGACGTCGTTGCCGCAGGTGTAACCAAACACGTAGTCCAGCGCGTCCTCTTCGCTCACGTTTTTGGCGCGCTTGCCCATGATTACGATGAGTTCGGATTCGCAAACAACCAAGCCGGAGTCAGCTGTCAACTTGATCGGATCGCCCGGTCCGATTATCGCCGTTGGTGTCTTGTAGAACGGTTCGGGGCGTGACGGCTCTTCTGCGCCTAAAAGGTGCGAGCGATAGTTGCGTGCCAAGCACAGCATCTTGGTCGGATTCGGATTCGGCGCGAGTATCTTCACATTGGACAAGCTGTGAGATGCGCCGGTTGCTTCATAGGACTGTCCTATCGGCGAGTTCGAAATCTCGGTTATCGCGCCATCGTCCTCTACGATGCCGTATGCGGCCCCGTTGCCGCTGTCAAATCTGACGAACTTCAATCTTCGGCTCCCTCTGGATTAGTTGCGTGGATTCTCAACGCAAGTGTAAGTCAATCAACTAGCAACGCCACATTACAGTGTCGATTGAGGATAAACGTTAAAATCCACGTCAGCGGATAGAAAAACACAGGCGGGACTAATGCTAGACATCAAGATTGCGGGAGGCGTAGTGCACGACGGAAGCGGTCTACCGGGAATCATCGCCGATGTTGGCATCAAGGGGGATTCGATCGAAACGGTCGGAGATCTGACGGATGCAGAAGCCGCTATAACCATCGATGCGACCGGAAAATCTGTGACACCGGGATTCATCGACCTGCACACCCACTCCGACGCCTCATTCCTCGTCGACCCGCACGCCGATTCAAAACTCACTCAAGGCGTTACCCTCGAATACTTCGGGAACTGCGGGATGAGTTTCTGCGCACCACTCTACGGCGCGGCACGAGACCAGCTTCGAGAACGCTTGACTCGTGGTGGCGAAGGCACATTCGAGGTCGATTGGGAAGATTTCGACGGCTATCTGAACGCCATGGAGCAGCGCGGTTCCACGATCAACATCGCAACACAGGTTGGACACGGCACCGTCCGCTCTGCCGTGATGGGTATGGATAATCGCGGACCTACAATCGATGAACTCACTCACATGACCCGACTCGTCGAGGAGAGTCTAGACGCGGGAGCCTTGGGAATGTCCACGGGATTGTGGTACGCCCCGGGATCATATTCCTTGACCGACGAGGTAATTGCTCTTAATCAACCGGTGGCAGACCGCAACAAGCTCTACTCGTCACACATCCGCTCGGAAGCAGACGACCTTTGCGGATTGTTCCCGGCACACGCCGAAGCAATCGAAATCGGACGCCGCACTGGTGGCCGCATTCAGGTATCACACGTCAAAGCTGTTGGTCCCAAATTCTGGGGACGTGGACCCGAGATTCTCGAGGGATTCGAGCGCGCCCGCGACGAAGGTATCGACTTAGCCGGCGACCAATACCCATACTCCTGGTCGAGCACTGGCTTCAGCGGCGCGATGTTCGCTCGATGGTCGCTAACCGGCGGCAGGCAAGAGACGCTCGAACGACTGCAAGATGACGACTTGCGCGCCAAGATGCGCGTCGATACCGAGTACTACATCAGCCGCAATCACGGTGCCGCAGGTTCCGTAGTCGCCCACTTCCCGCCGAACTCTGACTACGAAGGCATGAGTCTTGACGAGATTGGATTGGAGATGGGATGTAATCCGGCCGAAGCCGCTCTCCGCCTTTACGAGCAGTCCGACGGCTCGTATGTCTTGCATTCGATGGAAGATTCCGATGTCGAGGCGATCGCTCAATGGCGATTGATGGCCGTGTGCTCCGACGGTAGTTCGCTACGAACCACCGGACCACTCTCGTCGGGCAAACCGCACCCGCGCAGCTATGCCACCAATTCACGCTACTTGGAAACGTTCGTGAAAGAGCACGGATTAGTGTCGTTTGAGGAGGCGATATACAAAATGACCGCTCTCGGCGCGCAAAGACTCAATCTCACCCGTCGAGGTCGAATCGCACGAGGGATGTATGCCGACGTACTAGTGTTCGATCTCGACAACATCAAGCAGCACAACTCCTTCACCGACCCGCATCAATACTCAACCGGCATGGACCACGTCATCGTAAACGGCGTTCAGGCGATTACCGACGGTGAATTGACCGGTGCCACCCCCGGCAAAGTTTTGCGCGATTTCGACGCATAGGCGAGGTATCGACTGCTCCACCGAGAATCGCGAGGCGAACCATGACTTGGGACCTAGTAATAAAGAACGGGACGGTTATCGATCCTGCCCAAAACCTACATGCCAAACGTGACATCGCAATTGCGGGTGGCAAGATACGCGCCGTCGAAGAGTACGTCAGCGATGGCGACGCTCACGATGTCCTCGAAGCTGACGGCCTGATAGTCACACCCGGTCTGGTGGACCTCCATGTTCACGTTTGGTGGGGTGTGGCTCACTTGGCTGTCGAAGCCGACCCATCGAGTCTTTACCGGGGCGTAACAACCGCCATCGACGCCGGATCGGCCGGATCGAACACCATCGCCGGTTTCCATCGCTACGTCATGCAGAAAGTGGACACGCGGGTTCTCGCCTTTCTGCACATCTCCGGGATGGGTCAACTCGACAGCGAGATCGGCGAGCTTGAAGACGTGCGATGGGCCCGCGTCGAAAAAGCCGTCGAAGCCGCAAGGATGTTCCCAGAGGTCATCGTAGGCATAAAAGTTCGACTGTCCGAAGCGATACTCGGCAACAACGATCTTGTCGCCATGGATCGCGCGCTCGAAGCATCGAGCCAACTAGGCAAACCGCTGATGATCCACATCGGCGGAACGGTCAACCCGGTGGAAAGATATCTGGAACAGCTGCGTCCGGGTGACATTGTGACTCACAGCTTCACCGGCAATCCTCCAGGGATCGTCGATAACACTGGAAAAGTCATCGACGCTGCTCGCGACGCTATGAATCGCGGAGTCAACTTCGACGTCGGACACGGCGCGGGTTCCTTCTCGTTCGATGTTGCCGAGAAGTGTGCCGCAGATGGTTTCGGACCCGGCACCGTTAGCTCTGATGTTCACCGTTACAACATCCGCGGCCCGGTGTTTGATTTGCTGACAACGTTGTCGAAGTACCTTTATTTGGGCTTCTCGCTCGATGAGGTCATCGCGTTTGCTACTCAGCACCCCGCTTCCGCGATCGGTATGGCCGACACAATCGGCTCTCTGCGCGTCGGAGCCGATGCTGATGTTTCGATAATCAGATTGTTAGAAGGCGATTTCGAACTGACAGACGCTCGTGGCGCAACCCGGAACGGCAAACAACTACTCGTACCCGTAGAGACTGTCCGCAACGGACGCCGCTACCCGCCGCACCACTCCGCGCATCCCCACTTGGTAGGTCATCATCACGGCCACTGAAACGCTCACAAAAACATCTGACCATTCCCCGCTGTTGCGGATGGAATCGGTTTGTAAGCGGTACGGAGCGGCGACCATACTTGACGATCTCAATCTGTCGGTAAGTGTCGGACAGGTAGTGTCGATCATGGGTGTCAACGGATCCGGTAAATCGACGCTATTGCGCATCGCGGCAACGTTGACTACCCCGACCTCAGGTGAATTGACCATTATAGGCACCGACGCTGTGAAGAATGCCGCCGATGCCCGCCGACACATCGGCGCAGTGATGCACTCGCCTATGCTCTACGCTGATCTGACGGTGCGCGAGAATTTGTCGCTGTTCGCGACTTTATGCCAGCTTGATGACCCTGCGAAACGAGTCGAACAGGTTGCGTCGCGCTTGGCACTGCATGACCGGTTGGATGAACGCGTCAGACGATTGTCGCATGGCTATCGGAAACGCGTTGCGATCGCGCGTGCGATCATCCACCGCCCTTCACTGTTGCTATTGGACGAACCTGAGACCGGACTCGATGATGCATCGCTCGATGCGCTGATGGACATCGTGATGGAATGGAAATCCAACGATCTATCTGTCCTCATCGCGACGCACAGTCCCGAGTTTGTGTCCGATGCGGCGGATGCGGCTTACAGGGTGAGTGGCGGTCGGTTGCGCGCTGCCGAAATCGAATGATGCTCGGTTGACTGCTGCACTTTCGATAATCTGGGCGCTCACGCTCAAAGAGTTGCGGATCGAATCACGCAACCGAGATGTCGCGATTGCGATCGTTATGTTCGCATCACTGGTGATCGCAATATTCGCGATTGCGATTGAGCCTACGAGCAGAAACGCGATCGAGACTGGCCCTGGCGTCTTGTGGGCAGCAATTACCTTCGCCGGCGTTGTAGGACTAACTCGGGCAACATCTCACGAGTTGGAGAACGACGCGGTTGGCGCGTTGATGATGGCGCCTGTCTCGCGAGATCTGCTCTTCATCGGCAAGTCGCTAGGCAACTTCCTATTCCTATCCGTAGCTACGGTGATTGTGTTCGTCGTTTTCACCTTCATGTTCAATTTACCGGTATTCCGAGCAGAAATCCTCCTCGTCGCACTATTGTGTGCGATTGGCTTTTCATCCGTCGGAACTCTGTTCTCGAGTCTCACATTCAGGGTCCGCGCACGCGAGGTGTTATTGCCGATGCTGTTCTTGCCATCGGTATCGCCACTCCTTTTCGCGGCGATCCGAGTAACTGCGGCTGCAGCGAGCGGCGAGGGCTGGGCCACTTCGATCCCTTGGTTACAGCTTGCAGTGGCTTACGATGTCGTATTTGTGACCGCTTCTGCCCTGCTTTTCGGTTACGTCCTTGATGATTGAAACCGTCCGCAGGTCCACCAGATACAAAGGTTCCTTACCGAACCGATTTACAATTGACAGGTGCCAATAAGCAGCAACTGTCGCTGTCTCCAACTGCCCGATCCGAATGGCATTTCCGCAAATCCGACTCCAGACCGTGTTGCATGTCGCGACGTTGATCGCCATGGCATTCGCACTCTGGATGATGTTCGTCTGGGTGCCGACAGACATCAATCAAGGAGTCGTTCAACGCATCCTATACATCCACGTACCCGTGGCATGGGTCAGCATGGTCGCCATCATCGGCGTAGCAGCGGCGAGTGTTCTCTATCTGAAAACCAAAAACGAGAGATGGGACCGTCTTGCCGTCTCGATGGCCGAAGTCGGCGTGATGTTCGGCGCTGTGATGTTGATTTCGGGAATGATCTGGGCCAAACCGGTCTGGGAAGTCTGGTGGACCGGCGAGGCCAAGCTGACCACAGCGCTCATCCTATTCTTCATCTACATCGCATATCTGATGTTCCGAGCATACTTCCCCGCGGGTGACCAACGGATGCGCCTATCGGCCATCATCGCCATCATTGGCGCCATCGACACGCCCATCATCTACTACGCCTCAGTCTTGTGGCAAGAAGCGCATCCACCCCTGGTGGTCGGGCCAATCGCAGAGGAAGAGAACCTAGTATCCGCGCAGATCGGACTGACACTATTGGTGAGCGTCATCGCCTTCACGTTCCTATTCTTCTCACTACTATTCGCCCGACTAGGGTTGGCAAGAATGGAAAGCGAGTACGAAGTGTTGAAATTCCGTGTCGCCGCTTCTGCTGCGGGTAGTGGTCAATGAAGCGTCTGTTCTCACTAACCTCGGCAGTCGCGATTGTCGTGACATTGACCTTGATTTTCTCTGCATCTATCTTGGCGCAATCGTCTTCAATTACCACCGGCGTAGTCACATCAGTTGATACGGGCGACGGCGGCGGTTTGATAGCATTTTCCATCGTCAGTGGCGATGGCAAGGTGCAACAATTCACCGTTTCATCTGCGAATCCAAACACGGAATACGGGTTAGAAAACCGCGTTGGCGACCGGTGGGTATCGGATCAGAATTCAAACCCTCAGGAAGCTGCCGATCGCTTGCGAGATCAGCAACGTCGATTGGCCCAAATTTCCGTCCAGTCTGACGATGGCGGTGTTGCGATATCCGTCGTGCAAGCAGAATCGACGGACATTGACACCAACTTGGGGTACCTGCTCGCAGTTGTGGCGATAGCATGGATAGCAATAATGGCCTATGTTCTTTATCTAGGTGTCCGGCAACGCACTATCGCAACCGGTATCGTAAGCCTGCAGAACCAGACCGACGATAACGAATCCTGATGGAAAGCAGCGAATCACAAGGTTTACCGTCCGCATCTTCCGGAACTGAAAACACTGCCAAGTCGACAGTGTTGATGAGCGGCAAGGCTCGTATCGCTATCGTCGCGTTGGTATTTCTCGTGGGAGTTGTCTATCTAGCCGTAATCGCATTCAACGAAGCAACTGTCGAATTTTCGAGCGTTGACGACGTGGTACTGCATCAAACCCCTGGCGGCACACAATCCATCGGCGTGCTGGGCAAACTGGTCCCGAATTCGTACATAAAATCACCAGACGGAGTTACGGCAAACTTCCGACTGCGCGACGAAGGCGGTTCGTTGGAACTTCCCGTCGTGTACGCAGGCGAGGTCGGTCAGGTCTTCTTCAACGACCATTCGGAAATCATCCTCAATGGCAAATTAGGCTCTGATGGCATCCTCGAAGCGGAAATGCTAACCGTGCGCTGCCCTTCCAAATACCTGACCGAACAAGAGCAGATGGAACTCGATGGGCAGATCGAACCTCCGCCCTATCAGCCCGACTATTTCGACAACCAACCTGATGCTTAAGTGACTGGCGGCCGCGTTACACCCGCATCCTAAGCCGTCGCAAATTCGGGTTGAAGATCCCTATCGAGATCGTCACTAGAATGACGAATCCACAACCGATGATAAGCGAGGCCGACGAACCTAACGAATCGGCCATCGCGCCGAAAACGAAACCTCCTGCCGGAAATCCGGCCCACGCGAGCTCATAGACCCCCGCCAATCTGCCCCGCACGTTGTCGGTGATCGCCATCTGCAATGAGATAGTACCCAACCCAATGTGTATCGCGTTGATTAGTCCGAACAGCAGAGCAAACGCGTAACCGAAGTAGAGACTGGCAACTAGTGCGAACACGACCGCGGAAGCGGCGGTGAATATGTTTGTCACGAGCAACGCGTAACCAGTGCGCTTGAAACCACCGGTAAAGCCGAGAAGCAAACCTCCGACGAACGCGCCTAGACCTACTGCGGCAAACAGTTGGCTGTATCCACCAGGTCCGACGTTGTAAACCTCCCTTGCGATGGGTGTCAGCAAGTAGATGAACCCACCCATCAACAGAGCGTTTACAAATGTGAATGTCAGGTTGCCGGTGAGAATCGAATTGGTTCGAACCACCGTCGCGATTTCGACAACGTCGTGCCAAATCGCTTGATGTGTGGTTGGTATCGATGACGACAAAGGTCGATATGTCGCAACAATAACGAAATTGAGCGCCATCATACCAGCTATGACAACGTAGGACCAATCGTAGCCCCACCAATGAACAATGGCACCCCAAAGCAATGGCGCGAGCACGCGGCCCAGATTGAAGAACGAGTTGTCGAAGAATACCGAACGCGCCAAAATGTTTCGCGGCACCATGATTGGCAGTAGTGAGAATCTGGCCGTCCAATCGAGCGCAAGTGCTGCACCGTGAATGGCGCCCGCTACCTGAATATGCCAAGGTTCAACGCGACCCGTCAGCAGAAGAAGCCCGATCGCCAACATCGAAGTCGCGGTCATCACCGAGCCGCACATCAGCAAGGTCTTCCTGCTGAATCGATCGGCCAATATCCCACTAGCGAGCGACATCGATACCGATGCGATAACAACTGCCGCTCCAAGGATAGCGAGCTGTAACGCCGATTGCGTGATATCGAAGATGACGTACGTCTGGGTCACAGTTACCATCTGATTTCCGATGCCCCAAACGACAGTTCCGACGAGGAATTTCCTCAACTCAATGGAGGCCATGGTTCGTCCGAGTCGTGCGACTCCGAGCCTCGTTCTTCCGGGCCGTCGACGAGAAACTGCTGTGCTATCGCGCGCCATGCTTTGTCAATATTGTGGTGCTAAAATTCATTGTGAATTCCGATGAGCGCTAGTCCCGAAATTACGAATATCGCCTATGCGTCACTCGTTGCGTTCTTCCTTGGTGCAATACCCGCCGCATATCTCGCTTCTCGGCTCCACGGCATCAACATTTTCGACGTAGGCTCGCGGCAAGCCGGCGCAACGAACGTCTGGAAAAACGTCAGCCGCAAAACTGGCTTCATCGTCTTTCTTATCGACGTTGCAAAAGGTATCCTCACGATACAGCTATCAAGATACATCTTCGAAGTTTCCGGGCTTTGGTTCCTTCTACCGTCGGTTGCGGTGATACTAGGTCACTGGTTTTCACCGATGACCAAATTCAAGGGGGGTGATGGCGTAGCTAGCCTCGGAGGGTTGATCGTCGGGCTTTTCCAGTGGATTGCGCTACCTGCCAGCTTGGTTGCAATTGCGTTCGGATTGCCGCCTCTACGTTACAAGTTCGCCCACCCTTCATTGCAGGCAGGTGTAACTGGTTGGGGTGTTCTTCTCCTGACGATTGCAGTTGCCGGACCAAGCGATAAACGCGTCGAATACTTGGCACTGTACGTTGGAATCTCCTGTTTGGCTCTCGCAGTTCTCCTCAAAAGCGTTAGGTTTCATCGACGCAACGCGCACTTTTTCAACGAAGACGAAGATGATTTGGAAACTAGCGAGATAGAAGAGCGCCGAACGGCAGAATCCGAGCGCTAGACCGCTGGCAATACCAATCGGTCGTCGACCGCCTGTTGCCAGATCCTGATCCGCGCTGTCATGTCTCGAACTCGGTCTCGACACTCAGAATCGTCAAACCTGTTGTTCATCTCGAACGGGTCTTTGTTGAGGTCATACAACTCGCATTGATCGCCGGGGCTCAAGTTCAGCTTCCAGCGATCCGCGGTCACGACTGATCGCCAAGAAACGTGCGACATGCGCTCGATATCAGGGTTGCCAAGCGGGACCGTCGGCGGATGCTCGTACCACTGCATGAAAACGTCATCGCACAGATCAGCGCTTCCTTCAAGAACATCAAACCTGCTCGCGCCTTGCAGATGAGTAGGCATTTCAGACGGTGCAACACCCATGAGTTCAAGTAGCGTTGGCACGATGTCGACGTGGCTGATGCTACCGCCGATCTTCTTCTGTGAACGACTCATCCACGGCACACGCATCAGCAGTGGCACACCCGCGATCTCCTCGTAAAACGCTCGTTTCGTGCCCTACATTCCGCGATCTCCGAGACCATCGCCGTGGTCCGATGTAAAGACCACAACAGTTCGATCCGCTTGTCCAGTCTCTTCAAGAGCATCGAGTATCTTGCCTACACCTAGATCCATCAGCGTCACGAGACCGAAATACCGTGCTCTTAGGGCTCTCCAATCTTCCGGTGTCCGCAACGGCATGTCCGCTCCACCAGCGTCGAGTGAAGGCGAATTGTCGTTGTTGACCCGGAAATAATCCGTAGGCTCACCCTCCAAATGATGCGCTGCGCGACGGCGGTGCCACAACGGGGTGTTTTCTTCAGGCATCCGCAGAAACATCGGGCCGACGGGGATGTCCTCCGGGGCGTACATGTCGTTCAACGGACCGTTGTACGGCGGATGCGGCTCGAAAAACATGGCGCACATGAGCCACGGATCGTCGGTGTTGCTTCGAATGAAGTCCGCCACGTTATCGCCGAGGAACGTCGACATCGTGTGTGCTTCCGGCAACATGCTTCGTTGCTGCTGTGAAAACGCGTATCCGCCATCGGTCCTCAGGTGCGGCTCGTAACCATGCGATCTCAAAAAATCGAAGTACTCAGAATGTCGGAAGCGATCCTCGCGGCGAGTGTGCGTCTGGTTTGATTCGTGTTCGTCTTCAGTCGCGACCCAATCGTCGAAACCGTGTTGTCTCACCAAATCGTTGCCAAGATGCCATTTCCCGAACTTTGCTGTTCGATACTCGCCTGGCGATAGTGTGCCGATCGACGGGGACGAATCGGGCAACGGCACGCTGTTTTTGATCACGCCGGCGGTGTGAGGATACAAGCCGGTCAGCAACGATGCTCTTGCCGGCGAACAAACCGCGACCGTAACGTAGCAGTTTTCGAAGATGAAACTCTCGTCAGCCAGCGCGTTTACGTTTGGCGCCTCGACCCAATCGTTGCCGTAACATGCCATCGTGTCGCGACGTTGCTGGTCAGTACAGATCAGCAGAATATTTGGGCGATCAGACATTGCGTTTGATTATGCGACAAACGCGGTCCATTCGGCTATTACAGAGCACTGATTCGATCGGTCGGGCAAACGCGCGATTTCTAGAGCGCGTAAGATGCCAAAAGATCGGTAGGTGTACGATGCGGATTTGCTTCAGCTATTTCGTCGACCCGATCCTGGAGTGTTGGACGCTCCTCTTTGTAGATCAAGCCGAGCGGAATGCCAGGTCGATCAAGCAGGTCCTCAGCCGACTGTCGGCTCAACGGATCGTGATCTTCCGGAACCTCCCAAGCAATCCCCGGTATTCCTTTGCGGCGATTGCCCTTCAGAATGTCGTACGTATCGTTATAGGTCGTGCAAGGCGACTGCACGTGGACGATTGAGAAACCCTTGTGGTTCATCGCGTCTTGAATGACATTCGCAAGATCACGCGGCTTGCTCGAGTAGTGAGATGCAATGTATGAGACACCAATCGTGAGGTAGTACTTGAGCGGCATCATCTGAGATTCGATCTTGCCGTATGGCGTTGAGCTTGTGGTAACGCCCATCTCAGTAGTCGGCGACGATTGACCTTTGGTGAGACCATATACACCGTTGTCCATCACGACACAGGTCACATCGACGTTCCTGGCAGCGGCTGGGCCGATGTGCTCACCTCCAATAGCCAGAAAATCGCCATCGCCCGCAACGACGACTGCCTGCAAATCGGGACGCCCCATCTTGACACCGAATGATAACGGCAATGTTCGGCCATGGATGCCGTGGAGGCCGAAGGGTTGATCGCCCTCCATCAAGTGCACCATATTGCCCGAACACCCGATGCCAGCGACGATTACGTAGTTCGATTGTGGAATTTCATGTTCGGCCACATGCCTCTCGAGCGCCCACTCCAGAGCCCGACGTACGCCGAAGTCGCCGCAGCCAGGGCACCAAACGAAGTCGTATTCTGGGTTGCGATTGCTCAAACTAAAACTGTTCCTTTCTCGGTTCTCAACTCAGCTACTCGAGCCGCGATGCGGTCAACCAGAGTCGCCGGTTTGAATGGCAGTCCGGTGTACTGCGTAACTGATTCTGCTCGATAACCGTGTTGGCGAAGCACCGCCGACCATTGTCCCATGTAGTTGAGTTCGGGCACGATAACAATATTCGCACGTTCCAGCGCCGCCTTCATTTCGTCAGGCAACGGGTTGAGTGCCATCGAGTACAACCAACCGACATCAACGCCATCAGCCTTGAGGCGTTCGTACGCCTCGCGCGCCGGCCCTTTAGAAGAACCCCACGACATGATCATCGCGGTTGCGCCTTCGTCCTCGATCTCAATGTGAGCATCGTTGAGAAGCCCCATCTTCTTGAAGCGTCGCTCTGTCAATCGGATGTGATGACGCGGCAGATGCGTGGTGTCGCCGATTTCGTCGTGCTCCGAACCGTTCGCTACATAGGCACCCGGGCCTCCCGGTATCGGCATCGGTGATAGACCGTTTTCACCCCACGACTCGTAGCGGGCGTATCCGTTACTGCCGTTGTAGACGGAGCGAGATTCGACATTTACAGCGTCAAGGTCCGGTTTTCGGATGTTTTCGCCCTTCTCAGCCTGTCCAAACTCGCTCATCACGATAACCGGACCCTGATAGCGTTCTGCCCAATTGACCGCTAAGGCACCCGCTTCGAAACACTCTTCGACAGATCCTGGAGCCAAGATTGGAACCGTCATGTCGCCATGTCCGGGATGGAGACACGTCATCAGATCGCTTTGCTCAGATTTTGTCGGCAACCCCGTCGAAGGTCCGCCACGCTGGACATCCACCACCACGCAAGGAATCTCCGCCATCCAAGCTAATCCAAGTCCCTCGCCCATCAACGACAATCCGGGACCTGCGGTCGCGGTCATCGATTTCTTGCCGGCATAGCCAGCGCCCACTATTGCGCTAATCGCCTCAATCTCGGATGAAACTTGGTGCGCAAACCTGCCTTGTCCGACTAGGTTTTGCTCCATCCAGACCAGTATCGTCGTCGCTGGAGATATCGGGTAACCAACGTAGAAGTCTACCCCTGCCGTCACTGCGCCGAGAGCCAGCGCGGCGTTGCCCGTGATCATTATCTGTTCGTAATCCGGTGGGCTCGGAGGAGCCAACGTGCCTACCGAGAACCCGCTGTTCGCCGCAACATCCGCTCCCAATCGAATCGCCTTCTTGTTGGATTCGATGATCTCTTCATCGCCAGGTCGTCCTCGAGTGAATCGGGCGGTTATGAATGCGTCGATCTCTTCGAGTGAAAAACCGATGAGGTGCGCGACTGCGCCGATAGTGACCATGTTGGCAGCACGCGTGTTGCCTGTTGACTTGGCAAGTTCATCCGCATCGATCCCAAAATACTGCCCATCCCCAGGTAGCTGAAACTCGCCTGAGTTGTAGATCGCTACTCCATTATCGGAAAGGTCTTCTTGGTGATTGTTATACGCGTATTCGTCTAAGGAAACCAATACGTCAACCGAGTCACCTGAACTCAACACCGGAGAAGTAGAAATGCGAACCTGAGATGAGGCCGGGCCTCCCATAATCTGAGACGGGAATGTCGAGAATGTCGAGACGTAATATCCAGCGTTTGCCGCCGCCCTGGCCATTGCGTCGGCTGAGGTAACTAGTCCCTGTCCGCCTTCACCGGCGAACCGAATTACGAAGTCCTGGCTATGATTGTCCGACATATTTCGTGAAAACTCACTCCCCATTTGCGCCAAATCGATGCGTCGCACGTCGTGAGTTTCGCACCAGATCGAAAGCGCGGCTATTCGGGCTCCTTTATCGTAATGATACCCCTTACCCATCTCACAAACGGTTTGCGTTTTCACTCAATAATCACCTGTCGTTTACAATCGCCTGCCAGAGTAGCCAAGACTAGAAATGAACATTCTCAAACCACGAGCGATGAAAACGGTCACGCGTTGGTCCGCTGGCGGAGTCGTAGCGCGCGCGAACGACGAAAATCGTATCGAAATCGCTCTGGTAGGCCGTTTAGGCGACAACCTTTGGGCACTCCCAAAAGGAACGCCGGACTACGATGAGACGATAGAGGAAACCGCGATCCGTGAGGTGCAGGAAGAGACTGGCTTGGACGTTAAGTTGCTTTCCTCCATCGACGAAACCCGATACTCATTCGTGCGGTCTAAGCACAGCCGGTTAATGAGTGAACGCGATAACCCACGCGCTAATGTCAAGGTCAACAAGACCGTCTATTGGTACCTTATGGAAGCATGTGGAGGTGGTTTCGAACATCACGACCATGAATACGACGTCGTCTGCTGGGTTGAACTCGACAAGGCCCTTAAACAGCTCACACACTATAGCGAAGCCAAAGTAGCCAGATCTGCGGCGCGCATCTTTCGCAAATTGAACACCTTTCAGGACGTGATCCGTCTGAAAGGTCGATTGACCACCTTGCGTTCGAAACGGATGTCAGATGCTTGGAACGACTATCTATGGCGAACGGATCCAGAACTATCCGAACTCGACGCCGCCGAACCGCTAGGCCTTGCCTACGTTGACTTCGAACGGTTCTACCGGGAAGATCTGAAGAAATCCAACCGAAAATCGTTCAAATTTGCCATCGAAGACCAAAACGGCGTACACATCGGAAACTGTATGTGCTACGACTACAACCGACGGCGGACACAGGCAGAATTCGGCATCATGATTGGCGATCCTGAGTATTGGGGTAAGGGTTACGGCTTGGACGCCACGAAGACCCTTCTGTCGCACATCTTCACCAACACCGACATTCGTCGGCTGTATCTTCACACTTTGTCGACGAATCGTCGCGCCCAGCGCTCATTCGAAAACGCGGGCTTCCGCAAATACGATCACATCTGGCGCGAAGGTAAGAGCTTTGTTCAGATGGAGATACTGGCGCACGATTGGGCACGCGACAACGCGTAAAACGATCTCGCGGGTATCATTCAGTCAACATTCGCAACATTCCACAGCTAAGGAGCAGACATACGATGCCGAAACTTCTATTAATCACTGGCGGAAGCCACCCCTACGATGAGACGACACCGGTGATGAATGAGTTCCTCGCCGAAGCTGGGCACGATGTCGATGTTTCCGAATCCGCAGCGGAACTCGAAAGTGACCTGTCGGGCTACGATGCTATCGTCCTAAATACCTTGCGCCAACCTGCAACCGACAACGACCTTTCCGAAGCCCAACGAAATGGATTGATGGGTTACGTCTGGACAGGTGGTGGATTGGTTTCTGTCCACATCTCGGCGGCATCATGCCCGGACTGGCCCGAAATGAAGAAGATGACTGGCGGAGGATGGGTCCTGGGCGAAAGCTGGCACCCACCTTTCGGATGGTTCCAAGTCCATCTGAGCAATAATGCCCACCCGCTCGCCAAAGAAATCTCACCGTTCTGGACATACGACGAGTGCTACTGCGGTCTTGACATCCAACCCGATATCGACGTGTTCATGTACGGTGTCGTCGAAGATGAACTAAAGCCACTTGGATGGTCCTGCAAGTACGGGGAAGGCGATGTTGCAAATATCGCCCTTGGGCACGCTGGGTCCAGCCAACAGCACCCAGAGTTCCAACAGCTGATCCTCAACAGCGTCGAATACGTAGTCTGAACGCCGCCTGACCTGATTAATCCTGCTTCGGTGCAGGATTGATCAAATCCATACCGATCGTTTCCGGTACCACGCCGGCGAGTTCTTCAACCGTCCACCGACCTTCCTTGTAGATGGAACGGTGCGATACCGGGTGGTTCATCAAGCTGACTCGATTGCCGGTGCAATGGAAGATATTGCCCGACACGCCGTCTGCAGCATCAGTGCAAAGCCAAACGACCATGGGAGCGACTTGGTCCGGCTCGGACGTGAGAATCCCTTCCTTAGGTGGCGGGAACTGTCCTGCGCGCATGGCACGAGTGCTGTCTGGGACGCTATCAGTCATGCGTGTGCTGGCACCTGGCGAGATGATATTCGCGGTCACGTTGTATCGCGCCAGCTCTTTCGCAACCACACGCGTGAAACCAGCGATAGCATCCTTCGCGGCACCGTAGTTCGACTGTCCGCCTTGTCCGTACAAACCTGACACCGACGAGAACGTCACGATCCGACCGCTTTTCTGCTCCCTGAATATCTCGGAAGCTGGTCGCACCACCGAGTACGTCCCCTTGAGGTGCACTGCGATCACATCGTCCCACTCGGCCTCGGTCATGTTGAAGATCATCCGATCACGCAGGATACCCGCAGGAGTAATAACGATGTCAAGACGCCCGAATTCATCAAGTGCCTGCTGAACGATATTTGCTCCGCCTTCTGCCGTCGCAACAGAGTGGTACGAAGCGGTAGCGCGGCCGCCCAGTTCGCTGATCTCCTCAACCACCTGTGCCGCAGGTGTCGAGTCTTCGCCCTGTCCGTCTAAAGCTGCACCAACGTCGTTCACCACGACGGATGCGCCCTCGCTCCCCAACAATTTTGCAACCCCACGCCCAATGCCGCGACCCGAGCCCGTCACGACCGCGACCTTGCCCTCGAGCCGTTTACCGTTCCTCGACTTGATAACCGCGGGTGCCGGCGCACCCGAACCGGGATTTATCTGCGCAAACTCGCTGCCGCCGGTGATGCTCTGGGAGCCTTGCAGCAACACCTTAGAGGCCAGTCGATCGAGTTCGTCCAAATCCCAGGAACCAGACGGATCAGATGTGTAGATAGTGTTAACGCGCCTCGGCAGCGACAGATGCGTTACATTGCCGCCATACACTAGGAAAACCTGCCCATTAATTTGGGCTGCTCCATCGGTCGCAAGATACGCCACGAACGGTGCCACATCGTGCGGCTCCCAAGGAGCTTCATCGGGCTGCGGCAGCGCGCCACGCTCAACCATCATCTCTTGAATATTGCCCGGGATCGAAGCGATCATCCGCGTCTCGGCTCTCGGAGCGATACTGTTCGCCGTAACGCCATACTTGCCCAAGTCTTTTGCTAGCACCTTGGTAAAACCGGCGATACCGCTCTTCGCAGCACCGTAGTTGGATTGACCGATGGACCCTACGAGTCCTGAGCCAGACGAAAATGTAATGATCCGCCCACCGCGCTGCTGTCTGAAAATCGGTGCCGCATGCCGCACCACGGTGAAGGTGCCCTTAAGGTGCACCGAGATAACGTCGTCCCACTCCTCCTCGGTCATGTTGTAGAGCATCCGGTCGCGCAAAATGCCGGCTACGGTCACAACGATGTCTATGCCACCGAACTCATCCTGTGCCATTTCGATGATGCGTTGCCCACCGTCCCAAGTCGTGACGGAATCGGTCGATGCGACTGCGTTTCCACCGGCCGCTACGATACCATCTACAACCTCCTGAGCAACCGATATCGAACCTCCAGTACCGTCCAACTCGGCTCCGATGTCATTGACAACGACGCTGGCTCCATTGGCGGCCAGCTCTTCAGTGACTCCTCTGCCGATACCTCTCCCGGCACCAGTGACTACTGCGACTTTCCCCTCGAGTTGCAAATCAGCACTCCTATTTTTCGTGTTTCAATCGCCGCGCATTGTCAGCGCGACTGTTGCTTTTCCCGGCGTGGTGACCACACCATCTGCATTCCGAAATTCAATATCCAGATCAACGAGCCCGATGCCGTCCTCGACCCGTTTTGCCGTGACAGTACCCGCACAGGTGACTGCGCCGGCGTAGTCGATACCTCGATACGAGGTTTCCAGTTTCTTGACAGCGCCGATATCTCCGGTCCAATCGGTAAGCATCTGCGATAGCAAAGCGGTTTTGAGCGCACCGTGGATGATGATGTCATCGTGGCCAGCACTGCGTGCATATTCAGTGTTGTAGTGGATCGGCGTGAAATCCTGCGACACTGCAGCGTACTGGACCAACTGTCTTGGCGTCACAACTTGTGTGACGGCTTCTGGCCCGCCGCCGATCTCAACATCCTCGAACACTATCTTCGTCATGTGGGTTTACTCATCGCACAGATCGCGCTTTCACAAATTCGACTACACAGATCCAGCCGGTCGGCCATACGAGATACTGGTCGACTCTTGGGTAGCTACTAGCTCACCAGACGCGTCTGAATAACTCACTTCCGTAATCTTGAAAAGCATAGAACCGAATCGACCGCTTTTCTCGAAGATTTCCTGCATCTTACGCACTACCGTAATTTCGTCCCCGGCCACTACCGGTCTTATGAATTTGAAGCGGCTGCCACCATCCAAAACATCGTGGAACGGTTCAGGAAACGATGGATCAAACGGCGCTGTGATGAACGCCCGCAAGATAAGCGGATTCGCCTCGATCTGATCCTCGCTATCCTCGACGGGATCGTTCTCGACGGGTGGCAATACACCGCGGATAGCAGCATTGAACCGAGCAATCTCGCGATGCGACACGCGATAGGTGATCGGCGGAGATTCCGCACCGATGAAAGATTGCATCTCGTCTGTAATTACCGAACCCAATTTCGCTCGCGTAGTCGCTACTTGGATTTACCTGTTTGCCATTATTGGCTCTGCCAAAGTGTAACTAACGGGAGCGGCGTCGCGTAGACCGTCTACGCCCAACGCGGTTACCGGAACGTGCCGCACGGTCCATCGCTTCTTCTCTTAACTCGCGGGCGCTCTTAGTGCGCTCCTGTGCGCCAGGTTTTCCCCAAGCTCGGTCGCGCACCAGCATCAACACGATGACAGATGTCAGCATTGTCGCCGCTGGAACGTACAAGATGCCTATCCTCTGCGCGAATAGCAATATAAAGCCCCACAACAGGATCGTCCCAACTATCAAGTTGAGTTTATGACGCCGTTCCGATTGACCATTCGGCGGAACAGACAATATCGCTCCAAGCGTAATCAATACCGGAATGAGCGCAAACACGACACCAAGGATCCCGTTCGACTCTCCAATGCCTCCGCGTCGAGAAGTCGGAATGCCGTCAGCGTTCGTTTCAATGATCTCAAATGAAGGCCATAGAGTCAGGTATGCAAACGCCGCGATGCTCAATAACAGCGCGAAGACCGCAAACACGAATGTACGGTCCGGCATTTTGGAAAACACGGAATGGAGCCTAAATCTTCTCGAGTCCGGCCATGCTCGCCATCAACATCTTCACGCCTTCCTTGGAAAACGCTACAGTCACTCTGACGTCATCCTTAATCGGTCGCGAATTGACTACAACGCCCGTACCGAACTTGCCGTGCTTAACCCGCTGCCCTGCCCTCAACTGCAACTCGACCGGCATCTCATCCAACCCGCGCTCGGTGAATTTCTCGCGTTCCTCCCGTCGTCGAGGCGGCGCGAAGCGATCGCGATCTACCGCGATCCCGAAGCTCGATGAGAACGCAACCGGCGGGGGCGCGGCACGTCCTGGCACACGGGCGTATTCAACTTCTTTCACATGCTCCTCGGGTATCTCTTTCAAGAACTGCGAGGGAGTGTTCTGCCGTCGGTACAACGATGCCGATGTGTACAGCGACCACGTAACGTGCAACTTCCGTTTCGCACGTGTCATGCCCACATACATCAGTCGACGCTCTTCGCCACACGCAGCTTCGTAGTCGTCCTGAGTCTGCACATTGAGAGCCATTGCGTGCGGCAACACTCCTTCGTTAACACCTGCGATGAATACGGTGTCAAACTCCAGACCCTTGGCTTGATGAAGGGTGATCAATGTGATCGCGCCTACGGCTTCACTTGGCCTCACGACGTTTGACTCGTCTGCACCCAATCCTTCGTCCATCGAATCCACGTTTGCAAACAGCGACGTGTGCTCCAAAAGATCCGACAACGCCTGCCTCGGATCGTTACCATCCTCACTACTCGAATACTTTTCGGCTAATGACTTCAATTCCTCGATGTTTTCAAGTCGCTCCGCTCTCGTCTCGGCATCCTTCTTGACCCAATCGATGTATCCGCTGCCCTTCAACGCGTAGTCCAGCAGATCGTGGGGATAATGCTTTTCCGAGTTGGCAACCAAAGTGTTCACGAAATCCGCAAACGATCGCACTTTGTTGAGTGCCGCTCGCCCCAAACCAAGTTCATGCGAGGCCGTAGCATCCGACGACATCAACACCGCGTCAAGCAAAGAAACATTGTTGTAGAGGCTGTACTCCTCAATCTTGCGCAGTGTCGCCGGGCCTATGCCACGCGGCGGAACGTTGATGACGCGCCGAAGCGATGTTTCGTCAGAAGGGTTCACAACAATACGCAGGAGCGCTAAAGCATCCTTGATCTCGCGCCGCTCATAGAATCTGACGCCACCGATCAAACGGTACTGGATACCGCGTCGGCTGCACTCAGTCTCGATCGCTCGAGATTGCGCGTTAGTGCGATACAGCACAGCGATGTCGTCGAGGTTGCCGGAAATGCGAACGTTTTCGCCATTGTTTTTCTCATCGACTTTCGGCCTAACGCGGCGTTCAACCAGATCGAGGATCACGGACGCCTCATGATCCGGGTGTTCGGTAACGCCAATCTCTACTGGTTCGCCTTCCTCGTTATTCGTGAAAAGCACCCGGTCAAGCATCCTGTTGTTGTGCGCGATCAAACCCGACGCGGCAGCAATGATCGTCTTTGTTGAGCGGTAGGACTCGCTCAGTTCAAACAGCTTGCATCCGTCTAGGACCTCGGCCAATCGCTCCATATTCTCAGGCCGAGCGTTCCGCCATGAGTAGATAGATTGATCCGGGTCGCCCACCACGCATATATTCCGATAGGCATCACCCAGCACCCGAACCAATTCGAACTGCAACGCGTTCGTGTCTTGAAACTCATCGACCATGATGTGTTCGTATCGGTTTTGCATCGCAGTCCGAATATGGTCATCCGAGACCAATGTTCGATACGGCTTCAACAGGAGATCGTCAAAATCGACCCCGTTCGACCTCTTCAACGCTGCCTCGTACTGCTCATATATCTCTGCGTGCAACTCGTGCCGATAACCAGTGCCCATGCTTGCAAATTCCTCAGGCAACTGATTGTTGTTCTTCGCTTTGCCGATGTCTGCAAGCACCTCGCCGACCTTGGCTTCCACATCCATGTCTTCCAAAATCAACTTCATCAACCGCTCTTGATCATCACGGTCATAAATCGTGAAGTCGCGACCTAAACCCGCCGCATCGTGATGGATGCGCAAGAACCGCGCACCGAAGGAGTGAAACGTGCTCACGTTCGTCTCAGACGCGTCCGGCACGAAGCGATTCGCCAACGCGTCGCACCGTTGACGCAACTCGGCCGCCGCCTTATTCGTGAACGTCACTCCCAGCGCCCGCCACGGACGAACGCCAGTCGCCAAGATGTACGCCATCCGGTGCGCCATGACACGCGTCTTCCCACTACCCGGCCCAGCCACGATGATTAAAGGTCCGTCAATATACGAAGCCGCCGCGCGTTGGGCATCCGACAGGCCTTCAAGCACAGCATCAGGGTCTGTAAGTAGAGTAGTCATTCGACGATCACACAAGTTCATATTTTAACGTGTGTGTCATAACTAGTTTTGCACATTCCCGCGCATCCGTCATTCTCGCGCACCCACCCGTCATTCCGGCGAAAGCCGGAATCCAGAAGGCGCGCCCGCCTTACCGCGCATACGACCATCTCACCCACGCAGCCGACCGTCTTCCCCGCGCACCCTACCGTCATTCTCGCGCAGGCGAGAATCCACAAGCGTCATCATGCCCGACGAGCTAAACCCTCGAAGTGAGTGAAGCACGATACTGATCCTGGGGCGTTTTTCCATTCTTTCCACCCTCGAGATATCGCCTCCAACTCGGATCGCGTCGCAATGCCGTACTCTATCGCTTTGGCTGCGATATCAGATTCCAAAATACGTTGCGACCACTGATCGCCCCACCATGTCTTCCCGCTCTCCTCATAAAACGTCCAAGTACTCGTCGTGATCTGGATGTCAGTCAGTTCGCCAGTCGCTTCCATCCACTCGAGCACATGACGACCCGCGTGCGGATTTCCGCCGTTGCGAATCGCGACTGCGTCGTAGACGCGCCTGAAATCGTCAAGCGCCTTCGAATCCGGAAAAGCGGCGAAGGTTCCCCAATCGACTTCTCTGATACCGACTAGCCCGCCCCGTTTAGCGAGCCGAGTCGCCGCTTTCAGCGCACCCACCGGATCCGCGAGATGCTGCAGTATCTGATGCGCGTAGACCACATCGAACTGATCCCGCTCAAGTTCGGTTTCATATATGTCGTCGACGCGAAACTCCAAATTCGTTGCGCCAGTCTCTTCCAATCGAAGATCCCATTCGGTTTGCAGCCCTTCGGAGATATCGATACCGAGAACAGAACCTCTATCACCCACAGCATCGGCCAACCCAACGGTTATCGTCCCGGGTCCGCAACCGAAATCGAGGAGGCTCATTCCCGGCTCGATATACGGCAGTAAAAACGCAGCCGCGTCTTCCGCTGTCCTAGCAGAATGAGCAGATAGAACGGAGCGGTGGTGCCCATGCAGATACGTTTCGCGCGGCGAGGACATATAGAGACCTCGCGGGTATCAGCGAGTCGCTGGTAGAGCGACGAGATCCAATATCGGATCAATCATCGATCGTTCGGAAAGCAACTGGCTTACTCGCGACAGTTTCTCAGGGTGTGAAAAACCCTCGGGAGTCAACGCATCAAGAGCGTCCATTGTCGCGTTCGTGTCGCCATCTACCACGATCAACGGGATGCGCTTTGTGCGGGCTTCGTAGAACACGTAATCGATCGGTTTTTCACCACCCGTAAGCACCATCGCGCGGGTGGTTTCGCTCTGAAGTGCGGAAATTTGCACGTCTGGACGTCCAGCCCGAACCACTACACAAGTGTTGTCCTGCGACCGGAAGTAGAACGGTCCCCAATCCAGCACCAGACCACCGATCAACACGTTGTCCACTAACTCCGAAGTCGTGTTCACGTCGAAAGCCAACTGGCCTTCGAGATGGTCCACAAGCGAGTCGACAGTATTCGCTGCCAATCGCCGATCCTCAGGCAACCATCCCAAACAAGGCACCCCGTCATCATTCAGTGCCGCCACGGCTCTGTCGGCATAAACATCTCGGTAGCGCGGCACTTTGTTGAAAACCACGCCCGAAAGCCGTTCTCCGTAATCGGCCGCGGCTGATTTCACATCCTCATCAAGACCAGCCAATAGAATCACATTCGCGTCCAGCTTCTCCGCGAGGTGGATGTCAGACGACGGATCGCCGGACGATCCTTCGATGACGGAAACGGATGGGGCTGAAGGATCGATGGCTTCCGCTACTACCGCTTGGACCCCGTCGTCGTTGGCGAAAAGATCGCCCGTTTCCGCCGCGGAAATGACGGGAACATCATCGTGCCTCAATCGGGAAATGATCGCGGCGGCGAGTGCGGATTTGCCTTTGGACGCGCTGATTGACGAGATGATGATCGACGGCATGTATGGCACTCAGGCGAGGTTGTATGAGCCACGGATCGTGCGGCTCGTCTGCGATATGGATTATACCAGCGGCGTCGAAGATAAAATAAGGTTTTACACCCCTTGCCGAGGTAGCTCAGCTGGTAGAGCAATGGACTGAAAATCCATGTGTCGGCGGTTCGAGTCCGCCCCTCGGCACCACCGCCATCTACTCTCACTCTCTGAGATCATCCCAAAACTCTCGTCATACCCGCACAGGCGGATATCCAGAGGAAGGCCCCGCCCTTTCGCCCAGCGAAAGGGGCGCGAGCAAACAAAGTGAAGCGAGCGGGGTATGCCCAGGGAGGCGGTGTTAACGGGCATCCCCTTGGACTCGATGGCAGATGACCAGGTCGCCGCAAAATCCCCTTCCATCGATAGGAGAAGGTCAGGCCGCCGCAAAATCCCCTCTCCATTGATGGGAGAGGGTTAGGGAGAGGGTGAGATGGGACAAAAGGGCGGGACAATCACAGCCCATCACAAAAATCACAGTTCAACTTGACTCACACCACATATGTAGTAATATAAACAACAAGCGCCGATCCGAGTGCATTCGAGACGGCGCTCCGGAAAACGAAGAATCGCCGCGTCGCGAGAGGTCGAGCTCAACCTTTCAAAGACGCTGCAAAACGACAACTGAATAAAGGTAAACAGGCCGCGGGCGAGACCACACGGAGCCGCCAACACACGGATCCACCGACGGTGCCCGCCAAAAGTCTAGAAAGGCAGACGCAACGCGGCCGAAACCCGGTTACGAAGGCCGTTGTAGCTGTAGGGCTCGGACGCGGAGCATATTGCTGGCTCCGCCAATGAAAGCAAGCCAGACGGCGGACGCCCTCCCCTAGAGGACCTCGGGTTTCCCTCGCTCGCGGGGGAAATGTCCGAAGGACAAAGGGGGAACGTGCCAAACCCAGGTTGTTCCGGGGAGAACCGGAATCCAGAGGGGAGTAGCGCGGGGGAGCCTGTCCGTTCAAGGTTCGGGCGAACGGTCTTTTATCCGGCAAACGTCTTTCCGCATCGTCGGGCGGAAGAGGCTGCAGCACCAGCGAGAGGGGCGAATCGAGCGATGACGGGGGCAGTTCTTTCACCATGATGCTTCCCGGAGGGCCGACGGTCTGGCGACGTCGGCGGTGCTGGACCAAAAGAACACCTACCAGCCTAGGTAAAGCATGCGAGTTGTCGCCCGCGCGAAACCCAGACGCGGCGATGCTTCGACCATCGATCACCTCTCCCTTGATCGGAGAGGGTCAGGGAGAGGGTGAATAACACACACCCTTCAACTAAACGCGCCTACGAACTTAGGAAGCAAGTAGGTCATTGCAAGCCATGAACAGCTGGTGCCGAAGGTGGGAGTCGAACCCACACGGGCTAAAGCCCAAAGGTTTTTGAGACCTTCGCGTCTACCATTCCGCCACTTCGGCACTCGACTCCCTAATTCTAATCCGCGCAACGCAACCAGACAGTTGTGACACTCTCGCCGAATTTCCATTCGACCTTCGCGGATAATTCAATCCCATGACGACATCAGACAACCAGAACGCAGCGGATCATTCCACCAACCAGCCGTTCCTCGAAATCGACCGACCGATCATCTTCCTCGATGTCCAGACGACCGGGCCCGACAGCCGGACGGCACGAATAGTGCGCCTCGCGACCCTTCGAGTCGAGCCTGACGGCCAAGAGCGATTCCGTTCCCAATTGATCAATCCCATGGCACCAATTTCCCCCGGAGCCACAGAGTTTCACGGCATCACAGACGAGGATGTTGCCGATTGCAAACCGTTCGGCGTATACGCAAAAGCCCTCTACGAGTACCTCGATGGATGCGATTTAGCAGGCTTTGGCATCCGAAGATTTCACTTGAAAGTCCTAAGACAGGAATTCGAGTTTGCCGGCATCGATTTCCACCTTTCCAATCGCACGATAGTCGACGCGATGGAGGTCTTTCACAGACTTGAGCCTAGAGATTTCGACTCGGCCCATCGACGATTCGTTGGCGGTGAGTTCAACCGTTTGAGTTCTGACCATGCCACAGTGAATGCCGTCCGAGCAATCATCGCCGGGCAGATAAATCAGCATCCCGAGTTACCGTCAGAACCCGCTCGGTTGGAGGAGTGGGCAACCGGTGCTTCGTCAGAGCAGCACATCGACGACCAAGGACGGTTCACACTGTCAGACGATGGCGACCCCATCATCAATTTCGGTCGCTACCGAGGCTTCACCCTCTACGACATGAGCGAAAACCACGCGGATTATCTGCGCTGGATCGCCAGCGACGAGTCGTTCACTCCCCAACAACGGCAAATCGCTGCCGACGCCGCAGAGGGCATTATGCCCGATTTCGATTGACTCCACGTCATTCTCGCGCAGGCGAGAATCCAGAGGGGAAGGGACAACCGGGAAAGAAGGATGGAGCGGAAGACGGGGTTCGAACCCGCGGCCTTCTCCTTGGCAAGGAGATGCTCTACCACTGAGCTACTTCCGCTCGTTAGTTAATGATTATGCATTATGAAGCCGAAACGTGCATATCGTCAAGACTCGGCGAAACGGTAGCCCTCAAGACCCTCAGTCCGACATCTTGACCAGCAGCTTGCCGAAGTTGGCGCCATTCATCAATCCGATGAACGCGCGCGGTGCCTCCTCGAAACCATCCACGATATCTTCGCGGTACTTCAGCGATCCATCTCGCACCCAAGAAGCAAGCCTCGCACGCGCCACCTCGTGGTCCTGCTCAAAGTTGAACACCAAGAAGCCCTCGATTCGCGCCTGTTTCGTGATCAGGGTCCAAAGGTTGCGCGGGGCCATCTCGGGCTCTTCAAGGTTGTATTGCGATATCTGCCCACAAATGATCACTCGACCACGCAGTGCCAAGTTTTCAATCGCAGCGTCCGTTACAGCCCCGCCCACATTGTCGAAATAGATGTCGATGCCGTCCGGCGCGAGTTCGGCAATGCGCGCGAACACGTCTTCCGTCTTGTAGTTGATGCAAGCATCAAACCCGAGTTCGTCGGTGCAGTACTCCGCCTTCTGATCCGAACCAACGGTTCCGATGACGCGGCATCCGTTCATCTTGGCGATCTGACCTACAACGGCCCCGACCGCACCTGATGCGGCAGAAACGAGCACCGTCTCCCCCGGCCTTGGTCGTCCGACCGCCAGCAGTCCGTGATACGCAGTCAGTCCCGGCATTCCGATGACACCGAGCGCGGTAGATATCGGCGCGATGGAGGGATCGACCTTTCTCGCCATATGCGCCGGCACAACCGTGTACTCTTGCCATCCAATCTGACACGCAACGATATCGCCGACCGCGACATCATCAGATTGCGACGCGATAACCCGTCCGACACCCTCTCCTACTATTACATCACCGATGCCGACCGGAACCGCGTATGAGCGTCGATCGCGCAGTCGTCCGCGCATGTACGGATCAAGCGAGAGATAAAGAGTCCGAACCAGTATCTCGCCATGTTGCGGATCTTCGACCTCTGCCTCAACGATCACAAAATCACGGGTTTCAGGGTAACCGACAGGTCGATTTGCTAATGTCCAACGGCGATTTACTAGTTCAGGCATGTCGTGAGTCCAAACTCCTGCGCGTGGAGTGTTTGAGTGTTGAGAACAGACTATTCTTCGGATTCGAAGGCTTCGTCAGCGGTCTGTTCGCCTCGAGCGCGGGCACTGCGAGATGCCCAGAAGTAGAACGGCGCGGCTAGAGCGAAAAACACGACCAATGCCACTACACCGGGGGCCCATCCCTCTACGCCGGAGCCGTCTAATTGGTTGTCGAGCCACGTCTTGATACCAGCGCCCGCAAGCGCCGCAATCGTGACGCCAATGATGATGAAGACCCACTCGACGAGTTCATTGGGAAGGTGTAATTTGTTCATGCGCGTTCGCGTCTCCTGTCGAATGAATCCCATAATAATGCACTGTCCAACTCACCTCTGAAACCGCGTTGTGTGGAACATATACTCTCAAGGTTGTATACTGCGCACAGCGTCCGGATAACCGCACACGATTCTGAACATGACAACCGCGCCAACTGCTACAACTTCGACTGACGGAGCCGACCGACGACAGTCTCAAGATGCGGTCTTGCGTGTCGACGATTTGCACGTCTACTACGAAACAGCAGCAGGTGATGTCAAAGCCGTCAACGGTGTCACGTTCGATCTGCGTCCAGGTGAGCGCCTTGCTTTGGTAGGCGAGTCTGGTAGCGGAAAGAGCACCATGGCCACTGCGCTCATGCGCATGACCAGCCCACCTGGCAAAATCGTATCTGGCAGCATCCAATTGGGCGGCCGCGATCTCTTACAACTCAACGAAGCCGAGATGAGGCGCGCCAGACTCGCCGAGATTGCCCTGGTACCCCAAGGCGCAATGAACTCGCTAAACCCCGTTATTCGGATCGAGAAACAGATCATCGATGGCATCTTAGACCACGTAATCGAAGAATCTCCGGGAACATCCCGCAGATCCGAGGAATCTTCGTTCTCCCGAGCCGATGATTTCGGTGCCCTCGCAAGAACTCCCACACGTTCCGAACTGCGCGAAAAGGTCGCCGATCTTCTGACCAACGTCGGTTTATCGCCTTCCGTCGCCCGCATGTACCCCCACGAACTCAGCGGCGGTATGAAGCAGCGAGCTGTATTGGCAATCGCTACATGTCTGTCGCCAAAAGTTATCGTCGCCGATGAACCCACTAGTGCGCTTGATGTCGTCGTCCAACGCCAAATCATGCAGACGCTAGGCAGGCTGCAATCCGGCATCGACGCCGCCGTGATACTAGTCGGACACGACATGGGCCTGGTAGCGCAGTTCGCCGACACCATCGGCGTCATGTACGCTGGACGATTGGTCGAACTTGGACCGGTTAATCAGATCTTCGAAGACCCGCAACACCCATACACCAAACTCCTTATTGACAGCCTCCCGTCGTTTAGCCAGAAGAAAGAGTTCATCGGGATCCCGGGTATGCCCCCGCGCCTGCTGAACTTGCCTTCCGGCTGCACCTTCTATCCGCGCTGCCCTTCGGCTATGGACGTGTGCCAAAACACTGATCCATTGAACATTGAAGTCAGACCGAACTGGCGCACAGAGTGTCACTTGCATACTGAAGCGGTGTCGAATGGCTAATCTGCTCGAACTCGATAACGTATCCAAAATCTTCGGCGGCGGATTCTTCAACCGTTCGAACGTCACGATAGCCGTGCAAGATGTTTCGTTGGCTATCCCCGAAGATCGGCCGACGATAACAGCCATCGCGGGCGAGAGCGGAAGTGGGAAGACAACGCTCGCGCGGTTGCTTCTGGGTGTGGTCCCCCCTACTTCCGGACAAGTCCTCTACCAAGGCGAAGATGTCCAGAAAATGCGCTCGCGCGACTGGCTGAACTTCCGACGCGAGGTGCAACCGATCTTCCAAGACCCGTTCGAGGCCTACAACCCCTTCTACACCGTCGATCACGTCCTGCACCGCCCGATCCGCAACTTCAAACTCGCCCAGAACGCGCAAGAACGAGACCAACGCATAGAGGAATCTCTCCGCATGGTCGGCTTGCAACCGGACGAGACGTTGGGACGTTACCCGCACCAGTTAAGCGGCGGTCAACGGCAACGCGTCATGGTCGCCCGCGCACTTCTACTTCGTCCACGCATCATCCTAGCCGACGAACCCGTGTCCATGGTTGACGCATCACTCCGCGCTACGATCCTGCGGAGCATCCGAGACCTCAATCGCGACTTTGGCATATCGGTCATCTACATCACCCACGACCTCACAACCGCCTACCAGATGTGCGACAACATCATCGTGATGTACCGCGGCGTTGTGGCCGAAGCTGGCAGCGTCGAAGAGGTCATCCAGAACCCTAAGCACCCCTACACACAGCTACTTATCGATTCTGTGCCACAGCCGGATCCCAAAGCCGCTTGGGGCGAAGAGGACGACGAGTCGGTAGACAGGGCCGATGAGAATTCAATCGTCACCGATCAGTGCAAGTTCGCACCGCGATGCAAATACGTGATGGCGGAATGCACCGATTCGACACCACCCTTGCGCAGCATCGGGCCAAACCAGTTGGCCAGCTGCTTCCTCTATAGCGATCGACCAGAGGTCGAAGATCAGGACATCGGACAGTCGTTCGAGTACCCGATGATTGAACCCGCCGAAGTCACGAACTAACCATCTTTGGCGAGGCTATTTCGCGACTTCCTCAATCTCCACGGATTGATTCACCGCGATATCTTCACTGACCTGTACGATGCCGCTTGGCCAAACCACCTCGATTTTCTCGACCTTCGCAGCTTTACCCAGCCCGAAATGCAAGTCAATACAGTTCATACTCAAGAATGACGAGCTGCCCAAAACGTCTTGAACCTGCGTCGTTAACTCTCCCGAACCGTCAACATCGGCAGTCACTTTGACACGGGCTCCGATACCGTCAGCGTTGCTACCCGTACCATCGATGCTCTGACGACCGGTCAGTTTCAATGACAACCAGTTTCCTTCACTTGCATTGCTCATCCACAAGAACAACGGGCCGCGGAAAAAGTCGATCGTTTTTTCAGATATGAATACCGGTCCGTTACTGTTCGTGCCTAGCAGATCGACCGTTCCATCGCCATTCAGGTCGCACTTAGCCAACCCTTTGCCATTTTCGTGGTAGCGACGGTCCAACCGTTGACGTTCAGGATCGAACTCCGGATTGTTCGGGTCAACAACCTTGTAGTTGACCCCTTGAATATCGAGCAACTGCGCCTCAACAGTTATGTCCTCGAACTGCCCCGCGCCGTCGCCCCGCAACATACGCCCTGAACCTGTGTACTTGAAGCCATTCGGACCTTCTCCTCTGCCGCCCATTGCGCCGAGCCAATAAAGGTCCTGGTCACCATCATTCTCGTAGTCGAAAAACGCCGTACCGAAGCCGAAATCATATGCCGCCAATCCAACCGGCTGTTCCACATCGTTCCAGACCTTCAGGATATTGGATTGATCCAGTGACTCCGGGGGAAATGCTTGGCTCGTGGCAACATCGGTCTGCGGCGCAACATTCTTGAAATCGCCGATCATGCCCATCTCATCGTCTTCCATAACACCGTCATTTCGCAACAGGAAGTGGTAACACGTACCCCATCCTTGAGCGTGGCTATAGGCGCAATCGCCTGAAGGCACCGGAGGCACGTCGTAGAGCAAGAAGTGATACCCGATGTTCGTGATGAAAATATCCAAGTCCTCGTCCGAGTCATAGTCTCCCAACGCAAACCCCATCCAAGCACCTACGGCATCAACACCCATCTCCTCCTCTATCGAAACGAACCTCACATCATCCCCATCCGTGTCGTTGCGGTAGACCTTCAACGTGTCACCATCGTCGGCCAGCCACAGATCGAGGTCACCATCGGAGTCGTGGTCGAAGAACAGCGAGGCCAATGTCTGCCCTGTCGGATCCCCAATCCGATTACCATTCGCATCCTTTAACGACGCGTCATACCCTCTCACCATCTCTCCGGTATCGGGGTCTTCCCACTCCATCGGCTCGCCATCCGGGTTCAACATCTTGATCGGCGGACTGATCAACCCCGCAGATTCAGTCACATCACTGAATGTCAGATCACGGTTGTTGATATAGAGCCGGTTGTAGTGCCCATGGTGGCGAGGATCGTCGAACCGGATGAAATCCTGATCCAGGCGGTTACCCACAAACACATCCGTCCAGCCATCGTTGTTCACGTCCCCGCAAGCGATAGTGATCGCTGACTGCACATTGACATCATCGCCGAAAGCGGATTCCGTAACATCTTCGAACCGCTCTCCCCCGACATTCCTCAAAAGCCTGTCCTTGATCGCGTTCGTCAATGCTTCGTTGCCAACCGCGGACCGGTAATCAAGCTCATCACCAATCAACCCGTAACCTGCCACGTAGAGGTCTTGATACCCATCGTTATCGAAATCACAAGCCGCAACCGCCGTGCTGTTCGAGAGTGCCAAATCTGCTCCCAGCTCTTCGCCTACTTCTGTGAATTCATTGTTCCCATCGTTGCGAAACAACAGATTCGGTCCGCCGGGTGCTTCTGGGAATTCCGAATCAGAGTTCGCCTGAGTGACATAGAAATCCATGTCGCCGTCACGGTCGAAGTCGAAGAACGCCGAACCAGGATGCCAGTTGTTCACGAACGCGTTCTTGCCGAGCGCCTCGCGGGCAATGTTGGTGAACGGCATAACCGGCTCCATACCCGGGACTATCACAGGCCGGAGGGACGGCGTGGCCGTCGGAACCGGAGTCGGACTCTGCGGGATTGTCGTCGGCAACACCTCCCTCATTACCGTCGGCGGGACAGTAGTCGGCTGAGAGACGGCAGCAGTAGGTATTTGTACTAGCTCGCGGTCCGGTTCTTCAGACCCTCGAAATACCAAGAAGAAGATTATCGCCAAACACAAGACGACTGCCAAAGACAAGAAGACCGCCGCCAAAGACAGCGCGAATATTGATTGCCGGATCGACATAGTTCAGAATCTCAATCTAAAACAATAAAGCGGGTTGCGGTAATTGCCCGCAACCCGCTCTCTGGAATTCCGACGACTTACGTGTCGTGCTTTCGTCCTCCGTTACTCCGTCGGCTCGAGATTCATCGTGATCAGGTACCAACCCGTCCACGGCGGGTACGGAGCAGCATACGGATCCTCGACACCAGGCCAACCTTCCCAATACCGGGTGTTATGCACAATCACATGCAACTCCTCAGCGATGTGAATAACCGGCATGTCACGCAGGAACAACTCGAAAGCCTGCCGCGTCAACTCGACGTATCGAGGATCATCCGGCGAGTGGAGCATCCCCTCCATCTCGTCCAAGATCGCATCCATCTCCGGATTCTCGTAGCGTCCGCCCTGGACGGCGCCTTGGTAAACCTCGCCAGGTGGTCCTGAGTTCTTCGAATGGTACGACCGGAACGTCGTGTAAGGTTCCGTGATCGATCCACACTGCACCCAAACCACTTCTGTCTCACCTAGGCGCAACCGGTCACCGATCGTCGCAGGTTCACCCTGCTTGAACACTGCATCAAACCCGCCCTCCTGCAACTGCTTCTCGAGGAACGGACCTTGAGGTCGCAACCAAGAGGGTATCTCCAACGTGATCTCGACGCGCTCGCCGTCCTTTGTCCAGAAACCTTCAGAGTCCTTCGAATAACCAGAAGACGTCATCCGTTCTTCGACCTTGGCAGGATCCGGGTCGTTCGGGTTGTACTTGTCGATGATGTCTTGCACCAAAGGCAAGTACTGCTTCACACCGTACGACGAGATCGGGACCACAACGGGCGGCACACCGCCTTCGTAAGCCAGCCCAGCAATCTCATTGCGGTCGATCGCGTGGTTGATAGCCCACCTGACGTTGACGTCGCTGAAGTGCTTCTTCTGGTTGTTCAGAATCAAAACGAAGTTACATCCGTCGGCAGCACCCCAAACCGGTCCCTCGAAGTTCCACGATCTAAGGTCGTCGTTGAAACTCTTGGCAGCTTCGAATGTCCCCTTCAACAACGGCACGCCAGCGTCGGTCTGGTTGTTGATGTAAAGCTGGCCTGCAATGTCGTCGTTCGCGATGGGGATGTACTTCAATCGCTCGACCTTCGGCAAATCGTGGAACCCGGTCTCGGCTCCCCACCAGTCGTCACGACGGTCATACAGTTGCACCTCAGGCGTTGACAACACCAGCTTAAACGCGCCTGTGCCCAAGGGCCATCCCTTCGCAGGATCATAGTTAGTGAACGTCAGCGGGTCCTCGTTTTCCCAGACATGCTTCGGTACTATCGGGACGTGGTTCTCGTGGCCGAAACCGAACTGCTCTTGGAAGAAGCGTGGATCGGGACGCGTCAACTTCACGGTGAAGTTGTAGTCGTCGTGGACGGTAACACTCTCGATCTTGTCTTGGTAAAGTGTCGAACGGTTCATGTCCGGAGCGTTGGCTATCACCATGTCGATGGTGAATTTGAAGTCGTGCGCGGTGAATGGCACGCCATCCGACCACTTGACACCTTCGCGGATCTTCACATCGATCTCGTCAAGCGTATCGTTGTACTCAAACGATTCGCCCATCCACGGAACGATCTTCCCATCGTTCAAGTTCGTGTAGAAAAGGTGCTCTAGCAACCCCTTTTCGGCGGCGTGCCGCGCGTGCGAGTTGCCAGGCAACCACCAGTTGAAGTTCTCCACGTTGTCGTGCTGTGTCCGGTATGACCCGCTCCAGTGGGTGAATACCACCGTCCGGTTACGCGGCACATCCTTCAACGCGCCAGGGTCTGGGGTCGGAGTGACTTCCTTCTCGACGATGACCTGCTTTTCAACCTCTACCGTCTGCACCACAGTCTCACCCTGAACCACTACTTCCTTCTCTACTTCCACCGTCACCGGCACCTCGACCGCAACTTCCTCCTTGACCACAACCGTCTGGACCACCGTTTCGGTGCCTCCACACGCCCCAATGACGACCAACCCAACAAGTGCCGCGATGCCAGGCACAAGCGTCGACAGCATCCATTTCTTCGGTAACTTCACAGTTCGGATCCTCCTAACTACCGTCTAGACAGCTTCGTAAAGATTAACGGAAACCGAAACGCTAGTCAATCTTCGCGTTTCGTCATGTTTTCCTCATATTGTTACGCATTTCCCAACTGCTATCCATCACATTCTCAGCCGCAGAAATGATCCTTGTCAGACAAGATTCCGCACGGTACAAGCAAAACGGGCTGCGGTCACTTGACCGCAGCCCGTTTGATTCTCGCGTCGGCGATGTGCTCGCCGTCTTAGAACTTGACTAGTTTCCAGTCGGCTCCAAGTTCAACGTGATCTGGTACCAACCGTTCCACGGCGGGTATGGCGCAACGTACGGGTCCTCAACACCCGGCCATCCTTGCCAGTAATGCGTGTTGTGCACAATCACGTGCAACTCTTCTGCGATGTGGATAACTGGCATGTCACGCAGGAACAGCTCCATCGCGCCTCGTGCCAATTCGACGTAACGCGGGTCGTCAGGCGAGTGAAGCATTGCTTCCATCTCGTCCAAGATCGCGTCCATCTCGGGGTTCTCGTAGCGTCCACCTTGGACCGCACCCTTGTAGTTCTCGCCAGGAGGTGCCGAGTTCTTGGAGTGGTACGACTTGAACGTGTCATACGGCTCGTTAATCGATCCACACTGCACCCAAACGACTTCGGTCTCACCCATCCTGAGACGGTCACCGATCGTCGCCGGTTCGCCCTGCTTAAAGACAGCGTCAAAACCGCCTTCTTGCAACTGCTTCTCGAGGAACGGACCTTGCGGTCTCATCCATGACGGAATCTCGAGCGTGATCTCTACGCGTTCGCCATCTTTGGTCCAGAATCCTTCCGAGTCTTTTGAATACCCGGCGGTCGTCATTCGCTCGTCAACCTTCTCAAGGCTGTGGTTGCCGGCGTCGTATTTGTCGAGGATGTCTTGCATCAACGGTAGATACTGCTTCACACCATAGGACGAGATCGGAACGACTACAGACGGCACACCGCCCTCGTAAGCCAGTCCAGTGATTTCGTCACGGTTGATGGCGTGGTTGATAGCCCAGCGAACATCGACGCTAGAGAAGTGCGTCTTCTGGTTGTTCAGAATCAGCACGAAGTTACAGCCGTCCGGAGCGCCCCATACCGGCCCTTCAAAGTTCCAAGACCGCAGAGCATCATTGAAGCCCTTGGCAGCCTCGAAAGTTCCTTTCAACAGCGGCGGACCTGCGTCAAGCTGGTTGTTGATGTATAGCTGACCTGCGATGTCGTCGTTCGCAACCGGGATGTACTGGATGCGCTCAACCATCGGGGGCTCATGGAATCCGATCTCGGACGCCCACCAGTCGTCGCGCCGGTCATAGATCTGAACTTCCGGAGTCGACAATGCCAACCTGTAGGCACCAGTTCCCAGCGGCCAACCCTTCTCAGGGTCGTAGTTGTTGAACGTCAACGGGTCCTCGTTCTCCCAAACGTGCTTCGGCACGATCGGAGTGTGGTTTTCCCAACCGAAACCGAACTGCACTTGGAAGAAGCGCGGGTCCGGTCGCGAAAGGTGGATCGTCAGATTGTAGTCGTCATGAACGACCACTTCCGAAATCATGTCGTTCCAGTGCGTCGAACGGTTCAAGTCTGGCGCGTTGTTCCGGACCATGTCGATCGTGAACTTGACGTCGTGAGCCGTGAAATCAACTCCGTCCGACCACTTCGCTCCCTCGCGAATCTTCACATCGATCGCGTCAAGCGAGTCGTTGTATTCGAAAGACTCTCCCAGCCATGGAATGATGTTTCCCTCGTTCAAGTTCGTGTAGAAGAGGAACTCGATCAAACCCTTCTCTGATGCGTGGCGGGCGTGAGAGTTGCCCGGCAACCACCAGTTGAAGTTCTCTACGTTGTCGTGCTGCGTCCGGTAGGAGTCGCTCCAGTGAGTAATCACAAGCGTCCGGTTACGCGGCACATCCTTCAACGCGCCAGGGTCTGGGGTCGGGGTGACTTCCTTCTCGACCACGACCTGTTTCTCGACCTCGACCGTCTGCACCACCGTCTCGCCTTGAACGATGACCTCTTTCTCGACCTCAACGGTTACCGGCACCTCAACCGCCACCTCTTCTTTGACGACAACCGTCTGGACCACCGTCTCGGTGCCTCCGCATGCCGCCAAAGCCGTTAAGGCGATCATCGACGCGGCCGCTAACAGCACAGCTAACGGACTCAACCTCTTCAATCGCATGATCTAATTGACCTCCTGTCGACGCCGTTTACGGCTTCGTCTATCTGGACATCTTTTATTGCGGATTTCGTCACGCATTTGTAAGCATAGCGAATCCGTTACGCTTAGAAAGTTTCCAAGCGACGCGCTAACACTATCCAATATCTCGCAGTTTGTCAACAACGGTTTGCAAAGAAAGACTCTTGACTATTCTCGGCAATCCAATTAAGTTAACGTCAACGTTTACGAAAAGCCGAGAAAGCTCACATCTGCCCCGGAAACGACGACCGCAAACTAACGCACCATGAATCCCGCATACATCGTCCGAAGATTCGCCCTGTTCGTCCTCACCGTCGCGGTTGTCGTCACCGTCATATTCCTACTCACTCGCCTGGCTCCCGGAGACCCCATCGAGGCTAAAGCCCTCGCTCTCGAGGCTCAGGCCGGAAACACCGGTGGAGACATCGGTCCCATCGTCGAAGCTTACCGCGAAAAATTCCAACTCGACGGGCCGTTGCACATACAGTACGTGACGTATCTCACCAACCTGTTAAAGGGTGACTTGGGATACTCCATGACGAACTATCCAGCTACAGTAGTTGACAAGATCTCCGCCGCATTGCCTTGGACGATCGGCATTGCATTAGTGACCACCGTTCTAGCTATGCTTTTCGGTTCCCTCGTCGGCGCATTGATCGCATGGCGAAGATCGTTTGTGCTCGTGCAGGCAACCCTGCCTGTCTTGATGGTCACCGCCGCAGTACCGTTTTTCCTCTTCGGATTGGTACTCCAGTTCTTCCTAGGCGTGCATTGGAAAGTCTTGCCCACCGCTTTCGGCGTGGATCCAGGTTTCTTAATCGGTTGGAACATCGAGACGGTCTGGCAATTGACCAAACACGCTCTTCTTCCCGCAACCGCAGTTATCGTCGCCAGTACCGGATTATGGGGACTCGGGATGCGCGCCATGATGGTCACAACCGCTGGCGAAGACTACATGTTGCTTGCCGACGCCAAAGGCTTAAAGGAACGACGCATCTTCCTCGTTTACGCCATCCGTAACGTCCTTTTGCCTCAAACCACGAGTTTTGCCCTATCCCTCGCCAGCGTCGTAGGCGGGCTTCTGCTGGTCGAAATCGTCTTCAACTATCCTGGGATCGGCCTGCTGCTTAGGAACGCTATCGGCGAGAGCGACTACTTTATGATCCAAGGCGTGACTCTCATCACCACCTTCGCCGTCGCATTAGCTCTATTCATCATGGACCTGATTTATCCCCTCATCGACCCTAGGATTTCATACAGCCGATCATGACCGTAGGCCCGACAACCCAACCTGCCCCCGGCGCAACAGGCGATAGCACCTCAATCGCATCTGGTGCTGGTTTCGCAACCCGTACCTACGGTTTCTTCCGGAACAACATGAAGATCACGATCGGGCTGTTCCTAGTCTTGATCGTCGTCGCTTTCGGTTATCTCGGCCCCTTCTTCGTCGATCTCGAAAAGGCAGAAGTTGGTTCAGTTCTCCCACCCGGGCAAGCACCGTCCGCGGAAAACTGGCTCGGTACTGATGCACAGGGGCGAGATATGCTCGCATGGCTCATCGATGCCACGCCCGACTCGCTAAGAGTCGGCGTCATGGCTGGTGCGCTTGGCGTCATAATCGGCGCTTCGGTCGGGTTCATCGCCGGCTACTACGGCGGGTGGATAGACACGGTTCTGCGAACAGTCACCGACATTGCGATGGCAATACCCGGACTGCTCGTGTTGATCGTCTTGGCGAGCCTTAGGCAGGAGGGAATGACCCTAGAGTTGATGGCGGTTTTGATCGCGTTGTTCTCATGGATGGGCGCAGCACGTGTCATCCGGGCCCAAGTATTGTCCATGCGGGAGCGGCAATACGTCGAAATCGCCAGAATGTCCGGTGAAAAGGGCATCTACATCGTCTTCTTGGAGCTTATGCCCAACTTGATGCCATTCCTTCTCGCCGCATTTGTAGGATCGCTCATCGGCGCGATCTTGGCGGCGGTCGGACTAGAGTTCCTAGGACTCGGCGCCACGAACATCTCCACTCTCGGAAACATCCTCTACTGGCAGAACTTCTACAACGCCGTCATTCGTGGAATGTGGTGGTGGTGGGGCTCACCCATCGCTATCTTCATAATCCTCTTCGCAGGTCTATTCATCGCATCCATCGGACTCGACGAATGGGCGAACCCGAGACTCAAGGAACGCTCCTAGTCCATAGGGGCTTCGATTGAAAATCTCCGACATTCGTCTCTCGGTATTTCAACTGCCGACGCAGACGCCGTTCTTCAATCTCGAACTGGAACCACTCGGCGATCGCGAAGTTTGGCGATCAGTCCCGACTCGACCGCATCCGACCGAGTATCACGTCCTTCACGTTGACACCGACGAAGGGATCGAAGGCGTTTGCACCGTAGGGGACGCGCGCTACACGACTATGAGGTCAATAGATCTCGAATATCTTCGGCACTTGGCAATCGGCGAGGATCCGCTTAACCGCAAGCGTCTCGAATCGAAAATGCGCACCGCGACGCGCCACATATTCACCATGCCCGGTTGGCACGGCGCGTTCGACAACTGCCTCTGGGACATCGCCGGCAAATCTGAAAACAAACCCGTCTACCACCTCATCGGCGCAACTCGCGACGCCGCCCCCGCCTACTACAACTACCGTGGTGGTGGGACGCTTGAAGCCGCTATCGAAGACTGCCAACACGCACTTTCCATTGGATTCACTGCCGTCAAAGACCACCTCTCGTGGCCGGTTGCGAAAAATGTCTACTGGTTCGGCGAAATCCGGCGCGCCTGTGGTGATGACATCGACATCATGCATGATGCGGCGGGTGCCCGATATGACTTGGAAGGTGCCATTAAAGCAGGCAAAGCACTAGAAAACCACGGATACCGTTGGTTTGAAGAGGCGATTCCTGACAGAGACTTCAACGGCTTGCGAGCCCTCTGCGATGAACTCGATATACCTGTAATGGCACTCGAAACCTTGATGCACGAGCCCGAGATATCCAAGATATGGCTGGAACAAGGTGCCTGCGACCTAGTTAGGGCACACGCCCGGCACGGCACCACAGCCCTGCTGGATCTCGCCAAACACGCCGCAGAACGGGGCAAAAACGTAGAACTCAACGGACCGGGCGGACTTTTCGGGCTTGTACACACGCATCTGACTTGCGCGATACCGAACACTTCTTACTACGAATACTTCCCCGGCGGTTCACGCGACGAACTTGGTCGCGAGATTGGGCTGCTAAACCCACCTTTGCCTCGAAATGGGTTCGTAATGCCGCCTAACCGGCCGGGTTGGGGAGCTGTATGGGACTGGCAGTATTTCAACTCGGTGCGGGTTGCGGAGCTCTAATCCTTGGAGCGCATCAGTGTTGAGCGTGATGTGGGGGTGTGTTCTTGAGACGTTGTATAGCCGCGAAATTGCCGCTCATGCCGGAGTTTTGCCGCTCCAGCGGCATGTTCGCTGTCGGGGTGTTTTGTGGTGTTATTCGAGGTGTGGTGCAGGGGATGAGACGGGGCACTGCGTTTGCGGTTTGCAGGATGGTGGTTTTCGTAGGATTTGGGGTTGTGGATGGAAGGGCAATTTAGAATAACCATGCCGCTGGAGCGGCAAAACTCCGGCATGATTAGTTTTTGAACAAGTTCAAAAAGTGGGGATGTGCATCTAGCCCCTGATAAGAGAAAATCCGTCGCCCGTTCGTACCACGCCTTATGAGTTGTGGTATACATTCCCTCACGTAACGGCACATTTATCAGGATCGCCGTGGATGCTGTTTGATACCCGCGGATCGTGAAAATGTTGTGCCGGCTTCAATCCTTTAGGAGGGTAAGCATGAAGTTTTTAGGTAAGAGGACGCGATGGGCCACTCTCATTCTGCTGCCCGTCTTGCTGGCGGTGCCACTGGTCATTGCTTGTGGCGAAACTGTCACCGAGACGGTCATCCAGACTGTCGTCGTCGAGAAAGAGGTCGTGGTCGAGAAGGAAGTGGCTGGAGAGACCGTCGTCCAGACTGTCGTCGTCGAACGCGAAGTCATGGTCGAGGGCGAACGGGTCGTCGAGACAGTAGTCGTTGAACGCGAAGTCCCAGTTGAGGTCGTCCAGACCGTCGTCGTCGAGAAGGAAGTCCAGATAGCGGGCGAAACCGTTGTCCAGACTGTCGTCGTCGAGAAAGAAGTCGTCGTCGAGAAGGAAGTGGCTGGCGAGACCGTCGTCCAGACCGTCGTCGTCGAGAAAGAAGTCGAGGTCGAAGTTCCGGTCGTCCAAACAGTCATCGTTGAGAAAGAGGCTGCGGCACCATCCGGCGAGCTAGTCACCGGCAACCCGCAAGGAACGCTCATCATCGCTGAAGGCGGAGTGGGCGTACCAGTGGGATACCCTGAACAATGTGTCCCCGGTTGCGGTAACCAGAAGTTCCGCATGGGAGCATACGAGACCCTTCTGTGGCTAGACTCCAGCGCCAACGCAGTCTCAAGACTCGCCACGGATTGGACAGTCGCTGACGACCAGTCTTGGGTCGATTTTGACATCCGCCGAGGCGTGCAGTTCCACAACGGCTACGGCGAAATGACGGCCGAAGACGTTGCTTGGAGCTTCAACAACGCCAATCCGAACACGAACCCCGACTCCCGACACGACCAGGCCGGTGACTTCCGCGCCATGGCAACAGAGTTCGAGGTCATCGACCCCAGCAAGGTCAGAATGCACGTCAACATTTGGGAAGTCGGAGTGTTGCGGCGCAACCTTAGCCCCTACTGGCAGAGCATGGGTGTGCACAGCAAGAAGGTGTTCGACGAATTCGGACCTGCTGGCATGGTCGACGTCTTCGTCGGCACTGGCCCATTCGTTTTCGAGACTTGGTCGTCCGACGACCGCGCCGTGTTGAATGCCCAAAGCTCGCACTGGCGCAAGGTGCCGGAGATGGCACGTGTCGAGATCCTAGCCGTCCCTGAAGCTGCTGTCCGAAAGACAATGCTCGAGACTGGACAAGCTCACGCAGCCAACATCGCATTGAAGGACGTTCCCGGCTTAGTCGAAGCAGGTTTCACCGCCAACCCGACGGCGGCCCGCATGAACGGCCTTTACTTTGGTGGGAACTACTGGCAAACACATCACTTCACCGAGGGCATCGAGTTGGACCGACCCGGTTACGACACTTCCCTGCCTTGGGTAGGTGAGTACGGCAATGAAGAGTCGATGCAATCGGCCATCAATGTTCGACAAGCCTTGGCAGCCGCGGTCGACCGCGAAGGCATCAACGCCGCTATCCTGAACGGCCTCGGTTACGTCAACCACATCACGAACCTGTCGGTCAACTCGCAGACTTGGGCTGAAAACGCCGAGTCGCACGGCTGGGCTTACAACTTCGATCGAGAAGAAGCCAAGCGTCTGATGAACGAGGCAGGATGGAGTGACGGATTCGAGGTAACGATCTGGACCGGCGTCGGGACGCACCAAGAGATCGTCGAAGCGATAGCCGCTGAATGGTTGGCCACCCTCAACGTGAGAGTGAGTCTCGACCATTCGCCATACTCGGAACACCGCCCGAACCTCGTCAACCTGTCGTTCAACCAGATCCAGTACCGGACTTGTGGTGACAGCTTCTCAGCTCTGAGCGTGGACTTGCCGAAGTCTAACGAGACAACTTCGCACAAGATCGGCGGCACGATTTGCGCCGCAAGCATCTTGCCGCGATGGGACGAAATCTTCGACCAGATGACGAAGGAACTTGACCGTCGCAAGCGGACCGAACTGGCGATCGAGCACTTCGACTACGCTCGCGAAGTCTCAATCAACGTCGGTGTGAACGAGCAGCCAGCGTTCAACACGTTCGACGGTGAGAAGATCAGGAGCTGGCCCATCCCACCGCAGATGTGTATCGGCGGATGTGGTTGGTTCAACCTCGAAGAAGTCGACTGGCAGCCATAGCCGAGTTCGTCTGAAGTTAGATGCCGTGCCGATTAAGCACGGCATCTCATCCCAAGTAGGGGCAGGTTTGAAACCTGCCCCTACCGTTAATCTGATCCGCTAACCTATGCGCAGTTTCCTCGCACGCCGCGTCCTATACGGCCTCATCGCTATCCTTGGCGCCCTGCTCGTCATCTTCGTCCTTTCGCGCCTTTCGGGCGACCCATTAGATCTTTATCTGGACGAATACGGCGGAGCGCTGGCGGAAGAGACACGCGAACGCTTCCGACAAGAGTTGGCACTAGATCAACCCGTCGTGTTCCAGTACGTCATTTGGGTCGGCCGATATCTCAGAGGCCAATACGGCGACAGCCTTATCCACCAGCGACCGGTAATCACGGTCGTCAAAGAGCGCTTTTGGACCTCGATACAACTCGGAATAATTGCATGGGTTTTCGGGACTATGCTCGGAGTGCCACTTGGTATCGTGTCCGCGGTCCAACGTGGCCGATTGCTCGATTACATCGCTCGTGGTATCGCACTCATCGGCCAAGCCGCGCCCGTCTTCTGGGTGGGCATAATGGCGATCCTGATTTTCTCCGGTGAACTGGAATGGCTACCTTCGGGAACGCGAGGCGACGGGTTCGCTATAAGGAACTACATCCTGCCGTCAATCGTCCTCGGATGGTTGCCGGCCGCCGCATACCTCCGGTTGACGCGATCGTCGATGTTGGAGGTCCTTGAATCTGAGTACGTGAAATTCGCGCGAGCCAAAGGGGTCGATTCGAGCTTTGTGATCTGGAAACACGCCTTCCGTAATGCAGTGATCCCACCGCTCACTTTGTCGGGATTGATATTGATTGGGTTCATCAACGGCACCACCGTAATCGAAACCGTGTTTTCTTGGCCCGGACTCGGACGCGTGGCAGTACAAGCCGTTCAAGGGAATGATTTTCCCCTGATATCTGCCATCACGTTCCTCACCGTCGTCCTATACGTCGTCGTTGTGCTGACGATGGATGTTCTTTACGCGATATTGGATCCAAGAATCCGCTATGCATAGCCATTAGAGATGACCACCGATTCGCGACAACAAACCATCAGCGACGCCGCGGCAGCTCCTACGGCAGTACGGCGGCAACACACGCTCGGCTGGATCGGGTACGGTTTTTACGTTCTGCGACGCTGGCCGGTCATTCCTGCATTAATCATCATCACCCTGTTGGTTTGCGCGGTGTTTGCGTCTCAGGTCGCGCCACACGATCCATACGTCAATAATCTTCTCGACCGCAATACCGCTCCGTTGGCGACTGGCCAATCGGGGCAGTTTTACTTGCTGGGCAGTGATTTCATCGGGCGTGATTTGCTCAGTCGGATCATTCATGGGGCGCGAATATCGGCGATGGTGGTCGTGGTCTCCCTAACGGTTGGCGTTAGTGTCGGCACAACCTGCGGTCTGCTCGCGGGATACTTCGGCAGGCATATCGACGAGATCATCATGCGCATCGTCGACGTGTGGGCAGCTCTGCCCTTCATCATGCTTGCGCTGATTGTCGTGAGCATCTTCGGTCAAGACTTGAGGATTTTGATCGCCCTCTTGGCGCTGATCTCGTGGCCCGGTGCGGTGCGTCTCGTAAGGGCACAAACCTTGAGCTTGCGGGAATCTGATTACGTTCAGTTCGCTCGCGTCGCAGGCGCGTCATCAACCCGCATCCTGCTTCGCCACATTCTCCCCGGAGTGATCAACATCGTCGTCGTAAGCGCAACTCTTGGCGTCGGCGGCATCATCCTAACCGAAGCGACGCTGAGCTATCTGGCCGTCGGTATTCCACCACCTACGCCGGCATGGGGCGCGATGGTCGCCAACGGGCGGGAATACATCGGAGACGCTTGGTGGCTCTCCGCGATCCCGGGCATGGCGATATTCCTAGTCGTTATGGCCGGCAACTTCCTAGGCGACTGGATGCGTGATCGGTGGGATCCAAATTTGCGGCAGTTGGATTAGGTTGTTTCGACAAACATCCTGACGATGAAAAACGTTAGAGATTCGCTCGAATCATGCAAACACCCGATGCTCAGACTTCGGGCCCTGATCCTCCGGACGGGCCAGTAGATCCGGCCAACGCCACTCGACGCGGCGCGACGAAGAGCATGCTGTCAGCGTTGAACGGATGGCAGGCAGTGCCGGCATTCATCATCGCCGTCTACTGTCTTCTTGGCATCTTTGGTCCGACGCTTGCTCCATTCGAGCCAAATAAAGGCACGTTTGCCACCCGATTATGCCCGCCGCTCGCAATTGACGCGTTGATCGCGACGTCAAACCCGCCCTCCCGAGCCGCCGAGTGCAGAACCACCAATATCCTCGGCACTGATCAAATCGGCAGAGACATATTCTCGCGAATGCTGCACGGGGCTCGTACCTCGTTTTCGGTAGTCGCATTGAGCGTGCTGATTGGGACGGTAGTCGGTGTAGTGGTTGGCGTTTTTATCAATGGATTACGGTCGCAACGCCGTCTGATCGCATACATAATCGTTGCCGCGACCATTGTTCCATTGGGGTTTCTCCTAGTCAACCAACCTGAGATTCTGGCAATCTTCGACTTGATGGTGATCCAGGGGCATTCTGACGATGATCTGAAATGGTCCGCAGTGACATCGTTTTCGTTAGCAACGATCACTATCGCGTTGTTGCTCATTGGAGTCGCGTACATATTCGATGATCGGTGCCGACCTCACTGGTTTAATGAAATAGGAGCAGAACGCGGAAACGACGGATGCTTCTCGCGTTTTGTTCAGCAGGTCATCGCGTTGGGCCCGTGGATCGCTTTAGCCGCTGTCGCGAGTGCTACGTTGATAATTCCTCGATCGATCGCATCAGCTTTCCAGACCTCTGCAGTTAGGTGGTCACTCGAATACGAATATCTGTTTGAACACGTCGGCATGTTCAGTCCTATTGTGCCCATGATTGTGTTCCCAATGGCTTTTGTGTCTTTAGGAGCGTGGTGGATTGTGCGTCATGTGCTAGTCAGACTCAATTGGACGTCGAGACCGGCTTCGAACCCGACACCCGACACCGAGAGTGTTGCGGAAGGACTTCCATCAGACTCCTCCCCACTTACCGAGAATTATTCGGATCATGCTAAATCCCAGCCATCCGAACACGTGGGGAACGACTTGCCGATGGACGCTGACCCGACCTTGACAAGGCGGCGTTGGCTCGTCAATATCATCGGAATAGTCGCGGCAATCGCGATCACGTATTTTGTGGTTGCCGAAGCCGTACCGACATCGCGGGAACTGGCACAAGATTGGACTGGCGACTACCGAAGCACGTTGTCACTCTCCGTGCAAGGAAGGCAGAATGCGTTGGATTGCGCGAACGAACTGAGTTCAAGACTAATGACGTTGAGAGGGTTGCCACCTGAACAATTGGACATCGAACCGAGCCAACGTTGCGTAGACCTTTATCACCGGTATCGGAATGCCCCGACTCACCGGATGACTTTCGAGTACGCTCTGAAATTCTTGGCGCAATCGTTGACTCTCGCATTGATCGGATCCATCATTTCTGCAGGAGTTTGGACCGCGATCTCGACATCTGCAAGCGCGTTGAGAAAAACGGTTCAGATTGTTGTCGTTCTAGTCGCATTGACTGGATTGACGATGACATTCGCACATCTCGGATGGTTGCTAGTCGTCGAGCGATGGGTCAATCCGGTCGATCTGGCATTGAGCGTCAAAGGGTCGGCAGTCTCAAGAGCTCTCGGCATAATTCGAGACTTTTCGGTCGCGTTAGGCGTCTCCTATCTGATGATTGCCATTGCGTCGCCTTCCTTCAGGTTCGGAAACGCAGTCCCGAAATTCGACACATTGTTAGATTGGGCGCCTTTTTTGGTGCCCTCTGTATTGCTCACTTCGGGGTTGCTCATCGTTTTTCACTACGGATTCCCAACTAATTTGATGATTTACGACGACCAGCTGGCAGTTATCGCGAACCCATCACAAGAGCAAACCTACATTTCATCCGGTTCACTGATCCGAGATTGGTTGTGGACCTATTGGTTCGCGGCGATCGGTTACGCTGCGATCGTGTTCGCGTTTTTCTACGCCGCGATCTCGGGTTTCAGACGATATGCGATCAACGGACCAGACCGCGGCGAAATCGAGACGCCCGTCAGTCCAGATAGTCCATCTCGGGGCGCAGATCCCACCTAAGCACATCGGGCGGATCGACATTCTTCGCCCACGCTTCCATCAACTCCTGCTCGCGCTTCAGAATCCGCATTCGTTCCGCGATGTGGTCAGGGTTCCAACCATCCAAAACCCGATCCATCAATTCATCCCGCACACCCTTGCAATTCGGGTCTTGGGCGCGGTCGTCTAGTTCGTGAGGGTCTTCGGCAAGATTGAAAAGTTGAGGCTCGAAGCCGTGGTAATAGTTGAGTTTCCAGTCGCCGGATCGGACCATGCGGTTTTGGACGCCGCCGGGCCGGGCGTGGATGTCTGCACCGCCGAGGTTTGCGGAGATGCCGGAGCCGACGGAGGAGTCGTTCATGCAGTATTCGCTGAAGACGGCATCTTTCCACTCGGCGGGTTTTCGGGCGTTTGGCGGGTTATTGATGAGGTCGATGACGCTCATGCCGTGAGATTGCGGCAGGGGTTGTGCCCCGCCGGCTTCGAGCATGGTTGCGGCTAGATCGAACTGGTCGATTGGGGCGTCGATGACGCGGCCCTCGGCTAGGTGTCCGGGCCAGGAGACTATGGCTGGTACGCGGGATGAGTCCTCGTAAAAGGTCTGCTTCCACCACAACCCGTGCTCACCGACTTGCTCGCCGTGGTCGGATGTGTAGATGATGATGGTGTTTTCCATGTAGTCGTTGGCTTCAAGCGCGTCGAGGATTTCGCCGATGAGCTGGTCGGTGCGGTCGCATAGCGCCCAGTAGGCGATTCGGGAGCGCATGATTTCTTCGTCGGTGACCTCGACGATGCCGGTGCGCTCTCGCCACCACTGGATGTAGGGGTGGCAGTCCTCGATGGGTTCGGCGGGGACGGTGGGCATGGGGACGCGGCCGTCGTATTTGTCGTAGTCGGCTGCGCGGGCGACGAATGGCTGGTGAGGAAGCATTAAGCCGATGGAGAGGCACAACGGGGAGTCGTCGAGTCCAGAGCGGCGGGTGATGCCTTTGTTGTTGATGTAGTCGACCGCCGACTGCGTTACATATTCGTCGTGGACTTCGTATGCGCTCTGACCGCGGCCGGAAGCCTCCAAGCTGACGCGAGCCGGACCAGCCGTGCCGTGCAGCTGTCCGTGGTCAACTGGGCGAGGGCTGCCGGGGTAGTTGGGGCTGTGGTCGCCGACATAGCGTCGGGAGAAGCCATGGAGTTGATCGATGCCGTTGTAGTGCATCCTGCCGATCTGAACCGGATCGTATCCTGCCGCGCCTAAGGAGTGAGCGTAGGTTGGGACGGCTGAACTTAGGATCTGATCATTCGTCCAAACCTCGGTCTCATAGGGGTATCGACCCGTAACCAGAGACGTCCGTGACGGCACACATATCGGCGAGCCGCAATAAGCGCCAGTGAAGATCGCGCCGTTTGCCGCCAACCGATCGAGATTTGGTGTCTCGACAACCTGATCTCCGTAAGCACCGATGACCGCCGGATTGTGCTGGTCGGACTGGATGTAGACGATGTTGGGGGATGAATTTTTGGGCATGGTGGTTCCGGCTAGCTGGCGACTGGGGCGCGGTTGGCAATTGGCATTTCATCATAGAGGTAGCAGCTTGAGACGCGATCGTCGTTGATCTGGAACGCGGTCGGGTGCTCGTCGTGGCACCTGTCCATGACCTGCGGACAACGATCGGCGAATTTGCAGCCGGTAGTTTCGCCAGATTCGTCGATTGACAGGACTTCGTCGACGCCTTCTTCCCATCCACTATCGGCCCGCATCTGAGGGATCGACTCGACGAGGAGTCGGGTGTACGGATGTTTGGGGTCACGGATGACGCGTTCAACGCTGCCCTGCTCTACCACTGAGCCTTTGTACATGACTAGGATGTCGTCGCAGATCTGATAGGCGGTAGTGAGGTCGTGTGTGACGTAGACGACTGATATGCCGAGGTCTCGGTTGAGGGTTCGGATCGATTCGAGGATAGTTGCTCGGAGGGAGGCGTCGACCATTGAGACGGGTTCGTCGGCGAGGATGATGCGCGGTTTCAGCAGGAGTGCTCGTGCGACCATCATGCGCTGGCGTTGGCCGCCGCTGAGTTGGTGGGGGTAGCGTCCGAGCATTTCGTCGGGGCGCAATCCCACTGTTTCGAGCGCATCCCGAATCAGTTGCTCTCTCTCGTGTCGGGACCCTGCGAGTCCGAACTTTTCGATGGCTACGTGAAGTAGGTGGTCTGCTTTGTAGAAGGGGTTGTAGACCTCGAACGGGTCTTGGAAGATGGGCTGGACCTCGCGTCGGAAGTTTCGACGGTCGTTGCCGGACATTCCAGAGACGTCTTGTCCGTCGTAGATGACGTTGCCGAATGTGGGTTTGATAACACCCAAGAGGAGTCTTGCCAAGGTCGTCTTGCCGCTCCCGCTCTCTCCTGCTACGGCGGTGATTGTCGGTCGATCGGCAGAAATCGCGAAAGTGACGTCGTCAACCGCTACAGTGACGTTGGATCGGTTGAAGAGTCCGCCGCCGAAGACCTTGGTGACGTTTTGGAGTTCGAGGAGGTTAGGCAACTTCACTGCCCGCCATGGCTACGTCAGGGTCGAAAAGATGGCACATGACGTGACGGTTATCGCCAATGTCTGTGTCTTTGGGTTCGAGTTCGTTGCACGGGCCTTCGACTGATGGGCACCTCGGGGCGAAGACGCATCCGGGCGGGAGGTCGACCAAGGGAGGCGGGATGCCGGGGATACCTGTGAGGCGTTCGCGTTTCTCTTCTAGGTCTGGGACGCTGTTGATCAGGAGTTTGGTGTATGGGTGTTTCGGCTCTTCGATGATTTGCTGGACGGTGCCGATGTCGACGAGTTTTCCGGCGTACATGACGCCGATGCGGTCTGCGAATTGGGCAACTAGTCCCATGTCGTGTCCGATGAGAATGACTGCGGCGCCAGTGTCACGTTGGACGCGGCTGAGGGTCATCATTACCTGGCGTTGAACGACAACGTCCAAGGCGCTGGTAGGTTCGTCAGCGACGATTACCTTGGGGTTCATGCTGGTGCCAGTGGCGATTGCGACACGTTGCTTCATTCCGCCACTGAGTTCGTGGGGAAACATTCGGCCGACGCTTTCGCGGAGTCCGACGCGAACGAGGAGATCATAGACGTGGCTGCGCAGGTTTTCTTTGGTGTCTTTGATTCCGTGGTCTATGAGGCCGTCGAAGATTTGGTCCTCGATGCGCATCACGGGGTTCAATGCGTTCATCGCAGATTGGGTGACCAAGGCGATCTCGGCGAGCCGTGCCAAGCGCATCTCTTCGTCGCCGAGCGGGACCAAATCCCTGCCGTCGAGGAGGATCTGTCCGCCGCCGATGTAGCCTGGAGCTTTGGTGAGTTTCATCAACGCCATGCCGAGGGTTGTTTTGCCACAACCTGATTCGCCGACTAGGGCCAGGCGTTCGCCTTGTTGCAAGGCGAAACTCACGCCGTCTACCGCCTTTACGACACCTGCTTCGGAGTCGTAGTAGACCTTCAGATCTTTGACATCGATTGCCGGCAATGAAGAATTGCCCATGCCAGAGCGACGGAGGTCGTCAATAGTCGTCGGCATTTCGGATCGCGTTGATTGCTCGCGATCTGCGACGGGGTTAGTGGTTGTTTCTACTGCCAACTAGAACCGTCTCCGCAAGCGCGGGTTGGCCCATTCGTCCATTCCGCGTGACAGCATGAAGAGTCCGATGAAGAGGATGACGATGACGATGATTGGAGGCGACCACCACCACCACCATCCATTGACTAGCGATCCGTACCAGATGTTGTGGTAGATCATCATTCCCAAGGTGTTGGAACTGAAGTCGCCGAGGCCAAGTGCTTCGAGTCCGATCGAGGCGAGTATGGCGGATGAGACGGCGAGGACGAAGTTCGCCACGATGAAGGGCATGAGGTTGGGCATCATCTCTTTCAAGATGACTTCTGGGCCGTTCATTCCCGAGAGTCGTGCCATTTCGACGTATGAGCGTTGTTTCATGACGAGGACTTGGGATCTGACGACTCTAGTGGGGCCAAGCCACGCGAGCATGGCGATGATGAGAGCAAGTTGGATGAAGGTCATCTCTCCTCCTCCGACCTCACGCCAAGCAATGGTGATGATTATCAGGATCAATAGACCGGGGATGGTCTGCAAAGTGTCGACTATGAAACGGATTGCGGCGTCTAGAATGCCGCCGTAGTAGCCGGCTGCGAAGGCGAGGATGGTACCGACGATGGTGCCGAGAGACCCGGCGATCAAGCCGATCATGATCGTTTGAGGGATCCCTTGCGAGAAGGAAGCTAGGATGTCCTTGCCTAGACGGTCGGTGCCTAAGAAGTGTTGACGCTCCTCGTTGTCGTAGGCAAAGCAGAGCTCGCGCGGGTTTTCGGAGGTGTAACAGGGATGGGGATTTTGAATGGAGGGTCGTTTGTTGGGCGGTGCGAATGCTAGGTCTTTCGCGTCTTCGGGAGCAGTCATCAGGGTTCCGAATGCCCAGAACAGAATGATGATTCCAAGTAACACGAACCCGGCGATGATGGACGGGTTCCGCTTCATGTACCGCCACAGTCCGGCGGCTTGGTTCAGCGTGTCGGAAGTGGGGCTACTGGAGGTTGCCAGCGGTTCTGTGGGTGCTGTGGTGGCCATGCCCTATGCAGATGAGTAGCTGATTCTGGGATCGAGCAGGGGGTAGATGACGTCAATCACGAGCATTGCAAAGGCGATGGCTAGGACGATGATGAATACGACGCCTTGGATGACGAAGTAGTCGAATCCTGTGATCGCTTCATAGAGGACTCTGCCGACTCCGGGGTATCCGAAGATTCTTTCGACCAGTATTGCGCCGGAAACGACGTGCGGGAGGGTTAATGCCAGTGCGGTTGTCTGAGGCAGTACGGCGTTGCGGACAGCGTAGCGGAAGAAGGCTCTCGCTTTGGTCAGACCTTTGGCTTCTGCTTGCAGCATGTAGTCCTCGCCCTGCATGGTGATCATCATTGACCGCATTCCAAGCGCCCAGAAACCGATCGATGCCAGAACGATGGACAGGGCAGGCAGGAGCGAGTGTTTGAACACCTCCCACAGGAACCCGAGGTCGCTCCAATCTGGCAGGGTCGTGGGCGCGTAGCCACCACCCAACGGGAGGAGTTTCGCTTGGAATGCTAAGAGCCAGATCAGTATTAGGCCCAGAAGGTAGTACGGAACAGCGGCGAGGAGAAAGAACGGCGGAAGTATGAGTTCAAATGCTGCCTTGGGGCCGTGCTGCCAAGCCAAGACTGCGCCGCCGAGGGTTCCGACAACAAAGGCTAGAAGAGTAGAGGTCACCAGCAAACCGATCGACCATGGCATCGCTTGGTTGATGAGTTCGCTGACGCGCGTAGGGTATTTAGTGATCGATTCTCCGAAATCGAACCTGACGGCGGTTGAGAGATATGTCAGATATTGAAGAACTAACGGACGATCCAGTCCGAATTTGGCGTTGTAGGTTTCGATTAGGGCTGCGTAATCTTCGGCTCGCGTCGTCACGCCCTCGGCTGCGAGCAACTCAAGGCGAGTGGCAATTGGGTCTTGACCAGTGAACCTGGGGAGAAAGAAGTTGAACGATGTGGCGACGAAAATCACAGCCACGAACATTCCGATCCTTCTCGCCAGATAATCTACGGTCATCTCATTAACACTTCGCCGTACTGCATCCCGATACGCGCCGATTCCAAGTTATCAGAACTGACCGGCGTAACAGTCGGGATGTTACGACTAGTTGCGACACCGAAACGATGGGTATTCGCTCCCATCTGCCGGTGCCGCAACCAATATTGCTTCCGCTAAAACGCGGACTATTCTCTGCCGGTACCTTCCAGCTTGCTCAGGATGTAGGGGAAGCCGGTGTGCGGGTGGATACCGTTCATGTAGGGCTCATATCCCGGAGCGTCGCCGGGCCAGTTCTCCCAGTAGTACTCGTTACGAGTTACTCGGTTGAAGAACTCTACGAGCGGGACGTCCGGCTGGTCTTCCAACCAGATTCGGAGCGCCTGTTCAGTAAGGTCCAGAACCTTGTCGACATCAGGCTCCTCGGCCATTGACGCCACAACTGAATCGAATTCGGCATTCGAGTACGACCAGCGGTTGGCCCCTGAATCGGTCGTGAACATCAGCAACGACCGATAGATGTCACCTGACTGCGAGCCGTTATGCCCGACTAGCGTGCACTCATAGTCGCCGCCCTTGCCGTTTCGGGCCCAGACATCCGGAGGTTGTGCCCAGGATGACTCGATACCGTGCTGCTCAAGCAACGCGGCAACAACTGGACCAAGGTCCGTGAAGTGTGCCGAGCTGATGATGTTGCACTTGACGACTTCGCCATTGGCATCGGCCCAGAAGCCGTCGGAGTTCTTGGAGTAGCCGGCCTCTGTCATGAGGGCGTCAGCGCCATCTTTGTCGTACTGACCAACTCCGTACTCTTGCCGCAGAGGCTCCATCGCCTCGTTGACGTGCTTCAGACCAGCGTACTGCGGCCACGGCCAGTCGTTGATGCGGCCTTTGTTCAGGTACGCCTGAGCGTTGAGGCGGTCACGGTCGATGTACTTGTTGATCGCTTTTCGAACGTTGGAGTTGTCGAGGTGCGGCTGCAGGTTGTTCAGGTGTAGCGAGATTGGCCACCATGAGACCATGCCGTACTCCCCTTCTGGGTCGCGGCCAGTGTAGGTGGTGGTGTTCGGGTTCTCGCGCAGGATCGTCTCGACCGTGTCAACACGAAGGTCGTGGGTCTCGTCGATCTGGTTGGTGATCATCGCCTGTGCGAACTGCGTGTCGTCGTCAATGTTGTAGAGCACGTAGCGCTCAACTTCTTGGAACGGCACAAATCCGGTGGCGCATCCCCAGTAGTCCTCGCAATTCTTCACGCGGTCCAAGACTCGGCGGAAGTTGTCGGAGTAGGACAGTCGCCACGGGCCAGTCGTAACAGGACCAGCACCGTCGTTGTACGCGTCGTACTCGGCCCAGTTCTTGTCATTCCAGACGTGCTCCGGAACGATGTAGGTGCCAGAGTCGCCCTTGTAGATCACGACTTCAGCGTGGAATCTCGGCGCCGGGAAATTGAAGTGGACCTTTACAGTCAGATCGTCAACAATCTCGGCTTCTTTAATGAAGGTCTGGAAGACTCCGCCGCCTCGAACTTCGCTGCCTAATTCGGCGAGGGTGTTGAACGTGTACGCCACGTCCTCAGCGTTGAACTCTTCTCCGTCACTCCAAAGCACACCATCGCGCAGGTTGTAGGTCAACTCGGTCGCTGCCGCGTTGTAGGAGAAGTCTTCGGCCAGCCACGGGTAGCTGTTGCCGTTCAAGCTGTCCGCATAGAACAGCGGCTCGTGGAAGAAGATGACGCCCTTCTGGTGGGTTCCGCCAAGCGCGTACGGGCTCCACATGCGGAGTGCAACACCGCCGCCAAAGCGAGTACCGACCACAACGGTCTTGTTGCGAGGAACTGCCGAAACGACTTCTCTGACGACTTCGACTTCCTTCTCAACTTCTACCTCTTTGACAACCTCAACCTCTTTGACGACCTCTACCTCCTTCTCAACCTCAACTTCTTTGACGACCTCGACCTCTTTCACCACCTCCACTTCCTTCTCAACGACGACCGTCTGGATAATCGTCTCAGGCTCGGAACTGCCACATGCGATTGCGAACGCAACTATTGCCACAACGGGCAATACCAGCAGGCTCATCCGAGCTCGTTTCAAACTAGATTTCAAGTGCGAACCTCCAATTTAAGGGCGGGTATTACGAGAGCGGTTTAGACCACTCGTCGAAAAACATTCGGTTAACGCCATTCTGGCGCGCCAACTTTTCAACTTTAATTTCTACTCACATCATGGTCAAACCAAGAGCGCTCAAACATACGTATCGAGTCAATGCGTGTTGTACGCTGAAAAGCTTAGGTGCGTTACCGAAAACCCACTATAAACCTGATGCAAATCGCCACTCAACTATCACGTTCCGCCACCCGCTTGGCTCTACCATCTGCACTCTCCGGCGCAGTCATCGCGGCTGTAGCCCTACTGTCTGTCGCTTGCACCAGCGAAGATCCAACTGCGACTCCTCAACCGACCACTCCCCCACCAACCGCCGCGCCAGTACCGCCGCAATCAGCATCACAGGACAGTCCGCAATCATCCGCGCAATCCATTGACGAGATGATGAACGAACCTATCCAGCCGTTCACAAACATCGCCCCGCTCGTCTTGGTGGACCCGGAAACCGGCGAAGACTTGTGGATGATCGAGAATCGGCATCCCGGCGTGGCCATCTTCGACTATGACCGCGATGGAGACATGGATTTCTACGTGACCTCGGCGGAAATCAATGCTCTACTCCCCGATACCACTGGTGGTCCAAATCGTCTCTTTCGAAATGACGGAAACCATGTATATACCGAAGTCGCAGAAAAGGCAGGTGTCGATCTCCCGATAGCCAACAGCACTGGTGTCGCGGCATGTGACATCGACAACGACGGCTATCAAGACCTGTACGTCGCCTCTTACGGCAGAATCGGCGACAACTTAGACTATCGAGCCGCTCGGTTCTACTCCGAACTTCCTGCCATCATTAAGGATCGACTCTTTAGGAACTTAGGCAACGGGACATTCGAAGAAATCACCGAAACTGCACTCGGAGACGCCGCAAACCTGCGCTCCGGATTCAGCGTAGGTTGCGCCGACGTTAACAACGACGGATGGATCGACATATTTGTAAGCAATCGAGTCGATCAAGACTTCCTCTGGTTCAACCGTCCCGACCATCATGGCCACTACAACGTCCTATACGTAAACAACGGGGACCTGACCTTCACAGACGTGACTGAAGAAGCGGGGTTGCGGTATGGTCCGATCCTTATGCGAGACCCGTTCGGTGACGATATCGGCTGGCCAGATCCCGTAACCGGCGAAATCGTGCCCGGCTACAACCCGGACCTCATCGACGCTTCCGGCGAGTACGTCGGCGAACCCACAGGACAAACCCTCGCCGCACTCTTCTTCGACCATGACGATGACGGCGATGCCGATCTATGGCTCGCAGACGACGGTAGCAGGTTGAAGGTCTTCCGCAACGACTCGACCAAAACCGACATCAAGTTCACTCAGATCAGTCGCGCAATGGGCGTCGACATGATGGGCGCATGGATGGGCTTCGCTCTCGGCGATTACGACAACGACCTCGATCTGGACATCTTCGTCACCAACATCGGCTACCATCCTCTCACTCGTGAAGCGCCTACAACACCTTCCGGAGACTGCGCATACGGACACCAGTACGGCTGGGGAACCTGCTTCCACTTCCTGTTACGCAACGACGGCATTCGAGATGTCGAAGGAGTCGGAACCGTCGGCGTCTTCAACGACATCGCCGGTGCGACCTACGTTGCAGCGAACGAAGTGATGCCGCCAATGGCCCTCGATCCAACCCAGATCGACGAGGAGTGGCAGGTGCCGACAGGGCTTGCCGCCTACGACTTCGGTTTCGGCACAGTATTTTTCGACTACGAAAACGACGGCGACCAAGACCTATATTGGCTCGGCGCAATGTCCGATCGTGGCGAGGCTCCGAGCGGACACCTCTTCCCCGGCGCAGGGCGCATGCTCAGAGGAAACGGCGCTGGAGACTTCCAAGACATCACCGTCGAGGCCCGTGTGCTCGACATCCTTGGAGTCGACTACTCCATTCTCGATCCCGATGATCCTAACTTCGACCGATCCGAACAGCGCATCAGCCCCGCGTTCCACGAGAACGGCAAGGGGCTCGCCAAAGGCGACCTCAACGGTGACGGATACGTAGACCTCATCGGTACCAACAGCAACGGCTGTCGGCTCGCAGGACAGAACGAGTGCAACTGGGAAGCCGGACCGCTCTTCATGTGGATGAACGCTGGTGGCGACCGCAGTTGGCTGACGCTTCGGCTCATCGGCGGCATGGCCGAAGGCGATACCGGCAGCAACGCCGACGGCATCGGTGCACGCGTCTACGTCGAATACACCAATGCCGACGGATCCACCGGCGAGCAAGTCCAGGAACTCACCGGCAGTTCAACCTTCCTTTCGATGAACAGTCTTGAGCTCACATTCGGGCTCGGCAATGCCAGCAACGTCGACAGAATCAGGATCGAGTGGCCAAGCGGCGTTGACCAAGAGATCGAAGATGTCGCCGTTAACCAGCGCATCGAAATCACTGAAGGTCAACCATTGGAGTAACCTTCCAACATCCACATTCACTGGCGACCGAAACGTGCTACAACCACAGAGACCCGACAATTTAGATCCGCAGGTCGAACGCGCCATCGCGATGACGCGCATCATCAGACCCCCGCGCAAAGCGCTCTCGACGTTCGGATCCACTGTTATCAACTACCACGTAGTTTCACAACCTGTCTATGAAGGCATCTTCGAAGACGAGCATAAGGACACTGTGATCAGACACGGCTTGGTCAGAGCCGATCGACCGCAGATCGTCACTCCCGGATACCTGTCCCGCTCTGAGGGTTTCGGACAAGAAGCCTCAGAATACCTCGACTACTTGACCAATCGATACGGCTCGGATGTGCCGGGGCTTCTCTATAAATACAAGAACGAACCGCAGTCCACCGACACTGTCACCGGCGAACCCATTCAAGTCGCGGCCAAAATCCGTGACGAGATCGAACGCGACGACAAGCCGCTCCACGCTGTTCTCCTCGGTGTTGATGAACTCTGGGACGTCTCGGTAATGAAGTTCATTTACGAATTCACCAATGAATCGGCTAAATCAAACTTCAGCGAACTCAACGAGCGCAATCTCCTCGACGATGAAGGTGGCGTGCCACGCGACGCTCGCCTCCGCATCGAAGACCTGTTGCGAAGGGCGCATCGCCGAGAAGTGGACCCATCCGATGTTCACGAAGAGCTAATGCGCTGGGGACTATTCGAGGAATATCAAGAGCGGTTTTTCAGGCTCTTTCGCCGCGAAAGCTAGGCGTCTCGCACCTCTACACCGGCTTCGATCATCGCGCTGATCGCCGTATCCGAATCGCCTGGGCTTAGATCCACGCCCTTCATGCAGTTCCGATAGACGATAGTCGAGAAGCCGCGCTTGCGAGCGTCTAGAGCCGTCTCTTTCACGCAGTAGTCAGTCGCAATGCCAACCACATCAACCCGCTCTACACCACGCTCCCGAAGTATCCGCTCCATCGCCGTATCTGACGAGTCCCCAGTCTGAGGATCACGGACAGAGAACCCGGAATAACCGTCTTCGCCACCGGTACCCTTGCGAACGAACTCCGCGTCCGGCGCTACGATGAGCTCCTCGTAGAATTCGGCTCCCCAAGTATCGCCGACGCAATGCACCGGCCAGATACCCCCATCCTTCTCGAAGTGCGGCGTAACCTCTGGATGCCAGTCCTGTGTGTAGACAACCAACCTTCCCTCGGACCGAGCATCGGAAATCATGCGGTTGATGTTAGACACAACGGACTCCGCGTCTTGGACGTAGAGATTCCCGCGCGAATCCACAAAGTCGTTCTGAACATCAACCACGATGAGCGCGGTGTTTTGTGTGGACAAGGTGACCAACTCGCTGAACTTCGGAGCGTCGTCTGACCTAGATTTTCGCATATCCTATGTGCAGCAGATCGCACGACGGTGCGGGTCTGCCCAAATAAGACGACGGAATCAGACGAAAGGCATATGAGATGACTGGCCGATACAAGGCGGCAATCGTGGGTTGTGGCGGCATCGCACAGGCGCACATGGATGGATACTCGATGGTCGACGACGTCGACGTAGTCGCATGTGTCGATCCGATCGCAGAAGCGCGCCAGATGTACATGGACGACTGGGGAATCCCTCAGTCATACGCCACCTTGGAAGAATGTGCCTACGACGCCGAACCCGACATCGTCAGCGTCTGCACCTGGCACCTCTTACACGATCCGCTGACCGTCGAGGCCGCCGGATACCCTTCGATCAAAGCCATCATCTGCGAGAAACCGATGGCGATCGGCATGGGACGCGCCAACCGGATGGTCGAGGCCTGCGATGCCAATGACACCAAACTCGTCATCAGTCACCAACGACGCTTCACACCCGGATGGAACAAGGCCAAGGAACTCGTCGAAGCTGGCGCAATCGGCATACCGCTCCGCGTCGACATCCGCGTAAAAGAGGGCCTCGCTAACTGGGCGACCCACTCCATCGACGGCGCAAAGTTCATCCTCGGCGATCCCAAACCCCGCTGGGTCATAGGCGCAGTCACTCGAACGACCGACAAATACGAACGGAACACTCCGATCGAAGACTCCTGCATCGGCCTCGTCATGTTCGACGACCCGCTACAGTTCTTCATCCAGTCCGACCTCTGGGACAACGATTGCGACGCTGGCAAGTTCTTCATCCGCGGAACCGAAGGTATGCTCCACGTCCGTGAGACCGTGCTAAAACTCTTCAACGCTGAAACCAACGGTTGGAAAAGCGTCGATCTCGATCTCCAAGAAGGCGACCAAGCTATCGGCGGAAACATGAACGCTAAACAGGTGGAAGAACTCGTCCGTTGGCTCGATGGCGGCCCCGAACACCGCAACGCCGGACACATCGCCCGCGACACCGTTGAGATCATGATGGCGATGTACGAATCGGCACGCCAGAACAAGGTCATCCACATGCCGATGGAGGAGCAGGAGTACCCTCTCGAACTCATGATCGAAGAAGGCAAGGTGGTCGTCGAGGAGCTGGGCCGATACGATATCCGCGGTTTCTTGGACCGCAGCAACATCGACGAGGCCCGCTACGCGCAGTTGAAAGAAGACGGCGTCAGCCACCACCAAGCGATGCGCATCCTCCACGACGAGATGGCGCGCGGCTAATCGTCTCCCATAAACCAATGCGGAGAATAGGCACCTTAATCTCCGCATAATTGCGGATTTTAGTGCCTAGATGCGCAGTTCTGCGCATAATTCAGCATTTTTTGCGGAGATTAAGGACTGATGCGGAGAATATCAGATATAATATCCGCATATGTTGCGGAGAATATACATCCACGAACACCCCGATTGGCCGAAGTTCAGCTGGCGTGAAGCCGAAATCATCGATCTCCTCGCCAACGTCCGGCATCTACAAGGCATGCTCTTAGGCCGCATGGAGGCGGTCGGATTCGACCTGCGATTGGAAGCCGAACTCGAGGCGTTCACCGACAGCGTCGTCAAGACAAGCGAGATCGAAGGCGAAATCCTAAACCCTCAATCCGTCCGGTCATCCGTCGCCTCGCGCCTCGGAGTCGACATCGGCGGTGTCGTGCCCCGCGATCGTAACGTCGAGGGTATCGTCGACATCACCATGGATGCAACGATGCATTGCGACGAACCTCTGACCCAAGCGCGTCTATTCGGTTGGCACGCATCACTGTTCCCGACCGGGTGGAACGGATTGAGGCCAGTTACGCCGGGGGCGTGGCGACCGATCGAGCACGGCGCGATGCAGGTCGTTTCAAGTCGCGGCGGCCGCGAAATCATCCACTTCGAAGCCCCGGACGCAACCAAAGTCGACCAAGAGATGCAGTCGTTCATAACGTGGTTCAACTCGCACAGCAACGCTGACGGCGTCATCAAGGCCGCGATCGCCCACCTGTGGTTCATCACCATCCACCCCTTCGACGACGGCAACGGCCGCATCGCCAGAGCGATCTCCGATTTGGCCCTGGCTCGATCAGACGGTGTTCAGCAACGCTTCTACAGCATGTCGTCCCAGATCCGCCAAGAGCGGTCGGACTACTACGAGATATTGGAACGAACACAGAAAGGCACGACGGACATCACACCGTGGATGCACTGGTTCATCTCTTGCCTCGGACGTGCCCTCGAAAGCGCGCGCTACACCCTTGCGTCAACGATCGCCAAGACAGAATATTGGGACAGCATCGCCGAGGTCCAGTTGAATCAAAGGCAAATCAAGGTTCTCAAGCGTCTCGTCAACGGATTCGAAGGGAAGATGACCACCACTAAGTGGGCCAGAATGACGATGGCCTCCCAAGACACCGCCTTGAGAGACATCACTGACCTAATCGAGAAGGGGATACTTGAGCGCAACGCTTCGGGTGGGCGCAGCACTAGCTATTCGCTGATCAACTCGGCGGCGTAATAACCCGTCCCGCGCCATCTCGCCCCGCCGTCTTGACGGCATTTGACTTACTGGCTGCTCGGCATCTTCGAGTAGATGTGGTGTGCCAGACGTCCGATCGGCATCGATTGCAACCACACCTTGCCCTGCCCCTGTAAAGTGGCGAGGAACAATCCTTCGCCGCCAGCCAGCATCGATTTCAGATTGCCGGCACGCTGGATGTCGTACTCGATGCCCTCTTGGAAGGCGACAATGCAGCCGGAGTCAACACGTAGTCGTTCGCCTTGCAGGTCCCGCTCGATGATGGTGCCACCAGCGGACATAAAGATGTGTCCGCTCCCTTGGACCTTCTGAAGAATGAAACCCTCGCCACCAAAAAATCCAGCGCCTAGGTTCCTCTGGAAAGCAATCGTGATACCAGTGTCGCCTGAACCGCACAGGAAGGCATCGCGTTGGGCTAAAACGGTACCGCCCAAACCGGCGAGGTCGATCGACACGATCTTGCCCGGAGCTTCCGACGAGAAAGCTACGATCTGGTTCTGATTGCTGGCGTTCTGGAAATGCGTGACGAAGATGCTCTCGCCTGCCAACATTCGAGCACCGGCGTTCATGAGGCCGCCAAGCAATCCTCCACCACCGCCATCGGGGCGTTTGCCCATCTTCGATTCGAACTCGATGCCCGGCTCCATGTACATCATCGCACCCGCTTCGCCAATAATCTCTTCGCCTGGAGCGAGCCGGATCTCCAGCATCTGCAAATCGTCGCCGATGATGCGGTACTGGAAGTTACCGGCACTCATGACATCTGTCGCCTCGTTGGTGTAGCGCATTGGTGGAACTGACCCTTTCGAGATTACCTACCGGTCGAGATTTCATATCCGTACTTATAAAATCTACGATCAGGCGGAATTATGAGATTGTTGGCAACCTGATAGGGATTCATCAGCGCCCTCGACAACAGACGCATCCTGCCGCAACCCGGTAACATAGTTCTTACAAAACCCAGAAAGCGAAGCGTGCAATGGCCGCATACGTGATAACAGATGTAGAGATCACCGATTCGGAGATGTTCGCCGAGTTTAGAGAGCGGCTGGATCCAACCATTGCGACCCATGGCGGCACATTCATCGTAAGGGGCGAGAACATCACGGTCGTCCAGGGTGACTGGCATCCGAGACGCATAGCGATGATCGAATTTCCAAATCTCAAAGCCGCCAACTCATGGTTACATTCCTCCGAGTTTGGCGCACTCCGAGAGATTCTGGATAAATCCTCTAACACCAACCTCGTAATCGTTGACGGGATTTAGAGCAAATGGAGAACTGTCGCACCGATCACAACCGGTCGACGACTGTATCCATCAATCCTGACTGCCGATCACCGTCTTTGGCAGATTCAACGCATCGATAATCATATTTGGATAATCCCGGCGGAAACCGACTCTGGAAAGCATTTCCGCGGCTGATGAAGCGACCACGGGTTCACCGTTCCATTCGCCTATAACCACACGCCTCGTCGTCGATGTCTGCGCGATCACACGCACCAAAGCCCGTATCCCTTCCTCGATCACCGCGTACGATGCATCACCGGTCACGATACGCGCTCCGTTCGAGTAAGCCACCATCACCGGGACTCCACCTGCGAACACCACACGGGTACTCGAATTACGACTGAAATCCAGCAGACCGGATGCCTCCTCGTTGGAGACGGACGCCAACCTACGGTCAAAGATGTACACAGGATCGGTACCCGTAACTACCAATGGCACTGTATCCCCGTCTCGCCGCTCAGCGGATCGCATCGTATCGACAAATTCGACGCTTGCGAATTGGACTCCTGGAAGTCCGTTGACGAAGTAACCGCGACGCACAACGCCACGAAGTTCCATCAGATTCAGCGTGTTGTAGATCGATCGCCAATCCCAACCCAGTTGGTCAACCTCAATCGCGCGCCGAGTAACGACGCCATGGCGTTTCAAAAGCGCTTCCGCACGCTTGTCCGCAAGCTGTGCTTCGCCCAACTCGGGACCCAAGAATGAAAACCGGGATGTGACAGACCAGTTGATACCCGGCGCCAAGACGTTCTGTGCCTCACGAAAACGATGAGCGAATTGCCGTCGCGCTCCCGAACGTGATCGGAAATGTCGAGACCGGTTTCTAGTATCACTGTCCGTTGCTGGACTCACCGCACGCATCGCCGTCGAGTTCGATATCGCCATCGCCGCACGCCAAGAATCCCCCGTGATCAGACCCGCCAATGCCAAGTCGCGTATAGCGGTTGCCAACTCGGAAGGCGTCATGCCCTGCAGTCCTGCAAGAATAGTCTCGGAATCGACAACGCCTTCACTAACTATGAATTCGTACACACGTCCCGCTTCGGTCGTCACACCTTCGGCACCTGCCAGCATCTTCTCCACTACCGCCCTGGGCAGATACGCCCGCGCGTCTCCAGCGCGAACCAACGCGACACTTCGAGCACCTTCCGATTCGCCCTGGCAGAACACCCACGCAAATTCACCGTCCTTCACCACTCGGTCTAGATCAACGCTTTTGAACTCATCGACACGCGCTGGCAACACATCCCGCGCCCAATGCTGAACCGGAATCGACACGCCCTGCAACACTTCCAACGCATCGACCGTTGCATCGTGTGCAGTATCATCCGTGGCACCCGCGATCCCATGCAGTTCCAACATCGCAGCTTGGTATCGCAGAGGATCAGATGGCCGCACTTCTGACCGGAGAATCGAAAGAGTACGTTCCTGAATTCGCGCCAAGGTTGACAGATCCAGCCATTCCTCTACTTCTTCATCCCTGAAGTACCCCTTTGCGGCTTGCGAATCCGCCAACATCTCCTCCAACGCGTCCCTCAGCGGCTCAGACGCGATCGGATACCGCGCCTGCAAAACTCCAACCGACACCGGGCCGCTATGAGCCAGATATCGCGCCACTACTCGCCTAACAGCCCCATAGTCGCACGGATCTGCAATCGCCTGTCGATACTCTTCAACGAGGCTAGCTGCGACCCATCTCGATTCGTTCGATCCATCAGCTTCGAACTCGACGCGCTCCGCCCTGCCCTGCGATTCCAGATCCGTAATCCAACCTTCCCATCCATCCTCGCTACGCTCGGCAATCTCGTCGTACGACAGATCGCCTAGCTCGCTCAACAACTGCGCCAACTCCGTTTCGGTCCTCGCCCTCATCCCAAGCGCTGTGCGTCCTGCCAGCGACGAAACGTCGTCTATAGCCTCGGATCTCAACAGTCCCGCCGCTTCGGGATTCCGGAACAACTGCGCCAGCGCGTCCCGGTCGATGTTGAGCGACTGAAGCCCGCGTTCTGCCTTCGGAGTGTCCCACTGGTACATCCAGAAATCGATGAAGTTGTGCTCTAACGACCTCGCAACGGGAGATGGAACGTCAGATTCGACGAACTTGACCTCGATTGCTCCAGATTGGACGCGCTCCAAAACTCGCTCCAACCCCGGCATGTCCATGTAGTCCTCAAGCGCGTCACGATACGATTCCAAAACGATCGGGAAATCCGGGAACGACTTCGCGATCGCCAGCAAATCCTTCGAGCGCAGCCGCTGCAACCAGAACGGCGTCCGACGAAACTGCCCCAGACTCGGCAGCAACAGTGCTCGATACGCGTTCTGTCGGAAGACCGCGCCAAACAACGGCGAATCGATCATGCCCTCCAAGACACGTTCCTTCACCACTTCTTCTGACATTTCTCCGATGAACTCGACGCTCGGTCCACCATCGCTCTGTGGCAACCTGAACATGAAACCATCGTCCGAGACCTGCACCTCCGGCTCGATCTTCCGACGCTCCAGCAACTCGCGGGCAATCGCCACCGACCAGGGGCCGTTGATCCGACCACCGAACGGCGAATGCACCACGATGCGTTGATCGCCGATCGAATCTTGATATGTCTCGACGATTACCGTCTTGTCAGATGAGATATCGCCTGACCACTGGATCTGCCTCCGGATGTATCCGATGATCTGCCTCGCCCCGGCCTCATCGACCAGAAACTCCGACATCAACCACTCGACAACTTCCGCCGGCGTTTCCTCCTCGCCTACATACGGCATCAACCTCTCCGCCGCCTCAGCGCGAAACTCCGCCAACGCTTCTGAAAGATCTAGTGGTCGCCATGGAAAGTCCCCGCGCCAAAACGGCATCCGAGGTAGCGCCCCCGGCGCAGGCTCGGCGATCACGCGATCATCGTCGATCTTGGCAACACGCCACACCTGACTGCCCAACATGAACGCATCGCCCTCTCCCGACTCGAAAACAAACTCCTCGTCCAACTCCCCGACCCGCGTCTTTCGATCCGGAAGCACAACCGGGAACAAGCCGCGATCCACAATCGCGCCGCCATTGCTAATCGCCATCATCCGAGTTCCCGGCAACTGCTGAAGCACATCCCGCGTCTCATCCCAGTGAATCCGGGCTCGCAACGTCGAAAACAGTTCGCGCGGATAGTGACCCGAAACCAACTTCACAACACCTTCGAAGTTCGGATACGTCAACTCCCCGTACGGATACGCGCCTTTGATGACCCGATAAAGCTCACGCATCGGCCAGTCCTGCACCGCAACCGCCGCAACGATCTGTTGCGCCAACACGTCGAGCGAATTGCGAGGCACCTCAACCGCCTCCACTCTCCGCTCTTGCATCCCTCTAGCCACCACCGCCGCTTCGATCAAATCCTCCGGATGCGTGCCGTAGATCTTTCCATAACTCGTCTCACCGACGCTGTGCCCCGCCCGTCCGACACGTTGCAATCCTTGCGTGACCGTCTTCGGCGACTGCAACTGCACGACGAGGTCGATGCTCCCGATGTCGATCCCAAGCTCCAACGAGCTTGTCCCGACCAGTGCCGGCAACTCACCCGCCTTCAACTTCTCCTCTATGTCGCGTCGCAACGTATCCGACAAACTGCCGTGATGCGCCATGAACGGGCCATCCTCAGTGCCGGTTCCGATCTCGCCGCTACCAACAGCTACACCGTCGCGCTCTCCCTGTTCTCGCGCCGACCACACCGCGTTCAAACGGTCAGCGGCGTTCTCGGCCTGACGACGGCTGTTCGAGAACACCAACGTCGTGTCATGCCCTTCGATGTCGTCCAAAACCCTCGGTATCAGCTTCGGCCATATCGAACTTGGGTCTCCGCCATCAGCATCGGGCATTCCATGGACACTGATCTCGATATTCTTCGATCCCGGACAGTCGACGATCGAAACCGGCCTCGGCTCGACAATCAAATTACCCTCTCCCTCGATGGGAGAGGGCCAGGGTGAGGGTGAACGAGATGCAGGGTTTCCCCCGCTCGCGGGGGAAATGTCCGAAGCCTGCCCCGTACCCCGATACGGGGGACAAAGGGGGGAATCCGATGCAGACGAGCCAGCCGACGACACGTTCTGACCACCAAGCAGACGCGCAACTTCCGTCAATGGTCGTTGCGTAGCCGAAAGTCCGATACGCTGAAACCCCGGCGCGATCTGCTCCAAGCGCTCAAGCGTGATACTCAGATGAACGCCGCGCTTGTTCGCACACAGCGTGTGTATCTCATCCACTATCACCGTCTCGACCGTGCTCAAGATGCTCCGCGCACGAGGCGACGTCAATATCAGGTAGAGCGACTCTGGCGTGGTGATCAGAATATGCGGCGGATTCCTGACCATCCGCGCCCGGGCTGAAGACGGCGTGTCACCCGTACGCACATCTGCTCGGACCTTTGGGATTTCGACGCCTAACGATTTCGCAGCCTCCTCGATACCCCGCATCGGCTCTTCGAGATTGCGCTCAACATCGTAGCCAAGAGCCTTCAACGGCGAGATGTAGAGCGTCCTAATCCCCTTCCTCTTCGACAGCGCAACATCCGAGTAGAGCCCATCAAGTGCCGAGAGAAACGCCGCCAACGTCTTGCCCGAACCAGTGGGCGAATGAATCAGGACATTTTCACCGCTCTTGATCCGCGGCCAAGCTTCGCGCTGTGGCTCCGTAGCAGAGCCGTGACATTCCCGGAACCACTGCGCGACCGGCGCGCTGAACAGATCAACGACATCAGTATCTGTTGAAACAGTTCGCACCATCGCTCAAAACCACGGTACGAGTTTAAGCGAGACCTTTGTAAAAGTTCGTCAGTGCCGTGTCCCCCCACGTCATTCCGGCGAAATCCGGCGCTTCAGCGGACGGAACGTCCATCCAGAGGGAAATGAGCGGCGATGGGATTCTGTATTATGACTGTGATCCGCTTGATCCACGATAATCAATCCTGAATTGCAGAATGTCCGAGCACTCAGACGAAATCAAACGTTTAGCAAACCTCGTCATTGAACCGCCGGCGCCTTACGAGAATGAAATTGAGGCCGCGATCAAGGCATTGCTGCGCGGGATTGGTTTTCAGGCGCGTACTCAGGCCATACCGGGCGGCGAGGCGGACATTTTCTTGCCTAACAACAACTTAGTCATCGAGACAAAAGATCGGGACAAAGTTGATCCAGACGGTCCTGGTAGTCTTCCGGGCGAAACCCAACGCCAGCAGTTGGAACGCTATGTTGTGGCGTTGCACGCTGAACGCAGGCAGGAATTGCCGATGACGCCGAACAAACATTGGCGCGGTATCCTCACTGACGGCATGCAGTGGTACTTCTACGAATGGAATGAAACCGACGAGGGAATTCTCGCCCTAGTCAAAACAGATGAGGAGCGACCGCCAACCTATGAACCCGAAATGCTACTCGGTTGGCTCCCTGGATTCGTTTCGCAAGTTCAGCTAAAACGCACCTTGCCCGACGATCTATATGGGATATTTGGGCCATCGCTATTTGAACTTCGAGATGTCTACCAAGAACTTGCCGATGCGCAAGGCACCGTTACAAAATTCGCGCTTTGGCAGGACATGATGGCAGGTTCAGGCTTCGAAGTCGGCGGGAGTGCTGAAGAACTCTTTGTCAACCACACTTTTTTTGGTAACGATCGCTGAAGCCGTCATCGCAAGCCTGAACGCCGATGAACGCGAGCCTACGGACATACTAGCTGACGGTTTCGCCAGTTGGCCGCAAAACAGAGGTATTCACGGTCCCATGAATCATCGTGGGACACAATGGGTTAAACACATATTCGAAGTCGCAGACGGATATGATTGGCGCAGTCGAGAACGTGACGTATTAAGGCTTTTGTATCAGAACATAATCGATGCCCAGCACCGCAAAGCCTTCGGCGAATACTACACTCCAGACTGGTTGGCCCAGGTAGTGATCGATGAAGTTATCGACGATGAATGGTTGGAGAATGCCATACGAGCGTCGTTGAGTGGTCAACGAGATTCAGCGCCTAGCGGAATCGGTGTGCTAGACCCAGCCTGCGGAAGTGGAACATTTCTTTTTCATGCGGCACGAAAGATCCTCCAATCGCCTCAACTTCAACGGCAACGTCTTCCAGAAGCGGAAGCTGGTGGGCTAGTCGCCCGATTGATCAACGGGATCGACATCCATCCTGTAGCGGTTGCCATTGCTCGTGCAACACTCCTGCGCGCGCTTCCACCTGGTAGTGTCACGTCCCCAGACGATCTGCGCGTATGGCAAGGCGATAGTCTGATGCTCAAGCGCGGGCTCGGATCGCTTTTCAACCCTGACAGTGGGGTCATTGAAGTTTCAACTCCTGAGAACCGACAAATCTCTATTCCCCTTGCCTTTGCCGAATCTCCGCATTTCCGTATCGACTTGGAACGCATCGTAGCTGCCGCACACAATTCGGAGCCTATGCCGTTAGGAATAGGAACCGAACTTGATACTGAAGTACAAGCTGGCATCTCGAAACTGCATAAGACCCTCACAGAAGTGTGTGCCAATGAAGGGAACAGTGTCTGGACTTGGTATCTGGCAAACTACGCATCGCCATTCATTCTGTCAAGTAAGGGAGTCAACCGTATCGTCGCTAATCCACCTTGGGTGCGGATGAACGAAATTCAGGTTCTCGAGCGCAAACGCTCGTTGGAATCCCGCATCCAGGAACTCGGAGTTAGCGCTGGTGGAAAAAATGCTACGGGATTCGATATTGCCGGGCTGTTCGTAGTTCAGTGCCAATCACACTACCTGAAAGGTGAATCGTGGGTCGCTGGTTGGGTCTTGAATTGGTCGTCTATGTCAGCCGGGAACTGGGTTCGGGTTCGCGAGAAGCATCGGGAGTTCAATTCGATGTTTCTTGATTTCTCTAAGGTAAAGGACCCGCCGTTCGGAGGCGCCAAATCATGCGCTTGGATCGAGCGTGGCAAAGTTGACCGCGCATCTGTCATGCGCACTTATTCCAACCTGCCAGGCAGGCCACGTCTCGTGCCGACTGATGATCGGAACGAATTCGCGGTGAAAACCAGTTGGGTTTTGCGCCAAAAACATTTCGTTGACGCACCATCGCCATACATGGATGAAAGGACCAGCTTCTTCAGAAACGGTGCCACGGTCTTCCCGCACGCGCTGATCAAGATTGATCGTATCGAGCGTGGCGAAGTTGCCATGGAACGTTCACGCCATGCGCCGTGGTCAAACATCGGCACAATCCGCGGCAACATACCTTCCCACTACGTTAGAGATACGATTTTCTCGAAAGACCTTCTGGTTTTCGGTGTTCTTTCCCCTAGCCGCACAATCGTACCACTTATGAAAGATGGCAACCTAGATTTCGCTCTCAACGATGACGGATCATTCAACTTTGACAATTGCAACGATCCGTTTTGGAATCGGTTGAACGAGCTTTACGTACAGCACCGCGGGAAAGGTACAGCTACGCCTAGAACACTGTGGGAACGAATAAATCATCAGAACGGGTTGTTGAAGCAGCTTGGCGAAAATACGTCTGGTTCGTATCATGTCGTCTACAACAAGTCTGGGCAGACATTACGCGGGCACCGCATAAATGGGGATGAACTCATCGAAAATGCTCTTTACTACGGAACGGCAAGATTCGAAGAGGCCGGCTACTTAGTTTGCATGATCAACGCCCCTTGTCTACAACTCGCCTACCAAGAATCGCGCGAATCTGATCGGCATTTCGACCTCCACCCAGTTCGCAAAGTCCCCATCCCGAAATTCCATCGCGATAACTCCGACCATCTCGAGCTCGTCGAGTTATGCGAACTCGCTGAAGTGGCGGCAAGTGAGGTCATCAGTGGCTTGCCGGACAACACTGGTCAGATTAAAGCATCGAACCTGATTCGCAAGCATCTGATGAATGAGGGACTGTCGGATGCCATCGACGATGTTGTGCGTCGTGTGCTGCCGTCTCATTCAGTTCATGAATACACCGACGATATGCCGCATCCTTGGCGTTGAGCTTTGCCTAGCTCCCGCCACCGCTCCAGATTCTCCGTCCCACGATCAACGTCAGCACCGTGTACAGCATATCCATCACCGGGAAGTAGATGATGTGCGAATTAACCGCCAGTCCCGTTTCACTATCTGGATTCAGCTGCCAGAACCACTGCCAAAAGAACAGACTCGCCAACACAATTCCGCCGTAGAAAACGAACGATGTCCTCAAATAGGTCAGCGTATCCACCTCCTGCTCGCTGATCGCACGTTTCCGCAGAATCCCGACGACCAAGACGATCACTACTCCGACCGCCATAAAGTAGTTAACGATCTCCCAAACCGGATAATCCGGCGAACCATCGTGATACAGCGGAGTCACCGCCAAGTGCACCGCCACTGCTATCCCAGTTACAACCAGAAACGCTCCTACGATCTTTCTCACGATTTCCATCATTGATCCTCCTGTTAGTGCTTCTGACCTGAACTCGATATTTCCATTCGAAAATCGCAGGGAGTATAACCCTGTGTGTGCGACCTGATTAACGCTCTTCGTAATTAGTCATCACACATCCATCCCTGTTGGGATCAAACAGGAATCCGCTTTCCGTCCTTTGCGCGGCGAAATGCGCCCAAGCAGAACTCATTGCCTTCCGGGTCAGCCATCGTGATCCCGCCGCCAGGCCGAACGCCACTTACGGTGCTTCCTCCAAGCGCTACGACTTGTCGGACAGCCTCATCAACATTAGGGACTACGAAGCACATATGGCACCGATTCTTGACAACCTTCGGCTCGGGGACCTTTTGAAGTATGAGGTACGTTTTCGAGTCGAGCGATCCGACCGTAACCCATCCGTTCTCACTACGAAGCGGTCCGGGTTCCTCCCCAAGCACCGCACCCCAGAAGGCTGCTTCACTCTCAATGTCATCCACATCCAGTACCACACCTGCGGTCTCCAAGACAATGCCTTTACCAGGCAGTGTTGGTCGCCGCTTCTCCGAACCTACTTTGCGTCGCATAGAATCCTCCGGCACGACTCCAACCCTCTGCACTCCGGGTTGCTTTCCCAGTTTAACCTTCTCAACTCGACCGGCATCAGCTTGCGAAAAGCCTCGGTCCTCAAGATCAAACCAGTGAGCCAGTGATCAATCGAAAGAAACCGAACTACCGCATTCAGAATGCTCGTCGATGAGATGAGAGGACCGGTTCTTATGCGTTAGTGAACTGGTCGCGCGTACCGAGTTATGGTCTCCAAAATCGTCTACCAAAGCTCCAGCGAATCTTCAAACAGTGATCGCAACTCCTCAGCACCAGTAGTGCGCGGCGCTAACTTCGTAACCCGATGCTGCGGCAACGTCCCGGCGACAAAAGCATCGATGTCCGACTCGTCATACCCCACGCCGCTCAACCCGTTCGGCATTCCCAAATCCTGCAACAGCTGAATAATCTGCTGCGCCAGTATCTCGCCCGCATCTGCGTCATCCACACCAGCAACATCCGCGCCCATCAATCTCGCCGCCTCAATGTGCCGTGCGGGATTGGCCGACGCCGTGTATCGGAACACCGCAGGTGCGTTCAAAATCACTGACAACCCATGCGGAATGATCGGCTTATCGTCGGGATATCCGTCGGGCTGGAAATCTCTCGCGTTCCCTGCGACTGGATACGACATCCCGTGAGGCAGGTGAACACCGGCAGTGCCGAATCCAACACCCGCAGCCGTCGCCGCAAGGCACATGTTGGCCCGCGCCTCATCGTCTTCCGGGTCATTTACGGCGCGTCTAATGTTCTGAGAAACGATCTCAATAGCCTTCGCCGCCCACACATCGCTCATCGGGTTCGACCCCTGATACGCCGGGCGATGCGCCGGATCAATCGGTGCCTCGCGCCGCGTATATGGCAACGCGGTGTACGACTCCAATCCATGACACAACACATCGAAACCGCTGAAAGCCGCCACGTTCCGCGGCATCGATCGCGTGTTCTCCGGATCCACCAAGCCCATATGCGGCTTCAGCGCACGATTCGCTATCCCCGTCTTGGCATGCATCTCCTTCATGTCAAAGATCGCCACACCCGATGTCTCGCTACCCGTGCCTGCGGTAGTCGGCACCGCAATCAACGGCTTCAACGCGCCCGGCACCGGCGTCCCCTTCCCTATTGGCGCATTCACATACTCCAGAAACTCCGCCGGATGCGTATCGTAAAGATTCGCTGCCTTCGCAGTATCCATCACCGACCCACCACCGACCGCTACAAAGCCGTCAAAATCGCCCTGCTCAGCGAACTGAATCGCGTCCGCGAAAGACGCATCCGTCGGCTCGACGCTCACATCGGCATAAACCACGCACTCAATACCCTCATCCCGCAACGACTGCAACGAAGTTGTAACCGCTGTAGATTCGAGCAGCGATTGGTCAGTCAACACCATCGCCTTTTTGACGCCGAGACGTTTCATTTCGAACCCGAGTTCAGCGGTGACACCAAACCCGAACTTGATGCTCGCAGCATCCATCGCAAACGCAGTTTCCAGTGCCTGAGACATCTCGTTTCTCCGATTGCCCTTTTCTCCGGTCGATTAATGCCCGAATCACACCCGTACCTAGTCGTCAGCATTAAAGTATGCACCAAACCTCTAGCGGCACCACATGCAAAACCACCGTCATTCCCTATAGCAGCCGTCATTCCCGCGCAGGCGGGAATCCAGAGGGGACGGGCAGCGGGGTTTCCCCCGCTAGCGGGGGAAATGTCCGAAGGACAAAGGGGGCTTACCATTCCCACCTACCAAAAAGAGCTCAGCGTAGACCTCTATGAGTTGACGATGTCTCAGGTCTTCTGGCGACGCGGCATGAATTCATCCGCGACATTCAGCCTCTTCTTTCGCGGCTATCCCAAAGACCGTGCCTACTACATCGCCAGCGGCATAGATGACGCTCTTGATTTCCTCGAAGACTTCCACTTTTCAGCTGACGAAATCCGAGCCATCCGCGACGTCACACCCCTAGCCGACGAATTTGTCGACTTCCTCACCGACTTCCGTTTCAGCGGAACAGTCCGAGCCGTCTCCGAGGGAACCATCGTCTTCGCCGACGAACCCCTCCTCGAAGTTACCGGCCCCATCATCGAAGCCCAAATCGTCGAAACGATGCTCCTGAACATCGTCACCACCGCATCGCTCTTGGCAACCAAAGCCGCTCGCATCGTCCAAGCCGCTGATGGCAGACCCGTCGTAGATTTCGGCTCACGCCGCACACATGGCGAAGATGCCGCAATCGCAGCTGCGCGCGCCGGTTACATCTCAGGCTTCGCAGGCACCAGCAATGTCAAAGCCGCTGCACTCTACGGCATCCCGGCATACGGAACAATGGCACACTCCTTCATCCAAACCTTCAACGACGAAGCAACAGCCTTCGCAGCCTACATCGACGAATTTCCTGAAACCACCACGCTTCTAGTCGACACCTACGACACATTGGAAGGTGTCCGCAACGCCATTCGTTTAGCTGAACAGGCACGTCAGCGCGGCTCCGCCATCAACGCGATCCGTCTCGACAGCGGAGATTCAAGTGAGCTCGCCCGGCAGGCTCGCGCCCTGTTGGACGAGGCCGGATTCCCGCAGATTCGAATCATGGCAAGCGGAGGTCTCGACGAACATAGCATCTCTAAGCTGGTCAACTCCGGCGCGCCTATCGACGCGTTCGGCGTCGGCACGCGATTCGGAACATCCGCGGATGCCCCGTACATCGATTCGGTCTACAAACTTGTCGAGATCGACGGTCGCCCAGTAACCAAACTGAGCACCGCCAAAGTCACGCGACCTTGGGCCAAACAGATATTTCGGAGCTTCGAATACGGCATGATGCACAGGGACATCCTGGCAAAGGCCACATCGCTCCCTCCGATCGGTTACCCGCATCAGATGCTCAAAACCGTGATGAAATCCGGCGAACGACTTAAGCAAATGGACTCCATCGCGACGCTTAGAGAACGCGTCGCATCGGGAGTTCGTAACATTCCTGAACATATCCGCAAACTCGAAAATCCCGCCACATATCCCGTCGAATACTCTGATGATCTGACCGTCCCCAAACTCAATGTCCCAAAACAACATGATTGAATTCTCATTACCAAGTCACGCTCGAGTCGTGGTCATTGGCGCCGGAATAGCCGGATGCAGCGTCGCGTATCACCTCACTAAGCTCGGATGGCGCGACATCGTAGTTGTTGATCAGGGACCGTTGTTCGAGACTGGCGGTTCCACTACACACGCACCCGGAGGCGTATTCCAGATAAACGCGTCCAAGACTATGACTCGGTTTGCTCGCTACACCGTAGACGAGTGGGCAGAATTGCAACTCGACGGCGAGCCGTGCACGAACCCGGTAGGCAGCCTCGAAGTGGCGTGGACCCCAGAACGCCTCACAGATCTCAAACGCAAATCAGGATACGGCCGTAGCTGGGGCATCGATTCTCACGTCATCACCGCTGCCGAAGCGCGTGAGTTCGTGCCAATGCTTTCCGAGCGAATCTTGGGCGCACTCTACGTTCCATCAGACATCCAAACTCCGGCAACCAAACCAGCTGAGGCGATGGCACGCGCCGCTATGGCAAGCGGTGCGTCTTTTCACGGCGGCGTCAAAGTTACGGGCTTCAAAATCGCCGATCGACAGATCCAAGGCGTTGAGACCACACACGGCGATGTCGCAACCGATCTTGTCGTATCTGCGGTCGGAATATGGGGCCCCAAGATCGGGAACCTCGCCGATGTGCCGATACCCCTCTCACCGATGCAACACATCTACGCAGTGACTGAGCCGTTGCCGGAACTCGAGGGCGCAATTTCCGATATCTCAATGCCGCTGGTTCGTCACCAAGACCGCTCGATGTACTTCCGGCAGGAACGTGAAAGTTTCGGCATCGGTTCATACCTCCATGAACCGCTCATCATCGACGCCGATGAGATCCTAGACATCGACGAAGCGCCCATCGCACCGGCTGAGATGTCATTTACCGCCGACCACTTCAAAGCGGCTCAGCAAGCCGCGGGTGAGGTTATGCCCTGCCTCTATGGCGTTGGATTGACGCGAAAATTCAACGGCCTATTCTCCTTCACCACCGACGGATTCCCGATCCTCGGCGAATCTCCTCAGTTGCGCGGCTTCTGGTCAGCTCAGGCGGTTTGGATCACGCACGCCGGTGGTGTGGGTAAAGCGGTAGCCGAGTGGATCGCCAACGGCGAACCGACCATGGATCTTCACGAGTGCGACATAAACCGTTTTCACCCCCACGATTACAGCCGAAAATACGTCCGAGCCCGCGCTGCCCAGCAGTATCGCGAAGTCTACGACGTCATCCACCCGCTACAACAGATCGCAGAACCTCGCAACCTCCGACTTACCCCGTTCCATTCACGCCATGAACAACTCGATGCCGTCTTTTTCGAAGGCTCCGGATGGGAACGCCCCCGATGGTACGCCGCCAACGAACACCTGCTCCAGTCGTTCCCCGTCAATGGCGCATCACGTCAAGGCTGGGAAGCTCGCGAATGGTCGCCCATCATCGCAGCAGAGCACGTCGCCACGCGCGAACGCGTAGCCATGTTTGACCTGACACCTCTAGCCAAGTTCGAGATCAACGGACCAGAAGCCCTCGCAGCCCTCCAACATCTCGCTACCAATCAGTTGGACAAACCGATCGGATCCATCACCTACACCCCACTGCTCACCCCAAGCGGCGGAATCAAGTGTGACCTCACGATAACGAGATTGGATCACGATCGCTTCTTGATCGTCACTGGAGGTGGCACGCGCTACCACGATCTGAAATGGATTAGCTCCAACCTGCCTGGCGACAGATCGGTATCCGTCGTTGACGTATCTTCCGACCTCTGCTGCATCGGATTGTGGGGACCAAAATCCAGAGAGGTACTAAGCCACGTCTGCGATGTAGACGTGTCAAACCCGACATTCCCGTACATGACCGCCAACCGCTTAATCATCGGCGATGTTCCTGCTATTGCGTTGCGTATCTCATACGTCGGCGAACTGGGATGGGAGATCTACACGCCTGTCGAGTACGGTCTACGACTATGGGACATTTTGTGGCAGGTAGGCGAACCACACGGTTTAATCGCCGCCGGCACCGCCGCATTCGATTCGCTGCGCCTTGAAAAAGGCTACCGACTCTGGGGAAACGACATCCACACTGAATTCAACCCCTACGAAGCAGGCACTAGTTTTGCCGTGAAAATGAACAAAGGCGAATTCATCGGCAGGTCATCACTTCAAGCAGTTCAAACAAACGGCACAACCCGAAAACTCAGTTGCATCACACTTAACGACAGTGACCGCGTCGTGATGGGCAAAGAGCCGATCATGTCCGGCGACCGCGTCCTAGGCTATGTGACCAGCGCCAACTACGGACACTCCATCGGCCGCGGAATAGCCTACGGCTACTTGCCAAACTCTCATGCCACGCCCGGCACTCCCGTAGACATCGTCTACTTCGGCGAACGGCTACGAAGCACTGTCGCGCAGGAACCGCTCTACGATCCAAAAGGTGACAAACTAAGGCTTTAATCGAATCGAGGTAAACAAGTGCCACAAACTCTAGTCATCGCCGGTCTAAAGACCCGTCACTGGCCCATCAACTTGCGACAGAGCGGCAACAGCGACGCTCGGATTCTCATCTCCACTCGGATCAGAAAATCACCATGGTGGCACCTCTCGAAAGCCGCCGGATGCTGGGCATACACAACCTATAACCACCTCTACCACCCACGCGCCTACATCAAACCTGAAGACGGTGGATTGCTGGCCGAATACGAATTCCTTACACAACACGTCAGCATGTGGGATGTGGCTGTTGAACGTCAGATCAGAGTCAAAGGGCCCGACGCCGCCGAATTCGTGAACCTGCTGATCACTCGCGACGTCGACAAGATCCTCCCAAACATGCAGGCGCGGTATGTGATCCTCTGCAACCAATACGGCGGCATCATCAACGATCCCGTCCTACTACGCGTCGATGATGATGAGTTCTGGTTCAGCATCTCCGATTCCGACGTTCTACTCTGGGCACAAGGCGTCAACTCGTTCGCCAAATTCAACGTCGAAATCCACGAGATAGACGTTTCGCCTGTACAAATCCAAGGTCCCAAATCGGTCCTGCTTATGGAAAAGATGTTCGGCTCATACGTCCGAGACATCCCCTACTACGGCCTTGTCCACGACACGCTAAACGGTCACAAAGTCACGATTTCTAGAACCGGATTCTCTGCAGAGATCGGCTTCGAAATCTATCTCCACGATGCTACGCTGCACGCTGACGATGTCTGGCCACACATCCTTGAACAAGGCGAGGAATTCAACCTCGGCGTCATCGCACCTAGCCACATCCGCAGACTTGAAGCCGGCATCCTATCCTATGGCCAAGACATGGACATCGAGAACAATCCCTACGAAGTCCGATTAGGCTGGCAGGTCGACTTAACCAAAGAAGCTGATTTCATCGGCAAATACGCTCTCGCCAAGATCAAGCAGGAGGGCGTCAAACAGCGCCTCGTCGGCCTCAAAGTTGACGGCAACCCGATCACTTGGTACAACGAGGACTTCTATCTGGTCAAAGATCGTGATACCGGCTGCGACATCGGCTACGTCACCAGCGCGTTCTGGTCTCCCAACGTCGGCTCCAACATCGCCCTAGCTGTCATGCCGAAAACCCATTGGAAACGCGGCACGAACGTCAACGTTCAACTCCCAAATGACGGCATCGTGGACGCGTCCGTCGTACCTGTCCCATTCCGAGACCCGACCAAGGACATTCCCAAAACAAAACTCCAGTAGTTAGCTAAATCCCCAACGGCCAAACCCACATGATCAGCGGAATCGCTACCGCGACGATCACCATTACCAACGGCAATCCCAACCGCAAGTAATCTCCGAATTGATATCCAGCCGGTCCCATCACAATGGTGTTCGACTGATGCCCAATGGGAGTGAGAAACGCCGACGAAGCACCGATTGCGACGGCCATCAAAAACGGATCAGAATTTGCCCCCAAAGTAGCTGCCACGCCGATCCCTATAGGTGCCATCAAAATCACCGCAGCAGCATTGTTGATCACCGCCGACAACAGCATCGTCGTCACGAGCACTATCCCCAGTGTGACCCACGCCGGAAGCGATCCGCCAATCTCCGCAATCACCATTGCGATTCGCGCTGCTCCACCAGTCGTATCCAGCGCTTCCCCCACTGGAATCATCGCGCCCAACAATATGATCACCGGCCAATCGACAGCCTGATACGCCGCTTGAAGCGTCAAAACACGCGTCAACAACAATATCGCCGCAGCACCAACAAACGAGATCTGCACCGGCACGATATTGAACGCGGACAGCAATACCGCGGCAACGAAAACCGCGAGAGGAAAGAAGAGCCTCCGCCGTTGCCCGATCCTGAGCTCCCGCTCCGCTAAAGGTAGAAGCCCCAACCGCGGCAACGCCGCCTGCACCAGCTCCGTTCTGCCCTGAAGAAGCAGTACATCACCAGCCCGAAAGACAATCCTCCCCAAACGGCGCGCAAGCCGCGTTCCACTCCTCGACACTCCCAGCAGGTTCACTCCATACGCAGCGTGAAGATGTAAACCACGTGCCGTCCTGCCAAGGGCCGCACTCTCAGGACCCACAATCGCCTCCACCACCATCACCTCATCGGATCTCAACGTCTGGTTGAAATCCTCACGCATATCTCTAGACCCCTCAAGTACCAAACCCGATGAGTCGACGAATAACTTCAAGTCCTCTGGATCAGCCTCCACGATGAAGATATCGTCTTCATCAATCACTTCGTAACTCGAAGGTGCGCCGTAAACTACTCCCCGGTGCACCATGCCCAGTATCGCCACATCCTCTTCAGCCAGATCCTCGAGGTCTCGAACCATTTTGCCAACGAATCTCGACCCTTCCGGCACACGGACTTCGGTCATGTAGTCCTCGATATGCAACGTATCACCTAACGCCAGCGGTGCCCGCCTCGTAGGAATAAGCCGCCAACCCACAAATGCGATGAATAAAATCCCGACGACCGCAACCCCGATTCCGACAGGAGCAAAATCAAACATCTGAAACGCCGCCCCTGCTTCTTCTCGCCTGAAGTTCGAGATGATGATGTTCGGAGGCGTACCGATCAGCGTCGTCAATCCACCCAGCAACGACGCGAATGCCAACGGCATCAGATAGTGCGATGGCAATTCTCTGCTTCGATTCGCAACCTTGATCGCCACCGGCATCAACAGACTCACCGCTCCCACGTTGTTCATAAACGCCGAAAAGAACGCGGTGATCCCTGACAAACTCAGTATCCGCAACACCGGGATGCTAGGTATCCGCGCATAGCAATTCGCGATCACGTCAACTACACCCGAATTCTGAAGCGCCCTGCTCAATATCAAAACCGCCGCAACCGTCACCACTGCCGGATGACCAAATCCTCGATACGCTTCAGCAGCAGGCACGATACCCGCTATCGCAAGCACCAGCAACGCGACCAGAGCAACCACATCGTACCGCCACTTGCCCCAGACGAACAGCACAAGCGCAACGGCAAGCGCTCCGAAAACGATCAACTCATCCATGAATCGCACACACTGGTCGTTCTTTAACCATCCAACCTATCGGAACAACCATCGACATCCCTTAATATGGAATATCGCGCTACTCCACACAAGCATAGACCAACAACTAGGAAAATCCCCCAAATGCCCCTCAATATCGCCGCAAATCTCACCATGATGTTCAACGAGCACGACTTTATGGACCGATTCGCCGTCGCCGCGCGTTGCGGCTTTAAGGGCGTGGAATACCTCTTCCCCTACGACTACCCTGCCGAAGCCATACGCGAACAACTCGAAGCAAATGGGCTAAAGCAGGTCCTCTTCGATTTCCCAGCCGGAGACTGGGCCGCCGGAGACCGTGGTATCGCGGTACAACCTGATCGCGTTGGAGAGTTCCAAGATGGTGTCGGCTTGGCAGTCGAATATGCTGAAACCCTCGGCTGCGAACGTTTGACCTGCTTGGCCGGAATTCCCGACGATGGCACCGATTCGGAAGTCGCCGAGGAAACCATGATCCGCAACCTGCAATTTGCAGCAGATGCCGCTGCTCGCATTGGCGCCATCGTCCTCGTCGAACCACTCAACACCCGAGACGTTCCCGGAACCTACGTCTCGAAATCAGCGCACGGCGCGCAACTTGTCCAAGCCGCCAACCGCAAAAACGTACGCCTACAATTCGACGTCTACCACACCCAAATCATGGAAGGCGATATCGCAACCAAATTCTCTGATCTATTGCCGATGATCGGACACGTCCAGATCGCTGACAACCCAGGACGACACGAACCCGGTTCGGGAGAAATCAACTACCCGTTCGTTTTCGATCACATCGTAAACAGCGGTTACGACGGTTGGATCGGTGCCGAATACATGCCCGCTGGCAACACCGAAGACGGATTGGGCTGGGTCAAACAATACCTGTGACCCTCCCCTTTTTACGTCAGCAAATAGTGACGACAAGCCCCTTTCGCAAAGGGATGTATATACTACGGTAACCTTCAGGGGATCAGGTGCGAGTAGGCAGTTGTGAGGAGCCAGAACTGTGGCTGTTCAAAAACAACCTCCTCAGCCTCAACTTCAACGTCGCGCTCATCTGAGGACGTGTTAACGTTCAACCCTTTCTAGTTGGAGCTAGACCAATCGCACCCGTCCCCAAGACGGGAGTTTTTGGTTGTTACGTGCCTCGCGACTCTATCATTCGCCTTCCATTGAGGCACTCATCTCAAAGAGCCACATCGCATGAGCAGGCAACATCTTCCCGCACGCCTCAAGATATCGGGCATCATCGATTGTTCTCCAAAACATTTCACGTTCTTCGTCGTCGATAAAAGGTTCGTCGAAATACTTTTTGAACATAACGAATTTAAGTTCTACATCGTCACGATCTAGACCGCCTGCTACGAAACGCTCGACAGCCGCTTTCATTATTTCGTTTTGATTGCGCGCACGGCGCGACGTACTATAGTTACTCACTGAAGAGTTCTTTTCGCTTTTGCCCCCAGTTCCCGCTGGGGGCACTTTGATTCAGTTGTCAGTGCGAATTGTACTAGCGACTCAAGTCGCGATACTCAGCTCGACACTCCGCAGGGAAATGGTTACACCAGACGATGGTGCGTCTCTCAATCTCACCGCGGAACCATAAGCCAACAATCCAAGGGCTATGAGACCCGCGACCTAGTCGATCAAGTTGTCAATCACCTCATTGACAACCACCCGCACGAGCAATGAAGTAGATAGGCGTATCAGACACAGATTCCCGTTCTGGCTGGACACTCCCCTGTCGCAAGCGTCCCCTCCTGAACTGGGCGAATACCATCAGGCGCGAGGCCCGGACGTCGTGCGCCGTGAGAGGAGGCTGGCCGCGGTGATCGCAGTCGCGGTCGTCTTTGCCTGACTGTTCGCGGAATGAAGGCGATGAGGTGGTTTGCTGGTAGCCGCCGCGCTTGCAATTGCGTGGATTGTCGGGATGTAGATGCTCAACGGCAACGCAGTCGTGAACATCGGTGGATAATCACTGGCGCTCTATCTCGCGGCTACCGGTTTCTGATCCACTCGATGAACGCGTAGACCAGCGCGATTCCGGCGACGCAAAAGGCGGCGATGACCAGATAGAGGATCATGCGCCCTACCCAAAACCAGTCAATCATAGTGCAATGAAGTATATCCGCATCAACCTATCTCACGGCGTGCTTCCGCATTTACTTGCGGCTGATCCTCAAGTTGCCGCTTGGTTGCTTAGGTAAGTAATTCCTTTCGCAAAGCGAAGGGGGCGCGAAAGAGCAAAGCGAATTTCGCGGGGGATGCCCGCGTGGAGTGTTTTACTCTAAGCCGTCGCCGCCAGGTCTTGGTCGGCAGATCCGCCGCGCACTCTAGCAGCCACGTCCGGGAAGTACGCATCCAAAATGTGATCGACTATGCCTTCAGCGTCTAGCTGCAACTGCCGACGCTGATCCGCAGCAGTCCCGTGCTCGATAAACGCATCCGGCATACCGACACGGTGAACCATGACGTCATCCAACCCGCCATCCTTCAAGGTCTCCAAAACCGCAGAACCGAATCCACCGGCTAGCACGTTCTCTTCAACTGTCACGATCTGTCGAGTCTTACGCGCCGTTTCGAATATCAACTCAGTGTCAAGCGGTTTGGCGTAAACCGGATCTACTACTCCGCACGAAATACCGTACTCCGCAAGTACTTCCGCCGCCTCAACTGCCGCACTGCAAGACTTGCCAAGCGCGAATATCGCGACATCCTCACCATCCATCAACACCGCACCTTTGCCGATCGGAACTTCCTGCAACTCTTCGTCAAGAGGAACTCCCACCGCGGTCCCACGCGCAATTCGAATCGCAAACGGTCCGTCATACTTGTAGGCCGTGTAAACCAGATGCTGCAATTGGTTCTCGTCACGCGGTGCCGCCACGATCGCATTCGGCAAACACCTCAAATACGTGATGTCGAACGCTCCGTGATGTGTCTTCCCGTCCTCGCCGACGATCCCAGCTCGGTCCGCAATCAACTTAACCGGAAGGTTCTGCAAGCAGATGTCGTGAAGTATCTGATCGAACGCCCTCTGCATAAACGTCGAATATATCGACACGAATGGCTTCAAATCCTTCGACGCCATACCCGCCGCCATACTCACCGCGTGCTGCTCGGCAATCCCGACATCGAAAACGCGGTCCGGAAACTCATGCATCACATCCACCAACCCCGTGCCCTCAAGCATCGCCGCGCTTATCCCGACGACCGATTCGTCTTCACGCATTATCTTCGCCAAAGTTTCCGAGAACACCTTCGAATACGTCGGCGCTCCAGACGAATCGCCGAGCGGCGAACTCGGCTGATGGAACTTCACCGGGTCATCTTCCGCCGGCTCGAACCCATGACCCTTGTGCGTCACGATGTGAACCAACGGCACCAATCCGGTCGAGTTCTTCGCTTGGCGTAGCGTCTCTTCCAGCTGCTTGAAATCATGACCATCGATCGGACCCAGATACTGGAAACCCATCTCTGTCCACAACATCGTCGGCACGATCAATCCCGCCAACCCGGTGTTGAACCGTTTCACGATCCGATACATCAACTCACCAGTAGGAACTCGCTGGGAGATCGACTTCATCCGCCCAATCATCGACTGAAATTCGGGATGCGTAATCAACCGCTTCCGCCAGTTCGTAAGGAAGCCGATGTTCTCCGAGATCGACATCCCGTTGTCATTTAGGACAACGATCATGCGCTCCGGATTCAGATGGACAATATTGTTGAGTGCCTCGAAACTAGAGCCAGAGGTCATCGCACCATCACCGACCACCGCAATCGTCCACGAATCGCTCTTCTGATTAACCGCGCTCTGCGCGATGCCAAGAGCTATCGACAACCCCGTGCCCGCATGACCAGCCGCCAAGGTGTCGTGCTCGCTCTCCTTCGGCTCACCGAATCCCGACAACCCACCTTCCAACCGGATGTCCTGAAACTCATCCCGACGCCCTGTAACCAGCTTGTGCGTGTACATCTGGTTGGTTGTGTCCCACACCATGCTGTCTTTCGGGCTCTCAAACACCCTGTGCAGCGCCAACGTCATCTCAACCACACCTAGATTGGAAGCGAGATGACCACCACGCTCCGTAATGACCGAGATAATGGTGTCTCGAGCCTCTTGCGCGACCTGCTCTAGCTCCTCATAGCCCAGATCTTTCAGATCGCTGGGAGCATCTATACGGTCCAATATACGGTCAGCCATTAATTCGACCTCCCACATGGGGGCGCAGCGTCGTTTCTACCCTTCTCTGCTTCACTTCACGATCCTCAATGTCGCATGTACTGAAATATACCACAGCCTAGGTTTCTGATACATCGGCTCAGTTGCCATCCATGCGGCGTACTGAGCACCGTGAAAACCGAAAATGCTTACGCTTTTACAAGAAATTGTGGCGACCGTCTTTCGCACTCTTAACCAACACCGCGTAACATGGCTTCATCCATCAACGGTAGCAACCGAGTAACCGAGACTGAAATTGCAAAACATCTCCCAAAGATTCAGTCTCGATTACGATCTGGAAACCCTAAAAGGCGATATCTTCGGCGGACTCACCGCAACTGTCGTTGGGCTCCCCGTCGCTCTCGCATTTGGGGTCGCATCAGGTCTCGGCGCCATCGCCGGTATCTACGGTGCTATCGCTGTCGGATTCTTCGCCGCTGTATTCGGCGGTACCAAATCTCAGATCTCCGGACCCACCGGTCCCATGGCAGTCGCTATGGCCGCTGTCGTAACCCTCGCCGGACCTGACAACCTCGGCGAAGCATTCGGCATTGTCGTTCTCGCAGGCATCATACAGATCCTCCTCGGCGTCCTGAAAATCGGACGATTCGTCGCATACACGCCATACTCCGTTATCTCCGGGTTCATGTCCGGCATAGGCGTGATAATCATCATCCTTCAAATCCTCCCCTTCATCGGTGCCGAAGGCGTCTCCGGCGGACCCGTCGGCGCCATCCGCGCCATACCTGATGCAATACCGGACATCAATTTCGGCGCATTGACCATTGCCACCGCCACTCTGGCAGTAGGCATACTATGGCCAGAAAAACTGCATCGATACTTTCCTTCTACCCTCGCCGCGCTAGTCACCGGCTCTCTACTCGGCGTTCTATGGCTCACCAGTGCTCCCGTCATTGGCGAAGTACCCTCCGGACTGCCAAGCCTTCACATCCCGCAAATCTCCGGCGATTTCCTCGTCAAGGCCGTACAACCCGCCCTCATCATTGCCCTACTCGGTTCCATCGACAGCCTCCTAACTTCACTTATCGCCGATTCGATGACACGTACGCGGCACAACGCCAACAGGGAACTCGTCGGGCAAGGCATCGGTAACACCATCGCCGGATTTATCGGCGGACTGCCAGGCGCAGGCGCGACCCTTGGAACCGTGGTCAACCTGCGTGCCGGCGGATCCACTCCAGTCTCTGGCGCAATTCGAGCCGGCATCCTTCTCGCTCTGGTTCTTGGACTCGGACAATACGTCCAGAACATTCCTCTCGCCGCCCTCGCAGGCATTCTCCTAAAAGTGGGTTGGGACATCATCGACTGGCGATTCATCACCCGCATCCATCGCGTACAAGTCGAACACCTCATCGTCATGGTCATCACCATGTTTTTGACGGTGTTCCTTGATCTCGTAACCGCGGTCGCCATCGGACTCATCGCCGCCGGTATGGCAACCGCAAAGCAACTCGAAAGACTCGAACTCGACAGCGTCGTCTCAGTACCCATCCTCGACCAGGTATTCTTCACCGGATACAAGGCCGCCCAAACGATCGATACGTTCTCGGCACGAGTCGGAGTCATCGCCCTAAGGGGAAGCTTCACGGTCTCATCGTCCAGCCGACTTATCACCACTATCAGCGAAGACATCCGTGAACACGAAGTCGTGATCCTAGACTTCACCGATACCGTATTCATCGACGACAGCGCGGCTTTAGTCGTTGAGCAGATGATCGACGTCGCCATCACCGAAAACACCGAATGCATACTCGCGGGACTCGGCGGAGTCCCCGAAACCGCTCTGCGCGCCCTCAACGCTATCGACAAAGTCCCGGAAGAACACATCGTCGACGACTTGGAAAGCGCAAAAGTGGTAGCACTCGAAATGCTCGGCCTCGAAACCGAACGAGAAGCCTAAGCCAGCCTAAGCCACGAAAGCAACTCAAACGTCGCGGCTATAATCCCTAGCATTCGCTACACCAAACCCGACCAGCCTACTTATACCGCTAATGTCTGAAAAACTCCAACAAGGCGACCGCCTGCCTCAACTCAAATTCAAACTCGTCGATGGTGATGAACTCGACCTGGCCCGCGGCATGTCATCGCGCTACCTCGCCCTCCTCTTCTTCCGCGGTGCCTGGTGAAGCTACTGCCGAAGGCAGCTAGGCAGCTACCAAGAACGACTAGACGAACTCAAAGCACTCGGTGCTGACGTCATCGCCGCAACCGTCGGCACACAAGATGAAGTCAAAGCCATGCGCGACGAACTTGGGCTCACCTTCCCAGTCGCATACGGCCTCATCGAATCCGAATTCGAACCTCTCGGCGGATGGTGGACAACCGATCACCACGGCCGCTACATGCAACCCGTCGAACTCCTCATCTCTCGCGGCGGCGTGGTCTTCGGCTCCATGTACGCCTCCGGCCCAGTCGGACGAATGTCCGTCGACGAAGTCCTCGTCGCTATCAAAAGTCGAGAACAACGCAGTTGACATCTCGGTTTGGCGACCCAATCATTAGGTTCGGCTCAAACCATAGCCTCTTCTCACGAAACTCGCGCTAGTGGTGAAAATACTACCGATATAGTTTGCAATACAAACTATTTTGCGGTACAATCAATTCAAATCATGTGTGACACCTTGACAGTCCACAAGTGTCGAGACCGCAAAACACTCTACGAAAGGACTCCAATGCAATCTACAAATGACTCCTCTCCAGAAAACAGTTGGAACACCATCCATGACACCATGGACCAGTCGCGCAGCTCCATGTACCTTGCAGGAATGGACTCCATCCTGCTCATGTGGGGCGGACTCATGGCCCTTAGTTACCTAGGTCAGTTCGCGATACAGTCACTCGCTAGTGACTTTGTTGATCGCAGTCCATGGGTCTTCGCTCCATTTTGGTTGGTTGTCGTCGCGATAGGCATGGTTGCCAGCAGCATCATTGGACACCGCGCGAGCAAGAGCCGATCCGATGGGGACGCGGCTCGGAACGCAGGGTTACGAGTATTCGCATTTTGGATCGTCGTAGTCGCCGCAGCCTTTCTGATTCCCGGCGCGGCCGGACTTTGGAACGACGACACAGCCGCCAGCATCCCGGGGGTTGCCATTGGTATCATCGCCCTCGGATACACGCTGTTCGGAATCATGCACCGCCCCGCGCTTGCAGTTGTCGGTATAGGAATCGCAGCCGCGTACTTCATTCCCGACTACCTTTTAGGCGATATCGCGGCAGCAGCGACTGCGGTATTAATGTTGGCGGTGGTTTTCGCCGGTGCGTTCTGGCTTCGGAAGAGCGACGTCGCATGACCCAAGAGCCTCTCGTTCTCGACGAGATCATCCATCAGCCAGTGAGGTTGAGGATCATGACGATGCTCGTCTCTATCCCCGAATCCGACCGCGTGACGTACGGATTCGTGCAAAAGTCCTTGGATCTAACCGGCGGGAATCTGACGACCCATCTACGGAAACTTGAAAACGCCGACTATCTGAACGTCACCAAAGAGTTCCACAACCAGAAACCTAGGACGTGGATTCAAGCGACCGTGGCAGGACGTCAAGCCTTCGCCGAGTACTTCACCAACCTTCAAAAGGTCCTCAGTTGGCGTCCCGAGTCTTGATCTCAGTACATGTGCGGCTGCAAAGCGGCGGCCAATGTGAGTTCGATGTCTTGGATCGCTTGTGTCATCGCTTGACCAATGAGGTCAAGACGCTTGACCTGATCGATACGGGGAGTTACAGATTCCAACTCCTGTGAAGACAGCAGCGTCTTGAATATCCCGCAAGCGTCAGCGAGACAGATAATTACGATGTCGCGCGGATCCGGTATCTCATCGCTGAATAAGACACCCATGATCCGTAGTTTGACTTCGCGTTGCGCCTGACCGTCGATCGTCGGATATCGCCTCGACTTGAAGACCCACATGAAGCGGTCATCAACCTGCTCTAAAATTCCCTGCTCGATTAGTCTTCGCAGAGCCTCTTCACGCAGTTCCGCCGCCTTGAGGGCGGTGCGCTCCACCCAGAACCTGGCATCGTTTCCTCCCACTTCCGCGATATCCGCCAGCGTCGCATCCAACAGCGAGTCACCAGTCGGGCTGTCGTCGATAAGAATGAGGTTGTCCAAGTCAGTGTCGATGCGATTCTCCAAAGCCAGATCCATCAGAACTCCACCTGCCAGAGCGTAGTCCAACGAAACATTCGGCAACCGCGCGAAACGCCCATCATCGTCGTTCAACAACAGCAGGATGATTTCCTCGGTGAATCTCAGCATCGCGGTTTCTCTTTCTCCGAATTGGCAACGCTTCGAAGCGCCACTCATTTCGACACGGGCAATTTTGAACGTCATTATATGCGGGGTGAAACACTGTACCTCCCCTTTTGCGAAGCAAAACCCTTTACCCTCCCCCTCTCCGAGGGGGAATTGAAGGGGGTGTCAGCGCAGCGAGACGCAGGGGGTTCATACACTCGCCCTGCCGCAACGGACGTTTCACGACATTTGGGCCCCATCTTTGCAATGATTTCGCTGTACAGACGGGATTCGATGTGCGCGACGCGCTATAATGCGCCCCAAAGCGCGCGTATGCGTGTCTCTAAAGAAAAGGTTTGAAGATGGCCAAGTCAGTAAATCACGTCGTAACCAGGCCGGGACGCAAGCACGGCGACCCGGAAACGGCGATCCCTGTCGCGGAAGATCTGGTAACCACACCGGGCTCGCCGACCATCGACGGCGACGTCTCCTACTACAGCCGCGAATACCCGATCGAGTCCCAGACCATCGAAAAAGCCGCTGACCGCGAGTGGGGTTGGACCCAATACATCAAAGAGGTCTACGACTACCGCAAGAAACACGACGAAGTCAGCGAGCCGCTCATCGAAGCGGCATGGGTTTCAGGCGATATCGAACCAACCGCCGAGCCGGACCCCGAGCACGACGTGACCACTGACATTCGAGAAAAAGCCCGTGAGTTGGGATTCGGCGAAGTCGGTTTCACGAGGTACGACCGCAGATACACCTACCAAAGCAAGAAGGGCTGGGCTAAATTCAATCACGCGATCTGCTTGGCGCTGGAGCAGGACTATTGGCAAACCCAGACCATCCCTAGCTTGGAAGCGGAGTTCGCACACTTCGGCACCTACGAGATCGCAGGTGCTCTAGCGCTTGATCTCGCAGAGCATATCCGCTCCCTCGGCTACCACGCCCAAGTTCACAGTCCCAACGACAACAGCGGCGCATTCATACCGTTGTTCGTCGAAGCGGGGCTCGGTCAGCTTGGCGCGAACGGCCAGCTGCTCTCCCCGCACTTCGGCTCACGTGCGCGGCTCATGCTGATCACCACCGACGCGCCGGTCGTTCACGACGAGCCAGTCGACTACGGCATCAACAAGTTTTGCGAAGAGTGCCAGGTCTGCGTCGTCCGATGCCCCGCCCGTGCGCTTCTACGTGAAAAGGTGTGGTACCGCGGCGTCAAGAAGAACAAGCTGGTCTACGACCGCTGCCGGCCAGTGATGGTTACCTACGAAGGTTGCGCCGTCTGCATGAAAGTATGCCCGGTCCAGCGCTACGGCATGAAGCCCGTGATGGAGCACTACATCGAGACCGGCGAAATCCTCGGGAAAGGCACTCCGAACCTCGAGGGCTACGAACTGCGAGGCAAGGGCTACTTCGGCCCCGGAAAGTTACCTCACTTCACGCGTGAAGAGTTCGAAATCCCACACGGAACTAAAGAGGAACACCTCTTCAAGCAATTCAAAGAAAAGCTGGAAAATAACGGAACTCCCGACGCTGAAGAAGCACTAGAATTCGCCAACGAACTTAAACGCATCGTGGAAGCCGGAGTCTCTAGAACCGATGAATGATGTCTCCGGAATCCCCTCTCCCTTAGATGGGAGAGGGTCAGGGTGAGGGTGACCGCTGAACCGACAAACACCAATTAACTGACGACGATGTTCCAAAAAGACACGCTCGACACCCTATTCGCGGAACTGGAAATTAGCTACGGACAATCCGCCGAGTACGAACAGCTGCTCCGCGAAACCCACCTCGGCATCGCCCTATCAGACGCCGGTCGAGACTTCGACGGACAAGTCGACCGACGCGTCTCAACCCTAGTCAAGAAACACCGCGACATACGTCATTCCCGCGCAGGCGGGAATCCAGAGGGGTGGCAGACGTAGTAGTAGGAGCGTTTCGCGAAACGCCCCTACATTCCCCCTTCGCGCAACGTAAGGGGTCAGCAAAGCAAGATGCGGGGGGCATATACCACTCCCCTCAACCTGAACCATGACGATGTCCACGCCGTGGAATTTCTGGTGACGAATGGTGGAGGCGTGGTGTCGCAATAGCCGCAATCGGCTCCGGCAATGATACTATGTCTCATTAGAGAGTCAGCCGCAACCTCGACGAACAGAGCTTGTGGCAACAATTCGAAAAGTACCTGATTTGAGCGTCGACAGGAGGAGTCTGCATGATCGAAACCGAGGGGGGTGAAGTCGTCCATGACGTAGTGGTCGTCGGCGCCGGTGCCGCAGGCGTCGGTGTCGCCGTGGCTCTCAGGCATGCTGGTATCGAGAACTTCGTGGTTTGCGAGCGTCACACGGTCGGTGCATCGTTCGCATCATGGCCCACACAGACTCGATTCATCACGCCTTCGTACCCGACCAATTCGATCGGCATGCTCGATTTGAACTCAATCGCGATTAAAACTTCACCCGCATACAGTTTGGAGGTCGAACATCCGACGGGTGAAGAGTACGCGATGTATTTGCAATTAGTTGCACGAATCTTCGGGTTACCTGTTCGTTCAGATACCGACGTGGTGCAGGTAACAAAGGCTGACGACGGCTTTCGCATTGTTACTCCCAAGGAGACCTTGCAAGCCAAGCACGTCATTTGGGCCGCCGGCGAGTTCCAATACCCGCGCTTAAATGGATTTGTCGGTAGTGAATTGTGTCGCCACACCGCGACCATCGCTAGTTATGACGAGCTTGACGGCGACGACTTCATCGTTGTGGGTGGCTACGAAAGTGGTGTTGACGTGGCATACCACCTAGCGTGTCGCGGTAAACGCGTGCGTATGTTCGACAAGAATCGCCCTTGGGTGGAGGATAGCTCCGATCCTAGTGTCGCGCTTTCACCGTTTACGCTCGAACGGGTACGTGACAACCGGTTTTTCAGGCAAGTTGAACTGTACCCGCACACAACTATCGCATCGGTCACTCACGTCGACGACATGTATCAAGTCACGACTCATGAAGGAGCTCGGTATCAAACTCGCGTGCCGCCACTATTTGCAGGCGGATTCGAGGGGAGCCAAAAGTTAGTCGCAGATCTGTTTGAACGACGTGAAGATGGATCTCTGCTTCTGAGCGAACACGATGAATCGACCATCGTGCCGGGAATGTTTCTATGCGGCCCCGCAGTTCGCCATGATAAACACGTCTTCTGTTTTATCTTCAAATATCGACAACGATTCGCCGTTGTCGCCAAAGCGATCGCGACCTCGTTGGGTCTGCCCGCGGAAGCATTGGAAGCGTATCGCAGTTGGGGCATGTATCTCGATGACCTTTCCAACTGCGGCGAGGAGTGCGTATGTTAACGGGAAACAATCAAAGCGCCGCCGCGCCTCGCGCGGTGCGAAGCCGACTAGCCAAGATGCGAAGCATCACATGGCTCGGGCAAACAACGGCCAGCGTTTGCTGGATTGGCAGCTTGATGACCTCCGGGATCGGATCCACCGGGGATTGGTTGCAGTTGTGTGCTGCATCTGCATGGCTATTGGCCAACATCGCAGCGATTGTGACCGCCGAGGCTGATTGATATGTCCATAGCACTTCAAGGAATCGGCATGGCGCGCGTTCTTAAACGAGAAGCATCAAGGGCACCGGTCTCAGTCGCTGTGTGGTCACTTCAGAGAGATGGAGAAGTCCATCCGACAGGGGGCGCGGTTGTGGGGGCAATGACCGAACTGTACTAGCGGCCTAAAGAAATCGAGCTTGCCGCGCCCGACGCGCGGGTGGCGTGACAATTTGGCGGATAGGACGATTGAAGGGCCGAATTGCCCACGTCCGTGTCCGTGCAGGTCTGTGCCACAGTGCGTGATCCTACTGGCAAGCCAGCCGTCGCCGGAAGTTCCAGGGAAGAGGCGGGATTACAGGGCAGAGCGAACCTAATCTGAAAGGTTCTTGATTTTGTCCAGCCTGGTGGAGCTGACGGGATTCGAACCCGTGACTTCCTGCTTGCAAAGCAGGCGCTCTCCCACTGAGCTACAGCCCCACAGTTCAAGTCTATATCTGCACGCTATCCCGTCATACCCGCGTCCCCTTCGTCATACCCGCGCAGGCGGGTATCCAGAGGGGAAGGGGCAGGGGGATGCCCTGACATCCGACATTGGTTATCATTCACACAGACGAAATCCAAGCCAAAAGATGCACGCCATCAGCCACAATTTCCGCATCATCCCCACCGTTCTAGGCGTCATGTTCGTGTCCGCGTTATCGTTATTGATCGCCTGCGGCTCCACTGACGGAGCCAACACTGACAACGCCCAGCAGGGCTTCCAGCAGGTAATGGACATCGGTGAGACATTCGAGCCGGACGATCTGAGCGCGATCGGCTTCAAAAAAGCGCGCAGCTACGATCTCGAAGGACTGCCCGGCGCAAGCGACGCGATATTCGGATTCTGGCGCATCGCGTCCGGCGATCCCATCGACTACGAAGTGCGCTTCTACGCCAATCACGCCGATGCAGTGGCGCTTGGCACTGCCCTCGCCGAAGAAGGCTCTGGTGCCGATGCAGTCCTCGACGAGGACGAAGCAACCTACAAAGAAGGCGTCAAAGATCGTCGCATGATCGTCGGATCCGGCATCGGCGGCGGTGCCCGTAGCGGCACAGGTCCCCGTTACGGCGGGTACGCCATCTACGGGAACATCGTCATGCTGTGCGCTGGCGCAGCAGGCGAACAGGCGCTTGAAAGGTGCGAAGAGTTGGCAACCGCGCTAAGCGAATCCACAGACAATTGAGCACCTCCTTCAAACGTCTCGCTTTCACCGCGCTGCTGTTGACCGCGCTGGCGATCGGTTGTGGTTCAAGCGACGGGGACACGGGCAATAGCTCAACCAGTTCCGAACCAGAGACCGATACCAGGGTCTTCGACCGTGATACGACGCTGTCAGGCGACGATCTGGTAGCACTAGGCATGAAATCCGGCAAGACGTATGATGTCTCAACGTTGCCCGGTGGCGTTGAGGCGCGCCTCCTCTACTGGCGTGTAAACAACATCGCCGTCGAGTACGAAGCTCGCTTTTACGAGACTCATCAAGATGCAGTAACCCAAGGCATCGCTCCTGCGGAAGAAGGAAGCGGCGAAGATGCGATTATCGATGAGGATGAAGCGGTTTACAAAGAGGGGATCCGAGATCGCAGGAAGGTTTTCAAATACCCAAATTCAGTGTTGAAACCGAAGTACGGCGCGTACGGAATCTACGGCAACATGGTCGTTCTATGCGAAGGCAAGGACGATGCTGAGGGATGGAATCGATGTTCCGCGCTGATCGAGGCACTCGATAATCGATAAAAGTCGAAAGTATATCGACGGCGAATTGATCGGCAATTTAAAAACTCTCGCTTTCACTGCACTACTATTGACCGCGTTGTCAATAGCTTGTGGTTCCAGCGACGGAGACGGGGGCGGCGATGGTGTCGCAGACACTTCGCAGGTTGAAACCAATACCAGAATATTGGACCGTGATGTAACGCTGTCAGGTGACGATCTGCTCTCCCTCGGCTTGAAATCCGGCAAGAAGTACGATGTTGCGGACCTTCCCGGAGCCGTCGCCAATCGCGTCTTCTTCTGGCGTGTCAACGATGTCCCCATTCAATACGAAGCCCGGTTCTATGAATCCCATGCATCCGCGACAGAGCTTGGGCCTGAACCCGCCCAAGAGGGTAGCGGCGAAGACGCAATTCTCGATGCCGATGACGCGGTGTACAAAGAAGGCGTCAGAGACCGTCGAACGGTATTCGACTTCCGAGGCACACCAAGACCGAGATACGGCACCTACGCCATCTATGCAAACATGGTCGTACTCTGCGAGGGCCGCGACGATGCCGAAGCTTGGGATCGGTGCACCGCGCTTATCGAAGCACTAGACAATCAATGAGACCAGCAGCCGCTTTAATCGTCCTGCTCGCAATCGTAGTGATGTTGTTCGCGTGCGGCAGTCAACCAGCGGTAGAGGAGTTAGTCCAACCCGAGGACTTAGAGCAGCAATCCCAACTCGTCAAGCCTTCTGATCGCATATTTGCGATAGATAACTTTGAGGCAGCAGGCTTGAAATACTCTAAGGATTACAAGACCGAAGGTCTGCCCGCAGCTACTCATGTGTCACTGTTCTTCTGGAAGATCGACGGTACACCGGTGCAATACGAAGTCAGATTTTACGCCTCGCACGATGAAGCTGTTTCAGCCGGAACGTCGTATGCCAAAGAGGGTGCAGGACCCGAAGCCATCATCGATCCGGATTTCGCGCGCTACACCGAAGGGTTGAGAGATCGGAGGACGATCGTCCATACCCGTGGCTCGCCAACGCCTAGGTACGGAGATTTCGTCATCTACGGCAACATGATCGCCCTTTGCGAAGGACGAGACGCAGAGCAAGGTTCGCAACGATGCGCCAAACTCGTTGAGGCTTTGGACTCGTCGGAAGGCTAGTCGACTCGCCGTTGCAAAGTTCGCTTCACGAGTTGATAACATATTTAGGAACATACACACATGCGTCAAAAGTACCGCGAAGCCCCGATTGCGGTGCCCTCTATGTTCAGGAGCACGAAGATATGATGCTAAAAAGAGTACAGATGCTCGGATTGCGGAAATTCGGGCTGATTATGATGTTGTCCGTTATAGCCTTCGCGATGGCTTGCGGTAGCGCCGAAAGCAACGTCGAGGACGGCAATGCCGGTAGCGGCGATAGTGGCGGTGTCGCCGCCGCAGTTGAAGATGTCTCAAGCGGTCCGCCCGGCGTCGAGATAATTTCAACCGATGCCGTATACACGGTCGACGACCTCATCAACACCCCCAACTACAAGAAGAGCAAGAACTACAAGGTCGAAGGATTGGACCAAGCGACCGATGCCGTATACGGCTTCTTCGGCCCCGACCCATACGATCGTCAGGAGTTCGAAGCCCGCTTCTACCCCGACCACGAAACCGCCATCACCGTCGGTGTCGACTTCGCCGACGAGGCAACCGGCCCGGACGCAGTGATCGCCAAAGACATTCAGCGGTGGGATGAGGGGCTCGTCCAGCGGCGTGCATGCTCCGGCAACACCCGCGGCTCCCACCACTCCGGCAAATGCGACAACGCCAAGTACGGCGACTACGTCGTCGCCGGCAACATGGTGCTGCTCTGCCAAGGTAAAAATTCCGAGACCTCCCTCGCCAACTGCAACGCCCTGATGGAAGCACTGCAATCGCAGTAGTGATGAAGACCGAATCCCCTCTCTCTCGATCGGAGAGGGCTAGGGTGAGGGTGATCGGCTACATAGCTTTTGTAGTCGCGTCACTCGCCTTCGCCGCATGCGGCAACGCCCATTCACCCGATTCATTCGGTTCCGGCGACTACGAGATCATTGGAAAAACGACGTCGGTAGCCTCGACGCCAACCCCAGAACCGGCGGCGAAAGAACACGAACCCGCTACGGAGCGCCAACCTCTGATACTCACAGACGTTGGCGAATACTCAGTCGGCGATTTCGAATCCCTGACCAACTTCAAACTCAGCAAGAGCTATGACGTTGAAGGATTGGAAAGCGCCGATAGTGCCATCTACGGATTCTTCGGCCCTGACCCGTACGATCGTCAGGAATATGAAGCGCGCTTCTACCCGGACCACAGCACTGCGATAACAGTGGGTGTAGATTTCGCAAACGAAGCCACCGGACCAGACGCGGTACTAGCCAGTTCGACGCAGAGATGGGATGAAGGGTTGACCCAGCGACGCTCATGTGCCGCGAACACCCGCGGTTCACACCATTCCGGCAGATGCAACATCGCAAAATACGGCGACTACGTGATCGCTGGCAATTTGGTGCTACTATGCCAAGGCAGGGACTCCGAAACCGCTTTGCAAAACTGCGAAGCACTTCACGCCGCCCTGCAGAACTGATATCGACCGACATCGAGGACGGTATGACAAGGAACGCAACATCACTTCGCTCAATCTACACTTTGGCGATCCTGCTTTCTTTGGCCATCACGATGGTCATCGCTGCTGCCACCGCCTGTGGTTCCGACACTGGCGATAGCGGCGGCGCTCCCGCAGAAGGAAGCGGCGGGGATCCTCGCATACGAAGCACCGATGGGACATACACCATCGACGATCTCAAGGCAGCCGCGGGCGTCAAAGCCAACAAAGACTACGATGTCGAAGAACTACCCGGAGCCGATGCTGCTTGGCGAATCATCTACAACCGTCTGGACTACGAGGTCCGTTTCTATCCAGATCACCAGACACTCTTGGACGAAGGCATACCCTACGTCGAACACGTAACCGGCGATGACGCAGTAGTCATCGGCGACGACGTGATCTGGGAAGAAGGCGCCAAAGACCGCCGACGTTGCAGCCGTGATGCCGACACCCCCCACTCCGGCTGCTCCTACTCCCCTCGTTACTGGGATTACGTAGTCGTCGGCAACATGATCCTCATGTGCGAAGGCCTCGAAAGCAAACAGTCCATCGACAACTGCGACAACCTCCTCGAGCAACTCCCCTGATCAGCCGCTGACACCGTCATTCCAGCTCCGGCACCGTCATTCCAACACTGGCACCGTCATTCCCGCGCAGGCGGGAATCCAGCCCCGCCAGCGTCATTCCGGCGAAAGCCGGAATCCAGAGGGGCAGGGGATCCTGGTCATTCCCCAGATTCCGTCGCCTCAATCAACTCGATGCAATCATCGGTCGATACCTCACACATCATGACCAAGTTCCCAGCCACCAGATATCCCCCATAGACTCGCCGACTCGCGAATCCTGAACCATCGTGAACCGTGCGGTCCAACGCCTCCTCCGCAGAAGTCGTCCCGTCGTTCATCGCGGCTTCATGTGACGGATACCGCCGAATCTCGACATCACGTCGATTGTAGAAACCGTAGCGAGCCTCAAGGGCGTTTGGCAACGTATCGACCTCATAGATCTGATGTTGCTTCCAACCGGCCGCAATGAACTCTTCGTAACCAAATTCCCGGTTCGGTCGCGTCCAAGCGCTTATCTCTGGACGGTCACCTATCGCGGTAATCCCCGTCTCATCAATTACTTCCGTCGTATCGGTCACACCACCCTCGGAAGCATCACCACCACATGCGAACACTACCGCAACTACGATAGGGACAACAACCGCAAACCAAGCCCGCAGAGGTCGCCTGCTCCTTTCGCTCTGCGAAAGGGGCGCGAGCGAGCGGAGTGGAGCGAGCGGGGTATACCCGAATAATCGCTTCATTGCGCGATCTGGTCTAGAAGATCAGTGCAATCGGTAACCGAGATCTCACACAACATCACCGTATTCCCAGCGACCACATAAGCGCCGTACAAAGTCACACTAGAAAATCCCGCACCTCTGCCCGACAGCTTTTCAGTCTCGATCGCCGTCTCCGCAGACTCCCTACCAGCAGCCATGGCTACATCGTGCGACGGGTAAACCCGTATCTCGATATCCTTGCGGTTATAGAACCCGAAATACGCTCCAGTCGCCTCCGGCAAGGTATCTAGCGGCCACTCCTTGTTCTTCTTCCAACCCGCTTCGATGAAATCATCGACCGTGAAAACGCTGCTCGGTCTGGTAGAAGCACGTAGCTCCGCCCTATCCCCGATCGTCACAACCGCGTTTTCATCCACCGCCGCAACCGCAGGTTCGCCGTCTCCCCCATCCTCCGGTTCATCATTTGCACTGCCACAGCCGATCACGAAGCTGGCGACCGACAAAACCAACAGTGAAACGAAGATCGATTTTGCATTGATTAACATGATCCGGCTCCGATCCAGCGCAGGTAGATTAAAGCTATCCTAGCGCATCACCACCAAAATCACAGCCCATCGCGATAATCAGCGGTTCAGACAACAACGCGTCGAAGCGGTCGGGCCTGATTTCCCAGACCCGACCGCTTCTTATCGACTTGCGTTGCTTAGTCGCCTGTGCCATTAGGGCTTCGACGACCGAATCAACTCAGGTTGGTTAGCTCTTTTCGAGCTGGTGGATGACCAGTGACCAGGTCAAGTGCCACCACGCCTCGTTCACGTAACCGGTCACGTCGAGGGCGCCTTGAGAAGCATCGCCTTGCGGCCAGTTCGTCCATCGCGCCGTGTTCATGATGATCCGGTGGTAGAACTCGAGGATCGGTACGTCCGGCAGCTCAGTCAGCCAGATCTTGGCTGCCTGGCGCCAGAGATCGTACATCTCGGCCGTGTTGTCAGGCGAAGTCTTCGCAACCTCGTCCGTCAACGTGTCCCACTCTTCGTTTTCCCAGTGGTAGAAGTTCACCTGGTGGCCGCCCGGAATGTTCACGGACGATGACTGGTAGAGCTTCATCGTGAAGTACGGGTCACGGACTGAACCGCCGTGTCCGAACATCAGGCACTCGAAGTTACCCTCTGCCATTCGGCTCGAAGCATCAGTCGGCTGACCGTAGTCGGCTTGGATGCCGTGGTTCACGAGCTGCTGTGCAACTGCGGGGCCAAGGTCAACCCATGGGTTGAAACCGACGATTTCACAGTTCACGGTGTTTCCACCGGAGTCTTCCCACATGCCGTCGGAGTTCTTCGTGAAGCCCGCGCCTTCCATCAACTCGTCACCGCGGTCAGGATCGTAGTCGAGCGTCGAGCGCCCAATCTCTTCCATGACTTCGGTTGCGATGTCGAAGTACGGCTGGAGCGGAGGATACTGCGGCATGGTCAGCGGGTTGAAGGCCGCCGCACCGTCGTATGCCAGCTCACGCAGTTCCGCACGGTCGAGGTAGAACGAGATCGCCCAGCGAACGTCCGGGTTGTCGTACGGACCGAACTTACCGCTCGTGTTGAACGCGATAGATACAGGCCACCAGTCGACGTAGCCGTAAGGCTCGCCACGACCGGAGTGCGTAATAAGGTCTTCGTTCTGGTCAAGAGTCTCAGCGATCAGCGACGGAGTCGTCATCGCGGCACCGTCGATCTGGTCGTTGATCAATGCCTGTGCACGCTGCTCCTGCGGCACGCCAGGGATGTAGATGATCCGCTTGACACGCGGCAACTTGGCGTAATCGCCCAAGTCGGCAACGCCTTCGCCCCACCACGAGTCGCGGCGGTCGAAGATCTTCTGCTCGGTCGAGGTCGTTACCTGCCACGGACCGGTCGAGAGCGGCCAGCCATTGTCGCGGTTGTAGTCACCAAAGGTGGTCCAGTCGCGACCGTTGTAGTGGTGCTCAGGAACGATGTAGACACCGATGTCGAACTTGTAGGTCAGGAGGAAGAAGAAACGCGGGTCCGGTCGCAAGAGGTTCACCTTCGCGGTGTACTTGTCGACCAGCTCGGCGTTGTCCATTGCGGCGTCAACGTCTTTACCCCAGCGAACCTGTTCTTTAAGTTCCTTCAGGGTGTTCAAGGTGTAAACGACGTCTTCGCAGTCGAAGTCTGAACCGTCGCTCCAGGAAATGCCCTCTCGGCAGTTAATGGTTAGCTCGGTAAAGTCGTCGTTGTAGCTGTAGTCCTCGGCCAGCCACATGATCTCCTCGTCGGCGAACGCCGAGAAGAATGCAAGCGGCTCGAAGATCAAGTTTGGACCCTGCTGGTGGTTGGCACCAATGGCGTATGGGTTCCACAGTTCATGGTCGATGAATCGTCCCTCTGAACCACCGTGGAACAGTTTCAGAGTGTCTTCCTCAGCAACATCGCCTGGGTCAAAGACCATGCCCATGGCCTCGCCTGGCTCTTCCATCTTCTCTTCCATCACCTCTTCTTCAGGCTCGGGCTCAGGCTCAGGAGTTGCGGTCGGCGGAACCGGGGTCGCGGTCGGCGGTACAGGCGTGGCTGTAGGCTCTTCCTCTCCACAAGCGATGACGACGCCAAGCACCATCACGCTCGCAAGAACCGCCAACAATCCATAACGCCCGAATTTAACGGGGAGATTCATTGTTCTATCTTCCTCATCTCTTGTATCTGCAAATCAAGCGAAAATCTTTTCGGTATTACGAACACACAGCGAACCGCGCGACGAGTCCCGAATCGCTTGACAACGATCAACACTTCATTCTGTACTCTAGGTTGACAATTGTCAACAGTTCATAACCATCGATTTTCCATCAGAACCATCCCCTTCGCGAAGCGAGAACACAGAAGGTGCCCGAAACTTGCAGATATCCTTCCAACTAGATACAATCGCTTGAGATGTTGGTTTGGCGCTCCACCTTATAAGAGTCGCCATCGGCATCTCGGCCACCCTCACGAACTTTGGGCGACGATTCTTTGGCAACTAGCTCGAACTCGCGGCGAAACCCCGCGCTGACTGGACGTCAAAACCCCGTTTTGACGTTTATATCTGCGTTCTTCGGCAACTTCATCGTTCAAAGATTCCTGCTTTTCCTGCTAACCGTTTGGGTCGCCGCAACGGTCATTTTCATCCTCCCACGTCTAACCGGACAAGACCCGGTAAAAGAAAAGCTGCTACTTGAAGCGCAGCGCGGTGGGTCCGTTCAGGCCGGCATGAACGAAATGGCGCAGGAGTACTCTGCCAGACTCGGTCTCGATCTGCCTATCCAAGAGCAGTACATCAATTACATAACTGACCTGGCCCGATTAGATTTCGGTTACTCCATCGCATACTTCCCAAGAACCGTCAATGAAATCATCTTGGACTCCATCGTCTGGTCGATCGGATTGATGACTGTGACGCTATTTTTGGCCTTCGTTCTAGGCACTGGTGCCGGCGCACTGTTGGGTTGGTCACGCTCACCCGGATGGTTGAGCTACGCCTTTATGCCTCTCCTCACTTTGTCCGCGATACCCCAGTACATGCTTGGGCTAGTGCTCATGTTCGTCTTCGCCATCATCCTTAACTGGTTGCCCTTCTTCGGCGCTTACAGCCCCGGCAATCTGCCGGAATGGAGCCTAGGCTTTGTACTCGATGTCTTGAGGCATGCCATCCTACCAGCACTCGCGATCCTCTTCTCCGCGGTCGGCTTTTGGGCCATCGGCATGAGAGGCATGATGATCAACACGCAAGGCGAGGACTTCATGATCCAAGCCGATGCCAAAGGCCTTAATGGCACTCGGATATTCGTCCGCTACGCCATCCGCAACGCCCTATTGCCACAGGTCACTGGTCTGGCTATCTCATTCGGAACGCTGCTCACCGGCGCTGTTCTCGTAGAGGTGCTATTCCAGTACCCCGGCCTCGGCAACACTCTCTTCTACGCCATTAGAGTGTCCGATTTCTTCCAGATAACCGGGATCGTCATGACCATCATCATCTCGCTGGCCATGGCCACGATGGTCGTCGACTTGGTCTATCCACTGATCGATCCTCGGGTCAAATATACCCAGAACTGATATGGCAAGAGCGGCCGATACAAGAAACTTAACTATGAGGACGCGCGCGCGCCTAGCCCGGCGACGATGGGGGGTGTTCTATCAGGAGCGCGTCGAACCGATTTTTCTATACGGGCGGCGCAACCCTTCGCTGATCGTAGGGCTCGCCATGCTTGGCACCCTTCTCTTGTTCACTGTCATCGGCCTGTTCGGTTACGCTCAACTGGAACCTCACACCAACGATCCATCCCAGAACTCACGCTTGGATGCCTACGTTAGCGGCGGTGCACCGGTCGGGGATAAACGCCTGCCCCCATCATGGTGCACGTGGTGTGAGGACATCGCGGAACTTGAAGGCGATAAGAAACCGACGCTTTTCCAGTACCCCATGGGCACCGACACTCAGGCGCGTGATCTATTTGCAACCAACCTCAGAGGCATACCACTGACACTCGGCACCGGACTGATCGCAGGGCTATTGTCTGTCGGCATTGGTACCGTCACAGCTTTCGTTGCCGCTTACTATCGCGGCGTGCCCGACGTCGCTATTAGATTGCTGACCGATGTCGGTATCTCCATACCCGGGCTCTTGATTCTCATAATCATCAGGATCCAGCTTGGCACTGAACTGCTTTGGTGGCAGTTGGGCGCAGGTCTCGCGGCCGTCGGATGGGTCTTCTCATCACGAACCGTACGCTCTCAAGTTCTGGTATTGCGAGAACAGCCCTACGTCGAGATCGCACGACAGTCAGGCATGTCCGGTCTAGCGATCATCTTCCGCGAAATGATGCCCAACTTGATCCCCTACATCACCGCCAGCTTCGTCGCCTCCGTCGCCGGCTCCATCCTGGCATCCATCGGCCTTGAAGCTCTCGGCCTCGGAGACTTCTCATCGCCCTCGCTTGGAATGACCGTCTACTGGGTGATCCAGTTCGGCGCTATCACACTCGGCATGTGGTGGTGGTGGCTATTCCCGTTGGCATTCATCGTCATCATCTTCGTCAGCCTCTTCCTGATCTCCGCCGGTTTGGACGAATGGTCCAACCCCAGACTACGCAGACAGGTATAACCGTAAGCCTCAGCGATAAAACTCCAGAATGGTTACCACCGAACAAGAAACACGTTCCTCTAGTGCATCCGCAGACGAAGAGTTTGCCCTCCGCGTCGAGGACCTCAAGGTCTATTACGGCACCCCGCGCGGCACCGTAAAGGCGGTCGACGGCGTTTCGTTCAATTTGAAACAAGGCGAACGCTTCGCGCTCGTAGGCGAATCTGGCAGCGGCAAGAGCACCCTCGCCATGGCCATCATGCGCTTGACGCGCGAACCGGGCCACATCGCCGGCGGACACATCTACCTCAACGGCCGCGACGTCGTTGATATGCCAGAGAGGGAGATCCGTTCTATCCGTCTCCGCGAAATGGCGCTCGTTCCCCAAGGCGCAATGAACTCCTTGAACCCCGTAATGCGAGTCGGCGACCAGATCATCGACGGCATCTTGGATCACGTCATGACCGGCGAGAGCCCGCCCTCCAAGTCCGAACTCGACGAGCGTATCCACGAACTGCTGATCCGTGTCGGACTCGATCCGAACGTCGCTCGCCTGCACCCCCACGAACTCAGCGGCGGTATGAAGCAGCGCGTCGCAATGGCCATCGCCATCTCCCTCGACCCCAATATCATCGTCGCAGACGAACCCACAAGCGCACTCGACGTTGTCGTCCAGAGACAAATCATGCAGACCCTGGGACGGCTGCAAGAAGGCTTGGAAGCGGCCGTTCTGCTCGTAGGTCACGATATGGGGCTAGTGGCTCAGTTTGCTGACACCATCGGCGTCATGTACGCCGGAAAACTCGTCGAAGTCGGTTCCGTACCGGACGTGTTCAAAGACCCCAAACATCCCTACACTCAACTCCTGATCGAGAGCCTGCCGTCGTTCGACATCAGCCGACAATTCGTCGGCATACCGGGTATGCAACCCGCCCTCCTGAACCTGCCACCCGGCTGCTCCTTCAACCCGCGTTGCCCATCCGTCCACGAGCGTTGTTTCCGAGAAGTTCCGGCATTCCTGCCTATCGACGGCCGTGGCGTGGCGTGTCACCTATATGATGCGGAGGCCGCCAATTGAGCGAATTCATGCGACTCGACCACGTCACCCGAACTTTCGGTGGCGGAGCCTTTTCAACCAAACCGCCAATCGTAGCGGTCGACGATGTGTCCCTCTCGATCGACGAGGACGAACCCAAGATAACAACCATCGCCGGCGAGAGCGGTTCCGGCAAGACGACCTTGGCGCGATTGCTCATGGGAACCATCAAACCCACCTTCGGCACGATGTACTACCGCGGCAATGACTTCTCCAAGCTATCCCGCAGCGATTCGTGGAAATTCAAACAGGAAGTTCAGTCTATCTACCAAGACCCCTTCGGCTCCTATAACCCCTTCTACAAAGTAGATCACGTTCTCGAAACCCCCATCAACCGCTTCAAGCTTGCGACATCGAGAACTGCTAAGACCGCCATGATCGAAGAAGCCTTGGCGATGGTAGGTCTCCAGCCTGGCGACACGTTGGGACGTTTCCCACACCAGCTGAGCGGTGGGCAGCGCCAACGTATTATGGTCGCCCGCGCCCTGCTAATCAAACCCCGTCTAATCCTCGCCGACGAACCCGTATCCATGGTCGATGCCTCGTTGCGCGCCACCATCTTGGACTCCATCCGTCGTCTAAACCGTGAGATCGGCATCTCCGTCATCTACATCACCCACGACCTCACAACCGCTCTCCAGATCAGCGACAACATCCTCGTCATGTACCGAGGCTCGGTAGTCGAGTCGGGTGCAGTCGAACGCGTAATCCTAGAGCCGAAACACCCTTACACACAGCTACTCATAGAGTCGATCCCGCAACCCGATCCAGACAACAAATGGGGCGATGAACCACCCACGCCGCGCTTCGAAGACTTCTCATCCATGTTCGGCTGCAAATTCGCCGACCGTTGCCCACACGTCATGGACATCTGCAACGAAGAACAGCCACCCGGCTACCGCCTAGAGCAGCACCGTCAAGCACAGTGCTACCTCTACCAAGACGAAGCCAGCGAAATGGAAGACCCAGACCTAGCCTCAATCTTCCAAGACCGCCGAGCCGAACTAAACGTCTAACCGCGGCCCTCCCCTTTTTGCGCAGCAAAAGGGGGACGCGACGAGCGCAGCGAGACGCAGGAGGGTCATGCACTGAGCGCCCCATCATGTCATTCCGTGCGTAGCCGAGGAATCTCTCTTATATCCTCGTCTAACCCCGCGTCTACGCTAAAATCCCAGTACCACATTCACCCAAGCCCACGGAAAGCCATCCATGAAAATCACTGCTTTCGACATAACCCCGCTAAAGCTAGGCAGAGCCATTCTACAGGTCCGCACCGACAAAGGCATCACTGGCGTCGCCGAACTCTCCCGACGCTCCGGCGCCTTCGAAGCCTATCTCGAATCGACCGTAAAACCCCTCCTCATCGGCGAAGATCCCCGCAAGATCGACCGCCACTGGGAGACCCTATACCTCGGCGACGAAGAGCGCATCACCAAGCTCCCGCCGCACGTCGTCGGCGTCATCGACATCGCACTCTGGGACATCCTCGGAAAAGATGCCGGCATGCCCTGCCACGCCCTCATGGGTGGCGCAGCCCGCCTCGACATCCCCCTCTACTGGAGCGTCGGACTCGGCTGGATCAAAACCCCGGACCAAATGCTCGACGACGTCATGGACGGCTGGGAGCAGGGATACAAAGCCTTCAAGATCCGCATGGACTGGCGTTCGTACCGACAGGACTCCAACCCTGCCAAAGACCTCCAGATGTTCAAGCTCGTTCGGGACTTCCTGCCCAACAACATCTACCTCGGCTTCGACGCGAATAACGGCTACTCCGTACCAACAGCGATCCAGCAAGGTAGAGCTTTCGAAGACTACGGACGCATCGACCACTTCGAGGAGCCTCTGCTCCAGTACGACCTCCCCGGACTCCGCCAAGTCGCCGACGCCCTCGACGTCGCAGTCTCCACCGGCGAACAGGACTGGGACCGCTGGCGATTCCGAGACGTCATCCAACTCGGCAACCCCGACATCCTCCAACCCGACATCCTCGGCGCATCCGGCCCCTCGGAAATCCTGAAAATCTACACCCTAGCCACAACCCACAACAAACCCATAATGCCGCACTCCCCAAGCGCAGGCATCAACAGCATCGCATCCATCCACTGCTACTCATCCATCAAAAACGCCAACCGACCACACGAGTTCTCCATCGAGTTCGCACCTCCACTCGAACAAATCGCCGAACTCTACGGCGAACACGTAATACCCCATAACGGCGCCATCACCCTAACCGACAAACCCGGCCTAGGCATCGAGCTGTCCGAAGCTGCCCTAGCCAAATACGCGGAGTAACCAACTCGCCCCTTTCGCCAAACACCATCCCCTCCCCCTCTCAGGGGGAGATTAAGAGGGGGTCAGCAACGTGAGCGGGGTATGCCCGGGGTGACCGGGCGGCGGTGGATGCGGGATTTCCCCTGTTAACGAGGGAAATGTCCAAAGGACAAAGGGGGCCACCTCGTACACCGATGCAAGGGACAAAGAGGCAAAAGCCAGCAAACGGATACACACATGAAAATAACCGCATTCGACATCACCCACATGAAACGTGGCAGATCGATACTACAGATCCGCACAGACAAAGGCATCACCGGATTGTCCGAGGCAGACGGACAAATCTTCGAAGCCTTCCTGAGATCCACCATCGAACCCCTACTCATCGGTGAAGACCCCCGACAGATAGACCGCCACTGGGAAACCCTATACCTCGGCTCCCAGAAACAGATACCCCGCGAAGCCAAGCTCCGACCCCAGATCGTCGGAGCCGTCGACATCGCACTCTGGGACATCCTCGGCAAAGACGCTGGTCTCCCCTCCCACGCCCTCATGGGCGGCGCAGCCCGACGCGAAATACCCCTCTACTGGAGCGTCGGATCAGGCTGGAAGAAAACCCCCGACCAGATGCTCGACGACGTCATGGACGGATGGGACGCCGGATACAAATCCTTCAAGATCCGCATGGACTGGAAGAACTACCGACAAGACGCCAACCCCGCAAACGACCTCGCCATATTCAAACTCGTACGAGACTTCCTGCCAAACGACATCTACCTCGGTTTCGACGCCAACAACGGATACTCCGTACCCACCGCCATCCAGCAAGGCCGTGCCTTCGAAGACTACGGTCGCATCGACCACTTCGAAGAACCCCTGCCCCAGTACGACCTCCCCGGACTCCGCCAAGTCGTCGACGCACTCGATGTCGCCATATCCACCGGCGAACAGGACCAAGACCGCTGGCGCTTCAGAGACATCATCCAGATCGGAAACCCCGACATCCTCCAGCCCGACATCCTCAACGCCGGCGGACCATCCGAAATCCTAAAGATCTACAAACTCGCCACCACCCACAACAAACCCATAATGCCCCACTCTCCCAACGCCGGCATCAACTCCATCGCATCCATCCACTGCTACTCCTCCATCAAGAACGCCATCCGCCCACACGAATTCTCCACCGAATTCGCACCACCCCTCGACGACATCGCAGAACTATACGGCGAACACATAATCCCCCACAACGGCACCATCACCCTAACCGACAAACCCGGCCTAGGCATCGACCTAAACGAAGCCGCCCTAACCAAGTTCGCCGCCTAGCCGCACATCCCCTCTCCCTCGAGTAAAAACCCCTCCCCCTCCCAGGGGGAGATTCAGAGGGGGTCTCCGGGTGAGGGTGACCAGGCGGCGAAGACGCGAGGTTTCCCCCGTTAACGGGGGAAATGTCCGAAGGACAAAGGGGGCCCATCCCAAGGTGCCATTCCCTCTCCCTCAATGGGAGAGGGCTAGGGTGAGGGTGAACGCAATCCTCTCACCCAATCACAGCCCATCAAAAACATCAGCGCAATCAGCGGTTCAAACAACCAACACCTAATCCCCCCAATCCTCAAATCCCCGTAATCCCCGTAATCCCCGGTTCAGACAATGTCCAACTCCCCAATCCCCCGCCACTTCACCGCCACTGGCTTCGTCGTAAACGGCGACGCCACCCTCCTCCACTGGCACCACCGCGTACAAGCCTGGCTAGCCCCCGGCGGACACGTCGAACCCAACGAAGACCCTGTCCAAGCTGTACTACGCGAAGTCAAAGAAGAAACCGGTTTCGACGTCGAACTCATTCCGACCCAAACCACTCCCGAAACCTCCAACCTCGACCAAGTTGCCGCGCCCCGCACCATCCTCATCGAAGACGTCTACGACGAAAAAGTCGGCAAACACCAGCACATCGACATGATCTACTTCTGCCACATCCCAGGCCCGCGCCCTACCGCACCAGAAGGTTGGGTCTGGTTCACCGCCGATGACCTCTCAAACGGTCGCACAGCCACCAACCCAGACGGAATAAGTGAACCGCCACCAGAAGATGTAGTGACTTTGGGTTTAGAGGGTATACGCGCGACAGCGTAGCGCCTCACACCCCCTCACTTCACCACAAACCCTCCACTCTCTTCCGCCTCCAAACAGTCCTCAATCGTCTCCAAGTACATCCCCATCAAATCCTCCAACCCCCGCACATCCTCCACCGAAAACCACCGAGCATCGTCCGTCTCATTCGTAGTCGTCTGCAACTCCCCACTCCATTCATCCACCCGATACGCCACCGTAAGTAGCTGCGCATCAGGACGCGTCGGCGCAGTAAACCGCGGCTCCGAGTAAATGGCGAACGCCACCGACGACTCAACCACCAACCCCGTCTCCTCCCAAACCTCCCGCGCCATACACTCAGTAACCGACTCCCCCGGCTCCATCCCACCAGCCGGCAACGCCCACTGTTTGTTGTCGCCGCGGCGGATCAGTAGAATTCGTCCGCTGTCATCAAATATGACAGCTCGTGCGGCTGGTTGAATGTAGGTGGGCGGCAAGTCAGATTCTCCAGTTGTCGATCTTCTTAAAATGGATACATCGATTCGACTGTACTTCACTGAGAGAGCGGAACAGATGGCAACGCAATCAACCAAACGAGCCGGTAGCAAGCGGAACGGACGCGCACCCGGCAAGTGGCGATCTTGGGAAACCACCGAAGGCGTGATACGTGCGCCCCACCGCTCCATGATGCGCGCCATGGGCATGTCCGATGCCGACATCGACGCACCGTTCGTAGGTGTAGCGTCAACCCACAACGAAGTAACCCCCTGCAACGCCGGCATCAAGCCCCTCGTCGACGAGATCAAGGTCGGAGTGCGCGCTTCAGGCGGCTCCCCATTCGAGTTCGGAACCATCACCGTCTCCGACGCCATCTCCATGGGCACGGAAGGTATGAGAGGTTCACTCATCAGCCGCGAGATCATCGCCGACTCCATCGAGACCGTCTGCTTCGCCGAGCGTTACGACGGGCTAGTCGCTGCGGCAGGTTGCGACAAATCTCTTCCCGGTGCAATGATGGCCATGGCAAGGCTCGACATCCCATCCGTATTCGTCTACGGCGGCTCCATCCTGCCCGGACACTGGAAAGGCGAAGACATTCAGATCCAGACCGTCTTCGAAGCCGTCGGACAGATCCAAGCCGGACAGATGGACGAAGACGAACTCTACGGCATAGAGACAAACGCGTGCCCAGGCCCAGGCTCATGCGGCGGAATGTTCACCGCCAACACCATGTCCTCCATCGGCGAGGCCCTCGGACTCTCCCTCCCCGGCGCGGCATCCGAGCCAAACGTCGACCAACGCAAGCGCGCATCTTCCCGACATGCCGGCATCGCCGTAATGAACCTCCTGCGAAAAGGCATCTATCCGCGTGACATCCTTACCCGCGAAGCCTTCGAAAACGCCGTAACCCTAGTCGTCGCCATGGGTGGCTCCACCAACACCGCACTCCATCTGCCAGCCATCGCACACGAAGCGGGTATCGACCTCACCCTCGACGACATCCACGCCATCTCCATGCGCACCCCGCTCATCGCCGACATGAAGCCCGGCGGCAAGTACGTCATGTTCGACCTCGACCGCGTCGGCGGCGTCCCCCTCGTCACCAAGCGCCTCCTCGACGCCGGCCTTATCCACGGCGACTGCATGACCGTAACTGGTCAAACCATGGCCGAAAACCTCGCCGACATCGACTCCAATCCGGACGAAAACGATGTCGTGCGCCTAGTGGAAGACCCGCTCTCAGAGAACGGCGGACTCGTCATCCTCCACGGCAACCTCGCACCTGACGGCTGCGTACTAAAAGTAGCCGGACACCAGTTCGGCGCTCGCTTCTCCGGCCCCGCAAAAGTCTTCGACCAAGAAGAGCAAGTCATGGCCGCACTCCAGCGACGCGAAATCCAAGCTGGAGATGTCGTCATCATCCGCCACGAAGGCCCCAAAGGCGGCCCCGGAATGCGGGAGATGCTAGCCGTAACCGGCGCCCTCGTCGGACAAGGCCTCGGCGAAAAGGTCTACCTCATCACCGACGGACGCTTCTCCGGCGGCTCCCACGGCTCCATCATCGGACACGTCGGCCCCGAAGCCGCAGTAGGCGGCCCCATCGCCGCCGTCCAAGACGGAGACACCATCGAAATCAACCTCGACGACTTCGAACTAAATGTCAAAATCTCCGAAGAGGAGTTACAGGACCGATTGAGCCAGTGGCAACCCAAACCCCCACCCTACACCCGCGGCTCCCTAAGCAAATACATCAAGTTGGTTCAACCAGCGAGCACCGGAGCGGTTACAGGATAAGTTTTCAAGATGCTTCTAGACGCCGACAGCGAAAATCACCCGTCAGACCGTGCGCCCATGATTACAAGCGCCCGCAACGCCGATGGCAAGCGGGTGGACATCTCTGCCGCAGTTTCAGGACAGAACTACACGCATCCCGATCATCCAGGATGCGTCCTACGCCCCGTCCACGCAACCAAGAGGCAGTCCCATTTCCGGCACAAAGGACAAACACGAGATTGTCCCGAATGGACGAACGAATCGGTCGAACACGAGAAGATCAAAACCGAGTGGTTCAACTTCTTGCAGCATCAACTGAGTGGCTGCTTCCTTAGTGCCTTTCCGGGCGAACGCGATCCCCATCCTTGTCCGATCCAACTACAAGGAACAAAGGTGGTCGAACCGTGGTACGACACGATACTTTGGATTTGCGCCCAATGTTCCAAACCTCACGTCTACGACTTGCTCGAAACCGATGACTCTGTCCGAATGGAAGCGTGGGTGTTCGGTAGAAGTTGCAGACCAGACATAACCATCTTCGACGGCGATGCGAACCCTAAAGTCTTTATCGAGTTTCGAAAATCGAGTTCGGGAAAATCCCGTGAAATCGCCGACGCCCACAACATCCCATGGTTTGAGATCGAAGTCCTTGACGGCGTCAATTCGAACGTCGGTTTGATCAACGAGAGCCGACAGTATTGGGAAGATTGGTTGGACTTAGACGAGAAGACGAAAGAATCCGTGCGGCGAATCGACCCTGTTATGCCCGGATCAACAGTATTCATGCCGGTGATTGATGATGATGGCAAGTTGCTGGACACATATTTCACTCATAAATCTAACGAGGACGAAGAAAACCTAACCGACTACTTACCCCAGCCGCACCGTGGGCACTACCTACTCGCACACAGCAGCAACTTGGGATGCGAATCGCAGGTGCCTCAAGATCCCCAACCAGTTTTCGCCGTCACGGATTGGCACAGAACGTGACCAAATGACCGCTCGAACGATCAAGTTCAAAAAAACGTTGCACATCTTGCGCGCGTTGGATACCGCGGTCAAGATGGAGAAGGAGAAGTACAAATCCATCCCCGTAGGGCACGACATGGTTCCAATGCACGATGCGCTGCGGGCTTGGAGCTACGTAGTGTCAGGTTATTTCCTCGTCGAACAATCCTTCAAAGGCTTGCTCGTAGTCCGAAAGAAAAAAGTGCCGCGCATTCACTCCCTAACCAGATTGTTCAAAAGGTTCGACAAGAACGACAAGGTAACCCTCAGGGAGTACTACACCGACTTTCGTGCGGTAATTTGCGATGGGAATACCTACCCGTTTGAGACATTAGAGGATTTTCTCGTAAATCTAGATGGAGATCTCGAAGAACTCAACGACGAATTCATAGGTTCTTTCGACTGGCGTTACATGTTGATAGAAGATCGACAAAGTGACAAATTCCCCTTCGCCAGCGTAGATTTCATGCACGAGATCGCTTACGGCGCAACTCGTATCATCCATCATGCCTACAACAAGATCGAAGATCCTAGGCATGTGACGATTAGTTGGCGAAAAAGGTGGAAACGCAAAGAGAAGTATCAACACTGGTTAACCGTTCGTTCACAAACCGAACTATTGGATGACCTCAGCGATCGTTTAGAAATCTTGTGGGGTCCCGATTATCGAGGTCGTTTCGACATGTTGATAATCAAAGGAAATACTCGTCAACTGCGCTTCGCCGAGAAACCGTCTAACCACGACCTAGTAGAGTTCGACAAGAGAACGGAAATCGAAAAATTCGACGTCGAGGAAGGATACAAGGGAATCGGCGCGACAATCAGTTTGCCTTTAAACGACTTTTAACCCATCTAATCTTCTAATCTTTCGGGAACGTGTTTCTGGTCTACACGGCGAGATCGCTCCTTCCCCACCTGCTAAACTCACCCTCTAGCAACACAACCACCACCCTGCCCCTTAACCGAGGTCTGCCATGCCCCTGAAAACCGTCGCTCCTGAAATACTTGAAGGTCTTGCTGAGTTCGATTCGGCTACTGTGCAGAACGCGGCTGCGATTGTGTACGGGGGCTACATCTCGGAGATCAATGACTACTCGGGGCCGGACCTGAACCCTTATCTCTATGATCTCGACGGTTCTGGGAAGGCGACGGTGGGCTATGCGATGACTTCGACTTGGACGCCGCTGCATGAGCCGGTGCCGGAGGTGACGGGTCGGTACGACTACATGGACTCGATCGCCTACGCCAACGCTCCGACCATCGTAGTGCAGCAGGATATCGATATGCCTGCGCGACGCGGTGCCATCATCGGCGACGGTATGGCGTACCAGATGGTCGCCCTAGGCGCAGTCGGAGCGGTCACTGATGGCAACGCCCGCGACGTGCCGGGTATTAAAAAGGCCGGACTGGCGCTTTGGGCAACGGGTCGAGTTCCGGGGCATGGCCCCTTCAACATGATCAATCACGGCATTCCGGTCCACGTCGCTGGAATGCGGATTTTGCCGGGGGATATTTTGGTTTGTGATGGGGATGGGGTGACGCGTGTTCCGGTCGATGTTGCGGAGGATGTCTTGAAGCAGGCGCATGAGGTTCGGGAGCGAGAAGGCAAGACGTTTGCGTATTTCTCGAAGCCGGACTTTTCGATCGAGGATTGGGAGGCGTACAAGAGGGATGGGGTGTAGGGGCAGGTTCCAAAACCCACCCCTACGAACGTGTGCAACCGTCTTACTGCGGCGGTTGAATCTGCTCCATCAAGTCGTTGTTCCACTCGCCTTCGACTTGGAAGTGAGCGGCGGCACCTAATACGAACGCCTCGATGAGGTTGTGGCTCAAGTAGGCGTATAAGCCTGGCTGCCGGAAGGTGTGAATGGATGCTCCCGCTGATCCGGCTGCGATCTCCCATGTCTCGAGTCCGAGTTGCGGCGGATTGTCGAAGCTGCCGCGTTCCCAAACGTAGTCGCCGTGTCCGCCGATCAGGTGCGGGTAGGAGACTCGGTTGGCTTGGGAGTGGATGACGAGGACGTTTTCGCCGACGTTAGCGGTCAGTGCGTTTTCGCCGGTCAAGGCACCCACCGAACCGTTGAATACTACGTGCGTTGGGATCAATCCTCGCATCGCCTCGATGTCGTCGGCGTAACCATCCAGCGGACTCTCGTACCGTTTGTAGTTGCCGTCTTCGTCTTTGGGCAGGTAGTAGTCCTGCTCGCCGACGTAGTAGGCGCGGTCGTATTCGATTTGTTCACCGTCGCGGTCTCGCAATCCGTCGCGAGGCAATACCATGATGGCACCGTTCATGCCGTGCACCACGTGCCACGGCACCATCAAGCCGCCGGGTGCGCAGTGGTAGATGAACACGCCGGGCTTGACGGCTCGGAATCGCAGGACTACATCTTGGCCGGGCGAAACTTCGGTGAGTGCGCCTCCGCCCAGAGCACCTACTGATGCGTGGAAGTCGATGTTGTGCAGGAGTTGGTTGCCCGCGGGGTTGACGAGCGTCAATTCGACGTAGTCGCCTTCATGGACGACGATCATCGGTCCGGGTACGGAGCCTTCGAACGTCATTGCCCAGACGAACACTCCGGGTTCGACTTCGATCTCTTCTTCGGAGATCGACATTCGCACTTTTACGAGTCTCGGCTTATCCGGCGCGGTCCGGTCATGTTCGGGAACCATCGGCGGACGGACGAGGTCGAGGTGTACGACATCGAGGGATGAGACGTCTTCGGGTTCCCAGTCGATTTGGCTACCGGAGTAGTATCCTGCGGCGCCTCCGTCGCTTCCACCGTCGGACTGCTCGGTACATGCTAGGCTCATGGCTATCAACACCACTGCCGCCATCGCAGACCAGGTGAGCGCTCTAGCGTTGAACGCTCGAAGAATCGAATACTTGGTATTCAAGTGTCACCTCCTTGGAGGGACTTATAGGGCACTACCTTCAGGCTGTAGCCCTATCGACAAGGCCTGTAATGCCCCGTCGGAATCGACTGACCTTGTCGATACTTCAATTGTAAATTCTGGTTAACGTTTGGCGCGGCTCGTGGTCACCCTCACCCTAGCCCTCTCCCATCAAGGGAGAGGGGATACTGCCCCGTTGCCCCGCCCCTCTGGATTCCCGCCTGCGCGGGAATGACGAATGGGCTTGGCGAAATGACGGGAGGCGGCCGGGCATCCCCCGCTCACATCGCTGCGCTGGCACCCCCTTCAATTCCCCCTCAGAGAGGGGGAGGGAAATGGATTCGCTTTGCGAAAGGGGCGTGAGGGTTAGCGGGTGATGACGGGGCCGCGCATTACTTTTGCGGCGTTGCTGGCCATGAAGGTGGCGATTTTGGCTACGTCGTCGGGGTCGGTTAGGCTGGCGAGTTCCGATTCGTAGTGGGCTCGGTCGCCGGTTTTCTCGAATTGCTGGCGGAGGTTTTCTGTGACGAGCGGTGTTCGGACGCGGCCGGGTAGGATGTCTTGGACGCGGATTTTGGACATGTCGATGTGCCGTTGCATGACCATGGTGAAGCCGTGGACTGCGCCTTTGGATGCTCCATAGGCGTAGGAGGATGATCCTCCGTTTACGCCGGCGCCGGATGCGGTGTTGATGATGACTCCACCATCAGGTTGTCGGTTCATGTAGGTTACGCACTCTTTGGCGATGAGGTAGGTGCCGCGGAGGTTGATGTCGATGACGCGGTCCCAGGTGGCTTCTTCGAAGGATTCGATAGGGGTATACGCGCCGTCCATGATGCCGGCGAAGTGGAGGAGGACGTCGATGCCCTCCATCCATTGGACGGCGGCGGCGACTCCGCCTTCGACGCTGGCGCGGTCGGCGATGTCTACGTGCCAGCATCTCGCGGTTGATTGGGCGATGGTAGAACCGGAAGCGGAGTTGATGGTGTTGGCGGTTTCTTGGGCTTCGGTGTCGGCGACGTCGAAGATTGCTATGGCTTCGGCGTTGCATTCGGCGGCCATGATGGCGGTTGATCGTCCGATGCCGGTGGCGGCTCCGGTGATGATGATGCGTTTTCCGGTTAGGTCAGAGGGCATGGTGTTCGATTTTAGTGGTTGTTTTGGTTGTTGGTGTATGCCCCCCTGCGTCTCGCTGCGCTGACCCCCTCTTAATCTCCCCCTAGAGGGGGAGGGAAGGGAGTTTGCTGACGCAAAAAGGGGAGGGATGGGAATTGGGCGCGTTTAATTGAACGGGCATAGCCCGCTTGTCCCGTATCGGGGTACGGGCACCCCCTGCGAGCGTCGCTGCGCTTGCTCGCGTCCCCCTCGCTGCGCGAAGGGGAGGATTGTCTTGTCGAAGCATCGCCGCGTCTGGGTTGCGCGCGGGCGACAACTTGCATGCTTTACCTAGGCTGGTAGGTTTTTGTGTCCAGCACCGCCGACGTCGCCAGACCGTCGGCCCTCCGGGAAGCATCGTGTGAAAGATGTGCCCCCGTCATCGCTCGATTGTTCTTCTCGCTGATGCTGTAGCCTCTTCCGCCCGGCGAAGCGGAAAGACGTGTGCCGGATAGAGAGACCGTTCGCCCGAACCTTGAACGGACAGACTCCCCCGCGTTAGTCCCCTCTGGATTCCGGTTCTCCCCGGAACAACCTGGGTTTGGCGCGTTCCCCCTTTGTCCTTCGGACATTTCCCCCGCGAGCGGGGGCAACCCGAAGGTTGTCAGAGGGAGGGCGTCCGCCGTCTGGCTTGCTTTCGTTGGCGGAGCCAGCGTATGCCCCGCGTCCGAGCCCTGCAGCTACAACGGTCTTAATGACCGGGTTTCGGCAGCGTTTCGTCCGTCCTTACAGACGTCTCTCACGACTTGTGGCGGGCACCGCCGGCGGGTCGTGTGTTGGCGACCCCGTGCTGCCCCGCTCGCTGCCTGTTTACCCTATTCAGTTGTCTTTTTTCTGCCTCGCGTCCGCAGGTTGCGCGTTCCCCGGGCGCGGCGATGTTTCGTTTTTCGTGCGCCGACCCGATGGCCATTGGATCGGCGCTTGTTGTTTATATTACTACATATGTGGTGGGAGTCAAGTTGAACTGTGATTTTTGTGATTTGAATGATGGGCTGTGATTGGTGGTGAGTATGAATCCCCTGCGTCTCGCTTCGCTCCGCGTCCCCTTTTGCTGACGCAAAAAGGGGAGGGTGGATTTTCTCAGCCCTTTTGTCCCATCTCACACTCACCCTGCCCCTCTCCCATCAAGGGAGAGGGGAGAGATTCCTCGCTGCGGTTGGTTTGAAACCTTACCCCTACAGTTTTGGGGTGGCCTAACGTTGGAAGAGGCGTTGGCGGCGTCGGAAGAGGCGATTTTGAGCCATATCGAGGTTCTGCTGATGGATGGCGAGTCTGTTCCGAAGCAGGGGCCGTTGGATGAGCATCAGGCGAATGCGGATTACGCCGGCGGCGTGTGGGCGCTTGTGGATGCTGTGTCGATAGTCTGAACCGCGGATTGCGCTGATGATTGTGATGGGCTGTGATTGGTGGGAGGGGGAGATGCGGTCGGGGTGTTTGGTGCGGGGGGCGTTGGGGTATGTGGGGGAGGGGGACAGGTAGGAAAGTGATGAGCGGCACAACTTAGCGACGCGCTCTGAATCCTTCACAATTGGTACAATTGAATCTATTCAATGATTCACGGACTAAGCAACGACTTCCTCTACGCCGCATACCGTCTGGATTGCACATTCGGTGATGGCAATGGCCAAGCCATCACTTGCCAGGGAACCGGTTTTTGGGTGATAAATTCAAACGGGCAAATCTGCCTCGTGACGAACCGTCACGTGTTGGATGTCTCTTACGCTGATCCAAACCTAACAGGATTCGAACTAAAACGGCTGATTGCCGCGGGCAAAGGGAAGGAAGCAGCGACGGGATTACCCAACCTAGATGTGCGGTTCGAGATTGTTAGTCCTGACGTCAAATTCTCTGGCACAGAAGAGAACGATGTTGCCTGCGTGATTAACCCTAGAGTGGTCAATCTTAACGGTAACGGCTCTCCGACTGTTAGTTTCAACCTAGAACATGGATTGATCGCCGCACGAACTGATCTCGAAAGCGATATAAGTATCTGCGACTTCGTGGCATTTCCCGGTTTTCATAAATGGCACGATGAACGACAACGTCGACCGATCTTGCGGACTGGAACGGTTTCAAGTGATCCTAGGTACGATTATTCTTGGAATGACGCATATCAAGGCGAATGCATCGCGTACGAAGCTTTTTCCTACGGGGGTTCGTCCGGCAGTCCGGTTTTCGCCGTCCAAAAAGGGCCGAGGCCTGGTGAAGGGATATCTTTTCCAGGGTTCCGGGAGATAAAAATGATTGGCATTAATGCGGGTCACCTTTCGGATGACGACCAGACGCATTCGGGGATATCGTATATGTACAAGTCATCAGTGATCTTGGACATTATTGACACATAAGGATTAACCGCTAAATTGATTGTCGATCTGACAGGTAGACGCGGCCAGAGCATGGTTTAGTCGTGAAAGCGGAAGGTTGCGCGCGATTTTCAGATGGTTGGGATTAGGGTTGGTTCTTGTCTTTGGATGTTGGGGATTTGGTCGAAGTCTTTGTCGTAGCTGATGATTTCGTTGATGTTGTGGTGTTGCATATGGGCTACGGCTAAGGCGTCTTCGAAGTCGAATGATGTTGAGGAAGCGTAGATGTTTAGGGCGTTGATGTAGAGGTGTTTCTGGGGAAGGCGGAGGCCACGGAGCATTAGTATAGGCATCATACGGGCTCGGATTTCGTCGCGATTTAGGCTGTAACCGGTTCGTGAGGAACTCAGGACGTAAACGACCTCAGCGATGATGGCTTCGGACGTGATGAGGATTTCTTGACCGTTGCTGGTCCTTTGGAAAAGGTGGTAGCAGGCTTCAGCTTTTTCTGGGTCGTCGCGGGTGAGGTATCTGATGATGACGTTTGTGTCTAGGAACTTCACGATTGTTGGAGTTTCCTGGCGGTCTGCTCAGCTTTTTCATCTTTGGCGTCTCGGATGATTTGGTCAATGTTGCGACCGTCGGAGATGGGTTTGACGGACCCGTAAGCGGTTTCGAGGGTAAATTCTGCGGGGGCGATCGACACGTGGCCGTCGTCGTTGACTGTGAATGCGACTTTGTCGCGGGGTTTTATACCGAGGAGGCGTCGGACTTCGGCAGGGATGGTGACTTGGTTACGCTGGGTTGTTGTGGTTGTGAATTGTTGCATGGCGGGAGTGTTGTTGCATTGCAGTTGAAGTTTATCATTGATGTTGATAGATTGCATTGTATCTCCGAATAGCAATGCGCGGGGAAGTGATGCGCGGCTATCGGCGCGCCCCCTTTGTCCTTCGGACATTTCCCCCGTGAACGGGGGAAACCCTAGGGTGCCGACGCTTCGACGGTGGCGGTGTAGCCGTCGTCGGACTGAGTTGGGTTGTAGGTGATTTGGGGGGCGCCGCCGGCGTCGGCTACGTCGGAGGCTACTGGTTTTAGGAGGTCTAGTTGGTCGGTTGTTGCGGTGATTGTTAGGGTTGCTAGGGGTTTTCCTAGTCCGATGCTTGCTTCGTGTTTTGCTTTGCGGACTGCTGCTATGGCTCGGCAGGCGGTTTGGAAGGAGGTGGTGGTTTTGGGTGCCGCGACGGGGGTTAGTTGGTAGCGGTTGGGCATCCCCCGCTCGACGGCGTTGCGAGCGCCGTCTCGCGCCCCCTTGCGCTGAAGCGAAGGGGGCGTGGCACCCTGGCCCTCTCCCATCGAGGGAGAGGGGAGCCCGGATGCCCCGCCCCTTTGGATTCCCGCCTGCGTGGGAATGACGGTAGTTGGCCATGGGGTTTGGTGGATGGATTTGTAGCCGGTTTCTTGGGCGTAGGTCCAGGACCAGATTTCGTCGGTGATTGTGGGGACGAAGGGGGCGAATAGGCGGAGGAGGGTGTTTAGGGCTAGGCGTAGGGTGGCTACTGCGGAGGCTCTGCCTTGCTCGTCGGTTTCGCTGCGGGCGCGGCGTTTCACCAGCTCGATGTAGTTGTCGGCGAAGGAGTCCCAGAAGAATGTTTCGGTGATCTGGAGGGCGTGTGCGAACTCGAAGTTTTCGAAGGCGTTGGTGGCGCGCTGGACGGTGTCCCGGAGGTCGTTGATGAAGGCGCGGTCGAGTTCGGTGGTGATTTCGCCGTGTTCGGCCTCTTGCATGAGGACGAATTTGCCGGCGTTGTATAGCTTGGTGACGAGTTTGCCGCCGATGGTGAAGACGTTGTCGTCGAAGGCCATGTCCATGCCGGGGCGTCCGTTGGATGCCCAGTATCGGACGGCGTCGGCGCCGTATTGGTTGACCAAGGGGATTGGAGTGATGGCGACGCCGCGGGACTTGGACATCTTCTTGCGGTCAGGGTCAACGATGAAGCCGGAGATCATGGCTTTGTGCCAGGGGACGTCGTCGTTGTGGAGTGCGGACTTGACGATGGTGTAGAAGGCCCAGGTGCGGATGATGTCGTGGGCTTGCGGTCGCAGGTCGGCCGGGTATAGGTTGGACATGCGGTCGCCGTCTTCGCCCCATCGGGCTAGGATCTGAGGGGTGAGTGATGACGTGAACCAGGTGTCAAAGACGTCTTGCTCGCCGACGAAGCCGTTGGACTGGTTGCGCTGGGACTCGTCGTAGCCGGGTGCGGGAGTGAGCGTGGGATCGACGGGGAGCATGTCGTCGGTGGCGACGATGTAGTCGTCGTACTGGATGTCTCCGTTTTCGTCGATGGGGTACCAGACGGGGATGGCGACGCCGAAGTAGCGTTGGCGGGAGATCGCCCAGTCGTGTCCGAGGCCGTCGGTCCAGTCGGCGTATCGCTTCTGCATGAATTCGGGTAGCCATTGGACTTTGGCACCGACTTCTTGGAGGTAGGGCTTCTTGTCCATGAGGCGGACGAACCACTGTCGGGATGGGATGTATTCGATGGGTGTGCTGCCCTTCTCGTAGTAGCGGACAACGTGTTCGATGGGGCGCGGCGACGATCGGAGTGGATTGCGCGTTTCGACTTCGTCTTCGGCGCCTTGCATGGTTTTTGCGGCGGTGCCGGGGCAATCCATGAATTCGACGATCTTGTCTCGGACTTTTTCTAGGGGCATTCCGAGGAGTTGGTCGTAGAAAAACTGGGCGCGATGCGGGTCTAGGGAGCCCCAGCCGGGTTCGTCGGATTCGTATGGGACGAATGTGCGTTGTGCGGCTTGGCCGTTGCGGGCGATCATGGGTCGGAGTTCGAGGTCGTGGGTTCGCCACCATTCGACGTCGGCGTCGTCACCGAATGTGCAGAGCATGAGGATGCCGGTGCCCTTTTCGGGGTCAGCTTTCTCGCTGGGGAATATAGGTACTTTGGCGAAGAAGCCGGGGGTGATGGCGTGCTTGCCGAATAGCGGCTTGAAGCGTTCGTCGTCGGGGTGTGCGGTGACGGCGACGCAGGCGGGGATCATCTCGGGGCGGGTTGTGGAGATGACGAAGGATTCGGGTATGCCCTCTTCGCCTTCGATGAGGGATTCGTAGACGCCGAATTCGATGTCGTGGAATGCGCCGGGTGTCGGTCGGTCTTCGACTTCGGCTTGTGCGACGGCGGTCTGGAAGTCGACGTCCCACATGGTGGGTAGTTCGGCGGTGTAGACGTGTCCTCGCTGGTCGAGGTCGAGGAATGAGCGCTGGGCGATGGCGCGGCAGCGGTCGTCGATGGTGGCGTATTCCTCGGTCCAGTCGATGGAGAATCCGAGACGGTTGAAGAGCTCTTTGTAGGTCTTTTCGTCTTCGGCGGTGACGATGTGGCAGAGTTCGATGAAGTTTTCGCGGGAAACGACTAGTTGCTCGTCTTTGTCGAGTCCGAGTTCTTTACGGCGTTTTCGGACGTTGAGGTTTTCCACGTAGGGGACGTTCGGTTCGGCACGGACGCCGAAGTAGTTTTGGACGCGGCGCTCGGTTGGGAGTCCGTTGTCGTCCCAGCCCATGGGGTAGACGACGTTCCATCCGGTCATGCGGCGGTATCGTGCGATGACGTCTTGGTGGGTGTAGGAGAAGACGTGCCCGGGATGGAGGGATCCGCTGGCGGTCGGCGGTGGTGAGTCGATGACGAAGCTCTGTTCGCGGGAAGCGGATTTGTCGTGCTTGGAGATTTCGAGGCTGTCCCACTGGGTACGCCAGTAGGCTTCGCGCTCTTTGACGTCGAAGCGGCGGGGGAGGTCGCGGGGGTTGATGGAGATGACTTTGGTTGTCACTGGGTTGCCTTTTGTATTTTTGTCGGCTCACCCTCACCCTAGCCCTCTCCCATCAAGGGAGAGGGGATGTTGTCTGAACCGCTGATGTTTGTGATTGGTTTTGATTTGGTTTTGGTTGATGGGCAGTAATAAAAAAGCCCGTCCTATCAAAGGACGGGGCTCATTGTCGTACGCTTTGGGCCTCGCGGTACCACCTTTGTTGCCGCCGCTTTTGTGTGCGGTGGCCTCTCGATGACGCTTGGTAACGGGCGTTTTCCGACTGCGCTTAGTTGCCGTTTTGTTTGTGTTGGTTTCGGCGCAGTAGCTCTGGGGCGACTTCTCGGGTTGACGCTTCCGACGTTTCAGCGGTGGTCGGCTCTCTGGTGAGCGTCAAGGGGTCCGGTACTGCTCCCCTTCGGGGCGTTTCGATTTTCTGGACTAGATTAAGATTTTAATTCAAGAACGCAACGGGCTGTTGTGAGTTGAAGAACGAGGTGTTTCGGTCTTCGCCACTTCTTTGTGATGAGATGATGTGAGTGCCTTAGAATGCAAGTAGTAGATTTGTGCGAACTGTACAATTTGTGGTCTAGCAATGAAAGGGAAACGATGACGACGATGCAGGATGTTGATCGACGGTTGACCGTCGTAGAGACGCGCTTGGAGAATTTGGCAACGAAATCTGATCTTGCGGCTTTGGATTCACGTATGGGGACTTTCGCGACGAAGACCGATCTTGCGGAGTTGGAAACTCGTTTGGTGAAGTGGATGATTGGTGTATTGATTGGTGCGACGGTGGCGGCATCGTCAGTTGCGGTTCTAGTGCAGTCGTTAATAAGTTGATGGGTTGGGCCGGATTCTGAATCGAGGTGAGGTATTCAGAGGATTATTCTCTTTGCTTCCCCAAGCTATAAATCAGGATTCCGGAGTTGGACATATTGTGCGAGTTTCATGCCTTTCGATAGCCGTCGTAATCGCAACTCATAACCGTCCCGAACTGCTGGCGAATCGAGCCTTGCCGTCCGTCGCCTCGCAAAGCCGACGTCCGGAGCATCTGATTGTGGTGGACGATTCGGATGAAGACATAAGGCGTACCAATGCTCGCATCGTCACCGAGTTCGATGTAGGAGGTGTGGAGACTCGTTACATCGAGAACTGCCGGACCCCCGGCGTGTCCGGCGCGTCCAACACCGCATTAGCCTATCTGCAGGCTAACTACCCGGCGACCTTCGTCGCCTTTCTCGACGACGATGATGCTTGGGACCCGTCATACCTAATGAAGTGCGAAAGGGTTGCGTTGGACCGGGATTTGGACATGGTGGCGGCCGGGTTGATCTACCGGGCGTCAGGAGACACAGACGGAGTGTTACTGGACCCTCCAACTGAGTTGGATTCGTCCGAACTGCTCGTGCGAAATACGCATATCCAGGGTTCCAACACGTTTGTCAGGCTGAGCAGATTACTGGAGGCAGGCAGTTTCGACGAGGCAATGGAAAGCACCACTGACCGGGACGTCTGCATCAGACTCGCTGACCTGGGCACGGTCAGGTTCGGCGCCTTGCAGGAGCATCTGGTGGATCACTACGCGGACAGCGACCGGCTTCGCCTCTCCACTCCTGGATCGGACAAGAGCAAATCGGGGTTGAGGTATTTCTACAGGAAGTATCGCGGCAGGATGTCCGCAGATCAACGTCAGGCGTTCATCGAGCGCAGCCTTCGGCTATTCGACTGCGACCCGACAATCGATGATTCGCCATCGCCACGCGTTGCGCGCGCTACGGTCAGTGAATAACGCGGACGGCGAATGCTTCAAATCAACTCTGGAGCCGGCGATGATTTTGGGATGCAACGATTCACACGTTGGCGTTAGCTGGAAAGGTAGTCGGGGTCGGCGATGGCTAGGTCGGTTGAGGCTTGGACGTAGTTGGTTAGGGTTTGGGGTTCGGTTGGGTTGGTGAGGTTGTGGATTTTTATGTGTCGGAGTTTTTTGCCGGTGCCTTCGAGAAGGTTTTGCGGGTCGGGCATTGTTGCGCCGTTGAAGAAGCCTAGGCGGATGTAGTTTTTGTGGGGTTGGATCCAAGTGATGGTTCGTCGGGAGATTTCGGGTAGCCAGTAGCAGGGGGAGCCCCATTTGATGCCTTCGGTGAAGTTGTGGCCGGAGGCGATGATGGCGTCTCGGATGTCTCGGAGGAGCTGGTGGGATTCGGGAGGTTGGGCGGAGAGCCAGTCGTCGAATATTGATTGGTTGAGGGTCATGTCTGAACCGGGGATTACGGGGATTTAAGGATGGGTGGGATTTTTAGGTGATGTTGGTGATGGGATCGCCCTCACTCCCGGATCGAGTCCGGGACAGGCTTTAACCCTGTCCCATCAAGGGGGAAGGGATTCGTCTTATGGCTACATTTACCTATGGGCACCCCCTGCGAGCTCGCTTCGCTTGCTCGCGTCCCCCTCGCTGCGCGAAGGGGAGGGATGGGGTGTGCCCCCTTTGTCCTTCGGACATTTCCCCCGCGAGCGGGGGAAACCCGGTCGCCTTGCCCGCAGCAGGGCAGGTTTGAAACCTGCCCCTACGTTGTACGCGCCTTTTTATTGTGTCTTTTCTTTGGGCGAAAGGGGCGGTTGGTTTTTACTAGGCCGAATTCTAGGAGTGCTCCGCCGTTTTGGTCCTTTAGCATTCTGGTGCGGCGTTCGTGGGCGGTGTCGATTCGGGACATCATGTCTAGGCCGCGTTGGGTTTCGGCGGCTACTTGGGGTGCGAGGGTGTATTCGATGCGGCGTTTGAAGAGCCAGTATGTGAACTCTTCGTCGAGGGCGATGGTGCGGGTTTCTTCGGGTGATTCGGCGATGAGGTCGGAGAGTCGGTCGGCGTTTTCGGTGGTGAAGAGTTCCCACAGGTCTTGCTCGGTTTCCTCGTAGAGTCCGAGATAGGCCTTGTCGGAAGCGTCGTCGGATGGTGGCATTCCGGAGGAGTAGCGGCTTTTTTGGATGCGTGATTGGACGGCGGCGATTAGGCACTGCTCGATGTGGACGCCGTAGAAGTGGTTGAGGTGTGCGCGCCAGCCGTCTACGCCGAGGATGCGTCGGAACTCGTCTTCGGGGATTCCGCCAAACACGCCGGAGGATTCGATCCATTCGAAGACCTTTTCGGCCGGGAGGGTGATGGATTCTTCTTCGGCGAGTTGGGTTGCGATGCGCTCGGCGAGTCGTTTCCAGTTGAAGGCTTCGCCGCCGATGAAGTAGTGGAAAGTTTCGCCGTAGACGCGTTCGTTTTCGATGGGCCAGGCAGCTACGATTTCGAGGAATGCGGTTTGCCAGTTGTCGGCGTGGTCTTCGATGTTTTTCTGGAGATCGATGACCAGCTGTTGTCGATTCGTTTCGATATCGACTTTGCCGTTGGTTTCGCTTTGCAACGTGACGCTCATGCGATGATTACCTTGCGGCTTTTGAGCGTTGCTTTTTCTTGTTGCGGCGTTCGATGGCTCGGCGTTCTCGGCGGGATAGACGGCGACCGTCGGCGGCGTGGGTTGGGGCGTCGACGGTTGCGATGGTTGTGTTGCCGCCGGTGCCTTGGCGTGGCTGGTTGGCGGAGGACATTATGGTTTGCTGTCCGGCTTGTGCGAGTGCGATGCGTTGCGCGGCGGCTAGGGCGTCGGATTTGAGCGGGGTGGATCGGCTGGATGCGAGTTGCGAGGTTGGTTGCGGGATGTTCGGGGCGAGGTGGAAGATGGTGCGGGCGACTTCGTTGCGTATCTCTTCGTTCATCTCGTTGAACATCTGATACGACATGGTGCGGTATTGGACGAGTGGGTCGCGCTGCCCGATGGCTTGGAGTCCGATGGACTGGCGCATGTTTTCCATGCGGGTGAGGTGCCCTACCCAGTGGCGATCGAGGACGCGCAAGAGTACGCTGTGTTCGATCATCTGTAGGTTTTCGTCGCCGAAGAGGAGTTCTCGCTGGGCGTATACGGTGTCTACGTAGTCGTGGAGTTCTTTTTCGATTTCGGGCTGGGATTTTCCGATGAGGTCGTCTTCGGAGGTGAGGATTTCGAGGATGGGGAAGTAGCGGCGGATTTCGCGTTGGAATCCTTGGGTGTCCCAGATTGTGGCGTCGCCTTCGAGGAAGGTTTCGACGGCTCTTGACAGCGCGCTTTTGATGTAGTCGGCGATTTCTTCACGGAAGTCGCCGCCGTCGACGATGCGGTCGCGGAGTTTGTATATGACGTCGCGTTGGGTGTTGGCGACGTCGTCGTAGTCGACGAGTTGCTTGCGGATTTCGAAGTTGATACCTTCGACTTTTTGCTGTGCGTTTTCGACGGACTTGACGAGTACGGAGTTTTCGACTGGGACATCCTCGTCCCACTTGAACATTTCGAGGGTGCCTTTGATGCGGTCGCCGCCGAATCGGCGGACGAGCTCGTCTTCGACGGAGAGGAAGAATTGGGTTTCTCCGGGGTCGCCTTGTCTGGCGCAACGACCTCTTAGCTGGTTGTCGATACGTCGGGATTCGTGGCGTTCGGTACCGAGGACGAAGAGGCCGCCTTTGTCGACAACACCGTCGTGCTGCTGTTGCCATACCTGCATGGGGTCTGCGGGTTCGTGGCCGTTATCTGACTGTCGGCCGTTACGTTTGGTGTTCTTCTTTTTTGCGGTGTCGGCAGTGACGCTTTCGGGGTTTCCGCCTAGGATGATGTCGGTACCGCGACCGGCCATGTTGGTGGCGACTGTTACGCCGCCGGGGATACCGGCTTCGGCGATGACGTGGGATTCGGATTCGTGTTCTTTGGCATTGAGTACGCGGTGATTGATGTCGCGTTTCTTTAGGAGGTTGGCGATGATCTGAGATTTCTCGATCGTTGTGGTGCCGACTAGGACGGGTCTGCCCTGCTTAGTTAAGTCTTCGATCTTGGCAGCGGCAGCCTTCCACTTGGCCTCTTCAGTCATGTAGATGAAGTCTTGGTGGTCGATGCGCTTATCTTCTTGGTTGGTTGGGATTTCTAGGACGTCGAGGCCGTAGATCTTCGAGAACTCCTCGGCTTCGGTGACGGCAGTACCGGTCATTCCGCTGAGCTTTTTGTACATGCGGAAGTAGTTTTGGAGGGTGATGGTTGCGTAGGTGGCGGATTCGGCGCGGACTTGTACGCGTTCTTTCGCTTCGAGTGCTTGGTGGAGACCGTCTGAGAAGCGTCGGCCTTCCATGAGACGGCCGGTGAATTCATCGACGAGGATGATCTCGCCCTCGCGGACGACGTATTCGCGGTCGCGAGCGTAGACGTGTTCGGCTCGGATTGCGTTCTCGACGAGGTGCGGAAGTTCGTGGTCTTCGCCGGATTCGCTGTAGAGGGTTTGTACTCCGAGCATTCGTTCGGCTTTTTCGCTACCGACCTCGGTGAGGGAGATGTTGCGGCGTTTGAGGTCTACTTCGAAGTCGATCTCGGGTTTCAGGCGAGTGGCGATGGAGGCGAAGCGGGAGTAGTTGCGGTCGGTTTCGATGCCGGGACCGCTGATGAGGAGCGGTGTTCGGGCTTCGTCGATGAGGATGTTGTCGACCTCGTCGACGATGCCGTAGAAGAGACCGTTTTGGACGCGGTCTTTGGCTTCGCTGACCATGTGGTCGCGGAGGTAGTCGAATCCGAGTTCATTGTTGGTGGCGTAGAGGATGTCGCAGGCGTAGGCGTCGACTTTGCTGGATGGTCGCAGGTGGGTTCCGACGACGGTTGCGAATTTAGCGGAGGCGTCTTCGCGTTCTGTGGTTTGACCTTCTTCCTGGTAGTTTTCGTCGAAAACGAAGGACTGGTTGTTCTGCTGGAGGCAGCCTACTGAGAGGCCCATGAATTGGTATACGGGGCCCATCCACTCGGCGTCGCGCTTGGCTAGATAGTCGTTGACGGTTACGACGTGGACGGGGTCGCCGCTGAGTGCGTTGAGGTATGCGGCGAGGGTTGCGACGAGTGTCTTGCCTTCGCCGGTGCGCATCTCGGCGATCTTGCCTTCGTGGAGTGTGATTCCGCCGATCATCTGGACATCGAAGTGGCGCATACCTAGGACGCGGGAGGATGCTTCACGGACGGCGGCAAAGGCTTCAGGGAGAATGTCGTCGATCGATTCGCCGCTGTTGAGTCGGGACTTGAACTCGTAGGTTAACGCGGCGAGGTCGTCGTCCATTAGACCGCGCATCTCATCTTCGTGTGCGTTGATGTCGTCGACGATCGGTTGGAGCAGTTTGAGCTGCTTCTCATTCGGATCGCCTACTAATTTTCCTAGTAGTTTTCCGATCATTGCTCGGCTCTTGGAGTATGTTGAGCGTGAGCTACCGAGCTCACGCCCGGTTTGGCTAGTCGGGGAAGAGGGCGCCTACGGAGCGGCCGTGGTGGATGCGGGTGATGGCTTCGCCGATTAGGGGTGCGATGGATAGGACGCGGATTTTTTCGTGGTGTTTGTGTTTTGGGAGTGGGACGGTGTCGGTGATGACGATTTCGGAGATTTCGGGCATTTCTGCGAGGTTTATGGCGGCTTCGCCGGGGAAGACGCCGTGGGCGGCGGCTACGAAGACGTCGCGAGCACCGTTTTCTCTGAGGCCCTGCGCGGCGGCGGCCATGGTACTGCCGGTGGCGATTTCGTCGTCGATGAGGATGGCGTTGCGGCCGTCTACTTCACCGATGACGTTGTGAGTCTCGACGCTGTCGTTGTTTCCGGTGCGTCGCTTCTCGACGATGGCAAGGGGTGCTTCCATGAAGTGTGCAAAGTCTCGGGCGCGCTTGACACTACCGATATCAGGAGATACGACGACCGGTGCTTCCAGTTCTTTCTCTTTGAAGAATTTCGAGAGCATTGGCATGGCGGTGAGTTCGTCGACGGGGACTTTGAAGAATCCTTGTACCTGACCGGCGTGGAGGTCTACGGTTAGGAAGCGGTCGGCGCCGGCGGTTTCGAGGAGGTCGGCGATGAGGCGTCCGGTGATGGGGACGCGGGGTTGGTCTTTTTTGTCGGTCCGGGCGTAGCTGTAGTAAGGAACTACGGCGGTGATGCGACCTGCGGATGCGCGGTGTGCGGCATCGATCATGATCAGCATCTCCATGATGTGATCGTTGACCGGTTCGGCGGTTGGTTGAACGATGAATACGTCGCGGGCGCGTACGTTTTCGAGGATTTTTACGAAGGTGTTGTCGTTAGAGAACTTGAAGACGTCGGCGTTACCGATATCGATGCCGAGGTAGTTGCAGATTTTCTGGGACAAGCCTTCGTGGGCCGTCCCGGACAAGACTACTGGGCCTCCGTTAATGGGGTACATCGATGTGGAGATCGTCGCCGCGTTCTGCAAGTTAATCAGGTGACGAAGTTCGATTCTAGCACTATGCGATTGTCTGAACCGGGGATTACGGGGATTTAGGGATTTGTGGGATTTCGTTGTTGGTTGTTTGGGGGTAGTTGTCTGAACCGCTGATTACGCTGATTTATGTGATGGGCTTTGAGGGGTTGTATACCCCCTGCGTCTAGCTTTGGTGACCCCCTCTTAATCTCCCCCTGAGAGGGGGAGGGGTAGATGGTGCTACGCAAAAAGCGGAGGCATCAGAGTTCGGCATATGCGTCGGCATTGAAACCGACGATGGGATCGGAGCCGGGGGATATGACTATGGGACGGCGTATGAGGCGGGGTTCTTGGAGCATGGCTTCGATGAGTTCGTCATCGGTAATTGTGTCGCGGCGGTCGCGGTATGGTTTGGCGCTGGGGCTGCGCCATGAGAAGAGGTTTTCGATGCCGACAGTGTTGATTAGATCGCTCAGTTCTTCGCGGGTGAGGGGGTTTGCGAAGAAGTCGCGTTCTTGGACTTGGATGCCGAGTTCGTCGAGAGATCTTTGGGCGTTGCGGCATGTGGAGCAGCTTCGCCATGTGTAGAAGTGTGGTTGGGTTGTCATTGTCTGAACCGGGGATTACGGGGATTGTGGGATTTGTGGGATTTAATGGTAGTTGTATACCCCCTGCGTTCGCTTCGCTCCGCGTCCCCCTTTTGCTGACGCAAAAGGGGGAGGGCCCGCTCCCCCGTCCCCGCCCGGGCATACCCCGCTTCGTTGTCGTTCCTTTTGGGCTTCGCTTGCTCGCGCCCCTTTCGTTTTACGAAAGGGGCGTTGGAGGGATGGTGGGTTGGGGTATTCTAGGCGGATATCTTATGTTGGCTGGGCATTGACTCGATGACATCTTCCAGGGTTGCGCTTGAACGTGTGGCGGCTTTTGGTCGCAATGCGAATCCTGTGGCGCGGTTTCGGCGTGGGTCTGGGAGTCTGTTCAATATCAGTATTTACACGTTTGGGATGTCGGGTGTTTGGACTGGGTATGGGAGCATTTTGTTGCAGTTCAAGGCGACGGAGATAGCTGCTGGCAATGGGGTGAGCATGGTTGGGTGGACGCTGGATAAGACGGCTCTGGCGGCGTTCATCTCGTTGATCGGGTTGGGGATCGCGGCGGTTGTTCAGCCGCTGGTGGGTGTGCTGAGCGACCGCCAGGTTGGGATGGTGTCGTTGCGGCGTTATCCGTTCATCATCTTGGGGATGTTGGGGCTGGCGGTTTCGACGTTGATGTTCGGGTTTGTGAACAGCTTTTTGGCGTTGCTGCTGGTGACCGTGGCGATGCAGGTGACGGGTAACACGGCACAGGGACCGGCGAATGCGTTGATCATCGATCATGTGGATGATCGGGAGCGTGGTCGGGCTTCGGGATATCTGAATCTGATGCGGTTGATTGGATCGGGGTTAGTGGCGATGATCGTGGTGTTTCTGATGTCGAACTACGATGTTGAGGATGCTCCGCAGTGGATGTGGTATTCGGTGATCGTGATGGTTGCGGTGTTGCTTGCGACGACGTTTTACACGCTGCTGGCGTTGCGGGTGCCGCGTGATCGGAGGAGGAAGCCCCCTTTGTCCGATGGACATTTCCCCCGCGAGCGGGGGCAACCCTGCCACCCTGCCCCTCTGGATTCCCGCCTGCGCGGGAATGACGGAGTGGAGCGCGGGGCTGAGGTCGGGGAAGAGTGGAATCGTGTGCGGTACTACTTGTTTCTGTTGGGGATGGCGATTTTGATTGCGGCGATGTCAGCGACGCAGACGAACGCGGTGTTTTTCGTGCAGGACGTAATCGGGTTGGAGAATCCGGCGCGTGGTGGGAACTACATTCTTTTGGCGCTGGTGGGTTCGGCGGGTGTGGTGGTCTACCCTGCCGGAAAGCTTTCGGACCGCATCGGACGTGGGGTTTTGCTGTTGATTTCGGGGATCATGGGCGCTGTCGGAGTGATTTCGCTCTTGCTACTGGACGCCGACTCGCTGTTGGAGGTTATACCTGGGGTTATTGGTATCGGGATATCGGTGGGGGTCTATCTATCGGTAGCTTGGGCGGTTGCGAACGATCTTGTGAGACGGTCGAGGGCGGCCGGGGATTTGGGTTTGACGAGCATCTCAGGGTTGATTGGTGCGATAGCGGGGAGGTCCAGCGGGTTCTTTATCGGTGGATTGAACGAGCGGGGATTTGAATGGGGTATCGATTACTTGGGATACGGAGTTTTGCTGGGATCGGCGGGTTTGGCTTTTCTGGTTTCGGGATTGGTGTTTTGGTTGGTAGTGAGGGGGGATTGAGGGGTTTGAACAAGTGGCTGCTACTTTAACATCATGCCAAATTGGTCTTATTGCTGATACCAGCCTTATTCAACTTGGGTCATCTTTAGGCCTGCGAATTTCGACATATTCTTCCGTGCGAGGGGTTTGGTTTTGAGTATCAACGTCGCGAGGATACGAGATTGCCTTTCGCAGGTGACACCTGTTGCAGTACAGCAGGAAATACTCAGAACTAGTATTGCTTATGATTGGCGAGACATCTAGTTGTTCTTCGCTGCGCTCCCAGTCGTGAAGATCTGTCCAACGCAAACACCGGTTAGTCAGGTGGTTCTTGTTCAAACATGTCGTAATAACGTAGAGTTTGTGACCGAGCAGAAACCTAAAGAACCAGAATATTCCCACCAACGCCATCGTTAATAAGGCCGCCGCGACGGCATTGTAATCCTTGGCAAACGTCAGCAGCGATTGCCAACACAAATCAATCAAGATTCGCTCCCTTTTCTACTGCACAGACGTTCATAGATTCCCGCGTTCGCGAGAATCGTCGTCATGGGGTTCGTCGATAAGCATGTGGTCAGAATCTTAATTTCCTGTACCATCTGAAGTATGGCTACTGGTTCTGAAGAGCGGTCCGGGGTTTCGGGCCGATCGGTTGTTTTGGCGAGTCCGCGGGGGTTTTGCGCGGGTGTGGATTTGGCGATTGGGATCGTGGAGTTGGCGGTTAAGCGGTACGGCTCGCCGGTCTATGTGAAGCATCAGATTGTCCATAATCCGCAGGTTGTGGCAGATGTCGAGGCGATTGGCGCGGTTACGGTTGAGCAGGTGGATGAGGTACCGGAAGGTGCGGTGGTGGTGTTTTCGGCGCATGGTTCGCCGCCGTCGGACTACGAAAAGGCGAAGGAACGCAATCTCACGGTGTTGGATGCTACTTGCCCGTTAGTTACGAAGGTGCATCATGAGGCGAAGAAGTACGCTGGCGAGGGTAAGCGTGTGATTTTGGTCGGGCATCGTGGGCATCAGGAGGTTATCGGCACGACGGGACAGACGGAGATGGCGCTGTACGACGAGCGTGAGGACAATGACTTGCCGGATTGGGAGAATGACGAGGAAGTGGTGGTGCTGACTCAGACGACGTTGTCGGTGGCTGATACTGCCGAGGCGGTGGATAAGATTCAGTCCAAGTTTGACAACACGCTGATCCGCAACGACATCTGCTACGCGACGACTAATCGGCAGGCGTCGGCTACTGAGTTGGCGGAGGAGTGTGATTTGGTGCTGGTGATTGGGGCCGAGAACAGTTCGAACTGCAACCGATTGCGAGAGGTTGTGACCAAACGGGGGGTTGAGGCGCATTTGATTAATGGTCCGGATGAGTTGGACCCGCAGTGGTTAGTTGGCAAGAAACGGATCGGTGTGACCTCTGGTGCTTCGACGCCGGAGAAGATGGTTCGGGCGGTCATCGAAGCGATCGAACATGACGAGTTAGTGAATATCGGTTCGGGCGAGGAAGGGATCAGCTTCAAGCTGCCCTCGAAGTTGCGAGCGACTGCTGAAGAGGCTGGCTACACGTACGACGGCTCGATGCTGGAGTGACGTCTGGATTGTTGCGTTTTTCGGCGGTGGTAGTTGCGGGGATGGCCGTGACGGCAGTAATCGCTGGTTGCAGCAGCAGTGAGCCTACTCCCACACCGACGATGATCCCAAATTATCCGCCGTTCCGGGAGGTCGTCTACCCAACTCCAACTCAAGTTCCGACGGCATTGGCGACGGCGACGGCAACTCCAGTACCTACATCGCAGCCAACTGCGACTGAGGTTCCCCCGTCGACGCCGATGGCGGTAGTGGTTTCAACGCTTGCTCCGACGACGACTCCGAGTGCGACGTTAGTGCTTACAGATACACCAGTGGCGTCATCTACTCCGACGGCTACTAGGCGTGTCCCACAGACATCGACTTCAACACCTTCTGCGACGCCTACTCCATCGCCGACCAAAACGCCTGCACCAACTGATACGCCGACTCCTTCACCGACGTCGAATCCGTTGGATGGTGTCCGGTTTGTGGATAACGAGGATTGTGTGGAGGGTATAAGTCGTGAGTTGTTGCCGACGATGGAGTTGGTGATCGAGCATGGGGATGTGTCGCAGTGGGTGGTTGTGGAGGTTGCGGATGAAGGGCATGAACGGCGTCAGGGGTTGATGTGCCGCGAGATGGTTCCGGATGGAAGCGGGATGCTGTTCGTGTTTGAATCTGCGCGGAGCTTGAATTTCTGGATGTTCAACACTTATGTGCCGTTGGATATCGTTTATCTCGACGAATCGCGTAGTGTAATGAGAGCGGTTCGGATGGAGCCTTGTCCGCGTCCAGAGGGTGCGGATGACAGTACTTGGCGTAGTGCGTGTTCAACGGCGTCGATTCCGTATGGTTCAGGAGACGCGGCGTTGTACGCGCTTGAATTGCCGGCTGGTTGGTTGGCAAGCGTTGGTTTGGAACCTGAGAATCTCGAAGGAGTCTCGTTTAGTTGGTGAATGGGTATTCATCTAACGGTCTGCCGGAAGGGGGATCGAAGGGTCGCGCGTTGCTGGTGGTGACCGATGGGTTGGGATTCGATCCTGATACGGTCATGCGGCTTTCAAGTCGGGTGATTGATGAGTTGAGTCCTCGTACTCGCCGATCGCTTTTGGATTTGGCACTTGAAGCGTCGCCTGGCAGTTACGAGATGTTGGCCATCACGCGTCTGGCGGTGCTACCGATCACTGCGGAAGGTTTGAATCCTGGTCTGACTTGGGAGAAGGCGGAAGAGACGCTGAGGCGAGTCCGGTTGGTCAGAGACGGGTTGCGTGAACGGCGACAGTTGGCTGAGATCGGATCGATCCGACGAAACATTGCGTTGGAGAATCGGTATATCCCGTGGTTCGCTGAGGATCCAACTTGGTCGGAGATCGTGAATCTGAATCTGACGGTTCCGACGCAGGCTTCAGGTGTTTGGGTCGGGTATGAGGATGTTGATCCACCGGTTCAGGGGAACTCGGAGACGGGTCATCAGCAGATCGGTAATCTAGCGCTGGCACCGCAGATACCGTTGCAGATCACGCAGTCGATAACGGATGGATCGTTCTTTGAAAACCGCATGATGCTGGAGGCGATTGAAGGTGCAGTGGCGACGGGAAATAATGTCAACTTCAGCTTCTTGCTGTCGGGGATTCGAGGATCGGATGGTCGGGTTCACTCGGCGTGGAATCATCTGGAGGCGTTTTGCGAGTTGGTTTTTGAGCGTATGGGTGTCTCGCCAGATCGGGTGCGGATGCAGGCGATATTGGATGGACGGGACGCACCGGCGCGTGGATCGATGGAGATTGATGGAGTGGAAGGGGGCTATCTGGGAGAGTTGGAGCGGTTGTTGAAGCGGCACGATGCGATTGAGTCTTTGGCGTGGGTGATTGGTCGATCTTTGTCGATGGATCGGGACTATCGGGAGGAGAATGCTCGGTGTGACTATTTGCTGATGACAGAAGGCGAGGGTGAGAGTGCGACGAGTTTTGATGATGTGAGAGCGATCGTGTCGTCGACGCATGAATGTGGGTCGACGGATGCTGATGTGCCGGCGATTGCCCTTGACTATGGAACCGGAGCGGCGAAGATCGGGCCGGGTGATGCGTTCATCAATCTGAACTTCAGGTCGGACCGCCAGCGTTCAAAGACGGCGTCGCTGTGTGGGGCTCGTGAGTATTTGGATCGGGAAGCTAAGTCTCGCGGGCGGGATTGGGGATTCGAATGGTTGCGGGACGATTTGGATCTGCGGATGTGCACGATGGCGGAGTATGACGCGGAGTTCGAGGCGCGGTATGGTGTGAAGGTTGCGTTTCCGATCACTCCGCATCAGTTGAATCTGTTCAGTCATTGGGACCGCTTGACGGACGACGATGATCTGTATCTGTTAGTTGCGGAGAGCGTGAAGGCGTCGCACATGGGTTATTTCGTGCGTGGTCGGCGCGAGGCGGAACAGGGTTCGAAGCGCGAGGATCGCTGGGTCGTGCCTTCGGATGGGGCGAATGAGGGCGTTCATTCGGACTCGGATTTCTACGTGAGGCCGGTGATGAAGACGCGGGAGATTGCGCAGTTGGTGTCTGAGGCGATGGGAACTGGCGAATACCGACTGATCGCGTGTAATTTGGCGGCGCCGGACATGGTAGGGCATCTGTTGCCTACGCGTTTCGATGCGGCGGCGGAGGCGTATCGGGCTACTGTTGCGACGCTTGCGGAGTTGAGCGGTGTGGCGCGGGCGAACGGGTATTCGATGGTGGTGACGTCGGATCACGGGAATATCGAGAACGATGCGCCGACGCATACGGTCAATCCGGTGTTGACGACGGTGTTACCGGCTGTTGGTAGCGTGGAGCCGCGTGATATGGAGGTGGCGTATTCGGCGAATCTGTTCGATGTATCGCATACTCTGGCGCGGTTGATCGGGGTCGATGCGCGGGAGATCGCGGAGATTGTGGGGGTGTTTCGCGGGGGTTTGGGGGAAGAGTTTGTGGGGAAGTCGATTATCTGAACCGCTGATGGGTATGATTTTTGGGATGGGCTGTGATGCCCTCCCCTGCACCGGCATACCCCGCGAGCGGAGGAAACCCCACTGGTCCTTCTGCCCGTTCACCCTCACCCTAACCCTCTCCCATCAAGGGAGAGGGGACAATATCGCCACTTTGCCTCTGGATTCCGGCTTTCGCCGGAATGACGGAGGTAATTTACCAAGCCGTTTCGCCGCCGTCTATTACTAGTTCGGTGCCGGTTACCCAGGCGGATTCGTCGGAGGCTAGGTAGAGGCAGCCGTAGGCGATGTCTTCGGGGAGGCCAAGGCGGCCCATGGGGGTCATGCCTTCGCGGTAGTCGCGGATCTCTTTGACGCCGTGGATGTCGGTGGTCATGGGGGTGTCGGTGAAGCCGGGGCATACGGCGTTGACGCGGATGTTGTCGGGTCCGTATTGGACGGCGGCGGCTTTGGAGAAGATGCGGGCGGCGCCTTTGGATGCGTGGTAAGGGGCACCGGCTCTGGATCCGACGATGCCGAAGATGGAGGAGACGTTGATGACGGAACCTCCGCCGACTTTTTTCATGGCTTTGATGCCGGCGCGGGTGCCGAGCATGATGGCGGTCGAGTTGACGGCGAAGACATCGTTCCAGTCGTCGAGGACGACATCCTCGACGACCGTCCTGCCCTTCGCGCCGGACATACCGGCGTTGTTGACTACGATGTCGAGACGTCCCCACTTGGACTCGGCGATTTCGACGGCCTCTTCCCATGCGGCTTCCTGGGTTACGTCGTGGTTGAAGAAGACGGCGTCAGGGGTTAGTTCGGCTTCTAGGGCGTTGCCTTTTGTCGCGTCGATGTCGCTGATGATGACTTTTGCGCCTTCGCGTACGAAGATGCGTGAGCATGCTTCGCCGATGCCGGAAGCGCCGCCGGTTACGATGGCGACTTTGCCTTGGAGTCTTGGTGTGGTCATTGAGGAAGGACCTTTTTGATTCATTGGTTTTGGCTAGGAGCGATTGTAATGGTAGGAGACACCCTCACCCTAGCCCTCTCCCATCGAGGGAGAAGGGAGTCTTCAGCCGCCCTGCCCTTCTAGATTCCCGCTTTCGCGGGAATGACGGAGGGATTTAGGATCAAAAGCCTCTCTGCGCGGGTGCGGGGCCGTCGGAGTCGACGGACATGTTTTTGATGGTGTCGGGGTTGGGTTCTAGGCCGAGGCCGGGGCGGTCTTCAAAGGCTTTCCATTGGCCGTTTTCGGGCCAGGGGACTTCGGTGAAGAGGACGGGCCAGGATTTCATTTCGCCGCCGAGGACTTCTACTACTCGCAGGTTGGGTGTCGCCATGGTGCAGTGGAGATGCAATAAGGAGTAGGCATGAGGAGCGATGGGTAGGTTGTAGGAGTCGGCGAGGTGGGTTACCTTCATCCATTCGGTTACGCCCCCTACCCTGCCGATGTCGGGCTGGACGATGTCTGCACCGCCTCGGGAGATTAGTTCTTTGAAGCCATATTTTGTATATTCGTGCTCGCCTGTGGCTACGGGGATGTTGGTGGCTTTGGAGATTTCGGCGAGACCTTGGATGTCGTCGGCTAGGACCGGTTCCTCGAACCATCCCACGTCGTAGTCCTCGAACTTGCGTGACATGCGGATAGCCTGCTTGGCGTAGTAGCCGTTGTTGGCGTCGACCAAGATCTCGACATCGTCACCGACGGCTTTGCGGACGGCTTCCAGACGTTCGATGTCGGCGCGCTCGTCGGTGCCGTAGTTCATGCCGACCTTCATCTTGATGCGTGGGAAGCCCATGTCGACGTATCCGGTCTGCTCTGCGACTAGCTCGTCGACGGTGTAATTGGTCCATCCGCCGCTGCCGTAGCAGGGGACGGTGTCATGGGCTTGTCCGAGGAGTTTGTACAGGGGGACGCCGAGGGCTTTGCCTTTGAGGTCCCAGAGTGCGATGTCGAGGCCGGAGATGGCTTGGAACGCGAAGCCTTTGCGTCCGTAGCCTCGGACTCGCCAGAACATCTCGGTCCAGATGCGTTCGGTCTCAAAAGGTGTCTTGCCGATGAGGATGTCTTTGAGGTTGTCGTTGATGAGGGAGCGGATGGCGGCGGGGGAGTTTAGGTAGCTGAAGCCTTGGGTGCCTTCGTCTGTGTGGATGTGGATGAAGACGGTGGTTCGGCCGCGGGTGCCGGGTTTCAGCGGCGGGATGGTGGCGTCTTGGATGGCGGCGGCGTCGGGGTTGAAGATGAGGGTTGTTGTTACGTCGGTGATTTTCATGGGGTGTTCGGGCTTTTGGTGTGGTGTTGGATTTTACACACGCTTCTCGCCGAGGTAGCGATACGAATTTTCCTTGAGAAAGGCGACCTCCGTAGACACTACATCAGCGCGTACCATAACGATAAGCGTTCGTCGGCGAAATCCGAACCCTTGAGCCGCCTTTAGTGGCGGGTTCCATCTTACTCGGAACTCGCACGATGTTAGAAGATGACGCAAAGGAGAACTTGAGTTGACAGACGTTGATCTCGACGACCAAGAAAGCGATCCAAACGCCGACCGATCGGGGATAAACTCTGCCGCGTCGCTGGCTTCGCAGATCAACGCACCCTCGGGGATCACGACAATCGATTCAGTGCCTCAATTTCCGGAACTGGTGTTTCCGATTGGGTGGAATTCTGAACTCAACACGGCATTGGGACATATCAATCGACTGTTTGCCGCCAATGATGACGCTCTAAATGCCATTGGCCTGATGCACCAATCTTGGCAACGAGAATTCGACCGACTCGCTATCCCTTCGGGAAACTGGCACGAATTGCTTCAAGCAACGATCCCGGATTTCACTAGTGTTTTGGCTGACACACTGTTAATCCGTAACCCAAACGAGGGTTTGTATGCAATCTTCGATGCCACCGACATTTTTGACTTTGAAATTCAGCGTTCGCTGTTCGGTTTCGAGCATGCATTAACCAATTTGGTGAACGCTATAACAGGGTTGGACGAATTGGTTCGTCGGCCGTCATTCGTTTTACCTTGGTCTACCCATGAGTTGTATTCAACTGATCAAGTGTTAAGGTCTCTTGGAACATCCGACCATCGGTCGCGTTCATGCGATTTGGAGTTGGAAACCCAAAAGGTCACAGAGGATTACGAGCAGTCCGCAATGATCGAAACTCTTGCGAGTTTTGATCCAAGTTGGGGCAGGATGTACGAAGGTGCTTGCGTTGCCCTAGACGCTACCAACCCTGATCGGTCCAGACACGTGCTCGCGTCGTTGCGTCAGCTATTGGACAGTGTCGTCAAAGCGTTTGCCCCCGTGGGAGAAGTCGAACAGTGGATCGGCGAACATGGCGATAACTGCCTATCGAACAAAAACGGACCGACATTGCGGGCGAAGTTCCTCTACGTCGTTAAGGATCTAGATGATGAGCCATTGGCTGATTTTGTGAAAGCTGATGTGGACGTCATGTTGAAGTTGTACAGGCTGTACAACAGGCTTCACCAAGATGAAACAGGCTTCACCGGTGTCCAGCTTCGAGCAATCGTCTTCCGAACTGGTTCATTCTTGCAATATGTCTTGAAGCTACGAGAATTGTCGTACGAGTAATTTTGGTCGACTTGTACGGAAATCCTCCATTTTCGTCGCTATCAAACCCTCCGATATCGCCAAACTGCTACTGGCCCTACCACGAAGGTAAAGACGAGCGTCCACAGCGCAGTCGGCCAAGCGTTCACGAAAATGGGGCCGCCTTGGGAGAGGGCGCGGCCTAGGTCTACGGCGTAGGTTACGGGGTTGACGCTGGTGAAGGGTTGGAGCCAGCCGGGCATGGTTTCGATGGGGACGAAGGCGGAGGAGAGGAAGGTGAAGGGGAAGACGACGAAGAACATGAGCGATCCTGCACCTTCGGCGTTGCGGACGGATGCTCCGATGAATGCGGCCACCCAGGAGAAGCCGAAGGCGAATCCGGCGACCATGAATGGCACTGCGAAGCCGGGCCAGAAGCCGCCGTGGAAGCGCATGCCGATGATGTATCCGACGGCGAGCATGAGGCAGGCTACGAATAGGCTGACGAGCGTTTCGGCGGCTACGCGTCCTCCGAGGACGGCGGATCGGGCCATGGGGAGTGATCGGTAGCGGTCGACCATGCCTTTCTGGAGGTCTTCGGCGAGTCCGACTCCGGTTTGTGTGGCGCTGAAGAGGGTGGTCTGGACGAGGATGCCGGGCATTAGGAAGTCGATGTAGTTGAGGTTTCCGGTTGGGATTGCGCCGCCGAAGACGTAGTTGAAGAGGAAGATGAACATGACCGGTGACAGAGTCGAGAAGAGGAGGAGTTCGGGGGAACGTCGGTATCGGATGAGGTTGCGCCATGTCATGACGGCGGTATCGGAGATGATCCAGCGCGATTCGACGGCGATGGCGGAAGCGAGTTCGCCTAAGGCGGAGCGGTCTTGGATTTGTGCGGACTGATTCATGGTCTCACCCTCACCCTAGCCCTCTCCCATCGAGGGAGAGGGGATGATGGCCCCATTGCCCCTCTTTGGATTCCGGCTTTCGCCAGAATGACGGGGATTATGGATTCCACACTGGTGGTCATGCGATTCGCCTGTAACGCCAGGTGGCTAGTGTTCCAACGCCGATGATTAGGAGGGCGATCCATAAGGCGGTGATCCATGCGTAGGATGCGAGGGGGCCGCCTTGGGCGAGGTTGCGGCATAGGTTGACGACGTGGGTTATGGGGTTTACCTCGGCGAAGGCTTGTAGCCAGCCGGGCATGGTTTCGATGGGGACGAATGTGGAACTGAGGAAGGTTAGCGGAATGGCTACGAAGAATGTCGATGAGCTAGCGGTTTCTGCGTTGCGTACCGAGACGCCGACGAGTGCGGATACCCATGCGAAGGCGAAGCAGAATGCGGCGACGACGAGCGGAAGGATCAGCGCTGGCACGAGTCCGCCGTGGAATCTCATGCCGAAGATCAGGGCGATGGCGAGTGTCCAGTAGACGCTGGCGAAGCTGACCAAGGTTGTAGCGCAGACACGTCCGCCCAACACCGCCGATCGAGCCATAGGGAGTGATCGGTATCTGTCGACGAAGCCTTTTTGCAGGTCTTGGGCGATGCCGATGCCGGTGTTCATGACTGTGAAGAGGTTGTTTTGGATCAGGATGCCGGGCACGAGGTAGTCGATGTAGTTGAAGTCTCTGCCCGCGCCGATGGCGCCGCCGAAAACGTAGTTGAAGAGCAGCAGGAACATAACTGGTCCCGCGATCGTCGATGCCAACGTCTCCGGGTTGCGGCGGTAGTGCATCAGGTTCCGCCACGTCATCATCGCGGTATCTGCCGCGAGCCACCGGAACTCGTAGAGGACTGAGCCGATGGCTTCGCGGAGGGGGGACGCTTGGGGTTGGAGGGTTTGGGAGGTCATTGGTTCACCCTCACCCTAGCCCTCTCCCATCGAGGGAGAGGGGATGGATGCCCCCTTTGTCCTTCGGACATTTCCCCCGTGAACGGGGGAAACCCGTCCACCCGGCCCTGGGCACCCCCTGCGAGCGTCGCTCCGCTTGCTCGCGTCCCCCTCGCTTCGCGAAGGGGAGGAATTGCGATGCTTTGCGGTTTCAATTGGTTTCCTGCTCGGATTCGGTGGCGGCTTCTTCGGCGGTGCGGCCGGTTAGGGCTAGGAATACGTCGTCGAGGGTTGGTTGTCTCAACGCCATGTTGCTGACGGGGACGTTCTCGGTGTCGAGGGCGCGGACGACTTGGACCATGATGGATGCGCCGTCGTTGACCATGATTGAGGCGGTGTGGCTCTCTTCATCGATGTCGCACTCGTCGTTTTCGGCAAATTTGGTTAGGACGGAAGCGGCGCGTTTGGTGTCTTCGGTGTCGCGGACGGTGATAACGATGAATTCGGAACCGGCTTGGTGCTTGAGTTCGTCGGCGGTGCCTTGGGCGATGACTTTTCCGATGTCGATCACCGTGATTTCGTCAGCTAGTTGGTCGGCTTCTTCTAGGTATTGGGTTGTGAGTAGGACGGTTGTGCCTTCGCCGACGAGGGTTCGGATGACGTCCCAGAGTTCGAGTCGGCTGCGCGGGTCGAGTCCGGTTGTTGGTTCGTCGAGGAAGATCATGGGTGGATTTGCGACGAGGCTTGCTGCGAGGTCGAGTCGGCGTCGCATACCGCCGGAGTAGCCCTTGACTGAGCGGTCGGCGGCATCGACGAGGTCGAACTGTTCGAGGAGTTCTTGGGCTCGTTTTTCGACCTGGCGTTTGGGCATGTGGTAGAGGCGTCCGGCCATGCGGATGTTCTCGCGGCCGGTCAGCAGGTCGTCGACGGCTGCGCTCTGCCCTGCCAGTCCGATGTACGAGCGGAGGTGTCGGGCGTGGCGGACGACGTCATAGCCGAGGACGGTGGCATTGCCTGACGACGGACGGAGAAGGGTTGTGAGGATGCGGACTAGTGTGGTTTTGCCCGCGCCATTGGGTCCGAGCAAGCCCATAACGGAACCACGACGGACGTTGAGATCGACGTTTTCGAGGGCGACGACTTTGCCGTAAGACTTGGAAATCTGGCGGACTTCGATTGCGTTGTCCATAAATTACCTCTGCAAGTTTCGAACGTGCATCAGAAACAGGGTTTGAATTCCAATACCCCAGTTTAATTCCAGTTCGTTCGTGCGCAAAACGTCGCTGCATCCCGCGTTTTCGCGGTCTATATTGCGGATAATTGGCTTATGCATACACCATCGGCGTGATCTCCTTCTCTGGCGATCACGGGTGACCACGCTTTGTCGATGATTCAAGAGCGCATTTCGGCGGTTCGCGCGCGGACGACTCGGCGTGTGTATCGTGGGTGGTGGGTTTCGCTGGCCGGGGCATTCAACATGGTGCTGAGTTCGGGGCCGACGTATCAGGCGTCGAGCGTGCTTTTCAAGGCGATTGAGGATGAGTTCGGATGGTCTCGGGCGTTGATTTCGGGCGTGGCTTCTTTCGGGCGATTCGGGGGTGCGATGCTGGGGCCGGTCGAAGGGTTTCTGACGGACCGGTTCGGATCGGGGAAGATGGTGCTGGTGGGGTTCACGATGGGTGGAACAGGTCTGATCTTGTTTTCCTTCATCCAAGGGGCGTTGCAGTACTACTTCGCGTTTTTCCTGTTGTCGCTGGGTTTCAGCGTTGGTGGGTTCGTGCCTTCGATCACGGCGGTGAATGCCTGGATGGTGAGAAATCGTGCGACGGGGATGTCGATCGTGATCGGGGGTAGCAGCCTTGCGGGGTTGCTGGTGCCGCCGATGGTTTGGAGCATCAACACGTATGGCTGGCGTCCGACGGTGTTCGTGATCGGCGTCATCGCGTTGGTCTTGGGACCTTTAGTTGCGAGGCTTCTAGGTAAGCGGCCGACTCCGGAACAGATCGAGGAGCAGACGCGCTCGACTTCAGAGCCGGGACGACGGTCACGTCAGGCGCGGCTCTACGACTTCACACCGAAAGAGGCGTTGCGCACGCCAGCGTTCTGGTCGATCTCGATGACGCACATGCTGGTGAACCTCTCGACGGGCGCGATATCCGGGCATCTGTTCCTTCAATTGACCGATAGCAACGGGGTCAATCTAGACGACGCGACGGCATCGGGCGTGTTGCCGATTCTGGTGGTGACTTCGTTTGTGTTCCAATTGGGGGGCGGGATCATGGGAGACCGGATCAGCAAGCGGGTATTGGTGCCGTTTCTGTTATTGATCCAAGGGGCATCGCTCGTTATTTTGGCGGTCGCTGATTCGTTTGTCTTGGCGGCGGTATTTGCGGTTGTATGGGGTATCGGATTCGGAGCACGTACTCCCCTGCTACATGCGATGCGGGGCGAGTATTTCGGTCGGCGGCACTTTGGAACGATTCTCGGGCTGTCGAGTTTTCCGATGTCGATAGGGATCACGTTGGCACCATTTGTCATGGGTTGGGTTCACGACATTCAAAACACATATGAGTGGAGTCTGTATGTGCTTGCGGGGACTTGTGTGCTGGCGAGCGTAACGATATTGTTTGCGGCGCGGCCGATACCGCCGGGGGTGCGTAGGCGAATGCAGGCGCGGGCGGCGCGGCGTTTGAACCGCTGATTACGCGGATTGGAATGATGGGCTCTGGGGGATTGCTGTGATTAACCCTTCTCCTCCCCGGGCATACCCCGCTCACTCGCTACGCTCGTGTGCGCCCCTTTCGTTGCACGAAAGCGGCAAGCTGTGTTTCACCCTCGCCCTAGCCCTCTTCCATCGAGGGAGAGGGATTTGGACGGGGCTTTAGTAGTCTCGGTTTGTCGATGAAGGTCTTTCGATTCGAAAGTGTTAAGTCTCTCTCGCCGCGGCGGGTCTATTTTGGTTGGTGGGTTTCGGTTGCGGGTGCGTTCAATATGGTTTTCAGCGCCGGGCCGACGTTTCAGGCGACGAGTGTTTTGTTCAAGGCGATTGAGGACGAGTTCGGTTGGTCGCGGACGCTGATTTCGGGGGTGGCGACTTTCGGTCGGCTGGGGACGACGCTGCTAGGGCCGTTGGAGGGTTGGTTGGTGGACACGTTTGGGTCCGGGAAGATGGTGCTGATCGGGTTCACGCTTGGTGGCGCGGGTTTGATTTTCTTTTCACAGATCAATGGACCGGTGCAGTGTTATCTGGCGTTTCTTTTGCTTTCGCTGGGTTTCAGTTCTGGTGGTTTCGTGCCTTCGCTGACGGCTGCCAATGCTTGGATGATCAGGCGTAGAGCGTTGGGGATGTCGATTGTGGAGGGTGGAGTGAGTGTCGGCGGGTTGATGGTGCCGCTGGTGGTTTGGGGTATCGGTGAATTCGGATGGCGGCCTACCGTTTTGGTGATGGGGATAGTGGCGATCTTGGTCGGGCCGTTGATCGCTTGGGTCGTCGGGAAACGTCCTACACCGGAGCAGCTAGCCACTCAAATTGTGCCGCGAGGCGAAAGCAGACGTCGGCGGGTGCGGGAATCGTCGCATGACTTCACAGTCAAGGAGGCGTTGCGGACGCGAGCGTTCTGGTCGATTTCGATGACGCATATGCTGGTGAACCTATCGACGGGCGGTATCTCGGCGCATCTGTTCCTGCATCTGAGCGATGATAACGGGGTCGGTTTGGATGTTGCTACGGCGTCAGCGGTGGTGCCGATAATGGTTGCGACGGCGTTCGTGGCGCAGCTAGCCGGAGGAATCGTCGGGGATATGTGGGACAAACGGCTGTTGGTGCCGTTTCTAGCGTTGATACAGGGCGCGTCGTTGGTAGTGCTGGCGCTTGCGGAATCGTTTGTTATGGCATCGGTGTTTGCGCTCGTTTGGGGCGTGGGATTCGGTGCTCGGACTCCGATCTTGCTGGCGATGCGTGGAGAGTATTTCGGCAGGCAACACTTCGCGACGATATTCGCGCTGTCGAGCTTTCCGATGTCGATCGGGATGATGCTGACGCCAGTGATCGTGGGATGGTCGCACGATGTCTGGAAGACGTACGACTGGTCGCTTTACGTTTTAGCGGGGTTTTGCGTAGCGGCTAGCGTTACGGTGTTGTTTGCGACGCGACCGATGGCACCTGAGGTTAGGCGACGGTTGGAGGCGCGGAGGAGTTTGAACCGCTGATTGCGCTGATTGGAGTGATGGGCTGTGATGGGGGGCTGTGATGTTGTTAGCCCTACCACGTCCCCGGGCATACCCCGCTCACTCGCTCCGCTCGTGCGCGCCCCTTTCGTTTCACGAAAGGGGCAGGGATTTCTAGCGAACTGGTGGGCTATTCGGCGGTTTTTGATTCTGCGAACTCGAACCATTTACTGCCTTGAACATCCAATGTGTCGTGAGAGATGCCGTTTACGAGTGTGTAGATCGTCGCCCGGTATCGGGTCCCAGGTTCTAGGCCTGAAATGGTGTAGCTAGTAGCGCTCGTGGGCAGATTCATTGTACGGACTTGACCGCCATCTGATCGTTGCCACTCGACGATCTGTCCAGTTATTGTTGAGGTGCTCGATCCTTTTGCTGGGGTCCAGGAGATGACGATTTGGCCCGCTTCGCTGCCGGGGTCGGCGGAGAGTTTAGTGGCGCGTTCTTCGTGGGCGTGCGCAGGCACTGGTGTGGCTGGTGGCCTTGTCGGGGTTATTGTGGGGGTTTGGGTAGGGGTCTTGGTTGGTGTGACGGTGGGTGTCCTGGTGGGGGTGCCGGTAGAGGTGGGGGTGATGGTGGCGGTTGGTGTGCTGATCGGTGTTGGGGTTGGAGGCTCGCCTCCGGATGTGATTGTTCGCCACCATTGATTGCCGGTGTCGGGATCGATAGCGTTGTAGCGTCCGGCCGATGTCACGGCGGCGACCGTCAGATCGTAGTCGGTTCCCGGTTGCAAACGGGATACGGTGTATGAATCTGCGTCTGCAGGGAGGGTTTTGACAGCGAGTTCATCAGTCCTCCCGGCGATTCTCCATCGCACAGTTTGGTTGATCACCGAGATGTCCAAATCGACATCTCCTGTGGGCGGGATCCACGAGACGTGGATCTCACCATCGCCGCCGGGCGTTGCGGTGATATGGGTGGGACGATTGACATCGCCTGATGGCGTGGGGGTAGCGGTTGGAGTTGGCGATGGTGTTGGGCTGAACGTGGCTGTCGGTTCAGATGTTGAGGTAACGGTCGGAGTTGCGGCGGGAGTTTCTGTGGGTGTTGGTGTCGGAGTTGGCGAAGGAGTCGGTGTTTCAGTAGGCGTCGCAGTGGGAACCAAGGTGGGCGTCGGCGCGGGTGTCGGAGTTGGTAAAGGAGTCGGTGTATCGGTGGGAACCAAGGTGGCGGTTGGTGTTGGTGTTGAAGTTGGCGAAGGAGTTGGTGTATCGGTAGGTGTTGCAGTTGGTGAAAGAGTCGCGGTATTCGTCGGTGTCGAGGTAGGTGAAGGCGTAGGCGTCAACGTCGGCTCGGGCTCAGGAGTGTCGGTTGGTGCGAAGGTTGGAGAGGGGGTGAGTGTGGGAGTGTAGGTGGGTCTCGGAGGCCTGAGTAGAACCGTCGGAGTGGCTGTGAATGTCGTCTCGACAGTAGTTGCGTCGGTTTGAGCATCGTCAGTGCAGGCAGCTATCACTGCGACCGGGAGTATGGCCAGGACGACCACCGCTGGCGACCATTTGAAAACCGGAAACATCGCTCATAGTCTATGAGATTGCTGGCTTGAACGGGTTTGAAGTGATGATCCCGGCCCGAGCAACTGGGTGATGTTCGTTGCTCTTCCTTGCCGCCCTGTTCACCCTCACCCTAACCCTCTCCCATCAAGGGAGAGGGGATTACCCATCTCTTGGATGCTTTGGATTCCCGCCTACGCGGGAATGACATGTTTAGCGCATTCCGGCGACGTAGCCGATGCCGGGGTAGATGTCGGGGAGGGCTAGGCGGTCGTTGTTGCGGTCTTGCCAGGTTCGGATGCGGCGGGCTAGGTCTAGGGCGATTTCGCCGTGTTGCTCGTCGTAGAAGAGGTTGGTGGTCTCGTATGGGTCGTCGTTTAGGTTGTAGAGTTCGCAGAAGTCGCCGACTGCGAGGTTGAGCTTCCAGCCGTCAGAGGTGATGATGACTCGGTGGGGGATGTCGCGCTGGAGTTCGAGGGGCGACATGGGGAGTGTGAGTCCGTCGAGGCCGCGTCCGTGCCAGGCGATGATTACGTCATTGTCGTCGAGGGTGGAGTTTCCGGCGATGACATCGGCTTTGGATTCGCCTTGGAGCATGTCTGGGATTTCGAAGCCCATGAGGTCGAGGAGAGTGGGGACGGTGTCGATGTGGGAGTACCGTCCGGGTATGCGTCGTCCTTCGAGCCAGGGGACGCGGATGAGCATGGGGACGCGGACGGTGTCCTCGTACATGACCATCTTGTGGAGGATGTAGTGATCGCCGAGTTGATCGCCGTGCTCGCTGGTGAATACGACGATGGTGTTTTCAGCGAGGCCGAGTTCGTCGAGTTTGTTGAGGATTTTCTCGATGGCGCGGTCGAGGAGGGTCACGAGTCCGGCGTATCGGGCTTGGATCTGTCGGAGGTCGGATTCCTCTTCGCCGGGTTTGGAGATGGCTTCGCCGCGGAGTTCTCTAGCGGCGGTGGGAGCGGCCCTGTCTTCGCCAGTTTTGTAGAGCTGCGCCATTAGCTGGTGCATCAAGGAAGCGGTCTCTGGCGGGTCTTCCATGAAGACGGGGGATTGCGGGATGGATTCGGGGTCGTAGTAGTCGTTTAAGGGGCCGGTGTATGGGAAATGTGGTTCGAGGAAGTTGACGTATAGGGCGAACGGGTTGTCTTGGTTTCGTTCGAGGAAGTTGCTGACTTCGCGACCTAGGTATGAGGCCTTGGTGTGCTCTTCGGGGAGGTCGTGCGCAAATGGACGGCTGAAGACGCGTAGTCCGCCGACTTCGGCGTTGGGTTCGTAGCCCTGCGAGATGAGGTAGTGGTGGTACGGGCTGAACTCGTTCTCGATGTCTGGATTGTCGCTCCAGACGCGGTAGCCATCTTCGATAGGATGCCACTCGTCGAAGCCACGGCGCTTGCCGATCTCGTCGCCGAGGTGCCACTTGCCGAAATAGGCCTTGTGGTAGTCGTCGGGGATGTGATCGACGATGGTGTCGATCTCGTCGGGCAGCGGGACGTTGTTCTTATACGCGCCGTTGGTGTGTGGCCAGGTGCCGGTCATGATGGTTGAACGTGACGGCGTGCAGATGGGGGATGAGACGTAGCAGTTCTCGATGACGGAGCCGGTGTCGGCGAGGCGGTCCATGCCGGGCGTCTCGATCCAGTGGTTTCCGTAGGCGGCCATGGTGTCGGCGCGCTGCTGGTCGGAGAAGATGAAGAGGAGGTTGGGTTTGGTTGGCCGGTTTGACATGCGGGGCTCGCGGTTGAATTGAGGTTGGTTACTTAGGAATTATGCACCTTGGCATACACTCTCGCGCCCCCTTTGTCCTTCGGACATTTCCCCCGCTAGCGAGGGAAACCGTGCCCCTTGGCCACCCCGTTCACCCTCACCCTAGCCCTCTCCCATCAAGGGAGAGGGGATATCCCCACCCTGCTCCCTCCTGTCCTTCCGCCCTGTCTCCCGAACATACCCCGCGAACTTGCTTTGCTCGTTCGCGCCCCTTTCGCCTTGCGAAAGGGGCTTGTTAATCAATCGGCGAACACGGAGCGAAGGTCGGGGGCTAGGTGGACTGGGGAGTCGGCGTAGCGGTAGCAGCGGGTGATGCGGTTTGGGGCGGTGCGGTATAGGGGCGGGTCGGCGTTGGTGCATTCGTCCATGCGGAGGGGGCAGCGGTCGTAGAAGTTGCAGCCGGTGAGAGGGATTTCGTCTTCGTCGCGGGATTCCTGTTCCCTGCCCCACTGGGTTTCCGGGTCGGGTTGCGGTATGGAGGAGACCAGAAGCTGGGTGTAGGGGTGTGTCGGGTCGTTGATGACGGAGTCGACGCTTCCTGCTTCGGCGACTCGGCCTTTGTATAGGACGATGATGTTTTCGGCGATCTGGAACGCGGTTGTGAGGTCGTGGGTGATGTAGAGGATCGAGATGCCGAGGTCTCGGTTCATCGCGCGGAGGGTTTCGAGGATGGTGGCTCGGAGGGATGCGTCGACCATTGAGACGGGTTCGTCGGCGACGATGATCTTGGGTTTGAGCATGACAGCGCGGGCAACCATGACGCGCTGGCGTTGACCGCCGCTTAGCTGGTGGGGGTGTCGTCCGAGGGTTTCTTCGGGGCGGAGTCCGACGGTTCGCAGAGCCTCTTCGACGATCCCATCGGCCTCGGATTTGGATGACGCGAGGTTGTAGCGTCGGATCGGCGTTCTTAGGACGTGGTCGACTTTGTAGAAGGGGTTGTAGGACTCGAAGGGGTCTTGGAAGATGACTTGGACTTCACGTCGGAACTCGGCGTGTTGGGCGCGGGACATTTCGGCGACGTTGTTGCCACGGTAGATGACTTCGCCGGATGTGGGTTCGACCAGTCCGAGGACGGTGCGGGCGAGGGTCGTCTTGCCGCTACCGCTTTCGCCAGCGATTGCGGTGATGGTTGGGGGCGACTCTGGGACGCTGAAGGTAACTGTGTCTAAGGCGTGCGTATAGTGCTTGCGGAAGGTTCCAGCGACGAAAGTCTTGCTGACGTTGTCGGCTCGGAGGAGAGGTTCGGAGCCGTTGGTGGAGGCGGCGTTTTGGACAGTTTCAGTTGTCACAACACCACCTCTTTACCGTCGGAATCATCGTAGAGGTGACAGGCTGCGAACCTGTTGGGGTCTAGTTCGCGGGTTATCGGGATGTCTTGCATGCAGATGTCCATCGCGTCGGGGCACCGGGTGTGGAAGACGCAGCCGGGCGGTGGGCGTAGGAGGGAAGGAGGTAGGCCTGGGATGCCTTCGAGTCGACGTTTGCTGCGAGTGTCGGGAAGGCTGGAAATTAGGAGTCGGGTGTATGGGTGACGCGGATTTTGGAAGATGTTGGCGACGGGGCCTATTTCGATGATTTTGCCGCCGTACATGATGCCGATGCGGGATGCGAACTGCGCCATGAGGCCCATGTCGTGGCCGATCATGATGGCGGCGGCTCCGATGCGTTCTTGGACGTCGCGGAGGGTCTGGACGACCTGCTTCTGGACTACTACATCGAGAGCGCTAGTCGGTTCATCGGCGACGATGACTGACGGGTTCATTGAGATTGCAATGGCGATAGAGACGCGCTGTTTCATGCCGCCGCTTAGTTCGTGGGGGTAGCGAGACGCGACGTCGGAGTGTAGTCCTACGCTGGTCAGTAGTTCGGCTACGCGCCCGTTGAACTCACCGACGCTCATGCTGACGTTGTGATCTTTCAGGCCGTCGATGACTTGGTCGCGGATGCGCATCACCGGGTTGAGTGAGTTTAGGGCGCCTTGGGGAACCATGGCAATCTCGGAGAGTCGGCGCAAGCGGACCTGCTCATCGTTGTCGTCGAGGAGGTTGGATCCGTTGAGGATGATGCTTCCGCCTTCGATGCGAGCTGGTTCTTTGTGTGCCATCATCAACGCGAGAGCGATGGTTGACTTGCCGGAACCCGATTCTCCCACTAGTCCCAGCCGTTCTCCCCGGTTGAGTTCAAATGAGACGCCATCGACGGCTTTGACTGGTCCGCGGCGGGTGTGGTAGTAGACCTTGAGGTCTTTGACGACCAATGGGGTCTGGACTGTTGTCTCGGTTGTCATACCGACGTTCGCAGCCGTGGGTTGGCGATCTGGTCAAGTCCTGCTGTGACCATGAAGAGTCCGACGACGAAGATTGCGATGACGACGATGGGCGGTCCGAACCACCACCATAGACCTTGCGGGACGGCGCCGAATCGGATGAACCAGAATGCCATGAGTCCGAGTGAGGGTTCGTTTTGCGGGCCGAGGCCGAGGGCTGAGAGTCCGATTGATAGCAGTATTGCGCCGGCGACCGCACCGACGAAAGCGGCGGCGATGAAGGGTGCGAGGTTAGGTATCAGTTCAGCGACCACGATCTCAAGATCGCTCTGCCCGTTAAATTTGGAGACTTCGACGTAGGCGCGGTTTTTGAGGGTGAGAACTTGGGCACGCACGACGCGGGTAGTTCCCATCCACGAGATGACTCCTATCAGGAGTCCTAACTGCTCAACGGATAGTTGGTCCATATAGGCGCTGATCGTTATCAGGAGCATCAACCCAGGGATTGTTATAAGGGCGTCGCTGAGGATGACGACGATGGTGTCGAGCCAACCGCCGAAGTATCCGGCGAGAAAGCCTAAGATGGTGCCGATGCCGATGCCGATGATGCCGGCGATGAGACCCATCCATAGGGTCCCGAATGTTCCGAATGCGACGTAGGCGAAGATGTCGCGGGCGAATTGATCGGAGCCAAGCCAGTATTCAGCAGATGGGCGCAAGCGTGGCAGTTCGGTGTAACCGACTTCTGCCCTTTCGGGATCGATGACGAGGGTACCCACAACCGCGAACAACACGATGGCGAGAATCAACAGCGCTCCTCCGAAGAGCAGCTTGTTTCGGGCAACAGCGCCGATGATTCGAGAGCTGAGCGATTCCTCCTCGAAGACCGTGACGTCGTAGCTAGCTGGCGGCTGCGCGTCCAGAATTGTGACTTCGGGGCTTTCCATCACGCAGTTCGATATCTGATTCTTGGATCGATCAGGGGGTATATCAGGTCTACAGCGAACAGCATGAATCCGACGGCGAATATGACGTACATCAACACGCCTTGGATGAGGAAGTAGTCGTTGCTTGTGATCGCGGTGTAGAGCAAGTTGCCGATGCCGGGGTAGGCGAACAATACTTCAACGAGGACCGAGCCTGACACCACGAATCCAAGGTTGATGGCGAGGCCGGTAACTTGTGGCAGCAAAGCGTTTCGCACGGCGTATCTGAGGAAGATTCGGCGCTCCTTCAAGCCTTTGAACTCGGCGAGTTTTATGAAGTCGTCACCCATGGTGGTGACCATCATTCCGCGCATTCCCAATCCCCAAAATCCGATGCTCGAAAGAATGATTGCGGTCGCTGGGAGGATTGCGTGCTCGAGGATATCGAGGATAGACGCGATAGTGAATGACGGCGGGATCGCGAAATCGTATGCGCCGCCACCTGGGAGGAGTGGCCAGAAGACCGTAAAGACCCACATCATCAGTAGACCTAAAAGGTAGAACGGTACGGCGGTGACGATGAGCAGTATCGGCACGACGAATGAGATCGCTATCGGCGTACGTGTCCATCCGAGCCATGCGCCGAAGAATGATCCTATGACCGCAGCCATGACGGTCGTGACGCCCACCAATCCGAGTGTCCATGGCATGGAGCGACGGACTTCCTTTGTGACATCGGCGGGGAAATAGGCGATCGATTTACCGAAGTCGAGCCTCGACAAAGCGATCCAGTAGTTGGCGTATTGGAGCCAGAGGGGGTTGTTGAGTCCAAACCGTTCTTCGTAACGAGCGATCATCTCTTCGACGTTTGAGATGTGGACTCCGCCAGCTTGCTGAAGCAGCTGGTTCATCCGCTCTTCGACGGGGTTGGTCGGACGCAACCTAGGAATGGCGAAGTTGAGCGTACCTGCGACGAAGATGATCAGCACGAACATTCCCGCCCGTTTTAGGACGTAATCAACTGTCATGCTGGTTTGTTCCGCTCATCTGTCCGTTATATGACGCGAAGACCCGGGTTCTTGCAAGCCGGATATACGTCAAGACGTTGAAAATGTTACATGAACGCATGATGAGTTTCCACAGGGCAAGATTAGGGCGAGATTGTGAGGGGTTCAGAAGCGTTGGATGCCCGTTGTGGTCAAATTGACTCGCCTTTGAAATTGATATAGATTATGCGCATTCGTGCGGATTTTCCGCAAGATGTGTTCGCGCTTGGCTCGGGGTGATTCGTGGTTATCGGTTCACGCTTCAGCGAGCGCCGACATAAGCTGAAATCTAGTCTAGCTCTAGGAGCAGAATGAGAATGCAAAAAATACGCGATATGCGCTCTGCGTTGTGGCTAGTGGTGGTGGGTTCGCTCGTCGCCGCTGTGATGACCGCGGTAGCGTGCGGTGGGACCGAGACGGTCGTCCAGACGGTCGTTGTCGAGAAGGAAGTTCCGGTCGAGGTTCAAGTCACCGTCGAAACCGTCAAAGAGGTTGTCGTACAAGGTGATACGGTCGTCCAGACGGTCGAGGTTGAGAAGGTCGTCGAGAAAGAGGTCCAGGTCGAAGTTACCGCTACCGCCGCTCCACGTGGCCCAATCGAGCGTGAAGACACGTTCGTGATAACCGGTTTCGGGCCAGGCGCGACTGAATGGCGCGACCCTGACAACATGAACCCCTACTCCCTCGGTGGTCTAGGTCGAGTTCGTGGGATCCTCAACAAGACGATCTACGAGTTCCTGTACCTGTACAACCACAACGAAGGCGAAGTGATCCCTTGGCTCGCAGAGAGCAGTGAGGTCGATGATGACTTCATGGGTGTGAGCGTTACGTTGCGCGACGGTATCGAGTGGTCGGATGGCATGCCATTCACTACGGAAGACGTGAAGTTCACTATCGAGCTTCTGATGGCGAACCCGGACATGGTGTTCGCGGGCGACATCCAAGAATGGGTGAAGGATGTTGAGATCATCGACGACCGCAACTTCCGCATCAACTACAACAAGCCGAACGCTCGGTTCTTCTACTTCTATTTCCAGGAGAACTCAGAGATTCACCTCCCGATCCTGCCGAAGCACATCTGGGAAGGTCAAGACCCGCTCGAGTTCCCGAACTTCGATCTCGACAAGGGTTGGCCCGTTGGAACTGGTCCGTTCGTCGCGACCCGAGCCGACAGCCAAGGGCAGATCTTCGACCGTAACGACAACTGGTGGGCAGCCAAGGTTGGCTTCAAAGAACTACCGGAGCCGCTGCGCATTGCGTACATTCCGCCGGGATCTGCTGACACCATGGTTGCTCGCATGATTAACAACGAGTTCGACACGGGTTCGATCATGCAGCCGGGTGTGTTCGTCACGGCGCACAACCGCAACAAGAACATCATCTCTTGGGACACAGACGGCCCGTCTTACGGTGCTGCCGATGCCTGCATGTACACGCTCGGCGTGAACACGCAGTACGGTCCGATGTCTGATGTCAACGCTCGACGCGCAGTGCAGGCCGCGGTGGACCGCGATCAGCTAGTGGCGCTGGCGTATGAGAACTCGACAGTCACACGTTCGGTTCCATACTCGACGTATGGCGGATTGAAGGCTTACGAAGATGCGCAGGCTGACATCATCGCCAAGTACAACTGGGAAGCCCAAGGGCAAGCCGAGGTTGAGCAGTACATGGCGGAAGCCGGTTACTCGATGGGTGGCAACGGTTACTGGGAGAAGGACGGCGAAGAACTCGCAATGGACCTCCACGTTCCTGGTTGGCTGAAGCCGATGGGCCCAGTCGTCGAGAAGCAGATGCAAGACGCTGGCTTTGACGTGACTTTTGTGCTCCACGATCCTGACACCGCGCCGCTCTGGGCCGAGGTCCGGACCGGTCTGGCTGACATGTGGATTCTGGTGCACTGCGGTAGCTCACGCGAACCGCATGGCACGATGCAGCACTACCACAGCAAGTTCAGCTCGCCCACGCAAGGGGAACAGAACTCCTACATCTGGGCGAACAGCCAGTACAACAATCCTGAGTTCGACGCGATCATCGACGAGATGGACTCGGTTCTGCCTTCGACGGATGACCCGCAGTACATGGACCTCGCCAACCGAGCGTTGGACATCTTCTTGGACGACGTGATCGAGATCACTCTGGCCGAGGAGAGGCACGTTGTGACGTTCAACAACACCTACTGGCGTGGTTTCGCGACGAACAGCAACCCATACGTCGCGCCGTACAGCTTGTGGGCTGGCTTCTTGCTCGAGATCTTGAACGTCTCGAAGGCGCAGTAGTTCGTAGCCGTTCACCCTCCTCCTCTGGATTCCCGCCTGCGCGGGAATGACGATGGGAATGCAGGGATGACGTAAATGGTCGAGGGCGCTATCTGAACAAGATAGCGCCCTCGATTGCGTTTGAACCGCAGATTACGCTGATTTTGATGATGAGCTAGGATTTTTCAGAGATAATTCGGGACGAAATCATGAACGAATCGATACTTGTAGACCGCTCGGATTCGATTGCGAGGATCACGTTCAATCGCCCAGATCAGCGAAATGCGATCTCGTATGAGATGTGGCAGAGCTTGGGAAGGATTTTGGGGGAGTTTGAGGATGACACGCAGGTTAGGTGCGTAGTTTTTCGCGGTGCGGGTGGTGAAGCGTTTTCGGCGGGTGCGGACATCAAGGATTTTGATGAGCATCGATATGACTCAGCGTCTGCGGCACGATACGCTAAAGCGTTCGAGTCGGCTTTGGATCGAGTTGAGCGGTTGCGCTGCCCTACCATTTCTGCGATCCAAGGATTCTGCGTTGGCGGCGGTTTGGAGCTGGCGGCGGCTACGGATATTCGGATTGCGACGAAGGGTTCCAGATTTGGAGTGCCGGTCAATCGGTTGGGGTTGACAGCTGGTTGGGACGAGCTGCGAAGGATGATTGCGGTAGCGGGGCTACCGGCGGTTAAGTATCTTCTGCTCTCGGGTCGCATAATCGACATTGACGATGCGGTGAGATTCGGTTTAGTTACTGCGGTAGTCGCAGATGAGGATTTCGACGCTGAAATCGAAAAACTCGCGTCTCAGATTGCGAGTGGTGCTCCCCTGGCCGCGCGTGATCACAAGATCATGATGCGCAGGCTGTCTGTGCAACCCGACACGGAGAAGCTGAACGAAGAGGATTTCAACTTGCAGTTTCGGGTCTTCGATTCCGCGGATTTCCGTGAGGGCGTCAAGGCGTTCAAGGCGAAGCGGCGGCCGGTGTTTCGGGGGGAGTAGGGTTTTATTAGCCTACCCATATGATTCTGGGATTTCACACGCATCACCGTTGCATCCCTGCCTGCCTTTGTCGGCGATGTTTCGGATAGGTGGGATGAAGAGCATCAATCCGTAAAGGAAGTAGGCGGGTACCTGCATGCAGATCATCCGCGTCGCGTAAACGCCCGTGTAGACCTTCTGAGTTTCATCTTCAACAACGACGATAACGCCTCTTGGGACTTCGCCGATTGGCGAATCTTCGGTCGAGATACGGACGCGGTTTAGCCAGTCGAGTTTGGCGGTCTGCTGAGCCTTTCGAGCGCAGTCGCCGCAGGTGGAGTTGTAGTGAAGAGTGATGCTCATGGCGGTGATTGATCTCGCCGATTTTAAAATCTGCATCTTGAACTAGACAGATATATTTCATCCCTTAGTTGGCGGGAGGATTTTGAACGATGCCGAACAACGTTACTGCCGTACCGGCGGCTTCATCTGAGGATGCGCTGGCTCACTTCGAGCGTCGGCTCACGTTCGAGACTGACTGCTGGGATGTTCATGACGCCCTGTTTCGCGGCGCGGAGGATTTCGTTCTGCTGGACGTGCGGAGCCCCGAACTTTATGAGGCTGGGCATATACCGGGTGCGATTAACTTGCCCCATGCCAGGATCGTTGAACGGAACTTGACGGTTTGGGGTGAGAGCACGTTGTTCGTCGTTTACTGTGCTGGTCCGCACTGCAACGGAGCTAACAAGGCGGCTGTCCGATTGGCGAGGTTGGGAAGACCGGTGAAGGAGATGATCGGAGGTGTGACGGGATGGTTGGATGAGGGGTTCGTTTTGGCGGAAGGGCTTGAGGGGGGAGATGTTCGCTAGATTGAGGGTGATTGGATAACAGTGGAAGACGGGTACTTTGGTTTAGGATAAAACCATGAGCATCGATCCCACACAGCCAGTCGCTGTCGAAGCTCGCGAAGGACTACGCATTTGGATCCGATTTCAGGATGGCGAAGAAGGTGAGATAGATCTTTCTCATCTCGCGGGTATGGGCGTTTTCAAGGCATGGCAAGATCGCGGGTTATTCGAATCTGTGCGGATCAATTCTTATAACGAAGTCGCTTGGGGGGATGAGATCGATCTTTGTCCGGATGCGCTGTATATGCAACTTACTGGCAAATCGCCTGATGAGGTTTTACCAGGGCTTTCTGCCTTGAAAACAAGTGCCTGATCTTTGTAGATTCCGGGGCATCGTTATTCGGATGCGTCTGAATGAACACCCTCCGCCTCACTTCCACGTTTTCTATGGTGAATTCACGGCATCGATCTCCATCGGTTCGCTCCGAATGACCAAAGGTTGGTTGCCGCCTCGAATCAGACGATTGGTTATCGAGTGGGCGACCGTACGCGAACCCGAACTAAATCTCGCGTGGAACCAAATTAACCGCGGTGAAACTCCGGATAAGATCGCACCTTTGGATTAGGTGGGATTGGTCACAACCCGTATTCATCCAGCTTCCGGCGTAGGAATGCTGCCGCCAATGGCACGGCTGTCGGCTCGTCCAATTCGTCCTGTCCTTCGAATACTACGGACATCCAGCCGTTGAAGCCTACGGATTTGATGATTTTCATGATGCGGTCGTAGTCGAGCCAGGCTTCGGATCCGGAGGCGATGCGGTAGATCTTGGCTCGGACGTGGACGGCTCGGGGTGCGGAGGTTTCGATGGAGCCGTAGAAGTTGTGCTCGACGTCTTCGACACCGCGTTCACCTAGCGACGCGCCGGGTGAGCCTCGATATTGTCCGGTGTCTAGGATGTGGGAGTAGTAGGGATTGTCGACTTCGTCAAGGATGCGGATGACCTGTTCACCAGTGGCGGGGGCGCAACCGTGGTTGTGGTTGTGGAGTCCGACGACTACGCCTTTCGATGCGCCGTATTCGGCAACTTCTTTGGTTGCGGACACGATGCGTGGCCATACAGTGTCTTCGGTCTCGCCTTCCGTAACCCATCCGCCGAATGATCTGACCATCTGTATGCCCATCGTGTCGGCTACATCGATCCACCTCTTCATGTTGTCGATCTGAGCGCGCTGCTCGTCGCCGGTCATGCCGAAGTTGTTGGAGACGCCGATGTAGCAGATGTGGAGGCCAGCCTTCAACGTCGCCATTCGGACTTCTTCGAGGTAGTCTGGTTCGGTGGATGCGAAGTGAGCGAAGTGGATATCGATGCCATCTAGTCGGTACTCATTGGCTTTGTCGATCATCCCAAAAAGATCGATCTCGCCAGCGTTGAAGGTGTCGCGGTAGCAGAGCGATTGCAGGCTGAGCTTGATCATTTGGTTTGGCCTCCGTTAGTTCGGACCGGTTCCGGCGTTTCACTTGCGAAAGATTACCACTTGTGTTCGTTGTCTGAACCGCTGATTACGCTGATTTATGTGATGGACTTTGATTAAGTTGTCAGTTCGCGTTTGCATAGATGAGTTCAGCGGATGCGGTATCATCACGTTCAATCGGAATTGAACTGACGCAAGCACGGAACGGAGCATCTTACTATGTCACGTCACTCAAACGGTCATGCGGCGGTTGTGCCTTCCAAAGCACCAGACACTATCAAACGAATGGCAGACGCGGCATCTGCGTTCTTGGCATCACTCGGCAAGGCGGAACTCGCCAAGGCTACCTTTCCGTTCGAAGGGGATGAGCGTTACGACTGGCACTACACCCCGGTTGACCGTAACGGTTTGCTGATTTCTGAGATGAGCGGAGATCAGATCGATCTAGCGTTCAAGATGATGGAGACCGGGTACAGCGCGAGCGGATATCAGATGGCGCGGCAGATTATTCGCCTTGAGACGCTTCTCGGCGAGTACGAGGCGATGACGAACAATGTTTCAAGTTGGCAGCGTCTCGAGGAGCGATACTGGTTCAGCGTCTTCGGCGAACCGGGCAGCGACGCGCCGTGGGGATGGCGAGTCGGCGGGCATCACATCGGGATCGTCGCGTCCGTTGTTGGCAATAGCGAGGTTTCGATACATCCGCTTTTCTTCGGTTCAAATCCTGCTGAGGTCAAGCATGGCGAGCAAAAGGGAATGAGGACCCTGGCCGAGGAAGAGGATTGGGCGCGGTCGCTCGTGACCGGCATGACCGACGATCAGAAGTCGGTAGCGATTGTCGACCCGATTGCTCCGGCCGATATTTTGACTACTACGGTTCGAGTTGTAGATCCTGGCACTACACCACAGGGCATCTCAATCGGCGATCTCTACGATGGGCAACGTGAGGCGGTGGTGAAGCTGATCCGTCACTACGTGTTCCGTGCTGCAGATGAGATGGCTATGAACTACTGGAATCAGCTTGAACGCGAGGGTTGGGACAGCGTTCACTTCGCGTGGGCCGGTCCATTGGAGCGCTGGCAGGGGCACTACTACAACATCAGACATGACCGCTTCGTCATCGAGTATGACAACACGCAAAATGGTGCTAACCACATCCACTCGGTTCTACGCGACTACACTCACGACTTCGGTGAGGACCTGTTGAAGGCGCACTACCAGGCCGCACATTGAAAGATAGTTACGGATAATTCGTCATTCCGGCGCAGGCGGGAATCCAGTGCAACTGAGGCTTCCTTTGTCGTCAACCCCTTTGGCTTCCGGCTTTCGCCGGAATGACGGTGACATTACAAATTCCTCTGCATGTCAGAAGCATTTCTGCAAGTAACTATTCGGCTGTTGGCGGGGCTTGTTTGCGCTGCGATCGGGGCGTTTTTCGGCGCTCTAGTGATCGCGATGCTTTTCTCAACCGCGGACGGTTCGGAGTTGTGGATCAGCGTTTCTCGGCTCGCGTTTGTCGCGGCGTGTAGTGCCGTGGCGTCGCGTGTGGGATGGTACGGCACCGCGGAGACAGTAAAGCAATCGGTATCTCTGGTCGCGATGTCAGCATTGGCGGGGGGCGTCGGGTCTTGGCTCGCGCTAACCGTTGCTGGTGCGTTCTTCGAGCACAGCGACGTATACGTGCTCAACCGAGACATTTCAGGTGCTGGGTTTTTCGGTGCCGCTATCGCCTGCAACATACCGTCTCTGATATTTGCGGCGAGGCTGGTCGGTCGACGGGAGATTTGAACCGCGGATTACGCTGATTTTGTTGATGGACTGTGATGGGGGTAAAATTCCTCGCTGCGCTCGGAATGACATGGTATGCCCCTCTTTAGTTCTCCTTTGCTGGTCAAATAGCGAGGGACGGTTGCGCGCGGTTGTTTTTATGCGGTAACATTTTCTTGCATCGTTTAGCTCGGGCTCGAGTAACGTCTGGTGTTCAGGCGCGGAGTCTGATGTCAAGCGCTCAAATGTACGTGGGAGGAAACCATGTTAAGAAGCAAGATACTCAGGTTAGCGATCATGCCGATCTCCGCCGCGATTGCGGCGTTGGCGCTGTTCGCTTGCGCTGGTGAGACCGTCATTCAAACGGTTGAAGTACCGGTGGAACGCCAAGTCGAAGTGCGTGTCGTCGAGACCGTGGTGGTCGAGAAAGAAGTGCAGGTCGCGGGAGAAACCATCATTCAAGAGGTAGAAGTACCAGTTGAACGTGTGGTTGAGGTCAAAGTCGTTGAGACCGTGGTGGTTGAACGCGAGCGAGTCGTCGAAGGCAGGACCGTCGTTGAGACCGTCGTCGTCGAACGCGAGGTGGTGAAGGAAGTTCAGAAGGAAGTCCCGGTTGAAGTCGTAAAAGAGGTCGTAAAAGAGGTTGAGGTTGAGAAGGAAGTCGTTAAGGAAGTTGAGGTGGTTAAGGAAGTTGAGAAGGAAGTGGTAAAAGAGGTCGAGAAGGTCGTCGTTGCCACTCCGACTCCTGCTCCTGAGACCTTCTACGGCCTGCCGATTCCGGTCGCTGCGCCGACCATTAGCGAGCCGCCGGCCCCGCTTACGGACTCAGACACCGTCGTCATTCGCACCGGCCTTGAGATCCGCGGCAGCGGTATCCCCGGCGACCCGTCTGGCGGCATGTTCAACGGTTCCAGCGTAAGCGAGAAGTTCTTCCTCACCGATGAGGGCGGAAACGCCGTCAACCAGATCATCACCAACTGGGAACTGGTCGAAGATGCAGACGCAATCGGCGGTCAGGCTTTCATCTTCACACTGAAGGAGAACGTCCCGTTCCACAACCAATGGGGCGAATTCGGCAACCTAGGCGCAGACGATGTCGTCTGGGCATACAACAAGGGCAACCCCGGGTACAACCCCGAATCCGCCACCGACGGTGGATCCAACTGGGTTGTGCTAATCGGAAACCAGCCGCTTACCAAGATCGATGACCAGACCGTCAGGGTTCCGATCAACGAATTCGACGTTCGTTGGGACACGTTCATGTTCGGACAGTCCGGACTCGGTTTAAGCATCACGAGCAAGACGGCGTACGACGAGATGGGTGAAGACTGGGTGCGCGACCACGTTGTCGGCACTGGCCCGTACATGGTCGACGAGTACGCCTACGACGCCACACTCCAGCTCAAGGCTGTTCAGGACCACCACCGGATCACGCCTAACGTCGGCAGGATCATTTACGAGCCGATCGGTGAAGATGCGGTCGCGGAAGCGGGCCTGCGAAACGGCAGCATCGATGTGGCCGTTGTCGACCTGCGCAACTACCCAACGCTGACCGAAGAAGGATTCAAGATTGTTGGTGCAGGTGCAGGTTCGTTCCACACGATCTCGTTCTCCGGCAACTACTGGCAGGACACTTACTACACCGCCATTCCTGATGACGAAGAGAAGAAGATTACGACCCGCCACACTTACGTCCACGCGCTACCGTGGATCGGTGACCCGTTGCGACCGGAGTTCAGCATAACCACCCGCCGCATCGGCAACCCGCCGGAAGGCATCACCAGCATGGAACGGGCGGCTATGGTTCGAAAAGCGTTGTCGCACGCCATCGACCGCGAATTGATCGCCGAAGTCCTCTTCTCCAACGCCGCATGGGTCAACTACGTCTATGGTCACGACATAAACAACCCCAACTGGCAAGACAAGTGGACGGTCGAATACGACCCGGAACTTGCAGAGTCGTTGCTCGACCAGGCTGGCTACCCGAGGGGATCGGACGGCATTCGATTTGACATGCCGTTCTTCATCCGCATCGGACGTGGTGACGAGGAGATCGGAACCGCAGTCGTAGGCATGTGGCGCGAAATTGGCATCGACATGCAGGACTGGAAGGCGCAGTACCAGACTTACCGACCCAGCTTGATTGGTCGATCGGCAACGGCGCCTTGGATCCACTCTGCTGGTGCTGAGGCACCGCAACAGCCTTGGGACTGGCCGGTGGTCGGTAACTCCGAGTGCTCCAGCGGTCGCTACGGCTTCAACGTCGGAATCGAGGTCCGCGAGCTCTGTGAATGGGGAACCGCCATGAACCAGGAGCAGGATAAAGCCAAGCGCATCGAGATCCGGAACAACATGGCTGAATTCCTCCACGAGTGGAGCCCAGCGATTGGCACGGTTGCCCGCCCGAACGTGGCGTTGGTCAACCCCAAGAAGATCGAATCTTGGGTCATGCCATTGTCGGTTCGTGAAGCCGCTCTGCACCACCCCGAGTTCATCGTCACTGTACGGTGATTACTCAGCACTCAACGTGCTGAAGAATCTCGAACGAGCAGATCGCAGTGGCGCGACCCGTTTGGGTCGCGCCACTATCGCGTGAATACGTGAACATTCTCGATACCAAGGGACTTGAACTGCGGGGTTCGCACGTCTTTTACGCTGAACCCGACTAATAATGATTCGTTTTCTCTTAAGACGCATCGGCACGATGGTGATTTCACTCATCGGCGCAACCATCGTCGTCTTCGGCTTGGCGCACGCCAAAGACGATCCGATCAACGTCTTCATCCGCGCCGAAGGATACGCAATCGGCCCCGAGCAAATCGCCGCATTGCGCGCCAAATGGGGTCTCGACAGACCTATAGTTCTTCAATACTTGACTTGGCTCGGCAATATCGCCCGAGCCGATCTCGGCCGGAGTGTCGGCAGCAACCGTAAAGTCACGGACATATTAAGGGAACGTTGGCCGGCAACCATGCAACTGGCGGTCGGTGCGTGGATCGTCGGCACATTTGTAGGGATCCCTCTCGGGATTCTTTCGGCTATGCGTCGCGCTTCGATACTTGATTATTTCCTTCGAGCTTTTGCTTTATCTGGGCAATCCGTACCTGCGTTCTGGGTCGGCATCGTTGGAATTTGGGTATTCGCGGTCTATTTGGGATGGCTACCTGTGCCGACGTTTTATGGAAGAACGGATGCAAGTTTCTTTGGCCAGTTCCAATACTTCGTGATGCCCGTATTGGTTCTGTCGTGGGGTCCGATCGCCGGGTATCTGCGCATCACACGTTCGGCGATGTTGGAAGTTTTGGATTCGGAGTACATCAAATTGGCCCGCGCGAAGGGAATGGGTTACCCACGGGTAGTTGCTAAGCACGCCTTCCGCAACGCACTTATCCAGCCGCTCACCGTCTCCGCGCTGCTGCTCGCCGGCTTCATGGACGGTGCCGTGCTCGTGGAAAACGTCTTCGTCTGGCCCGGTGTTGGACAGATAGCCGTCGCCGCCGTGAACGATAACGACTTCACGTTGTTAACCGGTATAGTGTTCCTCTTCACAATCCTCTATTTGGCGATGAGCTTCGTGGCCGACCTACTTTACGTCGTAATTGACCCGCGAATAAGGCTTGAATGATGGCCACCGCCGAACAAGCTCAGGAAAAACCGATGTCGATGGCGGTCGTCGTTATCCGCTCTCCCTTAGTCGCATGGGAATTTATCAGGCGTTGGCCGGTCATTCCTGGCGCTGTGATCGTCCTTTTCGGTCTCGCCACGATATTTACAACGCAATTCGCCACCGACGATCCGAACGACCAGAACCTGCGGGCCAGTTTCGCCCCGCCGATGTGGAACGACGAATACTACGAGAACAACGATCGCATCGACAGGCGTTACATATTCGGCGCCGACCAGCATGGTCGCGACATCTACTCTCGAATGGTGCACGGCACGCGCGTCTCGATAACCGTCGCCGCCGCCGCCGCGGTTATCGGTATGACCATGGGCCTCTGGGCCGGAATCGCATCTGGTTGGTTCGCCGGTTGGTTCGACGAGATCATGACGCGTTTCGTCGATGTTTGGAACGGGTTGCCTTTCCTGCTGATCGCGCTAGTGGTATCGATAACCATCGGAACAGGTTTGATGGTTTTGATTGGTCTGTTGGTGATGGCAACGTGGGTCGGGTTGGTTAGGAACATCCGTGCCGAGGTTCTGTCGCTGAAGACCCGTGACTACGTCGCCTCGGCACGTGTTGCCGGTGGTAGCGATTTCAGGATCATGTATCGCCATATCTTGCCCGGTGTGATCAACCTTTTGATGGTTCTCGCCAGCCTACGAATCGGTGGTCTTATTCTTGCCGAAGCATCGCTCAGCTATCTCGGCATCGGTGTACCTTCGCGATACCCGTCTTGGGGCAACATGATTAGCGACGGACGGGAATTCCTCGACACTGCGTGGTGGGTATCGGTCGTACCGGGCTTCTGCATCTTCTTGGTCGTGATGTCATTCAATTTCATCGGCGACTGGGTGCGGGACCGGACCGATCCAAGATTGCGACAAATTAGATGAATTAATCGGACGATCCTCGCGCACGAAATTTCGCAAAGGCGGTTAAACATGTACGACATTCTCATCAAAGGCGGTCATGTTATTGACCCGAAGAATGGTGTCGACGCGAAGATGGATGTCGGCATTTCCGGGTCATCAATCGCGGCTGTTAAGTCTGATATCCCGGAATCTGAAGGCCGGAAAGTTGTGGATGCTTCCGACTGCTATGTGACGCCCGGTTTGATCGACCTTCACGCCCACTGCTACCTGTACGACGGGGCAATGTTCCCAGACGAGTTGTGCTTTCCCTACGGTGTGACCACGATGGTCGACTGTGGAGGATCGGGCTGGAGGACATTTGACCACTTCAACGAGACGGTTATTCGAAAAGCCGGTCCTAGAGTGTTCGCGCTGCTGAACATCGTTGGTCACGGAATGTGCGGAAATGGCGAGCAAGACGTCGAAGATATGGACGTAGAGTTGACGGCGGCGAAGATCCGGCAACGATCCGACGTCATCGTGGGCGTGAAGGTCGCGCACTTCGGCGGAGTCGGCTGGGAATCGGTGGATCGTGGAGTCGCGGCGGCCGCGGAAGCCGGAGTGTTTTGCTTAGTCGACCAGAACGCACGCGCGTCCCGTCCTTTCGGCGAGATGATGCTTGATCATATGAACCCGGGTGACGGCGTCACGCACTGCTACGGCTACGGCAAGCCGATGATCGGCAACGATGGGAAGGTGAAGCCGCAGTACTGGGAGGCGCGAGACAAGGGCATCATCATGGATGTCGGGCATGGAAATAACAGCTTCTCGTTTTCGATGGCGGTACCTGCGATCGAGCAGGGGTTCACGCCGGACACGATATCGACCGACTTGCATCGTATGAGCCTGCACACCTCGCGGGCTACGCAGACAGAAGTAATGAGCAAGTTCCTTGCTATCGGGATGTCGATGTATGACGTAGTGGAAAAATCGACGTGGGCACCCGCGCAGCAGATCGGGCATCCGGAGCTTGGGACGCTGACGCCCGGAGCGACGGCTGATGTGACGGTGTTGGAGTATGTGGAGCGCCCTTGCGGGCTGAGCGACAGCGGGCCGACGGGCTACCGCATCATGCCAGCGCCGGGGCGGTTAATCAATCAGGTGACGATCAAGGGCGGTGCGATCAGGTTCGACTATGACGGGCGGTCGAAAGAGGACTGGACGGAGACGCCGCGGACGGATTTGAATTTGCCGGGTTGATTTGGGACTGAAACGTAACGGATCGATTAGGGCATGCGTTACCGTCACCTAGGAAATTCTGGTTTGGAGGTCTCGGAGACGGGGCTTGGGGCTAACAGCTTTGGGGAGCCGGGGCGTCGGGACTATGCGGAGTCGAAGTCGATAATCTACGCTGCTATTGACCATGGCATCAACTTTATCGATACGTCGAATGTGTATGCGCAGGGGGTGTCGGAGGAGTACATTGGGCGGGCGTTGGAGGGTCGGCGGTACGAGACTCTGATTGGGACGAAGTTCGGGTCTAAACGCGAGCATGGGCCGAACTTGTTCGGGGGTGGTCGGAAGTTCGTGATGGATGCTGTGGAGGATAGTCTGAGACGGTTGCGGACGGACTACATTGACCTGTACATGATCCATCGACCGGATACGCGGGTACCGCTGGAGGAAACTTTGCGGGCGATGGATGACATCGTGCGGCAGGGAAAGGCGCTCTACATAGGGGTCTGCAACTTTGAGGCATGGAGAATGGTCGATGCCGTCTGGACCAGTAAGCATGGTGGAATGAGTCCGATCATCTCATCGCAGTTCGAGTATTCGATGCTGCATCGTGGCAGCGAGGCAGAGATGTTGCCGGCCTGTCGGAAGCACGGAGTTGGGGTTATGCCCTATCTTCCGTTGGCTGCCGGGTTTTTGACCGGCAAGGTGGATGTGTCAGGTGTGCCGCCGGAGGGTACGCGGTTGGCGCTCGATGCCAATCAATCGGGGCGATGGATCACGGAGAAGAATTTGCGGGCGATTGCGGCGTTGCAGAGCTGGGCATCCGAGCGTGGGAAAACGTTGTTGGAGTTGGCGTTCGCTTGGTTATTGGCGGACCCAATCGTTGGCACTGTGATCGCGGGGGCGAGTTCACCAGAGCAGATTGCTCAGAATGCGGCGGCTTCGAATTGGCAGCTGACGACTGAGGAGCGGGATGAGGTTACAGCGATCTTGGACGCGCATCCGATCGATGGCGCAAAAACATACTACTCGGTTGCGGGATACTTTGGCGAGCAGGTTGAGGTGATTAAGGGATGAATTGGCGCGTTAGCTCTTAGTGAAGACCGGTTGGGTCCAGGCACTGGTGCCACCGGAGGAGCGGACAGTAGCGCGGATGTAGCCTTCGTCGCCCTTGATTTGGTAGGTGGCGGCATGGCCTTCGACTTCCGAGAGCGTCTCACCGTCGAGCCCTGAGAAGGTGGTGACGTAGATCATGGAGCGGTTAGGCTCGATTTCGAGTTCGATCGATTCTTCAGTGAATGTGAGGTGGGTTAGGGTGATGCCGTTGGAAGAGTAGAAGTTCCCGGTGGCTAGGGCTTCGACGATGGAGTCGACGGTGAGTTCGGGGGCGTTTACGACAACCCATCCCCTGCCCGGGTTCGAGGCGTCGGGGGTGTAGTCGTGGTAGTTGTGGGAGTCGTCGGTGGCGGTTCCGAAGATGACGCGTCCAGCAGAGAGGACGAGGTCCCACATCTCTTCGACGCTTGGTTTGCCGGGTGCGCCGTAGCCGTTGACGGCGGGGTGGGCGTTGTGGATCTCCATGAGGCTTGCGCCTTCGACCTGCTTGATGTGTTCGTGATTGAATGCCCACTCGAAGTTGGGGTGGTTCAACTGCGCGATGCCCCCGGCGTTGATGATGGCGTTGACGTTGGCTTGTAGCGTCTCTACGATGTCGTCGAGGTCGGTTGGTTCGACGACGTGCCGGATGCCGATGGCGTTGAGGTGGATCGGAATGGTGCCGCCGAATATGCGCGATGAGACCTCCTCGCCGGGAATCATGAGCGGGCCATTCTCGATCTCGTGTTCGAGGATGGTACGGTGATTGTGATCGCTGAGGACTAGGAAGTCGTAGCCATGGTCACGGTACCAACGTGTGACGAAGTCGGGATCGGCGTCGCCGTCCGATTCCGTAGTGTGAGTGTGGATGTTGCCTTTGTACCAGTTGGATGCGGTCATTGATTTAGGCCTCTCATGGTAGAAGCATATGTTTATTCATGGCTTGAGATTACTGTGCAATTGATAAGAGTGCAATGTCGATGTGCATGTGGACTGCTTTTTCACGCTCAGGCTAACGCTCTCCAATCAAGGGAGAGAGGATTCCTCCTTTGTCCTTCGGACATTTCTCCCGCGAGCGGGGAAACCTAGCCCTCCGTCCCCCCCGGCATACCCCGCTCGCGTCGCTGCGCTCGCTCGCTCCGCGAAAGGGGCATGTCCTCCTAGTCGTAAACGGTCTTGCCGACCGTGTGCTTGTTGATGAAGTCCCAGTCGTGGGTGACGCCCATGCCGGGCAGGTCGGTGACGTGGATGTGACCGTTTTCGTCGATGGCGTCGAGCATGTCGCTGTAGCCGTCGAGGTATACGGGCGGGTATGAGGGTTGGAGTTTGGGGTGGACTAGGCCGAGTTCATAGTAGTTGGAGTTTCGCATGGCGGCCATGGTCTGGCGACGGCTGGGGCCGGGTCCGTGCGGCTCGACGTCCAGTCCGAAGCCTTCGGATGCGTGGGCGATCTTCATCACGCCGGTGATGCCGCCGTCGTAGTCGTGGTCGATGCGTACGAAGTCTGTACCGTCGGCGACGATGAAGTCGACGTGTTTTTCCAGACCACGAACGTGTTCGAGTTGGAGGAGGGGAACGCGTATCAGTTCTCTCAGCTTGCGGTGTGCGAATGCGGACTCGCCGCCGTCTTTGAAGACGTCTTCCCACCAGTAGTAGTTGTAGGCCTCGCAGGCGCGACCGATCTTGAGGGCGTCGCCAAATGTGAGGATGGCGCAGAATGGGTCGAGCATGAGGTCCATCTTGTCGCCGACGCGCTCGCCGACTACCTCGACGAGTCGGACGTGCTGCTCAATGGGTGCTTCTTGCCACGGGTGGATCTTGAATGCCTTGTAGCCCATGTCGTAGCACTGCTCTGCGAAGTCGGCATAGGCTTCGGGGCTGTTAAGACCGCCGGGGTAGTTGTCGCCGATATATGTAGACGCATACGCTGGGAATGACTTTCTCTGCTCGCCCAGCAGTCTGTAGATCGGCTGGTCCAGCAACTTCCCCGCGAGATCCCATAGCGCCATATCGACTTGGGACATTCCCATACGCGCGTGCTGGCGAGTGGCCTGTTTCGCATCGTTGTAGATGCGCTCGCGGGCGAAGGCGCTCTCGCCGATGACGGCATTGGCGAAGAGGCCGATCGCGGAGTGTTCGGTTGCCGATCCGCCAACGTATTCGCCGGTAACGCCAGCATCGGTGTGGATGACGACCATGCGGGCGGTGTTTCGGATTTTGGTGCCGGGGGCGTATCCGGGGAGTTGGATCCGGCCGGAGCCCTCCATGTTGTCGACGAAGTATTCGAACTCGATTACTTCCATCTTGGTGATTTTGGGGTCGGACATGGGATTAGGGCTCCTGGTTTCCCGCCTTCGCGGGAATGACGGCGTTTGCGTGAATAACGATGGGTTTAGGTACTGAGGATACCGGTGATTTCGCCGGTCTCATCGTTGAGATCGATGTCCCAGGCGTTGGGGTTGGAAGGCAGTCCCGGTAAGGTGATGATGCTCCCTGCCAATGTCACGATCTGTTTCGCACCAGCAAGCACTCGCAGTTCGCGGATGGGTATTGTGTGTCCGCGCGGCACGTTCAGCAATCGCGGGTTGGCTGAGACCGAGAGGTGCGTCTTAGCCATGCAGATCGGAAAGTCCCAACCGTTGGATTCGAAGCGGCGCGCCGTGGTTTTAGTCAACGGCCCCCAATCGACGCTGTCGGCGTTGAATAGCTTTTCGGATATACGCTCGACCTTATCGATGGTCGAAAGATCATCTTCGTAAAGCAGATTGACATCTGCAGTTCCAGAGTGGGCGGCATCCCAGACTGCCTCTGCGAGTTCTGTCATACCGGCACCACCTTCGGCGAATCCTCGCGCCTCGGCAACTCCGACTGCTCCAGCTTCGATGGCCACGCTTTTCGCCGCGGCTACCTCTTCGGCAGTGTCGGACGGGAATTTGTTGATGGCGACGACAGGTGGGAGGCCGTACATCTTGACGATGCGAATGGCGTTTGCGAGGTTTTGTGCGCCGGTCTTTACGGCATCTACGTTTGAGGACTCGAGGTCGTCGCGTTTGACGCCGCCGTGCCATTTCAAACCACGGATCGTTGCGACAACAACTGCCGCTGATGGTTCGGGCCCGCCTTGGCGTACCTTGATGTCCATGAATTTCTGGAAACCAAGATCGGCGCCAAAACCAGCTTCGGTCACAGTGATATCCGCGGTGTTGATAGCGAGGATGTCAGCGAGGATGGAGCTGCAACCGTGGGCGATGTTTCCGAATGGTCCCATGTGGACGATTGCGGGCTGCCCTTCCAGCGTCTGAGCGAGGTTCGGCTTTACGGCATCGCGGAGCAACGCCATCATCGAACCGATGCCTCCGATTTCACGGGCTGTGACGGGCTTGCGATCTGTGGTCCAACCGACGACGATATTGCCGATTCGTTCTCTCAGGTCAGAGTATCCATTAGTAAGAGCCAGTATGGCCATGATTTCGGAAGCGGCGTTGATGTCGAAGCCTGCTTCGCGCATCGGGGCGTTTAGGCGTCCGCCGACACCGGTCACGACTTGACGTAGCGCGCGGTCTTCCGCGTCGGTGACTCGGCGCCAAGTTACACCGTCTGGCTGCAATCCTGGGATTGTGCCTCGGTATACGGCGTTGTCGGTCATCGCCGCTAGGAGGTTATGCGCCGACTCCATGGCGTGGAAGTCGCCAGTGAAGTGGAGGTTGATCTCGTTTGCCGGCTGGACTGTCGACATTCCGCCGCCGGTCCCGCCGCCTTTGTGACCGAAAACTGGGCCCAACGAAGGTTGTCGGATCGTTAGAGCGACGTTTTTGCCGATCTTGGATAGCCCTTGCGTCAACCCAACTGCGGTTGTCGATTTTCCCTCTCCGGCGGGTGTAGGTGTGATCGCGGTGACCACTACCAGCTTGCCCGGTGTTTCACGGTTCGGGAACGACTGAAGCGGGATTTTGGCTTTGTAGTTGCCGTAGGTTTCGATATCTGCCGGGGAGAATCCGAGGTCTTGGGCGACATCGGTGATCGGGCGCAGGGGCATATCGTGTTGGTCCTGTCTTACTAGCTTTCGTGACTCATCGATTCGTCACGTATCATGCTTGAATTCAACACCAGATAAGTTTAACGAAACGGTGTTCGCTACCACTGATCACAACCCTCGGCGATGCCGCTCCTACCAGTCTCTGATTCGTTATCGCCTTGCACGTGACCGGAATCGATGTCGACGTAGAAAACCAGTTCATCCGGCCCCAATAGTCTGTCGGGTTGCCGCGCGTATGTAACCTTGATCCGCCCATCGTCGTGCTGCTCGCTACTCGACTTGTCCCACTCGTAGTCCATCTCGATCCATCTCTCGCATGTAGCGCCGAAGAATCCCCACGTTTTGTCGGACATGTAGGCAAAGACTAGACGATGTGCGAGAACCGCTATTTCGGGGGAAACGTCGGTTTCCGTTAATGCGACCTCATCCGCGACTGTCGGGGTTGATGGGGGCGTCTCGTTTTTGCACGCGATCAGCGCGATCCCTATGAGGAGTGCGATCGATATCGCCAGCATTGATCTGAATCCACGCATCGGCGACCACGTCTATTCGACCGGAATGGTTAGCGTCTTGAGGAAGGCGATTAAGGCGTCTTGTTCATCTTGCGACAAGCCTAGAAAACGATTCCGAGCACCGTTGGCTGATCCACCGTGAGCCTTGATTGCGTCGGAGATGAGCGTTGCGCGTCCGTGATGCAGGAATGGCGGCTCCGAGGCGAATCCCCACAACCTTCGAGTCATCCATTGTTCTGTGGGCACACCACCTTGGATAATCTCCTCGTTGTCGAGCGGGCCGTCTTCGCCCATGTCGTGGCGACGTAGATCGGAGAAAACAGGTATGAGGTAGTGGCCGTTCTCATCTTGTTTGAGTTCACTTGCGAACTCACTGAGGTCGATCTCCAAAACGGCATCTACGGCGTCTGGTCTCAAGTCCTTGCCGACATTGAATTCGTTGGGCTCGGTGAAAACTAGCGATTCGAGCGGTAGTTCCGGAATGTGGCATAAGGCGCAACCGATGGCCTCGAATTTCTGTTTGCCCATCTCGACGATTTCTCGTTGATCTGGGTCTTCGGGCATTTGAGGTATCGGTGCCGGAAGGCTGACCAAGAACGCCACGAGTGCAGTGGCATCACCCGGCGTCATCTCGTTAACCACACCATCGCCGTCGCGGTCGATGAAAGAGCCTACACGCTCGTAGTTCTCGATGCCGTGGTGGTGCAACATCGCATCGTTGTTGAATTCTCGCAGACTTCTGAACACACCCTTTTGGCTGAACGGTCTGACGATAAGGTCGCCGTCTACACCTTCAACCTCGCTGGTGTATACGAAGCCGTTGGGGTGCGCGGTGATGGCACCAAAGTCGATGCCTTTTGCGCTGATCTCCCGACGCACTGGCCAGCCCGACTTTTTAGCGTCGGCGATCGTCGCTTCTTCCTGAGCGAGTAGCTCTCGGGTCATCTCGCGCGCTAGAAGTTCGACGAAACCTGCGCCAAACATACCGACGGTGTTACGTTCGTTGCCGACGTTCTGCAGGGTCAGGGCATCCTCATCCTCCTGCTCGTACTGCAATCGGTCTTCCAAATCGTTTCGGAAATCAAACTCCATCTGATCTTCGAAGTCGACAAATTCGAACCGCTGTCCGAGGACGAACACGTTTGCTACGTTGTCGCCGCCACCGCCGATTAAGGGAGTATTGTGACATCCGCTACAGGCGTTGGCATCGGGTCCGGAGATGCGGTTGAAACTCTCGATCCCTTCGCGCCGGTCTCGGAATCTGGCGTCGCCGGTTCGGGTGGGTCGTCCCGCGCCGTCCAGAGCATTGAAAGACGCGGTGAAGAGTGCTTCTCCGTGTTCGATCAACTCCTCAAGGGTGTACTTGCCGGCTTCGATACTCGACTGACTGAAGTGAACTTCAATCGCGGGAGCGTCGCCGATCCACTCCTTGCCGACATAGTGGCACTCGGATCGGACATTTTCCAGTGCTTCGTATCCCTCAACGTGCTGATCCATGTGCTCGTAGGTGTCGAGGTAGTTGAGCACTTGCAAGGTCGGGTAGTCGTAGTAACCACCCGCGAGAATGTCTTTTAGCGCCAAGATGAAGCGCTCGGTGGCATCCACTAACTCACCGCGCACCGAATCGAGTTCAGCTTCGAGCAGTTCGATCTGCGCTTCGATATCCTCGACCGAAAGTTGCTCGCGCAGCATCCCGTCGCTGATGTCGTCGACGCGATTGCAGACCTTTTCCTCGTAGTCGGTGTTGTCTTCCAAAGCGTACGAAGCGCAAGCGACTCCCCACGTCAACGCAAAGACGATGAGGAATGCGACTGCAATCTTTGCAAGTTGACGGCGCGGGCTTTGCTTAGATCCCCGCTTCGCGGTCGATCTCGGATTGATATTCGGCAACGGAACCGTCCATGATGTCGGCGATTGATACCGGTTGTCCAGAGTTGCCTGATTCTAGTATTCCGTAGGAAACCGCTAAGGCTTTCATCCCGACTTCAGCATCGACCTCGACATTTCTATCTCCTGATTCTATTGCCGATGCCAACTCCTGCATCTCGATGGCGACCAAGATGCGATCTATCGCCTCGAATCCAACGTCGTACGAGCCCATTCTCGTCGCTCCGCCGAAGAATGTCGCAGTGGTTTCGTCGACTTCCCAGTCAGGAACTAAATCGAGCATCTCCTGTTCGTTAAGCGGTTCAGATTGCGATTCAAGATAGATGCTGGGAGGGATGCCGGTGCGTGTTGGTGGCATCTGCATTGTGCCCGCGCTGCCGTGGATCGTGTTGATGCCTGCGCCGTAGCCGATCGATGCGTTTGTGATGGTAAGTTGACCTATCGCACCTGATGCGAACTTCAGCAATCCGATTGCGGTATCTTCTTGGTCGATTTCTACCGTCTCTTGGTTTGCGAACGCGTCCTCCACACGGTGTGAATAGAACTGAGCGATTTGGCCAGACATTCCTTCTCTTATCCGCGTTGGTGCGAATAATCCTGTTTGAGCCGATAAAGATTCGATGTCGCCCAAGAAGTAGATGAGCAAGTCGGCTTCGTGTACGCCCTGCTCAATGATGACGCTGCCCGCGCGCGACTTCAAAGCACGCCAACCGGTATCGTGCATGAGTCCTGAACCTCCTCCGAGGGACACCTTCATTGCGAAGCCGGGATCGCCGATCGCGCCAGCGTCCAGAAGTGCTTTGGCAAGACGATTCATCGGGTCGCGGCGGTACTGCTCGCCTATCGACAGCACCAGGTCTTTCGCTTCCGCAGCGTCGCGCATCAGGCGGCATGCCTTCATTGTGAGCGCCATAGGCTTCTCGGTCAGGATGTGAACTCCGGCGTCGAAAGCCTGGAGCGCAAAGACATGATGCATCCGTGTATCGGTGACGATGTCTACGGCGTGTACACCGGATGCGAGCATATCTTCGTAGTCGGAGAAGACCTGCGGACGGTGACCGGTAGCATCCTCGACGGCTGTTGCGACACCGTTTGCTGCCTCCTCGTGGCGATCGCAGACCGCCGACAAGGTGAACGTATCGAAGTGTTTACGCAGTTCGATGTATCCATGAGCATGGCGCATACCCATCCCGCCGCATCCGACCAATCCCAAGTTGAGACTCAACGTGTCATTCCTTTCAAGGTTGATAGACGCTCGCGCATGATCCAACTATCTGAGAGCAACTGAGCCATCGTCGCGGAGCGCGTGGGCGATGGGGCCGTATTCGTATGGATGCTTGGCGATGCCTTCTTCGTCTAGTTCGACACCGATGCCTGGAACTTCGGGTATCTGTAGCCACCCGTGGTCGAGTTTGATGATCTCTTTGACCACGTCCGAGTACGGGGGTCTCTCTTCGTACAAGTGCTCTTGGACTTCATAGTTGGGAACACAGGCACCGAGTTGGACATGGGCCGCGGTCGCTACGGGGCCAGACGGTACCGCGTGTGGGATGATGCCTTGGTGATGAGATTCGGCGATTGCACATATCTTCTTGCAGTGCGTGAAACCACCAGCGACACCTATGTCTGGTCGGACGTGATGCACTCCCGCTGACTCCACGTATTCGCGGAACTCCCAGATCGTGAGGTTGCGCTCACCCGCGGCCATCGGGATCCGAGTCTTTTCGGATACTTCACCGAAGGAAAGTATCGAATCGGGTGCTACCGGATCCTCGAAGAAGTAGGGTCTGAATTTCTCGATTTCTTGGGCCAAAACGATGGCTTCGCCGGGGATCATGTTGCGGTGGATTTCCACCCCCACATCCATGTCCCATCCGACGGCATCTCGCACAGCCGCCATGCGGTCGACAAGGTCTTGAATGCGCTCGCTGTGGCGCATCGGCGCGTGATCATGTTGGTATAGCAGACACTTGACCGCGGTGAAGCCGTCAGCTTTCGCCGCGGCTGCCGCATTTGCTACCTCTTCGAGCGTCCCAGTTGGCAGCACTAACATCGCACGGACAGCATCCCGCGCCTTGCCACCTAGCAACTGCCAGACCGGTGCTTCGAAATACTTGCCCTTGATGTCCCACAGCGCCTGATCGATGGCGCTGATGCCGCCACCGATCGCACCGCCGCGCATCGACTTTGCGCGGTACATGTAGTTCCAGTGGTGCTCGGTCCGTAGGGGGTCTTGCCCGATCAGATACGGTTCGAACGACAGCACGACATCCCTAGAGGCTCCTGGCCAACCGAAGAACGTGGATTCGCCAACTCCTTGGATGCCGTTGTCGGTGGTTATCCGCACCATCATCCAGTTGACGGCGACGAAGGTTTCAAGTTTCTCGATCTTCATGGTTGCGCTTCGCGCCCCCTTTGTCCCCCGTATCGGGGTACGGGGCAGGCCCCGGACATTTCCCTCACAAGTGGGGGAAACCGTATGGCTGCGCCCGTAGGTTTGTATTTGTCGTTGTCAGCGGCAATTATATGAACCTGATGTACGCTAATCGGTTGTGAACGTTCAAGGTATTTCGGTTCGGAAGAGCCGCGGCGAATCGCTCTTCCTGATAATCGCTTCATTGAGCGCTTTGTTGTCTGTCACTGTGATCTCTGCCGCTCCGCTTTACTTCGATGCGATTGAACGCCTCGGATTGCGTCGCACACTCGAACGATTCGAGTTATCTCAGATGGGCGCGTGGTTGCACGTCGATGATATGACGTTCAATTCCGCGACGATCAAATCGACCGCTGATACCGCCGAACAAGCGGGCGAACATTTCGGGGATGTGGTACGCGGGACCACAACGTTCGTGCGGTCCGGAAGTTTGACTCTCAACCAAATCAACGATCGATTCGCGCCGCCAGGATCGGTGCTCGTCTACCAGTCTGTGCAAGGAGAACCTGCGCCGATCTCTCTTGTCGCTGGGAGATTTCCGTCTGAATCCGCTACTGGCGGTGAAGTAGAAATCGCTATTCTCGAGAGTGTTGCCGCGGAATACCACATCCAAGTTGGCGATGCATTGCGGCTCACGGTTCCGCCGACGAACATCGTGCACACTATGCCTCGGGTGACCGGCATCTTCAGCATCGATGATCCCAATCACGAGTCTTGGCAGGGACTATCTTCGACGCTCTTCGACCCGGAGCAAGGGCCTACCGGTGGGCGACCAGCGATCATCGCCTACACATCGAACGGCATGATGGATCGGGTTGCGAGTCGGGGCATTGCCGACATCGGTCAGCTGTGGATGATGTTCTACGTCGATTTAGAGAAACTGAATCGCGTCGGCGTGAGCGAATATCTGGAGGTCATCAATCGGTTCCGCACCGATGCGGCGAAGTTGCTACCCTCGTCATCCTCGTTCTCTGGAGTCGAATCGGCGCTGCGGACCCTCCAACGGCAATTGACCTTCACTAACACTACGACGACCATCAGCGGGGCATTGTTCGCCGCCTTCGCGGTGTTCGTGCTGGCGCTAAACGCAAGCGTCATCGCCAGACGATGGCTGGCGGAGGAGACGACGCTCGAGGTAAGGGGCGCCAACCGCAACCAACTCTTTACTGCGATAGCTTTCTACATGGCGATCCTGTTCGTCATCCCTGCCGTCGTCGGACCGCTCGTTGCGTCACTGATCGTGCCGTTGTTGGGATTCTTGGGTTCGTTCCAAGAGTTGACGGGTGGACAGTCATTCCCGTATCGGATTCTCCCGGAGCAGTTCATATGGTCAGGGATACTCGCGTTGATACTGTTCGTGCTCTACACTGTGCCGATTGTTCTCGTCCGACCTGGGCCGATCGTTGGACATCTGACGCGGATTCGGGACTCGCGGTCTCCTTGGTTTTGGCGCGCGAATCTAGACATTGGCATTGTGATCGCGGCTGCCGCGGTGATATTCGAATTGAATGGCCGCGGCTCTTTGTTTGTGGAGCGCGACGATGGTCTGTCTGATCTGAGCATGTTGGCGACATCATTGCCGATCATTGCGGCGGTGGCGGCTTCGCTAGTGGCTTTGCGCCTGTTCCGTTTCTCCGGCGTCGTGTTAGAAAGGCTGGCGCGCATTAATGTCCACTCGATGTTTGCGCTCGCGTTGAAAGTCTTTGCGCGATCGACGATGAGCCATGCGGTGTTGATGCTGCTGGCGGCGGGAACGATGATCGTCGTCATCAACGCAACTGGATTGTCCGCCACTTTGGAGAAAAACACGAACGATCGTATCGATTTCACGACAGCTTCGGACATGCGAATCTCGGGAATCGACGGGTTCAAGACATCAAACAATGAGACTGTCAAATCGATCGTTGAACTGGACTGGGTGACCGACCACACTTGGGGTGCCCGTGCCGAGGCTAGGACTGGCAGTTCGGAATCTGCGTCGTCGTTCACAATGCTCGCCGTGCGGCCGCGAGAGTTCGGTGATGTGGCAACATTCCGGTCCGACTTCGCGGACGAGACACTTTCAGTTTTGATGGGTAAGATAGCTGATTTTATCCCTACGGGGTCGCTTTCCCTGCCTGACGATATCGTCGAACTCGAAGCGGTAGCGAAGTTGCAACGAAGCGGCAAGGGTCGCATCGATGTTTGGTCGAGGTTGCTCGATGCTGGTGGTACTACTCACACAATTCGGATGACCGCTGATGGATCTAATCAGCCTGGAGAAGATTGGCAACGGTTGTCAGGCACAGTAAAGCCCGAAATTCAACGTCCGGTAAGTTTTATGGCTTTGGAAGTCTATGAACCTCCGACTTCACCGATCGGCAGCGCGGCGACACTTACGATCGACTCCTTGAGCGCCGTAGACGATTCTGGCGCATCGGTCGTGGTAACCGATTTTGCCGACATCGGTGTGTGGCACCCTATGGCGACCTCGATTGCCGATGATTCTCGCCTATCGATAACCGACGACGGCGGGGAAGGAAGCGAAGACAGACGATCACTGGAATTCGCTATGGGGCGTGGCACTGACGACGGTGTCCGCGGCATTTACTACTCTGAGAACGGCCCGATATCCGTCCCTTTGCTGGTGAATTCTCAGTTCCTAGACAGTACAGGGCTTGATGTTGGTGAGAGTCTCTCAGGGCATGCGTACGGCCGCATCGTGCCGTTTGAAATCCATGGCACATTCGACCTGTTCCCGACGATGATCGATGAAGGACAATCGTTCGCGGTTACCAACGCCGATGCCCTGCTCGCGTACTTGACGCCGGTAAGCGAGCCGTTCCTCTCCGATTCGGCGGAGTTGTTCCTCGACGTGGACGAGACGTTCGTCTTCCAAGAGCGTATCGCGACGATAAAGCAGTTAGATCCGTCATTACGCGTCTCGGATGGCGAGGCGTTGAGCGCGACGTCCTCGGCGCGCTTAGGGAATGCCGCAGGCTGGCGGATCGTTGGATCGCTCATCGCCGTGTCGGTGGTCGTGATAACTGTGGTCACCGCTGCTGCGATAACTATTCACAATCAGGACCTGAATCGTCTCGATAGCGCGCTCGTGGAATCTATGGGTGGCAGCCGCATCGGTATTGTTCTGGAGGCATCGACCAGAACTCTGATGTCACTAGGCCTCGGGTTTGGGCTTGGGGCTGTCGGAGGAATGTACGGAGTTCGATTCATCGCGGACAGAATGACCCGCACAGCGACTGGAGAAGCAGCTCTGCCGCCGATGCTGTTACAAGTTGACTGGCTACCAGTGGTTGGAGCCATGGCCCTCTTGGTTGGAGCGACGTTGATACCTGTGGCGTGGAGCCTGATGCTGCCTAAGGATTCAGTCGCCGGCAGAATCAGGACCTCTTCGGTGGCGTGAAACACTCTCTAGGGTCATCACGACGCGCGGCAGTTGCGGCTTTGCCTCGATTGGTGCTGAAACGCGCGTTTTCAGAAAAGACGTTCGTAGGCTTGCGCCTTATCGGATTGACGATCTCGGTAGCGGTTTCTACCGGAGTGTTCATCTACCTTGACGCCCTCGGTCAATCGGCGCTTTCGCAGAGCCTAGAGGGGCATCTTCAACAAGACCTGAATGTCGCCGTCAGGGCCCGAAACGATTCAGTTACGCACGAAGCCCATCAGGCGCTGTTGACCACTGTCAACGACACGCGATCGAAGGAACTGACCAAAGTGCTCGCGCCTCCGACCGTGGCGGCGAAGTCGGTGACGCTCGTGTTCGAGCGCGATCTGGTGCCTTGGAAGACAACGCGAAGCTTCTTGGCCCACGTCGATGGCATAGAGGACGAGGCGACATTGCTCGAAGGTGCATGGCCTTCATCTGGCGACTCTACTCAAGCGCTTGAGGTCGCGATTTCGTCGGAAGACGCACAATACTTGGGTTTCGGTGTCGGGCAAACCGCGCATCTGAGTTCTCCAACCTCCGAAGAAATCGGAGTCACTGTACGCGTAACCGGCATCTACTCGCGCGACGATCCAGATGCGCTTCAATGGGAAGCTTTGGACACTGGACTCGGTGCTAACAGCACATCGTTCCGGTTTGCACCGTTTATCGTCAGCGAACCTATGCTGATCGATGCCGTAGCGAATCACATGCCAGATACGGAGGTCCGTTATTACTGGGTCTTCGAAACCAATGTGGGCAGGATTCATTCACGCGACGCCGAGAAGATCTTGGACGACCTGGACGCCCAAGAGGCGATTCTCAAACAGGAACTTCAAGGATTTCAACGGATCAGCACGCTAGACGATGCGTTGGCTGCGTTTCTGACAAGTTCAGAGATTTCACGCGGCTTAATGATGTCTGTTGGAGCAGTGATCGCGTTGGCATCGCTCGCGTTTTCCGCTTTGATTGCCAGCCAAGCCCGCGATATTCGATTCAGTGAGAGTGGGATGGTTCGAGCACGGGGTGCGACGGCTTCGCAAGAGATCGCTCTTATGACTGGCGAGACATTGCTGATCGCCGCGCTGTCGTTGGTTGCCGGTATTGCAATCGCGCTTCTCGGCGTGTCGTTGGCTGGAAGACTTCCGGTGTTGAGCGAACTGACTGGCGGAGAATTCCTCCCCGCTAGTCTTTCGATGCAGTCTGCTGTGGCGGCGGTCGTCGCTGCCCTTATCGGACTCGTCGCCCTGCTGATGCCATCCTTGAGGCGAAACGCGTCGACAGTCGATGAACTCACCAGCCGATTGGCGCGTCCGCCGATTCGCAATGTGGCGCAACGCTACTATCTCGACGTCGTCCTGTTGTGTATCGGCGTCGCCGCGCTTTGGCAACTGTCGCAAGAAGATCTCTACATCTCTAGCAGCGCGTTGGGAGAAGGCTTCAGCAATCGGCTTGCGTTGGCGATGCCTGCTGCGACCGCGGCCGGAGGAGCGATCGTGTTGCTGCGTTTCCTGCCGTTCCTGCTTGGCGGGATCGCTGAAGTATTGGCACGCCTGCCCTCGATGTTCAGGCTTTCTCCAGCGATTCCATTGGCTCTTTGGTCTTTGGCCCGGAACCCGCGTTCCAGTATGGGGCTGATGCTGCTGATAATGCTTGCGGCGACAATCGCCGTTTTACTCTCGATCTTGTCCCCATCGATCGATCAATACGCCGAAGATGATGCGCGGTACCGTGTTGGTTCAGACATTCGGTTATCCGGAATGATCGTCCGTAATCGAAGCAATCTTCACCGCGTAGTTGATCACATGGCGGCGGAATTCGGATACGACGCTATTTCGCCAGTGGCACGTGCGGCCGGAACCGTTTCTGCGCCCAGCGGTAACGAACCAGTGACCGCGGTAGGTGTTGACGCGGATCATTTCCCGGAGGCTGCGTGGTGGCGCTCGGACTTGGCGAGCACATCGCCCGAACATCTGACATCTCTCGTCAAATCGCGCGATACGGATGGATATCCGATTCCGGCTGATGCCGAGTGGCTCACCGCGCTAATCAAACCAGACACTCAGCGAAATGACACGGGGCTGGTTGCACGCATCCGAGATGAATCGGGGCTATACCACTCCGTGACAATCGGAAATCTAGAACCGCGATCCGTCACAGTAAGTACCCCATACAGTTGCGAAAAACCCGTACCGCTCGAAGATGAGGAAGGCTTCGAACCTCCTGACTGGTGCAGAATCGGTATCCCATTATCCCCGCTCCGAAGAGACACGTCCGACACAGAACAACTCTGGTTGGAGTTCATTGGGGTTTCAAGACGTCCAATCGAAAACGCGCCTCAACCAACGACCGGATCGGTGCGCATCAAAGACATCTCTACCGCAAACGCTGCTGGTGAATTTTCGCTGTTGACTGACTTCGGCGACATCGTCAATCGACGGACCACGGCGGCTGGATTCGGCGATCTGGGCGCGCGCATCGACCCGTTCTCCGAGACGCCGAGTGATGGCGCGGTCTTGACTTGGTCTCAACCGCGGTATGGGCAACTTAAGGGTGTCCGAGTAGGCACCTCCGACGACGTGCTCCGAGTAATCGGCAGCAACTGGTTCAAGAAGGAGTTGGAGCTCGAAGTCGGCGACACCACACGTCTGTTCCTAGGCAACCGTAGCACGACGGTTGAGTTCGTCGCGTTCACAGATTTCTTCCCTACCTTCCCTTCGGCATCATCTCCTTATCTGGTAGCTGATCTGCGTGAGGTTCAACGCATCATGTCGATCGATCAGACTCGAGGCGCTGATGCCACCAACGAACTCTGGATATCGGCACCTGAAGCAAAGATTGACGACCTTGCAGATATCGAAGACCTATTCTCTTTCAACAATCTCTCGGCGCGCCTGATGCAACACGCCGGTTCTGAAATCACCCGATCGCGTAGCGATGCGCTCACGGCCGCAGGTTGGAACGGCTATCTTGGCTTCGGTTTCGCGGCCGTCACCACAGTCTCGATCCTCGCATTCATCGTCACTGGATGGACCACATACCGACTGCGCCGACTCGAGTTGGCGGTGCTGAAATCGATGGGTATGTCGATGCGTCAGATGCTGTTGATGATCGGTTTGGAACAGATCCTGATCGCATCGATATCGCTCGTCATCGGCGCAGGGATCGGATTGATGCTCAGCGCGGTGCTACTGCCCTATCTCGCCGGAAAGGACGCCTCGACACTTGCGCCGCCGATGGTTGCCGTGGTTGGAACTCAGATGCTGGGGATTCTGCTGGGAATCGTCGCAACCGCTTTGATCGCATCAGTCACTTGGATATTCTTCTGGGTTCGAAGTCAACACGCCACTACGGTGATAAGAGCGGGAGGCGCGGGAGTATAGGAAGAGCAGGGCCGACCATGGGCATACCCTCCCCCTTTTGCGTCAGCAAAACCCTTTCCCCTCCCCCTCGCAGGGGGAGATTAAGAGGGGGTCCCGGGCGAGGGTGAACGTGAACAAAGGAGCCCTCCCTCCCCTTTTTGCGTCAGCAAAAGGGGGACGCGGAGCGAAGCGAACGCAGGGGGTTCACACACCCACCACCATCCAATCACAGCCCATCATTCAAATCACAAAAATCACAGTTCAACTTGCATCATCACAACATATGTTGTATAACAACAACTATGCGCTGATCCGAAGGCCATCGGAACAGCGCTCCGGAAAAGAAGAATCGCCGCGTCGCGAAAGGTAAGCGCAACCTTTCGAAGACGCTGCAAAGAAAAATTGAATACAGTTCGGCAGCGGGCAGGACCATACGGAACCGCCAACACACGGTTCCCCCGGCGGTGCCCGCCACAAGCCTAGAAAGACGTCTGAAAGGACGGGCGAAACGCTGCCAAAACCCGGTTACGAAGACCGTTGTCGCTGAAGCGTCTCGGATGCGGAGGGTACTGCGGACTCCGCCAAAAAATAGCGAGCCAGACGGCGAACCTGTGGCAGGGCCAACCCTTGTGGTTGCCTGTTCGCAAGGGTTTGTCCGTTCAAGATCCGAGCGAATGGTCTTTTATCCGGCAGACGTCTTTCCGCTTCGCCGGGCGGAAGAGGCTACAGCACCAGCGAGAGGGGCAATCGAGCGATGACGGGGGCAGTTCTTTCATACCTTGCTTCCCGAAGGTCCGACGGTCTGGCGACGTCGGAGGTGCTGGACCAAAACGAACTACAAGCAGCCAATCGCGCGATGCAATCGACGCGGCGATGCTTCGACCATCGATCCCCTCTCCCTTGATGGGAGAGGGCTAGGGTGAGGGTGAAGGGATGCACACCCCTTCAATTAAACGCGCCAAAAACCATAACCACCTCACCTTCGCGCAGCGCATGGGGACGCGGTAGGAGCAGGTTTCAAACCTCCTCGCTCGCAGGGGATGCCCTCACTCGCCGTAAAGCCCTAGGCTCTGTCTATTGCCACAGATCGGGATCGGGGCGCCTCATCAGTCCTACGCCCAGATATCCATACCAGATAACCAGTAGCACGTAGCAAGCACGGGCCAGGCTGATAAAGGTGTCGCGGCCGCCGTTGTCGAGTACGGCCATCATGAAGAAGACCATTACGGCTAGGCTGACAAGGGCAGCCAACAGGGAGATTATCCGGTTGAAGTCGTCTCTCGTGGAGAGGCCCAAAGCGAAGATGCAGCCGCCAAACCCGAGCGTAATCCCACCTGCATAGAAGAGAGCGGAGCCGGCGTAGTAGACGGGAACGCTTCCACTGATCTGTTCGCTGGTCTGGGCATCGGCAAGAATGAAGTCCACGCCGCCGGCAAAAATCCAACCGGTCAGTCCGACGAAGACCATGAAGAAGCCCATCTGAACAAACGCCTTGCCATTGCCCTCCAGCGTTACGTTCCGCATCAGCGCATAGAGGCCTGAGAGGATTAGTGCCAGGCCAAGGATTATCGCGATGTTGGTCACATTTGTCAGAGCGGCGTTGGAACCTTTGGCCGTAATGGTGCCAACAGCATCTGACGGGTCTGCGCTGTCTATTAGCAGTCCACCCGGCTCTATGAGGAAGAAGACGAAGGCGACTATCGGGCCGAAAATGAGGGACAGTCCCGCCAGCCGGTTCACGGATATTGTGCCCATGTTTGAACCTCCTTTATGTGAAGTCGTGGGAAGGATCCATTGGGTTCAACACCTCGTAGCATACATGCTGACGCTAAAGTTGTGGCATTGCGAGGAAAGTGACCTGCCCTGCCCCTGCGGTGGATACCGTCACGTTCGGCTCGAGATGGTGACGCGCCGGGGACTCGAACCCCGAACCTAGTGATTAAGAGTCACTTGCTCTGCCAATTGAGCTAGCGCGCCATTTGCGATTCTAACTTGAGTGCAACAGGCGACTGGAGGGTTGATTCCCTACGGCTATAATCGGCGATGAATTGCAGCGATTGGAACCTAAACATGCCTTCAACACGACCTTCCCAAGACGACCTCCTACATTGGCTCCACGACGACCTGAATAATTGGGGTCGATGGGGAGAAGACGACGAACGCGGCACGCTGAATCACCTCAGCAACGAGACGACATTAGACGCTCTATCGTTGGTGCAGGAAGGTGCGACTGTATCGTGTGCACGCGCCGTGGGATTCGAGGCCGCGGTTGATGTTCCGCGTCCGCCACAGCACTACATGATCGGCTCCGGAGACGTTTACCGAACCGGGGAGGGTCCGGATCGCCAAGTCGCCATTGATTACTTCGGATTAGTTTTCCACGGTCACACGGTTACCCATATCGACTCCCTCGCCCACTTCTTCTGGGATGGGAAGGCTTACAATGGACGGCCCGCTTCTGTGGTGACGGTGGCCGATGGTGCGACCGAACTTGACGTAACTGCGGCGGTTGGCGGCATTGTTACGCGGGGCGTTCTAGTGGACGCTCCGATGCTCCGCGGGGTTCGCTACATCGAACGCGGGGATGGTGTCGGCATGGATGACATCAACGCCGCTGAGGAACGGTGCGGGTTCAAGGTACGTGAGGGCGATGTCCTGCTCCTGCGAACTGGACAGCTCGGCATGCGCGAGGAACTCGGACCTGTCGATGCATACGTCGCTGGATCATCTGGACCGTTGCCTGAGATTCTGCCTTTCATGCACGAACGCGGCGTAGCTGTGATGGGTTCGGACACTGGCAATGATGTCCAGCCAACAGGCTATGACCGCTTCAGCAACCCCGTCCACCAAGTCGGGATCGTCGGTATGGGATTGTGGATTCTAGACAACGCCTGGCTTGACGACATCGCCTCGGCTTGCTCCGAACGCGGAAGATGGGAATTCCTCATCAACATCCTGCCGCTCAGGTTGCCTACGGTTACCGGGTCGCCTGTCAATCCGATCGCGGTTTTCTGAGGTCATGGGTTGCGGGAGACATTAGCGATCGAGGTTCTAAAACCCCCTTCAATTCCCCCTTGGGCATCGAGGGGAGGAATATGGGAACGTCCGATCCGTCGATCAGTAGTGGGCGTTGCGGACGATTTCGAAGTCTAGGGATCGGCCATCTGGCGACCTTGTCACGCCCACGAAATCGATGCGCCAATCTACGACTTTGGAACCAACTTCGGCCGCGAGGTAGCCTAGCGCGACGTTCTCTATGCGGTTAAGTTTCGCAGGCGTTAGGGCTTCAACGGGTCGTCCGAATTTTGTCGAGTTGCGCCCCTTGACCTCGACGAACACCCACGCTGGTCCGACCTTGGCGATGATGTCGACTTCGCCGTGTCGGGTCTTGTAGTTGCGGTCGATAATTCGGTAGCCGAGTTGCCGGAGGTGGTTGGCGGCCGCGTCTTCGACATTCAAACCTAGTCCGTCGGGAAGACTCATTTCGCTGCGACTGGCGATGTTTGAAGCGGATGTGACGGATAAAACTGCCCATGATCTATCGGCGATAAGTTGTGCGACGGGTTTGAATGAGCGACGATGGACCGGGGAAGGGCCGAGGCTTTCGAGCGCAGCCATATGGGCAGCAGTACCGTAGCCCTTATGTTGTGCGAATCCATAGCCCGGGTATTGTGCTTCCAGATCATCTGACATGATGCGGTCGCGCGTCACTTTGGCGACGATCGACGCTGCCGCGATTGAGAGGGATTTCGAATCACCGCGGATTATCGATTTGGATGGCGTGGCGGTGCCGATGTTCGTGACGGCGTCGATTAGAAGGAAGTCGATCCGCCATCTGATCGCGCGGATCGCATCGCGCATCGCGAGTTTAGTGGCAGGAACGATGCCAAGTTCGTCGATCTGGTCGGCAGGCACGATACCTACCCCATGCGCACTCCCGTAGGTGCGGATCATATCGAACGCGTACTCGCGCTGGTTGATGGTCAGCTTCTTCGAGTCATCGATGAGCCCGATGTGTTCTTCCGACATGTCGGCGGGGAGCACCACGGCGGCAGCGACGACAGGTCCTGCAAGTGCGCCGCGGCCAGCTTCGTCGATTCCGGCGATTACTCGATAACCAGATCGTCTGCATTCTGTCTCGAACGCGAAAGTCGGGCCTGTTTCCCTTTTTTGCGCCGTTTGCATGACGCGTTCAGGATACGCCAATCGCGCGGCTGACTCGATTTGAGATGGCGAAGGATTACGCCGCGACGGCTAGATCAGTCGCGGTCGAGACGTCCGAAAGGGGAGATTCAAGTTCAATAAAGCCTCCGCCGAGGACTCGATCACCGTCGTAGAAGACGATAGCCTGACCAGGGGTGCAAGCTCGCATCGGCTTCGAGAACCTGATTTTCCCAACTTCCGCGCTTAACATCTGAACTGATGCTGGCTCTTCCGGACTGCTGTATCGGATCTTCGCAGTTATCTCAGCATTCGCAGGCGGGACATCATCGATCCAGTTAACTGCCGACGCGTATACCTCGTCACGCAGGAGTTCTTGCACCGATCCCACGGTCACCTTGCCCGACCTTGAGTTGATCGAGGTCACGTAGATCGGCCCTTTCGTGCCACCCATCATCGGTAGCCCCTTACGCTGACCGATGGTGAAGTTGTGAATTCCGTCATGCTCGGCTAACACGTTGCCTTCAACATCAACAACGACACCGGGTGTCGGTTCTTCAAGACGTTCCTCGACGAACTCGCGATATGTACCAGTTGGGATGAAGCAAATGTCCTGCGAATCAGGTTTGTCGGCTACTGGCAGTCCTTCGTTTCGAGCAATTTCGCGGATCTCATCCTTGGTGTATCCACCTACGGGAAACGCCAATCGCTTCAACTGATCCTGCCGCAAGTTGTAAAGCACATACGACTGATCCTTCATGACATCCGCGCCGCGCAGCAGCGACCTGCGACCATCTTCTTCCGTGGCGATCTGGGCGTAGTGACCCGTAGCGACGATGTCCGCGTCCATCAGTTCCGCCCTGTCCATTAGGAAACTGAACTTGAGGCGGTCGTTGCATGCCAAGCAGGGATGGGGCGTCCTGCCCTGTCGGTACTCGCCGACGAAGTAGTCGATGACGTGCTGCTGGAACTCCTTCTCGAAGTTCATGTAGTAGTGCTTCGCGCCAATGATTCGGCACGTCGCCCGCGCATCCTCAACATCTTCGAGCGAACAGCAGGACTTCGAGAGTTTCCCAGCCCCTTCAAAAGGCGCGTTGAACAACCGCATCGTTACACCGATGACGTCGTAGCCCTCTCGAGCCAACAGTGCCGCAGCGACGGAGGAGTCGACACCTCCACTCATCGCCACTAGCGCGCGCTTTTTCGAATTCAGCATAAGGATTGATGAGTTTTCGTCGATTCGGGCACCATTGCGGAGCCTGTCTGCCATATCCATCGACGAAGTCCTCCTTTCCAGAATAAAATCGCTAGTTTCAGGAATGCGACTGAACCACACGGCGATTCATGGTCGTATCTTGTACCGATATAATCCGAGAACACATGACAACATCCACATCCGAAACTACGGTCAAACTTTCGATTGAGGAGCTAGCGCGGGCGGCACTTGAAGAAGCCTCATCCAACCTAGGCTCCGATGTCGTTCTACTCGACACTCGCAACGTCAGCGATTTCACCGACTTCTTCGTCATCGCAAGCGGCGAGACCGAGCGTCACTTGGAGATGATGGCTGACCGCATCGAGCGGAAGATTCGAGAGTTGGGCATGCGACGAAACAATCGCGAAGGTTCCGGCTCCGGCGGATGGCTGCTCATCGACTTTCCCGGTTTCATCGTCCACCTATTCAATCGTGAAACCAGAGCCTACTACGATCTCGAAGGGCTCTGGTCCCAGGCGAACGAAGTCGTCCGATTGCAATAACCGGCGCGGCTACTCATCGTCCGAGACGATCCACACGTCGTTCGAACGCGCGTAATCGATCAACTCTGCGTCGCTGAAGAACAGACCAACCTCACGCTCGGCATCGTCTGAATTCGCCGAACCGTGCACCAGATTACGGCTGATCTCAACTCCGAAATCACCTCGAATCGTACCTGGCGGCGCATCACTCGGGTTCGTAGCGCCCATCAGCTTACGAGTGATCGCGATAGCATCGGGACCTTCCAAGCAGAGTGCCACGACCGGTGCAGCGGTGATGTAGTTGACCAGACCTTCATAGAATGGTTTGCCTTCGTGTTCGGCGTAGTGGTGTTGCGCCAAGTTTTCGCTGACCTGCATCAGCTTCAAGCCCACGATCTTCATGCCCGTCGCTTCAAACCGACCGATGATGGTCCCAACCAATCCGCGCTGTACTCCGTCGGGCTTCACCAAGACCAATGTTCGCTCTAGTTCCATCTGTTCGCGTCCCCAATGAGATTCATTCGGCGAGAAAAACGATCGCCAAACAACAATTGTGCACAACGCCCTTCGCGCGCCGGTTTACGTTGCTCGCGGAGCCGTTACCGTTGGTGGACGGGAGTAGATCGGTTCTAAATATCCATCCGATACCTCACTCCGTTCGAGACGTTCAAGCGCTATGTCGAGCAAGTGCTCAGGCGGCCGCACGACACCATTGCCGGAGCCGGAGGTCGCTTCTGATCCTTCTCCGCACAGCACGTGACCATCTTCGTCAAATCGCGATGCGACATCGCTCTCTCCGCATATCCCGAATTCGACAGCTTCTGATGAAGCTGAGATCGGGTGAGCAAACACGCTATATGAAAGTTGCTTCCGCCCCACCGGGATCAAGGACACCACATGTTTAGTGGTCACAGTCCGGCACCCGTACGCCTGCAAGAGATGCGTCGGCACTCCGATCAATTTCGCCTCTGTCGGCGCAACGAGCCCATGGGCTGTCGCAATCCCAACCCTAACCGCGCTGAACCCTCCGGGACCGAGGGCTGCTGCTACCGCGTCGAGGTCACTCGCTCTCAATCCGGCGGCATCAAGCAACTCCATCACCGCTGGCATCACTTCACGCCCGTGATTGTGCCGCGACTGCCACGAACGCGTCGAGACATCGCCGTTGACGTAGAGACCTACCCCGGCGAAAGCGGTCGACGTGTCGATTCCTAGAATTTTCATGCCTTCATCCCCACTTGCAACCTCTGCGCAACCGTATCCAACAGAGACCGCGACTTTGGTCCAATCGCTGACATCGAAATTGATCTTTGCTCTGATGATTGATCAAGCTCGATTCGTATCTCAAGTGCGTCCTCCGGCAACGCGCCTTCAGCGTTCTCAGGCCACTCGACGACCAATGCTCCGCGGTCCAACGATTCGTCCAAGGCCAGATCGATCACCTCAGGGGCTCCAGTAATCCGATACAGATCGCAATGAAAAACTCTCACCCGCCCCGGATACTCGGCCACAATGATGAACGTCGGGCTCCGGGCCGATACCTCCGACTCGGCACCAATCGCGATCCCGCGCGCCATGCACGTCTTGCCCGCGCCCATCTCACCGTATAGAAGCACGGCATCACCGATGCGTAGTGACGCACCGATCTCTAGCCCGAACGCCTCTGTTTGACTTTCAGAATTGCTGACTAAGCGTAACGTGTTTTCGCTCATCAAATCATCCCTACCTCGCAAAGTGGTCCCAACCCTTGGCGTCAAACTCGATTGGAGTGCCATTATCATCCAGCACAGTCACCTCACCCTTGCTGTTTTTGCGCGGTACGATCTCGCCTATAACTCCGAAATCAGAAGCAACACCCTCTGGTTGCGCCTCATTCACTTTGCCGATCGATTCCGCGTCGCCAACGTAGACCAACTCGTAGTCTTCGCCTCCCGTCAGCGCCAACTCCAATGCCCGATCCGGAAATTGAGACAACAAATCTGAATCGACCGGAACTCGATCGGCGTAGATCACTGCATCTACGCCGCTCGCGGAACAGATGCGCTCCAGGTCGATCAATAGCCCGTCGCTAACATCCATCGCGCACTTCACGCCCGATCCCACCATAGCGGCGGCGAGATCGACTCTGGGGCTGGGTCGGAAATGAGCATTCAACAGCCGCTCGATAATATCGTCGTTCGTGCGTCCCGCAGAATCTGTGCGCCTCTGCTCCAGCACGGTTAAACCGCCAGCTGATCCGCCGAGTGGGCCAGTGACTGCAACCAACTGACCGGTACGCGCGGCATCTCTGGTCAACGTTCGACCCGCGTCACAAAGCCGACCAGTCAATGCAACACTCAAGATGATGTTGTCGGACGAAACGGTGTCGCCTCCGACCAGCTTTCCTCCGAATTCATCCAACGCCCCGATCACACCTGAAAGCAACTTATCCAAGTCGCCGACACGCGTGGTAGCCGGGATCGCCAATGTCAGAACCGCATGTTCCGGGATGGCTCCCATCGCTGCAATGTCGCTCTGATTGGAAACAATGCACTTCCACCCCATGTCGTGCCATGACATCGACTGCGATAGGAAGTGGACGCCGTCAACCATTGCGTCAGCCGTTAGGACGATGTGCCCTGAGTCGAAACGCATTACCGCCGCATCGTCGCCGACTCCTACATCGCCTTCATCCGATGCACCACCCGAATTGACACGTTGTTTGATGATCTCCACAAGATCCGATTCGCTGATCGGCGCATGGGCAGAACGCTCGTCGGATTGCATACGAAAGATTATATTTGGGCTATTCTCCGACCCTCCTTTGAGCGCCGCCTCATTATGACTACTGCCCTACTGCTGTCAGACATTCACGGCAACCTACCAGCCTTGGAAAAGACCCTCGAAGACGCGTCTCAACGAGCCGACATCACTTCGGTTTGGGTAATGGGCGATAGCGTCGGCTACGGCGCACAACCTAACGAAGTCGTCGAGCGCTTGCGCTCGCTGCCTGACCTAGCGATGGTCAAAGGCAACCATGAAGCTGCCGCGATCGGCGAAATCTCGATCGCGAACTTCAATCCTTCAGCTGCAGCATCCGCGGCGTGGACAGCGGATGCTCTGACCGCGGAAACTCGAGATTTCCTAACCTCGCTGCCATTGGTAATAGTTCAGTCAAGCATCACGCTCTGCCACGGCACGCCGCGTAATCCGATCTGGGAATACATGTTCACTTCACAGACCGCCGACCTTAATCTCAACCATTTTGACACTACGGGCTGCGTTCACGGACATACCCACATACCCTCGGTTTTCGGTCAAGACACATCGGCGAATTGGCGAGTGATCCAAGCGCGCGACACTGATGTGTTTCAGCTCGACTACGAGCGGTGGTTCGTCAATCCTGGTAGCGTCGGGCAACCGCGGGACGGCGATCCGAGGGCATCATACGCGTTGCTACAACTCACCGACAACGTAGCACCGCGAATACAGTTTCACCGCATCGAGTACGATGTCGCGAAGACTCAGGACTTAATCCTTGATGCCCGTCTTCCATCAACGTTAGCGTTCAGGCTGTCCGTAGGTCGGTGATCGAAAGCCAGTAGCAACCCGCGCGTTATAATTCAGCGACGAATTCAACCACTCAGGAGCGCGATCAAAACATGCCCGTAGTCCACATCCACATGTTCGAAGGACGCACCGACGACCAGAAGTCTGCGATAGTCAAAGGCGTTACCAAAGCGATATCTGAAGCCGCCGGCATTCCAGACTCCGCGACCACTGTCGTCATCCATGACACCAAGCGGTCCAACTGGGCTGAAGCTGGCGTGTTGGCGTCGGAAGCCTGAGCCTTCCGGCACCGTGAACCCCCGGATTGCCGCCTCCAAAATCGTTGGCGGCATATACGTAATCGTCGATCCAGACCATTGTGGTGGTCGTGACATTTTCACGATTGCTGAAGCAACCGCGTCCGCTGGCTCAGCCGTCATTCAACTCAGGCACAAGCAAGTACCTGAGGCGGTTGTAACCGACGAAGCTCGTATCATCGCCGAGATCTGCCGCTCTAACGACACGCTCTTCATCGTCAACGACTCGCCCTTCATTGCAGCTGAAGTCGGAGCTGACGGCGTACATGTAGGGCAAGGGGATATTCCCATTGCCGAATGTCGGACCATTCTTCAACCCCATCAGATCGTCGGCAAATCCAACGCGCTGCTCGATGAAGCTATCACCTCGTTCAATGAAGGTGCAGACTACATTGCGGTAGGCTCGATCTACACCACTACTACCAAATCCGATACCCGCCCGGCTGGACTTTCAACCCTACGCGTTGTTGCTGATCGTGTGACTGCACCTATCGTCGCCATTGGAGGCATCAACGCCTCCAACATCGCTGCCGTCGCACAAGCAGGCGCGGACAGCGCGTGTGTGGCTACGGCGGTGACTATGGCTCAAAACCCGGCTGCCGCAACACGCGAGTTGATTGAGCGGTTCGGCGACGCGTGGGCCGTTACCTAGCTTGAGTTGACATGATTTCCCAGCGTTGAACATCGGCGCCGTCCATTGCCAACGCCGAACCCAAACTCAGTTCCTCCTATCACTCGATTCGCTTAGAATCGTAACTTGGGCGTCTCGGCATTGGCAGTTGACGGGTCGCTGAGCGTCCAGTGTCGAATTCCGTCGTGCGGCGTTAGTAAGGACGCGTGAATAAATGACCGAGTTATATATAGCCATCGGCGCTGGAGTGCTTGCACTCTTGGTCGCAGCATTCCTCTTCAGGGTGGTCTCCAACCGACCGTCCGGCGGTCATGCTGTGCAGGAGATTGGTACTCTCATCCAGGAAGGCGCGATGGCGTTCCTCCGCCGGGAATACACGATCCTAGCTGGTTTCGTAGTCATTATCTTCATCGTCCTCGCGGTTTTGATCGACTTCAACGTGACCGGCAACTCGACGATCGAAAATCTGATCAGCGACGGCAATCTTTCAGTCACTGGACCCTGGACAGCCATTGCATATCTGGCCGGAGCCATCGGTTCTGCACTAGCCGGTTACATCGGCATGAACATCGCGGTGCGCGGCAACACCCGCACTGCCACTGCCGCCGAATCCGGACTGAACCCTGCTCTCCGCGTCGCCTTCAACAGCGGTGCTGTCATGGGCCTCACAGTCGTCGGTATAGGCATCGTCGGAGTAACCGTTCTCTGGCTGATTTTCGGTAACCCGAACGTCATCGCTGGCTTCGGTTTCGGTGCATCGTCGATCGCCCTGTTCGCCCGCGTTGGCGGCGGCATTTACACAAAAGCCGCAGACGTCGGCGCAGACCTCGTGGGTAAGGTCGAAGCGGGGTTGCCTGAAGACGACCCGCGTAACCCTGCCGTCATTGCTGACAACGTCGGCGACAACGTCGGCGACGTCGCTGGTATGGGTGCCGACCTGTTCGAGTCTTACGCCGGATCCATCATTGCCACGATCGCGCTTGCATGGACCGCCGCAAACGCAGTCCAAGATATCGAAGCCCCGAAAATTGTGCTGCCTATGATGCTGGCAGGCATCGGTATCTTCGCCTCGATCATTGGAACGTCGATCGTCCGAACCAAGGACGATGCCACTATGGGCAATCTCCTGTGGAGCCTCCGTTTCGGTATCTTCGGCGCCGGAATACTCGCCCTCATCGGCACCGGCATCTACATCTTGATGAACGAATCGCTCAGTTTCGACCTGTTCTGGGTGATACTCACCGGGCTCGTCGTCGGACAGGTCATAGGCACAGCGACCGAATACTTCACGTCGTACGAGTTCTCGCCCGTGAAGTGGATCGCCCAACAATCACAAACCGGCCACCCTTCGACGATCATCGCGGGCATCGCCATCGGTCTATACAGCACCGTCATCCCGACCATCGCGATCGCCGCGGGCATCTGGATCGCATACGAACTTGCCGGACTATACGGCATTGGTCTCGCCGCGGTAGGAATGCTCTCTACCCTGGGCATCACCTTGGCAACCGACGCCTATGGTCCGGTCGCTGACAACGCGGGGGGCATCGCCGAACAAGCTGGCCTTGACCCTGAGGTTCGCGAGCGCACGGACTCGTTGGATGCTCTCGGAAACACAACCGCCGCAACCGGTAAGGGTTTCGCCATCGGCTCCGCCGTCCTTACAGCCATGGCGCTGATGGCTGCGTACGGTCAGGTAATCGACATCGACAGTTTCGACCTCCTGCAACCCAAGGTACTCATAGGTGCCCTCGTCGGCGCGCTGTTGCCATTCCTCTTCGCGGGTTTGACCATGCAAGCAGTGGGCACCGCCGCGGGTCACATGATCGAAGAGGTCCGAAGGCAGTTCCGCGAAATCCCAGGGTTGCGCGAAGGCGCTCCGGGCGTCCGACCTGATGCGGCCCGAGCCGTCGACATCAGTACGCGCGGTTCGTTGAAAGCGATGATTCTACCTGGGCTGATCGCAATCGCCGCGCCAATTCTCGTAGGTCTCTTCGTCGGTGCTCACGCCCTTGGCGGTATGCTCGCAGGCTCGATTATTGCGGGCTTCCTACTCGCTATCTTCATGGCTAATGCAGGCGGCGCGTGGGATAACGCCAAGAAATACATCGAACTCGGCAACTTCGGTGGCAAAGGCTCTGATCCGCACGCAGCAGCCGTTACCGGCGACACCGTCGGCGATCCCTTTAAGGACACCTCTGGTCCCGCGATCAACATCCTGCTTAAGCTGATGGCGGTCGTGTCACTGATCTTCGGCCCGTTGTTCATCTGATCAGCAACCGAACTCCAACTGCTGGCCTTAATCCAGCAACAAAGCAAAGAGCGGCGGAATGATCCGCCGCTCTGCGCGTTTACAGAAGTTGCAATCAGGCTAGGCTAAGCCATTAACTCGGTAGTCGTAACTGCCTTAGCTCCGCTCCCTAGCATAGAATCTAGGGCGCGCTTGTCGTCGTCAGGGTTGGCGTTAATCGCCGAAATCGCGTCTGTGATGACGAAGGCGCTGTAACCCCTTTGAAGCGCGTCGTATACCGTATGTTGCACAGCGTATTCGGTTGACAGCCCCCCGACGAATATCCTTTTGATTTCCAATCGCTTGAGATGCGAGTCTAGAGTCGTCCCGTCAAATCCAGAATAAGCCTCTGATTGAGGCTCTTGACCTTTGCGAACGACACTGCTGCCGATAGGAAGTTTCAGATCCTCATGGAAACCGGCGCCTTCGGTTCCGCGCACGCAGTGAGATGGCCAAATTCCACCGTTCTCGGCGAAACTCTTGTGCGATGTGGGATGCCAATCTTGGGTCGCGAAAATCCGCCCCTCCTTAGTTCGGAAGTTAAGAGCTAAATCTGACAACTTCCTCGCTACCGAGTCACCATCCTCAACCGCCGCGGTTCCACCGGGACAAAAATCGTTTTGCACGTCCACGACTACCAAGGCGTCATTTGGGCCTATGTTCAATCTTTTCTCCGTTTTCTTTGCTGTTTAAGTACCGTGCCACGCTCTCGATCAAGATTGATTCGTCGATTTTGTTGTCGAGGCTCGCGGCACAGATGATTCGCATCTACATGATCTTACTGCATCGTCCGTTGATAAGTTCCGACTCGGTAGATTCGGTACTTCTAGGTACGTCTTGACGAACTAAGATTGGATTTTTCAGTCGCGCATTCTGTTCGCGCGGTAATATGTCCAACGTATCGAAACTATCTCATCAATCCTGTGAGCAAAGAAAGTCCACCCCATTTCAAGACCGCTAGGCAGGCCACCGACAAAACCAACTTCAAGTCGGTTGCTACGTGGCTACTGGCAATCAGTGCTCTCGTCTTAGCATTGGCTGGTGCGTACTTCCTTGGCGCAAGCAATGCAAGTGTCACTGAGGTCGAAATCCTGATCCCGACGCCTGCGCCAGCCGTCGTGCAGATCACAGGTGAGGTCCGCGCACCGGGCGTCTATGAACTAAATCGCGAGGGTCGTGTGCTCGCAGCGATTGAAGCCGCAGGGGGAATGACCGACAGAGCTGACATAGAACGTCTAAATCTCGCTGCGACCATCACCGATGGCTCCCTCATACACGTGCCTTCGCTGCCGCCAACCCCTTCGCTTTTGGCCGAGTCCGAGACGAACCCTCTAGATACCGTCGCTTCGGACGGCATCAGCGAATCGAAACCAACACTACCCGGTACCCAAAATACCAGCCCATCTACCCAACCAATCAATCTCAACTCGGCGACCGTTGATCAGCTCAAGTCGCTACCTGGCATCGGCGAAACCAGAGCCGACCAAATCATCGCGTTACGAACCGCGGTCGGACGGTTCTCGACTCTCGAGCAGTTGCTCGAGATCCACGGCATCGGCGAGAAAACATTGGAAGCCATACGGCCGATCATTGTCGTCGAATGAGGATCGCCTGGGTATCGACATTCTTCCTCGCCGGCATCGGGGCTGCGATCGTTTTCAGGTTCGCACCCGGTTTCGCGATCCCCACAGTCGCGTTCCTCCTCTTTTCATCTGCCGTCGTGCTCGCAGCCTTCGCGCTGGTCGCCTCCCGTAGGCGCGCAGCGTATGCCCTGCTCACCGTGGTGTTTCTGATCGGATGCTGGCGAGGCGGCGACGCAATTGTCGATCTCCAAAGGATCGATGATCGATACGCGACGGTATCGGATTCTGTCGCAGTTGTCGAGTCCGCCCAAGGCGGCACGCTTAATCGTCTCCGGCAGGATATCGGAGATGCACTTATCCAAACGATCGGAGCGTCCAAATCTGGTCTGCCAATCGCATTGTTAACTGGAGACAGGTCGTATCTCGACACTGGCACTGTCGCCAACTTCCGTTCAGCGGGGATGGCTCACTTGCTGGCGATCAGCGGGTTACATGTCGGATTAATCGGTGGTCTGGCAATGGCGGCCTCAGTATTCGTGTTCGGAAGACGACACGGAATCTATCTATTGCTACCGTTGGTAATCGTTTTCAGTTACGCCGCATTAGCAGGATTCGCCCCGCCCGTAACGCGCGCCGCCATTATGTTCGGAGTTTTCATCCTTGGCAGAGTGTTGGGGCGCGGATCGCACACATTGGCAGCGTTAGCCCTCGCAGCCATGTTGATGGTCGCGTTAGAACCCGCAATATTGGCATCGCTTTCGTTCCAGTTAAGTTTCGCGGCGATGCTGGGCATATCTTTCGCGTCACCTGTGCTTGAAGGCGCAACCGAAATCACTACCTCGAGAGGATCATCGGCCGAAGGTCACGCTTTCGCGGAGCGCGTCATGAGATTCGTCGTTGGCTCGCTAGTCGTTTCGATTGCGGCAAGCATCGGAACATTGCCGCTAGTGGCTTTGCATTTCGACGCCGTTCCCATTTGGAGCGCGTTGGCGACGCTGCTCGCTGTCCCAGCAGTCCCGATCCTCATCATCTTTTCGGCAACCGCTGTTGTCGCTGCCAATTTGCCAGTCTCTATCTTGCCGGAGATCTTGGCACTCCCTGTGATAGCTACGACGAATTATCTGGAATTCATCGCAGGTATTTTCTCCGATCTGCCGCCGAGACCAATCCAAACTGGTTCATGGTCGGTTTGGATGTCGGTTTTCTACTATGCCGCGATCGCGGGCGCTATCTTGCTGTGGCCGCGCCTGAAAAATTTCAGTACGCGGGTCAGACTTCCGCTATCCGGCCCGATCGAACGCGTCAATACCACCTTGTCCAGAAATGTGACGTTTGCAACTATGCTATCTGCGGTCTTGCTCATCGTGGCGACTGTGACTTGGGGTCTTGCGCTGGCGCGTAATACTCAAGAATCTCAACTCAGCGTTCGGTTCCTGCAAACCAGTCACGGTGAATCGATATTCATCGAAACCTCGAACGGCAATCGAATGCTGGTCGATGGTGGCGGAGATGCCTCACAGGTCGCTAATACTTTGGGTTCGATGCTTCCATTTTGGGACCGCGAGATCGACATCATGCTCCTGACGCATCCCGACACCGACCACGTTGGGGGACTGCCCGAAGTATTGCGTCGCTTTCCCGTAGGCACTATCTTGCACTCAGGTCAAAACTCGACTAGTAACGCCTTCGCGTCGTGGACTGCCGCTGTCGAAAACCACGACAATATCGTCGTGGTGTGGCCCGGCATGCAGATCGGGCTGGATCATGACACTACCATCGAAGTGTTGTCAGGCGGATGTGGCGATGCCGATTTCAAATGCGTTGATAACAACGAAGCATCTATAGTGACGATGATCCGTCACCGAGACGTTTCGTTCCTGCTGACCGGCGACATCGAGCGTTCAGCTGAAATCAGACTGGCAACGTCGATCCCGAATCTGCGCGCAACGATCCTCAAGGCTCCACACCACGGAAGCAACACATCCTCGACCGCAACGCTGATTAGCGCCGTCGAACCAGCAGCAGTCGTTGTTGCTGCGGGGACGGCAAACCGCTACGGTCATCCTCACCCCGAGGTGATCGAACGATACAACGCCAACGTTGGTCAAGAACGCGTCTTAAGGACCGATCAACTCGGTACAGTTGAACTCCGAACCGACGGTCAACGTCTATGGATGGTCCGCTGATACTAGCGGCGATTCTCTTCGGCGTACTGCGCGATCACACGGTCGGTGTCTTGCGCCGGTACCGGCTCGTAGTGATCAACCTGGACGCTGAATGAACCTCGCGCTTGAGTCAGCGAGCGCAAGTCAGCCGCGTATCGCTGCATCGTCGATGTCGGTGCTTCAGCTTTGACTACTGTGAATCCGTTGCCCAACGGCTCCATGCCACTGATCCGAGCCCGCTTGCGGTTCAGATCTCCCATCACGTCACCAGCGGTTTCATCCGGCACCATGACATCGACCTTCAACACTGGCTCCAAGAGTTGAGGCCGTGCATCCCGCATCGCTTGGCGGAATCCCATGCTGCCCGCGATCTCGAATGCAACGCCGGATGAGTCGACTGAATGGGAGCTTCCGTCATAAAGTTCGACATTTATCCCCACGACTGGGAACCCAGCCAAAACGCCTTGGGCAGCAGCATTCCGCACACCCTTTTCGACTGAAGGGATGTATTCGCGAGGCACGTTACCACCGACGACTGAACTCGAAAACTCGATCCCGGAATCTGGTTGCGACGGTGCGACGCGCATCAGGACGTGACCATACTGGCCGCTTCCCCCCGACTGCTTTTTGTGCTTGTAGTCGACATCGGCATTAGACACGATCGTTTCGCGGTACGCGATCTTCGGCAACGAGGTCGTTAGCGAGACTTCAAACTTGCGCGCGATGCGTTGGATCGCCATCTCAACGTGAATGTCGCCGAGACCATGCAATACCAGTTGACCTGTTTCGGCGTTTCGCTCCAAGTGCAGGGTCGGATCTTCTTCGGTGATGCGCGTCAACGATGTCGCCATCTTGTCAAGGTCGGCCTGAGATTCCGGGCTGATCGCCAGCGCAAAGATCGGGGCTGGCAACTCTGCGCCTTCCAACTCCACCATGTTGTCTCGCGAACACAATGTGTCATATGTCGACGCTTCCTGCAACTTGGTAACTGCTGCAATGTCGCCGCGTACCGCTTCGTCCACGACCGTTAACTCTTTGCCGACTGGAGAATACACCTGCGCCACACGCTCGCTATCACCCTTCGATCCAGTAACTAGTTGCGAGTTCGGCAACAATGAAGCACCGTATACACGCATGTACGAGACCTTGCCGACGAACGGGTCAGCGGCAGTCTTAAAGATCAAACTGGCGGGCGTGTCTTCCGTGACACCCTCAGGCAACTCATCGTCCGGCGCAGGAAGCAGATCGACCACCGCATCCATGAACTGCTCAACGCCTATTTCCTTGTCAGCCGCCATTGCGAATATTGGGACTACGGTGCCAGATCGAATCGCAGATCGAAGTCCATTCATAAGATCTTCGGCACTCAGTTCCTCACCCTCGAGATACATCATCATCAAGTCATCGTCCGACTCCGCAATCGCCTCAACCAATTCTTCGGGCATGTCTTCAACCGCGCCATTCAGTAAATCAGTTATCGCGGTCAATCCCTCTCCACTACCCTCAGGAGCTTGAACCGGCACGCACATCCGCCCCCAAGCGTCCTGAATCACACTCACGACCTCGTCAAAGTCCGTTTCTGGTCGATCTAGTTTGTTGGCCACGATCACGCGCGGCAACTCGGCTTCTTCAGCGGCTTGCCAGGCCTGTATCGAGCCAACCTCGATGCCTGACGGCGCAGATATCAACATCACCGCCGCGTCTGCAACCCGCATCGCCGACAGCATGTCGCCACGAAAGTCCGGGTAGCCCGGTGTATCGAGCAGGTTGATCTTGTGATCCCGCCACGTGCACGGCAGGACCGCCATCTGAACACTGGAGCCTCGCTCCTGCTCCTCTGGTTCGTAATCGGATAGGCTCGTCTGTTCGTCTACGCGGCCACGTCGGTTAACCGCTCCCGTCTTGTAGTACATGGCGTCGGCCAGCGTCGTCTTTCCCGCTCCGCTGTGTGCCGCTAGAACGATGTTCCTGATCTGAGACGTAGCCAGTGCCGCCATCTACTCTCTTCTCCTATCTTTGTCGAATCCGTCGAGTTGGCGATGTGAGAAATGGGGATCGCGCTGTTACGCGAGACTAACCATTTAGGTATTTCGTCCTAACCCGATGCCAACCAACGTGTTAACGCAGGTTTTCAATTTATGCGCAATCATAAACTAGATGGCAAATCTGGCAGCGCGCTGCAAGCCCAAACTCGCCGCGCAACCGATCATCCCCGCAGCTAGACACCATCCTTAAACTTCTGCAACGTCATCACCAACGCCGTACTCGCCGGCATCGGTATTCCTGAAGTGTGCCCCAATCGCACTGCCGCACCCAAGATGTCATCCAACTCCAACTTCCCTCCGCGATTGAAGTCTGACTGCAACGACGACTGAAACTCGTCCGCCTCTGCAATCGCATCCGCAAGTTTCGCGTCAACGATCCTACTCGGAAACTTCACACCATTCGCCTTGCCACTGGCGACTATCTCTTCCATGACGGTACGGATCGTGTCCAAACCGCCATCCATCGCTAACACCTCCGGCAACGAAGCCCTCGCCGCCGTCACGATCGTACCCAGCGCACCGATCGCCACCATCTTTGACCAGAGCGATGCTTGGATGTCGGAACTCACATCGACTTGTATTCCGGGTACTGACAACACGTCTCGTATCTCTTGGACCCGTTGAGTTACGGAACCATCCCGCTCGCCGAACTCTATGCGCGCGGCACTGCCGGTCTGAACAACGTGCCCAGGCCCTGCGATAGAAGTCTCGATGTAAGTTGCACCCTCCAAAACCTTCTCCCAGCCAAACTCGCTAGCCAACGAATTCCCACCAGTAATCCCGTTCTGCACTGTGAGAATTACGGTCCCATCGCCCATCAGCGGACGCATCGTCGGTATCGTCTCGGCATTGGAGTAAAGCTTCACGCAATGAAGCACCAAATCCGCGACTCCAGCCTCTTCGGGCGTCAGCGCCACTTTAGGATGCACCACGTAGTCGCCCCAATGCGATTCGACGCGCAATCCTTCCAGCCGCATAGCCTCCGCATGGTCACCCCGAGCAACTAACACGACATCTGCACCATTCCTCGCTAACGCACCTCCGTAGTACGCTCCAACTGCTCCTGCTCCCATGATGACGATTCTCATCGTGAAATGTCCTCGCTATTGCCGGTTCGTTGATTCGGATCCGATGCATCGATTATGCCAAAGCACCACTTTCATTCCTCAACGAAGACACACGCACTCTCTGGATCAGAGGCGGATCGATCTATTCGATTAAAATCGCGCGAATGTCATCTTCAATTGAACGATCCGATGGTCGAAGATACGACGAGTGTCGACCAATAACGATCGAACCAGGTTTCATGCCGAACGCCGAAGGATCGGCACTGGTGAAACTCGGCAATACGCATGTCATCTGTACCGCCACCGTTTCGACCGATGTCCCGCGTTGGATGCGCGGTCGCGGAACCGGATGGGTCACGGCTGAATACGGAATGCTTCCAAGATCGACCGACGAAAGAATCGATCGTCGTCGCGCAGCTTCCAGTGGGCGCAGCCGAGAAATCGAGCGTCTGATCGGTCGTTCCTTGCGAGCCGTAACTGATATGTCCGCGCTAGGTGAATGTGCAATAACGGTGGATTGCGACGTGCTTCGTGCCGATGGCGGCACTCGTACCGCTTCGATCACCGGCGGATATGTCGCCTTGGCGCAAGCGATCAAATCCCTTCAAACTCAACGCAGAGATGATACCCGTATCCTCATCGACAGCGTCTCAGCGATATCTGTCGGAATCGTCGACGATAAATGTCTGCTGGACTTGCCGTACGAGGAAGACTCCCGCGCAGAAGTTGACATGAATATCGTGATGACCGGTTCCGGTGATTACGTTGAGGTACAAGGAACCGCTGAGGGCAAGCCTTTCACTGCTGACCAGATGCAAGAGATGCTCGATTTGGCGCGCATCGGGTGTGACCAAATGAAACAGGCACAGTCCAACCCTTTGTCTTAATCCGCGCCGATTCGTAGCGAGTGTTTAGTCGCACGCCAACACGAGAAATACCGTGTCTCAACATCCCATCTACATCTCCGTCATAGGTGGCGATCGCGACCATACGACACCCGAAGGCCTCAAACTCGCAGAGGAAGTCGGGCGCCACATCGCAGAAGCTGGCTGCATCCTTGTCAACGGCGGCATGGGCGGCACCATGGAGCGCGCGGCCAAAGGTGCCAAATCCGCGGGCGGAACAACCATCGGCATCCTCTCGACCACCGAACGCAATCAAGCCAATCCGTACATCGACTACGCCATCCCGACACCACTCGGTTTCGTCAGGAACGTTCTCGTTGCCAACGCCAGCGATGCCGTCATTGTGCTTCCCGGAAAATGGGGCACATCCAACGAACTCAGCTTCGCCATGATCGCAGGTGTACCTGTAGTCGCTCTTGAAGGATGGGAAGCTAATCTACGCGACGACGGAGGCAAGTCGCGTTTCACGGAAGTCACTTACGCCCGCGACGCCGCGGAAGCCGTAACTACAGCGATCCAGTTTGCTCGTCAATACCGAGCCTGATCCGCACCAAGTCTCCGTCACCTTTAATCCCGCAAGCGCGTTAACAGAATCGCGCATTCATATTGCAAACTTGTTGAGAATGAGCAACATCAAATTCGTACACGGAAAAGAGATACTCGACTCCCGGGGCAACCCCACAGTCTATGCCGAGGTACTCCTCGAGGACGGTACCCGAAACGGCGCGTCCGTGCCCTCTGGCGCAAGCACTGGTGAAAACGAGGCATGGGAGCTGCGTGATGGCGATCCGAAACGCTTCAACGGCAAAGGCGTGCTCCAAGCTGTTGCCAACATCAATGGGCCGTTGAACGATGCTGTCGTAGGTCTCAATGCCAACGACCAACGCACTGTAGACGCCGCGATGATCGATGCCGACGCAACCGGAAACAAGTCGCGTTACGGCGCAAACGCTATGCTCGCCATCTCAATGGCCGTCCTGCGGGCATCGAGCCGCAGCCAAGGGGAATGGCTCTATGATCTCGTAGCTGACCACATCGGAAACGAGGACAAATACATCCTCCCGGTACCGATGCTCAACATCTTCAACGGCGGAGCACACGCTGCGGGATCGACCGAGTTCCAAGAGTTCATGGTCATGCCTGCGGGCGTCGAATCGCTCTCCGAAGCACTCCGAGCAGGTTCCGAGATCTACCAAGCACTCGGAAAACTCCTCCAGTCTGAAGGACTATCTACATCCGTCGGTTTCGAGGGTGGTTTTGCACCCGTCGGCCTCACCAACCGTCAAGCCCTCGGCTACGTGACCCACGCCATTGAATCCGCAGGTTACCTTCCGGGTGAAGAGATCTTCATCGCCCTAGACCCGGCAGCCAGCGAGTTCTACGTTCCCGAGGTCAAACGCTACAGCATGAAGCGTGAGGGGCTCAGGCTCAACGCGCAGATGATGGCTGATGAATACGACGCCTTCTGCGCCGAATACCCCATCTGCAGTGTCGAAGACGGTCTTGCCGAAAACGATTGGGAGGGTTGGCAGATCCTCACCGAAGCCATCGGTGATCGCGTCCAACTCGTCGGAGACGACCTCTTCGTAACCCAAACCGCCTTCCTCGAACGCGGCATCAACGAAAAAGCCGCCAACGCGATCTTGATCAAACCCAACCAAGTCGGAACCGTAACCGAGACGCTCGACACCATCCGTAGAGCCCGCGAAGCCGACTTCGGTGTCGTGGTCAGCCATCGCTCTGGCGAGACTGAAGACACCACCATCGCCGACATCTCGGTCGGTTCGGCATGCGGTCAAATCAAAGCCGGCGCACCCGCACGTAGCGAGCGTGTCGCCAAATACAACCGCCTCCTTCGCATCGAAGACTGGGCGGGGGACAAAGGTCGATACGCCGGTATGAGCGTGATAAAAACCGCATGACGAGATTTCGCCGCGAGGTGTAATCTGCAACTAGCGAAAGATCAGTTCAGCAATTCACGAAACTTCCTACAATCAGCGAGGGACAGAACCAACAATATGAGCAGAACCAAGATCGGTATCAACGGCTTCGGCAGGATCGGACGGCAAGTCTTCCGAACCATCAGCCAACGACATCCCGACAAGTTGCAAGTAGTCGCAATTAACGACCTCGCAAACCCGCATCAGCAAGCGCACCTCCTCAAGTACGACTCGACCTATGGCAGATACGACGGCGACGTCGAAATAGCTGAGGGATCTTTGGTCATCAACGGAGAGACAATCACCGTCTTCTCCGAACGCGACCCAGCCAATATCCCATGGGACAACGCAGGAGTTGAAATCGTCATCGAATCGACCGGCTTCTTCACCGATGCGAGACAAGCCTCCAGCCACCTATCATTCGGTGTCAAGAAGGTGATCATCTCTGCACCCGCAACCAACGAAGACATCACCATCGTCCTCGGCGTCAACGAAGACCAATACGACTCGTCAAAGCACAACGTCATCTCGAACGCGTCTTGCACCACCAACTGCGTTGCCCCGATGGCTAAGGTTCTCAACGACGCGTTCGGTATCGAACACGCGTTGATGTCCACTATCCATGCATACACGAACGACCAGGCAATTCTTGATCAAGTCCACAGCGACCTACGACGCGCACGTGCTGCCGCCAACAGCATTATCCCCACAACAACCGGTGCGGCGAAGGCGGTAACTCTAGCAATACCCGAGCTGGCTGGAAAGATCGACGGTATGGCATATCGCGTACCGGTCATCACCGGTTCGGTCACAGATCTGACCGTCCGACTTGCAAAATCGGTCACCGCAGATGAAGTCAACGATGCCTTCAGAGCCAGCGAATCCGGCGACCTCAATGGCGTGATGCACGTATCCGACGAACCTCTCGTATCCTCTGACTACATCGGCGACCCACACTCATGCACCATCGACGCGCTCTCAACCGCCGTGGTCGCGGAGGATGGTTCTGACTCCGGCACTTTCGTCAAGGTTGTCGGCTGGTACGACAACGAGTGGGGTTACTCGAGCCGCACCGCGGACGTGACCGCGCTAATCGCCGCATCCCTCTAGATTTGACTCTGAAAACCAACAACTACGCAACCAACGCCAATACGGCAGTGACGATTTCCCAATCTCGAGTTTCCGACCCGGGACGTGGCACCAGGAAACTTCGGCCGCGGCGCACCCGCGCATATCATGGTTGATATCAGCACTAACGAACAAATAGAAACAATCCAAACCAACGGGATCCTGAACACAGCCTCAAATCTGAACCAACGTCACGTGGTCGACGACATGGACGCGTTCCTCAACGTCTTGCCCGAATCATTCTGCGCGGGCCTCGACGAAAACACAGGTGAACGACACGACATGTCCGGTCTCCTCGAAGTCATCGTAGATCTCGGCCGCGTTCCAGAAGCACGTTTCATTGATGGCTCGATCGTGCTGAGCAACGACGAGGTAACTAGGGAAGATATCGCTGGCGTCATTGCAGGACTCGGACGTTTCGGTGACGATAACCGCGCTGGCATCGAACGCACCCTGCATCGCTTCTCCGTCATACGCGATCGCGAAGGCAATCCTGTCGGTTTGACCTGCCGCGTCGGTCGCGCTGTGTTCGGCACCGTCCGTTTAATACAAGACCTCATCGAATCGGGCCGTAGCGTTCTCATACTTGGTCGACCCGGTGTCGGAAAAACCACCATCCTGCGAGAAGTTGCTCGGGTTCTGGCTGACGATGCCTCGCGACGCGTCGTAATCGTCGACACCTCCAATGAAATCGGCGGCGATGGCGCGGTTGCACATCCTGCAATTGGACGAGCGCGCAGAATGCAGGTGCCCAACACTGAGTTGCAGCACCGAATAATGATCGAAGCTGTTGAGAACCACATGCCCGAAGTCGTCGTTATCGACGAAATCGGAACCGAGTTGGAAGCCATCGCTGCACGAACCATCGCCGAACGTGGGGTGCAGTTAGTCGCCACCGCACATGGCAATACCTTGGGCAATGTCATTAGCAACCCGACACTGTCCGACCTCGTTGGCGGTACTCAAGCCGTAACTCTCGGCGACATCGAAGCGCGGCGGCGGCGAACGCAGAAAACTGTTCTCGAACGTAAACACACACCGACTTTCGATGTCGTTGTCGAAATGCGAGAGCGTTACTACTTAGGCGTCCACAACGATGTCGGCAGAGCAGTAGATCGAATGCTCCGTGGTCTCCAAGTCCCGCTAGAAATGCGCCGACTCAAGGAAGATGGTTCCGTCGAATCTCAGGTTGAAGACGCCATGGAATCCGAAGACGGGTTCGAAACCGCTGCTTTCGATCTCAACTCCGTCCGTTCTCCGCGCCGTTCGTACGACCAATCGGATGGCCCCGATAATCGCAACGGGAACGGCGTTAAGCGGAATAAATCAGCATCCGACAGTGAAGACGCGTTACCCGATCATCCTCCCATCCGCGTGCATCCGTTCGGCGTCCCTCGTGAAACCTTGAGAGCCGGCATCCGAGCGATGGGCGTACCAGTCGCACTCTCGGAGTCCGCCGCTGATGCCGACGTGCTCGTCACAACCAAACTTCAGTACGGCCGACGACCACCAGCCGTCAAACGCGCTGAACGCGACGGCGTTCCGGTCTACGTCCTTCGGCGAAGCACTCGCGAACAGATTGAACAGTTCTTGAGCCGATTCGAGATCGAGCGTCCGGGATTTGCCAACGGCAAATCGGGCGGGTCACCCGAAGACGAATACATCGTAGAAGAGGCGCTCGAGGAAGCGGAACGTGCCGTCGAACGCGTCTTGAGCGGCGATCGCAAGATCAACCTCTCGGCACAATCCGCTCACATCCGGCGACTGCAGCACGCTTTGGCCGCCCGATACAACGTCGGCTCTGCAAGCACCGGCCACGAACCTAACCGTCACGTCATCATCCGTCGCAGGCGGCGATGATCCGCACAAAGACGGCATAGACTCGGTATCCTCACCATGCCGCGCAGGTCGGTTCACAAAGCGCCATTCATCTCTTTCGAAGGCGGCGAAGGCGCAGGCAAAACTACACAGGTTGAGCTGCTCAGACAGCGCCTAGAGAGCCTGAACCTACCGGTCTTAGTTGTCCGTGAACCCGGCACGACCCGTCTCGGAGAGCAAGTCCGAGACATCATCAAATCGCAGAGCAACAACGTTCCGGCGGCCGATGCCCTGCTCTTTATGGCCGCCCGTGCACAACTCATGCACGATGTGATTGTTCCTGAATTGAACAAAGGCACCACGGTAATAGGCGACCGTTTCTCCGACTCCACGATCGCCTACCAAGGCTACGGCGGCAATCTCAACCTCGACCGGCTCCGGCACGCCAACGAACTAGCAACCAACGAGGTCGCGCCCGACTTAACCATCTTGCTAGACGTGACACCCGAAACTGGGCTCGGCCGGCGCGACGCTGAAGATGACTCCATCGGCGAAACCCAACGCCGCTTCGAAGAACTTCCGATCCGTTTTCATCGAAATGTCCGTCGTGGCTACCGCGAACTCGCCAATCGGGAACCCAGTCGGTGGATCGAAATCGATGCTTCCCGAAACTCGAACGAGGTTGCCGAAGATGTCTGGCGTCACGTCTCTGAATTCTTCGATTTGAATTAACCTGAAACATCGCGAATACACGAGCCCGGAGACTCCCAATGCGAAACAACACCATGAAGCGAAAGATGCTCGATGGCGGAACCACTCTCGGTCCGTTCGTCGGATGGCCCGCTCCCGCATTGGTCGAACTCATGGGTTGGGCCGGTTTCGACTTCGTCGTGATCGACTGCGAACACGGCATCATGGACTACGAGACCGCGGAGAACATGATCCGCGCCGCCGAACTTTCCGGCACCACACCCATAGTCCGCATCGGCATGAACGACCAGCAACACATTCAGCGCTACCTCGAAGGCGGCGCACAAGGCGTCATGATCCCGCTCATCAACAATGGCGAACAAGGCCGCGCCGTTGTCGACGCCGTAAAATACCCACCCGTTGGCAAACGCGGCGGATTCTCCGGACGTAGCGCAATGTTCGGCATCCAAGACCAAGCCGAATACGTCAAACAAGCTAACGAAGAGACCTTCGTGTGCCTTCAGATCGAGACGCCTGAGAGCATCGAGAACGCCGACGAGATTATCGCTGTCGAAAACGCCGACTGCATCTTCTTCGGCCCCGGCGACCTATCGCTAAACATGGGATATCCCGGCCAGATCTCCCACCCCGAAGTCGTTTCTGAGATCGAAACCCTAGTCAAGAAGACCCACGACGCTGGCAAAATCTCCGGCACTCTAGGAGTCACCGTCGAGCAAGCCCAGTTCTGGCACGAGCGCGGCGTCCAATGGATAGTCAGCGGTGCATCGCGCTTCTTGCTGGCGGAGGCGCGGGCGTATCTTGACCAAACAAGATCTTCGGGCGTAGGTTAAACGTCAAGCCCTCTCACTCCCACTCCCTCCAACCAATCTCGCACGATCCGATCATCGTGCTCGAACGCTAGTTCCGGCATCGCATCGACTGCGAACACCCGCGCGTCAGACGTCTCGTCCCCGGCTATCAACTCGCCATCAACTACATCGGCGTGATACACAACCAGCACAACCGCCTGACCCTCATCGCTGTAGGCGCCTACTAACCAATCAACCTCTACTTTCAACCCACACTCCTCCAGCACCTCACGCTCCAAAGCCTTTTCGAGTTTCTCGCCGCGATCAACCCGATGGAAAACTCCACTTGCCAAGTTGCGGCTCTATCGCTCGTTTCAGCAATACGATCCCACCATCCATCGGGATGATCGCCGCGACCGCCACCTTTGGATCAGAGTAGATGATGCGGTCGCACTTAGTGCAGCGATGATGGCCACCACGGATCGGTGTCAGCGGAGGTAGTTCGGGATGGTGCGGCAGCATGCCTTCTGAGCGCGTCGTCATGTCAAATGCGAATCTTACAAACCAGACAGCATAAACCTTCTAGGAACGGTTGGCTACAATCGAGCCATGACTGTGTTTCGTATCGTCTTGATGGTTCTCGCCGTTATTAACTTACTTATCGCGGGATTTGGCGCGTTGGTTGGTAACTTCGCCGACGGCGGGGATTTCTATTCGCGCCTGATCCTAACGTTCCTACACCCAATATCTGCGCTTTCCGTCATGGCTCTCGTCTTGACACCCCGCCTGCCAGTGGGCATCGTCATCGCCCTCACAGCGATATTTGTCGTCAACATCGCAGCAGACTCGACGCTGGCGGTCCTGATCGCTTCTGGCAACATGAAGGGCGATTGGTCCCTTCCGTTGCTCTTCTCGGTTGTCCCAGCGATCGCCATCATCTACACCGTACTAAGGCTCCGCACACTGTTGCAACCACCTGATGACGCGGATCAACCGAACGAAACTTAACGGAACTTCAGCTGGTATTCCTAATGGGACAGCACCGTCCCGCCGTTTTTTTGATGTCACATGGAACGCGTGTCTGATACATCAACACATCTGGAATCGGGCATAGCCGGATTTTTAAAATCGCAGCCATGCACGCATTCAGCATAGCCATGTTCGTCTTCGCGTTTGCCAACTTGCTCTTCGCGATGGTGACCACACAAGTCAGTATGATGGCCGAAGTCGGAGACTACCGAGCGCGCCTAATCCTTGCCGTAATTCAGCCCTTCGTCGCCGTTTCCACCGTCGTCTTAGTGTTCATCTCCAAACCGCGTCCATTGTTGGCGTTCTTCGTCACAGCGATCCTTTTGGTTAACATCTTCGCCGTCACAATCCTTGCCAGATTGACAGCCACTAAGACGATCAGTGGGGATTGGATGACACTGCTCATATTCAGCATCATTCCCACTATCGCGTTGGCCTACGCCTTGTTTCTGCTGGCGAAAGGATTTCGCGCTGACGAAGCCGATTCAACTGTCGACGAGAAACCTTCACTCGCTAACTCGAACGGCGGTGGTGAGGTTGAATCTGGGCGAATGGCAGTCAACAGCGTCAGCTGAAATACCACCTCACACCATCTCCGCAAACACCGGCTTCAACTTCGCCCGCGCCGCTGCCGACTTCTCTCCATCCTGCGACTCGTAAATCGGCAACTCTTCGTCCAAATCCACCGTCAGGTCGTACAACTCGCCCGTCTCGTACAGCTTCCAATCGCGGTCCCGCACGAAGCGGATAGTGTCAACAGCTACGTTAGGCGACATCGGCATGAAGTGGAAGAAAAGGTGATCCTTCGGACTACCCTCCTCGCCACGTAGCTGGGGATAGAAAGAAGTCCCATCGATGCAGTAACCGTCAGGCGCTTCCACACCGGCCGCTTCAAGCATCGTTGGAAGAAAATCCGTCACGTCCACCAAATCGGTATTCACGGCACCAGCCGGAATCGTCCCGGGCATTTGAGCAATCAGCGGCACGTGCGTTCCCTGATCATTCGTCTTACCCTTACCACCGCAAATCTCGTTGTGGCGATGCATGACCGAACACACTTCTTGCGGCGAACCATTGTCGCCCGTGTAGATTACCAGCGTATCCTCGCTCATGCCCTGCTCCGCAAGGTAGTCCAGCAACCTGCCGATTACCTTGTCGTGATACTCCACCATGTCCTTGTAGAACCGCGGATGAGCACCAACACCCATGTCGTTGAGATCAGCCCAGGTACGCCCTCCCAAAGTCTTATTCGATACCGGCTCAAACTCATCCCATTCGGGGCTATCAGGCGTCGGCTCGAACGGGCCGTGCGTCAGTGCCATTGGCCAGTAGACGAAGAACGGGTTGTCGTCGTCCTTCTTCCGTTCGATGAAGTCGATGATGTAGTCGCAGAACAGATCGTCGCCGTATTCGTCTTCGGTGTCGTCGCGATACGATCCGTTTGTGTAGATCACCGGATCCTTGTAACGCGACCCCTTCTCCTCGGTATGATGGGCATGCCACACGTTGTACTCGTCGAAACCCGCATCCTCGATTCGCTGGCCTTTGTTGCGCATCTCAGGGAATTGTTGGGGCGGGTTGTAGGAGTAGAGTTGCCACTTACCGGAGATGCATGTGTTGTAACCCGCATCAGAGAAAATGTGCCCGAACGTCACCTCATCCGGCCTCATCAACCCGAAACCGATGTAGTTCCTGAAGTTGTGCTTCCCCGTCATCAAAGCCACACGCGTTGGAGTGCACAACGGCAGAACATGCCCCTCCTCAAACCGCATCCCGTTCGCCGCCATCTCGTCCAACCGCGGCGTCGCATACGAAGTCCCACCGTACACTCCGATGGTCTCATATCCGAGATCATCGGACATGATCATGATGATGTTTGGTCGCTTATCTGACATAGCCTTCTCTCCCGCGTCAAACCATACCACCCAATGCGAACCTTGAACCGCTCTCAGAATCTAGACAACCATCGTTAGGTTTAAAATTCGCTTCCATTACACGCTGTATTCGGAAACTTCCGACACTCTCACGATCTCGCCCAAGTAATTCGACGCGTTGTCAACGATTTCTCAGACGACCGAAGCCGGCCCAGTTCGCGAGAACGCGCGAATTACCAGCCTCGACCTGATACGCGGTGTCGCCGTGCTCGGGATCCTGCTGATGAACGCAGTTTCCTTCAAGTTCGGTCACGCACCATATTTCAACCTGAGCACGGGCGGATCTGAATCTTGGCTCGATTGGGCCGTGGGTATCTTCGGTGAGATCTTCGTCGACCAGAAGTTCATGGGATTGTTTTCCCTGCTCTTTGGCGCAGGAATGATTCTCTTCATCGACCGCGCCAGTGCCAGAGGAAGACGGGCCGTGTTGCTAAACCTATGGAGAAACGGCCTGCTCCTTCTAATCGGTATCGTCCACTTCATGTTGTGGGATGGCGACGTACTGATGGCCTATGCAATATCGTCGGTCTTCCTAATCGCCTTGCGTAAGCTGCCGAATTGGGGGTTGATTTCCGTTGGAGTCGTGGTGTTCGGTCTGTCGATCGGAGTTGCGCTACTGGCACAGTACATCGCCGACGAGACGGTAGTGTCGTTATCGCGCAGCTGGGCACCTGGGGTAGTTACAGTCGATGAGCAGGAGTATTTCGATGCTCTTGTGGCGCTGGGCTTTTTCCTACGCGCACTGGGTCTGATACTCGTTGGCGCCGGTCTGTATCGCACTGGTTTTATGAACGGTGAAATGCCTGCCAAAGCATACCGGCAAATCGCAATCATCGGCCTCACCATCGGTTTGCCGCTCGCCACAGCCGGCGTCATCATCACCGCACATAACGACTACTCGCGAGAGATCGCCTTTATCGGTCAGATCCCCAACACGCTTGGAACGATTCCCGCGTCGCTCGGATACATGAGCCTGATCATTCTATGGAACAACCGCGCTGAACATTGGCTAAAGCAACGATTGCGTGCAGTCGGCCGGATGGCACTCACCAACTATCTGACGCAGACAGTCCTCGGTGTGCTCGTGTTGACAACCTTGCTCGGCAACGTCGACTTTGTGAACCGCAGCCTAGTCTTGGTGTTTGTTCTTGCGGTCTGGGTGCTGCAAATCTGGTGGTCGCATGCGTGGTTAAGTCGCTTCCTATTCGGACCAGCGGAATGGCTTTGGCGCGTCGCTACGTACCGCAGCGGACAACCGCTTATCCGTCGGCGTTTGCAGCCCGAATGAGCATCGGTCACTCTTAACTCAAGCCACCATCTCCGCGAAAATCGGCTTCAGCTTCGCACGTGCCGCCGCTGCCTCCGGGCCATCATCCGACTCGAATATCGGCAACTCCTCATCCAAGTCCGAATTCATGTCGTACAACTCACCCGTCTCATACAACTTCCAGTTACGATCACGCACGAAACGGATGCACCTAGCAGTGTTGCGCGCGCTCATCGGCTCGAAGTGGAAGAAGATCCAATCCTTCGGATTCCCTTTCTCACCCTTCAACTGCGGGTAGAACGACTCGCCGTCCATGAAGTACCCATCAGGCGTCTCGACTCTGGCCGCATCCAGCATCGTCGGCAAGAAGTCTGTAACGTCGATCAGGTCATCATTTACTGAACCTGCCGGCACTGTCCCTGGCTGCTGAACAATCAGCGGGACGTGCGTCCCACGGTCGTTCGTCTTGCCCTTGCCTCCGCAGATCTCGTTGTGCTGGTGGTACATCGAGCAGACATCGTGCGGCGAGCCATTATCACCCGTGTAGATAACTAGGGTGTCCTCGCTCAAGCCCTGCTCCGCGAGGTAGTCCAGCAACCGACCGATCACCTTGTCGTGATACTCCACCATGTCCTTGTAGAAACGAGGATCATCAGCGAATGCACCGTCCTCCAACTCCGCCCACGTCCGTCCGCCACGAGTCCTGTTCGTCGGAGGATCGAAGTCCGCAAACTCCGGACTATCCGGCGAAGGCTCGTGCGGCTTGTGCGTCAACGCCATCGGCCAATAGACGAAGAACGGGTTATCGTCATCCTTCTTTCGGTCAATGAAATCGATGATGTAGTTGCAGAACTCATCATCGCCATACTTGCCCATCGTGTCGTCTCGATACCTTCCGTTCTGGTAGATGATCGGATCCTTGTATCGAGAACCCTTCTCCTCCGTCTGATGCGCGTGCCAAACGCAGAACTCGTCGAAACCCGCGTCCTCGATCTTCTGCCCCTTGTTCCGCATCTCCGGCATCTCGTCCGGCGGGTTGTACGAATACAACTGCCACTTGCCCGATATACAGGTGTTGTAACCCGCATCCGAGAACAGGTGCCCAAACGTGACCTCGTCCGGCGGTATCAACCCGAATCCGATGTAGTTCCGGAAGTTGTGCTTACCTGTCATCAACGCCACTCGCGTCGGTGTGCACAACGGCAAAACATGCCCCTCGTCGAACCGCATTCCATTCGCCGCCATCTCATCCAACCGAGGCGTCGCATACGACGTTCCCCCGTTAACCCCAATGCACTCGTACCCGAGGTCATCGGACATGATCATGATTACGTTTGGTCGTTTATCTGACATTGCAATTCTCCCGCAAAAAACCATATCACCACCTTCACCCACTGTCATTCCGGCGAAAGCCGGAAGCCAGAAGGGCGATGTCAGGAGGGATCACCTCGCCAAGCCCCTTTCGTGAAACGAAAGGGGCGCGATGCGAAGCGAGCGGGGTATGCCCGACCATCATTACAATCACATCAATCACACTCCAGACAACAAGGCCAACCCATGCCTATCTCAACACCCGTAATCGATGTCCAAGTCCATGCCTACGAGCGCAACCATCCCGGACGACCATGGCACGGCCACTTGGAAGGGCCGCCTGAAGTCACAGGCGACGATATGGTCGCAGCAATGGACAAAGTCGGCGTCGACGGCGCTATCCTCGTCTCCCCATTCTCGATGTACCAGTACGACGCGAGCTACGCCCTTGAGGTTTACGCCAAACACCCCGGCAGTTTCGGCCTCGTCAGACCGTTCGACCCCGATTCCGAAAACATCGAACAACAGATGGAAGAGTGGACCTTCCGTCCCGGCGTAGTAGGTGCGCGCATCATGCTCGCACGCATCGAGATCGAAGCTGACAACCCTGGCGTCAATCAGATCCTCGCCGCCGGAGCCAAAGCAAACATACCGATCAACGTCATGTGCTCCGGCAAACTCCCTATCTTCCGAGAAATGGCGCGCAAACACCCCAACACCCAACTCATCATCGACCACCTCGGCCTCGCACAGCCCTATGAACCGCCTGCACCGCCTGATGCTTGGGACGACCTGCCCCAAGTCCTAGAACTCGCCGAGTTCGACAACGTCGCCATCAAAATCTCTGGTGCCGGAACACTCGCGCACGAACCGTTCCCCTACCCTGATATTTGGGAACCCCTGACACAAATCTTCAACGCTTACACCCTAGACCGCTGCATGTGGGGCACCGACTGGACCCGCGCCGTAAACCTGCTGACCTACGAACAGGGCGTCGAAGCCTTCCGCATCACCGACCAACTCACCGACTCCGAACGCGCGACCTTAATGGGCGGATCCCTGCAGAAAACCTACAACTGGTCACCAACCGTGACCGCGTAAACCGATTTAACGATCCGCGAGTTCCTGCCGCATCCGCTCTTCCCGTTCAATCTGCTCAGGCGAAATCGCGTCTCCAAAATCCTCATACTCGAACACTGGCCGTATCTCAACCTCGCTGCGACTCAGCATGGGATTCGGACACCGCTTCACCCACTCAACGGCTTCGTCCATATCCTTCACTTCCCAAATCCAAAATCCCGCCACCAACTCGTTCGTCACCCCGAACGGACCATCAATGACCTCCCGACCGTTCCCGTCGAAAATCACTCGCTTACCGCTCGACGTTGGATGCAGCCCTTCACCAGCCTGCATGATCCCAGCTTTCACCAACTCCGCGTTGTACTCACCCATCGCCTCAATCAACTCAGTCGATGGCATCACCCCCGCTTCGCTCTCTTCGGTCGCCTTAACTAAAACCACTACACGCATATCGAATTTCCCTCCGTCTCAGGTACTATAAACCTTCATCATTCCCGCGTACGCGGGAATCCAGAGAGGGCGGCCAAGGGTAAGGGCACCAACCAAGCAACTACCATCCACTCTTGAAATCCTTCCCTGATCCTGCCCTTCCCCGTTCGAATCAAAACTATGCCGAAACGCGTCCTGATAATCCGCCACAACGAACACGAAACTCTAGGCGAAAACTACACCTCGGTCCTGACCGATCGCGGCTTCGATCTATCTCCCCTCAACGTCTTCGAAGGTGCTCCTGACTTCGTCGATTTCGATCCTCCACCGCTCGAAGACCTCGACCTGATCATCGCCCTCGGCGGCGCGCTCTCCGCCAATGACGAATATCCAGCCATCCACGCCGAACGCCGATTCTTCACCGATGCCATCACCGCCAAGATACCGGTCTTCGGCGTGTGCCTAGGCGCTCAAATTATGTCGCGCGCCCTCGGCGGCTTAATCGAACCAACCGGTGGTTACGAGTTTGGACTCCGCAAGATCTGGATCACCGAGGAGGGTTCGCGCGATCCAGTGTTCTCCAAACTTCGCGTACCCCTAGTCCCAACCCTCCACGGCGAGTGCTTCAGTGTCCCAGACGGCGCGACCGAACTCGCCTTCGGATACATGCTCTGCCGCGACGGGACATTCCGACAGCAGAGCCTCGCATTCCGATACGGAAACTCCTACGCTTTCCAGTTCGAACCCCAACTCACGCTTGATGAACTGAAAATCTGGAACCGTGAGCTAGCCGACGACTACAACCTGATGGGCGCCATCTTTGACCCCAAATTCGAAGCCGAAGCGAACCTACGAGAATTCACTTCGTACTCCCCGATCTACGAAGCACAAGCAAGAGAAATGTTCATCGCATTCCTCAAGAACGTGGGACTGGGACAGCCTAATTGCCAGGAGGGGGCGAGTAGCTGACGCCTCGTTCAATCGCCTCATCGATAACCGTCGGATCCAACAACACCGTCGTCTTGACTGCGACTGCTCCAACAGCCGAAATTCTCAGCGATAACGCCGTTGCCGCCGCATCGTCCGGAAGTTCCGCAATCGCTATTAGATCATCTTCCCCGAACGCGTAATAGAACGCCTCCAGACTTCCTCCTACACTGCTCACCGACTCTCGAAGCGCTTTCTCTCGAGCCGAACCCCCAACCTCCAGAAGTCCGTTAACGCCTTCACGCGAATACGACGCTTGGAACAAGTATTTGGGCATTGCAATCCCCTTTCTGTCTGTCAATCAATGCAATCGATAACGTTCCACCGCTCGATCGCAGACATTGTCTCAACTGAATCTATCCCTCATTCTAAAAATCCCGGAACAATTGCAATTGCCACCAACCACGCTCCACGCCTACGGAACATCCCGCTCGCGCCGCCACTTAATCACTCGCCACACAAAAAACGCCACGACTATCGCCACAAGTACTACGAGCGTGCCGTTCTGATACGGCTCCATGAAATCTTTGATCTCTTCCCAATTCTCGCCCAGCAACCGACCTGCATACGTCAACACTAAGCTCCACAACGCCGTCCCCAACGTCGTGAACAATAAAAACCTACCGAAGTGCATCCGCGTATACCCCGCAGGCACCGACACGATGCTCCGTATCAGCGGTATCAACCGACCGAAGAAGATCACCGCCTCGCCGTAACGCTCGAACCAAGCCGCGCCACGATCAAGGTCTTTCTCCGAGATGAAAACGTACTTGCCGTAGCTCTCAACCAATCGACGAACTCCCGCCTCCCGCGCGAAATAACCGATCGCATACAGCACCACCGCGCCGAGTAACGATCCCGCAGTCCCCGCCGCGACAGCACCCCAGAAATCCAACTCACCTTTCGCCGACAGCGAACCCGCAAATGGCAACACCGCCTCCGACGGAATCGGCGGAAAGATGTTCTCGATCGCCATCACCAACACGATCCCCGGATAACCGATCGCCGCGATCAACTCCTCGATCCAACCGCCAACCTGCTCAATAAGATGCGTCAAACAGCTTCAATCCTTCATTTTTCTACTAAGGTCGGCGCACCCAGCGCAGGCAAATCCACATTCCCAGAATCTTAAATTCGTCCGCGCAATGAGCCCTGCGTCACATCTTCATCCATACAGATTCTGGGTCGCCTTTACTGAACGCAAACAGAATCGCCGCAACTCCAAGCATCCCTTCACCATTTACCGAAACCGATCTCTAATCACAACATCCTCCGCTCATGAGGAAAATGGTGGGCCCGGACGGATTCGAACCATCGACCTCTACTTTATCAGAGTAGCGCTCTAACCGACTGAGCTACGGGCCCGACAGCGACGTGCAACCAACCGCACATCACGCAGTATCCCAATTCTAATCCATCGCTTCTATCCTTCAGCAGAAGGAGCCCTCCCCTTCGCGAAGCGAGGGGACGCGTGCAAGTGAAGCGAGCACGCAGGGGGTGTTCACATCCTAGTTCAGACGTATAACCTTATCCCTCATGCATTCCGCAACCGAACAGCCCAGTCATTCCCGCGAGAACCCTCATGATTCTCGCGAGAACCCTCGTCATTCCCGCGAAGGCGGGAATCCAGAAAGGCGACTCCGCTCCTTACTCTCCACCGGTTCATGGGCCCTCTACGACTTCTCCGACACCATCTTCTCAGCTTCCATCCTCACCTTCTACTTCCCACTCTGGGTAACCGAAGACAAAGGCGGAACCGACACCCACCTCGGGATCGCACTCTCCGCCTCCATGCTCATCGTCGCCCTCACCGGCCCATTCCTCGGAACCCTCTCTGATCGCCTGAACCGACGCGTCCCGCTCCTCGCACTCAGCGTCGTGTCATGCGCCGTCTTCACCGCACTCATCGGAACCGTCGGCGGGTTGACCACCGGACTCCTATTCTTCATCGCCGCTAACTTCCTATATCAAACCGGACTCATCTTCTACAACTCACTCATCATCAACGTCAGCGACGAAAGCCGACGCGGCATCGTTTCCGGCATCGGTGTCGGCGCCGGATACATCGGACTCATCGCAGCGTTTCTAATCATGCGACCCATCGTCGATGACCAAGGAAACCAAGCCGCATTCCTGCCCACCGCCGGACTCTTCATTCTGTTCGCACTTCCGCTCCTACTGATCGTCAGAGACCCGGGCGAACGAGGCCGCGTTGACAAAACTCTCTTCCAAAACTCCTACAAGCAGCTATACGAGACCTTCCACCGCGCCCGACAACACAGCAACCTCTTCCGATTCCTCATCGGACGCTTCATGTATATGGAAGCCATCAACACCGTCGTATCCTTCTACGTCCTCTATCTCATCAACGTCGGCGGCTTCGAAGATACCGAAGCCCAAACCATGATCATCGGTGTCGTCGTCATCGCCATCTTCGCATCATGGGCCACCGGCTACTTCGTCTCCCGGTTCGGACCCAAACGCGTCCTCATGGTTGGACTAACCGGCTGGACCATCCTCGCCGTCGCCGCCATCGTCGCCAACACCACATGGGCATTCTGGGCCATCGCCATCACCATGGGCTTCTTCTGGGCCTCACCTCAAATCTCCGACCGCGTACTCCTGACTTACCTATCTCCCAACGGGCAAATCGGAGAATTCTTCGGACTCTTCCAGATGTCCGGCCGCCTATCCGCCGTCATTGGCCCTGCTCTCTGGGGCATAACAATCTGGGCCCTCTCCGAAACCGGATTAGCCTACCGCATAGCCCTAGCCACCCTAGCCATCTTCCTCATCCTCGGCCTCCTAGTTCTCCGATCCGTCAAAGTAACCCGCGAATCCTCAGACCTCGACGCCATCGAACAAACCTGACCTCCCCTTCGCAAAGCGAGAACGCAGAGGGCATACATTGGCCGTCATTCCGGCGAAAGCCGGCGCTTCAGCGGACGGAACGTCCATCCAGAGGGGCGGGGCAAATCCCCTCTCCCTTGATGGTAGAGGGCTAGGGTGAGGGTGAAGTCTCGCCTCTCAAAAAACCCCCGGAAACAGCCGATACTTCACCCGCGACTTATACTCGCCCCACTTTTCAGCCCCGTACTTCTCTTCACAAACCTTGTCATCGTCAAACTGACGCCAAGTGAACAGCGACACGATGAAGATCATGTACGTCCACGCCCAAAGATTTAAGGGATGGAGAAACACCAAGGCAACTGAGAGCGCGAGGAACCCTTCGCCCATGTAGTTGAAGTGTCGAGCTACACCCCATATACCGCTGTACAGAATCTTTCGGTCACCAGCTTCAATGTACTTTTGCTCCACGAACCCGAGGAACTTCCGATCAGGCCATCGCTTGAACCAGTACTTCTGCAAGTTGCCAGCACGCGAAATCCCCCAGCCGAACAGGAACAGCACAACCATTGCGCCAAGCCAGATATTCGTTACTGCCGACGAAAACCCGGGATCAGGATGGACCGCCATCCCCCACATCGGCAAGATGTACAGCCATCCGTAGATCAAAAGACCACCCCAGATCAGCTTGAAACCGAGGTTCTCATGGATCAGGTCATAGGTGTATAACTGCACACGCTCGAAGACGAAGTAGTCGAATATGTAGAACGTGAAGAAAGCGGCGTAGATATAAACCCCGGGATTGGCATCGTCTCCAAAGAGCTGATGGTGGTACCACGCACCTGACAGCGCGTTCAGCACCAACATCGTCCCACCAACCACGTAGAGATACATCTTCAAATCGACGCGGTTGCCGAACAACCAGTGCTCCAGAGCCCGTCCATGCCACCAAGCCAAAAACCAGTTCTTCTCGTGACCTACCGGCTGACTCAAAAACGCCCAAGTCGCGATGATGGCGCTGAACACCGTCCCACCAGCTACCGCATAGACCGACGATCGGTAGAACCAGTCACGCTCAAATCCAAACGGCGCGATAGCCCACAATGCCAGCGCAATCGCGAATACCAGAAGCCCATTGAGCCGATAATCACGCGGCTCACCCGTCCCCTGATCAATCACATACCCGGGCACACGTCTCGCTGGCAAGATGAACTGCGCCACGAAAAATGCGGCGAACACTGCCAAGGGAGTGAAAAATCCCGCAATCGCTTCCATCCCCGAAAGCTCGAAAAGGTGGCTGATCCCAAGCCATTCAATCACGACAGAATTCCCCTTCCTCCATCGACATGGTCACTTGTCCTAGACATTCCAACAGAATACGCCAATACCCACGCCCCTCAATAAATCCCCGGAATAATCCGATACTTCACCTTCTCCTGATACTCTGCCCACTTCTCCGCACCATACTTCTCCGCACAGAGCCGATCATCGTCTCGCTGCCGCCAAGTGAACAGGGCCAGCACGTAGATGAAGTAGATCCAAGCCCAAGGAATCAAGAAATACCCGAACGCCAGCGCTCCGGCCAATGAATAGAACCCCTCGCCCAAGTAATTCAAGTGCCGTGCCAGACCCCACATACCGCTGTATAGGATCTTCCGTTCGCCAGCCTGAATGTACTTCGGCTCGATCAACCCCAAAAACTTGCGATCAGGCCACCGCTTAAACACGTACTTCTGCATGTTGGCCCCTCGCGAAATCACCCAACCCGTCGCGTACATCACCGCCGTGCCCACGAGCAAGACGTTCGTCCACATCGACGACCATCCCGGATGCGGATGCGCCGCCATCCCCCACAGCGGAATGATGAACAACCACCCAAACACGATCATTCCGCCCCAGAACATCTTGAACCCCAAGTTCTCATGGATGACGTCATACGTATAAAGCTGAACACGCTCGAAGATGTAGTAGTCGATCACGTAAATCGACATGAAGATCGCAAACATCCATACACCCGGATTGAAATCGTCCCCAAACCGCTCGTAGTTGTACCAAGCCCCCGACAACGCATTCAGCGACAACATCGTCCCACCCACGACGTAGAACCACATCTTGAGATCGATCCGCTCATTGAACAGCGAAATCTCACGCACCCGCCCGTCCCACAACGCCAAAAACCAGCTCCTACCCTCGCGCTCTGGATGCTTGAACACCGCGATCACCGCGAAGATCAGCGTGAAGACAGTCCCCCCAATCACTGCATACAACGACGACTCATAGAACCACTCCCGCGGCATCCCCGTCAACTCGAACCACCAAACCACCAACGCAACCACATAAACCAAAATCCCGTTCAACCGATAGTTCCTAGGCTCCCCCGTCTCCGGATTGATCACATACCCAGGAACCCGTATCGCCGGCAAAACCACATGCGCCACAAAGAACACCGCGAAGATAGCCAGCGGCGTAAAGAACCCCGCAATAGCTTCCATTCCCGAAAGCTCGAAAAGGTGGCCTATGCCGAGCCATTCAATCATTTGCAGACGCCCCTTACTTTGGTGAAGACGTAACTGACTATAGATATTGTCTCAGTTTTGACCATTGGTACGAGCATCAGGCGGCGGATCCATTCCGATTTTTTCAGGCATCCTGACCACTACAGTTCCAACCAATGAATCGTGCATCCCCCTTCCTTTCCGATCTATCGCCATTACAGCGTGGTTGGCGCTCGTCAAAGCCAACGCACCAAATGGACCCCAATTGGAAAACAACAGCCATGGATCGTCCACCGTTTCCAGAAATTCGCGCACAGGTCCATTCGTCAAATCCAAATGGCCCGCAAACCCCGTCATCAACGACCACACGAAACCCGGGATGGAGGACACCAACAACAATGGGCTACCTAGACACTGCCTCGCCAAAGCTCGCCTCCGACTAATTCGTTTTCCGTCATTATCCAAAACCTGTAGCTTGAAAAGTCGGTGCCCAAACGTGTCTCCACCTGAGCTGATGCTGATCGCGTTAAACATAAACCGCGAGATCAACACTCCGTTCACAATCAATGTTCCGAAGTAATAGATCAAGTCCGCCAAGAAATGTTCGCCGAACGGATAATTCCACAGCAAATTCGGCCCCCAAACTACTATCCACGTTGCCGCCCCCCAAACTAACGCAACCGCCCAATCCACAAGCCCAGCCAACCACCGACTCCGAACCGACGCGTACTCGTAGTTCCGCCGCTTAGCTGAATTTTCCTTATTCTTCCACAGCGGTACCAAAATCACTCACCCGTCACCGACAATCCTGCCGCCCAGCACCCTCCAAATCCACAACAATCTCCACCGGCGCATTCCGCGCCACTATCAACACCAGGTCATCATCATCCGAAGTATTCACCGGCTGATGGTTCGAATCCGGCGGCACATAGATGAAATCACCCGGCCCGATCGACTCCTCGACCTCCAACTCCTCGCCATGGAGAAACAACCCCTCGCCGCTCACCACGTAAATCGCCGACTCGCAGTTCACGTGATAGTGCGCCGTCGAACATCTACCCGGCGGCACAGTCGCGATCGCCAGATGAATACCCGTCGACCCCGACAATGCCTCCGACACGCCCGCCAGCCGAGTCATCGCCCCGCTGGCAATCTCAACCTCTAACGCGTCGCCCTTCGTGATTACACAAGGCGGATGCCCGTGGTCGCCCATCACATCACCACGACCGAACGCAGCACCTCGCCGCGCTCCATCTTGTGGAACGCCTCCTCAACATCCCCGATCCCGATCGATTCGCTCACAAAACCATCCAGATTGAGTCGACCTTGCATATACAGATCGATGAACATCGGAAAGTCCCGCGTCGGCAAACAGTCCCCGTACCACGACGACTTCAACGATCCGCCCCGACCGAACACTTCGATCATCGGCAGCGTGATCTTCATCTCCGGACTCGGCACACCCACTAGCACGACCGTCCCCGCAAGATCCCGTGCAAAGAACGCCTGCTCATACGTCTGCGGCAGACCCACCGCCTCGATACAGACATCTGCACCATTTCCACCCGTGATCCCCTGTATCGCCTCCACCGCGTCCGTCTCCCGCGAATTCACCGTGTGCGTCGCACCGAAACCCTTCGCCCACTCCAACTTCCGATCATCGATATCCACCGCAATAATCGTGTGCGCACCCGCCAGCTTCGACCCCACAATCGCCGCATCACCTACGCCGCCGCAACCAAACACCGCCACCGAGTCGCCTCGCGAAACACCACCAGTATTAATCGCCGCGCCCAGTCCAGCCATGATCCCACACCCGATCAAACCCGCCGCCTTCGCATCTGCCCGCGGGTCAACCTTCACCGCCTGACCAGCCGCAACCAGCGTCAACTCCGCAAACGCGCCGATGCCCAACGCCGACGACAACGGACTCCCATCCTCCAGCGTCATCGGCTGTGCCGCGTTCCGACTATCGAAGCAATACCAAGGCCGGCCACGCTCGCATGACCGACAAGTAGTGCAAGGCGCACGCCAAGCGATGATCACAAAATCACCCGGCGCAACATTATCGACATCATCCCCAACCTTCTCCACGACACCAGCCGCCTCGTGCCCCAAGAAATACGGGAACTCATCCCCAATCGCGCCCTCTCGATAGTGCAAGTCCGTATGGCAGACCCCACAAGCCTGAACCCGAATCAACGCCTCCCCAGGCCCCGGATCCGGCACCAAAATCGTCTCCAACGAAACCGGCGCACCCTTAGATGCTGAAATAACCGCCTGTACCTTGTTCATGACAACCCCTGACTAATCCTTCAACGCTTATACTCCAACGGGATTATAGCCCCTTTCGTGGAACGAAAGGGGCGCGCACGAGCGAAGCGAGGGAGCGGGGTATGCCCGCACAGCACATCATCAGAAATCATAGTTCAAAAACCAAAGCCCCCTCCCGCTCCCCCACATATCCCCTCTCCCTTGATGGGAGAGGGTTAGGGTGAGGGTGAAAAGCGAGAGAGGGCGCAGAGCGAAACCGGCAGGACGAGCGCAATCAGGAGGCCGACGCTGTCCGTCCGCCACGTAAGGAGTGCTCCGCTAAATCACTTCCCCGATCGCCGTCAAACTGATCACACCAGCGATCGCCACCAGCACGTACACCAACCGAGAGAACCAGTTCGTCTCCCCAAACTTGAGTCCCCCTGCGATGAACGCCACCAAGTCCCACTTGAACAAGCCAACCAGTCCCCAGTTCAACGCACCCACAACCGCGAGAACTATCGCTATAACCTGAATGATCTCCATCTCAACTCCTCCTTGAGAGCTAACCTGATATGTTGTATATTAATAACATAACGATTTTGTCTGTCGATTATCTTCAACAACACCAATGGCTACCGGTAACCTCCTAACCCAAACCAGAGACCGCTACGCCGACGCCCTCGCACATGGCGAAGCAAACGTCGCACAGTCCATCATCGACGACGCCATCGAACGCGGCGCAACACCGCCCGAAATCTACCTCTCCGTTCTCGCTCCCGCGCAGGTCAAACTCGGTGAAATGTGGCACCGCGGCGAAATCAACATCGCTCAAGAGCACCTCGCAACCGCCATCACAATGCAGATGATGGACCGCCAGCGTCAAGCCGCTAAACCACGAACCCCGATCGGACTCCGAGCCTTGGTAACCCCTGCCAAAGACGACCAACACTTCGTCGGCGCACGAATCACCGCTGACCTTCTAATCATGGACGGATGGGACGTCGACTTCTTCTGGAACGCCACCCCCGACAAAGACCTCGCCGAATATCTCCAACTCCGACGCATCGATCTCCTCGCCATATCCGCAACCATGTCCGAGTTCCTGCCCAACGTGGCAGCGACCACCAAAGCCATCCGCAAACTCGATCCATCGCGACCCAAAATCCTCCTCGGCGGCTCAGCCATCAGCCACGCCGATTTCGACCCGCAAGAACTCGGCGTTGACGCCGTCGTCAACGACGTCGCCCAAGCCGCTCAAATCGCCCGTCGACTCGTAGGCCGCATCGACACCAAACCATCCCTCGACCAGCAACTCACCGCAATCGGACAAAACATCCGCATCGCCCGCAACCACCGCAAACTGACCCAGCAGCAACTAGCAGACGCCTCCGACCTCGACCGCACATACATCAGCCTAGTCGAACACGGAAAACAAAACCTAACCATCGCCGCCATCCTAAAAATCGCCCAAGCCCTAAACATCCCCATCACCGACATCATCAACCCGTAACCACATCCCCACTCCCTTGATGGGAGAGGGCCAGGGTGAGGGTGAACCGCCCCCTTCGCTTCAGCGTAAGGGGGCGCGAAAGAGCGAAGCGAATTTCGCGGGGGATGCCCCGGGCGGACGGACGACTGTCTCCCCTCTCCCCTCCGTGGGAGAGGGCTAGGGTGAGGGGGACACGAGCGGGGGATGCCGCCACCAAACTATGATCTAACAATGCTCCTCGCCGACATCCAACAAGCCCTCGACTCCAAAACCAAACCCGTCGGCTCCCTCGGTCGCCTCGAACAACTCGCCGCCCAGATCGCTACTCTGCAAGACACGCTCACACCGAGCATGTCCACCTGTCAACTCATCATCTTCGGCGCAGACCACGGCATCGCCGAACAAAACGTCTCCGCATACCCCAGCGAAGTGACCCGACAGATGGTCCTGAACCTACTATCTGGAGGTGCCGCCGCAAACGTCATCGCCAAATCCCTCGACATCCCAGTCAAAATCGTCGACGCCGGCATCAAAGGCGAACCCATCGACCATCCCAACCTCATCAACCGCCGCATCGCACCCGGAACCGCCGACTTCAGCATCGGCCCCGCAATGACACCCGACCAATTCCGCCAAGCCACCGAACACGGCACAAACCCTCTCCCCTCCCCCTCTCAGGGGGAGATTAAGAGGGGGTCTCCCGACGCCGTCTGCTTCGGCGAGATCGGCATCGCAAACACCGCATCAGCCAGCATCATCGCCCACAAAATCCTCAACATCCCCCTACCCGACCTAGTAGGACCCGGCACCGGACTAGACGACGCGGGCATCCAACACAAGCTCGCCGTCCTAACCCAAGCCGCCAACCGCACTCCAACACCACTCGACGCCCAATCTGCACTCACCCAATACGGCGGCTTCGAAATCGCAATGATGACCGCTGCCATCATCGCAGCCGCCAACGCCAAACGCCTCGTAATCATTGACGGCTTCATCGCAACATCAGCCGCCATCGCCGCCATCAACACTGACCCAACTATCACCAACGCCCTAGTCTTCTCCCACCGCTCTGGCGAACGCGGCCACGACGCAATGCTCAAAGCCCTAAACGCCAAACCCATCCTAGACCTAGACATGCGACTAGGCGAAGGCACCGGCGCCCTCCTAGCCTGGCCCATCATCAAATCCGCCGCCGCAATCCTCAACAACATGGCAACCTTCCAATCCGCCAACGTCAGCACAAAACTATGATGACGCGTACGCCCCCTTCGCGAAGCGTAAGGGGGCGCGAGCAAGCGAAGCGATGCGAGCGGGGGATGCGCCCACACCTGTCATTCCCGCGCAGGCGGGAATCCATCCCCCTTTCGTGAAACGAAAGGAGGTTAGGGGGTATGCGCGGGGGCGGGGGCGGCGGCATCCTTGCCATCCTTAATATCCTTAGCATCCTAGTTCAAAACAGCACCAAACAACCAACACCAAAATCCCACCAATCCCGAAAATCCGCGTAATCTGCGGTTCAGACAACATGCCCTCCACTATCCGCAACGAGTTCAAAACCTTCAACCTCGCCGTCCACTTTCTCACCCGCATACCCACACCCTTCGACATCGACTACTCCCCCGAGCGCCTAACCAACGCCAACCGCTACTACCCCCTAGTCGGCGCAATCATCGGCACCGTCGCTGCACTCGCATTCTTCATCTCCAGCCTCGCACTGCCCACACTCATCGCCGTCATCATCGCAACCGCCGCGACCGCGCTCCTCACCGGCGCATTCCACGAAGACGGACTCGCCGACACCTTCGACGGCATCAGCGGAGCCTACGACCGCGCCCGATCCCTCGAAATTATGCACGACTCCCGAATCGGCACCTTCGGAGCACTCGCCCTCATCCTCGTCATCACCCTCAAAATCGCCGCTCTCACATCCCTCGCTGACATTACCGCAATCATCACCGCCCTAATCGCCGCCCATATCATCAGCCGCACCTCCACCGTCATCGTCAAAGCCACCTCCACCTACGCCCGAGAAGACGGCATCGCCGGACCCCAAGACATCCCCCTCCGACCCATCAACACCATCATCGCCACCCTAACCGCGCTTCTAACCATCGCCGCCCTAGCCATCATCCTCACTCCCACCCACGCCCTCCTAGCCACCGCCGGAGCCATCACCGGCCACATCCTAATCCGTCTCTACTTCCAATCCCGCCTAAAAGGCCACACCGGCGACACCCTAGGCGCAACCCAACAAATCACCGAACTGTCAACCTACATAGCCCTAGCAACCACCGTCCCTTTCGCATAGCCGGATTCACACCTCCCCCTTCAGGGGGAGATTCAGAGGGGGCCATCGAAGCGCCGCTCGCAGGCGATGCCCTACGCCTTTGACGTCATTCCCCCGAACACACCGTCATACCCGCGCAGGCGGGTATCCAGAGGGGCAAGGCGGTGACGGGGCTCCCCTCTCCCTTGATGGGAGAGGGCTAGGGTGAGGGTGAAACGGGGCGGCTACGATGTAGGGTTTCCCCCGCTCGCGGGGGAAATGTCCGAAGGACAAATGGGGGCCCCCTACCCCTTCACAACAACCGCCAACCCCGCAACCATGAACAACACCCGATCGCAAGCTCCCGCCACACGCTGATTCATCCGACCATGCAAATCCCGAAACTCCCGGCCCAGCTCCGTATCCGGCACCAGCCCCAACCCGATCTCATTCGAAACCAAAATCAGTTCCCCCTCCTTTAGGAGGGGGTTAGGGGGAGGCACCGTCAAACCCTCCAACGACTCCACCAACTGCTCAATATCCGACTCCACATCCCGATCCTCCAGCATCAGATTATTCAACCAAAGCGTCAGACAGTCCAAAACAACCACCCGACCCTCACGACACTCCGACTCAATCACATCCCAAACCCTCACCGCCTCTTCCACCGTCCGCCAAGACACATCCCGATCCGCCCGATGCCGATCAATCCGCTCCCGCATCCCAACATCAAACCCCACCCCCGTAGCCACAAAAACCCGATCCTCCGACACCGACTCCCCCAACTCCAACGCATACCGGCTCTTCCCAGAGCGCGCGCCACCAAGTATCAACGTCCTAGCCACACTCATTTCTCCCGACTATGGAACGTCCCCTCTCCCCTCCGTGGGAGAGGGTTAGGGTGAGGGGGACCCGGGGACAAATGGGCGGGGCCAACCTACTCATCACCCACTGTCTTAAGCCGCGACTCCACAGCTTCGCCCACTTCCCTCAACCCCGAATCCTCCGTATCACCGTGCGCCACGCACCCCGGCAATTCAGGCACCGCTGCCACGAATACCCCATCCTCAGTATTCCAGTACACGATGACCCCGTACTTGTGCATCAATCGGCGGCTAGTTCGCGCTCGCTATGCCGCCATTCGGACTGCTTCAAAACGCTCAACCAAATTTTGAGCTTTCCGTTCAAGCACTCCTGGAGCGTGCATCTCAAAGACATCTAGGAAGTCCTCAGTCAATTCATCCTGTAGGAACAGGAGATCCTCGATCTCCGTCGAGTTCAAATTGTCGAGGCTTATGCAGACCTCTCTAGCGTCAATATCCAAACGCCACCTCTGTTGCATGGGAGCACACGCGGTTTCCGCGAGATGTACCAACTCACCAAGGTGGACCTCAGACAGGTAGTCATCAGCGTTTGGCTGCGAGGCGGCGTACAACAACGCTGGTAGAGGCAAACGTTGTGGGTCACACAACACTATACCTAGGTCGCAACACATTTTGCGGACAGCATCGTCAGTCGGCTCCGAAGACACGAGCAGAGGCCACCATCTAGCCTCAGAGGTTTGCTCTGGGTACTCCGAGGCGACTTGTCGAAAGAGGTCAAAGCATTTTATGTGGAACACAGCGGCGTCGGTTTTGTTGAGCATGGTACGGGCCTTGCTTTCGATCCATGCGCCGATCTCGGGACCTTGACCCGCCCCGTCGATTTCATGGCGTGCCCCGGACCGTGAACCCCGACCGAATAGCCCGAGGACTCCAGCTTGTTGTCTTCGTGAGAAGCTAGGTCTACGCAAAAGTTGCGCAACTGAACGTTCCCACACTCGACCACCAGCCTGGGAATGATCCGGGGCACAATATCGCGAGAGAAGGAAAGCATCAACGGCGAACGATGCTATTGCTCGATCATCTACATGCCAAGCCGGGCGAGACATCGGATTTAAGCCAGCAAGTCGGTCACGTCGCTAGTAGGTTCATCTTCCGCGATCGCGAGCGATGCGTTATCGTAACCGACACCTGCGAAATGCTCGCGCCCGAACTGCCCGTCGATGAGCCCAACTTGAGCCTGTGCTCCGGCCTGTACGATCTCGTTGGCGCGGTTGAGTAAGATGCCAGGGCGGCCCTCAGAGACTTGGCGTAGTACCGTGAGAGCATCGCGCTCGAACGGAACCATCTCCCCATGTGTCGATTGGTCGATACGGTGGGCATCGAGCCAAACGCGCAGTAAAGCCTCGACCTGATCGTCGTCTCGCAATCCGCGCAACACAATCACAGCGGCTTGGTTGCTCGGAGTGTCTTCAAAACTCGGCAGTCGGTTCTGTTCCCAAAACGTATCGAGTTCTCCGGCGGCCGTGGCATGAAACGTGAAAGTCATGTGCAGCATCGACGAGTATGGCTCGGTTTCCATTAGGTCTCGGATTCGTCCGATCTCTCGTCCGCGCCTAGCCCGTGAAAGCGACCGGTTAGTGGCGAGGTCCTCGAGCTGATCGATCATCAAAAACACCTTGCGAACGCCCGCAGCTGCCAGCGCGATCATGGCAAAGTCTAGGTATTGAAGTCCATTGCGAATTTGACTCGCGTTGGAGACACTTCCGAGGAATTCCGGCAGCTCGCTGGGTGATTGCGTAAAAACTTCGAGCAGATCAGGGCGCAACGCAGGAGATGTGGGTGCAATCTCCAAACGCGTCTCAGACAATTTGCTGGCTATGAGTTCCGGAGCGTCGTCACCGATCTCGGCGCACATTATCTCTTGGGCACGGAGCAACGGAGCGTTCGCGTCTGTCGCCATTCCAATCACAGCATTGAACAACACCGGGTAAAGTCCCGTGCGGTTCATTGTGTTGAGCTCAGAAAAGCCAGCCGCGATCGGTACGATCTGTTGGTCGCGCATTCCGGTGGATGCTTCGACGTGTCTGCCGAAGTCATCGTTTATTTTCCGAACCGACTCTCGCATGAGTGCTGTCTTGCCATAGCCAGTGTCACCGCCGGGTCCTTTGCTCCAAAGAAATCCGACCTGCCGACCACCTTGGAGAGCGCCGCGAACCGTTTTCTCAAGAAACTCCGCCTCTTCATCAGGAAAGACCTCCGAGCTATACGGGTCCTTCCATCCGCCCGAAATCGCGGAGTGAGGAAAGGGATTCTGTTCCAATCCCCATGTCTCTTCAATGTGCTGATACGGTGACGGACTCATTGGTCCCCCCTTTGCTTGTTTCTGATCGTAATCTCCAACCGCCTACGTCCGTGGTGCCGAAACGCCGGCTCTGAAACCGGTAATCCTGTCGTACCGATATGCAGAAGCACATCGACTGGGACATTGGGGTAGCCCCCGTCAACCAATCTCGACAACACCAAGTCACAAAGAGTGCGCGTCACTGCGCATTCGTGAGCGACTTGGGCACGCAATTGGTGGACTGGTAAGTAAGGTTCTGCTAATGAGGAATCAGACGTGCGAGCCTGCTCATCGTATGCCTTGGGAAAAGCATGGGCAACGCGGTCGCCGTTTTCGGCGATGCCGCGTCGAGAAGGAAGGAGTTCATCACCATCCCCGCGGTTCAAATCTGCCGCCAACCAAATGACATTCGCGTCTCTGAATACGGGTATGTAGCGTGATTGATCATAAAGCAACAGCTCCGAGCCCCAACGCAGTAGGGCCTTAATCGTCGGCGCGTCGAACCGGATACTGCGAGCAGCGAATGCCGCGACCATCAGTGCATCATTTGTGGTTTCGGCAATAGCCTTGTTGGTCGGGTTCCCTGCGGGCGGATTCCCGAATCGCCTGGTGAGATGCGTAGTAATCTCGTTTTCTACGGCGACGGGAGACGTGTCACCCTCGATTCGTTCAGATGCCCATTTGGCCCAACCGTGAGTACCTATCCGCGAACGTTCGATATCGCCCTCGCTGACCGTTGGACACCGGATCGGGTTATTCTCGAGCGTCAGGAGAAGACGTCGCAGGTAAGGGTGAACTGCTATCAACCTTTGGCTAATTGCATCAACGAACTGCGCGCCATTTGACGTTAGCTGAACGAGATCCATCCCATACTCAGTGAGTTGGTAAGTCTCTTCTCGGTAGTGGTCGACAAAGCGTCGCGACGATGGGAGTGGCCTATCGACCACGGCACCCCAGCGCATGAGTTCAGAAAGGCAATCGCGAGTTGGAGACCAGCTCCGATCTCTCTCGCTGACTCCCGCTGGCGGAGCCGTAAAGCGCCCTTGCCCCTCCTGAGCGAGGCGTCGTTGCGTGTTTCCATAGCGGACACGGCAGTCTTCGAATGTGCTACCTCCATCGGCCATACCGCGAAGTTGGTCGCGGGTGTGCGCGACGATGCGGTGCAAGCGGGGGATAGTGTCTCGATTAACTACCTGACTCATATTTCGAATATATCAGGCGTTCAGCTCTTTTGCAAGACCTGATCACATGAATATCTGATAACGCGCTTGATAAAGTTGAATCTGCGTGTCCGACGAGAGAATGTCCGGAGCTGTTAACGTCTCCTTGTCGCGCAACAGTCATCGCCTCGCCATCCACCCTCAACCAACTCGCGCGCCAACTCCGGATAAAACGGTATCCAGCTATGCTCCGGACGTTCCTCATTCACTTCCCGGCGATCAGACATGGGTTACCTCCAGCACTGAACCAACTCTCGGAATCCAGTCCCTGATCATACATCCCACCCACACCAAAACCACAAGCCCATCACTGCCACCAACGCAATCAGCAGTTCAGACAACAACCACCATCCTTAGAATCTTTCAAATCCCCAGTTCACACAACTTTTTGAACTTGTTCAAAAACTAATCTTGCCGCCAAATTGCCGCTCGCAGCGGCAAGATCCCCCTTAAATTGCCGCTGATTGCCGAAAATTGCTGGAATCAGCGGCAATTTGGCGGCAACGGCGGCAATTCAGCGGCAACTTGACATCCAACAAATTCCCCCGCCCCTATGCGATAATCCCACCATCATGATCAACAAATTCGGAGTCCTCTACGCTGGCTGTGTCGACATGGACGACATCGGCTACGCCGGCACACCAGCTAACGAACGATGGCTGCCCGACGAACAGCTGGCAACCGTCTTCAAAAAGTCGGAATCGTTCGCCAAAACCATGGACAAACTAGGTTTTGATACCTTCTGGGGCGCCGAACACCACTTCCAACGCGAAGGATATGAGTGCATTCCCAACCTTCTGATGCTCTTCGTCCACCTCGCACACCTCACCAAAGACCTCCGATTCGGCTGCGGATTCAACATCAACCCCATGTGGCACCCCCTCCGCCTCGCCGAAGACTACGCCACAGCAGATATCGTCACAAACGGCCGCGTCCGCTTCGGAATCGGCCGCGGCTACCACTCCCGAGAAGTCGAAGTATTCGGCAACCCAATCATCGACCAAGACGCCAATCGCGAACTCTTTGAAGAGCAGGTCGAGGTCATGTGGAAAGCCTTCAACGAACCCGCCTTTTCGCACCACGGCAAGCATTACGAAATCCCGCCACGAGTCCCCTACCGCGGCTACGAACTCGAAGAAATAACCCTAGTCCCACGACCGAAATACCCCGTCGAGTGGTGGCAACCCGTCGTGTCCGCATCCGAACGCGGCCTCAATTTCATGGCCAAATACGGCATCAAAGGCATGATCGGAGGCGGCGCAGCACCCGGCGGAGCATCCGATGTTGTCGTCCACAAATGGCAAGAAGTCCAAGCCGAACACGGACGCGAACTCGAACTCGGCGGCGACCTCATCATCTCCTTTTCCGTCTACATCGCCGACACCCCCGAACAAGCCATCGAAGAATCCCGACTCTGGGCTGAAGAACGCGTCAAAATGTTCGGACCTCTAGGATTCGTCCGCGGCCTCTCTGACGCCCAAGTAGCCGCCATCAACTCCAACGATCCCGCCCAACTCCTAACCGCCGACCTGCCCACCATCGACGAAGACGCCAAATCCGGCGGCTTCTTTGCCGGCCCCGCCGACCTCGTAACCGAAAAACTCCTCGAAGTCCAAGAGCGCTATCCCGGCCTCGAAGAAGTCAACATCGGCATAACCGGCATGGGTATGCCCGAATCCGCCACCTTGGAGCAGATGCACCGCTTTGCCGAAGACGTAATGCCGCACTTCAATAACCTCTAGACGTCATTTCGGCGGAAACCTAGATCCGCGATGGCGCGTTTCATATCTGCACAGATCGCAAAGTTGATATCATTGCAATCAATGATGGTATTGTTATCTCGATACTTGGAGGTGCGACCATGGCGAGCATTACGATTAGAAACCTTGATGATGAAGTGAAGCACAAGCTCCGCATCAGGGCCGCTGAGCACGGGTGCTCTATGGAGGCGGAAGTGCGCGAAATCTTAGCCGAAGCAGTTGCTAACGAACCCGAACCAAGCAAGGGTTTGGGGACTCAAATCCACGATTTGTTCAAACCCTTGGGCGGCGTGGAGTTAGAGTTGCCGCCGCGTGAACCAATGCGTGAACCTCCAACATTTGATTGAGCGCACTCGCTATGTTTGTGGTTGACACCAATGTCGTGTCGGAGATGATGCGCCCAAATCCTAGCCCTGCCGTACGTGATTGGCTTGACGCACACAACGTTGTTGAGTTGTTTTTCACCGCAGTAGGTGAAGCTGAGATCCGCGTCGGATTAGCTTCCATGCCGTTAGGTAGGCGACGCGAAGCGCTCTTGTCCAGAGCTGAAATCATGATTCACAGATACTTCGCCAACCGCGTTTTCGCATTCGACAGCAACGCCGCTCTCGAATACGCGGAGATCGGCGCTAGACGCCGAGCAACGGGCACGCCGATTGGGACCTTGGACTGCCAAATTGCTGCCATCGCTAGATCCAAAAGAGCCACCGTCGCAACCCGCAATGTTAAGGATTTCCAAGATTGCGGCATCGAAGTCATCAACCCTTGGGAATACTCCCCGTGAAAATCACCGACATCCGCACCCGCAACATCTGCATTCCGCTATCGACGCTGGGCAAACACGAGCCGGTAACCATGTGGTACGGCTCACGCTTCGCCGCCATCAAGACCATCATCTTCATCGACACCGACGAGGGCATCACGGGGCTTGGTGAGACCAGCATCGGGGCTGGCGGTGACCAACGCCTCTTCGAGCAGATCAAATCACGCCTGATCGGTCGCGACCCGCACGACATCAACTCGATCGAGCGCGGCATGAATCTGACCGGCCAAGTCACTACAAAGATCGGACACCTACTCGACACCAGCGCATCTTCCGCGCTCAACATCACTGGATCCATCGACCAAGCCCTCTGGGACATCGTAGGAAAAGCCGCCAACCAACCGATCTACAACCTGATCGGCGGAAAGTACCGCGACCGCGTCGAAGCGCGCTACTGGATGGGCGCGAAACCGCCTGACAAATGCGCAGATGAGGTCAAACGTGCGGTTGCCGCAGGATTCAAGTCGTTCAAGATCAAGATCGGATTGAACCCGGAATTCGACATCGAATGCGTCGCCGCCGCTCGCGAAGCTGCTGGACCACGCATCGAACTTGGCTACGATTGCAACGGATCGTACTCCCAACTCGAAGCCATCCGAATGCTCCGAAAAATGGAGCCTTACGACCCTTCCCACGTCGAGGAGCCGGTCGATTCCGCCAGCGTAAGGGCCCTCGCCGAAGTCAGCCGACATACCGACATACCGATCCTCTGCGACGGCCCTGCCCGCACAACCAAAGAGCAGATCCTTGAACTGATAATGCACCGCGCTTGCGATGCTATCCACCTAGATGTCGTCATAAACGGCGGCTTTCTCGAAACCCAGCGATGCGCCGCCATCGCTGAAGCCGGGGGCTTAAAAGTCTCTTGCCACTCCTCACCCGGCGAGACCGGCATCGCCACTGCTGCGCAACTACACCTCGTAACCGCCACACCCAACTTCATCTGGCCTGTAGATTCCGCCTACACCAAACTCCTCCCACCGTCGGAAGACATAATCACCGAACCGTTTGTTTACGAAGATGGCGCACTCACGCCGCCTTCGGGACCAGGATTGGGCGTGGAGATAGACGAGGACGCGATGTCTCGTGCGGAGGAGCGGTACGCGAATGAGCTACCGAAGTGGCGACATCGGTTCGCCCCTGACCCAACCGTCCCATCCCGCCAGCAGTACTACTTCTTCGACTACCCCAGCAAGCGGGCGCATGACGACGCGGAGTGGCGGGGGATGTTTGAGTAGCGGGGAGAATCTGGACGGGAGATTCGCGTGGTCCGGGCTGCCGCTCATGCCGGAGTTTTGCCGCTCCAGCGGCATGATCATTGCCAAGCTGTTTTGTGCTGTTATTCGGGGATGGGCGTGGGGGATGGGACAGGTGTCGGCGTGTGTGGATCGTGGGATGGTGGTTTTCGTAGGAATTTGGCGTTTTGATGGAAGACGATTTTAGAACAACCATGCCGCTGGAGCGGCAAAACTCCGGCATGATCAGTTTTTTGACGAATATTATATTTGTTCGAATTTTGTGGTTTCTCGTCGGGCGAAAGAGGGTGTTACGGAGACGAGGTTGCGGAGTGGGAGTGGGGGTCGGTGGCAGCGCGGGTGGGGGGCTTGGTTAGACTCTTGACGACGAATCAGGACCTAAGGAGGACACGTTGGCGTTTCAGACACCCATTACGATTAAAGAGGCACTGAACAATATACATCGGCATCGATATGCATTGCCTGCTATACAGCGGGAATTAGTGTGGTCGCAACGTCAAATCACTAGGCTGTTCGACAGTTTGATGCGCGGATATCCTATCGGAGCATTTCTGTTCTGGCGCGTGGAAAGCCAGAACCTTAAACAATACCAATTTTATGATTTCATGCTTAACTATCACCAGAAGTACAGGAATCATTTAGAGCCGCTCGGCAAGTCCGCAAGCAAGGAAGAACTGATAGCAGTTCTCGATGGTCAACAAAGGCTCACGGCATTAAACATCGGATTACGTGGCAGTTACGCCGAGAAATTGCCCCGTCGATGGTGGCGGTACGATAGTGCATTCCCGCAAAAAGAGCTTTACTTGAATCTTCTCGCGGAGTCTGAGGTCAATGACGATGGGATGCGATACGACTTTCGTTTTCTAACTGATGAGCAGGCGAAACGGCGGAACGACACCGAATGTTGGTACCGTGTAAGGGACATTTTGGATATCTCGGGCGGTTCCGATATGTTCAGATTTGTGCGTAAAGCGGGTCTGGCCGATCGGGACGCACCGTTCGATATTCTCGAATTATTGCATCGTGTAGTGCATACGGATTTAGTCGTCTCGTATTACGAAGAGACATCCCAGGATTTAGACAAAGTATTGGATGTGTTCATTCGCACCAACAGTGGTGGAACTCCACTTTCTCAATCTGATCTGTTGTTCAGCATCGCAACTGCGAACTGGGATCAGCTTGACGCACGTGAAGAGATATACGAGAAAGTCGACGAGATCAATTCTATCGGAGATGGATTTAATTTCTCGAAAGATCAACTCCTTAGAGCCGGGCTACTACTCGCCGGCATACCGAGCATCAGGTTCAGAGTTACAAACTTCAATCGACAGAACATGCAGAAACTGCAAGATAACTGGCGGGATATCATGACCGCGTTCACTTCAGCGGTTGAATTGGTCGCCAGTTTCGGATATTCGCGATCAAATCTCGTGTCTCACAACGCTGTGTTGCCCATTGCCTACTACATCTATTACCGCCAACTCCAACAAGATGGTTTAAGCGGAAATCAGTACCAAACCGATCGCGAAAACATTCGACTCTGGCTTACTCGCTCATTTCTTAAGCGCGGAGTCTGGAGCTACGGCTTGGACGCGCTCCTCACGGCGATACGCGGCACGATTAATGAACATGGAAATTCGACTTTTCCTGTCGACGAACTCAAAGCCATGATGGCTCGACGCGGCAAAGATCTTGAGTTTGATGACGAGGAGTTGCAAGACATCGTTGAGTCTGACAGTCGAGTCTTCATCGTCTTGTCTCTGTTGTTTCCGTTCGTCGACTTGAAATCAAGCAAGTTCCACATCGATCACGTCTTCCCTAAAGCCAGATTCACGACCGCGAACCTAAAGGCGAAAGGTGTTCACGATAAGGACATTGCTGATATGAGGGATCGATCCAATCGATTGCCGAATTTTCAGTTGCTTGTTGGTCCTGAGAACATAAGCAAGAGTGATCGCGCACCGGCGGAGTGGATCGCGAGCGAATATCCGGGTGATGCAGCGCGCCTAGCCTATATTGAGCGGCACTTACTTGGCGATCTGCCTGTCGATGTTTCTGGCTTCAATGAGTGGTACGAATCGCGTCGCGAACGGATGTTGCAGAGATTACGGAAAATCCTCGGTGTGCCCTGAACAATCTACCATACAGGCCATGTCTAGAACCGATGCTGATACCGTTCTGGAATCCGGCTTTCGCGGTAATGACGTGAGGTGTGTGCGGGATGTACAGGATTGAGGCAGGAGGCGTTAGGTTTGGTCTATAGCGACTAATCGATCTAGCAGTTCTTGGACTTGTTGGGCGAAGGTTCGGATTTCGATTTCTTCTAGCCAGTGTTCGTAGAAGTTGATGTGAAGCAAGTTTGCACCACCGAATAGTTCGACAAGCTGGTGGTCGCCGGTCTCGTCGACGAGGTTTCGAACGATGGCGTAGAAATGGGCGTGTGAGCCGTGATCCCACCTGCGTTCTTGGGCGATCGCTTTGAGCGCTTGTGCGGTGGCACCCCAGAACTTCTCGGATGCCTGTATCAGGTCGCCCGCGTCTAGTTCAGCATGCGCTTGATCTAACAAGGTGGCAGACACCTCTTAGTATCGCTCGACAGTGGTCATAGCTAAGATTGTAGCGGTTAATCGCTATTCAAGGCTCGATCAGCCCTTACCCAATCTCACGTACGAATAACCACCGCCTCGCGTACGGTTGGCCGACAATGGTTGACCGTCGCTAATCTTAACCAACTCGGACACCGGGATCGGTTGCGGGACCCTCACCATCCAGCGCACATGCAGTAGGTTCACGCTTACGGCATCGGGGGTGTCGCCAATGTTGTAGAGGCCGCCTTCTTCTGGTTGGAGAAGGTTAAATAATCGACTCGATTAGTTGGTGCCTCTCAGCTGACATCTCCGTCTTGTCTTCCCAACCGACGATCTCGGCGACATAGCTGATGTGTTGAAGGTCGTCGCCGGTAGAAATCCACATCTTTGTGGGTTTGTCGATAGTCGGTGGATTGTCGCGCAACCTAGTTATTTGTCCGGGGCCATGTGGCTGCATGTAGAAGATCTGGTTGGGCAGATGCTTTTGAACACCGAGAATCTCATCCATAACCGAGCGATAAACGCCGTTCATGTACAGGTCCCAACGATCGGTTTCGGACTGCATCTGAGTCATTCTTCAATCTCTCTGAACTACGCCATTATCCGAATTTGGCACTGAGTCATCGGTCTGTTGCCCATTGCCGTACCACTGCTTCCACAACTCTGGAAATACCTCTTTGAACGGTCTGGCTTCTCGGAACCACTCTTCATCGGCAATGAACGTGTCAGGATCCTCTGCGACCGCGGCACGAATCGCCACACTCTCTTCGGGCGTAGGTGAGATGTGATCAGGTTTGAGCTTGGGCATAGTTCTATAAAGGTCACCCCGTTGCGGTGACGCTCAGCGTGGCGCACCATTATCCGAACTTGGTGACGAATCATCGGTCTGTTGCCCGTTGCCGTACCACTGTTCCCACAAGTGTGGAAGTACCTCTTTGAGGGGTTTTGCTTCGCGGAACCACTCGGCGTCGAGTTCGAAGGTGTCGGGGTCCTCGGCGATGGCGGCGCGGATCGCCGAGTCTTCTTCAGGGGTGGGCGCGATGTCGTCAGGTTTGAGCTTGGGCATAACCTAGGTAAGTCGTATTCAGCGCGGAGCGCCACTATCCGAACTTGGTGACGAATCATCAGATTGTTGTCCGTCGCCGTACCACTGCTCCCACAACTCTGGAAAGACGTCTTTGAACGGGCGCGCCTTGCGGAACCATTCCTCATCGGCTTCGAAGGTGTCGGGATCTTCGGCGATGGCGGCGCGGATCGCGGCATCTTCTTCAGGAGTGGGCCAGATAGTGTCAGGTTTTAGCTCGGGCATAGTATCGCATCTCGCGCTCGTCGGCTTTTCGAAAGCTGATTATTCGTATTCTATCCCTTCGTGTTGTGAATGCCAGGGAATAGAGACGGTGACTGATATATCCGTAAGCAACAAACCGGGCTTCACCACGTCTGTCGCTACGCCGGGTCACAGAAGTGTCCCATTCGAATTTGCTGACTGATGCGAAGTCGATGCCGTGTTTTTCGAGGTTGGATCTGGCCTTGTCGGGATCCCATTCGTAGCGTCGGTTGTCTGACTCGAAGTGGTGGATCATATCCGAGTCTGGATTTGCTTCATGATGCAGTGCATGGAGGTACAGGATAGGCAGGATTCAGGTATTCATTTTGGTGTGTTGGCACAGATGGGGTGTATGGCATTTCGGCATCTCGACGAGTAGGCTTCAGCGTAGCCCGCGTCCGAAATTAAGTTCCATTCGCAAATTTGAACCGTGATTAGAAGCTCTTGGCTACAGTAGGATTCGTCAACAGATGACGATGCGCGGATGCACTTAGATGAATCGATGAGGACTGGGGTTGAAGGACGATCACAAACTCAATCTTTTGAGCCCTCGGCGGCAGGGCAACCAACTCAATTTAGGGATCCTCGCTGGGACGTTGCTCGCGGCGTCGTTCACCGTGCTGGTCTTTTTCGCGTTTAACGATGTCCGCGGTGAGGCAGTGGAAGGGTCAGCAACTTGGCGAAACATCCTGCTTGCGGTCGGCGGGTTGGCAACGGTTGTAGGAGTTCTGACCATCCTTCGTGCGATTACAACCGGGATTCGCGCGGTCGCATTGGAAGTCTGGATCCGGCGGATGGGGGAGGGAGATTTGGACTACAAGGTCCCAATGAGAGGCGAAGACGAGATTACGGCGATCGCCGATTCGCTCGAGGAGCTGAGGCAACGCTCGATACGTGTCGTGCGCCTCAATCTGGTCGAGAAGTTGGCGAGTGATCTGCAAGCCAAGAACGATGAACTTGAAGAGGTGCTGACGCAGCTTCACCAGGCGCAGGATCAGATAGTAACGCGTCAGAAGCTCGCCGAGTTGGGTGAATTGACGGCTGGAGTCGCGCACGAGATCAAGAATCCACTGAATTTCATGCGCAACTTTTCGGAAGCGACTGATGAGTTGCTTGTCGAGCTCAAGGAGGCTATTGAGAAACTCGACGACGAGGATCGTAAGGCTGTCGGGCAGATAGTCGACGATATAGCTGCGAATCTGACGCGCATCGAAGCGCATGGCATGCGCGCAGATCGTATCGTGAACGACATGCTGAGCCTCGGCGGGGGTGGAGGCAAGTTCGAGTCGACAGACATCAACGAAATTGTCAGCTTATTCGCCTCTTTGGCCTATAACGGTTCTAAGGCGATGCATCCCGAGTTACAGCTGATCATTCAGGAGGATCTGGATCCGAACGCGGGTGAAGTAACAGTGATCGCGGAAGACATGGGGCGTGTGGTTTTGAACATGGTCAACAACTCTTGCTATGCCACCGACGAGAAGCGGCTTGCGGTCGGTGATGGGCACGACGACTATCTTCCGATGGTCTGGTTGCAGACTGAGCGGAAGCGTGACTGTTTAGAGATACGTGTGAGGGACAACGGAACTGGTATCGAACCGGACATCATGGGTAAGATTTTCAATCCCTTCTTCACCACGAAGCCGACGGACAAAGGGACTGGGTTGGGTCTAAGTCTCGCTAACGACATCGTTCGGGAGCACGGCGGAACGATCGAGTCTAAATCTCAACCCGGCGAGTTCACTGAGATGGTGGTTTCGATACCGATCAGGTGATGGTCGGAGTTCAGCAAGGTTCGCCGGCGGCGATTCCTTCGGCACGTTGGAGATCGCGGATGTGGCAGATGATGGCGTCGACTTCAGCGGGTTCGACGTTGGGTATCGGCGGCATGTCGCCGAAGTTCCAGTGGTGCGCGATCACGCCTTTGTTGACGGCGTTGTGGAATGAGAAGTTGGGGTGGTGGCCGATTTCGTATAGGCGATTGACCAGTGGTGGCCCGGTTGCGGTACCGTCGGCTTGTTGTCCGTGACAGACGGCACAGCGGTTTTGGAATGATTCTTCGCCGTTGTAGACGGTGGGGCCGCGGTCGATTTTCGCGGGTGGTTGCGTGGCTGGGGATTCGTCGTCAGTGTTGCATCCGGCAAACAGGATCATGCTTGCCGAGATGCACATGATCAAGAGAGCGATGAACCTAGTGGTGGTCATGCGATGCCGAGTGCTCATGTTGCCAGAGGCGCCAGTTTCGATTGTCGGATGGTTCTGTCTCGGGTGACGAGAGGTATACCGTATACGATGCTGGTTGCGGCGATGAGTTCGTCGGCTGGGTCGCTTTTGAAATCGAGTTGGGTAGAGGTTCGGGCTACGTTCATGTTGATGGGCAATAATTCGACGCGTTCCAAGAATGCTCTGAAGCGATGTCCTTCAAGATTCAATCGGATACGGTCATTTGCGACTAAAAAGCAACACCATGGGGCAAATTGCCCATGCTTCGTCTTGCATTGCGTTAATTTCGAGCCCATTCAATTTGTCTTCCATCGCGAAGATGACTATGTTGGTGTCAAGATTCACCATTGTCGACCCTTTTTCCAACGATCTCGGACATCGATGATGTCTCCTCGAACCTCGATTTCATCCTTCATGTATCCGATGAGATCGGCCGACTTGCCTTGATATTTCGTCAGTGTGGCGACTACTTGCCCACCTTTGGTGATGACGATTCCTTCATCATCTAGTTGGTCGATCAATTCGAGGAATTGTTCCTTTGCTTCTTCGGTAGGTATGCGTTTCATGGCCGATCCCCGTCGCGGTTGTAGTTGTGGCAGTCTTCTGGATAGTGCACCCCGGTGCTGAAGATGTCGCCGTGGACTTTGATCTTGTGCTTTAGGCTACCGATGTATTTCGCGAACCTGCTATTGTTTTTCGACGATTCTCGGAACGATCCGGGCAACGGGCACACCGCGCTTCGTGATCACTAAACCATCATCATCAAGAGGGTCCATCAACTCCAACAACCGTTCGTTAGCTTCGCCGATTAGTATCTGCTTCACTAGTAGTGCTCCTTAGTTGTCATTGTAGCGGTGTGTGGAATAACAAAAAAGCGTGAACCTGTTGGTTCACGCTGTCTGATTCTTAACAGCTGAAGAGCGGATTGAACAGACGTCTTGGTCCTTGGTTTGGTTACGGATTGTTTTTGCGGCCTGATCCGTAAAGGCCGTTTTGGAACGCGCAACCTTTTCTAGGCATCGTCACCGTTTCCGATGAGCCCCTTGCCACTCCCCCGTATCGTTTTGTCAGGATCGGACCGGAGTCGGATGCTGCGATTCGGGATTGGGAATCTCGCTCGAACCGGAAATGGGGTTCGGATGCGGTTGTGCGGTTAATTTGGGTAGTACTGTTGCCACTTTCCAGTCGTATAGAAAGTGGGCTAGCACTCCTTAGAAAGGAGGTGATCCAGCCGCACCTTCCGGTACAGCTACCTTGTTACGACTTAGTCCCAGTCATTGGCTCCACCCTCGGCACCTGCCTCCCCTAAGGGTTGGCCCAGCGACTTCAAGTGTCTCCAACTTCCATGACTTGACGGGCAGTGTGTACAATCCCCGGGAACGTATTCACCGCAGTATGCTGACCTGCGGTTACTAGCAACTCCACGTTCATGAAGGCGGGTTTCAGCCTTCAATCCCAACTGAGACCGGCTTTGTCGGATTGGCTCTACCTTACGGTTTCGCAGCCGTCTGTACCGGCCATTGTAGCGTGTGTGTAGCCCTAGGCGTAAGGGTCATGATGACCTGACGTCATCCCCACCTTCCTTCCGTTTAAGGACTGTCTCGTCAGAGAGAGTAACAGACGATAGGGGTTGCGCTCGTTGCGGGACTTAACCCAACACCTCACGGCACGAGCTGACGACGGCCATGCAACACCTGTGTAAGGCTCCCCGAAGGGTCCCTCCCCTTTCGGTTCGGTACCACCAAACATGTCAAGCCTAGGTAAGGTTCTTCGCTTATCATCGAATTAAACCACACGCTCCGCTGCTTGTGCGGGGACCCGTCAATTCCTTTGAGTTTTAGCCTTGCGGCCGTAGTCCCCAGGCGGAATGCTTAATGGGTTACCTTTGGCCCTCAGGGAATTAACACCCCGGAGACCTAGCATTCATCGTTTAGGGCGTGGACTACCCGGGTATCTAATCCGGTTCGCTCCCCACGCTTTAGTCCCTTAGCGTCAGAACTGCCCCAGCAGGCCGCTTTCGCCACTGGTGTTCCTCCCGATATCTACGTATTTCACCACTACACCGGGAATTCCACCTGCCTCTGACAGTCTCTAGTTCGGCAGTTTCTCCCGACGACTCCAAGTTGAGCCTGGAGCTTTCACAGAAGACTGACCGAACCGCCTACGGACCCTTTACGCCCAGTAATTCCGGACAACGCTTGCCACCTACGTATTACCGCTGCTGCTGGCACGTAGTTAGCCATGACTTATTCCTCAGGTGACGTCCTCTCTCTTCCCTGAGAAAAGAGGTTTACAACTCGAAAGCCGTCATCCCTCACGCGGCGTCGCGGCATCAGGCTTTCGCCCATTGTGCACGATCCCTTGCTGCTGCCTCCCGGAGGAGTGGGGGCCGTGTCTCAGTCCCCCTCTGTCTGGTCATGCTCTCACACCAGATACCCGTTTAAGGCTTGGTACGCCGTTACCGCACCAACTACCTGATAGGACGCGGGCCCATCCCCGAGCGATAAATCATTTCTTCCCGCGCCTTGAAGCACGGGAATGTATACGGTATTAGCTGCAGTTTCCCGCAGTTATCCCGTTCTCGGGGGCAGGTCACCCACGCGTTACTCAGCCGTCTGCCACTAGGTTTAGCCCCCGAAGGAGCGACCTCGTTCGACTTGCATGCATTAGGCACGCCGCCAGCGTTCATCCTGAGCCAGGATCAAACTCTTATTTGAACTGACGTCTGTTCTTTCCGCTCTTCAGTTGTCAAGATGCTTGCCGAAAATCGGCTCTCTGAAGCCCGTCTCTGGGTGAGATTCCGTTTCTCGGTAACCGCTTATTGTAAGGCATTCATCGGCGCTGTGCAAGGCAACTTGATTCTTATAGCGGGATGCCGTTGAGTTCTCTCGACTGCGCCACCCATTTCTGGATCTAACGCCCTGCGATTCACATGAACGCCACCTGTTGACGAATTTCGTGAATGTCATCCCAATTTCAACGGTAAGAGTGTAGACTGCTACGAAAGCACAAGCATTTTCGTACTTAGATCAGTGATCGCGTTACGGAAATGAATCATCCACGTGACTTAGCCAAATGCCTGTCACGCGGAGATTATCGTGTCTGCTTGGAGCACAAAGAAAAGATATTAGGAGGCAACGTGATGAATAGACACCTTCGGTATATGCGGGATCGGACGCTGATCGCCGTGATGCTTACGCTCGGGGTGGCACTGTCGGCGATCGCGATCGCCTGTGGCGGTACTGAGACGGTTGTTCATACCGTAGTCGTGGAACGCGATGTACCGGGCGAGACTGTGATCCAAACTGTGGTGGTGGAGAAGGAGGTCGTGGTTGAAGGTCAGACCGTCGTCCAGACTGTCGTAGTAGAGAAGGAAGTGCAGGTCGCTGGTGAAACCGTCGTCCAGACGGTGGTTGTGGAGAAAGAGGTTCAGGTTGCCGGTGAAACCGTTGTCCAGACTGTCGTAGTGGAGAAGGAAGTGGTTGTCGAGAAGGAGGTAGTGAAAGAAGTCGAGAAAGAAGTCGAGAAAATCGTAGTTGCGACGGCGACACCGATCGCGATGGCGATGATGGAGGCTCCGGCCCCTCAAAGTGCTCCTGACACGGCGGAGATGGCTGTGCAGAACCGCGTTGGCCTGACGATGACAGGTTTGAACAGCACAGGCGCGCCTGACGGCCCTTGGAGCATTGCGGAAGGATTCTTCCAGCCCGGCGGACCGGTAGGTTCGAACATCGTGGATCCGGTGTTGGCGGAGACATGGGCGGTCGCTGAGGACCTCAGCAAGATCACGGTGAAGGTGAAGGAAGGTGTGCAGTTCCACCGCGGTTGGGGCGAATTGACGGCAGACGACCTCGTCTGGAGTTTCAACGACCTAATTGCGCCGGAGAGCGTGCACAACCAGTCGGGCGACTATGCCGCGGTTTTCGAGCCGATGGTGAAGATCGATGACTACACGGTTGAGATTCCGATCAAGCAGTTCACAGTAGTGTGGAACCAGGCTTACTTCAACACGTTCGCGGGGACGAACGGGACATTCAGCAAGACGGCGTTCGATGAGAACGGTCGAGAGTGGGCGAACGAGAACATCATCGGAACCGGCCCGTACATGCTGAAAGAGTTCATTCCGCAGAACATCGTGCGTTTGGAGTCGAACCCCGAGCATCACATTCACCCGGCGTACATGCCGTTCTTGAACGTGAACGAGGTGCCAGAAGAGTCGACTCGTATCGCGATGCTGCGGAACGGTCAGGCGGATATAGCCGACGTTTCATTGAAAGCGATCCGTGGTTTGCTAGAAGAGGGATTCAAGATGTCGGACAGCGGCAAGGCCGCGCAGGAGGGCATCTTCTTCGCTGGGAACTACTGGGAGCAGTATGACTACAACTGCTCGCAGGGAGCAAGTTCGGTTTCGTGTCCAGACATAACCGTGGGTGAACCGCAACAGGTCGAGGTGAGCCGCGAGGGCTACCAACCCACAGAGCAGTTCCCCTGGATCGGCGAGTACGGCAATGACGAGAGCATGGAACGCGCCCGTATGGTGCGAACCGCGATGTCGATTGCGATTGACAAAGAGACGATCAACGATGTGATTGTCGACGGTCTAGGTTGGCTAGTTCACGTGAACGCCTTCTCGATCAGGTCGCCGGAATGGGACGACAAATGGAACATCGAGTACGATCCCGCAGCGGCTGCTCAGATGCTTGACGAAGCTGGCTATCCAGTTGCGTCGCGCGGGATTCGCTTCCAAGTGGACATGTACGTCACGCCACACGTCGGTGGTGCAACAGGTACTGCTGGAGAGATTCAAGCGGCAGTGGGTGCCATGTGGGATAGCTTGGGTATCCGTACCAGCTTGGTGCGGCACGGCTACCCAGTCTGGCGGCCAACGGTTGTCGATCGTTCACAGAACCAACCGTTCCTGAGTGCTTGCGGAGGCACGGACGCACGTGACTCGGTGCCTTGGGACTTCCCGAAGGGTGTCGTATTCACGACGCTGTCACGAGGTGGTTTCAGCTGTGCGATGGAGATTCCGTTCGTGCTCGAGAACTACCTGAAGACAGCGGGCGAATTGGACAAAGCGCAACGTATAGCGAACAACACCGAGTTGCTTGAGTACTACCGTCACTGGCGGTTGAACTCGGGTATCGCGGCGATTCCGGAACCGTTGGTTTGGAACCCGAACTCGATTGAGTCATGGGAGATGAGGGCGAATGCCGCTGGCACGCACATTGTCTCGCTGGACTTGATCAAACCTGCCCAGTAGATTCTGTGGACAGAAGATCGTATCGGTCTGCTTCCTGAGTCCGTCAAGTCGGATTTGGGGAGTAGGCCGATGCGCGTTCACTTCAGGATCGTTGGGATAGTGACTACCTGATGAGACGGTATCTGATACGGCGTTTGTTGGCCTCGGTGGTGACAATAATCGGGGCCACGTTCGTGGTGTTCGCGCTGTCTCGAGTTGCGGGTGATCCGTTGCTGCTTTATGCGAACCCAGAGGGTTATGGTCGGACGCCGGAGCAGATACGGGCGCTTGAAAAACATCTCGGGCTGGACAAGCCGTTCATTGTGCAGTATCTGGTTTGGGTCGGGCACATGTTGCAGGGAGACTTGGGTCAGTCGCTGGCCGGCGAGCGTAAAGTTTCGAAGGTGATATTGGAGAAGGTTGGTGCGACGACGCAGCTGGCGATTGCGGGTTGGGCATTAGCGACGTTTGTGGGGGTGCCGATAGGGATAATCTCTGCGGTTTACCGGGGGACTATGTTGGACTACGTCGGGCGGTTTGTGGCGTTGTTCGGGCAGGCGATACCGAACTTCTGGTTGGGTATCGTGATGGTTTTGTTGTTCTCGGTGTGGCAAGAGTGGTTGCCGAGTGGGTTGCGTGGCGAGGGTTTTGACATCAAGTACTTCATCATGCCTGCGATTGTTGTAGGGACGAGTTCGATGGCGGGTTATTTGCGGATCACGCGGTCTTCGATGCTCGAGATATTGGATTCGGAGTTCATCCGTTTAGCGCGTGGCAAGGGTGCGAGTGGGACAGCGGTGATTTGGAAACATGCGTTGAGGAATTCGTTGATTCAACCAATAACGCTTTCGACACTGCTATTGGCAGGATTGTTGAACGGAACATTGGTTGCGGAGGCGGTGTTCGCTTGGCCGGGTCTGGGACGGACGATGCTTGAGGCTGTGAACAACAACGACTTTCCGGTGTTGACTGGCGGTGTTTTGGTGTTTGTGATCATCTACGTGGTCTTCAGTTTGATTACGGATTTGCTGTATATAGTCGTGGATCCGCGGATCCGGTACACGTAACGGTGGTTGATGTCTGAGATTTCGACAACGTACCGCGCTACTGCCGCGAGCGATCAATTCCGATCCCGGAGTTGGTTTGGGATCGTGTACGCGTTTTTGCGTCGCTGGCCGATTTTGCCTGGCTTGGTGTTGGCGGCGTTAGTATTTTCGGCGATATTTGCACCGTGGATTGCCCCCCAAGCGCCTAACGTTCAAGCATTACGGGATCGAAATGCTCCCCCGATCTGGATGGCGGACGAAGAAGGGAAATGGACGCAGAGCTATTTACTCGGTGCGGATCAGGTCGGTCGCGATGTGTTGAGTCGGATTATTCACGGCGCACGGATATCGTTGGCCGTTGCTGGAGTTGCTTTGTTGAGCGGGTTGTTGGTCGGTGTGACTTTGGGGTTGGTGGCGGCTTGGTATGGGGGTTTTATCGATGAGATCATTGCGCGGGCTGTGGATATTTGGCACGCGCTGCCCTTCTTGTTGGTTGCGATCGTGGTGGTGACGTTGTTTGGAGGGAGTTTGACGGTTTTGATGGGGGTTTTGGCCATGGTTTCCTGGGCTGGGTTCGTACGCAATGTGAGGGCCGATGTTTTGACACTACGGGAGCGGGAATATGTGTTGATGGCGCGTGTCTGTGGGGCGTCTCCGGCGCGAGTAATCGTGCGGCATATATTGCCGGGCGTGGTGCCGACAATCATGGTGATCGCGACGTTGGCGGTTGGCGGGTTGATATTGACGGAGGCGACGTTGAGTTTCTTGGGAGCGGGGATACCTGCGCCGACGCCGTCTTGGGGGTTGATGGTGTCGGAAGGTCGAGAGTATTTGACTACGGCTTGGTGGTCGTCGTTCTTCCCGGGTTTGGCGATCTTCTTAGTGGTGATGTCGCTCAATTTCATGGGTGATTGGATCCGCGACTTTACGGATCCGCGACTGCGGCAGCAAGCGGATTGATCGACCGATTATTCGATTGGGCATTCCCTGCACCCGCAGTTCGGTGCAGTTACACTTTATGCCTAAGTTTGGATGGTCTCGTGATGCATAGGAGAGGCTGAGATCATGACGCTTACGAAATCTAAGCAGGATGTGGCTCTGATTGCACATCTGTTACGTCGGGCGGGTTTTGGTGCGACGCCGGATGAGTTGGATGCTGCGATTGAGATGGGTTACGACGCGACGCTGGAAAAGTTGCTGAACCCGGTTGATGACGTTGAGTTGCCGCTGGACTTGATCCGTCGTTATTTCGTCGACCAATCCGATTTGAGGAATCAACAAGCGTGTGCGGCACATTGGATGTATCAGTTGGTGCTCACTCAGACGCCGTTGCGTGAGAAGATGTGCCTTTTCTGGCACCGGGTGTTCGCCACCGGGGCGTCTAAGTTGATTCAGGGAAGGGTTGTGCTTAACCAGATCGATATGTTCAGGAAGTATGGGATGGGGCGATTCGACGAGTTGTTGTTGCAGCTTTCGAAGGACCCGTCGATGTTGATGTGGCTTGACAACCAAGACAATCACGCGCACTCGATCAATGAGAACTATGGACGCGAGATCTTGGAATTGTTCGCGATGGGGGTAGGCAACTACACCGAAGACGACATCAAGGAGTGTGCGCGGGCGTTCACGGGATGGCGGGTGGTCAATCCGGATTACATGTCGATCAAGATGCGCAACAACACCGCGCGTCCTTACGGGTACATCTCGTGGCAGTTCGAGTATGACGACGATGACCACGATCATGGCGAGAAGACGCTTCTCGGGCAGACGGGTGACTGGAATGGCGATGATGCGGTAGACATCATCTGTCGGAACGAGGCGACGCCGAGGTTCATCGCCCGGCATCTCTATCACTTCTTCGTTGCAGACGAGCCGGGAGTTCCGCAGTGGCCGCATGTTGAGCCGCGTGATCCGGAAGCGATCCAAGCGATGGTCGATGCCTATTTTGAGTCGGGCTACAGCATTACGGAGATGCTGCGAACCCTATTTACTTCCGATTTCTTCAAAGATGAATCGGCTAGGTATGCGCGGATCAAGAGCCCTGCGGAGATGGTCGTAGGTACGTTGCGATTGGCGGGCGGCTTGGAGGTTCCTTCATACGATGCTTATGCGGCAGCGGCGACATGCGCGAATATGGGGCAAGCGCTGTTGAACCCGCCGAGCGTTGAGGGTTGGCAAGGCGGTGAGGAGTGGATCAACACCGGGGCTTACGTACAGCGAGTGAATTTCGCGAGTGCGACGCTCGATGATCCCGACAAACCGGGTGTCAGGGCGATCATTGACCGGGTGAAAACATCCGTGGGCGGAGGCGAATTGACGCCCGAGGAGCTAGTTGATCGTCTGTTGGCAATACTGGGTCCGCTTGAGGTCTCGGAATCGACGAGGCAGGGGTTAATCAACTTCGCCTCAAAACATGGGGACATCAGTTTCGGCGGCGACGAATCGATCAAAAACGCTGAGAAGGCGATAGTCTCGGTCGCTGGATTGATCGTCGCAACGCAGGAGTATCAGACGGTTTAGGAGCCCTCACCTCAGAGGGCGACCACAAGAGTCGCCCCTACGTTTGGTGGCGTTTTCGGTGAATACGAGATTTCCACGATGACAGAGTTCAAAGTCAAATACCGTGACACGATAGGCTTCAACGCCGATCAGGGCGGGCGTGGGTTCCATTTGCCTACAGACATGGTGATCCGAGACGACGGGGTTATCTTCGTCGTCAGCCGCAGCAACACTGTGGCGCTGAATATCGTCGGCATTCAGATGTCTAGACTGGATCATGAGTTTTTGGGGCAGATCGGCGGTTACGGACGGGAGATGGGTGACATGATTGGTCCCACTGCCCTAGCGCTAGATTCGGAAGACAACCTCTACTTGGCTGATGAGGTGTTGCAGCGGATCACAGTCTACAACCGTGATGGCGACCCGCGGTCGATGTGGGGGACTATTGGCAATGGTGACGGTGAGTTCGACGGGCCTTCGGATATGGTTTTCGACGCCGACGACAACATGTTGCTGGTCGACCACAAGAATCATCGAGTCCAGAAACTCACAAAGGACGGCGAGTTCATCGATAAGTTCGGTTCATTTGGCGATGGCGATGGCGAGTTCAATTTGCCTTGGGGTATTGCTTTAGATCCGGATGGGAATGTTTGCGTGGCGGACTGGCGGAACGACCGGATTCAACGGTTGACGCCAGACGGTGAGTTTTTGGCATCGTACGGGAGCAGCGGGGATAGTGACGGCGAGTTCAATCGTCCGAGCCGAGTGGCCACTGACTCCGATGGCAACATCTATGTCGCGGACTGGGGCAACCAGCGTGTCCAAGTGCTCGACGCTGACGGGAAGTTCCTAGTGAAGCTGAAAGGTGAGGCGACGCTTGGCAAATGGGCGTCGGAGTACCTGGATTCGCAGCAAGACGAGTTCCGGGCGCGATCGACCTTCGAGCCTTATTTCGAGGTAGATACTGACGACAAAAATGAGATTGCGGCTCGGATCGAGCCCTATTTCTGGGACCCCGTGACGGTTGTGTTGGACAAAGAAGATCGATCTTACGTGCTGGAGACCGGCCGGCACCGGTTCCAAATTTACGAAAGGGTGAATTGAATCGCAACAATTCATTGGCTGTAGGCCCCCTTTGTCCTTCGGACATTTCCCCCGCGTAGCGGGGGAAACCCTGGGTCTAGCAGCTTTTAGGAGAAACTCCCATGAGTTCAAAGAAGGAACGTAAGCTTGTCGTTGTTCAGATGTCAGGAGGCAACGACTACCTTAACTGTGTTGTCCCTTACGATGACCCGCGATACGTCGAAAACCGGCCCAATGTACGGATTACGGAAGATCGGGTTTTGCCGATGGACGGCAAGTATGGGTTCAATCCCGGTATGCAGCCGATCAAGGAGCTGTTCGACCAAGGCAAGGTCGCGGTGATCCACGGCGTGGGATACCCGGAACCGAATCGATCACACTTCCGATCGATGGACATCTGGCACACGGCTGAACCGAGACACATCACGAATGAGGGTTGGCTAGGCAACGCGGTAAGACAGATGCATCCTGAAGGCGACAACGTGGTCGCCGCGGTTAATTTCGGGGGCGGGCTGCCTCGTGCGTTGATAGCCAAGGGCGCTCCCGTGGCGTCTGTGACGGATCTTGAGACTTATGGGTTGATGGGCCATTTGAGTGCGGAAACGGAACGGTCCGAGGTTCTGGAGATGTTCAAGTACATCTACTCGATGGGACTTGGAAGCGGTCCGACGATGGACTTGATGAGCCAGACGGGTTTGGACGCGTTGCGCGGATCGGACATGTTGAGTCAGTGCACACTGACGTATGACTCGGAAATTGAGTATGATCCGAACGCCTTCTCCAAGTCGATGAAGAGCGCTGCCCAGGTTTTGCAGGCCGACATCGGGACTCGCATCTGCTACGCGCAGCATGGGAGTTTCGACGCACACACTAACGGTATCGCGCTGCAGGAGAAACTGCTGCGTGACGTCTCGGGTGGAATCCACGACTTCTACTCCGACATGAAGGCCAAGGAGCAGAGCGAAGACATCCTGATCTTGGCGTTCTCGGAGTTTGGACGTCGGGTAAAGGACAACGGGAACGGGACGGATCATGGATCCGGCGGCGTGGCATTCTTGATCGGCGATGGTGTGCAAGGCGGACAGTACGGCGAGTATCCGTCGATGGACGCGAAGGATCTGGTGGAAGGCGACCTTGCGTTCAACCTCGACTTCCGCTCGCTCTACACCGAGATCATGGATGACTGGCTCGAAGTGGATGCACGGGAGGTCATGGACCGCGACTACGAAAAGGTCGGGTTCTTGGCGGCATAGCCGATACCAACTAAGGAGGGGTTTGATGAGTGGGCAGTTGAAAGGCCTCGTCTTAGGTTCGGGGTTTGCCGGACAGGGTCATGCCGAGGCGATGCGGTCTTGTGGCATCGAGGTCGTCGGCATGGTCAGTCGCACCGCGGAGGTGGTGGACCGAGTTGCCGCGGAGATGGGGATACCTTATTCCTCAACGGATTGGGTCGCTGCACTTGACGCGTTGGAACCAGATATCGTTGCGATCGGCACACCGGGCGGCGCGCATTACGAACAGATTTTGGCGGCGATCGATCGCGGGTGTCACGTCTTCTGCGACAAGCCCTTGACGACTAGCGCGGCGACATCGAGGGAGTTGTATGTTGCGGCGCGGGACAAAGGCGTTAAGACGGCGTATGCCGCTTCGTTCCGATACCAACCCCATGCGTTGTTGGCGAAGAAGTTGATCGCGGAGGGTGTGATTGGAGAGCCGTTCGAGACGGAGTGCATCTCGCACTACGAATTGAATCCGTTGATCCCTTGGGGTTGGTCGCATCTGATCGAGCTTGGCGGCGGTCGGCTGAGCAACAACTTCACGCACAAGCTGTCGATTGTTTTGCACGCGCTCGATGCCATCTTGATCGACATCAACGGCGAGGCGCGGAATGATATGCATCGGGCGCCGGTTGTAGAGGGTGTGCATGATTTCCGGGAGCGTGGAGATTTTGCTCCGAGTGCGGATGAGTTGGATGGTCTTGAGTGGCGAGATGTGGATTCGGAGTGGGCTTACTCGGTGATGGCGCATGTAAACCCAGCGATCGAGACGAGGCAACCTGTGTCGTCGATTTTCCGGCACGGAGGGATGCAGCCTCGTTTCGAAGATGACTACGTCGCGTTTTACGGTGATGAGGGTTCGATCCACATCGGCGGCGCATACGCGCAGGGGCCGTTGCATGTCAAGAAGCGCGGTTCAGACTGGGAACGCGTCGAGGTGCCGTCGAGTATCACGGACAGTCTGCCGGATATCGAGGATGATACGCAGCGGAATTGGACTGTTTTGATGGGTGAATTGGTTAGTGATATTCGTGGCGAGGGATATTGCGGGTATCAGACGTTTAGGGACGGGTGGGTGTTTCAGGAGGCAGTTGATGCTGTGCGTAGAGGTGATGGGTGGTTTGCGGTGCCGAATGAGGTGTAGGCGAACGCTTCTTACCTACATTTGAGGACCGCGTTCAATCTCGAGTTCGTCGACTCTTGCTTGGCTCTCGGGCGTTCGGGCTGGATGCGGTCCCCAGCTATCGATTAGGCTCTTGCGGGGTTCGTTGCTGACGCGGATGGTGGCGTCGGAGCGTTCGCGGACTCCTGCTTTCAGGCGAGTGCCGATGCCGGGGCGTTGAGGGGCGTGTAGGTAGCCGTCGCGGATGTCGAGGTTTGGGTCAACGATGTCGTTGTACCAGCCTTTGAAGTATGCCGGAACGTGCTCTTGGAGCATGGCATTTGGCGAACTCATGCAGATTTGGGAGCAGGCGAAGATGTTGACTGGGCCGGTGGCGTCGTGGGGCGCGAAGGGGACTTGGTGTGCTGAGGCCAGGATTGCGACTTTGTGTGTTTCGGACACGCCGCCCGTCCAGATGAGGTCTGGCATTACGATGCGGGCTGAGCCGTTTTCGATGAATTGGCGGAGTTGCCATCTCGACAGGAGTCGTTCGGAGATGCATACCGGGGTTTTTGTTGCCGCCTGTAAACGTGCAAGGGCTTCCGGATTTAGGAGTGGCATGAGGTCTTCTTGCCACATCATCTCGTAGGGCTCCATCGCTTGAGCGATTCGGATGGCGACGGGCAGCGTCCATTTGCCGTGGCCGTCGTTGGCTATCTGCATATCCAAACCGACGGCGTCGCGGATGTCGCGGATGGGTTTTAGAGCCATATCGAGTTCTTTTGGCGAGAGGAATTGACCGTCGGAGGCTTGGGCGAGTCCGATGGTGGGGCCGCCCTTCATGGCGGTGATGCCTTCGTCAAGGAGACCTTTAGCTTGTTCCCCGGCGCCGTGGAACTGTAGGGAGGTGGCGTAGACGCGGATCTTGGTACGTACTGCCCCACCGAGGAGTTCGTAGACTGGCACTCCTAATGCTTGTCCTTTGATGTCCCATAGTGCGATGTCAAGTGCGGAGATGGCGCGCATCTCGGCACCGCCGTAACCGGCGTGGTCGGAGAGTCGGAACATCGCCTCCCAATGGCGCTCGATCGGGAACGGGTCGCGGCCGATGAGCAACGGACCGAAGTGGTCGTGGATGGCGGCCTCGACTACGGGCGCGGCATAGAAGGTTTCACCCAACCCGACGATACCCTCATCGGTGTGGATCTGCACCCATAGGTTGTGGTGCTGCTCTGCTATGCGGATGGTTTCGATTTGGGTGATTTTCATGGCGTCCGTCGACTGGTTGCGTGATGTCTGATTGAATAGGTTAATTGGATAAGGTTGCGTGTATCGTGGACTTCTCGATCATCATCCCCGCATACAACGAAAAGGACTATCTTTCCGCGACGCTCGATGCTATCCAGTCGGCAACTAGGAACCTCGTCGAAGAATCCGACGTGGACGTTGAAACGATCGTTGTCGACAACAACAGCGTCGACGGTACGGCTGAGATAGCTCGAAGTAAGGGAGTGAAGGTGATCGACGAGGGTGTTCATGGGATTTCACGAGCTCGCAATACTGGGGCGCGTCACGCAAATGGTGAAGTCCTCGTTTTTGTCGACGCGGACGTTTTGATTCCTCAGGATTTGCTTACGAAGATAAATTCGGTGATGAGCGATGCTGACTGTGTTGGCGGAGGCGTTGATGTGGAATACCGGCCGAAACGCCGTTCGATGCATATCTACTTGGGTTTATGGCGGATGTTGGGACGCCTGACGGATATGGTTCAGGGTTCGACGAGAAAGCATGGATAGGCGAAGATGTGGATTTCTATTGGGCGCTTAAGAAGCATGCAAGGCGCAAAGGCGGATTTGCGCACGTAATACGAGATCCGCGTGTACGACCGTCTACTCGTCGTTTCGACAAGTGGCCGTTGTGGAAAACACTGATCTGGACCAACCCCCTGTTCATCGCGATGTTTCGTCGCTGGAAATCGGTTTGGGGAGGCTGGTACTCGGACGCGGTGCGCTAATCTGGTTTGGTTTCCTTGGTTAGCGGGGCTATCGGTTCGGGAGCGACCTCGTCGCCTTGTTTCTCGCCTGCTAAACCTTGGGTGCGCATCACTTCGGCGGCGCGTTCGTGCTGTTCGATCTTGCTTTGAACTGCATCTTGCGCGCGGCTCCATGTTTCGCGACTTTCGTTAACCCATCTGTAGGATTCGCGGTAGTCCTGAAGCAGGTTGTTAACTTCGGGCACGACGTATCTGGCGACCATGTCCCAGCTGCGCAACGTGTTTTCGCGGTTTGCCCAATCGTGAACGAATCCGATGACGCATCCGAATCCGCCCGTGAGTTCCAGCATCTCGCGGATCCTGGCAACGAGGTCGTCAGGTGTTCCGATCACGGCGGTGCTGGTTTCGGAGAACGCGACGTCGTCCACGGCTTCCTCGGGGGTTTTGTAAATGGTTCCTTCGCCGGCGGCCAGAGTTCCTACCGTGTAGAGGTTGTTGTGACGGAAAAGGCCGAGTTTGGCCTGTTCTTTGGCTTCTTCCCTGGTCTCAGCGATGTGCCAACTCATCACGATGCGCCAATTCTTGCGATCGACGTTGTTCCCGTGTTTGGCAGCGGATTCCTCGGCGAAGCTCCACTGCATCGGCAATGAACGCATCCCTGCTTTAGTCATCGATCCGATGGATAGAACTCCTGTGCGGTGCTTTCCGGCGAGGGTCATACCGGAGGGGCTAACCATCGACGCGACGGTGAACTCCATATCTTCTTGAAGAGGCCGTAGTTGGAGCTTTGCGTCTCGCAGTTGGAACCAGTCTGACTCGTAGGTGACCCGCTCGTCCCCTTTGAAGAGTTGACGAATGACACCCAACGCCTCATCTTGGCGGTCTCTTTGAACCATTGGGTCCATGCCCAGCACATGCGCATCGGACGGGAGGGCACCGGGGCCGGAGCCGAAGATGACGCGGCCGCGGGATTGCCAGTCAAGCTGTACGATCCGCTGGGCGACCATGAATGGGTGATGATACGGGAGGGACACCACACCGGTACCGAGCATGATGCGGTGCGTTCGTTCGGCGACGGCGGCGAGGAATAGTTCGGGAGAGGCGATCATCTCCCAGCCAGTGGAGTGATGTTCGCCACACCAGAACTCGTCGTAACCGAGCTTGTCGAGGAGCTGTACGAACTCCAAGTTGCTCTCAAACTGAAGGAGCGGGTTTTCGCCGATGGGATGGTGGGGCGCTAAGAAGGCGCCGAAGCGAAGTTTGGACATAGTGTTCCTCTCGTCTCGGTTGAGCACTGGATACGAAGGCAATGGTAACCGTTTCGGCGGCTCGATTGCATCAGTAGTGAATCCGCTGTCCAGACGTCTAACGATGTTCCTTCCAATTGATAGCTTGGGACGCTTTCGGAGGTGCTTGTAAAGCGTATTCGACACAAGCACTCGGAGTTTTCACGAATCGCGCAAAGAGGTCGCGCACGCTAGGCGATTCGGTGTATGGTACTTTCACGCCCTGTTTCTGGGAGGTCGTTCCCGCGCGCGGGAATCCGCCCAATGTGATGATCAGGGCACGACAACGTATCGGAAAACAAGAATACGGGAGTGTCGCAAATGAAATTCGTTCCATTAGTAACCAAGCGCAAGTCGGTCGCAGCATTGCTGATGACTGTCGGCGCTGCGATTGCGGTATTCGCGATCGCGTGTGGGGGGACGGAAACCGTAGAAGTCACGCGGGTCGTGAAAGAAACGGTGATTGTCGAAGTTGAGAAGGTGGTTGAGGTCGAGAAGGAAGTTGAGGTCGAGGTCGAGAAGGTCGTCGAGAAGGAAGTCGAGGTCGAGGTCGTCGTAACGGCTACGACTGCGGCATCCGACACGATGATGATGCCGTCTGAACAGTCCGGCGAATTTGTAGCGGCTTTGCAGACCGTCGGTTTGCCAGTCGGCACACCGGAGCTTTGCGTACCTACCTGTTCGAACGAGCAGTACTACTACAGCGTTTGGGATACCCCAGTTCAATGGTCTGCGGATGGCAGGGTTATCCCGGCCGTCGCCGAGCGGTGGGAGCTTGCTCCGGACTACAAGAGCTTCACGTGGCATGTGCGACCTGGGATCCAGTTCCACAAAGGGTGGGGCGAGGTAACCGCTGAAGACTTCGCATGGAGCACCAACACAGTCAACCCAAACGTGAACCCAGAGACCTTGCACGACGTCGGAGGAGACTTGACCTGCTGCTACGGGGAGACGGTTGCGGTTGACAAGTACACCGCGGAGATGGAGATCATCAAGTACGACAGCCGGCTTCCAGGTTGGCTGTTCTCGAACCTCCGAGACGCTTACAGCATCGCCAGTAAAACCATCTACGACGAGCTGGGCCCTGAAGGCATGCGAGATGTCTTCGTCGGCACTGGTCCGTTTGAGATCCGAGAGTGGCTGGACAACGACAAGATCATCCTCGATGCTCTCCCCGAGCACTACAACCAGGCCGCGCACATCGCGTCGGCCCGGATAATCGAGGTTCCTGAAGAGGCTTCTAGGATCGCGATGTTTGAGAGCGGCGAAGCGATGATAACCCACGTGACGCTGCCGAACACACCTAGACTGGAAGCGGCCGGCGGCGTAAGGCGGTTGCTCCAGACAGTAATCCTGCACGCTGGAATGAACCCGAACTTCTTGGAGCGGACCAACCCGAAGACTGGTGAGCCGCTCGACAACCCGGGCTACGAGGAAGCGAAGAAGAACCCGGAGGCGTTCCCTTGGGTCAGCTTCTACGACCTCCCTGGTTCGGATTGTGACTGGAATGTGCTTCTAGAAGAAGTTCCTTCAGACCCGGCCGGCATCTGTCCTGAGATGGAGAACGGGCGGAAAGTCCGTTGGGCGATGGCAAAGGCGATCGACAAGCAGGCGTTGGCAGACAGCATCTACGACGGCCTCGCCTGGCCAGGCTGCAACTGGGCGATCTCAGCCAACGACCAACTCCATGACGATGCGTGGTGTGTGCCGTACGATCCGGAAGGTGCTCAGGCTCTGATGGCGGAGGCTGGTGTCGATGGATTCACGATTGGATGGTGGGCTGGCAACGAGCCAAGCGAGGCTCACCAGGCGATCGCTTCGATGTGGAAAGACACGTTGAACATCGACGTTGAATTCCACCTCGGTCCGTTCACGACTTGGCACCCGACGTTCGTCGACCGTTCGTTCATCCACTTGGTACACGACGGAGAACAGGGTGGAATGCCTGCTCACTTCGCCAAAGGTCGTGAAGCCCAAGCGTGGTTCGCGGGTGGCATCATGTGGAGCGGAGGTATTCCGTTCTACCAGCGGATCTACGGCGACATGCTCGGGGAAGAGGACATCCAGAAGCGCAACGAGATGGCGGTCCAATTCGGCAACCACGAAGCGTTCTGGCACTGGGACCCGTCAACGGTCGAATTCCCCGTCTACACGATCTACAACGGTGACCTCATAAGTTGGGAACCCAAGAAGGCCGCGATGCACACCGCGCCGGTCAACATGATCTACCCACTTGAGGACATAATCATCAAGTAGGGTTAAAAGCCCCAATAACGGAAGAGCCTAGCTTGTTGCCAAGCAGGTTAGGCTCTTTCGTGGTGAACGTCGAGATAGCAAACGGCGGACGGCTTACCGAACCATGGGACAATTTATCGCCAGACGTGTGCTCCTAGGGATCATCGCTCTGATGCTCGCGATGTTGATCGTGTTTTCACTGTCGCGGGTGAAGGGCGACCCGAGGTATTTCTTCATAGGTGAAGACTCCTTGGGCATAGATCCTGCGGTCTGGGAAGAGTGGGGACGGAGATTGAATCTCGACAAGCCGGTGCCGATTCAGTTCGCGCTCTGGATGGGGGATATATTGACGGGCGATTTCGGCGACAGCGTGACGACGCAACGTGGGGTTTTGGAGATCATCAGAGAGAAGGCTCCGAACACGATTCAACTGGGAATCATCGCGTGGCTTCTGGGAACTTTGGTGGGCGTTCCTCTCGGAGTATTTTCTGCGACAAATCGCGGGAGGTTCCTCGACTACCTGTTTCGGGGTTTCGCACTTTTTGGGCAGTCGGTACCGATATTCTGGTTGGCGTTGGTGATGATCTTCGTGTTCGCCGTGAACCTCGGATGGCTACCTAGTGGAACCAAGGGAGAGGGTCTCGCGATAAGGAATTTCGTGATGCCTGCCGTGGCGCTGGCGTGGTTCCCGGCGGCATCTTATCTCCGGATCACTCGTACCGCGATGTTGGAGATCCTGGATTCTGAGTTCATCAAGTTTGCACGCGCCAAAGGTGTCGCCCAGGCGCCGGTCCGTTGGAAACATGCCTTCCGAAACGCGATCATTCCACCGTTGACCCTGTCGGTCTTCGTGTTATTCGGATTGTTGAACGGCACGATCATCATTGAGACAGTTTTTGCGTGGCCAGGGCTCGGCCGGTTAGCCATCGATGCGTTGTGGGCAACAGATTTTCCATTGCTGGCGGGTTTGACGATCATCTATGGCGCAGCGTTCGTCGTCATGATCTTATCGCTGGACATCGTCTACGCTTTGTTGGATCCACGAATCAAGTACAACTAGGAGAACCTGTATCACTACTGCGGTAACAGATAGCGGGACTGATAGTCAGGTCCTTGACGCAGCAACTGTCCAAAAGCGACGTCTATCGCTGATCGAGTTTCTGCGTCGTTATCCGGTTATACCGGCATTCATCATCGCGCTGCTCCTCTTCACAGCAGTTGCAGAGGCGTGGCTTCTGCCGCACAATCCCGAAAGAGCGGATCTTAGGGTTCGCCATACCCCTCCGTTTTGGATGGAAGATGAAAATGCTTCCATCTCTTATTTCCTGGGAACCGACGCACTAGGGCGCGACGTCTTGAGCAAGATCATCGCCGGGGCGCGCATCACCGTTCTAGTGGTGGTCGCGGCAGTCGGAACAGGCATCATCGTAGGAACAACGATCGGTCTGGTGTCAGGTTATTTCGGCGGAATCGTAGATGACATCATCATGCGGTTCGTGGACGCTTGGAACATCCTTCCCGGACTACTCATCATCTTGGTTGTCATCTTGGTTTTAGGACAGGGGCTTTGGACTCTTATCGGTGTGTTAGCGATGATTTCGTGGCCGGGCGCCGTCCGGTTGGTGAGAGCAGAGACTCTGTCGCTTAAAAACCGTGAATATGTTGCACTTGCGCGTGTCGCAGGTGCTTCGAATGCGCGGATCATGATCCGGCACATACTTCCTGGTGTCGTCAATATCGTAATCGTCACGGCAACTCTGGGCACGGGTAATATCATCCTTACCGAAGCTGCGCTAAGCTACCTCGGCGCTGGCATTCCACCGCCGGAGCCTTCTTGGGGACGGATGATTAGTGAGGAACGTCAATACATCGACGCTGCTTGGTGGACTTCGTTGTTCCCGGGTTTGGTAATCGCGATGGTCGTGATGTCAGGTAACTTCCTCGGCGACTGGTTCCGCGACCGGGTCGACCCGACGTTGCGCCAGCTGTAATCTCAGTTCGCGTTACGGGTTACCTCAACGCGGCCTTGCAAGACCGGCTCTGCACCTTCAATCTCTTCGATACGAAATTTGAATTTCGCCGCGGCTAATCTGTTTTTTCACGAAACCCGCAGATTGCGCGCGCGTTAATGTCGTAATTGGTATAAAGTTGCTTCACGCCTTGTCGTCCGCGGTTTATAGGCGCACGCGCGCTAATTCTGAAGGTCGAGTGGCGATTAATCGGTGAAAATAGAACCTCAGCACACAGGAGTGTAGGTGATGAAAATTCTGACCGATAAGTTCAAAAGTAGAGGCATAACCGCAGGTCTGCTCTCTATCTTGGCTGTCGTGGCAGTGTTTGCCGTTGCATGTGGCGGAACTGAAACAGTAATCCAGACCGTCGTGGTTAAAGAACAAGTGCCTGGCGAAACGGTGATCCAAACCGTCGTCGTGGAGAAGGAGGTTCAGGTCGCGGGTGAGACCGTGGTCCAGACCGTCGTGGTGGAGAAAGAGGTCCAAGTCGCTGGCGAAACGGTGATCCAGACTGTCGTGGTCGAAAGAGAAGTGGAAGTTGCCGGTGAGACCGTCGTGCAGACCGTAGTTGTTGAGAAGGAAGTACCGGTTGAGGTCGTGGTGGTCGAGGAAGTCGAGGTTGTCAAGGAGGTGGCGAAGGAGGTCGAAGTTGTGGTGACTGCGACCCCCGAGGCGATGATGGAGGAGACTGTCGAACTGATCGACTTGCCGCAATCCAAGAGCCGACCCGGCCACGTTATCTTTGCGGATGTCGGATCGGCGTTGGGAGCCATCACCGGCAATGGTGGAAGCTTACCTGACGCGCCGTTGGGCGGCGCACGGAATTGGGGTGCCGGAGAGAGTCTTTTCACTCCGGGTGACGCTGACTGGGACATCCCAATGCTGGCAGAGTCTTGGGACCTGGCGGATGACCTGAGCTCTGTGACGATCACGATCCGACAAGGGGTTCAATTCCATGGCGATTGGGGTGAGTTGAAGGCGGAAGACATCGCGTGGGTGATGAACCGCACGAACCCGGCGATTAACCCCGAATCGATTGCGGCCAGCGCAGCGAACCTAACGGCGTTGTTCGGCAACGTTCCGGTAGAAGCGATTGACGATTACACGATAAGCGCGCAGTTCAACAACTTTGATGTCCGCTGGGCGAGCAACTTCCTTAACCAAGAGGCTTCAGGTGGTCTTACGACCATCGCGACGTCGAAACGTGCATTCGATGAGAATGGACGTGACTGGCTCAAGGACAACTTCGTCGGCACTGGTCCGTTCGCGGTGACCGATTTCAAGTCTGGTACCAGCGCGACGATGACAAAAGTTGGTTACGACCACTGGCGTAAGAATCCGTCGATCGAGTCCATCAGAGTATTGGCGGTTCCGGAAGAGTTCACTCGTGTTGCCCTACTCCAGAACGGTGAGTCTGACGTATCGTTCATAGATCCTAAAGACTTGGCTCGCATGAAGCAGTCTGGTTTCTTGGAAGTGGGTGCTGGCGCAGGTATCCAAGAAGGCGTCATGTTCCCAGGCAACCTCTGGGAGACGACCAATGCGCTTACTGGTGAGGCGATCGACTTCCCGTCGCACGGTGTGTTCGTGCGGGAGATCCCGTGGGTGGGCAACCCTCACAAGCCCGACGACGCGGACAATCCTTCGGGCATCGATGACATGGAACAGGCACGATTGGTTCGGCAAGCTTTGGCGCGGTCCGTGGATCGTGAGGCGATCGTGGAGCACGTCCTAGGCGGTGTCGGTCAGCCAGTGCACGTCACATACTTCAGCACGTTCAACCCTAACTGGGAGTCGCAGTACGAGTATCCCTACGACCCAGCTGAGGCAGGTCGCATGCTCGATCAAGCTGGATATCCAGCTGACGATAACGGCACCCGATTCCAGATACCACTGTTCGTCGGTCCAGAACTGGGCGGCGGTGAGGGGCCTGCTGGTGAGATCGGCGATGCCATT